>NZ_CP109404.1:4800000-8075076 GCF_045040375.1 Streptomyces sp. NBC_01520
GCCCGCGAGCAGCGCGTGCTGGTGCTGGAGCGCCTGCTGCTGCATGGCCAGTTCGTGCTGCTGCCGCTGGTGTTCGAGGGCCCTTCCGGTCAGGAGCTGGTCCTGTTGCCGGGAGCGGCGGTCGGCCTCCAGATCGATGTCCATGCCGCGCCGGGCGATGAGGACCTGCTCCGCACTCTGGTGCTCGATGGCCTGCTTGCGCTTCTCGTGGGCGATGTTGTCGTCGTCCCTGCGCAACCGCACGGTCCAGGTGACCAGGAGCCCGGCCGTCGCCCCCAGCTGCCCGCGCGCCTCCACCGCCCGCAGTACCGCCTGTTCGGCCTCGGCGCTGCGATGGACGGGGAACGCCCGGGTGACCGGCCGTGCGGCCTGCTGCAGTTCGCCCAGCAGGAGTTCGGGGACGTGGCGGTGGCCGCTCCTGACGAAGACGTCCGGCTTCAGCACCTGCCAGGACAGGTCGACCGCCACGCCGAACTCGAACGCGTCGTTGTCACTGGGCAGGGCCAGCTCCGTGCGCACCGGATGGATCCCCATGTCCACCTCGTAGACGGCGGTGTAGCGCCGGGTCGCCATGTCGGCGCGGAGGGGGCGGTGGGGCGGCAGGAAGGTGTCGTACTCACCCCTGGACGTGACGAACACCAGCGCGTGATCGACCTGCGTGACCGGCTTGCGGGTCACGTACTCGAAGCGCGTCAGCTGCCGCACGGTCAGCACCGGATCGGTCAGCTGCGTGTGGCGGTCGGCATTCTGCTGCCATTCGGGCGGACGGCGGAAGTCGGCCATCTGAACTCTTCTCCTTGACGGGTACGGCTGGTTCAGCCGGGATCGACGACGGCAAGCAGCCGGCCCGCGACCGGCGGCGGTGTCGTACCGCCGTCCTCGGCGGGCATCGTGCGCAGCAGATGGGCGAGCCGCCTGCGGTCGGTGTCGGTCTCGACGAGGTCGGTCAGCAGGGCGGCCAGGGCCGCCTCGGCGCGAGGGGCGTGGTCCGCGGACCATGTCCACGCGCGCAGGACCGCGAGGGCGTCGTCCGTGTGGTGGCGGTCGCGGAGTGCGGCCGTCCACAGGTCCGTGAGGTCCCGGGCCTGCGGGGCGCGCGCGGCGGCCGCCTGGGCGTACCACTCGAGCAGTGGGGCGGGGGACTCCGCCGGATCGTCGTCCTGGGGATGCGCGCAGGCGTACAGGAAGGCACGCAGGGCGAGATCGCGCAGGGCGGGTTCGTCGCCCAGCCAGCTCTCCATCTCGGCCAGCACCTGTCCGCCGGCCGGGGACAGCAGCAACAGGGCCACGGACGAGGAGAGTTCGTCGACCTCCTCGGCGAGCCTGTCGGTGTCGCCGCCGCGTCCGTCGCCCGCCGCGAAGTGCGTACGGGCCGCGGAGCGCAGGGCGAGCAGGGCCTCCGCCGGATGGGCGGGGCCGATCAGGGCGTAGGTGCGGATCGCTGTCCAGCGCTCCCTGCGATCACCGCCGGTGCACCAACTGTCCAGGATCCGCAGGATGTTGGGCGCGCCGAGGAAGTGGGCCAGGGTGAGCGCGTTGACCGCGACGAGTCGCTGACGGTAACGGCGGGACGTGGCCCAGCGGGTGATGACGAGGGCCATTGCCGACGGCAGGTCCGCCGCCGCGAGCACGGCCGCGGTCGAGGCGGCACGGGTCCGTACGAGAGGGCGCCCGTCGTCGGCGAGCCGGTCCAGCCAGGCCACCAGGGCCGGGCGGGCGGACGGGTGGCCGGTCCACACCTCACGCAGCAGGACGAGTGCGGCGCGGTCGTCGCGGTACCGGGCCTTGCGCTGGGCGACCGGACCCCACTCGGTCACCTCGTTCTCCTCGTACCGCTCGGCGCGCGCCCGGTTCAGCCGCCCGCCCGCCGCGTTGCCGAAGACAGGTACGAGGGGAGGCTTCGAGGGGTCCTCGGTCTTCTGGAGCAGCGCGTACAGCACATCGCTCAGCTCGGCGGTCAGGGCGTACGGCGCCTCGTTGAACGCGGCGAGCGAGACGAGGAACGCCTTGTCGGAGAGCGAGGCCGACGGATCGCCGAACCACTCCTCGACCTGGCTCTCCAGAGCCGCGAGCGAGAAGTGCTCCAGCTCGTGCCCCGCGGCCCGGCCGGTCGCGACGCGGGCCAGCAGCCGTGCGAAGGCGGCCACCTCGCGCAACTGGTGGCCGCGGTCCAGGAACTCCTTGACGGCACGGTGCTCCAGCAGTGCCCCGGCCTCCGCTCCGAGACCGGGGGGACCGCCGGGCCGGGCCGCCAGATGGGCCTCCAGGACGGCACGCGACTGCGGCGGCTGCCAGTGCGCGACGGACACGTCCTCCAGCGCCGCGGCCGGGTCGACGGTGATCACCAGATAGGCGTCCTGCTCGACGAGCCTCTCCCGCAGGGCCAGCAGGTGCGTGTCGCGCAGGGGCAGGTCACGCCGGAGCGCGAGGTCGCAGAGCACATGGCCGCGGGCGCCGTCGAGCAGACCGGCCAGTGCCGCGGGGGTGGTGTCGCGGTCGAGAGAGCGTACGGGGGTGGCGCCCAGCCGGTTCAGGAGCATCAGGGCGGCGGTGCGACGGCCGGTGAAGTGCTGCCCGGAAAGCACCAGGACACGTTCCGTCCGCAGCCGCTCCACGAGCCCGGTGAACACCGACCCGTCCCCGCCGGGTACGAAGAGGGCCGCCGTCCGGTCCAGGCTGTCCTGCGGGACCAGGCCGGAGGTGTGGGCGTCGCTGGACACCCCGAGCTGGTAGATCTCGGTCTTGCTGCCCATGATCACGTCGCCGACGACGTGCCCTCCGCTGACGCCGTGCTGGTCGCGGCCGCTCAGCCCGCCCTCGAAGCGTGCCGAGGCGCCGACCATGATGCCGGGGCTGTGCGCGTAGAGGTCACGGCGCGCGCTCCAGGCGTCCTGCGGCTGTTCCGCCTCCTCCTCCGGGGCGTCGGGCGCGGGGGAGGGCGCGCCGTCCCCGGCCTTCGGTGCCTCGGACGCGTCGGGAGCGCCGCCTGACGCCGCCCCGAGGGTGCCGGCGGCGCCGTCGGGGCCCTGGCCGGACGGCCCGGGCGGATCCTGGCTCATCGGAGGGCACCGCCGTCCGCGGGGTCGTCCGTGTCGACGGGGCGGGGGCTGCGGAGGTCCGCCGGGCGGCCGTCGCCGGTTCCGCCGAGCACGACATCCCCTGAGACGTGTCCGCCGCTCACCCCGTGCAGGTCACGCCCGGCCAGGCCGCCGCCGAAGGAGGGCGCGCCGCCGTGGAAGTGGAACACGGCGCCGCCCGCCGTCCCGGACGCCGGATCGCCGGAGGGGCCCCCGTCCGTCCCCTCCGGCGACCCGCCGTCGGCGCCCCCGCGCGCCGCTCCCCCCGCGGCGGAGGTGACGCCCCCGTGCGCCGCCTCCGCCCTTCCGGCCGCGGCGTCCCCGTACGCCGACGCGGCCGTTCCCGCCCCTGGCACCGTGCCGTGCAGCCAGGCCTTCATCGGGCCGTTCTTGCCGGCCACGGTGACGGGGCGGAACTCCTCCGGCACGATGCCGGGATGGCCGTGCCGCACGATCCCGCGGTGCACGTCCTCGGACACGCACAGCGCCAGATCGCCCGTGCGCTCCCGCAGCGCGGCCCGCAGCACGTCGCCGTCCAGCAGCCGGCAGGCGTGGTTCAGGTCGGAGCCCACCCAGCCGTCCCGCTCGTCGATGGCGACGTATCCCGTGGCGAGTACGGCCCGCAGCCGGATCTGGGCGCTGCTCGACGCCATCCGGTTGACCCCGTGCAGCTGCACGGGGGTCTCGGTCAGCAGTGCCCGCAGCAGCGCGGCCACCGAGGCGTTCGCGTCGATCAGCTCCATGACCGCGTCGCCCCGGTCGGCGCGGACCCGCCGGCTCTCCTCGATCCCGGCCGCCGTGAGTGTGCGGTCGGCGATGTCGTAGAGCATGCGCCGCAGGTAGTTCTGCTCGATGTCGTCGCGGTCGCTGAAGCGCTCGATGTCGAACAGCAGGATGGTGCGGCTCACGGGATCGGTCATGGCTGCCTTTCGGTGATCTGCGGTGGCAGCAGCCTGGGCCCGCCGGGCCCGGACCGGTGAGGGCAGATGACCCACTGGAAGTGTGACCGTGTGTACATACGGTCAGGAGCGGGCCGGGCGCAGGGCCCCGGGTCAGTCCGCGGGATCCTGCGCCCGGGCAATCCGGCGCAGTACGTCGGGCCGCAGGATCAGCAGGGTCCGCCGGCCGGTCGACACCACCTGCCGGGCCCGCAGATCCCTGAGCAGCCGCTGCACCATCTCCCGGGACGCCCCGACGGAACCGGCCAGCTCCTGCTTGCTCAGGGGCACGGTGAGCTCGATGCCCTCCTGGGTGCGGACGCCATGGGTGCGGGCCAGATCGAGCAGCAGTACGGCGAACCGTTCCCGCACGGTCAGCGAGGCGAATTCCAGCCTGCGGCGGTCGGCCGCCCTGGTGCGGTCGGAAGTGAGCCCGAGGAGGGTGAAGGCCGCGGCAGGGGACCGGGACAGGTACTCCCTGAAGCGGTCGTGCTCAACGGCCACGGCCTCCACCGGCTCCAGCGCCGTGACGGTGGCCGATCTCGCGCGGCCGGTCAGTGCCGATGACTCCCCGACGATGTCGCCGGGGCCGCGCAGGGCCAGCAGCGCCTCGTAGCCGTTCGCCGCGGAGGCGGTGACCTTGGTCCAGCCCTCGGTGATCAGCAGGACGTGGGAGGACGGTTCCTGCTGGTGGATGAGCGGCGACCTCGTTCCGAAGCGGAGCGTGCCGCCGAGGGCGAGCAGCGCGGCGCGGTCCGCCCGCTCCAGCCTGGCGAGGAAAGGGACGCGGTCGTCCAGTCCGCGGCCCCCCGGCGGTTCGAGCATGGTCATCGTGCCCCCCTGCGCATCACGCGCTGACCGTCCCGCCCCGGCGCGGACGCCCCGTTTTAGGCCCGACCCGTCCCGCTGCCGCGGTGGCCGCTCCGGTGGCCCGCCCGCCGACGCAGCGGGCAGGTCAAACTACTGGCAGTGAGCGTCGCCCGCAGGGAGAAAGCCGGATTTGGCCCGTTGTATCTCGCCACGGCGCCCTCCGGGCCCGTGCGGGCCGCGCTCCCGGGCATTTGTTTTGACCCAGCTCCGTGAGGTAGGTACGCTCAAGCCTTGTGCCTGGGGTGTGCCTGGGCTCGGGTGCGTGTCCTCAACCGCATGGCGAGTCCGTAAGTGGCCACCGCAATCTGCGCTCCTTCTGCCTCAGGGCAGGAGCTTGCAGTGTTCGACACACCCGACCGCGTGGGTCGGTGAGTGTTCCAGGTTAGTTTCACGAACGGCACACAGAAACCGGAGAAGTAGTGCCTACGATCCAGCAGCTGGTCCGGAAGGGCCGGCAGGACAAGGTCGAGAAGAACAAGACGCCCGCGCTCGAGGGTTCGCCCCAGCGTCGTGGCGTCTGCACGCGTGTGTTCACGACTACCCCGAAGAAGCCGAACTCGGCGCTCCGTAAGGTCGCGCGTGTGCGTCTGACCTCCGGTATCGAGGTCACGGCCTACATCCCGGGTGAGGGGCACAACCTGCAGGAGCACTCCATCGTGCTCGTGCGTGGTGGCCGTGTGAAGGACCTGCCGGGTGTTCGTTACAAGATCATCCGCGGTTCGCTCGACACCCAGGGTGTCAAGAACCGCAAGCAGGCCCGCAGCCGCTACGGCGCCAAGAAGGAGAAGTAAGAATGCCTCGTAAGGGCCCCGCCCCGAAGCGCCCGGTCATCATCGACCCGGTCTACAGCTCTCCTCTTGTCACCTCGCTGATCAACAAGATCCTCCTCGACGGCAAGCGTTCCACCGCCGAGCGGATCGTGTACGGCGCCATGGAAGGCCTCCGCGAGAAGACCGGCGCTGACCCGGTCATCACGCTGAAGCGCGCGCTTGAGAACGTCAAGCCCTCGCTCGAGGTCAAGTCCCGCCGTGTCGGTGGCGCCACCTACCAGGTGCCGATCGAGGTCAAGCCCGGTCGCGCCGCCACCCTCGCTCTCCGCTGGGTCGTCGGTTACTCCCGCGCCCGTCGCGAGAAGACCATGACCGAGCGCCTCATGAACGAGCTGCTCGACGCCTCCAACGGTCTTGGCGCAGCTGTCAAGAAGCGCGAGGACACCCACAAGATGGCCGAGTCCAACAAGGCCTTCGCGCACTACCGCTGGTAGTCGCTTACCCCATCGAGACCGAGAGAAGATTGAGCCTTATGGCCACCACTTCGCTTGACCTGGCCAAGGTCCGCAACATTGGGATCATGGCCCACATCGACGCGGGCAAGACGACCACCACCGAGCGGATCCTCTTCTACACCGGCGTTTCGTACAAGATCGGTGAAGTCCACGACGGCGCAGCCACGATGGACTGGATGGAGCAGGAGCAGGAGCGCGGCATCACGATCACGTCCGCCGCGACGACCTGTCACTGGCCGCTCAATGATGTTGACCACACCATCAACATCATCGACACCCCGGGTCACGTCGACTTCACGGTCGAGGTGGAGCGTTCGCTCCGCGTCCTCGACGGTGCCGTCACCGTGTTCGACGGTGTGGCGGGTGTCGAGCCCCAGTCCGAGACTGTCTGGCGTCAGGCGGACCGCTACGGCGTGCCGCGTATCTGCTTCGTCAACAAGCTCGACCGCACCGGCGCCGACTTCCTCCGTTGCGTCGACATGATCGTCCAGCGCCTCGGCGCGGTCCCGATCGTCATGCAGCTCCCCATCGGCGCCGAGGCCGACTTCACGGGTGTCGTCGACCTCGTGACGATGAAGGCCTTCGTGTACCCCGAAGAGGCCGTCAAGGGCGAGATGTACAACGTCATCGAGATCCCGGACAACCTGAAGGAGGCCGCCGAGGAATGGCGCGGCAAGCTCCTTGAGGCCGTCTCGGAGAACGACGACGCCATGATGGAGCTGTACCTGGAGGGCGAGGAGCCCACCCAGGAGCAGCTGCACGAGGCGATCCGTCGGATCACCCTCGCGTCGAAGGGCAGTGCCGACTCCGTCACCGTCACCCCGGTGTTCTGTGGCACCGCGTTCAAGAACAAGGGCGTCCAGCCCCTGCTCGACGCGGTCGTCCGCTACCTGCCTTCCCCCCTGGACGTCGAGGCCATCGAAGGCCACGACGTCAAGGACCCGGAGAAGGTCATCCAGCGGAAGCCCTCGGACGACGAGCCGTTCTCCGGCCTGGCGTTCAAGATCGCGAGCGACCCGCACCTCGGCAAGCTCACCTTCGTCCGGATCTACTCCGGTCGCCTCGAGGCCGGCACCGCGGTGCTGAACTCGGTCAAGGGCAAGAAGGAGCGCATCGGGAAGATCTACCGCATGCACGCGAACAAGCGTGAGGAGATCCCCTCGGTGGGCGCCGGTGACATCGTCGCCGTCATGGGCCTGAAGCAGACCACCACCGGTGAGACGCTGTGTGACGACAAGCAGCCGGTCATCCTGGAGTCCATGGACTTCCCGGCGCCGGTCATCCAGGTCGCCATCGAGCCCAAGTCCAAGGGTGACCAGGAGAAGCTGGGTGTAGCCATCCAGCGCCTCTCGGAGGAGGACCCCTCCTTCCAGGTTCACTCGGACGAGGAGACCGGCCAGACCATCATCGGTGGTATGGGCGAGCTTCACCTCGAGGTGCTCGTCGACCGCATGAAGCGCGAGTTCCGCGTCGAGGCGAACGTCGGCAAGCCCCAGGTCGCGTACCGCGAGACGATCCGCAAGACCGTCGAGCGCATCGACTACACGCACAAGAAGCAGACTGGTGGTACCGGCCAGTTCGCGAAGGTGCAGATCGCCCTCGAGCCCATCGAGGGTGGCGACGCCTCCTACGAGTTCGTCAACAAGGTCACCGGTGGCCGCATCCCCCGTGAGTACATTCCCTCGGTGGACGCGGGTGCCCAGGAAGCCATGCAGTTCGGCATCCTGGCCGGTTACGAGATGGTCGGCGTCCGCGTCACCCTTCTCGACGGTGGTTACCACGAGGTCGACTCCTCGGAGCTCGCCTTCAAGATCGCCGGTTCGCAGGCGTTCAAGGAGGGTGCCCGCAAGGCGTCCCCCGTGCTCCTGGAGCCGATGATGGCCGTCGAGGTCACCACGCCCGAGGACTACATGGGCGATGTCATCGGCGACCTCAACTCCCGCCGTGGCCAGATCCAGGCCATGGAGGAGCGCAGCGGCGCTCGCGTCGTGAAGGGCCTCGTGCCCCTCTCGGAGATGTTCGGCTACGTCGGAGACCTCCGCAGCAAGACCTCGGGTCGCGCAAGCTACTCGATGCAGTTCGACTCCTACGCCGAGGTTCCGCGGAACGTCGCCGAGGAGATCATCGCGAAGGCCAAGGGCGAGTAACTCTTCCGAGTTCACGCTTTAGGCTTGTCACCGGAGCCTGGCCGGGCATTCGTCGCAGCGCGCAAGCAACGCGGCGAATGCCCCCGGCACCGGCATTCCAGCAAAGATCACCTGGCGCCGATGAAGCAAGGCGTACAGAACCACTCAGGAGGACCCCAGTGGCGAAGGCAAAGTTCGAGCGGACTAAGCCGCACGTCAACATCGGCACCATCGGTCACATCGACCACGGTAAGACGACCCTCACGGCCGCCATTACCAAGGTGCTGCACGACGCGTTCCCGGACCTGAACGAGGCCTCGGCCTTCGACCAGATCGACAAGGCTCCCGAAGAGCGCCAGCGCGGTATCACGATCTCGATCGCGCACGTCGAGTACCAGACGGAGTCGCGTCACTACGCGCACGTCGACTGCCCGGGTCACGCCGACTACATCAAGAACATGATCACGGGTGCGGCGCAGATGGACGGCGCCATCCTCGTGGTCGCCGCCACCGACGGCCCGATGCCGCAGACCAAGGAGCACGTGCTCCTGGCCCGCCAGGTCGGCGTTCCGTACATCGTCGTCGCCCTGAACAAGGCCGACATGGTGGACGACGAGGAGATCCTGGAGCTCGTCGAGCTCGAGGTTCGTGAGCTCCTCTCCGAGTACGAGTTCCCGGGCGACGACCTTCCGGTCGTCAAGGTGTCGGCGCTCAAGGCCCTCGAGGGCGACGCCGAGTGGGGCCAGACCGTTCTCGACCTGATGAAGGCCGTCGACGAGTCCATCCCGCAGCCCGAGCGTGACGTCGAGAAGCCGTTCCTCATGCCCATCGAGGACGTCTTCACGATCACCGGTCGCGGTACGGTCGTCACCGGCCGCATCGAGCGTGGTGTCCTGAAGGTCAACGAGACCGTCGACATCGTCGGTATCAAGACCGAGAAGACCACCACCACGGTCACCGGTATCGAGATGTTCCGCAAGCTGCTCGACGAGGGCCAGGCCGGTGAGAACGTCGGTCTGCTTCTTCGTGGCATCAAGCGCGAGGACGTCGAGCGCGGCCAGGTCATCATCAAGCCGGGTTCGGTCACGCCGCACACCGACTTCCAGGCCCAGGCCTACATCCTGTCGAAGGACGAGGGTGGCCGTCACACCCCCTTCTTCAACAACTACCGCCCGCAGTTCTACTTCCGTACCACGGACGTGACGGGCGTTGTGACCCTCCCCGAGGGCACCGAGATGGTCATGCCGGGTGACAACACCCTCATGGACGTCGCGCTGATCCAGCCGGTCGCCATGGAAGAGGGCCTGAAGTTCGCCATCCGTGAGGGTGGCCGGACCGTGGGCGCCGGCCAGGTCACCAAGATCATCAAGTAGTTTCTCTTGATCGTCTGACCTGGTAGCTCCACACAGAGCACCAAGAAGGGCCCCGTACCTCTCGCGAGAGAGGTACGGGGCCCTTCGGTGTGTGCGGGGCCGGGCCGCGGGGTCGCTGGGCCGCCGGGCTCGGACGCCCGCGGCCGACCGGATCCAGGAGCGGTACGCCGTGACGTTCGTGTACGCGGTCGTGGTCTGCCGGTCGCTGGTCGAGGCGACCCCGGCCTGGACGCCGCCCGCCGTCATCGGGCCGCCTGAATCGCCGCCGGCGGTGATGCCGCCGCCGCGGCGGGCGCATATCGCCGGGCCCCGTACGCGTCGGTGCATCCGCCGCTCACCGTCACGTCGGCGACCTTCGGACAGCGGGACCGGCAGCTGGCCCCACCGCTCGGACCCGGCGCTCGGAGAGCGCTGGTGGCGGGTACATGCCATCCGGCCAGGCCGTGGTGCTGTACCCGCCACCACGAACGGCCGGAGCAGGGATCGACAGGGGCCAGGAATCCGGATGGCCCCGGCTGTGGGGTGTGGCCGAGGCGGTCCTCGCCGTCTGCGTCCTGGCGGGTGCGGCCAAGGAGATCCGCGGTGGCCTGACCGGCAGGAAGGCGGAGCGGGCGGGAGGAACGGCCGGCTGACCGGCCCACGGCCCCATGGGCGGAACGGCCGGCTGACCGGCGATACGGCCTACGGGCGCCAGAGCCAGGGCAGCGCGTCCGTACCCAGCCCCACCACCGTCGCACGCCCCGCCTCGCCCACGTGGAGCGCCGGCCCGTCCAGGGCGGCCGGGCCCCGGGACCGTACGAGGACACCCTCCGCGGTACGGAGCTGGAGCAGCCCCGCGCCGGTGCGGCCGAGCAGCACCGGGCCCTGCGGTGACGCGGCGGCCGTGACCGGTCCGTACCCGTCGAAGCCGGGCAGCTCCGTCGCGGTGCCCGCGCGTACGGCGGTCAGCGGGGCCCTGGCCTCGGCGCGGTGGAACAGCTCCACGGACCCGTCGGCGGCGGGCAGGGCGGCCGGGGGAGTGCCCGGCACCGGGCCCGCGTCGATCTGGGTCCGGGCGGTCAGGTCCTGGCCCGGGCCGTCCTGTGTCCAGTGGTGCACCGCGTGGTGGCCCGCCCCGTACACATGGACCCGCCCCTCGGCGTCCACCACGGCGCTGAACCCGTCCTGCACCTCGCCGCCGCCCATGTCCCGCCACCCGCCCCACCGGCCGTCGCCCTCCCGTACCCGGGTGCTGAGGCCCTTCTCCGCGTTACGTACGAAGAGGTGGATCCGGCCGCCGGGCGCCGTGACGGCGACGGGCACACCTGTGCGCCTCCCCCGGTCGGGGCCGGGGGAGGGGTTGCCGAGACCGCGCCAGGGGAGGAAGCCGCCGCCCGGTGTGTGCTGTTCCAGCACCACGATCTCGCGCTCGTTGTCGCCGCCGTGCCCACCGAGCGCGGCGAAGCGGAGCCCGAACAGCAGCAGCCGGCCGTCGGCCGCGGTCGCCTCGCCCAGCACCGGGGCGAGCGGGCCGCCGCCGAGGTCGTGCGGCGGCCCCCAGACGCCGCTGCCCGGCTCCGTCTCGCGCCACCGTGCCACCCGCAGCCCCAGCACCGCGTACGCGGCCGACCGCCCGTCGGACTCGGCGGCGACGGCCACCCGGGCGCCCGGGTAGCGGTGGTGGGTGGAACGGACCCACCCCTTCCTGTTGGTCAGCGGACGGTCGCCGCCCACGTTGTAGTCGCCGCACCCCGCCGCGTTCCCGCACTCCCAGTCCGGCGAGCCGCCGTACGGGACAAGGTGCGCGGCCTTCGTCTCCAGGACGCCCGGCGGCAGGTTCTTGGGCCAGTGCCGGTTGTAGTACCCGCGGTAGGCGGTGGTGACGAAGCCCGGCACGTCCCCGCCGCGCGCCGTCGTCCGGGCCACCCAGCGGATCATCGCCGCCCAGGCGAAACACGCGGCCGCGGTGTGGTCGGCATGGTCCGAGTGACCGCGCTGCTCGCTGTCCGCGCGCCGGACGGCCTCGGTGCTGTGCTGGATGTCCGGATCGGGGTCCAGGGTGTGCACGACGGTCGGCCGGTGGCCCTCCAGCAGCCCGGCGAGGACGTCGACGAGCCCGTCGTACGTGTACGAACCCGCCCGGGTCAGCGGCGACCCGTCGGCGACGACCGTACGCAGGACGAGCCGCCGGTCCTGCCAGAGGCTGGGGAGCCCGAGGCGGTGGCGGCCGGTGTGCATGGCCGTGTTCAGGAAGACCAGCTCGACCCGCCGGGCCCCCGCGGTGAGGGTGTCGACCTCGGCACGGTGGTTGCCGTCGAGCTCGGCCACGGACGTCTCCCAGGGCGTGAACCGGTCCAGGCCGAGCAGCGTCGCGTACGCCTGGCGCAGTCCCTGGTGGCGGGCGGAGGAGTAGGCGGCCCTGTCCGGCGCGGGGCGCGGAGCACCCGGGATCCTGTTGACGCCGTCGGCCTCGCCCGCCGTGAGGTAGACGCAGACCAGCGGCGTACCGGCGTCGACGGCCTGCCGGGTGTCCGGGTTCATGAAGTACAGGTCGTCGTCGGGGTGGGCGAGGATCTGCATCAGCAGCGCCCGCCGCCCGGTGCTGATCGGGAGGCCCGGCGCCGGGTTCGGGGGCGGATCGCTGCGCCGGGGCGGTGGTACGGAGCAGGCGGTGAGCGCCGATCCCAGGGCGGCGACCGTGAGCACGGCCCGCCGCCGCACGCCCGGCGCCGCCGCACGCCGCTTCCGGTCGACCCGCTCGCCGATTCCGGGCAGGCCGGGCTGGTCCCTCATGCTGTACACGTCCGTCCGCTCCCCCCGCAGCGGATGGACACCCCATGGCCCGTGCTGCGCTCCTGCGAGGGGTCAGACGGCGATCAGGCCGTCCGGGTTGCCTGCACGGCAACGGCCGACGCACCGGGCGACCCCGGGCTGGCTAGGCTCCGGTCATGACTGATCAGTGGTACGTCCTCATCGAGGAGGACACCCGGGTGACCCGGCAGGCCGACGGCGTCGATCTGAAACTGCACCGCTGGTCACTGGTGGCCAGCCACCCCGTCAGTGGCACGCAGGCGCAGGCGCTGGCCGTGGCCGAGGACGCGGCCCTGCACTACATGCCGGCTGTCCTGGCACGCCACGCGCGACCGGGTGAGACCCCGGCCCGCAGTGCTTTCCTCACCTCCGACGGCGCCTGGCTGGTCCTGCTCAAGCAGCACCACCGCGAGTGCCACATACGCGTGACCGTCGCCCGTCTCATACACACGCGGGAGGAGGAGCAGGCCCCGCCGAGAACCCTCAAGGAAAGGCTCCGCCAAGCTCTGGACGCCCCCGAGCCCTCAGCGGCCCCGTGGGCGCCCAAAAGCTAGTCGCCCCGCGGATCGAAGAGAGCCACAGGACGCCCGAACCACTACATATCCGACTCTCCCGCGTCCTCCCGCCAACTCCGAGACGGTCGCGGTCGCGGACCTCCGGGCGGGGGAGGAGGGCCTCGGGGCACGCCCGCGTTTGACCGCTCCCTCGTGAGGGGTAAGATCCTCCGCCCGATTGGCCAGGCTCACACCCCGTATGGCACACTAGCCAGGTTGCTCGGTTGAGTGTCAATGCTGCGCGCCTCCCGCCGGGAGGACCGGAAGCGAGTCCCACAGTACTCGTCGGCCCCATGCGGGCCGGACGTACGGGAATCTTCCGGGAAGCGTCAGTGGGGTACTGACCAGGCACCCGGTGGGGTTTCACCCCCGGCAGCGCGGTTTCGGCCCGCACCCCCTTGGTTGGGATTTCCTTCGGGAAATTTTCGTAGAGGGGATGCGACACGCCCGACCGCGTGGGTCGGAGGTGGAGTTACGAGAACTCCCGGGTTCCAGAGCGTTATGAGAGACAGGACTACTAGTAGCCATGGCGGGACAGAAGATCCGCATCCGGCTCAAGGCCTACGACCACGAGGTCATCGATTCCTCGGCGAAGAAGATCGTCGAGACGGTGACGCGCACTGGTGCGTCGGTCGCGGGCCCGGTGCCGCTGCCCACTGAGAAGAACGTGTACTGCGTCATCAAGTCGCCGCACAAGTACAAGGACTCTCGCGAGCACTTCGAGATGCGCACGCACAAGCGCCTCATCGACATTCTCGACCCCACGCCGAAGACGGTTGACTCGCTGATGCGCCTCGACCTGCCGGCCGGCGTCGACATCGAGATCAAGCTCTGAGGGGACGGGCCGAGATGAGCAAGAACATCAAGGGCGTCCTGGGCGAGAAGCTCGGCATGACCCAGGTCTGGGACGAGAACAACCGGGTTGTCCCGGTGACCGTCGTCAAGGCCGGGCCGTGCGTCGTGACGCAGGTTCGTACGAACGACAGCGACGGCTACGAGTCGGTCCAGATCGCCTTCGGCGAGATCGACCCGCGCAAGGTGAACAAGCCCCTCAAGGGCCACTTCGCCAAGGCCGACGTCACCCCGCGCCGCCACCTGGTGGAGCTCCGCACCCCTGACGCCAGCGAGTACACGCTGGGCCAGGAGGTCACTGCCGAGGTGTTCGAGTCCGGCGTCAAGGTTGACGTCACGGGCAAGAGCAAGGGCAAGGGCTTCGCCGGTGTCATGAAGCGTCACAACTTCAAGGGCCTCGGCGCCGGCCACGGCGTCCAGCGCAAGCACCGTTCCCCCGGTTCGATCGGTGGCTGCGCCACCCCTGGGCGTGTCTTCAAGGGCATGCGCATGGCCGGCCGGATGGGCAACGAGCGCGTCACCACCCAGAACCTGACCATCCACGCGGTTGACGCGGAGAAGGGTCTGCTGCTCATCAAGGGCGCGGTCCCCGGTCCGAACGGCGGCCTCGTCCTGGTCCGTACCGCGGCCAAGGGGGCTTGAGGTAATGAGCACCATTGACATCCTTTCGCCGGCAGGCGACAAGGCCGGTACCGTCGAGCTCCCCGCGGAGATCTTCGACGCGAAGACCAGCGTTCCGCTGATCCACCAGGTCGTTGTCGCACAGCTGGCAGCTGCCCGTCAGGGCACGCACAAGACCAAGCGTCGCGGCGAAGTCCGTGGTGGTGGCCGCAAGCCTTACCGCCAGAAGGGCACCGGCCGCGCCCGCCAGGGTTCGACCCGCGCGCCGCAGTTCGCAGGCGGTGGCGTCGTCCACGGCCCGCAGCCGCGCGACTACTCGCAGCGCACCCCGAAGAAGATGAAGGCCGCCGCCCTGCGCGGTGCCCTCTCCGACCGGGCGCGTCACTCCCGCATCCACGTCGTCACCGGCGTGGTCGAGGGTGGAGTTTCCACGAAGGCCGCCAAGACGCTGTTCGGCAAGATCTCGGAGCGCGCCAACCTGCTCCTGGTCGTCGACCGCGCCGACGAGGCCGCGTGGCTGTCCGCACGCAACCTGCCCCAGGTGCACATCCTGGAGCCGGGCCAGCTGAACACGTACGACGTGATCGTCTCTGACGACGTGGTCTTCACCCAGGCCGCTTTCGAGTCCTTCGTGTCTGGCCCCCAGACCGCTGAGACCGAAGGGAGCGACGCCTGATGAGCGAGGCGACCGTTACCAGCTCGACCATCACGAGCAAGACCTACTCGGACCCGCGCGACGTTCTCGTCAAGCCGGTCGTGTCCGAGAAGAGCTACGCGCTGCTCGACGAGAACAAGTACACGTTCATCGTCGCGCCCGGCTCCAACAAGACCCAGATCAAGCAGGCCGTGGAAGCGGTCTTCTCGGTCAAGGTCACCGGGGTCAACACGATCAACCGGCAGGGCAAGCGCAAGCGGACCAAGACCGGCTTCGGCAAGCGCGCTGACACCAAGCGCGCCATCGTGACCCTCGCCGAGGGCGACCGTATCGACATCTTCGGCGGCCCGACCTCCTGACGGAGGTCGAGTCGTCCGGAATCGGACGAGGACTGAGAAATGGGTATCCGCAAGTACAAGCCGACGACCCCGGGCCGTCGTGGCTCCAGCGTCGCCGACTTTGTCGAGATCACGCGGTCCACGCCGGAGAAGTCGCTGGTCCGCCCCCTGCACAGCAAGGGCGGCCGTAACAACGCCGGTCGTGTGACCGTTCGCCACCAGGGCGGTGGCCACAAGCGCGCCTACCGAGTGATCGACTTCCGTCGTCACGACAAGGACGGCGTGCCGGCCAAGGTCGCGCACATCGAGTACGACCCGAACCGCACCGCGCGCATCGCGCTGCTGCACTACGCGGACGGCGAGAAGCGTTACATCGTCGCCCCCCGTGGCCTGTCGCAGGGTGACCGCGTCGAGAACGGTCCGACCGCAGACATCAAGCCGGGCAACAACCTGGCGCTGCGCAACATCCCGGTCGGTACGACCATCCACGCCATCGAGCTGCGGCCCGGCGGCGGCGCGAAGTTCGCCCGTTCCGCGGGTGCCTCCGTGCAGCTGCTGGCGAAGGAGGGCACGATGGCCCACCTTCGTATGCCTTCCGGAGAGATCCGGCTGGTCGACGCCCGTTGCCGCGCCACCATCGGTGAGGTCGGCAACGCCGAGCAGTCGAACATCAACTGGGGCAAGGCCGGCCGCATGCGCTGGAAGGGCGTCCGCCCGACCGTCCGCGGTGTCGCGATGAACCCGGTCGACCACCCGCACGGTGGTGGTGAAGGCAAGACCTCCGGTGGACGTCACCCGGTCTCGCCGTGGGGTCAGAAGGAGGGTCGTACTCGCTCGCCGAAGAAGGCATCGAGCAAGTACATCGTCCGCCGCCGCAAGACGAACAAGAAGCGCTAGGAGCGGGTTTAGATGCCGCGCAGTCTCAAGAAGGGGCCCTTCGTCGACGGCCACCTCATCAAGAAGGTGGACGTACAGAACGAGGCAGGCACCAAGAACGTCATCAAGACCTGGTCCCGTCGCTCGATGATCATCCCGGCCATGCTGGGTCACACCATCGCGGTGCACAACGGCAAGATCCACGTCCCGGTGTTCGTCACCGAGTCGATGGTCGGCCACAAGCTCGGCGAGTTCTCGCCGACTCGCACCTTCCGCGGCCACGTCAAGGACGACCGGAAGTCGAAGCGCCGCTAGCGCGGGGTGGAAACGACTATGACTCACACCGAAGGGACAACCATGGAAGCCAGGGCCCAGGCGCGGTACATCCGCGTCACGCCCATGAAGGCCCGCCGAGTGGTGGACCTCATCCGTGGCATGGATGCCACGGAGGCTCAGGCGGTCCTGCGTTTCGCCCCGCAGGCCGCGAGCGTGCCGGTTGGCAAGGTGCTTGACAGCGCCATCGCCAACGCTGCACACAACTACGACCACCCTGACGCCTCTTCGCTGGTCATCAGCGAGGCGTACGTGGACGAGGGCCCGACCCTGAAGCGGTTCCGTCCGCGTGCTCAGGGCCGTGCCTACCGGATCCGTAAGCGGACCAGCCACATCACCGTGGTCGTCAGCAGCAAGGAAGGAACCCGGTAATGGGCCAGAAGGTTAACCCGCATGGGTTCCGGCTCGGCATCACCACGGACTTCAAGTCCCGTTGGTACGCCGACAAGCTGTACGCGGACTACGTCAAGGAAGACGTTGCCATTCGTCGCATGATGACGAAGGGCATGGAGCGTGCCGGTATCTCGAAGGTTGAGATCGAGCGCACCCGCGACCGCGTCCGCGTCGACATCCACACCGCCCGCCCGGGCATCGTCATCGGCCGCCGTGGCGCCGAGGCCGACCGCATCCGTGGCGAGCTGGAGAAGCTGACCGGCAAGCAGGTCCAGCTGAACATCCTCGAGGTCAAGAACCCCGAGGTGGACGCTCAGCTGGTGGCCCAGGCCGTCGCCGAGCAGCTCTCCTCCCGCGTCTCCTTCCGTCGTGCCATGCGTAAGAGCATGCAGAGCACGATGAAGGCCGGCGCCAAGGGCATCAAGATCCAGTGCGGTGGCCGCCTCGGCGGCGCCGAGATGTCCCGCTCGGAGTTCTACCGCGAGGGCCGCGTGCCCCTGCACACGCTCCGTGCGAACGTCGACTACGGCTTCTTCGAGGCCAAGACGACCTTCGGCCGCATCGGCGTGAAGGTCTGGATCTACAAGGGCGACGTCAAGAACATCGCCGAGGTTCGCGCCGAGAACGCCGCGGCCCGCGCCGGTAACCGTCCGGCTCGTGGCGGCGCTGACCGCCCGGCCGGCCGCGGTGGCCGTGGTGGCGAGCGTGGCGGCCGCGGCCGCAAGCCGCAGCAGTCCGCGCCGGCAGCGGAGGCCCCCAAGGCCGACGCTCCCGCCGCCGCTGCTCCGGCTGAGAGCACCGGAACGGAGGCCTGACCGAAATGCTGATCCCCCGTAGGGTCAAGCACCGCAAGCAGCACCACCCGAAGCGCAGCGGTATGTCCAAGGGTGGCACGCAGGTTGCGTTCGGCGAGTACGGCATCCAGGCGCTGACCCCGGCGTACGTGACGAACCGCCAGATCGAGGCAGCTCGTATCGCGATGACCCGCCACATCAAGCGTGGCGGCAAGGTCTGGATCAATATTTATCCGGACCGTCCCCTGACGAAGAAGCCTGCCGAGACCCGCATGGGTTCCGGTAAGGGTTCTCCCGAGTGGTGGATCGCGAACGTCAAGCCCGGACGGGTGATGTTCGAGCTGTCCTACCCGAACGAGAAGATTGCTCGTGAGGCGCTCACCCGCGCTGCTCACAAGCTTCCGATGAAGTGCCGGATCGTTCGGCGCGAGGCAGGTGAGTCGTGATGTCGGCCGGTACCAAGGCGTCCGAGCTGCGCGAACTGGGCGGCGAGGAGCTCCTCAACAAGCTCCGCGAGGCCAAGGAAGAGCTGTTCAACCTCCGCTTCCAGGCGGCGACGGGCCAGCTCGAGAACCACGGTCGGCTCAAGTCCGTCCGTAAGGACATCGCCCGGATCTACACCCTGATGCGTGAGCGCGAGCTGGGCATCGAGACGGTGGAGAGCGCCTGATGAGCGAGAAGACTGTGACTGAGACGAACACCGACCGCGGTTTCCGCAAGACCCGTGAGGGTCTCGTCGTCAGCGACAAGATGGACAAGACCGTCGTCGTCGCTGTCGAGGACCGCGTGAAGCACGCGCTGTACGGCAAGGTCATTCGCCGTACGAACAAGCTCAAGGCCCACGACGAGCAGAACGCTGCAGGCGTCGGCGACCGCGTCATCATCATGGAGACGCGTCCGCTGTCCGCCACGAAGCGCTGGCGCATCGTCGAGATCCTCGAGAAGGCCAAGTAATTCCTGAGGGGCATTCCCCGCAGGCAAGTTCCGCCAGGCTCGGTGGGGACTCCTTCACCGGAGTCCCCACCGGGAACCGGCAGACGATCAGGAGATAGACGTGATCCAGCAGGAGTCGCGACTGCGCGTCGCCGACAACACGGGTGCGAAGGAAATTCTCACCATCCGTGTTCTCGGTGGCTCGGGTCGCCGCTACGCGGGCATCGGTGACGTCATCGTCGCCACCGTCAAGGACGCGATCCCCGGTGGCAACGTGAAGAAGGGTGACGTCGTCAAGGCCGTCATCGTTCGCACCGTCAAGGAGCGTCGTCGTCAGGATGGCTCGTACATCCGCTTCGACGAGAACGCCGCTGTCATTCTCAAGAACGACGGCGACCCCCGCGGCACCCGTATCTTCGGCCCGGTGGGCCGAGAGCTGCGCGAGAAGAAGTTCATGAAGATCATCTCGCTCGCGCCGGAGGTGCTGTAAGCATGAAGATCAAGAAGGGCGACCTGGTTCAGGTCATCACCGGTAAGGACAAGGGCAAGCAGGGCAAGGTCATCGTTGCCTTCCCCGCTCAGGACCGCGTCCTCGTCGAGGGTGTCAACCGGGTCAAGAAGCACACCAAGGCCGGTCAGACGGCTCGCGGTTCGCAGACGGGTGGCATTGTCACCACCGAGGCCCCGATTCACGTCAGCAACGTTCAGCTGGTCGTGGAGAAGGACGGCAACAAGGTCGTCACCCGCGTCGGCTACCGCTTTGACGACGAGGGCAAGAAGATCCGCGTTGCCAAGCGGACCGGTGAGGACATCTGATGACGACCACCACTGCGCCGCGTCTCAAGACGCGCTACCGCGAGGAAATCGCCGGCAAGCTGCGTGAGGAGTTCTCCTACGAGAACGTCATGCAGGTTCCCGGTCTGGTCAAGATCGTGGTCAACATGGGTGTGGGCGACGCCGCCCGCGACTCCAAGCTGATCGATGGCGCCGTGCGCGACCTCACCACGATCACGGGCCAGAAGCCGGCCGTCACCAAGGCCCGCAAGTCGATCGCGCAGTTCAAGCTGCGCGAGGGGCAGCCGATCGGCTGCCACGTCACCCTCCGTGGTGACCGCATGTGGGAGTTCCTGGACCGTACGCTGTCGCTCGCGCTTCCGCGTATCCGTGACTTCCGCGGCCTGTCGCCGAAGCAGTTCGACGGCCGTGGCAACTACACCTTCGGTCTCACGGAGCAGGTCATGTTCCACGAGATCGACCAGGACAAGATCGACCGGGTCCGGGGCATGGACATCACCGTGGTCACCACGGCGACCAACGACGACGAGGGTCGTGCCCTGCTTCGTCACCTCGGCTTCCCGTTCAAGGAGAACTGACCGTGGCGAAGAAGGCTCTGATCGCTAAGGCCGCCCGTAAGCCGAAGTTCGGCGTGCGCGGGTACACCCGCTGCCAGCGCTGCGGCCGGCCCCACTCCGTCTACCGCAAGTTCGGCCTGTGCCGCGTGTGCCTTCGTGAGATGGCTCACCGTGGCGAGCTGCCGGGCGTGACCAAGAGCTCCTGGTAATTCTCCCTTCGCCTTCGGGCGTCGGTAGGACCAGGAAGCTCTCGGTAAGTATCTGGTCGGCAGGAGCCCCGCTCTTCATGCCGTAGGCTTGAAGGGTTGGGCGCCTGCCGCCCTGACCGACTTACTACGCCGTAGGTCCCCGCACCGCACCCGTCCCGCCACTGAGTGGGGAGAGGGATGGCGCATACAGGAAACCCCGGCGAGAGAGGCCGAAGGCCAACTCATGACCATGACTGATCCGATCGCAGACATGCTCACGCGTCTGCGTAACGCGAACTCGGCGTATCACGACGATGTCGCAATGCCGCACAGCAAGATCAAGTCGCACATCGCGGAGATCCTCCAGCAGGAGGGCTTCATCACCGGCTGGAAGGTCGAGGACGCCGAGGTCGGCAAGAGCCTCGTCCTGGAGCTGAAGTTCGGGCCCAACCGCGAGCGTTCGATCGCCGGCATCAAGCGCATTTCGAAGCCGGGTCTGCGTGTATACGCAAAGTCCACCAACCTGCCGAAGGTTCTCGGCGGCCTGGGCGTGGCGATCATCTCCACGTCCCACGGTCTCCTGACCGGCCAGCAGGCCAGCAAGAAGGGCGTAGGTGGGGAAGTCCTCGCCTACGTCTGGTAGTCGGGAACGGAGGAACAGCTCATGTCGCGAATCGGCAAGCTCCCCATCCAGGTTCCCGCCGGTGTGGACGTCACCATCGATGGCCGCACGGTCGCGGTGAAGGGCCCCAAGGGTTCCCTCTCGCACACCGTTGCCGCGCCGATCGAGGTCACCAAGGGTGAGGACGGCGTGCTCAACGTCGTCCGCCCTAACGACGAGCGTCAGAACAAGGCCCTTCACGGCCTGTCCCGCACGCTGGTGGCGAACATGATCACCGGCGTGACCGCGGGATACAGCAAGGCGCTCGAGATCAGCGGTGTCGGTTACCGCGTCCAGGCGAAGGGCTCCAACCTGGAGTTCGCCCTGGGCTACAGCCACCCGATCCTGATCGAGGCCCCCGAGGGCATCACCTTCAAGGTGGAGTCGCCCACGAAGTTCAGCGTCGAGGGCATCGACAAGCAGAAGGTCGGCGAGGTCTCCGCGAAGATCCGCAAGCTGCGGAAGCCCGACCCGTACAAGGCCAAGGGCGTCAAGTACGCCGGCGAGGTTATCCGCCGCAAGGTCGGAAAGGCGGGTAAGTAAGCCATGGCATACGGTGTAAAGATCGCCAAGGGTGACGCCTACAAGCGTGCCGCCCTCAAGCGCCGCCACATCCGCGTCCGCAAGCACATCTCCGGTTCGCCGGAGCGGCCGCGCCTGGTTGTGACGCGTTCCAACCGTCACATGGTCGCTCAGGTCATCGACGACATCGCGGGCCACACGCTCGCGTCGGCGTCGACCCTGGACGCTTCCATCCGCGGCGGCGAGGGTGACAAGAGCACCCTGGCCAAGCAGGTCGGGGCACTTGTCGCCGAGCGTGCCAAGGCCGCAGGCGTCGAGGCCGTCGTCTTTGACCGCGGTGGCAACCAGTACGCCGGGCGGATTGCCGCTCTGGCTGACGCCGCCCGTGAAGCCGGGCTGAAGTTCTAAGCCCCGGTTCCTACGCACAGCGGACGTAACAGAGAGAGGTAAATCCAATGGCTGGACCCCAGCGCCGCGGAAGCGGTGCCGGTGGCGGCGAGCGGCGGGACCGGAAGGGCCGTGACGGTGGCGCCAGCGCCGCCGAGAAGACCGCGTACGTCGAGCGCGTCGTCGCGATCAACCGCGTCGCCAAGGTTGTGAAGGGTGGTCGTCGCTTCAGCTTCACCGCGCTGGTCGTGGTGGGCGATGGTGACGGCACCGTCGGTGTCGGATACGGCAAGGCCAAGGAAGTTCCCGCGGCCATCGCCAAGGGCGTCGAAGAGGCCAAGAAGAGCTTCTTCAAGGTCCCGCGTATCCAGGGCACCATCCCTCACCCGATCCAGGGCGAGAAGGCTGCGGGCGTCGTTCTGCTCAAGCCCGCTTCCCCCGGTACCGGTGTGATCGCGGGTGGCCCGGTGCGCGCCGTTCTGGAGTGCGCCGGCGTTCACGACATCCTGTCGAAGTCGCTCGGTTCTTCGAACCCGATCAACATCGTGCACGCGACCGTGGCGGCCCTCCAGGGCCTGCAGCGTCCCGAGGAGATCGCGGCTCGCCGTGGTCTGCCCCTCGAGGACGTCGCCCCCGCGGCTCTGCTTCGTGCACGTGCGGGAGCGGGTGCGTAATGGCTCGCCTCAAGATCACGCAGACGAAGTCGTACATCGGCAGCAAGCAGAACCACCGCGACACCCTGCGTTCGCTCGGGCTCAAGCGCCTGCACGACGTAGTTGTCAAGGAGGACCGCCCCGAGTTCCGCGGAATGGTTCACACCGTCCGCCACCTCGTGACGGTTGAGGAGGTTGACTGACATGGCGGAGAACAGCCCGCTGAAGGCCCACAACCTCCGGCCTGCCCCGGGCGCCAAGACCGCCAAGACCCGTGTGGGTCGTGGTGAGGCGTCCAAGGGTAAGACCGCAGGCCGTGGTACCAAGGGTACGAAGGCTCGTTACCAGGTTCCGGAGCGCTTCGAGGGTGGCCAGATGCCCCTCCACATGCGTCTCCCGAAGCTCAAGGGCTTCAAGAACCCGTTCCGCACGGAGTACCAGGTCGTGAACCTGGACAAGCTCGCGACGCTCTACCCCGAGGGTGGAGAGGTCACGGTGGCCGACCTGGTCGCCAAGGGCGCTGTGCGCAACAACCACCTCGTCAAGGTCCTCGGACAGGGCGAGATCTCCGTGGCAGTGCAGGTTTCGGTTGACGCCGTCTCCGGCTCCGCCAAGGAGAAGATTGCCGCCGCCGGCGGCACCGTCACCGAACTCGTCTGAGACAACACGGACAAGTCGGTGGTCTGAACATCCGACCGGGGATGCCTCTCATATGGGGCATCCCCGGTTGGTCGTTCCTAGGGGGGCATGTCCGCCGGTAAGGTGGCGTCCACTGTTGCTGTGGTAAGTCCTGGGCAAAAGCCCGGGGCCCTTTGACTGTTACGTAATCGTCGATCCTCAAGACCGTCACCTCTACGCATTGCGCGGGGGTCGCAGGAGGCACCGTGCTCACCGCGTTCGCCCGGGCGTTCAAGACGCCCGACCTGCGCAAGAAGCTGCTCTTCACGCTCGGCATCATCGTGCTCTATCGTCTCGGGGCGCACATTCCCGTCCCGGGGGTGAGCTACGAGAACGTCCAGATTTGTGTTGATCAGGCCAGTAAGGGCAACAACAGCCTGTTCGGTCTGGTGAACATGTTCAGCGGTGGTGCACTGCTGCAGATCACGATCTTCGCGCTCGGAATCATGCCCTACATCACGGCCAGCATCATTCTTCAGCTGCTGACCGTCGTCATCCCCCGACTCGAAGCCCTCAAGAAGGAGGGGCAGTCGGGCACGGCCAAGATCACGCAGTACACGCGTTATCTGACCGTGGCGCTCGCCATCCTCCAGGGCACCGGCCTGGTGGCAACGGCCCGCAGCGGGGCGCTGTTCAGCGGCTGCCCCGTCGCCGACCAGATCGTGCCGAACCAGTCGATCTTCACGACCGTCGTCATGGTCATCACGATGACCGCGGGAACCGCCGCCGTCATGTGGCTCGGTGAGATCATCACCGACCGCGGCATCGGCAACGGCATGTCGATCCTCATGTTCATCTCGATCGCAGCCAGCTTCCCGGGCGCCCTCTGGGCGATCAAGGAGAGCGGCAAGCTCGCCGACGGCTGGATCGAGTTCATCACGGTCATCCTGATCGGTTTCGTGATGGTCGCCCTCGTCGTCTTCGTCGAGCAGGCCCAGCGCCGCGTCCCGGTGCAGTACGCGAAGCGGATGATCGGGCGGCGGTCCTACGGCGGTACGTCCACATACATCCCGCTGAAGGTGAACCAGGCGGGTGTGATTCCCGTCATCTTCGCTTCTTCGCTGCTCTACATCCCGGCTCTGGTCGTCCAGTTCTCCAACTCCACCTCGGGCTGGGCGACCTGGATCCAGGACCACTTCGTCAAGGGCGACCACCCGTACTACATCGCGACGTACTTCCTGTTGATCGTGTTCTTCGCCTTCTTCTATGTGGCGATTTCGTTCAACCCCGAGGAAGTCGCCGACAACATGAAGAAGTATGGTGGCTTCATCCCGGGTATCCGGGCTGGTCGACCTACTGCCGAGTACCTGAGCTACGTGCTCAACAGGATCACTTGGCCGGGATCGCTGTACCTGGGCCTGATCGCTCTGGTGCCGACGATGGCGTTGGCAGGCTTCGGCGGTGCGAACCAGAACTTCCCGTTCGGCGGGACGAGCATCCTCATCATCGTGGGTGTGGGTCTGGAAACCGTGAAGCAGATCGAGAGTCAGCTCCAGCAGCGCAATTACGAAGGGTTCCTCCGCTGATGCGAATCGTCCTCGTCGGGCCGCCCGGTGCCGGCAAGGGAACGCAGGCTGCGTACCTTGCCAAGAATCTTTCGATTCCGCACATCTCCACGGGCGACCTCTTCCGCGCCAACATCAGCCAGGGCACGGACCTTGGCAAGCAGGCCCGCGCCTACATGGACGCGGGACAGCTGGTGCCGGACGAAGTCACCATCGGAATGGCCAAGGACCGCATGGCTCAGCCGGACGCCGTCAACGGCTTCCTGCTGGACGGCTTTCCGCGCAACGTGGGCCAGGCCGAGGCGCTGGACGAGATGCTCCGGGACGAGAGCGTCAAGCTCGACGCCGTCCTCGACCTGGAGGTCCCCGAGGACGAGGTGGTCAAGCGCATCGCGGGCCGCCGCATCTGCCGCAACGACAGCGCGCACGTGTTCCACGTGACGTACAACCCGCCGAAGGCCGACGGCGTCTGCGACGCCTGCGGCGGCGAGCTGTACCAGCGTGACGACGACAGCGAAGAGACCGTGCGTACGCGGCTCGAGGTCTACCACACGCAGACCGAGCCGATCATCGACTACTACCGGGCCCAGGGCCTGGTGGTCACGATCTCCGCGCTCGGCAAGGTCACGGACGTGACCGAGCGGGCCATGGAGGCTCTCAAGAGCTCCGACGAGGGCTGAGTTCCCCCGCATTCACCATCGCAGCCGGCCGCGGCGCCTCAGGGCGTCGCGGCCGACTGTTTGCGCCGTATCGTGGAGTACGGCTTCAACCGTTCCCCTTCGTACGCAGAGAGGCGCCGAGCAATGGTGCAGATCAAGACCCCCGAGCAGATCGCGAAGATGCGCGAGGCGGGCCTCGTGGTCGCTGCCATTCACGCCGCCACCCGCGAGGCGGCCGTGCCCGGGGCCACCACGAAGGATCTGGACGAGGTCGCCCGCAAGGTGATCGCCGACCACGGCGCGAAGTCGAACTTCCTGGGATACGGCGGATTCCCGGCGACGATCTGCACCTCGGTCAACGAGGTCGTCGTCCACGGCATCCCGGACGAGAAGACCGTCCTCAAGGACGGCGACATCATCTCGATCGACGCCGGCGCGATCATCGACGGCTGGCACGGCGACGCCGCGTACACCGCCTTCGTCGGCACCGGTCACGCTCCCGAGCTCGTCGAGCTGTCCCGGGTGACCGAGGAGTCCATGTGGGCCGGGATCGCCGCGATGAAGCTGAACAACCGCCTCGTCGACATCTCGAAGGCCATCGAGTCCTACATCCGCCGCCAGCCCCGCCCGGCCACCGGCAAGTACGGGATCATCGAGGACTACGGCGGCCACGGCATCGGCACCGAGATGCACATGGACCCGCACCTGCTCAACTACGTCAACCGCAAGCGCGGCAAGGGCATCAAGCTGGTCCCCGGCGTCTGCCTGGCGATCGAGCCCATGGTCTCGCTGGGTACGGCGCAGACGAAGGTCCTCGCCGACGAGTGGACGGTCCTCACGACGGACGGGACCTGGTCCTCGCACTGGGAGCACTCGATCGCGCTCACTGAGCAGGGGCCGCTGGTCCTGACCGCCCCGGACTGCGGGCGCGCGAAGCTCGCGCAGTACGGGGTGGAAGCGGCCCCGGACCCTTCCCCAGGGTCTTGAGGACCAGGGGAGTCCCCATTGCCTGAGACCTCGGCCTTACTCGGGGCGGTCCCGCGGACGGAGTCCGGCGGGGCCGCCCCGAGCCGTGCCGGGCGCTCTTGGCCGGCGGGTCCGCCAGGACTGGGCCGGGCATAGGTGTCTAAGGATCAGTCCAAGTGGGCAAACTTGACGGATTCGTCTTTTGGAGTCCGCTGACGTAGACTGACTCGTCGGCTCTCGTGCATCCGTGTGTCCGCATGCGGCGGTATGACAGTCGATCAAGGTAGCCGATTCGAAAGGCGAAGCGTGGCCAAGAAGCAAGGTGCCATCGAAATTGAGGGCACCGTGATCGAGTCCCTCCCGAACGCCATGTTCAAGGTGGAACTCCAGAACGGTCACAAGGTCCTCGCGCACATCAGCGGCAAGATGCGGATGCACTACATCCGTATCCTCCCGGATGACCGGGTCGTGGTGGAGCTGTCTCCGTACGACCTGACGCGTGGCCGGATCGTCTACCGGTACAAGTAGATCTTGCCGCCACCCCGCTTCGGCGCGGTGAGGGCACTGACCCGGAGAACCTGACATCCCATGAAGGTCAAGCCGAGCGTCAAGAAGATCTGCGACAAGTGCAAGGTGATCCGCCGTCACGGCCGGGTCATGGTCATCTGCGACAACCTGCGCCACAAGCAGCGCCAGGGCTGACGCACGACCACCTGCATCTCGCAGCTCTTCGCGCGACGCACGTAAACGTACATACGCAGTGCCCGTCCACGCTTCGGCTGACGACACCTCCGGCGGGGGCCGGGGACCCGGGCGTACCACCCCTTCCTTCACAGGTGGGGTCGGCGTTCGGGAGTGGTGCTGCGGAAGACCCCCGAAATAACAACTGGAGCCATTGAATGGCACGCGTTTCAGGTGTTGACATCCCGCGCGAAAAGCGCGTGGAGGTTGCCCTCACCTACGTCTTCGGCATCGGGCGCACCCGGTCCAAGGAGATCCTCGCCACCACCGGCGTGAACCCCGACACCCGCGTTCGTGACCTGGCCGAAGAGGACCTGGTCAAGATCCGCGAGTACGTGGACGCCAACCTCCGCACCGAGGGTGACCTTCGCCGCGAGATCCAGGGCGACATCCGCCGCAAGATCGAGATCGGCTGCTACCAGGGCATCCGGCACCGTCGCGGTCTGCCGGTCCACGGTCAGCGCACCAGCACGAACGCGCGTACCCGCAAGGGCCCGCGTCGCGCCATCGCCGGTAAGAAGAAGCCGGGCAAGAAGTAGTCCTCAGCGGACGCACTGCGGGTGTCCGGGCCACCGGATCTTCGCAGCAACCAGCGGTCTTCGCTGTAGGACCGATCACCTCCCCTCTCCATCTGGAGTAAAGACATGCCCCCCAAGGGTCGTCAGGGCGCAGCCAAGAAGGTGCGTCGCAAGGAAAAGAAGAACGTCGCTCATGGGCACGCCCACATCAAGAGCACGTTCAACAACACCATCGTCTCGATCACGGACCCCTCGGGCAACGTGATCTCCTGGGCCTCCGCCGGCCACGTCGGCTTCAAGGGCTCGCGCAAGTCCACCCCCTTCGCCGCGCAGATGGCCGCCGAGTCGGCCGCCCGCCGCGCGCAGGAGCACGGCATGCGCAAGGTCGACGTCTTCGTGAAGGGTCCGGGCTCCGGCCGCGAGACCGCGATCCGCTCCCTCCAGGCCACGGGCCTCGAGGTCGGTTCGATCCAGGACGTCACCCCGACGCCGCACAACGGCTGCCGTCCGCCGAAGCGTCGCCGCGTCTGATCCGTCACGGCCGGTGACGGCCGTGCGTCAGTAGCGCTTGATTCGGGCGGTATGTCCCTCACCGGGCATGCCGCCCGTATCCTTGTTTCATCTGTCGGGCATCAAATAGTGGGTGCCCACGACTGAAGGATTCCTTCATGCTTATCGCTCAGCGTCCGTCGCTGACCGAAGAGGTCGTCGACGAGTTCCGCTCCCGGTTCGTGATCGAGCCGCTGGAGCCGGGCTTCGGTTACACCCTCGGCAACTCCCTGCGCCGCACGCTCCTCTCCTCGATCCCCGGTGCCGCTGTCACCAGCATCCGGATCGACGGTGTCCTGCACGAGTTCACCACCGTGCCGGGCGTCAAGGAGGACGTGACCGACCTCATCCTCAACATCAAGCAGCTGGTCGTCTCCTCGGAGCACGACGAGCCGGTCGTGATGTACCTGCGCAAGCAGGGTCCCGGCCTGGTCACCGCTGCTGACATCGCTCCGCCGGCCGGTGTCGAGGTGCACAACCCGGACCTGGTCCTGGCCACGCTGAACGGCAAGGGCAAGCTGGAGATGGAGCTGACCGTCGAGCGCGGTCGCGGCTATGTCTCCGCCGTCCAGAACAAGCAGGTGGGCCAGGAGATCGGCCGTATTCCGGTCGACTCCATCTACTCGCCGGTGCTCAAGGTCACGTACAAGGTCGAGGCGACCCGTGTCGAGCAGCGCACCGACTTCGACAAGCTGATCGTCGACGTCGAGACGAAGCAGGCCATGCGTCCCCGTGACGCCATGGCGTCGGCCGGTAAGACCCTGGTCGAGCTGTTCGGTCTGGCGCGCGAGCTCAACATCGACGCCGAGGGCATCGACATGGGCCCGTCCCCGACGGACGCCGCGCTCGCCGCCGATCTGGCGCTGCCGATCGAGGAGCTCGAGCTCACGGTCCGTTCGTACAACTGCCTCAAGCGCGAGGGCATCCACTCCGTGGGTGAGCTCGTGGCCCGCTCCGAGGCGGACCTGCTCGACATCCGCAACTTCGGTGCGAAGTCGATCGACGAGGTCAAGGCGAAGCTGGCCGGCATGGGTCTGGCGCTCAAGGACTCGCCCCCCGGCTTCGACCCGACCGCCGCGGCCGACGCGTTCGGTGCGGACGACGACGCGGATGCCGGTTTCGTGGAGACCGAGCAGTACTGAGTCGCCTCCCGGCGGGGGCGCCCGGATTTCTGGGTGCCCCGTGCCGGGGTGAGGGCTTTTGTCCTCAATCGCCGGACGGGCTTGAACGTGGCTGCTGTCCGGTGTGTGCCGGACGGGCTTGGATTCGGGCGCAGGCCGGTATGTGCCGGACGGGCCTGGATTTGGGCGTTGCCCGGCGTGAGCCGGACAGGCTTGAAATGGCCGCGGCGAAGTAAAGACTTCCGCGGGGCAGCCGCCTCGGGGGAACTGACACCGGTACCTGATACGGCCGGTGCAGCACACAAGGAGAAAAACCATGCCTCAGCCCGCCAAGGGTGCCCGTCTGGGCGGCAGCGCTGCGCACGAGAAGCTTCTTCTCATCAACCTCGCGAAGTCGCTGTTCGAGCACGGCCGCATCACCACGACCGAGGCCAAGGCCCGCCGCCTGCGTCCGGTCGCGGAGCGTTTCATCACCAAGGCGAAGAAGGGCGACATCCACAACCGTCGCCTGGTGCTGCAGTCGATCACGGACAAGGGCATCGTGCACACGCTCTTCACCGAGATCGCCCCGCGGTACGAGAACCGCCCCGGTGGTTACACCCGCATCACGAAGATCGGCAACCGTCGTGGCGACAACGCCCCGATGGCCGTCATCGAGCTCGTCGAGGCCCTGACCGTGGCCCAGCAGGCCACCGGTGAGGCCGAGGCCGCGACCAAGCGCGCGGTCAAGGAAGACGCCCTTGCGAAGGACGAGGCTCCGGCCGAGACCGTCGAGGACGCCAAGCCGGCCGACGCCGCTGCTGAGGAGTCCAAGGACGCCTGATCGTCCTGAGACCCCGGTACGGGTCCGTATCGCCCTTCGGGGCGGTGCGGGCCCGTTCTGTTTTGAGAGGATGCGCTGGTGAGTGACGAAGCAGAGCCCGGATTCGTACGGGTACGGCTGGACCTTTCGTACGACGGGAAGGACTTCTCGGGCTGGGCGAAGCAGACCGGCAGGCGCACCGTGCAGGGGGAGATCGAGGACGCGCTGCGGACCGTGACGCGGTCCTCGGTGACGTACGGCCTGACGGTCGCCGGGCGTACCGACGCCGGGGTGCACGCGCGGGGGCAGGTGGCGCACGTCGACCTGCCGGCCGAGGTGTGGGCCGAGCACGAGGAGAAGCTGCTGCGGCGGATGGCCGGGCGGCTGCCGCTGGACGTACGGATCTGGCGGGCGGCCGAGGCGCCGGCGGGGTTCAACGCCCGCTTCTCCGCGCTGTGGCGCCGCTACGCGTACCGCGTGGGGGACCGTCCGGGCGGGGTGGACCCGCTGGTCCGGGGCCATGTGCTGTGGCACGACCGGCCGTTGGACGTGGACGCGATGAACGAGGCGGCCGCGCCGATGGTCGGCGAGCACGACTTCGCGGCGTACTGCAAGAAGCGTGAGGGCGCCACGACCATCCGTACGCTGCAGAAGCTGCACTGGGTACGGGACGAGGACTCCGGGGTCCTGACGGCGACCGTGCAGGCCGACGCCTTCTGCCACAACATGGTGCGGGCCCTGATCGGCGCGGCGTTGTTCGTCGGGGACGGCCGCCGTCCGTCGCCGTGGCCCGCCGAGGTGCTGGCGGCGAAGGTGCGGGACCCCGCGGTGCACGTGGTGCGTCCGCACGGGCTGACGCTGGAGGAAGTGGCGTACCCGGCCGACGGGTTGCTGGCGGCCAGGGCCGAAGAGGCCCGGAACGTCAGGACGTTGCCGGGGGCGGGCTGCTGCTGACCGGCCGGCGGCGCACCGCACGGCGCAGCCCGGCCGCGAAGTACAGGGCGAGGAGGCTCGACACGGTGGAGCGGAACCAGCCGATGTCGGGGGTCCACCAGGCGTAGACCGCCGACGTGGTGAACAGCAGGAGGCCCAGGACGCGCAGGACCCACCAGCGGACCGGGTGGGGTTCGGCCGGTGCGGGGGCCCCGGGGTGGACGCCGTCCTTCGTGGTCATGGTGTCGCGCATGCCCGCCAGGAACCCCCGCCGGGCCAGCACCCGGGCGCCCGGGAGGGCCGCGAGGACCTCCCGGGCGCCGCCGTACCCGGGGGGCAGGGGCGGGAGGCCCAGGGCGGCGACGAGCTCGCCCTGGTGGCGGGCCGGGTCACCGGCGGCACGCAGCACGTGGGCCAGGGGGCGGGGGTCGGGCAGGCCGTAGGTCCGGGCCAGGGCCGCGGCCGTGGCGGTCGCCTCCGCGTGGTCGGCGGCCGGGGCGGCCGTCTCCCAGGTGTGGGAGGCCACCTTCTTCCCCCGGTGCAGGAGGACGAATCCGCTGCGCTCCGGGGTGCGGTGCAGGACCAGGGCCGGCCAGTCCTCGCCGGTCGTGAAGTTGTCCGCCGCCGAGGTGAGCGGGTCCTCGGGGAGCAGGGCGGCGCGTCTGCCGCGTACCGGGTCCGGGACGATCTCGACGTAGGTGTGACCGCTGCCCGCCGGGGCGGTCCGCAGGCTGTGGCCGCAGATCAGCGCGGCCTGGGCGACCTCGGTGGGACCGGTGGCGGCGATGGCGACCGACCGGGGCGCCTGCTCCTGCTCCCAGACCGGGGCGTCGCCCGCCGGAGGCTTCGGGGACGGGCCGAAGAAGGGGACCTTCATGGCCAGCTCGACCCGGGTGTCGGAGCGGGCCTCCAGGAATTCACCGCGGGCGTCGCCGAGGTAGGTCCACGGGTACGTGGTGGCGTGGACGCCGATCGAGCGGAAGGCGGTGAGCGCCTCCTCGAAGCGGTTCATCGACCACAGGACCATGGCCAGGTGGTTGCGGAAGCCGGCCGCCTCCCGGTCGCCCGGCGCATAGCAGTCGGAGAGCGCCTGGGCCCGGGTCACGGCCGCTTCGGCGCGGGCGGTGTACGGGTCGGCGCCGGGCCCCTCGTCGTCGGAGATCAGGTACTCCACGACGGCCTGGAGCGGCAGGGCGTGCAGCTTGGAGCCGGGCGGCGCCGCGTCGGCCGCCCCCTCGGCGAAGGCGAACATCTCCTCGTGCGAGCCGTACCACTTCCCGCAGAGGTACTGGAGCGCCTGGACATGGCAGCCCTCGTGGTGCGGATCGCGGTCGTTCGCCTCGGCCAGATAGGAGTCGAAGATCTCACGCGGGGCCTGGATGCCCCGGGCCTGGGTCAGCGCGATGCGCCAGGGCACCGGGTCGCCGGGATTGAGCTCGGCCGCCGCGGAGATGACCGGCACGGCGTCCAGCAGCACGGCGTGGAACGCCTGGAACTGGTCGTGCTCGACATGCCGGGCGCGGGCCCCGGTACGGATCTGCCAGGCCTGGTAGACGTACTGGTCGGCCTTGACCAGCACGGCGTCGGGATCCTCCGGCGACTCCTCCAGCCAGCTGTCCAGCCAGCCCGGGTGGTGCAGCGAGGCGCGGGCCAGCCTGGAGACGCAGGCGTCCCTGCGCTCCCACTGGGCGTGTTCACGGGTCGCGGCGAGCAGCTCTGCCGCCGGGGCGTGGTCACCGGCCGCGGCGGCGGTGAGCGCAGCCCGCAGCGAGGGATCGGGGGCGTCGAGGACCACGGCCTCGTCGGGCGGCAGGTCGGCACCTATCGCATCACTGTGGCGCAGCACGCGCGGGATCGTGAACAGGGCGGTGAGACGCACGGCGGCGGTCCTCGGGGCAGGGGAGGGGACGGGGCTGGTGCGTGGGGGGCCGGTCAGGTGGTGGGGGCCGCGGCGGCGGCCGACGCCTGGACCTCACCGCGGTGGCGGATCTGACGGAACGTGAAGTCGGTCAGGTCGTCGCCGACCGCGAACACGGCCTTGTCCGCCTTGGTGACGTTCTTGCCGCTGGTGAAGCCGCCGACGGTGAAGTAGGCGTAGCGGCCGTAGGAGTTGGCGGTGCGCCGGCAGACGGAGCCGCCCCGGCAGAAGGTGGGGACGCCCGCACCGTCGAGGGAGGCGATGCCGCCGGCCGCCTGCTGCGCTGCCTTCTTCGCCTCGGCCTCGGTGCCGAACACGGCGAGGCCGACGGTCACCGCGACGCCGTCCTTCCTGTACGTGGCACGGATGACCTGGTCGCAGCCGTTGCCGGTGAGGACGGAGCCGAGGGCGCCCTGGGTGGTCGCCGCGCAGCTCGTGGTCTGATTCGTCGCACCCTTCGCGTACACGCGGTCGCCCATCGTGAGCTTCTTGCCCGGGAAGAAGGAGTCGACGGTGACCGGGGCCTTGTCCTTCCCGGCGTCGGCTATGTAGTCCTTCGGGTCCGGCGGAGGCGGCGGGGCGACCGACGAGAAGGAGGGCTGCGGCACGGACGACTCCGACGGCAGGTCGGCGGGTCCGGGCAGCTCGCTCGCGTTCGTGCCGGACCCCGGTTTCCCGCCGCCTCCGGTCGTGATGACGGCCGTGGCCACGATCGCGGCGACGGCCGCCGTGGCCACGGCGCCGCCACCGATCATCAGCCACTTCTTGCGCCGGCCGCGTGCCGCGGACGCTTCTGCCAGCGCCGCCCAGTCCGGAGTCCCGCTGTCTCCCGGCCCCCAGGAGGGCCCCCCTTGCCCAAAGCTCATGCGGCGAATCCTAGAGCCTGTGCAAACCGGTTGGGCCAGGGGTTCGCGAGCCGTGACAATGCTCGGTATGGGACATCTCGAAGCAGGCCATCTGGAGTACTACCTACCTGACGGGCGGGTGCTGCTCGGCGATGCCTCGTTCCGGGTGGCCGACGGGTCCGTCGTCGCCCTCGTCGGGGCGAACGGAGCGGGCAAGACGACGCTCCTGAGACTGCTCTCCGGGGACCTCCAGCCGCACGGCGGCTCGGTCTCGGTGAGCGGTGGACTGGGGGTGATGGCCCAGTTCGTCGGTTCCGTACGGGACGAGCGGACCGTGCGTGACCTGCTGGTTTCCGTGGCCCAGCCGCGCATCAAGGAGGCGGCGAAGGCCGTCGACGCGGCCGAGGAGCGGATCCTCACCGTGGACGACGAGGCCGCGCAGATGGCGTACGCGCAGGCGCTCAGCGACTGGGCGGAGGTACGGGGGTACGAGGCCGAGACGCTGTGGGACATCTGCACCACGGCCGCGCTCGGCATCCCGTACGAGAAGGCCCAGTGGCGCGAGGTGCGCACCCTCAGCGGCGGCGAGCAGAAGCGGCTGGTCCTGGAGGCGCTGCTGCGCGGCCCGGACGAGGTGCTGCTGCTGGACGAGCCGGACAACTATCTGGACGTTCCCGGCAAGCGGTGGCTGGAGGAGAGGCTCAAGGAGACCCGGAAGACGGTGCTCTTCGTCTCCCACGACCGGGAGCTGCTGTCGCGGGCCGCCGAGAAGATCGTGAGCGTGGAGCCCGGCCCGGCCGGCTCGGACGTCTGGGTGCACGGCGCCGGATTCGCCACGTACCACCAGGCGCGCAAGGAGCGGTTCGCGCGCTTCGAGGAGCTCCTGCGGCGCTGGGAGGAGGAGCACGCCCGGCTGAAGGCGCTCGTCCTGCGGATGCGGCAGCAGGCGGCGAACAGTCCCGACATGGCGAACCGCTACCACGCGATGCAGACCCGCTTCAAGAAGTTCGAGGACGCGGGCCCGCCGCCGGAGCCGCCGCGCGAGCAGGACATCAAGATGCGGCTGCGCGGCGGACGGACCGGGGTGCGGGCGGTGACCTGCAAGAACCTGGAGCTGACCGGCCTGATGAAGCCGTTCGACCTGGAGATCTACTACGGGGAGCGGGTCGCGGTCCTGGGGTCCAACGGATCGGGGAAGTCGCACTTCCTGCGGCTGCTGGCCGGGGACACGGTGGCGCACACCGGGGAGTGGAAGCTCGGGGCGCGGGTCGTGCCGGGGCACTTCGCGCAGACGCACGCCCACCCGGAACTGCAGGGCAGGACGCTCGTCGAGATCCTGTGGGCGGAGCACGCCAGGGACCGGGGCGGGGCCATGTCCGTACTGCGCCGGTACGAGATGGAGCGGCAGGGCGACCAGGCCTTCGAGCGGCTGTCCGGCGGGCAGCAGGCACGGTTCCAGATCCTGCTGCTGGAGCTGGCCGGCACCACCGCGCTGCTGCTCGACGAGCCGACGGACAACCTGGACCTGGAGTCGGCCGAAGCCCTCCAGGACGGGCTGGAGACGTACGACGGGACGGTGATGGCCGTCACGCACGACCGCTGGTTCGCGAAGTCCTTCGACCGCTATCTGGTCTTCGGCTCGGACGGGGTCGTGCGGGAGTCCACGGAGCCCGTCTGGGACGAGCGGCGGGTCGAGCGGGTGCGGTAGGGGCGGCGCGTTTTGACCCGTCCGGGGCGGGGCGGGTAGTGTCGAGGTTTGTTATACGTATTGGCTTCGTCGTTCTCACGCGAAGGGCCCTTACGTAGGTTCCCTGGAGCAGTTACCAGTGGCTCGCATACGGGCAGCGTCCCCGGCATTGTGAGCCCCAGCTGCATATCGCTTCAGAGGTGCCGTGTGTCTGGACCCCATCCACTGAAGAAGCGAAGGCTACGAAGTGCGTACGTACAGCCCCAAGCCCGGCGATGTCACTCGCCAGTGGCACATCATCGACGCCGAGGACATCGTCCTGGGCCGTCTGGCCACCACGGCTGCGAACCTCCTCCGAGGCAAGCACAAGGCGATCTACGCCCCCCACATGGACATGGGCGACTTCGTCATCATCATCAACGCCGGGAAGGTTCACCTCTCCGGCAACAAGAAGACCCAGAAGATGGCGTACCGCCACTCCGGTTTCCCGGGCGGTCTCCGCTCCGTGCGTTACGACGAGCTGCTCTCCAAGAACCCGGAGAAGGCCGTCGAGAAGGCCATCAAGGGCATGATTCCCAAGAACACCCTGGGTCGCCAGATGATCTCGAAGCTGAAGGTCTACGCGGGTGACCAGCACCCGCACGCTGCGCAGCAGCCGGTCCCGTTCGAGATCACCCAGGTCGCGCAGTAGTTCCGGCCTCCCCCCTAAGACGTAAAGAAAGATCTGAGGAGAATCGTGGCCGAGACCACTGTTGAGACGACCGCTGACGACGCAGCGGGCACCGAGGGCGAAGAGACCTTCGCCGAGGTGACCACCTTCGAGTCGGAGGTCCCCGTCGAGGGTGAGTACACCTCCGAGTCGCTCGCGGGCCGCTTCGGCGACCCGCAGCCCGCGGCCGGCCTCGGCCGTCGCAAGAACGCCATCGCCCGCGTCCGGATCGTTCCGGGCACCGGCAAGTGGAAGATCAACGGTCGCACCCTTGAGGACTACTTCCCCAACAAGGTGCACCAGCAGGAAGTCAACGAGCCCTTCAAGGTGCTCGAGCTCGACGGCCGCTACGACGTCATCGCCCGCATCTCGGGTGGCGGCGTCTCCGGTCAGGCCGGCGCCCTGCGCCTCGGCGTGGCCCGCTCGCTGAACGAGGCGGACGTGGACAACAACCGCGCCACGCTGAAGAAGGCCGGCTTCCTCTGCCGTGACGACCGTGCGGTCGAGCGCAAGAAGGCCGGTCTCAAGAAGGCCCGTAAGGCCCCGCAGTACAGCAAGCGCTAAATCTCGCCTGCTCGTCTGCTTTACACGTTCGCCCCGGCGGCACACCTCGTGCTGCTGGGGCGTTCGTTTATCGGCCCTACCGGGCGTATAACGGCTTAAGACGTTTATAGGGCTGGCGGCCTCGACCGCACTTCACTTTTCTGTGTCTTGCCTTGCTATGCCCTGATTTGATTGCTTTGGTTTTGTGGTTTCGGAGCACCTTCGGAGGACACCAGTGGGACGACTCTTCGGCACGGACGGCGTGCGCGGTGTCGCCAACGCGGACTTGACGGCCGAGCTCGCGCTCGGGCTCTCGGTCGCCGCGGCGCACGTACTGGCCGAGGCGGGCACCTTCGAGGGGCATCGAGCGACGGCAGTGGTGGGCCGCGACCCCCGCGCGTCCGGAGAGTTCCTGGAGGCGGCCGTCGTGGCGGGCCTGGCCAGTGCGGGCGTGGACGTCCTGCGGGTCGGCGTGCTGCCGACCCCCGCCGTGGCGTATCTCACCGGCGCGCTCGGCGCCGACATCGGTGTCATGCTCTCCGCCAGCCACAACGCCATGCCGGACAACGGCGTCAAGTTCTTCGCCCGTGGCGGCCACAAGCTCGCCGACGAGCTGGAGGACCGCATCGAGACGGTCTACGAGCAGCACCGCACGGGCGAGCCCTGGGCCCGTCCGACCGGCGGCGGCGTGGGCCGGGTCACCGACTACACGGAGGGCTTCGACCGTTACGTCGCCCACCTCATCGGCGTCCTCCCGAACCGGCTCGACGGGCTGAAGGTCGTCCTCGACGAGGCGCACGGCGCGGCCGCCCGCGTCTCGCCCGAGGCGTTCACCCGCGCCGGGGCCGAGGTCGTCACGATCGGCGCCGAGCCGGACGGCCTCAACATCAACGACGGCTGCGGCTCCACCCACCTGGGACTGCTGCGGGCCGCCGTCGTCGAGCACGGAGCCGACCTCGGCATCGCGCACGACGGCGACGCCGACCGCTGCCTGGCCGTGGACGCCACCGGCGAGGAGATCGACGGCGACCAGATCCTGGCCGTCCTCGCCCTCGCCATGCGCGAGGCCGGGCAGCTGCGCAAGGACACCGTCGTCGGCACGGTCATGTCGAACCTCGGCTTCAAGATGGCGATGGAGCGGGAGGGCATCCAGCTCGTCCAGACCGCCGTCGGCGACCGCTACGTCCTGGAGGCGATGAAGGCCGAGGGCTTCGCGCTGGGCGGCGAGCAGTCCGGCCACGTCATCGTCCTGGACCACGCCACGACCGGCGACGGCACGCTGACCGGCCTGATGCTGGCGGCCCGGGTCGCCGCCACCGGCCGCACGCTCGCCGACCTGGCCGGTGTGATGCAGCGTCTCCCGCAGGTGCTCATCAACGTCCCCGACGTCGACAAGTCCCGGGTGGACACCTCGCCCGAGCTGGCCGCCGCGGTCGGCGAGGCCGAGCGCGAGCTGGGTGACACCGGACGCGTCCTGCTGCGCAGGTCGGGCACTGAGCCGCTCGTACGGGTCATGGTCGAGGCCGCCGACATCGAGCAGGCGCGCGCGGTGGCCGGCCGGCTGGCCGACGTCGTGAAGTCCGCGCTGGGCTGACAGCCCTCCAGCCGGTGCGGGGCCCCAACCGGTGCCGCCCTCAGCCGACGCGGGACGGGCCCTCCTTCACCGCCGGGTCCGCCCGCCGCTGCGCGGCCCACAGCGCCTTCTGGAGCAGCAGCGTCAGCGTCCCCGCGACGACGATCCCACCCAGGTTGGCCAGCAGTTGCGCCGAGGAGCCCCAGGTCTGCTGGAGGTCCTGGTAGCTGAAGGCGACGGCGGCGTTGGCGGCGGCGGGGACGGTGGTCACCGAGATCGCCACGCCGATCAGCGCACCGGACTTCGCCGACGTCAGCGAGAGCGTCCCGGCGATGCCGGCCAGGAGCGCCACCACGAACGACATCCAGTCCGGGTGCCAGATGAATCCCGTGTTGGGCCGGTCCGCCGTGACCATGCCCTCGTTGAACAGCCCGAAGGCGTCCATCAGCCAGGCGAACCCGGCCGTCAGCACCATCGCCACCGCGAACCCGCCGATCAGCGCCCACAGCGACCGCCCGACCAGCCGCGGCGCGCGCTGCACGAGCGCGGTCGAGATCCCGGCCAGCGGGCCGAACTCCGGGCCCACCGCCATCGCGCCCACGATCAGGATCGCGTTGTCGAGCATCACCCCGCAGGCGGCCAGCATCGTCGCCACGGAGAGGAACGCCACATACGTGACGCTGAACGTGGACTCCTCGTGGGTGACTTCGGTCAGCTCCTCCCACAGCACCGCGTCCGCGCCCTCGCCGGGAGCGTCCTCCTCCGCCTTGTCGGCGTGCGCGGACAGGACGAGGTCCGTGTTCTCGACGGTGATCGAACCGGACTTGTCGATGCCGAGTTCCCGCAGCGCGCCGATCAGTTCGTCGCCCGCCTCGCGCGCGACGTCGCACAGGACCACATCACCCGCCGGGCTGCGGGCTGCGCCGCTGAGCACCGCGAGATGCGCGGTGCCTATCGTGTGCTCCAGCAGCTTCAGTACCTCCTCGGTGCGGTCGGCGGGCACGATGAGGCGCAGATGCAGCACGGTGCACCCTTTCGGAGTCAGAGTTTGCGCAACGACAGACGCTGGACCTTGTGGTCGGGCCCTTTGCGCAGCACCAGAGTGGCACGGCCGCGTGTCGGTGCCACGTTCTCCAGGAGATTGGGCTTGTTGATGGTCCGCCACATGGTGCGCGCGTAGTCCAGCGCCTCTTCCTCGGACACCTGGGTGTACTTGCGGAAGTACGAGAACGGGTTCTGGAACGCCGTCTCGCGCAGCCGGCGGAAGCGGTTCAGGTACCAGGTCTCGATGTCCTCGGGGCGCGCGTCCACGTACACACTGAAGTCGAAGTAGTCCGCGAGCCCCACCCTCGTCCGGCCGTCCTGGCCGGGCAGCGCGGGCTGCAGCACGTTCAGGCCCTCGACGATGAGGATGTCCGGGCGGCGTACGGTGAGCCGCTCGCCCGGCACGATGTCGTAGATCAGGTGCGAGTAGACGGGCGCCGTCACCTCGTCCTTGCCGGCCTTGATGTCCGCGACGAACCGGGTCAGGGCCCGCCGGTCGTACGACTCCGGGAAGCCCTTGCGCGACATCAGCCCGCGCGCCTGGAGCTCCTTCATCGGCAGCAGGAACCCGTCGGTCGTCACCAGCTCCACCCGGGGGTGCTCGGGCCAGCGCGCCAGGAGGGCCTGCAGGATGCGGGCGCTGGTGGACTTGCCGACGGCGACACTGCCCGCGACCCCTATGACGAACGGCGTCCCGCGCTGCTCCCCGTGCCCGTTGCCCGCGTCCCCGAGAAAGGTGTTCAGCGCCCCGCGCAGACCGGAGGTGGCCTGGACGTACAGGTTGAGCAGCCGGGACAGCGGCAGATAGACGTCCCGCACCTCGTCGAGGTCGATGACATCACCGAGCCCGCGAAGCTTCTCGACCTCCTCGGCCGTCAGCGGCAGGGGCGTCCTGTCACGCAGCGCGCTCCATTCCGCCCGGGTCAGGTCGACGTAGGGCGTCGGCGCGTGCTCGGTACGGCGGGGGCTCCGTGCGGGCGAAGTGATCACGTACTCATTGTTACGGGAGTTCGAACGGAGTGGGGGGTGGGGTCGATCACGTGGGGAGGGGGCCGACGGCCCCGATCGCCGCGACGGCTGCTCACCACGGCCTCGCCGTCCTCCACGACGGAGCCGACCACCGCACCGTTGCACGGCACACGCCCGACCTGAAGGAACACCGCATCCGCGACGTGGACCGATCCGCTGCCCCGCTGCCGTCCGGTGACGGCAGCGGGGACCACCCTCACCGGCCCGCCGGCCCCCGCCGCCGTGCCGTCAGCCCCCGGACCGCCGTCCTGACGCGGGACAGCGCCGTCCGCCGGGTGGCGCCGCCCCTGTCCGGGTGCGGGATGTGGTCCGGGTCGCGGGGTGGCATGCGGACGACCGCCGAAGGTGGCACCGCCGCGTCGATGACCGCCGTGCGGTCCGGGGTGAGGCCCCTGTAGAGCGTGGGCTCCACGCGGAGCTGGAAGCCGTCGAGGCCCGTGAGCTGCCGTCCGCCGTCCGGGTGGACGAGCAGGGCCGCGCAGGCGTCGTAGCGGACGGTGACCTGGCCGGACGAGGTCTCCAGGGTCACCGCGTCGGGGGACACGGTCAGCAGCGCCGAGGCGTCCTCCAGGGAGCGGTGCCGGCTGCCCTGGCCCGCCGGGGTGTCCGTGGACCACTGCGGTGCCTCCGTGAAGCCCGCCCAGTCCGCGCCCCGGCCGGGGACCTGGAGCAGTGCCGTGGAGTGCAGCTCGACGGCGACCTCGCGCAGGTCGTCCAGGGTGACGGCGGCGAGCTCGGCCCGGTGCTCGTCGGGGGTGAGGTTGCGGTGCCCGGTCAGCAGGTTCAGGGCGTACGAAGGCAGCCGGGCGGCCCCGAGATCCGGGGTGTCGTACTGCTTGAGGACCTTGGCACGGGCCGAGTCGAGCTCGGACTGCTCGACGGTGCCGGCCCGCAGCCGGGCCAGGGTGTCGACGAGGCCGCCGACGACCGCGTCCTGCTTCTTCGGGAGCGCGTCGGCGACGGCCGTGATCGTCGCGAAGCCGTTGTCGCGAGGGCTGTAGTCGGCGTCGGCCACGTACGAGTAGCCGCCCTTCTGGCGCAGGTCCGTGTAGAGCGCCCGGCTGAGCACCTCGGTGAAGAGCGAGGCGGCGGTGGAGCGCCGGACGATGCCGTCCAGGACGACACCGCCGCTGTCCCCGCCGATGTAGGCCGGGGTGACGGGCAGCGCGGACGTCGGCGCGGGCAGCGGGTGCCGGGTGCCCCGGGGGAGGGCGAGGCCGAGGCCCTCGGGGACGGTGTCCGAGGTGATCCACAGGACCGCGTTGTCGCGGGTGAAGCGGGTCCGCGCCCAGTCGCGCACGGCCTCGGCCGTCAGATGCCAGGTGCCGTGTTCGCTGTAGCTGCTGAGGCCGTAGCCCTGGGCTCCGTAACGCCACAGCGGCAGCTGGTGGTGGGGGCCGCGGCTGCGGCCCGCCGCCTCGGTGCGCAGGATCTCGCGTTCGGTCTCCAGCCGTTCCAGCGGCAGGTCGCTCAGGGCCGCGCAGACACCGTTGAGGTACGCCGTGACCTCCTCGGGTGTGCCCGTGGCGTGGAAGTGGGTGTACGTGACGGCGGTGGCGCCGTTGAAGTGCAGGTCGGACAGGCCGTGGCGGTGCAGGGCGAGGTGCTCGACGAGGTGGGTGATGCCCGTCGTGGCGAGCGTCTCGTCGGCGACACCGACCCGGAAGAGGAGCCCGGCGCCGACCGGTCCGGGCGACGCGACGAGCACCGTACGGATGCCGTCGACCTCGGTCTCACGGATGCCGGCTTCCGCGGCGTCGGCGCGCACGGGTGTTTCCTGGGACATCGAGCTCAGCCCTTCGCCAGTGCGGTCTTGCGGTGCTTGAGGAACTGGACCTCTTTGTCGCCCACGTGGTTCCAGGGCGACTCGGTGGCCCTGTTGCCGAGGGTGCGGAAGAACGGCGCGGCCTCGCGGTGGTGACCGCCCAGGCTCAGCGCCCCGGCGAACTCGTTGTGGTCGGTGATCCACTGGAATCCCGGCCGGTAGTCCGGATGCCGCACGGACCGGGCGGCGGCGGCCAGGATCTCGTCGCGGACCCCGGGCGACCGCAGGTAGGTGCTGCGGCCCTCGTCGGCGTCCTCCAGCCAGCGCTCCAGGTGTACCGCGGCGATCAGCCGGCCCGCGTGGCTGCCGGGAGGCGCCGACTCCAGGCAGGCGCGCGCGAAGCCGAACGCCTCCTCCCAGCTGCCGCCCCACTTGGGGCACAGCTTCTGGAGCATCGAGGACTGCGCGGAGATGTGGTGCGGGTGGTGCTCGGCCAGCCGGTCGTAGCGCCGCCGCACCTCGCTCTGCCCGAGCTGGAGCCCTCGTGCGGTGGTCAGCCGGGCCGCCCACGCCGGTGCGTACGCCGGGTGCTCGGCGCACACGTCGATGAGGAGCTGCTCCGCGCGCCGCAGCCACGCGTGGAACTGCTGGAACTGATCGCGGGAGACGTGCTCGGCCGTGTACGAGCTGCGGATGCCCCAGCCGGTGGTGACGTACTGCCGCGCGACCAGCGTGCGGGCGAGCGCGGACCGCGGGTGCCGCGCCGCCGCCTGTTCCAGGAACCTTGTGGTGGAGCTGATCGAGTCGACGACACCGGCGGCGACCGCGCGGTCGTCCTCGTCGTCGAGGAAGTCGAAGTAGTCCTCGACCGTCCCCCAGTCGCCGGCGAACAGGGCGGCACGCAGGTCGGCGAGGGAGGGGATGCTGACGCACAGATTGAATTCCGCGCGAATCGGAGGTGCGGACGAAGACATGACGATCCTCGGAGCGGACGCGACCGTTGCCGCACGGACTCGGAGACCGAGGACGCGTGGGCACGCAGACGGGTGGCGGGCGGCGGTGAGGGGGGAGCCGCAGGTTAGCAGCCTGTGCTGACAGGGCGACAGGCACTTTTCGGCGGCCCGTGGAACCCCGACACACGCCGGACCCCGGGCAGTGGCAGGCAGGGGCCTTATGGTGCCGATATGTGCGGAATCGTGGGTTACGTCGGTGGGCAGTCGGCGCAGGATGTCGTCGTCGCGGGACTGAAGCGGCTGGAGTACCGGGGGTACGACTCCGCGGGGGTCGCCGTCCTCGCGGACGGCGGGCTGGCCGGGGCGAAGAAGGCCGGGAAACTCCTCAACCTGGAGAAGGAGCTCAAGGACCGGCCGCTGCCCGCCGGGAACACCGGTGTCGGGCACACCCGTTGGGCCACGCACGGGGGCCCGACCGACGCCAACGCGCACCCGCACCTCGACAACGCGGGCCGCGTCGCCGTCGTCCACAACGGGATCATCGAGAACTTCGCCGCCCTTCGCGAGGAACTCGCCGGACGCGGCCACGAGCTGTCCTCCGAGACCGACACCGAGGTCGTCGCCCACCTGCTGGCGGAGGCGTACTCCTCGGCCGGTGACCTCGCCGAGGCCATGCGCCAGGTGTGCCGGCAGCTGCGCGGCGCGTTCACCCTGGTCGCCGTGCACGCCGACGAACCCGACACGGTCGTCGGGGCCCGGCGGAACTCGCCGCTGGTGGTGGGTGTCGGCGAGGGGGAGATGTTCCTGGCCTCCGACGTGGCCGCGTTCATCGCCCACACCCGGGACGCGATCGAGCTGGGCCAGGACCAGGTGGTGGAGCTGCGCAGGGACGGGGCCACCGTCACCGGTTTCGACGGCCGGCCCGCCGACGTACGCGAATACCACGTGGACTGGGACGCCTCCGCCGCGGAGAAGGGCGGCTACGCCTCCTTCATGCTCAAGGAGATCGCCGACCAGCCGAAGGCCGTCGCCGACACCCTCCTCGGCCGGATCGACGCCTCCGGCGCGCTCCACCTCGACGAGGTCCGGATCCCGCCGAGCGAGCTCAGGGAGGTCGACAAGGTCGTCATCATCGCCTGCGGGACCGCGTTCCACGCCGGGATGATCGCCAAGTACGCCATCGAGCACGTCACCCGGCTGCCCTGCGAGACGGAACTCGCCAGCGAGTTCCGCTACCGCGACCCGATCCTGGACCGGCACACCCTCGTCGTCGCGATCTCCCAGTCCGGCGAGACCATGGACACCCTGATGGCCCTGCGGCACGCCCGCGAACAGGGCGCGAAGGTCCTCGCCATCTGCAACACGAACGGCTCGACGATCCCGAGGGAGTCCGACGCCGTCCTCTACACCCACGCCGGGCCGGAGGTCGCCGTCGCCTCCACCAAGGCGTTCCTGACCCAGCTCGTCGCCTGCTACCTCGTCGCGCTCTACCTCGGACAGATCCGCGGCACCAAGTGGGGCGACGAGATCCGCACCGTCGTCCGCCAGCTCTCCGAGATCCCCCGCCAGGTCGAACAGGTCCTCGGGACCATGGAGCCCGTGCGCGCCCTCGCCCGCTCGCTCGCCGACCGGGACACCGTCCTGTTCGTCGGCCGGCACGTCGGCTACCCGGTCGCCCTGGAAGGCGCGTTGAAGCTCAAGGAGCTCGCGTACATGCACGCCGAGGGCTTCGCCGCGGGCGAGCTCAAGCACGGGCCGATCGCGCTCATCGACGAAGGGCTGCCGGTCGTCGTGATCGTTCCGTCCCCGCGCGGCCGCTCCGTGCTCCACGACAAGATCGTGTCGAACATCCAGGAGATCAGGGCCCGCGGCGCCCGTACCGTCGTCATCGCCGAGGAGGGCGACGAGGCGGTCGTCCCGTACGCCGACCACCTCATCCGGATCCCCGCTACGCCTACGCTGCTTCAGCCGCTGGTCGCCACCGTGCCGTTGCAGGTCTTCGCCTGCGAACTGGCGACGGCCCGCGGCAACGAGGTGGACCAGCCGCGCAACCTGGCGAAGTCCGTGACCGTGGAGTAGTGGATGAGGGTGAGTACGTGATCATCGGGGTCGGGATCGACGTGGCGGAGATCGAACGATTCGGCGCGGCACTGCAGCGGACACCGCAGATGGCGGACCGCCTCTTCCTGGAGAGGGAACTGCTGCTGCCCAGCGGGGAGCGGCGCGGGATCGCCTCCCTCGCCGCCCGGTTCGCCGCCAAGGAGGCGCTGGCCAAGGCACTCGGCGCCCCGGGCGGGCTGCTCTGGACGGACGCCGAGGTGTGCGTCGAGGAGAGCGGGCAGCCCCGGCTGGAGGTCCGCGGCACGGTCGCGGCCCGCGCCGCCGAGCTGGGCGTGAAGGGCTGGCACGTGTCGCTCAGCCACGACGCGGGGGTGGCGTCGGCCGTGGTGATCGCGGAGGGTTGACCGTATGCGACAGGCATACAGCGTTTCGACCGTACGGGCCGCCGAGCAGGCGCTGATGGCACGACTGCCGGAGGGCGCCCTCATGCAGCGCGCCGCCGCCGGCCTGGCGGTGGCCTGCGGCGACCTGCTCCGGCGCAACGGCCGGGTGTACGGGTCCCGCGTCCTCCTCCTCGTCGGCAGCGGCGACAACGGCGGCGACACGCTGTACGCCGGAGCCCGGCTGGCCCGCCGCGGGGCGGGCGTACGGGCCCTGCTGACCTCCCCGGACAAGGTCCACCCGGGCGGACTGGCGGCTCTGCTCGCGGCCGGCGGCCAGGTCCTGGGCACCCCCGACGGCCTCAGCCCCGTCGACCTCGTCGTCGACGGCATCACCGGGATCGGCGGCCGGGGCGGCCTGCGCCCCGACGCCGAGGCACTGGTGCGCGCCGTCACGACGGGCCACGCACCCGTGCTGGCCGTGGACCTGCCCAGCGGGGTCGAGGCGGACACCGGGCAGGTGCTCGGCGCCGCCGTACGCGCGGACGCCACCGTCACCTTCGGCACGTACAAACCCGGCCTCCTCGTCGACCCGGCCGCCGCCCGGGCGGGCGCGCTGCGCCTGGTCGACATCGGCCTGGGACCCGAACTGCCCGAACCCCCCGACCTGGAGGCCCTCCAGTACGCCGACGTCGCCGCCCTCCTGCCCGTGCCGGGCGCGGAGAGCGACAAGTACCGGCGCGGGGTGGTCGGCGTGGCCGCCGGCTCGGAGCGGTACCCGGGCGCCGCTGTCCTCGCGGTCGCCGGCGCGCTGCGCGGCGGCGCCGGAGCCGTGCGCTACACCGGCCCCGGCGCGGACGCGGTGATCGCCCGCCACCCGGAGACCCTCGTGCACGCGGGGCCGCCGTCGAAGGCCGGACGGGTGCAGGCCTGGGTGGTCGGGCCGGGCCTCGGCGACTCCTCGGCGGCGGCGGGCGCGGTGTCCGACGTACTGGCCTCGGACGTGCCCGTGCTGGTCGACGCGGACGGGCTGCGGCTGATGGACGCCGGGGCCGTACGCGCGCGCACCGCCGCCACCGTGCTCACCCCGCACGCCGGGGAGGCCGCCGCGCTGCTCGGAGTCCCGCGGGAGGAGGTCGAGGCCGGGCGGCTCGCCGCCGTACGCGAACTGGCCGCGCGCTACGACGCGACGGTGCTGCTCAAGGGGTCGACGACGCTGGTCGCGGAGGCCGGGGACGCGCCGGTCCGGGTCAACCCGACGGGCACGTCCTGGCTGGCCACGGCAGGCAGCGGCGACGTGCTCTCCGGACTGACCGGCTCACTCCTCGCCGCCGGACTGGCCCCGCGCGACGCGGCCTCCGTGGGCGCCTACCTGCACGGGCTCGCGGCCCGCCGCGCGTCCGACGGCGCGCCCGTCGCCGCGCAGGACGTCGCCGACGCGATCCCCGCGGCCTGGCGGGACGTGCGGGCCTGATCCACGCCGACAGGACCAGGACGGCAGCCGGAAGGGTGATCGGACGTGGACAGCAGCGACGCCGTACGCGTACGCAGGGTGTACGACCCGCCGGAGGAGGACGACGGCACACGCGTCCTCGTCGACCGGCTCTGGCCGCGCGGGGTCTCCAGGGAGCACGCCGCCGTCGACGTGTGGGCCAAGGACGCCACACCGTCGGACGAGCTCCGCTCCTGGTACCACCAGGACCGCTCCGGGAAGCGGTACGACGACTTCGTCGACCGCTACCGCACCGAGCTCCGCGACCCGGCCCACGAGCAGGCCGTCGCCGAACTCCTCGGCCTGCTGCGCCAGGGCGGCCCCGTCACCCTGGTCACGGCCGTGAAGGACGTCGCGGCCAGTCATGTCCCGGTCCTCGTCGAGCACCTGGAACACGCCCTCGGGCACGGCTGACGCCTCACCGCGCCCGGGAGGTCGAGGGCACCGGCGCACGGCTCTGAGACACTGGACGCGATATGAACGAGACAGCGTCCCTGAGAGCCCGTGCCGAGATCGACCTCGCCGCGCTGCGCGCCAACGTGCGCGTACTGCGTGCGCGGGCGTCCGGCGCGCAGCTCATGGCCGTGGTGAAGTCCGACGCGTACGGGCACGGGGCGCTGCCCTGCGCCAGGGCCGCGCTGGAGGCGGGCGCGACCTGGCTGGGCACCGCGACCCCGCAGGAGGCGCTCGCCCTGCGCGCCGCCGGGATCGGCGGACGGGTGATGTGCTGGCTGTGGACGCCCGGCGGGCCCTGGCGCGAGGCGATCGAGGCCGACATCGACGTGTCGGTGAGCGGCATGTGGGCGCTCGGCGAGGTCGCCGCCGCCGCCACCGAGGCCGGCGTCCCGGCCCGGGTGCAGCTCAAGGCCGACACGGGCCTCGGGCGCAACGGCTGCCAGCCCGCCGACTGGCCGGAGCTCGTCTCCGCCGCCCGGACCGCCGAGGCCGCGGGCATCCTGCGCGTCACCGGCCTCTGGTCGCACCTCGCCTGCGCCGACGAGCCCGGCCACCCGTCGATCGCCGCCCAACTGGGCGTGTTCCACGACATGGTGGCGTACGCGGAGAAGGAGGGCGTCGAGCCGGAGGTGCGGCACATCGCGAACTCCCCGGCGCTGCTCACGGTGCCGGAGTCCCACTTCGACCTCGTCCGCACCGGGATCGCCATGTACGGCCTCTCGCCGGCACCCGAGCTGGGCACCCCGGCCGACTTCGGCCTGCGCCCCGTGATGACGCTCGCCGCCTCGGTGGCACTGGTCAAGCAGGTGCCGCCGGGCCATGGCATCAGCTACGGCCACCACTACACGACCTCCGCCGAGACGACCCTGGCCCTGGTGCCGGTCGGCTACGCGGACGGCATCCCGCGCCACGCGTCGGGCCGTGGCCCCGTGCTCCTCGCCGGCCGGCGACGGACGGTCGCGGGCCGCGTCGCGATGGACCAGTTCGTGGTCGACCTCGGGGGCGACACCCCCGGACCGGGCGACGAGGCCGTGCTGTTCGGGCCGGGGGACCGGGGCGAACCGAGCGCCGAGGACTGGGCGGAGGCGGCCGGCACGATCGCGTACGAGATCGTCACGCGCATCGGCGGACGCGTACCCCGCGTCCATCTGCACGAGGCCCCCGACCGGGGCTGACGACCTGACGACCGCGACGACAACGGTGAGGAGCACGGCACGGTGAGCGAGACCAGCGCGGGGGACGTGGCGGCGACGGCGGTCGTCGTCGCGGCGGCCGGCTGGCGGCGGGCGGGTATCGCCGGCGCGGCGATAGGCGTCATCGCCGCGGGCGCGGCTGCCGGTGTCGCCGTCGAGCGGCTCACGGTGGGCCGCGGCATGCGCAAGAAGGCCCGGCTCGCGCTGGACGCCTCCGGCCCGTACGGCTCCCTGCGCGGGATCCCGGGCCGCGCCGTCGCCGACGACGGGACCGAGCTGTACTACGAGGTCGACGAGGTCGAGGACACCGGCACGGGCCGCTCCGGCATGAAGCCCGGAGCCAGTTCGTCGCGCCGGCGCAGGCTCTTCGGCCGCAAGGCGCCCGGACCCGTCACCGTCGTCTTCAGCCACGGCTACTGCCTCGGCCAGGACTCCTGGCACTTCCAGCGGGCGGCCCTGCGCGGCCTGGTCCGTACCGTCCACTGGGACCAGCGCAGCCACGGCCGCTCCGAGCGGGGCAGGGCGCAGGCCGAGGGTGTCCCGGTCGGTATCGACCAGCTCGGCCGCGACCTGAAGGCGGTCATCGACGCGGCGGCCCCCGAAGGCCCGCTGGTGCTCGTCGGGCACTCGATGGGCGGCATGACGATGATGGCGCTCGCCGACCGCTACCCGGAGCTGATCCGTGACCGGGTGGCCGCGGTCGCGTTCGTCGGCACGTCGAGCGGGAAGCTCGGCGAGGTGAACTTCGGCCTGCCCGTGGCGGGGGTGAACGCCGTGCGCCGCGTGCTGCCCGGTGTGCTGAAGGCGCTCGGGTCCCAGGCGGAGCTGGTGGAGCGCGGCAGGCGGGCTACGGCCGACCTGTTCGCGGGGCTGATCAAGCGGTACTCGTTCGGATCGCGGGACGTGGACCCGGCGGTGTCCCGCTTCGCGGAGCGGCTCATCGAGGCCACCCCGATCGACGTGGTCGCCGAGTTCTACCCGGCGTTCACCGAGCACGACAAGAGCGGGGCGCTGCCCGCCTTCCGTGATCTCCCGGTGCTGATCCTGGCCGGTGACAAGGACCTGGTGACGCCCAGCTCGCACAGCGAGGCCATCGCGGACCAGCTCCCCGACGCGGAGCTGGTCATCGTGCCGGACGCCGGGCACCTGGTGATGCTGGAGCACCCGGAGACGGTCACCGACCGGCTCGCGGACCTGCTGGTACGGATCGGAGCGGTTCCGGCCGAGGTGTCCTGATCCTCTAACGTTGCCCGCATGGAAGCAGCGCAGAACGGCCCTGCGGCCGGCACCGCCGTACCGGGCACCGTCACCCTGGACCTCGCCGTCGAGTCCCCCGAACAGATGCGGGACCTCGGCCGCCTCATCGCCGGTGTGCTGGTCCCCGGCGACCTGGTGATGCTCTCCGGGGAGCTCGGCGCGGGCAAGACCACTCTGACCCGCGGGCTCGGCGAGGGCCTCGGCGTACGGGGCGCCGTCACCTCACCCACCTTCGTGATCGCCCGCGTCCACCCGTCGCTGGGCACGGGCCCCGCCCTGGTCCACGTCGACGCGTACCGCCTGGGCGGCGGGCTCGACGAGATGGAGGACCTGGACCTCGACGTGTCGCTGCCGGAGTCGGTGGTCGTCGTGGAGTGGGGCGACGGGAAGGTCGAGGAGCTGTCGGAGGACCGGCTGCGCGTACTGATCCACCGCGCGGTCGGCGACACGGACGACGAGCGCCGCACCGTGACCCTGATGGGCATCGGGACACGGTGGAGCGGGCTGCGGGAGGACCTGGCGAGGGCCTGACACCGGGTGCTTTCCGACAAGTCGTCGGTAAAATGTTGCGCCCGGGGTGTCGGCCGTGGTCACATGGACGGGAGATCTGGTTAGGTCTGCCTAACCACGTCTCTCGCCGAAGCCCGAGGAGGCATGCATGCCGACACCCGAGCGCGAAGTGCAGCCGCAGTCGCCGCAGACGGATCCGCCGCCGGTGTCCGCGGTGTCGATGAAGGACCTGCTGGCCTCCTGCGTCGCGGCGACGGCGGTCTCGACGCCGCCCCGGGAGGCGCGCGAGGACGCGGAGGACTCCGCCGAGGACGACGGTCACAGCCAGGCGCGCGACGCGGCCTGATGGGGGTCACAGGGTTGTTCCGTGCCCCGGCTCAGGCAGTCGCGACCGGGGACGCCGCTACGGGACGACGACGATCTTGGCGCCGACCGTCGCGAAGGTCCACAGCGCGTTGCCGTCGGCGCGCTTCATCCGCACGCCACCGGTCTTCATCGTGGGGTCGGGGCTCTCCATGGAGCCGTCCTGCGCGGCACTGAAGCCCACGGACACGTCGTCGACGTTCGCGAAACGCACCACGTGTTCGATCAGTACGCCGTCCGAGCCCTTGATGGTGCCCGAGCGCGAGGTCACCTTGTAGACGCCGGGCAGCGGGCTCACGGAGCTCGGCATGACGGCGAACGTCCGGAGCGACTTCTCCTCGCCGTCCACGATCCACACCCGACGGTCCTTCAGCGCGTACACGACGCGTGCCCCGGAGTCGGAGTCCGCCGGGACCGCGAGCGGTTCCTTCGGGGCGGCGGGCTTCTCGCTGGGCTTCGCCGACGCGCTGCCGGAGGCCTCGGCCGAGGGGGCGGCCACCGATTCCGGCGCGTTCGCCGACGCCTGGTAGGCGAGGAAACAGACCGCGGCCACCGCCGCGGCGGTGAGCGCGGTCACGATTCCCGAGCTGCCCCTTGCCACCGTGAACTCCCTTGTCGCGCGCCTGCCGTCGCATGTCGTACAAGCATTTACGTCGTACACGTGTGTACCCGGGCGACGGTACCAGCAGCGGAAGGGCAGACCGGGACGCCGTACGGGCTGCCATGACCGGGGCGGCGGAGCCGTAGGCTGTTTGTGTGCTCCTGCTCGCCGTGGATACCGCCACCCCCGCCGTCACCGTCGCCCTCCACGACGGGACCTCCGTCGTCGCCGAGACCGGCCAGGTCGACGCCCGAAGGCACGGGGAGCTCCTGCTGCCCGCCGTCGACCGGGTCCTCGCCGAGGCCGGGGTGAAGCTCGACGCCGTGACCGGTGTGGTCGTCGGGGTCGGCCCCGGCCCCTACACCGGGCTGCGCGTCGGTCTGGTCACCGCGGCGACGTTCGGCTCCGTCCTCTCCGTACCCGTGCACGGGCTGTGCACCCTCGACGGCCTCGCGTACGCCGCACGGCGGGGCGGCCTCGAAGGCCCGTTCGCCGTCGCGACGGACGCGCGCCGCAAGGAGGTCTACTGGGCGCGCTACGAGGACGGCCGCACGAGCGGCGAACCCGCTGTCGACCGGCCCGCCGACATCGCCGGACAGCTCGCCGGACTGCCCGTGGTCGGCGCGGGCGCCCTGCTCTACCCCGACGCCTTCCCGGACGCCCGCACGCCGGAACACGTCTCCGCCGCCGCCCTCGCCGCCCTCGCCGCCGAACGCCTGGCCGCCGGGGAGGAGCTGCTGTCCCCGCAGCCGCTCTACCTGCGCAGGCCCGACGCCCAGGTGCCGAAGAACTACAAGGTGGTCACCCCCAAGTGACGACCGCGACCGCAGTGCTCCGCGAGATGCGCTGGTGGGACATCGACCCGGTGCTGGAGCTGGAGCAGGAGCTGTTCCCCGAGGACGCCTGGTCGGCCGGTATGTTCTGGTCCGAGCTGGTGCGCTCCCGCGGCCCCCGGGCCACCCATCGCTACGTCGTCGCCGAGGACCCCGCCGACGGACGGATCGTCGGCTACGCGGGCCTCGCCTCGGCCGGCGACCTCGCCGACGTCCAGACGATCGGCGTCAGCCGCGGCCAGTGGGGCGGCGGCCTCGGCTCCGAACTCCTGACCGACCTGCTCAGACACGCCACGGCCTTCGAGTGCACCGCGGTGCTCCTGGAGGTCCGGGTCGACAACACCCGCGCGCAGAAGCTCTACGAACGCTTCGGCTTCGAACCCATCGGCTTCCGCCGGGGCTATTACCAGCCGGGGAACATCGACGCACTCGTCATGCGGCTGACCGTACAAGGAACAGAGACCTGACTGATGGCTGACGAACCGCTCGTACTCGGCATCGAGACCTCCTGCGACGAGACCGGCGTGGGCATCGTGCGCGGCACGACGCTGCTCGCCGACGCCGTCGCGTCCAGCGTCGACACGCACGCCCGCTTCGGCGGCGTCGTGCCGGAGATCGCCTCCCGGGCCCATCTGGAGTCGATGGTCCCCACCATCGAGCGCGCCCTGGAGGAGGCCGGGATCAGCGCCCGCGACCTCGACGGCATCGCGGTCACCGCCGGCCCCGGGCTCGCCGGGGCACTGCTCGTCGGCGTGTCGGCGGCGAAGGCGTACGCGTACGCGCTGGACAAGCCGCTGTACGGGGTGAACCACCTCGCCTCGCACATCTGCGTCGACCAGCTGGAACACGGCCCGCTGCCCGAGCCGACGATGGCGCTGCTGGTCAGCGGCGGGCACTCCTCGCTGCTGCTGGCCCCGGACATCACCAGCGACGTACGCCCGCTGGGCGCCACGATCGACGACGCGGCGGGCGAGGCCTTCGACAAGATCGCCCGGGTGCTGCAGCTCGGCTTCCCCGGCGGCCCGGTCATCGACCGGCTGGCGAAGGAGGGCGACCCGAAGGCGATCGCGTTCCCGCGAGGGCTGAGCGGCTCGCGCGACCCGGCGTACGACTTCTCCTTCTCCGGGCTCAAGACGTCCGTGGCGCGCTGGATCGAGGCGAAGCGGGCGGCCGGCGAGGAGGTGCCCGTACGGGACGTCGCCGCGTCCTTCCAGGAGGCCGTCGTGGACGTGCTGACCCGCAAGGCCGTGCGGGCCTGCAAGGACGAGGGCGTCGACCACCTGATGATCGGCGGCGGTGTGGCGGCCAACACGCGGCTGCGCGCCCTGGCCCAGGAGCGGTGCGAGCGGGCCGGGATCCGGCTGCGGGTCCCCAGGCCCGGACTGTGCACGGACAACGGGGCGATGGTCGCCGCGCTCGGCGCGGAGATGGTCGCCCGCAACCGCCCGGCCTCGGACTGGGAGCTCTCCGCGGACTCCTCGCTGCCGGTCACCGAACCACACGTGCCGGGGGCGCACAGCCACACCCACGACCACGTGCACGAGGTCAGCAAGGACAACCTCTACTCATGACCGTCGCCCTGATGTGGGAGGCCCGTGCCACCGGGGGACGGGGCGCCGAGCTCCTGGGGTGGGCCCGGGCCAGGGCGGCCGAGCTGGCCCCGGAGCCGCTGCGCAGCGAGCTGCTGCGCGCCCCGCAGGACCGGGTGCTCGTCCTCACCTGGTGGGAGGCCGGCTACGACGACGAGCTGCCCGAGCTGCCCGAACCGGACCCCGGGCTGATCACCCGCCCGGTGCACCGCTGGCGCTTCGAGTCGCTGGGTCCGGCGGACGGCTGAGACCTAACCGGCGGACGGACGCACTCCGCTCGCGCGGAGACGGTGTGTCCCGATGAGTTTCCGGTGCGGGACGGGTCTACCTTGCACAGCGTTGCGCCACGCACCGTGCGAAGGAGAGACACCATGCAGAAGATCAAGCCCTGCCTGTGGTTCGACGACAAGGCCCAGGAAGCCGCAGAGTTCTACGTCTCCGTCTTCGGCGGCGACTCGCGCGTCGTCGACATCAGCTACTACACCGAGGCGTCCCCCGGGGAGGCCGGGACCGTGCTGACCGTGGACTTCGTGCTCGCCGGTCAGGAGTACATCGCGCTCAACGGCGGCCCGCAGTTCACCTTCAGCGAGGCCGTCTCGCTCAGCGTGGACTGCGCGGACCAGGAAGAGGTCGACACCCTGTGGGCGAAGCTCACCGAGGGCGGCGAGGAGAGCATGTGCGGCTGGCTGAAGGACAGGTACGGCCTGTCCTGGCAGATCGTCCCGCGCGTGCTGCCCGAACTGCTCGGCGGCCCCGACCCGGCCAGGGCGGAACGGGCCATGAAGGCGATGCTCGGGATGCGCAAGCTGGACATCGAGGCACTCCGCAACGCCTGAACCGGCCGCGCCGTGCGCCGCCCCGGGAACGGGCGCACCCTGGAAGCAGGAATCCTGGGAGGTGACCGTCATGATGGAGACCACTGTCGGATGGCATATCGAGCTGGAATTCGAAGAGGACACCCACCGCACCCGCGCGGCCGCTCTTGTGCGGCTCGGTGACGGGACCGAGGTACGGGCCCACGGATACGCCAGCCGCCACCCCTCCGACACGGAACAGCCGAGGGTCGGCGAGGAGATCGCCGGTGCCCGCGCGCTCAACGAACTGGCCATGAAGCTGCTCACCAAGGCACACGACGAGATCGACGAGGCGTCAGGCCGGACGTCGTACCCGCTGACCTGACCCGACCCGACGTGACGCACACCGCTGACCCCGGCCTGGGCCCGGATCGGCGGTGCCCGCGTCGGTAATGTCTGGGCCATGTCACGCCGTAATCCGCTTCCGCCGCCCGTGCCGCCCGAGGAGATCCGCACCTGGCCCGACCGGGGCACCCTGCTCCGGGACCGGGCGGTGATCCTCGGCGAACTGGTCACGATGTACATCGGGCCCGGCCGGCTCGGCAAACTGTGGATGTGGGCGGGGACCTTCGCGTTCGGCTGGTCGTGGGTCGGCGCCGCGCTGGTCATGTTCGAGGAGGCCGTGGACGCCGTCAGCGTGCTCATCGCGATCCTCTGCATCGCCGTCGGCGCGTGCCTGATGATCCCGGCGGGCGTCTTCATCGCCCTCGGCGCCACCAGGGACGGGCAGGTGCGCCGGCTCCTGGACGACTGGGGCGGGCTGGACCGCGACCCGGTCGGGGACCTGCCGCTGCGCAGGCCCGCGCCGAGCCTGGCCTGGGCGCTCCTGTCGTACGTGCTGTGCGCGGGCGGGCTGTTCGTGTGCGTGGTCGTCCCGGCGACGGCCAGGGCGGGTCACGAGACGTACGGGCTGGTGGCCTGGCTGATGGGGCTCGGGATGATCGCCTGGGCGACGGGGCTGCTCGGTCTGCGCAGGGGTCTGCGCAGGGCGTACGCGCACCGGCGCTGGGTGCTCCGGACGCAGACCCCGGCGGGCCGGGCGGTCCGCGGCTGATCAGGGACGCTTCACCGGCTGCCCGATCAGCATGGCCGGGGCCCCGGCCACGCGCGTAAGGAAGACCGTGGCCGCGTGCGGTCCCTGGAGCTTCATCTTCCGCCGCAGTTCCTCGGGTTCGACGGCGGAACCGCGCTTCTTGACGGTCAGCACACCGACCCGCCGCTCACGCAGCAGGGCCTTGAGCTTCTTCATGTTGAACGGAAGCCGGTCGGTGATCTCGTACGCGGTCGTGCGGTCGGACACGTACAGCTCGTCGTTCGTGACGTACGCGATCGTCTCGTCGACCAGCCGGCCCCCGCACCGCTCCACGACGGCGGCCACCAGATGGGCGCGGATGACGGCGCCGTCGGGCTCGTACAGGTAGCGGCCGACCGGCCCCACGGGCGGGGCGGGGAGCGGGGCGTCGGCGGTCAGGGTCGCGCCGGACGGGAGCAGCGTGGCCCGGAAGCGTCCGGCGGTGAAGCCTTCGCCGAACCAGAGCACGGCCTCCTTCACGTCACCGCCGTCCGAGATCCACTCGGCCTCGGCCTGCGGGCCGATCGCCTCGTGCGGGACACCCGGGGCGATCTTCAGCGCCGCCCGGGGGGCACTCAGCGCGGCCTCGGTCGCCCAGGAGAGCGGGGGTGAGTAGGCCTCCGGGTCGAAGATCCTGCCGCGTCCGCCGCGCCGGGCCGGGTCGACGAAGACCGCGTCGTACCCGGACGTGCCGATCTCCGTGACGTCCGCGCAGCGCACCTCGACGAGGTCCTGGAGGCCCAGCGCCGCGGCGTTGGCGCGGGCGACCTCCGCGGTCAGCGGGTCGCGGTCCACGGCCAGCACCGAGATTCCCGCCCTGGCCAGCGCGATCGCGTCGCCGCCGATCCCGCAGCACAGGTCGGCCACGCTCCGTACGCCGAGCCCGGCGAACCGCTCGGCGCGGTAGGTGGCGACCGAGGTCCGGGTCGCCTGCTCCACGCCGTTCGGGGTGAAGAACATCCGGTACGCGTCCGCCGCCCCGAACTTCGCCACCGCGCGCTGCCGCAGCCGCGCCTGGCCGAGCGCCGCCGACACCAGTCCGGCCGGGTGCGTACGACGCAGCCGGGTCGCCGTGGCCAGCTCCTGGGCGGGGTCGTGGTCGCGCAGTTCCGCCAGCAGCGCCACGCCCTCGGGGGTACGCAGGGCGGCGAATGCGGCGAGCGGGTCGGAAGGGTCTGCTGGGTCCGCAGGGAGGTGGGCGTTCACCGGTCCATTGTGAGCCAGCCGGGGGACGTGCCGGGCCCGCCGGAAGTGTCGGGGCGGGGGTCCGCCGACCGGCTGGCAGGATGCGGCGCCATGCAGCCAGTACGACAAAACGAAAAATCCGCTATGAAGCGGCACAAGCCGGTCCGTGCGGTTCTGGCGGCCCTGCTGGTCGCCGCCGTCGCCTCCGCGTGCGCCGAAGGGGCGGACGGCGGTCGGGCGGACCGGGGGCAGCGGGCCGAACCGGCCGCCGGCCGGCCCGGGGCGGCAGTCGCCGCCGGTGCGGCGGAGGCCCGCGCCGAGCGGCTGAAACGGCAGCAGGCCGCGCGGGTGGCCGCCGCGAAGAAATGGGGGCTGGCGAAGGTCCCGCTGACCGCCCCGGCGCCGCCCGCGGAGAAGCCGCGCATCACCACCCGCGAGGGGTTCGGGGTCGAGGGCGGGGACACGCTGCCCCCGGTCTTCACCGCCGTCCCGACCGAGGAACGGATCGTCTTCCTGACGATGGACGACGGCGCGGAGAAGGACCCCGAACTGCTGAAGATGATGACGGAGCTGGACATCCCGTACAGCGCCTTCCTCAGCGACTACCTGGTCAGCGACAACTACGGCTACTTCAAGGACATGCAGGCGCGCGGCGTCACCCTCAGCAACCACACCCTCAACCACCGCTATCTGCCCGGGCTCTCCAGGGCCGACCAGCGGCGGGAGATCTGCGGCGAGCAGGACAAGATCGAGAAGTACTTCGGGAAGCGGCCCACGCTCTTCAGGCCGCCGTTCGGCAACTACGACGGCGACACCCTGCGCATCGCCAGGTCCTGCGGCATCGAGGCGGTACCCCTGTGGGCGGCCGAGGCGTTCCCCGACCACATGGAATGGCGCGAGCGGGACCGGGACCTGCACCCCGGCGACATCATCCTCACCCACTTCCGCGGACCCGGGGCATGGGAGGGATCCATGACCGACATGGTCCGCCGCGTCATGAAGACGATCACGGACAAGGGGTACGCCGTGGCCAAGCTGGAGGACTACGTCTGAGAGCACCGCGCTCCGCCCGGAACACCGCGGCCCCCTCTCGCGTTGTCCGGGCGTACGCCGGTCCCGGGGCGCCACGCGAGGGTGGTGAATTGGCACTCCGCTTGACCGAGTGCTAATCGCGGTCATAGTCTCAGGTCTGGCACTCCCCACTGGAGAGTGCCAGCACCACTGTGCGACACGGCAGGTCCGGCACCCGCGACGACGGATCGACCTGGTCGCCACCCACAGACTGTTAAACCCCGTGAGATCTCCGAAGGGGGAGACCGGATCGTGTCGACCACCAGCTCCAAGGTTGCGATCAAGCCGCTCGAGGACCGCATTGTGGTCCAGCCGCTCGACGCCGAGCAGACCACGGCTTCCGGCCTGGTCATTCCGGACACCGCCAAGGAGAAGCCCCAGGAGGGCGTCGTCCTGGCCGTGGGCCCGGGCCGCTTCGAGAACGGCGAGCGCCTTCCGCTCGACGTCAAGACCGGCGATGTCGTTCTGTACAGCAAGTACGGCGGCACCGAGGTGAAGTACAACGGCGAGGAGTACCTCGTCCTCTCGGCGCGCGACGTTCTCGCGATCGTCGAGAAGTAATTCACCCACGTTTGCTTCTGTTCTGCGCCCCTGGTCCCCTGCGAAATAACTAGCCGGGCGGCGAGGGGCGCAGTTCGTTTGAGAGGACAGCTCAGCCCATGGCGAAGATTCTGAAGTTCGACGAGGACGCCCGTCGCGCCCTTGAGCGCGGCGTCAACAAGCTTGCCGACACGGTGAAGGTGACGATCGGTCCGAAGGGCCGCAACGTCGTCATCGACAAGAAGTTCGGCGCCCCCACCATCACCAACGACGGTGTCACCATCGCGCGCGAGGTCGAGCTCGACGACCCGTACGAGAACCTCGGTGCCCAGCTGGTGAAGGAGGTGGCGACCAAGACCAACGACGTAGCGGGTGACGGCACCACCACCGCCACCGTGCTCGCCCAGGCTCTCGTCCGCGAGGGTCTGCGCAACGTTGCCGCGGGCGCGTCCCCGGCCGCCCTGAAGAAGGGCATCGACGCCGCCGTGAAGGCCGTGTCCGAGGAGCTCCTCGCGACCGCCCGCCCGATCGACGACAAGTCCGACATCGCCGCCGTGGCCGCGCTCTCCGCGCAGGACAGCCAGGTCGGCGAGCTCATCGCGGACGCGATGGACAAGGTCGGCAAGGACGGTGTCATCACCGTCGAGGAGTCCAACACCTTCGGTCTGGACCTTGAGTTCACCGAGGGCATGGCCTTCGACAAGGGCTACCTGTCCCCGTACATGGTGACCGACCAGGAGCGTATGGAGGCCGTCCTCGACGACCCGTACATCCTGATCCACCAGGGCAAGATCGGCTCCATCCAGGAGCTGCTCCCGCTGCTGGAGAAGGTCATCCAGGCCGGCGCCTCCAAGCCGCTCCTGATCATCGCCGAGGACGTCGAGGGCGAGGCGCTCTCCACCCTCGTCGTCAACAAGATCCGTGGCACCTTCAACGCCGTCGCGGTGAAGGCCCCGGGCTTCGGTGACCGCCGCAAGGCCATGCTCGGCGACATCGCCACCCTCACCGGTGCGACCGTCATCGCCGAAGAGGTGGGCCTCAAGCTCGACGGCGCCGGTCTCGACGTGCTGGGCACCGCCCGCCGCGTCACCGTCTCCAAGGACGACACGACCATCGTCGACGGCGGCGGCGACTCCGCCGACGTCAAGGGCCGCGTCAACCAGATCAAGGCCGAGATCGAGTCCACGGACTCCGACTGGGACCGCGAGAAGCTCCAGGAGCGCCTCGCGAAGCTGGCCGGCGGCGTGTGCGTGATCCGTGTCGGTGCCGCCACCGAGGTGGAGCTCAAGGAGAAGAAGCACCGTCTGGAGGACGCCATCTCCGCGACCCGCGCCGCGGTCGAGGAGGGCATCGTCTCCGGTGGTGGCTCCGCTCTGGTCCACGCCGTCAAGGTCCTCGAGGGCAACCTCGGCAAGACCGGCGACGAGGCCACGGGTGTCGCGGTCGTGCGCCGCGCCGCCGTCGAGCCGCTGCGCTGGATCGCGGAGAACGCGGGCCTCGAGGGCTACGTCATCACCTCGAAGGTCTCCGAGCTCGACAAGGGTCAGGGCTTCAACGCCGCGACCGGCGAGTACGGCGACCTGGTGAAGGCCGGCGTCATCGACCCGGTCAAGGTCACCCGCTCCGCCCTGGAGAACGCCGCGTCCATCGCGTCGCTGCTGCTCACGACCGAGACCCTGGTCGTCGAGAAGCCGGCCGAGGAAGAGGCCGACGCCGGTCACGGCCACGGTCACTCCCACTAGTACGGACCGTACGCAGCCGAGGCCCGGTACCCCCGTCGCGGGGGCACCGGGCCTCGGCCGTTGTACGGGCGGCTACTGCGGGCCGTACGTGCGGCCCGCGCGGGAGGTCACCCCGCCGAGCAGACCCCGGGGCGCCACCTTCACCAGACCCATCAGCGCCTTGTACCGGGCGTCCGGCACCGACACCGTCCTGCCCCGGGCCAGATCCGCCAGGGCCGCCGTGACCAGCTTGTCCGCGTCCAGCCACATCCAGTCCGGGATGTTGCCCGTGCCCATCCCGGCCCGCTCGTGGAACTCGGTCCGCACGAAGCCGGGGCACAGGGCCATCAGCCGCACCCCCGACCCCGCCAGGTCCTTCGCCGCGCCCTGGGTGAACTGCACGACCCACGCCTTCGACGCCCCGTACGTCCCCCGCGGCAGGAAGGCCGCAACCGAGGCGACGTTGATCACTCCGCCGCGCCCGCGCTCCCGCATGGCGGCGGCCCCGGCCGAGGTCAGCCGCAGCACCGCCTCGCAGTGCACCTTCAGCATCGTCAGCTCGTCGGCCATGGTGACGTCCAGATAACGCCCCTTGTTGCCGAAACCGGCGTTGTTCACCAGCAGGTCGACAGGGCTCACGCGGTCCGCCAGCCGTGCTTCGACCGCCTCGATCCCGGCGTCCGTCGACAGGTCGGCCGTCAGCACCTCGGCCTCGATGCCGTGCCGGTCGTGCAGCTCCGTGGCCTGGACCCGCAGCCGCTCCGTGTCACGGGCCACCAGCACCAGGTTGTGCCCGTCACCCGCGAGCCGCCCTGCGAAGGCGGCCCCGATCCCCGCCGTCGCGCCCGTAATCAGTGCAGTCGTCATACGCGGCACGTTAGTGCCCCGCGAGCGCGGGCCGCCCACCCGCCCGGAGGATGGTCACGAACCCTGGGCCGCCACGTACTCCCGTGCCTTGCGCAGCGCCTCGGGGTGCAGCGCGTCCCCGGCGGCGAGGAGGCGCGGCAGCAGATCCCGCTCGGTCGTGACGGCCCTGAACTGGAGGGCGGCGGTGACCTCGTGGTCGGGACGGTGGACTATCTCGACCGGGTCCCCGGCACGGATCGACCCCGGTTCGATCACCCGCAGGTACGCGCCGGTGGCCGCCTCGCGGGTGAACCGCTTCACCCAGCCACGCTCGTCCAGGTGACCCGCGAACGTACGGCACGGAATGCGGCCCGCCGTCACCTCCAGGACCAGCTCGCCGCCGATCCGCCAGCGCTCGCCGATCCGCGCGTGACTCACCGGGAGGCCGAGTGTCGTGAGGTTCTCGCCGAACGAGCCGTTGGGCAGGGGCCGTCCGAGCTCCTTCTCCCAGGCGTCGAGCTCCTCGCGCGCGAAGGCGTACACCGCCTGGTCCGATCCGCCGTGGTGGCGCAGGTCGCACACCGAGTCCCCGGCCAGCCCGCTGCCGCCGCTGCCCTTGGGGCCCGGGTCGGTGACCCGCACGGGACCGTCGGCCGGACGCTTGTCGATCCCGGTGGGTCCGTCGGAGTACGCGGCGGCCTCGGGGCGGCCCAGATTCACGGTCAGCAGCTTCATGCCGTACACGCTAACCACTCCGCGCCCAAAGATGCTCACGAATATTCGCGTGATCCTGCAAGTGAGCCTTATGGTTGGAGAATGATCGAAGCCCGTCACCTCCGTGTCCTGCGTGCCGTGGCCACCACCGGTTCGTTCTCCGCCGCCGCACGCGAACTGGGCTGCACCCAGCCCGCGGTCAGCCAGCAGATGAAGGCGCTGGAAGCCTCCGCGGGAACCCCGCTGCTGATCCGTACGGGGCGCGAGATGCGGCTCACCGAGGCCGGCGAGGCCCTGGTGCGCCACGCCTCCGGCATCCTCGCGGGGCTGACCGCGGCCGAGGAGGAGGTCGCCGCGATCGCCGGGCTGCGCGCCGGGCGGGTCCGGCTCGTGTCGTTCCCCAGCGGAAGCTCCACGCTGGTTCCCGGCGCCCTCGCCGCGCTGCGGGCCGCCCACCCCGGCACCCAGGTCTCGCTCGTCGAGGCGGAACCGCCGCGCTCGGTGGAGATGCTGCGCGACGGGGACTGTGACATCGCGCTGGCGTTCCGGTACGGGACGACCGGCGGCGAATGGGACGACCTGGTGGTGCGCCCGCTGCTCACGGACCGGCTGATCGGGCTGGTTCCGGACGGTCACCGGCTGGCGGACGCGGACGCCGTGGGCATCGGCGAGCTGGCCGACGAGTCGTGGATCGCGGGCTGCCCGCGCTGCAGGCGCCAGCTCGTGGAGGTCTGCGAGGCCTCCGGATTCACCCCCCGGATCGACTTCGCCACGGACGACTACCCGGCGGTGATCGGCCTGGTCGGGGCCGGTCTCGGGGTGGCCGTCCTGCCGGCACTGGCCATCGAGTCGGTACGCCCCAAGGGGGCCCGCACCGTCACGGTGGAGCCGGCCGTGGAGCGGGAGATCGTCGCACTGACCCTGCCGGACCTGGCCCGGGTCCCGGCCGTGGCCGCCACCCTCGACCAGCTGTCGCGGGCCGCCACGCGCTGAGCGCGGACCCCTTCCGCGGCGCGCCGAGCTGAGCTCCCACGCGCTGAGTGTGAACACCCGCACGCTGAGCGTGAACACCCACGCGCTGAGCGTGAACCCCCCGCCGCACCCGGTGCGCGCGTCCGACGGCGGGCGCACCAGATGCGAAGAAACGTTTCTGCGTTCGATGGGCCGTGCTGAGTGTCAGGTGGGGCCGGGAGTCCGGGTGGCGCCCGAGTGGGCCGAGATCAGGCGGTTGCGGGCGCGGCCCATGAGCTCCTCGCGCTCGTCCTCGGTCAGGCCGCCCCACACGCCGTAGGGCTCCCGAACGGCGAGCGCGTGCGCCGCGCACTCGGCGCGTACCGGGCAGCGCATGCAGACCTCCTTCGCCGAGGTCTCACGGGCGCTCCGGGCTGCCCCGCGCTCTCCTTCGGGGTGGAAGAACAGGGAGCTGTCGACCCCGCGGCAGGCGGCCAGCAGCTGCCAGTCCCACAGATCTGCGTTGGGTCCGGGAAGGCGGGAGAAATCTGCCATTGCGTGTCCCCTCGAAACCTTGCTGAGTCGGAAACGGCATCCTCGACCGTCGGCGTGATCGTCGTCGGCCGGAGTTCCGACCGTACATCTACGGTGTTAGTAGATGTAAATATGACTGATTGCGAATCTAGCCACAGACGCCAGCAAAAGGGAAGAAAATCCGCTAAATGGGGCATGCCTATGGGTGATACATCGGTTGACGGGTGAATGATTCCGCGTCGTTCTCCTCCGTGCGCGGGCCCTCACTTAGAGTGCCGAACCGGAAGCTTCGACCCGTAACTCTTTCGAGTGACCGTCGTTGAGAAGGGCGAGGCGGTTGACGGAGAGCGAGCTCGGGCAGATGTCCGAGGGGGTCAACCGCACAGGTGACGACTTGTATCAGCCTGGAGGCTCAAGGTGACGCGCATCAGCTGCGGAGGACGGTCATGACATCCGTCCTCGTCTGCGACGACTCCCCGCTTGCCCGAGAAGCGCTCCGTCGCGCGGTTGCGACCGTGCCCGGCGTCGAGCGTGTGACGACGGCGGCCAACGGCGAGGAAGTCCTCCGCCGCTGGGGAGCCGACCGTTCGGATTTGATTCTGATGGACGTACGCATGCCCGGTCTGGGGGGTGTGGAGACGGTCCGGCGGCTGCTCTCGGCGGATCCCGGCGCCAGGATCATCATGCTGACCGTCGCCGAGGACCTCGACGGGGTCGCGCTCGCGGTCGCCGCCGGCGCCCGCGGCTATCTGCACAAGGACGCCTCGCGCGCCGAACTGCGGGCCACCGTCACCCAGGCGCTGGCCGATCCGACGTGGCGGCTCGCCCCGCGCCGGCTGCGGTCCGCCGAGATGGGGGCGGCCCCGACGCTCACCGCGCGGGAGATCCAGGTGCTCGAAGGCATGAGCCACGGCCGCTCCAACGCGGAGATCGGACGCGAGCTGTTCCTCTCCGAGGACACGGTGAAGACGCACGCCAGGCGTCTGTTCAAGAAGCTGGGAGCCTCGGACCGTGCGCACGCGGTCGCGCTCGGCTTCCGCTGGGGCCTGGTCCGCTGATGCAGCGGCGTGGCCGGTAGCCGTTCGATCCCGTCCGCACACCGGCGGACGGGGCGACGGTGGCGGCGGACCTGCGGCCGGGCCCTCCCCACCAGCGCCATGTGACGCTTCCCGGCCGATGCCGCATCCTTGAGGTGTGGAGTTCCTCGGGAACGATTCGGTCCAGCGGAAGGGGAGGGCGCAGGAGATGACATCCGGCGCACCCGCTCATAACGCTTCGGTGCACAACTCGGGACGCGATGCCGCGGATCAGACGGCGTCAAGGCACCATGGTCCGATGCGCGACGACGAGACGACGGTGATCGGTGCTCTGGTGCACCGTGCCGTCGACGGTGACGCGCAGGCCACGCACGACCTGCTGGCCCATGTCCACCCGCTGGCCCTGCGCTACTGCAGGTCCCGGCTGAACCGGCTGCCCGGTGATGCCCGTCACTTCGTGGAGGACCTCGCGCAGGAGGTCTGTGTCGCGGTGCTGATGGCGCTGCCACGCTACAAGGACACCGGCAGACCCTTCGAGGCCTTCGTCTTCGCCATCGCGGGCCACAAGGTCGCCGACCTCCAGCGCGCCGCGATGCGGCACCCCGGCTCGACGGCCGTGCCCTCCGACGAGATGCCGGAGCGGCCCGACGACTCGCTCGGCCCGGAGGAACGCGCCCTGCTCAGCAGTGATGCGGCCTGGGCCAAGAAGCTTCTCGCCAACCTTCCGGAGAACCAGCGTGAGCTGCTCGTCCTTCGGGTCGCGGTCGGACTGACCGCGGAGGAGACCGGGCAGATGCTCGGGATGTCCCCGGGCGCGGTCCGGGTGGCCCAGCACCGTGCGCTGAGCAGACTGCGGGCCCTCGCGGGCCAGTAGGGGCGGCCCCGCCGTTCCGTAGGAAGCCACGAAAACACTAAGTGATCTTGCTCGTGGAATGAGACACCCCGCGAGCCCGTTAGCATGGACATCCGCACCGATCAAGGCCATTTGGGGAAGGTGTCATGACTGCAAACGTCGACGGAGTGCCCGAGAAATTCGCGACGCTCGGGCTGACATACGACGACGTGCTGCTGCTGCCCGGCGCGTCCGACATGGCGCCCGACCAGATCGATACCTCCTCGCACATCTCGAAGAACGTCCGGGTGAACATCCCGCTGCTCTCCGCCGCGATGGACAAGGTCACCGAGGCGCGCATGGCCATCGCCATGGCGCGGCAGGGCGGCGCGGGCGTTCTGCACCGCAACCTCTCCATCGCCGACCAGGCGAACCAGGTCGACCTGGTGAAGCGCTCCGAGTCCGGCATGGTCACCGACCCGATCACGGTCCACCCGGACGCGACGCTGCACGAGGCCAACGCCCTGTGTGCCAAGTTCCGCATCAGCGGTGTCCCGGTCACCGACGCGGCGGGCAAGCTCCTCGGCATCGTCACCAACCGTGACATGGCCTTCGAGCCGGACCGTTCGCGCCAGGTGCGCGAGGTCATGACGCCGATGCCGCTCGTCACGGGCAAGGTGGGCATCTCCGGCGTCGACGCCATGGAGCTGCTGCGCCGCCACAAGATCGAGAAGCTTCCGCTGGTCGACGACGCCGGGGTCCTCAAGGGCCTCATCACCGTCAAGGACTTCGTCAAGGCCGAGAAGTACCCGAACGCCGCCAAGGACAAGGAAGGCCGGCTGCTCGTCGGCGCCGCCGTCGGCGTCGCGGGTGACGCCTTCGAGCGGGCGCAGGCGCTCGTCGAGGCCGGTGTCGACTTCATCGTCGTGGACACCGCGCACGGCCACTCCCGCATGGTCGGCGACATGGTCGCCAAGATCAAGTCGAACGCGTCGGGCGTCGACGTCATCGGCGGCAACATCGCCACCCGTGACGGCGCCCAGGCACTCATCGACTCGGGCGTCGACGGCATCAAGGTCGGCGTCGGACCCGGTTCCATCTGTACGACCCGCGTGGTCGCCGGCATCGGCGTCCCGCAGGTCACGGCGATCTACGAGGCCTCGCTCGCCGCGAAGGCGGCCGGTGTCCCGGTCATCGGCGACGGCGGCCTGCAGTACTCCGGCGACATCGCCAAGGCCCTGGTGGCCGGCGCCGACACCGTGATGCTCGGCTCGCTCCTCGCGGGCTGCGAGGAGTCCCCGGGCGAGCTGCTGTTCATCAACGGCAAGCAGTTCAAGTCGTACCGCGGCATGGGTTCGCTCGCCGCGATGCAGACCCGGGGCGACCAGCGCTCGTACTCCAAGGACCGCTACTTCCAGGAGGGCGTCGCCTCCGACGAGAAGCTGGTCCCCGAGGGCATCGAGGGCCAGGTCCCGTACCGCGGCCCGCTGTCCGCGGTCGTCCACCAGCTCACCGGTGGTCTGCGCCAGTCGATGTTCTACGTCGGCGGCCGGACGGTCCCGGAGCTCCAGGCGAACGGGCGCTTCGTACGGATCACCTCGGCGGGTCTCAAGGAGAGCCACCCGCACGACATCCAGATGACGGTCGAAGCGCCGAACTACAGCAGGAAGTAACGCATCAGCGCAGGTGAGGGGCGGTCCGGGGTTCCCGGGACCGCCCCTCATGTGTGTGTCGGGGATACTGGTCAGCGCAGACGTAGAGGAAAGGCCACATCATCGTGACTGAGATCGAGATCGGGCGCGGAAAGCGCGGTCGGCGGGCATACGCGTTCGACGACATCGCTGTCGTGCCGAGCCGTCGTACCCGTGACCCGAAGGAGGTCTCGATCGCCTGGCAGATCGACGCCTACCGTTTCGAGCTGCCCTTCCTGGCCGCTCCCATGGACTCGGTGGTCTCCCCGCAGACCGCCATCCGCATCGGTGAGCTGGGCGGCCTCGGTGTCCTCAACCTCGAAGGGCTGTGGACCCGGCACGCCGACCCGCAGCCGCTCCTCGACGAGATCGCCGAGATGCCCGTCGAGACCGCGACCCCGCGGCTCCAGGAGATCTACTCCGCCCCCATCCAGGAGGAGCTGATCGGGCAGCGCATCAAGGAGGTGCGCGACTCCGGTGTCGTCACCGCCGCCGCGCTCTCCCCGCAGCGCACCGCGCAGTTCTCCAAGGCCGTCGTCGACGCGGGCGTGGACATCTTCGTCATCCGCGGTACGACGGTCTCCGCCGAGCACGTCTCCGGAGCCGCGGAGCCGCTCAACCTGAAGCAGTTCATCTACGAGCTGGACGTCCCGGTGATCGTCGGCGGCTGCGCCACGTACACCGCGGCCCTGCACCTGATGCGCACCGGCGCGGCCGGTGTCCTCGTCGGCTTCGGCGGCGGCGCCGCGCACACCACGCGCAACGTCTTCGGCATCCAGGTCCCGATGGCGACCGCGGTCGCCGACGTGGCCGGGGCCCGCCGTGACTACATGGACGAGTCCGGCGGCCGGTACGTGCACGTGATCGCGGACGGCGGGGTCGGCTGGTCCGGCGACCTGCCCAAGGCGATCGCCTGCGGTGCGGACGCCGTGATGATGGGCTCCCCGCTGGCCCGTGCGACGGACGCGCCCGGCCGCGGCCGGCACTGGGGCATGGAGGCCGTCCACGAGGACGTGCCGCGCGGCAAGCTGGTCGACCTGGGCTCCGTCGGCACGACGGAGGAGGTCCTGACCGGACCCTCGCACAACCCCGACGGCTCGATGAACATCTTCGGCGCGCTGCGCCGGGCGATGGCCACCACGGGCTACAGCGACCTCAAGGAGTTCCAGCGCGTCGAGGTGACCGTGGCGGACTCGCAGCACCGCCGCTGACGAACCGTCCGACACACGCGGGAGGGCCCGGACCACATCTGGTCCGGGCCCTCCCGCGTGCGCGCTGTGGGTCAGCCGGCCCTCTTGGCGCCACCGAAGGCGGCGACCGGACCCAGGGCGAGGAAGAGGTAGGTCATGAAGTCGGCCTCCTCCTTCCAGATGTCCATGACGTCACCGAAGTGGTCGAAGAAGACCTCGGTGAAGCCGACGCCGAGCCCGTCGGCCAGGATCATCGACATGGCGACGAGCTGGCCCAGGAAGACGGCGCCGAGGGAGAAGGCGGCACTCGCGACGGCGACGGCCGGGTTGGAGCCGCCGACCTTGCCCGCCACGAAGCCGACGAGGAAGCCGACACCGACGGCCGCGTAGCCGACCTCGCGCTCGATGGAGCCCGCTATGACGCCGTACAGGATCGCCGCGACGATCGCCGTGCCGAGCGCGGTCAGGATGCCGAGGCCGAGCCCGGAGCTGTTGCGGGCGGGCGGGGTGGGCGCGAACGGGGCGCCGCCGCCGAACTGGCCGGGCTGCTGGCCGGCGAACGGGTTGCCCGTGGGCGCGCCCTGCTGCTGGCCGTACGGGTTCCCCGCCGGGGCGGCGGGCTGGCCCGCGTACGGGTTGTTGTCCGCCGGGGTGCCGGGCTGCTGCCCCGCCGCGTACGGGTTGCCGGCGGGCTGACCGCTGTGGGGCTGCTGCGGCGGGTTGGGCGGCTGCACGGGCTGGCTCATGATGGATGTTCCCCCTGGAACGGATGCGCACGACTGTGCGAGATGTGACGCCGCAGGCTAGCAGTCCGTGCCGACAAGGCCCACCGGAAACCTTGCGGGGACTGGCCGGCGGAGCCTTTCCCTAGAGCCGGTGCGCGGCTCCCGCAGGGGTGGCTCCCCGGGTGTCCAGGAGGAGTTGGGCCTTCACGGCGAGTCCTTGGAGGTCGTACGTCCGGTGGTGCTGGAGCAGCACCGTCAGGTCGGCCCCGGCGGCGGCCTCGTACAGCGAGTCGGCGCGCGGGACGGGCAGTTCACGTACGCGCCAGTCCAGGACGTGCGGGTCGTGGTAGCCGATCTGGGCACCCATGTCCATCAGCCGGGTCGCGATCTCACGGGCGGGGGAGGCCTCCTGGTCGGCCAGGTCCGGCTTGTAGGTGACGCCGAGCAGCAGCACCCTGGCCCCGCGGACGGACTTGCCGTGCTCGTTGAGCAGGGTGGCGCAGCGCTGGATGACGTAGCCGGGCATCCGGTCGTTGATCTCCTTGGCCAGCGAGACCATGCGCAGCGGGTGGCCGGGGGTGCGGCTGCTGTACGGGAGGAAGCCGGGGTCTACGGGGGCGCCGTGGCCGCCGACTCCGGGGCCGGGGCGGAAGGGCTGGAAGCCGAAGGGTTTGGTCTCGGCGCACCGGATGACGTCCCAGAGGTCGACGCCGAGGTCGTGGCAGAGGACGGCCATCTCGTTGACCAGGGCGATGTTGACGTGCCGGAAGTTGGTTTCCAGCACCTTCGTCATCTCGGCCTCCCGGGGCCCGCGGGCCCGGACGACCTTGTCGGTGAGCCGGCCGTAGAACGCGGCGGCCGACTCGGTGCAGGCCGGGGTGAGGCCGCCGATGACCTTGGGGGTGTTGGCGAAGACATGGGTGCGGTTGCCGGGGTCGAGGCGGCCGGGGGAGTGGGCGAGGTGGAAGTCGCGTCCGGCGCGCAGGCCCGATCCCTCCTCCAGGAGCGGACGCACGAGGTTCTCCGTGGTGCCGGGCGGCACGGCCGATTCCACCAGGACGGTGGTGTGCGGGCGCAGCCGGGCGGCGAGGGCGCGGGCGGCGTCGGTCACGGCGGAGAGGTCCAGGGTGCGGTCGGGGCCGAGGGGGGTGGGGGCGCAGATCGCGGCGGTACGTACCCGGCCGAGCTCGGCCGGGTCGGCGGTGGGGCGGAACCCTCCTGAGAGCATCCGGCGGATGTCGGAGGCGCTCAGGGATCCCTCGACCGGCGTACGCCCCGCGGAGAGTTCGGCGTACGGGCGTGGGTCGGTGTCGTAGCCGACGGTGTGGATCCCGGCGGCGACGGCTGCTTGGGCGAGGGGCAGGCCGAGGTGACCGAGTCCGATGACAGCGAGGTCTGCGGGCATGTCGAGGGCCGTCCTTCCCTAAGACCAAGAAGACAGAAAGCGCAACTGCTGGGGACAGCGCAATGTCAGACTAGGCGTAAATATGACCTATATTTCGCATTCTGTGACTCTCGTCGACCGAGTGTTGTCCACAGGCGGTGGCTGAAGTCGCGGCCCGCGGACAGAATCGAGTGGTGGGCACGGGCGCCCGGCCTCTCGGCCGGTCCCCTCCCGTGCCGTACCGCCCTGATCCACCGGAGTACCGGGATTACCGGGAGGCAGCAGTGAGGACAGCGACACTGGGACCGGCGCAGCGCGCCCAGGCGCTCGCCGCGATGGCCGAGCGTGAACTGGACGTGCTGGTCGTGGGAGCGGGCGTGGTCGGCGCCGGGACGGCGCTGGACGCGGTCACCAGAGGACTTTCCACCGGACTGGTCGAGGCGCGTGACTGGGCGTCCGGGACGTCCAGCCGGTCGAGCAAGCTGATCCACGGTGGGCTGCGCTATCTGGAGATGCTTGACTTCGCGCTCGTACGGGAGGCGCTGAAGGAGCGCGGGCTGCTGCTGGAGCGGCTGGCCCCGCATCTGGTGAAGCCCGTCCCCTTCCTCTACCCCTTGCGGCACAAGGGCTGGGAGCGGCTGTACGCGGGCTCGGGCGTCGCGCTGTACGACGCGATGTCGGTGTCCTCCGGCCACGGCCGCGGGCTGCCCGTGCACCGCCATCTCTCGCGCCGCCGCGCCCTGCGGGTCGCGCCCGCGCTCAGGAAGGACGCCCTGGTCGGCGCCCTGCAGTACTACGACGCCCAGATGGACGACGCCCGCTATGTCCAGACCCTGGTGCGCACGGCCGCGAGCTACGGCGCGCACGTGGCGAACAGGGCGCGTGTCACAGGTTTCCTGCGCGAGGGCGAGCGCGTCGTCGGCGCCCGGGTGCAGGACGTCGAGGGCGGCGGTGAGTACGAGGTCAGGGCCAAGCAGGTGGTCAACGCCACCGGTGTGTGGACGGACGACACCCAGGCACTCATCGGCGAGCGCGGGCAGTTCCACGTACGGGCGTCGAAGGGCATCCACCTCGTCGTTCCCAAGGACCGCATCCACTCCTCGACCGGTCTGATCCTGCGGACGGAGAAGTCCGTCCTGTTCGTGATCCCGTGGGGCCGACACTGGATCATCGGGACGACGGACACCGACTGGGACCTGGACAAGGCCCATCCGGCGGCCTCCAGCGCCGACATCGACTATCTGCTCGAACACGTCAACTCGGTGCTCAACACCCCGCTGAGCAGGGACGACGTTCAGGGGGTGTATGCGGGGCTGAGGCCGTTGCTGGCCGGTGAGTCGGACGCCACGAGCAAGCTCTCGCGTGAGCACACGGTGGCCCATCCGGCGCCCGGACTCGTCGTCGTCGCGGGCGGCAAGTACACGACGTACCGGGTGATGGCGAAGGACGCGGTGGACGAGGCGGTGCACGGGCTGGACCAGCGGGTCGCGGACTGCGTCACCGAGGACATCCCGCTGCTGGGCGCCGAGGGCTACCGTGCCCTGTGGAACGCCCGCGCCAGGATCGCGGCCCGGACCGGGCTGCACGTCGCCCGGGTGGAGCATCTGCTCAACCGCTACGGCTCCATGACCGAGGAACTGCTGGAGCTGGTCGCCGGTGACGCGTCGCTGGGCGATCCGCTGGCGGGCGCGGAGGACTACCTGCGGGCCGAGGTCGTCTACGCCGCCTCGCACGAAGGCGCCCGTCACCTCGACGACGTACTGACGCGGCGCACCCGGATCTCCATCGAGACGTTCGACCGGGGCACCCGCTGTGCGCGTGAGTGCGCCGACCTGATGGCGCCGGTGCTCGGCTGGGACACCGGCCAGGTCGAGCGGGAGGTCGAGCACTACCGCAAGCGCGTGGAGGCGGAGCGCGAGTCGCAGCGGCAGCCGGACGACCTGACTGCGGACGCGGCGAGGCTGGGGGCGCCGGACATCGTGCCCCTCTAGCGCCGTGAATCAGGAGGCCGAGGTGCAGAACTCGGCCTCCAGGAGGGCCGTTTCGAGGTCCGGGTCGGGCAACGCGTCCGTATTGACCCGGTAGGTGAAGACGTGCCGGCCGTCCACGGTCGCGGCGGTCCGCACGTAACTCCCGGTGATGTGCCCGCTGTGCCCCCAGACGGTGGTCCCGCAGGAGAGCTTCTGCGGATAGACGCCCATGCCGTAAAGGCCCTCCGCCGCCCCGGTGTCGAGCAGCACGGCCAGCTGGGCGGGCGGCAGCAGACGGCCGCCCAGCAGCGCCGCGTAGAAGTGGTTGAGGTCGGCGAGCGTGGACACCAGCTCCCCGGCCGCGCCCGCGACCCGCGGGTCGATGACCGTGACGTCACGCAGGGCGCCGTCGTCGGCGGAACGGTGGTAGCCGCGGGAGTGCGGAGCGGGCAGGGTGCTGCGGGCACCGGGGAGCGAGGTGCCGGACAGGTGGAGGGGAGTGAGTACGCGGTCCCGGATCTCGGTGGCGTACGGGTGCCCGGTGACGCGCTGGACGACCAGGCCGAGCAGGACGTAGTTGGTGTTGGAGTACGCGAAGGCGCCGGGCGTCTTCGCCGGGGAGTGGGCCAGGGCCGTGCGGATCGCGGTGCCGGGCGTCAGCGGCTGCGCGGACGGGCCGGTGGCACCTGTGACGGCGGGGTCGGTGGCGGGCAGCGCGTCGAGGTAGTCGTAGAGGCCACTGGTATGGGTGAGCAGGGAGCGCAGCGTGATGCGCGCGCCGTCGTTGCCGTGACCGTGTATCAGGCCCGGCAGATAGGCCTCGACGCTGTCCGACAGCCGCAGCTCGCCCTCGGCGGCGAGCTGCAGGACCACGGTCGCGACGAACGTCTTGGTGACGCTGCCCGCCCGGAAGCGGTCTCCGGACCCGATCCCGGGTCCCGCCGAGCCGTATGTGCCGTACGGTGCCGAGGCGCTGGGACCCGCCAGGAAGGCCGCCGCGGGGGCATCGCCCTCGACGACCAGCCGGGGAAGGTAGGACGATGCGGGCGTGAGGTGTGGTTCGCTGGGCAGGCTCGCGGTTCCCAGGGTGAGCAGAGTCAGCACCACAGGGGCGGCGAGCAGCGCCCTGAGTATCGGCACGGCAGGGGCTCCTTCCTCCGGCCACATCATGGCCGACCGTGGACCCGGCACCATGGCCGGTCCCGGGGTGAGGGACAATGAACGCTCTGCCAGGGCGGGTTGATCGCAGAGGGGACGCATGTCGGAGGCGGAGCAGGCACAGGAGCCCCAACGGGACAAGGACGGACGTCTCCTCGCGGGGCGGTACCGGCTCGGGGAGGTGCTCGGCCGGGGCGGCATGGGCACGGTCTGGCGTGCTGCCGACGAGACACTCGGCCGCACGGTCGCGGTCAAGGAACTGCGGTTCCCCTCGGCCATCGACGAGGACGAGAAGCGCCGGCTGATCACGCGCACCCTGCGCGAGGCGAAGGCGATCGCGAGGATCCGCAACAACAGCGCGGTGACGGTCTACGACGTGGTCGACGAGGACGACCGGCCGTGGATCGTCATGGAGCTCATCGAGGGCAAGTCACTCGCCGAGGCGATCCGTGAGGACGGGACACTGACGCCGAAGCGTGCGGCCGAGGTCGGCCTCGCCATCCTCGACGTGCTGCGCTCGGCGCACCGCGAGGGCATCCTGCACCGCGACGTGAAGCCGTCCAACGTGCTGATCTCCGAAGACGGCCGGGTCGTCCTGACCGACTTCGGCATCGCCCAGGTCGAGGGCGACCCCTCGGTCACCTCGACGGGCATGCTCGTCGGCGCCCCCTCCTACATCTCGCCGGAGCGCGCCCGCGGGCACAAGCCGGGTCCGCCCGCCGACCTGTGGTCGCTCGGCGGACTGCTGTACGCGAGCGTCGAGGGCTGCCCGCCGTACGACAAGGGTTCGGCCATCGCCACGCTGACGGCCGTGATGACGGAGCCGGTCGATCCGCCGAAGAACGCGGGTCCGCTGGAGGAGGTCATCTACGGCCTGCTGGTCAGGGACCCCGAGCAGCGGCTGGACGACGCCGGGGCGCGCGTCCTCCTCAACAAGGTGATCAACGCTCCCGAGCAGCCCGAACCGCCCGTCGCACCGCCGGCCGACTCCACCCAGGTCATGGCGCTGCCCGGGATCATCGGTTCGAGGAGCGGCGGCAAGAAGGAAGCCGCGGCAGCCGCTGCGGCGACCGCAGCCGCGGCGGCCGGGCCGGGAAGCGGTTCCGCGTCCGGCGCGGGTCCGGCTGCCGGCGCTGCGGGCAGTGGGTCCGGGGCCCGTGCGGCCACGGGATCCGCGACCGGACCGGGGACCGGTGCGGCTTCCGGCACCGGTGAGAGCACGAAGGAACGGCTGCGCGGCGCGCTGCGGTCCGTGCGGAACGCGAAGACCCCGGCGGTGGCCACCACCGCCTCGGCCTCCGGACCGGCCGTACCGCCGCAGCGTCCGGCGGGCCCGCCCGCTCCGCCGCGTGCCTCGATCACGGATGTCGTACCGCGCCGCACCCTGGCGGTCATCGCCGGTGTCGTCGTGCTGGCCGTCCTCGGTACGGTCCTCGTGCTCACCCTCGGCGACGACGGTGAGGGCAACGACGCCGGTGCGGGCAAGGGCGACACCGCGGCGTCCGCCGGAGCGACGGCGGGTGGCGACACCGACTCGGGCAAGGACACCGGCACCGACGACGGGAACGGCAAGGACGGCCAGGGCGAGGACAAGGGCAAGGCGTCCACCGACACCTCGCCCACCCCGGAGTCCGACGAACCGGCGGCCCCGGACCCGAACGCCCTGCCGGCCGGGTACGAGAAGGTCACCGACAAGCGGTTCCACTTCACGATGGCGATGCCCGGGAGCTTCAAGCGCAACGGCATAGCGGGAAGCAATTCGGGCGGCATCTACAACGACGGCGGCGGCTTCCCGCGCGTCCAGGTCGACTACAACAGCTCGCCCGGTGACGATGCCGCCGCCGCATGGCGCGGCCTCATGGGAGCGGTCGCCGGAAGCAGCAACGGCTACAAGCACCTCGGCATCAAGAAGGTCGAGTACAACGGCTACCCGACCGTCGCCGACTGGGCGTTCACGCGCAACCAGCAGGGCATGCGGGTCAGGGTCCTCAACCGGGGCTTCAAGGCCGACGCCACCCACGGCTACTCGATCATGGTCAGCTGCAAGGCGAGCGAGTGGGACGGCGAGGAGTGCACCACGCTGCGCGAGACGGCGTTCGCCACGTTCGCGCCCACCGACTGACGGGACGGCGGACCCGGCCGGACCGAACGGAACGGCCGGGTTGCCCGGACCCGGCCGCACCGTCGCCACTTGCCACGTATCGTGAGAGGCCATGGACCGTACGCAGCCGGGGTCATGGGTCGATTGCACAGCAAGTGACCGCAATTGACGGATTCCTGCGGTCTCCGTGACCGGGGGACAGTGCGCTCTGGGGAGGCGTTGTGGACGACTATGCGGGTCGGGTCCTTGCCGACCGCTACCGCCTTCCGCTGCCTCCGTCCAATGGGTACGAACTGGTCGAGACCCGGGCGTTCGACACCTACAGCGGTCAGGAAGTCCTCGTCCGGCAGGTGCCGTTGCCCGAGGTCGTGGACGCGGAGGTGCTCGACGCCGACGGGCTGTCCTCGGCGGCCAGGCGTACCACCGGGCGCACCGTGCGGCGCTCCACGGACCCTGCGGTCCGCCGGGCCATCGAAGCCGCGCAGGCAGCCGCCCAGGTGCCCGACCACCCGCGCCTGGACCAGGTCTTCGACGTGTTCGCCGAGGCGGGCTCGCTCTGGATAGTGAGTGAACTGGTCGCGGCCCGGCCGCTCGCCGCGCTCCTCGCGGAGCGACCGCTCAACCCGTACCGGGCCGCCGAGATCGGCTCCGACGTGCTCACGGCCCTGCGAGTGCTGCACGCGCACGGCTGGACCCACCGCAACATCACCGTCCGCACGGTGCTCGTCTGTGACGACGGCCGGGTCGTCCTGACCGGCCTGGCGGCAGGCGCGGCCGAGGAGGCGCTGTGCGGGTACGTCCCCGTGCCGCAGCCCGAGGAGGCGGACGACTACGGGCCCCCGGCGGTCGAGTCGGGCCCCACCGGTCCGTACGAGCCGCCCTTCGAGGTGGAGGCCGCCCCGGAGACGCCCTCCGCCGGGGTGCCCGCCTCGCGCGGCCCCATGGAGATCGAGGCGGCTCCGCCCATGGTGGGCGACGCCGTGGACCGGGACGGCCAGGAGCTGGTCCCGAGGCCCGCGCACCCCGCCGTCCCCGTGGCGGAGCCCGGGGCGGGAAGCCCGGCCCAGTTGCGCGCCGCCCGGGCCGGAGCGATCGCCGCCTACCGGGCGGGTGCCCGCGCCGCGGCCCGCGTCACCGAGGACCAGCAGGCCCGCGAAACCGGGGACCAGCCGCGTGAGGGTGACGACGGCACCGCTGCCGCCGGACACGAGGAAGCCCCCGGCCCGGCGGCCGGGCACTCGCTGCTGCCCGGCGCCTGGAGCCGCGCGGCCGACGATCCCTACGGCGCCGACCCCTACGACGACGACGAGGACGACGGCGGGCCCGGCGCGGGCCCTCGGCGCGTCCACCTCGCCGGCACCTGGGGCGACGGGCACGGCTCGGGCCGTCCCGTGCCCGCGGGCGGCTCCGGAGGATCGGGCGGCTCCGGCGAGGACGCGCTGCGCGCCGACTCACGACGCCTCGGCAGCGGCCCGGCGGAACGGCAGGACCCTCTGCCCCAGCCGGTGGCCGCACGGACCCCCTCCGGCGGCTGGGACGAGGTCGTCGCGGGCGGAGGCGGCACCCCCGCCTACCGCGGCCCCGCCACCCCGCTCGCCGCCGAACGCGCCCGGCAGGCCCGTATCGCCGTCGTCGGCGCCGTCACCGAGCGCTGGGCGCCCGAGCAGGCGGGACCGGTCCACGACAACTGGCAGCTGGCCCCGCCCATCGGCCCCTCCACCGACCTGTGGGCGCTCGGTGCCCTGCTCTACCGCGCAGTCCAGGGCCACGCCCCGTACCCGGAGGAGAACGCGGCCGAGCTCGTCCAGATGGTCTGCGGCGAACCGCCGGCCTTCGCGGAGGAGTGCGGCCCGCTGCGGCCCGTCGTCGAGTCGTTGCTGCGTCAGGACCCGACGGAACGCCCGGACTTCGAGGAACTGCGCGGCTGGCTGCGCTCCCTCGTGCGCTCCGCCCCCGAGCCCGAGGCCGGCATCGATGTCGTTCAGCTGCCGCCCACCGACGCCACCCGGCTGCCCGTCGTACGCCGCCGGGGCGAGCTGGTGCGCAGGCGTCGGGGCCGCGGCGCGGCGCAGGGCCGGCACCGTCAGCAGAAGTCCCAGCGGCACGAGAAGCAGCCGAGGTACGAGAAGCCGCCGCGCGCACCCCGTGAGCCCAAGGGCCCCAGGGTGCTGCGTCAGCCACCGCCGGGCCGGCAGCCCGGTGGGCGGGCGCCGCGCCGGCTCGGCCGGCTGCTGCTGGTGCTCATACTCCTCGTGATGGCCGCCGCCGTGGCATACGCGTTCATGTTCATGCCCAAGGCCGGATCCGAATCGGGTACGGACACGGGGGCGCGGCAGCAGCCGTCCGGTTCCGCCGCTCCGGCGGAGCCGGGTCCGGAACCCAGCCCCTCCGCCGAGGAGCCGGACAGGTCCGGCTCGGAGCAGCCGCAGACCAGCCGCTCCGCCGTGGCGCTCGCCTCCGGCTACGTCCTGCGCAAGGACACCGAGGGGTTCGAGGTCGGTGTGCCGAAGGACTTCCAGCGCAGCCCGGCCAACGCGGACCGTCAGATCCGTTACGGCAGCGACGGGTTCACGGTGCTGATCGTGCCCGGCCGGGACACCGTCAAGGCCAACGGTGCCGACCCGCTGGACTACCAGCGGAGCGCCGAGCCCGAGCTGAAGCCGTTCCGGGAGTCCAGCTGGGCGACGTCGAGCGGCCTGCGCCGGGTCGACGTGGGCCGACAGGCCATGGCCGAGGGGCAGTTCACCTGGCAGGAGAGCGGCGGGCGCGAAGTGTACGTCCGCAACCTCGCGATGATCGTGGACGGCAGGTACCACATCGTCCAGGTCATCGGCCCGGAGGACGAGCGCGACAAGGTGTCCGACATCTACGAACAGGCCATCTCCTCCTACCGCGTGGGTTCCTGACCGCACGCCGGCGCACGCGACAAGCATCACAGTGCGGTCTCGTGGGCGAGGTGCGGTTACGCCGCACTGCCTCCCGTCCGTAACCTGTCATTCGAAGGAATGGGGCGGGGACACACGTGGAACATGTGCAGGGCACGGACGCGGGAATCGTACTGGCGGGGCGGTACCGGCTCGGTGACGTCCTGGGCCGTGGCGGCATGGGCAAGGTGTGGCGGGCCCACGACGAGGTGCTCCACCGGACCGTCGCCGTCAAGGAGTTGACGGCCGGGCTTTACGCGGCCGAGGCGGACCGGGCCGTGCTCCACGCCCGTACGCAGAAGGAGGCGCGGGCCGCCGCCCGGATCACCCATCCCGGGGTCGTCACCGTCCACGACGTCATCGAGTACGACCAGCGCCCCTGGATCGTCATGCAGTACGTCGACGGGCCGTCACTCGCCGACGCCACGAAGGAGACGGGCGAGGTCGATCCGCGGGAGGCCGCCAGGATCGGGCTTCATGTGCTGAGTGCCCTGCGGGCCGCGCACGGCGCCGGGGTGCTGCACCGGGACGTCAAGCCGGGCAACGTACTGCTCGCGCGTGACGGGCAGGTGCTGCTGACCGACTTCGGGATCGCCGCGATCGAGGGCGACTCCACGATCACCAGGACCGGTGAACTGGTCGGCTCCATCGACTATCTGGCACCCGAGCGGGTACGCGGCCGCGACCCCGGCCCCGCGTCCGACCTCTGGTCGTTGGGCGCCACGCTCTACACGGCAGTCGAGGGGCACTCGCCCTTCCGCCGTACGTCCCCGATCTCCACCATGCAGGCCGTCGTCGCGGAGGAACCGCCGCCACCGCTCCGGGGCGGTGCGCTGGCCCCCGTGATCACGGCGCTGCTGCGCAAGGACCCCGCCGACCGGCCGACGGCGGAGGAGACGGAGCGCATGCTGCTGGACGCGATGGAGGGCCGCAGGCCCCGCGCGGCCCAGGCGCACGTGCCGACGCAGCGGATCTCCGACGAGGACCTGCGCGCCTCCTCGTCCCCCGAAGGGGCCACGGCCCATCTCCCGCAGCCCGTGCCCGAACCGGCCGCGCCCGCGTACGCCCCGTCGCCCGCCGCCACGCGGAGCGGCAGGGGCCGGTGGCGCACCGCCGTGCTGGTCGTCGCCCTGGCAGCGCTGCTGGGCGGGGCCGTGGGGCTGGCCGTGATGAAGTTCGGCGGCGACGGGGGAGGCGAGGGGAACGGTGGCGCGGGGGAGCGGAGCACCGCAGGCCCGGAGACCACCGGCCCGTCCTCGTCGGACGGTGGGAGCGGGAAGGACGGGGACAAGGGCTCGGCGTCCTCGCCGGATGAGATACCCGACGGCTGGCACCGGATCCAGGACCCCGAGGGCTTCAGCCTCGCCGTCCCCGACGGCTGGGCACGGCAGAAGAACGACGGCCAGATCGACTACACCCCGGACAACGGCGCGCACCGCATCCGGATCAGCCTCGATCCGGAGCCCGACTTCGACAACTCGTACATGCACATGCTGAGCATCGAGAAGGACCTCGCCGAACGGCTGCCCGGGTACGAGCGGCTCACCCTGCACTCGAACATCTTCCGTGACCGGCCGGGCTCCCTGTGGGAGTTCACCTGGGTCGAGTCCAAGGACCATCCGGGCGCGCGCCACGGCATCGACCAGATGTACTTCGGCGAGAGGGGCGGCCCGGAGTACGCGCTCTACATGACGGGCCCCGAGGACGACTGGGCCGAGAGCCGGGAGCGCTTCGAGACGATGCTGCGCAGCTGGCAGCCCCCGGAGCAGGACGGCTGAGGACGCCCTGGACGGGCGGGTGCGTCCGGGCGGCGACCCGGGTCCGTGACGCGTCGACCCGTGAGCGTGGGTGAAAAGATTCATGCCCGGGTCATGGAGCACCGGAAGCTTCACGATTCGCCGTGCCGCCGGAAGATAGCTCCTGATCAGCGGTTATGTCGCCAGTGATCACTGGCTGTGTCGCCGGCCGGGGCCAGGGGCAGTTGTAGGGACTGTGAAAAGCTGTTACCGACGGGTACCCAAAGTGTTGCGCCGGACATACTCTCGCCCTCATGACGGACTCGCAGGCCTCCACGACCACCGCCCCCGGCACCCGCGTCGGCACCAACCCGGTGGCCGCCGCCCCCGTGGGCGTGCGCACCGCGGCCGACGTGGTCACACCCGAGGTGATCGCCCAGCTGACCCGTGGTGTCGTCGGCTCCGGCCGCACGGCCAACCACGCGCCGTTCACCGGTGACAAGCTGGCCGACCTGCCCGAGTCCACACCCGAGGACGTCGCGGCCGCCTTCGAGCGCGCCCGCGCCGCCCAGCCCGCCTGGGCCGCGACCTCGATCCGCGCCAGGGCCGCGGTACTGCTGCGCTTCCACGACCTGGTCCTGCAGCGTCAGTCCGAGGTCCTCGACCTCATCCAGCTGGAGACCGGCAAGGCCCGGCTGCACGCCCACGAGGAAGTACTGGCCGTCGCCGTCTCGGCCCGCCACTACGGGCGCAGGGCCGCCTCCTATCTGAAGCCGAAGCGGCACACCGGCGTCGTCCCCGCCCTCACGAAGGTCACCGAGCTGCGGCAGCCGCGCGGGGTCGTCGGCCAGATCGCCCCCTGGAACTATCCGCTCGAACTCTCCGTCGGCGACGCGCTGCCCGCCTTCGTGGCCGGCAACGCCGTCGTGATGAAGCCCGACACGGAGACCGCGCTGACCGCGCTGTGGGCGCGCGACCTGCTGATCGAGGCCGGGCTGCCCGCCGAGGTGTTCCAGATCGTCATCGGGGAGGGCCCCGTCGTCGGCCCCGAGGTCGTCGAACGCGCCGACTACGTCTCCTTCACCGGCTCGACCGCCACCGGCCGTGACGTCGCCCAGCGCGCCGCGGCCCGGCTCGTCGGCGTCTCGCTGGAGCTCGGCGGCAAGAACCCCATGCTCGTGCTGGCCGACGCCGACCTGGAGAAGGCCGCCGCGGGTGCCGTCCGGGCCTGCTTCTCCTCCGCCGGACAGCTCTGCATCTCCATCGAGCGCCTGTACGTCCACGAGTCCGTCGCGGACGAGTTCGTGGAACACTTCGCCGCCCGTACGAAGGCGATGCGCCTCGGCAACTCCCTCGCGTACGGCGCCGACATGGGTTCCCTGGTCGGCGAACGGCAGCTGGAGACCGTCACCCGGCACGTCGTCGAGGCCGTCGAGAAGGGCGCCACGCTCGTCGCGGGCGGCACCGCCCGCCCGGACGTCGGCCCGCTGTTCTACGAGCCGACCATCCTCGACAACGTCCAGGAACCGATGGCCGTCTGCACCCAGGAGACCTTCGGGCCCGTCGTCTCGGTCTACCGCTTCACCGACGAGGACGAGGCCGTCTCCCTCGCCAACGCCACGCCGTACGGCCTCAACGCCAGCGTCTGGACCAGGGACGGCCGGCGCGGCCACCGGATCGCCGCCCGGCTGCGGGCCGGCACCGTCAACATCAACGAGGGCTACGCGCCCGCCTACGGCAGTGTCCAGTCCCCGATGGGCGGCATGAAGGACTCCGGTCTGGGCCGGCGCCACGGCTCCGAGGGCATCCTCAAGTACACCGAGGCCCAGACCGTCGCCCAGCAGCGGCTGGTTCCGCTCGGACCGGCCTTCGGGATGGACGACGAGAAGTACGCGGCGTTGATGAGCTTCGGGCTCAAGGCGATGAAGGCCTTCCGGCTGCGCTGAGCCCCCGGGCCGCGCCGGCCCCCGGCCGTGCCGGCCACCAGGCACCCCCTTCCCTGCCTTTCCTTCCCTTTTCGTACCGAGGAGAGCCATGTCCCAGGACAGTGCTGCCCAGAAGCAGGACCCGGCCGCCGAAGGCCCCGACGCCGACGCCGCGTACGACTACGACGTCCTCGTCGTCGGGTCGGGTTTCGGCGGCGCGGTCTCGGCCCTGCGGCTGAGCGAGAAGGGGTACCGCGTCGGTGTCCTGGAGGCGGGCCGCCGCTTCACGGCCGCGACCCTCCCCAAGAACTCCTGGGACATCAGGAACTACCTGTGGGCCCCCGCCCTCGGGCTGTTCGGTATCCAGCGCGTCCACCTGCTCGGCAAGGTGATGGTCCTGGCCGGCGCGGGGGTCGGCGGGGGTTCCCTCAACTACGCCAACACGCTGTACGTACCGCCCGCGCCGTTCTTCGAGGACCGTCAGTGGGCCGGCATCACCGACTGGCAGGACGAACTCGCGCCGTACTACGACCAGGCCAAGCGGATGCTCGGGGTCCGGCTCAACCCGACCATGACCCCGGCCGACGTCCACCTCAAGGCGGCCGCCGAGGCGATGGGCGTCGGCGACACCTTCCACTTCGCCCCGGTCGGCGTCTTCTTCGGGGACGGCAAGGACGCCGACGGGACGTCCAGGGCGAAGCCCGGTGCCTCGGTCGCCGACCCGTACTTCGGCGGTGCGGGCCCCGCCCGAAAGGCCTGTTCCGAGTGCGGCGAGTGCATGACGGGCTGCCGTCACGGAGCGAAGAACACCCTCAACGAGAACTACCTGTACCTCGCGGAGAAGGCCGGAGCCGTCATCCACCCGATGACGTCCGTCGTCGCGGTGACGGACGACCCGGACGGCGGCTACCGCGTGTCGACCGTCCCGACGAACCGTCGCAGGAAGGCGGAACCGGCCGTGCTGAGGGCCCGGCAGGTCGTCGTCGCGGCGGGGACGTACGGGACCCAGACCCTGCTGCACACCATGAAGGACCGGGGGCTGCTGCCGCGGATCCCGGCGAAGCTCGGCGAGCTGACCCGGACGAACTCCGAAGGCCTGGTCGGCGCGCAGACCAGCGACCGCCGCTACCGCAAGAAGCACGGCACCGCGAAGGCCGACTTCACCCGGGGCGTCGCCATCACCTCGTCCATCCACCCCGACGAGAACACCCACATCGAGCCGGTGCGCTACGGCAAGGGGTCCAACGCGATGGGCGCGCTCACCATCCTCCAGGTCCCCTACAGCACGCACCGGGTGCTGAGCTGGTTCGGCAGCGTGGCCCGGCATCCGTGGCTCGCCGCACGTTCGCTGTCCAACCGGCGGTGGTCGGAGCGGACCATCATCGGGCTCGTCATGCAGTCCCTGGACAACTCGCTGATCGCGTACCGCAAGCCCGGCGGCATGGGCAAGGGCCTGCTCACCGCCCGGCAGGGGCACGGGGCTCCCAACCCGACGCAGATCGCGGAGGCCACGCAGGGCGCGACGCTGCTGGCCCAGGAGATCAACGGCTTCGCCGGTTCGAACGTCGGGGAGCTGATGGGCACGCCGCTCACCGCGCACTTCCTCGGCGGCTGTCCGATCGGGGCGAGTCCCGAGGAGGGCGTCATAGACCCGTACCACCGTGTGTACGGACACCCGGGAATCTCCGTCGTCGACGGCTCGGCGGTCTCCGCGAACCTGGGTGTCAACCCGTCGCTGACCATCACCGCGCAGGCGGAGCGCGCGATGTCCTTCTGGCCCAACAAGGGCGAGGCCGACCCGCGTCCGGCCCAGGGCCTCGCGTACGAGCGGCTGGCCGCGGTGAAGCCGGATGCGCCCGCCGTGCCCGACGAGGCCTTCGGCGCGCTGAAACTGCCGTTCCTGGCGATACCCGTCGTACCGCCGAAGGCACCCGCTTCCGAGGCCTGAGCACGGAAAAGCCAAGGGGCTGCACCCCCCTCCGAGTGCAGCCCCTCAGGCCTCTGACCGGTGGCTTCCACCGGTGCCATGCATGACCTGTGGAATCGGCAAACGGTTGCCCCAGGACTCACGCAAACCTCATGTGGCGCTCGCCACACTCCCGTCCGTACCCAATCCGTGATCTTGTCCCGTGCAACTCTTCGTGTCACTGCGAGGTCGAACCCGTACTGCGTCACAGCAGTAACACAGCTTCTGTCGACCCCCAGAGGTTCGCGATGACACCCCTTTCCAGAGCCGCGCTGCGCCGTACCGCCGGCGGTCTCGCCGCCGCCGGGCTGCTCGCCGCCGGGTCGCTCGCCGTCGGTGCTCCGGCACAGGCCGCCGACCCGGTCCTCACGCTCGGCGGTCCCGCCGTGACGGCCGTGCACCCCTACCCGGAGAGCGGCGCCCCGCGGAAGTCCTCGCTGGGGCTCACCGTCGACAACCCGGCCCAGGGCGAGGACGGGTACGAGGGCGAGGTGACCTACACCCTCGACCTCGCCGGGGTCGCGGGCATCGCCGACGTCACCGTCGCCGAGGACACCGGCGGGGACTGCGAGATCACCGGGGACACGGCCGTCTGCCGCGACCACGGTGTCCACGCCGGTCTCAGCTCCGTCGCCGACTTCGACGTCGCGGCGGCCGAGGGCAGCGAGGAGGGCGCGACCGGGACCATCGCGGTGACCGGCTCGGCGGACGGCGTGACCTTCACCCCGTTCTCCACCCGGGTGACCATCGGCGGGCCCGACCTGGTCATGAAGCAGCTCCCGTTCGAGCAGGCGACCGAGCCGGGTGACGTACAGCCGGCCCCGATCACCTTCGGCAACACGGGCACCACGGCCGCCGACGGCGTCCTGCTGACCCTGATGTACACCCGCGGCCTGGAGATTCCCGAGCGCTACGCCAACTGCGAATACACCAACGGGGAGGGGCCGCAGGAGGGCTTCACCTGGTCCACCGCGCTGTGCTCGGTCGAGGGCTCGTACGAGCCGGGTGCCACGTACACGCTCGCGGTGCCGCTGTCGGTCGAGACCACCGAGCGCGCGTACCACGACACGTTCGTCTACCGCATCGAACAGGACGGCGCGTCCCGGCGCACCGCCCGGCGCGCCGGAGCCGCCTTCACCCGGGGCACCGGTCCGGAGCTGGCCCTGAAGAAGGTCGCGGCCTCCGCCCGCAGCGTGGACCTCGACCCCTGGGACAACCAGCAGGAAGTCGACTTCCGCGCGAAGAACACCGCCGACTTCGTGGCGATCGGCGGCAAGGAGAAGGGCACCGCAGGGGAGACCGTCACCGCCGAGGTCGGGTTCCGCAACGACGGGCCGGCCTGGATCGGCCACATCCGCTCCGGCGAGTCCGTCGCCACGCTCGACTTCACCGTCCCCGAGGGCGCGGAAGTCACCGGGAAGCCCGACTCCTGCCAGGGCGTGACGGCCTCGGGCACGTACCGCGAGAAGCAGCTCGGCGCCCCCCGCTACCGCTGCGACACGTCCATGACCGTGCGCGACGGCGCGGAGACCGGGTACCCGTTCGACCTGAAGATCAACGAAGTGGTCCCGGACGCCGCGGGCGCGGTCACGGTCAGGAACACCTGGCTCGCCGACCCCGAACTGCCCTTCGACCCGGCGCCGGCCAACAACACCGCGCAGCTGGTGCTGAACGCCGAGGGCACGGCCGAGGACACCGGCGGCACCTCGGACGGCACCACCGGTACGGGCGGCTCCACCGGCGGTGACACCTCGGGCTCCACGTCCGGGACGTCCGGCACCGCGGGTACGTCGTCCACCTCGGGATCCACCGGAACGACCGGCTCCGCGGCGGGGGACACCGACGGTCCTCTCGCCGCCACCGGCTCGGACGCGCTGATGACCGCCGGAGCGGCGGCCGTGGCCCTGGCCGCGGGCGGCGTGCTGTACGTGACGACCCGGCGCCGCGCCGAGCGGGGCTGAGGCGAGAGGGCCGATGCCCGCACCCGTGCCGCACCGGTCCGAGGGCGGCCGGTCCCGGGCGTCCCCGGGGCCGGCCGCACATGGGTGACCGGGCTGCTGTCCCCTGCCGACCGGTCACACGCGCCGGAACGCGGTCCCACGACGTACCAGCGATACGTCACGCGTCCCGACGGAGCCACGCGTGGTTTCCCACCGCTGCCGTCCCTGGCTGGCACGGGCACTCGGACCAACGAAGCCGCCCGGGGCCCGGTCACGCACCGTACGGGTGAGACCGGGCCCGAACGCGGGTGCGGCCGTACAGCCTTCCCGACGCCCGTGCCCGTCGCTCCAGCGCCCGTCACACCCGGCCGCGGCACAGCTCCAGCAGCGTCATGGCGAGTGCCGTGCCCGGCTTGCCCAGGGCGTCGCTGTAGTGGCTGAGGACGTCCATCTCGCGGGAGAGGTTCACCCGGCGGCCGCCGGACGTGATCCTCGCCTCCTGGATGACCGCGGAGACGGCCATCCGTTCCTGGACGAGACCGATGATCCGGTCGTCCAGGGCGTCGATGCGCGTCCGGGCGCCGCCGATCAGGGAAGCGGCCTCGTCGGTGTGCGCGCCGGTCCGCTCGGCGGCGGTCTTCGTGGGAGCGGTGCTGTTCATCCGTGACTCCTGGTGGGGTACGGCCCCCGGAGCGACAGGCCCGGAACGCCAGAACGCCCCGGGCCTGTCGGCCCGGGGCGCCTGGAACGTTGCTTGTCAGTTGCTCAAGCAGCACGACCATGGCAGCCGGCGGGCCGGGTGCCATAGGTAAAGACGAAGGTCGTGTGCTGACGCATGGGGGCCAGTATGGACCCGCTCCCGGGGCCGGGTCCACGCCGGGCCCGGATGGTGAGACGGGAGCCCGGCAGGGCGCGGTCCCACGGCCGGTAGAATTGGGAGGACCGACCCCCTCTCCACCGCCGGAAGGCCGCCCCGTGCCAGCAGCGCCCCCCGCCGCCCCCGACATCACCACCGACGTGGTTCTGGTTGTCGACTTCGGCGCCCAGTACGCCCAGCTCATCGCCCGTCGTGTCCGTGAGGCCCGGGTCTACAGCGAGATCGTCCCGTCCACGATGCCGGTGGCCGAGATGCTGGCCAGGAACCCCCGGGCGATCATCCTGTCCGGCGGGCCGTCCTCGGTGTACGCGGAGGGCGCGCCCAGCCTGGACCGTTCGCTGTTCGAGGCCGGGGTCCCGGTCTTCGGCATGTGCTACGGCTTCCAGCTGATGGCCACCACGCTCGGCGGCACGGTCGACGACAACGGCGCCCGCGAGTACGGGCGTACCCGGCTCGCCGTCTCCAAGGCCGGTTCCACCCTCTTCGAGGGCACGCCCACGGAGCAGTCGGTGTGGATGTCGCACGGCGACGCCTGCTCCGCCGCCCCCGAGGGCTTCACCGTCACCGCGTCCACGGACGTCGTACCGGTCGCCGCCTTCGAGAACGACGAGAAGAAGCTGTACGGCGTCCAGTACCACCCGGAGGTCATGCACTCGACCTTCGGCCAGCAGGTCCTGGAGCACTTCCTCTACCGGGGCGCGGGCATCGAGCCGACCTGGACGACGACCAACGTCGTCGAGGAGCAGATCGCCCTGATCCGCGAGCAGGTCGGCGACAGGCGCGCCATCTGCGGTCTCTCCGGCGGCGTGGACTCCGCGGTCGCCGCGGCCCTCGTGCAGAAGGCCATCGGTTCCCAGCTCACCTGCGTGTACGTCGACCACGGCCTGATGCGCAAGGGCGAGACCGAGCAGGTCGAGAAGGACTTCGTGGCGGCGACCGGCGCCAAGCTGAAGGTCGTCGACGCGGAGAAGCGCTTCCTCGACGCCCTGGCCGGTGTGTCCGACCCGGAGCAGAAGCGGAAGATCATCGGCCGCGAGTTCATCCGTGTCTTCGAGCAGGCCCAGCTGGAGATCCTCCAGGAGGACGGCCCCGAGGTCGCCTTCCTCGTCCAGGGCACCCTCTACCCGGACGTCGTCGAGTCCGGCGGCGGCACCGGCACCGCCAACATCAAGTCCCACCACAACGTGGGCGGCCTCCCCGACGACATCGAGTTCCAGCTCGTCGAGCCGCTGCGCCAGCTGTTCAAGGACGAGGTCCGGATGGTCGGCCAGGAGCTCGGCCTGCCGGAGGAGATCGTCCAGCGCCAGCCGTTCCCGGGCCCCGGCCTCGGGATCCGTATCGTCGGCGACGTCACCAAGGAGCGGCTCGACCTGCTGCGCGAGGCCGACGCCATCGCCCGTGAGGAGCTGACCGCGGCCGGCCTGGACCGTGAGATCTGGCAGTGCCCGGTGGTCCTCCTCGCGGACGTCCGCAGCGTCGGCGTCCAGGGTGACGGCCGCACCTACGGCCACCCGATCGTGCTGCGCCCGGTGTCCTCCGAGGACGCGATGACGGCCGACTGGTCGCGTCTGCCGTACGAGACGCTGGCGAAGATCTCCACCCGCATCACCAACGAGGTCGCCGACGTCAACCGCGTCGTCCTCGACGTGACGAGCAAGCCGCCGGGCACCATCGAGTGGGAGTAGTCCCGCGACGATCCCACTGGATCGTCCGGACGGACCCGTGCCGACGCCGTCGCCCCTCCCGGGCGGCGGCGTCGCCGCTTTCCGGGGCCCCGCCGCTTTCCCGGGCCTCCCGGACGGAAAGCGGTGGCCCGGTCCTTCGCCGCCGTGGCAGGATCCGCGCCCATGTCCGCCGATGAAGTCCGCGCACTCATGTCCGCCCCGGGGAACAGCCACCTCACGTGGAGCACCCCGCTTTCCGAGGAGCACGCCGCCCGTCTGATCACCGCCTGCGGCCCCGCCCCCGGTGCCCGGATCGCCGACTTCGGCAGCGGCTGGGGCGAATTGCTGATGCGTCTGGTGGAAGCGGCACCCGGATCCACCGGCGACGGCATCGAGACCGACCCGGACGCCGTCGCCCGCGGGCAGTTGCTGGCCGCGGAGAGAGGGCTCACCGGCCGGGTGCGGTTCCACGAGGCACCGGCCGCCGGGTATCCGGGCGGCGGCTACGACCTGGCAGTCTCCATCGGCTCCTCGCATGCCTGGCCCGGCGGCACCACCGGGGCACTCAAGGCGCTGCGGGCCGCCGTACGGCCCGGCGGGCGGGTGCTGTTCGGGGACGGGTTCTGGGAGCGGGAGCCCTCGGAGGCCGCGCTGGAGGGGCTCGGCGCGGAGCCGGGCGACTTCGGCCCGCTCCTCGGCCTGGTCCGGCAGGCGGAGACCGCCGGCCTGCGGGTGCTCCAGGTCACCGTGGCCGATCAGCGGGAGTGGGACCTCTTCGAATCCGCCGCCAACATCGGACAGGGCGAACGCTGGGCGCTGGCCCACCCCGGGCATCCGCTGCACGCCGAGGTGACCGCGGCCGTCGACGCCCGCCGCACCGGCTACTACGGCGGATACCGAGGAACGCTGGGCCTCGCGTACCTCGTACTCAGCTCCTGACATTCGTACATGTGGACGACATGTACGCGCAGCCCGCCCCAGTGCGGGACGGTCCCGCTCCGTACGGCACAATTCGCAGAAATCACGAGTGAGTTGGTTGTACCGGGGCGGGAAAGGGCGGCGTTCTCCGTGGCGTTGGACGAGGCGAGGGCGAGCAGCACGCACGGCGGTGGCTGTACGTGCGGCGACTGCCCGCACGGAGCACGCGAAGGACATCGGCGCGCGGTGGCGGCCTTCCTCGCCAAACGGGACGAACTGGCGGCCGGCAACGGCCTGCCCGCCGGGGTCGCCCAGTCCGCCTCCGCGTCCCGGCAGTGGGTGTCGGACGAGCTGACGGAGTCGGCCCGCGCGGTCGCCGAACGCAGCCGCGAGGCCGGCGACGCCTGGCTCCACGTGGTCTGGCGGCGCACCCTCGTCATCGTCTGGGGCGCGGTCGCCCTCCTGGTGATCGGCGAGTCCGCCACCGCCATCGGCGCCGGCTGGTCCACCGCCCGCACCGCGGGCCTGATCGCCGGGCTCGTCACCGCGGGCCTGCTGACCGGTGCGGCCAGGGTCCACCGGGCCCGCGGCGGCCTCCTCGCCCCGCTGATCGGCGAGGACAACAGGCTCTCCACGTCACGCACCGTCGCCGCCGCCTGGGTGCTGCTCGCCGTGTTCGCCGTCCTGGTCCTCGCCCTCCAGCTGGCCGGCGCCTCCGACCACGCCGACCGCGACGAGCTGATCGAGGGCCTGGACCTGGTCCGCTCGGCGGGCGTGCTGACCGTGCTCGCGCTGGTGTGCGCCGTCGCCGTACTCGTACGCCGGGTGGTGACCGTACGCGTCCTGGGGCAGCGACTGCAGAAGCTGCGCGCCGACCGGCCGCGGGCCGCCGACCTGCTCACCGACGACTCCGGGCGCGGCAGCTTCACCGATGTGCAGTACGTGCTCGTCAGCGCCGTCGCCGTGCTGTTCGCCGCCGTCCGTCTCACGCGCCGTCCCGAGCAGCTGCCCGACCTGCCGTGGGGACTCGCCCTCCTGGTGGCCGTGTCCGCCGCGACCTACTTCTCCGGGAAGTACGCGGAGGGCGGCCGCCCGGTCATCCTGTCGGTCGTACGGGCCCGTGAGGCCGGGGACCTGGACGCCCCGATCCGTACCGGCGACGACATCGAGATCCGCGGCGCGGGCTTCGTACCCCCCGGCGCGGGCAGCCCGGACCGGCTGGCACGGGTGGTCGTCAGGATCGGCCGGGTGCACGTCCACGTGCCGCTGATCCCGGTCGCCGGAGGCTTCGCCAACCCGGCCGACACGGTGCTGACCGTGCCCGTGCCGGTCGAGGTCGAACCGGGCATCGTGGACGTACAGGTCGTCACGGCGGCGGGTGTGGAGAGCAACCCCTGCCCGATCGACGTCACGGACTGAATCCACCTGGGCGCACACCTGGTGAGCCGCGCCCGTCCGGCGTACGTATGGTCTGTCGAAGGGCCAACGGAAGGCGGGGCAGTGATGCATGGGTACGGCGGCGGTTCCTACGGACTGCACGAGCCGAGAAGCCTCCGGGACCGGGCGAGGCAGTACGCGCTGCTGCCCCTGCGGATCTTCCTCGGCGTCACCTTCGTCTACGCGGGGCTCGACAAGCTGACCGACAGCGCGTTCATGTCGGCGAGCGGGACCGGTTCCATCGGCGAGATGATGAACGCCGTACGCGACACCTCGGCGATCCCGGGCCTCGTCGACCTCGCGCTCAAGAGCCCCGAGGGCTTCGGCTACGCCATCGCGTTCGGCGAGCTCGCCGTCGGCCTGGGGACCCTCTTCGGGCTGTGGGCGCGGCTCGCGGCCCTCGGCGGCGCGCTGATCTCGCTGAGCCTCTGGCTGACCGTGAGCTGGCAGACCGAGCCGTACTACTACGGCAACGACCTGATCTACCTCATGGCCTGGCTGCCGCTGCTGCTCGCGGGTGCCGCCGAGTTCTCCGCCGACGCCTTCCTCACGTCGCGTCGACGGCGCAGCAGGTAGCTCAGCCACGTCACCGCGGCCGACAGCCCGAGCCCGCCGAGGAACACCAGGGCGGTGAACGTCCACGGGACGCTCCAGGCGCCCGCGGCGTCCGCCGCGTAACCGCCGGCCAGGGCGAGCATGGCGAGGCCCGCCACCGCACGGCCGGGCCGGATCTCATGACGCAGCACGGGTGACCTCCACCTGTCCGATGCCGACTTCCATCCGCAGCTCGACCGTGCCGGCCGGCTTGCTGCCCTTCACCGGGCGGAGCGTCTCCCGCGTCCGCCGGTCGGGGGCGACGTCCACGTCCTCGCGCTTCGTGGCGGGCAGCTGGACGTCGCCGAGCCCCACCTCCGCGTACAGCTCGACGGTCACCCCGCGCGGTACGACGACATGGGCGCGCCCCACCCCGAGCCCCAGACCGGTGCGCAGCGTGTCGCCCTCCGGGACGACGACCCCGGACAGGTCGAGCTCCGCCGCCCCGGTCCCCAGCTCGTACCACGGCTGTACCGCCGCCACCGATGCCGGACGCCACTCCTTGCGCACCCAGTCGGTGCCGATGTCCTTCGGTACGGCCGAGGCCCCCGCCAGCAGGCCCGCCGTGATCACCGCCAGCAGGATCGTGCCGAATCCCGTCCGGCCGAGGACGGAGGCGATCAGCAGACCGAGGCCGAACACGGCGAGCGCGGCGGCGAGCCCGATCTGCAGGCTCGTCCCCAGCGGCTGCCGGTCCCAGCTCAGCCCCGTGCCCAGACCGCCCGCGACCAGCGCCAGCAGGAAGACCGCCCCGCCGATCGGGCGCGGCCCCCGGGTCCCCGGCGCACGGTAGGGCGCCCGGTACGGGGCGTCCGGAGTCGCCCCGCGCCTGTCCTGCGCCGTCGCGTCGTGCGCCGCGTCCACCGGGCCCCACAGATAGCCGGGCCCCACCGGGCCCGTCGTGCCGTCCTTGACGATCGGATCCCGCCACCAGGACGGGCTGCCCGGCGTCGGCGGCGCCTTCACCTCGGGCGGCGCCCCGTGGCCCGCCGGGGTGCTCCCCGGTGTCTGCGCCGCCGCGCCCGGCGGATCCTCGGGGGCCGTCCTGCGGTGCTGCGTCCACACGGAGAAACCGATGACGGCCAGCGACAGCATCGCGGCGAAGGCCAGCATCCCGCCGTTGTGCAGCATCGACAGGAGCAGCCCGCAGCCCACCAGCGCGAGCAGCAGCGCGACCAGCGACGCACCCTCGACCCGGCCCGACAGCAGCCTGCGCGCCTCGTTCTCCTCCTCGTCCTCCAGCGGGAGCAGCAGCCAGGCGAAGCCGTAGAAGATCAGTCCGATGCCACCGGTCACCGAGAGGACGCCGAGCACGATCCGGAAGATCACCGGGTCCACGTCGCAGTACCGGCCGAGTCCGCCGCACACCCCGGCCACCACCTTCTGCCGCGGGCTGCGCCGCAGCTGCGGTTTCGGCTCGGGGGCCGGCGCGACGCCGGGTGCGGCGCCCTGGGGAACGGTCATGTCCCCATGGTGACGGTCCGTACGGCCGCGCGGGACCCGCGACGACCCTGGCCGATCCCTGATATTGCCTCCGGGCACCCCCTGAGGGACCGCCCGGGGCCCGAGATCGCCGCCCCGGGATCCAGCGGCTTCTCAGGGTCGATTCCGGGGCCGACCCTGATGCCACGACCCGCCGGGACATGTGACGATCGGAGCATGCCAGCCGCCACGACCCGAGCCCCGGGCACCCACGCACCGGACGCGGAGGAGCCGTCGGTGCGCAAGCTGTACCGCAGCGCCGACGGACGGATGCTCGGCGGTGTCGCACGCGGGCTCGCCGGTCATCTGGGACTGCCCGTCGCCTGGGTCCGCTTCGTCTTCCTCGGACTGTTCTTCGCGGACGGCCTCGGCGCCCTGCTCTACGCCGTTTTCTGGATCGTCGTCCCGCTCGGCGTGGGCGGCGTGGAGACCACCCGGTCCGTCTTCGAGACCGCGCCGGACGGCCGCCGCAGGCTCCGCAAGCCCGACAAGGGCCAGGTCTTCGCCCTGGTCGCGCTGCTCGTCGGCGCCGTGGTCTTCGTCGGCAACGTCGACATGGGCAGCGAGGCCGACCGCTACATCTGGCCGACGCTGCTGATCGGGGCGGGCTCCGTCCTGGTCTGGCGCCAGGCCGACAACGCGCGCAGGGCCCGCTGGATCGAGGTCGGCCGCCGCCGCCGGGTGCTGCAACTGGCCCGCGGACTGGCCGGCGTCGCCCTCGTCGGCCTCGGCCTGGCCGTCTTCATGGTGGTCCGCGGCTCGGCGGCCCAGCTCGGCAACGTACTGACCGCCGCGATCGCCGTGCTCACCGGCATCGCGCTGCTCGCCGGCCCCTACCTCGTGCGCATGACCCAGGACCTCTCCGAGGAGCGGCTGATGCGCATCCGGGCCCAGGAGCGGGCCGAGGTCGCCGCCCACGTACACGACTCCGTCCTGCACACCCTCACCCTGATCCAGCGCAGCGCGGACGACGGCGGCGAGGTCCGCAGACTCGCCCGCGCCCAGGAACGCGAGCTGCGCAACTGGCTGTACAACCCGGAGGGCACCGGCAAGGACGAGGACGACGAGCCCACGACCCTCGCCGAGGCCGTCAAGCGGGCCGCCGCCGAGGTCGAGGACAAGCACGGGGTGCCCCTGGAGGTCGTCGTCGTCGGCGACTGCCCGCTCGACGAGAAGCTGGCCGCCCAGATGCAGGCCGCACGCGAAGCGATGGTCAACGCCGCCAAGTACGGTGGCGAGGGCGGCGCCGTCCAGGTCTTCGCGGAGGTCGAGGGCCGCACGGTCTTCGTCTCCGTACGGGACCGGGGGCCGGGATTCGACCTGGATTCCGTACCGGGCGACAGGATGGGCGTACGAGAATCAATCATCGGCCGGATGCAGCGCAACGGCGGTACGGCGCGACTGCGTTCGGTGCCCGGCGGGGGCACGGAAGTCGAGCTGGAGATGGAGAGGGCGAGCCAATGACCGAGAACACCGAAGCCACCGGGGGCCCGGAGCGACGGGTACGGGTCGTGCTCGTCGACGACCACCGGATGTTCCGCACCGGCGTCCAGGCCGAGATCGGCCGCACCGAGGAGACCGGGGTCGAGGTCGTCGGCGAGGCCGCCGACGTCGACCAGGCGGTCACCGTGATCACGGCGACCCGGCCCGAGGTCGTCCTCCTCGACGTCCACCTCCCCGGCGGCGGCGGCGTCGAGGTGCTGCGGCGCTGCGCCCCGATGATGGGTCAGGTGGAGAACCCGGTGCGCTTCCTCGCGCTGTCCGTCTCGGACGCCGCGGAGGACGTCATCGGGGTCATCCGCGGCGGCGCCCGCGGCTATGTCACCAAGACCATCACCGGCACCGACCTGGTCGACTCCGTCTTCCGGGTCCAGGACGGCGACGCGGTGTTCTCACCGCGGCTGGCCGGCTTCGTCCTGGACGCCTTCGCCTCGACGGACGCGCCGCCGGTCGACGAGGACCTGGACCGGCTGACGCAGCGCGAGCGCGAGGTGCTGCGGCTGATCGCCCGCGGGTACGCGTACAAGGAGATCGCCAAGCAGCTGTTCATCTCGGTGAAGACCGTCGAGTCGCACGTCTCGGCGGTGCTCCGCAAGCTCCAGCTGTCCAACCGGCACGAGCTGACCCGGTGGGCCACCGCGCGACGGCTGGTCTGAGAGCCGGGCGGCTTCAGAGCCGGTCCGGGGCGGGTTCCGGGCCGTCTTCCGGATCCTCCAGCGAGATGTTGAGCTTCTCGCCGACCCTGCGGTAGCCGACGCCCGCGTAGATCCGCTCGACCTCCGGGCTGCCCGGCTCCAGCCACACGGTGTGGCAGCCGCGTCCGAACGCCGTCGCCGTCAGCCAGGCGGACAGCGCGGCGCCGACGCCACGGCGGCGGAAGGCCTCGGCGACGGCCAGCCCGGCCAGCTCGCTGATTCCGTCGACCGGGACCGAGCAGCCGCCCGACCCGGCGGGCTCGGAGCCGAGCACGGCGAGCGCCGCGACGCCCCCGCCGGCCGCGGCCCCGCGCAGCCAGGCGATCTCGCCGTCGTCGGGGCCGCCCTCCCCGCCGAATCCCGTGTGCTGGACGGCCGCCGCCGCGGTGAACTCCGCGTCGGTGACGGGCTCGGCGACCCGGAGCCCGTCCACCGGCTTCGGCGTGAGCAGCTCGTCCGGGGTGCAGGCGAGCACCGGAGCATGGTTCTCCACGGTGAAACCGGCGGCCAGCAACGCCGGTTCGACCGCGGGTGCCCAGGCGGGCAGGTACTCCAGCCGGGGCAGCCGGTCACGCTCGCGGAACGCCGCGATGAGATCCGCGACGTCCTGGGCGGTCGGTTCCGCACCCCGGTCCGGGATCGCGTAGTTGGCGAACTTCAGCTCCCAGCCCGGGTTGTGGCGCACCGTGAACGGGCCCACCCGGTAGTGGTCGGGGGAGCGGAGGGCGAGCGCGCGGGCATAGCTCTGGACATCGGTGTCCACGGGCACGGTGGAACCTTCTCTCTCGCGGATCCCGGTCGGGTCCGGCCGGTCGGCGCGGAGCCTATGCCACCCGGGTCGCTCCCGCGAAAGGCATTTCGCTGATCGGCGCGATACGGACCGGTGCGCCCGGCCGCGGGGCGTGGATCATCTGGCCACCGCCGATGTAGAGCCCGACGTGGGTGACCCCGGAGTAGAAGAACACCAGGTCCCCGGGGGCCAGTTCGGATCGTGCGACGCGTCGGCCCGCGTTGATCTGCGTGTAGGTGGTCCGCGGCAGCGAGACACCCGCGGAACGCCAGGCGGCCTGGGTGAGGCCGGAGCAGTCGAAGGAGGAGGGGCCGGTGGCGCCCCAGACGTACGGCTTGCCGAGTGCCCCGTACGCGAAGGCGACCGCCTGCGCCGCACGGGCGTCGGGGGCGGCGACGGAGCCGCGCGGGGTGCCGCGGCCGGCGCGCACGGCCGGGCCGCCGTGCCCCGCGTAGTCGGCACGCTGGGCCTCGCTCAGGGTGGCCAGGAGCCGCTGGGCGTCGGCCAGTTTCGTGCGGACCGCCTCCTTGTGCTTCTTCAGGTCGGCCTGACGGGACCTGAGGACGGCGAGCTCGTCCTCGGCCCGGGCGCGCAGCTGTGCGACCTCGCCGATCTGCCGGCGTACGCCGTTGATCGCGCCGGCCTGCCGGTCACCGGCCCGGTCCAGGTAGGAGGCCCGCTCCAGGTACTCGTCGGGGTCGGAGGAGAGCGCCAGCCGGACGGCCGGGTCGATGCCTCCGCTGCGGTACTGCGCCGCGGCGAACGAGCCCAGGGCGTTGCGTGCGGCGTTGAGGCGGTCGGTCCTGCGCGCGGCCTCGTCGCGCAGCGCGTCGAGGGACTTCGCGGAGGCGGTCGCCTCCTCCTTCGCGCCGTTGTACTTCTCGGTGGCGACCTCGGCGTCGTGGTACAGCCGGTCGACCTTGGCCTTGACCTGGGCCGGGGAGAGCTGGGGCTCGGCCTGGGCGGCGCCTTCCAGGGCGGTCGCGGTCGCCGCCCCGGCGAAGGCCAGGGTGGCCGCGGTACGGGCAGCAGGCCCGGTGAACAGGCGCTGCTTGGGCTTGCGGTGAGCGGCTTTGCGATGGGGGGCCACGGGGGCGTGGGTCCTTCCGTTCGACTGCCCGCCGGGGAATACCTGCGGGCCCGCCGGGAGTCCGACGGCGGGCCACCGGAATAAGGGGGAGTGGCCCGCCGCCGGATCTCCCGGCGGGGCGACCGGGGTGCCGCCCCGGTACGGGTCGGCGGTGAAGAATCGGTCACCTGGGAGGGACGCTAAACCCGAGGCACAGGGAAGAGTCGTAATGACAGCTATTGGCTCGATGTGACGTTTCGGTCTCGTCGAATGATCGGGAAAATCAACCTGAGTCCGGCAATTCGCACCAGGTGCGAGCGAACTCGTAAGGAAGTCCTACCTGGCCGAAGAGTGGTGATATGCCCGCGGCTAGGCTGCGGCCATGGACGTACTCATCAATGTCTTCGTGGCTCTGCACATCATCGGTATCGCCTCCCTGCTGGGCGGCTTCCTGACCCAGATGAAGGCCATGGGGGCGGGCACCGCGCGCTTCGTGCCGGCCATGCTGCACGGGGCGCTGACCATGCTGGTCACGGGCATCGCCCTCGTCGGGCTCAACCAGGCCGACGACCAGACGGTGAACAACGTCAAGATCGGCGTCAAGCTGCTGGTCCTGATCGTGATCCTGGCGCTCGTGTACGTGAAGCGGGACGAGGAGAAGGCCGGCAAGGGCGCGTTCGCAGCCGTCGGCGGGCTGACGGTCGCCAACATCTTCATCGCCACGCTCTGGACCTGAGCCATGCTCTGGACCTGAGCCGCACTCCGGGCCTGAGCCATGCTCTGGACCTGAGCCATGCTCCGGACCTGAGCCATGCTCCGGACCTGAGCCGGCCGCTGTACGTGGGCAGTGCGGTCTCGTCCGGGCGGGGCGGGCGTACGACCCGTACGCCCGCCCTTCGCGCGCCCGCGCGTTACGCCGGGCGCACGCTGCCGTAGATCGGCATGTAGTAGATCGACTCCTCGCGGACGTTCGCACCGGGCTTCGGCGCGTGGATCATCATGCCGTCACCCTTGTAGATGCCGACGTGGCTGATGTCGTCGTAGAAGAAGACCAGGTCGCCCGGCTGCAGATCCGCCGTGGCCACCCGGGTGCCGACCTCCACCTGGTCCCAGGTCGTCCTGGGCAGGGTGACGCCCGCGGCCTTCCAGGCGGCCTGGGTGAGACCGGAGCAGTCGTACGAGGCCGGGCCCGTCGCCCCCCAGACGTACGGCTTGCCGATCTGGGCCCGGGCGAAGGCCAGGACCTTGTCGGCCTTGGCCGCGTAACCGCTGTCGGAGTCCGTGTCGCCGCCCGTTCCGGTGCCGGAGCCCGCCTCTTCCTCCTTCGCGGCCGCCTCCTCGGCCGCCCGGTCGGCCTCGGCCTTCGCGGCAGCCTGCTGGCGGGCGAGCTCCTTCGCCTTGCGCTCGGCCTCCGCCTCCTTCTTGCGCTCCAGCTCCGCGAGGCGCGCCTTCTCCTCGGCGGTCAGTTTCGACAGCAGCGAGCGGGCCTCGGTCAGCTTGTTCTGCACCTGCTGCTTGCTGGTGCGCAGAGTGGCCTGCGACTCGGTGAGCGTCTCCAGGCTCTTCGTCGCCTCGACCCGCTTCGCCGCGGCCTCGCCCTGCTGCGTACGGAAGTCGGCGACCGCCTTCTGCTGCTGGCTGGTCATCCGCGCCATCAGCTGGTCCTGGTCGAAGTACGCCTGCGGGTCGTCCGCGAGGAAGAACGTCGCCGTCGGGGCGATCGCACCGCCGCGGTACTGGGCCGCCGCGTAGTGGCCCAGCTCCCGGCGCGTCTCGTTGAGCTTGTCGGCCCGCTTGGCCGCGGCCTCCAGCAGCGCGTCGACCTTGGAGCGCTGCTGCGTGGACGCGGTCTTCGCCTTGTTGTACTCCTGCGTCGCCGTGCCTGCCTGGCGGTACAGGTCGTCCACCTTCTTCTGCACTTCCTCGATGCTGGGCTTGGGCTCCGCCGGGGCGGCCGTCGCGCTCTGCGTCGAGAGCAGGGTGACGGAGGCCAGCGCCGCCGTCGTGAGGCCGACGGCAGGGGTGGTGGTGCGCACCCGCGTGCGCGGCTTGCGATGCGATGCCAAGGCCGGCATCTCCTTCCGTGGACCGCCTACCGGGTTAGCTGTCGGGTTCGGGCGGAACGGAAGGCTGCCCTACGGTCCTGGGGAGAGGACCGATTCACCCCGGTGCTGCGTGTGGGTCCCCGGTTCCGGCTCCCGCGAGGGCGGCACGGATTCGGCGGGGGTGCCCGCGTGGCGTGGGTCGCCTCGAAGCGGTGACGGGTCACCCGTCGAGCACGCTAACCAACCCGTGGTGTCCCTGTGAAGGTTGATGTTCGATATGCCCGATACATTTCCGTGACCTTTTCGGACCGGCTGCCCACGGGGCGGCGACGGACCCAGGATTCCTACGCACCGTGCGCGGACCGTCTCCGTACGCGTACGGATTGCTGCCCTCGTGCGGAATGCGGCCCCGGGCTGTCGGTGCGGCGGCCCAGGGTCTTCCGTCTGGATCAGGCCGGGTCAGGGAGCGGGGTCCGGTGCGTGCAGCAAGGCGGAGGACTGAGGCGACGCGGAGCGTTGGTGATTGACGACAGCGCCGCAGACGTGCGTGCCAGATCCCGTGAGCCCGGCATCATCCGCACGAGAGGCCCTAGACTCGGCAGGCGATGAGCAGCCTCTTTGACGACAGTTTCCTGACCGGCCTCCAGCAAGCGGACGAAGGCCCCCCGCCGCCCCCCGAGGGCCACGCGCCCGAAGCGGTGCCGGAGGGGCTGTTCGAGGACGTCTTCGACACGCCCCCGCCGCCGCGTGACGCGTACTACCGCGACGGCGCCCCGCGCCCGGTCGTCGACTCCGCCGCGCTGCTCGACGGGCTGAACACCGAGCAGCGCGCCGCCGTCGTGCACGCGGGTTCTCCGCTGCTCATCGTCGCCGGGGCGGGTTCGGGCAAGACCCGCGTGCTGACCCACCGGATCGCCCACCTGCTGGCCGAGCGCGGGGTGCACCCGGGCCAGATCCTGGCGATCACCTTCACCAACAAGGCCGCCGGTGAGATGAAGGAGCGCGTCGAGCAGCTCGTCGGGCCGCGCGCCAACGCCATGTGGGTCATGACCTTCCACAGCGCGTGCGTGCGGATCCTGCGCCGCGAGTCCAAGCTCCTCGGCTTCACCTCGTCGTTCTCGATCTACGACGCCGCCGACTCCAAGCGGCTGATGGCGCTGGTCTGCCGCGATCTGGACCTCGACCCGAAGCGCTACCCGCCGAAGTCGTTCACGGCGAAGGTCTCGAACCTGAAGAACGAACTGATCGACGAGGAGACCTTCGCCGGTCAGGCAGCCGACGGGTTCGAGAAGACGCTGGCCCAGGCCTACGCGCTCTACCAGGCACGGCTGCGCGAGGCCAACGCCCTGGACTTCGACGACATCATCATGACGACGGTCCACCTGCTGCAGGCGTTCCCCGACGTCGCCGAGCACTACCGCCGCCGCTTCCGGCACGTGATGGTCGACGAGTACCAGGACACCAACCACGCGCAGTACACCCTCGTACGCGAGCTGGTCGGCCCGGCGGGCGAGGCCGACGCCCCGGGTGAGCTGTGCGTCGTCGGTGACGCGGACCAGTCGATCTACGCCTTCCGCGGAGCGACCATCCGCAACATCCTCCAGTTCGAGGAGGACTACCCGGACGCGACGACGATCATGCTGGAGCAGAACTACCGCTCCACGCAGACGATCCTGTCCGCGGCCAACGCCGTCATCGAGCGCAACGAGAGCCGCCGTCCCAAGAACCTCTGGACGAACGCGGGCGCCGGCACCCGGATCACCGGCTACGTCGCCGACACCGAGCACGACGAGGCGCAGTTCGTCGCCGACGAGATCGACCGGCTGACGGACGCCGGGGACGCGAAGGCGGGCGACGTAGCCGTCTTCTACCGCACGAACGCCCAGTCCCGTGTCTTCGAAGAGATCTTCATCCGCGTGGGGCTGCCCTACAAGGTCGTCGGCGGAGTGCGCTTCTACGAGCGCAAGGAGGTCAGGGACGTCCTGGCCTACCTCCGGGTCCTCTCCAACCCCGAGGACACCGTCCCGCTGCGACGCATCCTCAACGTGCCGAAGCGGGGCATCGGCGACCGGGCCGAGGCGATGATCGACGCCCTGTCGCTGCGCGAGAAGATCTCCTTCCCGCAGGCGCTGCGCCGCGTCGACGAGGCGTACGGCATGGCGGCCCGTTCGTCGAACGCCGTGAAGCGGTTCAACACGCTGATGGAGGAGCTCCGCACGATCGTGGAGTCCGGCGCCGGACCGGCGGTCGTGCTGGAGGCCGTCATGGAGCGGACCGGCTATCTCGCCGAACTCCAGGCGTCCACCGACCCGCAGGACGAGACCCGCATCGAGAACCTTCAGGAGCTCGCCGCCGTCGCCCTCGAGTTCGAGCAGGAGCGGGCGGAGGAGGAGGGCGCGGGCACGCTCGCCGAGTTCCTGGAGAAGGTCGCGCTCGTCGCCGACGCCGATCAGATCCCCGACGAGGACGAGGACGGCTCCGGTGTCGTCACGCTGATGACGCTGCACACCGCCAAGGGCCTCGAATTCCCGGTGGTGTTCCTGACCGGCATGGAGGACGGCGTCTTCCCGCACATGCGCGCGCTGGGTCAGGCGAAGGAGCTGGAGGAGGAGCGCCGGCTCGCCTACGTGGGCATCACCCGGGCGCGCGAGCGGCTGTATCTGACCCGGGCCTCCATGCGCAGCGCCTGGGGACAGCCCTCGTACAACCCGCCGTCGCGGTTCCTGGAGGAGATCCCGGACCAGCACCTGGAGTGGAAGCGCAAGGGGCCGATGGCGGCTCCGGCGGGACCGACGTCGGGGATCACCTCGTCGCTGTCCTCCTCGCGCGCCAGGTCGGGGCCGTCGGGCTTCGCGACCCGGCGTACCGCGGACAAGCCGGTGGTCACCCTGGTGGCGGGGGACCGGGTCACGCACGACCAGTTCGGCCTGGGCACGGTGACGGCCGTCGAGGGCTTCGGCGACCAGGCGAAGGCCACGGTCGACTTCGGCGACGAGCGCCCGAAGAAGCTGCTGCTGCGGTACGCGCCGGTCGAGAAGCTGTAGGGCCGCTCGCCCGGGCCCGGACGGGGCCCGGGCTTTCGACCGGGCGCGGGCCACGAAGAGGCCGACGCGGGTCCGGACGGTGCCGGGCGTCTTCGTCCGGGCGCGGGTCCGGATCGTTCAGGGTGCGGCTCAAGGGCCCGGGTTCGTGCCCGGGCCCTTGAGCTCAGGGCTCAGTTCGGATTGAGGCCGTGGCTGCGGAGCCACGCCAGCGGGTCGATCGACGCGCCGCCGCCGGGCCGTACCTCGAAGTGCAGGTGCGGGCCGGTGGAGTTGCCCGAGTCTCCCGAGTACGCGATGACGTCACCGGCCTTGACCGTGCCGGAACGGATCTTCGCGGCGCTGAGGTGGCAGTACCAGGTCTCGGTGCCGTCGGCCGCGGTGACGATCACCATGTTCCCGTAGGCGCTGTTCAGCTGCGTGCGGACGGTGCCGTCGGTCGCCGCCATCACCGGAGTGCCGAGACCCACGGGGAAGTCGATGCCGGTGTGCGCGGACATCCAGTTCACGCCCGCCTGGCCGTAGTAGGCGCTGAGGCCGTGCTGGTTGACCGGCAGGGCGAACTTGGGGCGTGCCGCCTCGCGGCGTGCGGCCTCCTCGTCGCGCTTCTTCTTCTCGGCGGCCTGACGCTCCTTCAGGTCGATGCGCTCCTGGGTGCGGCTGGCACGGTCGGCGAAGTTCTCGGCGTCGGCGCTGAGGGCGGCGAGCTGGGTGTCCAGCTCGTTGTTGGCGACGGCCGGCTTGACCGTGTCGGCGGCCGCCATGGACGTGGTGTCGTCCTTCTGCTCCTCGGCACCGCCGACGCCGCTCACGGAAGCCGCCGCGATGCCCGCGACGCTCATCACGCAGGCGGAGGGAACGGCGACGGTGAGGAGCGCGGAGCGCTTCGCCGGAGTGCGACGCCGGCCGCGGCTGCCGCCGCGCTGGGCGGAACGGCCCACGGGGCGGGCCCCGGAGGGGGCGTGGGACGCAGTCACGTCGATGACGTCCGCGATCTCGGTGACCGCGTCGTGCACGCCGGCCGGGCCGTGGTCGAGGTCCGGGTTGTACGGGGCGTACGGATCGGCCGCGTCGTACGCGGCGGCCTCCGCCTGCGAGTCGGCCTCCGCCTCCGCGGTCCCGGTGTCGGTCGCGTCCAGGTGTTCCTGGGGTACGAACTCGGCCGTCTCGTACGACTCGTAGGGAGCAGCCTGGTGTTCGTATGCGGGATACGACGTCTGTTCGGGTGCGTACGCCGTGGTCTCGGGCGTGGCGCCGGTGTTCCAGGCGGTGGCGTCGTAGGCGCCCGTGTCGGCCGTTCCGTAGCCGGAGGTCTCGAAGACCGGGGCCGTGTACGTGCCCGTGGCGTAGGCCGTGCTGCTGAAGGTGGTGGTGGGGAAGGCGCCGGTGTCGCTCGTGGCCCACTGGTCGGCCTGGCCCGTGTGGTCCCAGCCGGTGGTGTCCCACTGGCCGGTCGCGTCCGCGGCGCCCGTCCCGGGGTGTGCCGTCTGCGCGGGGATCCCTGCTTCGGGCATCCAGGTGGCGGTGGTGCCGTAGGTCTGCTGGGCCTGCGGGTGGACCTGCGCGCCGTAGCCGTCGTACGAGGCCTGCTGATGCGCTCCGGTGCCCCACTGACCGTCGTACTGCCCGGTGTCGTACTGCCCGTGCCCGGTGTCGTACTGGCCCGTCTGCTGGGGCCCGGCCGCGTAAGCGGTGTCGTAGCCGCCGTAGGAACCGTCGTATGCGGTGGTGTAACCGCTGCCGTACGCCGTTTCGTGACTGCCGTCCTGATGGTCCGGCAGGGACCCGAAGAGCGGGTCGGCGTCGAAACCTCCGGTGGACCGGCTGTCGAATCCGGCGTACCCGGCGTGGGGGTGCTGGTCGTTCACCAACTTCTCTCTCGCCTCGGCAGCAGGACCTGTTCTGGGTCCGGTGGGGGAATCCCAGGGTGAGCAGTGGCCGCGACTGTACCCGGCAGTACGTGACGACGACAATCTTCGACGGGTTCCGGCACCTCAGGAAACGGGCAATCGGCCGCCTTTCGGTGGACTGTGGGAGCAGGCTTGGCCCTATGTTCGAAGTTAGTTCTATTTCTTCGGGTCGACTCAGGCCACGGAAGTTGCTCCCGGAGTGCTGAGGCCGATCGAATCGTCCGATTCGAGCGCCTGTCGGATCGCGGCGGCGACCGCGGGGTGCACCGGGAGTGCGAGATGACCGATGCCGGAGACGCGCACGTTGACCGCGTCCAGGTCGGGGTGGTCGACGCAGGCCGCCTCGACCGGGACCATCACCCGGTCCAGCTCGCTCCAGAAGCTGATGAACCGGGTCCGGCAGCCGGGGGCCGGGTGGCGCAGCTCCTCGATCAGATCCGAGCCGCTGCGCATCTGGCGGACGATGGGGTGTGCGCCCGCGACCGGGGCGACGGCCGTGCCGCCGTGCGGCGTGCCGAGGGTGACGAGCGTGCGCACCCGCCGGTCGCCGCCGAGCCGCTGCACGTAGTACCGCGCGATCAGGCCGCCGAGGCTGTGCCCCACGATGTCGACCTCGCGGTGTCCGGTGCGGGCACAGATCTCCTCGACATGCCGGCCGAGCAGCTCCGCCGCCGTGCGGATGTCGCAGGTCAGCGGCGAGTAGTTGAGCGACTCCAGGTGGTGCCAGCCGTGCCGGGACAGGGAACGGCGGAGCAGGACGAAGACGGAGCGGTTGTCGATGAAGCCGTGCAGGAGGACGACGGGAGGACGGTCGTCGGCGGCCGGAGGGCCGAGCGGCGTGACGCTCCCCCTCGTCTCACCGGTGGCTGCGGGCGCGGTCGCCGCCGCGCTCTCGCTGTGGGTGGGGGCGGTCCGCGGCTCGGGGTCGGTGCCCCGGCCGGGCGGAGCGGTGCGGGTCCTGCGCTCGGGCGTGATGCCCGAGGGGTAGATGAGCACATGCCCCGCGAGGATCGCCAGCTCCAGGGCGGTTGCTCTCACCAGCGCCGATGACAGCCAGGTGGGGCGCGGACACGGGCGGCGCAGCAGTAGGGGAAGGAAGGACGGGACCTTCATGGCCGGACCTCCTGCACTGGCATGCGGGGGAGGCGGCTCCCTGCCCCGTACGCCCTCACGGGGTGTCGCGGTGGAGGTGACGACGGCCCTGCCGGCCGGGGGTCGTACCACCGTGCCGTGCGGCTGACGGCACGGTGGTACGACGACCTCGCTGCGGCTCCCCTGGCGGCGATCCCTGCACGGCCTGTAGGCCGCCTGACACAGGGAGCACCGCTCGGCGAACATGTCCCATGTGTGATTTCCCCCTCCCGGTCCACCGCGAAACGACGCCGTACGGGATGCTGTGGATAACGTTCGTTCACATCCCCGGCCCTTCCGGCACGGGAGACGCATGTGGAGGCAGTGATGGGTGTGACCGGTCCGATCCGTGTGGTGGTGGCCAAGCCGGGCCTCGACGGCCACGACCGCGGGGCGAAGGTGATCGCGCGGGCGCTGCGGGACGCGGGGATGGAGGTCATCTACACGGGCCTCCACCAGACCCCGGAACAGATCGTGGACACGGCGATCCAGGAGGACGCCGACGCGATCGGTCTCTCGATCCTCTCCGGTGCGCACAACACGCTCTTCGCGAAGGTCATCGCACTCCTGAAGGAGCGCGAGGCGGAGGACATCAAGGTGTTCGGCGGCGGCATCATCCCCGAGGCGGACATCGCTCCGCTGAAGGAGCAGGGCGTCGCGGAGATCTTCACCCCTGGTGCGACGACCGCGTCGATCGTCGACTGGGTGAACGCCCACGTACGCCAGTCCGCGGAGGCCTGACCACCCGCGCTTGCGGGGCATCCGGGCGGGCTCGGTGGGCATCCGGACCGGCTTGCGGGCATTCGGGCGGGCTCGTGGGCATCCGGACCGGGTGGTCAGTCCTTCGGACCGCTACCCGCCGGTGCCGCGCCTTCCCGGCCCGGGGTTGATCCTTCGGGTCCTGGGCCTGCGCCTGCCCGGCCGGGCAGGGCCTCGTCCGGCCGGGCAGGCGCAGGCCGGCCCTGCTGATGTCTGTGCGACCGCCCGGGCCTGCCTGCCCGCCCGGTGTCTGCGTGGCCCGTGCGGGAGTCTGCCCGGAGCGAGCCTCCGGTGCTCGACCCGGTATGGAGCGTCCGTCCCAAGCCCGCGCCTGCCGCGCCTGTACCGCGTTGCCAGTGCCTGCCCAGGCCCGAGCCCTGCCCAGGCCCGAGCCCTGCATGAGCCCGAGCCGGTCCGCGGAGCCTGAGCCGGTCCGGCGCGGCCCGCCGGAGCCCTGGCCGCCCGCTGACCGGCCCGCCGACCGTGGCACGCGGCCGGCGTTGCCCCTTCCGGCCCGGTCACACGGCGCCACCCCGGACCGGGACGTCCCGGTCCGGGATGCTCGCGCACCCGGCGTCCGGTGTCAGTTCCGCGTCCATGGTCGCGCGCAGGCGCAGCGTGGAGACCAGGCGCTGGAACGCCTCCGACCAGTAGCCACCCGCCCCCGGTGACGCGCCCTCCGGCTCGTCGGGGGTGGTGGTCAGCACCTCCAGCCGATCCGCCTCCGCAGGGTCGAGGCAACGCTCGGCCAGGCCCATCACCCCGCTGAAGCTCCACGGGTAACTCCCCGCGTCCCGGGCGATGTCCAGTGCGTCGACCACCGACCGGCCGAGCGGCTCGGCCCAGGGAACGGTGCAGACGCCGAGCAGCTGGAACGCCTCGGACAGACCGTGTGCCGCTATGAAGTCGGCGACCCAGAGCGCCCGTTCGGCGGCGGGCAGGGTGGCGAGGAGTTGTGACCGCTCCGCCAGGGACGCCGTCCCGGGGCCGTTCGCCGGAGGCGTCGAAGGGGTGCCGAGCAGCGCCCGCGCCCACTCGGGGTCCCGCTGCCGCACCGCCGCCCGGCACCACGCGGCGTGCAGCTCGGGCGCCCACCCGTCGGCGACGGGCAGCGCGACGATCTCCCGAGCGGTACGGCCGCCGAACCTCTCCCGCCAGACGGCCAGCGGGGAAGCCTCCACCAACTGCCCCAGCCACCATGACCGTTCACCCCGGCCGGACGGCGGGACCGGCGCCACCCCGTCACGCTGCATCGCGGCGTCGCACTCGTGCGGGGCCTCCACGGCGACGGACACGGCGGCGCCCGTACGGTCGGGGTTCACACACGACGTGGCGCGGTCCGCCATCCGCAGGGCGAGCGCCGAATCCGGCAGCGCGGACAGCAGTTCGGCGGCCGTGGCGCGGACATTGCGGCTGCGGTCCGACAACGCCTCCTCCAGGAACGCCTCGTCGTCGCCGCACAGGCCCGTCCGCAGCGAATCGAGGAACATCAGCCGGTCCTCGGCACGTTCCGTGGACCAGGTGGCCGCGAGCAGGGCCCGCGCCGCGGCGGGATCCTCCGCCCGTACGGCCCCGAGGAGCGCGACCCGTTCCGCGAACAGCCCCTCCTCCCACATCCGGCGCACCGCATCCGGATCCTCGGTGCCGGGCCGGTGCGCACCGCCGGGTGAGGCCCGCAGCGCGAACCTCCACTCCGGATTCAGCCCGGCCAGCCAGAGCCCGCGCGGACCCGCGAACGCCAGCGCGTGCGGTCGCAGGTCCGTGCGCGCCCTGGCCGCGTCCAGAAGGGCGGGCAGCAGCTCGGCCGGAGCACGGAATCCGCGTGCTCCGGCGGAGGCCAGCCACTGGGGGATGAGCTCGGTGAGATCAGGGGTCGTACCCCGCCCCCCGCCGCCCGAGGGGGTGGACCGGTCGGCGAGCAGCTGCGCCAGCCGGTGCCGGGCGGCTACGGGAAGCGGCGGCCGGGGGTCGGCGGGCGCGGGCTCGGGCGCGGGTGCCCCGGCGGCCGGGAGCAGCGCGGCGCGGCGCCGCACCGTGTGGAGCGCCGCCGCGTCCAGCAGGGCTGCCGAGCCATCCGCCGGCCCCGCGCCCGGCGTGCGCCGCAACGGGCGCCGGTCGGTGCCGAGCAGGGCCGAGGTGACAAGCTCCTCCCACGGGGCGTTGACCGGCACGGCGGTCGTCGAGTTGGTGGTGGTCATCGGTCCCCTCCGGGTGTCCAGGAGTCGCGGATCGAGGGATTCGGTCACGTCAGACGAGCGCCACGGTCGAACCCGCGCCCATGTCGTCGTCGGACTCGGGACACCAGGCCGTGAGCGGGTCGAAGCCCCGGTGCCCGCACTCGCCGAACACCGTCACGGGGCCACCTCCGGAGAGCGCCACGAGCTTCCACAGGCCCGGCCGGGACACCGCCGAGGAGGAGAGCGGCAGGGCGGAGCCGTCCGTCGCGCCCACCAGCTGCCAGCCGTCCCCGGACGGCACCGGTATGACCTCGCGCAGGGTGGCCGGCCACGCGTCCAGCCACGGGTCGTCCAGCAGGGCACGCCCGTACGCGGCGGCGGCGTCGGCCGTCGTGCCGCCCGGCGGCGGTGCGGTCGCGGCGACGGGCGTGCCGAACCGCTCGCCCAGCTCGGCCCGCAACCGGCCGCCGCCCGGATAAGGCGTCACCTCGGCGTCGATCGTCACCCCCACCGGCAGCGCCAGCCCGGGGGAGCGCCCGGCCGCCCCGAACGACAGCAGCAGCGCCGTGCGCCCCGACCCCCTTCCGTACAGCCAGATGCGACGAGTGACGATCTTGCCGTCCGGTATGTCGTACTGCGCGAGGACCAGCCACCGGTCACGGACCGCCGGTCCCTCGGCGGGTACCGTCAGGCCGACCCGCGCACGCACCGTTGCCGCCAGCGGACCGGGCAGCCGGTCGAGCCCCAGCCACGCCGAGTCCAGCAGATGCAGCAGCGCGCACTCCTCCAGCAGCCGCACCGGCCAGCCCGGGCCCGACGCCGGGATCGAACCCAGCTCCCGCACCCGCCCGGCGAGTCCCGGAGCCTGTGCGTCGACCATGCGGGCCGCGGTCTCCTCCCACTGGCCGTACCCCGGACGGTCGGCCGCCGCCAGCCCGCCGCGCACCAGGTCGGCGAGCCGCTGCTCCAGCTCCTGCGCACCCCCCGTGATGCGCTCGGCCCGGCGTTCGGCACGCCTCCTGGCCGCCTCCGGGTCGGCCGGACCCGCGGCAGGGCCCTCACCCGCAGGGCCCTCACCCGCAGGACCCCCACCCGCCGGGACCGCCGCCCGTCCACGGCGGCCCTCCAGCCACTCCTCGGCCCAGTCCGGGGCCTCCCTCTGTCCCAACGCAGGGTCGCCGGACGCCCAGAGCAGCAGCAGCCCCAGCGCGTGCTTGCACGGGAACTTCCGGCTCGGGCAACTGCACGTGCAGGCGGGCCCGTCCGTATCGATCGCCGTGCGGTACGACGTACTGCCGTTCCCCTCGCACAGCCCCCACAGCGCCCCCGCGCCGGTGCGGCCCGCGTCGGACCACGGACGCCCGGAGCCGAGCCTGCTCCCCGCCCTGCGTGATGCCTCGTCAGGAGCCAGTGCCAGCACCTGTTCCACCGTCCAGCGCGCCACCGGACCGGCGGTGCGCGCGGATTCTCCCCCGTGAGATAGCAGCATGGGAACGACGGTAGGCCGCCCCACTGACAACCGGCTCCGACCTGCGACTTCACCTGCTCCGCGACACCCTGACCGCGTCGGGTCCGTGCGCTTTGCTGCGAAGCGGGAACGGTCGGCAGACCATTCCAGGGGACCTGATGAATCGCCTCACCCGTATCACTCGCCTCACCCACATCAACGGCCGCGGACGCACCGCCCGTTCCGCCGCGCGCGCGGTTCTCGTCGGCGGCCTCGCGCTCGGGCTCACCGCCTGTTCCGGAACGGACGGGGAGTCGGTCGAGGAATCGATCGACCGGGCCGTCGACCGGGCCTTCGACGCGGCCTTCGACGCGGCCGTCGACGAGACCTACGGGGTGACCTGCGAAGTCACCGGCACGAAGGTCGACGAGATCCGGTTCCACGACGGCGGGGACGACGGCGGGGACGACGCCACGGAGCCGACGACGGAGACGGTCGAGTCGCCCACGCTCCCGTGGCGGAAGACCGTCACCCTGCGCGGCATCATGCCGCCCGCGGTCATGCAGCTCGCACCGGAATCGGACGACGTCGCCCGCACGACCACCTACAGGGGCGAGGTCATCACGGAGCCGGAGGGCGAGGCGCTCCTGACGAGCGGCGGCAGCATCGCCGTCCCACCCGCCGTCGGCTGACCTCCCGGTCGCGTCACCCTCTCGCGACCCCCCTTCGAACTCCGCCTGCCACCAGGCCTTTCCCCCGGCCGAGGCCACGGCAGGGGCCGATTGTCAGTGCCATGGTGCACGGTGGATCCACATCGGGTCGAACGATCTGGAGGGGGATCCATGACCGCGTCCGTATCCGTGCACACCGCAGCCGCAGACAGCGGCGGCGAGGTCCTGAGGCCGCACGCCGAGAACGCCTTCGCCGACGAGCTCAAGGCGCTCGTGGCAGCCGACGACCGCCCCAGGCCCGTCCGTTGGAAGCTCTCACCATGGGCCGTCGCCACCTACCTCCTCGGCGGAGCGCTCCCGGACGGCACGGTGATCACACCGAAGTACGTCGGTCCGCGCCGCCTCGTCGAAGTCGCCGTGACCACGCTCGCCACCGACCGGGCCCTGCTGCTCCTCGGCGTGCCCGGCACCGCCAAGACCTGGGTGTCCGAGCACCTCGCCGCAGCCGTCAGCGGAGACTCGACCCTGCTCGTCCAGGGCACCGCGGGCACCCCCGAGGAAGCCGTCCGCTACGGGTGGAACTACGCGCAGCTGCTGGCCCACGGCCCCAGCCGCGACGCGCTCGTGCCGAGCCCGGTCATGCGCGCCATGTCCGAGGGCATGACCGCCCGGGTCGAGGAGCTCACCCGCATCCCCGCCGACGTGCAGGACGCCCTCATCACGATCCTGTCGGAGAAGACGCTTCCCGTCCCCGAGCTGGGCCAGGAGGTCCAGGCCGTGCGCGGCTTCAACCTCATCGCCACGGCGAACGACCGCGATCGCGGGGTCAACGAGCTCTCCAGCGCCCTGCGCCGCCGCTTCAACACCGTCGTGCTGCCGCTGCCCGAGACCCCCGAGGCCGAGGTGGACATCGTGTCCCGGCGCGTCGACCAGATCGGACGCTCCCTCGACCTGCCCGCGGCCCCCGACGGCATGGCCGAGATCCGGCGCGTCGTCACGGTCTTCCGCGAGCTGCGCGACGGCATCACCACGGACGGCCGCACCAAGCTCAAGTCGCCCTCCGGGACGCTGTCCACGGCCGAGGCCATCTCCGTCGTCACCAGCGGCCTCGCGCTCGCCGCCCACTTCGGCGACGGCGTGCTGCGGTCGGGCGACGTCGCGGCCGGCATCCTCGGCGCGGTCGTCCGCGACCCGGCGGCGGACCGGGTGGTCTGGCAGGAGTACCTGGAGACCGTGGTCCGCGAGCGGGACGGCTGGAAGGACTTCTACCGCGCCTGCCGCGAGGTCTCCGCATGACGGTCCGTCCGACGGGCCCGGCCGCGTCCGGAGGACCGCTGCTGCTCGGGGTGCGCCACCACGGTCCCGGATCCGCCCGCGCGGTCCTGGCCGTCCTGGATTCCGTACGGCCGCGTGCCGTGCTCGTCGAAGGACCGCCCGAGGGCGACGCCCTCCTGCCGCTCGCCGCCGACGAACGGATGCGGCCGCCCGTCGCGCTGCTCGCCCACGCGGTGGACGACCCGGGGCGCGCCGCCTTCTGGCCGCTGGCCGAGTTCTCGCCCGAGTGGGTGGCGATCCGCTGGGCGCTGGCGCACGAGATCCCGGTGCGCTTCGTGGACCTGCCCGCCGCGCACTCCCTGGCCATGACGGAGCAGCCGGCGGGCCGGCCGGAGGACACGGCCGTCGATCCGATCGGTGTCCTCGCGGCGACCGCCGGCTACGACGACCCCGAGCGATGGTGGGAGGACGTCGTCGAGCACCGCGCCACGGACGGAGCACCGGCCGACCCACGGGCACCGTTCGCCGCCCTCGCCGAGGCGATGACGGCACTGCGCGAGGCGTACGGGGACGGCGGGCACCCACGGGACGCCGTACGGGAAGCCCATATGCGCATCCAGCTGCGCACCGCCCGCAAGGAGTTCGGCGACGACATCACCGTCGTCTGCGGCGCCTGGCACGTCCCCGCGCTCGCCGCCCGGACGACACTCGCCGCCGACCGGGCCCTCCTCAGGGGGATCCCCAAGGTGAAGACGGAGCTGACCTGGGTGCCCTGGACGCACCGCCGGCTCGCCCGGCACAGCGGATACGGCGCCGGGATCGACTCGCCCGGCTGGTACGGGCACCTCTTCGCCGCGCCCGACCGGCCCGTCGAGCGCTGGATGACGAAGGTCGCGGGAATGCTGCGCGAGGAGGACCGGCCCGTCTCCTCCGCCCACGTCATCGAGGCCGTGCGGCTCGCCACGACGCTGGCCGCCGTGCGGGACCGTCCGTTCCCCGGCCTCGCCGAGGCCACCGACGCCGTCCGGGCCGCCATGTGCGAGGGCTCCGACGTGCCGCTGGCCCTCGTGCACGCCCGGCTCGTCGTCGGCGAGACCCTCGGCGAGGTGCCCGACACCGCCCCCGCCGTCCCCCTCCAGCGTGATCTGACCCGGCAGCAGCGCACCCTGAGGCTCAAGCCCGAGGCGAAGGAGCGGGAGCTGGGGCTCGACCTACGCAAGGACACCGACGCGGCCCGCAGCAGACTGCTGCACCGGCTGCGGCTCCTGGGCGTCGGCTGGGGCGAGCCCGCGGCCGGCCGGGGCGGCACCGGGACGTTCCGCGAGAGCTGGCGGCTGCGCTGGGAGCCGGAGCTCTCCGTACGGATCGCGGAAGCCGGCGTCTGGGGCACCACGGTGCTCTCCGCCGCGACCGCCAGGGCGGAGTCGGACGCCGTCGCGGCGACCGCGCTCGCCGACGTCACCGTGCTCGCCGAGCACTGTCTCCTGGCCGAACTGACCGAGGCGCTGCCCGTCGTCATGAAGGCCCTCGCCGACCGGGCCGCCCTCGACACGGACGTCGGCCATCTCGCCGACGCGTTGCCCGCCCTGGCCCGCTCCCTGCGGTACGGGGACGTGCGGGGCACCGGCACGGCGGCCCTGGGCGAGGTCGCCGTCGGCCTCGCCGAGCGGATCTGTGTCGGCCTGCCACCCGCCTGCACCGGCCTCGACGCGGACGGAGCCGCGGAGCTGCGGCACCGGTTGGACGGGGTGCACACCGCGATCGGGCTGCTGGCCGGCGCCGTCCCCGCGGACGGACTCCGGGAGCGCTGGGCCGACGTCCTGCGCAAGCTGTCCGCCAGGGACACCGTCGTGGGAGTGATCCGGGGCCGTGCCACCCGCCTCCTCCTGGACGACGGGCTGCTCGCCGAGGAGGAGGCGGCACGACTGATGGGGCTGGCGCTCTCACCCGGCACGCCACCGGCCGACGCCGCCGCCTGGATCGAGGGCTTCGTCGGCGGCGCGGCGGGCGGCGGCATGCTGCTCGTCCACGACGAGCGGCTCCTCGGACTGGTCGACGCCTGGCTCACCGGCGTACCGGCCGACCTGTTCACCGATGTGCTGCCCCTCCTCCGCCGCACGTTCTCGGCCTACGAACCAGGCGTACGGCGCACCCTCGGCGAGCTCGTCCGCCGAGGTCCGGCCCCGGAGGCGGCACACGGCGTGGACACGGCCGGTGCGCCCGGGTTCGGAGCCGGACTCGACGAGGAGCGCGCGGACGCCGTGGTGCCGGTGCTCCGCCTGCTGCTCGGGCTCGACCACGCGGCGACGGGCGGCGCCCCGATGACGACAGGGACGGAAACCCGATGACCAAGGACCGGGCGGACACGAAGGACACCACGGGCACGAGGACGACCACGGACACCACGGACCGGGCGGACACGACGGGACAGGAGAGGACGACGATGACAGCGGCCCCGGCCGGACCGCCGGCCGCCGACGAGCGGCTGCGGCGCTGGCGCATGGTGCTCGGCGCGGACGGCGCCGAGAGCACCGGGCACACGCTCACCGGCCGTGACGTCCCCATGGACGGAGCCCTGACCGCGCTGTACGGCGGAGGGAAGAAGCCCGGTGGCCGGGGCGGCAGCGACCGTTCCGCCGGGCTCGGCGCGTCCGCCCCGTCCGTCGCCCGCTGGCTCGGCGACATCCGTACGTACTTCCCGAGCTCCGTCGTCCAGGTCATGCAGCGTGACGCGATCGACCGCCTGGGGCTGTCCGCCCTGCTGCTGGAGCCCGAGATGCTGGAGGCCGTGGAGCCCGACGTCCATCTCGTCGGCACGCTGCTCTCGCTCGGCAAGGCCATGCCCGAGACGACGAAGGAGACCGCGCGGGCCGTCGTGCGCAAGGTCGTCGAGGACCTGGAGAAGCGCCTGGCCACCCGCACCAGGGCGACACTCACCGGAGCCCTGGACCGTTCGGCCCGCATCAGCAGGCCGCGCCACCGGGACATCGACTGGGACCGCACCATCCGCGCCAACCTCAAGAACTATCTACCCGCCCACCGTACGGTCGTTCCCGAGCGCCTCGTCGGACACGGGCGCGCCGACCGGGGCGTACGCAAGGACGTCATCCTCTGCATCGACCAGTCGGGGTCCATGGCGGCCTCCGTCGTCCACGCCTCGGTCTTCGGCGCGGTGCTCGCCTCCATGCGCACCCTGACGACCAGGCTGGTCGTCTTCGACACGGCCGTGGCCGACCTCACCGACCAGCTGGACGACCCGGTCGACGTGCTGTTCGGCACCCGGCTCGGCGGCGGTACGGACATCAACCGCGCCCTCGCCTACTGCCAGTCGAAGATCACCCGTCCCGCCGACACCGTCGTCGTCCTCATCAGCGATCTCTACGAGGGCGGCATCCGCGACGAGATGCTCAAGCGGGTTGCCGCGATGAAGGCCTCCGGCGTGCAGTTCGTTTCGCTGCTCGCCCTCTCGGACGAAGGGGCGCCCGCCTACGACCGGGAACACGCGGCCGCGCTGGGGGCGCTCGGCGCACCTGCCTTCGCCTGCACCCCGGACCTCTTCCCGGAGATCATGGCCGCCGCGATAGAGAAGAGGCCCCTGCCGGTACCGGACAGAGGCTGAGGAGTCGCGGGCGGGCAGTCACCGTTCCGGAGTATCCGCACCTCGCGGCCCGGGGGACTCCGCCCGGACCGCCCCGGCCCTGCCGCAGGCCCGGCACGCACGCCGTTTTGTCCCTCGCACCCCGGCCACCAGCGCGATCTGTGACCGTTATCACCGCGCAGGTGTGATCTGCAATTTAGGGTCCGGCCGAGCGCGGGGATAACCTGCCGGATGGACATGCCGCGTACCCGGACACCGTGTGCGCCTCCCTAGTGACTGCGCAGTCACGTTGCCCTCGCGGCACGCCCACGCAGAAAACGAACCGCGAGACCACTAAATAGGGACGGACGCGCGTGGACCTGTTCGAGTACCAGGCGAGGGACCTCTTCGCCAAGCACGGTGTACCGGTGCTGGCCGGTGAAGTCATCGACACGCCTGAGGCAGCCCGCGAGGCGACCGAGCGGCTGGGCGGCAAGTCAGTCGTCAAGGCGCAGGTGAAGGTCGGTGGCCGAGGCAAGGCCGGCGGCGTGAAGCTGGCGGCCGACCCCGACGAGGCGGTCGCCCGTGCGACCGACATCCTCGGGATGGACATCAAGGGCCACACGGTCCACAAGGTGATGATCGCCGAGCTGTCCCCGGAGATCGAGGCGGAGTACTACGTCTCGTATCTCCTCGACCGCACCAACCGCACCTTCCTGGCCATGGCCTCGGTGCAGGGCGGCATGGACATCGAGGAGGTCGCGGAGAAGACCCCCGAGGCCCTCGCGAAGGTCCCGGTCAACGCCGTGGACGGCGTCGACATCGTCAAGGCCCGCGAGATCGTGGCCCAGGCGAAGTTCCCGGCCGACGTGGCCGAGGGTGTCGCCGAGGCCATGGTCACCCTGTGGGACACCTTCGTCGCCGAGGACGCCCTCCTCGTCGAGGTCAACCCGCTGGTGAAGACCAAGGACGGCCGGATCCTGGCCCTGGACGGCAAGGTGTCTCTCGACGAGAACGCCGACTTCCGTCAGCCCGGCCACGAGGCCCTCGAGGACAAGGCCGCGGCCAACCCGCTCGAGGCCGCCGCCAAGGCCAAGAACCTCAACTACGTCAAGCTCGAGGGCGAGGTCGGCATCATCGGTAACGGTGCCGGTCTGGTCATGTCGACCCTGGACGTCGTCGCGTACGCCGGTGAGAACCACGGCAACGTGAAGCCCGCCAACTTCCTCGACATCGGTGGCGGCGCCTCCGCCGAGGTCATGGCGAACGGCCTGGAGATCATCCTCGGCGACCCGGACGTCAAGTCCGTCTTCGTCAACGTCTTCGGTGGCATCACCGCGTGCGACGAGGTCGCCAACGGCATCGTCCAGGCGCTTGAGCTGCTCAAGTCCAAGGGCGAAGCGGTCACCAAGCCGCTCGTCGTGCGCCTCGACGGCAACAACGCGGAGCTGGGTCGCAAGATCCTCTCCGACGCCAACCACCCGCTCGTGCAGCGCGTGGACACCATGGACGGCGCGGCCGACAAGGCCGCCGAGCTCGCCGCGGCTGCGAAGTAAAGGACGAGGGACTCCAACACCATGGCTATCTTCCTCACCAAGGACAGCAAGGTCATCGTCCAGGGGATGACCGGCGCCACGGGCATGAAGCACACCAAGCTCATGCTGGCCGACGGCACCAACATCGTCGGTGGCGTGAACCCGCGCAAGGCGGGCACGTCCGTCGACTTCGACGGCACCGAGGTACCCGTGTTCGGCTCCGTCGCCGAGGCGATCGAGAAGACCGGCGCCGACGTGTCCGTCCTCTTCGTGCCGCCGGCCTTCGCGAAGGCCGCCGTCGTCGAGGCGATCGACGCCGAGATCCCGCTGGCCGTCGTGATCACCGAGGGCATCGCCGTCCACGACTCGGCCGCCTTCTGGGCGTACGCCGGTTCGAAGGGCAACAAGACCCGGATCATCGGCCCGAACTGCCCCGGCCTGATCACCCCCGGCCAGTCCAACGCCGGCATCATCCCGGGCGACATCACGAAGCCCGGCCGCATCGGTCTCGTGTCCAAGTCCGGCACGCTGACCTACCAGATGATGTACGAGCTCCGTGACATCGGCTTCTCCTCCGCCGTCGGCATCGGTGGCGACCCGGTTATTGGTACGACGCACATCGACGCCCTCGCGGCGTTCGAGGCCGACCCCGAGACCGACCTCATCGTGATGATCGGCGAGATCGGCGGCGACGCCGAGGAGCGTGCGGCCGACTACATCGCGAAGAACGTCACGAAGCCGGTCGTCGGTTACGTCGCGGGCTTCACCGCCCCCGAGGGCAAGACCATGGGCCACGCGGGCGCCATCGTCTCCGGCTCCTCCGGCACCGCCGCCGCCAAGAAGGAGGCCCTCGAGGCCGCCGGTGTGAAGGTCGGCAAGACGCCGACCGAGACCGCCAAGCTGGCGCGCGAGATCCTCGGCGGCTGACCGTGCGCCGTGGCGGCCCGTCCGCCGCGGCACCGTGTCACCCGTGGCAACGGCGCGGGCCCGCACCCCTCATCGAAGGGGTGCGGGCCCGCGCCGTTCGCGTGGCCGGTCAGGGGATGCGCGGTACCAGGCGTTCCGGACCGTGCGTGAACTGGCCGCGCAGCGCCTTCTGCAGCTTCAGATCCTGCGTCGTGAGCTTCTGCGGGCCGCCCCGCGGGGGCACGCCGCCCACCCGTTCGGCGGGTGCGAGCGGCTGTTCGTACTGGGTGGGGGCCGTCTTCAGCGTGAAGGCCGTCGTGCCGATCAGCATCACGCAGAAGCAGATCGCCGCCCGCGTCCAGAGCTCCGCCTTGCGCTCACTGCCCCGGCGGACCGCCCGTGCCGGAGGCGGCGCGGGCACCTGCTCGGTCCCGGCGAGGGCGAGGGAGCCCAGCCGTTCGTGGATCAGCGCGGACTGCTCGCCGGGGGACGCGGGTCCTGCCAGCTCGGGGATCCGCTCGGCGAGCGCGGCCCGCGCGTTCATCAGCCTGCTCGCCGCGGCGGGGGTGCTCGCCTCGGTCTCCGCCGCAGTCTCCGGCAGGTCCAGCCCCACACCGTCGTAGAGCAGCAGGGTCCGGCGGTACGAGGGCGGCAGGTCCAGCAGCGCGTCGAGGAGCGCGCCGCGCCCCGGATCGTCGGGACGCGTGTCGGCACGGCGGTGCGCGCGGCGCAGCCGGTGCCAGGGCGACATCGCGTACTCGTACGCCGCCGCCCGCACCCAGCCCGCCGGGTCACGGTCCCTGGCGACCTCGGGCCAGCGGTGCCAGGCGAGCTGGAAGGCGTGGTCGACGGCTTCCCGGGACAGCTGCCGACGCCCGGTCAGCAGATAGGTCTGGCCGACGAGACCGGGCGCGGTGCGTGCGTACAGGGTGTCGAACGCCTCCTCGGCCGTCGGACCGCCAGGGACCGGTGCGGCCGGTGCGGTCCCGGCAGGTCCGGCAGGTGAGGAAGCGGAACCGGCCGGTACGGGAACGGCCTCGGCCGGTACGGAGGTGTTGGTCCCGGCGCCTGTGGTGGCGCCGGTGCCGGGCTCGGTCGGGGACATCGTGGTGCTCCCGGTGGCTTCGACGGAGGGGGGTGCCGCGTCCGGCACCGCCGTGCGCGACGCGGCGGAGCCGATCAGCCTGGCGTACGCCGTGCGGCGGCGCCCCCGCGGGCTGGTGCGCCCTGTTTCCCAGGCGCGGACGGTGGCGGGTGTGACGCCCACGGCCGCCGCGACCTGGTCCTCACTCAGTGCCCGGGCCTCGCGCAGTCTGCGGCGCTCCTTGGGAGAGGGCAGCGGGGCGGCGGAGGACGGACCGGTGGCGCTCCGTGTCATGTGCGGCCCCCGTCGGCACTGCACTGGGTGAAAAAGTACATAAGCATATATTGAGCGACACAGCGGCCATTCGCCCGTTACACGAAATAAGCGCGTGTCGTTGGGAGCATGGCCCGGTGACCCAAGTGACCGAGCGCAGCCCGATGTTGTCGGCCGAGCGGAGCAGGTCCGCCGTGCTGGCCTCCGCCTTCGTGCGCGGGACGATCGCGGCCGGGCTCGGGCTCGGCTCGCTCGCCGTGCTGGTCATGGTGCTGTGGATCAGCTCCCCGTATCCCGACAGCGGCCCGGGCGGCGCCCTGCACGTCGCGGCCGGGCTCTGGCTCCTCGCGCACGGCGCCGAACTCGTGAGATCCGACACCCTCGGCGGACACCCGGCCCCCGTGGCCACCGTCCCGCTGCTGCTCGTCGTCCTGCCGGTGTGGCTGGTGCACCGAGCCGCCCGGGACTCCGCGGAGACCGACGGGGACCCCGTGGGCAGGCACTCGGCGGTCGGGGCGTTCTGTGCGGTGAGCGCCGGATACCTGCTGGTGGCGATGGCCACGGCGGCGTACGCGCAGGGCGGTGGGATGCCTGCCGAGCGCACCACGCTCGCCTTCCCGCTCGCCGCAGTGGTGGCCGGTGCGGCGGCGGCCGGGGTGTGGACGGCGCGCGGGCGCCCGCTGGGACCGCTGCTGGCCTGGGCACCGCTCGCGCTGCAGGAGGCCGCCGCCCGCGCCCGGTTCAGGGCCGGGGCGGAGACGGCCCTGCGGTCGGCGGCGGCCGGGGTGATGGTGCTGCTCGGCGGCGGGGCGCTGCTCGTCGCCGTGGCACTCGTCTGGCACGCGGGGCCGGCCCGGGAGTCGTTCCTGGCACTGTCGGGCCACTGGGCGGGCCGGGTCTCCGTACTGCTGCTGGCACTGGCGCTCGTGCCGAACGCGGCGATGTGGGGCGCCGCCTACGGGCTCGGGCCCGGCTTCTCCCTCGGTACGGCCTCCACGGTCACCCCACTGGCCTTCGTAGGACAGCCGGCACTGCCGGACTTCCCGCTGCTGCACGCGGTCCCGTCCCAGGGCCCGGGGGCGGTGGCCAACTGGGCGGCCGTGGCGGTGCCGGTCGTCGCCGGCCTGACCGTGGCCCGCTTCGCCGCGCGAGGGGCGGCGCCCGTCCGTGGGGAGCGGGACGAGGCCTGGAGCGCCGGGGGTACGGCGCAGGTGGCGGCGCTCGCGGCCGTCGGCTGCGGCGCGGGCACGGCGGTGCTCGCGGCGGCGTCGGGCGGCCCACTGGGGACCGGAGCGCTGGCGGAGTTCGGGCCGGTGTGGTGGCTGGTGGGTCCTGCGGCGCTCGCCTGGACGGCCGCGATCGGTGTCCCCGTGGCGCTGCTGCTCAGGGCATGGCGGCTGCGGGAGAACCGATGGGGCCGGCGGCGGGACCTGACGGAGAAGGAGCCCGAGAGGGATACGGGGGAGAGGGAGGAGAGCAGGGCGGAGAGGAAGGAGCGGAAGGTGCAGAAGGTGCAGAAGCGGGCACGGGGTAAGGATCAGGCGGCTTCGGAGGAGCAGGCGCCCGGCGTGGACGCCGAAGCGTACGAATTCCTGTCGGCCGACTCCTGGCACGAGGACGGCGCGAGGAAGGCCCGCTGGGCCACGCTCCGAAAGGCCTCCGGCGGTCTGATGGCGGACTTCCCGGCGGACCGGAAGAACGGAACGGATCCGGACCCCGGAGGCGCACCGGACACCGGAGTCGCGCCGTCCCCCGCAGGCGCGCCGGGGGACGGAACGTGGACCGGCCGGGTTCCGGATGCCCAGGGGCACCGGAACCCGGCCGGGGAGAACGAGGCCTGACGGTCGCTCCGGGGCTACTTCTTCACGCCGAAGAAGGGCTCCAGCGGGTCGGGCAGCAGGTCGTTGCAGGCCAGGGCGCCGGACTTGGTGAGCGCGTCGTTCACGCACGTGTAGTAGTCGCGGTAGACCAGCTCGACCGTGAAGCTCGTGGCGACGATCGTCAGCGCGAGCAGCGCGGTCACCAGGCCGCTCACGGCCGCCGTGGTCTGCTGCCGACCACTGATCTGCCCGGTGGCGGCACCAGCGCCGGGAGCGGCACCGGAAGCTCCGCCGGGAGCGGCTCCCGGAGCGGTCCCGGACGGCGCGGTGGCGGCGGGCGTACGGTCCTGGGCCCCGCCGGACCCCGTGGCGTCAGGCGTCCCGGCCTTCCGCGGTCCGGTGCGCAGGGCGCTGATCGACCAGTACACGGCGAGGGCGCCGAGCAGCAGGGCGATCTCGGGGAAGTCGAAGAGGGCGAAGAAGAACGCCCACATGCCGCCCAGCACCGCGTAGCGGGCGCGCCGCTGAGCGGGATCGGTGGGATCCCAGCGCATTCCGCCGGGACTGCCGTCGGGGCCGCCCTTGCCGCCCTGCCCGCCGGGGCCCCCGGGGCGGCTGCCGAAGCCGCCGTTCTGCCGGCCCGGCTGCTTGTCGCTCCACCGGCTGCCCCAGGCGGGCCGGTCGTCGGACGAGCCGTCCTGGCCGCCGTTGCCCGGGTTCCCCGCCCCGGGCGCCGGGTGGCGGGGCTGCCAGGGCTGGTCGGGCCGGTCCTCGGGCGGCGCGGCGAACGGATTGTCGTCCGAGGGCGCGGAGGAGTCCGGTGCCGCCGGAGAGGAGCCGGGCGCCGACGGGGAGTCCGGCGACGGGGAGGAAGCCGACGGGGAGGAAGCCGACGGGGAGGAAGCCGACGGGGAGGAAGCCGACGGGGAGGAAGCCGACGGGGAGGAACCCGACGGGGAGGAGTCCGGCGACGAGGGCCGGCGTTCCCGCATCAGCGCGGAAGTCCGCTCGGGCAGCGGGTGGCCAAAGGCGGTGCGGAGGCGGTCCGGCATGTGGTGAACGTCTTCCCCATCTCGTCATGTCCGCCCTGAGGACGGTTGCCTGTCACCTGACGCTACCTCCCGGCCGCGCCCCCGTCCCGTGGGGGCCGCCGGGTGTGCCGGTATCGTTGCTGACGGTCGGCCCGTTCGTAGAGTTCCCCGTATCGGGGGGCGAGATTCTTTCGTACGACCATACAAACGCATCTTCGGTACCACGCACCTGCCTTACCACGCGAGAAAGGGCCCTGCTGTGGCCTCGCCGCCCCCCTCCGCCGCTCCGGCCCGTCTTGTCGTGCTGGTCTCCGGCTCCGGCACGAATCTGCAAGCGCTGCTCGACGCGATCGGCGACGACCCCGGGAGCTACGGCGCCCAGGTCGTCGCGGTCGGCGCCGACCGCGACGGCACCGTCGGACTCGAGCGTGCCGAGCGTGCCGGGCTTCCCACCTTCGTGTGCAAGCTCGGCGCCCACGCGAGCCGCGCCGAGTGGGACGCCGCGCTCACCGCCGCCGTGGCGGAGCACCGCCCGGACCTCGTCGTGTCCGCGGGATTCATGAAGATCGTGGGCAAGGACTTCCTCGCCGGGTTCGGCGGCCGGATCGTCAACACCCACCCCGCCCTGCTGCCCAGCTTTCCCGGTGCCCACGGGGTGCGCGACGCGCTCGCGTACGGCGTGAAGGTCACCGGGTGCACCGTCCACTTCGTCGACGACGGTGTCGACACCGGTCCGATCATCGCGCAGGGCGTGGTCGAGGTGACCGAAGAGGACACGGCGGAGGGCGAAGCCGCTCTCCACGAACGCATCAAGAAAGTCGAGCGCAAGCTGCTCGTCGAGGCCGTAGGGCGGCTCGCCCGCGACGGCTATCGCATTGAGGGACGAAAGGTTCATCTCGGTCATGTCGGTGAATAAGCCCATCCGCCGCGCCCTGGTCAGTGTCTACGACAAGACGGGGCTCGAAGACCTCGCCCGCGGTCTGCACGAGGCGGGTGTCGAGCTGGTCTCCACCGGCTCCACCGCCGGGAGGATCGCCGCCGCCGGGGTGCCGGTCACCAAGGTCGAGGAGCTCACCGGCTTCCCCGAGTGCCTCGACGGCCGCGTCAAGACGCTGCACCCCCGGGTGCACGCCGGCATCCTCGCCGACCTGCGCCTGGACGCCCACCGCGAGCAGCTCGCCGAGCTCGGCGTGGAGCCGTTCGACCTCGTGGTCGTCAACCTGTACCCGTTCAAGGAGACCGTCGCCTCCGGCGCGTCCGACGACGAGTGCGTGGAGCAGATCGACATCGGCGGTCCCTCGATGGTCCGCGCCGCCGCCAAGAACCACCCGTCCGTGGCCGTCGTGACGAGCCCGGAGCGTTACGCCGACGTCCTGGCCGCGGTCAAGGCCGGCGGCTTCGACCTGACCGCCCGCAAGCGGCTCGCCGCCGAGGCCTTCCGCCACACCGCCGCCTACGACGTCGCCGTCGCCTCCTGGTTCGCGGACGACTACGCGGCCTCGGACGACTCGGGCCTCCCCGAGTTCCTGGGGGACACTTTCGTACGCAAGAACGTCCTGCGCTACGGCGAGAACCCGCACCAGCCCGCCGCGCTCTACACCTCCGGCGAGGGCGGTCTCGCCGAGGCCGAGCAGCTGCACGGCAAGGAGATGTCCTACAACAACTACACGGACACCGACGCCGCGCGCCGTGCCGCGTACGACCACACCGAGCCGTGCGTCGCGATCATCAAGCACGCCAACCCGTGCGGCATCGCGATCGCGGACGACGTCGCGACGGCGCACCGCAACGCGCACGCCTGCGACCCGCTGTCGGCCTTCGGCGGAGTCATCGCCGTCAACCGCCCGGTGACCGTCGAGATGGCCGAGCAGGTCGCGGAGATCTTCACCGAGGTCATCGTCGCCCCGGCGTACGAGGACGGCGCGGTCGAGGTCCTCGCCCGCAAGAAGAACATCCGGGTGCTGCGCTGCCCCGACGCCCTGACGTCCGCGTTCGAGGTGAAGCCCATCGACGGCGGGGCGCTGCTCCAGGTCACCGACCGGCTCCAGGCCGACGGCGACGACCCGGCCAACTGGACCCTCGCGACCGGCGAGGCACTCTCCGCGGACGAGCTCAGGGAGCTCTCCTTCGCGTGGAAGGCCTGTCGTGCGGTCAAGTCCAACGCGATCCTGCTCGCCAAGGACGGCGCATCGGTCGGCGTCGGCATGGGTCAGGTCAACCGCGTCGACTCCGCCAAGCTCGCCGTCGAGCGGGCCGGTGAGGAGCGGGCACGCGGTGCGTACGCCGCGTCGGACGCCTTCTTCCCGTTCCCCGACGGCCTGGAGATCCTCACCGCAGCCGGTGTCAAGGCCGTGGCCCAGCCGGGCGGCTCGGTCCGCGACGAGCTCGTCGTCGAGGCCGCGAAGAAGGCGGGCGTGACCATGTACTTCACCGGTACACGCCACTTCTTCCACTGAGGATCCGCAGTGGTCCGCCACAGGCCGCACCCCACTCCGGGTGCGGCCTGTGGCACGCCGGCCCGTGGTGCCTCGGGCGTCCCGCGTCCCGCCGTACGGAATTCCGTCGCCCCTCTGTTCTAATGAATGGCCTTTGCCGGGCCGCGGCCTGCGGGATCGGTGCGGCCCGGCAGTGACCAGTGAGGGAATTCCGTTGCGGGGGCATCGTTGCTTGAGCTGAACCAGAGCGAGACGGACGACGAGTCCGGGGACGGGGATGCGAGCGAAGACGGGAACAGGGTCAAGGACGGGGAGCCGGGGACAGCCGCCGGCCTTCCGCACCCGGCACCGCTGCGTCCGTACCTGATCGTCTCCGTCCTCCTGTGCGCGCTCTACTTCCTGTACGCCTACCTGCGGTACAGCCACTTCCAGTCGCCCTCCTGGGACCTGGGGATCTTCGAGCAGGAGGTCCGCGCCTACGCCGGGCTGAACGCCCCGGTCGTCGACATCAAGGGTCCCGGCTATCTGATCCTCGGCGACCACTTCAGCCCCCTGGTCGCGCTCCTGGTCCCGCTCTACTGGATCTGGCCGTCCGCCGTCGCCCTGCTCTTCGCGCAGGCCGCCCTGTTCGCCGCCTCCGCCGTCATCGTCGGGCGTACCGTCCAGCAGCTCCTCGGCGGCCGTTCCGGCCTCTGCGTCACCGTCGCGTACGGACTCTCCTGGGGCCTCCAGGAAGCGGTGAAGGCCGACTTCCACGAGATAGCGTTCGCCGTCCCGCTGATCGCCCTCGTCTGCCGGGCCCTGCTCATGGAGCGGTGGCGGGCCGTCGTCCTCTGGGCACTCCCGCTGGTCCTGGTCAAGGAGGACCTCGGCGTCACCGTCGCGGTCGCCGGTGCCCTCCTCGCCCTTCGCGGGCGGCGCGTCCAGGGCTTCCTGCTCGCGGCCTTCGGAGTGTTCGCGTTCGCGCTCACGGTCCTCGTCCTCATACCCGCGGCCAGCAGCGCGGGGACGTACGACTACTGGAAGAAGATCGACAAGAACGGCGAGCAGGAGGTCTCCCTGCTCGACTCCGTCCTCGGCGCGCTCGGCTCCTCCGTCAAGGTGGAGATGCTGGTCTTCCTGGTCGGCATCACCGCCTTCATGGCACTGCGCTCCCCGCTGCTCCTGCTCGTCGTCCCCACCCTCGGCTGGCGCCTGCTGTCCCAGGACTCCAACCACTGGGGCATGGTCTGGCACTACAGCGCGATCCTCATGCCCGTGGTCTTCCTGGCCATGGCCGACGGCATCCGCCGCAGCCGCGCCTCGAAACGGCCCTGGCTCGTCTCGTACGCGAACGTCGCCGTCCCCGTCGCCACCGCCATCGCCGTGGCCCTCACCCAGCACCTCCCGCTGCGCGAACTGCTGCGCCCGGAGACGTACAGCGCCGACGCCCGCACCGAGGCGGCCGAGGAGGCGCTGGACGCCATCCCCGTGGGTGCGCGCGTCGAGACCGACATCACGCTCATGGCGCACCTGACCGGCGACCGCACGGTCTACTGGATCGGCGGGGCCCCGGGCACCGCGCCCGATGTCGTCGCCATCAACATGGACTTCGGCTGGTCGCGGCCGATCGACGACCCGGTGCGGTACGCCGAACAGCTCCACCCCGAGGCGCGCTACCGGCTCAAGCACCGGGCGGGGTCCTTCGTCGTGATGGAACGGACGACTCCGGCACCCGGAAAAGGCTGAAGGCCGCACACCCGCGCGGCTGCGGGTGTCACGGCCTTCGTGCGGTCACGGCGCGTGCCGGTGACGGCGTCGTCCACGCATGCCGGTCGCGCGCGTCGGTCACGCGCGCCGGCGGGGCGTCTCAGTAACGCGGACGCTGGAACCAGGCGGCGCCGTCCTGCCGGGCGCAGAAGACGATGATCAGGACGCCCAGCGCGATGCTGATGATGGCGAAGACGTTCGTCGTCAGCAGGCTGATGACGCTGAAGAGCGTCACGAGCGAGCCGTAGACGATCGCCGAGATACGGGTACCGCTGCCGCCGGAACGGAACTTGGTCGCGGTCAGGATGGCCCAGAGGGCGATGCCGAGGGTCAGGATGCCGAAGACGACGAAGACGCCGAGGCCGATCGCGGCCATGTCCTGGTCGGTGGAGCTGCCGTAGGCCCCGGACTTGGACAGCTCGTCACTCAGCCAGGCACCGCCGGCGACCATGATGATCGCGCCGAGTACCTGGAAACCACCGAGGACGTAGAGCATGATCCGGGCGGCCTTCACGCCGCCCGGCATCTCGACCGGGGCGCCCGGGTAGCCGTAACCACCCTGGACGGGCGGGGCCTGCGGGTAGCCGTAGCCCTGCGGCGGGACACCCTGCGGTGCCTGCTGCGGATAGCCGTAGCCCGGCTGCCCGCCCTGCTGCTGGCCGTAGGGGTTGTTGGGGTCGCCGAAGCTCATGGCGAGTTTCCTCCGTCTGCACGTGTGGGGACGACGCGGCCCTGGCGGAGGAATGCTGCGCAATCTGAACGGTTGGTCCCCCCGGCACTGTCCGCGATGCTGCGCGCCTCATCGTCGCTCTGACATCGGCTTTCTGTCCAGCCGATCGCCGAATGTGTTGTGCAAGTGCAACCAAGCGTCCACGTGGCAGCCCGGAATTGGTATGCGGGCGGGGTCATCCGCGAGGATGGGTGTCATGACTGCCCAGATTCTCGATGGCAAGGCCACCGCAGCTGCGATCAAGTCCGATCTGACCGTCCGCGTGGCGGCCCTCAAGGAGCAGGGAGTCACACCCGGCCTGGGGACCCTGCTCGTCGGCGACGACCCGGGCAGCCGGTGGTACGTGAACGGCAAGCACCGCGACTGTGCCGAGGTCGGCATGGGTTCCATCCAGCGCGAACTCCCCGGCACCGCCACCCAGGAGGAGATCGAGGACGTCGTACGGGAGCTCAACGCCAACCCCGAGTGCACGGGCTACATCGTGCAGCTTCCCCTTCCCAAGGGGATCGACACCAACCGCGTCCTGGAGCTGATGGACCCGGCGAAGGACGCCGACGGGCTGCACCCGATGAGTCTGGGCAAGCTCGTGCTGAACGAGGCCGGCCCGCTGCCCTGCACCCCGCAGGGCGTCGTCACCCTGCTCCGCCGTCACGGCGTGGAGATCAACGGCGCGCACGTGGTCGTCGTCGGCCGCGGCGTCACCATCGGCCGGCCGCTCCCGCTGCTGCTCACCCGCAAGTCCGAGAACGCCACCGTCACCCAGTGCCACACCGGCACCCGTGACCTCTCGGCGCACCTGCGCCAGGCCGACATCATCGTGGCCGCCGCCGGTGTCGCCCACCTGATCAAGCCCGAGGACGTGAAGCCGGGCGCGGCCGTGCTCGACGTCGGTGTCAGCCGGGACGAGAACGGCAAGATCGTCGGCGACGTGCACCCCGGTGTGGCCGAGGTGGCCGCCTGGGTCGCACCGAACCCGGGGGGCGTCGGCCCCATGACCCGCGCCCAGTTGCTGGTCAACGTCGTCGAGGCGGCCGAGCTCGCCGCCGCCGAGGCCTCCGCCCCAGCGGCCGGCTGACCGGGACCGGAAGGAACACCATGGGTGCTGGTACGAGTCCGGCGGACGGTTCGCACGCCCCCGGTGCGGTCGAGGGCGCCGGACCCGCCACCGGGTCCGAGGAGAAGGCCGCCACCGCTACGTCCACGGCCGGTGAGCCCGACACCACGGCCGACGAGCCGACCGGGGACGGTGCGGGCGGCGGCTCCACCCGCGCCCCGTCGCGCCGTTTCTCACTGACCCACGACACCGCCCGCCCCGAGGGCGGCGGCCGTGCGGCACCGGGCGACGCGCCCGCCCCCGCACGGCAGTGGCCGCTGCTCACGGTGCTCTGCACCGCCGGGGCAGGGCTGCTGATCGTGGGCACCGACCCCTTCACCGAGGCCTTCCGGATCGGGGCGATGCTGATCGGTGTGGCCCTCCTGGTGGGAGCCGTGCTGCGCTGGGTCGTGCCCTCCGTCGGCATGCTGGCCGTGCGGTCCCGGTTCACCGATCTCGTCACGTACGGCCTCATGGGCGTGCTGATCGTGCTGCTCGCGCTGATGGCGCAGCCCAAGCCGTGGCTGCATGTCCCGATCCTTCAGGACGTCGTCCACTTCACGATCCGCTAGGACTCCGCCCGCCCCACGCGACAGGTGGCGGTGGTGTCCGTCCCCTCCCCCGAGAAGGGACGGACACCGGACGGCGCGTACCGGTGCGAGAAGCACCGTGATGAGGCGACTTGAGCGGCCTGCCCCGTCCTGCCTCCAGCGTCATGTACATGCGGTACCTGGATCAAGGTATGCCTGGTGCCTGTGGCACGGAAGTGACCATTCCGCCACCGTGTGATCGCCTGGCGACGATGCGCGACGACCGGCGTGTACGGCGCACGACGGAGCGCGCGGTACTACCGAACGCCCCTGTGCACCCCTTTGTCCGGAACTGACGCCCTGTCTCCGTGCATCCTTCCGGGTGGTCCGGAACCGTGCACGGCCACCACGGGACACAGGTCCCCGGCCCTGCCCCGGTGCGGGGGCGCACCGGGGCAGGGCCGGGGGAAGCGATGCCTCGTTGGAAGGCGTTACCGGAGGAACTCGACCCACAGGTGAGGGAGTTCGCCGCTCAGATACGCAGACTGGTCGACCGCGGCGGACTGGGCATGGCCGCGGTCGCCGACCGTCCGGGCTGCAGCAGAGCGTCGTGGGAGCGCTGTCCGAACGGCCGGCTGCTCGCGCCCAAGGGGGCGATCGTCGCGCTCGCCGAGGTGACAGGCACCCGGCAGAGTCACCTGACGACCATGTGGGGTCCCAGTAGTTCTCGCCGAAAAAACAACGCTAAGGACTGATCCCCAGGTCAGGCTGTGGGATCCAGAGTGGCTGTGGCTGTCTGCTCGTCGTGTTCGCGCAGCATGCGCATGACGGTGGCCGGGGCTGGGTGCTGGCCGCGCTTCTTGCCGGTGCGGATAACGAGGCGGGAGGCGATCTCGCGCAGGGACAGGTGTTCCTGGTCGCGCAGTCGGAGGGCGGTGGCGAGCATGTCGTCGTCGGAGACCTTGACGCCACCGATGGCCTTGCCGTTCTTGCGGGCGGTCTCCTGTCCTTCGAGGGTCTTGTCGCGGATGTAGTCGCGTTCGGACTCGGCCATGGCGGCGAAGAAGGCGAACAGGGCGGCCCCGTGGCCGGACGGGTCGTGCTTCCCGGCGAGGGGGCCGGTGGGGAACTCCAACTCGATTTCCGCGTCCCGCAGTTCCTCGGCGACCTTCAGCAGTTCCAGGGCGCCGCGACCCAGACGCTTCATCTCGTGCACCACGAGGGTGACCTTCACTCCCAGGGAGCGGTACTCGCGGGCCGCCGCCAGGGCCGCCTTCATTTCGGGGCGCTCGCGGACCCGGGTGCTGATCTGTTCCTGGAACAGCCGGTGTACACCGGCGGCTTCGAGGGCGTCGACCTGGGACTGGATTTCCTGCGTCCGGGTCGAGATGCGGGCGTACGCGAGCCGGACTTCCATCGGCACGGCCGACGCGGCGAGCTTCTGCACTGGCAGGGCCGTCCAGACGGAGCCGGGATGGCGTACGGCCGGGGTGGCGACGTGCAGTTCGGAGCGGAGCCCGGGGACGAGTTGGAAGCGGGCGGTGTGGTACTTGAGTGCGACCTTGCCGGAGGTGGTGCGGCATGGCGAGCCCGCCGGGGCCTGGCAGGTGGACATCGGGCAGACGTGCGACTCGACGAGCCGGTACGGGTCGGTGATCACGCCGGGATCGTTTCAGGAATGCGTTTCACCGGTCAGTAGGAAGGAAACGACCGATGAAACAAATCGACCCTGCGGCGATGCCGTCTGCGCCCGGTGTGGAAACGGGGACCACCTATGAAACGCTGCCGCCGATCGTTGACGGCACTGCGGCTCACGCCGCCGGACCCACCGCGACGTCAGAGCCGCCAGCGGAACGGATTCACTGGCGCAAGCGCTGTTGTGCCTGTTCTTCGGCGGCGTCAAGTGCGGGTTCGAGTGTGGCGAGCGCGGAGCGGAGCAGGTCTGGTAGCGAGCCGGACGGCACGACGAGCCCACCGCTTGCGAGGGGTGCGGCCGGAGGTTGGAGCCACTGCTGGAGTGCGATCCGAACCGCAGCGGCCACGCTCGCCGCGAGCACGCGAGGGGCAGGCGTGCCGGTGCAGCCGAGGCGCTGATCGATCGCTGCGGCGAGGGGGGGTTCGATCGCTGCGGCGGCGTCGAGGAACGTGTCACGCAGCGCAGGACTGGCGGTGATCAGCAGCAGCTCGTCGTGGTCACGCGGTTCGGTGTACTGCTCCAGGATCGCCTCGGCCAAGGCGTCGGCGAGGCGGACACGGGCGGGCCTGGCTGCTACGGCCGCGGCGACCCGGGATTCCCGTTCGGCGGTGACGGCAGCGACGATCGCCTGTTCGCGACTGGAGAAGTAGTTGTTGTAGGTCCTCGGCGAGACCCCGGCTGCCTCGGCGATGTCGTCGACGCGGACGTTGTCGGGCCCGTGCTTGAGGGCCAGCCGAAGTGCCGCCTCACGCAATGCCACTCGGGTGGCCTGCTTCTTCTCCTCGCGCAGCCCGGTCCGCCTTGTCGTCACCCTCGAAGTGTCCCAGCCTGAGTGCGTGCACGCAAACTTGCGTGCACGCAATATTTGCTTCTACTCTCGGGCCCTCCTGCAGAAAGGTCAGACGCATGCGAGCCAAGGGCATCTGCTACGACACCGGCTTCCTCCGCAATGGCAGCAGCTCCCGGGAGCACTTCGACCCCGACCTGGTCAAGAAGGAGCTGACCATCATCCGCGACGATCTCCACTGCACTGCCGTCCACATCACCGGCGGCGACCCGGGCCGCCTGGAACTCGCCGCCCGTCACGCCGCCGAGCTCGGACTGGAGATCTGGTTCTCGCCCTACCCGCTGGAGCTGACGACCGACGAGATCCTCACCCTGATCGCCGACTGCGCAGAGCGGGCCGAGCGACTCCGAACACAGGGAGCCGAGGTCGTGTTCGTCGCAGGCGCTGAACTGAGCGTCATGAACCATGGGTTCCTCGAAGGCGACAGCACCGAAGAGCGAATCGGCTGGCTGCTGAGCGACCCGGCCCGTCGGCCCGAGAGGATCGCCGCAGTCGGCACCCGCCTCAACGCCTTCCTCCGCGAAGCCGTGGCGGTGGTCCGCGAGCGCTTCCACGGCAAGGTCACCTACGCCGCCATTCAGTTCGAAGCCGTCGACTGGGACTTGTTCGACTTCACGACCTTCGAACTCATCCGATCTGCGGAGGTGGCCGACCGATTCCGAGACGCCGTGCGCAGCCTCGTCGCACAGCCCAAACCGGTCGCTATCACCGGCTTCGGCACCGCCACCTGGCGCGGCGCGGGTGACGTCGCACCCCGCAGCATGGAAATCCTCGAAACCGACGAAGCCACCGGCGCTCCGCTCCGGCTGACCGGAGAATACGAGCGCGACGAGGCCGGCCAAGCGGCATACCTGAGCGAATTACTGGAGATCTTCGACAGCGAGGGCGTCGACAGCGCCTTCGTGTTCCTCTTCGCGCTGTACAACCTGCCCCACCGCCCCGACGGCGATCCTCGCGACGACCTCGACCTCGCCAGCCTCGGCATCGTCAAGATCCTCGAAGACCGCCACGGCGACACTTACCCCGACCTGCCCTGGGAGCCCAAGGCCGCCTTCGCCGCAATCGCCAACCACTACCGCAACTGAGTCCGCTCGGGATCAAGACATGGGGAACGGATGAGGCCTTGGAAGCCCTCATCGTTTCTCCGTGCTCGATCGGTCGGCAGTGTCCGGCGGGGTCCGGGGACGGGGCACAGCGGCGGCCAGCCCCAGGTCGAGGCGCTTGTCCCCGGAGCCGGGTAGGCGGACCGTCGGGGCCTGTGCCTCTCGCCCCGGACGCCCCGGCGCCTTCATCCCCGTTGGGGCGGCGCCGGGGCCGGCTATTACTACAGCCCGGCTCCGGGGTCGTCCGTGTCCACGGTCCGTAGCGGGCGGTGTCCTCGGTCGTCGAGCTGGGCGAGTTCGCGCTCGTAGTCGACGGTGATGGAGCCGTAGTAGTTGACCACCGAGCTGCGGGCCGGGGAGATGTGTGCCAGCACTTCGGCGTCCACCTCGCGGCCGGCGGTACGGAGTTCATCGACGGCCAGGCCCATGTACACGGTGTGCCAGCAGACCACGCTGTTGGTCACGACGGTCAGGCACCACGCCTGCTCGTTCTGCTGCTCGGGCTGGCGCCGGGCGACCTTGCCCTCACGGGCGTAGTGAAGCTGGCGGCGCAGGGCGTGCAGGGACTCGCCCTTGTTGAGCTGGCGGGCGATCTTGCGGCGGTAGCCCTCGTCCGACAGGTACTTCGCCGCATAGATCGTTCTGCGGATCGCCCCGCACTCCTTCAACGCGGCGGCCAGCGCGTTCTGCCGGGAGGAGGCGGACAGCTTGCCGACGATCAGGGAGGCGGTGGCGTGCCCGTACTTCAGCGAGCCCGCCAGACGGAGCAGGTCGTCCCAGTGGTCGGCGACCAGGTCCAGGTTGGCCTTCTTGGTCAGCAGCGGCCCGGCGGTCGGGAAGCGGTCCTCGTAGTCGGCCTTCGCGCCCAACCGGTACAGGGTGATTTTGCCCAGGTCGCGGATGCGGGGCGAGAGTTGCTTGCCGACCAGGTCGAAGAGCCCGAAGTTGACCAGGGTCACGCCGTGCGTATCGGTCGCGTGCTCGCTGATCGGCAGGTCGGTGGCGTTGCCGAGGATCTCGTCCAGCACGTAGTGGGCCTCGCGGTGCGTGGCCACGATGACCTTCGTGCCGAAGGTGGAGTGCTGGTCGGAGACGTGGGGTTGGTGGAGAGACCGATCAGGCAGGCGATCAGGTTCCGTTTCAACTGCGGGGAACGGGCCTGCTTGCTGCCGGCGTGGGTGAAGCAGTCCAGGAACCCGGTGTGCCGGTCCATCTCCACCAGCAGCGAGGCGATCGGCACGTTCGGCAGCATCTTCTCCAGCTCGCCGTGCAGCTCCTCGGCCTCGGACGGGATGTCCTCCGCCGTCAGCGGCGAGATGACCAGCTCACCGGCGTCGTTGAGCCGCACGGGCCCGTCACCGCGCCTGAGGACTCCCTCCAGGTCGGTGAGGGCCTCGTCCAGCTCGTCCATCACCAGTGGTAGGGCCTCGGAGAAGTCGGGGCTCTTGCCGACCAGGCAGCAGAACTCGGTCCGGTGCGCCTCCCACTGGGCGGGCTTGAACAGGTAGGCGGCCGGGTTGTCGTAGCGGCGCGAGCCCGGCACGTACACGTCCCCCGACCGCAGGCCGTCGCGCAGTGCGAGCAGCGTGCACAGCTCCCAGTAGTGCCGGTAGGCGGTCGTATCGCCCTTCGCTGCGGCCTCACCAAGGTAGCCCTGCCACCGGGTCGGCACGAACAGCGTGGGGGCTCCTTCGGGGACGTTGCGGGCGCCGGTGGCGTTCAGCTCCCGCAGGATCTCCAGGGCCTCGATCAGCGGCTTCGCCTCGGTGCCGCCCTTGAACCGCACCGTTTCCAGGACCTTCGGGGCGAACTGTCGGATGTAGGTGTAGGAGCCGTCCAGCAGCGCCAGGTGCCCGTGGTCGCGCGGCAGCCGCACGGTGGCCCCGGCGTGCGCGGCCCGCAGCCGGCTCATGCCAATCTTCCCGCGCAGCAGCGTCCCGACCTCCTCGTCCGGGATACCCGTGTCCGCGAGCACTGGCAGGATCTCGTCCAGCAGGGCGAGCCGGTCCTCCGACAGCTTGGCCCGCTCGGCGAGCACCTCGCGCAGCTTGATCTTCGCCCGCGACTCCGAGCCCGTCAGGGTTTGATCGAAGAGCTGCACCACCGAGTCCAGGACATCGACCGCGGACTGCGCCAGCAGCGTGAGCAGGATCGGGTGACGCCGGTTGGGCTCGCGCCGCACCAGGGCCTGTGCCGTCAGACGGCGGCCGATCTGAGCCAGGTAGCGGCGGCGTTCGGCGGGCAGCGCGGACAGATCCAGTACGTCGGAGCCCAGTCCCCGCAGGAACAGCAGCTTCTCGACCTCGCCCTTCACGCTCGTCGGCGACCCCTGCACCGGTCCCGTCACCATCCAGTGCAGCCGCGTCGAGCCCAGCGCCGGCTCGACCACCAGCAACCCGTCCAGCCCCCGCACCTGCTCGCTGGTGAGCAGGTGGGCCACCCGGCCGTGGGTCTCGGGGCCTAAGGAACATCCGTGTCAGATCGTGCGCTAAGTGGTCGGCGCCGTAAGTCCTTCGGGGGTTGACGTCGGGGGCGGTGCTGTTGCTGGCGTCTGGTCAGGTGCCGGGTGCGGCGCGTGCCCTCTGCGTGCCCCAGTCGGGTCGTCGGAGTATCGGGAGGGGCAAGTCCACCGCCATTCGCAGTCTGTGCCACCAGACCGCGATTAAGGGCAGGGTTGTGGTCACCGCGCATGCCGGGCGTCATCTCCCCGGGTGACTGGCGGCACTCATGGCCGACGGTCTGGAGGCGGTGCCGGGCGAGGCTCTTCACCGGCCACTGGAGCTCTGGCTCTGTCGGACATTGACGTCGCCATTGTCATCGACGGAGCCTCGGAGGTCCCCGAGCCCTGGCAGCCGCGCCTTTCCGCCAGGCGCTTCGAGCAGACTACGCAACGGCTTCCGAGATCTGCCCAACGCACCGCACCCCGCCCCGACTTCGATCTTATTGGCCGTCCGCGCACAACCCTCGGCTCACCTCGAGTGTCATGCCAGTGCCCCCCCACGCTTCTCTTCCGCCTCCTGAGACTGGAGCAATCTTGCGCGTACGCAACCTCGCCGTCGCCGTCGCCGTCACCGTCGTGGCGGCATCCGCAGGCCTGTCCTTGACCCTTGCCCCCACGGCGAGTGCGGTCACCACCGCGGCGGACGACTTCAATGGCGACGGTTTCACCGACCTCGTCGTGGCCACCCCGCAAGCCACCGTCGACGGAAGCACCGACGCAGGCTCGGTCACCGTCCTCTATGGCTCCGCCGACGGCGTGTCCCCGGCCCGTTCGGTGACGCTCACACAGAACTCCGCCGAGGTCCCGAGCACCGCCGAATACGGCGACCGCTTCGGCAGCACCTACGCCACCGGCGACCTCGACGCCGACGGCTACATCGACCTGGTCGTCGGCTCCCCCGGCGAGCGGATGGACTACAACAGCGGTTCCTTCGGCAGCCTCACCGTCCTGTGGGGCGGCGCGAACGGCCTGGCAAACGGCGGCATCGAGATCGACAGCCCGCTCGCCGACAACGCCTGGGAAGACGAGAAGGACTTCGCCAAGAAGGTCGCCGTCGCCGACTTCGACGGCGACGGCACTCCGCAGCTCGCTGCACTCAGCCGCGACAAGCTGTGGGTGTACGACGACCTCGCGGGCCGTACGGCGCCGACCGGCGCGAAGTATTCCGAGTACTTCAACGCCTACATCGAGCCCCGCACGCTGACCGTCGGCGATTTCACCGGAGCCGGGCGCGCCCAGCTGGTCGTCACGGGCCCCAAGAGCTGTGACGGCACCACTGACTGCCAGTTCACCGGCGTCTACACCTGGGGCGCCGACCGGCTCGACGGGGTCTGGCCCGCCGACCCGAGCGCAGGCGCTTCCGGCGAGAACGAGGCCCCCGCTATCGCGGCCGCTGCCGGGGACATCGACCACGACGGCTACACCGACCTCGTTACTGGCCACATCCCTTCATCGGCGGCCACCGCGGGCGAGTACTCAGATGCCGCGGGCTTCCTCCACATCCGTTACGGCAGCGCAGAGGGCCTCGGCGCCCACCGCTCCGACACGATCGACCAGGACACCTCCGGCGTCCCGGGCGCGAACGAGCCCAGCGACAACTTCGGCGCATCCCTCGCGGTCGGTGATGTCACGGGCGACGGCTACGCGGATGTCGCGGTCGGCGTGCCGGGCAAGACTGTCAGCGGTGCGACGCAAGCCGGCGCGGTGGTACTGCTCAACGGCACGGCCACCGGCCTGACCGGCACCGGCGCCCAGGCGTTCGATCAGTCCACCCCCCACGTGCCCGGCGTTGCGAAGGCGGACGACTGGTTCGGCTCCGCCGTACGCATCTCCGACGTCGACGGCAACGGCGTGGCGGACGTCGCGATCGCAGCGAAGGGCGAGGACGTCTTTGACGGGTCGACTCGCGACGGCGGCGACTGGGTGCTGCGTGGCTCGACGACCGGACTGACGGCGAGCGGCGCGGCCTCGTTCAACGAGGAGTCCTTCGGCTTCACCTACCCCAACGCCGAGTTCGGCTCGGTCCTGGGCGGCTGACCCTCGGCTCACCGCCGGACACCTTCCCCGCGTGGCCGCGACCACCACCATTGTGTGGCGGTCGCGGCCACTGTATCCGCTGCCGTGCACGGACTCCGCGACAGCCACCACCGCCGTGCGCGACGACCCCCCGAAGGCTTGCGGAGTCGACCACTAAGCGTGCGTCGGCCCTGGTGAGCGCCTGACGGGGTGTCGGCCACGGGGCCGGTTTGAAGTCTTCCCACGGATAACGCCCTATTATCTGCGGCATCAGGATGCGCCAACCTGGATGACCGCTGGAACCAGGGCTGCACGAACGCCTGGACCGTGTGGGAAGAGATCGTGCCGCTCGGCTATCAGGGCAGCTACCAGCGGGTTCGCGCCTATTTCCGGGAGAAGCGGCTCTCCCCGGGACCCAACAGAGCTCGGCCACCGTCACCCCGCGTCGTCGCCGGATGGATCCTCCGCCGGCCGGAGACCCTCAACGAGACGGAGCAACTTCGGCTCAAGGCCGTTCTTGTCCACTGCCCTGAACTGGACGCCCTCACCGGCCATGTCCGCTCCTTCGGTCAGATGCTCACCGAGCGCCAGGGCGAACGACTGCCGCAGTGGCTCGATGCCGTCCGGCAAGACGACCTCCCCGGCCTCCACACACTCGCCGCAGGCATCGACCGTGACCGCGATGCGGTCATCGCCGGCCTCACACTGCCCTGGAGCTCAGGCGTCGTCGAAGGCCACGTCAACCGAATCAAGATGCTCAAACGCCAGATGTTCGGCCGGGCCGGCTTCGCCCTTCTCCGCAAACGCGTCCTGCTCTACTCGTAAAGCACAGGTCAGACCCCATCCTCAAGGAGCCCGAAGCCTTCCGGGAACCCTTCCAGGAACTCACGCCGCGCGGGGTCGGACTCAGCGTCGGCCATCGTCCCAAGCAGTTCGATCAACTCGTTCCGCTGTTCGCTCGACAGCTTGCTGACCAAGTGGGCGACGCCCTCCATGACCTTGACGGCATCGTCCGGATCCATCTGCTCGTCATCACTGCCTGCGACGAACCACAGGACATCGACCAAAGCCTCGGCCAGGGCGTGGGTCAGAGACGAGTACACGGGCATCAAGGCGGACTCCCAGCAGGTCACGGCAGCAAAGTCCGGCCGTCCCACCACACACCACTGACATCACACTCAGTCAGCCCTCCACGGAAAGTGAGCCAGAACCAACTCGTGAACAAAGCCACTTCTCAGTACCTCTTGATGAGCAGGCTGAGGCGTACGGGAAGTTCGCCGAGGAGCCGCCCCGCCCCGAGCTGGAGCGGTTCTTCTTCCTGGACCACGTCGACCGCGATCTGATCGCGCTGCGACGTTCCACGCACCACCAGCTCGGCTTCGCGCTCCAGATGTGCACGGTGCGCACCACGTAGGTGAGAAAGTGGCGGTGATCTTCCTCGGACAAACGCAACTCCCCCGTCAGGCCGACGGGGGAGTTGCGCTGTGCGCGGGTCCGGACGCGGCCGAACGAAACGTTCGACGGTGATCAGTTCTGCTCCGCGCTGGAGTCCTGGGCCCTGCGCGCGAACCTGCCCTACTTGCTGGTCTCGGACCAGTTGGGCACGTCGTTCTTGGTCCCGAGCAAGTGGTGGTCCAGCCAGTCGAATGCCTCGTCGACCGGAGGGTTGGAACCGCTGAACGGCACAGTCAGGCCGGTGGCCTCGGGCGCGGGGTGGTCACCCGACCGCAGGCGCAGCCGCTTGGGTACGGTCAGGTCGCTGAAGTATTTGGTGATCTGTGCGGCCAGGAAGAGCGCCTCGTTCCGGTTGGACAGGAACGTGGGGATGCCGCGGGTGTTGGTCGACTCGATGTAGCTGGACGGAGTCCGCTCCGTCGCCCACTCGGTCACCACTTCGAGGTTCCGGCCGGTCTGGAGGTCTGCGATGAGAAGCTGGGTATCTTCGTCGAACTTCCGCTCGGCGGGTCCGCCGGCGAGGCCGATCAGGGCCGACACCGCGGCACTGTGCTCGTCGTTGCCGAGACCGGCACCTGCGGAGAGGTCGCCCCACGCGTTCAGGGCCACAACGGCGTTCACCCGATCCCCCGGATCGTGTGCCGCGACGAGCTGGCTGATGGCCGAGCCGTAGGACTCGCCGAGGAAGGCGATGCGGCTGGGGTTGAAGTGCTGCTCGGCGTAGTCGATGACCGTGGAGCCGTCGCTCCAGTCCATGGGGCCGGCCACGTCGATCGTCCCGCCGGAGGTGAACGGGCCATCGATGTAGCCACCACCCTGCATGGACGCGGTGGCACCGATGCCACGCGGGGTGTAGGCCAGCACGTGGTAGCCGCGCGCCGCCAGCCGCAGATAGGTGTACTCAAACAGGGGCCAGCCGAGCGGGGTCCAGGCGGAGGGCACGATCACCAAAGGCCGGGATTCCGACCCGTTGAGCTTGATGGTGTGCGCCGACAGTCGCACACCATCAAAGTCCACGATCCGAGGGAAGCCGATGGTGGCAGCCTGCTGCACCTGCTCCGTCAATTGCTGGAGGTCGGGCGTCAGTAACGGACCGTCGGCCGTGCCGCTCAGCGTGGCGAGCAGGGCCTGGGCCACGTTGACGGCGGCCGGGTCCAGTGACGTCGGCGAGGCGTAGATGCCGCGCTCGGCAATCCGGGTCACCTGCTCTGAGGTGACCGGAGTGATCGCGCCGTCCTGCGGGTCGCTCATGAAGCATTTCCTTTCGCTGCCGCCGGCCGGTACTTAAGGTGGCCGACGCGGGTCTGCCGGCCAGTCCGGCGCTGCCTTGTCCGAGCGGAGGGCTGGTCACGCCGGTGAGCCTAGGCAGACCCTGGCATCGCATCGGTCCCCCGACGCGACCATCGCCCTTGGACAACTCCTCCGAGCGAGCCGTTCCCCTGCTGTTGACGTCACGATCGTCGTCGCACGCCGGGATGCCTACGACCGCGCCGCGCAGCGGCACCACCGCATCGAGTGGCCTACCGGCCGCGAACGCGGGCCAGTCTCGCGACGGCCTGGCGGTAGGGCCGGCCGTCCTGTCCGGGGATCTGGGACCGCATGCGGACAACGGTCTCACCAGCGGTCACGGACGCCTGCGGGTCCGGGGTGCGAAGGCGGCCGCACCCGGGGGCGCCAGCTGGGCGTCATCTGCTCACACCCGGGGTCCGACACCGAGAGGGCCGTTCGGGTGATTTCGGCGACCATGATCATCCGCAGGGGTGAAACCGGCTGTGCCGCGGCGTGGGCGACGGGAGTGAATGACCGAGCACCTGGTTTCGGCCGGGCCGTAACTCCGTCCCAAAAGGGCGCCCATCCACATGCAGGGCCGCAACCGGTGACGGCTGCGGCCGCGAAGGGAAACACCATGCGCATCCGAGTCCTCGCCCTGGCCGCCGCAGCAGTGGCGTCGGTGCCGCTCCTGGCCGGTCCCGCCTCCGCGGCCCCGGCCAACCTGAACGCGCCCTACGCCCGGGCCGCGGCCAAGGTCAGCGCTGACGGAACCCTCCTGGCGACCAAGAACGTCGCCTCGGCCGAACGAGTCAACGGCCAGCCGGCGGGCTACTACTGCGTGGCGGTCTCCGACCCCACCATCGACCTGCGCAACGCGGCCGTACTCGCCACGGTCAACAACTTTCGGTCCATGATCACCGCCATCCCGAACAGCAACTGCAACGGCAAGACCCGCACCATCACCGTCGTGACGAGCAACTACCACAACGACTTGGCTGACGTTCCCTTCACCGTCGCCGTTCTGTAGCCACCGGCCCGCCCGCTAAGTACCCCATGCTGGCAGGCCGGTTCACCGGCCCAGGTCCAAGAGCGGAGCACGGCAGTCCTGCCGGGCTCCGCTCAGCCACGAGAACGCACCTGTCACGGGGACCCGGAAACCTCACTTCCCGATCGGCCGGCCGGGGCCCACCCCGCGCCGAGGCAGGTACTCGCCACCCAGCTGCGTGCCGGCGCTCACCCCTGGTCGGCGGTGTCCTTGTCGCGCAGGGGCCGCAGGCCACCGGGCAGGTCGGGGAGCTGGAAGGAGTACCGGCCGAGCATGTTGACGTGGTGACGCACGAACGGGGAGAGCCGGGCCACATCCCGGTCGCGGACCTCGAAGCCCTCGGTGCGCAGCTGGGCGAGGGCGGCGTCCATGTAGCGGGTGGTGAACAGCACCAGGGCGTTGAGGACCAGTCCGAGAGCCCCGATCTGGTCCTCCATGCCGTCCTGGTAGCGCTGGTAGAGCTGCCCGGCCCGGCCGTGGAAGATCTTCCGGGCGAGCGCGTGGCGGCCCTCCTGGAGGTTGGCCTGCACCTTGATGTGCCGCCGGTATCCGGGCTCGTCCGCGAGGCGCAGGATGTGCAGGGTCTTCGCGATCCGCCCGTAGTGCGCGATCGCGTCGCCCAGCGGGGTGGGGCGCCCGTCGCGCGAGAGCATCCGGATCACGTCGTAGGCGCGGACGGCCCCGGTGTGGATGTTGATCCGCTTCGAGCCGCACCGCACCGAGCACCGCGGCCAGCAGCTCATCCGGCTACTCCGCGGACTCGAATCAGGCCAGATCAGGAGCCGCTGCACGGCATAGCGTTGTTTTTTCGGCGAGAACTACTGGGACCCCCATGTGGGAGCTGGCAGAGCGGGCCTGGAGCCGCTCCGGGATGCGCCACGACCTGCCCATGGAGGCCATCCGGATCTCCCAGGCCCGTGCGGCGCTCGGCGAAGCGGGAGCGGCCTCGGCGGTCGGCGGACACGGCCGTCCGGGCGGTGGCGACGGCCGTTCGGGCGGTGCGACCGTCCCGACCGTCGCCGGACCGGAGGACGAGGTGCGTTGCCGCGGGCCGCCGGACGTCTGTACCCGTCAGGCGCGGGACCCTGCGGCGGATCCCGCGGCAGCCGCAGGCCGACGGCGGCAGCGGGACCACCGGGGCGCCGGGCGTGCCCGAAGGGCGGGGCGGCGGCCGTCGCACGCCGGCGATGCTCCTCGTGGGTGTCGTCGGCGGGCTCCTGGTGACGGCCGCGGCGGTGCTGCTCACCGATCTGGGCGGGGACGGCGGCGGGAAGGCCGCCGCCCCTCCGCCGAGCGGGCACCGACGCGCCGCGACTGCCCGCCGGGGTGGGGTGCAGCGGCGCCGCCTGCACCGGCAAGGACCCGGAAGCCATGGGCTGCGGCGGGCAGTCCGCCGACACGGTCCCGCGGGCCACGGTCGGCGGAAGCCTCGCCGAGGTCCGCCACAGCAGGACGTGCGCGTCACCCAGGGCGCCCCGGGCGACACCGTGTGCGGATCGGTGCGGGAGGAGAGGCCGGGCAGGACGGCACGGTGGACGCCGACGCGGACGCGTACACCCCGATGGCCGCGGTGAAGGAGGCGTCCGACGCGAAGGCCTGCGCGACCCTCGCGGCCGGGACGACCGGCTGCGCCACGGCGGGGTGAGGGGGCGGTCCGGACGCGGTGCGTGACCGGCTGTGCGCGGTCCCACAGGGGGGCGGGCGGCCGGGAACGTGCGGGTCGGATAGCCTGATCGCTGGATATCTCTTCACGTCAAGATTCAGAGGTATCCCACACCAGGGGCAGGAAACCCCCACCGCCAGCTGTCTAACGGAGATCGCCATGACCCGCACTCCCGTGAATGTCACCGTGACCGGCGCAGCCGGCCAGATCGGCTACGCGCTGCTCTTCCGCATCGCCTCCGGCCACCTGCTCGGCCCGGACGTGCCGGTCAACCTGCGACTCCTCGAGATCCCGCAGGGCCTGAAGGCCGCCGAGGGCACCGCGATGGAGCTCGACGACTGCGCCTTCCCGCTGCTGCGCGACATCGAGATCACGGCCGACGCCAACGTGGGCTTCGCCGGTGCGAACGTCGCCCTCCTGGTCGGCGCACGCCCGCGCACGAAGGGCATGGAGCGCGGTGACCTGCTCTCCGCCAACGGTGGCATCTTCAAGCCGCAGGGCAAGGCCATCAACGACAACGCCGCGGACGACATCAAGGTCCTCGTCGTCGGCAACCCGGCCAACACCAACGCGCTCATCGCGCAGGCCGCCGCCCCGGACGTACCGGCGGAGCGCTTCACCGCGATGACCCGCCTGGACCACAACCGCGCGATCTCGCAGCTGGCCGCCAAGACCGGTGCCGCCGTCTCCGACATCAAGCGGCTGACGATCTGGGGCAACCACTCGGCGACCCAGTACCCGGACATCTTCCACGCGGAGATCGCCGGGAAGAACGCCGCCGAGCTCGTCGACGACGAGGCCTGGCTGGCCGACACCTTCATCCCGACCGTCGCCAAGCGCGGCGCCGCGATCATCGAGGCCCGTGGCGCCTCGTCGGCGGCCTCGGCCGCCAACGCCGCCATCGACCACGTGCACACCTGGGTCAACGGCACCGCCGAGGGCGACTGGACCTCGATGGGTATCCCGTCGGACGGCTCCTACGGCGTCCCCGAGGGCATCATCTCCTCCTTCCCGGTCACCACGAAGGACGGCAAGTACGAGATCGTCCAGGGCCTGGACATCAACGCCTTCTCCCGCGCGCGCATCGACGCGTCGGTGCAGGAGCTCACCGAGGAGCGCGACGCGGTCCGCGAGCTCGGCCTGATCTGATCCGGCACGCCCGAAGGGGCGCCCCCGTGCGGCTCACGCTGCCGGGGGCGCCCCTTCGCGCGTACGGGCTCAGTCGCCGCGCAGCCGTTGTGCGAGCTCACGCACGGCGTCCGCGGCCCTGCGCTGCAGCAGTGGTCCGAAGGTGACCCGGGCCGCGCCGAGCCCGCCGAGGCGGCGGGCGTCGGACGGGCCGTCGGGTGTGCCGTTGGCGTTGAGCGGGACCGGGAGGGCGGCGGACAGCCGGGGCAGATCGGTGGCCGGGGCCGCGATCGGGTAGACGCAGTCGGCGCCCGCCGCCGCGTAGAGCCGGCCGCGCGCGATCGTCTCGCCGACCACGTCCGTGCCGTCCGGGACGCCCTGGATGTACGTGTCGACGCGGGCGTTGACGAAGAGGCGCCCGCCCGCGGCGGCGCGCACCGCGGCGAGCCGGTCCGCCTGCCGACGCGGTTCTACGAGGACGCCGTCGGCCGAGTCCTCCAGATTACAGCCCACCGCACCCGCCTCCAGAAGGCGCTCCACGAGCTCCTCAGGGGCCAGCCCGTACCCGCCCTCGATGTCGGCCGACACCGGCACGGACACGGCGCGCGCGATCCGGGAAACCGCCGCGAACATCGCGGCGGCGGGCGTGTGCCCGTCCTCGTGGCCGAGGGAGGCCGCGACCCCGGCGCTCGGCGTCGCCAGCGCCGGGAATCCCGCGTCCTCGAAGGCGCGGGCACTCGCGGCGTCCCACGGGCCGGGCAGGACCAGCGGGTCGCCGGGAGGGCGGCCGTGATGCAACGCGCGGAAGACGGACGCGGGCTCGTTCATCGGTGCTCCGGGGTGTGAGGGGATGCGCGGGGGCCTCAGTGCTTGATGTCGCCGGGCGTGTGGCGGCCCGGTACCTGACGGGTGGCCACCCCGAACCGGTTCCACGCGTTGATCACCGTGATGGCGGCGATCAGCTGGGCGAGCTCCGCCTCCTCGAAGTGCTCGGCGGCCTTCGTGTACACCTCGTCCGGCACGAAGCCGTCGGTCAGCACGGTGACGGCCTCCGTCAGCTCGATCGCCGCCAGCTCCCGCTCCGTGTAGAAGTGCCGCGACTCCTCCCAGGCGCTGAGCTGGACGATCCGTTCGACGGACTCGCCCGCGGCGAGCGCGTCCTTGCTGTGCATGTCCAGGCAGAGCGCACAGCGGTTGATCTGCGAGGCGCGGACCTTCACCAGTTCGAGCAGCGTCGGGTCGAGACCCTTACGGGAGGCGGCGTCCAGCCTGACCATGGCCTTGTAGACATCGGGGGCGAGCTGCGCCCACGCGAGACGGGCGGGGTGCTCGGGGGCGTGCCCGGCGGGCGTGTGCGGGTGTTCGTGGGGCGTCATGCCTACGACGCTACGGCGCGGGTGGCGCACCGGTATGGTCCATTTCCATGACGGATTCCTGGGCCGCTTTCGGTGCCGACCTGCACCTCGAACCCGTCGGAGCGGGGCTGCGCAGCGGGCTGACGGACGCACTGCGGGAGGCCGTCCGTACGGGAAGGCTGACCCCCGGCACCAGGCTGCCCTCGTCGCGGACGCTCGCCGCCGACCTCGGGGTCGCCCGCAACACCGTCGCCGACGCCTACGCCGAGCTGGTCGCCGAGGGCTGGCTCACCGCGCGGCAGGGCTCGGGGACCAGGGTCGCCGAGCGCGCCGCCGTGGCCGCCCCCGCCGCGCGGACACCCCCGTCCCGGCAGACGCGGCGACCCGCCCACACCCTCGTACCCGGATCGCCGGACCTCTCGTCCTTCCCGCGCGCGGAGTGGCTCAAGGCCGCCAGGCGCGCCCTCACCGCGGCCCCCGACGAGTCCTTCGGCTACGCCGACCCGCAGGGCCGGATCGAGCTGCGCACCGTGCTGGCGGAGTACCTGGCGCGGGCGCGCGGGGTGTACGCGGACCCCGGGCGCATCGTGATCTGCTCCGGGTTCGTCCACGGGCTGACGCTGATGGGGAAGGTGCTGCGGCGGCGCCGGGTGCGGGAGGCGGCCGTCGAGTCGTACGGGCTCGACATCCACCGGGACCTGCTGGCCGGGACGGGGCTGCGGACCCCGTGCCTGCCCGTGGACGGGCTCGGGGCCGTCACCGGGGAGCTGGGCGGGATGCCGGGCGTGGGAGCGGTGCTGCTGACCCCCGCGCACCAGTTCCCCACCGGTGTCCCGCTCCACCCCGGGCGGCGGACCGCGGTGATCGACTGGGCGCGGTCGGCGGAGGGGATGGTCCTGGAGGACGACTACGACGGGGAGTTCCGCTACGACCGGCAGCCGGTGGGCGCGCTCCAGGCACTCGATCCGGAACGGGTCGTCTACCTGGGGACGACCAGCAAGTCGCTGGCGCCGGCACTGCGGCTGGGCTGGATGGTGCTGCCGCAGGGACTGGTCGGGGAGGTGAACGCGGCCAAGGGCGGCACCGACTGGATGTCCGGGGTGCTGGACCAGCTGACGCTCGCGGAGTTCATCGCTTCGGGGGCGTACGACCGCCATGTGCGGTCGATGCGGCTGCGCTACCGGCGCCGCCGCGACCAGCTCGTCGAGGCCCTGGCGGAGCGGGCGCCGGACTTCCGGGTGAGCGGCATCGCGGCCGGGCTGCACGCCGTGCTGGAACTCCCCGAGGACACCGAACAGGCGGTCGTCCAGGCGGCGGCCTGGCAGGGACTCGCCCTGGAGGGGCTCACCCGCTTCCGGCACCCCGACGCGGAGGGCCGGGACGGGCTGGTGATCGGCTACGGATCTCCGTCCGAGAGCGGGTGGGCGGGGGCCCTGGACGCGCTCTGCCGGGTGCTGCCGTAGGCACGGACGCCCGTACGCGTGAGGGGTGACGGTCACACCGGGTTTCAGCCAGGATGGGCAGGCATCTAATCTGACTGCAAGTCCGGTGGCTGAACGGCAGCCCGGAGCACGACGGGGGAGAACAGAACATGGACAGGCGCAGGTTCAGGTCGGGCACCGTGCTGCTCGGCGGCATGGGAGTACTCGCGGCGACGCTCACCGCCTGCAGCTCCGAACCGGACAGACGGTGCGTGGACCCGGTCACCCAGGAGATCCTGCCGAGCTACGAGTGCAGTGACAGCAGTGGCAGCGGGTCGTACTACTACGGCGGCAGCAGCTCCAACAACCGTGTCTCCGGCGGCAGTTTCAACAGGTCCGCGGTCGAAAGCGGCGGATTCGGTTCCTCCACGTCCAGCGGCGGCTGAGCCGTCGTGGAGCGCCGCACCGTCGAGCCGCGTCCCGGCTGGCAGGAGACCGTGGAGGAACAGGGGCTGATCTACCCCCTGACCCGCTACCCGGACGGATCGCTGCGCCCGTACTGGGACGAGAGCGCCTACTACGTCTTCTCGCTGCCCGAGGTCGAGGCGCTGGAGGAGGTCGTGGAGGAACTCCACACCATGTGCCTGGCCGCCGCCGCGCACATCGTCGAGCACGACCGCTTCGCCGACCTGGGCGTCACCGACCCCAGGCTGGCGGGACTGATCGCCGAGTCCTGGCGGCGACGCGACGAACTCCCGTCCCTGTACGGCCGGTTCGACCTGCGCTACGACGGTGGCGGCCCGGCGAAGATGCTGGAGTACAACGCCGACACCCCCACCTCGCTGGTGGAGGCCGCCAGTCCCCAGTGGTTCTGGATGGAGGAGCGCTTCCCCGGCGCCGACCAGTGGAACTCCCTGCACGAGCGTCTCGTCGCCGCCTGGAAGCGGCAGGCACCGCTGCTGCCGCCGGGCCCCCTGCACTTCGCCCACTCCGACGGCGACGAGCTGGGCGAGGACCTGATGACGGTCGCCTACCTCCGCGAGACCGCTGCACAGGCCGGGATCGACACCGAGGCGCTCTCCGTCGAGAAGATCGGCTGGGACCGGCTGACCGGCCGGTTCGTCGACGAGAAGCTCCGCTTCATCCGCAGCTGCTTCAAGCTCTACCCGTGGGAGTGGCTGACGACCGACCGCTTCGGTCCGCACGTCCTGGACACCCTGGACAACGGGGGCGGCACCGGCACCACCTGCTGGATCGAGCCCGCCTGGAAGATGCTCCTCTCCAACAAGGCGCTGCTGGCGATCCTGTGGGAGCTGTACCCCGGGCACCCCAATCTGCTGCCCGCCTACCTCGACGGCCCCAGGGAACTGGCCGCCGAGGGAGGCGCGGGCTACGTGTCCAAGCCCCTGCTCGGCCGCGAGGGCGCCGGGGTCACACTCCACGAACCGGGCAGCGCACCGGTACCCCGCGACGAACCCTGCTGCTACCAGGAGCTGGCGCCGCTCCCCGACTTCGCGGGCAACCGGGTCGTGCTCGGCGCCTGGGTGGTCGAGAACGAGGCCGCCGGGCTCGGCATCAGGGAATCGGCGGGCCCGGTCACGGACGAGTACGCCCGCTTCCTGCCCCACGTCATCCTCTGAACCGTACGGGCCGGGCCGACCGTACGGGCCGGGCGGGCCGGAGCGGGCACGGGCCGGACCCGCGAGCCGTCGGGGCCCGGCCCAGGCCCCGACGCGGAGCCTCAGCCGCCCAGGACACCGCGGAGCTGGTCCAGGCCCCAGTCCAGGTCCTCCTTGCTGATCACCAGCGGCGGGGCGATCCGGATCGTGGAGCCATGGGTGTCCTTGACCAGCACACCGCGCTCCATCAGCTTCTCCGAGATCTCCCGGCCCGTCCCGAGCTCCGGGGCGATGTCGACCCCGGCCCACAGCCCCCGGCCCCGTACGGCCCGGACGGCGCCCCCGCCGGCCAGCAGCCCCAGCTCGCGGTGGAGATGGTCGCCCAGCTCCGCCGCCCGCTGCTGGAACTCACCGGTGCGCAGCATCGCGATCACCTCGAGCGCCACGGCGCACGCCAGCGGATTCCCGCCGAACGTGGACCCGTGCTCGCCGGGGCGGTGGACCCCCAGCACGGCGGCCGACGAGACCACGGCCGACACCGGCACGACACCGCCGCCCAGCGCCTTGCCCAGCACGTACATGTCGGGCACGACACCCTCGTGCTCCAGTGCGAAGGTCCTGCCGGTCCGGCCGAGCCCCGACTGGATCTCGTCCGCGATGAACAGGACGTTCCGCTCCCGGGTCAGCTCCCGTACCCCGGCGAGATAACCCGCCGGCGGCACCAGCACCCCCGCCTCGCCCTGGATCGGCTCCATCAGGACCGCCACGGTGTTCTCCGTCATCGCGGCGGCGAGCGCGGTCAGGTCCCCGTACGGGACGATCTCGAACCCGGGCGTGTACGGGCCGAAGTCGGCCCGCGCCTCCGGGTCCGTGGAGAAGCTGATGATCGTGGTCGTCCGGCCGTGGAAGTTGTCGGCGGCCACGATGATCTTGGCCATGCCGTCCGGGACGCCCTTGACGCGGTAGCCCCACTTCCGGGCGGTCTTCACCGCCGTTTCCACGGCCTCCGCCCCGGTGTTCATGGGCAGGACCATCTCCATGCCGCACAGCTCGGCGAGCTGCGTACAGAAGTCGGCGAACCGGTCGTGGTGGAAGGCGCGCGAGGTCAGCGTCACACGATCCAGCTGGGCCTTGGCGGCGTCGATGAGACGCCGGTTGCCATGGCCGAAATTGAGCGCCGAATAGCCGGCGAGCATGTCCAGGTAGCGGCGGCCCTCGACATCGGTCATCCAGGCGCCGTCCGCCGAGGCGACGACGACCGGCAGCGGGTGGTAGTTGTGCGCACTGTGCGCCTCGGCGGAGGCGATGGCGTTCTCCGTGGTCGACACGGGATCTCCGTTCGTCGTGCGGCGTGGGCGGGGTGTGCCCACTTTGTATCGTCGGTCGCATCGGGGACGAGGAAACCTCCGCAGCGCGGCGCGCCCTCTCGTGCGCCCCTGCTGTGTTTTCCGTCCCGCCCGCCGCGTTCCGCCGTCGACGGGCATCCGTGCGCCCCCGGTCTTCGCCGCACCGGCTGCCGGAGATCCCCGCCGTACCTGAGACAATGGGTCCATGGCCTCTGATCGACCCCGCGTGCTCTCCGGAATCCAGCCCACCGCAGGCTCGTTCCACCTCGGCAACTACCTCGGCGCGGTGCGCCAGTGGGTGGCGCTGCAGGAGTCCCACGACGCCTTCTACATGGTGGTGGACCTGCACGCGATCACCGTCCCGCAGGACCCGGCGGAGCTGCGTGCGAACACCCGGCTCGCCGTCGCCCAGCTGCTGGCGGCGGGGGTCGACCCCGAGCGCTGCACGCTGTTCGTCCAGAGTCATGTCCCCGAACACGCCCAGCTCGGCTGGATCATGAACTGCCTCACCGGTTTCGGCGAGGCGTCCCGCATGACGCAGTTCAAGGACAAGTCCGCCAAGCAGGGCGCCGACCGCGCGACCGTAGGCCTCTTCACCTACCCGGTGCTGCAGGTCGCCGACATCCTGCTGTACCAGGCCGACCAGGTCCCGGTGGGCGAGGACCAGCGCCAGCACATCGAGCTCACGCGTGACCTCGCCGAGCGCTTCAACGGCCGTTACGGACAGACGTTCACCGTCCCGGCGCCGTACATCCTCAAGGAGACCGGCAAGATCTTCGACCTCCAGGACCCGGCGGTCAAGATGAGCAAGTCGGCGTCCACGCCGAAGGGTCTCGTCAACCTCCTGGACGACCCGAAGGCCACCGCCAAGAAGGTCAGGAGCGCGGTCACCGACACGGACACCGTGATCCGCTTCGACGCGGAGAAGAAGCCCGGCGTCAGCAACCTCCTGGGCATCTACTCCACGCTCACCGGCATCGCGATCACGGATCTGGAGCAGAAGTACGAGGGCCAGGGCTACGGCGCGCTCAAGACCGACCTCGCCGAGGTCATGGTGGAGTTCGTCACTCCGTTCCGCACCCGTACGCAGGAATACCTGGACGACCCGGAGACGCTGGACTCGCTCCTGGCCAAGGGAGCGGAGAAGGCCAGGGCCGTCGCCGCCGAGACGCTGGCGCAGACCTACGACCGCATGGGACTTCTGCCCGCGAAGCACTGAGTCCAAGGACCCTGGCGAGAACGCGGTCCCAGGGGTCACACTGGCGTCGGCACGTGTGTCGGCATGACCGAAAACCGGCCATCGACGATTGAGGAGAACGATGTGGGGACCGTAACGCTTGGCGTTTCGATCGCGGTCCCGGAGCCCTACGGCAGCCTGCTCCAGGAGCGGCGCGCGAGCTTCGGGGACCCTGCCGCGTACGGCATTCCCACCCATGTCACCCTTCTCCCGCCGACCGAGGCCGAGGCGGCCGCGCTGCCGGCGATCGAGGCGCACCTCGCCCAGATCGCCACGGCCGGCCGCCCCTTCCCGATGCGGCTGTCCGGGACGGGCAGCTTCCGGCCGCTGACGCCGGTCGTCTTCGTCCAGGTCGTCGAGGGCGCCTCGGTCTGTTCCTGGCTCCAGAAGCGGGTCCGTGAGGCCTCGGGCCCCCTGGTCCGCGAGCTCCAGTTCCCGTACCACCCGCACGTGACCGTGGCGCACGGCATCGCCGAGGAGGAGATGGACCGCGCCTACGAGGAGCTCTCCTCCTACGAGGCGGCCTGGACCTGCGGTTCCTTCGCGCTGTACGAGCAGGGCGCGGACAGTGTATGGCGCAAGATCAACGAGTTCCCCTTCCGGGCGGGCGGCGGCACACCCGCCGTACCCGTCCAGGGCGGCTGCTCCGTGGACCAGCCGTCCCTGCAGTCCTGACCCCTGCGCCGCACCGGCCCTACCGCACCGGAAGCCGCCGGAACAGCGGACGCGGCACGTGCCGCAGGGCCGACATCACCACCCGCAGGGCGCCGGGCACCCACACCGTCTCCGAGCGCCGCCGCAGGCCCGTCACGATCGCGTCCGCGACCGCGCCCGGGGTCGTCGCGAGCGGCCCCTCCTCGCGCCCGGTCGTCATCCTCGACCGTACGAAGCCGGGGCGCACGACCATGACGTGCACCCCCGTGCCGTGCAGCGCGTCCCCGAGGCCCTGGGCGAAGGCGTCCAGGCCCGCCTTGCTGGAGCCGTAGATGAAGTCGGCCCGGCGGGCACGCTCACCGGCCACCGAGGACAGCACCACCAGCGATCCATGGCCCTGCGCCTGGAGTGCGCCGGCGCATACGAGCCCGGCGGAGACCGCCCCCGTGTAGTTGGTCTGGGCGACCCGGACCGCGGAGAGCGGTTCCTCCTCGTCGCGCGCCTGGTCGCCCAGGATGCCGAAGGCCAGCAGCACCATGTCGATGTCGCCCTCGGTGAAGAGCTTCCCGAGCACCTCCTCGTGCGACGCGGGGTCGAGCGCGTCGAAGGCGACGGTACGGACGTCGGCGCCCAGCTCGCGCAGCTCGGCGGCGGCCCGGTCCAGGGCGGGGGAGGGCCGCCCGGCCAGCCGGACCGTGCGCGTGCGGCGGGCGATCAGCCGGCGCGCGGTGGCCAGTCCGATCTCCGAGGTGCCGCCGAGGACGAGCAGGGACTGCGGGGCACCGAAGGCGTCCTTCACAGGGGAACTCCTAGCGACGATGACAGAGCGGGGGTGCGGGTTCAGAGCGAGAGGCGGCGGGACAGGTCGGACCGGAAGGCCCCGGCCGGGTCCAGCTCCCGGCGCAGGGCACGGAAGTCGGGCAGCCGCGGGTACATCGTGGCGAGCACGTCGGGCCGCAGCCGGGCGTCCTTCGCCAGGCAGACCCGGCCGCCGGCCGCCGCCACCTCCTCGTCGAGACCGTCCAGCAGCCGTGCCAGGCAGGGCAGTCCCGCGGGCAGCCCGAAGGAGAGGGTCCAGCCGGGCGTGGGGAACGAGAGCCAGCCCGTGCCTCCCTCGCCGAACCGTTTGAGCACGGCGTGGACGGCCGGGCAGCGGCGCACGGAGAGCTGCCGGACGATGCGGTACAGCGTCTCCCCGTGCCTGTCCCCGACGGCGAACTGGTACCGCACGAAGCCCGCCCGGCCGTAGACGCGGTTCCAGTGCGGGAGGGTGTCCATGGGGTGGAAGAAGGCAGGGATCCTCTGGAGCTCCCCGGTGCGGGACACGGGAGCGCTGCGGTGGCGGAGCTCGTTGAGGAGCGTCGCGGAGGCCCGTCCGAGCAGCCCCTGCGGCAGGAACGCGGGAGCGGCCGGCAGCTGCAGCGGACGGAACACGAGCGGTGTGCGCCGAGCGTGCGCCGGGAGCGCATTCAGGGGTGCGTGCTCCCCCCGGGTGAGTACGGCACGTCCCATGGCCCTTCCCCGCGCAAGCAGATCGATCCGCGCCGCCGCGTACGTGGCGCTGCCGGCGGTCGCGGCGAGACGGGCCATCGCCTCGTCCAGATCGGCCGCCCGCTCGGTGTCCACCGACATCAGTGCGGTGGCCACGGGCCGGAGGGTGAGGGTGGCGGAGAGGATGACCCCGGTCAGCCCCAGACCGCCCGCCGTCGCGTCGAACAGATCGGTGCCCGGCAGCACCGTACGCACCTCGCCCTCGGCGGTCAGCAGCTCCAGGGCACGCACGTGCCGGGCGAAGGAGCCCGCGCTCAGGTGGTTCCTGCCGTGGATGTCGGAGCCGATCGCCCCGCCGACGGTGACATGGCGGGTGGCCGGCGTGACGGGGAGGAACCAGCCGAGCGGCAGCAGCACCCCCATCAGGCGGTGCAGGCTCACCCCCGCGTCGCAGACGACCGTGCCCGTGACGGCGTCGACCGACCGGATCCGGTCCAGAGCGGTCATGTCGACCACCGAACCGCCCGCGTTCTGCGCGGCGTCACCGTGGGCGCGGCCGAGCCCACGGGCGACCACCCCGCGCGGCCCGCAGCCGCGCACGGCGACCACGGCCTCTTCGTACGTGCGGGGGCGAAACCGCAGCGCGGTCGTCGGGGCGGTGCGGCCCCAGCCGGTCATGGACACCGTGTCGACGGACATGACGTGACCGTATAGCCCGAGAAAACCCATTTGAGGGATTTGTTACAGCGCTCACCGAAATGGGTGATTGGCGAGTCGGGAAGCGCCGGACATCGGTTTTCCCCGCCCGGGAGGGTACGCGTACGTCATGGACTGGCTGAAAAGACTTCCCGTCATCGGGCCGCTCGTCGCACGGCTGATGGAGACGCACGCCTGGCGCTCCTACGAGACGCTGGAACGGGTCCACTGGGCCAGGCTCGCCGCGGCGATCACCTTCCTCAGCTTCCTCGCGCTCTTCCCGCTCATCGCGGTGGGCGCGGCCATCGGTGCCGCCCTGCTCTCCACCGAACAGCTGGACAAGATCGAGGACGAGCTCGCCGAGCAGGTCCCCGGGATCTCGGACCAGCTCGGCATCGACAACCTGGTGGCGCACGCCGGCACGGTCGGGCTGGTCGCGGGCGCGCTGCTGCTCCTCACCGGCATCGGCTGGGTCGGTTCGATGCGGGACTGCCTGCGCGCCGTCTGGGAGAAGGACGACACGGACGAGGGCAACCCGGTCGTCCGCAAGCTCAAGGACGCCGGGCTGCTGCTCGGCCTGGGCGGCGCGGCGCTCGTGACGCTGGCAGCCTCCGCGGTCGGCTCGACCGCCATCGGCTGGACGGCAGACTTCCTCGGCATCCCCGAGAACGGCGCGGGCGGTGTGCTGATCCAGATCGCCGCTCTGGCCGTGGCGGTGTGCGCAGACTTCCTGCTGCTGATCTACCTGCTGACCCTGCTGCCCGGTGTGGAACCGCCGCGCCGCCGGCTGATCGTCGCCGGGCTGGCCGGCGCGGTCGGCTTCGAACTGCTCAAGCTGCTCCTCGGCAGCTACATGAGGGACGTCGCGTCGAAGAGCATGTACGGGGCCTTCGGGGTGCCGGTCGCGCTCCTCCTGTGGATCAACTTCAGCGCGAAACTGCTGCTGCTCTGCGCCGCCTGGACGGCGACGCCGAGCAAGGAGGACACGGTCCCGGCCGTCAGCGACGAGGAAGGCGGCGCACCAGGTCGGGCAGCGGCCAGCGCCGGTTGACCAGGAACACCCCGGCGGCCAGGACCACCAGCAGTCCGCCGACGATCGACAGCGCGATCCAGGCCCCGCCGGATCCCGCGGGAGCGGCGGTGGAGGCGGCTGCCTGCTTGTCGTCCGCCTTGGTCGAGCCGCCGGCCGGCCTGGCACCCTTCCCGGTCCCCGTCGCGGCGGACCTGGGGGGCACCAGTTCGCCGACCGGGGTCACCTTGCCACTCGCCGCGAAGCCCCAGTCGAGCAGGCTGGCAGCCTCCTTGTAGACGGCGTGGCTCTCCTCGGACGACGGGTTCATGACGGTGACGAGGAGCACCTTGCCGTCGCGTTCGGCGACTCCCGTGAAGGTGTTGCCCGCGTGCGTCGTGTAGCCGTTCTTGACGCCCGCGATGCCCTTGTACGGCTCCACTCCGATGTCACCGGTGATCAGCCGGTTGGTGTTCTGGATCCCGAAGGTCTCGCGCTTCTTCCCCTTCTTCTTCTCGCCGGGGAACTGCGCGGTGGCCGTCGCGCTGTACTCGCGGAAGTCGGCCTTCTGCAGACCGCTGCGGGCGAACAGCGTGAGGTCGTACGCGCTGGATACCTGGGTCTGGGCGTCGTAGCCGTCGGGCGAGACGACCTTCGTGTCGAGGGCCTGCAGCTCCTCGGCGTGCCGCTGCATCGCCGCGACCGTCGCGTCGACACCGCCGTACATCTCGGCCAGGACGTGCACCGCGTCGTTGCCCGACTGCAGGAACACACCGAGCCACAGGTCGTGCACCGTGTAGCTGTGGTCCTCCTTCACGCCCACCAGGGAGCTGCCCTCGCCGACCCCGGCGAGGTCCTCCTCGGTCACCATGTGGGTCATGGTCTTCGGCTGCAGGGCGGGCAGGACCGTGTCGGCGAAGAGCATCTTGAGGGTGGATGCGGGCGGCAGCCGCCAGTGGGCGTTGTGGGACGCCAGCACCTGGCCGTTCTCCGCGTCCGCGACGATCCACGACCGGCCCGTGAGCTTCTTCGGCAGCACCGGTGCGCCGGGGCCCAGCTGGACCTGGGTGCCCACCTCGCCCAGGCGCTTGCCGCCCACGGTCGACATCGGGCCCGTCGGCCTGGGCTGTTTGTCGTCGGTCTTGTCCTTGTCGGCTGCCCCCGCGGGGCCGACGACACATACGGACAGCAACGCGGCAGAGAGGACCGTCAATACGGTCTTTTTCAGAGCAGGCACGGTCGGAAACGTACAGGGCGTGGATGAGGATGGGGGCCCGGATGGCCTGACCCGCCGTGCATACCGCCGGGACAGCCCACCCCGGACACCTGGACTCGAACGCGGCGGCGATACTGGGTGCATGAAGCTCAGCCGCCCCGTTTCCTGGTTCCTGCTCGCCTTCGGGGTGTGGAGCTGGTTCATCTGGATCACTTTCGCCAAGAACTTGTGGAAGGACGGCAGCGGCCTCGCGTTCGACGACGCCGGTGACCCGACCGCGTACTTCTGGGTCCATCTGCTGCTCACCATCACGTCGTTTCTTCTGGGGACGGCCGTCGGAGTCATCGGGTTCCGTGGTGTCAGGGCATTGCGGCGCGAACGCGCATGACAAGCCGGGCAAAGGTGAGAGTCCGGGCAGCGGCAGGCCAGTGGGTGGGCGGGGGAGCGTAAGTGGTTGTGGTCGTTGTCCTGGTGATGGTCGGGGTCCTCGCGCTGCTCGCGGGCGTGCACCGCTACGTGTGGCGCCGGCTGGTCGGTGACACCACGGCGAAGGGCGGCCTCGCGCGCCGCGCCGGCACGGTCGCGGCCTTCGTGCTGCCCGTGCTGAGCCTCGGCGCCCTGGCGTCGGGCCGCGTGGGCTTCCCGTTCTGGCTGCAGCAGGTGCTGGCCTGGCCGGGATACCTGTGGCTGGCCGTGCTGCTGTATCTGACGCTGGCTCTGCTGGTCGGGGAGGCCGTACGCCCCCTCCTGCGCCGGGTCCTCGCACGCGGGTCCGCAGCGGGCGCCCAGGAGCCCTCGGTGGACACGGAGGAGCCCTCCACGAGCACCCGGACCGAAGCGGTCACCGCAACCGTCGGCAGCACCGCCACGGCCGGCAGCACCGCCACGGTCACCGACGCCGCCACGGGCGAGGCCGCCGTCGCCGACGGCCTCGGCGGCACCCGTACGGATGTCGCGCCCCGCCCCGAAACCCCGGCGGCCCCGCCCGTCGCCGACCCCTCGCGGCGGCTGTTCGTCGCCCGGGCCGTCGGCGGCGCCGCGGCCCTAGCCGGGCTCGGCACGGTCGGCTACGGCACGTACGGCGTACTGCGCGGCCCCCGGGTCAAGCGCGTCACCGTGCCGCTCGCCAAACTGCCGCGTTCCGCGCACGGCTTCAGGATCGCCGTCGTCAGCGACATCCACCTCGGCCCCGTCCTGGGCCGCGCCCACACCCGGCGCATCGTCGACGCGATCAACGCGACCCGGCCCGATCTGGTCGCCGTCGTCGGTGACCTCGTCGACGGGTCCGTCGCCGACCTGGGCACCGCCGCCGAACCGCTGGCCGGGCTCGAAGCCCGCCACGGCAGCTACTTCGTCACCGGCAACCACGAGTACTTCTCCGGTGCCGCCGAGTGGGTCGACCACGTGCGCGAGCTCGGCCTGCACCCGCTGGAGAACGCCCGGGTCGAGATCGGCGGGTTCGACCTCGCCGGGGTCAACGACGTCGCGGGCGAAAGCGAGGGCCAGGGCCCCGACTTCGTACGGGCGCTCGGTGACCGGGACCGCGGCCGTGCCTCCGTCCTCCTCGCGCACCAGCCCGTCGTCATCGACGACGCCGTCGCCCACGGAGTCGACCTCCAGCTCTCCGGCCACACGCACGGCGGACAGCTCTGGCCGGGGAACCTGCTGGCAGGCCTCGCCAATCCCACCGTCGCCGGACTCGAACGCTACGGCGACACCCAGCTCTACGTCTCGCGTGGAGCGGGCGCGTGGGGGCCACCGGTCCGCGTGGGCGCGCCCTCCGACATCACCGTGGTGGAGCTCGCTTCCCGACAGGCCTGAGCGCCGCCCGGGCAACTGTCCTGATCGAACACGCAAATCACACACAGCCATCACGCGCAGCGACGAAAGTGCCTGGTGGGAGGCTGTGTCATGCCCAATTCGGGCTGTTTCTCGGTGTATATCGAACAAGAAGCTGTGAGCAGCCGGTTTGCTCTTCCAGATGTGAAAATCGTGTGATTGGGTGAGTACGAACATGCGGCAATGTGCGTATCTACGCACATGGACCGTGGCAGGGCTGGTAAGGGAGAGCACGGCACATGCGGTTGATCCGGCTTCGGATTCTCGCGATTCTCGCGGTATTGATCATCGTCGGCGTCGGCGCCTGGCAACTGCTCCCCTCGGACGAGGTGAACGAGGACCCGATCGCGGTCGGTACGTCGGACGAGGTGACCTCCCTCGACCCGGCCGGCGCCTACGACGCCGGCTCCTGGGCGATCTACAGCAACCTCTACCAGTCCCTGATGACCTTCAAGTCCGGGGCGATCGTGCCGGAGCCGGACGCGGCCGAGAGCTGCGGCTTCGTCGGCCAGAAGCTCCAGACGTACCAGTGCAAGCTGCGGGACGACGTGACGTTCGCCAACGGCCGCAAGCTCACCGCCGAGGACGTCAAGTACTCCTTCGACCGGATGCTGAAGATCAAGACGGACGTCGGCCCCTCGGTGCTCTTCCCCAGCCTCGACACGATCGTGGCCGAGGGGCGCACCGTGACGTTCAACCTCTCGGCCCGGGACGCGACCTTCCCGCAGAAGCTCGCCACGGGTGCCGGGTCCATCGTCGACCCCACCCAGTACCCGAAGGACAAGCTCCGTACGGGGAACGAGGTCGACGGCTCGGGTCCGTACACGCTGAAGTCGTACGAGCCGGGTGTGCGCGCACAGTTGGTGCCGAACCCGACGTACAGGGGCGCTCTGAAGAAGACCGGCCTGCCGGTCGACATCCGCTACTTCGACGGTTCGGACCAGCTGCGGACGGCCTGGAAGGCCGGAGACGTCGATGTGACGCACCGTCAGCTGCCGCCGGAGGACCTTTCCGAGCTCGACATCGCCTCCACCGACCAGCGCGTCACAGAGGCGGACAGCGCGGAGATCCGCAACCTCGTCTTCAACGTCCGTGAGGACTCGGCGCTCTCGGACAGGAAGGTCCGGCAGGCCATCGGCTGGATCATCGACCGCGGCCCGCTGGTCACCAATGTCTACAAGAGCACCGTCGAACCGCTCTACTCGCTGATCCCGCAGGGCTACATCGGGCACAGCACCCCCTTCTTCGACTCCTACCCGGAGCCCGACCCGAAGCGGGCCAGGGCGCTGATGGAGGAGGCCGGGGCGCAGATCCCGCTGCCCATCACCTTCGGCCACCGCGACGAGGACGCGAACAGGAAGGAGAGCGCCGAACTGATCCGCCAGCTGGAGGAGAGCGGCCTGTTCGAGGTCACGGAGAAGGCCGTGGACTGGCAGGCCTTCCAGAAGGGGTACGCGGCCGGTGACTACGACGCGTACACCGTCGGCTGGCTCCCCGACTTCCCGGACCCCGACACCTTCAGTCAGCCGCTGGTCGGCCGGGACAGCAGCCTCCACAACGGCTACGTCAGCGAGGAGATGGACTCGCTGATCGCGGCCACGCAGCAGTACAGCGACCGCAGCCGCACCTCGACCGACTTCAAGAAGCTCCAGAAGCTGGTCGGCGAGGACGTGCCGCTGATCCCGCTGTGGCAGAAGAAGGACTACGTCGTCAGCAAGGCCGACGTGTCCGGCTCCCAGTACCTCTCGGACGGCACCGGGATCTGGCGGCTGTGGGAACTCAGCTGGATCTGATGTCCTGGGCGCCCGGGGCGTCCGGCTCCTCCGAAGCGCCCGGGGCGTCCTGCCCCGGGCGCTTCGCTGCGCCGGGCATGAACTCCACCAGAACGTCGGTGAGTTGCCGTACGAGCGGTCGCAGCACCCGGAATCGGGAGAGCGCGATCGCCCGTGCGGCGATCGGCGCGATGCGCTCGACGAGCCGGCGGCTGCGCTCGGTCCCCTCGGTCCGGTCGTAGACCCAGAACAGCACCAGCCCCATCTGCATCAGCCACATCAACTGCGGCAGCAGCCGGGCCAGTTCCGGGTCGTGTCTGGTGCTGGATCCGGCCAGGCACCGCTCGTGCACGGAGATCGCCGCCTCGCGGGCTGCCACGGACTCCTCCGAGAAGGGGGAGAGCGGACTGTCCGGGTCGGCGGCGTTCTTGAAGAACTGGGCGGCGAAGCGGTGGTACTGCTCGGCCACGTCCAGCCAGCAGAGCAGCACACCGCGGATGCGTACGGCGAGATCCGGGTCGCCGGCCAGGACCGGCCGGACCGCTGCCTCGTGCTCGGCGGCGATCCGGTCGTAGAAGCCCTGGACCAGGTGTTCCTTCGAGGAGAAGTAGTAGTAGGCGTTCCCGACGGAGACACCGGCCTCCTTGGCGATGGCCCGCATCGTCGTCCGGTCGTACCCGTGCTCCTCGAAGAGCCTGAGCGCGGTCTCCAGGATCAGCGTGCGGGTCTGCTCGCTCTTGGGGGCCTTGGCGGTCCTGTCCGTCTTGCCTGCTCCGGCCGGCTTCGCTGTGCTCGCGTCAGCCACGTTCTTCTCATCCTTCACCACGGTCACCAGGCTATCCGGGAGATCCGCCCGCCGGATCCGGCAGCCTGCACCGTCCGTCGGCGGGGCCGCACGGCTCCGCCGTGACGGACCGGTACTTCGCGGCGGCGAGCACCGTCGCACGGGCGAACGGACGGCCCAGGGGAGTGGTCAGCCAGTGGGCTCTGGGCCGGTGTTCGGCGAGCGCCCACAGACAGACGATCCAGGCGGCGGTCCCCCGGTAGACCTGCCCCCGGTCCCCGACCACCGTGATCTCCTCGAACGTACCCGCGTGGTCGAGCCCGGGGAAGCGGCGCACCGCCTCCTGCGAACCGGCCGGGACGAGATCGAGCGGGACGAGCTGGCGCTGCTTCTGCAGCCAGTGCCGCACATGTACGCAGAGCGGGCACCGGTCGTCGTAGAGCACCGTGAGCCGGGTGACCGGAGGGTACGCGGCCGGGGCGGGCGCGCGGCCGTCCCGGCCCTGGATGTGCGCGACCGGGCCGGCCGCTCCCTGGCCGTGCGCGCGGCCGTCACTGCCCGGGGTGTCCGTCACGGCCGGCTCACTTCCCGGTGGCGGGTGCGGCCCAGGGGCCCTGGCTCCCGGGTCCGGCCCAGCCCTGCGGCGGCACCGGCGGGGTCTGCTCCCGCTCCATGAGTCCGCGCCGGCGGATCTTGTTGAGCACGTAGACGTTGCCCAGGTGCATCACGCCCAGGACCAGCAGGACGACGCCGACCTTCACCGACAGTGCCTCGAAGAGCTGCCGGGCGTCGGCCACCCCGTCGGCGTTCTTCAGGTAGAGGGTCACGAAGCCCAGGTTGACCAGGTAGAAGCCGACCACCAGCAGGTGGTTCACGGCCTCCGCGAGCTTCTCGTTGCCCTGGAGCACATCGGCGAGGAAGACCTTGCCGTTGCGGCTGAGCGTGCGGGCGACCCAGATGGTGAGCGCCACGCTGATGAGTAGGTAGATGACGTACGCGAGCACAGTGAGGTCCATGCCCCACCCTCCCTTGAACGCGTTCAAAATCCCGATGTCATGACTGTAGACCCGTCTTTGAACATGTTCAAGTAGCGTCCCGGCGAAGGCCGGAACGCTGGAGCGGGAGCAGCGGGAGCAGCGGGAAGGGGGTGACGCGGAATCAGCCGGTGAGGGCCTCGACGAGCTCGGCCCGCAGTTCGTCCGGTTCCGGGAGCGGTCCGGAGGCCAGCGCCTCGTTCCAGCCGGCCGCCGCCTGGTCGACCCCGGACCGGAAGGCGCGCCGCAGCGGCACCTGCCCGAAGAACAGCGCGAGCGCGGCCACCGGTCGCAGCAGCGACCGCCCGCGTACGGTCAGTGCGACGCCGACCTCCCAGGTACCGTCGGCGGCCGGACGCGGAGTGACGGTGAGACGCGCCCGCCCGAGCCGGTGCTTGGCGCGGGCCGCCAGTGGGGCGCGGGCCGGCGGGAGGGAGCCGGGGCGGGCCGCCGCGGCCGCCCACCAGGCCGTCAGGTCGAGCTTCGCCCGGCCGGAGGCGCGCTGCAGCGAACCCCCGCCGGGGGCGCGCAGATCGAAGCCCACGTCCAGCACGGAGGGCCGGTCCGGGGTACGCAGCCGCATCATCAGCCGGCCCGTCAGCTCGGCGGACCTCAGGCGCTGCTCGACGGCGATCGCGGTGGAGCGCCGCCACTCCCGTACGGCGACGGTGATCACCTCGTCCCGGGAGCCCGGGGGAGTGCCGGCCGTCGGGGCGTGCTCCACAGGCGCGCCGGCCGTCCGCTCGTCCTCCGCGGACGCGCCGGCCGTCGGGTCACCCGCCGCCCGGTCACCGTCCCAGGACGTACCGGCCGTCTCGTCGTCGCCCTCCGCGGGCGCGCCGCCCGTCCCGCCACCGGCCGAGGTGATCTCGTACCGGGCGCCGGGCCGCAGATGACGGCCCTTCAGCAGCCGGATGCCGGGTACCGGCTTCCCGCCGTCCCCCAGCACGATGTCACCGCGCCGCGCCCGCGTGGACTCCGCCGTGTCCAGGACGATTCCCGCGCACTCCTCGAACCAGGCGCGGTCCACGGACGCGACGGTGACCAGATGGTCGAAGCGGGCCATGCGGGGCCGTACCCGGTCTCAGGCGCTCATGGAGCGCGCGGTGTTGACCTGGGCCATGACCATCTGGAAGGTCTCGGGACCCGTCGCCGGAATCATCGTCGAGTGGTGGCGGCCACCGCTCGTCACCGTGATCTGGACGAAGCCGGTCGTCCGCTTCTCCTTCATCAGGAGGAAGAGCAGACCGATCAGGCAGAACAGCGCGAAGACGATGGCGAGCACGATCCCCACGGTGGGGATCTTCTCCTCCGTGCGCGACATGTCCGTCGCCGTCCACACCGCGCCCTTGAGGGGCATCGTGCCGGACGGCGTCACGATGCCGTCGTTCATGACGGTGATGTCACCGAACGACAGCATCGGCACACCACCGCCCCCCGGCTGCCCCTGCGGCACCGGCAGGTTGAAGCCGGGCTGCGTCGGCTGCCCCGGGCCCGGGTAGCCGTACCCCGGACCGGGCTGTGCCGCGGAATCGGGCAGCGGCTGAGGGTAGCCGTACGCCGGAGCGGTGCCCGGCGCCGGGTAGCCGTAGCCCTGACCGTCCGGCATCGTGGGCGGGTTGCCCGGCTGCTGGGGCGGGCCCCACTTGTATGAGTCGTCCGCGTACGGATTCGGATCGCTCACAACGTTCCCCGTTCTCCATCAAACCTTCTGCTCCCGTGCCGTGCTGCGCCGGGAGAGGCGAGCCGGTCACCGGCTCCGCATGACCGTACCGTCCCGGCCCACCCGATGCACCAAGAGGCCCCGTTTCCCGCACAGTTCGTGCCGGAAACGGGGCCTCCCGAGGTGACGCGAGGATCAGAAACGACGCGTGATCAGCGCGCGCTTCACTTCCTGGATGGCCTTGGTGACCTCGATGCCACGCGGGCAGGCGTCCGTGCAGTTGAACGTCGTGCGGCAACGCCACACACCGTCACGGTCGTTGAGGATCTCCAGGCGCTGCTCGCCGCCCTCGTCACGCGAGTCGAAGATGAAGCGGTGCGCGTTGACGATGGCCGCCGGGCCGAAGTACTGGCCGTCGTTCCAGAACACCGGGCACGAGGACGTGCACGCGGCGCACAGGATGCACTTGGTGGTGTCGTCGAAGCGCTCGCGGTCCTCGGCGGACTGCAGACGCTCACGCGTCGGCTCGTTGCCCTTCGTGATGAGGAAGGGCATGACGTCGCGGTAAGCCTGGAAGAACGGGTCCATGTCGACCACGAGGTCCTTGAGGACCGTGAGGCCCTTGATGGCCTCGACTGTGATCGGCTTGTCCGGATTGATGTCCTTGATCAGCGTCTTGCAGGCGAGCCTGTTCTTGCCGTTGATCCGCATCGCGTCGGAGCCGCAGATGCCGTGCGCACAGGAGCGCCGGAAGGTCAGGGTGCCGTCCAGCTCCCACTTGATCTTGTGAAGGGCGTCGAGAACACGCTCCTTCGGGTCGATCGAGATCTGGAAGTCCTGCCACTGGACCTCGTCGGAGACCTCCGGGTTGAAGCGGCGGATCCGGAACGTGGCCGTGATGTACGGGGTGTCGGCGAAGCCGGCCTCGGGCTCGGGGGCCTTGTCCGACTTCTCCAGGGTGGGGGTAGCCATCAGTACTTACGCTCCATCGGCTGGTAGCGGGTCGTGACGACCGGCTTGTAGTCGAGCCGGATCGACTCGGTGCCGTCGTCCGCGACCTCGCGGTACGCCATGGTGTGGCGCATGAAGTTGACGTCGTCGCGGTTCGGGTAGTCCTCGCGGTAGTGACCGCCGCGGGACTCCTTGCGGGCCAGCGCGGAGGTCGCCATGACCTCGGCCAGGTCGAGCAGGTTGCCCAGCTCGACGGCCTCCAGCAGGTCGGTGTTGAACCGCTTGCCCTTGTCCTGGATGGACACGTTGAGGTAGCGCGCCCGCAGCTCGGCGATCTTGTCGACCGCGGTCTTGATGGTCTGCTCGGTGCGGAACACCATCACGTTGGCGTCCATGCACTCCTGCAGTTCCAGGCGGAGCGTGGCGACCCGCTCGGTACCCGTCGAGTTGCGCAGCCGCTCGACCTGGTCCTGGACCAGCTGCGCCGGGTTCTCGGGAAGTTCGACGAAGTCGTTCTTCGCGGAGTACTCGGCGGCGGCGATGCCCGAACGGCGCCCGAAGACGTTGATGTCGAGCAGCGAGTTGGTGCCGAGGCGGTTGGCGCCGTGCACGGAGACACAGGCGACCTCGCCGGCGGCGTACAGGCCCGGGACGACGGTGGTGTTGTCGGCCAGCACCTCACCCTCGACGTTGGTCGGGATGCCGCCCATGGCGTAGTGCGCGGTCGGCTGGATCGGGATCGGGTCCGTGTAGGGCTCGATGCCGAGGTACGTGCGCGCGAACTCGGTGATGTCCGGGAGCTTCGCGTCCAGCTGCTCCGGCGGGAGGTGCGTGAGGTCGAGGTAGACATGGTCGCCCTCGGGACCGCAGCCGCGGCCCTCACGGATCTCCGTGTAGATGGAGCGGGACACGACGTCACGGGACGCGAGGTCCTTCATGACCGGCGCGTACTTCTCCATGAAGCGCTCGCCGTCCTTGTTGCGGAGGATGCCGCCCTCACCGCGGGCGCCCTCCGTCAGCAGGATGCCCATGCGCCAGATGCCCGTCGGGTGGAACTGGAAGAACTCCATGTCCTCCAGCGGCAGGCCACGGCGGTACGCGGCGGCCTGGCCGTCACCGGTCAGGGTGTGGGCGTTCGACGTCACCTTGAAGAACTTGCCGGTGCCGCCGGAGGCGAAGATGATCGACTTCGCCTGGAAGACGTGGATCTCGCCGGTCGCCAGCTCGTAGGCGACGACGCCCGCGGACTTCTTGACGCCGTCGACCTCCTGGAGCAGGAGGTCCAGGACGTAGAACTCGTTGAAGAACTCCACGCCCTCCTTGACGCAGTTCTGGTACAGCGTCTGGAGGATCATATGACCGGTGCGGTCCGACGCGTAGCAGGACCGGCGGACCGGGGCCTCGCCGTGGCTACGGGTGTGACCGCCGAAGCGGCGCTGGTCGATCCTGCCCTCGGGCGTGCGGTTGAACGGCAGGCCCATCTTCTCCAGGTCGAGGACCGCGTCGATGGCCTCCTTCGCCAGGATCTCGGCGGCGTCCTGGTCGACCAGGTAGTCGCCGCCCTTGATCGTGTCGAAGGTGTGCCACTCCCAGTTGTCCTCCTCCACGTTGGCGAGCGCGGCGGCCATGCCGCCCTGCGCCGCGCCCGTGTGGGAGCGGGTGGGGTAGAGCTTCGTCAGCACGGCGGTGCGGCTGCGCTTCGTCGACTCGATGGCCGCGCGCATGCCGGCGCCGCCGGCGCCGACGATGACGGTGTCGTACTTGTGGATCTGCATGGTTTCCTCTGGTCCCTCTGTCCCGGCGCCTAGCGGATGTTCGGGTCGAAGGTGAAGATCACCAGCGTGCCCAGCAGGACGGTGAACACCGTGGCGGTGTACAGGAGCATCTTCAGCCAGAAGCGGGTGTTGTCCCGTTCGGCGTAGTCGTTGATGACCGTACGGAGGCCGTTGGCGCCGTGGAGCATGGCGAGCCACAGCATCGCCAGGTCCCAGGCCTGCCAGAACGGCGAGGCCCAGCGGCCCGCCACGAAGGCGAAGCCGATCTTGGAGACGCCGCCGTCCAGCACCAGCTGGATCAGCAGGTGGCCGATGACGAGAACGACCAGCACGATGCCCGACAGGCGCATGAAGAGCCAGGCGTACATCTCGAAGTTGGTGCGCGAACCCTTGGGGGTCTTGCCCGTGCGCTTGCGCGGGGGCTCGATCACCGGGGCCGGGTTGTCGACGTCGAACAGGCTCACTGCCTCGACGTCGCCGATCGCGGGGGAAGAGGTCTCGCTGGACATTGGCCTCAGCTCCCGAAGACTTCGCGTACGGCGTGACCGAGGACGGGGTACAGGGCCCCGACCATCAGCACGATCCAGATACCCAGGACGGTCCAGAGCATCTGCTTCTGGTAGCGCGGGCCCTTGGCCCAGAAGTCCACGGCGACGATACGGAGACCGTTCAGCGCGTGGAAGAGAATCGCGGCCACCAGGCCGTACTCGAGCAGTGCGACGGGCCATGTCTTGTACGTCGCCACGACTTCGTCGTAGGCCTCGGGTGAGACACGCACGAGAGCGGTGTCCAGGACGTGTACGAACAGGAAGAAGAAAATGAGGACACCGGTGACTCGATGAGCCACCCACGACCACATGCCTTCCCGGCCGCGGTACAGCGTTCCAGCCGGCACGGAAGAACCCTCCGGGAGCGGGGATTAGGGTCGGCCGGCTTGACTGTCGGTCTGACCCGGCCGGGTACGGTCCACCGGCCCCGGCCATCGTAGCGACGGTTTGTCGGTTCGATGGCGGCGGGGCCTCCGGTGTGATCAAAGTGGCAATCAAACAGCCACGGACGGGCTACCGGGCGGGCTGTCCGGCGGCCAGGAACGGCCCCTGCGGACTGCCCGCGTCCGTCACGAGGTCGATGATGCGGCCCCGGGCGAGTCGTCGCAGCTCCTCCGCGGTGAGGGCGCGCTCCTCGTCCGGGTCGTGCGTGAGCCGCGTGCGGATGGCGGCCAGCACCTGGTCCACGTGCTGGGAGGGCGGCAGACCGTCCAGGCAGATCACGAACACATGGCCGAATCGGCTCTCGTACGCGGCGTGTGCCGCCCGCAGCGCCAGATGGGCGGCGCGGGGCGCGGCATGGTGCAGGCAGGGGGCGCTCTCGGCGGCGAGCGCCTCCGCGATGTCCGTGGGGGAGAGGTCGTACCCCGCCTCGTCGGAGGCCGCGAGCAGCGCGCCGAGGTCCGGGTACGGGCGGTGGGCGGCCAGCCGCAGTGCCCAGCGGTGGCTGCCGAAGCACTCCAGGAGGGCCGATTCCGCGGTCTCGCAGGGCCAGCCGTTGAAGCTGTCGAGCCCGCTCGAGTGGGCATACCCGCAGGTACTCGCCGAGACTGGTTCCGGAACCGGGGCCCCGCCGTCGGCGGGGCCCCGGCTCTGGACGGGGACGCCCGACCGCCCGGCCTGCCACGGTTGCTTCGGCAGGCCGGCCGGGTACTCGCTGGACCTGGACAGCGGGAACTCCTCGAATGAATGGCTTCCGTGGTCTTGGAGAGGGGCCGGAGAGCGACCAGGTTGCGTGGGGGAGGGAGTGAAGGTTGAGATGAATGTGACGCAACGCTAGCGAGACCGGGCAACGAGTGCCCGAAGCCTGCGCGAAATTCACTCGGACGGGAGAGTTTCGGAACGCTTGATGGACGTCTCAGTAGGGGGAATAGCCGCCTTTTTCTCGACCTTTGCCCTGTTTCTCCCCCAACCCGGAGGATTCTGACCGATGTCGCCCTCACGCGGAGTTCTGGTGGCCGGCGCGGCCGTCACGGTCGCAGCCGCCGTCACCTTCACCGTCGTCGCCTGGCCCGAGGGTTCCGGCCCCGGGACGCAGGGCGCGGCGTCCTCGTCCAGCACCTCGGCCTCGCCGTCCCCCTCACGGAGCTACCCGCTCTCCACGACGCCGCGGACCATACCCGCGGTGCGCGAACACACTCCCGCGCGCGGCCCCGGCTGGAAGCCCGCCGGGAACAGCACGGTCGTCGTGGCCGACCCCGAGCTCGCCGACGAGGGCGAGCTGCTCGCCGGGGAGCTGAAGATCCGCTACCGGGGCGAGGCCGCCGCCCGGGCCGGCGACGTGGAGCTGGCGCTCGGCACCCCCGGCAAGGGTGCCCCGGAGTCGTACACGCTGAAGACGGCGGGCGGCCGGGTCACGATCAGCGGGCCCGACCAGGCGGGCGTCTTCTACGGGACGCGCACCCTCAAGCAGTCGATGAGCGCCGACAGCGTCATCCCGGAAGGCGTGGTGAGCGACACCCCCGACCGGGCGCAGCGCGGGCTCAACCTCGACATCGCACGCAAGTACTACCCCGCCGACTGGATCGAGGCCCGGCTGCGCGAGATGGCCGACCTCAAGCTCAACCAGCTCGGCCTGCACTTCTCCGACGACCAGGCCTTCCGGATCGAGTCCGACTCCCACCCGGAAGTGGTCTCGGAGCAGCACCTCACCAAGGCCGAGATCCGGCGGATCATCGCGCTGGCCGAGAGTCTCCACATCACCGTCGTCGGCGAGATCGACTCCCCCGGACACCTCGGTGCCGTGCTCCGCGCCCACCCCGACCTCCAGCTGCGCAACACCCAGGGGGTCGCCCGGCAGGGCGCCATCGACATCTCCAAGGCCGCGTCCGCCGAGATCGTCGACGACCTGCTGCGCGAGTACAGCGAGCTGTTCCCCGGGGCGTGGTTCCACGTCGGCGCGGACGAGTACCAGGCGCTCACGGTCAGCGACCCGCAGGCCTCCTACCCGCAACTGGCCGCGGCCGCCCGCGAGAAGTACGGCGCCGACGCCACCGTCCAGGACCTGACGGAGGGCTGGCTCAACGACCGGGCCGCGGTCGTCCGCGGCGAGGAGAAGATCCCCAAGGCGTGGAACGACGGCTTCTTCAGCGGGGGCCAGGTCACCGCCCGCAAGGGCATCGAGGTCGAGTACTGGACGGGCAAGGAGATCGGCGCCCGGCCGCCCCAGGACTACCTGGCGGAGGGCCGCAAGGTCATCAACCTCAACGACGAGTTCCTCTACTACGTGCTCGGCGAGCCCAACGAATTCGTCTACCCGACGGGCGAGCGGATCTACGAGCAGTGGACCCCCTTCGTCCTGCGCGGCACCGAGCCCGTGTCGAAGCGCTACTCGAAGCAGATCCTCGGCGGCCGGTTCGCGGTCTGGGGCGACCTGCCGAACGCGCAGACCACGCAGCAGGTGGCCGCCGGCATCCGGATGCCGCTCAACGCGATCTCCCAGAAGCTGTGGGACCCCAGGGAGCCGGAGCGGACCTGGGCACAGTTCCGTACGCTCGCGAACGAGGTCGACTCGTCGGACTGATCCGCAGCTTCGCGGACACGGCCGTCGCGAGAGGTCGTGTCCGCGGCCGAGCCCTGGGGAGGGGCGCGGTTCGGAGCACGATGTCACGTGTACCGCCCCGCCCCCATGCCGTGCGGCCGAGTCGGCGCGCGCGTCGGCCCACGTGATGCCGAGGGGCGCGAGAGGGCGACGGCGGTGTCCGTCACGACCCTGGCCACGACGCGGGAGCCCGGCGTCACCGGCCCACTTCAGGGGCTTGCGGATGCTTCGGGGGTGGGGGCCCGCTGGTGGTGCATGTGCTGCGTCCGAAGACCCCCGATGCGGTGGCGCGTTGGACGGTCTTGCCGCTGATGGCGAGTGTGCAGCCGGCTTCGCCGCCCTTCTCGCCGAGGGTGATGTCGACGACGGGAGCAGCTCGCCGCCCAGAAGTGGGTCATGTACACGGGCAAGGTCAACTACAGCCACGCCACGGGAATAGCGGACAGCATCACCATGCCGGCCTGTACCGAGGACGGCGTACCGTTCGAGAGCATTGTGGTCAAGAACATCACGGATTGGCAGACGACATGCTGAGGGTCGAAGCGCTGGAGGCCGTGCTGCCGTCGATGACACGGTGGCGTGTGCCTGGGGGCGCGGCGTGGACTGGGCTGCCCTTGAGGTGGACCTCGGGACGGCACTGCCCTCGGACTTCCGCTCTCTGGCGGAGGCGTATCCGGTCCTGGTCTTTGGCGGCTTCCTGAAGGTGTCCGGTCCCCGGTCCGGGGCCGAGGCGTTGTGGGCGTCCGAGTCCAGGGAGGACGAGATCCTTCAGGATCTGTACGAGATGGGCGACACCGAGGGCTACGTTCCCTTCCCACAACCGGGAGGCCTGATCTCCTGGGCGGAGTCCGACTCGGGGGACTCCTTCTACTGGAGGACGAGTCCCGCGGACCCGGACGCATGGCCGGTGGTCGTGCGTCGAAACAACGGAGACTGGTCAGAGTTCCCGGTCGGCGCTATCGAGTTTCTGACCGGCGTGTACCGGCGAACCATCCACGTACCCGGTATGCCCAGGGACTTCCCGAGCGATTCCCCAGAGGTGCTGGGTCTGAGCAACCGAATCGATTGATCGGAAGATGAACCGCAAACACATGTGAATGGCGATCGCCCCCAGGGCCCCTGGGGGCGATCGTTCTTGGGTGGGCTCCAATGCGAATCAATATCGTTCCGACGAGCCCGACACCCGACCGCACACCAACGACGTACGACTACAACGCGGGCGCCTGAAGGGAAGCCCCGTGAACAGTTTCTCGTGTACTGCGATCAACTCCAGTACCGGCATCGGCTCGAAATGCTAGAAGGGGAATAGTGGTGGTAATGCTGTCGGAGATCCAAGCCCTGTTGGGTGAACCCCGGTTCAACTGGTCGGATCCGGTGCCATGGATCGAACTGGAGCGGGAACTCGGTATCGAATTCCCTGCGGACTTCCGCGAGATCGTGAACGCCTACGGTTCGATCGAGATCAATGGGCAGTTGTATCTGAAGCATCCCGCCGGTCATCTTCTGCACGATCTGGGAACAATGATCAGGGGAGATCTCGAGTTCTGGCGCGAGGAGGAGGCAGAGTTCCTGCCCAGTCCGGTTGGGGCGAGCCCCGGTGAGTTGATGCCGGTGGCGACGGCCACGACGGGGGAAGCGGTATTCCTTCGCGTTCCCGATGAGTCCTCGTCGTCCTGGCGCGTTGTTGTCCAGGAGTTCGACAGCCCGGCCTGGACTCTCTACGAGATGACGTTCAGTGAATGGTTGCTGGATTATCTCAAGGGGCAGGACGTGACGTTGTGCGCTCGCGACCGTGCGCCTGATGGCCCGTTCTGGGAATTCCTGCCCTGAAAGATCACGATGGGAACGCCGCACCGAACCGGAACCCAACAACTTCGGAACGTTGGTAGGGATCGCCGCTGCGGTTCCCTGGGTGGTCCTGCACAGCACCCTCGGAAGACGTCATCGCAGGACATCCCTGGCTGCGGGGCTTGCCTTCACCGTGTGGTTCGGGCTCCAGCAGGCGCTCGCAAGGGGCTCGACCCGCGGGCAGGGAGACCTGCGCCGCCCCCACCGGGTGGCACGCGTCAGGAGCGGGGCCGACCTTCTGTGTTCCGCCCTACGAAGCGAGCGGGGCCGGGCCGTCCGTGAGGGCGGTGACGAACGATGTCCAGGCGGGGGCCGCAACCGTCAGGACCGGGCCGTGGGGGACCTTGGAGTCGCGGACGGGGACGATGCCTGCGAGGCCGTCGGCGACCTCGACGCAGTCCCCTCCGGTGCCGTTGCTGTAGCTGCTCTTGCGCCAGGCAGTGGTGCTCAAGTCAATCCCGTTCGTCGTCCGCGGGAGCCCTGCGGCTGTCCGGAGGTCGCGTCGGCGGCGGTGGATGGGCGGCGGAAACCAGTCACGGAGTCCTTGAAGGACCTCACTCGGCCCGTTTCCTTGTCGTGATCGGCCCGTTTCCCTGTCTTATGGGTGACGCTTTTCAGCCATCCGGCGCAGTATTCGATATCAGGAAGCACAGCGTCCGCTGTGTCCCGGCACGGTCGGCTCCCCGACCACGCCGGCTTCCGGACCGAGGGGAGACGCCCATGAGCCTGCTGGAGCTCATCGCTGTTGCCGACGAGCGAGGGCTGGCCGCGAGCGGGCTTGCCTGCCTCGACCGCTGCCTGCCACTGCTCGCCGACGGCGGCGAGCCCGAGCTGCTGCGGCCGCTCTGGGGGAGCTGTGAGGACGGCCGGGACTGGGACACCCGTCTCACCGCCGCTCGTGAGGCGATGGAGGGCGAGAACGTCGCGGACGAGACGGCGGTGCTGGTACGGAAGATGCTGGGCGCGGCCCCGTCCGAATGGTCCGCCGATCCGCTGCGGGAGTGGGCGCGGGCGTGCTCCCTGGTCGCGCTGGAGATCCACCGCCAGTTCGACATCCCCACGGGCGGGGGCACGGGCGGGGACGGCGTCGAGGACTCCACCGAGCAGCTGAAGCGCTGGAGCGCTGGCGAGGCGGAGGGTGCGGGTCCGCTCGTCGCGGGTGAACTCCACCGTCAGATCAAGATCCTGGAAACCCTCGCGGAGACCGCGGGCACGGCGGGCAGCGCCGGCGGACTGCGCGGTGCGCTGGACCGGTCGACCGAGGGCCGGCGGGTCCTGCGCGCGGTGATGTCGCGCCGGGCGCGCGGCCGGACCTGATCCGGCCCGAGCGCCCAGGCGGAGGAAGACCGGCGCCCCTGTGTCAGGGCAGGGGCGCCGGTGTCGGGGTGCGGGTTACGGGGCCAGAACCGAGCCGATCCGAATCCCGGTGGGAGCTCCGAGCTGCGTCACGCCGTAGTGGACGCCGGCCGGGTTGATCCCCTTGGTGTAGCTGTTGTCGAGCTGGAGGACCGTTCCGTTGTTCGTGTCCTCGCCGTCCACACCGACGGCCGGGTCGCCCAGGCCGTCACCGGTCAGGTCGGCGAGCGAGACGGCGGAACCGAACCGGTCTCCCGTCTCCGTGGAGCCGGGCACGTAGGACGTGTCCTGGGAGTAGTTCACCGCGCCGGTGGCCGTGGGGCCGGTGGAGGTGGAGCGGATCAGGAGGACGCGGCCGGTGTTGACCCGGCTGACACCGCTGCGGGTGAGGTCCTCGTTCGGGATGCCGGCGAGGATGTCGCCGTAGCCGTCCTGGTCGGCGTCACCGATGGACACCGAGGCACCCATGTCGTCGCTGGTCTCGCCGTTGGCCGCGGTGACCATGTTCTGGTTGATCGTCTTGCGGCCCGTGGAGGTCGGCCCGGTGGACGAGCCGAAGACGGCCGTCACCGCGCCGCCGACGGAGGTGTGCCCGGACTCGGTGGCGCTCGGCTGGCCGACCGCGAGGTCGCCGTAGCCGTCACCGTTGAGGTCGCCCGCGGCCAGCGAGCGTCCGCCGCGGGTCGAGAGCAGGCCGACCCGTTGGAGACCGGTCGAGGACCCCTTCAGCCACAGCAGTCGTCCGATACCGCTCGGGTCGCGGTAGTTGACGGCGACGTCGGCATAGCCGTCCTTGTTGAAGTCGCCGGTGACAGATGCCGCGTAGCCGACGGCGCCGGTGTACGCGGTGGTGTTCAGGTAGCCCTTCTTCACGGCCCCCGACTTGCTGTCCCAGGCCCACCAGCGGCCGGGCTTTCCGGGAGCGGCGGAGAAGACGTCGGCCCTGCCGTCCGCGTTGAAGTCGCCCACGGTGACCGTCGTACCGAGCTTCTCGCCCGCCACGCGGGTCGCCGCGTCGGTCAGGTAGGCCTTGCCGGAGCTCAGGCCGGGGCCGTAGAGCACGGAGACCTGGCCGGAGTCGGCGTGCGTGCCGTCCTCGCCGGGCAGGCCCACCGCCAGGTCGGCGTACCCGTCACCGTTCACGTCGCCCCAGGCGCTGGAGGCGCCGAACTGGTCGCCCGCCTCGGAGGTGCCGGGCACACCCGGGCTGTTCTGGGTCAGGATCTTCTTCGTGACCGAGTCGGGGCCGGTCTTGGTGCCGGGCAGTACGGTGATCCGCCCGTAGCTGTTCGTCGCCTTCGGCAGGCCGACGACCAGGTCGCTGACGCCGTTCCGGTCGAAGTCGGAGGTGGGGACGGCCGAGTTGCGGCCGGCGCCGGCGGCGAAGCCACGGATCGTGCCCAGCTTGCTGTACAGGTTGGGGCCGGGGCACACCGTGGCGAAGCCGTCGCGGTGTCCGGAGATGGTGTTCAGCGTGGCCTTCTGGCCCTGGGTGTACTTACCGGTGTCGGCGGCTGCCGTCAGCGTGACCGTGGAGGTCGGGCTGACGCCGTACTGGCCGAGCTTCCAGGCGGCCACGCGGGCGGCCGAGTTCAGGGCCGCGGGGGTGGGCCTGCCCGTCTCGAAGTCGCCGAGCAGCGCGATGCCGGTCGAGTAGGAGTTGAAGCCGTAGGTGTGCGCGCCGAGGACGGGCAGGTCGGCGCCGCCTTCACGGCCCTCGAAGATCTGGCCGCACTTGTCGACGAGGAAGTTGTAGCCGATGTCCTTCCAGCCGTCGTAGTCGTCGGCTGTGGTCGCGGTGTCCTTGCCCCGAGGGGTGACGTGGTACGCGTAGATGCCCCGGATGAGCGCACCGGACTCGGCACAGCTGTAGTCGTTCGAGCCCACCGTGTGGTGGATGAACGCGGCCTGGACCTTCTCGACGTACTCCGGGTCGCTGTAGTTCGTGGCGAGCGACTTGTCCGGACCCCAGCCCGCGCGCAGCGTCATCGCGGGCCGGTTCACCGTGGACGGCGGCGCGGTGGGGACGGTCGGCGTCGGTGACGGGGTGTCGGTGGGTGTCGCCGTCGGCGTGACGGATTCCGTCGGTGTGGCCGTGGTGGCCGTCTCGGTGGGCGTTGCCGCCGTCTCCGTGGGGGTGCCGGTCGGCGCCGGCGGCGCCGTCTCGGCCGGTGGGTCCGTGGGAGTCGGCGTCGCGGTCTCCTCGACGGCGAACGACGCGGTCTGCGCGTCGGCGCCCGGTGCCGCGGCCTCCTTGGCGGTGACGCCCGGGTCGACCAGGGACAGTTCGAGCCCTTTGGGCAGCCCGGCGGCGGCCGTGCCGTCGGCACCCACGACCCGCGCCTCGACGGCGTCGGAGGGCCCGACCCACAGCGGCTCGGACAGGCCGGGCAGCTTCGCGTCGTCGTCACGCTCCGCGCCCAGGTGCTGCTCCAGGTGCACCTCCCGCCAGCCGCCCCACCGGCCGGTCTCACGGCTGCGCGTCCGGACCTCGGCCCTGCCGTCGATCTTCGCGTCCGGGTTCGCCCAGACGACACCGACCAGCGAGAACGGATCGGTGTCGGTGCGCGGCAGCGACCGCTCGGAGCTGCCGGTCCCCTTGAACGTCAGCTCGTGGACCGAGGCCTTCCGCGCCTTGGGCCCGTGAGCCTGTGGGGCGTCCGGGTTGGCTATGGCGACCGTTGCCGCTCCGGCCCCGCCGAGCACGACCGCCCCGATGGTCAGCCAGGTTCGGCGTTTCAGGCTCATCGATCTGTACGCATGCGAACTGCGCGGGCTCAAGTGCCCCACCCCTCAAAGAGTTACAAGTGCTCAGAAACTCATGGGAGCTCACCCGTCGCGCGGGCGGCTCAAGTTGCCCAGCGAAGCGCGGACCTCAAACGTCACATCGATTTCCATGAATGTGACATGTGTCATGACCGAGGCGATTCAGGCCCCCGGCTGCGGCCTGCCCCGGCCTCCGCCGAGGTTAGGATCCGGTGCTTCGTCACCCTGAGGTCCGGAAGAGGCCCGCGGGGCGGCGCCGAACCGCGGAGGCTCCACATCATGTCCGTTCTTCAACTGCGCTCACCGATAGGGCTCTCGTATGCCGCAGTGGCCCTGCTGGGCCTGTGTGCGCTGACCGACGTGTTCGAGGTTCTGCTCGCCCTCTCCGCGCTGGCGCAGTCCGGCCTCGTCGCGAATCCGGGCCGCTTCGACACGCTCTACGGGGTGTTCTCGGGGATCCAGGGGCTCGTCTACATCTCCTGCGGGATCGTCTTCTGCGCCTGGTTGTGGCGGGTCCGGGTCAATGCCGAAATCTTCCGGCCGGACGGGCACAAGCACAGCCGGCCCTGGATCTGGGCCGGTTGGTTCGTCCCGTTCGTCAATTTCTGGTACCCGCGCCGCATCGTCGTGGACATCTGGCGGGCCAGCACCTCGGCCCGGCCCGGGGCATCGGGAACGGGTCTCGTCAATTTCTGGTGGGGCTGCTGGCTGGTCGCTCAGGGCGTGATGCTGGTGGCCCCTGAAATGGCGGAGAAAGGCATGGGAACTACCGCTTTCGGTGCTGTCGTCGCGTATACGGTGGGCTACTCGCTCCTCGACCTGGCTGCTGCCCTCCTGGCCGCCGCGATGGTCCGCAGGATGACCTCGATGCAGCACGAGAAGGCCATGGCAGGACCGACGATCAGCCCTGAGCCCGCCGCTTAGGGCTCTTCCTGTCGCGGACGTGGGTGGTTCGGGTACAGGGGGTGACGTCGGCGCAGGCGCCATCCGGTAGCCACCGTGGTCGCTCGTCGACCGGTGGAGGCCGGGGCTCCACGACGAGATGTGCCTGCTCACGGCTGTGAGAACGAACACAGCCCCCTTCGTGTGATGTTCCCGGGTCCCTGGGCGCTGGATCAGTGTCGGTGATCGTCGGCACGGCGAAGGGCAGGGGCGAACATGGGTGGGGACGAGCGGACGACGTTGCCCGGGGCCTCGGCGATGCGCGCCTGCACGTCGGAGTTCGTCACCCGGCTCACCGCGCGCAGCCGACTGCCCCTCGACTACTCGGTCGCCAGCCTCCGGCTCGTCGATCTCGTCGTCGACGGCCTGCGGCGTGACCGGCCGCAACGGGACCGGGTCGCCGAGATCCTGCTGGGACTCGGGGCGTACACGGGCGAGGTGATGGTCCGTCGGGCGGGTGGGGAGTGGGTGGACTTCGACGCCGCGCAGCGGGTGCTTTTCCAGCAGGCGGTGGGCGTGCGGATGGCCGACGGGCGGGTCTGGAATCCGCTCGGCAAGGTCGTCAACCGCTTCGAGTCGGGGCCGGACGAATCGGTGCAGCGGCTGTACCTCCTCCTGCACGGGCGTTCGGTGCGGCGGAGGGTCCTGTGCGGGTAGCGCACGGTTCCACGGGTGGGGATCCTGTGACGTTTCTGTGCCTCCGGGCGCAGAAGGCAAGGAAAGAGGGGCGCTGCCCCGGGGGAACGGCGAGAGCACGGGCGCGGTGGCCGGTGCCGGATCGGGCGTTGAGTAGGGACGTGTTGGGCACGGGCGGGGAACCACACCGCGGGGAGAGGCACGACGACGAGCTCGGCGATGCCGTCGGGCGGGCGCAGCAAGGGGACGAGGCCGCCTTCGCCCTCGTGTACCGGAGGGTGCAGCCCGGTCTTCTCGGGTACGTGCGCGGGCTCGTCGGCGAGGAGGCCGAGGACGTGGCCTCCGAAGCCTGGCTGGAGATCGCCCGCGACCTGGGGCGATTCCGCGGCGACGGAGCAGGGTTCCGTGGCTGGACCGCCACGATCGCCCGCCACCGGGCGCTCGACCACCTGAGGAAGCAGAAGCGCCGGCCCCGTCCGGCTCTGCTGGAACAGGACGTGCTCCAGCTGCCCGGCGGTCACGACACCGCCGCCCGGGCCCTGGAGACGCTGTCGACGGAGGCGGCGCTGAAGATGATCGGCGCACTGCCACGGGAGCAGGCGGAAGCCGTACTGCTGCGGGTCGTCGTCGGGCTCGACGGGCCCGCGACGGCGCGCGTACTCGGCAAACGCCCGGGGGCCGTCCGTACGGCCGCGTACCGCGGACTCAAGAGACTGGCCGAGCAGTTGTCCGAAGGCGGAGGAGCGGGCGCTGTGACGAACAGCGCGCGCCGTACGCTGGGGGGTGAAGCATGAGGAACACATCGCAGCGGCAGCCGAAGGCGCCGCAGACACCCGAACTGGCCGCGTTGCTCGCTGCGGCGCAGCGCGCGGGGGCGCTCGACGCGGACGACGAACTGCGCGCGACCACCGCCTTCCTGGCCGCGCGGGACGAGGGGGCGCACGCCTCCGTGTCGCCGTGGCGGCGGCGCCGTCGCCACGACTGGCGTCCGGCGGGGAGACGGGGCGGTGTGCGCTCGGTCCGGGTGATGCTCGGCGGGTTCGTGGCCGCGGCGACGCTGGGCGGGGTCGCGGTGGCCACCGGGTCCGGGGTGATACCGACACCGTTCGGCGACGGCGGGCAGAAGGCGCCGGATGCCGTACAGCACACGCAAGTGACTCCCACGACGCCTGGCGGGCGCCCCTCCGGTGAGGCGTGGGCGGACGGCGGCGGTTCCTCGAAGGGGGCCACGGACACCTCGGGCGGCGCACGGCCCACCGACGGTCCCGGCCGGGCTCGGGACGAGGCGGAGCTCTGCCGGGTGTACATCAGGGACCGGGGCAACGGGAAGGCCACGGACGCCACCGTCTTCGAACGGCTGGAGGCCGCCGCGGGCGAGGCGTCCGAGACCGCGGTGGCGGCGTACTGCGACACACTCGTCGGCCGGCCGTCACCGGGGAGGCCGACGAGCATCGAGGACGCCCCGGACGGGAACCGGAGGGCGGAGGAGGACGGGCCGCCGGTCTCGCCGGAAGAGAGCGGGAGTCCGAAGCCGTCGCGCAGCAGGGGCGGACCGGCCGGTGCCGGCTGACCGCGGGGGCCGCGCAGGGGGCTGCCGGAGGGAGGGCGGACGACGACCGGGGCCGCCACCCCCCACAGGAGAGGCCCCGGTCGTCTTCCATGAGGCCGCAGAGCGACCCCGTACTCACTTCAGCGCCGCGGGTGCGTTTTCTGTCACACCGCGCTGTGTCAGGGGACTGTTGCGGGTTGTACAAGTCATGGACGTGGAACAGTCCGACCACGTAGCGTGCTGATTCGCGCAGGGTGGCGCAGCGGCGGTGACCAGTCGCTATTCGGATCAGCAGGGCGGGTTGAGGGAGTGCTGGGGGACGACGCGGAGCTGACTGCCGCGGTGCTCGCGGCACAGGACGGGGACGAGGACGCCTTCCGTACTGTGTACCGCGCTGTGCACCCGCGGCTGTTGGGGTACATACGGACGCTGGTCGGCGAACCGGACGCCGAGGACGTGGCGTCCGAGTCCTGGCTGCAGATAGCGCGTGATCTCGACCGGTTCAGCGGGGACGCCGACCGGTTCCGCGGCTGGGCCGCGCGGATCGCGCGCAACCGTTCGCTCGACCACATACGGATGCGGGGCAGGCGCCCGGCGGTCGGCGGCGACGAGAGTGAACTGGCGGGCCGGGCGGCCGAATCGGACACCGCGGGCGAGGCGATGGAGTCGCTGGCCACCGGCCGTACGCTGTCCCTCATCGCCCAGCTGCCGCAGGACCAGGCCGAGGCGGTGGTGCTCCGCGTGGTGATCGGGCTGGACGCGAAGAGCGCGGCCCAGACGCTGGGCAAACGCCCCGGCGCGGTCCGCACGGCCGCCCACCGGGGACTCAAGCGGCTGGCGGAACTGGTCGGTGCGGACAACGGCCCGGACGACGAGCTTCCGGCCGCCGGTACGGGACTCGGCGCCGTGCCCGCACAGCGCCCGGCCCGCAACGGTGCGGCGGCGCCCGCCGGTGTGACGCATTCGCGTCCGTGGACGCAGAAGGACATGTGATGGCCGACGAGCAGGACGAGTGGCTTGACGCGGACGCGGCGGAGACCTTGCTCCGCGGCGAGTCCGTCGAACCCGTCGACGATCACTCCAGGGCCGAGGCCCGACAGCTGGAAGCGGCCCTGCGCGAAGTGCGCACCCCCGGGCCCTCGGGCGTCGAACTGCCCGGCGAGGCGGCGGCGATGGCCGCGTTCCGCGAGGCGTCCGGTGCCCGTACGAAGAAGGACGCCACGGCGCGGGCCGCCGGACCCGCCGGGCAGCAGGACACCCTGCACACCGTGCGGATCGGCACCGTGCGCACCCCTCCGTCCCGGCGCCCCCGCTGGACCCGCCCCGTGCGCTACGGCCTCGCCGTCTCGCTCGCGGGGTGCGCACTCGGCGGGGTGGCGGTCGCCGGGGGTACGGGCATGCTTCCGGCCCCGTTCGGCGGCCAGGGCTCCCCGGCCTCGTCCGTCTCGGCGGCCGCGTCCCCGGAGGAGCTGGGTGCCGGTGTGCCGGACGCCGGCGGACTCTCGCCCGCGCCGACGTCACCGGACGCGTCCACCCCGCCGGGCACCCCCGACGGAGCGGGCGAGGGGACGGCCCCGGACGGCGGGCACAGCGGCCTCGACGGCGACCCGGACGGCAGCGCAACGGACCGTGGGAGCGGTGACCCGGAAGGTACCGGCGACCCGGACGGCACCGGGAACGGCACGGACGCCCCCGGGGCGCCCGGCGGCTCCACGGGCGGGAACCCGGCCGAGCTGTACGAGAAGGCCGCCCGGGCCTGCCGCGACTACCGCAACGACGAGCTGAGCCGGGAGGACGAGCGGCGTCTCGTCGAGCTGGCGGACGGCGAACGCAACCTGGACCGCTTCTGTGACCGTGTCCTGAAGGACGACCCGGACGGGAGCGGGGGCAGCACGGGCGGCGGGAGCAGTTCCGGCGGCTCGGAGGGCGGCAAGGAGAACGGCGAGGGCGGCGAGGAGTCCCTCCCCTCGATCTCCTTCCGCACCCAGCCCCCGGAGGACGGCACGGACCGGAGGTCTACGGTCGGCGACCCGGTGGGAACCCCTTCCGTGCTCTCCTCGGCGACACGCTGACCTGCGCGAACATGAGCTTCGGCCATCAGGTGTGACGTTTTTCGGCTGCCCGGCGCAGTACAGAGTGCCGACTGGTCATCGGTAGCGCACATGAGCCGGGGTTCCCCCCGTACCTTCGGCTCGGCGCATCAGGCGCGGGCGGGACACGTTCCCCCGGTCCCGCCCGCGCCCCCTTATCCGGTGGAGCCGCGACCGTCCGCCGCCGGATCTCACAGCCAGGTTCGCACCGCCCGGCTCCCACCGCCCGGTTCTCACCAGTAGACGACGACCTTGTCGCCGTCCTTCACCTGGGCGAAGAGCGAGGCGATCTTCCCCTCGTCCCGTACGTTCACGCAGCCGTGCGAGGCGCCGCTGTAGCCGCGCGCAGCGAAGTCCGACGAGTAGTGCACCGCCTGGCCGCCGCTGAAGAACATGGCGTACGGCATGGGGGTGTCGTAGAGCGTCGACACGTGGTGGCGGGACTTCCAGTACACCGAGAACGCGCCTTCCCGGGTCGGCGTGTACTGCGAGCCGAAGCGGACGTCCATCGAGGAGACGACCCGGCCGTCGATCATCCACGACAGGGTCCGGCTGTTCTTGCTGATGCACAGGACCCGGCCCGTCATGCAGCGCGCGTCCGGCGTCGCCACCGGCCTGTCGGTCGGCGGGTCCAGCTCCTGGGCCGTCGGCTTCCGGGTCATCCCGAGCAGCCGCTCCCAGGTCACGGTGTCGGTGCGGCCCGTGCGGGACAGGCCCCGCTTGCCCTGGAAGGACTGCACGGAGGTGACGGTGACGGTGCCGTAGTAACCGGTGGGGCTGCGGTCGAAGTGGCCGATCTGGCGCAGCCGGGCCTGGAGTTCCCGAACCCGCTCGCTCCTGTCCCCGGTCGACATCAGGGTCTTCGGCCGCGGTACGGGCCGCGCGCTCGGCGTCTCCCCGGTGGCGGAGGGCGAGGCCGAAGGGGGCGCGCCCGTGGGGCTGCCGCTCGGCTTGGCGTCGTCCGTGGGGCCCGTGGCCGTGACGGGGGCCGTCGGCTCCGCGGCCCCCACGGTGTCGGCCCGGCAGCCCGCCGTGAGCGTGGCCAGGGCGAGCAGGCCGATGGCCGCCGTCGTCGCCGTACGTGTTCTGCCCGCACGGCCGTTCGTCCCTGTGCGTCTCATTCCGACCCCCTGGCCCGTCCGCCGCCGCCCCGGTGTTCGGCACGGATATCTCATGAGACGGATTCCCGTCCTGCCCGGTTGCCGAATCCTGCGCATGATGGGAAGCGTGCGGCCGGTCCCGCAGCGGGTCGAACGCTGTGAGCAAGGTCCCAGCCGACGGCTCTCACGGGTGCTACCGCCCCCGCTGGAGTCCGTCGCGAGGTTGTTACTGCTAAGTAGCTTGAGCGGGAGGCACAGCACATGACGCGTGAGTCCGAATCGGGACTGCCCATCGAGCCGGTGTACGGGCCGGACGCACTCGACGGCTGGCGGCCCGAGGAGAAGCTGGGCGAGCCGGGTGTGTACCCCTTCACGCGTGGCGTCTACCCGACGATGTACACCGGCCGGCCCTGGACGATGCGGCAGTACGCCGGTTTCGGCACCGCCGTCGAGTCGAACGCCCGCTACCAGCAGCTGATCGCCAACGGCACCACGGGCCTGTCGGTCGCGTTCGACCTGCCCACCCAGATGGGCCATGACTCGGACGCCCCGATCGCCTCCGGCGAGGTGGGCAAGGTCGGTGTGGCGATCGACTCCATCGACGACATGCGCGTCCTGTTCGGCGGGATCCCGCTGGACAAGGTCTCCACCTCGATGACCATCAACGCCCCCGCCTCGCTCCTCCTCCTGCTCTACCAGCTGGTCGGTGAGGAACAGGGCGTCCCGGCGGACCGGCTGACCGGCACCATCCAGAACGACGTCCTCAAGGAGTACATCGCCCGCGGCACCTACATCTTCCCGCCGAAGCCCTCGCTGCGGCTGATCGCCGACATCTTCAAGTACTGCCGTGCCGAGATCCCGAGGTGGAACACCATCTCGATCTCCGGCTACCACATGGCCGAGGCGGGGGCCTCGCCCGCGCAGGAGATCGCGTTCACCCTGGCCGACGGCATCGAGTACGTCCGTACGGCCGTCGCGGCCGGCATGGACGTGGACGACTTCGCCCCCCGGCTCTCCTTCTTCTTCGTCGCCCGTACGACGATCCTGGAGGAGGTCGCCAAGTTCCGTGCCGCGCGCCGGATCTGGGCGAAGGTGATGAGGGAGGAGTTCGGCGCGAAGAACCCCAAGTCGCTGATGCTCCGCTTCCACACGCAGACCGCGGGCGTCCAGCTCACCGCCCAGCAGCCCGAGGTCAACCTGGTCCGGGTCGCCGTGCAGGGCCTCGGCGCGGTCCTCGGCGGCACGCAGTCGCTGCACACCAACTCCTTCGACGAGGCCATCGCCCTCCCCACCGACAAGTCGGCCCGCCTGGCCCTGCGCACCCAGCAGGTCCTGGCGTACGAGACGGACGTGACGGCGACGGTGGACCCCTTCGCGGGTTCGTACGTGGTCGAGAAGATGACCGACGACGTCGAAGCCGCGGCCCTGGAGCTGATGCTCAGGGTCGAGGACATGGGCGGCGCGGTCAACGCCATCGAACGCGGCTTCCAGAAGGGCGAGATCGAGCGCAGCGCCTACCGGATCGCGCAGGAGACCGACAGCGGAGAGCGCGTGGTCGTCGGCGTCAACCGCTTCCGCCTCGACGAGGAGGAGCCGTACGAGCCCCTCCGTGTCGACCCGGAGATCGAGGCCCAGCAGGCCGCCCGGCTGGCGAAGCTCCGGGCCGAGCGTGACCAGGGGGCGGTGGACGCGGCACTGGCCGAGCTGAAGCAGGCGGCGGAGGGCACAGCCAACGTCCTCTACCCGATGAAGGACGCGCTCAGGGCCCGGGCGACGGTGGGCGAGGTCTGCAACGCGCTGCGGGAGGTCTGGGGGACGTACGTTCCGACGGACGCGTTCTGAACGGCGGGCCCCACCCTCGCGGGTGATCTCCCGCCGATCACCCGCGCCCGTGGACAAGCTCGTGAACAGTGGTCTCCGAAAGGAGGATGCCGTGGCTGTGGGCCGGCACGAGGAGCAGATGACGACGGTGCGGTCCGAGCTGACGATCGGCGAGGCGGCCGAGCAGGCCGCACGCTCGCTGCCCGGGCATCGCGTGGAGATCCTCCAGGGGAGGCTCACTGTGACACCACCGGCCGACGGATCGCATGCTCCGGCACTGTCCTGGCTCAGCGAGGAATTCGGTGTCGGAGCGCGTGGGGTCGGGCTGAGACTGGTCCAGGCGGTCGGGCTCTGGCTGTCCACCGGCCCGGACGACTACGCGATTCCCGATCTCGCGGTTGTCGAACTCCGATTTCCGTGACGCGCACGTCATGAAGAACCGCTACGCCCCACACGTCTTCCGCATGGTTCTGGAGGTCACCTCGACCAACTGGGCGGACGGTTTCGGCCCCAAGGCCGAGGACTACGCCCAGGCGGGCATCCCGGTCTGCGTGGTCGCCGACCGCAAGCACGACCAGGTGCTGGTCTGCACCGATCCGCGCGGCGGGAGTACCGGAACCGGACACCCCACAGGCGGAGGGATGTCGTTCAGCGTGCCGGACGTCGTCGGTGTGGAGACGGAGCGCTCCGTGGACCGTCTGCTGGACGGCGACGAGGACTGAGGACCGGCCTGCGGCGAGGATCGCCCCGCGCCCGGTACCGCCACGCGCCCGGTACCGAATCCGCGCCCGGTACCGCCACGCGCCCGGTACCCCCGGACCAGGGCCGATCCGCCGTATTCCGGACCGCCCGGACGGAGTGTCGTACCCGCGTGCGACACTCCGTTCATGCTGGGTGTGACCGATCTTCCGACCTATCTCGCCGGCCTGGTGCTGATCATTCTGCTGCCGGGGCCCAATTCGCTGTACGTGCTGTCCGTCGCCGCCCGGCGCGGTGTGCGGACCGGGTATGTGGCCGCCGCGGGCGTCTGGACCGGGGACACGGTCCTGATGACGCTGTCCGCGCTGGGCGCCGCCTCCCTGCTGCAGACGACACCGCTGCTCTTCGCCGTCGTGAAGTACGCCGGCGCGGGCTATCTGACCTGGCTGGCCATCGGGATGCTGCGCGCAGCCGTGTCGATGTGGCGCGATCGGCACCGGCGGGTCGCCGAGCTGACGGAGGCGGACACGACGCCCGCGACGTCGGTCGAGCGGCCCTACCGGCGGGCGCTCGTGGTCAGTCTGCTCAACCCGAAGGCCATCCTGTTCCTGATCTCCTTCTTCGTGCAGTTCGTCGATCCGGGCTACGCCTATCCGGCGCTGTCCTTCCTGCTGCTGGGCGCTCTGCTGCAGATCGGCAGCTTCCTGTACCTCACGGCGCTCATATTCGGCGGCACCCGCCTGGCCACAACGTTCCGCCGCCGTAAGCGGCTGTCGGCGGGGGCAACTTCGGCGGCGGGTGTGCTGTTCCTCGGTTTCGCGGCGAAGCTCACCTTCAGCAGCGTCTGAGCCACGCGGGGCCGGGGCGCTCAGTGGTGCCAGGCCTTGCCCCCCACGTTGTGGATCATGCGCTGGAGGACCTTGAGGGCGGCGACGAACTCCTCGTCCGGGATGCCGGCGTGGATCTCCGCGCGCGCCCGGGAGACCCGCTCGTACGCCATCGCGCGCAGTGCGTGTCCTTCCGGGGTCAGCCGCAGCCGGGTGGTGGCGTCCTGGGTGACCAGACCGTCGACGACGAGTGCGTCGATCTCGGGGTCCAGCCCGTCCCCGATGTGCAGATAGCCGCGGAGCATCGCGACCACCTCGGCCCGTGGACGGCCCGCCCCGTCCGCGTCCACGAGCTGGTTGAGGACCCACCAACGCGGCTGGGTCAGGCCGTGTTCGGCCAGGGCGGAGCGGATGTGGGTGACGGTGGCTTCATGGGTGGCCCAGCTCCAGTAGCCGATCGGCTGCCGTGCCAGTTCCGCGTCGTCGTGTGAGTGGTCCATGTCCCCGAACATAGAAGCTCAAGCATGCTTGAGGTCAAGGGGTGGCCGTCCGGGGTACCGCTAGCGGGTCCGTGGGGTGGCCGAGGGGGTGAGGGCCTTCCGCAGCAGCGGGGTGGACCACCGCTCCACGTACCGGTGCAGCAGCCAGGCCAGCACCAGCATCGCCCCGACCGTGAGCACGGCCGTGAGCGCCGCGGGAACGCCGAGGGTGCGGTGCAGCGCCCCCACGACCACCCACCCCAGATGTTCGTGGACCAGGTAGAAGGGATACGTCAGCGCCCCCGCGACCGTCAGCCAGGGCCAGTCGACCCGGTGCAGCGCGCCCACGGCGATGGCGGCGACCGCGACGAAGCCGGCCGTCACGATCAGGATGATCACCAGCGACGAGCGGTACGAGAACGCCTCCTGGCCGGCCGGATGCCACAGGTCCGCCACCGCGTAGTGCTGGCCCAGCAGCCAGCTCACCCCGACGATGCCCCACGCCACCGCGTCCCGGCGGTCGCGGTGGACCAGGTAGAGGCCGATGCCGCCGATGAAGAAGGGGGCGTGCTCCGGCATGAGGAGCACATCGAGGAACGGCTGGCCGGACGCCTTCGTGAGAGCCGCAGCCAGCGTCCACACGGCGCAGAAGAGCACGATCCGCTGCCGGTTCGCCCCGGGCAGGACGACGAACAGGGCGAACAGCGCGTAGAAGCGGATCTCCGCCCACAGCGTCCAGCACACCCCCAGCACCCGGCTCGCCCCCAACGGCTGCTGGAGCAGGGTCAGATTGACCAGCGCGTCGCTGGGCGAGACGGCCGCGTACGTCACCACCGGCAGCGCGAAGACCAGGGTCACCAGCACGACCGCGGCCCAGTAGGCGGGCATCAGGCGTGCGACGCGCGAGGCGAAGAACGAGGACAGTGACCGGCCCCAGCCGCTCATGCAGATCACGAAGCCGCTGATGACGAAGAAGATCTGCACGCCCAGCGGGCCGTAGGCGAACCAGGTGTGGGCGGTGGGGAACTGGACCGCGGGCGAACTGCCCCACGCCGTGGTGATGTCACCGCCCCGGCCGCCGTAGTGGTAGGCCGCCACCATCAGCGCGGCGAGCAGCCGCAACCCGTCGAGCGCGCGCAGCCGGGGCCGCGACCGGGCAGGCCGTGACGGCGGCGCGGAGGCCCCGGCGTCGTCACGGGGCGACGGCACCGACCCCACCGAGCCCGGTGACGTCCCGGTCCCCTCGGTGAAGCCCGGCCCCGGTGTCGCGGCGGCCTTCGACGGCCCCGCTCCGGTCCTCCCCGCGTCCTGCGGTGTGATGGTCACAGCCACTCCATTCAGCCGGTGCGCCGCGTCAGCGTAGGTCCGCGCAGAGGGACAGAACGGTCAGGAAGCGTGCAGTTTCCCGGGCTGACAGGGCGAGTTCATCTGCCAGTCGTACGGGTTTTCTACCGTGACGCCGAACCGCAACCTGTTGTGCGGACGCAGCCTCCGAGCCGTTCCGGCGGAGGTGTCCGCGACCGCGTACGAACCGACGCCCACCTCCCCCACGGGCATCAGACGCTTGGAGCGCCATGACGAAAGCCCGCCCCCGTTGGCAACGGCCACGTGACGTGGAGGTCCCGGCCCCACGCGCAGGCACCGCCTCCACCGCCGTCACCCCCACCGACCTGGACGTATGCCTGCGCGCCTGCGCCGCCCACAGCGGAAAGCTCGTCGCGGGGCTCGACCGGCGTCGCACGGCACTCGCGGAGGCGCTGCGTCATCTGCTGGCGGCACACGCGACGACGGCCCCCGCCGCTGCGGCGCCCGCCGCCTCGCTGCCGCTGATACGGCGCACCGTCAAGGGCGGGACGAGCGCCGGCCCCGTACTCGCCGACGAGCTCATGGACCCGCTCCTCGCGGTTGGCAACAAGGCGCTGGAGTGCGGCTACGAGGACGAGACGAAGCTCGCCCTGCTCGTCGCGGACACCGTGCTCACCCAGCGCAAGCGCTCCCGCGCGGGCTGGCGGCTGCGCGCCCGCGTCCTGGAGGCGATGGGCGCGGAGACCGCAGCCCTCGACGCGTACGAGCGCTACCTCGGCCTGACCGACGACGACGGATTCGGTGTGGCCGCCAAGGTCGCCGGGCTGCGGCTGGGCGGGGAGATCCAGCACGAGCTGGTCCGGCGGCTGGAGGAGGACTGCCCCGCCGCCGGCCGGTTCACCGACCGTCCCGTCACCGAGTCCTGGGCCGAGGGCCTGGAACTGCACGCGCGCGGGGACTGGGCAGGGGCACAGCCCCGGCTGGTCGGAGCGCTGCTCGCGCAGACCCGGAACGGCACCCCCGTGACCGAGATCCAGGCCACGGCCTCCCAGTACCTCGGCCTCGCGAGGGAGGCGAGCGGCGTCATCGGCGGCGGACGCGGCACGGGCGACCCCACCGGGCCCACCCCGCTCACCGAACTCACCGAGCTCTACGCCGAACAACGCAGGAACCGGGCGCGCGGCGCCGTCGCGGACCCCACCTTCGACGGCGTCGAATGGATCACGCTCGGCGAGTTCCGCAACCGCATCGCTGGCAAGTCGATCTGCCTGATCGCCAACTCGCAGCGCGTCGGCAACGGCTCGATGGGCGCCGAGATCGACGCCTACGACCTCGTCGTCCGCTTCAACTCGTACAAGATCGACCCGGCGGCGACCGGCCGGCGCACCGACATCCACGCCACCATCCACAAGCACAGCTTCAACTGGGACCAGCGCGTGGACACCAGGCTCGTCTTCGGCGGGGTCTCCGGCGGCTGGAAGCAGTCCCTGCGCAGCCGGATCGTGCCCGGTGCGCAGACCTGCCTCGGCGACGAGTCGCTGCGCTGGCCGCTACGCGAGATCGGCAAGGTCGGCAGCGACGTCTGGCCCGCCATCCCCACCACCGGTTTCAACATGCTGTGGCTGCTGGACTTCCTGGACGTCAGCCCGCAACTGGACCTGATCGGCTTCGACTTCTACGAGAGCGGCGCCTACCGGCTGGCCGGTGCGATGAAGATGCCCATCACCTCCGTGCACGAGTACACCAGCGAAAAGGCGTGGGTCATGGAACGCGCCCAGAGCGTCACCGATGCGAGGATCCGACTGCGATGACGACCGCGCCTTCCATTCCGACCGCAGCCAACGCGCTCACCGGCAAGCGCCGGGTCGCCTTCGCGAGCTTCGTGGACGAGAACTACCTCCCGGGCTTCCTGACCCTGCTCCGCAGCCTGGCGCTGTCCAACCCGTCCGTCTGCGAGGACTTCCTCGTCCTCCACGACGGTCTGCGCACCGACTCCCTCGCGAAGATCCGCGCATTGCACCCGCGCGTCTCCTTCCGCCAGGTCGACGCCGCGCACTACGACAGCTACGCCAAGGGCGACCAGGACAACTACCTGGTGCGCAAGGCGTACTTCATCCTCGACGTGTTCCGGGTGCGCGACTACGACACCGTGATCACCCTGGACACCGACATGGTGGTCCTCGGTGACCTGGGCGAACTGCTGGAGCTGCGCGACGGCCTCGCCGCCGTACCGCAGTTCTTCTACGGTCAGCACAAGCTCAACAGCGGGCTGCTCGTCATCCAGCGCGAGTTCCTGAGCGACGACTTCTGCGCGAAGCTGGACGAGGTCGGACGCAACGGTTCGTACGAGCTCGACAAGCACGACCAGGGCATCCTCAACGCCGTGCTCGACGGCGGGTTCCTCCACCTCGACGCCCGGTACAACTTCGTCAAGCGGCGCCTCTCGGGAGACCTTCCGGTCCCGGACGACACCGCGATCCTGCACTTCACCGGGCGCCACAAGCCGTGGCAGGGCGGAGAGGCCGGCTACACCCAGGCCGAGGACCGCTGGCACGCGTACGAGCTCTCCGAGGCCGACTTCCACGACGCCTACCTCTCCCTGCCCGGCACCAAGCACCACGACCTGCTGGTGCACTACGGCACCCCGCACGTCCGGCGGACCGGCGACGTCGAGACCGCGCGTCGCGTCGCGGGCGCCCACATAGGGGCGGGGGAGTACCAGGAGGCGGTGGACCTCCTGGGCGGCATCCGGATCCCGGTGGACGAGGCCTGGGCGCACGAGGTGCTGGGGCACGCCCTGATGAGTGTCTCCCGCTACGGTGAGGCGCGCGCCGAGCTGATGCTGGCCACCGCCGCCCCGAACCGGGCCGCGACCTCCTTCGGACGGCTCGCCCAGATCGCCTGGATCCACGGCGACGACGAGGCGGCCGCCGAATACGCCCTGGACGGGCTCGGGGTCGACCCGACGCACCGGGCGAACCGGCTGATGTACAAGCGCACCACCGCCGCGAAGCCGCCCGCCGAAGGCAGGCCCGCCGAACAGCTCGCCCATGTCGCCTTCTACATGGAGCAGCAGGGCAACGCCGGGGACAAGCTGCTGCCGGAGAGCGTGCGCCTCGCGTTCGACCAGGACACCGGTCCCGCCCGCTGGCACTCCGTGCACGCCCACCGCCTCTTCGACGAAGCGGCACTGGAGCGGGTCAACGCCCGCCGCGGCCTGGTCATCGGCGGCGGAGGCCTCTTCATCCCGGACACCGCGCCCAACGGCAACAGCGGCTGGCAGTGGAACGTCCCCGACGCGCTCCTGGAGCGCATCGACGTACCCGTCATGGTCTACGCCGTCGGCTTCAACGCCTTCGACGGACAGGCCTACGGCCAGAGCCGCAACCGCTTCCTGTCCAGTCTGCGCAAGCTGGTGGAGCGCTCCGCGTTCTTCGGGCTGCGCAACCACGGCTCCATCGAGAAGGTGCGCGACCTGCTCCCGGCCGAACTGCGGGACAAGGTGCGCTTCCAGCCCTGCCCGACGACCGTGACCCGGCAGACGACGCCCGGCTGGACCGACCCCGCCGAGCGGGACGACACCATCCTGATCAACGCCGCGTACGACCGGGCCGGGCTCCGCTTCGGCCACGACTACGGGCACTTCCTCGGCGAGATGGCCACCGCGGTCAAGGGGCTCGGCGCGTACGGCGAGGTGCGGTGCGTGGCGCACTCGCTGGACGACGAGCGGATCGCGTTCGACCTGCGGCGCGAGCACGGCATCTCGCTGCCGGTGATCCCGATGTACGACTTCGACAACGACGCGATCCGGGACACGTACGCGCGTACGAAGCTGGTCATCGGGATGCGCGGCCACGCGGGCATGATCCCGTTCGGCTGCGGAACCCCGATCATCAGTCTGATCTCGCACCCGAAGATGGCGTACTTCCTGGCGGACATCGAGCGGCCCGAGTGGGGCATCTCCGTCCACGACCGGCACCTCGGCGCACGTCTCGTCGAGCGGGCCGCCGGGCTGCTGTCCGACCACGCGGCGACGGTCGCCGATGTGCACGGCCGTCAGCAGGAACTGTGGAAGATCACCGAGGCGAACGCGGCCGACCTGCGGGTCATCCTGGGCGGCCGGACCGTCTGACCCCGTTCACGGCGAAGAGCCGGGCGGACCTGGTCCCAGGTCCGCCCGGCTCCTGTCGTGGGACGCCCGCGCTACTTCCGCACGGCCCGTCGCAGTGAGCGCGCCCGGCGCACCACCCTGCGTACGGCGGCGTTGCGGGGCAGGAACGCGAACTGCGCGGGAACCCCGCCCGGCAGCCCCAGCGAGGTGAGCCGGCGGCGCTTGAAGTACCGCAAGGTCGTGCTGTCATCGAGCCGGGTGGAGAGATAGAGCTCGGCCTCGGGGCGCAGACCGGGGTGAATCCGCGGCTGCATCGCGAAGCCGACCGCCCTGACCAGCGCGGGCACATCCAGCCCCGTACCCACCGAAGGCCGCTGGGCCTCGACCGCCGGACGGTCCGTCAGCTCGGGAAGCAGCGCGTCCACGAGCGTGACGGGCATCCGGTTGCTGTTCTCGTACGGGGACAGCCGGTCCAGGAGCATCTCCGTACCGACCCGTGCGACCGGCAGCCCGTAGAGCGACGACGCGGTGAGCAGCGCGGTCGAGAAGCAGCCGACGACCAGGGCCGGGCGCATCCGCTGGTAGATCACCTCGGCGAGCACCGGAGTGGTGAGTATCCCGGCGTCCAGCACGGTCAGTTCGGCGCCCAGCCGTACCGCTTCCTCCTCCATGCCCCGGGTCCACCGGGCCGGGGCGGTGGGATGCGGTTTGAACACCAGGCGGGTGTGGCCGAGCGCGACCGCGCCGCGCATCATCCGCAGGTGCAGTTCCTCCTCCTCCGCCGGGGAGATCAGCTTCAGCGCGGAGAGGTACTGGCCGAGCAGCAGCGCCGACGCGTCCACGGACGGCAGGTCCACGGACACGTCGGCCAGTTCACCCAGCACCTTGAGGAAGCTCTCGCTCGGCACGACCACGGGCGCCGCGCCGAACTCGGTGAGCAGCAGTGGCTTCAGCCCCGGCACCAGGTCGAGGTGGAGCACGCGCCGCACCCGCGTGCCGACCAGCGGATCGACCTTGTTGCGGGTGGGGCCGTAGCTCATCAGCCCGTCGGCGTACACGTCGATCGGGACGCCGGTGAAGATCTGGGCGACGGCGATGGCCGGGTTGACCTGGATGGACTCGATCGTCAGCTGGACGTCGTCGTCGCCCAGGTCCCAGGCGAGCCGCAGATACCGCTCCCACAGGGGCAGATCGTCCGGCCGGGGCGACCAGTTGCCCGGATGGAAGGGTGCGATGGTCTCGTTCCAGGACACCACGTCGTCGAACCGTCCGCGCAGCCGATCGAACCCCGGCATCGCGTCGACGGCGAGGGACGTCTCCGGGACCGCCGCGTTGTTCGCGACGAGCAGGATGCGCCGGTCGGCCTCGCCGAAGCAGCCGGAGTCGAGGGCGGCGGCGAGGGTGGCCGTCCCGTAGAGGGTGGAGGCCAGGAAGATCTGCGTGGTGCGGCGTGCCGCACCGGTGCGTGAGGTGCTCGTCCGGGGAGCGCTCATGCCGCCGCCGCCTCCTTCGCGGTGGCGGGCCGGCGCCGCAGCCGCCGCAGCTGGGTCGCCCGCTCGATGTCCATGGAGTCGAGGGCCTCGTCCAGCACCCGCTGCGGCATCCGCCGCAGCGCCGACGCACTCATGGTGCGCAGGGTGCGGGCCACGTCCGGTTCGAACTTCGAGATCTCGGACAGGTGGTGCGTGATGATCGCGCAGTAGGTGCGCACGGCTTTCGGCAGGAACAGGTCCGCGTCACGGTCCTGGGAGGTGTCCGCGATGACCTGGTCGAACGCCGGGATGAAGTCGAGCTGCCGCATGTCGCCGATCTGCGTGAGGGACGAGGTGACACCCCGCCGGTAGAAGATGCCCAGCAGACCGGACACGGCGAAGGACTCGGCCTCGCGGTGCAGGCGCCAGATCCACGGCCGGTCCTCGGCCGTGCGGAGGTTCTCGGGGAAGTGCAGCAGGCCGCCGTCCAGGAGCCTGCGGTGGTAGACGCCCGCCCAGGAGTACGGATAGTCGACCGGTGTCGAGCGGTCCCCGGGCAGGATCACCGAACGCGGATCGACCACGCTGTCGCGCGGGCCGTACGGCACCCGGTACACGGTGCGCTCGGTGCCCGTGCACCGGACATGGTCCGTACGCAGGAAATCGCAGCCGAGATCCTCGATGTTCGCGACCAGCTTCTCGAAATAGCCGGGGGAAACCCAGTCGTCGCCGTCCAGGAAGGTGATGTATTCACCACGCGCCACGTCCAGGCCCGTGTTCCTGGCGGCCGACACCCCGCTTTCCTCCCGTCTGATGTGAACGGCGCCGGGGAGGTCGCGTGCCGCGCGTTCCAGGATCTCCCGTGTCCCGTCGGTCGAACAGTCGTCGACGAGGATGAACTCGAAGTCCTCGCGGGCGTTGGCCCGCAGGCTTCTCAGGGCGTCGGGCGCGTATGTCTGCACGTTGAAGAACGGCATGATGACGGAGAGCTTAACCACCCGCATCACGCTAGGGCGGGCCCTCGCATTTGCCTTGTCCCCGGCAAGGACGGTGGGTGAACGGCGAATGTAGGAACGGTGAACCAGCCGGATTCCGGGCCGGATCCGCGTCGATCCGGAGTCGATTGGCCAACAGTCGGTGGGCTGTTAACCATTTGTTGCCCCCCCGTTGGGCCGCGCATCGAAATGCCTTCCTAGCTTTTAGGGCGTGCCTCCACGTACCAGTAACGCGGCTGACCCGGCCGACACCGAAGCCGCCTCCCCGGCGCTCAGGATTGCCGTGCTCGCCGACTCCGACACCCGGTGGAAGTGGGGCGCGCTCACCGCGCGCCGCCTGACCGCCAGGGGTGCCGGACCCGGCGGGGACGACCGCCCTGTCGAGGTCAGCGGGCTGCTGCTGCGGGGCCGGGCCACCCCGACCCCCCGGCAGCTCGCCGAGGTCGGAGAGGTCGGCGTGGACGCCGGCCGGGTGCGTGAGGTGACGGCCGTCGAATTCCTGCACGCCGTGCGGGACGAGGGGTACGACGTCGTCGTGCTCGCCCTCGTCGGCGGTGCCGTCCAGGCGATGCTGCACGGACTGGCCGCCCTCGGCCTGCCCCGCAGGCCCGTGGTCGTCACCGGTTACGTGGGGGTCGTCTACGAGAAGCTCGCCGACGGCCTCCTGCTGCGGCACGGCGCGGACATCGTCCTCGCCAACTCCCGGGACGACGCACGGCGCTTCCGTGCCGTGTACGAAGGGGTCGGCGCCGACGCGTCGGCCGTCACGGAGGCCGCCCTGCCGTTCCTCGGCGGGGCGCCGTACCGGCCGGAAGAGGGCCGCGACACCATCGTGTTCGCAGCCCAGCCCTCCGTACCGGCCTCCCGGGCCGACCGCACGTACCTGCTGCGCAGGCTCGTCGAGCACGCCCGGCTGCACCCGAAGCGCGAGGTGCTCCTCAAGCTGCGCTCCAAGCCGGGCGAGCACACGACCCACATCGAGGAACTGCCCTACCAGCGGCTCGCGGAGCGCGTCCCGGGCGGGCTGCCGCCCAACTTCAGCCTGGTGTACGGGCACATGGGCGAGGTCCTGGACCGTACCGACCTGCTGGTCACGGTCTCCTCGACGGCGGCGCTCGAATCCCTGCACCGCCGCATCCCGACCGCGGTCCTCTCCGACCTCGGCGTCCGGGAGATCCTCGGCAACCACCACTTCATCGGCTCCGGACTGGTCACCTCCTGGGACCGGATCGACGGCGGGCACCGCCCCCGGCCCGACGAGGACTGGGTGTCCGGCCAGGGCGTCGCCGCCGACGGCTCGTACGAGTCGGCCTACGACACCGCCCGGGCCAAGGTCGCCGTCCTCCTCGGGCGCGACACCCTCCCGGGCATCGCGCCCTACTACACCCCCGCCACCGCCCCCGGATACCTCCCGGGCATCCTCGCCCGCCACCACCTCTCCGCCGACGGGCACCCCCTGCCGGGTGCCGAGGCACCCAAGGAGACCGGCCGGGTCAGGGGCGCGGTGCGCCAGACCGTACGCAACGCGGCACGCGGCGCCTACCGCCACGGCGTCCAGCGGGTCGCCCCCGTGATCCGCCGGATGGGCGAGCTGTGACCACCGCCCCCGCCGCCACGCCCTTCGCTTCAGGAGCAGCCATGACCCCGCCACCGGCCCCGACCGTGCTCGCCGTGATTCCCGCCCGCGGCGGATCCAAGGGCGTTCCCGCCAAGAACCTCGCCCAGGTCGGCGGCGTCCCTCTGGTGGCCCGCGCGGTCCGAGCCTGCCTCTCCTCCCCGGAGGTCACCGACGTCGTCGTCACCACCGACGACCCGGCCATCGCGGACGCGGCCAGGGCAGCGGGCGACGCGCTCGGCGAGTCCGGCCGGCTGCACTGCGTCCAGCGCCCCGCCGCCATCGCCGGTGACACCGCGACCAGCGAGGCCGCGGTCCTGCACGCCCTGGACGCCTACGAGTCGATGCAGCCCGGCCGGCAGGCCGACGTGGTGCTCCTCGTCCAGTGCACCAGCCCCTTCATCACCCGCGAGGACATCGACGGCGTCGCCGCCGCCGTCGCCCGCGAAGGCGCCGACACGGCCGTCACCGTCGCCCCGTTCCACGGCTTCGTCTGGCGCGACGGCAGCGCGGTGGAGGACGACACCTACGGCGTCAACCACGACAAGGCCGTACGCCCCCGCCGCCAGGACCGCCCGCAGGACCTGCTGGAGACCGGCGCCGCGTACGCCATGGCCGTCCCCGGCTTCCGCACCCACCGCCACCGCTTCTTCGGCCACACCGCGCTCGTACGCACCGACCCCGCCCGGGTGCTGGAGATCGACGACCCGCACGACCTGGCCCGCGCCCGCGCCCTCGCCCCCCTCCTGGACCCGTCGCCGCTGCCGACCCGCGAGGACGTCGACGCCGTCGTCCTCGACTTCGACGGCACCCAGACCGACGACCGCGTCCTCATCGACTCCGACGGACACGAGATCGTCGCCGTGCACCGCGGCGACGGCCTCGGCATCGCCGCCCTGCGCAAGGCCGGCGTACCGCTCCTGATCCTCTCCACGGAACAGAACCCGGTCGTCGCCGCCCGCGCCCGCAAGCTCCAGGTCCCCGTCCTGCACGGCATCGACCGCAAGGACCTGGCGCTCAAGCAGTGGTGCGAGGAGCAGGGCTTCGACCCCGGCCGCGTCCTGTACGTCGGCAACGACGTCAACGACCTGCCCTGCTTCGGCCTGGCGGGCTGGCCCGTCGCCGTCGCGAGCGCCCACGACTCGGTACGCGCCGCCGCGCGCGCCGTCACGACCACACCCGGCGGGTTCGGCGCCATCCGCGAGATCGCGGCCTGGCTCCTGGGCCCCACCCTCACCACCAGCCCCACCCCTGCCAACACCCCCACCAAGTAAGGAAGCACCACCATGAGCAGCACCTCCCGTCTGCGCACGCTCGGCACCCGCACCGCCGGCCCCGGCCACCCCGTCTACATCACGGGTGAGATCGGCATCAACCACAACGGCGAGCTCGACAACGCCCTCGCGCTGATCGACGTGGCTGCCGAGGCCGGCTGCGACGCCGTCAAGTTCCAGAAGCGCACCCCGGAGATCTGCACCCCGCGCGACCAGTGGGACATCGAGCGCGACACCCCCTGGGGCCGGATGACCTACATCGACTACCGCCACCGCGTCGAGTTCGGCGAGGCCGAGTACCAGGCCATCTCCGACCACTGCGCCAAGCGCGGCATCGACTGGTTCGCCTCCCCGTGGGACACCGAGGCCGTCGCCTTCCTGGAGAAGTTCGACGTCCCGGCGCACAAGGTCGCCTCGGCCTCCCTCACCGACGACGAGCTCCTGCGCTCGCTGCGCGCCACCGGCCGCACGGTCATCCTCTCCACCGGCATGTCCACCCCGCGCCAGATCCGCCACGCGGTCGAGGTCCTCGGCAGCGACAACATCCTGCTCTGCCACGCCACGTCGACGTACCCGGCGAAGGCCGAGGAGCTCAACCTGCGCGTCATCAACACCCTGCAGGGCGAGTTCCCGAACGTCCCGATCGGCTACAGCGGCCACGAGACGGGCCTCCAGACGACCCTCGCCGCCGTCGCGCTCGGCGCCGCGTTCGTCGAGCGTCACATCACCCTCGACCGCGCCATGTGGGGCTCCGACCAGGCCGCCTCCGTCGAGCCGCAGGGTCTCACCCGTCTCGTCCGCGACATCCGCACCATCGAGGCCTCCCTCGGTGACGGCGTCAAGAAGGTCTACGAGTCGGAGCTCGGCCCGATGAAGAAGCTCCGCCGGGTCACGGGCGTCGTCGCCGAGACCGAGAACGCGCCGGCCGCCGAGCCGGTCGCGGTCTGACGGGCCGACCGGTGAACCTCGCCTTCGTCGAGAGCCCGGTCCAGCTCCTGAACGTCCTGGAGTGGACCCACACGCGGGGAGGTCCGGCCGACACCACGGTCGTCGTCCTCCCCCCGGTCGACCCGATGTCGCGCGGCCAGCTGCGCAGGATGGCGGAGCTGGCCCGCGACGAGGGCATCACCGTCCGCTGGCAGGAGGCGCGCGGGGAGACCGGCGCGCCTCTGAAGGCCTTGCGCGCCCTGACCGGGCTGATCCGCAAGGCCGACCACATCGTCATCGGGGACCCGTTCTCCCGATACGTACAGATGCTCCTCACCCTGGTCCGCACCCGGCGGATCACGGTGGTGGACGACGGCACCGCCACCATGGAGTTCGTCGCCCAACTGGCGCGCGGCGAACGCCTGGTGCGCTGGCACCGCCGAGGCAGCCGGGGCCCGCGCGAACTGCTCCTGGCCCCGGTCACCTCGGCGGCCCGCCGCAGCTTCACCCCGTCGGCGACCCGCACGGTCGAGGTGTTCACCGCGATGCCGGTGGAGGCACCGCAGGGCGTCGAGGTCACGTCCAACACCTTCGCCTGGACCCGCGACCGTTTCGGGCCGCCCCTGATCACCAAGGGCGCCGACCTGGTCGGGACGTCCCTGGTGGAGACGGGAGTGGTCGACCCGGTCCCGTACCAGGAGGCGGTCACCGCCCTGGCCCGCGCCCACGGGGCGACCCGCTACTTCGCCCACCGGCGCGAATCCGCGGAGAAGCTCCACGCCCTGGAAGCTGCCACCAGCCTGGAGATCGTCCGCCCGGACCTCCCCCTCGAACTCATCGCCCGCCGCGGCCCCATCGGCCACACGGTCCTCAGCTTCCCCTCCACGGTGGTCCACACCCTCCCGCTGGCCCTGGCCGGCACCGGGGTGAAGGTCGCGGTCTGCGACATAGCTCCGGAATGGCTCCGCGACTCGGCCTCCCCGCGCGCGCAGGGCTTCCTGAGCGGGGTCACGGAAACGGCCCGGGACGTGCAGCGGCTGTCGCCCTGGCGGGTCACGGCGGTGACGGCGGAGGGCTGAGGGGCGGCCGGCCGCACCACACGACCGGCCGAGTCCCGACGCACCGTCACGGACGACGCCCGAGCGCTCCCGGCCACGGACGGCCGGGGACGACGGAGCAGCCGGAACCTATGGAAGCGAACCGCCGGTCACATCGATCCAATGGCCCGTGACCCACCGGCCGTCGTCCGAGGCCAGGAATGCCACGACGTCGGCGATGTCGGCCGGGGTGCCGACCCGCCCCAGGGCCGACATGGCGGCCGCGTCCGCCCACGCCTCGCTGCCGGCGCGCAGCCAGTCCGCGTTGACGTCCGTGTCCACGATGCCGGGTGCCACCGCGTTGACGGTGATTCCCCTGTCGCCCAGCACCTTGGACAGGTGCGTGGTGAACACGTCCAGTGCGCTCTTGGACATGGCGTAGGCGATCAGATCCGGCATCACCGCCGCGTGTGTGAGGCCCGTCGAGATGTTGATGACGCGCCCACCGTCCCGTAGCCGGTCGAGTCCGAGCCGCGTGAGGAAGAACGGCGCCTTCGTGTTGACGGCGAACAGCCGGTCGTACTCCGCCTCCTCGATCTCCGTGAACGCTCGTGACGTGCCGATCCCCGCGTTGTTGACGAGGATGTCCAGGCCGTTCGCATGCTGGTCGAAAGCAGCCCAGAGGGCCGCCGCGTCGCCCGGTGTCCCCAGTTCCGCACCGATCGCGAAGGCCGTGCCGCCCGTCCCCTCGATGGTGGCCACGGTCTCCTCGGCCGCCGCCTCGTTGCTGCCGTAGTGCACGCCGACGATCGCTCCGTCACGCCCCAGCCGTTCGGCGATACCCCGTCCGATTCCCCTGCTGCCGCCGGTGACCAGCGCCGTCTTTCCCGTCAGTGAGCCCATGGCTACGCCCCCTCCTTCTTTCTGTAATGATCGCTATAGAAAAACCGTAACACGTTCGCTAGCGGTCGCTATAGAATTGGCGGATGGCGACGAAACAGCGCGGCAGGCCGCGCTCCTTCGACAGGGAGGCGGCTCTCCGCGAGGCCACGCTGACTTTCTGGGCGCAGGGCTACGAGGCGACCTCCATCGCGGACCTGACACGCGTGATGGGCATCGGGGCGCCGAGCCTCTACGCCGCTTTCGGTGACAAGCGGGCGCTCTTCGGGGAAGCTGTCGAGGCCTACCAGGCCGCCTACGGAACCTTCGGCGGCCGGGCCATGGACGAAGAGCCGACCGCGCGTCGCGGCGTCGCGCGGCTGCTGCGGGAGGCGGCGAGGGAGTACACCGACCCTGGCCACCCACGCGGCTGCATGGTGATCACCGCTGCGCAGAACTGCACCTCGGACCAGGTCGTCGCGGCGCTGCGGGAGCGTCGGGTCGCGAGTGTGCGGGACTTGCGGCGGCGGATCCAGGCGGACATCGACTCGGGTGTCCTGCCTCCCCACGCCGATGCGGGGGCGCTCGCCCGCTACACCGGAGCCGTCATCCAGGGAATGTCCCAGCAGTCGCGGGACGGAGCGAGCCGGGAGGAGCTGGAAGCGCTCGCGGAGCTCGCCATGCGCGCCTGGCCGGCAGAGCCCGACGGGACCTGAACGTACCGCCGAGAGGGCCGGTCCACGCCCCCACATCTCGGCTGCGGCATGGGTGCCGCAGCCCGGATGGACCGGCAACCGGCTGCATTAGATTGGTTGTTGACCATCGGCACGGACATACGAAGGAGCCCATCGGGTGACCAGCACTCTGACCCTGCGAGCCTTGGGGAAACTGAGGACCACCCCTGGTGGGCAGCTCGACTGTGAGATCACCTTCGCCGATGGGCCGGGAACGTCGCGGCCGGTCGCCCATGTGGAACGCGAGTTGCCGCCCGGTGGCATACCCGCCTACCTCGCGGCCCGTAAGAGCGGCGCCCGCTCCTTCGTCCTGTGGGCGGACGAGCACCGGCAGGCACGGGTCGCCACCGTGGTCACCGTCTTGGCGAGCGGTGGACGGGCACAGTTCCAGGTGCTCGGCCCGCAGGGCGAACTGCTCGGTGTGCTCACGCGCGACAAGGCGTTCAGCCGGGGACTGCGCACGCGCTGGACCGTGAGCCGCGCCGGTGCCCCCGACGCGGTGGGATACAAGGGCCGGCTCTTCTGGTGGTGCGTGTGGTGGCCCTGCACACCCCTGCTGCCGCTCATGCTCGTGGCCCTCCTGTTCGGCGGCGGCGGGGACTTCCCTCGCGGCCCCCGCCGCATCAAGTGGCGCTCGGCGGGACAGATCCCACTGGAGTTCAAGTCGTCCGGGAACACGGTGAAGCTGTACGCACCGGACCTCGACTGGCGGTTCGGAGCCGCCCTCACCGCGTTGATCCCCTCCTTCGACGGCTGGATCGGCGGCCCCTGGGACGCGCGGCAGGACTGAGTTCAGTCCACGCGGGGCGCCCAGGCACGGGCGGAGGTGTCGTACTCGTAGGGAGTCAGGCCCTCGACGGCGCTGGTGCGGAACGGACGGCCGCGGTCGTCGATCCGGGCGGTGCCCGCGCGGCCCTGGGACGACCAGTCCAGCTCCAGGTACCAACTGCAGTCGCAGGACCCGGTCCTGGCGGTGACGAGCAGCGCCTCGGGGTCCTCGGCGGACACCCGGTAGGGCATGCTCACCGCCGGGATCGGCGTGCCGGCGTCGTTGCCGGCGGTCGCGCGGGCGATGGGCCGGTCCTTGTCCAGGTCCACGGCGAACGACCGCGGGGTGAGGGAGCCGCCGCAGCCCTGGGCCATGGAGTACGCGTTGCCCGACGCTGGTTCGGCGCGGCCGGTCACGCGTACCCGTAGCGCTTCGAGGACCACAGCGGTGCCGGACGTCCCCTGCACGGACAGTTTCACGATCGTCTCACCGCCGTGCACCGCCCGCTGGGTCGCCGCCCAGGTGGCGGCGTCCTGCGCGGCCGGGGGCGGCGGTACCCGTTCCGGCGGCTGGGCGATGACGTAGTCGTGAGCGCAGCCGAACGCCCAGGCATGGGAGTCGACAGTCCAGGCGAGGGGAGGCCCCGCGGGTGCGGAGCCCGCCGGGGTGCTCGTGGCACCGGCCGGTTCCGAAGGCTCGCGCCGGGGGCCCGGAGAGCTCTCGGTGCCGTTCTCCGGACCACCGGACGGCGTCGCGGAGCGGGTGTTCGAGGCCGTGGGTCCGGCGGACACGGACGCGGTCGCCGAGGCGGCCGATGAGGTCCGTGCACCGCCGTCGCCGGTGTCCCGGCCGTCCGGCAGCAGGGACAGACCTCCCACGCCGGCGAGCACGGCACATACGAGGGCCGCGGTGCGCCTGCGGCGGTACCAGGGGCGGGGGCGCGGGCCGCGGGGTGCGGGCGCCGGGCCGCTCACGAGGTCTTCCGTGTCCGCCGGTTCGTCGGCGGCCCCACTCGTGGGGGCGCCGACGTCATCGCTGTCGCTGTTGCCTGGCTGCCGGTCCGCCGGGACGTCCGAGTCCTTGGCCTCCTCAACGGCCCCGGCCGGGTGCGGGCGTTGCCGGGCGGCCACGGCCAGGAGCCAGCGGCGGTGGAGCTCCAGACGTTCCGCACCCGACGCCCCGCACAGGGCCGCGAATCGCTCCACGGGCGCGAAGTCCAGGGGGACCGCCTCGCCGGTGCAGTAGCGGTGCAGCGTGGACGTGTTCATGTGGAGACGGCGGCCGAGCGAACCGTAACTGCGGTCCGTACGCTCCTTCAGCTCCCGCAACAGCGCCGCGAACTGTGCCACGGAGTCCTGTGTCGGCACCGTCACCTCCGCATTCGTCAGGCCCGAACCGGTTCTGGGAGCAGGCGTCCCGGGGTGAGGACCTCGTCCCAGGCACCCATGTACCTGCACGTCAGGGGGGCTGGGATGGTTCCACCCCGGCCGATCCGACGGCGGGCCTTGCGCCGCCCTGCCGGGACCGCCGATGCTCATGGTGCCGCCCCGGTCCCGCCTGACGCACCGGCACCGTCACGGCGACCGTCACGGCGACTTCGGCGTACGACCGCCGGCGCGACGACGTCGGGTCGTCACCGCCGCATCCCACGACGCCTGTCATCACGCACTCCGTCACGAATCCCGTCACGCACTTCACACGAGGGACACCCATGCCCATGAACACCCGCGCCGCCGTGCTCGCCGCCGCGCTCTCCGTCGTCGCTCTCGCCGCCTGCTCCGCACCGACCCAGGTCCAGGAGGGCGCCGCACAGGGGAAGGTCACCGCAGCACAGCAGGCCGCCGCGCAGGAGAAGGCCGGCACATCCAAGGAGGCCGGTACGTCGCAGGAGGCCGGGGCCCCGGCAGAGGCCGCCGCACAGGCGAAGGCCGCCCCGCCCGCGTTCCTCAAGGCGTCCGAACTGCCGCCGCACCCCTCGTCCGACTGGATCGCGGGGCCGGTCACCGACGGCTTCCCGGCGGAGCTCGCCTACTGCCTGGGCGAGGGCGTACCGGCGTACGACTACCGGCACCGGGTCTTCACCACCGATCTGGACACCGGCGCAGCGCAGGTCACCGTCGTCGCGGGCTCCGACGCCAAGGGCAAGGCGCTCGCCGCCCTGCTGAACGAGGAGATCAGCGCCTGCGCCGGCCGGATCGAGCAGAACGACCCGGAGACCGAGGCCGAGGGCCGGGACTACGGCTCGCTGCCGGTCGAGGAGGGCGCGCGGGTGCACGGCCTGCACACCACGACGTCCTACGGTGCCTCGGACATCCACCTGCTGTCCGTGGGACGGGACGGCCGGGCGGTGACCGTCGTGAGCTGGGGCCAGATGGGCACCTTCGCCGACGCGCCGGTGGCCGGCTTCAAGAACACGACGACCGCGGCGGTCAAGAAGCTGTACTGACGCCCCGACAGACCGCAACGCGAACCGACCGACCGCACGACCACCATGAAAGCCGGGGGCGTCCTCCCCACCGCGGGGGAGCCGGGAGGACGCCCCCGACGTGCGCGCACCCGGGAGCACCTGTTCCGCTACCGTCGCCCGCCGAATTCCCAGAGGTGCACCTCGATGTCGGCGTACCTTTCCGGGGCAAGGACGGCGCGCGCCGTGTCCGGGCTCGGAGCACTGAGCAGTACCGCTGTACCCAGCCAGGTGTCGCCGTCGTCGGACAGCAGCGGCCCGAACGCGATCAGTTCGTCCCGGTCGGGCGGCAGGGAGAGGTCGGCGGACCGCTCCGGGCCGAGGCCGAGAACCAGGTACTGGTTGTCGCCGTCCGGGCCACCGGGGAAATCCCACATGGAGCGTCCCAGGACGTTGCGCCACCGGCGCAGCAGCACATCACGGTACGCCCCGGCCTGGAAGTTGGGCTCGTCGAAGGCGAACGCGCGGGCAGCAGCGGGATCCGGCAGGTCGACGATGTGCACGCTCCCGACGGGCGTCTCGCCGTCGGCGGCGAAGACCGGGCCGCGGGCGATCATCCCCTCGGCGTACCGGTCCATGTACGACCAGTGCTCCTGCAGCAGCTCGTCGCGCAGGGCGAGGGACTCGGACCGGTCGCGGTGGTAGCAGAAGAACTCCATGCAGATGACCTTCTACGACGTACGGCGGCATCTCAACGGGCTTTTGCGACCGGCCGCCCCGTCCGGACGCTGAAGGTCACCCAGCGAGGGGACGGGCGTACGAAGGCCGGCGTCCGGTACGCGGATCAGTTCACCGACCCGTCCGCCACCACCCGGCGCCGCGGGGAAGCCGCCGCTGAACGTGCCGCCGCCACCTGCCCGCACGCGGCGGGTCCCGCCACCCGCCCGCACATGACGGGACCGCCCTCCCACGGCCCCGCAGGCCGTACCGGATGGCGGTCCCGTCGCGTTCACGCCGTCGAGGAGCCCATGCCCATGCCCGTACGGACCAGGGCCAGGACCTCCTCGTCCGTGAGGCCCAGGCCCCGGGCGTCGGTGACGAGGGATTCCACCCGGTCCAGGAGCTGGGCGCGGGCCTGGGTGCTGGGTGCGTCCAGGACCATCGCGCCGCGGCCGCGCCGTAGCTCGATCATTCCTTCGTCGCGCAGGCGCTGGTAGCCGCGCAGGACCGTGTGGATGTTGATCCCCAGCGAGTCGGACAGGGCGCGGGCCGCCGGGAGGCGGTCCCCCGGGGCCACCTCACCGTCCGCGATGGCACGCCGTACCCGGGCGGCGATCTGGTCACCGAGCGGGACGGCGGAGCCGGGTTCGATGCGGAAGAGCATGTCAGGGCCTCGTACTCGCATCGGTCGGAGTGGTGCCGGCCGGCGGGACCGTCCGGGGGATGAGTGAGTTCAACAGGGCGGCGGCGGTGGCGGAGTCGTCCACGGTCACGGCGATCTCGCGGCCGTTCGCCCGCTTCACCACCAGCGCCTCCCCCGAGCGCAGGATGATCCCGGTGGCGCCCGGCCGGATCCGCCAGCCCCATCCGCCGAAGTCACCCAGAGGGCTGATCGACCGGCTCGACGCCTCGGACATGTCGGCCAGGGGCACCCGCATCCGGGGCCGGGGGAGCACTGCGGACGAGACGCCCAGACCGCGGGGACCGACGGTGACGGTGACGCGGGAGAAGGTCACCATCAGCAGCCCGAGGACGGCGAGCGGTACGGCCACCTGTCGGCCCACCGGCACGGCCGGCGCGCAGCCCAGGACGGTGAGTGCCAGTCCGAGCAGGGCCGGCGGCCTGGACGAGACCGTGCGGGTCCAGCCGGCGACCTCACCCTCGGCCAGGTCCAGTCGGCCGGTACACGCGCCGTCCTGGCCGGAGAGGCTGTCCGGCAGCGTCAGGCGTCGGGTGACCAGCCATCCGACGAGGCCCAGGACCATGCCGACGAGCAGGGCGGCGATCGGGTGCCACACCGGCATCCGGACATCGGCCGCCGCGTCGGTGGCATCGGCGTTGACCAGGAGCACGGAGACCAGGGCGGACCCCACGAGTCCGACGGTCGCGTAGGCGGTGACGACCGACCAGCGGGCGAACGTCGCGCGCCGGGTGCCGGCGAGGACGAAGAGCGCGCCCATGCCCACCGTCAGCCCGGCGGACAGGACGGCGAATCCGGTCCGGCCGGTGAACCCGTCCGGGACGGTGCCGGCGAAGTGTGTGGCCAGCGGGTCGGGCAGCCGGTCACGCAGAACGGCGACGAGCACCAGTTCCACGGCGAGCGCGACGGCGAAGGGAAGGGCTGTGAGCGCGGCCATGGTGCCGCGTCCTGTCATCTGCTGCATATTTACCCCCTTGTTCGCATCATAGTAGAACAATAAGTGGAAGTGGGGGGAAGGGCCGGGGGTGGGCTCGGCCGGGTGGAGGCCGGTTTCCGGCCTCGCGGGCCGGTCGGGAGGTGCTCGAAAAGCGGACGAGTCTACCCACCCAGATCACCCGTCACACGCCGCAACACCATCTTTTGTTCGCCTGAGCGGCTGAAGTTTTGTTGATCTGTGGCCAGTTGAGGGGGGAAGGGGCCTACCCTTCACTGGGTGAACCAGTTGAAGTCCCGCGCGTCCCACACCGAAGCCGAGCTGCCCGGGGGAGCTTCCCTCCCCGGCGCCCTGCCCGGCAGCCTGTCCGACGAGCTGCGTGCCGAGCTGATCGCCTTCCGGCGTGATCTGCACATGCACCCCGAGCTCGGCAATCAGGAGTTCCGCACCACCGCGGCCATCAAGGCCCGGCTGGAGAGGGCGGGACTGGAGCCGAAGGTACTCCCGACCGGGACCGGACTCATCTGTGACGTGGGCGAGTGGGACGGCGTCACGCCGATGCTGGCCCTGCGGGCCGACATCGACGCGCTGCCCATCCCCGACACCAAGGCGGGCGTCTCCTACCGGTCCACCGTGCCCGACCGGGCGCACGCCTGCGGGCACGACGTCCACACGACCGCCGTCCTCGGTGCCGGACTCGTCCTCACCGAGCTCGACCGGCAGGGGCTGCTGCCGCACCCCGTGCGCCTGCTCTTCCAGCCCGCCGAGGAAGTGCTGCCCGGCGGCGCGGCCGACGCCATCGAGTCCGGGGTGCTGGACGGCGTCGGACGGATCCTCGGGGTGCACTGCGACCCCAAGGTCGACGTGGGCAGGATCGGGCTCCGGATCGGGGCGATCACCTCCGCCTGCGACCGGCTGGAGGTCACCCTCGACGGCCCCGGCGGCCACACGGCCCGGCCGCACCTGACCACGGACCTGGTCACCGCCGCCGCCAGGGTCGCCGTCGACGTACCCGCGCTGCTCGCGCGCCGGGTCGACGCGCGCGCCGGGCTGGCCCTCACCTGGGGGCGGCTGGAGACCGGGCACGCGCCCAATGTCATCCCGCAACACGCCGAGCTGTCCGGAACGGTTCGCTGCCTCGACCTGAAGGCCTGGCGCGAGGCGCCGGACCTGGTCCACGCGGCCATCGACGAGGTGGCCGGAATGCACCGGGCCAAGACGGTGATCAACTACATCCGCGGGGTGCCGCCCGTCGTGAACGACGCCGAGTCGATCGGCCTGCTGGACGCCGCGATGACCGCCAGGCGCGGATCGTATGCGATCGAGGACACCGAACAGAGCCTGGGCGGCGAGGACTTCTCCTGGTACCTGGAACACGTCCCCGGCGCCATGGCCAGGCTCGGAGTCCGTACGCCCGGAGACACTCGCGGTCTGGACCTGCACCGGGGGAACTTCGATGTGGACGAGGAGGCGATCACCGTCGGGGTGGAGCTGTTCACCGCCTCCGCACTGCTCGAAGGCAACCGCTCGTAACCGGAGAGGACACCTTCTGTTCGCGACGATCCGATAACGGCTTCCGTACAGGTCATTATCTGACATCTACGCGCGTTACGATCTCGGCGAAACCAGCGCCGGAAGAGGCGCTTCGGTCAGGTTTGAAGGAGCCTTCCCTTGCGCCGGATCACCAGGATTGCCACCGTGGGCATTATGTCCGCGGCGCTCGCGCTCAGCGTTACCGCGTGTGGCGACTCGTCCTCCTCGTCGAGCAGCAGCAGCAGCTCGGACTCCAAGGACAACAAGGCGGCCATCGCCTACGACATCGGCGGACGCGGCGACCAGTCGTTCAACGACGCCGCCTACGCGGGTCTCGCCCGCGCCGAGAAGGACCTCGGCATCAAGGGCACCGAGGCCGAGCCCTCCGAGGGCGAGTCGGACGCGGACAAGGTCCAGCGCCTCACCTCGCTCGCCCGCGCCGGCAACAACCCGGTGATCGGTGTCGGGTTCGCCTACGCGCCCGCCATCAAGAAGGTCGCGCCGAAGTTCCCGAAGATCACCTTCGGCATCATCGACGACGCCTCGGTGACCGGCGACAACATCGCCAACATCGTCTTCAACGAGGAGCAGGGCTCCTACCTCGCGGGTGTCGCCGCCGCCAAGGTCACCAAGACCAAGACGGTCGGCTTCATCGGTGGTGTCGAGACCCCGCTGATCAAGAAGTTCGAGGCCGGCTACGTGCAGGGCGTCAAGGACACCGACCCGTCGGTGAAGGTGATCCCGCAGTACCTGACCCAGCCGCCGAACTTCGACGGCTTCTCCAAGCCCGACCTCGGCAAGGCAGCCGCCCAGGGCCAGCTCGACAAGGACGCCGACGTGGTCTACTCGGCCGCCGGTCTGGCCGGTTCCGGTGCGATCGAGGCCGTCTCCAAGGCCGGCAAGTGGAACATCGGCGTCGACTCCGACCAGTACGCCCAGGAAGGCCTCGCCGCCTACAAGGAGTCCATCCTGACCTCGGTCACGAAGGACGTCGAGGACTCGGTCTTCAACCTGATCAAGTCCGTCCAGGACGGCAAGCCCCAGACCGGTGAGATCCGTTACGGCCTCGACAAGGACGGCGTCGGCCTGGCCATGTCCAACCCGAAGTTCACCGAGATGACCGAGGTCATCGCCGCCGTGGAGAAGGCCAAGCAGGAGATCATCGACGGCAAGATCACCGTCAAGACCACCCCGTAACGACCTCGGTCGTACGGCTTGATCCCGTGGGCCCGGAGCGCGCAGCGTCGCTGCTCCGGGCCCACGGGGTGCTCCTCGAAGAAGTTCCGCTTGTTGCAGTGCCCTCTCGGACAGGCCTCGAACCCCGGCGTTCTGGCCGTGCTGTGCGCATGCGTTTGACGATTCGGCAACGCTACGCGTGTAGACAGCCCTCAGGCGCGATAACTTCACCCCGCCCCTCTGCCCCTCCGCTCCCGCTCCTGTCCGGCCAAGGAGAGTGCGTCATCAACGCGTCCAGCAGCCCCCCTGCCGTAGAACTGCACGGCATCACCAAGCGTTTCCCCGGCGTTGTCGCCAACCACGACATCGGCATCACCGTCCGCAAGGGCACCGTCCACGCCCTCGTCGGCGAGAACGGTGCCGGCAAGTCCACCCTGATGAAGATCCTCTACGGCATGCAGAAGCCGGACGAGGGCACCATCGCCGTGGACGGCGCGCAGGTCTCGTTCAACAACCCGGGCGACGCCATCGCGCGCGGCATCGGCATGGTGCACCAGCACTTCATGCTCGCCGACAACTTCACCGTCCTGGAGAACGTCGTCCTCGGCGGCGAGAAGCTGTACGGCATCGGCTCCGCCGCACGTAAGAAGATCAAGGAGATCTCCGACGCGTACGGCCTGGGCGTCCGGCCCGACGCGCTCGTCGAGGACCTCGGGGTCGCCGACCGCCAGCGCGTGGAGATCCTCAAGGTCCTCTACCGCGGCGCCCGCATCCTCATCCTCGACGAGCCGACCGCGGTGCTCGTCCCGCAGGAGGTCGACGCGCTCTTCGCGAACCTCCGCGAGCTCAAGGCCGAGGGCCTCACCGTCATCTTCATCTCGCACAAGCTCGGCGAGGTCCTCTCGGTCGCCGACGAGATCACGGTGATCCGGCGCGGTACGACGGTGGGCACCGCCGACCCCGCGCACACCACCACCAAGCAGCTCGCCGAGCTGATGGTCGGCAGCGAACTGCCGTCGCCCGAGACCCGTGAGTCCACGGTGACGGATGTGCCGATGCTCCGCGTCGAGGGGCTCTCCCTCAGCGTGACGGACCCGGACGGAGTCGTCCGTGACGTCCTGTCCGACATCCGCCTCACCATCCACAAGGGCGAGGTCCTCGGCATCGCTGGCGTCGAGGGCAACGGCCAGACCGAGCTGATCGACGCGCTCATCGGGATGCGGGCGGCCGACAGCGGGGTGATCACCCTGGGCGACGAGGACATCACGCGCGCGCCCACGCGCAAGCGGCGCGAGGGCGGCATCGGCTACATCCCCGAGGACCGGCACCGGCACGGGGTCCTGCTGGACGCACCGCTCTGGGAGAACCGCATCCTCGGCCACGTCAGCGAGAAGCCCAACAGCCGGGGCTTCCTGCTCGACCCGAAGGCGGCCCGCCACGACACCGAGCGGATCGTGCGCGAGTACGACGTCCGTACCCCCGGCATCGAGGTCACGGCCGGCTCGCTGTCCGGCGGCAACCAGCAGAAGCTGATCGTCGGCCGCGAGATGAGCCACAACCCCAAGCTCCTGATCGCCGCCCACCCCACCCGTGGTGTGGACGTCGGCGCGCAGGCACAGATCTGGGACCAGATCCGTGCGGCCCGCCGCGAAGGGCTCGCCGTCCTGCTCATCTCGGCGGACCTGGACGAGCTCATCGGGCTCTCCGACACCCTGCGCGTCATGTACCGCGGAAAGTTCGTGGCGGACGCCGACCCCGCCACCATCACCCCCGAGGAACTGGGCTCGGCCATGACCGGTGCCGCCGCCGGTCACCTCGAAGCAGCACCGGAGGACGAGGCCCGATGAAGAAATTCGACAAGGACCGGCTGATCCTGGGCTTCGCCGGGCCGGCACTCGCCCTGGTCGTGGCCTTCGCGCTCAGCACCCTGGTGCTGCTCGTGTCGAACCGCGACCCGTTCGAGCTGTACCGACTGCTGTTCGAGCAGGCGTCGTACTCCGACGTGCAGGTACTGATCATCAACCAGGCCGGTACGTACTACCTCGCCGCTCTCGCGGTCGCGGTCGGCTTCCGGATGAACCTCTTCAACATCGGCGTCGACGGCCAGTACCGTCTCGCGGCGATGATGGCGGCCCTGGTCGGCGCGAGCGTCAGCCTTCCCGGACCGCTCCACATCGCCCTGATCGTCGTCGTCGCCATGCTGGTGGGCGCGTTCTGGGCCGGCATCGCGGGCATCCTCAAGACGACGAGGGGGGTGAGCGAGGTCGTTTCGACGATCATGCTGAACTCCATCGCGACCTCGCTGATCGCCTGGCTGATCCTGCCGAAGAACTTCGGTGACCAGGCAGCCGGCTCCAACAACCTGACCACGGGCGAGATCCCGGAGTCCGGCTGGTTCCCGGGCCTGTCCCTGGGCGCCGAGGCCGGAGAGATCTACGGCTTCACCTTCGTCGCCGCCGGCTGCGGCCTCGTCTACTGGTTCGTCCTGAACCGCACCCGGTTCGGCTTCGACCTGCGGGCCACGGGAGCCAGCGAGACCGCGGCCCAGGCCTCCGGCGTGGACGCGAAGAAGATGATCCTCACCTCGATGCTGATCTCCGGCGCCGTCGCCGGCCTGGCCGGTATGGCGACGCTGCTGGGCGACACCCACACGTACAGCCTCGACTTCCCGGTCGGCATCGGCTTCACGGGCATCACCATCGCGCTGCTCGGCCGTAACCACCCGGTGGGCATCGCCCTCAGCGCCCTGCTGATCGCGTTCCTGGACAAGGCGTCGTCCCCGCTCGACCAGTTCGGGTTCGAGAAGGAGATCGCCACGATCATGCAGGGCCTGATCGTGATCTCCGTCGTCATCAGCTACGAGCTGGTCCGGCGCTACGGGACCCGCCGTCAGCAGCAGAAGGTCGGCGAAGAGCTCGCCGCCGGCCACGCCCTCACGACCGAGAAGGAGGCGGCCCTGTGAGCACCAAAGCCCCTGCCGCACACGTCGCCCCCAAGAAGGGCGGCGGACGCCGCAAGCTCTCCCTGCCCGTCGTCCTCCTGATCATCGCCGGTGCGCTCGCCCTCGTCTCGCTGGTCCGTCTGATCAGCGGCGCGAACGACGTGACCTCCGTAGGGCAGGTCGCGGGCGCCCTGGAACTGGCCGTTCCCATCGGCCTCGCCGGTCTCGGCGGCCTCTGGGCCGAGCGGGCGGGCGTCGTCAACATCGGCCTCGAAGGCATGATGATCCTCGGCACCTGGTTCGGTGCCTGGGCCGGTTTCCAGTGGGGCCCCTGGGTGGGCGTGCTGTTCGGCATCATCGGCGGCGCGCTCGGCGGTCTGCTGCACGCGGTCATCACCGTCACCTTCGGGGTGAACCACATCGTCTCCGGTGTGGCGATCAACATCCTCGCCGTCGGAGTCACCCGCTACCTCTCGAACTTCACCTTCGCCCAGGAGCCGGGCGGTTCCTCCAAGCAGTCCCCCCGCCTGGAGGAGATCGACAAGATCACCGTTCCAGGGTTGTCGGACTGGATGCAGGACCTCCAGCAACAGCACTGGTTCTTCGTCTCCGACCTCGCCGGCATCATCGGCGGCCTCGTCACCGGACTGTCCCTGCTGACCGTCGTCGCCCTGCTGCTGATCCCCGTCACCTGGTGGGTGCTGTGGCGCACGGCGTTCGGTCTGCGGCTCCGCTCCTGCGGCGAGAGCCCGGTGGCTGCCGAGACCCTCGGCGTGAACGTCTACAAGTACAAGTACATCGCCGTCATCATCTCCGGCGGACTGGCCGGCCTCGGCGGTGCCTTCCTCGCCATCGTCGCCACCAGCATCTACCAGGAGGGCCAGACCGGCGGCCGCGGCTACATCGGTCTCGCCGCCATGATCTTCGGTAACTGGATGCCGGGCGGAATGGCCCTGGGCGCCGGGCTCTTCGGCTTCACCGACAGCCTCAAGCTGCGCGGCGGAGCGGAGAACGTGCACGCGATGCTGCTGCTCCTGGCGATCCTGCTGGTGATCGCCGCGATCTGGCAGCTCTACCGGAAGAAGTACGTCGCCGCGGTGATCTCGGCGGCCTGCTCCGCGCTGCTGTTCACCTGGTACGCGCTGACGGACCAGGTCCCGAGCCAGTTCGTCGACGCCGCCCCGTACGTCACCACGCTCCTCGTGCTCGCCCTGTCGGCGCAGCGGCTGCGGATGCCCAAGGCGGACGGCCTGCCGTACCGCAAGGGCGAGGGCAAGTGACACGGCCGCCCCCGGTCGACTGGGAGGCGCTGCGGACGGCCGCCCGGGACGCGATGTCCCGGGCGTACGCCCCGTACTCGGGCTACCCGGTCGGTGTGGCCGCCCGCGTCGACGACGGGCGCACGCTCGTCGGCTGCAACGTCGAGAACGCGTCGTACGGCATCGGCCTGTGCGCCGAGTGCGGCCTGGTCTCCCAGCTGGCCGCGACGGGCGGCGGCCGGCTGACCCACTTCACCTGCGTGGACGGCACGGGCGCGGTGCTCGTGCCGTGCGGGCGGTGCCGGCAGTTGCTGTACGAGTTCGGAGGGCCGGAGCTCGTCCTGGAGACGCCGGACGGCCTCCGGACGCTCGACGAGATGCTGCCGCAGGCCTTCGGGCCGCAGCACCTGGGGTAATGCGGGGCGGAGGGCTGCCGGGGTCGCCCGGCGGCCCCTCCGCCCCCCCGCTCGCCGGACCACACGGGGGTTCGCTCCCGCCGGGCCGGGGTTGCCCTCGATCGCCGGGCGGGCTCGATTCGGCCGGCCCTGGTCGGGCCGTCCGGTGATCCATCATCCTCTATGCGCGTAGAGTCATTCGGGACTCTTGCGTACGTAACCGGCCGGAAGGATTCCCTCCCATGGACGCCATCTCCGTCATCCGCACCAAGCGGGACCGAGGCGAGCTCAGCCCCGAGCAGATCGACTGGGTCATCGACGCGTACACCCGCGGCGAGGTCGCCGACGAGCAGATGTCCGCACTGGCCATGGCGATCCTGCTGAACGGCATGAACCGTACCGAGATCGCCCGCTGGACCGCCGCGATGATCGCCTCCGGCGAGCGGATGAACTTCGACGCCCTCTCCCGCCCCACCACCGACAAGCACTCCACCGGCGGCGTCGGCGACAAGATCACCCTGCCGCTCGCCCCGCTCGTCGCCGCCTGCGGCGCGGCCGTGCCGCAGCTCAGCGGCCGGGGGCTCGGCCACACCGGTGGCACGCTCGACAAGCTGGAGTCCATCCCCGGCTGGCGGGCGCACCTCTCCAACGCCGAGATGCTGAACGTCCTCGACACCACCGGCGCCGTGATCTGCGCGGCCGGTGACGGACTCGCCCCCGCCGACAAGAAGCTGTACGCGCTCCGCGACGTCACCGGCACGGTCGAGGCCATCCCGCTCATCGCCAGCTCGATCATGTCCAAGAAGATCGCCGAGGGCACCGGCGCGCTCGTCCTGGACGTCAAGGTCGGTTCCGGCGCCTTCATGAAGACCATCGAGGACGCCCGCGAACTGGCCTCCACCATGGTCGCGCTCGGCACCGACAGCGGTGTGCGGACGGTCGCGCTGCTCACCGACATGTCCACCCCGCTCGGCCTGACCGCGGGCAACGCCCTGGAGGTACGCGAGTCCGTCGAGGTCCTCGCGGGCGGCGGCCCCAAGGACGTCATCGACCTGACGCTCGCCCTGGCCCGCGAGATGCTCGACGCCGCCGGACTCAAGGACGCCGACCCGGAGAAGGCGCTCGCCGACGGCTCCGCGATGGACGTGTGGCGCCGCATGATCTCCGCCCAGGGCGGCGACCCGGACGCCGAGCTCCCCGTCGCCCGCGAGCAGCACGTGGTGACGGCTCCGTCCTCGGGTGTACTGACCCGCCTGGACGCCTACGACATCGGTGTGGCCGCCTGGCGCCTCGGTGCGGGCCGCGCGCGTAAGGAGGACCCGGTGCAGGAGGGCGCGGGCATCGAGCTGCACGCCAAGCCCGGTGACACGGTGACCGAGGGCCAGCCGCTGCTGACACTGCACACGGACACCCCCGAGAAGTTCGAGTACGCGCTGAAGGCCCTGCCCGGCTCCTACGACATCGCCCCGGCCGGCACGCCGTTCGCCGCCACCCCGGTAGTGCGGGAACGTATCGCCTGACCTGCGGCTTTCCCTTTCGGGTGAACGGGACCGGTGGACCACCGCCGGTCCCGTTCGGCATGCTGGACTCGGCGTGTCGCATCGAAGGAGGAGACCGCCATGGGCGCACTCACTGTTGATCCCGGGCCGGGCCACGGCCAGGACTGGGACGACCTCGTCCGTATCTGGGAGGAGACGGACGCACCCGAGGGCTGCAAGGTGGAGATCATCGAGGGGATCGTCACCGTGTCGCCACCGCCGTCCAAGGACCACAACACCACCGCAGCCCTGCTTCAGCGCAGGCTGTACACCGTCATCCCGGAGGACTGGGAGATCTACCAGACCCTCGGTGTCTCCGTACCGGGACGGGCAGGGCTGTACATCCCCGATCTTGTCGTCCTGCCGCGGGAGGTCGCGTCCGGGCCCGGCAATCGCGTACCGGCGGAAGAAGTCCGGCTCGTCGTCGAGATCACCTCACCGGCCAACGCCAACCACGACCGCATCGGCAAGGCGCACGGATACGCCAAAGCCGGCATCGAGCTGTTCCTGCTCCTCGACCCGTGGCACACGGGCCGCCCTACCGCCACCTTGTACGGGGAGCCGAGCGACGGCACCTACCGGGTCCTGGAGGCGGTCGAGTACGGCGAGACGCTCACGCTGCCCAAGCCGTTCGGACTGGACCTGGACACGGGGATGTTCCCGGTGAGCTGAGCTGAGACGCACGGCTTGCCGGAGCGATGAGTTTCGGGCGTCAGGCCGGTCTCTGTGGTGTGGATGCCATGACCCCGAACGTTCTCGTACTCACCGGTCGCATCACCAGGGCCGATGTTCCGGGACTCTGCGCGGAGCTGGAGGCACTGCTGCGCGGCGGCGCGGACGCGGGTCCGCCCGCCGCGGTGGACTGCGATGTGGGCGGTGTCCTGCGCCCGGACCTCGCCCTGGTCGAGGCGCTGGCCCGGCTGGGGCTCGTCGCGCGCAGGGCCGGTGGCGTCGAGTTGCGGCTGCGCAACGTGCCGGGCGAACTCCGGTCGCTGCTCGACCTCGTGGGGCTGGCCGATGTGGTGGGCCTGGGCGGTGCGGACCAGGCGCGGGGCCCGGAGCGGGATCCGGTCTGATCCGGTCCCGCCCGGCGTCCCTCGGTCAGCGGGTGGCCACGGCGTAGGCGCACAGGAGCTGCACCGCCCGTCCGTCCCCCTGCTCGACGCTCATCGACCACTTGCTGGGGTCCGGCGACGGTGTGGCGCCGGGCCTCGGTCGGGACGCCGAGCACGGGCTTTCGGGCTGCGGTCCCGGCTCGGCGTCGGCCGGAGAGCTCGGAGCGGGGGAGGGCCCCGGCCCGGCGGTGGCCGTGGGCTCGCCGAGCCAGAGGGTCGCCGCCCAGCCGCCCGCCGCGAGGAGTGCCCAGCCGATCACCACCGGTCTGCGGATCTTCACGAGGCGTCAGTCTCCAGATGGTCCGGGAACCCGAACAGCGGGAACCAGCGCGGGGTGTCCAGGAAGCAGTGCATCCCGGTGATCGCACCGTCCGAGATGTCGATGACCTGCACCGCCCACGGCACGAAGCCAGGGCCGTCCGGTCTCGGCTTGTAGTGCGCGAAGGCCGGAGTGCCGTTGGCCTCGGTCGCCACCAGCCGGGAACCCGCACAGCCCGCACCGATGCTGAGCATGAAGCCCGTGATGTCCTCGTGCCCCTGCAGCCAGAGGTCGAACGGCGGCATGGTCATCACGGCGTCCTCGTGGAGCAGCGCGGTCAGCGCCGCCATGTCGTACCCCTCGAACGCCGCCACGTACCGGTCGAGGAGCTTGCGCTGCTCCTCGTCCAGCGGATCCGCGGTGTCCGGGGCCGAACTGTCCGTGTCCGCCAGCGTCGCCCTGGCCCGCTGCAGCGCGCTGTTGACCGAGGCGACGGAGGAGTCGAGCAGCTCGGCGACCTCGCTCGCCTTCCACGCCAGGACCTCGCGCAGGATCAGCACCGCACGCTGCTTGGGCGGCAGGTGCTGAAGGGCCGCGACGAACGCCAGACGCACCGACTCCCGGGCCACGGCGGCCTCCGCCGGGTCGGCCACCGACGGCAGGATGCGGCCGTCCGGCATCGGCTCCAGCCAGGTGTTCTCCGGGAGCGGGTTGAGCGCGGCCTGCGCCAGCGGACTCGGGCCGGTGAGGTCCACCGGCCTGGCCCGCTTCCTGCCCGCGTTCAGCATGTCCAGACACACGTTCGTCGCGATCCGGTAGAGCCAGGAGCGCAGCGAGGAACGGCCTTCGAACTTGTCGATGTTCCGCCAGGCACGCACCAGCGTGTCCTGGACCGCGTCCTCCGCCTCGAAGGCCGAGCCGAGCATCCGGTAGCAGTAACCGGTCAGCTCGACCCGGTGTCCCTCCAGGCGGCTGTCGATGTCGGCCGTGGCCGCCACATCACTCATCGCTGCACTCCACCCTGTTGCGCTGTGACACCGCTCACGCGGCACCGTGGAAGCTACCCCAGGGCACTGACAACGAGGTTGGGAAGCGCGGAAACCGCTGCTCAGGTGCCGGGCTTGCGTCCGTACACGAAGACGTCGTCGCCGTTCTTCAGCAGGTTCCAGTATGACTTCGCGTCGGAGGGCCGCATGTTGACGCAGCCCGCCGACCCGGGGTTGTTGTACATGGACTTGGTGACCGAGTGGAACGCCTGACCGCCGTCGAAGAACTGCGCGTACGGCATCCGCACGTCGTAGAGCGTCGACCAGTGGTCGATGTTCCGCCAGTAGATCTTCGTCGAACCGGTCCGCGTCTCCGCGCCGTTGCGTCCCGTCCGCACCGCGACCGGGCCGAACTTCAGCTTGCTGCCGTCCTGGATCCAGCTCAGCTGCCTGGTCAGGTCCACGCACGCGATGCGGCCCCTGTTGGTGGGGCACTTCTTCGCGGCGTTGGGGTTCTTCCCGGCCGCCTTCTGAGCGGTGATCGTCTTCATCGTGCGCCAGGTGACCGGCCCCGCGTACCCGATGGCGGGCGTGATGCCCTTCGCCACCTGGAACGAGCGGATCGCCTGGCAGTCCGCCGTCGACTGACGGCCGTCGGCGGTCCGCTTCAGGTACGTCTCGACCTGCTTCTGGTACGGACCCTTCGCCGCCGTGCAGGAAGCCGCCTGCGCGGCCGTCCCGGTGCCCAGGACCAGGGCCGGTGCGGCCAGCAGGCCGGCGACGGACAGCGCGGTACCGCGCCGCATCCGTACGCCGCGTATCTTCTCCGTGATTCTCATGTACGTCCGCTCCCCTTCGCGTTCCCGTGCGGTGCCGTGACTCCGCTTGTTGGACGCGCGCAGGGGAGCGGCGGTTGTGCCTCGGAAGGTCTCAGTTGTGCACAGATGCCGTACGCGGGGCCAGGAGGCGCTCGGTCCGCGCGGCCCGCGTCCCGAAGAGCGTGATCGACACGACGCCGAGGACCGCGAGGAGGCCCAGGGCGACGGTGCCCGCCCACCCTCCGGCGTGGAAGGCGACCGCGCCCAGCGTGCCGCCCGCGCTGGAGCCCAGGTAGTACGCGGACTGGTACAGCGCCGACGCCTGGGCGCGGCCCGTGGTCGCCGTACGGCTCACCGAGGACGAGGCGACCGCGTGCCCGGCGAAGAAGCCGGCCGTGATCAGGACCAGTCCGAGCAGGACGAAGACCAGCTGACCGGCCAGGGACAGCAGCAGACCGGCGGCCGTCGTGGAGACCGCGAGGTACAGCGCGCCCCGGCGCCCCAGCCGGGCGACCAGCCGGCCGGCCGCGGCGGAGGAGACCGTACCGACGAGGTAGACCAGGAAGACCGAGCCGACGACGCCCTGCGGGAGATTGAACGGCGCCTCGACGAGCCGGTAGCCGATCACGGTGTAGACCGCGCCGAACACCGTCATGAACAGGGCACCGATCGCGTACAGGCGGCGCAGCAGCGGGTCGGAGAGGTGGGTGCCGACGGTCTTCGCCAGCGCCTTGGGGTTCAGCGAACCGGGGGTGAAGTTCCGGGCCTTGGGGATCATGAAGTGGAACACGACCGCGCACGCGACGGCGAGCAGCCCGACGGCGCCCAGCGCCGCACGCCAGCCCCACAGCTGGGCGACCCAGCCGCCCAGGATCCGGCCACTCATCCCGCCGATGCTGTTGCCCGCCACGAACAGGCCGATCGCCGCCACCAGTGCCTTGGGCCGCACCTCCTCGGCCAGGTACGCCATCGCGGAGGCGGGCAGTCCGGCCAGTGCCGCGCCCTGGACCGCGCGCAGCGCGATCAGCCAGCCCAGCGACGGGGCGAAGGGGATGAGCATCCCGACCAGTACCGCGACCGTCAGCGACGCGGTCATCATCTGACGCCGCCCGAAGCGCTCCGAGAGGGCGCTCAGCGGCAGCACACACAGCGCCAGCGCACCGGTCGCCGCGGAGACCGTCCAGCTCGCCCGGCCGGCCGTGGCGCCGAAGGAGGCGGAGACGGCGGGCAGCAGGGCCTGGGTGGAGTACAGGAGCGCGAAGGCGGCGATCCCGGCGGCGAAGAGCGCGAAGCTCATGCGCCGGAAGCCGGGACTGCCCGGCTCCAGACGGTCCGTGGTGACCGGAGCGACGGAGGAGGCCGGGGTGAGCGGAGTGGTGGCGGCGGCGGTGGATGACGGAGCGGCGTCCAGCGTGATGGTGGACGCCCCGGTACTGGCAGGAGGCATACGTAGAACGTAGGCCGCCCGCTTTCATGCGTCCAATGCATGAATCAGCCATAATCGTTCCCATGGTGCATCAAAGCAGCTCACGGGGTCGACTGTCACCGAGCAGTTACGAAGAAGACATCCGGGCCGTGCTCGCCCCACGCCTCGCGTACTTCGAGGCCGTGGCCCGGCACGAGCACGTCACCCGCGCCGCGCACGAGCTCGGAGTCCCGCAGTCGACCCTGTCGCGCGCCATGGTCAGGCTCGAACAGGACCTGGGCGTCGCCCTGTTCGCCCGCCGGGGCCGGACCGTCTCCCTCACCCCCGCCGGCCGCACCTTCCTCGGCTCGGCCGAACGCGCGCTGGCCGAGGTCGAGAAGGCCGCCGACTCGGTCCGCGCCGACGCCGACCCGACAGCGGGCAAGGTCGCCTTCGGCTTCCTCCACACGATGGGCTCCGAGACGGTGCCCGCCCTCATCCGCGCCTTCCGGGTCGACCACCCCCGGGTCCGCTTCCAGCTCGTCCAGAACTACGGCGAGGCGATGATCGAGCGCCTGCGGGCGGGCGGCCTCGACCTCTGCCTCACCTCGCCCGTCCCGGACGCCCCGGACCTCGTCAGCCGCCGCCTCGACGAACAGCGGCTGCGCCTGGTCGTTCCCGACGACCACCGGCTGGCCGGCCGCAGGCGCGTCCGGCTCGCCGAGGCCGCCGACGAAACGTTCGTCACCCTCGAACCCGGCTACGGGCTCCGGCGGATCACCGACGACCTCTGTACGGAGGCCGGCTTCACCCCACGGGTGGCGTTCGAGGGCGAGGAGGCCGAGACCCTGCGCGGACTGGTCGCGGCAGGGCTCGGCGTCGCCCTGCTGCCGCCGCCCGCCGTCGCCCGGCCGGGCGTGGTCGAGCTGACGGTCACGGCACCGCGCGCCGCCCGCGAGATCGGGGTCGCCTGGCTGGACGGCCACCCCGACACCCCACCGGTGGCCGCCTTCAAACGCTTCCTGCTGTCCCGCCGCGGGAACCTGCTGCCCGACTGAGACCCGGTACGGCGGCGGTTCGCCGCACCGGAGCCCGGTGGCCCCTGGACCGGAACCTCAGTGGTGCCGCAAGGACTCCCCGAAGCCCGCCGCCAGCGGCATCCGCAGACCCAGCGGCGGTGGCGCGGCGAACGCGTCGGCGACCGGCCGGGCGTAGGACCGGGAGAACAGCGACCCGCGTATGAAGTCCGCGGCCAGCGCCACCACTTCGGACCGGTGCTGCCGCAGCGCGTGCCCGTCCGAGTGGACCTCGAAGCGGCAGGTGTCCCGGTTGGCCTTCTTGGCCCGCTCGGCCAGCCGGTAGGAGAGCTCCGGATCCGTCCGGGCGTCGTTCGTGCCGTGCACGATCAGCACCCGGCGCCCCGCCAGGTGCTTCACCGGCTCGGGCTCCGGCGCACCCGCGTCCGGCAGCCAGGGGGCCATCGCCAGCACGGAGGTGACGGCCTCGTGCCCGCCCGCCCGCAGCGCCGCCCGGCCCCCCATCCCGTGCCCGACGAGACAGACCGGGACGTCGCCGTAGCGCCGTACGACCTCGTCCGCAGCCCACCGCGTGTCGGCCACCGGATCCGCGTCCGCGTTCCAGCCGCGCCGGCGGTAGTGCACCACGTGCACCGCGAGACCGTCCTCCTGGCCGGCCCGCGCCAGCATCCGGGCGAACGGCAGCTGTACCGCGTACGACAAGGTGGAGGGACGGCGCCGTGATTCGGTCTCGCCGTCCGGGAGCAGCAGGGCCACGCCGCTGACCTCAGGTGGTGCTCCGGCCGTGTGAACGGCCCGTCCCAGCCTCGCAGCAGGCAGGGGAAGTGCGCGCTGTGCCATGACAGAACAGTGTCAGAAGGGCAGATGTATTCCACCCGACTTCGCGGTCACTGTTACGCATCGGCACTCAGCATTCTACGCGCGTAGGCGCTACAGTGCCCCAATGACGAGCCAGACCCTGAACGTCCCCGGTCCCGACCAGATCCGCCGCGCGCCCAAGGTGCTCCTCCACGATCATCTCGACGGTGGCCTGCGCCCCGGCACGATCGTCGAACTGGCGCGGGAGCAGGGCTACGACGCGCTGCCCGAGACCGAACCCGACAAACTCGGCATCTGGTTCCGTGAGGCGGCGGACTCCGGTTCGCTGGAGCGCTACCTGGAGACGTTCGCCCACACCTGCGCCGTCATGCAGACCCGCGACGCCCTGGTCCGGGTGGCCGCGGAGTGCGCCGAGGACCTCGCCGAGGACGGCGTCGTCTACGCCGAGGTGCGGTACGCGCCCGAGCAGCACCTCACCGAGGGGCTGACCCTCGAAGAGGTCGTCGAAGCGGTCAACGAGGGCTTCCGGGAGGGTGAGCGCCGGGCCCGCGCCAACGGCCACCGCATCCGCGTCGGCGCCCTCCTGACCGCGATGCGGCACGCCGCCCGCGCCCTGGAGATCGCCGAACTCGCCAACCGCTACCGCGACCTGGGCGTCGTCGGCTTCGACATCGCGGGCGCCGAGGCCGGCTACCCGCCCACCCGGCACCTCGACGCGTTCGAGTACCTCAAGCGCGAGAACAACCACTTCACCATCCACGCGGGCGAGGCCTTCGGGCTGCCGTCGATCTGGCAGGCCCTGCAGTGGTGCGGCGCCGACCGGCTCGGTCACGGCGTCCGCATCATCGACGACATCGAGGTCGCCGAGGACGGCAGCGTGACGCTCGGCCGTCTCGCCTCCTACGTACGGGACAAGCGCATCCCGCTGGAGCTCTGCCCGACCTCCAACCTCCAGACCGGCGCCGCGGCCTCGTACGCGGAGCACCCCATCGGGCTGCTGCGGAAGCTGCATTTCCGCGCCACGGTGAATACGGACAACCGGCTGATGAGCGGTACGAGCATGAGTCAGGAATTCGAGCGACTGACCGAGACATTCGGATACACGCTCGACGACATGCAGTGGTTCACAGTCAATGCGATGAAATCAGCGTTCATTCCTTTCGATGAACGTCTGGCCATGATCAACGAAGTCGTCAAGCCCGGATACGCGGAACTGAAGTCCGAGTGGCTCTTCCGTCAGACGGCTGCGACCAGCGGTTCTTCCCCCGTCGAAGGCTGAGCGGACCGAAAAGGAAACGGCCGGGACCGCCGAATCCCGGCCGTTTTCCGTGTCCCGGCATGTTTGCGGCAGGGGTGGTGGGCTGACTACGTTGCAGAGCCGCTCACATCCCCTTCCCCAAGGATGAATGTCACATGAAGCAGTCTGCTGTCAGGACCCTCGGTGTCGCCGCTCTCGGTGCCGCTTTCGCCGCCGCCGGTGCGGGTAGCGCCTCCGCCGTCGCACTGCCCGTCGACGCCGCGGCCGCCGCGCTGCCCGCCGGTGTCGCGCTCGACTCCGTGACCGACGCGCTGCCCGCCGTGCAGAAGGCCGCCGGCGGCCTCCTCGACCAGCAGGGCGGCAGCAGCGACCTGTCGGCCCCGGGCACCAACCTGCTCGGCGGCCTGCCCGCGGGCGGCCTGACCGGCGCCCTGCCGATCGGCGGCTGACCACCCCGTACACACCGAGGGGGCGCGCACCCGGCCAGGGTGCGCGCCCCCTCGCGTTCTCTGTGCTCCTTCTTCGGTCTCCCCGTGGTCCCGCAGGTCACCAGGCCGTCGCGGACGAGGCCTTCTCCGACGGCAGCAGCAGCCACAGCGCCAGATAGACCAGGAACTGGGGGCCGGGAAGCAGGCACGAGACCACGAAGATGATCCGCATCGTCCGTGCGGAGGTGCCGAAGCGCCGTGCCAGCGCCGCGCACACTCCACCGATCATGCGTCCGTCAACGGGGCGGGCAAGTGCGGCCATGGTGGGCTCCTTCGCGAACCGTTTGCGGGGGCGGCTCCGTCGCGCTCCCGGTACTTCCATAGTGGCTCCGCGAAGGGGTGCAAAGCATCGCTCTACGGGGCGATACCGACCCTGGAAATCGTCGGGGTCGCCCCCTGAGGGGCCTCGTTCCCGAAAGGCCGGAGCTCGTGGCCGAGCCGGGAGATGTCACCGGCCCCCGCCCGGTTCCCCCGGCGCAGCCGCGCCCGGCTCACCGGGACGACCAGCAGATGGGCGAGCGCGACACCGGTGGTGTTCAGCAGCATCGAGTCGACGTCGACGACCTGTCCCGGCACCCCGGTCTGCCCCAGCTCGATGGCCATCGAGATCAGCGCCCCGGCGGCGACCGTACGGGCCATCGAGGCCCACGGGGAGACCAGCAGCCGCCCCCCGGCCATCGGCAGCAGTACGCCCAGCGGGGCCAGCAGCAGCAGCCCTTCGCCGATCCGGCGCGCCGCCTCGACGGGGCCGAGGGCCAGGTCCGCCCTGATTCCCGCGAGCGGCTGCAGGTTCGCCGCCGTCATCCAGGGCACGTCCAGCGGGCGCAGAGTCAGCCATCCGACGAACAGCAGATGCGCGAGGAGGAGGACGACCCCCGCCGCGCGGAAATTGATGACGGCCCGGCCGTCCGAACTGTGACGCACGCACACCAAGACGCCACGACCGGCAGGATCGGTTCCGCCGCTCCGCCGTTGTACGGGTCGGTGGGAAGCCAGGGACATCGATATGGGGGTAAACCGGGCGTCCTGTCGTCTGTGGATTCCCACCGAGCGCTACGACAGTTTGACCGCGCCCAGGGTCGGGACGTTGGCGGGGCGGGACTTCGTTTCCGAGGTGCAGAGGTAGCCCCTCGGGGCGTAGCTGCCTGGGCCGCCCAGGATCACCGAGCCGCCGGAGGCCAGGGGCTCGCTCTCCGCGTACGAGCACACCAGCTGCGCCAGCGACTCCGCGGGCAGGTCCTCGGGCTGTTCGCTGAGGCGCAGCGTGCCCTTCGGGTCCCCCTCGTGGGCCTCGGTGACCCGCAGCCGCGACGGCACGTCGGTGGTGAATCCCGCACTCCGCTCGTCGGCGGACGGATCCCGCTGCAACTCGGCCAGGAGGGCCTGCGCGACCAGGACCGGGTCGGACCGGGACTCGTCGACCTCGACGGTGCGCTCCACCGTCACCAGCTGCGACGCGCAGACCAGATAGATCCGCACCGCCACGGTCTCCTGCGGCGGCGCGCTCGCCGGCCCCGACGACGTACGGCACGGCACCCGCGAGGGTGCGGCCCCGGCGTCCACCGGCACCGACGTGCTCCTGATCCCGCAGCCCGCGGCCAGCGCCGACACGGCCACGACGGCCGCCAGCGCCGCCACGGCACGGGCCGGGCGTCCGGTCGGACGGCCCCGGCGGGGTGCGCCGTCCGTGAGCTCGCTGCGCCTCACTTCGCCTCGCCCTCCTCGTGCCGGTCGGGGTCGTTGCCGTCCTCCGGGGCGTCGGTCAGCCGCTCCGCGTCGCGCGGCAGCCGCAGGACGAACACCGCCCCGTCGCCGTCCGGCGAATTGGAGGCGGTGATGTCGCCGCCGTGGATGTGCGCGTTCTCCATGGCGATCGACAGACCCAGACCGCTGCCCTCGGAACGCGGCCGGGAGGCGCTCGCCTTGTAGAAACGGTCGAACACATGGGGCAGGACGTCCTCAGGGATGCCCGGACCGTGGTCGCGCACCTCGATGACCAGCTCGTCGTCATCGGTCCGCACCGCCACCCGTACCGGTGACCCGCCGTGCTTGAGCGCGTTGCCGATGAGATTCGCCAGGATCACGTCGAGGCGGCGCGGATCGAGCCGCACCATCATGCCGCGCTCCGCGTCCAGGTCGACCGCGTCCAGCCAGGCGCGGGCGTCGATGCAGGCGGTCACCTGGTCGGCGACGTCCACCGTGTCCAGCACCAGCCGGGCCGTACCCGCGTCGAAGCGGGTGACCTCCATGAGGTTCTCGACCAGGTCGTTCAACCGCCGGGTCTCGCTCACGACCAGATGCACGGCCGGCGCGATCATCGGGTCGAGGCTGTCCGCCTCGTCCTCCAGCACCTCGGCGACGGCGGTGATCGCGGTCAGCGGGGTCCGCAGCTCGTGCGACATGTCGGCGACGAACCTGCGGCTCGCCTCCTCCCGCGCACTCATGTCCGCGACCTTCTTCTCCAGCGAACTCGCCGTCCTGTTGAACGTACGGGAGAGATCGGCCAGTTCATCGGTTCCGGAGACCACGAGGCGGGTGTCCAGCTTGCCCTCGCCGAGCTTGCGGGCCGCGTCGCCGAGCCGCTGGACGGGCCGCAGCACGGTCGTCGCCGCGGCCTGCGCGAGCAGCGCCGAGCCGACGAGGGCCAGCGCCGTGGCGATGCCCAGGGACCAGGCCAGCGAATTGAGGTCCTGACGCTCCTGGTCGAGCGACTTCAGCATGTACCCGGCCGGGCCACCACCGATGATCTTCGTGCCGGCCACCAGGTACGGGGTGCCGCCGATGCTCGTACGCTGCCAGAACAGGTGGTACTCAAAGGTGTTGGTGGACGTCAGCGGCTGCTTCTTGTTCACCTGCTTCTGCAGCGACGCGGGCACGTCGATCTTGGTGAACGAGTCGATGTCGGAGGACCCGACGATCGGTTTGCCGTCATGGGTGTCGATCAGCAGGACGTGATAGCCGGGGCCGCTGGTCGCCATCTGCTCGGCGGCGTCCTGGAGATCGTCCCCCGTGGGCCGCAACGGCAGTGCCGCCGCCCGGTTCTGCATCTGGCGGCGGAAGTCCCCGAGCGCCGTGTCCTGCGTACGCGTCAGGACCGCCTCACGGTTGAGCCAGTACGCGATGCCCGACGCGGACACCGCGGCCGTCAGCGCCACCAGGGCGAACACGACGAGCAGCCGCAGCCGGAGGCTGGTCCAGCGAAGACCCGCGAGTATGGAACGCTTCGCGGAATCGCTCACTGAGGCGAGTCCAGCCGATAGCCCACACCACGCACGGTACGGATCAGGGTCGGCGAGGACGGCACGTCCTCCACCTTCGCGCGCAGCCGCTGCACACAGGCGTCCACGAGCCGCGAGTCACCGAGGTAGTCGTGCTCCCACACCAGCCGCAGCAACTGCTGCCGGGACAGGGCCTGACCGGGCCTGCGGCTCAGTTCGAGGAGGAGACGCAACTCGGTCGGCGTGAGCTGCAGGTCCTCCCCGCTCTTGGTGACGGTCATCGCCGAACGGTCGATGACGACACTTCCGAAGGTCGCCGAGTCGGTGGACTCGCGCTCACCACGGCGCAGCACCGCACGGATACGGGCGTCGAGCACCCGGCCCTGCACGGGTTTCACCACATAGTCGTCCGCGCCGGACTCCAGTCCCACCACGACGTCGATGTCGTCGCTGCGCGCGGTCAGCAGAATGATCGGCAACTGGTCGGTGCGCCGGATGCGTCGGCAGACCTCGAAACCGTCGATCCCGGGCAGCATCACGTCCAGCACGACGAGGTCCGGGCGTTGCTCCCTCAGCAGCTCAAGGCCGTCCTCTCCCGTCGCCGCGGTGGCCACACGGTGGCCCTGGCGTGACAGGGAGAGTTCGAGGGCCGTGCGGATGGCGTCGTCGTCCTCGATCAGCAACAGGAAAGGCACGGGGGCCATTCTGGCCCATCGGGGTGCCGTAGGACGACTGTGCCCCCTACTTGATACTCCGTACCCGGCACCTCCACGGGACGGACACGCCCCCGACATGCCCTGTGACAGGCCTGTGACAGTCGGGGGACAGGGCCATGAAACTGCCCCGGCAAGCTCATTGGCACAAGGAACGGACGGACTCCACCGATGGGGGGCGCGAGATGAACACACTGCACAGCACCACCTCAAGCGCAGTTGCCACGCGTCTCCACGACGTCGGCCGGAGCACGGAGAAGTCCGGCGCTCAGGGGGGCGTACGGGGGTGCGTCCGTGGCGCCGGGCGTCAGCACTCGTCGTACCTGACGATGGTTGACGCGCCCACGGGGGGAAACGCGTACGGGGAGGTCACGGGGGAGCGGAAGCCCCAGGCGCGGACCGAGGACGCCGAAGCGGCGTTCACGGCCTACGTCCAGGAGCGCCGCGCCTCCCTGTACGCGACCGCCTACCACCTGACCGGAGACCGGTTCGAGGCCGAGGACCTGCTGCAGAGCGCCCTCTTCTCGACGTACCGGGCGTGGGACCGGATCAGTGACAAGGCGGCGGTCGGCGGATACCTCCGCCGCACCATGACCAACCTGCACATCAGCGCATGGCGCAGGCGCAAGCTGAACGAGTACCCGACCGAGGAGCTGCCGGAGACGGTGGGCGACACGGACGCGATGCGTGGCACGGAGCTGCGGGCGGTGCTGTGGCAGGCGCTCGCGCGGCTGCCCGAACTCCAGCGCACGATGCTGGTCCTCCGCTACTACGAGGGCCGCACGGACCCGGAGATCGCGTCCATCCTCGACATCAGTGTCGGCACGGTGAAGTCGAGCATCTGGCGGTCGCTCCGCCGGCTGCGCGAGGACGAGGTCCTCAGCTTCGGCCGTGACGAGGAGGAGTCCTTCGGCGAGCTGGTGGCCTGAGGCGTACGGGGGGACACGGGGGAAAGGCCGCGGCTTCGGGGGAGGCGGCGGTACGGGGGGAACGGGCCGTCGATTCGGGGGAAGCGGCGGTACGGGGGTAGCGCGTGGAGGGGCCGGACAGGCCGGGGGGTCCTGTCCGGCCCCGCCGTGTTGTTCGCGGGTTCCGGGTTCCGGCGGGGCCGTCAGCCGCGGACCGGCGTGAGCTGCAGGTGGTCGAGGTTCCAGTTCTGGTGGGCGTCCTCGGGCAGGCTCACCCGCAGCGTGTGGTGTCCGGCGGACAGGTACCGGGTGACCCCGCTCGGCTGGAGCAGCTGCTTGCTGTGGTTGGCCGTGTCGCCTACGGCGATCCGCTCACTCACGGCGCCGCCGTCGAACGACAGCGTGTACGTGCCGGCGGGGGAGTAGGGCGAGGACACCCGGGCGGCGACGGTGTACGTACCACCGCGGGGGACGACCACGTCGTACGTGAGCCACTCGCCGGCGCGCATCCAGGAGACCCGGACGTTGCCGTCGGCGTCGCTGATGTCGACGTCCTCACCGGGCCGCATGGGCAGTCCGCCGCGGTTGTCCGTGTCGACGTCGTGATAGCCGACGCCCTCACCCGGGGGGAAGTCCTCGGCCTGTACGCGCACACCGCCGCGCGGCACCGGGTCGCCCTCACCGGTGCGCAGCCAGGATTCGGCCTTCTCCACGTCGTCGGTCCGGTTCCGCGGGGCGGCCGTTCCGGGCCGCCGTACCCGGGCTCCGCCCCGGACCCCGCTCCTCGATCGCCGGAGGGGCTTGAGCGGGCCCGCTCCGAGAGGGCTTGAACGGGGCCGCTCCGAGAGGGGTTTGATCAGGCCTGATCGGAGGGACGTGAACGGGCCTGGCCGGCCGGGGTTCTGCGGCAGCGGCCCGCCGCTGCCGCTGCCAGGCGGCCCAGGGCCTCGGGCTTTCCGCAGGGGTGGGCGCCCAGGGCCGTCTGCCGGGCCACGATGCGCCGTTCGGCCCGCATCAGGCGCCAGCCCCGCCGGAGCAGGAACGGCACCGACTTGCGGCCCTCACGCAGATCCCGCACCAGCCTCCGCCGGAACGTCGTCGACGGGCGCCCGCGCAGGCACAGCGCGTCCGCGAGGAGACCCAGCTCCTGGCAGCGCCCCACGATGTCCGCCGCGAAGATGCCCTCGGCGACGAACAGGGGCGTGCGCTCGATGTCGAGCGCCTCACGGTCGACCCGGGAGCTCGTCGAGATGTCGTACACGGGGACGTTCGTCCGCCCCGTCCGGCACAGCTCGGCGATGGCCGCGACCGCCGCGTCCGCGTCCCAGGACTGCGCCGAGTCCCAGTCGATGTCCGTGCTGCCGGTGACCACAGGCAGCGTCGGGTCGTTTCCCTCCTTGTAGAAGTCGTCCAGGCGCAGCACCGGCAGACCGGTGCGGGCGGCGAGGGAGGACTTGCCGGAGCCGGAGGGACCGGCGAGCAGCACGACTCGAGTGGGGATCGGTTGGGAACTCACAGGACAGAAGTGTGAGGCATCGACCCGTGCGGGGGATCCCCGGGAGGCCTTGTTGGTATCGAGCATCACACCTCAACTACTCTGCGCGCACGAACGACTACTCATCCAGGTGGGAAAACATGGCACGTCATGCACTGTCCAAGCCCCGGCGTCGCGCGCTGCTGCGCGCCGGTCTGACCTTCACCGCGCTGGGCGCGGCCCTCGGTGCGGGAGGCGCGGTGGCCCAGGCCGCGCCGCTGCCCGTCACCCCGGCCACCGGCGAGGACAGCACCCTCGGGGCGGTCGGCAGCGCGGCGGCGCCCGCGCTGACGAGCGCGCTCGGCTACGGGCTCGCAGGGGCCGTGGCGCCCGTCACCGATCTGCAGCTCGACCCGCTGGCCGGGACGGGCGTCGACCCGCTGGACAACGCGGTGGGTGCCCAGGTCGCCGACTTCAAGCCGGTGACCACGGCGATCGTCACCGACCCGCTGACCAGTGGCGCCGCGCTCGGCGACCTGCCGGTGGTGGGCCAGGTGACGGGCCTGATCACCGGCTGACGCCCCGCACACGGCCGCAGAGCCGCCCTCCGACCGGAAGGCGGCCCTGCGGGGCGGACGTGGGGTCAGTACGAGGAGCCGGAGGCTCCCAGGGCGCCCGTGGGGTGCCAGACCGTCTTGGTCTCCAGGAACGCCGTCAGACGGCGCGTACCCGGGTCGGCGGTCCAGTCGGCCTCGTCCACAGCCTGTGGACGAAGAGTGCGCTTCAGGTTGTCCGCCGCGGCGATCTCCAGCTCCTTCGCCAGCCCGGTGTCCCCGCCGGCACCCGTGAGGTCGATCGCGTTGACGTCCTGGTGGGATGCCAGTGGCGCGGCGATCTCCGCCGTCTTCCCCGACAGGATGTTCACCACACCGCCCGGCAGGTCCGACGTGGCCAGCACCTCGCCCAGCGAGAGCGCGGGCAGCGGGGCGTCGGCCGAGGCGATGACGACCGCGGTGTTACCCGTGGCGATCACCGGGGCGATCACCGAGACCAGACCCAGGAACGACGACTCCTGCGGGGCCAGGACCGTGACGACACCGGTCGGCTCCGGGGTGGACAGGTTGAAGTACGGCCCCGCGACCGGGTTCGCCCCGCCCACGATCTGGCCGATCTTGTCGGTCCAGCCCGCGTACCAGACCCAGCGGTCGATCGCCGCGTCGACGACGGCCGCCGCCTTGGACTTCGACAGTCCCTCGGCGTCCGCCACCTCCCGTACGAACTGCTCCCGGCGGCCCTCCAGCATCTCCGCGACGCGGTAGAGGACCTGGCCGCGGTTGTACGCGGTCGCTCCCGACCAGCCGCCGAACGCCTTGCGCGCGGCCACGACGGCGTCGCGCGCGTCCTTGCGGGAGGACTGCGGGGCGTTCGCCAGCCACCTGCCCTTGGAGTCCGTCACCTCGTACACCCGGCCGCTCTCGGAGCGGGGGAACTTGCCCCCGACGTACAGCTTGTAGGTCTTGAAGACGCTCAGTCGCCCGTCAGACATCGAGGTAGGCCTCCAGACCGTGACGGCCGCCTTCGCGGCCGAAGCCCGACTCCTTGTATCCGCCGAACGGCGAGGTCGGGTCGAACTTGTTGAACGTGTTGGCCCAGACGACGCCTGCCCGGAGCTTGCCGGCCACCGCGAGGATGCGGGAGCCCTTCTCCGTCCAGATGCCCGCCGAGAGGCCGTACTGGCTGTTGTTGGCCTTGGCGACCGCCTCGTCCGGCGTACGGAAGGAGAGCACCGACAGGACCGGGCCGAAGATCTCGTCGCGCGCGACGGTGTGCGCCTGCGTGACGTTGGTGAAGAGCGTCGGCGCGAACCAGTAGCCCGCGGACGGCAGCTCGCACGGTGCGGACCAGCGCTCGGCGCCCTCCGCCTCGCCGGTCTCGACGAGGGCGGTGATCCGGGAGAGCTGCTCCTCGGAGTTGATCGCGCCGATGTCGGTGTTCTTGTCCAGCGGGTCGCCGAGGCGGAGCGTGGACAGACGGCGCTTCAGCGAGTGCAGCAGCTCGTCCTGGACCGACTCCTGGACGAGGAGCCGCGAGCCCGCGCAGCAGACCTGGCCCTGGTTGAAGAAGATCCCGGTGACGATCCCCTCGACGGCCTGGTCGACGGGCGCGTCGTCGAAGACGATGTTGGCGCCCTTGCCGCCCAGCTCCAGCGTGGCCTTCTTGTCCGTGCCGGCGATCTGGCGGGCGATGGCCTTGCCGACCGCGGTCGATCCCGTGAAGGCGACCTTGTTGACGTCGGGGTGCTCGACGAGGGCCGAGCCCGCGTCCCCGTAGCCCGTCAGGATGTTGACGACGCCCTTGGGCAGGCCCGCCTGACGGCAGATGTCCGCGAAGAACAGCGCGGACAGGGGGGTCGTCTCCGCCGGCTTCAGCACGACCGTGTTGCCGGTGGCGAGCGCCGGGGCGATCTTCCACGCGAGCATCAGGAGCGGGAAGTTCCACGGGATGATCTGGCCGGCCACACCCAGCGGGCGCGGGTTCGCCCCGTACCCGGCGTGGTCGAGCTTGTCGGCCCAGCCCGCGTAGTAGAAGAAGTGCGCGGCGACCAGCGGGAGGTCCGCGTCGCGGGTCTCCTTGATCGGCTTGCCGTTGTCCAGGGTCTCCAGGACGGCCAGCTCGCGCGAGCGCTCCTGGATGATCCGGGCGATCCGGAAGAGGTACTTGGCACGCTCGGAGCCGGGCAGCGCCGACCACTTCTCGAACGCCCTGCGGGCCGCCTTCACGGCCCGGTCCACGTCCTCGGCGCCGGCGCGGGCGACCTCGGAGAGTACCTCCTCGGACGACGGGCTGACCGTCTTGAAGACCTGGCCGTCGGCGGCCTCGGTGAACTCGCCGTCGATGAACAGGCCGTACGAGGGAGCGATGTCGACGACGGAGCGGGACTCCGGAGCCGGTGCGTAGTCGAATGCAGATGCCATGGGGATCAGTCCACCGTCACGTAATCGGGGCCGGAGTAACGGCCGGTGCTGAGCTTCTGGCGCTGCATCAGCAGGTCGTTCAGCAGGCTGGAGGCGCCGAAGCGGAACCAGTGGTTGTCCAGCCAGTCCTCGCCCGCGGTCTCGTTCACCAGGACCAGGAACTTGATCGCGTCCTTGGTGGTGCGGATACCGCCCGCGGGCTTCACGCCGATCTGCACACCGGTCTGCTCCCGGAAGTCGCGCACGGCCTCCAGCATCAGCAGGGTGTTCGCCGGGGTGGCGTTGGTCGCGACCTTGCCGGTCGACGTCTTGATGAAGTCCGCGCCCGCCAGCATCCCGAGCCAGGAGGCCCGCCGGATGTTGTCGTACGTGGACAGCTCGCCGGTCTCGAAGATGACCTTCAGCCGCGCCGGGCCGCACTCGGCCTTCACGGCGAGGATCTCCTCGTACACCTTCAGATAGCGGCCGGAGAGGAAGGCGCCGCGGTCGATCACCATGTCGATCTCGTCGGCACCGGCGGCCACGGCGTCGCGGACGTCCGCGAGCTTGACGTCCAGCGCGGCACGCCCGGCGGGGAAGGCCGTCGCGACGGACGCCACCTTCACCCCGGAGCCGGCCAGGGCCGCGGCGGCGGTCGCCGCCATGTCCGGGTAGACGCAGACGGCCGCGGTGCGCGGGGTCGTACGGTCGGTCGGATCGGGGTTGACGGCCTTGGCGGCGAGAGCCCGGACCTTGCCCGGGGTGTCCGCGCCTTCCAGCGTCGTCAGGTCGATCATCGAGATGGCGAGATCGATGGCGTACGCCTTGGCGGTCGTCTTGATCGATCGGGTACCGAGGGAGGCGGCGCGCGCTTCGAGGCCGACGGTGTCGACACCGGGCAGCCCGTGCAGGAAGCGGCGCAGCGCACTGTCGGACGCCGTCGCGTCGGCGAATGCAGGTGCAGTGGTGGGCATGGTCACCACATGAGCATATCTACGCGCGTAGCGACCTGTACAGGGCCCGCCCCGATTCCGCGTCTCCCGCAGGCCGTCCGAGGCTCCCGGGCGGGCGCCCCGCCACCGCCCGTGCCCGTCAGGCAGAATCGGGACCATGACGAGCCCCACACCCCCCGCCGAGCCCGCCTACGCCGACCGGACCTTCCGTTCGGTCCCCGGGCTGGTCGGCGGTGCGCTGCTGATCCTCCTGGTCGGCTGGATCGGCGGCGACGCGGTGGTCCGGGGCAACGGGTGGGTGCCGTGGCAGGCGCTGGCCGCCCTGCTGGCCCTGATCCCGCTGATCGTGGCGTTCACGCTGCGGCCCGCGGTGTTCGCCGGTGAGGAGCGGATCCGCATCCGTAACCCGTTCCGGACGATCGTGCTGCCCTGGACCGACGTCGCCGACGTACGGGCCTCGTACTCCAGCGAGGTGTTCACCCAGGACGGCCGGAAGTACCAGCTGTGGGCGGTGCCCGTGTCGCTGCGCGAGCGCAAGCGGGCCGCGCGGAAGGCCACCCAGGCCGCGCACGACGACCCGTACGGCCGCACCTCCGCGCACGCCGACGTCCGTGACACCCACGCCCGCGCCGCCGCCGCCGACCAGGCGGTGGGTGACCTGCGGGAGCTGGCCGAGCGTGGCGCGAGGCGCACGGAGCCGAGCACGACCACGGCCTCGGTGCGCTGGGCGTTCGAGGTCATCGCCCCGGCCGTCGTCGGCGCGGTGCTGTTCGTGGTGCTGTTCGCGATCGGCTGACAACCACACCGCTCATACACCGCACACCCGCGACGCCCTCGGCCCGGCCGAGGGCGTCGCGGGGTCGGGCAACGGCTGGATCTGGCTGCTGAGACGGCGCGGACGGACGTGAGTGGTTTTCCGGTCGGTGGGAGCGCAGGGACCGGGAAATGCTGCCAAAACGGACAGGCGGGTGTCTCCGTGCTCCCACCGACCGCCAGGTGCGGGGGTCAGATGCCGGCGGCGGAGGCCAGGTCCTGCTTGATGGTGGCGAGGAGGGCGGCGGCCTTGGCGCGGGTGGCGGGGAGGGACTTGGTGTCGGGGACCGGGAGTACTACCTCCAGGTAGCACTTGAGCTTCGGCTCGGTGCCGCTCGGGCGGACGATCACCCGGGCGCCCGTCAGGTGGTAACGCAGGCCGTCGGTGGGCGGCAGGAACTCCGTGCCCTGCGACAGGTCCTCCGCCGAGGCGACGGGGAGCCCCGCCAGTGAGGTCGGGGGCTTGTCGCGCAGACGTCGCATGGCGTCCGCGATGACCGTCAGGTCCTCGACCCGGACCGACAACTGGTCCGTGGCGTGCAGCCCGTGCTCGACGGCGAGGTCGTCGAGCAGGTCGAGGAGGGTGCGGCCCTGCTCCTTGAGCACCGAGGCCAGCTCCGCGACCAGCAGGGCGGCGGTGATGCCGTCCTTGTCGCGTACACCCTCCGGGTCGACGCAGTAGCCCAGCGCCTCCTCGTAGCCGTAGCGCAGGCCCTCGACGCGGGCGATCCACTTGAAGCCCGTCAGCGTCTCCTCGTAGCCGAGACCGGCCTTCTCGGCGATCCGGCCGAGCAGGGACGACGACACGATCGACTCGGCGAACACACCCGTGACCCCACGGGACACCAGGTGGGCGGCGAGCAGTGCGCCGACCTCGTCGCCGCGCAGCATCCGCCAGCCGGCCGGGGCCGACGCGTCGGGGACGGCGACGGCGCAGCGGTCGGCGTCCGGGTCGTTGGCGATCACGAGGTCCGGGGCCGCCCGGCACGCGGTCGCGAAGGCGAGATCCATGGCGCCGGGCTCTTCCGGATTGGGGAAGGCGACGGTGGGGAACGCCGGGTCGGGGTCCGCCTGTTCGGCCACGAGTACGGGCGCGGGGAAACCGGCCCGCGCGAAGGCGGCCGTGAGGACGGAGGTGCCGACGCCGTGCATGGCGGTGTAGACGGTGCGCGCGGTACGGGGGGAGCCGGGGCTGAGGACGGCGTCCGTACGGGCCAGGTAGGCGTCCAGGACCTCGTCGCCGAGGGTCTCCCAGCCGGACTCCGGGCGCGGTACGCCGTCGAGCGGGCCGACGGCCGCGATCTCGGCGGCGATCTCCGCGTCGGCCGGGGGCACGATCTGCGAACCGTCACCCAGGTAGACCTTGTAGCCGTTGTCGCGCGGCGGGTTGTGGCTGGCCGTGACCTCCACACCCGCGACGGCCCCCAGATGCCGTATGGCGTACGCGAGGACGGGGGTCGGCAGCGGGCGGGGGAGTACGGCGGCGCGCAGCCCCGCACCCGTCATCACCGCCGCCGTGTCCCGGGCGAAGTCGGCCGACTTGTAGCGGGCGTCGTAACCGATGACGACGAGCCCGCCGGACTCACCCCGTGCCTTCAGGTACGCGGCCAGGCCGGCGGCGGCGCGGATGACGACCGAGCGGTTCATCCGCATCGGCCCGGCGCCGATCTCGCCGCGCAGGCCGGCCGTGCCGAACTGGAGCGTGCCCGCGAAGCGGTCCTCCAGCGCGCCGAGGTCCCCGGCGTCGATGAGCCCGGCGAGCTCCTCACGGGTCTCGGGGTCCGGGTCCTCGGCCAGCCAGGTCCTGGCACGGGCGATGAGGTCCTGCTGCACGGTGTCCGCCTCTCGGGGGTACGGGTGGGTGGGGGTAGCGGGGTGGGGGAGCGGGCCGCGCCCCGTCACCCGTGCGCTCAGATCCGGTCCAGCACCCGGGCCAGCAGTGCGCCCATCCGGGTGGCGGAGTCGCGGCCGGCCCGGAGGACCTCTTCGTGGTTGAGGGGCTCGCCGCTCAGGCCGGCGGCCAGATTCGTGACCAGGGAGATGCCGAGGACCTCGGCCCCCGCCTCGCGTGCCGCGATGGCCTCCAGCACGGTGGACATGCCGACGAGGTCGCCGCCCATGACACGGACCATGTTGATCTCGGCCGGGGTCTCGTAGTGCGGGCCGGGGAACTGCACGTACACGCCCTCTTCGAGGGTCTCGTCGATCTCCTTGCACAGCGCGCGCAGGCGCGGCGAGTACAGGTCGGTCAGGTCGACGAAGTTGGCGCCGATGATCGGCGACGCCGCCGTGAGGTTGATGTGGTCGCTGATGAGCACCGGCTGTCCCGGGCGCATGCCCTCGCGCAGCCCGCCGCAGCCGTTCGTCAGGACGACGGTCTTGCAGCCCGCGGCGACGGCCGTACGGACGCCGTGGGCAACGGCGGCGACGCCACGGCCCTCGTAGTAGTGGGTGCGGCCGAGGAAGACCAGGGCGCGCTTCTCGCCGATCAGGTACGAGCGGATCGTGCCGCCGTGCCCCTCCACGGCGGGAGCCGGGAACCCGGGCAGCGCGGTCACCGGGAACTCGGCCTCCGGGGCGCCGAGCGCATCGCCCGCGGGAGCCCACCCCGAGCCCATCACGAGGGCGACGTCATGGGTCTCGGCGCCGGTCAGCTCGCGCAGGCGGGCGGCGGCGTCGGCAGCGGCGGCCTGCGGGTCGCCCTGGATGTGGTCCGGAATAACAGATGCGTTCACGCGGACGAGGGTAACCGGTGATTCCCTACGCGCGTAGATGTGCAGGTGCAGAGTCTGGCCTGTCGTATTCGTACTTTCGTACAGAAGGGACGTACGGCAGCGCTCAGCAGGGGCGCTTGCGGAGCCCCATCACGTAGTCGTGGGGCGCCCCGGCGGACTCGGCGGCGTCCGCCACCTCGCCCAGATAGCGGGCCGAGGGCAGCCCGCCCTCGTAGCCGTTCAGCACGTACATCCAGGCCGGTTCCTCGCCGTCCAGGGTGTGCACGCGCACCCGCATCCGCCGGTAGATGTCGAGGCCGACACCCTCCCAGCGGTCCATCGAGTCCTCGTCCATCGGCGCCAGGTCGTACAGCGCCACGAAGACCTGGGAACGCGGCGCCTCCACCACGGTGGCCAGCGCGCCCTCCCAGCCCATCTGCTCCCCGCCGAACGTCAGCCGCCAGCCGTTGAGCCAGCCCGTGCCGCGCAGCGGGGAATGCGGAGCGCGGCGCGTCATCAGCCGCGCGTCGAGGTTGCCGGCGTACGCGGCGTAGAGCGACATGGGGTCGAGGGTACGGGAGGTGACGGGGAGCGTGCCGATTCTTCCGGTGAGGAAGGCCCCGGTCGGGACCCTGCGAAGGGTCCGGGGCCCGGCCCCGGGCGGGCGCGTTCCCGTATGGAGGGCCCCGGGGCGAAGCGGGTTGGCGCGTGCGGGACAATGAATTACGTACTGCATACGCCGGGGCGATCCCCCGGACCCCCGGCCGGGGCGGCAGACGGCCGTGGGATGACACCACGCGAGGCGGACTTTTCGTGACCCGGATCGTGATCATCGGCGGCGGCCCCGGCGGCTACGAGGCGGCACTGGTGGGCGCCCAGCTCGGCGCCGAGGTGACCGTCGTCGACTGCGACGGCCTCGGCGGCGCGTCGGTACTCACCGACTGCGTACCTTCGAAGACCCTGATCGCGACGGCCGAGGTGATGACCACGTTCGACTCCTCGTACGAGGAACTCGGCATCATCGTCGCCGACGACACGCCGCACATAGAGCAGGCGGCGCGCGTGGTCGGTGTCGACCTCGGCAAGGTCAACCGACGGGTCAAGCGCCTCGCGCTCGCCCAGTCCCACGACATCACCGCCTCCGTCACCCGGGCCGGTGCCCGGGTCATGCGCGGGCGCGGACGGCTCGAAGGCCTCCAGGCCGCCGACGGCTCCCGCCAGGTCGTGGTGACCGCCGCCGACGGCACCGAGGAGCGGCTCACCGCCGACGCGGTGCTGATCGCGACCGGAGGCCGCCCCCGGGAGATCCCGGACGCCCAGCCCGACGGCGAGCGCATCCTGAACTGGACCCAGGTCTACGACCTGAACGAGCTCCCCGAGGAGCTCATCGTGGTCGGCTCCGGCGTGACCGGCGCCGAGTTCGCCGGTGCCTACCAGGCCCTCGGCTCACGCGTCACCCTCGTCTCCTCCCGCGACCGGGTGCTGCCCGGTGAGGACCCGGACGCCGCCGCCGTCCTGGAGGACGTCTTCCGGCGCCGTGGCATGAACGTCATGGCCCGCTCCCGCGCCCAGTCCGCCAAGCGTGTCGGCGACCGCGTCGAGGTCACGCTGGCCGACGGCCGGGTCATCTCCGGTACGCACTGTCTGATGGCCGTCGGCGCGATCCCGAACACCGTGGGCATGGGCCTGGAGGAGTCCGGGGTCCAGCTCAAGGACTCCGGCCACATCCGCACCGACCGGGTCTCCCGCACCAGTGCCCCCGGCGTGTACGCGGCCGGCGACGTCACCGGGATCTTCGCCCTGGCCTCGGTCGCCGCGATGCAGGGCCGGATCGCGATGTACCACTTCCTCGGCGACGCGGTCGCCCCGCTGGATCTGAAGACCGTCTCCTCGAACGTCTTCACCGACCCCGAGATCGCCACGGTCGGCTACAGCCAGGCCGACGTCGACGCCGGCAAGATCGACGCCCGCGTCGTGAAGCTGCCGCTGCTGCGCAACCCGCGCGCCAAGATGCTGGGCATCCGGGACGGCTTCGTCAAGATCTTCTGCCGGCCGGGCACCGGCATCGTGGTCGGCGGCTGTGTCGTCGCGCCGCGGGCCAGCGAGCTCATCCACCCGATCTCGATCGCCGTCGACAACAACCTGACGGTGGAACAGATCGCGAACGCGTTCACCGTGTACCCGTCGCTGTCCGGATCGATCGCCGAAGTGGCACGGCAGTTGCACACCCGTAAGCGGGCCGGCGAGGCGTAACGTCGGCCGACGGGCCGTCAGAAACGGTCAATTGCCGGTCGAACGCGGCGAATCGGGTGATCCGGCAGGGCGTCCGGGCCGCCGTCCGGACACTCGTGAACATCGCACGAACAACAACGGGGTCTCCTATACCACTGGGGGACCCCGTGCGCGTACAACTTCCGCTATTCGGCGCAAACTGCTGAAAAGGAACCGACGGTCAGGTTACTGTCAGTTTCGTGTTCGCTGCAGAACGTCGTCAGTTGATCCTCGAAATGGTGCGTGCCAACGGGGCGGTATCGCTCCGTGAGCTCGCCCGCGTCGTCCAGACCTCCGAAGTGACCGTACGGCGGGACGTGCGTGCGCTGGAGGCAGAAGGACTCCTCGACCGCCGGCATGGCGGTGCGGTTTTGCCGGGCGGTTTTACGCGGGAGTCCGGCTTTCCGCAGAAATCCCATCTCTCCACCGCGGAGAAGACGGCCATCGCCGACCTGGCCGCCGGCCTCGTCGGCGAGGGCGAGGCCATCGTGGTCGGCGCCGGAACGACCACGCAGGAGCTGGCCCGCCGGCTCGCGCGTGTTCCCGGTCTGACCGTGGTCACCAACTCGCTGCTCGTCGCCCAGGCGCTGGCCCATGCCAACCGGGTGGAAGTGGTGATGACCGGAGGCACCCTGCGCGGGAGCAACTACGCGCTCGTGGGCAGCGGGGCCGAGCAGTCCCTCCAGGGGCTGCGGGTGTCGCGGGCGTTCCTCTCCGGGAGCGGGCTGACCGCGGAGCGCGGGCTGTCCACGTCCAACATGCTCTCCGCGAGCGTCGACCGGGCGCTGGTGCAGGCGGCCGCGGAGGTGGTGGTCCTGGCGGACCACACCAAGCTCGGCTCCGACACCATGTTCCAGACGGTGCCGACGGAGCTCATCACCCGCCTGGTGACGGACGAACCACCGGCCCACGACGAGCGGGCGGCCACGGAGCTGCAGGCTCTGGCGGACCAGGGTGTCGAGATCACGGTGACGGGGCCGGACGCGGAGTCCGTGGGCGGTGACAGTGCTCCGGGGCACCGGCCACGGAGAGAGATGCCGCTGCCCGGCCAGCGGCGCACCCAGCCGGGCGGGCACGGGGGGCCGGGGGGCCTCGGGCCGCAGTTGCGGAGTGCGGCGGCGCTGGCGGAGGGGTCGGCCGAGCGGGGGCGGGTCGCGGATCTGCGGCGGCGGTAGGAGGTTTTCGGGGCTCCGCCCCGGACCCCGCTCCTCAATCGCCGGAGGGGCTTGGTCTGGGTGCCTGGTCGGTTGGGTCTGCGGTTGGCGGAGGGGCTTGAGATGGCGCCCTGGTCGGTTGGGTCTGCGGTTGGCGGAGGGCCTGGTTCGGGCGCCCCTGACCCCGTTCCTCAATGGCCGGAGGGGCTTGGTCCGGGTGCCCTGGTCGGTTGGGTCTGCGGTTGGCGGAGGGGCTGGTTCGGGCGCCCCTGACCCCGTTCCTCAATCGCCGGAGGGGCTTGGTCCGGGTGCCCGGGTCAGGTGGTTGCCTTCAGGCCCTGGAGGGTCAGGAGCAGGAGGCGGTCGGCCAGTTCCGGGTCTGTGGGGGACTGTTCCGCGGCCAGGGCGATCGCGTTCGTCAGTTGCAGCAGGTCGTCGATCGAGACGTCCGCCCGCACCGAACCACTCGACTGCGCCCGCTCCAGCAACCGCGCCCCCGCCTGACGCAGCGGTACATGGCACTGCGTCAGCGCCGAGGTCTCGTCACCCGAGGCCGACATGAGGGCCTGGGCCAGGCCGTGGTACTCACCCGCATGAGTGACGATCGCACCCAGCCACTCCACCAGCGCCGTGCACGGCCGCTCCGCCTCCGCCAGTTCGCGGGAGCGGGTGAGCAGTGCCGCCAGGGCCTCCTGGAACACCGCGTTCATCAGCGCGTGCCGGTTCGGGAAGTGGCGGTACAGCGTGCCGATGCCCACCCCCGCGTGCCGGGCGATGTCCTCCAGTGAGGCATCCGTGCCGTGCGCCGCGAACGAGACACGGGCCTCGCTCAGCAGCCGGTCGTAGTTGCGGCGCGCGTCGGCGCGCATCGGCCGGGCCGGTGTCGGTGCCGTGCTCATCGCCATCGCGCTGCCCTCCTGGTGGTCCGCTCGGGTCCAGGATGCCACCGAGGGCCCCGGCTCTGTCGGCGCGGAGGTGCGCGGACAGGGCCGGGGCCCTCGGGAGGCGTGCTGCGTCAGTCCTTGATCTCGCAGATCAGGGCACCGGAGGAGACCGAGGTGCCGACCTCCGCGGTCAGGCCCTTGACCGTGCCGGAGCGGTGCGCGTTGAGCGGCTGCTCCATCTTCATGGCCTCCAGGACGACGACGAGGTCGCCTTCCTTGACCTCCTGGCCCTCCTCGACCGCGATCTTGACGATCGTCCCCTGCATCGGGGAGGCGAGGGTGTCGCCGGAGGCCGCGGAGCCGGCCTTCTTCGCCGCGCGGCGCTTCGGCTTCGCACCGGCCGCCAGGCCCGTACGCGCCAGACTCATGCCGAGCGAGGAGGGCAGGGAGACCTCCAGGCGCTTCCCGCCGACCTCGACGACGACCGTCTCGCGGCCGGTCTCCTCGTCCGCGTCCACGTCCGTGGGGACGGTGAACGGCTTGATCTCGTTGACGAACTCCGTCTCGATCCAGCGGGTGTGCACGCGGAACGGGTCCGCGGTGAACGCCGGGTCGACGACGACCGCGCGGTGGAACGGGATGGCCGTGGCCATGCCCTCGACGTTGAACTCGCCGAGCGCGCGCGCCGCGCGCTGCAGAGCCTGCTCACGTGTCGCACCGGTCACGATCAGCTTGGCCAGCAGGGAGTCCCACGCCGGGCCGATCACCGAACCGCTCTCGACGCCCGCGTCCAGGCGGACACCGGGGCCGGTCGGCGGGGCGAACGTGGTGACGGTGCCGGGGGCGGGCAGGAAGCCGCGGCCCGGGTCCTCGCCGTTGATCCGGAATTCGAACGAGTGGCCGCGCACGGCCGGGTCGCCGTAGCCGAGCTCCTCGCCGTCCGCGATGCGGAACATCTCGCGTACGAGGTCGATGCCGGTGACCTCCTCGGTGACCGGATGCTCCACCTGGAGGCGCGTGTTGACCTCCAGGAAGGAGATCGTCCCGTCCGTGCCGACCAGGAACTCCACGGTGCCCGCGCCGACGTAACCGGCTTCCTTCAGGATCGCCTTCGACGCCGCGTACAGCTCGGCGTTCTGTGCCTCGGAGAGGAACGGCGCCGGGGCCTCCTCGACCAGCTTCTGGTGCCGGCGCTGCAGGGAGCAGTCACGGGTGGAGACGACGACCACGTTGCCGTGGGTGTCGGCCAGGCACTGGGTCTCGACGTGCCGCGGCCTGTCGAGGTAGCGCTCGACGAAGCACTCGCCCCGGCCGAAGGCCGCGACGGCCTCGCGGACCGCGGAGTCGTACAGCTCCGGGATCTCCTCCAGCGTGCGGGCCACCTTCAGGCCGCGGCCACCGCCACCGAAGGCGGCCTTGATCGCGATCGGCAGGCCGTTCTTCTCGGCGAAGTCGACGACCTCGGCGGAACCGCTCACCGGGTCCGGCGTGCCGGCCACCAGCGGGGCGCCCGCGCGCTGCGCGATGTGACGGGCCGCCACCTTGTCGCCCAGGTCACGGATGGCCTGCGGCGGCGGGCCGATCCAGGTCAGACCCGCGTCCAGCACGGCCTGGGCGAAGTCGGCGTTCTCCGACAGGAAGCCGTAGCCGGGGTGGATCGCGTCCGCCCCCGAGTCCTTGGCTGCCTGGAGCACCTTGGCCATGTCCAGGTAGCTGGCGGCCGGGGTGTCACCGCCCAGAGCGAACGCCTCGTCGGCCGCGCGGACATGCAGAGCGTCCCGGTCCGGATCGGCGTAGACGGCTACGCTCGCAATTCCGGCATCCTGGCAAGCCCGAGCAACGCGGACAGCGATTTCGCCACGGTTGGCGATGAGCACCTTGCGCACGATGACTCCCTCCTTGAGAACAAGCTGAGTTTAGGGACAACCGACACGGACGTACGACCCGTCCCCAATGGTGAACTTGCCCACACGGAGTGTGATTCGAGGCTTGCTCGAGTCGCGAAATCCCTTGTCGCACCACGGTACGCCGGGATCCTTAACCGCACAGTAGCCACGAGGTGTGGTCCAAGTCTCTGTTCGTACGGTCAACGCCGCGCGGCGTTTCTTTGTGGACTCCCTACGAACGGTCGATGGAATCTTTGCCTTCGACACGAGGCGGACGCGAGTCCGACGCGATCCGGGTGTGGCAGCAGAGCGAGTCCTGCGCGGGGAGCGCACAGGGGAAGCGCGACCTCTTGTACGAAGCATTACCCGTTAGTAGGGTCCGCGCTGTACCGGACGTACTACAGGTAACAGGGGGTGGCGCCGTGGTGCGCAGACCGGTGGCCGTGCTGACCGCGATCGTGCTGTTCGGGGAGGCCGTGGGCATCGTGCTCGTCAACGCCGTCCTCGCGACGGTCGTCGACAACCAGAACATGTCCCTGGCCGGGATGGATCCGGGCGTCATGTCCACCGGCACCTGGGTGATGGGCTTCGCCTCCGGCCTCCTGCTGCTGCTGTGCGGCCTGATACCCCTGCTGGCCGGTGTACGCGACCGGGCGCCGGGCCGGTTCGGCAGGATCGCGCTCATCGGGTGCGCGGTCGTGCACGGGGTGCTCGGCGCGCTCGCGGTGGGGCTGGTCGGCTGGACGGCGTTCGGCGTCATGATGGCCGTCCTGGCGCTGATCGTGCTGACCCTGGTGACGTACGGGCGGCGCGAGCCGGGGGCGAAGGCGCCCGGCGAGGACGGGCACGGCAGCGGTGCCGAGGCCGGAGCTCCGGCGCCCGCGTGACGCGGTCGTCCTTCAGACCCACAACTCGGTGACGGAGATGTCCAGTTCGCCGAGCAGTCGGCGCAGCAGCGGCAGCGAGAGCCCGATGACGTTGCCGTGATCGCCCTCGATCGCGTCCACGAAGGGTGCCGAGCGGCCGTCCAGGGTGAACGCCCCCGCCACATGGAGGGGCTCGCCCGACGCGACGTAGGCCGCCACCTCCGCGTCGGTCGGCTCGCCGAACCGCACGGTCGTGGACGCGGTCGCCGACACCGTACGGCCGGTCGCCGTGTCGATCACGCTGTGCCCCGTCCGCAGGACGCCCGCGCGGCCGCGCATGGACTTCCAGCGTGCCGTGGCCTCCTCGCTGTCGGCGGGCTTGCCGAGCGCCTCGCCGTCCAGTTCGAGCACCGAGTCGCAGCCGATGACCAGGGCGCCGACGGCCTCCGGGCGTGACGCCACGGCGGCGGCCTTGGCCTCGGCCAGGACCCGCGCGAGCTCGGCGGGCGTCGGGGCGGTGAGCGCGTCCTCGTCCACGCCGCTGACGATCACCTCGGGGGCGAAGCCCGCCTGGCGCAGCAGGCCGAGACGGGCGGGGGAGGCGGAGGCGAGCACGAGGCGGCGCTGATCAGTCATACCGGTCATCGTAGGCGGGGCCGGAGGGGCCCAGGTGCCTCAGCGGATGCCCAGGACGAACATCGCCACGACCATGGCCAGCGCGAGCAGCGGTCCGGCGCGACGCATCATGTCCTGGGCGTCGCGCAGTTCCTTCGGCGGCTTGTTCTCGGGATCGGACCACAGCATGGATCCGATGGTGCTCCGGGCAGGGCCGCGGCGCCTGAGTACGCGTACTCAGGCGCCGCGGCCCTGCCACTCGGCGCTTCCCGTCACACCGGCCAGTACGTCCGCGCCCAGGACCGGGGACCCGGCTGCCGTGTCCCGGCACGGGCGATACGGCCGGGGTCCGACCACTGCCCGGGCGGCAGCGGGGCGCCGGACGGCACGGCGGCGGCAGCCGCCGCACGCGCCCGCACCACCGCGAGGGCGGCGGCCAGTTCCTCCGGGGTCGGATTGCCCCGTACGACCTTGATCATGGTGCCTCCCGGTGGTTAGAGGGGGATGTTGCCGTGCTTCTTCGGCGGCAGCGACTCGCGCTTCGTACGCAGCTGGCGCAGCCCCTTCACGAGGTGTGCCCGGGTCTCGGACGGCATGATCACCGCGTCGACGTAACCCCGCTCGGCCGCGACGTACGGGTTGAGCAGGGCGTCCTCGTAGTCGGCCATCAGTTCGGCGCGGGTGGCCTCGGGGTCGTCGGCGGCGGCGATGGTACGGCGGTGCAGGATGTTCACCGCGCCCTGCGCGCCCATGACCGCGATCTGCGCGGTCGGCCAGGCCAGATTCAGGTCGGCGCCCAGGTGCTTGGACCCCATGACGTCGTACGCGCCGCCGAAGGCCTTGCGGGTGATGACCGTGATCAGCGGGACGGTCGCCTCCGCGTAGGCGTAGATCAGCTTGGCGCCGCGGCGGATGATGCCGCCGTACTCCTGGTCGACACCCGGCAGGAAGCCGGGGACGTCGACGAAGGTCAGGACCGGAACGTTGAACGCGTCGCAGGTACGCACGAAGCGTGCGGCCTTCTCGCTGGCGTCGATGTCCAGACAGCCGGCGAACTGCATCGGCTGGTTGGCGACGATGCCGACCGGGTAGCCCTCGACGCGGCCGAAGCCGGTGAGGATGTTCGGCGCGAACAGCGCCTGCGTCTCCAGGAACTCGCCGTCGTCGAGCACGTGCTCGATCGCGGTGTGCATGTCGTACGGCTGGTTCGCCGAGTCCGGGATGAGGGTGTCGAGCTCGCGGTCCTCGTCCGTGGTCTCCAGGTCGGCCTCCTCCGGGAAGGCGGGCGCCTCCGAGAGGTTGTTCGACGGGAGGTAGGACAGCAGGGACTTGACGTACTCGATGGCGTCCTTCTCGTCGCCCGCCATGTGGTGCGCCACACCGGAGGTGGTGTTGTGCGTGCGGGCGCCGCCCAGCTCCTCGAAGCCGACGTCCTCGCCGGTGACCGTCTTGATGACGTCGGGTCCGGTGATGAACATGTGCGAGGTCTGGTCGACCATGACCGTGAAGTCGGTGATCGCGGGGGAGTAGACCGCACCGCCCGCGCACGGTCCGACGATCAGCGAGATCTGCGGGACGACACCCGAGGCGTGGACGTTGCGGCGGAAGATCTCGGCGAACAGACCGAGGGCTGCCACGCCCTCCTGGATGCGGGCGCCGCCGCCGTCGTTGATGCCGATGACCGGGCAGCCGGTCTTCATCGCGAAGTCCATGACCTTCACGATCTTCTCGCCGTAGACCTCGCCCAGCGACCCGCCGAAGATCGTGAAGTCCTGCGAGTACACGCAGACGGGCCGGCCGTCGACCGTGCCGTAACCGGTGACGACACCGTCCCCGTACGGGCGGTTCTTCTCGATGCCGAAATTGGTCGACCGGTGCCGTGCGAACTCGTCGAGCTCCACGAAGGAACCCTCGTCGAGCAGGAGCTCGACGCGCTCACGGGCGGTCAACTTGCCCTTGGCGTGCTGCTTTTCGACGGCGCGTGCGGAACCTGCGTGCGTCGCCTCGTCAATACGGCGCTGCAGGTCCGCGATCTTTCCGGCGGTCGTGTGGATGTCGCTCTGCGGCTCGGACATCGGGTGGCGGCTCCCTGCCTGGTCACGGGGACGGCTGGTACATCCAGTAGAGGTGCTGGACCCATACGTGCTCGACGGCCAGCGGCTCGTCGGCGGTGTTGCTACTGATCCGTAGCGTATCGGCGGGGATACGGTTCGGCAGTGCGTCGTTGGCCACACCTAATGTGGGTTGTATGACACCTCCGGATGCGCCCCACAACCGCTGGTCGGACCTCGACAGGCCGCCCCTGAACGTCGCCGCGCTGCGACGCGGGCTGCTGAAGCCGGGCGGGCTGTGGACCTCGCTCGACATCGTCGAGTCGACCGGATCCACCAACTCCGACCTCGCGGCCCGGGCCGCCGGGCTGGCCGAGGGCACGGTCCTGGTCGCCGAGGAGCAGACCGCGGGGCGGGGACGGCTCGACCGGAGCTGGACGGCGCCGCCGCGCTCCGGCCTCTTCCTCTCGGTCTACCTGACCCCCGGCGACGTACCCGCCGAGCGCTGGGGCTGGCTGCCCCTGCTGGCGGGTGTCGCCGCCGCCACGGGGCTCGCGCAGTCGGCCGGCGTCGACATGGCACTGAAATGGCCCAACGACCTCCTGGTGACCATCGACGGCACGGAACGCAAGACCGGCGGCATCCTCGCCGAGCGCGCCGGGGACGGCGTCGTCATCGGCATGGGCATCAACGTCTCCCTCCGCGCGGCCGAGCTGCCCGCCCCCCACGCCGGTTCGCTGGGCCTCGCCGGAGCGGTCTCCACCGACCGTGAAACCCTGCTGCGGGCCGTCCTGCGTTCGCTGGAGGAGTGGTACGGGCGGTGGCGCGAGGCCGACGGCGACGCCGCCGCGAGCGGCCTCCAGACGGCCTACGCGGCGGGCTGCGCCACGCTCGACCGCACGGTGCGGGCCGAACTGCCGGGGGACCGGTCCGTCGTCGGCGAGGCCGTCGCGGTCGACGGGGACGGGCGGCTGGTCCTGGCCACGGGTGACGGGCTCCAGGAACCCGTCTCGGCCGGTGACATCGTGCACCTGCGGGGCGCCGGGGGCGGGCTGACCTGATCCGGGGCGGCGCCGGGCGCGCGTCCGGCGCCGGACGGCCCGCACGGACGGGTGATGTCACCCGTGACGCACCGGAACCGGGCAACCGGAGACGTGAGCCAGGGCACACCTGCCGTATCGTTGAGGTGATCCAGCAACAGATCGGCAGGGCAGTGGCCAGGGAACGGGCAGGAGGCGGCCGGTGACCGTCGACGACACGAACTCCGGCGACGGCGTGGAGCCACCGTCGGGACCCTCGGTCCACTCGACACCGCATCACGAGGTCGACCACACGGCCGAGCCGACCGACGACCCGCTCGCCATCCGGCTGGAGGCCCTGATCCTGGGGGCCGACCGCCGCTACACGCCCTTCCAGGCGGCCAGGACCGCCGGGGTCTCCATGGACCTGGCGTCCCGGTTCTGGCGGGCCATGGGCTTCGCCGACATCGGACAGGCCAAGGCGCTCACCGAGGCCGACGTGCTGGCGCTGCGCCGCCTCGCCGGTCTGGTGGAGGCCGGGCTGCTCAGCGAGCCGATGGCGATCCAGGTGGCCCGGTCGACCGGTCAGACCACCGCCCGGCTGGCGGAGTGGCAGATCGACTCCTTCCTGGCGGGGCTGACCGAGCCCCCCGAGCCCGGCATGACCCGCACCGAGGTCACGTACCCGCTGATCGAGCTGCTCCTGCCCGAGCTGCAGGAGTTCCTGGTGTACGTGTGGCGGCGCCAGCTGGCCGCCGCGACGGGCCGGGTCGTGCAGACCGGGGACGACGAGGAGATGGTCGACCGGCGGCTCGCCGTGGGCTTCGCCGACCTGGTCGGCTTCACCCGGCTGACCCGGCGGCTCGAGGAGGAGGAGCTCGGCGAGCTGGTCGAGGCCTTCGAGACGACCTCCGCCGACCTGGTCGCCGCGCACGGCGGGCGGCTCATCAAGACGCTCGGCGACGAGGTCCTCTTCGCCGCGGACGACGCGGGTACGGCGGGCGAGATAGCGCTCCGGCTGGTCGAGGCGATGGCCCAGGACACCACGATGCCCGCACTGCGGGTCGGCATCGCGTTCGGCACGGTCACCACGCGCATGGGCGACGTCTTCGGTACGACGGTGAACCTGGCCAGCCGGCTCACGTCGATAGCGCCGAAGGACGCCGTCCTGGTCGACGGAGCGTTCGCCCAGGAACTGACGCGGACCGGGGACGCGCCCGAGTCCGAGGCGCAGGCGGCCGAGGAGGTCGCGGCGGCGGCCGAGCGGGCGCGGGTGGCCGAGAAGGAGGGCCGGCAGATCGAGGAGGCCCCGCTGCCGACGTACCGCTTCGGGCTGCAGCCGATGTGGCAGCGGCCGGTGCGGGGGCTGGGGGTCGTGGAGCCGTGGCTGCTGGCGCGGCGGGGGTCGCGCTAGGCGGTGCCTGCCCCGTGATCCGCGGGCTCCGCCCTTCGGGGCCCCGGTCCTCGAACGCCGGGCGGGCTCAAAAGATGTCCTCGATCGCCCGGGCGGGCTTGATCTGTGCGCCTCGGGCGGGCTCGGAACGGCGGTACGTCACCGGCGAGGTGATGCGTGGGCTGGAGGGGGCCTCGGGGTGGCGCCTAGGATCTTCGGTAACGCTCGTTAACCGGAGGGGTGCAGCATGACCGTCACGTCGGAGCAGCGGTTCGGGGAGTTCGTTGTCGTGCGGCGGCACGAGGGGCTGGAGCATGTGGCCGAGCTGGTGCTCGACCGGCCGAAGGCGATGAACGCCGTGTCCACCGACATGGCCCGCTCGATCGCTGCCGCCTGCGCCGCGCTCGGCGCGGACCAGGGGGTGCGCGTCACCGTTCTCACCTCCAGCCATGAGCGTGCCTTCTGTGTGGGGGCGGACCTCAAGGAGCGGAACTCCTTCACCGACGCCGAGCTCGTGCGGCAGCGGCCCACCGCGCGGGCCGCGTACACCGGGGTGCTCGAACTGCCGATGCCGGTCGTCGCCGCCGTGCACGGCTACGCCCTCGGGGGCGGCTTCGAACTCGCGCTGGCCTGTGACGTGATCGTCGCCGACCGTACGGCCGTGGTCGGGCTGCCCGAGGTGTCCGTCGGTGTCATCCCTGGCGGCGGCGGCACGCAGCTGCTGCCCCGCCGGGTCGGTGCGGCGCGCGCCGCCGAGCTGGTCTTCACCGCGCGGCGGGTGGAGGCGGCCGAGGCCCGGGAGCTGGGTCTGGTCGACGAGCTGGTCGACCAGGGCCGGGACCGGGAGGAGGCGCTGGCGCTGGGCGGCCGGATCGCCGCCAACTCCCCGGTGGGCCTGCGGGCCGCGAAGCGGGCGCTGCGGCTGGGACAAGGGCTGGACCTGCGTGCCGGACTGGAGGTGGAGGACGCGGCCTGGCGGTCGGTGGCCTTCTCCGGGGACCGGGCCGAGGGAGTGGCCGCGTTCAACGAGAAGCGGAAGCCGAACTGGCCCGGCGAGTGAGCCACCGGACGCCGTGAAGATCATCAGCGCTGTCGACTGATCAAAACATCATGAACCTCCCTAAGCTGGGGTGATGGGTGGTGATGATGTGCGGCTGCGGGCCGTGGTGTCGCTCGCACAGACGATGGCGGCGGCCTACACCCCGCGCGAATCGTGGCTGGCTGCGGCGCGGGGGGCGGGGGAGGCGCTGGGGGGCACGTTCGCGGCCCTGTCCGTGTGGGAGCGGGACCGGGGCAGGCTGCGGGTGCTGGTGAACGCGGGGGAGCGGGCCGAGGGCGAGGCCGAGTTCCCCGAGGAGGAGGCCTACCCCGTGCACCAGTTCCCGGAGATCACCGAATTCCTGCACGAGCGGTGGGCCGGCGGCGGTGAGCCGGACGCCTGGGTGGAGACCGCCGACGGCGCTCCGGCCGCCGGGGCCCCGGCCCGGGGGGCCAGGCCGTACTGCCACCAGCGGGTCGCGGCCCTGCGGCGGCGCGGCCGGGGCTGCTGCGTCGTGGCGCCGATCGTGATGCACGGGCGGGCCTGGGGTGAGCTGTATGTGGCGCGTCCGGCGGGGGCGCCGGTCTTCGACCGGGACGACGCGGACTTCGCGACCGTGCTGGCCGCCGTCGTCGCGGCGGGCCTCGCGCAGACCGAGCGGCTGGAGGAGGTCCGCAAGCTGGCCTTCACCGACCCGCTGACCGGCCTGGCGAACCGCCGCGCCGTCGACATCCGGCTCGACGAGGCGGTGGAGCGGCACCACACCGAGGAGATCGTGGTCAGTCTGGTCGTCTGCGACCTGAACGGTCTCAAGGCCGTCAACGACACCCATGGCCACGCCGTCGGCGACCGTCTGCTGGAACGATTCGGCTCCGTGCTGTCGCTCTGCGGCGCGATGCTCCCCGACGCCCTCGCGGCGCGGCTCGGCGGTGACGAGTTCTGTCTGCTGACCGTGGGGCCGTCGGCGGACGACGTGGTCCGGGTGTCCGAGGAGCTGTGCGCGCGGGCCGTCGCCCTGGAGCTCGGCGACGGGGTCGCCTGTGGGGTCGCGTCGACCGGCGACGACATCGGCCCCGTCCAGTCCGCGCGCCGGCTCTTCCGGCTGGCGGACGCCGCCCAGTACCGGGCGAAGGCGGCGCACTCCAGGAAGCCGGTGGTGGCCGGGCGGGACGGCGAGGTGCTCCGGTTGGCCGACCACCCGCCGGGCTCCCCGCACGACCGGCGCGGACTGCGCGGCAACCCGCCCCCGGGCGCACGCTGACGGGACGGTAAGGGGTCCGCCGTGCGACCACTCGTGACATGCCGGGTTTCAGTCCGTAGGCTTCTGAATATGGATATGCATACAGTCGTGGTGGGGACGTCCGGTACCACCGCCGCGGACGTCATCGCCGTGGCCCGCGAGGGCGCCCGGGTCGAGCTCTCCGCAGCGGCCGTCGGCGCCCTGGCCGCCGCCCGCGAGATCGTGGACGCGCTCGCCGCCAAGCCCGAGCCGGTCTACGGCGTCTCCACCGGCTTCGGCGCCCTCGCGAGCCGGCACATCAGCCCGGACCTCCGGGCGCAGCTGCAGCGCAACATCGTCCGCTCGCACGCGGCGGGCATGGGCCCGCACGTCGAGCGCGAGGTCGTGCGGGCGCTGATGTTCCTGCGGCTGAAGACCCTCGCCTCCGGCCACACCGGCGTACGCCCCCAGGTCGCGCAGACCATGGCCGACGTGCTCAACGCGGGCATCACCCCCGTCGTCCACGAATACGGCTCGCTCGGCTGCTCCGGCGACCTGGCCCCGCTGTCGCACTGCGCCCTGACCCTCATGGGCGAGGGCGACGCGGAGGGCCCCGACGGCGTCGTACGCCCCGCCGGTGAGCTCCTCGCGGCGCACGGCATCACGCCCGTGGAACTGCGCGAGAAGGAGGGCCTCGCCCTCCTCAACGGCACCGACGGCATGCTCGGCATGCTCGTGATGGCCCTCGCGGACCTCAAGAACCTCTACACGGGCGCCGACATCACCGCCGCGCTCTCCCTGGAGGCCCTCCTCGGCACGGACAAGGTCCTCGCCCCGGAGCTCCACGCCATCCGGCCCCACCCCGGCCAGGGCGCCTCCGCCGACAACATGCTGCGGTTCCTCGCCGGGTCCGGCCTCACGGGGCGGCACGCCGACATCACGTCCGACGCCCCCCGCGTCCAGGACGCCTACTCGGTGCGCTGCGCCCCGCAGGTCAACGGCGCAGGGCGCGACACCCTCGCGCACGGCGAGCTCGTCGCCGGCCGCGAGCTGGCCTCGGCCGTCGACAACCCGGTCGTCCTTCCCGACGGCCGCGTGGAGTCCAACGGCAACTTCCACGGCGCGCCCGTCGCGTACGTACTCGACTTCCTGGCGATCGTCGCCGCCGACCTCGGTTCGATCACCGAGCGCCGGACCGACCGGCTGCTGGACAAGAACCGCTCGCACGGGCTGCCGCCGTTCCTCGCCGACGACGCCGGGGTCGACTCCGGCCTGATGATCGCCCAGTACACGCAGGCCGCCCTGGTCAGCGAGCTGAAGCGGCTCGCGGTCCCGGCCTCCGTCGACTCGATCCCGTCCTCCGCCATGCAGGAGGACCACGTCTCCATGGGCTGGTCCGCGGCGCGCAAGCTCCGTACCGCCGTCACCAACCTGGCGCGGATCGTCGCCGTCGAGCTGTACGCGGCCACCCGCGCCGTCGAACTGCGCGCCGCCGCGGGCCTGACCCCCGGGCCCGCCTCGCTGGCCGTCATCGAGGCGCTGCGCGCCGCCGGGGTCCAGGGGCCGGGCCCCGACCGCTTCCTCTCGCCCGATCTGGCCGCCGCCGACGCCTTCGTACGGGAGGGGAAGCTCGTCGCGGCCGCGGAGAGCGTGACCGGGCCGCTGGCCTGACGCGCAGGACCGGTACGAGGAGAGGGCCGTCGCACACGTGCGACGGCCCTCTCTTCTCGTCCGTACGTCAGAAACCGGTGCTCAGCGTGCCGCCCCGGCGTACCGAATAGGCGACGAACCCCGCACCGACGCACAGGAAGGCCGTGCCGCCGATCAGATACGGGGTGGTGTCCACCCCGGCACCCGTGTCGGCGAGTGTCTCCTGCGGGACGGTCTCCTCGGTGGAACCCGCCTGTGGGGCCTCGGCCGAGGAGCCGGTGGAACCGCCCTGCGGCCCTGTTCCGTCCGTCGCGTTGGCGGAGGGGACGAACCAGAGAGCGCAGAGCAGGGTGCCTGCCGCTGTGGTGGTCAGCAGCGTGCGACGAGCGATGGACACGGAATCGATCCCCTTGCGACAGCCATCAGTTAGCCCCGTGGGCCGATGCTAAGCAAAGCAGCGGGTCGGAGGAAACCCGCAGGTCCCGGGAGCCTTACGCTCCGGCGTATGAGCACTTCAGAGACAACCGGATATGTTCGGCTTCGCGTGGAGATGGTGCTGCGGATCACCGACGCCGACGCGCTGACCGGCACGGCACTCGAAAGCATCGCCGCCGACTTCACGACCTCGGGCTCCTCGGCCGACGAGTCCGCCGAGGAACGTACGCATGCCGAGGAGACCGTCAGGGAAGACGGTGCTGAGGCCCTCGCGTCACTCATCGACCCCTTCGACCTCGTGGGCCAGGTGCCGGGGGTCGAGCTCGCCCAGGCCTCCTGGAGCAGCGAGACGATCGACTACGACCCGGACGCCGAGGACTGGGTGGCCGGGGAGGACGACGACGAGGCCTACTACGGGATCGAGGACAATGAGACGGGCGACGAAGAAGGCGGCGGAACGGACCGCTGACATGTCCGGCAGTTCTGCCGGCCTGCGGGAACCGCCGCGGTCAGGGACGCGTCGATGAGTGGTGTTCCCCACATCTTCGACGGATGTGGAACGGAAGACCGGTACAGGGTGTTCTTGGAACATTGACGGGGGATCGCCGTCAGGCGACCTCGTCCGGGGATGTTGGGGATTCGGCAACGATGGAGAATCGTGTGATGACGGACAGCAAGCGGCGCCGGGGCCTCATGGCGGCGTCCGCACTGCTCGGCGGCGTGCTGGTGCTTTCGGCCTGCAGCGACGACGGTGGCACGGGGGGCGCGAGCGCCGACAGCTCGAAGACGTCGCAGGCGCAGGTGGACGAGGCGGCCGCCAAGGACGCCTCCGAGGCGCAGATAACGATCGCGCCGAAGAACGGTGCCACCAACGCGAGCATCAACAACGCCGCCATCGTCACCGTGGCCAAGGGCAAGCTGACCGAGGTCACCATGACCACGTCGGCCGGAGAGGCCGTCGAGGGCACCCTCGCCGCCGACGGTTCCAGCTGGAAGCCCACCGGGCAGCTGGAACGCTCGACCACGTACAAGATCAGTGCGACGGCGGCCGACTCGAAGGACCGTGAGGCGCACGCCAACAGCTCCTTCACCACGGTCTCGCCCGAGGACAGCTTCATCGGGAACTTCACGCCCGAGGACGGTTCCACCGTCGGCGTCGGCATGCCCGTCTCGATCAACTTCAACAAGGCGATCACGAACAAGAAGGCCGTCCAGGACGGCATCACCGTGACGTCGAGCAGCGGCCAGGAGGTCGTCGGCCACTGGTTCAACGCCCAGCGCCTGGACCTGCGCCCCGAGGACTACTGGCAGGGCGGCTCCACCGTCACGCTGAAGCTGGCGCTGGACGGCGTCGAGGGTGCCGACGGCGTCGTCGGCGTGCAGCAGAAGACGGTGACCTTCAAGGTCGGCCGCAACCAGGTCTCCACCGTGGACGCCAAGGCGAAGACGATGACCGTCGCCCAGGACGGCAAGACGATCAAGACCATCCCGATCTCGGCCGGTTCGTCGGAGAACCCGACGTACAACGGCGAGATGGTGATCTCCGAGAAGTTCAAGGAGACCCGCATGGACGGTGCGACGGTCGGCTTCACGGACGACGACGGCAAGGGCGAGTACGACATCAAGGACGTGCCGCACGCCCTGCGCCTGTCCACGTCGGGCACCTTCATCCACGGCAACTACTGGGGCGCCAAGTCGATCTTCGGCAGCGCCAACACCAGCCACGGCTGTGTCGGCCTGTCCGACACGAAGGGCGCCAACGACCCGGGTACCGCCGGCGCCTGGTTCTACGACAACTCCATGATCGGCGACGTGGTCATCGTCAAGAACTCCCCGGACAAGACCATCTCCCCGGACAACGGCCTCAACGGCTGGAACATGAGCTGGTCGGAGTGGACGGCCGGTTCCGAGGCCTGATCCCGTAACCGAGCCCCATCCCCCCGTTCCGAAGGCGGCGGCACCCCGGTCCACCGGGTGCCGCCGCCTTCGGCGTGTGTGCGCGCCGCCTTCGGCAATGTGCGTGCCGCCCTCGGCGCATGCGCCCCGCGAAGGTTCTCATCCAGCTCTCATCGCAGACTTAACCCTTCATCACGCCCGCTCCATAGCTTCGCGCCATGTTCTTCACCTACCTCCGGCGCGAGCTGCGCCGCCGCAGAAAGGCGGCGCTCGTCGTCGCCTCGGGGCTCGCCCTCGGTATTGCGCTGGTCATCATCGTCAGCTCGGTCTCCTCGGGCATGAGCAAGGCCCAGGACAAGGTCCTGGAATCGCTGTACGGCCTGGGTACGGACATGACGGTGACCAAGGCCGCCGCCGCCCAGGGGTCGGGCACCGAACGCCCCCGGTTCGAGTTCGACGCCAAGGACGACGACGAGGCGACCCAGAGCACCGACCGGGTCATGGTCCAGGGCTTCCAGACGCTCGCCTCCAGCACCGTCACGAAGGTCGGCAAGCAGGACGGTGTCGCGGACGCCGTCGGCGGGCTGAGCCTGACCGTCATGAAGGTCGACGGCCAGTTCCAGCGCGGCGAGTTCAAGCAGGACGAGAGCGCGGGACAGGGCGGCCCCGGCGGCGGCCAGGGCGGCGGCCAGCCGCAGGGTGAGGTCCAGGGTGGCGGCGCCTCCTTCGACGTCAACTCCTTCACCGTGTACGGCACCGACGTCACCCGGCAGGACCTCGGTCCGCTGACCTCCTCCACCATCACCAAGGGCCGTACGTTCAAGGCCGCCGAGACCGACGCCGAGGTCGCGGTCGTCGACGCCGCGTACGCCAAGGAGAAGGAACTCGCGGTCGACAGGACCGTCACCATCTCCGGCACCAAGTACACGATCGTCGGCATCTCGACGGCGGACAGCGGAGACGCCGCCGCCAACGTCTACATCCCGCTGAAGCAGGCACAGACCGTCGCCGACTCCAAGGACAAGGTCACCACGGTCTACGTCAAGGCCGCGGACTCGCAGCAGATCGACACCGTCAAGGCCGCCATCCAGAAGAACATCTCAGGCACGACGGTCACCACCTCCGCCGACCTCGCCGACACGGTCTCCGGCTCCCTCTCCACCGCCTCCGACCTGGCCTCCAGCGTCGGCAAGTGGCTCTCCATCGCCGTCCTCATCGCCGCGTTCCTCGTCGCGGGCCTGCTCACCTCCTCGGCGGTCAGCCGCCGCGTCCGGGAGTTCGGCACCCTCAAGGCACTCGGCTGGAAGAGCGGCCGTGTCACCCGCCAGGTCATCGGCGAGGCGCTCGTCAACGGCCTCATGGGCGGTGTCCTCGGTATCGCCGTCGGCCTCGCCGGCGCGTACGCCGTGACCGCAGTCAGCCCCACCCTCACCGCCCAGCTCGGCTCCTCGGGCGGCGGAGGCGGCGGTGGCATGGGCGGCGGCCCGATGGGCGGCGGCGGTCCCGGCCGCCAGACCGCGGCCAAGACCCTCGACATCGCGCTGACCGCACCGGTCTCCCTGACCACGATCCTGACCGCCGTCGCCCTGGCGGTGGCCGGCGGACTTGTCGCGGGTGCCTTCGGCGGCTGGCGGGCCTCCCGGCTGCGCCCGGCCGACGCCCTGCGCCGCGTCGCGTAGCGCGCGCCCCCCGGGCGCGCCCGGCCCCCTCCCCTCCGTACGTACAGCAGGAGTCCACACGTGTACCAGCTCAGTGGCGTCACCAAGCGCTACATGCGCGGCAAGACCGCCGTCGACGCCCTCGCCGGTGTCGACCTGACCATCGAGGACGGCGGCAGGCTCGTCATCCAGGGCCCGACCGGCGGCGGCAAGTCCACCCTCCTCCAGATGCTCGGCGGACTCGACCGGCCGACCGCGGGCACCATCGAGCTCGACGGTGTCGATCTGGCGAAGCTGCCCGAGTCCCGGCTCACCAAGGTCCGGGCGGAGTCCATCGGCTTCGTCTTCCAGAGCTTCAACCTGATCCCCACCCTCACCGCCCAGGAGAACGTGGAGACCGCGCTCGTCCCGCTCGGCCTCGGCGCGAGGACCCGCCGGGAAAGGGCCGCGGAAGCCCTCGAATCCGTCGGCCTCGGCGACCGCCCCACCCACCTGCCCAGCGAGATGTCCGGCGGCCAGCAGCAGCGTGTCGCGATCGCCCGGGCACTGGTGAAGCGGCCGAAGGTGCTGCTCGCCGACGAACCCACCGGCAACCTCGACGAGTCCATGCGCGACGAGATCATGGACCTGCTCGACGGTCTGTGGAAGGAACACGGGCTGACCTTCGTGATGGTCACCCACGACAGCTCCCTCGCCCGCAAGGCCCCGCGGGTGGCCACCATCCGCAAGGGCAAGGTCACGGTCACGGAGAACGCGGCGGCCTGAGCACCCTCCCCAGGTCGCACCGAGGCCCGCCCCGCCGGGGCGGGCCTCCGCCGTGCGAGGCGCGGGGCGCCGGACGCCGGCGCTGTCCCCCGTGGTCCTGAGCGCCGGTACCCTCACAGCCAGGCCCGTCCGGCTGTGAGTTCCGTCGCCCCGCAGGCCCCGCGCACGAGGTGACCCGCGGCCGGCATGTGGATGCCGATGAAGATCTTCGGTGGGTACTGGGACAATTAACCGGTGCAACGGTTCCGTACGTCCCCGGGAGCAGCGTCGCTGCCGTGGGGCTCTCCTCCGGGAGGAGGACCCGCGGCGCCCCAGGGACGGGAGCGCCGACGCGCATGACGTCCACCCACGGAAGGTCTTGATCAGATGCCGGCCAGCTCCCACTCCGTCACCCCGAACACCGCCGAGAGCCGTGTCATCGAGCCGCTGTACGCCCAGATCCTCCGCCGCAACCAGGGCGAGAGGGAATTCCACCAGGCGGTACGCGAAGTCCTCGAAACCCTCGGCCCGGTGCTGGCGCAGCGCCCGGAGTTCGTGGACGCGCGGATCATCGAGCGGATCTGCGAGCCCGAGCGGCAGCTCATCTTCCGGGTGCCGTGGTCGGACGACTCCGGCGACATCCACGTCAACCGCGGCTTCCGCGTCGAGTTCTCCAGCTCGCTCGGCCCGTACAAGGGCGGACTGCGCTTCCACCCCTCGGTCAACCTCGGGATCGTGAAGTTCCTCGGCTTCGAGCAGATCTTCAAGAACGCCCTCACCGGCATGCCGATCGGCGGCGGCAAGGGCGGCGCGGACTTCGACCCCAAGGGCCGCTCCGACGCCGAGATCATGCGCTTCTGCCAGTCCTTCATGACCGAACTCCACCGCCACCTGGGCGAGTACACCGACGTCCCCGCCGGTGACATCGGTGTGGGCGGCCGGGAGATCGGCTACCTGTTCGGCCAGTACAAGCGGATCACCAACCGCTACGAGTCCGGCGTCCTCACCGGCAAGGGCCTCGGCTGGGGCGGCGCCCTGGTGCGCACCGAGGCGACCGGCTACGGCTGCGTCCTGTTCACCGCCGAAATGCTCCGCAGCCAGGGCGACAGCCTCGACGGCAGGCGCATCGCCGTGTCCGGCTCGGGCAACGTCGCGATCTACGCCATCGAGAAGGCCCAGCAGCTCGGCGCGAGTGTCGTCACGTGCTCGGACTCCGGCGGCTACGTCGTGGACGAGAAGGGCATCGACCTCGCCCTGCTCAAGGAGATCAAGGAGACGGGCCGGGGCCGTGTCTCCGAGTACGCCGCGCGGCGCGGCGCACACGTGCGGTACGTCGAGGGCACGGGCGTCTGGAACGTCCCCGTGGACGTGGCACTGCCCTGCGCCACCCAGAACGAACTCCACGAGGCCGACGCCCTCACCCTCGTACGCAACGGGGTCAAGGCCGTCGCCGAGGGCGCCAACATGCCCACCACCCCCGAGGCCGTCCGCGTCTTCCAGGAAGCGGGCGTCGCCTTCGCCCCCGGCAAGGCGGCCAACGCGGGCGGCGTGGCCACCAGCGCCCTGGAGATGCAGCAGAACGCCTCGCGCGACTCCTGGACCTTCGCCCACACCGAGCAGCGCCTCGCCGAGATCATGCGCCACATCCACGACTCCTGCTACACCACCGCCGAGCGCTACGGCAGCCCCGGCAACTACGTGGTGGGTGCGAACATCGCGGGCTTCGAGCTCGTCGCGGACGCGATGCTGGCGCAGGGCCTCATCTGAGCCACGGGCCTCAGGCGTCGACAGCCCGGGGCGCGGCGCGCGCCCCGGGCACCCTTCGCACCCACCCGACCTGCGGGTTTCGTGATCACCCTGTGCTCGCGCGGACCGGCCGCACCGAGAAGAATGCCTGCTCGGAGCACGTACAAGGGGTGGGGAACGTGGACACTGCAAGACGCTGGAGAACCGTGCTGGCGCTGACGTCGGTACTCGTCGGCACAGCCGCGTGCGGCGCGGGGAACGACGCGGAACCGGGGGAGGCCGTCTACGGGCAGCCGCTGGCCGACCAGTTCCACGCGGCGACGGAGGTGACACGCAAGGCGGGCACCGCCGCCTTCGTCTCCACCCTCACGTACGGGACGAACACCGGTGACGCCGTGCAGCGCACCGAGGGCAGCCTGGACTACACGGAGGGGACCTCGCTCGCGAACGTCAGCCTCAAGGTGGACCGGCGCTTCCACCGGACCGCCGCCCAGTTTGTCGGGGAGCCGGGGACGACCGTCGAGCAGACCCTGGCCACCGAGGGCGACGACGTCTACGTCCGGCGCGGCACCGCCGCCTGGCTGCGCTACACACCCGAGGCGATCACGGGACTCGGCGAGGCGACCCGGGGGGTGGCCGCGCACGCCGCGGGCGACGTGGCGCCGTACGGCGGCACCCTCGCCGACCTCGTCCCCCGGACGATCCCCCGCCAGGCCCCCGAGCGGCAGACGGACGGCAGCCGCCTCTACCGGGTGACCGCACTCCCCGAGACCGTGTCGGAAATACTGCCCCCGGAGCTCCGGACCGCCGGCGGCGACCCGGTGGAACTGACGGTGGTGCTCGATTCCGAGGGCCGGCTCACCGAGGTGACCGCCGACCTCGGGCCCGTACTCGTCGGCCTGCACGAGGAGAACGTTCCCACCGGAGCCATCAGGACCCTGCGGGCCACGTACGAACTCGGCGCGTTCGGCAAGCCGGTCCGGCACCGGAAGCCGGCCAAGGGCGTCGAGGACGCGCAGAAGGCGCTGGCCCCCGTGAGCGGCCTGAAGGCGGGGCAGTGCGCCGCCACCGACACGGGACTCGGCAGCAGCGGGGTCGTACGCCCGGTCGACTGCGCGGAGAGCCACGACATGCGTGTACTCGCGCAGACCGAGGTGGACCGGGCCTTCCCCGGGGACGCGGCGGAGAAGAGCGGGGACGCGTACGCCGACGAGCAGTGCGGGCGCGCACACGACAGGGCCCCGGCCGCCTGGCTGCGCGACGCCGTCGACAAGGGCGGCTACTCGTACTACGGCTCCTCCGAGACCACCGTCTCGATGGGCGGGGGAGGAACCGGGACGACGGTGACCGGCGCCTACACCTGCTACGTCGTGACGTCGTGACGTTCTGACGGGCGCCCGCACCCGTCACGTCGTGACGTTCTGACGGGCGCCCGCACCCGTCACGTCGTGACGTTCTGACGGGCGCCCGCACCCGTCACGCCGTGACCGCACCGGTCACGTCCTGACGTCCTGACCGGCACCCGCACCCGTCACGCCGTGACCGGAGCCGCGCCGGAAGTACTCCGCGCAGCCCGTGTTCGCCGCCGGCACCACCGCGAGGGCCACGGCCGCCACCGGATGCCCCGTCCCGTACACGGCTGCCGCCGCGCCGCCCAGCACCAGCGTCTTCACCGCGAGGACGCCCGTGAGCGGCAGCGGGAACCGGGCGCGGGGCGCGGCGAACAGTGCCCACAGGGTGACGGCGGCAGCGGGTGTGCCCAGACCCAGCAGCAGGGAGGCCGCCCAGCCGTCAACGGCCGTGAAGCCCCACCGGGCCAGGCAGCCGATCGCGAGCAGTTCGAGGACGAAGGCGAGCACCTCGTTCGCGGCGAACCACGGACGGCCCCGCAGGGTGGTGAGGTGGCTGCGGTCGTCGCTCGCCGTCATCGGATCCGAACTCCCCTTCGGTCGAGGTCTTTTGCGTGCAAGGGTGCCACGTGCCCGCGCCATCTCAGGAGCCTTCGGCCATGCGTGCCCCGGGCTGCTGCCCGGCCGGGGCCAGGAAGGAGGTCCGGGGCAGCGCCGCGTCGGCGGAACGCGGCGACTCGGCGGTGGCCGGATCGGTCGTGGCGAACATCGACGGGCTCCCGCCCCCGCCGTCCCAGGTGTTGCCCTCGGAACGGGCGGAGTCCGCCAGTACCGGCTCCGGTCCCTCGGTGTTGTCCACAGCCGCGTTCGCGTTCAGCACGGCGGACGAGCTGGCCAGGTAGAAGCCGGTTCCGTTGCGGAAGGCCGTGTTGCGGGTGAGTCGGACGGCGCCGGAGTTGCCCTCGTCGTTGAAGCCCAGCCCGGCGTTGTCCCACGCGGCGTCGTCGGTGAGCACATGCGCCACCGAGGCGGCGGTGTTGCCCCCGCCGAGGGTGAAGCCGTTGCCGTTGCGGTAGGACCAGGTGTTCTCCACGGTCACGGGGGTGGTGAACCCGCCGAGGTCGATGCCGTCGGCCCCGTTGCCGAAGGCGCGGCAGCCCCGGACCACGTTGCCCCCGCCGGAGCCGAACTTGACCGCCAGGCCGACCCCGGCTCCGGGCTTCGGCCCGTTGGAGTGGAAGTCGCTGTCCAGCACGGTGTTGTCCTCCGTGCCGGAGTCGCGCAGGGTGAGCCCGGACTTGGCGTTGTCGTGCAGGGACAGCCCCCGGAAGACGGTGTCCCGACAGCCCCGGCAGACGTACGCGTGACTCGTCGAACCCTGGATCTCCAGCCCCTGCACGGTCCAGTGGTCCGCCTGCTGCGTGACCGCCCAGGCCGTCGCGGGGACACCCGAGGCGTCGATCACCGGCCGTTCGCCCCGGACGTTGCTGAGCGTGATGCGGCGGCCGGGGGTGCCGTCCGTGGTGATGGCGACGCCCTGGTCCGGGCGGTAGGTGCCGCCACGCATCGCGATGGTCTGCCCGGGGCGGACCACCGACACCGCCTTGCCGAGCGTGGCGTACGGCCGGGCCCGGCTGCCGTCCCCGGAGTCCGACCCGTCGGGCGCGAGATAGATGTCCGCGCGGGTCACACCGATCGCACCCCCGGAGCTCGCGGCCGTCGCTGCCGCCGAGGGGCTGCCGGAGACCGATGCCGCGACGGAACGCACCGGTGCCGGACGGGACGGCGCAGGGGCAGCCCGCTGCGCGGGACGGCTCGCGGCCGGCGCCGCCGCCCGCGGTGAGGGGGCGGGGGAGTGCCACACCGGGTAGGTCAGACCCCCGGTGACCACCGCGAGCACGGCCACCGACGCCGTGACCGATTTCGCCGTGACGTAGTCGCGGACCCGCCCCGCGACCGTCTGCCCCACCGAGGCCGCCGTCTCGACGGTGTGCCGCATCCCGGCCAGCAGCCCACCGGGCAACGGCACGAGCCCCAGTCCGGGCAGCAGCTTCTCCGGCGAGACCAGCCCCGCCCCCTGCTCCCCGCACTGCGGGCAGCCCCGCACATGGCGGGTCAGCCGCTTGCGCCAGAGCGCACCCGTGCCGCCGTCCCAGCCGTGGGCGGCATCGGCCAGCGCGGGGCAGCGGGGAGTGACGGCGAGCGCGCACACGACCGTACGCGCGGCCTCCAGCTGGACCTTCATCCGCCGGATCCGGACCGCCGTGTGCCCGGTGTCCAGGCCCACGGCACGGGCGACCTCGGCCCGGGTGAGCCGGCCGGCCTCCTCCTCCCACCACAGCGCGAGCAGTCGCCGGTCGTCCGCGTCCAGCCAGCGGGCCGCACGGGCCAGATCCCTGCGCTGCCCGGTGAGTTCGAGCTCGGCGACGGTGCGCTCGGCGAAGTCCGTGAGCGGATCGGCGACCTCCGCCACCTCGTCCCGCCGGAAGCGGTCGCGGAACGTCCGCCGCTGGTGCTGCTGGATCTCCCGGTACGCGATGGCCACCGCCCAGGAGCGGAAGCGCTCCGGCTCGCGCAGCGTCGGCAGACCACGGACGATCCGCAGCATCACCTCCTGCACCAGGTCGTCCACGTCGGCGTGACCGTTGAGCGCCCGCCCGACGATCCCGTAGACCAACGGCAGGTGGGCGGCCAGCAGTTCATCGAGCGCCCCGGAGTCGCCACTCACGGCGTCCCGCACCAGCTCCGCAGTGCTGCCGCGCCCCGCAGGGCCGGTCCCGCTGTGCGTCATTCCGTCCCGGCTCCCTGTCGATTCGGGGCCGGTCACCGGATGGCCCCGAACAAGCGGCCGAAGGGGCCCCGGAGCCACGCATCGTGGCACAACAGCTCCTGGGCGTAAAGCCGCTCATTCACCACTCACGCCACTTCAGTCACACATGCCTCTTCGGTTCCGGCAGAAGTTTCTTCCGGATTTCTGTCATCCCCTCCCGCCCCCCGCATCTACCTGGGCGCTACGGCTCCAAAGCACCGCACCCACCCGTCCATCTGGAGGAGCGAACAATGACCGAGAAACCGAACAAGGGACGACGCGTCCTGGCCCTCAGCCTGCCGGCCGCCCTGCTGCTGGCCGGCGGTCTGGTGCCGACCGCCGGGGCGGCTGCGCTGCCGGCGGCAGGGGGCGTGTACCAGCTGGTGGTGAAGACGAGTGGTAAGTGCGTGGATGTGCCGGCGGCGTCGGGGGCGAACGGTGCGTTGTTGCAGCAGTGGGGTTGTACGGAGGGGGCCGCGTGGCAGCAGTTCACGCTGACCGCGGACGGTTCGGGGCGGTACCGGCTGGTGAACAAGCAGAGTGGTAAGTGCGTGGATGTGCCCGACTACTCGACGGTGAGCGGGGTGCAGCTCCAGCAGTGGGGGTGTGCCGGGCAGACCAACCAGCAGTGGACGCTGACCCCGAGCGGCACGGGGACGTACCAGATCATCAACGTCAACAGCGGTCTGTGCATGAGTGACAAGGGCGCGTCCACCGCGAGCGGTGCGGCGATCATCCAGGAGACCTGCACCGCCAACAGCAACAAGCAGTGGGCCTTCAAACCGGTCGGCGGTTCCACCGGCCCGACCACCGTCGCCTCCGACGGAACCGGCACCTACCGGACGGTCCAGGCCGCGGTGAACGCCGTCGGCACCGGCAACGCGAGCCGCGTCACCATCACCATCAAGCCCGGCACCTACCGCGAGCAGGTGACCATCCCCGTCGACAAGCCCTTCATCACCCTGAAGGGAACCGGCGACTCGGCGGACGACGTGGTCGTCATCGGCAACCGCAACGCAGGCACCTACGGCACCGCGGGATCGGCCACCGTCGTCGCCAAGGGCCACGACTTCCAGGCCCTCAACCTGACCATGGCGAACGACTTCGACGAGAACAGCTCCGACACCGGCGACCAGGCGCTCGCCCTCTACCTCGACGCCGACCGCGCCGTCCTGGACGACGTCAGGCTGCTCGGCGACCAGGACACCTTCCTGGTGAACAACAGTGCCCGTGCGTACGTGGTGGATTCCTACGTCGAAGGCACGGTGGACTTCATCTACGGCGGTGGCATCGCCGTGTTCCACACCTCCACCATCCACGAGAAGCGCAGCACCGGCGGCCCGATCACCGCGGCGAGCACCCCTGCGGACAGGGCGTACGGATTCCTGTTCTACCGGTCCTCCGTGACCGGTGCCGTGGCGAACACCACCCAGCTGGGCCGCCCCTGGCGCGCCGACGCTCAGGTCCTCTACCGCGAGACCTCCATCTCCTCGGCCCTCGCCACCGCGCAGCCGTGGACGGACATGTCCACCAACTCGTGGAAGAACGCCCGGTTCTCCGAATACCGCAACACCGGCGCCGGAGCCACCGTCAACGGCAACCGCCCGCAAATGACGGACGCCCAGGCAGCGAACTACACGCCGCAGAAGTACCTGGCCGGCACGGACGGCTGGAACCCGGTGCGCTGACCGGGCCGCCGCATCCGAATTCCTACGCATCCCGTTCGAGAGGAAAGAAAGCATGCGCAAGCACAGGAACAGGCGGAGGACGCTGGGGCTCGGAGCCCTGGTGACGTCGCTGCTGCTGGCCGTCGGAGGTGTCCTTGCCGGGGGTCTGGTGTCGACAGCGGGTGCGGCGGAGCTGCCGCCCGCGGGCGGTGTCTATCAGCTGGTGGTGAAGACGAGTGGTAAGTGCGTGGATGTGCCGGCGGCGTCGGGGGCGAACGGTGCGTTGTTGCAGCAGTGGGGTTGTACGGAGGGGGCCGCGTGGCAGCAGTTCACGCTGACCGCGGACGGTTCGGGGCGGTACCGGCTGGTGAACAAGCAGAGTGGTAAGTGCGTGGATGTGCCCGACTACTCGACGGTGAGCGGGGTGCAGCTCCAGCAGTGGGGGTGTGCCGGGCAGACCAACCAGCAGTGGACGCTGACCCCGAGCGGCACGGGGACGTACCAGATCATCAACGTCAACAGCGGTCTGTGCATGAGTGACAAGGGCGCGTCCACCGCGAGCGGTGCGGCGATCATCCAGGAGACCTGCACCGCCAACAGCAACAAGCAGTGGGCCTTCCAGCCCGTGTCCGGGGGGCGCACCTGGTCCGACAAGGCCGACGGCTTCGCCGCCACAGGAGGCGGCACCACCGGAGGGGCGGCCGGCCCCACCGTCACCGTCACGAACTTCGCCGACCTGGTGAAGTACGCCACCGCTTCCACGCCCTACGTCATCAAGGTGGCGTCCGCGATCACGGTCACCCCGTACGGGCACGAGATACCCGTGAAGTCCGACAAGACCCTCATCGGTGTCGGTACCTCCGGGCAGATCGTCGGCGGCGGCTTCTTCCTGGGCACCGGCGTCCACAACGTCATCATCCGCAACCTCACCATCCGTGACACCCGGATGGCCGCGGACGACCCGGATGACAAGGACTACGACTACGACGGCATCCAGATGGACACCGCCGACCACATCTGGATCGACCACAACCGCATCGAGCGGATGAACGACGGCCTCATCGACAGCCGCAAGGACACCAGCTACCTCACCGTCTCCTGGAACGTCATGGGCGAGCAGAACAAGGCCTTCGGCATCGGCTGGACGGAGAACGTCACCGCCCGGATGACCATCCACCACAACTGGATCCACGACACCAACCAGCGCAACCCCAGCATCGACAACGTCGCGTACGCCCACCTCTACAACAACTACATGCAGAACATCACCTCGTACGGAAACCTCTCGCGCGGCGCCTCGAAGACCGTCATCGAGAACAGCTACTACCGGAACGTCGCCAACCCGTACAACATCGACACCTCGGCGGCAACCCTGACCCAGACGGGCAGCATCTGCGTCTCGTGCACCGGCAAGCAGCAGACCAACGGGACGACCTTCAAGCCGGGCGACCACTACAGCTACACGCTGGACCCGGCCGCGGACGTCCCCGCCCTGCTCCAGCAGTACGGCGGCCCGCAGAGCACCATCGGCAAGTGACCGGACCTGTAGGACCCGGACCCGTAGGACCCGGACCCGTCGCAGCACACCCGGCTTAGCCAACAGCAGATTCGCCCGGCGCGGAACGCTTCCACCTCCCGCGCCGGGCGCGGCGCTCCTAGGCTGGGGAGATGAGCAGCCACGCGCAGAACCGAGCCCGTGTCATCCCCCTGCGTCCTGTCCCCGCCACGGCACCGGGCCCCGCGCCCGCCGCCAGAGAGCCGCTCTGGCGGGACGTCGTCGGGGACGTGCTGCGCCGCGAGCGGCTCGCACAGGAGCGGACGCTCAAGGACGTGGCCGAGGACGCCCGGATCTCGATGCCGTACCTCTCCGAGATCGAGCGCGGCCGCAAGGAGGCCTCCTCAGAGGTCCTCGCGGCAGCCGCCCGTTCGCTCGGCCTCGGACTGGCCGATGTGCTGTCCCTGGCCCAGGGGGAGCTCGGCCGCCGCAGCACCGCGGCCTCCCGGACGTCCCCGGCCCGCATGTCCCCGGCCCGCGCCTCCCTGGGCGAGGTGCGGCTGGCCGCCTGATGCCGGGTCAGGCGGTGGCCGGGACCCGGCGGCTGAGGACCTCGTCCGCGAGGCCGTACGCCACCGCGTCCTGGGCCGTGAAGATCCTGTCCCTGTCGGTGTCCGCCCGCAGGGTCGCCGGATCGTGCGGGGTGTGCCGGGCCAGGACCTCCTCGACCTGCGAGCGGATCCGCAGCATCTCCCTGGCGTGCAGCCGGAGGTCGGAGACCGTGCCCTGCTGCCCACCGCTGGCCGGCTGTCCCAGCAGCACCCGGGAGTGCTCCAGGACGAACCGCCGTCCCTGATCGCCGCCGGCCAGGAGCACCGCGGCGGTCGAGGCCGCCTGCCCCACGCAGTACGTCGCGATCGGAGCCGAGACGAAGGTCATCGTGTCGTAGATCGCCATCAGCGAAGTGAACGAGCCGCCCGGGGAGTTGAGGTAGATCGCGATCTCGGTCCCCGGGCTCGACGACTCCAGGTGGAGCAGCTGGGCGATGACGACGTTGGCCACCCCGTCGTCGATCTCCGTACCGATGAAGATGATCCGCTCCGACAGGAGACGGCTGAAGACGTCGTAGGACCGTTCCCCCAGCGGGGTGCGCTCGACGACGCTCGGGATCGTGTACTGGCCCATGTCAGATCCCCAGCCGTCGCCGCGAACCGGCCGGGCGCACGTCGTCGAGCGACTCGACGACGTGGTCGACCATGCCGTACGCCTTCGCCTGCCCGGCCGTGAACCACCGGTCCCGGTCGCCGTCCCGGGAGACCGTCTCCGCGGACTGCCCGGTGTGCGCCGCCGTGATCCGCTCGACTGCCTGCTTCGTGAATTCGAGGTTCTCGGCCTGGATCGCGATGTCGGAAGCGGTGCCGCCGATGCCGGCCGACGGCTGGTGCATCATGATCCGCGCGTTCGGCAGGGCGAACCGCTTGCCCGGCGTCCCGACGGTGAGCAGGAACTGCCCCATGGACGCGGCGAACCCCATGGCGAGGGTGGAGACGTCGTTCGGGACGAGCTGCATCGTGTCGTAGATGGCCAGCCCGGCCGTCACGGACCCGCCCGGACTGTTGATGTAGAGGCTGATGTCGGTGCGCGGGTCCTCGGCGGACAGCAGCAGCAGCTGGGCGCAGACCCGGTTCGCGGAGACCTCGTCCACCTGGGTGCCCAGGAAGACGATCCGCTGGGCGAGGAGCTGCGCGGCGAGGTGGTCGTCGAACCGTGTCGACGGTGTGTCCTCGTCGGCGGCGCGTGGCAGGGCGGCGGGGTGGGGCGACATCGGACCTCCCGGTGGCGGGGGCGGCCGGTGCGGCCGCGCTCACTCCACTCTTGGCCCGGGAGGCCCGCCACGTCAGGAATCTCTGCCCACGGCAGATTCGCCGCAGGCAGAGAGCGCCCGAGGGCCACGGAGCCGGGAGGCCGGCAGGCGGGAACCGGCAGCCGGCAGCGCGGGATCAGTCGCCGGCGGTCGGTGCCGGGGCGATGCCCGTGGGACAGGCCCGGCCCCAGTTCGTCTCCGACGGGAACTCCAGGGTGGCGCCCGTGCCGCCGATGCCGCAGTAGCCGTCGGGGTTCTTGTCCAGGTACTGCTGGTGGTACGCCTCGGCGGGCCAGAAGGTGCGCCCCTCGGCCGGGAGGATCTCCGTGGTGATCTCGCGGAAGCCCGAACCGGTCAGGACCCGCTGGTACGCCTCGCGGGCCGCGGCCGCGCCCTCCGCCTGCTCGGGGGAGTGCGTGTAGATCGCCGAGCGGTACTGCGTGCCCACGTCGTTGCCCTGGCGGAAGCCCTGGGTCGGGTTGTGGGACTCCCAGAAGAGCTTCAGGAGCTCGGCGTAGCTGACGGCCTTCGGGTCGAAGACCACACGCACCGCCTCCGTGTGACCCGTCAGACCCGAGCAGGCCTCCTCGTACGAAGGGTTCTCGGTGTAGCCGCCCTGGTAGCCGACGAGGGTCGTCCACACGCCCTCCGTCTGCCAGAACTTGCGCTCGGCACCCCAGAAACAGCCCAGCGCGAAGTCGGCGACCTCCAGCCCCTGCGGGTACGGGCCGGTCAGCGGGTTGCCGAGGACCGTGTGCCGGGACGGGACGGTGAATTCGGGGACGGGACGCCCGCGCAGGGCCTCCTCGGGGGTGGGGAGCTGCGGGGTGCGGTGGTTCAGGAACATGCGGGGGCTCCTCCGGGGGTCGGTGTTCGATCCGTACAACGCGAAGGGGGCGCCGAGGATTCCGGTGTCCCTCACCCGTCGGCGGCTACTGCGGCAGCGTCGCCGGGCTGCCGCCGTTCGCCTCGTACCCGGCCACGGCAAGCGCCCGGTACACCGTGTACTCGGCGGCCGGATCCGAATTCTGCGTCCAGGGCAGCGCGCCCACGTGACCGTCGATGTGGACGAGCTGGTGCACCGCCTCCGACCAGCGCTCCGTACGGACGAGGAAGAGGACCAGCAGGTGCCGCACATGGGCGAGCATCGGGTCGTCGGCACGGGCCGCGTGCACCGCGAACATCGCACCCTCGACGGCCTTCGTCACCACGAGGCCCTGGTAGAAGCCCTGCACCAGATTGACCTCGGGCAGATGCTCGTACACCGCGAACAGCGGCAGCGCCGCGAGCAGCGAGCCCTGCGGGGCGCGGGCCGCGGCAGCCGTCGCGAAGCGGTCGGCCTCCTCACGGGAACCGTGCCACTTCTCGCACCAGAAGTGCAGGGCGGCGATGTGCGCGCCCATGTGCGCCGGCGCACGGTCGATGATCTTCACCCAGAGCTGGTCGAACTGCTCGTGGGAGTAGCCCAGTCCACGGGCGACGGCCAGTTCCACGATGTACGGGACCGGGTCGCCCGGTGCCAGCAGGGCGGCCTCGCCGCAGACCGTACGCGCCTCCTCCAGGATGATCCGGAAGTCGTCGGTGCCCACGGTGCCGGTCCGCCACGCCTGCTGCACCAGGAACTCCGCGTGCACCGCCGCGGCGCCCGCGTCCTTCGGGGCCTCGGCCCGCCACTTCCGCAGCCACGCCCCGCCCTCACCGGGCCGCTGCGCCAGCTCCAGGGAGGCCGCCCCGGCGAAGGCCTGCACCCGCTGCCACCGGGTCTCGCTCTCCTTCGGCGTGCCCGCCAGGAGCTGGGAGGCGGCCCGCCACTCCTGGGTGTCCTGCACGACGGCGAGGACATCGATGAGGTCCTGGTCGGGTCCCGGCATCCGGACGTCCAGCTCCTCCTGGCGTACGAAGCCGTACGTGCCGGGGTCGGCGGCGTCGGGGGAACCGGGCGCGACCTGGCGGATGCCGCCACGGCGGCGCAGCATGATCGGGCCGACGACCGCGGCGAGCATGCACAGCGCGAGCAGGAACCACAGAATCTCCATGCGGTCCATTGTCCCCGGACTGCGGAGTGGCCCGTAAGTGCCCTCGGAACGAACTACGCTCGGGGCTCATGAGCGACCAGCACAGCTTCGAGACCCTCGCGATCCACGCCGGCAACACGGCGGATCCCCTCACCGGCGCAGTGGTCCCGCCGATCTACCAGGTGTCCACGTACAAGCAGGACGGTGTCGGCGGACTGCGCGGCGGCTACGAGTACAGCCGCAGCGCCAACCCGACCCGTACCGCCCTGGAGGAGAACCTGGCGGCCCTGGAGGGCGGCAGCCGCGGACTCGCCTTCGCGTCCGGCCTCGCCGCCGAGGACTGCCTCCTGCGTACGCTGCTGACACCGGGCGACCACGTGGTCATCCCGAACGACGCCTACGGCGGCACGTTCCGGCTGTTCGCGAAGGTCGCCTCGCGCTGGGGCGTGGAGTTCTCGGTGGCCGACACCTCGGACGTGTCCGCGGTACGGGCGGCGATCCGCCCCCGCACCAAGGCGATCTGGGTCGAGACCCCGTCGAACCCGCTGCTCGGCATCACGGACATCGCCGCCGTCGCCGGAGTGGCACGGCAGGCGGGTGCGCGTCTCGTCGTCGACAACACCTTCGCCAGCCCCTACCTCCAGCAGCCGCTCACGCTCGGCGCGGACGTCGTCGTGCACTCCACCACCAAGTACATGGGCGGCCACTCGGACGTCGTCGGCGGCGCGCTCGTCACCGGCGACCCGGAGCTGGCCGAGGAACTGGCCTACCACCAGAACGCGATGGGCGCCGTCGCCGGGCCGTTCGACGCCTGGCTGGTGCTGCGCGGCATCAAGACCCTCGCGGTCCGCATGGACCGGCACGACGAGAACGCCACCAAGGTCGCCGACCTGCTGACCCGCCACCCCAAGGTGACCCAGGTCCTGTACCCGGGGCTGCCGGAGCACCCCGGGCACGAGATCGCCGCGAAGCAGATGAAGGCGTTCGGCGGGATGGTGTCCTTCCGTGTCACGGGCGGCGAGGAGGCGGCGGTCGAGGTCTGCAACCGCGCCAAGCTGTTCACGCTCGGTGAGTCGCTCGGCGGCGTCGAGTCGCTGCTGGAGCACCCGGGCCGGATGACGCACGCGTCCGCAGCGGGCTCCCCGCTGGAGGTGCCGGCCGACCTGGTGCGGCTGTCCGTCGGCATCGAGAACGCCGACGACCTGCTGGCCGACCTGACGCAGGCGCTCGGCTAGACACCCGCCTCCCTGCGGCGGCCGGGAAGACCCCCGGCCGCCGCAGGGCGTGCGCGCCTCGCGGTCGTCAGCAGATCCGGTCGAGGAACAGGGCGGCCGCGAACAGCGGTTCGCTGCCGCCGGCCCGCAGCCCGTGCGACCGGAGCTCCTCGTCCAAGGTGCGGAGGGCTTCCCGGCCCCGGGCAGCCCCCGCGCCCCCCGCCTCCAGGACCGCGCGCGCCCCGCCCTGGACCCGGCGAAGGCCGTGCGGGCCCGCAGCGTGCAGGAGCCCGGTGTCCTGGAGCGTGCTCATGACGCCGAGCAGGGCGTTCAGCCGGGCGTCCTCCTCCCCGGTCCCCCGCCCCCTCGTGCCACGCAGGGTCTCCAGCGCCCGCCGGGCGTGTGGAAAACCGGCCCTGGCCTCGCCCTTCGCCCCGGCCGCACCGTAGCGCGCGGCCACCGACGAGCCCGGGGACGGGACGCGCGGCGCCTTGCGGTCGCGGAACAGCGCGAGGGACCTGGCCGTGGCCGTCACCTCGGCGGCCCGCGCACCCGGCTCCAGTGCCGCTGCCGAGACCAGGAGCCCCAGGGCCCAGATCGCGCCCCGGTGCTGCACCGCACCGCACGCGGCCCGCCGCGCCGACCGTTCGGTGGCACGGCCGATCGCCCCCAGCTCCTCGCGGAGCCCACCGGTGGCGGAACCCGTACGCCCGGCTGCCGCGGCCATCGCCGCGAGGCCCGGGTGCAGCGCCTTGGCCGCCCACCGGGCCGTGGCGGCGTCGGACGCCCCGGGCCCAGGGCTGCGGCTGTCCGTCAGACCCGGCGTGGGTGTGAGGGCCACCGCCTCGACGAGGGCGCCGACCGCGGCCTCCGCGAGATCGTTACGACGCACTGCCGGGAACATCGCTCGGCGGCGTACCGGTGGGCGGCGTACCGGTGGGGGCGCCGCTCGGGGGCGCTCCCGTGGGCGGCGTACCGCTGGGGGCACCGCTCGGCGGTGTGCTGCCTCCGCCGTCGCCCGCACCGCTGTTCTCGGCGCCGGGGTCGATCCCGAGGGTCAGGGTGGCGACGAACCCCTTGTCGGCGTCGCCGGTGACCGTCGTCAGACCGTCCTTGGCGCCGCCTCCGCCGTACACCATGTCGTCGTCGAGCGCCGTGGGCGTACCGACGTGCTGCGCGTACGGGGACAGCTTGTAGACGGCCTCACCGTACGAGTCCTCGAAGAACAGCTGGCCCGTGTAGTTGACCTTGCCGCCCTCGTACGTCCCGTCGTCCTTCTTGCCGCCGGTGTGCACCTTGACGTGGATGTGGGTCACGCGCGGGGTGTACCAGCCCGGATAGACCGTGGTGAACTCCACGACCCCGTCGTCCCCCGCGATCTGGTAGCCGCGCAGATACGTCTTGTCGTCCGCGCCGCTGGTGTCCTCACTCTCCGCCGGAGCCTGGCCGCCGGGGTTGGCGGTGGTGTAGCCGGAGTAGTAGCCCCAGGTGTCGCAGTGCCAGATCTCCACCGCGGCTCCGGGGACGGGGGCACACGACTCGGTCGTGTCCCGCACCGTCAGACGCACCGTCAGCGGAACACCCTCCTTGCCGTCGGTGATGTCCTTACGCACCAAGGCGTCGTCGAGGTGGTAGGGACCCTCCGTGACGCTGGACATCAGCACGCACTGCCCGGACCCGGAGGACGCCGAAGCCGATGCCGAGGCACCGGCCGACGACGCACTCGTGTCCGAACTCCCGCACCCGGCCAGGGTCAGCCCCGCCACCCCCGCCGCCGCGCCACCCACCGTGAGGACCTTCCGCCTGCTCACACCGTTCTCGTACATGAGCCGGACGCTAGTGCGGCCACTTGGGAGAAGTCCGTGCAACGCCTGTGACGCGGCTGTGCGTACGGCCCCCCGGGTGAACAGCCGGTCACGGCCTGCGCGCACCGCCGTCAGACAGTGGCCTTCTCGTCCTCCAGCGACGCCCGGATCTGCTCGCGCAGCTCGGGGCTGTCCGTGTGCTCATGGACCGAGACGGCGTGCTCGGCGGCCGCCCGTACGACTTCGTCCTCCTCGCCGGTGATGGCGAGGGAGCAGTTCGAGACGCTCGGGTAGTTCCGGCAGTCCGCGATCTTCCGTGTCATAACGACCTCCTCGGCTCGTCCGTGCCGTCCCTTCCAGGGTAGATCCGCGGGCTTCAGGCGGACACCGGCCGTCACCAGCCGTCCGGGGAAGTCGTCGAGGCGGGCGGCGTCGTCCACGGCTCGGCCGTCCCCGCCCACACCACGAGCGCGGCCACCACCGCCCACAGCAGGCACACCACCAGCCGGTGCCCCACCCGGCGGCGGCGCAGCAGCCGTGCCCCGCGCTTTGCCGCCCGCAGGGCGAGATCGGCCGGGACCGGCGGGTGCGCGCCCCGCAGCATCCGGCGGACCTGGTCAGCCCGGTGGTCGGGGGTGTCGTCGGCGTCGGCGCGGTTCACGGCCGCGCACCGGAACGCATCGTGGCGACGGCCCGGGAGCAGACGACCCGCACCCGGTCCACGGGAAGCCCCAGCAGCGCCGCGGTCTGCTCCGGCGCCATCTCCTCGTACAGGCGCAGCACCAGGACCAGGCGTTCCTGCGGGGTCAGTCCGTCGAGCAGCCCGCCGCGTGGCCGGTGATCGCGCCGGGTGCCGTGCGCGAAGCGGAGCACGAGGTCCTGACGGGTGCGGTCGTACGGGTCCTCGCCGCGCAGCCGGTCCCAGTCCGCGTACGTACGCGCGAGGGCGGCGGTCAGCAACTGCCGGGCGCGGACGTTCGACCCTGGCGGGGCGACGGGTTCACAGGTGAGGAGGGTGGCGGTGTGCAGCAGCCGTCCGGCCGCGCCCGCCACGAAAGCCTCGAACTCCTGGTCGCGGCGGCCCTCCGCCGCGTGCCGCTGTCGCATGGACCTCATCGGAGACCCGGCGGTGCACCCGGGTCAAGAGGCCGTCCGTCACGGTTCGGATCGGGCCCGGCACGCTTCGGGCCGGGCAGCCGTCACGGTTCGGATCGGGCCCGGAACCGTGGCGCCGCCCGGGTGCCCGGGGCCACGGCGGCGGTCAGCTGTCGTGCGCCGGCTGGTGCACGGCCTGCCGGGCGGCCAGCGACCCGTTGAAACGGGTGAGCAGGGAGCAGAACGTGTCGCGCTCCTCCTCGCTCCAGCCCTCGGTCACCTGGGACATCAGCTCGCGCCGCGAGGCACGGACCTCCTCCAGACGGGCCTGGCCGCGCGGCGACAGCTGCAGGACGACCGCCCGCCCGTCCTCCGGGTGCGAGGTGCGCTTGACCAGACCGGTGTCGACGAGCGGCGCGACCTGCCGGGTCACGGTCGAGGAGTCGATCCCCATGCCCGCGGCCAGTGCCTTCACGCCCATCGGGCCTTCCAGGTCGAGCCGGTTGAGCAGCAGGTAGGCGGCCCGGTCCATGGAGTTGCGGACCTGGCCGACACCCCCGAGGCGGGTCTGCTCGGCGCGGCGGGCGAAGACGGCCACCTGGTGCTGGAGTGCGTCGAGGAGGTGGTCCGTTCCCGGGTGTCCGGGGGCGGCGCCCCCGGAAGGAGACGCGGCAGTCGTCATGTCCTGAGGGGGCATGGCCGGGGGCTCTCTTCGTGCGGTGTCGGATGGGTGGGGGACAGAGTACGCGGCCACGGGGCAACGCGTACCAGCGCTGCACAAACCTGTGGACACCACCGCAGGCCACCATGAGATGCGACGGCCCGTGGCGCTCCGAGCTGCAAGACTTGCTGTCATGACCTTCCGTACGCCTGGCCCTTTTCCGCCGCTGATCCTCGACGACATCCGGGGGGCGCAGAAGATGCTGTCCGGGGTGGCCAGGACGACGGGGATGGAGGGCAGCCGTCATCTGACCGCCCTCGTCGGCGCCCCCGTCCACTTCAAGTGCGAGAACCTCCATCGCACCGGCTCGTTCAAACTGCGCGGGGCGTACGTACGGATCGCCGGTCTCAGCCCCGTCGAACGGGCGGCGGGCGTGGTGGCCGCGAGTGCCGGAAACCATGCGCAGGGTGTCGCACTCGCCTCCTCGCTGCTCGGCGTACGTTCTACGGTCTTCATGCCGGTCGGCGCCCCCCTGCCGAAGGTGGCCGCGACCCGTGAGTACGGGGCCGAGGTCCGGATGCACGGCCATGTCGTGGACGAGACGCTCGCCGCCGCCCAGAAGTACGCCGAGGAGACCGGGGCCGTCTTCATCCACCCCTTCGACCACCCCGACGTCATCGCCGGCCAGGGCACCGTGGGCCTGGAGATCCTCGAACAGTGCCCGGAGGTCCGCACGATCGTCGTCGGCATCGGAGGCGGCGGACTCGCCGCCGGGATCGCCGTCGCGGTGAAGGCCCTGCGCCCCGACGTCAGGATCGTCGGCGTCCAGGCGGCGGGCGCGGCCGGCTACCCGCCGTCACTGGCCGCCGGACATCCCGTGGCCCTCGACTCGGTGCAGACCATGGCCGACGGCATCAAGGTGGGCCGCCCCGGCGACATCCCGTTCCGGCTGGTCCAGGAGCTGGTCGACGAGGTCCGCACGGTCACCGAGGACGAGCTCTCCAGTGCGCTGCTGCTCTGCCTGGAACGGGCGAAGCTGGTCGTCGAGCCGGCCGGGGCGAGCCCGGTCGCGGCACTGCTCAGCGACCCGAAGGCGTTCCGCGGGCCGGTCGTCGCCGTGCTGTCGGGCGGCAACGTCGACCCCCTGCTGATGCAGCGCATCCTCACGCACGGCATGGCCGCGGCCGGCCGCTACCTCAGCCTGCGACTGCGGCTCACCGACCGTCCCGGGGCGCTGGCCGCTCTCCTGGCCACACTGTCCGCGGCCGACGCGAACGTCCTCGACGTCATTCACGTACGGACCGATCCGCGACTGGGGCTCACCGAGGCCGAGGTGGAACTGCACCTGGAGACCAAGGGCCCGGAGCACTGCGAGGAGGTCGCCGGCGCACTGCGGGACGCGGGATACCTGGTCATGGGCTGACGCGCAAATCCGGTTGTGGGCCATGACATGTCGCCATAGCGTGCAGCGCCGGGCGGTCCTGTCCTCCCGGCGGGGGAGTGCCGGGAAATCTAGGATCGGCTCAGGAAGTCACCCGAAAGCAACTGGGGGAATCCCGTATGCCAGGCGCCATTTACGCCGAAGGCCTGGTGAAGACCTTCGGTGAGGTACGAGCACTGGACGGCGTCGATCTCGACGTACCCGAGGGCACCGTTCTGGGCCTGCTGGGGCCCAACGGTGCAGGCAAGACGACCGCCGTACGTGTGCTGACCACCCTGCTCCAGCCGGACAGCGGACGGGCTGTCGTGGCGGGCATCGACGTACTGAAGCATCCCAACGAGGTACGCCGCTCGATCGGGCTCTCCGGCCAGTTCGCGGCGGTCGACGAGTATCTGACCGGCCGCGAGAACCTGCAGATGGTCGGTCAGCTCTACCAGATGAGCGCGCGCGACGCGAAGAAACGGGCGGTGCAGCTGCTGGAGAGGTTCAACCTCTCCGACGCGGCGGACCGCACCGCGAAGACGTACTCCGGGGGCATGCGCCGCCGCCTCGACCTGGCGGCGGCGCTCGTCGTCTCACCGCCGGTCATGTTCATGGACGAGCCCACCACGGGACTCGACCCGCGCAACCGGCAGCAGCTGTGGGAGGTCATCCAGGAGCTCGTCGCGGGCGGTACGACGCTCCTGCTGACCACGCAGTACCTGGAGGAGGCCGACCACCTCGCCCATGACATCTGCGTGATCGACCACGGCAAGGTCATCGCACGGGGCACCTCCGACCAGCTCAAGGCCCGCACGGGTGGGGAGCGCGTCGAGGTCGTCGTGCACCAGCCGGACCAGATCGAGCCCGCCCGCGCGGTGCTCGCCACCTACGGCAAGGGCGAGATCTCCCTCGCCGAACACACCCGCAAGCTGACCGTCCCGGTCACCGGCGGGGCCAAACTGCTCGCCGAGGTCATCCGCGACCTCGACGGCCACGGTGTGGAGATCGACGACATCGGCCTGCGCCGCCCCACCCTCGACGACGTCTTCATCTCGCTCACCGGCCATGCCGCCGAGCTGGAGAGGGCCAACGGGGAGGGCGGATCGACCCGCGCCGCACAGAATCCGAAGGAGGACGGGAAGTGACTGTCACCACGGACACCGCGCAACTGCTTCCGCGGAGCCACCGCAGCGGTATCGGCCAGTCGGTCGCCGACTCCCTCGTCGTCGCCCGGCGCAACCTGATCCGCATGGCCCGCATCCCGGAGATGGTCATCTTCGGACTGATCCAGCCGATCATGTTCGTGGTGCTGTTCACCTACGTCTTCGGCGGTTCCATCAAGGTCGGCAGCACCATCTCGTCCGCAGACTACAAAGAGTTCCTGATGGCCGGGATCTTCGCCCAGACCGTCACCTTCGCCACCGCGGGTGCCGGGGCGGGTATCGCGGACGACATGCACAAGGGGCTGATCGACCGCTTCAGGTCGCTGCCGATGGCCCGGGGCGCCGTCCTCACCGGACGTACCCTCGCCGACCTCGTGCAGACCGCGCTCACCCTCGTCGTCCTCGCCGGGGTCGCACTGATCATCGGCTGGCGGACCCACGAGAACCTCGGCAAGGTGCTGCTCGGCTTCCTGCTGCTGCTCCTGCTCGGGTACGCGTTCTCCTGGATCGGCGCGCTGATCGGCCTCGTCGTACGGACACCGGAGGCCGCCACGTCCGGCGGGCTGATCTGGCTCTTCCCGCTGACGTTCATCTCGAACGCCTTCGTGGACGCCAACCAGATGCCGACCGTGCTGCGTCACATCGCGGAGTGGAACCCGTTCAGCGCCACGGTGCAGGCCTGCCGCGAGCTGTTCGGCAACCTGCCGCCGGGCTTCGTCACGCCGGACGCCTGGCCGATGCGGCACCCGATCCTCGCCTCGGTGATCTGGTCGGTCCTGATCATCGTCGTCTTCCGCACCCTGGCTGTCCGCCGCTACCGCTCAGCCACGGCCTAAGGCTGGGGTCCGGTGGGAAGTTACGGGCGCCGAAATGCCTGCAATTCGGGCAAAACTGCGTCCGTAACTTCCCAACGGCTCAGGGGCCGGCGGCGTCAGCCCGTGTAGGGCTTGGCCGTGAGGATCTTCACCGTCGCCTTCTTGCCGTTCGGCAGCTCGTACTCGGCGTCGTCGCCCGTCCGCTTGCCGTTCACGCCCACGCCGAGCGGGGACTGCGGGGAGTACGTCTCGATGTCACCGCTCGCGTATTCGCGGGAGGCGAGCAGGAAGGTGAGGGTGTCGTCCGGGTCGCCGTCGAAGGCGATCGTCACGACCATGCCGGGCTCGACCACGCCGTCGTCGGCAGGTGCCTCGCCGACCTTCGCGTGCTCCAGGAGCTGGGTGAGCTGACGCACCCGGAGCTCCATCTTGCCCTGCTCCTCCTTGGCCGCGTGGTACCCGCCGTTCTCCTTGAGGTCACCCTCCTCGCGAGCGGCCGCGATCTTGACGGTGATCTCCGAGCGCGCGGGACCAGTGAGGCGTGCCAGCTCAGCCTTGAGCTGGTTGTACGCCTCCTGCGTGAGCCAGGTGACGTTTTCGCTGGTCTGGGTCACAGGGTGCTCCTCGTCGGTACTGGGAATACAAAGCATCGCCCTACCCCAAGCATGTGCTGCCACGGGTGGGCGAAACCACGAGCCTAACAATTCCCCGCGAAAAGGGGGAGAAGGTAAACCGTCACACCGGTATATCGCCTGGTCAGCGCCGGAGCGTGCGCAGCAGGCACGGCGCGCGCCCCACGGTGCGGGCGGGAGCCGGGGCGTACGCCGTCAGCCGGCGGTGCAGACCATCAGCTCGACGGCGGTGGCCCGGGACGTCGTGCGCAGGGAGACGACCTTGTCGACCCGTGCGGCGTCCTCGTCGAACCGGAAGTCCCCGCGGGCCACCTCGGCGCCGTCCTCGCTCAGGGCGCGGACCGTGCAGTACCCGTCGGCGTCCCGTTCCTTGCGCACCTCCAGGTGCACCTCGGCCCGGTCGTCGGAGACGATCCTGGACTTGATGAGCTCGCCGCTCACGTCCTGGCCGACGACGTAGTCGTAACCGAACCAGCCGACGATGCCGAGGAGGGCCGCACCCAGCACCGCGCCGATGATCTTCAGCTTGCGGTCCGCGCGCTCGTCCTCGGACCGGCCGTAGCGCCCCTCGGGCAAGGCCTCGCGTACCGCTGCCATGATCGTTCCTCCCATACCGGGGACGGCGGAATTTTCCACCCCCGGGTTCAGTCACTATAGAAGCCGACCATCGCGACCAATCACTGAGGACCGAGTCTTGACCGAGCAGCTGAGACTGATGGCCGTTCACGCCCACCCCGACGACGAGTCGAGCAAGGGCGCGGCCACCATGGCCAAGTACGTGTCCGAGGGGGTGGACGTCCTGGTCGTCACCTGCACAGGGGGCGAACGCGGATCCATCCTCAACCCGAAACTCCAGGGTGACGCGTACATCGAGGAGAACATCCACGAGGTGCGCAAGAAGGAGATGGACGAGGCCCGGGAGATCCTGGGCATCAAGCAGGAGTGGCTCGGCTTCGTCGACTCGGGTCTGCCCGAGGGGGACCCGCTGCCGCCGCTGCCCGAGGGCTGCTTCGCACTGGAGGACGACGAGACGGCGGCGGGGCGCCTCGTCGCGAAGATCCGCGCGTTCCGGCCGCAGGTGATCACCACCTACGACGAGAACGGCGGCTACCCGCACCCCGACCACATCAAGACGCACACCATCTCGATGATCGCCTTCGACGGCGCGGCGGACACCGAGAGGTTCCCCGAGGACGGGTTCGGGCCGGCCTGGCAGCCGCGGAAGCTCTACTACAACCAGGGCTTCAACAAGCCGCGCACCGTCGCGCTCCACGAGGCGCTGCTCGCGCGCGGGCTGGAGTCCCCGTACGGCGAGTGGCTGGAGCGCTGGAAGGAGTTCGAGCGCGCCGAACGCACGCTGACCACGCACATCCCGTGCGACGAGTTCTTCGAGATCCGTGACAAGGCGCTCATCGCGCACGCCACGCAGATCGACCCGGACGGCGGCTGGTTCCGGGTTCCGATGGACGTCCAGCGGGAGGTCTGGCCGACCGAGGAGTACGAGCTGGCCAAGTCCCTGGTCGACACCTCCCTCCCCGAGAGCGACCTCTTCGCGGGCATCCGCGACAATGCCTGATATGTACGCGACCCAGGCACTGACGCAGTTCGTTCCGCTCGCCGCCGCGGAGCTCGACGAGAACAAGGTGACGCCCGGCGTCCTCGGCTTCCTCGTCTTCGCGGCGCTCGCCGTGGGGGTGTGGTTCCTGATGAAGTCGATGAACCGCCACATGGGCAAGGTCGACTTCGAGGAGGCCCCGGACCCCGCGGCGGAGCGGAAGGCGCCGGCCGGGGCGGGCAAGGAATAGCTCCCCCGCCCGCCCCGGGACACGGGGCCCGCGCCTGCCTACGGCCGGGTCCCCACCGGCACGCCCATGATCTCGCGGGCGTGCCGGGAGGGGGTCATGCCCAGGCGCCAGGCCTGCCAGCCGTCCTCCAGGTCCACCCCGCGGTTCAGGACCACCCGGTACGCCTCCGCGCAGTCCTCCAGCTTGCCGTCCCGCAGCGGGTGGGCGGCCAGGAGCAGGTCCGCGAGCTCCTGCTGGGCCACCGCCGTACCGACCTCGCGCCGCCCGGTGAGGCGTACGGCAGCAGCGTGCACCGCAGGAACGCGGCCCAGTCCCCGCCCCGGGCGTCCCCGTACGAGGCGAACAGGCGGATCGCCTCGTCGCACAGCTCCAGGGCCTGCGCCGTGCGGTTGTTGCCGCCGTCGACCAGGGCCAGCTCCAGGCAGGTCCAGGCCTCCCCGTGGGGCACCCCGATCCGCCGGAAGTCGGCGCGGGCGTCGGCGAGGAGCTGCCGGGCGAAGCCGGAGTTGCGGAGGTTCCCCGTCTGCGCCGCACGCTGGTCGCGGGTGACCCGCCCCGAGTGGTGCCGGGCGCACGCCAGCCCGTACACGTCCCGCATCCGGGAGAACATCGTGCGGGCCCGCTCCAGCTCCCGTACGGCTTGGTCGGTGTCGCCGTCCTCCTCCAGCGCCTGCCCCAGGTAGTAGCGCGTCCACGCCTCGCCCCGGGCGTCCTCGTTGCCCCGGTGCCGGGCCAGGGCCTCGCGCAGCCGCTCCACCGCGGGGGCTGTGCCGCCGACGTCCTTGTCCAGCAGCCGGGCGCGGGCCAGCTGGGTCAGGGCCCAGGCCTCCCCGCGCTCGTCCCGGGTGCGGCCGTACAGGTCCAGGGCGGTGGACAGCGCCTCCTCGGCCCGGGCGACCTCGCCGAGGCGCAGGCAGACCTGGCCGAGCTGGAAGTGCGTCCAGGCCTCGCCGTGCAGCGACTCGCCCTCCCGGTGCAGGGCGAGGGCGGTGTCGAGCAGCGCCAGGGCCTCGGCCGGATCGGCCCGGTCACGCTCCACGGCGGCCAGGGCGTGCAGGGACCAGGCCCGGTCCTCGGCCTGCTCCGGGGATGCCTGAAGGTCGAGCGCCTCCCGCAGCCGCGCCGAGGCCTCCGTGAGATTGCCCTGGTGGTGCAGGGTGATGCCCAGCGAGCAGAGGGCGAGAGCGGCGCCCGCGTCGTTCTGCGCCTCGCGGTACAGGCCGACGACGGAGGACAGTGTGGTGCGGGCCTTGTCGAGCTCGCCGAGCTGACGGGCCGCGATGCCCGTACGCCACTGGACCGACCGCTCCAGCAGCCCCTGGTCGACCGCCTGCGTCAGCTCGCTGATCTCACCGAGCCGGTAGAGGTCGCCGCGCAGCAGGCAGTAGTCGCACAGGGCGCCCAGCAGATGGAGCACGGCCCGCTGGTCGACGCCCTCCGCGTGCCGCAGCGCCGACGTGATGAAGCTCGACTCGTCGTCCAGCCAGCGCAGCGCGGCGTCCAGCGAGCTGAAGCCGTGCGAGCCGAACTGCCCGGCGCGGGTGGACATCTTGCCGTCCACCATGCGGATCACCGCGTCGGCGAGCTCCGCGTAGTTCTGGATGAGGCGTTCCTGCGCGGCCGTACGGTCCGCCGCCTCCTCCTCGTCGAGCAGACGGGCCAGGGCGAAGGCCCGTACGAGGTCGTGCAGCCGGTAGCGCGAGCCCCGCACACGGGTGAGGAGCCCGGCCCGGGACAGGGTGTCCAGCAGCTGCCCGGCCTCCTGCTCGTCGGCGGAAAGCAGCGACGCGGCAGCCGCGGCCCCCAGGCTGGCGCGACCCGCCAGGGCGAGCCGGCGCAGCAGCCGCCGGGCCTGCCCGGACTGGTCGGTGTACCGCAGCCACAGGGCCCGCTCGACGGGCGGGACCGGGCCGTACGCGCCGAGGCCGGCCGCGAGCTCGCCACGGGTGCGCGCGCCGAGCGAGGAGCCCGCGACGCGCAGGGCGAGCGGCAGCCCGCCGCACAGCTCGACGACGGTGTCGGTGGACGGGTAGTCGTACGGCCCGTCCCCCTCGTCCTCCGCCGACTCGCGCAGCAGCTCCTCGGCGCCCGCCGCGTCCAGCCCGCCGACCGGCAGCAGATGCACCCGGGCCGGGATGCCGGCGGGCAGGTCGAGCGGCTCGCGGGCCGTGACGAGGACCAGGCTGTCGGAGCGTTCGGGGATGAGGGTGCGGACCTGGGCGGCGTCGGTGGCGTCGTCGAGGACGATCGTGACGGGGGTGCCCGTGAGGTGCTGGTGGTAGAGCTCGCCGAGGCGTCGCACCTGCTGCTCGGCGGAGGACCTCTCGCGGAAGAGGAGCTGTTCGCGCGGTGCGCCCAGCCGGTTCAGGAGGTGCAGCAGGGCGTCCCGGGTCGGCAGTGGCGCCTCCCCGGCCACGTCGCCGCGCAGATCGACCACACAGGCACCACGGAACTGGTCCTTGAGCGCGTGTGCCGCCCGCACGGCGAGCGCGGTGCGCCCGGAGCCCGGCGCGCCGTGCAGCACGACGACGGTGGGCTTCGTCTCCGTGGCGGCGCGGGCGGCGTGCACCCACTGGGCGATCTGCGCCAGTTCACTCCGGCGCCCCGCGAACGGGCCGTCGGGAGCGGGCAGATGACCGAAGGAATGTTCGAGGAGTGAGCGGGTGCGGGCAGCTGCGCTGCGGTCCCCGCCGCGCAGCTGCGCCACCACGGAGGCGGTGCGCTTCTTCGGTGCGCGCGTGGAGGCGGTCAGCATGCGCTGCTGGTCGAGGAACGGGCGGATGCCCCGTACCTCCAGCGCCGTCAGCCACTGCAGTCGCAGCTGTTCGGCGCCGCCGGGCTGACTGAGCGCGCCCGCCCTGCGATGGGCGGCGGGCCAGTGCGACACGGTCGCCCGGGCGACCGTCGTCGTCGCCCCCGCGACGGCGACGACGGCGCCCGCTCCGAGGGCCAGACCGGTCGCCGTACCGAGCGCGAGGTCCGCACCGAAGGCGGCGGCGGACGCAACTCCCGTCACCAGCAGCGGCGTTCCCAGCGAGGCCCGGCTGAACCGCTCGGACAGCGGCTTCTGCCCGGCCTGCGCCGTGTCGAGCGCCTGCGTGTACGCGGCGTACTCCTCGGCCGCGCCCGCCGCCATGGAGTCCAGCGCGCCCCGCGCACGCGCCATCAGCGCGCCGGAGTCCGTCCGCCCGCCCGTGCGCCGCGCTTCCTCCTCCACGGCCCGTACCAACAGCCGTTCGGCCTCCGCGCGATGGCTGTCCCGCATGCGTCCCCCAGGTTTCCGCGACTTCGGCCGGATCGGCTGTCATGACCACCCAGTGTCCTGCGTACGGAGCTCCAGCGCGAGAGAGCGAGGCGATCGACCGGCGGGGGAACGATGCCGTGTGCGCCCCGTGGTGGCGTGCCGCGGCAGGCGGATCAGACGGTTCCCAGATCCACGGTGACGGAAAAGGGTGCGGCGGCCTCGATCACGCCGGTGAACATCTCGCCGTCCCTGTAAGCCTTTGTGGCGGGGTCGAGGCCTGATGTGCCGGGCTGCCGGGTGTGGCGTGAGTAGGGTGATCGCTGTGAATCGCTTGGGTGGCACGACCTCGCCGTACCTGCTTCAGCATGCCGACAACCCCGTCGACTGGTGGCCGTGGTCGCCCGAGGCGTTCGAGGAGGCCCGACGGCGCGGCGTTCCGGTGCTGCTCAGCGTCGGGTACGCCAGTTGCCACTGGTGCCATGTGATGGCCCACGAGTCGTTCGAGGACGCGGAGGTCGCGGGCTACCTGAACGCGCACTTCGTGCCGGTGAAGGTCGACCGCGAGGAGCGGCCCGACGTCGACGCCGTCTACATGGAGGCCGTCCAGGCCGCGACCGGCCAGGGTGGCTGGCCGATGACCGTCTTCCTCACCGCCGACGCCGAACCCTTCTACTTCGGGACGTACTTCCCGCCCGAGTCCCGCCACGGCATGCCCTCCTTCCGGCAGGTCCTCGAAGGTGTCGTGGCAGCCTGGTCCGACCGGCGCGAGGAGGTCGCCGAGGTGGCCGGGCGCATCGTCCGGGACCTCGCGGGCCGCTCCCTGTCCCACGACGGGGAGGGTGTGCCCGGTGGTGAGGAGCTGGCGCAGGCGCTGCTGCGGCTGACCCGGGAGTACGACGAGAAGCACGGCGGATTCGGCGGGGCGCCCAAGTTCCCGCCGTCCATGGTCATCGAGTTCCTGCTGCGCCACCATGCCCGTACGGGGGCCGAGGGCGCCCTGCAGATGGCCGCCGACACCTGCGCGGCGATGGCGCGCGGCGGGATATACGACCAGCTGGGCGGCGGGTTCGCACGCTACTCGGTGGACCGGGAGTGGATCGTCCCGCACTTCGAGAAGATGCTCTACGACAACGCGCTGCTGTGCCGCGTCTACGCCCACCTGTGGCGGGCCACGGGCTCGGACCTGGCCCGGCGGGTGGCGCTGGAGACGGCCGACTTCATGGTGCGCGAGCTGCGGACCGCGGAGGGCGGTTTCGCCTCCGCGCTGGACGCCGACAGCGAGGACGCGGACGGCAGGCACGTCGAGGGCGCGTACTACGTCTGGACGCCCGCGCAGCTGCGCGAGGTGCTGGGCGAGGAGGACGCCGCGTTCGCCGCCGAGCACTTCGGGGTGACGGAGGAAGGCACCTTCGAGGAGGGCTCCTCCGTCCTGCGGCTCCCGGGCACGGGCCCGGTGGACGCGGCGCGGGTCGCCGATGTGCGGGCCCGGCTGCTGGCGGCGCGCGAGCCGCGGGTGCGGCCGGAGCGCGACGACAAGATCGTCGCCGCCTGGAACGGGCTGGCCGTCGCCGCACTCGCCGAGACCGGTGCGTACTTCGGCCGGCCGGACCTGGTCGAGCGGGCCACCGAGGCCGCCGACCTGCTCGTACGGGTCCACATGGGCGACGCCGCCCGCCTCTGCCGCACCTCGAAGGACGGCCGCGCGGGCGACAACGCCGGGGTCCTGGAGGACTACGGCGATGTCGCGGAAGGTTTCCTGGCGCTGGCCTCGGTGACGGGCGAGGGCGTCTGGCTGGAGTTCGCCGGCTTCCTGCTCGACATCGTGCTGGAACGGTTCACCGGCGAGAACGGGCAGCTGTTCGACACCGCCGACGACGCGGAACAGCTGATCCGCCGCCCGCAGGACCCCACGGACAGCGCCACCCCGGCCGGCTGGACCGCCGCCGCGGGTGCCCTGCTCTCGTACGCCGCGCACACCGGCTCGGAAGCGCACCGCACGGCGGCCGAGGGGGCGCTCGGGGTGGTGCAGGCGCTCGGCCCGAAGGCTCCCCGGTTCATCGGATGGGGGCTCGCGGTCGCCGAGGCGCTGCTGGACGGGCCGCGCGAGGTTGCGGTGGCCGGACCGGTCGGCGGGGAGCTGCACCGGACGGCGCTGCTGGGACGGGCGCCCGGCGCGGTGGTCGCCGCGGGTGCGGGCCCGGACGCCGGGTCGGAGTTCCCGCTGCTGGTGGACCGGCCGGAGGTGGGCGGGGCGCCGACCGCGTACGTCTGCCGGCACTTCGTGTGCGACGCGCCGACGACGGACGCGGGGGAGCTCGCCGGGAAGCTGGGCGGCTGACGGGCCCGGAGGGACGGCCTGGACGCGCGGGACGGCCGGGCCCGTGCGGGCCCGGCCGTCCGGGGTTCAGCTGTGCCGGGCCGCTCAGCTGTGCTGGTAGGCCACCAGCGAGATGCCGACGTAGTGCACGATGAACGCCGCGAGGGTCAGCGAGTGGAACACCTCGTGGAAGCCGAACCAGCGCGGTGACGGGTTCGGCCGCTTGATGCCGTAGATGACGCCGCCCGCGCTGTAGAGCAGCCCGCCGACGACGACGAGGACGAGCACCGCGATACCCCCGGTGCGCATGAAGTCCGGCAGGAAGAACACCGCGGCCCAGCCCATGGCGATGTAGCACGGGGTGTAGAGCCAGCGGGGCGCGCCGACCCAGAACACCCGGAAGGCGATGCCGGCCGCCGCCGCACCCCAGACCGCCCACATGAGCGGCTGCCCGGTGGACTCGGGCAGCAGGAGCATGGTCAGGGGGGTGTAGGTGCCCGCGATGATCAGGAAGATGTTGGCGTGGTCGAGCCTGCGCAGCACGGCTTCGCCGACCGGGCCCCAGGTCCCGCGGTGGTAGACCGCGCTCACGCCGAAGAGCAGGCAGGCGCTGAGGATGTAGACGGTGCAGGCGACCCGGGCCCGGGTGCTGTCCGTCAGGGCGACGAGGACGATCCCGGCGATCAGCACCGCGGGGAACATCCCGGCGTGCAGCCAGCCGCGCATCCGTGGTTTCACGGGGACAGGGTCGTCGAGTTCGACAGGTCCGGACGCGGCGGCAACAGTCATGAACGCCATGTTACCTACGCTTCCGTAGGTAACCGCCCCGAGTGGCGATGCTCACGTGTGCGGCCCTCTGGACATATGGGCGCGATCGTCGGATGATCAAATGAGTGCGGTCGGCACCGGATGAGCGCCAGGGGAAGACGAAGGGGTCAGCATCCGGGTCGCAGCCCCCACGGGGCACCTGTAAACAGACACCCTCGACAAGGAGCGATCGTGGCGCGCGACATCGCGGCTCCCCTCACTGTTCCCACCAACCACCAGGAGCTCGTCTCCTGGGTGGACGAGATCGCAGCCCTCACCGAGCCGGACCGTGTGGTCTGGTGCGACGGCTCGGAAGCCGAGTACGAGCGCCTGTGCGAGGAGCTCGTCGCGAAGGGCACCTTCACCAGGCTCGACCCGGTCAAGCGCCCGAACTCGTTCTACGCGGCGTCCGACCCGAGCGACGTCGCCCGCGTCGAGGACCGCACCTTCATCTGCTCCGAGAAGGAGGAGGACGCGGGCCCGACGAACCACTGGAAGGCACCCGCCGAGATGCGGGCCATCTTCACGGGGGACAGCTCCACCGGTGAGAACGGCGTCTTCCGCGGCTCCATGCGCGGCCGCACGATGTACGTCGTCCCGTTCTGCATGGGCCCCCTCGGCTCGCCGCTCTCCGCGATCGGTGTCGAGATCACCGACTCCGCGTACGTCGCCGTCTCCATGCGCACCATGACGCGCATGGGCCAGGCCGTCCTCGACGAGCTCGGCACCGACGGCTTCTTCGTCAAGGCCGTCCACACCCTGGGTGCCCCCCTCGCCGAAGGCGAGCAGGACGTCCCGTGGCCGTGCAACTCCACCAAGTACATCTCGCACTTCCCCGAGGACCGCGAGATCTGGTCCTACGGCTCCGGCTACGGCGGCAACGCCCTGCTCGGCAAGAAGTGCTACGCCCTGCGCATCGCCTCCGTCATGGCCCGTGACGAGGGCTGGCTCGCCGAGCACATGCTGATCCTCAAGCTCACCCCGCCGCGCGGGGAGAGCAGGTACGTCGCGGCGGCCTTCCCGAGCGCCTGCGGCAAGACGAACCTCGCCATGCTGGAGCCCACGATCCCCGGCTGGACCGTCGAGACCATCGGCGACGACATCGCCTGGATGCGGTTCGGTGAGGACGGCCAGCTGTACGCGATCAACCCCGAGGCCGGCTTCTTCGGCGTCGCGCCCGGTACCGGCGAGCACACCAACGCCAACGCCATGAAGACCATGTGGGGCAACTCCGTCTTCACCAACGTCGCGCTCACCGACGACGGCGACGTGTGGTGGGAGGGCATGACCGAGGAGCTTCCCGCGCACCTCACGGACTGGAAGGGCAACGACTGGACCCCCGAGTCCGGTACGCCCGCGGCCCACCCCAACGCCCGCTTCACCGTTCCGGCCGGCCAGTGCCCGATCATCGCGCCGGAGTGGGAGGACCCGAAGGGCGTGCCGATCTCGGCGATCCTCTTCGGTGGCCGCCGCGCCTCCGCCGTACCGCTGGTCACCGAGTCCTTCACCTGGCAGCACGGCGTCTTCCTGGGTGCCAACGTGGCCTCCGAGAAGACCGCCGCCGCCGAGGGCAAGGTCGGCGAGCTGCGCCGCGACCCGTTCGCCATGCTGCCGTTCTGCGGCTACAACATGGGCGACTACATGAACCACTGGGTGAAGGTGGGCGCCGACAAGGCGGACCAGTCGAAGCTCCCGAAGATCTACTACGTCAACTGGTTCCGCAAGAACGACGCGGGCAAGTTCGTCTGGCCCGGCTTCGGTGAGAACAGCCGCGTCCTCAAGTGGATCGTCGAGCGCCTGGAGGGCAAGGCCGAGGGCGTCGAGACGCCCATCGGGATCCTGCCCGCCAAGGGCGCCCTGGACACCGAGGGCCTCGAACTCTCCGAGTCCGACCTGGACTTCCTGCTCAAGGTCGACAACGAGATCTGGCGCGAGGAGGCCGCCCTGATCCCCGAGCACCTCAACACCTTCGGCGACCACACGCCGAAGGAGCTGTGGGACGAGTACCGCGCGCTGGTCCGGCGCCTGGGCTGATCCCCTCCCGATCCCCGCGGCCGGGCCTCCCGACATCCGCCCTGACCTGTGGGGTCAGCGGCCCGCCGCGGTGGGGAACGTGCACGAACACGCGCCCCTGGCCCCCGGAGCCCCCTCAAGGCTCCGGGGGCCGACTCTTCTCCCTCGTCCGCTCCCGCGGGCCGCGGTCACAGGCCCCGGTCCTCCAGGTACCGGGTGTGGGTCCGCCGGCGCCGGGTCTCCGCCTCGCACAGCCCGGTGGCCGGCCCCTCCGCCTCCCGGTGCAGGAGGTCCAGCTGGCGTTTCAGATGCCGCTCGGGCGGCTCGCTGCCCGGGGCGACGCGGGTCCACCACCGGGTGCGTACGAAGGTGTCGACCGACTCCGGGATGTCCTGGTGGACGAATCGCGCCAGGGCGTGGACCCCCTCCGGATCGGTGGCCAGTGCCTCCGAGACCCAGCCGGGGGCCAGCAGCCCGTCCAGCAGGTCGGTCAGCTCGACGAGCCGGCCTGCCGCCCCCGGCGGCAGGTCCACCTCCGCCGGGTACTCCCGCAGGGTCACGAAGTCCGCCCGCAGCGTCTCCAGCCGGGACGACGCGTCCGGGAACTCCGGGGCCGGCGGGCGCGTGGGCGGGGCGATCAGCGCCCCCGCGCCGTACAGCCCGGCGATCACGACCGGCCAGTACGCGCCCGCGAGCCCCGTGAAGGTGAGCGCGTACGCAACGGGAGCGGCCCCTCGGGGTCGTGGCACCCGGTCCGCGCGCCTTCGCGGCCCGCGGACCGGGGCCGTCAGTGGGCGCCGGCCAGCGCGGTCGCGGTGCGCGGTGCGAGCGCGGCGGTGTGTGCGTCCATGGCCTCTGCGGCGAGGATCGCGACGGCCGTGTCGGCGCGGGACGCGGCCACCACCAGGACCCGGCCCGCGAGGGCGTGGGCGCGGCGGTGGAGCGCGGCCGCGGGCGCGTCGGTCAGTCCGGCGTGCCGGGCGGGCGGTGCGCCGCGCAGGCGGGCCACCTGCGCCGCGATGCGGTCGCCGGTGGTGCCGAGGCCCAGCTCGTCGGTGACCGCGAGGAGTGCGGAGAGGTGTCCGGCGAGCTGGATGTCCAGCTCCTCCTCACGGGTGCGGTGCGGGAAGCCGGCGTCGTCGGCCGGTGTGTGGACCGATTTGGTGCGGATCGGCTCGTACATGGATGGCCTCCTGGCGTTGCAGTACAGCCATCCTAACCTGGATTCAGTCTAAAGTTGTCAGGAGTCCGGAAGGATTTCCGGCGGGTGCGGCGTCACGGCTGGCTGTAACCGTCCAGGAACTTCCCGATACGGGTCACGGCGTCGGTCAGGTCCTTGGCCGGCGGCAGGGTGACCACCCGGAAGTGATCGGGTTCCGGCCAGTTGAAGCCCGTGCCCTGCACGACCATGATCTTCTCGGCGCGCAGCAGGTCGAGCACCATCTGCCGGTCGTCCTTGATCTTGAAGACCTTGGGGTCGAGCCTCGGGAAGAGGTACAGCGCCCCCTTCGGCTTCACGCAGGTCACGCCGGGGATCTGCGTCAGCAGGTCGTACGCGATGTCCCGCTGTTCCAGGATCCGCCCGCCCGGCAGCACCAGTTCGTTGATCGACTGCCGGCCACCGAGCGCGGTGGCCACCGCGTGCTGCGCGGGCATGTTCGCGCACAGCCGCATGTTCGCCAGGATCGTCAGACCCTCGATGTACGAGGTGGCGTGCGCCTTCGGGCCGCAGACCGCCATCCACCCGGAGCGGTAGCCGGCGATCCGGTAGTTCTTGGAGAGGCCGTTGAAGGTGAGCACCATCAGGTCGGGGGCGATCGCCGCGGTGGGCGTGTGGGTCGCCCCGTCGTACAGGATCCGGTCGTAGATCTCGTCGGAGCAGACGACCAGGTTGTGGCGCCGGGCGATCTCCGTCAGCCCGCGCAGCATCTCGTCGTCGTAGACGGCGCCCGTCGGGTTGTTCGGGTTGATGATCACCATCGCCTTGGTGCGGTCGGTGATCTTCCGCTCGATGTCGGCGAGGTCGGGCATCCAGTCGGCCTGCTCGTCGCACCGGTAGTGCACGGCCGTACCGCCGGCCAGCGAGACCGAGGCCGTCCACAGCGGATAGTCCGGCGCGGGTACGAGCACCTCGTCGCCGTCGTCGAGCAGCGCCTGCATCGACATCTGGATCAGCTCGGAGACGCCGTTGCCCAGGTAGACGTCCTCGACACCGAGGTCGATGCCCTTGGTCTGGTAGTGCTGCATCACCGCCCGGCGCGCGGACAGCAGGCCCTTCGCGTCGCCGTAGCCGTGCGCCCCCGAGAGGTTGCGCAGGATGTCCTCGAGGATCTCGGGCGGGCACTCGAAGCCGAAGGCGGCCGGGTTGCCCGTGTTGAGTTTGAGGATGCGATGACCCGCGGCTTCCAGCCGCACGGCCTCCTCCAGCACGGGGCCGCGGATTTCGTAACAGACGCCGGAGAGCTTGGTGGACTGGATGACCTGCATGGCTGCGAGCTTACGGCCGTGTTTCGCGCGGTGCGCCCCGTTTCCGCGCCGCTTGCTCCCTACGGGTCCGTACACCGGCCCGTCCGGGCTTCCATCGCCATGCGGCCCCGGCCGCCCACCGTGGGAACGGGCGGTCGGGACGGCGGCCCGGCTTGGAATGCGGGCGTGGCCCACCGGACCGGGTGAGATGCGCCACGCGGCCCGGCACCGGGCCGGCGGGTCCGGGGTCCCCGGCACCGGGGCTCATCCGGGCAGTACGGTCCCGTCCGGGAGCCGTACGCCGAAGTCGTCGGCCAGCACGCGCAGCACCTCGGCCGGGCCGCTCAGCTCCCGCTCCGTGACCGTGCCGTCGTCGGCCGTCTCCACGAGGGTGCGGCCGGACAGGGCCCGGTGCAGGCCCGGCAGGGTGCGCTGGGCGTACACCGCCTGCCGGAAGGGCGAGCGCGGGTTCGTCGCGATGTGCCAGTTGATGACGTCGTAGTCGGGGGCCTCGAACGGCTCCAGCGTGAACTCGTACTGCGGCTCCCAGGCGCCGCCCTTCTCCGTCTGCAGCTCCCACATCTCCAGCGGTCCGTCGTGCGGGGCGTGCACCAGACGGTGACGGCGCGGGGTGTCGAGCAGTTCGGTGTCCACGACCAGCGGGATCGGCTCCAGGAGCGCACCGCTCGAACCGAAACCGACGTCGGCCAGGAACGACCCCGGGTCGTCCTGTGCCTCCACCTTCAGCAGCATGTGCGTACGCGGCCTGATGTCGCCGGGCGCGGCTCCCAGCACCACCCGCGCGGCCAGCAGGGTGACCCTGAAGCCGAGCCGGGTCAGGACCGCCGCGAGGAGGGTGTTGTGCTCGTAGCAGTAGCCGCCGCGCCCGCCGAGGACGAGCTTGGCCTCCAGGTCGGGGAGTGCGAGGGAGGGGGCGCTGTCGAGGACGGGTTCCAGATTCTCGAACGGGATGCCCAGCATGTGGGCGCGGTGCACGGACCGCAGCACCTCCACGGTGGGACGGCGCTCCCCGGACCAGCCGATGCGGGCGAAGTAGGCGTCGAGGTCGAGTGTCATGCCCCGACACTACGCAGACCGCTCAGATGTTCCTCAAATCCTGTGCGGGCCAAGGGGGTCGGGGGCAGGCTTCCCGCATGATCGGATTCGAGAAGCGGATGAAGCGGGACATGGCCGTGCTCGTGCTGCGTGACGCGCGGGAGATCACCGAGCTGCTGCGCGGGGCGCTCGACGCGGCGCCCGCCACCGAGCGCCCCGGCCTGGAACGGGCCCTCTCGCTCGTCGCCGGGGCCGGCTCGGTCACGGACGCGGAGCTGCGCGCCCGATGGGTGCGGCAGCGGCTCGCGGCGGCCGGGCACGAGGGGCCGGTCGACTCCGTGGCCGCGATCAAGGCGCTCCGCCAGGCGGAGCCGGGCCTGTCCCTCCTCCAGGCGGCGACGTACGCACGGGAGGCCGCGGCGGCGTAGGGCGTCGCCGCCCGGCGCGGCGCCGGCCTGGCCGCGCGGGGCTCAGCCGACGAGCAGGTCGATCACGCGTGCGGTGTCCTCCTCGCCGTGTCCCCCTTCCCGGAGCAGCCGCTCCATCAGGTGCAGGTACGGAGTCAGCAGTGCGGTGCTGACGCCCTGTTCCTCGGCCGTCCGCACCAGCGTGGCGCTGCCCGCGACCTGCATGGCCAGGCTGGAGACCACCCCTGACGCGTGGTCGCCGCTGTTCAGCCGTTCGGCGGTCGTGTGCGCGGCCGGGACCATGGCGGTGAGCCAGTCGACGAGGAGCGGCGCGAATCCCTCGGGGTCGATGTCCTCGCGGCGGATGAGTGCGAAGGCGTGGGTGATGCCGGAGAACGCTCCGTACATCGCGCTGAGCAGCGCCACGTCGTGCAGGGCGGCGAAGCCGGGGTCCTCCCCGACGTAGCGGGTGCCCGCGGGCACGGCCAGGGTGTGCCGGTGGTCCTCGAATGCGGCGGCCGAACCGCTGTAGAACACGTACCCGCCGGATTCCGGTATGCCGATCATCGGCGGCACCGCCATGATCCCGCCGTCCAGGAACCGGGCGCCCCGCGCCTGTGCCCGGGCGGCGCGGTCCCGCGCCCGGAGGGGGGTGCCGGTGGTCAGGTTGACCAGGTCTCTGCCCGTCAGGTCGGCCTCGGCCAGGGCCTCGTCCACGGAGTCGTCGTCGAGCAGGCAGAGCACGACGAGCCGGCCAGCGGCCACCGCCTCGCCGGCCGTGGCGGCCACGGTCGCGCCGCGGGCGGCGAACGGCTCGGCGCGCCGGGGATTCCGGTTCCACACGGTGAGCGGGTGCCCGGCGGTGAGCCAGGCGTCGGCGAGCGCGGTGCCCATGGCACCGAGCCCGAGGAGGGTGACGGGTTCCTTGTGCGCGGAGTCTTCCCGCGCGGCGTTGTCGGACATGGTCACGAGCGTCGTCGCGGGCCGCGGGGCGATCAAGTACCCACTTGGAAGTGGGTGGTTACGCTGGGGTGAGTGACCAGCTGGGAGGCACAGGCCATGGGGACCGTTCGGCGGCCGGGTTCGTACATCTGCGGGATCGACGCGGCGATGGACGTGATCGGCGGGAAATGGAAGGTGCTGATCCTCTGGGCGCTGAACGAGCGGACGCTCCGCTTCGGCGAGTTGCGCAGGCAGGTGCCCGGGGTGACCGAGAAGGTGCTCGCGTCGCATCTGCGCGAGCTGGAGGGGGACGGCATCGTGCACCGTGAGGAGCATGCCGAGGTGCCACCCCGCGTGGAGTACTCACTGACGCCGCGGGGCGTGGCGCTCAACGACGCGCTGGAGCCCCTGGGGGCGTGGGGACGGGAGAACGTCCTGCGGGACACGGCCGCGGAGGCGGCGTCCGGCTGAGGACCGTCCGTGCGCCGGTGCCGATGCAGGTGTGGCCGGCGTGCCGGCCGTCGCGGTCAGGGGGCCTGCGGCGGTTCCAGGCGGGCCGGCCAGGCCGTGAGCAGCGTTTCGAGCTGCGCGGCCTCCTCCGGGGGACGGGGCGGCCAGCAGCCCGCGTTCGTTGCGCATGTGCGCGGTGAACGCCTGGCCGATCAGATCCAGCCCCGCCGGGGTGAGCGCGACGACGCGTCCCCGGCCGTCCGCCGCCGGGCGGCGGCGGGTGACGAGACCGTCGCGTTCCAGCCGGTCGTTCCGCTTCGTCACAGCTCTGCGGGCCGGCCCAGGTGCCGGCGGGGGTGTTCCTCGGCCGGCCCGTGACGGGGAGGGCGAGGGGGGTTCGTGCGGCCGCGCGGGCGAGGAGGGCCCGTACGGCCGCACGGGCCGCGCGGTCCGTGCGCTGATCCGGCCGGCGCGGCCCGTGGACCGATCCGTCCGGTGTGGCTCGTGTGCCGATCCGTCCGGCGGCTTGATTCCGCCCCTTGTTGGAGATCCCTTCCGTGCGCAAGCATGCGCATGTCAAAACCGGAGGAACTCCGGTGACAGACGCATCTGGAGGGGACCCCCACATGAACAAGCCTCTCGTCGGCGCACTTCTTTCCGTCCTGTTCCTCGGGGCGGGCGTCGCACCCGCTGCCGCGGCCACGAGCCCGGACGCGACCGGAGTCCGAGCCAAGGCGGTCACCTTCGCCGGCACGGTCGCACTCAGCAACTGTTCCGGCTCGGTCGTCCGGGCGCCCTCGTCGCTGCCCGGCGACCCGGCCCTCGTCCTGTCCAACGGCCACTGCCTGGAGACCGGCTTCCCCGACCCGGGCGAGGTCCTGCTCAACCGGTCCTCGACCCGCAGCTTCACCCTGCTGAACGCGGCGGGCAGCGGTGTCGGCACCCTGCGGGCCAGCAAGATCGCGTACGGGACGATGACGGACACCGACGTCTCGCTCTACCAGCTCACCCGCACCTACGCCCAGATCGAGAGCTCCTACGGCATCAAGGCCCTGGAGCTCGACGCCGCGCGCCCGACACAGGGCACCGCCGTCACGGTCGCGTCCGGGTACTGGAAGCGCACCTACAGCTGCGCCGTCGACGGGTTCGCGTACCGCCTCAAGGAGGGGGCCTGGACCTGGAAGGACTCGGTCCGCTACACCTCGGCCTGCCAGACGATCGGCGGCACGTCCGGATCCCCGGTGATCAATGACGCGACGGGCAAGGTCGTCGCCGTCAACAACACCGGGAACGAGGACGGGCAGCAGTGCACGGACAACAACCCGTGCGAGGTGGACGAGAACGGCACCGTGACCGTCCGCGAGGGCATCAACTACGCCCAGCAGACCTACGGCATCGTGCCGTGCATCGGCGCGGGCAACCAGATCGACCTGAACCGGGCCGGCTGCGCGCTGCCCAAGCCGTAGCCGTGGGGGCGGGGCGGCCGGTCAGACCCGTGCCCGGCGGCCCGCGCCCCGCACCGCCCGGCCCGCCAGGGTGGAGGTCCGCTTTCCGTCCTCGATGACGAAGCGGCCGTCGATCAGGACGTGCGGGATGCCCACCGGCAGGGTGCGCGGCTCGTCGAACGTCGACCCGGCCGCCACCGTGGCCGGATCGAAGAGGACCAGGTCCGCACGGTAGCCCTCGCGGACCAGGCCCCGGTCCGGCAGGCGCAGGCGGGCGGCCGGACGGGACGTGAGGTGGGCGACGCACTCCTCCAGGGAGAGGATGCCCAGCTCCCGTACGTACCTGCCGAGGTACTGGGGAAACGTGCCGTACGCGCGCGGGTGCGGCTTGTCGCCCTGGAGGATGCCGTCGCTGCCGCCGGTGTGCACGCGGTGACGCATGATCTGCCGGACGTTCTCCTCGTGGCCGACGTGCTGGAGGATCGTCGTCCCGAGCCGGTCCTCGACGAGCAGCCGACGGGCGGTCACCCAGGGGGCCTCGCCGCGCAGCCGGGCGGACTCGGCGACCGTACGGCCGACGTACGCGGCCAGGTCCGGTGAGCCGACCCCCGAGATCTCGATGGTGTCCCACTCGATCGGGACGCCGTGGCAGCCGTCGGATCCCAGGACCTCCAGGTGGTGGCGGATCCGCTCCGCCGTCGCCCCGTCCGCGAGCCGGGTCGTGACCGACTCGGGCCCGCCCTCGCTCGCCCAGCTCGGCAGCATCGCGACGAGGGTCGTGCAGCCCGGGGTGTACGGATAGGTGTCGAGTGAGATGTCGGCGCCGGCCGCGAGGGCGTCGTCCAGGAGCGAGAGGAGGTCCGGTGCCTTCCCCTTGTTCACGCCGAAGTTCATGGTGGCGTGGGCCAGATGGAGGGCGCAGCCGGCGTTGCGGGTGAGCTGCACCATCTCCTCGTACGCGGCGAGCGCCCCCGCGCCGTACGAGCGGTGGTGCGGGCAGTAGTAGCCGTCGTGTTCCGCCACCACCCGGCACAGCTCGGTGAGTTCGGCGTCGTTCGCGTACATCCCCGGGGTGTACGTCAGGCCCGAGGACATGCCCACCGCGCCCTCGGCCATGCCCTGCGCGACGAGTTCCCTCATCCGGGTCAGCTCGGCGGCGGTGGCGGGGCGGTCCTCCCAGCCGACGGCCAGCATCCGGACGGTGCCCTGCGGGACGAGGTAGGCGGCGTTGACGGCGATGCCCTGGCCGTCGAAGTTGCGGTCGAGGCGGTCCAGGTAGCCGCCGACGGTGCGCCAGTCGAAGTCGATGTCGCCGCCGTCGCCGTTCCAGCCGGCGATGGAGCGGCGGACCTCGGCGAGGGTGCGGTCGTCGGCGGGCGCGTACGACAGGCCGTCCTGGCCGAGGACCTCCAGGGTGACGCCCTGGGCGGCCTTCGCGCTGTGGTCGGGGTCGCGGAGCAGGGCCAGGTCGCTGTGGGCGTGCATGTCGACGAAGCCGGGGGAGAGCGCGAGGCCGTCGGCGTCCAGGGTGCGGGGGGCGGTGGGGCGGGGGCCGTCGCCCTCGCCGCGTATCTCGGCGATCCGGCCGTCGTCGATGCCCACGTCGGCTCGGTAGGCAGGGGTGCCGGTGCCGTCGATGACGGTCGCGTTGCGGATGACCAGGTCCATGGTGTGGCTCGCCTTTCAGGGGTGTTTCTTCCCCGCCCCGCCCTTGCCCGGGGCTCCGCCCGGACCCCGCTCCTCCATCGCCGGAGGGGCTTGAATTCCGCCGCGTCCGGCACATCACACCTGCCTGGCGGCACGATCAAGCCCGTCCGGCGATTGAGGAGCGGGGTCCGGGGGCGTGGGGGTCCGGGGCGGAGCCCCGGTTACGGGAAGGGGCGGGGTGGGGGGAAGCACCCCGCAGGGATCAGAAGAACGTGCGGATGTAGTCCGTGACCGTGCCGTCCGCCCGCACCAGCGGAATCAGCTGCCACTTGTCGAACGACGTGCAGGGGTGCGAGAGGCCCATCCCGACCCAGTCACCCACCTCCAGCTCGGCGCCCGCCTCCGTACGCACCCAGGTGTGCTGGTCGGACAGACCCGTGACCGTGATGCCGGTGGCGGCCCGCTCGGAGCCGTCGCGCCCGGACCGTACGACCTGCGCCTGCGGGAGGTCGAGGTCGTAGGCCGCGTCCCGCTTGCCCGCGTTGAGGAACGCCTGGTCGCCGGAGGGGCGCGAGACGACCTGCGCCCAGAGCCGGAAGGCGGGCCGCAGGGCGCCCTCCTCCGGGACCCGGTTGAACGGGGTGATGCGCAGGTAGTGGCCGTCGTCGTGCGAGACGTACGCCCCGGAGCGCAGCAACTTGCAGACGGGACGGGAGAGTTCGGGAATCTCCGCGAACACGTCGGCCACCGCGTCGAACCACGCGCTGCCGCCCGCGCTGATCAGGATCTCCTCGCCGCCGGCCAGCGCGGTGAGGCGGCCGGACGCGTCGAATCCGGCGGCCAGCGCGACGAGGCGGCGCAGCCACTCCCGTACGCGCTCGGGGGAGGCGTCCGGCACCTCGCCCTCGTAGCCGGCGACGCCCACCAGGCGCAGGGTGGGCGCGGCGGCCACCGCGTCGGCGACCGCCACGCAGTCCGCCTCCGTGCGGGCGCCGGTGCGCGCGCCCTCGCCCGCGCCCAGCTCCACCACGACGTCGACGGGGCGGGAGGCGCCCGCCGCGCGCAGCGCCTCGTCCATCAGCTCGACGCCGCGCACGGAGTCGACGTAGCAGACGAACGTGAAGTCCGGGTCGGCGTCCAGCTCACCCGCCAGCCAGCGCAGCGCGACCCCGTCGACGACCTCGTTGGCCAGGAAGATCCGCCGGATGCCGTACGCCCGGTAGACCCGCGCCTGGTGGGGGACGGCCGCGGTGATGCCCCACGCGCCGTGTTCCAGCTGGCGGGCGAAGAGCTGCGGGGACATCGACGTCTTGCCGTGCGGCGCGAAGGCCAGGCCGTGCCGCTCCGCGTACGTCTCCAGCAGGGCCAGGTTCGCCTCGACGGATTCGGCGGACAGGGCCAGCACGGGAGTGGTGAAGCCGCCCGTGAAGAGGTTGCGGCGCTCGGCCGCCAGGGCGCCGACGGTCAGCCCCTCCGCGTCGGGCGGCAGCGCCTTGAAGCGGTGGTCGACCACTTCACCGGCGAGGGCCGTCACGGACTGTTCGACGGACTGCTGGGCGGCCAAGGGATCCTCCTCGGGAACACGGAGTGTTGCATTGTCTGCAACGGTCATTGCGCACATCGCTTGAGGCTGTCTAACATCCGAGCCGACGCCGGGTCAATGGTGAGCACCGGCGCCCGACACGAGGAGCCCAGAGTGCCCGGACCCGCAGCCAGGACAGCCACCGCGGACGCGGACGTCGTCTGCCTCGGTGAGTCCATGGTGACGTTCCTGCCCTCGCAGCCGGGCCGCCTCGCCGACGTACCCACCTTCGGCCGCGGGATCGGCGGCGCCGAGTCCAACGTCGCCTGCGCGCTGGCCGCAGGCGGGCACCGGGCGAAATGGGTCGGCCGGGTCGGAGCCGACGGCTTCGGCGACCACCTCGTCGACACGATCGCCGGCTACGGGGTCGACACCTCCGCCGTGCGCCGCGACCCGGACCGTCCCACCGGCATCTACTTCCGCACGGCGGCGGACCGGGCCACCGACACCCACGAGGTGGCGTACTACCGGGCGGGATCCGCCGCCTCCGCGATGTCCCCGGACAACGTCCCGTACGAGGACCTCCTCTCCACGCGCGTCCTCCACCTCTCCGGCATCACCGCCGCACTCTCCGCCGACTGCCTGGCGCTCCTCCACGACCTCACCGCCCCTCGCGACGGCCGCCCGCTGATCTCCTTCGACGTCAACCACCGCCCCGGCCTGTGGCGGAACGGCGACGCGGGCGAGGTCCTGCTCGCCCTCGCCCGCCGCTGCGACCTCGTCTTCGTCGGCGAGGACGAGGCGGAGGAGGCCTGGGGCGTGCGCGGGACAGCGGCGGTCCGTGAGGCGCTGCCGGAGCCGGCGGTGCTGGTCGTGAAGCGCGGCAGCGAGGGCGCGACGGTGTTCTCACGCGGCGAACGCGTCACCGGCGGCATCACCGACACCGTCACCACCGTCCCCGCCCTCCACGTAGACGTCGTCGCCGCCGTCGGTGCAGGGGACGCCTTCGCCGCCGGATTCCTCTCCGCCACCCTGCGCGACCTCCCCGTGCGCGACCGGGCCCGGCACGGCCACCTGATGGCCGCCGCCGTCCTCACCGTCCCCGGCGACCTCACCGACCCCCCGGCCCGCGCGCACACCGACCGCCTCGCGGCCCTGGACGACGCGGCCTGGGGCACACTTCGTCTCGGCCCCGGCTGGACAGCAGCCGATGGGGCGAACGAGGAGGTACGAGTCACATGAGCCAGACCGTCGACCGCGCGCTCAGCATCCTGCCGCTGCTCGCCCAGGGCCCCGCCGACCTCGGCCAGGTCGCCGAGCGGCTCGGCGTCCACAAGTCCACGGCACTGCGCCTGCTCCGCACGCTCCACGAGCACGGACTCGTCCACCGCCAGCAGGACCAGCGCTACCGCCTCGGCGCCCGGCTCTTCGCGCTCGCGCAGGAAGCGGTCGAGAACCTCGACGTCCGTGAGATCGCCCACTCCCACCTCGTCGAGCTCAACGAACAGTGCGGGCACACCGTCCACCTCGCGGTGTACGAGGAGAACGAGGTCCTCTACATCGACAAGGTCGAGAGCCGCTACCCGGTGCGGATGTACTCGCGGATCGGGAAACCCGTCGCGATCACCGTCGCCGCCGTCGCCAAACTGCTCCTGGCCGACCTCACCGAGCCGGAACGGCGCGCGATCGCCGAGCGGCTCGACTACCCCATGTACACGTCCCGTTCGATCCCGAACGCCGGCGCGTTCCTCAGGGAACTCGCCGTCGTACGCGAACAGGGCTGGGCCACCGACCTCGGCGGCCACGAGGAGTCCATCAACTGCGTCGGCGCGCCCGTCCGGGGCGCCGACGGCCGGGTCGTCGCCGCCATGTCGGTGTCCGCGCCGAACGTGGTCGTCACGGCCGAGGAACTCCTCACCCTGCTCCCCCTGGTGCGCCGCACCGCCGACACCATCAGCCGGGAGTACTCCGGCACCACCCCCGTCAAGAAGGCCTGAACCGTCATGACCGAGAAGACCGCTCTCACCCCCAGCACCCACACCACCCCGCCCGCCAGGTTCTCGCACGGGGTCAAGAAGGGGAACATCCTCCAGGTCGCCGGACAGGTCGGCTTCCTGCCCGCCGTGGAGGGCCAGGCCCCGACCCCGGCCGGCCCGACGCTGCGCGAGCAGACCCTGCAGACCTTCGCCAACGTCAAGGCGATCCTGGAGGAGGGCGGCGCGAGCTGGGACGACGTGATGATGATGCGCGTCTACCTCACCGACGTCGACCACTTCGCCGAGATGAACGCGATCTACAACGCGTACTTCGAGGAGCAGGGGCTGAAGGCGCCCGCCTCCGCCCGTACGACGGTCTACGTCGGCCTCCCCGCGGGACTGCTCATCGAGATCGACGCCCTCGCGGTCCTCGGCTGACCCGCTTCCCCCACCGCCCCACCCCGCATCACGGCCCGGCGCCCCGTCCCCGTCGCACGGGAGCGCCGTGCCGCGCTCCGCCCTGCCCCGAAGGACCCTGCCACCCCCCGGAGTTGACCGAACATGCTGCTCGCTGCCCCACCGGCGCCGGCCGAGACACCACCGCACACCGGTGGACTGCTCCTCCTGATCGACGGCACCGCGGGTCTGCTGACCGTCGCCGCCCTCGGTATCGCGCTGCTCCTCCTCCTGATCATCAGGATCAGGCTGCAGCCGTTCGTCGCGCTGCTCGCCGTCTCCATAGCCGTCGGCCTGGGTGCCGGTCTCTCCGTCACCGAACTCTTCGGCACGGTCCAGAAGTCCGCCGCGGTGTCCGTCATCGAATCCGGCATGGGCGGCATCCTCGGCCATGTCGCGATCATCATCGGCCTCGGCACCATGCTCGGTGCGATCCTGGAGGTCTCCGGCGGCGCCGAGGTGCTGAGCACCCGCCTCCTGAACCTCTTCGGTGAGAAGCGCGCCCCGCTCGCCATGGGCCTCACCGGCCTGATCTTCGGTATCCCGGTCTTCTTCGACGTCGGCATCTTCGTCCTCGCGCCGATCGTCTACGCCGCCGCCAAGCGCTCCGGAAAATCGATCCTGCTGTACGCGATGCCACTGCTCGCGGGCCTCTCGATGACCCACGCGTTCCTGCCGCCGCACCCCGGACCGGTCGCCGCCGCGGGCCTCTTCGACGTCTCGCTCGGCTGGGTCATCCTGATGGGCGCCGTCGTCGGCATCCCGTCCGTCCTCGCCGCATGGGCCTACGCCGCCTGGATCGGCAAGCGCCTCTTCGTCGAGGTCCCGCAGGACATGGTCGAGGCCGCCGAGGAGGCCAAGGAAGCCGTCGCCGCCGAACAGCGCGCGAGCGGAGTCACCCCGCGCGAGAAGCCCGTCGCGCTCGGCACCGTACTCGCGATCATCGGTACGCCGCTGGCGCTGATCCTCGCCGCTACGTTCTCCTCCATCGCGCTGGACCCCTCCACCCCGCGCTCCGTCATCGAGTTCTTCGGCAACCCGTTCGTCGCCCTGACCATCGCCCTGCTCCTGGCGTACTACCTGCTGGGCATCCGGCGCGGCTGGTCCCGCAAGTCCCTCGAATCCGTCTCCACGTCCTCGCTGAAGCCGGTCGGCAACATCCTGCTGGTCGTCGGCGCGGGCGGGATCTTCGGAGCCGTGCTCAAGGGCAGCGGCATCGCGGACGCGCTCGCCGGCACGTTCAACGACATCGGCCTGCCGGTCGTCCTGCTCGCCTGGCTGATCTCCGTGGTGCTGCGCGTCGCGCAGGGCTCGGCGACCGTCGCGATCGTCACCACCGCCGGCATCGTCGTCCCACTGGTCGAGGGCCAGGGCATGTCGCAGCCCCACCTCGCGCTGATCATCATGGCGATCTCGGCGGGGTCGATCTTCGCCTCGCACGTCAACGACGGCGGCTTCTGGATGGTCTCGAAGTACTTCGGCATCTCGGAGCGCGACACCCTGAAGTCCTGGACGGTCCTCGAAACGGTCCTCTCGGTGGCCGGGTTCGTCGTCGCGGCGGCACTCAGCCTGGTGATCTAGCCTCTTTCGTCCGCATCCCGCCGGTGCGGCCGGGAGCCGGGCGTGCGCGCCCCCTTGTCCGACGGCCCGCTTTGCGCTTCGTTGATCGGCATGGTGGAGACAAGCGGAACCACAGAGTCAGGGTCCGGGACAGGACGGACAGGAACCGGGGAGACGGGCTCCGGGCCGCGCAAGTCCAGTTGGAGGTACATCGGACCCGGCATCGTCGTCGCCGCGACCGGCGTCGGTGCCGGGGACCTGGTCGCGACACTCATCGCGGGAAGCAAGTTCGGCTACACCCTCATGTGGGCCGCCGTCATCGGCTGCCTCGTCAAGATCTCCCTCGCCGAGGCGGTCGGCCGCTGGCACCTCGCCACGGGCCGCACCCTCTTCGACGGCTGGCGCAGCATCGGCGGATGGACCACCGGCTACTTCGCGGTCTACGTCGTCATCTGGGGCTTCGTGTACGGCGCGACGGCCATGTCCTCCAGCGCCCTGCCCATCGTGGCGCTCTTCCCCGACGGCCCGGGGCTGAAGACCTGGGCGATCATCACCGGTCTCGTCGGCCTCGTCTTCGTCTGGTTCAACCAGTACGCCGTCTTCGAGAAGGTCATGACGGTCCTGATCGGCGTGATGTTCGTCGTCGTGGTCTACGTCGCGATCCGCGTCGTGCCGGACGTCGGCGCCTCCTTCGCGGGACTCCTGCCGGTGCTCCCGGACGGCTCACTGATCTACACGCTCGGCCTGATCGGCGGGGTCGGCGGAACCATCACCATGGCGGCGTACGGGTACTGGGTCAACGCCAAGGGGTGGAGCGACTCCTCCTGGATGAAGGTGATGCGCCTCGACAACCGGGCCGCCTACATCACCACGGGTGTCTTCGTCGTCGCCATGCTGATCGTCGGCGCCGAACTGCTGCACTCCTCGCAGATCGCCCTGACGAAGGGCGACCGGGGACTGATCGATCTCGGCCAGGTCCTGGAGGACCGCTTCGGGGCGGGCACCGCGAAGCTGTTCCTGGTCGGCTTCTTCGCCACCTCGTTCTCGTCGCTCATCGGCGTGTGGCACGGCGTGAGCCTGATGTTCGCCGACTTCGTCGAGCGGACCCGGGCGGGCCGCCGCGGCGAGGACACCGGGAAGGCCGGGGGTGCGGAGGTCGGCCGGCAGCAGAGGTCCGTTCCCTTCCGCGCCTATCTGCTCTGGCTGACCTTCCCGCCGATGACCCTGCTCTGGCTGGACGAGCCCTTCGGCCTGGTCATCGGATACGGGGTGCTCGGCGCGTTCTTCATGCCGTTCCTCGCCGTGACCCTGCTCTGGCTGCTCAACTCCTCCCGCACCCCCAGGGAATGGCGCAACGGCTGGCTCAGCAACGGCATGCTGGCCGCCGCCGGGCTGCTGTTCGTCGTGCTGTGCGTCCAGCAGGTGCGTGAACTGCCCTGGTGACGAAGGCCGCCGGCGGGGCGCGGGACGCCCCGCCGGTAACCGGCCCGGATCCGACCTGACCGCGACCCGTGCGACGTGTCCAATGGGAGAGGACGAACGGCTTGTGGCACGGGGAGTGCCGGTGACATGGTTGGCGGCACGGCGTACCCCCCGCACCCGCCGGAAGCCGTATCCGTGAACAGGGGGCGCCAGTGGATCCGTACGCAGTACTCGCCGCGGCGGCCGGCCGCTGGGGGATGATCGCCGGCCGGCTCGGCCCCGGGTCGCTGGAGCGGCTGGCCGTACTGCTCGGCGAGGTCCGCGACGGACCCCGGGGCGAACGGCCCGAGGAGCACCGCCGCCACGGGGCCGCGTACGCCGCCGCGGAACTGCTCGCGCGCGGCCTGCCCGACGAGTTCGGCGACGACCCGCAGGGCCGCTTCACCCTGACGGCGCCACCCCCGGGAGCCGGTGCGCAGCACGCCACCCACCAGGGCTTCAGCACCGAGGACCTGGCGGTGCTGCTGCTGGACGGACACCGCATGGTCGGCCCGCTGCTCGGCCCCGTACGCAGGCGGCTGCTGGCCGCCCCGGCCCTGGACCCCGGCACCCTGCGGCGGGCGGGCACCGACCCGGACACGGCCGGGCTGATCCGGCTGGCCGGGAGGGGTGGCGCCGTACAGCTGCCGGACTTCCAGTTCACCGCGGCCGCCCGGCCCCGGCCCGTCGTGACGGCCGTCAACGCGGTGCTGGCCGCCGACCGTGACCCGTGGGGCGCCGCGGACTGGTGGCTCTCCCGGAACGCCTGGCTCGGCGTCAGCCCCGCGACGCTCGTCGGGACCCCGGACGAGGCCCGGCTGCCCGACACCGCCGGATTACTGACGGAGCAGGAGTAGCCGTGCCGAACTACCGCCCGCCCACCGGCATGCAGGGGGCACCCACCAAGGCCGAACTCCCGGCCGGCACCCCGCTGTACCGGGTGCACGCCACCCACCGCGCACCCGTGGCCTTCAACCCGCACCCGGCACACTGCCTGTACGGGGGCGGCCGGTTCGACGCCACCCCGTGCGACGGGTACGACTACCTCTACGCGGGCCTGGGTGCGGCGGCAGCCGTCTGCGAGACACTGCTGCGCGGGCTTCCCTTCGACCCGTCGGGCGGCCCACGGCTCCTCCCGCGCATCGCGGTCGAGGGCCGGTCACTCTCCACCCTGCGGCTGAGGTCCGACGTCACCCTCGTCTCCCTGATGACGGCCCAGGACCTCGCCGCCGTCCACCAGGACACCTGGCTGGTCCACACGGAGGCGCAGGAATACGCCTACACCCGCGACTGGGCGCACTGGATACGCCGGCACACCGATCCATGGGCCCAGGGAATGGTCTGGTCCTCGAAACGCGAGCCGGGCGACCGCACCGTCGTCCTCTTCGGCGACCGGTGCCCGCCCGACGTGCTCGGACCGGCGGCCGACAGCACCCTGGACCTCGGCACGCCCGACGGCGCGGAATGGCTCGACGGGGTGCTGCAGCCCTACCGCGTCCAGCTGTCCCCACCCGACGGACCCCGCTGAGCACAGGAGGCGCCGCATGCACGAGGACACCACGACGGCCGCCGAGACCGCCTACCGCAACTTCTGCGAGACCGGCGAGCACCAGGAACTCCAGCTGGCCGTGGACGGGTTCGAGGAGATGTTCGCCGACCCGGGCACGGGCGGCGAATGGGCCGTACGGCACGTCATGTTCGCGCACCTGCGCTGCGTCCAGTACGACGCGGCGCCCTCCGACCGGCTGCTGCGCCACGCGCGCCACCTGCTGGAGGAGGGCCTGCGAGGGCTGGCGGCGGCCGACGACGACGGTGAGATGGACGACACCCGCATGGTCGCCCACGTGCTGTCGGCCGATCTCGCGAAGCTCTCCTACCTGGCGAGCGAGGGCGGCAGCGCGGCCGACCGGCTGCCGCTGCTGGACGAGGCCCTGCGGCTGCACACCGGGGCGGCGGCCCTGGCGACGGACCTGGCCGCCCACCCGGACGGTGATCCGGGCACCCTGTCCGGACTCCACGAGGCCCAGGGCTATCTGCACTTCCAGCGCAGCCTGCTGACCGGCGACGCCGAGTCGGCGCGGCTGGCCGCCACCCACTACCGGGCGGTCCTGGACATGGCCCTGCCCGCCGGCGATCTCCCCTACACCCGGCACTCGATGGGCCTCGCGCTGCTCGTGCAGGCCCACGGATCCGGGGACCGCGCACTGTGGGAGGAGGCCGGTGAGGCCTTCGAGGGCGCCCTCGCCGAGACCAGGGCATCCGGTCACGGGGAACAGCCCTGGTCGAGGGACGCGGAGATCCGGCTGGCCTACGTCCACGCCGCCGTCTGGTCGACCTGGATGGACCACACCCGTGGCGAGGCCGCCGCGCGGGCCGTCGACCGGCTGCTGGCCGCGCCCGGTGCGGAGGACCTGCTCGACCCCGTCTTCCTGAACGCGTTCGCCCGCGTCGTCTTCGAATGGTCGGGCCGCCGCTCCGACGGTGCGGGCCAGGACCGGGCCATCGCCATGCTGCGCCGGGCCGTGCGCCTGTGGGAACCGGAGCGTGACGGCCCGGTCGTCAACTCGCTGGTGCTGATGGCCGCGTACCAGCAGAGCCGCTACTACGCGGACCAGGACCCCGAGCGGGCCAGGGAGGTCGGCCGGCTCGCCGGACTGGCCCTGGCGGAGAAGCCCGGGACGGCCGAACTGGCCGACGGGGCGCTGCTGATGCAGGGATGGGCCAGGACCGTCCTGGAGGAGCGGGGGCTGCTGGAGCCGGACGACTCCTCCCTCCCGCCGGTGGACACCGAGGCCGCCGGCGCGATGTGGACCGCCCTGGTGGAGAACATCGAGAACGGCCGGTTCCACCCGGACGCGGGAGGCGCGGACCCCGACCTGCCCGGCACCATCTCCGGCGCCACCGCGAGGAGCCGCCGGGACGTCGACTTCGGTCTGTTGTACGCGCGGTGGACCAGGATGGAGGAGGGCAGCCGGGCGCGCGCGGAGTACGCGGCGGACCTGCTGGCCGCGGCGCTGGTCGTCGACCCCGGGTCGGACACCGGCACCGACGAGCAGCGGGACGCCCTGATGGAGGCGATGCTGCGGACGGATCAGGACGATCCGGCCTGGCAGCGGCGCGCGAACGCGCTGGTGGGCTGGGCGCTTCTGCGCTACGAGGTCCGCGGCAGGGGACCCGGCATGGACCGGGTGATGGCCCACCTGGACCTGTCCGTGTCCGACGACGCGAACGAGGGCAACGCCCACGGCTACGGCCTGGACCTGGCCGCCCTGGCCGCCCGGATGTACCGCGCGCAGACGGAGGGCGGATCCGACGAGCTCGACGCCATGCGCGTCATTCACGACAGGCTGCGCGACGACGCGTCCGTACCCGCCTACATGCTCCTGATGGTCGAGGCACAACAGCTGTACATGGAGGCGCGGGCCGCCACTCAGCGCCAGGACCTCGCGGTGCTGGACCGGTGCGTGTACCGGGTGGCGGCCATCCACACGGAGCTGGGACCGGACGACCCGGCGAGGGCCGAGGTGTGGACGGGACTGGCCACGATGCACATGGGGCGGGAGGGGCTGGCCCGGCGTCTCGGGATACCGCCGCTCGTGCTGTCCGGCGCCCCGACCGCCGCCGAACTGCGCCGCGCCGCCCTGCCGTTCGACCCCGGACACCGGGCCTGGGTCCTGGGCAGCAACGGCACGGCCCGGATCGGAGCCGCCTGCCTGGCCGAGGACACCGCCGCGGTGGCCGACGCCATGGAACTGATCGAGGAGGCCGCCGAGCTGTGCGGACCCGGCGGCGAGGACCACCTCAGGTACACCGGGATGCTGGGCGCCGGCCACTGGGCCCTGGCGTGCGCACTCACCGCCCCCGGCCCGCGCGAGGAGCACCTGACGCAGGCGATCCCCCTGCTGGAACAGACCGTACGAGCCTGCGGGGGCCCCGAACACCACCTGTACGCGGCGGCCGCGCAGGCCCTCGCCCGCGCCTACCGCGAGCGGGCTGTCCGCCGGCCCCGGAAGGCCGCCGACGAGCTGCGGACGTCCCTGCTCCTCGGCCTGGACGGACTGCGCGGATACGCGTGGTCCGCACTCCTCCAGTCGGGTACGGAACATGCGGCGCTCGCCGTGGGCCAGGCGACCGAGGAGGCGCTCGAAGTCGCCGCCTGGGCACTGCGGGACGGCGATCCCGCCTCCGCCGTCCAGGCACTGGAGGCCTGCCGCGGGCTCACCCTGCACGCAGCCGTCACCTCCGGCACCGTTCCGCAGCGGCTGGCCCGCGCCGGGCTCGGAGCCCTCGCCGACGAATGGCGGGCCGCCCGCGCCGACCCGGAACCGGCCGGACTGTTCAGCGGGGGCGGCGGAGAAGGCGGCGTCCCCAGTGCGCTGCGCCGCCGCGTACTCACCGCGCTACGCGCGCGGACGGACACACCCCAGGACCAGCTCCTCGACCCACCGGACACCGCCACCGTCGCCGGAGCGCTGCGCGCCCTCGGCCGGGACGCGCTGGTCTACCTCGTGCCGCGGTCCGAGGAGGGCGGCGGCGCGGCCGTCGTCGTCACCGCCACGGGCGAGGTGCGCGCCCTGCCGCTCCCGGCCCTCAGCGAGCAGGCGGGCCCGCTGAAGGACTACGACCCGGCCCCCGGCGCCGGCCGGGACCTGGGCCCGGCCCCGCAGACCGGGGCCCCGGCGGCCGGACCCGGCCTGCGCGCCGCGCTGGACCGGTTGTGCGGCTGGGCGTGGACCGCGGCCGTGAGCCCGCTGCTGGAGGAGTTCGCCCCGTCCGGCCGCTCGCGCCGCGTCCCCCGGCTCGTCCTCGTACCGATGGGCCGCCTCGGGCTCGTCCCCTGGCACGCCGCCTACCGGGAGGGTGCCCGGGGCCGCCGGTACGCGCTGCAGGACGTCGACTTCTCGTACACCGCCTCCGCACGGCTGCTCTGCGAGGTCGCCGCCCGGCCCGCCGCCCCGCGGACCGCCGGTGCCCTCGTCGTCGGTGACCCCACGGGCGACCTGCGGTACGCGGGGGAGGAGGCGGACGTCGTGCAGCGGACGTACTACCCGCACGGGCGGTTCCTGGGGCGGCGGGCGAGCGGTGCGGCGGACGGCGCCGGCACGCCGGCCGAGGTGCTGGCCTGGCTCCGGGGGAGCGGCAGCGCCGACGGCGTGCTGCACCTGGCCTGCCACGCCTCGGTCGCGGAGCGGACCCGGCACACGGCAGGGCTGGCCCTGCACGGCGGCGGACTGTACGCGGAGCAGCTGTCCGAGGCCCTGGGCGAGGCGGAGCACAGCGGCCCGGCCCTCGTGGTCCTGGCCGCCTGCCGCAGCCATGTGTCGGGGCACGGGCACAACGAGGCGTTCACCCTGGCCACGGCGTTCCTGGTGGCGGGTGCCCGCTCCGTGTTCGGCTCGCTGTGGCCGGTGCCGGACGGGGCGACGTCCGTGCTGATGCTCCTGGCGCACCACTACCTGCGCCACGAACAGGAGTCCCCCGCAGGGGCGTTGCGGCGGGCGCAGCTGTGGATGCTGGGACGGGGCCAGGACCTGCCCGAGGGATTTCCCCCCGGCCAGGCAGCGCTGGCCGCACGGGTGGATCCGGCCGACCTGAGCGCGTGGGCGGGATTCCTCCACCTGGGCAGGTAGCGGCCGGTCAGGCCTTCGGTACGACGGTGCGCAGCGGGATCGTACGCGTCGTCCACCGGCCGTACGCCCGTTCGGCGGGCCTGCCGAGATCCCTGGTGGACGTCCACTGCACAGGGGGCGAGAAGCGCAGGACACCGTCGTCGGGCGCGGAGCCCGCCCGCGCCCCGGACGGGGCCGGGTGCCACTCCGGGAGGTGGAACGGCACGGTGCTGAGCTCGCGTTCGGCGACGACGAGCTTCAGCCAGTCCCTCGCCTGCGCACCCGGCACCGGCGGGCGGTCCCGGGGCAGGGAGAACGGCACGGGCTGCCCGTCCAGCGCGTGCCCGGTGCGGCCGGGGGCGATGAAGTGCCCCGGGAACAGCGCCGAGTTGCTCGCGTAACCGTCGGTCAGGTCCAGCAGTACGCACCACAGCGACCGGTCCGCCGAACGGTTGTGCAGCCGCACGGAGAGGAGCGGCGGGCGAGGGCCGTCCGTACCCGGGCCGTAGGCGCACACGATCTCGCCGCTTCCGTCCGGAGTGAGCGGCGTCCCGTCCCAGGCGCCCCACGGGGCGATCTCGACCCGCACCAGCCCGTCGAGCGGCGACGGGCGCGGTGGCAGGTCCCGCAGCCGGTGCCAGCGCGTCAGATGGGTCAGGCAGTCGGCGATCCGCCGCGCGTCCTGGGGCACCGCCAGCCGCAGCGGGGCGACGAACGGGCTGCCGTCACGGCGCAGGACGTGGGCCGCGCCGCCGCGCACCTCCACACGGAAGTGCAGATCACCGGCCTGCCGGGCGTCGGACACCCGCCGCAGGAGCGGGGAGGGGCCGCCGTTCGGCCCGGCCGTGGCGAGCGCCTGGGCGATGGCCTCCACAAGTCCGGACTCCGAACCGGCGGGCAGGAGGGCGAACGTGGCTGCGGTCAGGCTCAGCGCGCCGAGTGCCACGGGGTAGACCCGGGCCGGTGCGGGAGCCCAGTCCAGGGGTTCGACGAGCGAGCGGTCCGGCAGCACCGTACGGACAGCGACGTTCCGGTCGGCCTCCTCCTCGCCCACCACGGTGAACTCCGTGGCCGGGAAGCTCAGGGGCCGGTCGCCCTCGGGCAGCCCGTGGCCCGCCCCGCAGTCCACCTCCCAGCCCTCCGCCCCATGACGCAGCAGATGTTCACCGGCCGGGAGCCGGCCGGTGTCGCCCGACAGGAAGGGCGAGTCGGCCGTACCGCCTGGCGCGGCGGGGAAGAGGACCGGCTGCTGACGGGCCCCCGAACACCGCACCAGGGCCTCGGCGGCGGCGAGCACCTCCCGGTAGGTGATGCCCGGCCCTGCCGCCCGCACCGCGTCGAGCACCGCCCGGGTGAACACCCCCTGCCGGCGGCCCTCGAAGTGCGTCTCGTACGCCCGCTGGTCCAGCCGGCACGCGGCCAGCAGCAGGACGCTCCCGGTGGCCGGGGTCCCGGCGGCCTCCACCGGTGCGGCGTCACGGGGCGAGGCGGGTGGCGGCGGCCGGTCGTCGGGCGTGGGCGCGAACCTCTCCGTGAACACCGGATCGCGTGTCGCCCCACCGGAGAAGCAGCAGTCGAGGACGGCCACCACCCGCGCACCACGGGCCGCCACCTCGTCCAGCAGGACCCGCAGCCGCTTGTCGGGCAGCGGACCGTCCGCGCAGAGCAGGGCCTGATTGCGGCCCGTCGCCTCGATCAGCAGATCGGCGCCGTGCGCCCGCGTCTCGGTGCCGTGCCCGGAGAACCAGAGCAGGGCGGTGTCACCGGGACCCGCCGCGCCCAGCCGGTGCCGGATGCCGTCCTCGACCGCCGCGGCGGTCGCCGCCCGGTCCAGCAGCACCTGGACGGCGGGCGGGGTCCCCCCGGCGGTGTACCCCGCCAGCAGGGCGCCTACGTCACCGATGTCGTTGACGCAGCCGCTCAGCGGGGGAGCCACGCCGGGCAGGTAGTCGTTGATCCCCACCAGCAGTGCACGGATCGATGTCATGCCGGGATTCTTCCAGCCCGTCGTCCCTCCGCGGGCGCTGGTCCGGGCGCCGGCAGGGCCTGTTCCGGGCGTTGTCGGGGCGCCCGCCCCCTGTGCCTGCCGCGATCCGTTCCGCGAGACGTTCCACGGTGCGCGGACGCCCGCAGCGCCGCCGGGGGAGCGGCGGCGCTGCGGGGCTTCGGGCCGGGGCTACGGTTACGGCAGCCCGTGGACGTGCGGTCCGACCGCGTTCGACCAGGCGTTGCCGGCCGTGGCGTCCCAGTTCGTCGACCAGGTCATCGCACCGCGCAGGTCCGGGTAGGTCCTGGAGGGCTTGAACGAGCCGCAGTTGGTGCCCTTGGCCAGGCAGTCCAGCGCCGCGTTCACGACGGACGGGGCGACGTAGCCGCTGCCCGCGCCGCGGGTGGAGGCGGGGACACCGAGTCCGACCTGGGACGGGGCGAGGCCGCCCTCCAGCTGGATGCAGGCGAGCGCGGTGAGGAAGTCCACCGAGCCCTGCGAGTAGACCTTGCCGTCGCAGCCCAGCATCGAGCCGCTGTTGTAGTACTGCATGTTGACGACGGTCAGGATGTCCTTGATGTTGAGCGCCGTCTTGAAGTACTCGCCCGACGTCGACTGCATGTCGATGGTCTGCGGCGCCATCGTGATGACGAGGCCGGAGCCGGCCTTCGACGACAGGGAGCGCAGCGCCTTCGTCATGTACGTGGAGTTGAGGCCGTTCTCGAGGTCGATGTCCACCCCGTTGAAGCCGTACTCCTGGATGAGCGCGTACACCGAGTCGGCGAACGCGGTGGCGGAGGCGTCGCTGTTGACCGCGACCGTCCCCTTCTCACCGCCGATGGAGATGATGACGTTCTTCCCCGCGCTCTGCTTGGCCTTGATGTCGGCCTTGAACTGGGCCACGGTGTAGCCGTTCAAACCCGCCGAGTCCAGGTTGAAGGTGACGGCACCGGGCGTGGCCGTGGCGTCCGCGAAGGAGACGGCGATGATGTCGTAGTTCGCGGGTACGTCGCTGAGCTTCTGGACGGCCGCGCCGTTGTTGAAGTTCTGCCAGTAACCGGTCACCGCGTGCTTGGGCACGGAGGTCACCGGGCCGGGGCCGGGGTCGTCGGCCTTGGCCGTACGGCCGCTGACCGCAGCCGACTTGACCGACTCACCGGCCGCGTTGGTGGCGCTCACGGAGAACTGGTACGCGGTGTCCGCAGCCAGCCCGGTGACCGTGGCGGAGGTGCCGGTGGAGGTGGTCGCCTTCGTGTCGCCCCGGTAGACGGTGTAACCGGTGGCGCCGGAGACCGCGTTCCAGGACAGGGCTACGGAGGAGGACGTCGTCGTGCCGACGGTCAGACCGGCGGGGGTGGCGGGGACCGTCGGTTCGGGGTCCGTGCCGCCGCCGCCGTCGGGGCCGGTCACCTGGACGTCGTCCGCGAAGTAGGGCGCCTGGCCGTACCAGCCGTGGGTGTAGACGGTCACGGAGGTGGTGGAGGGGCCCGTGGTGAAGCTGGTCTTCAGCTGCGTCCAGCTGCCCGAGCCGGGCGTCCAGGTGGAGACGTCCGTCGTGCCCGTGCCGCTCGCTCCGAGGTAGGCGTAACCGCCCTGCACCCAGGAGCTGAGCGAGTAGGTGGAGCCGGGCTTCACGGCCACGGTCTGCGTGCACCTGGCGTTGTCCTGGCCGGCCGGGGTGGCCTTGAGCGCGGAGGTGCCGCCGTGTACGGGGGAGGAGACGTTGGCACCGCTGCCGCCGGAACAGGTCCAGTTGGCGAGGCCGGACTCGAAACCGGCGTTCTTGGCGACGTTGACATCGGCCGCCGACGCGTTGCTGACGAGTCCGGTGGCGGTCAGGGCCCCGGCGGCGAGCACGGCGACGGCTCCGCCGAGGAGGAACCGGGGACGACGTCTTCTGTGTCTGCTGGCTGCGGAGCGTTCCACTTGCTGCCTCCGGTGGGGGAGTTGGGGGTGCTGGCGGGGAACGGTGGCCACCGTTGGCCGATAAACTGGTCCAGACCAATCAAGTTGTCAAGACCTCTGGCGGAACGGATGCGCGCGGATTGACCGGTCAGGGGGTCGACCGGAGGTGGCGAAGCCGCTTCGGGATGTTCGGATGCACTCGCGCGGGTGAGACGGCCGAGGCGGTTCGGACCGTTACGGAGTGGATTTCCGCAAGCCGCACGGAAGGCGGCCGAGATACCTTCTGACGTGCGCAAACGAATTTTCCCGGGTCTAAACCTCGGCGTGGCCGGTGACCCTGAGGAGTGGTACAGAAGTTGAACAGTCTTGTATGCGTCCCCTTTCGCAGAGGATGATGCGAACGTGTGTGTCAACTGTTGCTGTACTGCTCCCCACTATCTGTTCTCTACCTGCTAAGAAGTGGCTAAAGTGCGGGGAAAGCAGCACGGGGCAGGAGCGATTGCGGCCGGAGTCACGACGACGACGGCCGGAGCCGAACGGGGAAGAGCGTGCCGACCGCAATAGCAGTGACCAGCGCTGATCTTGTGCTACCGCCGACCGATCAGCAGACACCGACCGCTGCCTTGTTGCAGGCTCCCGAAGCCCAGACCCTGGACCTCGCGATCGGCGACATGCACCTCCTCCTGGAGCAGCACGGCTATGTGATCGCGGTCTATCCGACGGGGATCAGCCCTGCCCACGAGCGGCGGCTGCACGCCGTCCGATCGGTGCTGGAGAGCGACCGCATCGCCCTCCTCAAGGTGGATCTGCCGCCGCTGGGCGTGGCCGTGCTGGTCAGGCAGCTGCGCCAGTTGTCCATCTGCGACTTCAGCCCCGGAGTGGTGGCGTCGGCCGCCCGGCTGCTCGCCCACTACATCCACGCGGGCGCCCTGCTGAACTCGGTGGCCAGGCTCGACCGGGTACCCGTCAGCCTCAAGACGCACGCCAAGTCCTGGGTGCCCGGCTCGCAGTTCGCCGTACTCGCGGGGCCCGACCCGCAGCTCGTCAAGGCCGGGCCCGCCACCGACCTGCCGGGGCCGGAGTTCGAAACGCATCTGCTGGTCGCGAAGGGACAGTTGACCTCCGACTGGGTGCGGCAAACCCTGGCCCCCGCGTGGAAGGTCCAGGCCATTAAGGAATGCCCCCTGCCTTCCGGATCCCCGCGCTGGTGGGGAACCGGAAAGATGGTGGAATTCGTCTCCTACCTTCCGGACATCTCGGTTATCTACCAACTGGTGTCCTCCGTAAGGCGGGAGAGCTGCCACTGGTGCGGAATGGAGCTCATCGGGGACCGCTGCGGCTTCTGCTCCTCACCGCTCCACTTCGCCGAGAACCGAACGCACCTCGCAGGTGTCCTGAACCAGGGAACGCCCGCACCACCGGGCACCCGGTAGCCACACGTCCCCCCACGGACCCCGCGCATCTCTCTCTGTCCGCTGCCCCACGCATCCGAATCGAACGAGGTTGTCCGGCCAATGAACTCCCGCCAGCGCCGCGGCGTGATACTCCTGCTTCTGTCGGTCCTGTGTGCCTTCGGTGCCTTCGCCGGTGTGCTCTCGGTGATCAGTGACGTCAACTCGAAGGTCGGGCCGGAGGTCACGGCGTACCAGGTCAAGTCAGACGTGGCGCCCTACACCGCGCTGTCCGGTGGACAGTTCGAAAAGGTCAAGATGCCCAAACGCTGGCTCTCGTCCAACGCCGTGACCGACGTGTCCGAGGTCAACGGCAAGATCGCGGTCACGGAACTGCGCAAGGGCTCGCTGCTGCAGTCCGACATGATGGAGAAGCGCCCCGCGCTGCGGCCCGGGGAGCAGGAGATCGCCATCATGATCGACGCCGCGACGGGCGTCGCGGGCAAGATCACCTCAGGTGCGACGGTCAACATCTACGCCACCTTCGCCGGTGAGCGCGACGGCGACCCCTCCCAGTCGAAGGTCATCGTCTCCAACGCCAAGGTGCTGGACGTCGGCAAGCTCACCGCGCTGGAGCCGGGCCGCGACGCCAAATCCAACCTGGGCACCGAGGCCGTCCCGATCACCTTCGCGCTCAACACGCTCGACACCCAGCGCATCGCCTACGCCGAGTCCTTCGCGGAGCACGTACGCCTCGCGCTCGTCGCCCCCGGCAGCGACGGCACGATCCGTCCGGGTGACCGGACCTACACGCTCGACAAGGACAAGTGAGGAGCGGATGACCACCAGGATCCTCCCGGCCGTAGGTGACGCAGACGCGGCCAGATCCGTCACCACCCTGCTCAGCCAGCTCCCCGACGCGGAGCCGGCGGCTCCGGCCGGTGACTCGACGCAGCTCATCGACATGCTCGCCCGTCTCGCGGGCGAGTCCCTCGACGAACTTCCCGAGGTCGTACTCGTCCATGAGCGGATCGGCCCGGTGCCGGCACTGGAACTGATCCGCGAGGTCTCCCTGCGCTTCCCCGCCATCGGGGTCGTGCTCATCACCGCCGACGTCACACCGGGCCTGTTCGCGTCCGCGATGGAGTCGGGCGCCCGAGGCGTCGTCACCCTTCCCCTGAGCTACGAGGAACTGGTCAACCGGGTCCAGTCCGCCGCCCAGTGGTCCGTCGGCGTCCGCCGTCACCTGAGCTCCGGAGCCGACGTCTTCACCGGGCCCGGCGGTACGGTCGTCACGGTCAGCGGCGCGAAGGGCGGGGTCGGCACCACCGTCACCGCCGTACAACTCGCCCTGGCGGCCCAGGCGTCCGGACGCACCGTCGCCCTGGTCGACATGGACCTCCAGGCCGGTGACATCGGCTCGTACCTCGATGTGCAGTTCCGGCGTTCCATCGTCGACCTGTCGACCATCACCGACATCACACCGCGCGTCCTGTCCGACGTCGTGTACAGCCATGACTCCGGCCTCGCGGTCGTGCTGGCACCGGGCGACGGTGAGCGCGGTGAGGATGTCAGCGACCGGTCCGCCCGCCAGATCGTCAGCGCGCTGCGCTCGCGCTACGAGATCGTCGTCATCGACTGCGGCAGCCAGCTCCACGGCGCGGGTGCCGCGGCCATCGAGATGGCCGACACGGCGCTGCTGGTCACCACCCCCGACGTGATCGCGGTGCGCGGCGCCAAGCGCCTCGTACGCATGTGGGACCGGCTCCAGATCCGCAAGCCGGAGGAGACGGTCACCGTGGTCAACCGGTTCGTCCGCAGCACCGAGATCCAGCCGCAGCTGATCGAGAAGATCACCGGGACCCGGACGGCGGACACGGCCGTTCCCGCGAACTTCAAGGAGCTCCAGAGCGTCGTCGACGCGGGCCGGCTGCACGAACTGGACCCCAAGAGCACCGTCAAACAGGCCCTCTGGGCCCTTGCGGGTGAGCTCGGCATCGTGAAGGTTCCGGACAAGGCCGAGAAGAACGGCGCGAAGAGCACCGCGAAGAACGGCGGAAAGTTCAAGAACGACCGAGGCTCGATCGGACGCCCGCGCCTGGGCGGACGCGACGGCGACGGCCGGAACCGGGCGACGACCAAGGGGGCAGGTTGACCAATGGCAGTTACCGAGACGACAGACGTGGAGATACGAGGAAGGCGGCGCGGTGAGCCTTCCGCGGGCAGGGGCCCGACGCATGACCGGAAGCGGGGCCGGATGTACGGCCGGCTGCTCGGCCGCAGGCGCGACCGCGGCCAGACCGCGATCGAGTTCCTGGGCGTCACACCGCTGATCATCCTGCTGATGATCGCGCTCTGGCAGTGCGCGCTGATCGGCTACACGTTCTCCCTGGCGGGGAACGCGGCGGACAAGGCGGCGCACCAGGGGGCCATAACGGAGGGCCTGCGGGTGCAGGAATGCCGGGCCGCGGCCAAGGAACACCTGCCGAAGGCCTGGCGGGACTCGATGAAGCAGACGAAGTGCCGTTCCAGGTCGGGCATGTACTCGGCCGAGGTCCAGCTGCAGGTGCCGGTCCTGGTGCCCGGGGTACTCAACTGGCCGTTCCGTGTCGAAGGCAACGCCGCGTTCCCGGTGGAGGGCTGAGCGATGAGCAAGCGCACGCACACACCCGGCCCGACGGCCGGTACGAGCACCACCCCGCGCCGTGACCGCGGCCAGGTCGCCATCGAGTACCTGGGCTTCATCCCCCTGCTCCTCCTGGTCGGCCTCCTCGCGATCCAGGCGGGCCTCGCCGCGTACGCCGCCAACCAGGCGGGGACCGGCGCCCGCGCCGCGGCGCGCTCGGGAAGCATGTCGATGGGCGGCTGCGACAGGCAGGCGGGCAAGGCCGCGATGAGCGGCTGGACGGCCGAACGGGCGCACATCATCCCTGGCGGGTCCTCCACCGACGAGGTCACCTGCACCGCCCGCGTCAAGGTGCCCGACATCCTCCCGGGCGTCAATCTCTGGGGTACGGCCGAACGCAGTTCCACGATGCCCCGCACCTGACCCACGGCGCTCGCGCCGCTGCCTCACCAACGGCTCAACCAGCAAGTCGGAACGAGGAGTTACGCAATGAGTCTGCGGGCACGCATGACCGCCCCCGAGAAGAACGGCGGGGGGCGGGAGGACAGCCACATGGTGGCGTCCTACCGCGCCAAGCTGCTCGAAGAGATCGACCTGGCCGAGATGTCCTCGCTCGCCGCCGCAGACCGGCGGGCCAGGCTGGAACGCGTACTCAGCCACATCATCAGCCGTGAGGGACCGGTCCTCTCGACCGTCGAACGCACCCAGCTGATCCGCCGCGTCGTCGACGAGGCCCTCGGACTCGGCATCCTGGAACCGCTCCTCGAAGACGCGTCCATCACCGAGATCATGGTGAACGGCCCCGACCAGATCTTCGTCGAGCGCAGCGGCAAGGTCGAGAAGCTCCCGATGCGCTTCGGCTCGCACGAGCAGCTGATGCAGACCATCGAGCGCATCGTGTCGACCGTCAACCGCCGCGTCGACGAGTCGAACCCCATGGTCGACGCGCGTCTACCCAGTGGTGAACGTGTCAACGTGATCATCCCACCGCTGTCGCTGACCGGCGCGACGCTCACCATCCGACGATTCCCCAGAGCGTTCACGCTCCAGGAGATGATCAACGTCGGCTCGCTCGACGAGCAGATGCTGGTCCTGCTCTCCGGACTCGTCCAGGCCAAGCTCAACGTGATCGTCTCCGGCGCCACCGGTACCGGGAAGACGACGCTCCTCAACGCGCTCTCCGGCCTGATCCCGGACAGCGAGCGCATCGTCACCATCGAGGACTCCGCCGAACTCCAGCTCCAGCAGAGCCATGTGATCCGGCTGGAGTCCCGTCCGGCGAACGTCGAGGGCAAGGGCCAGATCACCATCCGCGACCTGGTCCGCAACTCCCTGCGTATGCGCCCCGACCGGATCGTCGTCGGTGAGGTCCGTGGCGGCGAGTCGCTCGACATGCTCCAGGCGATGTCGACCGGTCACGACGGTTCGCTCGCCACCGTCCACGCCAACAACGCCGAGGACGCGCTCATGCGTCTGCAGACCCTGGCCTCGATGTCCGAGATCAAGATCCCGTTCGAGGCCCTGCACGACCAGATCAACAGCGCCGTCGACGTCATCGTCCAGCTCACCCGGCACGCCGACGGTTCCCGCAAGGTCACCGAGATCGCCGTACTCGACTCGCACGGCCGCGACCCGTACCGCATCGTGACCGTCGCCCGGTTCGACGCCCAGCCGATGGACGCCGACGGCCGGATCAACGGCGATTTCAGGTACCTCCCGATCCCGCGCAAGATCGCCGACCGCCTCTACATGGCGAGCCAGCCCATCCCGCAGGCCTTCGGCGTCGCCGCATCCGCCGAAGAGCTCGCCACCCGAGAGGCCAACTAGGACCGCGCCATGACGAATCTCCCTCTTCTCACGATCGGCGTCACCCTGCTCTGCTGCGTCACCGGCGTGGCAGGCCTGCACGCCTACTCCGGCGGGAAGGCCGACCGGGACGCCCTGGTGGACCGGCTCTCGTACACCGGCCACGTCCCGGAGACCGGGCGCCGCCGCCGCTTCCGCGGACTCGACAGCAGGCTGCGCAGGACCGGCCTGGGCCGGAAACTCGACCTGAAGCTCGCCGCGACCGGCCTCGACGTCACACCCGGCGAGTTCTTCGTCTACTCGTTCTTCGCCATGGCCGGACTGTGGATGATCGCCTCGTCCATGCTCGCCAGCTTCTTCGGGCCGGTCGCCGCACTCATCGGCCTCTGGGGCACCAACGCGTTCCTGAACTGGCAGCGGACCAAACGCACCGAACGCTTCATCAACCAGCTCCCCGAACTCTCCCGCATCCTCGCCAACGCCACCCAGGCCGGCCTCGCCCTGCGTACGTCCATCAGCATGGCGGCCGACGAGATGGAGGACCCGGCGGGCCAGGAACTGGCCCGGGTCTCCCGGCGCCTGGCCGTCGGTGAACCCCTCGAGGACGCGATGAGCGAGCTGACCGACCGGCTGCCCTCCCGCGAACTCGTCGTCCTCGTCACCACCCTCATCCTGTCCAACCGGGCCGGCGGTACGGTCGTCAGCTCGCTGCGCAACCTCACGGAGACACTGGAGGAGCGCAAGGAGACCCGGCGCGAGGTCAAGACCCAGCTCTCCCAGGTCACCGTGACCGCCTACGCCGTCCCGATGTTCGGCCTGGGAGCCATGCTCCTGATGAACACGGTCATGCCCGGCGCACTCGACCGCATGACCGGAGCCTTCATCGGCCAGGTCGCCGTGGTCATCTCCATCGCCCTGTACGCCGTCGGATTCATCGTGATCCGCCGCATGTCCCGGATCGACGTCTGATGGGCGGCGCGCACATGGACCTGCTGCTCGCCGGCGTCATGGCCCTGGCCGTGTACGGAGCCATCGCAGGCATCCGCATGTACCGGCGTGACGCGAAGCTCCCCAGCGACCTCGCGATCGCCCTGGAAGTCGGCTCCACCCGCACCGGCGCGGTCGGCTCCGGCATCGACCGGCTCGGCATGCGCTGGGCCCCCATGGTCCTGCGGATGATGGGACCCAAGGCCGTCAACAAGAAGCGCCGCCAGATCGACATGGCGGGCAACCCGGGCGGTCTGACCATCGACCGCTACGCCGCCCGCCGCGCGGTCTACGGCGGCCTCGGCGCGCTCGGCGCCTTCACGATGCTCATGCGCGGCCAGATCTTCCTCGCACTGCTGCTGATCGCCTTCGGCATCTTCTGGGTCGAGGTCGGCATCTGGTCCGCAGTACGGGTGCGCCGCGACCACATCGACCGGACGCTCCCCGACTTCCTCGACGTCCTCGCCGTCGTCGTCTCGGCGGGCCTCGGCTTCCGTCAGGCACTGGGCCGCGTCGCCGAGAAGTACGAGGGCCCCTGGGCCGACGAACTCCGCATCACCCTGCGCCAGATGGACATGGGCGTCAGCCGTCGCCAGGCCTTCGACGAGTTGCGCAGGCGCAACGACTCGGAGCAGGTGGCGATGTTCGTGACCACGCTCCAGCAGGGCGAGGAGCTCGGTGCGCCGATCGTCGAGACGCTCATCCAGATCGCCAACGACATGCGGCGCACCGACGCCCAGAACGCCCGCAGGAAGGCCGCCAGGGCCGTGCCCAAGGCGACCTTCGCGGTCACGACGTTCCTGCTCCCCGGAACGCTGGTGCTGCTGACGGTCGGCTTCGTCTACGGAGCCGACATCGACTTCGGCTTCCTCACGGGCGGATGACGTGAACGGGGCGGACGGTGGGCATGACAGGCGGAGGGGGGTGACAGGCACATGTCGTTCCAGCTCGGTGGTATCCAGACGGGACTGAACGCCGAGGTGCGGCGGGCGATCGCGGACCCGGTCGCACGCCCGGCGTTCGCGATCCAGCTGAACGCGCTCCAGGCGATGTGCCGCCAGGTCTTCGGATTCCGGCTGGCGATGATCGCCATGGCCACACCGTTCGCCATCGGCCACACCGCCTCCGGCCCGGCCTCCTGGCTGATCGGCTCGGCCATCCTCGTCACGTTCATGGGCAGTTACGTCCTGTTCCGCGACTGGGAACGCTTCGGCCCCGTCCTCCTGCGCCAGCCCTGGCTGCTCGGCATAGACGTCTTCTTCGGCGCCCTGCTGCTGATCACCGCCAGCCCCGAGTCCACTCTCGCGTACGTCACCGTCTGCACCCCGCTGCTCGCCGGACTCGTCTACGGCTGGCGTGGTGCGGCGGTCTTCACCGCACTTCAGATCGTGGTCGTCCTCGGCGTGTACGGCACCGACCCGAAGCTGCAACCCGCCGACGCCACCACGTACCTCCTCCCCGGCTTCTGCGTCATCGCCGGCGCCGTCGGTGTCACCCTGCGCAATCTGCTCCTCCGCTTCGGGACGGCCAGCCAGGCCCTCACCGAGACCAGGGCCCGCCTCGCCGTCAACGAGGCCGTGGAGGGCGAACGCACCCGGCTCGCCCGGGAAATGCACGACTCCGTCGCCAAGACCCTGCACGGCCTGGCCCTGGCGGCCGAGGGCCTGGCCGACTCCTCCGACCGCATGGACCCGCTCACCGTCAGACATCAGGCCGAACTGGTCGCCCGCGCCGCTCGCCGCGCGGCGGCCGAATCCCGGGAGCTCCTCTCCGACCTGCGCCGCGAGTCCGGACTCGACGGCGGCGTGGACGTCGTCGGCGAACTCCGCGCCCGTGTCGACGACTTCACCCGGCGGCACGCACTGACCGGGACCTTCCGGCTCCTCAACGACGTGCCGGTCCCGCACGTCCCCCAGGTCGTCGCGCGCCAGCTGCTCACCGTCGCCTCCGAGGCGATGGAGAACGCCCACCGCCACGCCCACCCCACCTACCTCGTCGTACTCGTCGGTGTGAAGGGCGATGTCCTGCGCGTCAGCGTCTACGACGACGGGCAGGGCCTGCCGCCGGGCACCACGCTCGACGACCTCCGGCAGGCCGGACACTTCGGCCTCGTCGGCATGGTCGAACGCGCCGCGTCCATCGGTGCCCGCATCCGGATCGGCAAGGGTCAGGCGGCCAGGGGAACCGAAGTCCGCCTGGAACTCCCGCTCGCCGCTCTCACCACCGCTCCGCAAGAGCGGCGACCCGACTGAACCGCACCACGTCCCACTCACCCTCACCCCCCATACAACCCTGAGAGGAGGTCGCAGATGCCGGACGACGTCTCCCGCGCGTCGAGCCAGAACTGGGCAGCACGGAACAACGCCTCCCAGCACACGTCCTCGCACGTCACCCCGCTCGATCCGGGGCCTGGTCCGCACGGGTTCCCTGTCCCCGTCCCCCAGCACTCCGCGGCATCCGAGTCCCTGCCCCCCCTGCCCGCGCCCCCGCCCGTCCCCGGTGCCCTGCGGGTCGTCGTCGCCGACGACAACCCGGTGGTCCGGGCCGGCCTGGGCGTCCTGCTCTCCGGCCGCGACGACATCGACGTCGTGGCCCAGGCCGCGGACGGCCGCGAGGCCTACGACATGGCCGTCCTGCACCAGCCGGACGTCGTCCTGCTCGACGTCCGCATGCCCGGCGTCGACGGCATCTCCGCCCTCCCGCACCTCGTCCAGGTCGCACCGGTCATGATGCTGACCTACAGCCGCGAGAGCGAGATCGTCCACGAGGTGCTGCGCCTGGGCGCCAGCGGCTACCTGGTCCACGGCGAGTTCACCGCCGACGAGCTCGTCCAGGCCGTACGCGACACGAAGAACGGCCGGGCGCACTTCACCGCCACAGCGGCGAACGTGCTTCTGGCCCACATGCGCCAGGGCCCCGGCCCACAGGGAAGGGCGCTCCCGGAGGGCCTCGGTGCGGCCCTGACCACGGGCGTTCCCTACCGGGGGCCCGGCTACGACGGCCACGGTCCGACTTCCGTCCAGCAACACGGTGCTCCTGCACACGCGCCCAAGCCCGAACCGGCTCCACCTGCGATGCGACCGGTACACACCGCGCAGGGTCTTTCGCATCTGCAACCAGTTGTGGCACAGTCTTCCATGACCGGGGGGTCCGACGTGGCTCTCAACAGGCAGCGGCACGAGCTTAGTTCACGGGAGGCGGAGGTCATGGAGCTGATCGCGTCCGGCATGAGCAATCAGCAGATCGCCGCCACCTGCTTCATCAGCGAGAAGACGGTCAAGAACCACATCAACCGCATCTTCACCAAGCTCCACAGCGCCACGCGCAGCGAGGCCATCGCCCGCTGGCTCGGCACGGCTCCCACGGGGCCGGGGGCGCAGGGGGCGGGTGGTCGTCGTGGCTGAACGTCGCAGCGTGGCGGTAGGCGTGGTGGGTGTGGCGCGTGTGGCCCCCCATATGCCCGTGCATATGCCCGCTCCGGAGGCCCAACAGCCCCTTTGGGCCCGGGAATGGGCCCTGGGACCCTCCGGTGAGCCGGGTCCGCCGCCGTATGTTTCTCACGTCGTCGGCGGTTCCGGCCAGGAGGATGCCGGAGCTGCGGGCGACACCCAAGAAGCGTGCGAGTCGGCCGACCATCGGTCGGCCGAACCCGGAGGGGAACACCATGTCGAACATCACCCTGAAGACCGCCGTCCGCGTCAACGGCTGGGCCAACACCGCGGTCAGCTCGATCCAGAAGCGCTACGAGGCCAAGGACCGTGGCCAGACGGCGTTCGAGTACCTGGGCATCATCCTGGTGGTCGTGGCGATCATCGGCGCGATCATGGCGACGGGTATCGGTGGCGCGATTTCGGGTCGGATCTCGGGTCTGGTGAACTCCATCACAGCCAAGTAATGGGGCGTCGCACCCGTACCGATGCAGGGCAGGCCTTCCCCATCTACGTAGTGATGGTGGCGGGCCTGCTCTTCCTCGTGTTCGCGTTCTTTGCTGTCGGCAAGGCCTCGGCCTTGCGTAATGGAGCCCAGGGTGCGGCGGACTCCGCCGCACTGGCTGCTGCTCAACAGAACCGTAAGGACTTCGGGACAGGCTTCCTCGCTTCGCTGCCCGGGAACATGCTGGAGCAATTCCTTCAGGCTCACCCGGTGTACGGGTGCCCTGCGGCTCATTCGTTTGCCGCAGCGAACCAGTCGGATGTCAACAGCTGTCGGCCGATGCTCGGTGGCTATCGGGACGAGATCACGGTCGAGGTCCAGGGCCGCAAGACGGTGGACTCGCCGGTGATTCCCGGTACGAAGACGCAGGTCGCGAAGGCCACGGCCACTGCCATTGTCGAGTTCCGTTGCCCCGGGTGGAAGGCGCTGGACTTCAACGATGACGGAGTCCAGGACCTGTACATCTTCCCGTGCGGGGACGCCGGGGTGGTAGAGATCGCGCCGGCCAGTCCCCCGCCCTGGGCCACGGTGAGCAAGCTTCTCTACGACGTGCATCTGGTCGACAACTGACAGCGAACGACGAGTAAAGGAATCAGACCCATGAGCATTCGGCGCTCCACCAGGTCCCGAACGGCGGTGGCAGCCGTCTCCCTGACGGCTGCCTTGGCCTTGGCCCTCACCGGCTGCGGTACTGACGGTGGCGGTAAGGCGGGCGACGCCGGTTCGCCGCCCTCCTCCGCGCCTTCCAAGTCCTCTGATGGGGACAAGGAGGCGAAGCAGGAGGACACCGCCGCCGGGGACAACGTGGACCCGAACGCCAACCTGGCCGAGGTCAGGGGAAGTGGGCTGACTCTCGTGATCAATCAGGTGAAGCGTGACTCCGGAGGGTTTGTCACGGTTCAGGGCACGATCAAGAACGTGAGCGACAGGACACAGAACTCCAGTTCGTGGGCGGGCACGGAAACCGCGGTTGCCAACAGCAATGCAAACTCTGTTGCTGGTGCGACACTGGTCGACAAGGCGGGCAAGAAGCGCTACTACGTTCTTCGGGACACGGAGAACCGTTGCCTTTGCACCACTGGCATCACGCCGTTGTCGGCGGGGGAATCGACCCCCATCTTCATGCAGTTCCCAGCGCCTCCCAGCACGACGGCTGAGGTGGACTTCACGCTGCCGACGTTCGCGACGACTTCCCTGAAGATCTCAGGGTGACGGCTGACATGAACTACAACCGAACTCGGCTGAAGCCAATCGGCGTCGCCGGACTCTCTGTTGCGTCAGCCATGGTGGTGGCCGCTGCCACGTTGTTCGGAGCGTCGTCGGCGCTTGCCGACGACGGCCCGAGCGTGCCCCCCGGCACCGAAGCGACATCGGTGCCCCCGGTCGAGACCGATGGCACCGATCCCGACCTGAAGATGCCCGAAGGCGGCACCCTCGCGCCGGCCAAGGTTCTCGACATCGTCCAGGTCGTCGAGGACGAGGGTGGTGAGGAGCGCCGCGAGGACACGAACGCGGACATCAAGTTCGCGCTCCAGGCCGAAGTCCTCTTCGGCAAGGACAGCGCCAAGCTGAGCTCCGAGGCCAATTCCCGCATCTCCGCCATCGCGACCGAGATCGAGAAGCAGAACGCGACGAAGGTCCGCATCTTCGGCTTCACCGACAACCTCGGTTCGTCGGCACACGGCGACGTACTGTCCAAGCAGCGTGCCGAAGCGGTGAACGGCGTGCTGTCCAAGGAGCTCGGTACGTCGATCACGTTCGAGATCCGTGGTTACGGCGAGCAGTACCCGATCGCCGACAACAGCACGGAAGAGGGCAGGAAGAAGAACCGGCGCGTGGAGGTCTCCTTCCCGCGCACGACGAACTGACCTCGCGCGCACGAAGGGCCGGGACACAGGAGAACTGTGGCCCGGCCCTTCTGCCTGTCCCGTAAACGCCTTCGGTGTGCGCTCGGTCGCCGCAGAGTCCGAGCATGCCGTCGGAGTTTGAGGTGAGGATGATTCGTGGCCCGTCCCGGCTACAGCAGGTGATCGGCTTTGCCTGCCTTGATGTCGCGGATCATCTGCTGAAGTGCTTCACGGGTGTCGGTCAGGAAGTGGTCCTCGGTGCCGGACAGGGCTATGTAGCTGTTGCCCTTACCGTCTGTGCCGAGCCGGTAGCAGCTGGCTCCTTCGCCGCAGAATGGTTCTTCCCAGGCGACGTCCGGCATTGGTGACCCCTCAGAGGTTGCGTGCGGCGGTGTGGATGAGATCCCGTGAACCGGCGGGTGTCAGAGCGATCCGCTCCATCCAGTCCAGATGTGCACGGTACTTGGCCAACTGTGCCTCGCCGTGCAGGAATTCCGGCCCGTGGGCACTGTCCACCTGCACGGTGTCCAGCTCCGGCACCGGCCCCTCGGAGTAGTTCACCGTCTGGCCCGCCCCGGGAAACGCTCCCGCTTCGAACGGGATGACGCGCAAGGTGATGTGGGTCCGTTCGGACACCGCGAGGAGATGCTCCAACTGCTGGCGTGCGACCTTCCGGCCGCCGAACTGCATGCGGAGGGCCGCTTCATGTACGACCCCGGCGTACTCCTGCGGGGTCGTACCATCGAGCATCTGCTGCCGTTCCATGCGATGGGCCAGCCGGAGGGCCACTTCGTGCTCCGGGAGGGCCGGGACCACGACGCGGAAGACGGCGAGAGCGTGGTCGCTCGTCTGGAGAACCCCCGGAATGTGCACGGAGTGCGCCGTGCGCATCCGCAGTGCGTGTGCCTCGATCTCCGAGATGTCGAGGAGGCCCGCGGGGAGTGTGTCGCGATAGCGGTTCCACCAGCCGCGCTGAGCCGGAGCAGCCATGTTGACCAATGCGTCGACGTACTTCTCGTTCGAGCAACTGCAAGCCTGTGCCAGCGTGCGCACCCGCTCCTGGCTGATGGCCCGCAGTCCCTGCTCGATGTTCGAGAGTCTGGACCGGTCCACGCCGAGAAGGCGTGCGGCGGACTCGGCGGATACGCCGGCTGCCGTGCGCATCTTCCGGACTTCGCTCCCCAGCCGCCTCTGCCGTTCGGTGGGGGACGTGCGCTCTGCCATGCCAGTCCTTCCGTGGCTCTCTCCCGGGTGAAGTCTGCCGTGTGGGCGCCGGGTTGATACTCGTTAGGGTTTAAATGGTTCACCATGGGTGGCCAATATGACCCCTCGCAGGCTACTTTCGGTAGCGCACCGCTCACGCTCCGATGGGTAAGAAGTACATCGCGCGAGTCTGCCCGCGTCCTCCTGCCCTGGAGGGGCAGGCCCGCGTCAGGGAGACAGGCCACTGCCCATCGGACAAGACGCGAGCCCTTTGTGCGCTCCGACGCGAAAGAGAGACCCCTCAACAGCCCGCCGTACAAGGGAAATCACCCATGCCGCCGTATCCGCGTACCGCCCTGTGTCCCTCCGCCGAGGCGTCCTCGGCGCGCTTCGTCCCATCCCGGGCGACCGTGGGCCTCACGCTGCCCGGGCATCCCCGCAGTTCCGCCGTCGCGCGGGGTGCCGTGAGCGTCGTGCTCCGGGCGCACGGGCTGACCGCCTACCGCTGGCCCGCCGTGCTCGTCGCGGCCGAACTCGTCACCGTCGCAGCGAAGCTCACGCCCGGCCGGGACCTCTACCTGTCCCTCCGGTACCGCGACGACGTACTGCGTCTGCTCGTGTGGGACCAGCACCCGCGTCATCCGGTCCCGGCGGCGGAGGCCCTCTGTGCCGGGCGCCGCCGGGCCCTCTGGCTGCTCGCGACCGTCGTGGACGACTGGGGCGGGGAATGGGGCACCGGTGAGGCGGCGCCACCGCAACGGGGAACCAGGTCCTGGGTCACGCTGCCCCGGTGACATTCCCGGGCGGGGCACGTCCGCGGGTCAGGCCTCGGAGTCGGCCGTGTCCGCCTGCCGGTGGGAGAGCAGGATGCGACGCCGGTCCGGGTCGACGTGCAGGATCTTGACCCGCAGGGTGTCGCCGACCCGGGGGACCGGCAGGGGCTGATCCGTGTGCTCTTCGGCCAGGTCGGAAATGTGCACCAGCCCCTGGAAGCCGTCCTCCCTCTCCTCGATGCGTACGAACGTGCCGATGGGCACGATCTTCATGACGCGGCCGACGACGGTTCGGCCGACCTGCTGGGCCAGCCGCAGCATCGGATCTTCGAGCAGGGGCTTGAGGGACATCCACACACGGTCGCGGGACATGTCGATGCCGATGATTTCGGCTCTGATCTCCTGGCCCATCGAGACGACGTCGGAGGGGTGGCTGATGTAGCGCCAGGAAAGCTCAGGGATGTTGATCAGTGCCTCGAAGCCCCCGATGTCCGCGTAGATGCCGTAGTTGGCGATGTGGGTCACCCGGCCGGAGACGATCTGGCCCGGGTGGAGCCAGGTGAGGAAGGCCCACTGCCGGTCGTCCGGCGTCGGTTCGGTGCGCCAGCGCGCCCGCACCACCCCGTCGCTGTCCGGCATGACGGCGGTGAGCAGCGGAACCCGGTCGTCGGCGTACACGGACAGGAGCGCGGCGGCGTCGGCACCGGAGACCCGGTGCACCAGGGCGGGGAAGTCGTCCGCGTCGGCGACGGCACCCAGGATCCGGCCGTCCTTGTCCTGCCACACACATTCGACGAGGCCCTCGGCGGGCAGGGCACCGAGGACGGCGCCGATGTCGGTGGACAGGTCCGGCCACACCGCCAGCCGGGCACGGGGGGCGAGGTCGGCGCGAACCGCCCCCAGGGTGTCGAGGGTGAGGCGGTGCCATCGGGAGGCGCCTTCGACGTACATCTCCTCCAGGACCCCCGCCCGACCGTCGGCGACCGCCCGGCGCACGCTTTCCCAGAATTCGTCGTCGCCCGGCCGCTGGATGCCGTCCCCGTCGGTCTCCATGTCGTACGGGGACGCGTCGAGGCGTTCCGCGAACAGTCCGAGCGCGCGGGCCCGGACCGTCGACCGCTCACAGGGCAGACCGCTGCCGACGTAGAGGTACTGGTCCCGTCCCACGTGCACGGCGAATGCGCCTTCCGCCTCCAGTCGGCACCAGGCGCCGCTCCCGCGCAGCATGAGCCGCACCAACTCCAGTCCGGCGCCGAGCGGCACCACCGCTCCGTCGTGGAATCCGGACAGGCCGTCGGGGAAGACCCCCGCCAGTCCGAAGCCGTCCTCCGGGCGCTCGGCGCCGAAGTGCGCGAGGGACGGGACCTGCGGCTCCCGTACGGTCAGGCGGTCGATCCCGGAGTCCACGGCGAACGCCTCGACGGCCCGCAGACAGGCGTCCTCGACCGGTCCGTGGTCGCTGACGGTGTCCTCGGGGCCGGTGTAGTGGCCGTGTTCGTCGCGGTCGGCAGGGTCGTACTTGGTGACGCGATAGACGTAGGGCAGCACGCCCCCATCTTCCCGCACGTCTCGTAGGCGGCCCGAGGCAGTGCCAGGGAGGCCGGGACACGGAACGGCCGGTGCGGGCATCAGGCCCGTGCGCGTGCCGGTTCCCACCATGGCCGACCTGTCCGGCGCGTCCGTCCTCGACGGCACCGGCGTGTACGCGCGCACCCTGCACACCGTGCACCGGATCTGAACCGGGCACCAGGTGATCTGAGGGCCGCCCTGATTGGGCCCCTGGGCCCATGCGCACAGAGGGTTCGGCATCGTACGATTATCAGCCAATTGTCTTCGCGATGAGACGAGTTGAGGCCGGACATGTCCACCGTGGGGTCCACAACCGACTTCGGCGGCGCCTCCTGGCAGCCGCCCACCGCCGGGCGCCATGACATGCCGCAGCTGCTCAGGGTGGCGCGCATCCTCATCCAGGTGCTGTTCGCCGTCACCGTGGTCGGCGGTGTGGGCCTGCTGCTGACGGCCGCGGGCGCCGACGCCCTCGACGGCACCGTCCTCGCGCTCGCCGCGTACGGTGCCGCGCCCGGTGTCACGGGCTGGGTGCTGGCGCGCAGGGCGTGGACCGGTGGCGTGTGGATCTGGCGCGGGCTCGTCGGCGTACAGGTGTGGCTGCTCCTCGGAGGCGTATCCAGCCTTCGGGACGGGTCCCTGCGCGGGCTCACCCAGATGTTCCTGCCGCTGGTGATCCTGGTGTTCCTGAGCCGGGCGGAGAGCCGGCAGTGGTTCCGGCGGGACGCACGGGACAGGGGACGCCAGGAGCCGCCCCGGTTCTCGCTGTCGCGGATGATCACGTGGCGGCGGGACCGGGGCCAGTCGACGTTGGAGTACCTCGGCCTGCTCACCGTGGTCGCGGCGGTCATCCTGGCGATGGCCCTGGGCGGTGTCGGCGGCCAGATAACCAACGGTCTGCAGGCGGCGATCTGCTCACTCACGGGCAGCTCATGCCCCGCCCCGGGCGCCGGGACGGTCGAAGCCGGCGGAGAGTCCGCCGACGGCGGCGGCACTGCGACCGGCGGAGGCACGGACAGCGGCGGGTCCGACAGCGGTGGCACGGTGGTCGGCGGTGGCACGGACAGCGGCGGTTCCGACAGCGGCGGTTCGGTGGTCGGCGGTGGCTCCGACGGCGGCGGTTCGGCCACCGGTGGCGGCTCCGACGGCGGCGCTTCCGGAGGCACCGGCGACACCGGAGGTACGGGCGACACCGGCAGCACCGGGGGATCGGGCGACACCGGGGGATCCGGCAGCACAGGTGGCACGGGCAGCACGGACGGGTCCGTAACCGACCCCGCCTCCTACCCGGACGAGAGCGACGAGGACAAGAACGACGCCGCCGAGGACGAGCCCGGCTGGGAGGACGACGAGGACGAGGGCGACGACGGCGGGGACGACGACGAAGGCTGCTTCTCCGGCTTCGGCGCGTTCTTCTCCTGCGCCGGCGACCAGATCTCCCAGGTCGGCGGCGGCCTGTTCGTCGACGGCATCTGGGGGGACCTCACCGGCATCTGGGACACCGTCACCGACCTCCCCGGCACCTGGGAAGGGCTCAAGGACTACGGCAGTTCACTGGGCGACGAGTGGTCGAAGGCGACCGAGGGTGCCGTCGACAAGTGGGCCAAGGGCGACTACTGGGATGCGCTGACCGACTGGGGCGGCGCCTCGGTGGACACCGGGCTGACCGTCCTCGACGACATGTTCATCGGCGACGAGATCAAGGAGCAGTGGAACAACGGCCAGAAGACCCGGGCCGTCACCGGCACCCTCTGGAACATCGGCTCGCTCTTCATCCCCGGGTACGGCGAAGCCAAGGTGGCCCAGAAGCTGGGCAAACTCGGCAAGCTGGGGAAGCTCGGCAAACTCGGCGAGGCCGCCCAGAAGGCCACCAAGGCATCCGAGCGGGCACGCAAGGCCGCGGACAAGGGCGATGTCGACGGCGCGAGGAAGGCCGCCGACGAGGCCCAGGACCACGCCGACGACGCCGCCGACGAGTTGGCCGACAAGGGCTGCGTGATCAGCTCCGGGCCGATCGGTGTCGGGCCACCGCAACCCGCCTTCTCGGGCGGGGTGAACGCGGCGGCGCGCGCCCCCGTGGCGTACCGCGTCAACGGCGTCCCCGTCGGCCTCTTCGCCGAGAAGAAGTGCGACGGCGTCAGCCAGGAGGAGATCGACGCCGCCGAACAGGCGCAGAAGGACGCGGACGCGGCCAAGGAGGCGGCGAAGGAAGCCAGCCGCAAGGAGGTCGCCAAGTGGGCGAAGCCCTCCTGGTACGGGGACCTGACGAACCCGCGCAAGGGATCCAAGGACCTGGGCGACGGCACGTGGAAGGCCAAGAAGTCCGTGGCCTACTGGCCCGGCATGGAGCGCTGGATGCGCTACCAGGAACAGGTCTCCGGGGTGAAGCGCGGCAAGGAGTACGCCGTGAAGGACCCGCAGACCGGCCGCGACGTCGACTTCGACGGCTGGGACTCCGCTTCCCAGACGTACAAGGAAGCGAAGTTCGGGTACGGCAAGAAGGTGCGCCCCGACGGGACCCTCGAACCGGCCCAGGCGGCGAAGTTCGTGGAGCAGGCGCAACGGCAGGTGCGTGCGGCGGGGGACAAGCCGGTCGAATGGAACTTCTCCAACAAGAAGGTGGCCGACGCGGCCCAGAAGGCGTTCGACGACGCCGGCGTGGACGTGATCGTGAAGCACACTGAGGTGAAGAACTGACGGCAGCCGAGCACGAAGACGAGGAAGCGCGATGTCGAGCGAAGTCGTGGTGAAGGTGTCCTGGGGGCCGCGGCCCGAGTCGCCCGGCGAACTGGCCGAGAGGTGGCTGACGATGCTCGGCCGGCTGACGGAGCTGTCGGACGGTACGCCGGTGGAATGGCGCCGGGACACGGACGGCGACCGGCCGGGAGACGCCGTACCGGCGGACGCCGGGGGATTCGCCGCCGTCCTGGCGGCCGGGGCCCCCGAGGAGGACGCCGACATCATCGGCTGGACCGCAGCCGTCGTCGGCACCTGGAAGGACCACGGCTACGCCCGCCTGCGGGTGCAGGGGGGCGGCTCCAACGAGTACACGCCGTTCACGGCGGTACTCCGGCTGTTCCCCGCACCCGACGGCGCCACCACCCCCCTCGTCGACCGGCTCCCCGAGACCCTGGCCGTACTGGCCGACGCCTGGGACGCCGACACGGGCCTGACGTACGACAGGGAGCTCTTCGACGCGGTCAGGTCCGCCTTCGGCCTGCGCAACTCCTATCCCCGCTGCGGCTGGTCGGTGTACCTCTCCGAGAACCGTGCCGCCCTGGTCCCCGCCGAGCTCCCCGCACGCCGCCGCCTCCGGGGCACTCACGGCGGCGTCGTCCTGGACATCGGCGACACCACCGAAGCCGTCCTGGCCGCACAGCAGGACCTGGCCGCGGCAGGCGCCCTCACCCCCGTCCCCAGATCGGAAGCCCGCCCCAAGTGGTGACCCCGCCCCACCGCACGTCGATGGGAGCCCGAGGACGCAATGCTGGTCGGTATGTCCGACTTCGGTGACCGTGCCCTCCCTCTGACCGGACGCCTCGCCCCCTCATGCCGGGGGGCGGGGCAGGGCTGTGCGGATCTCGGCGATCATGCGCTCGGGTGACCGGAACACCGTGACTGCGGGGAACCGGAGGACGGTCCGCACCCCGGGGCAGGTGCTCAGCGCGTTGAACCGGTCCAGGTCGCGGCGGTGCGCATCCCGGCTGCCGTGGTACGCGTAACCCTCGATCTCCACGACCACACCCTCCCGGAGGAAGAGGAAGTCCGCCCGGATCCTGCGCCCGGCCGGTGTCAGCAGCTCCGCCTGGCTGATCGGGTGCAGGCCGACGTCGTGCATCCGTAACCGGGCCACGGTCTCGGCCGGCGATCCGCTCAGCGGGTCCGCCGACGCCAGCCATCCCTCCGCCCGCGGCACGCCGTGGCGACGCGTGGGGTGTGCCGCGCAGGCGGCGGTCAGCAGGTCGGCGGTGACCAGGCGCGGCCGTCGTACCCCGCCCACCGTGCGCGTACCCAGGGCGGAGTCCACGGCGACCAGCGCCTCGTCCCTCGGGCCGGACAGCAGCAGGTCCCGCAGCGTACGCAGCGGGGTGGTGGCCCGCAGCCCGTGGTGTGCGCACATCTCGTCCGGGGCCACCGGCATCCGGTGCACCGCGAAGCCGTGGCGGCGGCCGGTGGGGCTCGCCGGGTCGGTGAACTCCACCGCCTCCTGGAGGAGTTCGATCCCGTGGAGCGAAGCGGCGCCGCGATGGCTGAAGGTGAGCCCCGGGTGCAGTATCTGCACGGCGCGGGCCTTCACCCACGGCGTCAGCTCGCAGCCCGGTGCGGCCCAGGCCCCGCGCACGACCCGCCTCCAGCCCTGCGCGTTCAGCGCCCGGCCCACCTGCCGCACCGGCGCTCCCGCCGCCACGACCTCCCGGGTGAGCAGAATGTCCCACCTGGCGAAGCACTTCAGATCCCCCGTCATGCCCCCACCCTCCCCCGCCCCTCCACCCCCTCGCACCCCCCTGTGGATAACCCCGGTCGGTGGGAGGGAGGGAGGGAGGGGACGGGAAAGTGTCCGAAATGGGCGAAAATGGGCGTCCGGAGGCTCCCAGTGACCGGGAGCCGAGCGGCCCGGCCCTGCCTACTTCACCGTGATCGAGGTGACGAAGTGGTCCAGGTCCTCCGGGGTCAGGGTGCCCTTCACCGCGTTGAGGCGGATGGCGAACGGCACGTCCGAGGAGTCGACGCCGGCCACCAGGACCCCCGTCATCGGCGTCCCCTTGTTCGGGGTCCGCTCCTCACCCGTCGACGTGAACTCGTAGTCGATCCTGCGGGCCTCCCGGGCACTCTCCTCGCCCGTCAGCCGCACGTCCGCCGTGTCCTTGCGGGTCGTGCCGAGGCCGATGCCCGCGCCGGCCGCGGCGGCGGCCTCCTTCGCGTCGCCGACGCCGGTCGCGAAGTCGAGCTGGACCGAGACCATGCCGGTCCACAGCCCGCCCTCCTCCCGGAGCGCGACGGCGGCATTGGCCTTGCTGCGCTCGGCCGCCGGCTGGACGGCGTACCCCTGGTCCTCGGGGTAGCCGACGGACACGCTCTTCGTGTCGAGCGTGCCCCAGCCGTCCGGGACCGCCGCGGCGCCGGGCCCGCCGCAGCCGGTGAGCAGGGTCAGACCGAGAGCGGCGGCGACGGCCGCGCCGAGTGCCTGGGACTTCTTCAACGTCATCGCCTCTTCGTGGTGCGTGTTCACTGCGCGCAGTAGCTGTACGGGAGGTACGAGCGCTTGTCGCCCTGCGGAGCTCCGAGGAACTGGGCGTCGGTCAGCTTCTCCTCCTTGTGCGCGTCGGAGATGGAGAACCCGAGGCTCATTCCGAGGGAGACCTCGAAGCCGAACTCCTGGGCGTCCGTCACGCCGTCGTACTTCATCGTGCTGGACAGGCCGTCCTGGAACATCATCTGCTCGAAGGGATCGCTGCCCGCCGGCCTCTCCTGCAAGGAGTGGTCGCCGAACATGTACTCGAACGGGGCGGTGTTGTTGCCGGAGCCGTCCAGCCACTGTTCGGCGATGGCGCGCTTGGCCTCGGTGTCCTGGTCGACGTCCTTGCCGAAGACGATCGAGTTGGTCACGACCTCGATGCCGGTCTCGCCGGACGAGTCGGAGGCGCTGCCCTTGCCGCCGCGCTTGTCCCCGTCCTTCTTGCCGTTGTCGCCGCCGATCTCCAGCTTGGCGGAGTCCGAGCCCGACTCGATGGTCTGCGTCATGTTGATCTGGACGATCTTCCCGGTCTCCTGGTCGCGGGTGACGGTGATGGCTCCGGTGCGGATGTTCTTCCCGCTCACGCTGCCCTTCACCGGCCCCGACTCGATCCCGGCCTTGCCCTCGAGTTCGAGCTTGGCGGTGTACGTGTAGGACTCGTTGCCGTTCACGTCGTCGTTGGTGATGGTCACCTCGGGCGAGAAGGTGGCCTTGCCGCCCAGCTTGGCGCCGAGCTGGGAGTCGTCGCCGTCCTTGATGGAGAGGCCGCCGTCCGCGTAGGCGTTGAGGCCGACCGTCGAGTAGGAGATCTTCTTGTCGCCGATCTTCTTCTCGATGTCCTCCATCTTCTCCGCCCACTTCATGCCGGAGTACCAGTTGCCGCCGTAGCCGCCGCTGTGCGTCATCGAGGTCTCCCACATCTTCATTTCCTCGATGTCGTCCCGCATCTTCTGGGCGTCCGCCTCGCTCTTGAACACCCAGGTGTCACCGTTGGTGATCTTGATGCCGCCGCCGATGTCGATGTCGGCCTTGCCCAGGCTGCCGAGCTTGACGCCCGGGGTGCTGGCGGTCGCGCCCGCGGAGGCGGCGTCGGTGAACGTCATGTGGACGATCTTGTCGTTCTCGTCGACCTTGCCGTCCTCGTTCACATCGGTCTTGGCCTGCGAGACCTTCTGCTGGAACCCGTACTCCTCGCCCCACTCGAACCAGGCGATCTTGACCTTGCCGCCTGCGGTGTCGGAGACACTGGAGACCTGGCACATCGTCGGCTCGTAGTCGGCGTCGGTCTTCGGCTTCGCCGTGTTGTCCCCGCCCGACGCGCATCCACCGCCACCGCCGCCGCCACCGGCCGCGAGCGAGGTGATCGCGCACCGGATGCGCTCGCCGATGCTCCCGCCGACACCCGCCATGGACATGGCGCCGATCAGGGTGACGACCACGACGACGACACCCAGGTACTCCATGGCGGTGGCCCCGCCGTCGCGCCAGTTGTACGAGTGGTGCGGCAGCGAGGACGAGGACTCCTCCGAGCCGTGCTCCTCCAGCAGCCGGTCCAGGGCCAGACCGACAGCGCTGCCGGTGCCCATCGAGACGACCGGCATCAGGACGCCCTCGGTGCCCACGACGTCCCACGACACGATGTAGCCGTAGGCGAGCCCGGCCACCGGGACGGTCAGCGTGCCGAGGAGGTACATGGCCCGCGAGTCGCGCTGTTCGTCGGAGAGGACGCGTGCCGAGGCCAGGACCGTCAGTACGGTGACGATGACACCGGGAAGATGCAGCAGCGTCAGCCGCCAGCCGAAGTCCTCGAAGCGTTCCTGGGTGGCGAGCGTCTCGACGAAGGCCCGGGTCACCAGGAATCCGGCGGCGATGTAGACGAGGGCGCCGGCCGCCCAACTGCGGGTCAGCGGGAAGAACCACCCTTCACGATTGCCGTGAGCCCGCCCGGAGCTGTGCCCCGGCGGTATGTGGCCCGCGCTCCTGTCTCCCCAGCCGCCGCCACCGCTCACGGTTCAACCTCTCTCCGACGCAAGCCCGTTGCTCTGTCGGCGTGAGCGTACGGCTGGAATCCGCCCTCCACCTGGGCCCCCGGCCCCAACTCCGGGCCCAACCGTGCCGGGCGCGCGAAGCGATCGGAGGCGGGGGCGGAGGTGGGTCCGTGGGCCCACGCGCCGGGGCACTTCGGCTGAATACGCTCGATGTCGAGCCGGAGGAGGCGAGCCGGTGATCCGGAGAAGGCCAGTCGGTGAGCCGGAGGAAGCGAGCCGGCGAGCCGGTCCGAGTGAGACGGCGAGCCGGTCGGCCGGTGCCGAAGTGAAGTGTTCACGCAGTGACGGGGTGAGGCGTTCCATGGGTGTCGGCTTCTTCAACTCCTACCACCTGGGCTGGACCCGGGTCGACGCAGGGACCCTGCTCGGCGACCTCGAAGCCGCGGGTCTCCGGCTCGCCCATCCGGCCACCGGGCGCATCGTCCTCGACAGCCAGGACCCCGGCGCACCGGCGGCCGGCGGGACACGGTCGCCGGTTACCCGGGACCAACTGCTGTCCATCGCCGGACTGGAACGCCTCGACGGGATCGGTGTGCGGCTCTGGGTGAGCCACGACCTGGACGTCCTGATGCGGATACGCCGGGCCGGACACCGGGTGGTCGCCGTCGAGTTCGGTCTCGGCGGGCTGTCGGCGGAGGAGCGGGAGACGGCCGTGCACGCCATCAGGGCGACCGTCGGCCGGGCCTCCGTGCTGTGCATCGGATTCGTCGTCGACCGGGAGGGCGTCACGACGGGCACCGACTGGGACGGCGTGGTCGTCGACGGGTCGGCCTACCTCGACGGGTGGCCGGACGTCGTCGCCGTACAGGAGGACATCGCGTCCCGGCACCCGCAGCTCGCCGTCATGGAATCCGTCGCGCAGTCGCCCTGGCGGGTGTTCGGGAGCGCGGTGCTCAGCGTGTGAGGACAGCTACTCGGCGGGCGGCACCGTCGCCCCGCGCCGCAGCCGGCCGTTCAGCGCGACGTGGGCGGCGACGCCCAGGACGAGCCCCCAGAACGCCGAGCCGATGCCGAACAGCGTGACGCCCGAAGCGGTGGCCAGGAAGGTGATCAGGGCTGCCTCCCGGTCCGTCTCCTCCTTCACCGCGCCGGTCAGGCCGCCGGCCAGCGCGCCGAAGAGGGCGACACCCGCGAGTGCGGCGACGAGCTCCTTCGGCAGGCCCGCGAAGAACGCCACGAGGGTCGAGCCGAACGCGCCGACCACCAGGTACACGGCACCGCAGGCGACGCCCGCGACATAGCGGCGGCGAGGATCGTGATGAGCCTCGGGGCCCGTGCAGATCGCGGCCGTGATGGCCGCCAGGTTCACCGCGTGGGAGCCGAACGGGGCGAGCGCGGCGGAGACCAGTCCGGTGGAGCCGACCAGGAGCCGGTCGTCCGGCCGGTAGCCGGAAGCGGAGAGCACGGCGACCCCGGGGGCGTTCTGCGAGGCCAGCGTGGCCAGGGTCAGCGGGACCGCGATGCCGACGAGCGCGGCCACGGAGAAGGCGGGCGTCGTGAACACCGGCTGCACCAGGCCGACATGGTCCAGTCGTACGTGCAGCCGCGAGGTGGCGGCGCTGCACCCCACACCGACGACGAGGGCGACGAGCACCGCGTACCGGGGGAGCCACCGCCTGCCCAGCAGATAGGCCAGGAGCACGGACCCGGCGATGACCGGGGTGCCCTCCAACGACGTGAACACCCCCGTACCGAAAGAGAAGAGGATGCCCGCGAGCATGGCGGAGACCACAGCCCCGGGAACCAGCCGCATCAGCCGCCCGAAGACCCCCGTCAGCCCGATCAGGGCGATCACCGCACCGGACACCACGAACGCACCGATCACCTCGCCGTACGCGTACGAGCCGATGCTGGTGACCAGGAGAGCGGCACCCGGCGTGGACCAGGCGGTGACGACCGGCATACGGGTGCGCAGGCTGAGGGCGATGCAGGTGAGTCCGCTGCCGATGGAGATCGCCCAGATCCAGGAATCGGTCTGCGCCGCGTCGAGGTGCCCGGCGCGGGCGGCGGCGAGGACGATGACCAGCGGGCCCGAGTAGGACACCACGACCGCCACGACGCCCGCGAGGACCGCGGAGAGCGAAAGGTCCCGGATGAGCCCGGACCGCTGCACGGGCCCGTCGGGCGGAACCTCCTTCGCCCGCTCCTCCGCCGCCGGTATGGATGGACCGGGCATCGCCGTGCCGCCCTTCATTCCGTGTACCCCCGTACGAACCGTACGGACGCACGAACCCTTACACGGACCGGTGAGCCCGGTCCGCCGGGTCCGGCACACGAGACGACCCCGGCCCGTGCGGCCCGGGTGCGCTGTCCGTTCGAGCGGTACGCCGAGGATCTGCGCACCCGCGACCGCCTGGGGGAACTCGCCGGGGACCACAGGTCCGGAACGCGAGCTGCTCGGCCGGGCCGTGGCGGATCTCGACGAGGTGTTCCGGCGCGGCACCGAACCACGACTCCGGTGCGTTGCCCGGACGCCTGGCCAGGTCCGGTCCGGCGGTCGCCGGCCGGGGCCGGCGGTGGCACCGCCGGCCGGCGAAGCGGCCCTGTGGCACCTGGCGGTGCCGGCGCGCCCGGCAACCGGCCGCGTTCCGGAACGCCGGTCCGGGGTCCTGGGTGCGACGACGCGCGAAAGGGTCCGAGTTGGGCCCCTGGGCCCAAGACGGGCAGCTCCCGGGAAAATAGCGTCGTCGAAGCAACTGATCAACGCCCGTCCCGGCACACCCCCCACGGTGCCGGGCCGGGGCGCAAGCGGAAGGTGCCGACGGACATGCCCACGGCCGAACAGCTGTCCCTGACCGAGGAGGAGTCCCGACTCCTCCAGCAGGGCCTCATCGAGTGGAGCGGCCCCGCACGCTGCACGGAGGAGTTCGCCGTTGCCATGGGCTTCGACAGCGTGGAGGACGTGATCCGCCGGGGGCTGTGGATCCGCGGCGTCCTCGAGGCCATGGGGGACCTGGATCCGATGGACTGGGCCCGCGCCCTGCTGGCGACGGAGCTCGCCTTCGCCAGCGACGTGGTCGGCTCGGGTTACGAGTGGTCCACGACCACCGGCTGGCCCGACGACATCACCGTCCGCGTCCTGCGCTCGGTCCAGCTGAAGCTCATCCGCACGGTCTCCCCGCTGGTCGGCAGGGGGCTCGGCACACGGCAGACCGTGCACGCCGAGGTACTGCGGGCCGGAAGCGCCCCACCCCCGGCGAGGTGAGAGCGGGGCCACGCGCCCCCGGCGCCTCCCTCACAGGACGCACCCAGCCGCACCTGCCGGGTACAAGGACGCGTCCCACCCGCGCCTCCGGCGCCTCCCTCACGGGACGCACCCCCGGCGAGGTGAGAGCGGGGCCACGCGCCCCCGGCGCCTCCCTCACAGGACGCACCCAGCCGCACCTGCCGGGTACAAGGACGCGTCCCACCCGCGCCTCCGGCGCCTCCCTCACGGGACGCACCCCCGGCGAGGTGAGAGCGGGGGCCACGCGCCCCCGGCGCCCTTCTCACGGGACGCACCCAGCCGCACCTGCCGGGTACAGGACGCGCCCGCCCGCGCCCCCGCCTCACGCCACCACCGGCATGAGCAGCGCCCCGGCGGCCACATAATCGTCCGTATGCCCGCACAGCAGACCCGCCCCCGTCCGGCGGACCCCCGACCGCGCCGCCCGCGGCACCGCGCCGCCACGGCGCTCGTGGCCGCGGCGCCCGCCCTCGCGGCCTACACGGCCGTCCGGCTCGTCGGACTCGTCGTCCTCCTGGTGTGGGCCTCCGCCGACGGGAAGGACGCCCTGAACCGGCTCGGCGGACGCTGGGACTCCGTCTGGTACCAGCGGATCGCGGAGAACGGCTACGGCTACACCGTCACCCTTCCCGATGGCGGCGTCCACCCCGACCTGGCCTTCTTCCCGCTCCTGCCCGCCCTGGAACGCACCCTCGCCGAGCTGACCCCGGTCACCCTCCAGGGCGCGGGCCTCGCCGTCGCCTGGGCGGCCGGCCTCGCCGCCGCCTGGGGCATCTTCGCCGTGGGGGCGCGGCTGCACGGACGCCGCGCGGGAGTGCTGCTGGCCGTGCTGTGGGGCGTGTACCCGACGGCGTTCGTGCAGTCGATGGCGTACACCGAGACCCTGTTCACCGCCCTCGCCGCCTGGGCGCTGTACGCCGTGCTCAGGGACCGCTGGATCGTGGCGGGCACGCTGTGCGTCCTGGCGGGACTGACGCGGCCCACGGCCGCCGCCCTCGTCGCCGCGCTCGCGGTCACGGCCGCCGCCGTCCTCGTACGGGAGTACCGGGCGGGCGACCGGGAGGGCCTGCTGCGCCGGAACGCGCGCATGCTGCTCGGTGTCTGCCTCGCGCCGCTGGGATGGCTCGCGTACGTGGTGTTCGTCGCCGTGCGCCAGGGCGGCCCCTTCGCCTACTTCGAGGTCCAGGCGCAGTGGGGCAACAGCATCGACGGGGGCCGGGCGCTGGCCGCGTTCGTCCTCGGGCTGCCGCTGCCCGCCGCGCTCGGGCTGTGCGCCGCCCTGGGGCTGCTGGGGTGGCTGATGTTCCTGTGCGTACGGCAGCGGCAGCCGCTGCCCCTGCTCGTGTACGGCATCGCGATCGTCGTCATCTCGCTCATCGGGTCCGGGTACTTCGGGTCCCGGCCGCGCCTGATGATGCCCGCGTTCCCGCTGCTCCTGCCGCCCGCTCTCGCGCTGCTGCGCCTGCGGACGACGGCCCGTACGGCCGCGGTCGTCGCCGTGCCCGCCCTCGCCTCCGCCGCGTACGGGGCATGGACCCTGCTGGGCACCGGACCTCCGTGAGCCGGGCCCACGGACCCACGCGCCCCGGGCGGTGCCAGCGGTTGCCGCACTCGTCACCGCCAGGCGGCGAAGCTGCCGCAGGGCGGCCTCAGGCCCCTTCGGAGACCCGTATCCGCGCACCCGGCCGCAGGCCCCACGCCTCCATCGCCCCGGCCTCTGCCTCCACCACGTGGCGGGCCCGCAGCCTGGGCAGGCCGAGCCGGCCGGGCTTCATCGTGCGGACGGCCAGGACGTTGAACTTCCGGTCCAGGTACGCCACATCGATGGTGAACCGCATCCGGAAGGTGTGCACGCTCCCGCACGGAGTGATCAGGAGAGCCCCCTCGACCCCGTCCACGCCGAGCAGTCCCCGGGACCGCGCCCCGTACGAGGCCGCGATCCGCAGCGGTACCTCCCGCGCCTCCGTGTCCGTGCCGACCGTCAGTGTGCCGTTGCCGTTGCGCCATTTCCCCATGGGCACCGACCGTAGCCCCCACGGCCCCGTCCCGGGGCCCGAACGGCCCGCGGTGGGCCCCAGGGCCCAAGACCCGGTCATGGGACCGGAATAGGGTCGGTCCGTGGAAGCCACACTGATTGCGGTCGCCGTGCTCTGGGGCGCCCTCGCCGGAACGCTGCTCCCGCGCGCCGCGTACCGCTTCTCCGTCGAGCCGGAGGAGCCCTGGCGGGACGCGTGCCCGGCCGGGCACGCGCTCACGGGGCCGGGCCGCGGCTGGCTCGGCTCCACCCGCTGCGCGGCCTGCGCCGCGGCCGTCCCGGTGTTCCGGGGGAGCACGGTCCACGGACCGGCCGCGGACGAACGGGAGAGCGGCCGGCCCCGCTACGCCCCCGCCGTGATCGCCCCCGTCGTCACCGTGCTCGCCTGCGCGGCCCTCGCGGCCGCCACCGGCCTCCGGCCCGAGCTCGCCGTCTGGCTGCTGCTCACCCCGGTCGCCGTGCTCCTCGCCGTCATCGACCGCCGTGTCCACCGGCTGCCCGACCGGCTGACGCTGCCCCTGGCCGGCGCCGCCGTCCTGCTGCTGGGCGGCGCGGCCCTGCTGCCCGAGCGCGGCGGCTCCTGGACCGGTGCCCTGCTCGGCGGGGCCGCGCTCGGCGGCTTCTACTTCCTGCTCTTCCTGATCAACCCGAACGGCATGGGATTCGGCGATGTGAAGCTGGCCCTGGCCCTGGGCGTGGCGCTCGGCTGGTACGGCTGGGCGGTGCTGTGCGCCGGCGGTTTCGCGGGCTTCCTGTTCGGCGCCCTGTACGGCTTCGCACTGATCCTGCTGCGCCGGGCCGGACGGAGGACGGGCATCCCGTTCGGACCGTTCATGATCGCGGGCGCGCTGGTCGGCCTCCTGTTCGGCGGCCTCGCCGCCTGACCTTCACCCGGAGCACCGGCGTACGGATATGCGGTCGCGTGGGCCATGGCCGGCTGACACGATTCCCGTATGACCGGACCGTCCGTACCCTCCCCGGCCGAAGCCCCCGACGGCCCGGACGCACGTTTCGACGCCCTCGTCGCCGAAGCGGCGACCGTGTCCGTCGACGGCTGGGACTTCTCCTGGCTCGACGGGTGCGCCACCGAGCAGCGCCCGTCCTGGGGGTACGCGCGCGCCATGGCGGACCGCATGGCGGGGGCCCGGGCGGCCCTCGACATCCAGACCGGGGGCGGCGAGGTCCTCGCGTCCGCCCCCGTGCTGCCGCCGCTGACCGTGGCCACCGAGTCCTGGCCGCCGAACATCGCCCGCGCCACCGCCCTGCTGCACCCGCGCGGTGCCGTCGTCGTCGCGGACCCCGACGAGCCGCCGCTGCCCTTCGGGGACCGCGCCTTCGACCTGGTGGTCAGCAGGCATCCGGTGGCCACCTGGTGGGCCGAGATCGCCCGCGTGCTGGCCCCCGGAGGCACGTACCTCTCCCAAGAGGTCGGCCCGGCCAGTGTGTTCGAGCTCATCGAGTACTTCCTCGGACCGCAGCCCGCCGAGGCGCGCGCCGCCCGGGACCCGGAGCGCGCACGGGCCGCCGCCGAGGCCGCCGGGCTCGATGTCCTCGACCTGCGCGCGGAGCGGCTGCGTACCGAGTTCTTCGACATCGGCGCCGTCGTCTACTTCCTGCGCAAGGTCATCTGGATGGTCCCGGGCTTCACAGTCGAGGCGTATCTGCCCCAACTCCGGTCCCTGCACCGGAAGATCGAGTCCGAGGGTCCCTTCGTCGCGCACAGCTCCCGCTTCCTGATCGAGGCCCGCAAGCCGGGGTAGCGCCAACAGGCATACGCTGAAGGCGGCTTCACCGGTCCGGGGGTCCCCTCCGACCCCGCGGGCCGCCGGATGAAACGGGAACACCTGCTCCTACGTCCTACTCATGGGTAGTGCGACCCTGGTGGTTGATTGCACAACGAAGGAGCGGGTCATGACGCTGGGAAGGGAAACGTCCGGCGAGGAGATCAGCCGGCCGCGTCACGGCAAGGCCGACTGGCTCACCGGGGAACGGATCACCGCCGTCCACGGCCTGTTCTACCGGCCCGAAGGCCGTGCCGGAGAGCCGGAGGCCGTCGAATTCGTGCTCTCCACCGGCCAGTCCGTCCTTCTGACCTGCGCCTCCGACCGGACGCTGCGGATCACCTCCGGCAACTGGCCCGAGCTGCCCGCCTGGTGCGTCCCCGCGGGGCAGTGGCAGTTCGCGCCTTTGAACCAGCTCCCGCCCCCGCCGTACGGAGGGGCGTGGACGGTCATCGGCACGCAGGAGCGCCGGGACGGGCACGGCGAGGTGCACGAGGCGGTCATCCGCTGCGAGGACGGCGATTTCGTCGTCATGGGCGGGGACACGGTGGCGATCCGCTTCGGCAGGCGCTGAGCCGTCCACGCCGGGCGCCCATGGCCCCGCCGGAGGCCTTCCGGCGGGCGGTTCCCTGCCCGGGGCGTGCTCGCAGCGCAGTCCGGCAAATTCGGAGAGTGATTATCTCGTGGCGTGGCACGCAGCATCACTTACGAAGGGTTATGGTGGAAACCCCCCCCTCGGGCCGGTCCGTAACCCCCCCCACGGACCGGCCCGTTTTTTGTGCCCGCGCCGGACCCGCGCCGTGTCCCCGCCGTTCCCCCTCCGTGCCCCCGCTGCGCGGGCCCGTGCCCACCTGTGCGGCGGCGGAACCGGCCCCGCGTCAGGCGGGAGGCGTCAGCCCCGGTCGGCGGCCCAGATGTTCGTCCGCGCCGTGTCCACCGCGAAGGTGTCGATCTCCTTCAGCTCGTCGGCGGTCAGCGGCGGTGCGGCGAGGGCGGCCACGTTCTCCTCCAGCTGCTTCACGCTCGACGCGCCGATCAGGGCGGACGTCATGCGGCTGTCCCGCAGCACCCAGTTCAGCGCCAGCTGGGCGAGGGACTGCCCACGGCCCTGCGCGATGCCGTTCAGCCCACGCAGCCGGCGCAGCATCTCGTCCGAGAGCAGATCCGGGTCGAGGGACTTGCCCTGACTGGCACGTGAACCCTCGGGGATGCCCGTGAGGTACTTGTTCGTGAGCAGCCCCTGGGCGAGCGGTGCGAAGGAGATGCAGCCCATGCCGGCCGTCTCCAGGGTGTCGAGCAGCCCGTCGGCCTCCAGCCACCGGTTGACCATGGAGTAGGACGGCTGGTGGATCAGGGCGGGCACACCCATCTCCCGGAGCAGCCTGGCCGCCTCGGCGGTCTGCTCGGCGTTGTAGGAGGACACACCCGCGTACAGCGCCTTGCCCTGGTGCACGGCGGTGGCCAGTGCCCCCATCGTCTCCTCCAGCGGGGTGCCGGGGTCGAAACGGTGGGAGTAGAAGATGTCGACACGGTCGAGCCGCATCCGCTTCAGCGAGGCGTCGAGCGAGGACAGCAGGTACTTGCGGGATCCCCACTCGCCGTACGGCCCGGGGTGCATCTCGTAGCCGGCCTTGGTGGAGATGATCAGCTCGTCCCGGTACGGGGCGAAGTCCTGTCGGAAGAGCTTGCCGAAGTTCAGCTCGGCCGAGCCGGGCGGCGGGCCGTAGTTGTTGGCCAGATCGAAGTGGGTCACGCCGAGGTCGAAGGCGCGACGGAGGATGGCCCGCTGGGATCCCAGGCCGCGGTCGTCGCCGAAGTTGTGCCACAGGCCGAGGGAGACGGCGGGGAGCTTGAGCCCGCTGCGGCCGGTGCGGCGGTACTCCATGGAGTCGTAGCGCGACTCGGCGGCTCGGTGGGGGAGGTAATCAGTCACGTTTCACTCCTTATCACGTAGTTGTGACACACCGGGTTGGGCCCCCGGGACCCGTCCGCAGTAATGTGGCGACTTCGGGACATGCCGGTCTGCGGCGCGTGAGCGCGGTGTGCGGACCGCGCGGCGACCCCCGGGGGACGGCCCCGGACCCCCGGCGACGGGGAGGACGGGCCCACGGCGGCACGTACGGAACCGAGAGGGTGAACCCAGTGAATGTGCGCGACCTGGTGTACGGGCTCTACGCACGCCGGGTGGAAGGGCGCCTGGACCACTCCCAGGTGCCCAAGCACATCGGAGTCATCCTCGACGGGAACCGGCGGTGGGCGAAGGCGTCCGGCGGCTCGGCCGTGCAGGGGCACCAGGCAGGCGCGGACAAGATCTCCGAGCTGCTCGGATGGTGCAGCGAGACCGAGGTCGAGGTCGTCACCCTCTGGCTGCTCTCCACGGACAACTTCGACCGGCCCGAGGCCGAGCTCATCCCGCTGCTCGGCATCATCGAGAACACCGTGCGCCAGCTGGCCGCCGACGGGCGGTGGCGCGTCCATCACGTCGGCACCCTCGACCTGCTGCCCGCGCGGACCCAGGCCGTCCTCAAGGAGGCGGAGGAGGCCACGGCGGGCATCGAGGGGATAATCGTCAACGTCGCCGTCGGCTACGGCGGCCGCCAGGAGATCGCGGACGCCGTGCGGTCCCTGCTGCTGGAGCACTCCGCCAAGGGCACGACCTTCGAGGAGCTCGCCGAGGTCGTCTCCACGGACCTGATCTCCGAGCACCTCTACACCCGCGGACAGCCTGACCCGGACCTGGTGATCCGCACGAGCGGCGAGCAGCGGCTGTCGGGCTTCATGCTCTGGCAGAGTGCCCACTCGGAGTACTACTTCTGCGAAGTGTTCTGGCCGGCCTTCCGCAAGGTCGACTTCCTCCGCGCCCTGCGTGACTACGCGGCCCGCCACCGCCGCTACGGCACCTGAGCCACCTCCCCTCCACGGAGGGCGTACGAGGACGGCCGCGGGCGACCGGGCCGCACTGCTGGTCCGGCCCACGCGCATGGCTTCGCGTGTTCGAGGGAATACCCCTGTCAGGTCGATGTCCGGTCTCCAGCCAGGCGGACGTCGCAGCCAAGTGAGCGGCACCAGCCCGCTCGCCCGGGAGGCCCTTTGCACACGAAGGACCGCACACCGTGCGGCCGACGCGGAGGGCCGGTGTTCGGCCCGCGCACGGGGTCCGAACCCGGTCCGTCCTCTCCCTTCGGGAAGTTCCGCGACGTCCGTCGCACTCCCCGACCTCGTCCGAGGGGGTACGTCCTTCCGTGGTGACCAGCACTAAGCGCCGCATGCCCGACAGGCGCACCTATGTTCTCGACACCAGCGTCCTGCTGGCCGACCCCAACGCCATGGCCCGGTTCGACGAGCACGAAGTGGTGCTCCCGATCGTCGTGGTCACGGAGCTGGAAGCCAAACGGCACCATCCCGAGCTCGGGTACTTCGCCCGGCAGGCCCTGCGCCTGCTGGACGACTTCCGGGTCAGGTACGGCCGGCTGGACGCCCCGATCCCGCTCGGGGATCTGGGTGGGACGCTCCGTGTCGAACTCAACCACTCCGACCCCGGCGTCCTGCCGGCCGGCTACCGGTTGGGGGACAACGACTCACGGATTCTCGCGGTGGCGCGCAATCTGCAGGCCGAGGGATACGACGTCACGGTCGTCTCCAAGGACCTGCCGCTGAGGATCAAGGCGTCCTCCGTCGGTCTCCTCGCCGAGGAGTACCGCGCCGAACTCGCCATCACCGACTCCGGCTGGACCGGGATGTCGGAGCTGACCCTCGCCGCCGAACAGGTCGACCTGCTGTTCAGTGAGGAGACGCTCTTCGTCCCCGAGGCGGCCGAATACCCCGTGCACACCGGGCTGGTCCTCCAGTCCGAGCGCGGCAAGGCGCTCGGCAGGGTCACGGCCGAGGGCAATGTGCGTCTCGTGCGCGGCGACCGGGAGGCCTTCGGGATCCACGGCCGCAGCGCCGAGCAGCGCATCGCGCTCGACCTGCTGCTCGATCCGGACGTCGGCATCGTGTCCATGGGAGGCAGGGCGGGCACCGGCAAGTCCGCCCTGGCGCTCTGCGCGGGCCTGGAGGCCGTGCTGGAGCGCCGGCAGCACCAGAAGGTGATGGTCTTCCGGCCGCTGTACGCGGTCGGCGGACAGGAGCTCGGCTATCTCCCCGGCAGCGAGTCCGAGAAGATGAGCCCCTGGGCGCAGGCGGTGTTCGACACGCTGTCGGCCGTCGCGGGGCGCGAGGTCATCGAAGAGGTGCTGGGGCGCGGGATGCTGGAGATCCTGCCGCTCACCCACATCCGGGGCCGCTCCCTCCACGACGCGTTCGTGATCGTCGACGAGGCGCAGTCGCTCGAACGGAATGTCCTGCTGACCGTGTTGTCCCGGATCGGGACGAATTCGCGTGTGGTGCTCACGCATGACGTGGCCCAGCGGGACAACCTCAGGGTCGGCCGGTACGACGGAGTCGTCGCCGTGGTCGAGAAGCTGAAAGGGCATCCGCTCTTCGCGCATGTCACGCTCACCCGCTCCGAGCGCTCGCAGATCGCCGCGCTGGTGACCGAAATGCTGGAGGAAGGCCGCATCTGACACGGAAGGTCCCCTCAATGCCGCCCGGCGGGCCATGCACCCTAGCCGGGCGGCATTGTGCTGCGCCGTCATTTCCGGAAAACACTTGCTCCAAACGAGGTGTGAGCTTTAACACGCAACACAGAATTGCAACGCGCCGTGTCCTTCCGGCAGAGTCTTGCTTCCGTCAGGCCCCGCATACGGCACTTGGGCACCTCCAGAGGTGCCACGCACCACACAACTCAACACTTGCCGTCCGTATGCCGCCCGCGAGAACCACGCGGCGCTTCCGAGAGGAAGTCGCCCACCGGGCCCGTGCCTCCCGTGACCCAAGCAGTAGGGAGGCCAGCGTCAAGGGCACGATTGCGCCCGCGAGGTCACCTAAGCGGGCGATGCTGGAAGGACACCGTGTGAGCCGGATCTCGGTCCGGGGGTTCGCCGTGGCATCCGCCACCGCCGTAACCACCGTAGGCGCCGTCGTAGGCGTTGCGTCGGGCAGCACTCCCGCTGTCGACGACAACAACTTCGAGGCGGCCGCAGCCGACACCACGCTGCTCGCAGACATCCCCGCGGGTCAGCAGGCCCAGGTTCAGACCGCTTCGCTGACGCAGCAGGCAGACGCGCAGGCCTCCGCGGCCGACGCGGCGGCCAAGAAGTCTGCCGAGGAGACGGCCCGCGTCCAGGCTGCCAAGGACGCCAAGTCGAAGAAGCAGGCGGCCGAGGACAAGCTGGAGGCCGAGCGCGAGGCCAAGGACGAAGCCGAGCGTGCGAGCCGGTCCTCCGTCCGCGACGCCTCCTCGTTCTCCGCGCAGGGCTCCTACACGGTGGCCGAAGTCCAGGCGATGGCACGGCAGATGATTCCTGCCGACCAGTTCCAGTGCTTCAGCAACATCGTGAACCACGAGTCGACGTGGAACTACCGGGCGACGAACCCCTCCTCGGGGGCGTACGGCCTGGTGCAGGCGCTGCCCGCCTCCAAGATGTCGACCGCCGGCGCCGACTGGCAGACCAACCCGGCCACCCAGATCAAGTGGGGCCTCAGCTACATGGACGGCCGCTACGGCAGCCCGTGCGGCGCCTGGTCGTTCTGGCAGGCCAACCACTGGTACTAGGAACCCCCGGGTTCCCGCGCTCGACCCCGTGAAGCCCCGCACCGTCCTACGGTGCGGGGCTTCACGCTGTACGGTCGATCCGGACAGCTCCGGGGGAAGTGCAGGGGGCTGACGGGGGAAAGGGAAACACCATGTCGAAACTTCCGGGATGGCTCGGTCGGCTGGGCGCCGAACTGACCGAGATCGGGGCGCGCCTGGAAGAACGGCGCGCCGAGGGCGCCCGCCGTGACGAGGAGGACGCCGTCGCCGCGGAGACGTCCTCGTCGACACTCTCCACCGTCGCCGCCGAGCAGGTGCCCGCTCCGCCCGCGTACGCCCCCTCCGTCGCCGCCAGACCCGATCCGGTCGCGGCGATCCCGTGGGGGATGCGTGTCGCCGCGGAGGCGGGCTGGCGGCTGCTGGTCCTGGCGGGCACGCTCTGGGTGCTGATGCGTGTCGTCAGCGCCGTACAGCTGGTCGTCCTCGCCTTCGTCGCCGCGCTGCTCGTCACCGCCATGCTCCAGCCGACCGTCGTGCGGCTGAGAAGGCTCGGACTGCCGCGCGGTCTCGCCACCGCCGTCACCGCCGTACTCGGCTTCGTTGTCATGGGCCTGGTCGGCTGGTTTGTCGTGTGGCAGGTGATGGACAACCTCGACACGCTGTCCGACAGGGTCCGCGACGGCATCGACGAGCTGAAGCGCTGGCTCCTCGACAGCCCGTTCCACGTCACCGAGTCGCAGATCAACGACATCGCGGAGAACCTCAGCGACACCGTCGGCACCAACACCGAGGAGATCACCTCCGCCGGACTGCAGGGCGTCACCGTGATGGTGGAGGTCCTGACCGGGATACTGCTGGCGATGTTCTCGACGCTCTTCCTGCTGTACGACGGGAAGCGCATCTGGCAGTGGGTGCTCAAGCTGGTCCCCTCCCAGGCGCGGCCGGGCGTCGCCGGCGCCGGACCGCGCGCCTGGCGGACGCTGACCGCCTATGTGCGGGGCACGGTGATCGTCGCCCTGATCGACGCGATCTTCATCGGCCTCGGGATCTACTTCCTCGACGTGCCGATGGCGGTGCCGCTCGCCGTCTTCATCTTCCTCTTCGCCTTCATCCCGCTCGTCGGCGCCGTGATCTCCGGTGCGCTCGCCGTGGTCGTCGCGCTCGTCACCCAGGGCGTGTTCACCGCCCTGATGGCGCTGATCGTGGTGCTCGCGGTGCAGCAGATCGAGGGCCACATCCTGCAGCCCTTCATCCTGGGCCGCGCCGTACGTGTCCACCCGCTGGCCGTCGTCCTGTCGGTCGCCGCGGGCGGCATGATCGCCGGCATCGGCGGTGCGGTCGTCGCCGTCCCGCTGGTCGCCGTGACCAACACGGTGGTCGGCTACCTACGGGCGTACGGGCAGGGGCCGGGCGTGTTCCACGGACCAGGGCCGCACGGCGCGACAGCGATCTCGGCGACGCCGGCCCTCGGCACCCGCCCGTCCGACGCGCCGGACGCCAGGGGCGACGCGACGGGCACGCGGGACGAACCGCACAAGTGAGGCGGGGGAGCCGCGGGGCGCGGGAACGCGGCCACGGAACATAAGAAGGGCCCCGGGGACGGTCGGTCGTCCACGGGGCCCTTCTCGTTCGAGGGGTACTGCGGTACTACTCGGCGAGAACGGCCTCTGCTTCGAGGGTCACGCCCACCGCCTGGATCACGGATGCGATCTTGACGGCTTCCTGAATGGTCTCACGGCCCACACCGGCGGTGCGCAGCACCTGCTCGTGGGAGTCCAGGCACTGGCCGCAGCCGTTGATCGCGGAGACGGCGAGCGACCACAGCTCGAAGTCGGCCTTCTCCACCCCGGGCTTGCCGATGACGTTCATCCGCAGGCCTGCACGGAGGTTCCCGTACTCGGGGTCCGACAGCAGGTGCCGGGTGCGGTAGAAGACGTTGTTCATCGCCATGACGGCGGCGGCCGACTTCGCCGCGGTGTACGCCTCGGCGGAGAGGTTGGCCTTGGCCTCCGGCTCAAGCTCCCGCAGCACTATCGGTGAGCGCGAGGCGATCGCGCAGGCCAGGACGGTGCCCCAGAGCTGCTGCTGGGGGAGGTCGCTGTTGCCTATGACCGAACCGAGGTTCAGCTTCAGGTCCTTGGCGAAGTCCGGTACGGCGGACTTGAGTTCGTCGAGTGCCATGTCGGTGTCAGCTCACTCGCCCGAGAGGAGCGCGACCGGGTCGAGGGTGTTCTCGCCCTTGGTCCAGTTGCAGGGGCAGAGCTCGTCGGTCTGCAGGGCGTCGAGGACCCGCAGGACCTCCTTGGGGTTACGGCCCACGGAACCGGCGGTCACCATCGTGAACTGGATCTCGTTGTTCTGGTCGACGATGAAGACGGCGCGCTGGGCGAAGCCGTCCTCGCCCTCGATGCCGAGGTCACGCATGAGCTCGTGCTTCGAGTCGGCCAGCATCGGGAAGGGCAGGTCGGTCAGGTCCGGGTGGTCCTTGCGCCAGGCGTGGTGCACGAACTCGGAGTCGCCGGAGAAACCGAGGACCTGCGCGTCACGGTCGGCGAACTCGTCGTTCAGCTTGCCGAAGGCGGCGATCTCGGTGGGGCACACGAAGGTGAAGTCCTTCGGCCACGCGAAGACGATCTTCCACTGACCCTCGTAGGTCTTGTGGTTGATCTGCTCGAACTCCTTGCCGCTCTCCAGCGACACACAAGCGGTCAGGTCGAACTCGGGGAACTTGTCACCGACAGTGAGCACGCGCTCTCCTTGCAGCGTAGGAAATCCCTTTTTGGGGGCGTTCCTGAGGGTTGGACGATCACCACCTTGGCACAGAGTGCATTGATCACGGAAATAGCTACACTCGGTCGTGATGATCGGAGGTGCCTATCAGTGGGGTATGTAAATCATGCCAATAGGTCCAAGCAGCCCAGCCTCTCGCAGCTGCGCGCCTTCGCGGCCGTGGCGGAGCATCTGCACTTCCGGGACGCGGCGGCATCAATCGGGATGAGCCAGCCGGCACTCTCCGGAGCCGTGTCGGCGCTGGAGACGGCACTCGGTGTCCAGCTCATCGAGCGTACGACGCGCAAGGTGCTGCTCTCACCCGCGGGGGAGCGGCTCGCGGTGCGTACCAGGGCGGTGCTGGAGGCCGTCGGCGAGCTGATGGAGGAGGCGGAGGCCGTACAGGCGCCGTTCACCGGGGTGCTCCGGCTCGGAGTGATCCCGACCGTCGCCCCGTACCTGCTGCCGACCGTGCTCAGGCTGGTCCACGACCGCTATCCGGAGCTGGACCTCCAGGTCCACGAGGAGCAGACCTCCTCGCTGCTGGACGGGCTGGCCGCCGGGCGCCTGGACCTGCTGCTGCTCGCCGTGCCGCTCGGTGTCCCGGGCGTCACCGAACTGCCCCTGTTCGACGAGGACTTCGTCCTGGTCATGGAGCAGGAGCACGGACTGGGCGGGCGTACGGACATTGCGCGCGAGGCCCTGCGGGACCTGCCCCTGCTGCTGCTCGACGAGGGCCACTGCCTGCGCGACCAGGCACTGGACATCTGCCGGGAGGCGGGGCGTACGGAGGGGGCGCCGGTGACGACGACCGCGGCCGGGCTCTCCACCCTGGTGCAGCTCGTCGCGGGCGGGCTCGGGGTGACGCTGCTGCCGCGTACGGCGGTGACGGTGGAGACCGCGCGGAACGAGGCGCTGACCACCGGATACTTCGCCGACCCCGCGCCCTCGCGGCGGGTGGCGCTGGCGGTACGGACGGGAACGGCGCGGCACGCGGAGTTCGAGGAGCTCGCGGCGGCGCTGCGGGAGGCGATGGCGGTCCTCCCCGTGCGGGTGCCCGAGGAGGGGTGAGCGCGCCCCCGACGCGCTCACCCCTCCTCGGCCTCACTCGGTGCGCAGCCCGTCCGGGCGCATCACGCGCCACAGCAGGGGCAGCGAGAGCAGGGTCACGGCCACGACGAGGACCGCGCCCGCGCCCGCCATCGGCAGGAACAGCCACCACCGCGTCACGGTCTTGGCCAGCATCCACGTCATCACGGCACCGAGCCCGAGGCCGCCCGCGGTCGCGACAAGGAGGCCGATGACCACCGGCACGGCGGTCTGCCAGAGCACCGACCAGGCGAGGGTGACGCGCCTGGTGCCGAAGGCGACAAGGACCGAAAGCAGCCGCTTGCGCTCCCGGAGCTGCTCCAGCTGGGAGACGAGCATCGACGCGGCGATCAGCAGCAGCGTCGCCGCCGCGCCGAACCGCAGGCCGGTCTGCACACTGGCGTACTGACGGTCGCGCGTCACCGAGGTCAGGGTGGCGACCCGCATGCCCGGGTCGATCCGGGCCGCAGTGTTCCGTACGTACTCGGCGACGTCCGCCACGCCCTCGTCGACCTTGATCTGCGCGATCGTCCGGGCGTTCGGCAGGGTGCGCGGGTCGACGGCCCCCACGGTCGCCAGGATGCCGAAGTACTCGTCGCCGAGCGGGTCGGGGGCGGCGGAGACGGTCCGGGCGTCCGCGGGCAGGGTCCAGCGCACCGACTCGGCGTCAGGCGTGTACCCCATGCTGGAGTTGAGCTCGATCTCCTTGCCCTTGCGCGCCGTCTCGTCGACCCAGTCGCTCATCTCCCTGTCGCCCCGGGGGTGGACGACGAAGGTGTCGCCGTCCTGGCAGGAACCGATCTCGGCGAGCTCCTTCAGGGTCGCGCAGTCGCCGATGCCGAGCGAGGTGGTGGGCGTGACCTCGTCCTCCCCGTACGTCCCCGGCTTCGTCACATACGTCTCGACCGTGCCGATGACGCGTTCCACGCCCTCGGTGGCCCGGAACGCCTCGATGGTCCGGGCGGCGGCGTCCCCGGTGACCTTCTCCGAATAGGTGTGGAACTGGGCGCGGGACGGGTCCTGTCCCGTCATCGTCTCGAACTCGTCGCCGACCGCGGCGAACAGCATCTGCAGGGCCACCGCACCGGCGACGGCCACGGTGATCCCGCTGACCGCGCGGGAGGCCGCCCCGCTGTTCAGCTGGAGCCGGCGGACGGCGAGCTGCCAGGGCGGCGGACCCCCGCGCAGCCTGTTCACACACCCCTCGACCAGCCACGGGAGCAGCAGTGCGAGCCCGACCAGGACCAGTACGGCACCGACCGCGATCGGGTACGGGTCGACGGGAGTGAATTCGTCCACCCGGCCCGTCAGCCCCAGCACGGCCAGGCCCACGACCGGTATCGGCAGACGCCACCGGAGCCGGCGCCTGCGGCTGCCGGAGTCGCGTGCGACGCCGAGCGGTTCGACGACGACCGAGCGCATGGCGACCAGCGTGACGAGTACCGCGGACAGGGGCACCGCGACGGCGATCAGCGCCGCCGTCCAGGCCGCGGGAGTCAGGTCGGACGGGAACGCGCTGTGGTTCCACACCTCGATGTGGCCGACGAACCTGCGGCCCACGAGGAAGAGGACGACCCCGGCAAGCATTCCGAGCACGGAGCCGAACAGGGCTTCACCGGCCGCGATCCGACGGGTCGTCCTGATGTCCGTACCGACCAGGCGAAGGGCGGCGAGCCGGAGGTCGCGCCGGTCGCCGCCGAACCGTACGGCGGTGGCGATGAAGATCGCGACGGGTGCCAGCAGCACGACGCAGATCATGATGACGAGGACGAACAGGACGGGCGAGAGCGGCGCGTCCCCGGGGCCGTCGCCGTAACCGGCCAGCCGGTGACCGCCGTCGGCCCGGGTCAGCGAGTCGCTGCCCACGTAGAAGTACAGCTCGTTCGGGGAGCGCAGGCCCGCGTCGGCGATCGTCGACGTGATCCGGTACGGCAGCCGCTCCTTGAGGAGCGTGCCCTCACGGGAGGCCAGCAGGTCCCGGAGGGCGGGGGAGGCCGCCATCTCACGCGGCCCGGGGAACGCCGCGACCCCCGGCGGGAGGACCGGACGGGCGCCCTCCGCGCGCATCAGGAAGCCCTCGACGGTGCTGCCGCGGTACTCGGTCGTCGTACTGATCCGCAGGACCGTGGTGTCCGACTCCGGGGCGTCCTCGTCGCGCGACACCGAGGCCTCCTCGCGGGCCTGCGCGCGTACCGACCGCTGGTCCAGCAGGTGCGGCACGGACGAGGCGACCAGCAGCATCGCCACGCCCAGCCCGACGCCGACCGCGGTGAGCGTGGTCCGGGCCCAGCCCTCACGGCCGCCCGCCGCGGCGAAACGTATGCCCAGGCCGAGATCGCGCAGCCAGGTCATACGGCGAACTCGGGGTCCCGGGTCCGGCCGTCGCGTACGACGATGTCCCGGTCGGAGTACGCGGCCACCCGCGCCTCGTGCGTCACGAGGACGACGGCCGTGCCGGCCGACCGGGCGGACTCGGTGAGCAGCTCCATGACCCGCACACCGTTGAGGGAGTCCAGCGCGCCCGTCGGCTCGTCGGCGAAGACCACCTTCGGCGCCGCGACCAGGGCGCGGGCGACGGCGACACGCTGGCCCTGGCCGCCGGAGGCCTGCCCGGGACGCTTGGCGGCGATGCCGTCCACCTCCAGGCGCTCCAGCCACTCCAGGGCGGTGCGCTCGGCCGCCTTGCGCTTCACGCCGTTCAGCCGGAGCGGCAGTGCGACGTTCTCCAGACAGGTCAGCTCGGGGACGAGCCGGCCGAACTGGAACACGAAGCCGAAGTCGCTGCGGCGCAGGGCGCTGCGCTCGGCGTCGGACATCGTGGACAGCTCACGGCCCGCGTAGGTGACGGTGCCGGAGTCCGGGACGACGATCCCCGCGAGGCAGTGCAGCAGGGTCGACTTGCCCGAGCCGGAGGGACCCATCACGGCGACGACCTCGCCGGGGTGGACGGAGAACGAGGCGCCGTCGAGCGCGGGCGTCGAACCATAGGTCTTGTGCAGGTCCAGGGCGACGAGCAGGGAGCCGTCGGGGGTCACGGGGCGACCAACTCGGCGAGCTGGTCGAGCCGCGCACCGGTCAGTTCCAGCCAGCGCAGGTCGGCTTCGAGGTGGAAGAGGGCGAAGTCGCAGATCAGCTGGTCGGAGAGATCGCCCTTGCGCTTGCGGTCGGTGAGGACGCGCATCAGCCGCAGATGTTCGGACCGCTGCGCGTCCAGCAGCCCGGAGGCACTGCGCCCGGTGAGCAGGGCGAGGACGACCTTCGCGTAGAGCGTCGACTGGAGATACGGCTCAGGCTTCTCCGGCCGGCCCAGCCAGGCGGCGACGTCGGTGACCCCCGCCTCGGTGATCGCGTACCGCTTGCGCTCGGGCCCGCCGTCGGACTCCACGCCGTCGACCTCGACGAGACCGTTCTTCAGCAGCCGGGACATGGTCGCGTAGACCTGCCCGTAGTGCAGCGGCCGATCATGGCCGAACTTCTCGTCGAAGGTCCGCTTGAGGTCGTAACCATGACGGGGGCCGGACTCGAGGAGCCCGAGAAGGGTGTGACCGATTGACATGCGGCGCACTCTACATGCCGTGTATACCTCGCGTGTATACGGGCGACATCGAGCCCACGCTCCAGCCTGTCCGGCGGTACGGGCCGCAACGCGAGCCTGTCCGGCGGTACGGGGCCACACCCCAGGCCTTTTCGACGCTGTGGGCCCGCAATCCAAGCCCGTCCGCGGTACGGGTCCACGGTTCGGGCCCGTCCGGCGGTACGGGCCCGCAATGCAAGCCCGTCCGGCGATTGAGGACCGGGGGTTCGGGGGCGGAGCCCCCGAGGGGCCTCACCCCTCGGCGCCGGGCTCCGATTCCGGCGCCGACTCGGACGCGGCCCCCGGCACCGGCTTCGGCGGCCGCCCCCGCCGAGGAATCGGCCCCGCACTCCCCGGCAGCCGCCCCGCCTCCGCCAGCGCCCGCCGCAACAAGAACTCGATCTGCGCGTTCGCGCTGCGCAGCTCGTCCGAGGCCCACCGGGCCAGCGCGTCATGCACCGCCGGATCCAGCCGCAGCAGCATCTGCTTGCGCTGCGGCCGCCGGCCGGCAGGAGTGGAGGCGTCGTTCGTCACTGGTAGAACGTGCCCGTGTTCAGGACCGGCTGCACCGCGCGGTCACCACAGAGCACCACCATCAGGTTGCTGACCATCGCCGCCTTGCGCTCGGGGTCGAGCTCGACGATGTCCTGTTCGGCGATGCGGGCCAGCGCCATCTCGACCATGCCCACCGCGCCCTCGACGATCTGCTGACGGGCCGCGACGACCGCGCCCGCCTGCTGCCGCTGGAGCATCGCGGAGGCGATCTCCGGGGCGTACGCGAGATGGCTGAAACGCGACTCGATGATCAGCACACCGGCCGCCTGGACCCGTGCCGTGAGCTCGACGGCGAGCTTCTCGGTGATCTCCTCGGCGTTGCCGCGCAGCGAGAGCCCGCCCTCGTCGTGGGCGTCGTACGGGTACTCGATCGCGATGTGCCGCACGGCCGCCTCGGTCTGCGTGGCGACGAACTCCAGGAAGTCGTCCACCTCGAACAGCGCCTGCGCGGTGTCCTCGACCTTCCAGACGACGATCGCGGCGAGCTCGATCGGGTTGCCGTACGCGTCGTTGACCTTCAGGACGGCCGTCTCGTGGTTGCGGACCCGGGTGGAGATCTTGCGGCTGGAGGTCAGCGGGTTGATCCACCGCAGACCGTCCGCGCGGATCGTACCGACGTACCGGCCGAAGAGCTGGATGACCCGCGCCTCGCCCGGAGCGACCATTTTCACACCGGTCATGCAGAAGAACGAGGCGATGGCGAGCAGCAGTCCGAGGATGAAGAGCGGGACACCGATGCCGTTGTGCCCGTTGGCGCCGAGAACGCCGCCTCCGACGGTCAGGCCGATGCCGAGGAGCACCCCGAGCACGGTCAGCAGCAGCCCGAAGCCACCCGGGATGGAGTGCGCCGTCGTCTCCCTGACCTGTGGTGCGGGCATCTCGGGTGCGTCAGGGACGAGGCCGGCGGCCTGATCGGTGGTGCCGGGACGGTCGTGCGGTGCGGTCATGGGGTCCCCCGTCTTGTGCGGCATAGCGCCACGCTAGCAATGTGATTTCACATTATCGGACTTCGCAACCATGTGCACCCCTCGTGAGTCGGTTCCTTGGAGGGCGGGTGCTGATTGTCACGTCCGGAAAAGACCGGATCGCTTGCCATTTGTCCGCTCCTTCGGTGTTAGCTGATTGATCTGACCGGAGCGGAACGAGCACAGGAACAGGAGCACGACAGCGATGGGTCGAGCGGAAGCGCGACGAGCTCAGGGGCGGGCAGCGCGCCGGGCCGGGAGGGGCGGCGGCATACGCGGACTCTTCACCTGGCGGAAGATCCTGGGCACGTTCTTCGGGCTCTGCCTGCTGGTGATGGGCGCCTTCGTGGCGCTCTACATGTACGTGGACGTGCCTGCGGCCAACGCCCAGGCCGAGAAGCAGAGCAACGTCTACAAGTACAGCGACGGCACACTCCTGGCCCGCACCGGCTCCGGCGTCAACCGGGAGATCGTGGACCTCGCCGTCGTACCCAAGGGCGTCCAGCACGCCTTCGTGGCCGCCGAGAACAAGTCGTTCTACCGGGACCAGGGCGTCGACCTCAAGGGCACCGCCCGCGGCCTGCTCAACACCCTCTCCGGCAAGGGCAAGCAGGGCGGCTCCACGATCACCCAGCAGTACGTGAAGAACTACTACCTCACGCAGGACCAGACGGTCAGCCGCAAGCTCAAGGAACTGGTCATCTCGCTCAAGGTCGACCAGAGCACGAAGAAGGACGACATCCTCGCCGGTTACCTCAACACCGTGTACTACGGACGCGGTGCGAGCGGTATCCAGGCGGCGGCGCAGGCCTACTACGGTGTCGACGCCAAGGACCTCGACGTCTCCCAGGGCGCCTACCTCGCGGCCCTGCTCCAGGCCCCCAGCCAGTACGACTGGGCGGTCGCCTCGCCGACCGGCAAGAAGCTCGTCAAGGAGCGCTGGGCCTACACCCTGGACAACATGGTCGACGAGAACTGGCTCGACCAGGCCGAGCGCGACAAGCTGACGTTCCCCGTCCCGAAGCCCCCCAAGGCCGCCCCCGGTATGGAAGGCCAGACGGGCTACCTCGTCGAGGCCGCCAACGAGGAGATGGAGCGGCAGGGCGTCACCGAGGAGATGCGGGAGGCCGGCGGCTGGACGGTCACCCTCAACATCGACAGGAAGCGCCAGAAGCAGCTGGAGAAGTCGGTCGACGACCAGCTGGAGAACCAGCTCGACCGCAAGGGCAACAAGATCGACGCGACCGTCCAGGCCGGCGCCACCTCCGTGGACCCGAAGACGGGCAAGGTCGTCGCGCTCTACGGCGGTGTCGGTGCCACCGAGCACTGGATATCCAACGCCACCCGGCAGGACTACCAGCCCGCGTCCACCTTCAAGCCGCTCGTTCTCGCCTCCGCCCTGGAGAACGAGTCGGTGACCCAGGACGGCGACCGGATCGGCCTCAACACGGTCTACGACGGAACGAGCAAGCGCCCCGTCGTGGGCAGCGACACCCCGTTCGCGCCGCAGAACGAGGACGACATCAGCTACGACAGCCCGACCGTCCAGCGGGCGATGGACAAGTCCATCAACTCCGTCTTCGCGCAGATGGTCGTCGACGTCACCCCGAGCGCCGTGAAGAAGACCGCGCTCGCCATGGGCGTACCGGACAAGAACTTCCCCGAGCGCCCCGCCATCACCCTGGGCACCATGAACGCCTCGACCTGGGACATGGCCGGGGTGTACGCCACCCTCGACAACCACGGCAAGAAGGTCACGCCGACCATCGTCAAGTCGGCGGAGCACCGCGACCGCACCATGGAGCCGGTCGACGGCATCGGCGGCCAGGTGATCAGCCGCAGTTCGGCCGACACCGTGACGCACGCGCTGACCGAGGTGGTCGACATCGGCTCCGGCCGCGAGGCCAACACCACGGCCTACGACGCGGCGGGCAAGACGGGTACGTCCGAGAACAACAAGGCAGCCTGGTTCGCGGCCTACACCCCGGAGCTCTCGACGGTCGTGGCCCTGTACGGCGAGTCCACCAAGGAGGGCGGCGGTCAGGTCACGCTGACCGGTACGGCCAATTCCGGCCGGGCCAACGGCGGCGGCTTCCCCGCGAAGATCTGGGCGGACTACACCCTCGGCGCCCTCGGCGGCGGCTCGGACGCCACCTTCGACCTGGAGGGCGTCGAACGCGGTGAGACGACGGTGACCGAGAGCCCCTCGGCCACACCGTCCGAGACCCGGGAGCCGTCCGAGACACCGTCCGAGGAGCCGGAGACGCCCTCCGAGTCGCCCTCGGTGACGCCGAGCGAGGAGACGCCCCCGAGCGTGCCGCCGAGCGAGGAGCCCACGGTGACACCGAGCGGGGAGCCCAGCACCACGAAGGATCCCGAGGAGGGCGAGCAGCCCCCGGGTGAACGGCCAGGGGCCGGCCTCCTGGGGCAGTGAGCACGCGTGAGGGGCGGTGTCCGGGGACCGAGGACACCGCCCCTCACGCGTGCGCCACGTCAGCCGCCGTTCACCTTCTTGGCGATCCGGTCACCGACGTCCTTGTCCACGTTGCGCCAGTACTTCAGCGCACGCTCCAGGACCGGCTTGCTCACGCCGTTCAGCAGATGCCCGGAGACGTTGGAGACGAACCGCTCGCGCTGCGCGTCGTCCATGACCTCGCGCACCAGCGTGCCCGGCTGGCCCCAGTCGTCGTCGTCCTTACGCGGCTTGTACGCCTCGTGGACCATCTCGCCCGCCGTGGCCCAGCCCGCCGGGTCGCCGAAGCGCGCGGTGTCCGCCGCGGGCCCGCCGTACGAGTTCGGCGCGTACACCGCACCCGTGCGCGCGGGCTCGTACCGCATCGGGCCGTCCTTCGCGTACGAGTGGACGGGCGAACGCGGCCGGTTCGGCGGCAGCTGCAGATAGTTCGGGCCGATCCGGTACCGGTGGGTGTCCGGGTACGAGAAGAGCCGGCCGAGCAGCATCTTGTCGGGCGACGGACCGATGCCGGGCACCATGTTCGACGGTTCGAACGACGCCTGCTCGATGTGGACGAAGAAGTCGTCCGGGTTCTTGTTCAGCGTCATCCGGCCGACCTCGATCTCCGGGTAGTCGCTGTGCGGCCACACCTTCGTCAGGTCGAACGGGTTGAAGCGGTAGTCCGGGGCGTCGTCGAACGGCATGATCTGGACCTTCAGGGTCCAGCTCGGGTGGTCGCCGCGCTTGATCGACTCGAACAGGTCGCGGCGGTGGACGTCGCCGTCGGTCCCGGCCATCGCGTCGGCGTCGGCCTGCGTGTAGAAGTCGATGCCCTGGTCGGTCTTGAAGCGGTACTTCACCCAGAACCGCTCGCCGCCCGCGTTCACCCACATATAGGTGTGCGAGCTGTAGCCGTTCATGTTGCGGTACGTCTTGGGGATGCCCCGGTCGCCCATCAGCCAGGTGACCTGGTGCGCCGACTCCGGCGACAGGGTCCAGAAGTCCCACTGCATGTCGTTGTCGCGCACACCGCTGTCCGGGCGGCGCTTCTGGGAGCGGATGAAGTCCTGGAACTTCATCGGGTCGCGTACGAAGAAGACCGGCGTGTTGTTGCCGACCATGTCGTAGTTGCCGTGCTCCGTGTAGAACTTCAGTGCGAATCCGCGGGGGTCGCGCCAGGTGTCGGGCGAACCCTGTTCACCGGCGACCGTGGAAAAGCGGGCCAGCATCTCGGTGCGCTTGCCCGGCTGGAAGAGGTCCGCCTTGGTGAACTGGCTGACATCGTTCGTCACTTCGAAGGTGCCGTACGCCCCGGAGCCCTTGGCGTGCACCACCCGTTCAGGGACCCGTTCGCGGTTGAACTGGGCCATCTTCTCGATGAGGTAGTGGTCCTGGAGCAGGATCGGGCCGTCCGATCCGACGGTGAGCGAGTGTTCGTCGCTCTCCACCGGGATCCCGGCACTGTTCGTGGTGTACGGAACCTTCTGGGCTTCCTCGGTCACGAGCGTCCTCCCGTCGGTGTGGGGGTATCGGTCAGGTCGCTTCGTTCACGACTGAAGTCAACTCCGCCGACGGGAGGTCGGCAACATCTGGAAACGGCCCGAAGAGGGACAAAGGACTACGGGGCGGGAGTAGCCATCTCGAACCACACCACCTTGCCCGTGGAGAGCCGGGTCGCCCCCCACCTGCGGGCCAGCCGGTTGACCAGGAACAGCCCGCGTCCGCCCTCGTCCGTCTCCCGGGCACGGCGTTGCCTGGGCAGCTGCGGGGAGTCGTCGCCGACCTCGCAGCGCAGGATGTCCGTACGCAGCAGCCGCAGCGTCACCGGGCGCTCCGCATACCGCACCGCGTTCGTCACCACCTCGCTGACGAGCAGCTCCACCTCGTCCGCGAGATCGTCCAGACCCCACCGGCTGAGCGCCCTGCGGGCCAGCCTGCGGGCCCGGCCCGGGGCCGCGTCCTCCGGTTCCAGGAACCAGTACGCCACGTCGCTCGGCGCGATCCCGTCGAAACGGGCGGCCAGCAGCGCGATGTCGTCGTCCCGGTCGCCCGGACCGAGCATGTCCAGCACGTCGTCGCAGAGCGCCTCCAGCGGGGGCGAGTGGTCCGGCCCGGTCAGCTGGGCGGTGGCGGCCAGTCGCTCCCGCAGCTGCTCGATCCCGGTCCAGACGTCCCGCAGCCGGGACTCGACGAGCCCGTCCGTATACAGCAGCAGCGTGGCCCCTGCCGGGGCGTCCAGCTCGACCGCCTCGAAGTCGACCCCGCCGACGCCGATCGGGGCGCCCGGCGGAACCCGGAGCACCTCGGCCCGGCCGCCCAGGTGCAGGAGCACGGGCGGCGGATGGCCGGCGTTGGCGATGGTGATGCGATGCGCGACGGGGTCGTACACCGCGTAGAGGCAGGTCGCCATGCGGTCGCTGCCGAGCCGCTGCGCCTGTTCGTCCAGATGGTGCAGGACCTCCTGCGGCGGCAGGTCGAGACCGGCCAGGGTCTGCGCCGTGGTGCGCAGCTGCCCCATGATCGCCGCGGAGGTCATGGAGTGGCCCATCACGTCGCCGACGACCAGGGCGACCCTGCTGCCCGGCAGCGGGATCGCGTCGTACCAGTCCCCGCCCACGCGGGCGGTCTCCGCCGCCGGGAGGTAGCGGGAGGCCAGGCGTACGCCGGTGGGCTGCGGCAGCGAGTCGGGCAGCATCGTGCGCTGCAGCTCGTCGGCGATGTACGCCTCGCGGCCGTACAGCACCGCCTTGTCGATGCCGAGCGCGGTGTGCGTCGCCAGCTGGGCCGCGACCAGCAGGTCGTTGGCCTCGAACGGCGGGCGTTCCGTGCCGCGAAGGAAGACCGCGGCGCCGATCACCCGGCGCCGCCCGCGCAGCGGTGCCAGGATCGCGCGGTGTCCCGTGGGCACCGTGCGGCCGGCCCCCAGCAGCTCGGGCAGGGCGGCACGGGCCGCGGCGGAGTCCCCGAAGACGGGCCGAACCCCGCGCAGCACCTCGGCGAGCGCGCCGCCCGCCAGGACCTCGCAGAGGTCGGCGGCCGGCAGCAGTCCCGCCTGCGGGTCGGTGACGGGCAGCCGCAGCAGCCGCTCGCCCTCCGGCCCGATCTCGCTCTCCTCGTCGGTCAGGCGCAGCCTGTCGGTGCGGCGCAGCCGCAGCACGAAGGGGCTGACCGGGCGCTCGTCGCCCACCGGGAGCGGGTCGCGGAGGTAGACGAGTATGGCGTCGGAGAACGTGGGCACGCTGGCCCGGCACAGGCCCAGCACGATCTCGTCCAGGTCTATGCCCCGGGCGATCCGGCGGGTCGCGGCGCCGACGAAGCGCAGCCGGTCACCCTCGCGGCGGGCGACGGCCTGCGTGTCGGCGGGATCCGCCGAGGTGGCCGGGCCAGGATTCGGCGCCGGGGAGGGGCCGGGGATCGCGGCCGTGGCAGCGACACCCGGTACGGCCTCCTGCTGCCGGGGCCGGGCGCGTTCCTGCGGTCGGGCGGCGAGGGGCTGCCGGCCTTCGTGGGAGGTGGGATGCTCCGTCACGCGTGGGATTCCGTCCGTCCGGGCCGGTTGTATGAGGCAATCACCTCGTGGGGCGCCACTGTGCCCCGGCAAGAGCGGTAAGAACAACGGCTGTCACCGGATGCCCCCAGAAGCGGGGCCGAAACCGTACCGCCGATCGGTGGGCCGATATCGGTCACTCCGGCGACGGGGCAGCGGACAGCGAGCACGTCTCCACCCCCTCGTAGTGGTTCATGCGACCGCACGACCCACCCGGCTCCGTGGTCCGTGTGACTCATGCGGTTCGTGCGGTGACTTGTGGTCAGGCCCCGTTCTGCCGACGCCGGTTGTGACGAAACATACCGGCCGTGCAGTCCGTGGGGGGCGATCCTACGTTCGCCCCCCTGGGGTGCATCAAGGGTCTCACGGCGAGTTGGGGGTGGGGGTGCGGTCCCAGTCATCGGGCAATGCCGGAACCTGCCACTGCGGATCGGGCCTCCAGTGCTCCCACCCGTCCCTGAACGGCGTGCCCCAGCCCCGGACGACGTCGGCCGCCGCCAGGCCCGCCTCCCGTACGCGCTGCGCGGTGGCCCCGTCCATCAGGCCGACCTGCTGGGCCTGGGCGAACTCGTCCTCGTCGAGCCACTCCCAACTGCGGTCGGGATGCACGGCGATGTCGAGGAAATGGTCCTGGGAATCGACTCCTCCGGCCCAGCGCGAACGGGGCTCCTCCAGGTTGATGTACCAGTTGCGGAAGAGCCAGCCGCGGTCCCAGAAGAGCCACACCGACCAGGGATCGCCCGGCCGGGCGATCTTCAGCACACCTGTTCCGAACCACCGGGAGCGCACCGTCGTGCGCGGGCGCGTATAGCGGGTGGCCAGCGGCTCGGCGTGCACCTGGGTGCCGTCGGCGAGGACCGGCTTCACACATTCGGTGCCGGGCGCCAGCCAGACGGCCAGCAGCTCGTCGGTGTCCTGGACGACGGTGACCGGCCGGCAGATGTGCACGGGCCCGTCGCCGTCGCCGTTGTCGCGGTAGCGCCAGAGGATCCGGTCCCCCGGCGCCCAGCGTGTGCTGTTCCCCGCACTCGACCCGGTGTCTGCTCCCGTACCCGCTTCCGTGGCTGTCATGAAGAGATCTTAGGTACGGGTCCCCCCGGCCGCTGCGAAATGCGTCACGGCCGGGTCATACGCAGCACGTCCAGGGCCTCGTCGAGCTGTTCCGTGGTCAGGTCGCCGCGCTCGACGTAGCCCCCGGCCAGCACCGTCTCCCGGATCGTGGTGCCCTCGGCCAGCGACTTCTTGGCGACCTTCGCCGCCTCCTCGTACCCGATGTACTTGTTCAGCGGGGTCACCACCGACGGCGAGGACTCCGCGTACTGCCTGGCCCGTTCCACGTTGGCCGTGATGCCGTCGACCGTGCGGTCGGCGAGCAGCCGGGAGGCGTTGGCGAGCAGGCGCACCGACTCCAGCAGGTTCTTCGCCATCACCGGGAGCATCACGTTGAGCTCGAAGTTGCCGGCCGCGCCGGCGGCGGCGACCGTGGCGTCGTTCCCCGTCACCTGGGCCGCGACCATCAGCACGGCCTCCGGGACGACCGGATTGACCTTGCCGGGCATGATGGACGAACCGGGCTGCAGATCGGGCAGGTTGATCTCGGCGAGCCCCGTGCGCGGACCGGACGCCATCCAGCGCAGGTCGTTGGAGATCTTGGTGAGCGACCCCGCGACGGTACGGAGCTGCCCGGACGTCTCGACGAGTCCGTCCCGGGCGCCCTGGGCCTCGAAGTGGTCACGGGCCTCGGTGAGCGGCAGCCCGGTGGTGCGGGCCACCTCGGCGATCACGGCGGCGGAGAAGCCGGGCGGGGTGTTGATCCCGGTGCCCACCGCCGTACCGCCCAGAGGGAGTTCGGCGAGGCGCGGGAGCGAGGCACGCAACCGCTCGACCCCGTAGCGGACCTGTGCCGCGTAGCCGCCGAACTCCTGGCCCAGGGTGACGGGTGTGGCGTCCATCAGATGCGTACGGCCCGATTTCACGACCTCCGCGAATTCGGCCGATTTCCGCTCCAGGGCGGAGGCCAGGTGGTCGAGCGCCGGGATCAGGTCGGCGGTGACGGCGGCGGTCGCGGCGATGTGGACGGAGGACGGGAACACGTCGTTGGACGACTGCGACGCGTTGACGTGGTCGTTGGGGTGGACCTCACGCCCGAGCCGCTCGGAGGCGAGCGTGGCCACGACCTCGTTGGTGTTCATGTTGGACGAGGTGCCGGAACCCGTCTGGAACACGTCGACCGGGAAGTGCTCGTCCCAGCGGCCCTCGGCCACCTCGGCGGCGGCCGACCGGATCGCGTCGGCGATGTCCGGATCGAGCACCTTCAGCTCGGCGTTGACCCTGGCGGCGGCGGCCTTGATCTGGGCCAGGGCCTCGATATGGGCCCTTTCCAGGCGTTGGCCGGAGATGGGGAAGTTCTCCACGGCGCGCTGCGTCTGGGCCCGCCATTTGGCGTGCGCGGGTACTTTCACCTCACCCATCGAGTCGTGCTCGACGCGGTACTGCGTGTCCTCGGCCGATCCGTTCATCTGTTCCAACCTCCTGGTGAAGATGAGCGCGTGGTGCGTTGCCCGTATTCCCCCGGTTATCAGCGTCCGCCAGTAAATACCCGGCGCGGTCCCGCGCCGCGGACCGCCCGGACCGGCGGGCGTGGTCCCGGGAGCGCGGCTTTCCGGACCCGCGGGAACGCCGCAGGGGCGCCCCGACCGTGGCCGGAACGCCCCTGGGATCCGCGCGTGGATCAGCCGAGGCCGGGACCTGGAACCACCCTGGATCAGCCGAGGCCGAGGCCGGGACCGCGGACCGGAATGCTGGTGAAGGTCGGTGCCGGGGCGGGCTCCGTGAAGAAGTCGTTGCCCTTGTCGTCGACGACGACGAACGCGGGGAAGTCCTCGACCTCGATCCGCCAGACCGCCTCCATGCCGAGCTCCTCGTACTCGACGACCTCGACCTTCTTGATGCAGTCCTGCGCCAGGCGCGCCGCCGGGCCGCCGATGGAGCCCAGGTAGAAGCCGCCGTGGGCGTCGCACGCGTCGGTGACCTGCCTGGACCGGTTGCCCTTGGCGAGCATCACCTTGGAGCCGCCCGCAGCCTGGAACTGTGCGACGTAGCTGTCCATCCGGCCGGCCGTCGTCGGCCCGAAGGACCCCGACGCATAACCCTCCGGGGTCTTCGCCGGGCCCGCGTAGTACACCGGGTGGTCCTTGAGGTACTGCGGCATCTCCTCGCCCGCGTCGAGCCGCTCCTTGATCTTGGCGTGCGCGATGTCACGCGCCACGACCAGCGGACCGGTCAGCGACAGCCGCGTCTTGACCGGGTACTTGGTCAGCTCCGCGAGGATGTCGTCCATCGGCCGGTTCAGGTCGATCCGGACGACGTCACCCGACTCGTCGAGGTGCTCGTCGGTGGTGTCCGGCAGGAAGCGCGCCGGGTCCTTCTCCAGCTGCTCCAGGAAGACGCCCTCGGCGGTGATCTTCGCCGTGGCCTGGCGGTCGGCCGAGCAGGAGACGGCGATGGCGACGGGCAGCGAGGCGCCGTGGCGGGGAAGGCGGACGACACGTACGTCGTGGCAGAAGTACTTGCCGCCGAACTGCGCGCCGATGCCGATCCGCTGCGTCAGCTCGAAGACCTTCTGCTCCAGGTCCTGGTCACGGAAGCCGTGACCGGTCGGGGAACCCTCGGCCGGAAGCTCGTCCAGATAGTGCGCGGAGGCGTACTTCGCGGTCTTCAGCGCGAACTCGGCCGACGTACCGCCGACGACGATCGCCAGGTGGTACGGCGGGCAGGCGGCCGTCCCCAGGGAGCGGATCTTCTCCTCCAGGAACTTCATCATGGAGGCCTCGTTGAGGACCGCCTTGGTCTCCTGGAAGAGGAAGGACTTGTTCGCCGAGCCGCCGCCCTTGGCCATGAAGAGGAACTTGTACGCGCCGCCGTCGGTCGCGTACAGCTCGATCTGGGCCGGGAGGTTCGAGCCGGTGTTCTTCTCGTCCCACATGGTCAGCGGCGCCATCTGCGAGTAGCGCAGATTCAGCTTGGTGTACGCGTCGAAGATGCCGTGCGACAGGGCCTCCTCGTCACCGCCCTCGGTGAGGACGTTCTGCCCGCGCTTGCCCATGACGATCGCCGTACCGGTGTCCTGGCACATGGGCAGGACACCCGCGGCGGCGATGTTCGCGTTCTTCAGGAGGTCGAGCGCGACGAACTTGTCGTTGGACGAGGCCTCGGGGTCGTCGATGATGCGCCGCAGCTGCGCCAGGTGGGCCGGCCGCAGGTAGTGCGAGATGTCGTGCATGGCCTCGGCGGCGAGCGTGCGCAGGGCCTCCGGAGCCACCTTGAGGAACGTACGGCCGTCGGCCTCGAAGGTCGAGACGCCCTCGGCGGTCACCAGCCGGTACGGCGTGGTGTCCTCTCCCAGCGGGAGCAGATCGGAGTACGCAAACTCTGGCATTACGGCCATTCCTCACTCGGCGACAGCGGCTGACCTCCCTCGGGCAGCGCATCCACCAGGGTAGAACGCCGTCGACACGCCGGGCCTGTGAGGTAAGGCTCACCCGGGACGGCTCGACAGGAGGGCCGGATTCCTGCCCCGAGGCCGCCGGGGCACTGGTCGCGATCTATCGCGTTTGGGTAGGCTGGTGCGGTGGACCTCGAAAAGCAGCCCCAGCAGCCCGTCGCTCCGGCCGGTCCCGCGCCCGCCGGAATCCGCGCCTCCGACGCGGACCGCGACCGGATCGCGGACATCCTGCGGGAGGCCATGGCCGAAGGCCGGCTGACCGCCGAGGAGCACGCCGAGCGGGTCGACCTGGTCTACCGGGCCAAGACCGTGGGCGAGTTGGAGCCGCTGGTGCGGGACCTCCCGGCGGCCGGGCCCGTCGGCCGGCCGGCCCAGGCGCCCTACGGATACGGCCCCGAGGGGCCCACGGGGCCCGCCGAGAACCTCGTGGCGGTCTTCAGCAGCTCCACCCGCAGGGGGCGTTGGCGCGTCGGCGGCCGTACGAACGCGTTCTCGCTCTTCGGCAGCGTCGAGATCGACCTGACCGAGGCTCTTTTCGGCCAGCGTCTGACCGTCATCAATGCGACGTCCATCTTCGGCAGTGTCGAAATCCGGGTGCCGGAGAACATTTCGCTGCGCGGCAGCGGTACGGGTATTTTCGGCAATTTCGAAGTCGACACACTGGAATCCGCCGACCCGGAGGCCCCGGTGGTCGTGGTGAACGGCTATTCCGTCTTCGGGAACGTCGAGGCAAAGCCCAAGCGTGGCAAGCTCATTGCCAACCTCCACGACCAGTTGCGGAAACATCTCGGCCACTGAGAGCGGTCGGCCGGTTCCACGTGTATTCCGGCCAAAAGGCGACCGTGTGCACGTGTGGGGGCCGTTCGGCAGGGCCACTCAGTGCATAGGCGTGCGTACAGCGGGTAGGGACTGCTGCATCGTCTCTCGCTCGCGAAGCCGAAGCCGTCGTCAGGAGTAGACCGTGCTGCAACTGCCGCATCAGCCCCTGCAGGTCGCCGCCGTGCCGTCCCAGCGCTCTCCCGCGCGGGAGGACCAGGCGGGACCCTGGCATGCGGAGGCGGTGTGCCGCCGGGACGAAGCCGGGCTGTTCTTCGCCCCGTCGAAGGAGCCGACTGCTGCCCGACTGTCCCGCGAGTTGGCCGCGAAGCAGGTCTGCGCGAGGTGCCCGGTCATGGTGGAGTGCCGTGAACACGCACTCATACAGCCCGAGCCCTACGGGGTGTGGGGCGGCCTCACCGCCGCCGAGCGCCGCGTGGCGCTCGCCCGTCGGCGCAGGCGCGACATCGAGCTCAAGGCGACCCAGACGGAGCACATCGCCGCGGCCGGCTGAGAGGCGCGCGGCGACGGGTGAGGGGCCGCCCGGCGGGGCAGCCCCTCATGACCACCGGTCCTCCTACTTGGCCCGGTCGAAGTCGATGGCGCTGTAGGCGCGCAGCTTCGAGAGCCGGTGCGTGGAGTCGATCCTCCGGATCGTTCCCGACTTCGAGCGCATCACCAGGGACTCCGTGGTCGCCGTCTCCGCGCGGTACCGCACACCGCGCAGCAGCTCACCGTCGGTGATCCCGGTGGCGACGAAGAACACGTTGTCCCCGCTGACGAGGTCGTCCGTCGACAGCACCCGGTCCAGGTCGTGCCCGGCGTCCAGCGCGCGCTGCCGCTCGGCCTCGTCCTTGGGCCAGAGCTTGCCCTGGATGACGCCGCCGAGGCACTTTATGGCGCAGGCCGAGATGATGCCCTCAGGGGTACCGCCGATGCCCATGAGCAGGTCGACGCCGGTGCCCTCGCGGGCGGCCATGATCGAGCCGGCCACGTCGCCGTCGGAGATGAACTTGATCCGGGCGCCCGTCTCCCGGATCTCCTGGACGATGCCCTCGTGCCGGGGACGGTCGAGGATGACGACGGTGACGTCCTCGGGGGTCGAGCTCTTGGCCTTGGCGACGCGCCGGATGTTCACGGACACCGGAGCGTTGATGTCCACGAAGTCGGCGGCCTCGGGGCCGGTGACCAGCTTGTCCATGTAGAAGACGGCGGACGGGTCGAACATGGCGCCCCGGTCCGCGGCGGCCAGGACGGCGATCGCGTTGGGCATGCCCTTGGCGTTGAGCGTGGTGCCGTCGATCGGGTCGACGGCGATGTCGACCTCGGCGCCGGTGCCGTCACCGACCCGCTCGCCGTTGAACAGCATGGGGGCCTCGTCCTTCTCGCCCTCACCGATGACGACGATGCCGTTCATCGACACGGTGGAGACGAGGGTCCGCATGGCCTTCACTGCGGCGCCGTCGGCGCCGATCTTGTCGCCGCGGCCGACCCAGCGCCCGGCGGCCATGGCGGCGGCCTCGGTCACCCGGACCAGTTCCAGGGCCAGGTTGCGGTCAGGGGCCTCCGGAGAGACCTCCAGCTGGGACGGCAGATGATGCTCGGACATCGGAGCGCACCTTTCTGTACGACGACGACCGGAAAAGAGGGTGCTGTGACTCTATCGGTAGGCCGATAAAATGAGCAGGGCGGGTCACGGATGAGCGGGTGCCCGCCGCTCGGGCGCGTGAGGACCCGTGCCACCATTGAGTCCGTGGCAAGCAAGCGAGGCAAGCAGACCGTCCGGGACATGATCCTGTCGATGCTCGTGATCACCGCATTGGCGGGCGTCATCTACATCTTCGTCCCGCACGACGACACGGCCGATCCGATCAAGGCCGTCGACTACCGGGTCGAACTCGCGACGGCGCGCCGCGCCGCGCCGTACCCGGTGGCGGCCCCGGCCGGGCTGTCGGCGAAGTGGAAGCCGACCTCCGTCTCGTACGAGGGTCAGAACGGCGCCGGCTGGCACCTGGGCTTCCTGGACCCGGACGGCAAGTACGTCGCGGTGGAGCAGTCCACGACCCCGGCGAAGAAGTACGTGCCCGAGGTGAGCCGGCAGGCCGAGGACACCGGGAGCACGCATGACGTGGCCGGTGAGGCCTGGCAGCGCTGGGAGGGCCCGAAGTACGACGCCCTCGTGCTGCACGCCGAGGGCGTGACGACCGTCGTCACCGGCTCGGCCCCGATGGGGCGGCTCGCGGAGATGGCCGCGGCGCTCCAGACGGCTCCCTGACCTCCCCCGTCCACGGAGAAGCCCCGCGACGCTCGGCGTCGCGGGGCTTCTTCCTGCGGGTGGTCCCGGATCAGACGGTCGTGACGACCTCGTCGTAGGACAGGCGCGGCAGGCGGGGGAACCAGGCGTCCTCGCCCGGCTTGCCGATGTTGACGGCCATGAGCAGCTTGTGGTCGCCGTCCAGGAACTCCTTCTCGATGCCCGCGGCGTCGTAGCCGGTCATCGGGCCGGCGGCCAGGCCGGCGGCGCGGACGCCGATGATGAAGTAGGCGGCCTGCAGCGAGGCGTTGAGCGCGGCGGACTGCTCGCGGACCGGGCGCTCGGAGAAGAACGCGTCCTTGGCCTGCGGGAAGTGCGGCATGAGCGCCGGGAGCTCCTCGTGGAACTCGTTGTCCGCGACGAGGAGCGCGACCAGCGGGGCGGTGGAGGTCTTGGGCTGGTTGCCCTCGGCCATGTGCTTCACGAGGCGCTCGCGGCCCTCGGCCGAGCGGATCAGGACGACACGCAGCGGCGACTGGTTGAAGGCGGTGGGGCCGTACTTGACCAGGTCGTAGATCGCCTGGACCTGCTCGTCGGTCACCGGCTCGTCGGTGAACGTGTTGGCGGTGCGGGCCTCACGGAAGAGAAGGTCCTGGGCGGCGGGGTCAAGAACGAGGGGCATCTGTGGAACTGCCTTCCGGGTGGGTGAGGTGTCGGGCGACACGATCACCGTAACCCGGATATTGATTAACTTTCAACTAAATCGGTCCCGTGGTGATCCACCGCACAGGGCCCCGGCCCGCCCTCCGCGCCGGGCCCCTGCCACCGCAGTCCGTCGTCTTCGCGGACTCAGTCCGTGCCCGTGCCCTCCGCGGGCTCCTCGGGGCGGGCCAGTGCCGCGTCCAGGCGGGCGCGCGCACCCTCCAGCCAGCGCCGGCAGACCTTCGCCAGCTCCTCGCCGCGCTCCCACAGGGCCAGCGACTCCTCGAGCGTCGTGCCGCCCGCCTCCAGGCGGCGCACGACCTCGATCAGCTCGTCCCGCGCCTGCTCGTACCCGAGCGTGCCGGTCGCGGCAGCCGTGGTCGTCCCGTCGTCCGTCATGTGATCCACCCTAAGCGTGAGGTCCGACAACGAGGAGCGGCCGCGCGCCCGTCACTCCGCGACCCGCACCGTGAACTCGCCCTCCGACACCCGCGCCCGCAGCTCCTCGCCCGGAGCCCCGGCGTCCGCGGGGGAGCGCACCACATGCCCGTCCGGCCGCTGCAGCACCGCGTAACCCCGCTCCAGCGTCGCCGCCGGCGACAGCGCGACCACCCGGGCCCGGGTGTGCGCGAGCTCCGAGTCGGCGCGGTCCAGCAGATGCCCCAGCACCCGGCGGCTCCGCCCCACCAGCGCGTCGACCTCCGCGGCCCGCTCGTCGACCATCCGCTGCGGGCGTTCCATCGAGGACCGGCCCAGCGTGTGCGCCAGCCCCCGCTCCTCCCGGTCGAGCAGCCCCCGTACGGTCCGCAGCGCCCGGTCCCGGAGCTGCTGCACGCGGTCGAGCTCCTCGCCCACGTCGGGCACGACCTTCTTCGCCGCGTCCGTCGGGGTCGACGCCCGCAGGTCGGCCACCAGGTCGAGCAGGGGCGAGTCCGGTTCGTGGCCGATGGCGGAGACCACCGGCGTACGGCACTCGGCCACCGCCCGGATCAGCTGCTCGTCGGAGAACGGCAGGAGATCCTCCACACTCCCGCCGCCCCGGGCCACGACGATCACGTCGACCTCGGGCAGGGCGTCGAGCTCCCGCACCGCCTGGACCACCTGACTCACCGCGTGCACCCCCTGCACGGCGGTGTTGCGCACCTCGAAGCGCACCGCGGGCCAACGGCGCCGGGCGTTCTCCAGGACGTCGCGCTCGGCCGCCGACGCCCGCCCGCAGACCAGGCCGATCAGCTGTGGCAGGAACGGCAGCGGGCGCTTGCGGTCCAGGGCGAAGAGCCCCTCGGCGGCCAGCGACTTCTTCAGCTGCTCCAGCCGGACCAGCAGCTCGCCGATACCCACCGGACGTATCTCCGTCGCCCGCAGGGACAGCTGGCCACGGGGCGCGTACCACTCGGGCTTGGCGAGGACGACGACCCGCGCGCCCTCCGTCACCACGTCGGCGATCCGGTCGAAGACCTGCCGGAAGCAGGTGACACTCACCGAGATGTCGTGCGACGGATCGCGCAGCGTCAGAAAGACCACACCGGCGCCCGGCCGCCGTGACAGCTGGGTGATCTGCCCCTCGACCCAGACCGCGCCGAGCCGGTCGATCCACCCGCCGATCAGCCGTGACACGTCGCCGACGGGCAGCGGAGCTTCCGGAGACGTAGTGAGTGCCATAGGGGCGAGCGTATCGGCCGGCGCCGACAACGAACCGCGTATCCGGCGCGACGCCAGGGGCGCAGGCGTACGTGCGACGGGCGGCCGCGAGCCGCCCGCCCCTCAGACCGCCCGCCGACCCCATTGGAGTGCGAGCACCACCAGGCCGATCCCCAGCCAGCACACCCCGACCAGCTGGGCGGTCGCCGTCGCCTCCAGGATCACCGCGACGAGCACGCCCGCGCCCACCACCGGCACCACGACATGGCGCCACAAGCTCGGCGGACCCTCCATCCGGCGCACCGCGAACCAGCCGACCACCGACGCGTGCAGCAGCACGAACGCGGTGAGCGCGCCGACGTTCACGACCGACACCAGATGGTCGAGGCCGTCGTCCCGCCGGGCCGCCCACACCGCCGCCACCAGCGTCACGACCGCGGCGCACATGATCGCGACGCGCGGCACCCCGGACCGGCTGTCGACCGGGGACAGGAACGACGGCAGCCGCCCCTCCCGTGCCATCGCGAACACCAGCCGGCCGGCCGCGGCCTGCCCGGCGAGCGCGGCGAAGGCCGCCCCGATCGCCTTGCTCACGGCCACCAGGTCGTGCAGCCAGGTCCCGACCGACGCGTCCACCGCGTCGTAGAACGCCGAACCCTGCCTGACCGGATCCGCCGCCAGTTCCGCCGAGCTCACCGGCTCCAGCAGCGCCGCCAGATACGACTGGACGACGAACAGCACCCCGGCGAGCACCAGGCAGAACAGCACCGCCCGCGCCACCTTCGCCGAACCCCCCGTCACCTCCTCCGCGAACGAGGCGATCGCGTCGAAGCCCAGATAGGAGAGCACCGCGACGGACACCGCACCCAGCACCGCCGTCATCGAGAACCCGGTGTCCCCGGTGAGCGGCGTCAGCCAGCCCCGCTGCGCCCCGTCCCTGGCCAGCACCACCACCGCCGACACCACGAACACGAGCAGCACCACGATCTCCATGGCGAGCACCGCGAAGCCCACCCGGGCCGCCGCCCGGACGCCCCAGAGGTTGAGCAGGGTGGTCACGACCACCGCGATGGCCGTCCACACCCACCGCGACACCTCCGGGACCAGCGCGTTCATGGCGATCCCGGAGAAGAGATAGGCGACCGCGGGGATGAGCAGGTAGTCGAGCATCGCCATCCACCCGGCGATGAAACCGGGGCCCTCGCCGAGCCCCTTGCGGGCGTAGGCGAAGACCGAACCGGCCAGCGGGGCGACCTGCACCATCTGGGCGTAACTGAAGGCGGTGAAGGCCATCACGGCCGTCGCCACGAGGTACACCAGTGCGACGGCGCCGTCCGACCTCGCGTCCAGCGTGCCGAACACGCCGACCGGGGCCATGGGGGCGATGAACAGGAGCCCGTAGACCACCAGGTCACGGAACCCCAGGGTGCGCCGCAGTCCTCCCCGGTCCGTGCTGCTTCCGGTCATGAACCCTCCGTGGCTGTCCGGCGTACGCATCAGTCTCCCGACCCCGCCGATCCCGCGCCTGTTCGGTACGGCCTTACGATGGGGCGCATGACTGCAACTCCTGCCCGCCGTGTCCTGCTCGCCGCACCCCGTGGCTACTGCGCGGGCGTGGACCGTGCCGTGATCGCCGTCGAGAAGGCCCTGGAGCAGTACGGGGCCCCGATCTACGTCCGTCACGAGATCGTGCACAACAAGTACGTCGTCCAGACGCTCGAGAAGAAGGGCGCGATCTTCGTCGACGTCACGGCGGAGGTGCCCGAGGGCTCCATCGTGATGTTCTCCGCGCACGGAGTCGCCCCGACCGTCCACGCCGAGGCCGCGGAGCGCAAGCTCGCCACGATCGACGCGACCTGCCCGCTGGTCACCAAGGTCCACAAGGAAGCCGTCCGGTTCGCCAAGGAGGACTACGACATCCTCCTGATCGGCCACGAGGGCCACGAGGAAGTCATCGGCACGAGCGGTGAGGCCCCCGACCACATCACTCTGGTCGACGGCCCCGAGGACGTTTCCAACGTCTCCGTGCGCGACGAGTCGAAGGTCGTCTGGCTCTCCCAGACCACGCTCTCCGTCGACGAGACGATGGAGACGGTCGACGCGCTCAAGGAGAAGTTCCCGCAGCTGATCTCCCCGCCCAGCGACGACATCTGCTATGCCACGCAGAACCGCCAGATCGCGGTGAAGAAGCTGGCCGAGGACGCCGAACTGGTCATCGTCGTCGGCTCCAAGAACTCGTCGAACTCGATCCGCATGGTCGAGGTCGCCCTGGACGCGGGCGCACCGGCCGCGTACCTGGTGGACTTCGCCGCCGAGATCGACGAGGCCTGGCTGGAGGGCGTCAGCACGGTCGGCCTCACGTCGGGCGCCTCCGTCCCGGACGTCCTGGTCGACGGTGTCCTGGAATGGCTGTCCGAGCGGGGCTACGCGGACGTGGAGACGGTGAAGACCGCGGACGAGTCGATCACCTTCTCGCTACCCAAGGAGCTCCGCCGCGACCTGCGCGCCGAGGCGGCGGCACTCTCCGCGGGACAGGGCCTCCCGGGGAAGTGATCCACGCCACCTGCCCGTACCGTGGATCCATGGAGATCTTCGGTGTGGATATCGGCGGCTCAGGGATCAAGGGTGCTCCCGTGGACCTGGACCGCGGAGAGCTGGCGCGGGAGCGCCACAAAGTACTGACACCGCATCCGGCCACGCCCGAGGGCGTGGCCGACGGTGTGGCCGAGGTGGTCGGCCACTTCGACTGGCAGGGGCCGGTCGGCATCACGTTCCCCGGTGTGGTCACCGGCGGCATAACCCGCACCGCGGCCAATGTCGACAAGGCCTGGATCGGCACGGACGCCCGTGCGCTGCTCAGCGACCGCATCGGGCAGCCCGTCACGATCCTCAACGACGCCGACGCGGCCGGGATCGCGGAGATGACCTTCGGTGCGGGACGGGACCGCAAGGGCACGGTGATCATGCTGACCCTCGGTACGGGAATCGGCAGCGCGGTCTTCACCGACGGCCGGCTGGTCCCCAACACCGAGCTCGGCCACCTGGAGCTGCACGGTCACGACGCGGAGAAGCGCGCCTCCACGAAGGCCAAGGAGGACGAGGACCTGAGCTGGCAGCACTGGGCGCACCGGGTGCAGAAATACCTGGTGCACGTGGAGATGCTGTTCTCGCCCGAGCTCTTCATCATCGGCGGGGGCGTCAGCCGCAAGGCGGAGAAGTTCCTGCCGCTGATCGAGCACGTACGCGCCGAGATGGCCCCGGCGGAGCTCCAGAACAACGCGGGCATCGTCGGCGCGGCCATGGCGGCAGCGGGCAGGTAGCCCGGGGGGCGGCCGGTGCGGGGGCGGGCAGGGGCGAGGGTGCTCAGGGGCGAGGGCGGCGGGAGCCCTGCGCGGACCGCAGCAGGTGGCGCTGCCGTTCCCGCATCTGCCGCACCTTCCGTACGGTGGCGATCAGCCCGGCGACCAGGGTGCCGCCGTAGAGCCAGCCGGCATGGACGGCGAGCGCGGTGACGACCGCCATCGTCTGACCGCCGAAGCCGCCCCTCCCCCCGGCGATCGGGATGACGCCGACGGCGAAGGCGATCGGCACGCTGATCGGCGCGGTGACCAGGTCGGCGGGCCGCACCCAGAGCGCGGTGAGCGCGCTGACGGGCAGGAACAGCAGCCCGTACGCGACCGCCGAACCGTCCAGGAGCAGCCAGTCCAGACAGGCCAGCAGGAACATGGCCAGGGCCGCGAAAAGGCCCGCGCCGATGCCGGTCAGCCGGGGGTTGGGGAATCTGCGCAGCGCCAGGACGACGGGCGCGACCGCCCCGGCCCGGGAACGTGGCCGCGCGCCTCCCGGCCGCGGCCCTACCGCGACCGGCGTGACCGATGACACCGGCGCGACCGCCACCGACACCGGGGCCTGCTTCGGCGGCGCGGGCTGCCTGCGCTGCGGGGTACGTGTCCTGTGCTGCTCCACCTGGACAACCTAGGTCGCGGGGCGTGTTCTTTCGGGCGTTGGACACGCGCTTTGGCCGACCTTGGCACTGCGTTCGATATCACGGGGCCGAATCCCGTCGTCCGGCCCAGGACGGCTACCCGCCCCGGACCCGTGACCGGCCGCCCCGGCCCGCCCGTAAACTGGAGAATCGGTCCACTCCAGGCCCGCCCGCACAGCCCCTCCTCCTCACTTCAGGAAGTCGCCAAAGTGTCGCTCACGATCGGAATCGTCGGTCTGCCGAATGTCGGCAAGTCGACCCTGTTCAACGCCCTGACCAAGAACGACGTGCTGGCGGCCAACTACCCGTTCGCCACCATCGAGCCGAACGTCGGCGTGGTGGGCGTCCCGGACCCCCGCCTGAACACGCTCGCCAAGATCTTCGGCTCGCAGAAGCTGCTCCCCGCCACCGTCGACTTCGTCGACATCGCGGGCATCGTGCGCGGCGCGAGCGAGGGTGAGGGCCTGGGCAACAAGTTCCTCGCGAACATCCGCGAGTCCGACGCGATCTGCCAGGTCATCCGCGCCTTCAAGGACGAGAACGTCGTCCACGTCGACGGCAAGGTCTCGCCGAAGGACGACATCGAGACGATCAACACCGAGCTGATCCTCGCCGACCTCCAGTCCGTCGAGAAGGCCGTCCCGCGCCTGACGAAGGAGTCCCGCCTCCAGAAGGAGAAGGTCGCCGTCCTCGCCGCGGTCGAGGAGGCCCAGAAGATCCTGGAAGCGGGCGACACCCTCTTCTCGAAGGGCATCACCGCCGGCACGGAGAAGGGCCGCCTGCTCCACGAGCTGCACCTGCTCACGACGAAGCCCTTCCTCTACGTCTTCAACGTCGACGAGGACGAGCTGGTCGACGAGGACTTCAAGAACGAGCAGCGCGCCCTGGTCGCCCCGGCCGAAGCCATCTTCCTCAACGCCAAGATCGAGTCCGAGCTGATCGAACTCGACGACGACGAGGCCCTCGAACTCCTCCAGTCCATGGGCCAGGAAGAGCCCGGCCTGGCCACCCTCGGCCGCGTCGGCTTCGACATCCTGGGCCTCCAGACCTACCTCACCGCAGGCCCGAAGGAAGCCCGCGCCTGGACGATCAAGAAGGGCGCCACGGCCCCGGAGGCGGCCGGTGTGATCCACACCGACTTCCAGAAGGGCTTCATCAAGGCGGAGATCGTCTCCTTCGAGGACCTGGTCGAAACGGGCTCGGTCGCCGAGGCCCGCGCGAAGGGCAAGGCCCGCATGGAGGGCAAGGAGTACGTGATGCAGGACGGCGACGTGGTGGAGTTCCGCTTCAACGTCTAGTTGATCTAGCGAAAGGTCGTCTGACCTGCGGTGGAGCGGGGTGGGCGGCCTTTGCGGTCCGCGCAGAGTCCGCAGCGTGCTGACTTCTGTCAGCGCGCGGGGGAGCGGCTACGCCGCTTCGTCGACCTGCGGCTGGGCACTGGCGGACTGGTCCGCGTACGCCTTATCGACGGCGGCCCGGTCCGCTCCTCGGAGTCGGGCCACAGGTGGGTGTAGATGTTCAGCGTCATGGCCGCATTGGTGTGGCCCAGGCGCTCGGAGACCGCCTTCACCGACTCGCCGTGCTTGATCAGCAAGCTGGCGTAGTGGTGCCGGAGGGCATGGGGTCCGGTGCCCTTCGGTATGCCGGCCTTCGCGCAGGCGGGTCGCCAGGACCCGTCCATGAAGTGCGTGTAGACCACGGGTCCGCCTTGCGGCGCCGTGAAGATCCAGCTCTCGGGCCCATCGGCGGGGAAGTCCCGCAGGTGGGCCTTCATCGCATCCACCGCCATGCGGGGGAGCGGGACCGTGCGGTGCGAGCGAGCGGTCTTGGGCGGGCAGACGTACACGCCGTGCTTGGCGGTCTGCTGGATCTGCTGCTCGACCGAGACGGCCGCGTGCAGCAGGTCCACGTGCCGGAGCTGGAGGCCGAAGAGCTCGCCGGGGCGGAGCCCGGTGGCGGCGCCGAGCAGCACGAGGCCCTTGTAGCGGGCGGGTATCTCCTCGGACAGCGTCCGCACCTGCTCGACGGCCAGTAGCACGATCTTCTTCCGTGGTACCGAGGGCAGCTTCGCCTCGGCGCACGGGTTGTGAGGAATCATCCGGTCACGGACGGCTGCCCGGAAGACGGCGTTGACCGTGTTGAAGACCGTCCGTGAGGTGCTGGCGGCCAGCCCGTGTGTGGTGGTCAGACTGGTGACCCAGCTCTGTACGTCGCCGGGCTTGATGGCGCCAAGTGCCCGCTTCTCCCAGGCCGGGTAGACGTAGCAGCGCAGGTGCTGGGCTACTGCCTTGGCCGTGGAAGGCCGGTGCGGCTGGATGGCCCGCCATTCCTCCGCGTACTCCTTGAAGGGCTTCTTCGCTGATCGCGGGTCGACGTATTGACCGGTGACCAGGCTGGCCGTGACCTCGTCGATCCACCGCTGGGCGTCGACTTTGCGGTCGAAGTGGCGAGCGTGCTCCTTGCCGTCGAGGTCGCGGTAGCGAGCACGCCATTTACCGTTGGGGCGCTTCTGGATGTTGGCCAAGTGGCCTCTCCTTAGTGTCGGTTGTCAGTAGTGGCCGCCGTCCTCGATGTCGCTGGTGAGGGTGCGAGCGTCCCGCTCGTCGCCCATGAGGCGGAGGCACTGCTCGTGGATCGCCCGCGAACTGTCCGGGTGGGCCTTGATGTGATCGGCGATGGCGACCACGGCGTGATGGAGACGGTCGCGCGCGTCTCGGGCCTCGTAGAACGCTTCGACGGCCTCTTGGACGAGGCGCCGGCTGTCGATGTCGAGCCCCTCCAGGGGCGGGGACATCAGCTCTTCGAGAGGGAGCTCGAAGACGCGGGAGAAGGCGAGGGCCTCGTCGAGATTGATGCGCCGGCGGGGGGTGCCGTTCTCGATGCGCCAGACCGCCGTCTGGTTCATCTTGACGCCGGCTCTGGTCACCCGCTCCGCCAGCTCGGGCGTGCTCCACCCTCTGACCTCGCGCTCCAGGGCGACGCGTGCGGCCACGTTCCCTTCGCTGTAGAGCAGCGGCACTTCGCCACCCTCGGGCTTGTCGCCTGCCATCGGACCTCCATCGTCACTAGCTATCCCAATTGAAACACAGGCTTCCCGATTTGGGTAACCGCCGATCCTGGGGTACAACTTTATGCAGATCGAATCGCCGCCTAGCCGAATGGGAATGCATGCGATACCTGACCACCGCCGAGGTCGCGGAGCGCTACCGCACAGCCGAGAGCACCGTCCGCTACTGGCGCCACATCAAGAAGGGGCCGCGCGGCATCAAGGTCGGCAGGCGGGTGCTGTACCCCGAGGCCGAGCTGCTGCGCTACGAGCGCACGCTGATCGCCGGCCGAGACGAGTGGGGCCTGGCCTCGTGAGCCACCGACAGGCCCAGACACAGCAACGGCCCCCGGCGCGCCAACGCCGAGGGCCGGAGATTCCCCTGCACGTCGCCCATCCCTGAACGAACGAACCGGTGAGGGGCGGGACCTTGCCCGTCCCGTCCCTCACCTGAGAGGAACGTCGATGGAGGACTCTACGTCCCCCTCCACCTCGAACACATCCCACAAGGTCGTCTGGCCTGCCGCTGCGGTCCCCGGCCAGGGCATCCCCTGGCGCAACGGGGACCGAAAGGAGTCACGCTCCCCGGCCGCACCCGCCAGCGGCGATACGCCGACGGGTGTTCCGGTCGGGGACCGAAATTCCCCCAGCACGGAGCACGCGCAGGTCAGCGTCTTGGGGATCGGTCCCGCCGGAGCGGAAGCCGGGGACCGGATGGAGACTGTCGGTGCGCCGGTCCCCGAACCCGGTCCCCGAATTTCGGGCGAGCACGGCGCGCCCCGAGCCGATGGTGAGAGCCACGGTCCCCACGCATCTGCGGGGACCGTGGTCCCCGAGGGCGGATCGGGGACCGGGGACCGCGCTGGTACGGGCGGCGAGACGGCTGACCAGGGAGCCGCGCTGCTGGACGACCTGCGCGCGGCGATCGGGCGGTACGTGGTGCTGCCGAGCGAGGAGGCACTGACGGCGGTCACCCTCTGGGTCGCGGCCTCCCACATCCAGCCCGCCCTCCAGCACGCGCCACGGCTGGCGGTGGTCGGACCGACCAAGGGGTGCGGCAAGTCCCGCCTCCTGGACGTTCTCTACGAGACCGTCCACCAGCCGATGATGACGGTGAACACCTCCCCTGCGGTCGTCTTCCGCGTCATCGGCAAGAACCCGCCGACGCTACTGGTGGACGAGGCCGACACCATCTTCGGCCCCAAGGCTGGCGACAAGGAGGACCTGCGCGGCTTGCTGAACGCCGGGCACCAGCGCAACCGGCCCGCTTGGCGGATCTCCGGGCCGGAGCACAAGCCGACCGCGTTCCCCACCTTCGCGATGGCGGCGCTGGCCGGCATCGGCGACCTGCCGGACACGATCATGGACCGCGCGATCGTGATCCGCATGCAGAAGCGCAAGCCGGGCGAGCGGATCACCCCGTTCCGCTCGCGGTACTCCGTGCCGGAACTGCACGCGCTTCGCGACCGGCTGGCCGACTGGCTGGTCCCGCTGCGCGGCACTGTCGCGGGCTCGGTGCCGAGGATGCCCGTGGAGGACCGCGCCGCCGACACATGGGAGCCGCTCGTCATCGTCGCCGATCTCGCCGGCGGGCATTGGCCCGCGCGGGCACGTGCCGCCTGTCTGGCGATGACGCGCAACGAGGTGGTCCAGGACGAGCAGACGACGCTGAAGACCCGGCTGCTGCGTGACATCCGCCGTGTCTTCGATCAGGAGGGCGGCAAGGAGGCTCTGCGTAGCCAGGACCTGCTGGCCGTGCTGATCCAGGACGCCGAGGCCCCGTGGGCGGAGTACGGCACGAAGGGCCTGAACGCCTACCACCTGGCGAATCTGCTGCGCGACTTCGGTATCAGCCCAGCCAACTGCCGGTTCGAGAACGGCAGGCAGGCCAAGGCGTACGCCCGCAATCAGTTCGTGGACGCCTGGGCCCGCTACTGCCCTGCCCCCGGAGAACCGGTTTCCGCAGCCGGAAGGTCCTCTCGCGCGCGGCCGGCCCAGGGCCAGCCGCCCTCCCCTCCGTCCGGGTCGCTTCCCACCGGCCCGCCCAGTGGGCCCGCAGGCCCGAGGCCCGCTCGCTGACTCCAGGTCCGCATCAATCCGTCGCATCCGTCCCCGCGCAGGTCAGCGCGGGGACGGATCTCCTCGGCGTTACGGATCGATCCGTACCTGCGGCTCTCTCCGTACCTGTGCTGACCAGCCACGCGACGGATGCGACGGATGCGACGACACCACCCCTCACGACTGACGGAGTACCACCATGCTCGAATCGAGCACCGACGACACCACCTCCCGCCGCCGCAGGAAGCTGTTCAGGCTCACCCGACGACCAGCAGCAAGCTGGAGCGAACGAGCCTCTAACGAGGCTTCGTCCGCGCTTGACCCCGCCCCAGGTGTGGCGGAGGACAAGGCCGAGCGCCAGGGGGCGCCCGAGCTGGAGGAGGGGGTGGCTGAGGGCTCCTGCCAGCCAGCAGCCGACTCCGTAGGTCCGCGCAATCCGCCTACCGATGTCCCACCGCTCGTCGAGCAGCCCTCCTGGCGGGATCTCGACGCCCCCGCCCTGCCCGCGCAGATGAACCGCAAGCGCACCGTGGAGAAGCGCGACCAGGAGAAAACCATCCGCTTCACGCGCACCGCGGTCCAGGTGATCAGCGCCGCCGCTCACCAGCGCGGTCAGAGGTTCGCCGGATTCGTCGGAGACGCGGCCCTGGCCGTTGCCCAGGGCAAAGCGGGGATGGCCGGCAGTCCGGAAGACGATCCTCTCCGACCGCTGATCGAGGCCGTCGAGGCGCACACGGTCGCGCTGAACCGCATCGGCGGCAACCTCAACCAGATCACCGCAGCCATCAACCGAGGAACCGTGCCCGAGCGCGCCGAGGCGGTTCTCGACCGCGTCGAGCAAGCAGCACAGAACAGCTTCCACCTCATCGACCAGCTCCTGGCGAACGGCACGGCTCATGGTTCCTGACGTCTCCGCCGGCTCCGACAGCCGCGGACTGATCGCCTACCTCTTCGGCCCCGGCCGCCGCGACGAGCACACCAACCCCCACATCGTCGCCGCCTGGGACATGGCCGGCGCCCCTGACCCCGGCCGCGACCCGGCAGCCACCTACTCCCAGCTCGCCAAACGACTCGACCACCACGTCGACCTCCGCACCCGCGAGCTGGATGGCAAGAAGCCACCGCAGCACGTGTGGCACTGCCCGGTCCGCACCGCGCCCGGCGACCGCTACCTCACCGACGCCGAGTGGGCCGAGGTCGCCCGCCGCGTCGTCCACGCCACGGGCATCGCCCCCGACGGCGACGAGAGGGCCTGCCGATGGATCGCGGTCCGTCACGCCGACGACCACATCCACATCATGGCCACCACCGTCCGCGCCGACGGACGCCGGCCACGCACCCACCAGGACGGCCGACGGGCGCAAGCGGAGTGCCGCAGGATCGAAGCCGAGTTCGGCCTGCGCCGCCTGAAGTCCGGCGACCTGACGGCCCCCCGAACCCCCACCGGTGCCGAACGCGCCAAGGCCGAGCGCCAGGGCCAGACGATCACGGCACGACAGTGGCTGCGCGAGCGGGCGTACACGGTCGCCGCCGCCGTACACACCGAAGCCGACTATTTCACCGTGCTGCAGTCCCTCGGCATCAAGGTCAAGACACGCCTCGGCCCCGAGAGCGGCGACGTGATCGGCTACAGCCTCGCCGCACCCGGCGACACCAACAGCGCTGGCGAACCCATCTGGTACGGCGGCTCGAAACTCGCCCCCGACCTCTCCATCAACCGCCTCCGCGAACGCCTCCCCCACCAGGAAGTAGCCGACCGACCCAGGTTCGCGGCAGATCCCGCCGAGCCGTGGCAGCACACCATCACCGCGATTCAGACGGCGCACACCGCCTTCGACTCCGACGACGATGCCACTGCCCAGGCCCACCTCGCCGCCTTCGGCGACGCCCTCTACAACATCGCCAGCGCCACGCCCGGCCCGCACCGCGCAGAGCTACGCGCAGCCGCCTCGACGTTCAACCGAGCCCGCCGATCCGCCACCCGCGCGGATCACCAGGCCGCTACCGCCCTGCGCCAGGTTGCCAAGGAACTCGCCTACGCCTCCAATGAGCCCGGCGGACTCGCCATCGCCCTGCTCTTCGCCACCGTGCACCTGGCCCGCGCCGCCGCCAAGTGGCACGAGCAGCGCGGCCACGAACAACAGGCCGCAGCGGCCGAAAAAGCCTTCCGCCACCTCCAGGCGGGCTATCAGCAGGCCGCCGCACCCGTCTTGGCGGACTTGGCCCGCCGCGCACCACAAGCCGCGACCGCCAGCCGCTACGAGCAGGACGTTCGTGCGGCCCTCCCCGACCACGCCGACCGGATCCTCGCCGACCCCACTTGGACCGCCATGACCACAACCCTCGCCCACGCCGAGACCGCCGGCCACAACCCCCGACGCCTCCTGGCCGAGGCGGGCGCCCAGTGGGAGCTCGACAGCGCCGAGCACCCGGCCGAGGTTCTCGCCTGGCGCATCACCGCTCAGCCGAACAGGAGGACGCAAGCAGCTCACAGTCGAAGCATCATCAGCGGAACGTCGCCCATGCCCCCTGCCCCACACCCTCCGGCCGCACCAGTGGCTATGAGTTTCGAAGGGCGCAGTCGACACCGTTGACCCCGCTATCGCTCGATTAGGCGGAATATTGTACCGGTCGGCCTCGCACTCAGGTGAGGTCGACCGGCGAACCACGCTTCAAGAGCAGTTCCACTCCTCACTGGGCAGTGCGTGCCACAGGTCGAGCCAGTCGTAGAGCAGGAAGAGGGGGCGGGTCAGGACGACGTCGTCGGCCCGCTGGGAGCGGATTGCTAGACCGAGGTCGGCGAATACCGGATCGCCAGCGACGCTGTACGCCAGGCTGCCAAGCCGTGTTGTGCGGTGGACCAGCCAGTTCTCCACGTCAGAAGGGACGCAACCGGTCAGCGGGGTAGCGTCCAGTCTCACCTGGGGGCCGGTGAGGGCGTCGGCGGCGACGCACCCCAGGTGGTCGTCATGGAAGAGGGCCCTGATCCCGCTCTCGGTGAAGTCTGCGTAGTTGAGTTGCTGGTCCTCGCCGTGGTGGGAGTAGGACACGACAGCAGGTCCTTCGCCGAGGACGTGGGTGATCTCCTCCAAAGTCATCCCAAAGTGCAGGGGGCCGACTCCTACGTATGGCGTGAACGTCCACTCGGCGCGCTCCTTCTCCCGGGCAATCCGCCACGGGCCGCGGTACCCCGCCTCGCTCCCCGGGACGGCCACGGGCGGCTCGGGTGCCGGCTCGTGCGGGGCGGCCGGTATGGGCGCGGTCCGGTCCTCTCGCCGGTGACCGAATCGTTCCGGAGCCGCGGTGTCCCCGGGTTGCTCTTCCAGCCAGCGGATCGCCTGCTCCTGGTCTTGGCCGAATGGGTCCTCCGCCAACTCGCCTGCCCGGTCCAGGGCTGCGCGGCGCTCCTCCTCCGCAGTGACGAGACCGGTGACATCCTCCCCCCAGGCGGCCAGCCGTTCCCGGGCGATCCACCGGTAGTACGAGTCCGCGCTCACGGCAAGGACCTCGCGGACGGCGGGGGTGTATCGGGGTACGGACGAGGTGAGGGCGGGGTCGGCCAGGAGCAGGGCTGTAGCCGCAAGCGCGGCCTCCCTCACCAGTGGATCGTCGTCGTCGCAGAAATCCGCGATGCGGTCGTGGAGTATTGGCCTTGCCGCACGGGCGGCAGCCAGATCTTGCGCCGTGCCGACGCCGTCTTCGACGTCCAGGCGGGCGATGTCGGCGAACGAAGCAAGCCAGTTCAGCAGTTCGGCGCGAAGCGACCGCCGGCCGGCCCTGCGCTCCCACCGGTCTTCGGCGAGGGTGTGCGGATTGTCAAGAAGACGAGCGAGGCCCAAGGCCGCCGGAGCGGTCGCCGGAAAAACCTGCTCCCGATTGAGGAGCAGCCGATACAGGTCCTCCACAGCCCGCACCCGGCGGGCCGGGTCGGTGGCGAGCACAGCGCCGAGGATGTCCGGTGTGTCACGCACACTGTGCTGGCCCGTACAGACGTGCGGCAGCTCCTCCCAGGCGATGTCGGCGAGTTCAGCCTGTGCTGTGGGTGGCAGGGAGCCGGCGGGAGTATCAGGAAGGTCCGGGGTTGTTTCGTTGATCACGGCCGCAGTGTTCCAGCCGACTCCGATATCAGCGGTGCTGATCCCCGCCACAGACCGCAGACGGCAGACGCTCGAGCAACACGCTGGTGCCCTCGCTGCTCGTGGCAGCGAGGGGATCAGTCGTCAGACGGCGCGGGCTGTGGGTAACTACGAGACCCATGTCGTGAGCTCGGTCAGGTGCTCGGGCTGCAGCCCGAGGTGTGGGTCTGGCTGAACGAGGAGGGTCGGCGTCCCCTTGGCGGTGCGCTCTGCTGCCCATTCATGGTCGAGGCTGGTGAAGTCGTCGTCGATCCAGACGGCGGGGGTGTCTGCCAGCCAGACGTCGACGTGGTCTCGTTTCCAGAGGTAGCCGTCGGGGTGACTGGTGGTGATCTGGGGACGAGGCAGGTCGAGGTAAGGGAAGTCGGGCAGTCCCAGGAGGGGGCCGATGATCGTGGTGGCGTCTTTGCGCCAGCTCGTGCACCACACGGGGGTGACGAGTCCGCTGGTCAGGAGGTCGGTGAGAATGCCGCCCTGGCTCGGGTCGAGCCAGATGGGGACGGTGTCGTCGGGGCGCCGGCCGGTGGGCAGGACGGTGTGGCGGACGTGGGTGGGCGGGGTGCTGCCGTCGGCGGCCGGGAAGGGGATGAGGACGCCGTCGATGTCCAGGAGCAGGTAGGGCAGGGGCATCGTTGCCTCCGTCGGTCAGCGTTTGCGGGCGGTGATCAGGAGGGTGGTGGGCCACGGGTCGCGGCGCGGGTGCCGCAGCTCCGCCGCCGAGGTGACGCCCAGGCCGGTCCGGGAGAGGTGAGCTCCCCAGCGGCGGGCGTCGAACTCCCATCGCGCGAGGGGAAGTCGGGTGCGGTCGGGCATGGTGACGTAGTCCTCGCGCGGACGGTCGTCCGTGGATGGATGTCTTCCGGCCCGTGCCGGGTGAGGGACGGAGAAGGCCAGGACACCGCCCGGTTTCAGACGTCGGGAAATGGCGGCGAGGAGGAGCTCGGGGGCGACGAGGCCGACGGCGCCGAAGACGGAGTAGATCGTGTCGAAGGTCTGGCCGGTGGCCTGAAGGTGGTGCAGTGCGTGGCCGGCGGCGAACGTGGCGCCGTCGATGTGGCCGTAGTGGGAGCGGGCGCGGCGTACCTGGAGGCCGACCAGGTCTACGCCGGTGACGCGGGCCTGGTGGTGCTTTGCGATCTGGGCAACGTTGTGGCCGGGGCCGCAGCCCAGCTCCAGGAGGCGCTTGCCGCAGAGGTCCCGGCCCAGGATCTCGGCGCCGGGACCGAGGCCGGCGTGGGTGCTCCATTCCATCCGGGCCGGTGCGGTGAGGGCGTGTGCGGGGGCGGCGGCTGTGCGCTGGGCTGCGTGGGCGTACCAGGGGGAGACCTGGGCGAGCACCTAGACCTCCAGGAGTTGGACCACGTCGTTCAGGTGGCGGCGGACAACGGGGATGTACGCGGGGTCCTTGGCCGGGTCGTCGATCCAGCGGATGGCCTGCTCCATGAACCACTCCACGGCCCACATCCGATGCCAACCCAGGGCCCATGCCTCTGCGGTCAGGCCGCCCCGGGCGGCGAGGGCGTCCGCATGACCGCCTGCGGCGACGTACTGCTCCAGGAGCACCCGCATGCGGAAGGGGCTCGGTACGTCGGTGGTGCCGTGGTACGAGGCGAGGTCGATCAGGCCGGGTCCGGTGAAGGCGCGTGCGAAGTCGAGGAGGTGCCAGCCGTTCTCCCCGATGTGGACGCTCGTGGGGTGGAACTCTGAGTGGACCCAGCCGAACGGTTCGAGCGTCGCCCCCTGGACGCGGGTCTCGGCCGCGGCGGAGATCTTCCCCAGCGCGGTCTCGATGTCGTCGCAGTCCGTCCATCGGTCGGTCTTCCGCAGCCGCTGTAGGTGATCGAAGGCACGGCCGGGCAGGGCTGCGAGGCCCGCCCCGTCGAGGAGAGGCAGACCGCCCGCCGGGCGGGCGGCGTGGAGCATGACGGCGGCGGCGACACCGTCGAGGTCGTCGGCGTCTCGTACGGGGGTGCCGAGGTCGTCCATGAGCATCCCGAGCCACTTGTCCTGCATCGCGGTGGCGTGGAGCGCGGGGACCGGAAGCCCGCGCTGGTGGGCCGTCCGCAGGGCCTGGGCCTCGCGGTCGAAGGGCTCCTTGGCGTACTTGAAAACGGCTGTGGTTCCGTCGGGGAAGGTGACGCGTTCGACGCCGGACATGCCCCAGACACGAATCTCGGCACGTTCGGGGAGGGGCTTGCCGACGAGGGTGCACAGGTCGTCCAGCAGGGTGGCGGACAGGCTCTGGTCCATGGGGGTCTCCAGGGGCTGGTGGGCTCCGGGGCGGGCGGCGCGCGAGCCGGCCCGCCCCGAAGCCGTACTGGGGTGGGGTTACTCGGCTGCGGTCACGCGGTGGGCGTAGACCTGCTCGATCCAGCCCGCCTTGAACTCGGCCAGATCGTCACGGAAGTTGGCCATCGAGGCACCGTAGGGCGCGACGACGCCGCCGGACTGGTCCGGCACGGACTGGCAGCCATGCACGAGCCGGCCGCCGAGCGCGGCGTGGGCCTTGACGGACTCGATCCGACGGTGCTCGTTGAACCAGCCGCCGTGGTAGACCTCGTCCAGCATTCCGCCCGTCGCGTCGTCCAGGTCGAAGACGACGGACGTGGCGGCGGGGAAGAACCAGCACGGGCCGACGTTGGAGATGTGCCCGTCCAGCTCGACCTTGTTGAGCGCCATCAACGTCGCTGCCTCGCGCAGCATGCGCAGGTGGCCGGCGGTGATCTGCGGGAGGCCGAGGCCGGCCAGGTGTTCCTCGCGGAAGAGGTACGTGTACACCTCGTACGCCGTCGCCAGCACGCGGGCCGCGTCGGAGGTGGACTCGCCGTGGTTCTTGATGAAGTCGAGCGCGAGCTGCTCGACCGCGCTCTCGGTCGTCTCGTCCACGTCGAGGAGCTGGGCCTTCACCAAGTCCCAGTCGGCGACGAGCCAGGTGCTGGACTCGAAGCGGAAGAAGTACTCGGCCGGGTTGATGATGATGCGCCGGCCGTCCACCTGGATGCCGGGCAGGCGGTTCCAGCGCGGGTCGAAGGCGTCGGGCAGCTCGACCGTGATGGTCGCGGTGTCGATGGTGGTCACCGTGTCTCCGTCTCTGATCGTCCGGGCCCGGGGCACAGGAATGCCCGAGCCCGTTAGGGCGTACGGAACTTGGGGGCCGCCCGGCCCGCGATGCCGTGAGTGGGGCGGCTGTCGATAAGTGAACCGTCCGCTACGCAGAGTGGGTACGGTGTGAGCGAGGCCAAGCGGTATACACGGTTTACGGATCCGGAGCGGAGGCGATCGTGCCGGCACCGACCAGCGCCAACTCCCGCCTGCGCGACACGATCAACGCCGCCGGGTGCACGTATGACGCGCTCGCCAAGGACGTACGCCGCATCGCCGCCGAGAACGGCGAACTGCTCCAGACCAACAAGTCGGCCATCTCCCACTGGGTGGGCGGTGCCCGCACGCCGTCCGGCCGAGCAGGCCAGTACCTCGCCGAAGCCCTCTCACGGCGGCTGGGCCGCGTCGTCACCCGAACCGAGCTCGGCCTCCACTCACCCGACACGGAGTCGCCACCAGAGACCGACCCCGTCACCGCGGTCACCGACCTCGGCCGCGCGGACGTCGAGCGCCGCCGCTTCCTCGCCATCGCCGCCTTCACCACGGCCGGCGTGGCCATGCCGCTCCTGCACGATCACGAAGCCACCTCGCGGATGCTCCGTGCCCGCACCGCCCGCACCCTCGTCGGCAGCGACGACATCGACGTCGTACGACAGATCACGGCAGCCTTCAGCGCCGCCGACGAGAGGCTTGGCGGCGGGCACGGCCTGACCACAGTCACCGCGTACCTCGCCGACACGGCAGCCCCCATGCTGCGTGGCCGCTTCCCCACAGAAGCCTTACGCCAGGCTGCCTTCGGCGCCGTCGCCGAACTCGCCTACCTCGCAGGGTGGAAGCACCACGACCTTGGACACGAAGGCGCTGCCCAGCGCTATTACCAGGTCGGCTACCAGCTCGCTTGCGAAGCCGACCCCCACGGCCATGCCGCCTGGATGATGCGCGCCCTCGCCCATCAGTCCCTCAGCCTCAAGCAACCCCACCACTGCGTGGACCTGGTCAAAGGAGCGCTCGCCCGCGGCCTCGGCCACGTGGACGGCCAGACAGAAGCGCTCCTCCACATCACGCACGCCCGCGCCTACGCAGCCGTCGGCGAGAACCCATTGGCCGCCCGCGCTCTCCTCGCCGCCGAAGACGCACTCCTGCGCGAGGACGGTCCCCAGCCCAGCTTCTCCCGCGTCAGCGGCCCCGCCGCCGGCACAGTCGCCAGCCACACCGCACGCACGCTGACCGACCTCTCCGACCACATCGGAACGGAACAACAGCACCGCGACGCGCTCACCCGATGGGACCCAGAGAAGTACAAACGAGTCCACGCCCTCACCCACGCCGACCTCGGCGACAGTCTCGCCGCCCAGGCCCGAGCCGACGAAGCCGTTGCCGCCTGGACCCAAGCCCTGGTCCTCATGGAGGGCATGACCTCCGACCGCACCCACAAGGCGATCACCTCGATCCGCTCCACGCTCGCGATCTACCAGCGCCGCCGCGTCCCCGGCGCCGCCGATCTCGCCCGCCGCGCCCGCGAGGCCCTCGCTTAACATGCCCAACAACCCGCCCGATGAAGGGAACCCCGTGGCTCAGCAAACCGATGACCGCCCCCCAGCTCTCCAGCCGGCGCTCGACTCCATGACCCTGCTGGTCGCGGCGGTCATCGTCCACGACAAAGCCACCAACCGAGTCGTCCTCCTCCAGCGCAGCGAGAACGCCAAGTTCGCCCAGGGCCTGTGGGACCTCCCCGTTGGCAAGAGCGAGCCGGGCGAGCCCATCACCGAAACGGCGGTCCGCGAGCTCTACGAGGAGACCGGCCTCACGGTGAAGCCGGAGTCCCTCAAGGTCGCCCACATCATCCACGGCGCCTGGGGCGTCGAAGCCCCCAACGGCTTCCTCACGGTCGTCTTCGCCACCCACGAATGGACGGGCGAACCCGAAAACCGTGAACCTCGAAAGCACTCCAGGGTCTGCTGGGTTGATGCTGATGCCATCCCTGATGCCTTCGTCGACACCACTGCCAATGCTCTAACGCAGCACCTGCAGGGGAGCCAGGAAGTGTCACTCGACGGATGGAAATGATTCCTCGCCCCCGAGGGCGAAGTTGGCCCCTCCGTGACGCCGTCGGATGCCAGCACCGGGTTCAGTGCGGCAGCGTCCCGATGTGCCGACCGTGGCTGCTCGCACAGATGGCGGTGACGCTCGTACGCGCTCACCAGGCCGGATTTCCAGTCCATATTTCTGTAAAGAGCCAAAAAGGAACCCGTCGCCCAGTATGATCGTATCGATCACAAACTGTAATTATCCTGGAGGTATTCTGTGAGTGAGCCACTTCCGTTGCGTAAGGCCATTGAGCGAATCCATAATGGAACCATGCGCGTGCCTGGATTTCAACGAGGGTTCATTTGGGAGCCGACCAGTGCCGCCCTCCTCATGGATAGCATCTACAAAGGATTCCCTTTCGGTTCGGTGCTTCTCTGGCGCACGAGAACCGCTCTTAAAACAGAGAAGGAGCTGGGCGGATTCGAACTGCGCCCCCCGGAGAAGGACTATCCAGTTGATTACGTGCTCGACGGGCAGCAGCGACTAACTTCCATTTTCTCTACTTTCCAGACCGAGTTGACTCCGATAGAGGAGAACCCTGAAGTTTGGCTTCCGGTCTACTATGACTTTGAGGCTGAGGGGGACGCTCAGGGAACGCGTTTCGTGGCCCTGCAGGAATCAGAGACCGTAAACGCCCCTGGTCGTTACTTTCCGCTCAACTGTTTCTTTGACCCCGTGGCCTTTTCTTCAGCCACTAAGCCTCTAAGTATTGATCGAAATATCGAAATCGTGAAGGTTCAGGAAAGGTTCAAAGAAGCTCTGATTCCAGTCGAAACGTTCGAATCGGAAGATAGGACAAGCGTTGCCATCGTCTTCGAGCGCGTAAACCGGATGGGCGTCGAACTGACGATGTTTGAACTCCTTACCGCTTGGACCTGGAGCGAAGATTTTGACCTGCAAGAGAAATTCCTTGGTTTGGCGGAGACGTTCGAGAACTTCGGATTCGGTAGTATCGGAACTGATAACGACCTAATGCTCCGCTGCTGCTCGGCGATCCTGCAGGGTGATCCCGCACCTGAATCACTTGTGAATATCAACGGAACCAATGTGCGAGCATCGTTCGAGGTCGTTGAAAAGGCGCTAGGGCTAGCTATTGATTTCGTGCGGACGAATCTGGGGGTTCGGCATCTAAAATTTATGCCCTACTCGGCTCAGCTTATTCCGCTTGCGACATTCTTCTCGGTGCGTCAGTCGCAACCGATCACGAATGACGAGCGAGCCGTTCTCCTTCGCTGGTTCTGGCGTAGTTCGTTTGGCCACCGTTATAGCGGGAACCCGGGGCGAAACATCAAGCGGGACGTCGAGGCGGCCCTGGAACTGCGGAATGGCGCTGGTACGACCCTTGAAGATATCGCTGTCGATGTCAATGAGAGGTTCTTCACTGAAAATCAATTCAATAGTCGGACAGTGGCGACCAAGACCATGATCCTCCTGTTGGCGAGTCTCAAGCCCAAGTCATTTCTGTCTGGTCAAGGTGTCGAATTGGATAAGGTGCTTGCGGAGCCCAATCGACACGAATATCACCATTGTTTTCCGCGGTCGCATCTCAGGAAACTCCCTAATTCCCCGGCTGACAAGGTTACGAATTGCCTCGCCAATTTCGCGATTATTTCGCGGGCGGAGAATCGAAAGATTAGTGACCGTGCGCCGTCGGTCTATCGTGTTGATATGCCCGCCAATATCGAGGCAATTAAAAGCGGTGCACTTCTACCCGATTCTCTGTTCAGGGATGATTTCCCTGCTTTCCTCGAAGAGCGAACTAGTCTTCTGGTGCAGGCCGCTAAAACGTTGTGCGGATCCTGACCTGGTAAGCCAGCTATAGATGGTGATACTGGATCGACAGTACTTACCTCTCCGGGTAGAGGTCGGTGCGGTCGATCCAGGTGGGGGTGGCGAAAATATTTTTGCCGACCGGCGCTTCGGTGGCTTCCAGGATGGACCAGGAACGGGCTTCTTCGACCAAGTGCTCCCAGGGCGCACTCCAGTCGAGTTGCCAGTCCAGGCCGTTGTCCGAGATGCCGTACGTGCGGCCGGCGTCCACCCGCCAGAACTGGGAGTAGAGGATCACCTGGGCGTGGTCGGCGAGGTCGTTGATGATCTCGGTGTAGTGGGCCGTGGGCCAGCCAGGGGCGTTATCCGCAGAGGTGGCTCGTAGGTGAGCAGTGAGTGGTGGGACGACAGGGGTGCGGGCGCCGAGTTCGGTCAGGGCCCAGCGGATGCCTTCCGGCTCGCTCCAGTCCGGTGGCGTCGCCCGTTCCAGCGCCTATCGCGCCTGCCTTCGCGGGCGTCGTACGACGGGCCGGTCGGGTCGTCGAGCTGCTGGATGAGTCTCTCGATGCGGGTCGTCATTGGCGGTCCCGGCGCCAGAAAGCGGGCAGCCACCAGCAGAGCACCGAGCGGTCCTCGGGCCATGCGGCGCGGTCCTCGGCCGCCCAGTCCTCGAAGGAATCCCGGGTCAGATCGATCGGGCGCCAGGCGGGGTCGAGCGGCTCGTTCTCGGCCGGGGGACGGACGTACCGGCGGCCGTGCTGGTCGCAGGCGCCGAAGTCCTGGTAGTTGCGCTGGGCATCGATCAAGGAAACCTGGTTAGCCCCGCCAGGCGTGGTCGGCCAGCGGAACTGGACTCCGTCGTCCTCCCAGAAGCAGACGGGGCAGATCTCGTACGAGCCGGGCATCGCGTCCAGCACGCGGTGCCCGCAGCAGGGACAGGGGTAGGAGTCACTCACCTGCGCAGTCTCCTCGCAGGCCCCGCCGGCGTGAAAGGGATTTCGCAGCCTCGGAGCCTCCGGCCAGTCCGCAGCCAGTCCGCAGGACACCCGTAAACGGCCGTCGGGAGCCAACGCGCGCCAACCAGGAAACCCCAGCTCAGAGCCCTGGATGGGGCTCCGCCGCAGGTCAGAATCGGGCCGCAGACATTCCGCTTCAACGTCTGAGCGGTTTCGTCACTGCAAGCCAGGCTGTTCGTCACGCTCACAGACGGCAAGGGGCCGGCCCCTTCGGGAGTCGGCCCCTTGCCGGTTCCACCGAATCCGGCGGATTCTGGCTGACCGCACGTGTCCTGGTGCAGGATCAGGTGTCGTACACGGTGGAGCGACGTCCGATGTGTGCGACCCATACCAGGAGTTCACCGTCGTCGATCGTGTAGTCGACACGGTGGTCGCCCACTCGTAGGAGGCGGATCCCTGTTTCGCAGGTGGGAGCGCTGTGCCTTATGTTCCGCTTCAACACGTAGCGGATTGGCTGCCACCATTTCGATGGTCTGGCAGGCATGCAGGTCAGAAGGGATCGGCCTTTCGAGTACGGGCCTGGAAGGAAAGGGATCCCTCGCCTGGGTGTACGGTGCGGTGAACATTCGTCAGGGATGCCGGCCGTTGCCCTGCTCTGCGCGACCGGCCCGGTGCCGCACGGTCCTCGGAATGCAGGTCCGCATCACTGACGTCGATGTTACTGACGTCGTCGTTGGCATTATGCGTCTTGAGGTCCAGGTCCAGGTCGAGTTCGCAGGATCCCTCGTGACACGGGAGGTGGGAGCAGTCCTTACTCACCGCGCGCGCCAATATCCCCCTCATGACGGCATCGACCGCCGGAATCGCCATGCGGTTGTCGATGACCTGGTCCGTCTCGAGTGAACGCGGTGCCGGCGACGGTCGGCGACTGGGTGGTTCCAGTCCATGTCGTAGGCATCCGGTAGCCCGGCACGCGGCGTCCTGGTTCACACCGTGGGCGTGTGCATCCGTCGGGTGACGGCCAAGTGCGTGAAAAGAATGGGGAGTTGAGGCAGCACCGGCCTTCCGCACCTGGAACCTCCACCCGGTGCGCCGACCGTCCCGCGACGCGGTCGTCGCCCGCTCCCGAGCCCAAGATCGTCGAGCAGTAGGCTCGTCCCGCAACACGACGCGAAGGGGAGTTCAGTGGCGCGGGTTGCGGTCATCGGTGGGGGTATCAGCGGGCTGGGAACGGCGCTCATGCTCGGTCGGCGGGGGCATCCGGTCACGTTGTTCGAGCAGGACGCGCGGCAGGCCGGCGAGGACCTGGACGAGGACTTCTTCCGCTGGAACAGGCCCCGGATTCCCCAGGCCGTCCATCCCCACTCGTTGCTCGCGCCCGTGCGCACCGTGTTGCGCGCCGAGGCCCCTGACGTCTACGCGGACCTGCTGGCACGCGGAACCCGGGAGTACCACGAGTTCGACTGGTTCGGTGAGCATCCGCCGCACCGGGCGGGTGACGAGGACCTGGTGACCCTGCGTACCCGTCGTATCGTGCTGGAGGCCGCCCTGACCGCGGCCGTGCGGCGCGAGCCCACCGTCGACGTGCGGCGGGGCTGCCCGGTGCACGCCCTCGCCGTCGAGGAGGGTGCCCCTGCCCGGGTCACCGGTGTGCGGGTCGGCAAGGAGACGCACCCGGCGGACCTCGTCGTCGACACGTCCGGCCGGCGCTCGCCCGTTCCCGGCTGGCTGACCGCGGCCGGCTGCCGCCCACCCGTGGTCGACAGCCACCGCATCGGGATCGCGTACCTTTGCCGCTGGTACCGCCTGCGAGCCGACGGCCCGCGTGACCCCGGGCGGGTGAAGACCGGTTCGGCCGCACCGTTCGCGCTCGCCGGTGTCTTCCCTTCCGACAACGACACCTTCGCGGTGAGCCTCGTCCTCTCCACGGGTGATCCGACCCGTGGCGCGCTCACCGCCCCCGCTGTGTTCGAGGCCGTCGCCCGCCGCTTCCCCGCCACCGCCGCCTGGCTCGACCTGGACCCCGAACCGCGGTCGGCCGTCCTGGCGATGGCCGGCCTGGACAATCGCTGGACCTCCCTCGCCGACGACGACGGGCCAGTCGTCACCGGCCTGGTCAACGTCGGGGACAGTCTCATCCACACCAACCCCACCTTCGGCCACGGTGCGGCCCTCGGCCTGCTCGCGGCGCAGCACCTCGCTACTGACGCCGACCGGATAGCCGAGGACCCCAGCGAATATCACGCCTGGGCGGAAGGGGCACTCCGTCCGTGGTTCGACGCGCAGGTGACGACCGACCGCGCCAACGAGCGACTCCTCGCCGAGGGTTCACCGTCCTCGGACCGAAGGGCAGCGGCCCTGGGCGCCTGCGCCTTCGACGATCCCGTCGTGATGAGGGCCCGGGCCCAGGTACGCCACCTCCTGTGCCCGGCCGACGACGCCTACGGCACCGAGGAGGTGGACCGCGCCGTCACTGCCTGGCTGGCCGCCCATCCGGACTTCACACCGACGCACGACGGCCCCACCCGGGACCAGTGGGACGCGCTCATCCCGGGCTGAACGCACCCCCAGGGCTCAGTGCCGCTCAGCCGTCGGCCGCCGATGCCCCCGCCGCTCGCCGACGCCCCCGCCGGTATTCGACCTCGCCCCACACCACGTCGACGAGCAGGAAGGCCGCCGGCGGGATCCTCAACAGCGGTACGAGGTAGCCGAGTACCGCGATCGCGGCCATCGGCGGCACCAGGACGTACGGCGGCACCTGCTGCCACGCCCCGCGCGGCAGCGGGCGGCCGAAGGAGGATCCGAGGCCGCGCTGCCACCACATCCGGTAGCCGAGCACGATCAGCGCCAGGGTCAGCGCGGCGAGTACGATCTGGTTCGCCAGACCGAACAGGCTGCCCGTGTGCACGTCGACGCCCCACCGCGAGAGCTTGGCGAGTACGGGGTAGTCGGCCCACCGCTGTACGTCGGCGTCCTGCCCGGACGCCGGATCGATCGCGACGGCGTCCTGTTTCTCCGGCCGGCTGCGCCGGATCTGCCGTACGACGTACGCGGACGACGCGTCGGCCGGCGGCACGATCTCCACCCGGGTTCGACAGCCCCTCGGCGCGGGCGGACGCCAGCACGGCGTCCGGCCCCACACCCTCGGGCCCGTCGGCCGCCGCGCCCCCGCCCCCGAGTGCTCGGCGTGCTCGCCGACCGTGGCCGTCGTCTGGCCGAGCGCCGTACGCAGGTCACTGATGCTCGCACCGGCGTACGTCGACCAGGTCAGACCCGTCGCCGACAGCATGAACAGCCCGAGCGCCGCCCAGACCCGACCGTGCCATGCCGTGCAACGAATGTGTGTGCCGGCGGCCCGTCGGCCGGCGCAGCGCGCGCGTTGCGCCGGCCGAACCACAGCACCAGGCCGCCGGCCGCTACCACCCGGAGCCGGCTGGCGGCGAGTTCGCTGTAGAGGCGGCCCGGCCGGCCCAGGTGCAGATCGTGGTGGAGCTCGTCGATCCAGGTCCGCAGGGGAAGGGCGCCGGTCGATCCGTACTGCTCCAGATCGCCGCGCGCCTCACCTGTGTACGGGTCCACGAACACGGCCAGCGTGTGTCCGGTGCCGACCCCCGGCACCCCGCTCAGCAGCACCCGTGTCGTCGCCCCCTTCTCCGGTGGGGGCCGAACCGCGCTGATCTAGCCCTGGGGGTGGGCCTCGCGGGCCGCGTCCACCTGCTGCGACACCGGCAGTTCGCGGGCGCCCGCGGGGGACCCGCAGCTCATCGGCGTACAGGACCTTCTCGGCCTGGTACGAACCCGCGTACAGCAGCCCCGTCGTGGCCGCGACGAGCAGGAACGGGGCGACGAGCAGGCCCGCGTAGAAGTGTGCGAGACGCGCCCCGCGGGGGTGGAGGCGTCATACGTCTCCGAGCCGACGCGTACGTCGAGAGTGGTCCAGCAGGCAGCGCGGCGATCACCTCGCGGCCCTCGGCGAGGTCCTTGTCGCGGGCGTAGAGCCCTGAGACGAAGGCCCCGTCGTAGCGCGGGGTGTAGAGCGGCCAGCCGGTCTTCTCGCCCGTCGCCGCGTAGCCGGCACCCGTGGCGGGCACCCGGTGACCCAGATATCCGTTCCCGACATAGGGGTCGTATCCCTCGGCCTCGCCGAAGACGGTGGACGTCGGGGCCCAGGAGGCGTCGGGGGCGGGCGCGCCGGGGGCGTGCGGCCGGCCGCAGACGGCGGACGGTGGCGCGGCGGCGTGGGAGAGCGGTGGCAGGGGCGCGATCAGTGCGCCGGCGACCAGGGACGTGAGGAGGGAGTTGCGCTTGAGGCTCACCGTACGAAGGTAGGGAAGACGAGTGCGCCGGAGCGGTTACGGCGCGCGGACCGGCGCAGGGACCAGGACAGGGAGAGCGGCATGTCGTATCCGGAACCGATGTACACGGACGGCCAGGGGGAGATCACCGCGCGGTACCGCCCCGCGGACACCACTCCGAATCTGCTGACGCGCGGCGGCGGCACCACGCACTACCTGGCGACGACGGAGCAGACGCACGGCGAGTTCGGGCTGTACCGGATCAACATGGGGCCCAGGGCCGGCGGCCCCGCCACCCACTTCCACCGGTCGATCTCGGAGTCGTTCTTCATCCTCGGCGGGACGGTGCGGATCTACGACGGGGAGCGCTGGGTGGACGCGACCGAGGGTGACTTCGTCCAGGTGCCCCAGGGCGGCCTGCACGCCTTCCGTAACGACGCGGACGCACCCGCCTCCATGCTGCTGCTGTTCACCCCCGGAGCACCGCGCGAGGAGTACTTCGAGAAGGTGGCGAAGGTCAGCGACTGGCCGGAGGAGGAGCGGGCGGAGTTCTTCATCAGGCACGACACGTACTGGACCGACTGAGGTACGTACTGGACGGACCGAGGGCGGTCACGGCGGACACTGCGGTCACGGCGGGCCGGGGCCGTCCGCGGTGCTGTTCCCGGCCGGCCCTCTCCGGGCCGGTTCGGCCGGTTCGCCGCGCCGAGGGGCGGCGCCCCTTCGTAACAGCACAGTGAATTGACGTGTCCGGTCAGCGAGTTGAGAAGGTCCGGTGACAGGACACCGGTGTCGAGGACCCGCGGTCCGCCGCGGACGGGACAGCGCCAGGTCAGAGCATCCGTGCGGGCGCGGGTTCCGTCCTGCGGGCAGAGGTGGGTGGCCCTGCGCGTCGACATGGCAGGTGTATGTCGAATGTATTGCCTGGGCGAAGACACTCTTGTGCGATTCCTGTGGATCCGCCAATCTTTCGCTGACGGCAGGGTTGCCGCTCACATGGAGCGCGGAATCCTGATGTCTGAATTGTCATGCTCATGATTTGTTTTACCCTGTGCACCCCCTTGTATCCCCATGCACAGCGATGCAGGACATGCACCCCCATGCATCCCCCACCAACGCACCGCAACCGAGGAGGACCCCTCACATGGCACAGAAGCGCAAGGCACGCTACGCGCGAAGACTGGTCGCGACCAGCGTCATCACCGGCGCGGCGCTCGCCCTCTCGACCGCGGCGGCCTTCCCCGCCCTCGCGTCCGAGAGCGCACCTGAAGGCGTGATCGAGAACGCGGGCGCCCCGGGCACCATCGGCGGCAGCTACATCGTCACGCTCGACGAGTCCGCCGCCGAAGCCGGCTCGGCCGAGGGCAAGGCACTGGCCGCGGAGTACGGCGCGAAGATCAAGAAGACCTACCGCGCGGCCGTCAACGGTTACGCCGTCGAGCTCTCCGCCGCGCAGGCGAAGAAGTTCGCCGCGGACCCGGCCGTCGAGTCCGTCGTGCAGAACCGGACGTTCACGATCTCCGGCACCCAGCCGTCCCCGCCCTCCTGGGGTCTTGACCGGATCGACCAGACGGCCCTGCCGCTGAACAACAGCTACACGTACCCCGACAAGGCGGGCGAGGGTGTCACCGCGTACATCATCGACACCGGTGTGCGCATCAGCCACAGCGACTTCGGCGGTCGTGCCTCGAACGGCTACGACGCCGTCGACAACGACAACGTCGCGCAGGACGGCAACGGCCACGGCACCCATGTCGCCGGCACCGTAGCGGGAACCGCCTACGGCGTCGCCAAGAAGGCGAAGATCGTCGGCGTGCGCGTCCTCGACAACAACGGCTCCGGTACCACCGCGGGTGTCGTCGCGGGCATCGACTGGGTGACGGCCAACGCCGTCAAGCCCGCCGTTGCCAACATGAGCCTCGGCGGAGGCGCGGACTCCGTCCTGGACGCGGCCGTGCAGAAGGCCATCAACTCGGGAATCACCTTCGCCGTCGCGGCGGGCAACGAGTCGACCGACGCCTCCACCAAGTCGCCCGCACGCGTCGCCGCCGCCATCACGGTCGGCTCCACGACCAGCACCGACGCCCGTTCGAGCTTCTCGAACTACGGCAGCATCGTGGACATCTTCGCCCCGGGCTCCTCGATAACCTCGACGTGGAACACCGGCGACAGCGCCACCAACACCATCTCCGGTACGTCGATGGCGAGCCCGCACGTCGCCGGTGCGGCAGCGCTGTACCTGGCCGACAACCCCGGCAAGACGCCGGCACAGGTCTCCGCCGGACTCGTCGCCGCCGCCACCAGTGGTGTCGTGACGAGCCCGGGCACGGGCTCGCCGAACAAGCTGCTGAACGTCGGTACCGGCGGCACCACGCCGCCGCCCGGCAAGAAGTTCGAGAGCACGACCTCCTACGCGATCGCCGACAACGCCACGGTGGAGTCGCCGATCACCGTCTCCGGTGTCACCGGTAACGCGCCGTCCGCGCTCAGCGTTCCCGTGAACATCACGCACACCTACTCGGGCGACCTGAAGATCGACCTGGTCGCGCCCGACGGTTCGGTCTACAACCTGAAGGCCTACGGGACCGGCGGCAGCACCGACAACGTGATCACCACCTACTCGGTGAACGCCTCGTCGGAGGTCGCCAACGGCGTCTGGAAGCTCCGGGTCAGCGACAACTACGCGGCCGACACCGGGAGGATCAACTCCTGGGCCCTGCAGTTCTGACGCGTACAGCTCCATGAGCCGGTGAACACGAGCGGGGCGGCTGCCGACGGCAGCCGCCCCGCGACCGTGGTGCCCTGTCAGCGCCGGCCCAGCCCGCGGTCGACGGAGGCCATCAGCTCTCCGTCGTCCGTGCCGCCGTCCAGCGACCAGAACATCGCACCGCCGGGACCGCGGTCCCGGATGTACGAGGTCTTGGCACGCCAGTACCTGAGGATCGTCGTACGTCCACAGGGTCGTGCCGTCGAACAGCCAGGCGTGGCCGTTCCTGGCGTCCCGGTGCACGGCGTAGAGCCGGCGGTCTTGTACGCGCGGTCGTGACGTCAGCGGTCACCACGGTCGCCGCCACCGCCGGATCCGTCCGCCGTGGCGGCGGGCGCGATACCGGCCGGCAGCGTGAACGCGCAGGCGGCAATGGTCAGTCCGGACAGGGTTCTTCGGCGCATGGGGCTCGTTCCTGTGCGTGTTCCGCGGCTGGAGGAACAGCTGGAGCCGTGCTGTGCACAGGAAGGTATTGGTCTGGACCAAAAGCGGTCAAGGGTTCGCGCGTGCCGGCGCGAGGTATGCGCTGGTCGGCGAGGAATCATCACTTCGGGTGAAACTTTGGCCCGTGCTTGCGGGAATGAACCGACGGTTGCGACGCTGTTGCTGTCTGTCAACCTGTTGGGAGTGGCCTGTGTCCTTCGGTGAGCAGCCCGCCTATCTGCGCGTGGCGAGCGATCTCAGGGAGAAGATCGTCAACGGCGCGCTGCCGCCCCACACCCGCCTGCCGTCGCAGGCCCGCATTCGCGAGGAGTACGGGGTCTCTGACACCGTCGCGCTGGAGGCACGCAAGGTGCTGATGGCCGAGGGGCTCGTCGAGGGGCGGTCGGGCTCGGGCACGTATGTGAGGGAGCGGCCGGTCCCGCGCAGGATCGCCCGCTCCGGCTACCGGTCGGGAGCGGGAGCGAGCCCGTTCCGTCAGGAGCAGACGGCGGACGGGGTGCGGGGAACCTGGGAGTCCCGCAGTGAGCAGGAGGGGGCCGCCCCGGAGGTCGCCGAGCGCCTCGGCATCGAGCCGGGGGACCGCGTGATGCGCACGAGGTACCTCTTCCGGGAGTCGGGCGAGCCGATGATGCTCTCCACCTCCTGGGAGCCCCTGGCGGTCACGGGACGCACGCCGGTGATGCTGCCGGAGGAAGGCCCGTTGGGCGGCTGCGGGGTGGTCGACCGGATGGCCGCGATCGACGTCGTCGTGGACAACGTGGCGGAGGAGGTCGGCGCCCGCCCGGGGCTGGCGGAGGAGCTCTTGGCGCTCGGCGGCGTACCCGGTCACGTGGTGATCGTGATCGGGCGGACGTACTACGCGTCGGGTCGTGCCGTGGAGACGGCCGATGTGGTCGTCCCCGCCGACCGCTACCGGATCGCCTACCACCTGCCGGTCAGATGAGGCGCGCGCCCCGCGGCTGTGATCGCCCTGCCGCTGAGGCCGGGCCGACGCCTCGTCAGGGCCCCGGGTGGGCAGGGCGGGTGCCTGTCGGGTGACGGATCACGCCTGGCCAGGAGTGCCGGGCGCGGCGTGGTCCACCGGCCGTGTGAGGGCGCGGAGAGGGTGGCCGCAAAGGCCCGGGGTGGGCCGGGCATTCGGTTTTCAGGGGGCGCATCCGGCCGGGTGCGCCCCCTTTGGTATGGCCGGATGCGTATCTCTTTGTGCAAACACGCATCCGCTGAGTGAAGGTCAGGCGTACGCTCGGGCATATGCGTACTGCGGTTTCCTGGGGATCCATAGAGACGTGCACGGTGGCAGGAAGAGGGGCGACATGCCGGGGAGGAACACGATGACCGACAGCGGCGCCGTGCTCCCCTGGCTGGTGATCAGGCAGGACGACAACGGCAATCGGTACCGCGTCGGCCGCTATGCGACGCAGGACGAGGCGCAGAAGATCGCGGACGACCTGCACCGTCACGGACACGAGCAGCTCTACTGGGTGGAGCGCGCGGGCCAGACCGCACGCCCCTGACACCTGCGGGACCCGGGGCGGCGTCGCCCGCCTCGGCCGAGGTCCCGGACGGGACCCGTGGCGATCCCGTCGGCTCCGAGCGGTGGCCGGGGCGGCTCATCGCGGTGGACGGCTCCGGTTGCCGTCTGCTGCCGGGGCCGCATCGGGGCCCTGCGCGGCGCGCACGATGCGCGTGTGCGCCGCTGAGGACCCCCCTTCGGCGGCGCATCGGGCAGTGTCCCGGCCGTGCTTCAGGCCTCGGTGGCCCCGGCACCGGCCCGCCGATACGGCCTGGCACCCTCGGTACAGTGATCCGCGGCGCGAGCGGATGCGCCGCGACGGTCGGGCCGCGACTGCCCGGCGACCGAAGCCGTCCGGGTGCGGGCGGACGAACCGAAGGGCGCGGGGGAAGTGGTGACGGAAGGTCGGTCACTACCGGACGGGCGATCCCGTCGGAGAGGCGAACGGCATCATTGCGCGGCTTCGGGTGGAATGCGAGCTGCCCGACGGTGGGCGGAAGGCTTCGAGTCGGGCGCTGCTCCAGGGTGAGGTGCCGGACACCCGAACATGGGGGCGCCGAGGCCGGGCGGGAGCCGACGGACCGCCAAATAGGCTTCCCATACCTGGTGCTCCGCCGGACCGCCGGCCTCCTCGGCTGTACGAACGATCCGCTGACCGAGGACCCTGTGGCCGAGCCGTACGCCACCACGTCCGAGGCGGCGCCGGCCGATGAATGAGGACGGAACGATGCCGGTACTGATCGACACGGTGGCCTGGGTCCGGGTGGAGGGCGGCAGGATCCTCTGCGCGCGACCGAAGGGGAAGGACGTGTTCTACATCCCCGGGGGTAAGCGGGAGACGGGAGAGACGGATCTGCAGACGCTTCTGCGGGAGGTCGAGGAGGAGCTGACGGTCGGCATCATCCCGTCGAGCGTCCGCCACGCCGGCACGTACGAAGCGCAGGCGCACGGTCATCCGGACGGAGTGGTGGTGCGCATGAGCTGCTACTACGGCGACTACCGCGGCACGCTGGCCGTCAGTGGCGAGATCGACGAGATGACCTGGTTCTCCTTCGCGGACCGTCCCCTCGTCCCTCCGGTCGACCAACTGCTCTTCGACGATCTCAGGGCATCGGGCGAGCTGCGCTGAGCCGAGGCTCCGCCACCCGTACGCCCCACCCCGGACTTCACGCGATAGCTGCCCCAAATATCGGGTATGTGCTGATTAGCCCCTCGCGACGGGGCTGAGACCCCGCTGTCGGCCCCTGGGAAGTGATCGGCGTGACCGATACCGAAGGCGACTGTGCCGAGTGGAGCTTTCCGGCGGTGCCGGGCTCCGTACGCAGCGCCCGGCACGCGGTCCGTGACGCATTGCACTCCTGGGGGCTCGACGGGCCCGTGGGCGATGTCGCCGTGCTGCTCGTCAGCGAGCTGGTGACCAATTCCCTCTGCTACGCGTCCGGCCCCATCGGTGTCCGGCTGGTCCGACCGCATCCCGGGGGCGCCGGAGCCGACGCAGGTTCGGACGGGCAGGGACTGCTCGTGGAAGTCTCCGATCCGCTTCCGGATCCGCCCACCGAACGTACTGCCGGACCCGAGGACGAGGGTGGGCGGGGGCTGCAGCTCGTGGCTTGTTCTGCGCGCCGTTGGGGGACCCGGCGCGGAAAGAGCGGCAAGACGGTGTGGTTCGAGCTCGCTCTCCCTGGTTAGGAGTGGGGGGACGCACAGCGATCACAGAAGTCGGGCAGAACCTGGCCGAAAGGGACTGAGACCGTGCTGTGATCGTGAACGCCGTGCCTGTATGGCCCGTAGTGCTGAATACTGCGGGCAGGACCGGTCCGGTGTGTGAGCTGGAGGGGACGGTCGCGTGAGCGAAATACCTGGGACAGCGGGCGATGTCGTGTGGCAGAGCAGCCCGCCTGGCTCGATCTATGACTACATCAGGGTCGCCTCCTTCTCGATCGGGCCTGACGGGCTGATCGAGCAGTGGAGCCGGCGGGCCGCCGGTCTCTTCGGCATGGCCTCCCACGAGGCGGTGGGCAAGGATCCGGTCGAGGCGTTCATGCCCGACGAGCTGCGCCCCGACGCCCGCCGACGGGTCGGCGAGATCCTCGACGGCAAGGAGTGGACGGGCCTCGTCCCGTTCCGTATGCCGGGCGAGAACGGTTTCCGGGGCCTCGCCGAGATCTACGTCATGCCGAGTGAGACGGAAAGCGGCGAGCGGGCCGCGCTCTGCATCGTCGTCGATGTCCGGGCCTTGAGGCGCATCGAAACCGATCTGGCGGCTTCGCAGGCGATTTTCGGCCAATCTCCATTCGGTTTCGTGCTCTTCGGCACGGACTTCGCCGTCGTACGCGCCAACCAGCGGTTCGCCACCGTCTTCGGCGGCGAGGCCGAGGACCACCGCGGCCGCACGGTGCACGACTACCTGGCCCGCCCGGAGGCGGACAGACTCACCCTCACGCTCAAGCGCGTCCTGGAGACGGGCGAGTCCGTCACCGACCTCCAGCTCGTCGGCACCGCACCCGGATCCAGCGACCGGCGCCACTGGTCCATGAACCTCTACCGGGTGCACAGCGGTTCCGGGCGGCCGATCGGCATCGCCGGACTCGCCACCGACGTCACCCAACGGCACATCGCCGCCCGCGAGGCGGCCAGCGCACGCCGCAACCTCGCCCTGCTCAACGAAGCCAGCGCCCGCATCGGCAACTCCCTGGACCTGGAGACCACCGCCCGGGAACTGCTCGACGTCGCCGTGCCCGGCTTCTGCGACCTCGCCTCCGTCGACCTGTACCAGGGCCTCCTCACCGGCGAGGAGGCCTCGCCCGGCAGCTGGGGCCGGTACCACCAGGAGTCCGGCAGCGGTTCGGCGGAGCTGCGCAGGGTCGCCCAGGCCAGCGCCGTGTCCGACGCCGTACCGGGCGTGCTGCGCGGCGCGGAGCGGAACGGCCGCACGAAGACCGGCGAGGACGCGGGCCCGCCCGCGCTCGGCTCGGTCCACCGCTACCCGTTCCACTCACCCTGCGCCGTGGCCCTGCGCACCAGCCGGGTCGCGGACGTGCCGGGCGACGAACGCGGACTGATCCACTCCACCCTCGCCGTGCCGATGGTGGCGCACGACATCGTCGTCGGCCTCGTCCAGTTCTCGCGTACGAAGGGCAGCGAGCCGTTCGGTGAGCGGGACCGGGCGCTTGCCACCGAGCTCGCCGCACGGGCCGCCGTCTGTATCGACAACGCCCGCCTCTACCGCCGGGAGCACGAGCGGGCGCTGATACTCCAGCGCAGCCTCCTTCCACCGGGCGACCCCGAGGCCGCGGGCCTCGACATCGCCTGCCGCTACCTCCCGGGCAATACGGCCACCGAGGTCGGCGGCGACTGGTTCGACGTGATCGAACTCCCCGGTCACCGCACGGCCCTGGTCGTCGGTGACGTCATGGGCCGCGGACTGCGGGCCGCCGTCGCCATGGGCGAACTGCGCACCGCCGTACGGACGCTGGCCCTCCTAGACCTGGAGCCCGCCGAGGTGCTCTCCGCCCTCGACGAGGTCGCCCGCGGGCTCGGCACCCCGGGCGGTGGCGAGCGGAGCGCCGGGTTCGGCGGGGGCGGCGGCGCGCAGTGGCCATCCCGGGCGGCCCACAAGTCACGTGAGGCCGACCTCTCCGAGGTCTATCTGGCGACCTGCGTCTACGCGGTGTACGACCCCGTCACCCGGCGGTGCACCTTCGCCAACGCCGGTCATCTCCCTCCCGTGGTGGTCGAGCCGGGCGAAGCCGCCCTGCTGCTCGACGTACCGCCCGGCATGCCGCTCGGCGTCGGTGGCGAGCCCTTCGAGGAGGTCGAGGTGGAGCTCAAGGAGGGCGCACTCCTCGCCCTCTACACCGACGGGCTCGTCGAGTCCCGCGACCACCCGCTCGACGAGGGCCTCGAAGCCTTCCGGCAGGCCCTCGCCGCACCCAACGAGCCGCTGGAGGACGTCTGCGACCATGTGCTGACGACCCTCGACACCCGGCACGGCGAGGACGACATCGCCTTGTTGATGGCCCGCATCCAGGGGCTCCCCGCGGGTGCGGTGGGTGACTGGCGGCTGCCCCGCGAGCTGCGGTCCGTCGGCCGGGCCCGCGAGCTGGCCCGGGTCCAGCTCACCGCGTGGGGCCTGGACGACCTGGTGGACACAGCCGAACTCCTCGTCAGCGAGCTCGTCACCAACGCCCTTCGCTACGGCGAGGGGGAGATCCGGCTCAGGCTGCTGCGCGACCGTACGCTCGTCTGCGAGGTGTGGGACGCCGGACTCGTCCAGCCCCGGCGGCGACGGGCGCGGGACACCGACGAGGGCGGGCGCGGACTGCAACTGGTCGGGCTGCTGAGCGCGGCCTGGGGGTCACGGCGTACCCCGCGAGGCAAGACGGTGTGGTTCGAGCTGGCACTGCCCGCCGGGGAGCCGGCCCCCGAGCTCTCGGTCGAACAGTTGCTGAGCATGTACTGACCTGACGGGCGCGCCGCCTGGACGGAACGCACCGGCCCGGCCCGGACGGAACGCACCGGCCCGGACAGACCGGCCCGGCTGACGGACGGAAGTCCTGGACTGGTGCACCGGGAGCGGTGCGCCTGTTCAGGAGCGGTGCACGTCTCCGAGAGCGGTGCTCCTCACCGGGAGCGGTGCACCTGGCAGGGCGGCGATTTGCCGACCGGCCGGGTGGTGCACCGGCCTCGGGCGTCGGCCCCGATCAGCGGGGTGCACGGCCGGCCCGGATGTACCGACCGGTCAGATGCACCTGACCGGGAGCGGTGTTCCGCGCGTCCGGACGTGCTGCCCGTCCGGACATCCCGACCGGGCAGGCGCACACCGACCCTGGACGCGTGCACCGACCGGGGACGGGGACGTACTGATCGGGGCAGCGCCCCGACCGGCCGGCGGCATCGGCCGACAGGTGCGCGCACCCGGCCCGGCCCCTGCGGGGCCCCGCAGGGCAGGCGTGCGCCCCCGTCAGGTGCCCGACTTCAGCGCGGCGAGCCGGGCCTCGATCTCCGCGCTGTCCCCGAGGCTGTCCAACTGCTCGAACTGCGCGTCGAGGGACGACGCGGCGAGTTCCTGCTTGCCCACCGCCCGCGCCTCTTCGCGCCGCACCTTGTCCTCGAAACGGCCGAGCTCGCTGGTCGGGTCCATGACGTCGATGCTCTTGACGGCGTCCATCATCCGGTTCTGCGCCTGGGCCGACTTGGCGCGCGCGACCAGCTCGTCGCGCCTGGACTTCAGCTGGGTCAGCTTGGTCTTCATCTGATCCAGGCCCGACTTCAGCTTGTCGACCACCACCGTCTGCGACGCGATGGTCGGCTCGGCGGTCTTCGCCTCCTGCTCCGACCGGAGCTGCCGGCCCAGCGCCACCTTGGCGAGGTTGTCGAACCTGTCGGCGTCCGCCGACGATCCCGCGGCGCGCAGCTCGTCCGCCTTCCTACTGGCCGCCAGAGCCTTCTGACCCCATTCCCGAGCCGCGTCGACATCCTCGCGGTGGTCCAGCTCCATCAGCCGGAGGTTGCCGATGGTGGCGGCCACCGCCTGCTCGGCCTCCGCGATGTTGGCGGCGTACTCGCGGATCAGCTGGTCCAGCATCTTCTGCGGGTCCTCGGCCTGGTCGAGCAGGGCATTGATGTTGGCACGCGCCAGCTGAGTGACGCGGCCGAGGACGGTCTGCTTGGTCATGGCACCTCTCCTTGTGCGACAGACGGCACATACGACGTAGGACATACGGACGGCACGGCACGGCACGGGCGTGACGCGGCGCATGGCATACGGAGGGCGGAACGAGCGGAACGTGCACAACCAGTGGCCAGGTGTCAGAAGCGGCCGCCGCCGCCTCTTCGGCCACGGGTCCCCCCGCCGCCGAAACTGCCGGGCCCGCCGAATCCGCCGCCGCCCAGGCCACCGGGCCCGCCGCCCATGCCCCCGCCCCGGCCACCCCCGCCGAAGAGCCCGCCGAGGATGATGCCGCCCAGTACGGCGCCGCCCATCCCGCCACCCCCTCCCTGCGGTCCGCCGGGGTCCTGCCGGTTGCGGTACTCGCGCACATCCTGCTCGGCCAGGCTCTGCGCCTGCGCCGCCAGCGCGTCCGCCTGCTGCGTCCGGGCCAGCGCGCCCTGGGGATCGTTCGCCTCCGACAGCTCCCTGGCCCTCTCCCAGTGGCGCTGGGCCTCCGCCAGCCGGGTACGGGCCCCGCTGCCGACCGCCCCGCGATGGGTCGTGATGTAGTCAGCGGCGGCACCGATCCCCGAACGCGCGGTGAGCATCGACTGATCGAGGAGCGAGCTCGCCCGCCGGCCGCCGTGCTCCTGCTCGCGGGCCCCGGCCAGGGCCTCGTCCAGTGCCGCGTCGGCCTCCTCCACCCTGCGCAGCGCGTCGATGGGGTCGTACGGACCGGCCTGCAGATCACTGCTCACATCACGGAGCACCGATTCGGCGCGCGCGATCCTGCCCTGCAGATCGGCCGTCGGCACTCCGTCGGCCGTACCTTCGAGCAGCCCCCTGGCGTCGGCCAGGTCCGTCTCGGTCTCGGTGAGCGCGCCGGGCAGTTTTCCGGCCGCCTCGGCCAGCTCCACGGCCCGCCGGTCCACCGCGTCGACGAGGGTGGCCGCCTGGCCGATCGCCCCCTCGACCGCACGCACGTACACCGCGGCCTCGGCGTTGTTCCCGCTGTCCACGGCCTGGCGCGCCTTGTTGAGGCCGGTGGTCGCGAAGACCAGCCGGTCCTTCGCCTGTTCGACATCGTCGGCCACCGGCGCGGCGGCCGACTCCGCATACCGGCTCCGCATCCCGGTGAGTGTGGCCTCCGCCGTGGAGACGCGTGCGGTGAGGTCGCGGAACGTGGTCTCGGCGGTGGCCACGGCCTCGGGGGCCGTACGTTCGAGGGCGCGCAGCCGGTCGAAGTCCTCCGACACGGCGTCCAGCCGCTCGTTGGCGTCCGCGCAGCGCCGGACGATCTCGTCGAGCATGCGGCGTCGCGTCGCGTCGTCCTCCGGGAAGGCGTCGTCGAGCTGCTGCCGCAGCCGGAACGCGGCCGTCAGTTCCGACTTGGCGTGCTCGACGGCCTGGGCGAACGGGGCTGCGGCCTCCTCGCCGAACTGGGCGGTGGCGAAGCCGAGCTCTTCCTCGCTGGTGCGCACGGCGTCGTCCGTGTCCACGAGGTCCGCCTCGGCCCGGGCATCGAGCTCGGGCAGAGCGATCGGCGGCTCCGCCGCTCCCGCGCCGCCTCCGCCCCAGCCGGCCGACGCCGGGGTCGTCCGGGTCGTCGTACGCCGCCTGCGGCGGGTGAACGCGAAGGCCGCGACGGCGCCCGCGGCCACGACGACGGCCAAGGGCACGATGAGGTTCGTGGCGCCGCCACTGTCGGAGTCGCCGCCCGTCCCGGGATCCGCGGGGCCCGGAGTGATCGCCGGAGTGGGTACGGGTTCACCGCCCAGCACCGCGGTGTAGCCGTCGGCGGCACCGATCGCGGCACCCGCCCAGTCGTTCTCCCTGAGGGCCGGCTCGATCGCGGTGTTCGCCACGTCCTGGAGCTGCCCGTCCGTGAGCCGTGAGCCCTGGCCGACCGAGTAGGCGTACTGCCGGTCGTGCGTGGCCACGGCCAGCAGCACGTCCTCCTGCCCGAGACCGTTGCGGTTCGCGGTCTCGTCGGTCCAGGTCTGTGCGTCGCGGCCGGAGAAATCACGTACGTACGCCACGAAGAGCTGAACGCGACGCTCGTCGAACAAGCGGTCGAGAGCGGCTTCGACCTGCGGTTCGCGGTCGCCCAGCGCCCCCACCTTGTCGGTGGTCTGCCCGTCGCGGGACAGGGTGACGGGGTCCTCGGCCCGGGCGTCCGTTGCCGCCGGAAGGGCGATCCAGCACAGCACGGTCAGTGCGGAGAGGAGTGCCCTGCTGGGTATCGAAAGCCGGGAGTTCCGGGTACGGCGCGCAAGCGGCATCACATTTGGGAGGCTATGTCCGCCCTCTGCCACCCGCGACCCGGAGCCCGCGACCCGGAGCCCGCGACCCGGAGCCCGCGACCCGGAGTCCGCGACCCGGAGCCGGGCGGCGGGCGGGGTCGCGGGCGGCAAGGCGCGGGCGGCAGGGGATGCCGCCCGCGTGGCCGGTCAGATGCTGAAGCGCTCCTTGGCGAGCAGCGGACGCACCCGCGACCGGAAGCCACCCGTCCGGAACGGCCGCTGGAGCAGACCCGGCCGGATCGCCTGGGCCAGCGCCGCGGCGATCATGCCCTGGTCGAGTGCGAGCATGGAGTCGCTGACCCGCCCCGTACCGACATTGACGGAGTCCCGGAAGCCGAAGCCCTCGTGGTACGCGCCGAAGTCCCGGTCCAGGGCCTTCAGGTTGGCGACCGCCTCGCGCGGCGCGTACGGCAGCGCGAGGAAGGAGGCGTGCGGCGTCACCACCCCGTTGGTGAAGGCGGACGGGTCGGGCAGCGGCGCACCGTACGTGGTGTACGTCCGGTCGGTGTTGGAGGCGTACCCGTCGACCTGCATGCCCAGCGCGTCCACCCCGTACTCCTGGTAGCCGCCCTCGGGGACGTCGGAGGGGGAGAACCCCCAGTACCCGTACTCCGCCTCCTTCAGTCCGTGCTCGATCTGGCCGCGCACGTAACGCTGGTGGTTGCGGCCCCAGGACCGCGGTGACCACTCCGGCTCCGGGACGAACAGCGGCACCATCAGCGCCTCGAACATCGAACCGCCCCAGGTGGGGACGATCTTCCGGCCGCCGTGGGTGTAGTGCCCCTGCCAGACGCGTACGCCGTCCACCACCGAGTACGCACCCTGCGGGTGCTGCTCCTGCTCGTGCTCCGGGAGCATCGTGCGCAGCAGGTGCCAGTAGTGCTCGGAGGGCAGCGAACCGTCCGCGATGCCGAGGTAACTGGCCATCCGGGGCTCGGTGTTGAGCGCCCCGTAGTGGTGGCCGGTGGGCTCGTCCGTGTCCGTCCAGAAGCCGCCGCGCAACTGCCCGGGGCCGGCGACCGGGTCGGCCGGGTCGTAGGGCGTGTAGTAGTACGACCAGTCGGCGGTGGCGAGGATGCGCCCGATGCGGGGGCGCAGCGAGGGTGCGGCGTCGGCGGCGATCCGCAGGCCCGTGACGAGCCAGGCGTTGTCCACCGAGGAGAGGAACGGGCGGACGGGGGCACCGGTGCCGGGCCACTCGGTCAGCACGGAACCGTCGTGGGCGTCGTACCAGTTGAGCCAGAAGCCGTGGTGGCGCTCCAGCTTCTCGACGGCCGACACCGTCCGCTCCAGCGTGCGGAGCATCGCGGCCTCACCCGTGACGCCGAGCCCCGCGGCGGCCACGGCCGACCACAGGCCGCAGCCGATGTTGGTGGGCGAGGTCTGACGGGAGACGACGGGGGCGGCGCCGCTGACGTCGATCTTGTCCGAGGCGAGACCCGAAGTCCGTCGTCATCGCCTCGATCGAGCGGTACGTGTCGCGGAACCAGGCCAGGAGCTGCGCGGTGTCCGTGCCCGCGGCCGTGGAAGCCGGCCCGGCGGTGGCGGACGGAGCGCTGAGGGCGCCCACGGACAGGGCGGCGGCCCCGGTCCCTGCGGCGGTGAGAAACGTGCGACGGTCCATCAGAACCTCTCGGGGAAGAGTCATCTGCTGTCACTGAAGCGGGGTGGGGCAGGGGTGCGGGAACCGCGGTGTGCGGTACGGGTGCCGGCGGCCGTCAGGTGACGCCGGCACCCGTACCGGAGGGAGCCGTCAGGTGGCTCCCTGTCCTGAGGGCCGGTCTCAGCCGGCGGAGAGGGGCAGCTCGCGGGAGCGGCCGAGCGAGCCGAGCCAGACGGCCGAGGGCCGCGCGGTCCGCTCGAACGTCTCCCAGTTCACGGCGATCAGGCCGAACGTCGGTGTGAACGAGCCCCATTCGTAGTTGTCCAGGGCGCTCCAGGCCAGGTAGCCCTGGATGTTGAGGCCGTCCCGCAGCGCGGTGGCCACCTCGTTCAGCGCGCCCGCGTAGTAGTCCGCACGGCGGCTGTCGTCGGAGGTGGCGATGCCGTTCTCCGTGACGATCAGCGGCATGTCGCGCCCGATGACCTCGGCGGTGTGGCGCAGGGCGTGACCGACGGCGGCGGGGTAGTACTCCCACTGCGTCAGCGTCCGCTCGACGTCCCCGGACGCGGGGATCGGACCGTCGGGACCGATCTCCGTGCGGGTGTAGGACTGCACGCCGATCCAGTCGTCGCCGCGGGCCGCCTCGATGAAGACGTCCTCGCGCGGCTGACGGTAGGCGGCGGTGACGTCCTCGGCGCCCGGACGGGCCTGGTAGACCTGGTTGGCAATGGTCCAGCCCACCTGGATTCCGGCGTCCAGTGCCCGGACCTCCCTCACGGCCGCGTGGTGGGCGGCGATGACGGCCACGGTGGTCTCGTCGTCCGGGGTGGGCAGACCGGCGGGCGGGAAGCCGATGTCACCGCGCCTGGCCTGGCCGGCCATGACGGCGATCATGTTCGGTTCGTTGATCGTGCAGACGTGGCTGACGCCCTCGGAGATCACGGGTGCGCAGGCGGCGACGTACCGCGCGAAGAGCTCCGTGGCACCCTCCGCCGTCCAGCCGCCGCGTGCCTCGAACCACTGCGGCACGGTGAAGTGGTGCAGGGTGACCATCGGGCGCAGGCCGCGGGCGATCGCCCCCTCGACCATGCGCCGGTAGTGGGCGAGCTCGGCCTGGGAGAAGCTGCCCTCGGCCGGCTCGATGCGGGCCCACTCGATGGAGAACCGGTAGTCCGTGAAGCCGAGCCCGGCCAGCAGGTCCATGTCCTCGCGCCAGCGGTGGTAGCTGTCGCAGGCGTCCAGGCTGGGCTCCTGGATGTGCGTACCGGTGGAGTGCTCCTTGACCCACCAGTCACTGTTGGTGTTGTTGCCCTCGATCTGGTGGGCGGCCGTGGAGGCGCCCCACAGGAAGCCTTCGGGGAACGGGACCGGGGTGTGCGTCATCGCGGAATGTCTTTCCTGTACGTGGAGGGGTGCGGCCGCGCGGTCGGGTGCGGCCCCGTGGATGTGCGGTGGGCGGGCCGGGCGGGCTACTTCATGCCCGCCGTGGCGATGCCCTGGGTGAAGTGCCGCTGCAGGGCGATGAAGAGGACCAGCACCGGCAGCACGACCAGGAAGGCTCCGGCCATCAGCATGCCGTTCGAGCCGCCCGCCTTGTTGGGGTCGGTGACGAACGTGGCCAGGGCGACCGGAAGCGTGTACTTGTCCGGGTCGTTGGTCGCGATCAGCGGCCAGACGAAGTTGTTCCAGGAGCCGAGGAACGTGAAGATCGAGAGCGTCGCGAGGGCCGGCTTCACCAGCGGCATCACGATGCGCCAGAAGATGTACCACTCGCTCGCGCCGTCCATCCGGGCCGCTTCCAGCAGCTCGTCCGGGATCGACTGCATGAACTGCCGCATCAGGAAGACGCCGAACGCTCCGGCGGCGAAGGGCAGCACCAGACCCGCGTACGAGTCGATCAGGCCGAGCTTGCTCATCAGCACGAACAGCGGCAGCAGCATCAGGTTCCCGGGCACCATGAGCGCGCCCAGGACGATCCCGAAGATCTTGTTGCGGCCGACGAACCTCAGCTTGGCCAGGGCGTACCCGAGCATCGAACAGAACACCAGGTTCGAGACGGTGACCAGCGCCGCCACGATCACCGAGTTCATGAAGTAGAGCGGCAGGTTCAGCTTGTCGAGCAGGTTCCGGAAGTTGTCCAGGGTCCACTCGGTGGGAATCCACACCGGGGGACTGGCCGAGAGCTCGCTCGTCGTCTTGAAGGACGAGAGAGCCATCCAGAGGAACGGCGCCGACATGATCAGCAGGCCCAGCGAGAGCAGGACGTAGACCAGCGGACGCTTCAGGTTGCGGGACTTGCCCGCCGGCGCGGTCCGCACGGCACCGGGTGCTTGGCCGACGGTCATTTCGTGTTGTCCTTCAGCAGTCGGAGCTGCAGCACCGTGATGCCCATGATCACTACGAAGAGGACATACGCCATGGCGCTGGCATAGCCCATGTGGAAGAAGTTGAAGCCCTCGCGGTACATGTTCAGCGACACGGTGAGGGTGGAGTCGGAGGGCCCGCCCTGCGTCATGACGAACGGTTCCTCGAACACGTTGAGGTAGCCGATGGTGGTGATCACCGTGGCGTAGAGCACCGTGGGCCGCAGCAGGGGGACCGTGATCCCCCGGAACTCCTGCCACAGACCGGCGCCGTCGAGCCGGGCGGCCTCCCGCACCTCGGTGGGAATGGCCTGCAGCCCGGCGATGAAGAGCACCATGACCGTACCGACGTTGCGCCAGACCGCCATCGCGATCATCGAGGGCATGGCCAGCGCCTCCGAGCCGAGGAAGTCCGGCGCGGTGAGGCCCACCTCGGAGAACAGGCCCGCGACGAGCCCGTCGCTCGGGTCCAGGACGAAGCGCCACACCACGGCGACCGCCACGATGGTGGTGACCACCGGGGCGTAGAACCCGACGCGGAAGAAGGTCCGCGCCCGGTCGATGCCGTTGTTCAGCAGTACGGCGACGACCAGCCCGAGGGCGATGGTCAGCGGGACGCCCACCACGACGAAGTACGCCGTGTTGCCCAGAGACTTGAGGAACTTCTCGTCGCCGAACAGCTCGACGTAGTTCTCGAAGCCGATGAAATTCGCGTCCAGCGGGCGGGTGACGTTGCGCAGACCGAAGTCCGTGAAGCTCATCACCAGCGTGGCGAGGATCGGGAACGCCATGAAGACGGTGAAGAGGACGAGGAAGGGGGTGGAGAACAGCCAGCCTGCGGCGTTCTGCACACCCATCGACGACTTCCGGCGTCCTGTCTCTCCCCGGCCGCCCCGGGACGGGGGAGTCCCGGGGCGGTCCTGCACCTTGGCCGGCTGTGCGGCCTTTCCGGTCGTGGTGCTCATCGCTCCTACTTCACGAGGCCTTCGATCTCGGACTGCGCGGTCTTCAGCGCGTCCTCGGCGGACGCCTTGCCCTGCGTCACCTTGGCGATGGCCTGGTCGACCTTGTCGGTGATCTCCGTCCACCGGGCCGTGGACGGCGAGGACTTGGCGGTGTCCATCTGCTTCTTGAAGACCTGGAGGTTCGCGTCGTCGGCGAGCTTCCCGGAATCCCAGGCCGCGGTGTTCGCGGGCAGGTCCTTGGTGCGCTCGTACCAGTCGGCCTGGCCCTCGGTGTTCGTCAGGTACGTGATGAACTTTGTGGCGGCGGCCTTGTGCTCACTGTCCTTGGAGATCACCAGGGAGGAACCGCCCGCCATGGAGACCGAGGACTCGTCCGCGGGGACATTGGCCACCGCCCACTTGCCCTTGAGCTGCGGCTGGCCCTCGTTCAGCAGGGTGACGTGCCAGGGGCCGCCGAAGAACATGGGGACCCGGCCGTTGCCGAAGTCCTTCACGACGTCGTAGCCGGGCTGGACCGACTTGTTGGACAGCCCCTTCTCGAAGTACGAGCCGTACTCCTTGAGCGCCTTCACGGCCGCCGGGCTGTCGATGACCGCCTCGCCCTTGTCGTCGACGATCTCGCCGCCGGCCGAGTAGAGGAACGAGTAGAAGTTCTGCACCGTGTCCAGGCCGCTGGGCTGGATGGACAGGCCCCACTTGGTGCCCGCCTTCTTCTGGTACGCGGTGGCGAGGTCCTGCATCTCCTGCCAGTCGGTCGGCGCCTTGTCGACACCGGCCTTCTTCGCCAGGTCGGTGCGGTAGTACAGGACACGTGTGTCGACGTACCACGGCACGCCGTACGCGGTGCCGTCCACCTCGCCCTGGTTCCAGCCGGCGGGGAAGAACTCCTTCTCGTCGAAGACCTTGGTGTCGACGGGCTCCAGAACACCGAGCTCGGCGAACTCGCCCATGTAGCTCCCGCCCATCTGCGCCACGTCCGGCAGCGTGCCGGCCGCCGCGGCGGACACCAGCTTCTGGTGGGCGACGTCCCAGCCGACCGGGGTCACCTTGACGGTGATGTTCGGATTGGCCTTCTCGTACACCTCGGCCACGTCCGCGAGCTTCTCGCCCTCGGCACCCATGGCCCAGACGGTGAGCGTCTGCTTCTGGTCCGCGGCGACGTCGTCGCCGCCGGAGCTGCCGCAGGCGGTGATGCCGAAGGCGAGCGCGACGGCGACCGCGGCGGAGACGGTTCTGGCGGTGCGGGACATGGAGGGCTCCTCCTTGAGCAATCCGACATGTATGCGCTGTCTGTAAGCGCATACATAACTCTGCGGCAGCCATTCCGGAATCCGCAAGAGGGTGTTGGGTCACACTCGTGCAACGTGTTCGACATTTGGGTGTCAGGTGGTCGAACCGTAAGCATGCTGTTTGCGGATTAAAAGCAGATGTGACCGATTCCGCTTACTTGGGCAGGTTTCGGGGCCCGCTACTGTCCTGCTCATGGCCTCGTTCGCGCACGACTTCCCCTTCGACCCTGCCCACGGACGGACGCTCGACGAGCTGCTGCGCATACCCGCGCCGGACGCCCCCGCGGACTTCGAGGCGTTCTGGAGGGCGCGGTACGAGGCGGCCCGCGCCGTCGACACCGCCCCGGAGGCCGGACCCGCCGAGGAGGAACGCGACGGGGTCCGGCTGCACGGGGTGTCCTTCACCTCCGTGGGGGGCGTACGCCTCGGCGGCTGGCTGGCGCTGCCCGTCGACGGCCCCGCGGCGCACGGCTTCGTCATCGGCCACGGCTACGGCGGCCGGCGGGAGGCCGGCCCCGAGGTCCCCCTGCCGCTGCCCGGGTCCGCCGCGATCCTGCCCTGCGTGCGCGGCATGGGCAGCCGCGGACTGCGGCCGGACATCCCCGGCGAGGCCGACGCACACGTCCTGCACGGCATCGGGTCACGCGACACCTACGTCATCGGCGACTGCGTGGCCGACCTGTGGTGCGCGGCCTCCGCGCTCCAGGAACTGCTGCCCCGGCTCGCCGGCACCCGGCGCCTCGGCTATCTCGGGGAGAGCTTCGGCGGCGGCCTCGGCGCACTCGCGCTGCCCTGGGACGACCGGTTCGGGGCGGCGCAGCTCACGGTCCCGACCTTCGGCAACCACCCGCTGCGGCTCACCCTGCCCTCCACGGGCAGCGGGGAGCCGGTGCGCGTCCGTCACCGCGAGCACCCCGGCGTGAGCGAGGTGCTGAGGTACTTCGACGCCGCGACGGCCGCGGCACGGCTGGAGCTGCCGACGCTCGTCGCCGCGGCGCTGTTCGACCCCGCGGTGCCGCCGCCGGGGCAGTTCGCCGTACACAACGCGCTGCCCGGCCCCCGCGAACTCCAGGTGCTGAGCGCGGGGCACTTCGCCTACGGCGGACGCGACCGGGAGCTGGCGGAGCTGGACGCGCGGCGCACCCGCTTCTTCGGGATGTGGCTCGGGCGGTGACCCCGTGACGGAGGCGGGTCAGCCGCAGCCGCAGCTCGCCCGGCGGGCCAGCGAGACGGGCAGCTCCAGCGACACGGGGTCGCGGGTCCGGTCGGCCAGGCGTTGCACCAGCAATTCCACGGCCTGCTCGCCCAGTTGGCGGATCGGCTGCCGTACGGTCGTCAGCGACGGGCGCACGATCCGGCTGAGCGGAATCCCGTCGAAGCCGGTCACGGCCATGTCGTCGGGCACCCGGACCCCGCGCCGCTCCAGCGCGCGCAGCGCGCCCACCGCCATCTGGTCGTTGGCGAAGAGCATGGCCTCGGGCCGCTCGGCACCCCGGTCCAGCAGTGTCTCGGCCGCCCGTGCGCCCTCCGCCTGCGTCATCATCGCCGTCCGCAGATCGGGGGCGTCCGGGACCGGGAGTCCGGCCTCACGGCACGCCTCCCGGAAACCGCGGAACCGCGCCTCGGCGTCCGGGGAGTCCGGGTCGCCCCCGACGAAGGCGAGCCTGCGCAGCCCGTGGTCGTCGATCAGATGGCGGGCCAGCCCGCGCTCGCCGTCGGCGTTCGCCACGACGAGGTGGTCCAGGTGGTCGATCTCGCGGGGACCGGCGAGCATCACCACCGGCAGCCGGCGCGATATCACCTCCAGGTCCTCGGTCGGCACGGTCTGCGCCAGGACGGCGAAGCCGTCCACCCGCCCCGCCACCTTCGCCACCAGGCTCTCCGGCCCGCCCTCCAGCGAGGCGGCGATCAGCAGTGCGTAGCCGTGGCGGCGCGCCGCCCGTTCCATGCCGCGGATGATCTGGTCGGAGTAGAGCATCACCGCGTCGTCGGCGTCGCTGTCGGCCTCCGCGTCGGCCTCGGCGTCCGGGTCCGCGTAGTCGGGGAAGCAGAGCCCCAGCACGCCCGTCGTGCGACTGGCCAGCCCCCGGGCGTTCCCGCTCGGTACGTAGCCGAGCTCCCGGGCCGCCTCCAGGACCCGCTCGCGCGTCTGGGCGCGTACCGAATCGGGGTTGCGGTACACCCGGGAGACCGTGGCAATGGAGACGCCCGACCGCTCGGCGACGTCGTACACCGTGGGGGCGCTCACTCGACCGACCGTCCGCTTCTTCTTCCGTACCGAAGCACGTGCTGTTGCATGTACCGACCCTCTTCTGAAAGCGCATTCACCCTAGATCGCTGGCCTGCGGAGGAGCAAGACCGGCCGGTTCGCCGCGCGCCGAGGGGGCGCTGCGGCGGGGCCGCACGGGTGACATCGGCGGCTCCGACGGCCGTGTCTGCGGGCCCTCGCGCGTGGAGGTGAGTTCAGTGGATCAGCGAACCAGTGTGATCAACTGCAAATGCCACCAATACGCATATTCCGGTCCATTCCGGTACGGGGTGGTCCGGGCCGGCCCCGGAGGTATCAGCCATGGCCCACGTCGGCGTCCCGCGCGGGACAGCCCGGAAGCGCCGCTCGGTCGCGCTCCTGGCGACGGGAGTGCTCACGATCCCGGTACTGGCCGGGTGCAGTTCGGGCGACGGGGGCCCGGTCGCGGTGGCCGTCCCGCAGGACATCGCCCCGGCCCCCCGGGACCGGGTGGAGGAGGGGTCCACGCTCACCTGGGCGATCGACGCGGTGCCCGCCACCCTCAACGCCTTCCAGGCGGACGCCGACAGCGCCACCACCCGGATCACCGGCGCCCTGCTGCCCTCCCTGTTCCCGATGGACGCGCGGGGCGAGCCGCAGCTCAACCCCGACTACCTGGAGTCGGCGAAGGTCATCGAGCGGGAGCCGAAGCAGATCGTCCTCTACAAGCTCAACCAGCAGGCCGTGTGGAGCGACGGCCGGGAGATCGGTGCCCCCGACTTCGTCGCCCAGTGGCGCGCGCTCAGCGGCAAGGACTCGGCGTTCTGGACCGCCCGCAACGCGGGCTACGAACGGATCGAGAAGATCGAACGCGGGAAGGACGACCTGCAGGTCAGGGTCACCTTCTCCAAGCCGTACGCCGACTGGCGTGCCCTCTTCTCGCCGCTGTACCCGAAGGAGGTCACCGGTACGCCCGGCACCTTCAACGACGGCGCGAGGACCACGCTCAAGAACACCGCAGGACCGTTCCGGCTGCGCGAGGTGAGCAAGGGCAGGGGAACGGTCACGCTCGACCGGAACCCGCGCTGGTGGGGTGACGAGGCCAAGCTCGAATCGCTCGTGTTCCGCGCCGTGAAGCCCGAGGACCGCGCGAAGGCGCTGACCGGCGGCACGGTCGACGTCGCCGACATCGACCCGGCGACGGCGGGCCGCGTCGCCCGCGCCGCCCGCTACCAGGGCGGCAACGGGCAGCCGCCCGCCCACGGCCCCGGGGCCGACATCACCCCCGCGGCCGCACTGCGCTCCTGGGCGCTGGCCCATGGTTCGGACGAGGAGGCCGCCGAGACGGCGCAGGCCGCCCGCGCCGAGACCAGGGAAGCCGTCGCGGCGTACGCGGCCGAGCAGAAGTCGCTGGACGGCTTCGCCGTACGCAAGTCCCTGGAGCCCGCCTACACGCAGCTCGCGCTGAACGGCGAGTCCGGGCCCCTCTCCGACGACCGGGTCCGCCGGGCGGTCGCCCGCGCCCTGGACCGCCAGGAGCTCGCCGACACCGTGCTGAAGCCGCTGGGCCTGCCCGCGAAGCCGCCCGGCAGCCACCTGGCCCTGGCCGGGCAGCCCGCGTACAAGGACGGCAGCGGTGCGCTGGGCGAGCAGGACACCAAGGAGGCGCAGGCACTCCTGGCGGACGCGGGCTGGACGCTCGGCGGGGCCGTCCAGAAGCCGAAGGACACCAAGGCGGGCAGCGAGGCCGACAGGACCGACGCCGAGAAGAAGGCCGACGCGGACAGGACCGACGCCGAGAAGAAGGCCGACGCGGACAGGACCGACGCCGGGAGGACGAAGACCGGGGAGAAGAAGCAGGAGGAGACGGCCACGAAGAAGGAGGACAAGGCCACGAAGAAGGACGACAAGGACGCGGAGAAGGACGACGAGGCCTCCCGCGACGAGGGGACGTACACCGTCGGCGACGAGAAGCCGGGCGACCGCCTCGCCGACGCCCGCACCGGTGACACCCCCAAGGCCACCGCCCAGGACAAGCAGCCCGGCGGAGCCGCCGGCGCCTACGCCCCCGCGGGCACCGCGGCCCCCGCACCCGCCTCCCTCAAGGGCCGCCTCGGCAAGGACGGCAAGCCGCTCACCCTGCGCTTCGTCCTCCCGTCGGGGCCCGGCTCGCAGTCGCTGCGCAGCGTCGGGGACATGATCGTCGAGATGCTCGACTCGATCGGCGTCGGCACGGTGATCACCAAGGTCGCCGACGACAGCTACTTCAAGGACCACGTCGCCTCCGGCGACTACGACCTCGCGCTGTACTCCTGGCCCGCCACCGCCTACCCGGCGACCGACGGCCGCCCGATCTTCGCCAAGCCGGAACCCGCCACCGACGGGTCGCTGCTCGTCGAGCAGAACTACACCCGGGTCGGTTCGGACCACATCGACCAGCTCTTCGACCGCGCGGTCTCCGAGCTCGACGCGAACACCTCCAGGGATCTGCTGAAGCAGGCCGATGCCCGGATCTGGGCCGCTGCCGGATCGATTCCGCTGTATCAGAGGCCACAGTTGGTCGCCGTCGACAAGAAGCTCGCCAACATCGGTGCCTTCGGCTTCGCCGCACCCCGCTACGAGGACATCGGATTCACCGGGCGACAAGCGGCAGGTTCCCCCGCGAATCGCAAGAAGTAGCAGGTCAAGCGCGTACACCAAGCTCGGAACCAGGTCAGTTCCCTTGCCCGCAGGCGCCCCCGGCGGGCAAGGTCGTGTCTGCCCGGATCCGGGTCGCACCCCCACCCCGCACCCCCCGTGCCCGTCCGGCCGGACGCCGGACGATGGCGCAATACCTGCTGAATATCGGCTGAACAGTGGCTGGAGACCGGTCTCGCGGATCGGGCCGGGAAGCCCCGGGCGCGTCGGGCCCGTACCATTGGACTAGCCGTGGCGTGTCCGCCCGGCGGGGCGTACGAGGACATGAGACCGACTGAGACGCCTGATCCCCGACCCGAGAGAAGCGCAAGCCACCCATGCCCACGCGCCACGACATCCGTAACGTCGCCATCGTCGCCCACGTCGACCACGGCAAGACCACGCTGGTCGACGCCATGCTCAAGCAGGCGGGCGCCTTCGCCGCGCACGCCGCCGAGCACCTCGACGAACGCATGATGGACTCGAACGACCTGGAGCGTGAGAAGGGCATCACGATCCTCGCCAAGAACACGGCGGTGAAGTATCACCCCAAGGACGGCGGGGACCCGATCACGATCAACATCATCGACACCCCCGGCCACGCCGACTTCGGTGGCGAGGTCGAGCGCGGTCTGTCGATGGTGGACGCGGTCGTGCTCCTCGTCGACGCCTCCGAGGGCCCGCTCCCGCAGACCCGGTTCGTGCTGCGCAAGGCGCTCGACGCCAAGCTGCCGGTCATCCTCTGCATCAACAAGACGGACCGTCCGGACTCCCGTATCGCCGAGGTCATCGACGAGACCTACGACCTCTTCCTGGACCTCGACGCCGACGAGGACCAGATCGAGTTCCCGATCGTCTACGCCTGCGCCCGTGACGGCGTCGCCTCGCTGACCAAGCCGGAGGACGGCACCGTCCCGCCGGACAGCGACAACCTGGAGCCGTTCTTCACGACCATCCTGTCCACGGTCCCGGCCCCGGAGTACGACGAGTCCGCCCCGCTGCAGGCTCACGTCACCAACCTGGACGCCGACAACTTCCTCGGCCGTATCGCGCTGTGCCGCGTCGAGCAGGGCGAGCTGCGCAAGGGCCAGACCGTCACGTGGATCAAGCGCGACGGCACGATGTCCAACGTGCGCATCACCGAGCTGCTGATGACCGAGGCGCTCACCCGCCAGCCGGCCGAGAAGGCCGGCCCGGGCGACATCTGCGCCATCGCCGGTATCCCGGACATCATGATCGGCGAGACCCTGGCCGACCTCGAGAACCCGATCGCGCTCCCGCTGATCACGGTCGACGAGCCGGCCATCTCGATGACCATCGGCGCGAACACCTCGCCGCTCGTCGGCAAGGGCGGCAAGGGCCACAAGGTCACCGCCCGCCAGATCAAGGACCGCCTCGACCGCGAGCTGATCGGTAACGTCTCGCTCCGCGTCCTGGACACCGAGCGTCCCGACGCCTGGGAGGTCCAGGGCCGCGGTGAGCTCGCGCTGGCCATCCTCGTCGAGCAGATGCGCCGTGAGGGCTTCGAGCTGACGGTCGGCAAGCCCGAGGTCGTCACCAAGCAGATCGACGGCAAGACCCACGAGCCGATCGAGCGCATGACGATCGACTCGCCCGAGGAGCACCTCGGTGCCATCACGCAGCTGATGGCGACCCGTAAGGGCCGCATGGAGACCATGACGAACCACGGTTCGGGCTGGGTCCGCATGGAGTGGATCGTGCCGTCCCGCGGCCTCATCGGCTTCCGTACGGAGTTCCTGACCCAGACCCGTGGTACGGGCATCGCGCACTCCATCTTCGAGGGTCACGAGCCGTGGTTCGGTGACCTGCGCACCCGCCACAACGGCTCGCTGGTCGCCGACCGGTCGGGAACGGTCACGCCGTTCGCGATGGTCAACCTCCAGGAGCGCGGTGTCATCTTCACGGAGGCCGGCACCGAGGTCTACGAGGGCATGATCATCGGCGAGAACTCCCGCGCCGACGACATGGACGTGAACATCACCAAGGAGAAGAAGCTCACCAACATGCGTGCGGCTTCCGCCGACACCACGGAGAACGTGGTGCCGGCGCGCAAGCTCTCGCTGGAGCAGTCCCTGGAGTTCTGCCGCGACGACGAGTGCATCGAGGTGACCCCGGAGACGGTCCGCATCCGCAAGACCGTCCTGGACGCCAAGCAGCGTGGCCGTACGGCGTCGCGCGCGAAGAACGCCTGACCAGGCCGAGGTCCGCCGGCGCCGTCCGACGAACCGTCAGCACGAGGCGTTGACATGAGGCCCGGACCCCCGCAGACACTGTGGGGGTCCGGGCCTTTCGTCAACCGATTTCTCTGACCGGGCTGTCCGGATATCGGGGGTCGCCCTCCGGAACATGTGTTAACGGTCCGTTTCGGGCGTGTCTGTCTGGGATCACTTTGTCCGGATTTCGGGCAACCATGGGTTCCTGATGTTGTCAAACCGAGACCCTTTAAGTGTGGTTTACAGCCCGGTGTTCCTTAATAGTTGGCTCCATTGAGCTCGGGTCAATGGGTCAGCGCACTGTGGGGAGTGCCGACTCACGAGCACACTCGGGGCACTGCAAACGATCGCCGTCAGGGGTGTCGGTGGATCTCTACAGTGCCCCTCTTGTAGTCAAAAGTGGACTCATGAGGAGGAAACCCATGCGCGGTGCCAAGAGCGCCAAGTGGGTCGCGGGAGCGGCAATCATCGCCCTGGCCGCGACTGCCTGTGGCGGCGGCGACAGTGACAACGGCAGCGACTCGGCCTCGAAGGAGAAGGGCAAGCCTGCGGGCTATGTGTCCATCGACGTCGGTGAGCCGCAGAAGCCGCTGATCCCGGCCGACACCAACGAGTCGCTCGGCAGTTACGTCATCCAGTCGCTGTTCACCCAGCTGCTGGACTTCGACGCGGATGGCAACATCGTCTACACGAACGCCGAGTCGGTGAAGACCACCGACTCCAAGACGTGGACGGTCAAGCTCAAGTCCGGCTGGAAGTTCCACGACGGCACCCCCGTCACCGCCGAGTCGTACATCAAGGCGTGGAACTGGTACGCGAACGTCAAGAACGCCCAGCAGAACGCGTTCTGGTTCGAGGACATCAAGGGCTACGCGGACGTCCACCCCGAGAAGGGTGACCCCAAGGCCACGGAGATGTCCGGTCTGAAGATGGTGGACGACACCACCTTCACGATCGAGCTCAACAGCGCCGTCCCGTACTTCGAGTACAAGCTCGGCTACACCACCTTCGCCCCGCTGCCGGAGGTGTTCTACAAGGACACCAAGGCCTTCGGTCAGGCGCCGGTCGGCAACGGTCCCTACGTCTTCGAGAAGTGGGACCACAAGAAGCTCATCCAGGTCAAGGCCAACCCTGACTACCAGGGTCCGAACAAGGCCAAGAACGCGGGTGTCCTCTTCAAGAACTACGCGACCGTCGAGGCCGCGTACCAGGACCTCCTGTCCGGCAACCTGGACATGATCCGCCAGGTCGGCCCGAAGGACCTGCCGAAGTACAAGCAGGACCTCGGTGACCGCGCGATCGACGAGCCGTACGCGGCCATCCAGTCGCTCGTCCCCACCTTCTACTCGAAGACCTTCAAGGACATCGACCCGAAGGTCCTCCAGGGCCTGTCGATGGCGATCGACCGTGACACGATCACCAAGACCGTGCTCAACGGCACCCGCAAGCCCGCCACCAGCTTCACGCCTCCGGGCGTCGCCGGTAACCAGGACCTGGGCACCGACGTGTTCAAGTTCGACGCGGCCAAGGCGAAGGCGCTCGTCACCGAGGGCGGCGGCGTTCCGGACAACAAGATCTGGATCCAGTACAACGCCGACGGTGGCCACAAGGAGTGGGTGACCGCGGTCTGCGAGTCCATCCGCAACTCGACCGGCGTGGAGTGCATCCCGGACGCCAAGCCGGACTTCCAGACCGACCTGGAAGCGCGTGACAACGACCAGGTCAAGGCTATGTACCGTGGTGGCTGGGTCGCCGACTACCCGCTGAACGTCAACTTCATGCGGGAGCTGTACGGCACCACCGCCGAGGCGAACAACGGCCGGTTCTCCGACAAGGAGGTCGACGCGGCCTTCAAGAAGGGCGACAACGCCAAGACCCTGGACGAGTCGATCAAGGCTTACCAGGAGGCCGAGAAGCTCGTCCTCACGAAGATGCCGGCGATCCCGCTCTGGGAGTACAAGACCAACGGTGGCTACTCGAAGTCTGTCGAGAACGTGACGATCGACTTCCACGGTGACTACAACATCACCGAAGTCACCGTCGCCAAGTAGTAACGCCTGAGGGCCCCCATTCGGCCATCAGCCGCCCACACAGGCAGTAGGTCCCGGGGGGCCGCTCTCCGTACCCGGAGAGCGGCCCTTCGGGCTGCTTTATCCCTTTCGGAGGCAAACATGGGGCGTTATGTCGCGCGGCGACTGCTCCAGATGATCCCGGTCTTCCTCGGGTCGACCGCGCTGGTCTTCGCCATGATGTATCTGCTGCCCGGCGATCCCGTGCGCGCACTTGCAGGCGAGCAGTCGGTCGACCCCGCGCAGATCGCGGCGATGAAGAAGGAACTCGGTCTGGACCTGCCGTTCTGGCACCAGTACTGGAACTACCTCGTGAATCTGTTCCAGGGCGATTTCGGAACGCAGATCGCCAGTGGGCGACCGGTGGCCGACATCATCACGGAGTCGTTCCCGATCACGGTCCGGCTGGCCCTGTTTGCCTTCATCTTCACGGTCGTCGTCGGTATCTCCATGGGCATCTTCGCCGGTCTGAAGGCGGACACGTTCCGCGACCGCGGACTGCTCGTCCTGACGCTCCTGCTCATCTCCGTCCCGTCGTTCGTGCTCGGCTTCCTCGGCCAGTACTTCTTCGCCTTCCAGCTCGGCTGGGTCGATCCCAACGTGAGCGCCGAGGCGAACTGGGGCGAACTGTTCCTGCCCGCGGTCGTCCTCGGGTCGCTCTCCCTGGCGTACGTCGCACGACTGACCCGCACCTCGGTCGCCGAGAACCTGCGCTCCGACTACATGCGCACCGCCGTGGCCAAGGGGCTTCCCCGACGCCGCATCATCGGTGTCCACCTGATGCGCAACTCGATGATCCCCGTGGTCACCTTCCTCGGCACCGACCTCGGCGCCCTGCTCGGCGGCGCCGTCGTGACCGAGGGCATCTTCAACGTCAAGGGTGTCGGCTCCGCGGTCTTCGACGCGCTCCGGCACCGTGAAGGCGCCACCGTCGTCGGCATCGTGACGCTGATCGTCATCGTGTATCTCGCAGCCAGCCTGATCGTCGACCTGCTCTACGCGGTCCTGGACCCGAGGATCCGTTATGCCTGAGACGCTCAAGAAAACCGCCGCGGACCAGCCCGCCGAGGTGACGGCGGCACCGGCAGCCGCGCCCGCGTCCGTGGGCAAGCCGCGCAGCCTGTGGTCGGACGCCTGGCACGACCTGCGGCGCAGCCCGCTGTTCGTCGTCTCCGGGGTCCTGATCCTCTTCCTGCTCGTGATGGCGATATTCCCCGGCCTGTTCACCGGTGCCGACCCGCGCTACGCGGACCTGGCCCACCACTACCTGCAGAAGCCCAAGTGGGGGAACTTCTTCCAGGAGGACTGGTTCGGGTACGACATCCAGGGCCGTTCGATCTACGCGCGTGTCGTCTACGGCGCCCGCGCCTCGATCACCGTCGCCGTCGTGGTCACCGCCCTGGTCACCATCCTGGGCACCGTGGTCGGCATGCTCGCCGGCTACTTCGGCGGCTGGATCGACACGCTGCTCTCCCGGGTCACCGACATCTTCTTCGGCGTCCCCTTCATCCTCGGTGCGATGGTCGTCCTGACCTCGTTCGAGGAGCGTCACATCTGGGTCGTCATCCTGGCGCTGGCCTTCCTCGGCTGGACCTCGATCGCCCGTGTCGCACGCGGCTCCGTGCTGACGATCAAGCAGGCCGACTACGTGATGGCGGCCAAGGCACTCGGCGCCTCGACCAGCCGCATCCTGCTCCGTCACATCCTGCCCAACGCGATCGCCCCGGTGATCGTCGTCGCGACCATCGCGCTCGGCGGCTACATCTCGGCCGAGGCCACGCTGTCCTTCCTGGGCATCGGTCTCGCCGAGCCGACCGTGTCGTGGGGTGTCGACATCTCCTCCGGCCAGGAGCAGCTGCGTAACGCCGCGTTCGTGCTGATCATCCCGTCGGTCATGGTGTCGATCACCGTTCTGGCGTTCATCATGCTCGGCGATGCGGTACGCAACGCCCTCGATCCCAAGCTGCGCTGAGGGAGGCGTACATGACCATCATCGACAAGACGGCGGATGTTCCTGCTCCGCGTGGTTCGAACGACTCGAGCGGTCCGCTGCTCGAAGTCCGTGACCTGCACGTGGAGTTCCACACCCGGGACGGTGTCGCCAAGGCCGTCAACGGGGTCAACTACAGCGTCAGCGCGGGCGAGACCCTCGCCGTGCTCGGCGAGTCCGGTTCCGGCAAGTCCGTGACCGCGCAGGCGATCATGGGCATCCTGGACATGCCCCCGGGCCGCATCCCGAAGGGCGAGATCCTCTTCCGCGGCCAGGACATGCTCAAGATGGGCAACGAGGAGCGCCGGCAGATCCGCGGCCAGAAAATCGCCATGATCTTCCAGGACGCGCTCTCCTCGCTCAACCCGGTGCTCTCCGTGGGCTACCAGCTCGGCGAGATGTTCCGCGTGCACCAGGGACTCTCCAAGAAGGACGCCAAGGCCAAGTCCATCGCGCTGATGGACCGCGTGCGCATCCCGGCGGCGAAGGAGCGGATCAACGACTATCCGCACCAGTTCTCCGGCGGTATGCGCCAGCGCATCATGATCGCGATGGCGCTGGCCCTGGAGCCCGACCTGATCATCGCGGACGAGCCCACCACGGCGCTCGACGTGACGGTCCAGGCGCAGGTCATGGACCTGCTCGCGGAGCTCCAGCGCGACTTCAACATGGGCCTGATCCTGATCACGCACGACCTCGGCGTGGTGGCCGACGTCGCGGACAAGATCGCCGTGATGTACGCGGGCCGGATCGTCGAGACCGCCCCGGTCCACGAGATCTACAAGCGCCCCGCGCACCCGTACACCAAGGGCCTGCTGGAGTCGATCCCGCGCCTGGACCAGAAGGGCCAGGAGCTCTACGCGATCAAGGGCCTGCCGCCCAACCTGCTGCACGTGCCGTCCGGCTGCGCCTTCAACCCGCGCTGCGCGATGGCGCAGGACATCTGCCGTACGGAGATCCCGGCACTTCGCCCGGTCACCGAGCAGGACGGTACCGAGCTGGTCGGCCGCGGCAGCGCCTGCCACTTCTGGAAGGAGACGATCCATGGCTGACATCAAGAAGGAGTCCGTGGACGCCACCCCGAACGTCACCGAAGTGGCGACGGTCAACGCGAGCACCGAGACCGAGGCCGTCGCGGCCATCGAGGCGCCGGTCTCGCAGGGCGAGCCGATCCTCCAGGTACGCAACCTGGTCAAGCACTTCCCGCTGACCCAGGGCATCCTGTTCAAGAAGCAGGTCGGCGCGGTCAAGGCCGTGGACGGGATCTCGTTCGATCTCTACCAGGGCGAGACGCTCGGCATCGTGGGCGAGTCCGGCTGTGGCAAGTCCACGGTCGCCAAGCTCCTGATGACGCTCGAGCGGGCCACCGCCGGCGAGGTCTTCTACAAGGGCCAGGACATCACCAAGCTGTCCGGCCGTGCGCTGAAGGCCGTGCGCCGCAACATCCAGATGGTGTTCCAGGACCCGTACACCTCGCTGAACCCGCGCATGACGGTCGGCGACATCATCGGGGAGACCTTCGAGATCCACCCCGAGGTGGCCCCGAAGGGCGAGCGGCGCCGCAAGGTCCAGGACCTCCTGGACGTCGTGGGCCTGAACCCGGAGTACATCAACCGGTATCCGCACCAGTTCTCCGGCGGCCAGCGCCAGCGCATCGGCATCGCCCGCGGCCTCGCGCTCAACCCGGAGATCATCATCTGCGACGAGCCGGTCTCCGCGCTCGACGTGTCGGTGCAGGCACAGGTCATCAACCTGATGGAGAAGCTCCAGGACGAGTTCAACCTCTCCTACCTCTTCATCGCGCACGACCTGTCGATCGTCCGGCACATCTCCGACCGGGTCGGCGTCATGTACCTCGGCAAGATGGCCGAGATCGGTACGGACACGCAGATCTACGACCACCCGACGCACCCCTACACCCAGGCGCTGCTGTCGGCGGTCCCCGTCCCGGACCCGGACGCCCGTAACGGACGCGAGCGGATCATCCTCTCCGGTGACGTACCGTCGCCGGCCAACCCGCCGTCCGGCTGCCGCTTCCGTACGCGGTGCTGGAAGGCCCAGGACAAGTGCGCCACCGAGGTGCCGCTGCTGGCGATCCCCGAGCGCTTCAAGGCCTCGGACACGCCGGCCGCGCACGAGTCGGCTTGCCACTTCGCCGAGGAGAAGGACGTCGTGCACGCGGCCTAGCCCGTCACACCGCCCGGCAAGGACGCCCGGCCCCCGATCGAGGGGCCGGGCGTCCTTGTGCGTTCCGGCGGCCCCGGACGGCGGACATGAACATGCGACGAAGTGTCATATGGGGTGATATGAGGCATTGAGCTACTCAAGAACCCTAGGAGGCACTCCATGCGCGGAGCCACACAGGCCAGGTGGGCCGCATGCGCCGTGGCCGTCGCTCTGACGGCGACGGCCTGCGGCGGCGGGGACGACGGCGGTGACAGCGGCGGTGGCGCCGACGGGATCGTGAGCTCCTCCTGGGGCGACCCGCAGAACCCGCTGGAGCCCGCGAACACCAATGAGGTGCAGGGCGGCAAGGTTCTGGACATGGTCTTCCGCGGGCTCGTTCGCTACGACCCGAAGACCGGTGAGGCGAAGAACGAGATCGCCGAGAAGATCGAGTCCGAGGACTCGCAGAACTTCACGATCACCATCAAGGACAACTGGACCTTCAGCAACGGCGAGAAGGTCACCGCGAAGTCGTTCGTGGACGCCTGGAACTACGGCGCCGCGCTGAAGAACAACCAGAAGAACGCGTACTTCTTCACCTACATCGACGGCTACGACAAGGCCCACCCCGAGTCGGGCAAGGCCACTGCGGACACGCTCTCCGGCCTGAAGGTGGTCGACGACACGACCTTCACGGTCAAGCTGTCGCAGAAGTTCTCGCTCTGGCCCGACACCCTCGGCTACGCGGCCTTCGTGCCGCTTCCCGAGACCTTCTACTCGGACCACGACGCCTGGCTGTCCAAGCCGGTCGGCAACGGTCCGTACACCATCGACGAGTACGCCAAGGGCTCCTCGATGAACCTGCGCAGGTGGGACGACTACCCCGGCACGGACAAGGCACAGAACGGCGGCATCGACCTCAAGGTCTACACCGACAACAACACCGCCTACACCGACCTGACGGCCGGCAACCTCGACCTGGTGGACGACGTGCCCGCCTCGCAGCTCAAGAACGTCGAGGGGGACCTGGGCGACCGGTACATCAACAGCGCGGCCGGCATCATCCAGACGCTCGCCTTCCCGTTCTTCGTGGAGGCGTGGGACACCCCCGACGCGGTCAAGGTCCGCCAGGGGCTGTCGATGGCGATCAACCGCGAGCAGATCACCGACCAGATCTTCCAGAAGACCCGCACGCCCGCCTCCGACTGGACCTCCCCGGTCCTCGGCGCGGAGGGCGGCTTCAAGGAGGGCCTCTGCGGCTCCCCGTGCGAGTACGACAAGGCGCAGGCCAAGAAGCTGATCGACGAGGGCGGCGGCATCCCCGGCGGTCAGCTCAAGATCTCGTACAACGCGGACACCGGCTCCCACAAGGAGTGGGTCGACGCCGTCTGCAACAGCATCAACAGCGTCATGGGCGACAACAAGGCCTGCGTCGGTAGCCCGGTCGGCACCTTCGCCGACTTCCGCAACCAGGTCTCCACCCAGAAGCTGACCGGCGCCTGGCGTGCGGGCTGGCAGATGGACTACCCGCTGATCCAGAACTTCCTCCAGCCGCTGTACTACACCAACGCCTCGTCCAACGACGGGAAGTGGAGCAACGAGGAGTTCGACGACCTGGTCAACAAGGCCAACGCCGAGACCGACAAGGCCACCGCCGTCAGCACCTTCCAGGACGCGGAGAAGGTCCTCGCCGACCAGATGCCCGTCATCCCTCTCTGGTACCAGAACGGAAGCGCCGGTTACTCGGACCGCGTCGAGAACGTCGCGCTGAACGTCTTCAGCGTCCCGGTGTACGACCAGATCAAGGTCAAGTGACCCGCTGAGGCCGGGTGGCCGGTGCGGCGTACCCGCACCGGCCACCCGGCTTTCCGGTCCCGGAGGGGACCCACGCCGTTCGCCCGTTCGCCCCGACCCCCGGAGCCCTTCATGGGACGTTATGTGATCCGGCGGCTGCTGCAGATGATCCCCGTCTTCTTCGGCACCACGCTGCTGATCTTCCTCATGGTGAACGTGATGGGTGACCCCATCGCGGGCCTCTGCGGCGACCGCCAGTGCGACCCCGCGACCGCCGCCCAGCTGCGCGCCGAATTCGGCCTCGACAAGCCCGTCTGGCAGCAGTACCTGACCTACATGGGCAACATCTTCACCGGCGACTTCGGCACCGCGTTCAACGGGCAGGAGGTCACCGAGCTGATGGCCACCGCCTTCCCGATCACCATCAGGCTCACCGTCATCGCGATCGTGTTCGAGATCGTCATCGGCATCAGCCTCGGCGTCGTCACCGGACTCCACCGGGGGCGGCCCGTGGACACCGGGGTGCTGATCCTGACCCTGATCGTCATCGCCGTACCGACGTTCGTCACCGGTCTCCTGCTCCAGCTCCTCCTCGGGGTGGAGTGGGGCATCATCAAACCGTCCGTGTCCCCAGAGGCACCGGTCGACGAGCTCATCGTCCCCGGGCTCGTGCTGGCCTCCGTGTCGCTGGCCTACGTCACCCGGCTCACCCGGACCTCGATCGCCGAGAACGCCCGCGCCGACTACGTACGCACCGCCGTGGCCAAGGGGCTTCCCCGGCGCCGGGTGGTCGTACGGCACCTGCTGCGCAACTCCCTCATCCCCGTCATCACCTTCATCGGTACGGACGTGGGCGCCCTGATGGGCGGGGCGATCGTCACCGAGCGGATCTTCAACATCCACGGAGTCGGCTACCAGCTCTACCAGGGCATCCTCCGGCAGAACTCCCAGACCGTCGTCGGGTTCGTCACCGTCCTGGTCCTCGTCTTCCTGGCGGCGAACCTGATCGTCGACCTCCTGTACGCCGTACTCGACCCGAGGATCCGCTATGCCTGAGCAGCAGCCGTGGGACGAAGCGACGGGGAGCGGGGCGATCTCGGGGGCCGGGGCGGGCGGCGCCATGGACCTCGCCGTGGACGAGGGCACCACCCTGGAGAAGACACCCGGCGGCCCCGAGGGCACCGGCCCGGCCGGCAAGCCGCGCAGCCTGTGGTCCGACGCCTGGCGCGACCTGCGCCGCAACCCGGTCTTCATCATCTCCGGGCTGATCATCCTCTTCCTGGTGATCATCTCGATCTGGCCGTCGCTGATCACGGACCAGGACCCGCTCGACTGCGACCTGGCCAAGGCCCAGGAGGGCTCCCAGCCCGGCCATCCCTTCGGCTTCGACGGACAGGGCTGCGACGTCTACACCCGCACCGTCTACGGGGCGCGGACCTCGGTCACCGTCGGCGTCTGCTCCACGCTCGGTGTCTCCCTGCTCGGCGGGATCCTGGGCGGCCTGGCCGGCTTCTACGGGGGCAAGTGGGACGCGGTCCTCTCCCGCATCACGGACGTCTTCTTCGGCATCCCGGTCGTCCTCGGCGGTCTGGTCTTCCTGTCCGTGGTCACCAGCTCCACGGTCTGGCCGGTGATCGGCTTCATCGTGCTCCTCGGCTGGCCCCAGATCGCCCGCATCGCACGCGGCTCCGTCATCACCGCCAAACAGAACGACTACGTGCAGGCGGCCCGGGCACTGGGCGCCTCCAACACCCGGATGATGCTGCGCCACATCGCGCCGAACGCCATCGCCCCCGTCATCGTCGTCGCGACGATCGCCCTCGGTACGTACATCTCGCTGGAGGCGACCCTCTCGTACCTCGGGGTCGGCCTGAAGCCGCCGGCAGTCTCCTGGGGCATCGACATCTCCGCCGCCTCCCAGTACGTCCGCAACGCACCGCACATGCTGCTCTGGCCCGCAGGGGCGCTCGCGATCACGGTGCTCGCCTTCATCATGCTCGGCGACGCGGTGCGCGACGCCCTCGACCCCAAGCTGCGCTGAGGAGCCCGCTGCCATGTTGCTCGAAGTGCGTGATCTGCACGTGGAGTTCCACACCCGCGACGGGGTGGCCAAGGCCGTCAACGGGGTCAACTACTCGGTGGCCGAGGGCGAGACCCTCGCCGTCCTCGGCGAGTCCGGCTCGGGCAAGTCGGTCACAGCCCAGGCGATCATGGGCATCCTCGACATGCCGCCCGGAAGGATCAGCGGGGGCGAGATCCTCTTCAAGGACCGCGACCTGCTGAAGCTCAAGGCCGAGGAGCGGCGCAAGATCCGCGGCCAGGAGATGGCCATGATCTTCCAGGACGCGCTCTCCTCGCTGAACCCGGTGCTGAGCGTGGGGCAGCAGCTGAGCGAGATGTTCGTCGTGCACCGCGGGATGTCCCGCAAGGACGCCAAGGCCCGGTCCGTCGAACTGATGGACCGCGTGCGCATCCCGGCCGCCAAGGAGCGGGTCGGGAACTTCCCGCACCAGTTCTCCGGCGGTATGCGCCAGCGCATCATGATCGCCATGGCCATGGCGCTGGAGCCCTCGCTGATCATCGCCGACGAGCCGACCACCGCCCTCGACGTGACGGTCCAGGCCCAGGTGATGGAACTGCTCGCGGAGCTGCAGAGCGAGCTCAACATGGGTCTGATCCTGATCACGCACGACCTCGGCGTGGTCGCCGACGTCGCCGACAAGATCGCCGTGATGTACGCGGGCCGGATCGTCGAGACCTCTCCCGTCCACGACATCTACCGGGCGCCCGCCCACCCGTACACCAAGGGCCTCCTCCGCTCGATCCCGCGCCTGGACCAGAAGGGCCAGGACCTCTACGCGATCAAGGGCCTGCCGCCCAACCTGCTGCACATCCCGCCCGGCTGCGCCTTCCACCCCCGCTGCCCGATGGCCCAGGCCGTGTGCCGTACGGACGTACCGCCGCTGTACACCGTGGACGAGAACCGCCGGAGTGCCTGCCACTTCTGGAAGGAGACGCTCGATGCCCACTGAGGACCCGAGCCGTCAGGACGTCACACCCGGGGGCTCCACCCTGGTCTCCGAGGTGCGCGAGAGCGTCCCCGCGCGGCCGTACGCCGAGGGCGACCCGATCCTGGAGGTGCGCGGGCTGGTCAAGCACTACCCGCTGACCCGGGGCATCCTCTTCAAGAAGCAGATCGGCGCCGTCAAGGCCGTCGACGGGGTCGACTTCGACCTGGCGGCCGGCGAGACGCTCGGGATCGTGGGCGAGTCCGGCTGCGGCAAGTCGACCGTCGCCAAGATGCTGGTGCACCTGGAGCCGCCCACCGGGGGCTCCATCCGGTACAAGGGCGAGGACGTCACCAAGATGTCGGGCCGTGCGCTGAAGGCCGTGCGCCGCAACATCCAGATGGTGTTCCAGGACCCGTACACCTCGCTGAACCCGCGCATGACGGTCGGCGACATCATCGGGGAGCCGTACGAGATCCACCCCGAGGTGGCGCCCAAGGGGAGCCGGCGCCAGAAGGTGCAGGACCTGCTCGACGTCGTGGGCCTGAACCCGGAGTACATCAACCGGTACCCGCACCAGTTCTCCGGCGGCCAGCGCCAGCGCATCGGCATCGCCCGCGGCCTCGCGCTCAACCCCGAGATCATCGTGGCCGACGAACCGGTCTCCGCGCTCGACGTGTCGGTGCAGGCCCAGGTGGTCAACCTGCTGGACCGGCTGCAGTCGGAGTTCAACCTGAGCTTCCTCTTCATCGCCCACGACCTGTCGATCGTCCGGCACATCTCCGACCGGGTCGGCGTCATGTACCTCGGCCGGATCGTCGAGATCGGCACGGACGAGGAGATCTACGACCACCCCACGCACCCGTACACGCAGGCGCTGTTGTCCGCCGTCCCCGTGCCGGACCCGACGGCCCGCGACTACCGCGAGCGGATCATCCTGCACGGCGACGTCCCGTCCCCGGCGAACATCCCGTCCGGCTGCCGCTTCCGCACGCGCTGCTGGAAGGCGCAGGAGCGGTGCGAGCTGGAGGTGCCGCTGCTGGCCGTACCCGCCGTCTTCCGGGACACGGACACACCGGCCAGGCACGACTCGGCCTGCCACTTCGCCGAGGAGAAGCGGGTGGTGCCGCCCGAGGGGGTGCTGGAGACACCCGAGCCGCAGGACGCGCCGCGGCCCCCGGACACGCTGCGGCCCCCGGACGTCCCGCCGTCCCTGCGTAAGCGCGAATCGGGGGAGAAAGAAGGATAAAGGGGCATCATGTTCGTTAACGTGCAGGCAACTTGGCTGTCGCCGCTCCGATATACGAACGCCCCATCATGATGAGCGTACGGCCGTGCGGGTGCCGTGAACCGGCCGGGGCGTTCATCACGTCGCCCCGGCCGGTTTCCCGTTCCCCTTCGGCCCCTGGGCCTCTTGTCCATCGGCACGGGGCGGTGGAGTATCGCTGGCGTGATACTCACACGGGGGGCCGGAATCACCGGAACGGTGCTGTGCGCCGTGCTCGGAGCCATCGTCGCGGGCTGGATCGTGCGCGACTTCCGGGCGGTCGGTGAGCCGCTGGAGCTGCTGCGCTTCTGGGCCGGCTTCGGCGACGCACGGCCGGGGGCGCTGCCCGCGACCTCGCAGGGCGACCCCGTGCTGCTCGTCGTCTACGTCCTCGCCGTCTTCGCCGCGCCGCGTTCCCGGGTGGCCGCGTCCGCGCTGGTGGCCGTCGGGGTGGTCACGCTCGCCCTCCGGCTGCCCAGCCTCTGGACGATCGGCGCCTCCTGGCGGGACGGCCAGTACACCGACGAGCTGCGCACCCGCGCGCTGATCGGCGCCTTCGTGACCCTGGCCGCCGCACTCGCGCTGATCGTCACCGGTGGTGCGGGCCGCAGACAGCCCGTGGACGCCGGGGAGCGGCGGCCCACCAGGCCCGGGCGGGGGGCCTCGGTCGTCGCCTTCCTGCTGCTCGGTGCCTCGGGAGCCGTCCTGATCGCCTGGGAGATCCGCCAGTTCGTCACGCTCCCCTCCGCCTTCTACCCCGAGTGGTTCACCGGCGGGGGAATCGTCCGGTCGGGGCTGACCGACGCGCCGCCGGGCTGGAGCAGCGCGGCGCTCGCGTTGCTGTGCCTGGTGGTGGCGTTCACCGCGCTCTTCCGCGCCGTCCACGCCCGGCCCATCGGCATGATCGCCGCCGGATTCGTGCTGGTCGCCGGAGGACTCGGGATCGCCCGTGCCGTCCACCACGGCATGCTCGACGGCTTCGGAGTCCTGGAGACCGAGCCGCAGCTCGTCGTGCTCACCTCCTTCTTCCTGGCCTTCGCGGGGGCGGCCGTGCTCCTCGCACTGTCCCGCCAGGGTGTGGAGGACGCCGACGGACAGGGGCAGGGGTACGGCGACCACGGCTACGGCTACCCGCCGGCCGGCGGATACGGCTACCCTCCGGCCGATACGCCCCCGTACGGCCACCCGCCCGCCAACCAGCCCGGCTACGGCTATCCGCAGCCGGGCCCGCCGGGGCAGTTCGGGCCCCCGCCGCCCTCGTCCCCGCCGCCGGGGTGGTGACGGCGCGGGTGCGCGTACCGGGGCACGCGAGCCCGGCGTGATCCGAACGGGAGGTCCTACGCCCGCGGCAGCCCCAGCGACCGCCTGAGGAAGTCCACCTGGAGCAGCAGCAGATTCTCCGCGACCTGCTCCTGCGGGGTCATGTGCGTCACCCCGCTCAGCGGCAGCACCTCGTGCGGCCGCCCCGCGGACAGCAGCGCGGACGACAGCCGCAGCGCGTGGGCGACGACCACGTTGTCGTCGGCGAGGCCGTGGACGATCAGCATCGGCCGCACCTGGTCGGCGGGCCTCGACAACCCCTCGTCCGTCACCAGGGCGTTGTACGCGTACACCTCGGGCTGCGCCGCCGGGTCGCCGAGGTAGCGCTCCGTGTAGTGGGTGTCGTACAGCCGCCAGTCGGTCACCGGGGCGCCCACGACGGCCGCGTGGAAGACGTCGGGGCGCCGCAGCACCGCGAGTGCCGAGAGGTAGCCGCCGTACGACCAGCCGCGCATCGCCACCTTCGACAGATCCAGCGGGAAGCGCTCGGCCAGCGCGTGCAGGGCGTCCACCTGGTCGTCGAGGGTCAGGGCGAAGTCGTCCCTGATCGCCTTCTCCCAGCCGGGCGAACGACCGGGCGCGCCCCGGCCGTCGGCGACGACCACGGCGAACCCCTGGTCGGCGAACCACTGCGAGGTCAGATGCGGATTGTGGGCTGCGACGACCCGGCGGCCGTGCGGGCCGCCGTACGGATCCATCAGGACCGGAAGCGGACCATCTGATTCCATATAGCCCGTGGGGAGCAGCACGGCGCACGGAATTCGCCGTGCGCCCCCCTCGGTCAGTTGCACCCGCGCCGTCAGCACCGGCTCCTGGGCGAGGTTCGCCACGGTGGCGATCCGCTTGCCGTCCCGCAGGACCCGCACGGCCGCTCCGGGATGCTCCAAGGAGGCCGAGACCAGCACCGTCACGCCGCCCGCGCGTACCGCGGAGTGCACCCCGGGGCCCTCGGAAACCCGCTCCACGCCCAGCTCGTTGACCCGGTAGACATGGCTCTGGCCGGTCTCCGGGTCCGCCGCCTTCTCGCCTGCCGTGGCCGACACCAGGATGTCCGACTCGCCGATGTCCAGGACCGACTGGACGTGCAACTGGGCCCCGGTCAGCGGCCGGTCACCGACCGAGAGCACGCGTGCGCCGCCCTCGTCGGCGATCCGCACCAGCCGCCCGTCCGGCGCCCACGCGGGCACTCCGGCGAAAAGATCGAGCCAGATCTCGTCCTCGTCGACATGTACCGTGCGGGTCGCGCCGCTCTCCGTGTCGACGGCGAGATGCAGCTGACTGCGCTGGTCGCGGGCCTGCACGAGGAGCAGCGGGGCGCCGTGCGAGGACCAGTGCACCCGGGCCAGATACGGGAAGCGGGCCCGGTCCCAGACGACCTCCGTACGCCCGCCGTCCAGGTCCGTCACGAAGAGCCGCACCTCGGCGTTGGCCGTTCCCGCGGCCGGATAGCCCACCTCGGCCGGCTTGCTGCCCGGGTTCGCGGGATCGGCGATCCACCACCGCTGTACGGCGCTGTCGTCGACGCGGGCGACCAGCAGGCGGTCCGACTCCGGCGACCACCAGAAACCGCGGTAGCGGCTCATCTCCTCCGCCGCCACGAACTCGGCGATTCCGTACGAGGTGTGCGGGTCCTCCGGCTCGGCGACCGGGCGGTCCCCGTCGCCCTCCGCGCCCACCACCCGCAGGGCGCCCCGCGTGACATAGGCGACGTGCCGCCCGTCGGGGGAGGGGCGCGGGTCGATCACCGGGCCCGGCACCGGCAGGGCCCGCGCGGTGCCGACCGCCAACTCGGCCACGTACGCCTTGCCGGAGAGCGCGAACGCGGCCAACTCCACGGCGTCGTCGACGGCGTAGCCCACGATGCCGGCCGAACCGTCCCGGACCCGCTCGCGCCGGGCCCGCTCCTGAGGCGACAGCCTCTCCGCCGAACCGCCCAGCAGGGCCTCGGGATCGGCCACCACCCGCTCCTCGCCCGTGCCGGTGTCCAGCACCCGGAGCCGGTTCGTCCGGTCGGTGCCGGAGCCGGACCGGAGGAAGACCACCCGCGTCCCATCCGGTGAGACGGTGAAGGCGCGGGGTGCGCCGAGAGTGAACCGCTGGGTCCGGGCGTGCTGGCGGGGAAAAGACAGCTTCTGCGAGGTCATGGCACTGAACCTAGCCCGCGGGCGCCCGTCCGTGCGCCCCTCGTGCTGCTGTGCCCCGACCAATGCGTTGGCACGGATAGTTATGATCCGTAGCGCTCGGTGGGTATGAACCTGCTGGCTCCATGTGTGCTGCCCGTCCCGACCGTACTGATGGAGGTGAACCGCCGTGGCACTCTCGATTTCGGCGGTGGTGCTGCTGGCGATCGTCGTCTTCCTACTGATCCGGAAATCCGGACTCAAGGGCGGACACGCGGTGGTCTGCATGCTGCTCGGCTTCTACATGGCGAGCTCGTCGATCGCCCCGACCATCTCGGAGGTGACGTCGAACGTGGCAGGCATGATCGGGGGCATCAAGTTCTGACCGGCGCACCGGGCGCCCGGACGGGCTCGGATGCCCGGACGGGTGCGGGGCGCGTCAGAACGCCCCTGCGGCGCCCGGACGCCGCCCCTTCCGTGGGGCAGTCGGCCCGCACGGTGCACGGCTCGTAGGCTGGTCCCATGAAGGACCTTCCCGCCCGCCGTCTGCTGCTGGTGCACGCGCACCCCGACGACGAGTCGATCAACAACGGCGCCACCATGGCCAGGTACGCGGCCGAGGGCGCCCACGTCACCCTGGTGACGTGCACACTCGGCGAAGAGGGCGAGGTCATCCCACCGGACCTGGCACACCTCGCCGCGGACCGGGACGACACCCTGGGCACCCATCGCGTCGGTGAACTCGCCGCCGCGATGCGGGAGCTCGGGGTGACCGATCACCGCTTCCTGGGCGGCCCAGGCCGGTACCGCGACTCCGGGATGATGGGCACCGAGCAGAACCACCGGCCCGGCGCCTTCTGGGACGCCGACCCGGACGAGGCCGCAGGGCATCTCGTGGAGGTGATCCGGTCGGTGCGCCCCCAGGTCCTGGTCACGTACGACCCCGACGGCGGTTACGGCCACCCGGACCACATCCAGGCGCACCGCGTCGCGATGCGCGCGGCCGAGCTGGCCGCCGATCCCGCGTACGGCGACGGCTCCGCCACCCCGTACGCGATTGCGAAGATCTACTGGAACCGGGTGCCCCGCTCCGTCGTCGAGCAGGCCTTCGCCCGGCTCCGGGACACGGCCCCGGACGCCTTCCCGGGCATCGCCGCCATCGACGACGTACCCGGTGTGGTGGACGACGCCAGGATCACCGCGGAGATCGACGGCGCGGCGTACGCGGCGGCGAAGACCGCCGCGATGCGGGCGCACGCCACCCAGATCGCCGTGGACGGCCCGTTCTTCGCTCTTTCGAACGACCTGGGGCAGCCCGTCCTCACCACCGAGTACTACGAACTGGTGCGGGGATCCGCGGGCGGGGACGATGGACCCCGGGAGCACGACCTCTTCGCGGGCGGGCCGGACACGGCGGGCGCACCGGGAGCGCGGACATGAGCAGCAGGCAGAGACAGCGCGCCTCTTCGCGGGCGCCGCGCACCAACGCCCCGCCCAGAAGCCCGGCACCCACCGGCCTCGCCGCACCACCGAACCCCCGGCGCATCGCCGCGTACCTCGGCCTCGCCGTGCTGGGAGCCGCCGTCGCGATCGCGGGCACGCTGGTCCAAGACGCCCTGTTCCCGGGCGGGTTGCTGCTCGCGCTCGCCGCGTCGGGCGGGCTGTTCCTCGGGGGCCGGCTGCTCACCGGGACCCAGCTCGGCGCGCTGGCACCGGCGGTGGGCTGGTTCATCGCCGTCATCGTCCTGCTGAGCGGGCGGCCCGAGGGCGACTACGTCTTCGGCGACGAGATCGGGCTGACCCTCTTCATGCTCGGAGGGATGGCCGTCGCTGTGATGTGTGCCACCATGTCGCGGCTGTCCAATTCGGCCACCGACACCGGTCGACCTGGCGCGTGATGTGCTATGTCCCCTCCCGGATTGCCCGCCGGGGGAGGGGTGGGTGCATCCTTGTCCTCCGCGGCTGCGCAGAGTCGCGCGGCTGCGGCCAGTATGGTGGTGCGCGCGCCGAGCCGTCCCCTGGCCTGCGGCATGGGGGAAGTACGGGCGGCGGAGCCAATCGGGAGAACCTGCTTTGAGTCGTGAAACTGACAGTTCGTCCTCCGGGCCCCAGGGGCGCGGCGGAGCCGCGTACCCGTCGGGTACGCCGCCGTACGGATCACGCCAGTATCCGTCGCTGCACCCGTCCCCGGACGGGCCGGAGGTAACTCCGGAGCCTGCGGATCCGCCTCAGCCCGAGGAGCCCAGAACCGAGACGACGCTGACGACGCGCATCCGGATCAACATCCCGGGCTCGCGTCCGATCCCGCCTGTCGTCATGCGTACGCCGATGAGCGACACCGACGCGGCGGACGCCCGTCCGGACGCCGAGCGCACCGGCAGCACCCCGAGGCCCGGCGCACCCGTGCCGTCCTCCGGCGGAGCGCCCGGTGCCGGTGAGCGTGGCGGTTCCCGCCCGGACGCGCGGGACGGCGGCCCGGGGGCCGGGGCCTCCGACAAGCCGGCCAGGGAGAAGAGCGGCAGCGACTGGTTCGCGCCGCGCAAGGCTCCGCCCGCGGGTGCGGCCGAGCCCACCCCCGCGGGTCCGCCCGCCATGGGCAGTGGTCCGGGCGGCGGTTCGGGCTCCGTGCCGACACCGCCCCGCGCCGACCTGCCGTACTTCTCGGACGGGCCGCAGCAGCCCGCCGACCGGAGCGCCCTCGACGAGTTCGGGTCCGGGGCCGACGGTCCCGGCGGTCCGCGGAGCACCCCGAGTCTCGGCGTCCGTACACCCGGCCCCTCCGGGCCCACCACGGGTCCGGTCACCGGGAGTTCGCCCCTGACGCCGAACCTCGACGTCCTCGCCGGCCGGAGCGGCCCGCCCGGTTCCGGCGGCCCCGGTGGTGCTTCCGGTCCCGGTGGGCCGTCGTCCGGCCCCCGGCCCGGCGGTCCCGAGGGCCCCGGTGGCGTACCGCCGCGGATGTCCGACGACACGGCGATCCTGACGCCTCAGCCCGCCGCCCCGGCACCGGGTCCCGGCGGCCATGTCTCCGGTGACACGCTCACCAGCGGCATCCCCGTCATCCCGCCGGAGTCGCGCTCGCCGTTCCCCGGCGGTCCCGGTGCCCCCGGCGGCCTGGGCGCGGGCCTGCACGACGGCCCGACGGGCAGCGGACCCGCGGGCCCGGGTGCTCCGGCTCCCGCCCCCGCGCCCCGGCCGGTTCCGAAGCCCGCGCCGCCCGCCAAGAAGGGCCGCTCCAAGCTGGTTCTCCTGGGCGTCGGTGCGTTCGTGCTGCTGGGCATCGCCTACGGCGCCGGACTCCTGATGAACCACTCCGAGGTCCCCAAGGGCACCACGGTCCTCGGCGTCGACATCGGCGGCGGCACGAAGGAGGAGGCGGTCGTCAAGCTGGAGGCCGCCCTCGGGAAGCGTGCCCAGGCACCCCTCCAGCTGTCCGTGGACGGCAAGGAGCAGAAGCTCGCCCCGGACAAGGCCGGTCTCACCCTGGACAGCCAGGAGACCGTCCGAGGCGCCGCGGGCAGCGACTACAACCCGGTCTCCGTGATCGGTTCCCTGTTCGGCGGGGCACGCCCGGCCGACCCGGTGATCCCGGTCGACGAGGAGAAGCTCGGCGTCGCGCTGACCGACCTGGCGGGCATCTCCGGATCCGCCGACGACGGCACGATCAGGTTCGAGCCCGACAAGGCCGTAGCCGTACCGGGCAAGACCGGTGAGGCGCTGGACGTCAACCGGTCGATCATCTCCGTACGGGACGCCTACCGCGCGCAGGTGCAGACGGGCAAGTCCTCCGTGGTCGAACTGCCCGTCGCCGAGACCGAGCCCACCATCGACCAGGCCGAACTGGACCGGGCGATGAAGGAGTTCGCGAAGCCGGCGATGTCCGGGCTGGTCACCATCACGGCCGGACCCAAGCGGATCGACTTCGGTCCGGCGAAGTCCCTGCCGCAGATCCTCTCGATGAAGCCGGTCGACGGCAGGCTGGTCGAGGTCTACGACAAGAAGGCGATCGAGACGCTGCTGGACGGCGTCTTCGACGGCATCATGGTCACCAAGGGCGACGGAACGCAGCACGAGGTCAGTGCCGACGACGTCGCCCACGCGATGCAGACCGCGCTGCTCGGCAAGACCCCCGCCGAACGCACCGTCGCGATCGACCTCGGCGGCGAGGGCTGACCGGCCGCGCCGCGACCGTACGACCGCCCCTGTCCGGTACTTCCGGACGGGGGCGGCGTCGTTGTGCCCCCGGGTGTCGCCCACGACGGCCGGTGAGGGAAGGGCAGAGGCGGAAGAGCCCGGCCGCGACGGCGACCGGGCCCTTCTTCGCTCCCTCGTGCGCTAGGGGAAGGAGACCACCTGGGACGGGATGGTCGACGTACCGGAGGTGGGGGCTCCGGTGTTGTTGATGACGTGTTCGTACTGGCCCTGGCCGCCGAGTGACACGACGAGCAGGTCGTGGAACTTCACGCCGGGTTTCACCGGGGCCTGGAATCCGTGCTGCTGGCGGATCGTCGGGTCGACGTTGAAGTAGCAGTAGCTGCCTATGCCCCAGCCCTCGTGGGTGGTGACGGAGTCGTCGACCTTGTAGGCGGCGTAGCCTTTGATGTCGCCGTTCTGGACGGCGGCCTGGTTGGGCGCGTCGTAGGCCTTCTCGTTCTGGAAGAAGATCGTTTTCCCGTTCTCGCCGTACCACTGGACGTCGTACTTGTTGAAGTGCTCGACGAACAGGCCGGTGGCCAGGACGTCGTCACCGTTGACCCGGAGGCCGTAGTCGGACCGGTTGGTTTCCCAGCCGACTCCTTCGCCGTGGTCGGCACGCCAGAGCCAGGTGTGGTCGATGATCGTGTCGTCGCTGTTGACGACGATGCCGGTGGTCGCCTTGCCGGGGCCGGCGCCGCCGATGCGGACGAACACGTCCTGGAGGGAGGTCGGGTTGGCCGAGTGGTCGGCAAGGGCGCCGTCGGGGCCGACCTCGATGAGGGTCCCGGAGTTGACCGGGCCCGCGTCGATGAGGAGTCCGGCGAGCTTGACGCCGTCGACGTCGCCGATCTTGATCGCGGTCACGCCGTTGTCCGGGATGATCGTGGCCAGGCCCAGGCCGAGTGCGATCGTGTCGGCGCGGTTGATCTCGATGGTCTCGTTCACGTGGTAGATGCCCGGGGTGAAGAGCAGGTGCAGGCCCTGGCGTACTGCTGCGTTGATGGTCTGTGCCGTGGCGCCGGGTTTGACCACGTAGAACTGGTCGAGTGGGACGGACTCGCCCTGGGGGGTGCCGTTCCAGGAGACGCCGCGGGTGTTGGTGCGTTTGGCGGGGACGAAGACCTTGTAGTCGTTGCCGTCGAGGTGGAGGAAGGGCTTCTCGCGGGAGACGGGGGTGGTTTGCAGGGTGGTGTAGGGGGTTCGGGGAAGCTTTGTGCGGGGGCGCCTTCGACGCCGGAGAAGGTCATGTTCCAGACGCCGTTGCCCCAGCTGCCGATGGTGCTGTCGCGGGTGTACCACTGTTGTTGGGAGTAGGGGGCGACCTGGCCGTCGATCTTGCTGTCGGCGATGTAGCCGCCGCTGGCCCAGCCGTAGCCGTCGGGGGCGAGGTTGAGGCCGCCCTTGACGTGCATGCGGCGGAAGGGGGCGGCCTGGGAGACGGCCCAGCGGTTGGTGCCGCTGACGGGGTTGAGGGCGAGGTTCTCGGCGGAGCGCCAGAAGTTCTGGGTGGCGTTGCCGTTGAACCAGCCGGCGTCGACGGTCACGTCGCCGTTGAAGGTGGTGTCGTCGGGTTTGAGGCCGAGTCCGGCGATGGAGGTGTAGAAGCCGATCTGGGCGTTGATGTTGTTGTAGGTGCCCGGTTTGAACATGAGGGCGTAGCGGTCGGTCCCGAACTGGGCCGACTCCTGCTTCTTGAAGATCTCGTCGACCTTGCCCTGGATGCCGGGCGTCGACGGGTCGAAGACCAGCACGTTGGGACCGAGATCACCACCGCCGGGAATCTCCTGGACGTCCTCGCCGAACGCTGTCTGCGCGGTGGGGACGGCCATGAGCAGCGAAACGGCGAGCGCGGCGAAGCCGAGGCAGCGGGAGCGACGGCGCCGGTGGGGGGCGGCTGCCGTGCCGATGGGACCGGTGGGATGGGCGGTGCTCGTGGGGGGAGCTTGCATGAAGTACGTCTCCTGAGTCGCGATACGGGTGCACGACGAGCTCTTCGAGAGAGTGCGAGAGAGCGCTCTCTCGTATCGGAGATGTAACCGCTATGGGCCTGAACACGTCAAGAGGTGTGCATCAGGAGCCTCGCCCGTTTACCGATACGCGCAACAATCGACTGCCGGGACAAGACGATCGGGCCCTATGGGCCGGTTCGGGCGGCTCGTTGGTTCACAAGGTGACCGCTGCGGTCCCGTTCTCAGTTGAGCAGTGCCCGGGCGGCCTGGGCCCGGTGGCGGATGGCCTCGGCAGCCGTCGGCTCGATGCCGTCGACGACCTCCGCGTACTCCTCCATCTCCGCCGCCCCGCGCAGGAACTCCCCGCGCTGGACGAGGAGCTGGGCCCGCTCGTAGCGGAGCCTGGCCGGGTGCGAGGGGAGCAGCAGCGAGAGTTCGAGCGCCCACAGGGCCACGTCCGTGCGCTCGGGCCGGGCGGCGGCCCAGGCCCTGATGTTGTTCAGGATCCGCAGCACCGTCTCCAGCGGCCTGGCGGGCACGGTCATGGACGGCTCCAGCGGCGCCCCGGTCGCCGTCACCACCATCAGCTCCGCGTCCTCGCCGCTCAGCGGCGCACCCCCGGCGAACGGGTCGGCCAGCACCCGCTCCGCCGGATCGCCGAAGCCGACCACGAAGTGACCGGGCAGAGCCACCCCGTACACGGGGGCGCCCGCCCGCCGCGCCACCTCCATCCACACCACGGAGAGCAGGATCGGCAGCCCGCGGCGGCGCCGCAGGACCTGCTGGAGCAGAGAGGCGTCCAGCCGCTGGTAGTCGGTGGAGGAGCCCGCGAAACCGCAGCGTTCGCCGAGCAGTTCCGCGAGTGCGGAGGCCCAGGCGCGGGCGCCGCGGGTGCCGTACGGGAGGAGTCCGGCCAGCCGGTCGAGCTCGATCTCCGCCGCGTCGATGCCGTACGGGTCGGCGGGCGAGGCGGATGCGGCCTCCTCGGCCTCCGCGCCCACCAGCAGGCAGAGGAGCGCGAGATCAGGCCGTTCGGCGCGTGCCTCGTCTGCGAACCGCCGCCGGCGTCCGGCCGTCCCGGAATCCTGAGCGCTCATCTGCGACACATACCCTCTGCTGGTGTTTCCGCTACGCGGACCGGAAGTGGTGGTACCGGTGGTGGGTGGCGAAGCCCATGCCGTCGTACAGCGCACGTGCCCCTTCATTGTCCGCCTCCACCTGGAGCCAGGCGGCCGACGCCCCCTCGTCCAGGGCCTTGCGCGCCAGCGCCGTCATCACGGCCGTGGCGAGGCCGCGGCGCCGGTACTCGGCGCCCACCTCGACGGCCATGAACCCCGCCCACCGCCCGTCCACCACGCAACGCCCGATCGCGGCGGGCACCCCGCCACCCGCGCCGGCGTCGCCGGGTACGGAGGCGAACCAGACCGACGGGCCGCTGCCCAGCACCTTCAGGACGTGCGTGCCGGGGGTGTCGAAGCGCTGGTACCGGGAGAGCCAGGCCTCGTCCGTCGAGCGGGACAGGCGCACCGCCGAGGCGTCCGCCTCCAGGTCACCGACCGGGGCCAGGGCGCCGATCCGCATCTCGGCCGACACCTCGCGCCGCCATCCGTGCTCCTCCAGCCCCGCGCAGAGCCGCTCCTGCGCACCCTCGGCACCCGTGCCGGTCTGGACGTACGCGGGCAGGCCCCGCTCCTCGTACCACCGCCGGACGCGCCCCAGGGCCTCGCCGAGCGGCAGCCCCGGATCACCGAGCGGGAGCACGGAGTTGGCGCGGCGGGTGAAGCCGCCGGCGGCGCGCAGCCGCCAGTCGCCCAACGGCTCGCTCTCCACCGGCTGCCAGGCCCGCGCGGCGACCCGGGTGAGTTCCTCGAAGGAGGCGGAGGGGCCACGGCGGCGGGCCGGTGCCGCGGGCACGACCTTGCCCGCCACCAGCGACGATTCCGCGATGCGGACGCTTTCCCCGCTCTTCGGTGTGATCGACAGCACGCCGTCGTCCCACGATGTGAGAACGCCGACCGTGTCGGTGAACTTCGCACCCTCGCCAGGGGCATCGGCGACGCGCCGCACGGATACGCGTTTGCCCACGTCAGCAGGTGTCATGCGAACCTCGAGTCGTCCGCCGATGGTGAATTCCACAGCTCTGTATGCCCCTCCTGTTCGGATCGTGCCCCGGAACGGAGATACTAGGTGCGGGCATCGACGACGCCGCGCTCCCGCGCGAGAGCCAACGCCCTACCGAGGAGGAACGACAGCGTGACCTACGTCATCGCGCAGCCTTGTGTCGACGTGAAGGACAAGGCCTGCATCGAAGAGTGCCCCGTCGACTGCATCTACGAGGGCTCACGGTCCTTGTACATCCACCCGGACGAGTGTGTCGACTGCGGAGCCTGTGAACCGGTCTGCCCGGTAGAGGCCATCTTCTACGAGGACGACACCCCGGAGGAGTGGAAGGACTACTACAAGGCCAACGTCGAGTTCTTCGACGACCTCGGTTCGCCGGGCGGCGCCTCCAAGCTGGGTCTCATCGAGCGCGACCACGCGTTCATCGCCGCACTGCCGCCGCAGAACCAGTAGCAGCGGCTCAAAGAGCGCCGCCCGGTCCCGTACGGCTCGTCACCGTGCGGGACCGAGGTGTTTCCCGGCAGCCACGTCCACGTGCGCAGGTACGCGAAGGTGCGCCGTCCACGTACGCGAAGGTGCGCCGCGCAGGTGCGCGAAGGCGAACGTCCACGTACGCGAGAGTGAGTCCACGTACGCGACGGTGCGTCGTCCACGTGTGTGAAAGCCCCGTACGCCGTACGCGACAGCCCGTACGAGAAAGCAGAGTTCCGTGTCCGCAGCAGCCCCCGTCTCCTCCCGTCTCCCGGTCTTCCCCTGGGACAAGCTCGCGCCCTTCAAATCGACGGCCGCCGCTCACCCGGACGGCATCGTGGACCTGTCCGTCGGCACGCCCGTCGACCCGGTGCCCGAGCTGATCCAGCGGGCGCTGATCGCCGCCGCCGACAGCCCCGGCTACCCGACGGTGTGGGGGACCGGGGCCCTGCGCGACGCGCTGACCGGCTGGGTGGAACGCAGGCTCGGCGCGGTCGGCGTGGCCCACGAGAACGTCCTGCCGGTCGTCGGCTCCAAGGAACTGGTGGCCTGGCTGCCGACCCAGCTGGGCCTCGGCGCGGGCGACAAGGTGGCCTACCCGCGGCTCGCCTACCCGACGTACGAGGTCGGCGCGCGGCTCTGCGGTGCCGAGCCCGTCGTCTACGACGACCCCACCGAGCTGGACCCGGAGGGGCTCAGGCTGCTCTGGCTCAACTCGCCGTCCAACCCGACCGGCCGCGTCCTGCCCAAGGACGAGCTGACCCGGATCGTCGCCTGGGCACGCGCGCACGACGTTCTCGTCTTCAGCGACGAGTGCTACCTGGAGCTCGGCTGGGAGGCCGAACCGGTCTCCGTGCTCCACCCGGACGTCTGCGGCGGTACGTACGAGGGCGTCGTCGCCGTCCACTCGCTCTCCAAGCGCTCCAACCTCGCCGGCTACCGGGCGGCCTTCGTCGCGGGCGACGCCGCCGTGCTCGGCGAACTGCTCCTGATCCGCAAGCACGGCGGGATGATGACCCCGGCGCCGGTCCAGGCGGCGACGGTCGCGGCACTGGGCGACGACACGCACGTGTCCGAGCAGCGGGCGCGCTACGCCCGGCGTCGCACGGCCCTGCGGGCCGCGCTGGAGGCCCACGGCTTCCGGATCGAGCACAGCGAGGCCAGCCTCTACCTGTGGGCCACCCGCGACGAACCCTGCTGGGAGACCGTGGCAGCGCTGGCGGAGCTCGGCATCCTGGTGGCGCCGGGCGACTTCTACGGCCCGGCCGGCGACCACTTCGTACGGGTGGCGCTGACGGCGACGGACGAGCGGGTGGACGCGGCGGTCAAGCGGCTGTCCTAGCCCTGGGGATACGCCCGAGCGGCTGTTCCGGCCCTGGGTGATACGCCGAGGGGCCTCGGGAGTGCGCACTCCCGAGGCCCCTTCGCGTGTGTGCCGGTGGGTCAGCCGATCGGCAGGCCGCCGGTGGGGAGGCCCTCGGTGGGCAGGCCGCCGGTCGACAGGGTGTCGGTCGCCAGCTCGCCGTCCGCGACGGTGCCCGCCTTCTCGACGGTCTCACCGGCGACCGGGAGGGTGGTGCCGACGACCTTGCCGCCGGTCTCGTTCGCGGCCTTCGCACCCTGCTTCGCGGCGCCGTCGAGCGTGGTGCCGGCGCCGTCGAGCGAGGTCAGGCCGCCGAGGGCCGGGGTCTGCGGGAGCCCCGCGGCACCTGCGACTCCGGCCGCGCCGACCACGGGTGCCGCACCTGCGGCGATCAGCAGCGCGGCACGGGCGATCCGACGGGTCAGGGGGAGGGACATGATGCTCCTTCGACGGGTCTTCAACGGGTCTTCAACAGGTCTCGGCAGAGGTGGAACCTGCCTGCCCGGTGATCGGACGCACTGAACAACCGGTCCGAGGGCGGGGAAGGTTGCGGGGCACCGAGGTAAAGACTGGGTAATGCGTCAGATAATCCGCAACGGGGGAACCCGGATGGGCGCAGCTCTTGACGACCACCTGATGGACCGTCATCTCCTTTGCCCGCAAGGAAATCAGGGCATCCCGGCGGAGCCGCGGAAGCGGCGGGACGGGTGGGGATCGGGGAACGGCCGGACGGCCCGTACGGATGACTGTCCGTACTACTGAGCGAGCCGCATTCTGACGGTCGTCGTGCCCGATTCCTCGCGTTCCGTCCGCCAGCCCGTGTCGGCGGTCCAGATCTGTCCGGCGTACGACACCTCGTCGATCCTCAGGGTGTCGGCCCGGGCGACCGCCCAGTGGGCGAACTCCCAGCCGCGCCGGGCCGCATCGTCGTCGGCCTCCGTGGCCGGCCCCACGGGTACCGTCACGGTGCCCGCGGCGGAGGAGCCCGACGACCTGGTGGCCGGCAGGACGTCCTTCCCGAAGGCGCGCACCAGATCGGCCCGGACCTCGGCCGCGTCCCCCGGGCCCGATGCGGTCCCGGTCCCCGCCGGCAGCGAGCAGGTCAGCGATGCGGGCGCCCGGCCGGTCAGGGCGGCGGACAGCAGCGCCGCATCCGGCTCGTGCTTGGCGTACGCCTGCGGAAACCCGCTCTTCTGGACCCGCTGCGCCGCCTCGGTGAGCGGCAGCCGCGAGTAGCCCGGCACCTCGGCCAGGTGCTCGTAGAACTCCCCGGAGGCGTAGACCGGATCCAGGATCTGCTCCGCCGTCCCCCAGCCCTGCGAGGGGCGCTGCTGGAAGAGTCCGAGCGAGTCCCGGTCGCCGTGGTCGATGTTGCGCAGCGCGGACTCCTGCAGCGCGGTCGCCAGCGCGATCGTCACCGCGCGCTCCGGCATCCCGCGGGTGGTGCCCACGGCCGAGATCGTCGCGGCGTTAGCGGCCATCTCGGGGCTCATCGCGTACGTGCGGCCCCCGTCGGCGGCGCGCACCGTGCAGCGCGGCGCCCCCTTGTAGCCGGAGACGTACTGCACGGCCACATAACCGGCCAGGGCGACGAGCACGACGAAGGCGGCCGCGAAACGGAAGGAGCGGCTGCGACGGGAGGGCGAGGCGGTCCGGGGCACGGGGCCACCGTACTGGAGGGTACGAGCGGGGCCGAGACGGAAGTCCCTTAGGGTCGTGACCATGGACGGACACACGCTTGACCTCGCTCTGGACGGACCGGAACTCACGGCTCGGCTCGTCGACCTTCCGTCGGTCAGCGGGCAGGAGAAGGACCTCGCCGACGCGATCGAGGCGGCCCTGCGCCCGCTGGCGCACCTGACCGTGGAGCGGTACGGCAACAACATCGTGGCCAGGACGCGGCTGGGCCGCGCCGAGCGCGTCGTGCTCGCCGGCCACATCGACACCGTGCCGATCGCGGACAACGTTCCGTCCCGTCTCGACGCGAACGGCGTGCTCTGGGGATGCGGAACCACCGACATGAAGTCGGGCGTCGCCGTCCAGCTGCGGATCGCGGCGACGGTGCCGGAGCCCAACCGCGACCTCACGTTCCTCTTCTACGACAACGAGGAGGTCGCCGCCCACCTCAACGGACTCGGGAAGGTGGCCGAGGCGCACCCCGACTGGCTGGACGGGGACTTCGCGGTGCTCCTGGAACCCTCCGACGCCCAGGTCGAGGGCGGCTGCCAGGGCACGCTCCGGGTCCACCTGCGGCTGGACGGCGAGCGGGCGCACTCCGCACGCAGCTGGATGGGATCCAACGCGATCCACGCCGCCGCCCCCGTGCTGGCCAGGCTCGCGGCGTACGAACCGCGCCTGCCGGTCATCGACGGGCTCGAATACCACGAGGGGCTCAACGCCGTACGCATCGAGGGCGGCGTCGCCACCAACGTCATCCCGGACGCCTGCACGGTGGTGGTCAACTACCGGTACGCCCCCGACCGCACGGCCCAGGAGGCCGAGGCGCACGTCCGTGAGGTCTTCGCGGACTGCGGCGTCACCGGCTTCACGATCGACGACCACTCCGGAGCGGCGATGCCCGGCCTCTCGCACCCGGCGGCCAAGGCGTTCATGGAGGCGGTCGGCGGCACCGCCCAGCCCAAGTTCGGCTGGACGGACGTGTCCCGCTTCGGCGCCCTCGGCATCCCCGCGGTGAATTACGGGCCCGGGGACGCGCTGTTCGCACACAAGCGGGACGAGCACGTGGCGGTCGACCGGATCACGCACTGCGAGGAGCGGCTCCGCTCCTGGCTCACCAGCTGACTCACGGCATTCCCCTGCGCGTAACCTCCACCGATCTACGCTGAAGCGAGACACGTACAACGCATGTCGGCGGAGGGAGCAGGTCATGGGCAACCCGGAGGACGCACGGATCCCCGAGGGCGCGCAGGTTCCTGAGGGCGCGGTGAGGCCGGAGGAACAGCGACTGGGCCCGGTGCTGCGGCGCAGGGACCAGGTGCAGCCGGGCACGACCGACCAGCGGCTGCTGGACTCCGAGGGCGATTCCGAGTGGGTGCACACCGACCCCTGGCGGGTGATGCGCATCCAGTCGGAGTTCGTGGAGGGCTTCGGCGCGCTCGCGGAGCTGCCGAGCGCCATCAGCGTCTTCGGATCGGCCCGCACGCCGGCCGGAGGGCCGGACTACGAGGCGGGCGTGCAGATCGGCCGGGCGCTGGTCGAGGCGGGGTTCGCGGTCATCACGGGCGGTGGCCCGGGGGCGATGGAGGCGGCGAACAAGGGGGCCCGGGAGGCGAAGGGCGTCTCCGTCGGCCTCGGCATCGAGCTGCCGTTCGAGTCCGGACTGAATCCACATGTCGACATCGGCGTCAACTTCCGCTACTTCTTCGTCCGCAAGACGATGTTCGTGAAGTACGCCCAGGGCTTCGTCGTCCTGCCTGGCGGTCTGGGCACGCTGGACGAGCTCTTCGAGGCGCTGACGCTGGTACAGACCGGCAAGGTGACACGCTTCCCGATCGTGCTGTTCGGTACGGCGTACTGGAGCGGCCTGGTCGACTGGCTGCGGGACACGGTGGTGGCCCAGGGCAAGGCGTCCGAGCGGGACCTGATGCTGTTCCACGTCACGGACGACGTCGACGAGGCGGTCCGGCTGGTGACGAAGGAGGTCGGGCGGTAGCACCCGACGCCCCGCTCTTCAGGGGCCTTCGGCCACTTGAAGCCCCTCCGGCGATTGAGGAGCGGGGCCCGGGGCGGAGCTGCCGAACCCCGACCGGCCGGGAATGCCGCGCCGGGACGATCCGGCCTGAACGCCTCCTCTTCGTCCGCAAAACGACGCCCGTGAAGTACGCGCACGGCTTCTCGCCGACCCGGCGGTGGGGCCCTACGCCAACCCCCGCCGGGCCACAGCGGGCGCACGGTGGCCCGCGATGGACGCCACCATGTCCAGAACCTGCCGCGTCTCCGCCACCTCGTGCACCCGGTACACCCGCGCCCCCAGCCACGCCGACACCGCCGTCGTCGCGAGCGTGCCCAGCACCCGTTCCTTGACCGGCTTGTCGAGCGTCTCCCCGACGAAGTCCTTGTTGGACAGCGAGACCAGCACCGGCCACCCCGTGTCCGCCATCTCGCCGAGCCTGCGCGTCGCCTCCAGCGAGTGCCGGGTGTTCTTCCCGAAGTCGTGACCCGGGTCGATCATGATCCCGTCCGGCCGGACCCCGAGCTCCACGGCCCGCTCGGCGAGGCCGACCGTCACCCGCAGGATGTCCGCCATCACGTCGTCGTACGCGATCCGGTGCGGCCGGGTGCGCGGCTCCGCGCCGCCCGCGTGCGTGCACACGAGCCCCGCCCCGTGCCGTGCGGCGACCTCCGCGAGCTTCGGGTCGACGCCGCCCCACGCGTCGTTCAGCACGTCCGCCCCGGCCTCGCAGACGGCCTCACCCACGTCGTGCCGCCAGGTGTCCACACTGATCACCACGTCCGGGTGACGCCGGCGCACCTCCGCGACGAAGCCGACCGTGCGGCGCGCCTCCTCCGCGGCCGTCACCTCCTCGCCGGGGCCGGCCTTCACCCCGCCGATGTCGATGATCGCGGCGCCCTCCGCCACGGCCTGTTCGACCCGGGCGAGCGCGGGTTCGTCACGGAACGTCGCCCCCTGGTCGTAGAAGGAATCGGGGGTCCGGTTCACGATCGCCATGATCACCGGTTCGTGCGGTCCGAATTCCCGCCGCCCCAGTCTGAGCGCATCGCTTCGCATCCCTGTGTTCCTCCTCGGTAGGTCGCCTGCGACCCTAACTGTCGGTGGCGCATGGCACGATCTGACCCGGACAGGTTTCCGCTCCCGGGGAGATGCACGTGTTCTGGTTCTTGCTGCTCACGATGGCCGTGGTGGTGGCCGCGGTCACGATGGCGGTGGTAGGCGGAGGCGGAAGTGCGGTGCTGCAGGACGTGGAGCCCGAGCGGCTCACCGACCCGCTGCCGACGAACCGCCCTGTCGGCCGCGCCGACGTCGAGGCCCTCCGGCTGCCCATGGCCCTGCGGGGCTACCGCATGACGGACGTGGACGAGGCGCTGGGCCGCCTCGGCGCCGAGCTCGCCGAGCGGGACGCCCGTATCGCCGAGCTGGAGTCCGCGCTCGCCGGTGCCCAGGCGGCCACGGTGACCGGCCCCGACCTGTTCAAGCGGCCGGGAGAGCCGCTGACCGGGAAGAACGGCCGGACGCCGGGCGAGGACGCGCGGTGAGCGGCGCCGAACCCGCCGAGGACGGTGATCTGCGCTGCCCGTGGGGCCTGTCCACCGAGGACTACCTCGTCTATCACGACACCGAGTGGGGCAAGCCCGTCCATGGCGACGACGCCCTCTTCGAGCGGCTCTGCCTGGAGGCGTTCCAGTCCGGCCTCTCGTGGCTGACGATCCTGCGCCGCCGTGAAGGCTTTCGCAGAGCTTTCGCCGGGTTCAGCATCTCCGCCGTCGCGGAGTTCACCGATGCCGACAAGGAACGCCTCCTCGCCGACGCCGGAATCATCCGCAACCGCGCGAAGATCGACGCGACGCTGGCCAACGCCGAGGTGCTGGCCGGCTGGGCCCCGGGGGATCTGGACGCACTCGTCTGGTCGTACGCCCCCGATCCGGCCGCCCGTCCCGCCCCGCGCACCACCGCTGACGTACCGGCCGTCACCCCGGAGTCCACGGCGCTGGCCAAGGACCTCAAGAAGCGGTCGATCCGCTTCGTCGGCCCCACGACCGCCTACGCCCTGATGCAGGCCTGCGGGCTGGTCGACGACCATCTGGCCGACTGCGTGGCCCGGGGCCGCTAGCGGCCCCGACGGGACCCCTCAGCGGCCCAGGTACTTCGGCCTCTGCTTCGCGAGGAACGCCTCGACCGCGATCGTGTGGTCCTGCGACGCGCCCGCCCTCGTCTGGAGTTCGTCCTCCTTCTCCAGCGACTCGGCGAGCGTGTGCCCCGCGCCGTACGCCACGGACGCCTTCAGCGCCGCGTACGCCACCGTCGGGCCGTCCGCCAGGGTGCGGGCCACCGTGAGGGCCTCCTTCGCCAGGTCGGCCGCGGGCACCACCTTGTTCGCGATACCCAGCTCGTACGCCTCCTGCGCGGAGATCGAACGCGGGAAGAACAGCAGGTCGGCGGCGCGGCTCGCACCGATCAGCCGGGGCAGCGTCCAGGAGACGCCCGAGTCGGCGGTCAGCGCCACGCCCGCGAAGGACGTGTTGAAGGCGGCCGTATCGGCGACCACCCGGTAGTCGGCGGCGAGCGCGAAGCCGAAGCCCGCCCCCGCGGCGACCCCGTTGACCCCGGCGACCACGGGCTTCTCCATCCCGGTGATCGCCCGCACGATCGGGTTGTAGTGCTCCCGCACGGTGCTCAGCGCGTTGCCGCCGTCCGCCTCGCGGGCCTCGGCGAGCTTGGCGACGTGCTCCTTGAGGTCCTGGCCCACGCAGAAGGCGCGCCCGGTCGCGGTGAGCAGAACCGCCCGTACGGCGGTGTCGTCCGCGACGGCCAGCAGCGCGTCACGGAGCGCGACCTTGGCCGCGGTGTTCATGGCGTTCATCGCGTCGGGGCGGTTGATCGTGATCGTCGCGAGCCCGTCGCTCACGTCCGTGAGCACGGTGTCGGCCGTGTCGGCCATCGCAGGGTCTCCTTACGGCTCCGGCATTGTGCCTGTCCAGGCAAGCATGGCCGACTTCGGGCGGCCCGGATATGTGACCTGCGTCTAACAATTGGCTCTCGGCTGAGGGCCGATGGCGGCGCAGTATCGCAGCCGGATCGCCGAATTGGGTGGTTTTGAGAGAGCGCGTTGCGTAAGCGATGCCGACCGATGTTGGTCATCAGGGTCTCCGATGCGGGATAATGCGAAGGAAGCATTGTGTTCGACGCCGGTGAGGCAGCGCCTGTCATGGGGCCGCCGGTTGCGATGAGCTGGTTTCAGGAAGGGGAACGAGCATGGCGGCCATGAAGCCGCGGACGGGCGACGGCCCGCTCGAGGTGACAAAGGAGGGGCGGGGCATCGTCATGCGCGTTCCGCTCGAAGGCGGCGGTCGGCTTGTCGTCGAGCTGACTCCGGACGAGGCCGATGCACTCGGCGACGCGCTGAAGAAGGTCGTCGGCTGAGGCGGAAGGCGCCCACACTTCACGACTGCCCCGGCACGGATTCCGTGCCGGGGCAGTCGTGCGTCAGGGACCGGAGGGTCAGCCGCGCCGCACCGCGCACAGCAGCCCGTCGCCCACCGGCAGCAGCGTCGCCATGAGTTCCTGGCTCTCGCGCACGGCCCGGAGCAGTTCACGCAGCCGCAGCACCTCGGCCGGCTGGGCCGCGGAGTCGATCGTGCGGCCGTCCGCGAAGACGCCCTCGAAGCAGACGAGGCCGCCGGGCCGCAGCAGGCGCAACGATTCGGCGAGGCAGTCCATGCTCTCGAGCCGGTCGCCGTCGCAGAAGACGAGGTCGTATCCGCCGTCCGCGAGCCGCGGCAGTACGTCGAGGGCGCGCCCGGGGATGAACCGCGACCTGTTCGTCGCGAAGCCCGCCGCGCGGAACGCCTCACGGGCGAACTGCTGGCGCTCCGGTTCGGGGTCGACGGTGGTCAGTACGCCGTCCGGGCGCATTCCCTGCAGCAGATAGATGCCGGACACGCCGGTGCCGGTGCCGATCTCGGCCACCGCTTTGGCGTCCGCGGTGGCAGCGAGCAGGCGCAGCGCGGCGCCGGTGCCTGGTGACACCGAGCGGAGCCCCGTCTCGTGGGCCCGGTCCCGGGCCCAGAGCAGAGCTTCTTCCTCGGCGACAAAGGCGTCGGCGAACGCCCAGCTCGTCTGCCGGTTGGCGGTAATGACCCTCTCCTGTCCCCGTAGTTGGCGCAACGGTGACTGTATCCGCTGAACCCGGGAACCCGCAGATGGGACCGGGCGTTAGGAGGGGGCAGGGGAAAACACATGGATCGGGCCCTCTCACCGGGCCCGGAATGTGCCCCTTGCTCCTGGGGACACCCGGGCACCAGCAGGGAAAAGGCTTATCCGGAGCTAACGGGCGAGGTGGCTATGGTAGGGGCTCCGCTGGACACCACCAGAGCCGATAGGGGAGGTGCGGCTGCGCCTGTGGATCGGGGAGGAGTGCTGCGGCGCTTTCTCAGGTCGGCGGGTGAGCCGAAATCCGTGACCAACATCGCTGACCGTTCTTCCGACGATTCCGCACCGACCGCGACCTTCGCCTCAGATGCGGATTCTCAGGCGTGGACCCCGCCCTCATGGGAAGAGATCGTCAGCACGCACAGCGGTCGCGTGTACCGCCTTGCCTACCGGCTGACGGGTAATCAGCACGACGCCGAGGACCTCACGCAGGAAGTCTTCGTGCGTGTCTTCCGGTCGCTGTCGACCTACACACCCGGCACTTTCGAGGGCTGGCTGCACAGGATCACGACGAATCTCTTCCTGGACATGGTCCGCCGCAAGCAGCGGATCCGTTTCGACTCCCTCGGCGACGACGCCGCAGAGCGGCTCCCGAGCCGTGAGCCGTCCCCGCAGCAGGCCTTCAACGACACACACTTCGACGCGGACGTGCAGCAGGCGCTGGACACCCTCGCGCCCGAATTCCGTGCCGCCGTCGTGCTCTGCGACATCGAGGGCCTCTCGTACGAGGAGATCGCCGCCACGCTCGGCGTGAAACTCGGCACCGTGCGCAGCCGCATCCACCGCGGCCGCTCGCACCTGCGCAAGGCCCTGCAGCACCGCTCGCCCGAGGCCCGCGCCGAGCAGCGTTCCCTGGCGGACGCGGTCCTGGCAGGGGAGGGCGGAACGGCGTGAGTGGCACAGGTCCGACCCCCGCGGAACAGCACCTGGGGGACCGTCTCGCCGCGCTCGTCGACGGTGAGCTCAAACACGACGCCCGGGAGCGGGTCCTCGCCCACCTGGCGACCTGTTCCAGGTGCAAGGCCGAGGCCGATGCCCAGCGGCGCCTGAAGAGCGCCTTCGCGACCGCCACACCTCCGTCACCCTCCGAGGGATTCCTGGCCCGCCTGCAGGGCCTTCCCGGGGGGGACGGCGACAGCTCGGGCGGACCCTTCGGCGGCGGCCGTCGCTTCGGGGAAGGACTCTTCCCCGACCTGACCCCCCCCGGCCACGGCACGGAACCGGGCACCGGACCCTCGCCGCTCGACGGCTTCGGCTACCTGTCCACCGCGCACGGGTCGACCGCAGTGCTGCCGGGCGGCCCGTCGTCCGCCTTCCGCATCCATGCCGTGGGCCGTGAGGCCGACCGGTCGCCCTGGCGTGCCCGGCGCTTCGCGTTCGCCGCGGCCAGTGCCGTCTCGCTGGCGGCCATCGCCCTCGGCGGCGCCCTGCCCCTGCAGTACGGTCCCGACGCGCCGCTCAGCGCCGAGGGCGCCGGCAGCAGCGGGACACCGCCCGACACCGAGGCGCGGACCGCGAGCGCCGCGGCCAGCCGTGGCGGCGGCGGGGCCCTCGCCGTCGGAGAACGCCCCGGCGCACCGTCCGCGGCACCGTTCGCGGCACCGTCCTCGTCCGCGCAGCCGGTCCTCGCTGCCGCGCCCTCGCTGATCAGCACCACGGCACTCACCGGGCACACGTTCGCGTTCCCGGTGCTGAACGTGTCCGTTCCGCCCCTGATACGTCCGACCGACGCGGGTCCGCTGCTGACGGCCGCGCTCGGGGGTGGGGAGAAGCCGAAGCAGGCCGAGCCGTCGGCGACGGCGTCCACCCCGCCGGCGCTGCGCGACCGCGCGATGCCTCTTTCCCCACTGCGCTGACCGGGACTCTGCGCAGGGATTCGCAAACCTGGTTGAATTCCGGGAGGGACGCCTCTGTGGGGGCGTGCAAAGGCCAGTTGCGGGGAGAGCATGGACGACGGGAAGCCCAGCGGGCCGAAGGCGAAGTGGTGGAGCCGTCCCTCGACGGGACGTACCGGCTCCGCGGGGCCGGAGGGTGCGACGCCCGCCACGGACGGGGCCGAGGACACCGCGTTCCACGACGGTACGCCGACGGCGGAGCCCGGAGCGCCCGTCGGCGAAGCCGTACCGGCCCCGGCGGCCGAGCCGTTCACGCCTGCCCGAGCGGAGGCCGTGCCTGTACCGGCCGCCGGTGAGGCCGTACCGGCCCCGGCGGGTGAGCCCTTCACGCCCGGACCTGGGATGCGGCCGATGCACGCGCCCGACGAGTACAGCACCCCGCCCTACGGCGGCCCGGGGCCGTGGGCGCCCGCACCGCCCGTCCAGCGCCCCCAGCCGACCCCGGCCCACGGCACCCCCGTACCCCCGCCCTACGACGGCACGAACGGCCGCGGGACGAACATCCACGGGACGGCCGTCCAGCCGCCCGCCCAGGCCCCCGCACCCGCCCAGGCCCCCGCACCAGCCGACACCTACGCGCCCCCGGCGCAGCCGCACCTGGTGCTCCACCAGCACGGCGCGTCCCCGCAGCCGGGGACGCCCCCCGGTCCGCAGCAGACCTCGCAGTGGCTGCGCTACGACCCGTGGGGCGCGCCCCAGCAGCCCCTGAGCCACCCCGGCCCCGCCCTCGGGCCCGACGCCGGGCCGCGCCGCAAGGGCCGCCGGGGATCCGTTCTCGTCGGCGCGGCGCTGCTCGCCCTCGTCGCGGGAGGCATCGGCGGCGGCATCGGCGCCTACGTCGAGCGCCACGGCGGCCTGACCACGGTCGAGCTGCCCCAGGCCGGCCGGGACAGCGGCGGCCGCGCTCCCGACAGCGTCGCGGGAATCGCCTCCAGCGCCCTGCCCAGCGTCGTCACACTGCACGTCAGCGGCTCGGCCGAGTCCGGCACGGGCACCGGCTTCGTCCTCGACGACAAGGGCCACATCCTCACCAACAACCACGTGGTTGCCCCTGCGGGCTCCACCGGCGACATCACCGTCACCTTCAGCGGCGGCGAGACCGCGCCGGCCGAGATCGTCGGCCAGGACAGCGGCTACGACCTGGCGGTCGTCAAGGTCACCGGCGTCTCGGGCCTCAAGCCCCTGGCGCTCGGCAATTCCGACAACGTGCAGGTCGGCGACCCGGTGGTGGCCATCGGCGCCCCGTTCGACCTGTCCAACACGGTCACCTCCGGCATCATCAGCGCCAAGCAGCGCCCCATCACCGCGGGCGGTGAGAAGGGCGACGGCACCGACGTCAGCTACGTCGACGCCCTGCAGACCGACGCCCCGATCAACCCGGGCAACTCCGGCGGCCCGCTGGTCGACGCCGACGCCCGGGTCATCGGCATCAACAGCGCCATCCGGGCCGCCGACAGCGGCTCCGGCCCGGACGGCGGACAGTCCGGTTCCATCGGACTGGGCTTCGCGATACCGATCAACCAGGGCAAGCGGGTCGCCGAGGAGCTGATCAACACCGGTAAGGCCACCCACCCGGTGATCGGCGTCACACTCGACATGCAGTACACCGGCGACGGGGCCAAGGTCGGCGGCAAGGGAGCCGACGGCGGGTCGGCGGTCACCGCGGACGGTCCGGCGGACGAGGCGGGCATCGAGGCGGGCGACATCATCACCGAGGTGGACGGCCAGCGGGTGCACAGCGGCGAGGAGCTGATCGTCAAGATCCGTGCCCACCGGCCGGGAGACCGGCTCGACCTCGGGCTGACGCGCGACGGCAAGGACCTGTCCGTGGCATTGACCCTGGGCTCGTCGAGCGGCACCTGACCGTAACCGGCAGGTACCGCCCGGACAGCTTCGACGGGTACCGTGGAGCCGGTCCGGCCCCCGGCGGCCCAGGTGGCGAAGAACCGCGGAGACCACGCAGAGAACACGAGGAGCAGCAAGGTGTTCAATGACATAGGCGCACTCGAGCTGGTGACGCTCGTGGTTCTCGCCGTGCTCGTATTCGGCCCCGAGAAGCTGCCGAAGGTCATCCAGGACGTCACGCGCACCATCCGGAAGATCCGTGAGTTCTCGGACAGTGCCAAGGACGACATCCGTTCGGAGCTCGGCCCGCAGTTCAAGGACTTCGAGTTCGAGGACCTCAACCCCAAGACGTTCGTCCGCAAGCAGCTCATGGACGGCAACGACGACCTGGGGCTCAAGGAGATCCGCGAGAGCTTCGACCTGCGCAAGGAGATGGCCGAGGTCACCGACGCGGTGAACGGCCGCGAGGTCGCGCCCTCCATCGGCACGGCCGCCGCCGCACCGGCCGCGGCCGGTACGCCCGACCTTCTCAAGAAGCCCGCTCAGCCCACGAAGGACGAGCGCCCGCCCTTCGACGCAGACGCCACCTGAGACCCGTCAATCCCGACTCGTCCGGACGGTATGGCTATTCTCCATCTGTCCGGTTGCGAGGTTGCCCATGCCCGAGGGGGGAGGGCCGCGCCGGATCCGAAGGATCGAGGAGGCGGCCGGGCAGATGGAGACGACGAGTCGGGTAGGGGCGGACGGTGCGCCCGGCAAGGGCACCGCAGAGGGGGTGCCGACGGCCCGGCGTACTGTCGACGGCTATCTCAAGGCGCCGTTCCCCTGGTACGGGCTGGACGAGGCTTTCACGGGCCCGCGCTGGCTGATGCAGGTCGCCGCCGCCGCGGACGGCACGGTGCAGCACGGTTCCACCGGACACGGTGAGGAGCCCGTGGTGCGGATCGACGCGGGAGCGGAGAAGGCGCGCTTCGCGGTGGTCGTGACGGTGGGCAGCAGCCCGGTACGCCACACCGGCGACGGTACGGGCGTCCTGGACGCCACCACGGTCTCCTCGGCGGCCTGGCTGGCGGGCTCCGGTCTGCTGGCGTACACCTGGCCCCCGCAGATGGACCACACGCTGCGTGGTGAATGGCTGAACCAGCAGACGGAGACAGCGTTCGAGCTGGCCGACGACCTGGGACAGGCTCCCTGGTCGACACTGTCGCTCCCGGTGGACGGCGTGCCGGTGGAATTCCACTACAGCGAGTCCGAGTTCGGCTGGGTCCTCGCCGGGTCCGCGCCGGACGGCGTGCACATCGGCGCGTACGGGCGCGGGATGAGCGCCTACGGGCTGGGCTTCGCGGTGATCGGCGACATCAGGACGTACGAGGCCTGAGCGCGTGTACGGAAGGGGCGGCCTCCGCGGAGGCCGCCCCTTCCGTACAGGACTTCAGAACTTGTTGCGCGGGGTGAGCCCCAACGACATGCCGGACAGGCCGCGCTGACGGCCGCCCAGCTTCTCCGCGATGGACCGCAGGGCCGCGCCGGCCGGGGAGTCCGGGTCGGACAGGACGACGGGCTTGCCCTCGTCGCCGCCCTCGCGCAGCCGGAGGTCGATCGGGATGGTGCCCAGGACCGGCACCTCGGCGCCGACCGTCTTCGTCAGGCCGTCGGCGACCCGCTGTCCGCCGCCCGAGCCGAACACGTCGACCATCTCGTCGCAGTGCGGGCACGGCATGCCCGACATGTTCTCGACGACACCGACGATCTTCTGGTGGGTCTGCACGGCGATGGAACCGGCCCGCTCGGCCACCTCGGCCGCGGCCTGCTGGGGAGTCGTGACCACCAGGATCTCGGCGTTCGGTACGAGCTGCGCCACGGAGATCGCGATGTCGCCCGTGCCCGGCGGCAGGTCGAGCAGCAGGACGTCCAGGTCGCCCCAGTACACATCGGCGAGGAACTGCTGCAGCGCGCGGTGCAGCATCGGCCCGCGCCACACCACCGGGGCGTTGCCCGGGGTGAACATACCGATGGAGATCACCTTCACGCCGTGCGCGGACGGCGGCATGATCATGTTCTCGACCTGGGTGGGCTTGCCGTCCGCCCCGAGCATCCGGGGCACGCTGTGCCCGTAGATGTCCGCGTCCACGACACCGACCTTGAGCCCGTCGGCCGCCATCGCCGCCGCGAGGTTCACCGTCACCGAGGACTTGCCGACGCCGCCCTTGCCGGACGCGACCGCGTAGACCCGGGTCAGCGAGCCGGGTTTGGCGAACGGCACCTCGCGCTCCGCCGTACCGCCGCGGAGCGAGGAGGCGAGCTCCTTGCGCTGCTCGTCGCTCATCACGTCGAGGGTGACCTCGACCCGGGAGACGCCCTCGACACGGGCCACCGCGTCGGTCACGTTCTTGGTGATCGTCTCGCGCATGGGGCAGCCGGAAACCGTGAGGTACACGGTGACAGCGACTACACCGTCAGGATCGATCTCGACCGATTTCACCATGCCCAGCTCGGTGATCGGGCGGTGGATCTCCGGGTCGTTCACTGTCGCCAGTGCTTCACGCACCGCGTCTTCCGTAGCCATACCGACGATGGTACGGCTCCGGTGCGTACGCGCGGGTAGCCCCTCAGCGGTCGCCTTCGTCACTCTCGACCTGGAAGAGCACCCGGCGCTCCTCCATGTCCTTGACCATGGCCTCCAGCTCGGAGCGGATCCAGTCCCGGGTGGCGACCTCGCCGAGGCCCATCCGCAGGGCGGCGATCTCCCGGGTGAGGTACTCGGTGTCCGCGATCGAGCGCTCGTTCTGCTTGCGGTCCTGCTCGTGGGTGACCCGGTCGCGGTCGTCCTGGCGGTTCTGCGCGAGCAGGATCAGCGGGGCCGCGTACGACGCCTGGAGGGACAGCATCAGCGTCAGGAAGATGAAGGGGTACTGGTCGAACCGCAGTTCCTCCGGCGCGAAGATGTTCCACACCACCCACAGGATGATGATCAGCGTCATCCAGACGATGAACCGTCCCGTGCCCAGGAACCGGGCGATCCGCTCGGAGAACCGGCCGAACGCCTCGGGGTCGTACTCGGGCAGCAGCCGGCGCCGCGGGGCCTTCGGCTGGTCGAGCCGCGGCCGAGGGGGGCGCACGATGCCGGAGGCGCCGGTCGACGCCGCTTTCGAACGGTCCTCAGCGGTCATCGGCGATCCCCTCCTCGCCCTGGAAGTCGGTCTCGCGCCAGTCCTCGGGGAGCAGGTGGTCCAGCACGTCGTCGACGGTCACCGCGCCGAGCAGCGAGCCGCTCTCGTCGACCACCGGCACCGAGACCATGTTGTACGCGGCCAGAAAACTGGTCACGGCGGGCAGCGGGGTGTCCGGGGTCAGCGGTACGAGATCGCTGTCGACGAGCGAGCTGACCAGGGTGAACGGGGGATCGCGCAGCAGGCGCTGGAAGTGCACGGTGCCCAGGTACTTGCCGGTCGGCGTCTCGTCGGGCGACCGGCAGACGTACACCTGGGCGGCCAGCGCGGGCGAGAGGTCCTGCTGGCGGACCCGGGCCAGCGCGTCGGCGACCGTCGCGTCCGGCCGCAGGATGATCGGCTCGGTCGTCATCAGCCCGCCCGCGGTCCGCTCCTCGTACGACATCAGGCGCCGTACGTCGGCGGCGTCGTCGGGCCTCATCAGAGCCAGCAGCCGCTCCTTGTCCGCCTCCGGCAGCTCCGACAGCAGGTCGGCCGCGTCGTCGGGGTCCATCGCCTCCAGGACGTCAGCCGCACGGTCCTCCTGGAGCTTGCCGATGATCTCCACCTGGTCGTCCTCGGGGAGCTCCTCCAGGACGTCCGCGAGCCGGTCGTCGTCCAGCGCGGCGGCCACCTCGGCCCGGCGCTTGGGCGACAGGTGGTGCAGGGCGTTCGCGACGTCCGTGGGGCGCAGCCGCTCGAAGGTGGCGACCAGGCTCTCGGCACCCTGCCCGTGCTCCTCCAGGGAGAAGCCGCTGACCGCCGACCACTCCACCGTCAACGTCTCGCCCTTGCGCCGCAGCGCGCCGCCCCGCCCCTTGCGTACGAAGAACTTGTCGATCTCCCAGTCCCGGCGGGCCGGGAGCTGCTGGATGGCCACATCGAGGACGGTGACCTCCTCGTCGGTCCCCACGAGGCGCACCCGCCGGTCAAGGATCTCGCCGAGGACGAGTCGCTCGGTCGGGCGCTGCTCGAAGCGTCGCATGTTGACGACCCCGGTCGTGATCACCTGGCCCGACTCGACCCCGGTCACCCGGATCATCGGCAGGAAGATCCGCCGCCGGCTGACCACCTCGACGACCATGCCGAGCAGCCTCGGCGGCTTGCCGCCGACCCGGAGCATCGCCACGAAGTCGCGGACCCGGCCCACCTGGTCACCGTTGGGGTCGAACACCGGTACCCCGGACAGGTGCGAGACGAAGACTCTGGGTGCGCCTGCCGCCATTCCGTGCGCCTCCCTGTGTCCCCGACGTCCTCCTTTGCCGAGATCAGGCTAGCCCGTACCGCTCCGTACCGCCCCGGCGGACCGTCCGTACGGTGCTCTGCCGAAAGGCGTACGCGGCACGGGTACGCTGCCGTCTGCCACCCCCCGACACACAGACGAGAGGCAGTGCGCCCGTGACCTCTTCCGCCCCGGCCGTCCGCACCCGTCGCCGGACCGCTCTTGCCGTTGTGCTCTGTGCGGGGCTGACCGCCGCGCTCACGGCCTGCGCCGAGGAGGACCCGGACAAGGGGACCAACGGCGTCGGCAAGCTGACCGCGGCGCAGATCGACAAGAGGGCACGAGCCGCCGCGGACGCCTCCGACGCGGTGCGGCTGACGGGCAAACTGGTCAGCAAGGGCGGCACGTACACGCTGAACATGCAGCTCAGCGCCGATGGAGGCACCGGATCGGTCACCTCGAAGCAGAGCACGTTCGCGCTGCTGCGGATCGGTGACGAGCTCTTCCTCAAGGCCGACGCGGGCTTCTGGAACCATGCCACGGACGACACCGACGACACGGCCGACGGCGACGACGCGAGCGACAAGGCTGCCGCCGACAAGCTCAAGGGCAAGTACGTGAAGGTCCCCGAGGACGACCCCACCTACAAGCAACTGCGCGGCTTCACCGAGAAGAAGACGCTGCTCGACGGGATGCTCACCCTGCACGGCAAGATCAACAAGGGTGACCGGAGCACGATCGGCGGGATCCGCACCGTGCAGATCATGGGCGGAAAGGGTGAGGGCGGCGCACTCGACGTCTCCCTGAAGGGCACGCCGTATCCCCTGCGGGTGGCCCGCGGCGGGGGAGGCGGCACCGTCACCCTCGCCGACTGGGGCCAGGCCTTCGCGCTGGAGCCGCCGGCCGAGGACGACACCGTCGACTACGGCGGGCAGCTGCCCAAGTCCTCCGGCTGACGGAAGGCGTCCGTCACTTCTTCTTCCGGCGCTTCAGCAGCAGCCGGGGGAGCGCGGCCGGTGCGGGGCGGCGCGTGGTCGCCCCCGTGGGCAGCGGCGCCGCGGCCAGCGAGGTCTCCGGCAGATCCGTACGGGACGCGCCGGGCGTCAGCCGGACGACCCGGCACTCACGCGCCCAGCGCTCCGTCATCCGCTCGGCGTCCGGCGCGTTCAGCCGCTTGCCCTTGAGTTCGGAGACGGCGGCCTCCCACTCCTCGGAATGCGGCTCCAGGACGGCCACGGCGGCGGTCCAGGCGACGAGCCTGCCGCCCTTGTCTTTGCTGCGCACCGTCACCTCCGCGTAGCCGCCCGCGTCCAGTCCGGCGGACAGCGGCTGCTCCCCGGGACCGTCGCCGACGAGCAGGGCCGCACCCTCGTGCCACACGTGCCACAGGGCCCGGGCCGAGCCGGAACCCCGCACCCAGATCAGGCCGGACTTCCTGGTGGCCTCCTCGACGAGAGCCCGGCCCAGCAACACGTCAGCAGCAGTCATGCCCGCACTCTATTAGAGCCAGCCGTTGCGCTTGAGGGTGCGGTGGATGGAGAAACAGACGACGCCGATGACGGCCAGCACCATCGGATAGCCGTAGGTCCACCGCAGTTCCGGCATGTGGTCGAAGTTCATGCCGTAGACGCCGCAGATCATCGTCGGTACGGCGATGATGGCCGCCCAGGACGTGATCTTGCGCATGTCCTCGTTCTGCGTGACGGTGGCCTGCGCCAGGTTGGCCTGGAGGATCGAGTTCAGCAACTCGTCGAAGCCGATGACCTCTTCGTGCACCCGGGCCAGGTGGTCGGCCACATCGCGGAAGTACTTCTGGATGTCGGGATCGATCAGCCGCATGGGGCGCTCGCTCAGCAGCTGCATCGGCCGCAGCAGTGGCGAGACGGCGCGCTTGAACTCCAGCACCTCGCGCTTCAGCTGGTAGATCCGCCCCGCGTCCGAACCGCGCGGACTGCCCTTCGCCGGGGTGGAGAACACATCGATCTCCACCTCGTCGATGTCGTCCTGCACGGAGGCCGCCACCGCGATGTAGCCGTCCACGACATGGTCGGCGATCGAGTGCAGCACGGCCGAGGGGCCCTTGGCGAGCAGCTCCGGGTCGTCCTGGAGCCGGTGGCGCAGGGCACGGAGCGAGCCCTGCCCGCCGTGCCGGACGGTGATGACGAAGTCCCGTCCGGTGAAGCACATCACCTCACCCGTCTCCACCACCTCGCTGGTCGCGGTCAGCTCGGCGTGCTCGACGTAGTGGATCGTCTTGAAGACGGTGAACAGCGTGTCGTCGTACCGCTCCAGCTTGGGCCGCTGGTGGGCGTGGACGGCGTCCTCCACGGCGAGCGGGTGGAGGCCGAACTCCCTTGCGATACCGGCGAATTCCTCCTCGGTCGGCTCGTGCAGGCCGATCCAGGCGAAGCCGCCGCCCTCCCGCACGCGCAGCATCGCCTCGTGCGGGGTCTGGCAGGCGTCGGCCGCGAGACGGCTCCCGTCCCGGTAGACCGCACAGTCGACGACCGCGCTGGAGACGGTCGGGTCACGGGTGGTGTCGTAGCTGTTGTACGGGGTGTTGCTCTTGCGCAGGGACGGGCGCACGGCGGCGCGCAGGTCGCGGATCATCGACAAGGCTGACTCCTTCACGGAGGGCCGTCGGCGGGGCGTGGAACAGCCCGGAATGGGGACGTGCGCTCACGTCCGCAAAGCGGGCGGCACCGCGCGGGCGCGATGACGGCGTTCGCTACAGACAGGCAAAAACGAGGGGCTCTTCCGGTGCGCGAACTGCCGCGAACACGTCCTGGGAGGGCGTCAGATCACGGAAGGACGGTGTCGCGCGGAAGGGCGGTTGGTACTGCACGGTCGACTTGGATCCACCGCAGCCCCACCTCCTCCGGCCGGTCCCCCGTGGGGGATCACGTGTTGTCGGGACTGAGAGCGACGCTTGGCGTGCTGTCCCGACCGGCGGCCCAGGCTATCAGCCGACTCGGGGTCAATCCCTTCCTTTGCCCGTTGGAGACGCGTTCTATGCTCGCGGCATGGGAGAAATTCTTGATCTGGTCGAGGCCCGGCTCCGCACGGCCCTGGGGGAACCGGACGCGCGCGCCGATGTGACGTTCCTCGGCACGGACCGGATCGAGGTGCTCCGCTTCATCGACGGCGACGTGGTGCGCTACGCCACGCTGGGCATGTCCGCCCAGCCGATGGCCGACCCCACCTCACCGCTGGCCGACCCTGTGAAGGGCCCGCGCGCGGAGCTCGTCCTGTCCGTACGGGCGGGGCTCGCCGCCACCGACGAGGTGCTCAGGCCCCTCGCCGTACTGGCCGCGTCCCCGCAGGTCGAAGGGCTGATCGTGGCCCCGGGGGCGTCGCTGGACCTCGGTACGCCGCTCTGGTCCGGGGCGCCCTTCAGCTCCGTCCTGGTCGCCGAGCCGGGCGGTCTCGTCGAGGACCTGGAGCTGGACGCCCCGATGGATCCGGTCCACTTCCTGCCGCTCCTGCCGATGACGCACAACGAGGCCGCCTGGAAGCGGGTCAGGGGAGCCCAGGAACTCCAGGAGCGCTGGCTGTCGCAGGGCACGGATCTGCGGGACCCGCTGCGCGCCTCCGTCGCCCTCGACTGAGCCGGCCCGCGGGGCGCCGCGCTGCGGACGGGTGATCGTCCTTGACGGCACGACGCCCGAAGAGGACCGTTGGGGGGTATGAGGGGCGAACCCAGTTGCCCGATGTGCGGTGGCCGGGTCAGGGCGCCCGGTCTTTTCGCCGACGCCTGGCAGTGTTCAGCGCACGGCCAGGTGCACCCGATGCAGCCGGTGATCCCGCCCAGCGTCGAGGCGCTCGGTGTGGTCGTGCACCGGGCGAGGGTGCCGGTGTGGATGCCCTGGCCGCTCCCGGTGGGCTGGTTGTTCACGGGCGCGGCGTACGCGGGCGACGACCGCAGCGGCGGCCGGGCGACGGCCGTGGCCTGCTCCGGGCCCGGACCCCTCGGAGGCATGGGCGAGCTGCTGCTCGTCGCCGAGGAGCTAGGCGTGGGGCTCGGTGCCCGCTACGCCGGCATCGACGGCCCCGACCCCGGCTCCGGACTGTGCGCCGACGGGGCACCGGACGCCAAGGTGCTCGCCGCCGGACGCCCCACCCCCCTCTGGCACGTCAAGGACGCCCCGGACGACCGGGCGGTCTTCGCGGGCGAGGCGCGCGGCCTGTGGCTCTGGGCGATCGTCTGGCCCGAGCAGGCCGGACTCCTGATGTACGACGAACTGGTGCTGACCGATCTGCGTGACGCCGGCGGAGAGGTGGACCTCCTGCCGTGCGGGGCGCTCACCCCCCGGCTGCTCACGACGCCCTGACCGGGCGACCCGCCGGGGCGACGACGGCCCGGGGATCGGGCGAAGAGGGCCGGGGCATGGTGGCCGCCGGTTATCCTGGAGCGTCCCCTTTCCGTCCCCAGCACTGGAGTACGCGTCGTGCGCATCGATCTGCACACCCACTCCACCGCTTCGGACGGCACGGACACCCCCGCCGAGCTGGTGGCCAGCGCCGCCGCGGCGGGCCTGGACGTCGTCGCCCTCACGGACCACGACACCGTGCGCGGCCACGCGGAAGCGGTCGCCGCCCTGCCCGAGGGGCTGACCCTCGTCACGGGCGCCGAGCTCTCCTGCCGTGTCGACGGTGTCGGCCTGCACATGCTGGCCTATCTCTTCGACCCCTCCGAGCCCGAACTGGCCCGTGAGCGCGAGCTGGTCCGGGACGACCGGGTGCCCCGCGCGCGGACCATGGTGCGCAAGCTCCAGGAGCTCGGCGTCCCGGTCGCCTGGGAGCAGGTCGCGCGGATCGCCGGGGACGGCTCGGTCGGCCGCCCGCACATCGCCACCGCACTCGTGGAGCTCGGCGTCGTCGGCTCGGTCTCCGACGCCTTCACCCCCGACTGGCTCGCCGACGGCGGACGCGCGTACGCCGAGAAGCACGAACTCGACCCGTTCGACGCGATCCGGCTGGTCAAGGCCGCCGGTGGCGTCACGGTCTTCGCCCACCCCCTCGCCGTCAAGCGCGGCGAAGTGGTCCCCGAAGCCGTGATCGCCCGCCTCGCGGCCGCGGGCCTCGACGGCATCGAAGTGGACCACATGGACCACGACGAGCCCACCAGGGCCCGGCTGCGCGGGCTGGCGGCCGAACTGGGGCTGTTGCCCACCGGGTCCAGCGACTACCACGGCACCCGCAAGACCGTCCGGCTCGGGGAGTACACCACCGACCCCGAGATCTACGGCGAGATCACCCGGCGCGCCACGGGAGCGTTCCCCGTGCCGGGCGCCGGCGGAGCGCTACTCGCGTAACGCGCTCCCCGCACGCGATTCCCCTTCCCCTTTCTGCGCCGTACCCCGGCGCGGTCCCGCGCATGCCGCCGTCGCGGCCGCGTGCCCCCTGTTCACCCCGCTCTTCTCTCGCAAGGCTCACTGTGTTCGACGTCGCTGTCTTCGGATCCCTCTTTCTCACCCTTTTCGTGATTATGGATCCGCCCGGAATCACCCCGATCTTCCTGGCCCTCACGGCGGGCCGCCCCGCCAAGGTGCAGCGCAGGATGGCCCTGCAGGCGGTCGCCGTCGCCTTCGGTGTGATCACCGTCTTCGGTCTGCTCGGCCAGCAGATCCTCGACTACCTGCACGTCTCCGTACCCGCGCTGATGATCGCGGGCGGGCTCCTCCTGCTGCTGATCGCACTGGACCTGCTCACCGGCAAGACGGACGAGCCGACGCAGACCAAGGACGTCAACGTGGCCCTCGTGCCGCTGGGCATGCCGCTGCTCGCCGGACCCGGTGCGATCGTCTCGGTCATCCTGGCGGTGCAGAACGCCGACGGCGCCGGCGGTCAGATCGCGGTCTGGTCCGCGATCCTCGTCATGCACCTCGTGCTCTGGCTGGCCATGCGGTACTCGCTGCTGATCATCCGCGTGATCAAGGACGGCGGTGTGGTGCTGGTGACCCGCCTCGCCGGAATGATGCTCTCGGCCATCGCCGTCCAGCAGATCATCAACGGCGTCACGCAGGTGATCCAGAACTCCTGACGCCCGGACAGCACAACGCCCCCGCACGGACCGTCCGTGCGGGGGCGCATCTTTTCAGCGGCGCAAAGCGATATAAGGCGTTACGAAGCCGACGCATCGGCCGGCCGGATGTAGATGCGCTGGCCCATGGAGGCGGCCTGCTGCACGATCCGGTTGACGGAGGCGGCGTCCACGACGGTGCTGTCCACGGCGGTACCGTCGACATCGTCGAGTCGCATGATCTCGAAGCGCATATGGCTTCCCTTCGTCTGATCCTCCTGCTGGAGAACTACTTGGAGGACGGGCTGGCCGTCCGAAAAGGTCGGGGAGCGCCAGGCGCCGGTGCCTCGTGCTCCACAGGGGGTACAACGGCTTGCCCTCTGCAAACATTCCCTACGCTAAGGAAATTTTTTGGATGTCTAAGTACCCGCCGGTAATGGAGCATGTGCAGACAATGAGGTCCGTATGAATCACGCGGACACACAACCGGACGAAGGACCGGGCATCCGGGAGCAGCTGGACCGCACCAACGAGCTGCTCCAGCGCGTACTCGCGGAGGTGTCGAAGACCCCCTCCACCCACGCGATCTTCGTGGACGCGGGCTACGTGTACGCCGCGGCCGGACTGCTCGTCACCGGCACCGAGGACCGCCGGTCCTTCGACCTCGACGCGGAAGGGCTGATCGAGGCCTTCATCGACAAGGCGCGCACGATCTTCGCGGACAGCAGGCTGTTGCGGGTCTACTGGTACGACGGGGCCCGGCGCCGGATCCACACCGTCGAGCAGCAGTCCATCGCCGAGCTTCCCGACGTCAAGGTCAGGCTCGGCAACCTCAACGCCAACAACCAGCAGAAGGGCGTCGACTCACTCATCCGCACGGACCTGGAATCACTCGCCCGGCACCGCGCCATCAGCGACGCGGCACTCGTCGGCGGCGACGAGGACCTTGTGTCGGCCGTCGAGGCCGCACAGGGGTACGGGGCCCGCGTCCACCTCTGGGGCATCGAGGCCGGCGAGGGGCGCAACCAGGCCGAGCCGCTGCTCTGGGAGGTCGACAGCCAGCGCACCTTCGACCTCGACTTCTGCCGTCCCTACGTGACCCGCCGCTCCGTCACGATGTACGAGGACGACGGTCCGGCCCCGGCACGCGAGGACGTCCGCTTCGTGGGCGCGCAGATCGCCGCCACCTGGCTCTCCTCGCGCGGCCGCGAATCCCTCGCCGACCTGCTGCCCGGACACCCCTACCTGCCGGGCTCCGTCGACCAGGACCTCCTCGTCGAGGCCGAACGGCTGCTCCAGCACTCGCTGCGCGGCCACGCCCCGCTGCGCCGCGCACTGCGTGACGGCTTCTGGCAGCACCTGCAGGCGCAGTTCTGATCCCGCGGGGTCAGAGGCCGTCCCAGAACGCGACGAGGGCCGCCGCCGTCTCCAGCGGCCGCGCCGTGTTGGGGGAGTGCTCGGCTCCCCCGATCACGGTGCGGCGGGCCCCCAGGCGCCGGGCCATGTCGTCCAGCAGGGGCACGGGCCAGACGTCGTCCCGCTCGCCCGACACCACATGGAAGGGGAGGGGGAGCGCGGCGAGCCCGGCCACCCGGTCGGGCTCGGCGGACAACTGCGCGCCGGTGGCGATCAGCTGCGCCGGGTCGTGGAGCATCCACCGGCGGCGCAGTTCCTCACCGTCGCCGGTGTCCGCGTCCTCGGGCGGGTCCAGGGCCCGCATCGCCTCCCAGACCTCGGCCATGGTCCAGCGGGAGAGGGCGTCGCCGAGCAGCTGTGCCTTCTTCTGCTGGTCGGTGGTGATCTCGGCGGGTCCGGACGACATCAGGGTCAGTGAACGGAACGGCCCGGCGTCGATCAGCATCGCCGCGCGAGCGATCTGGCCGCCCAGCGAGTGTCCGAGCAGATGGATGCCACCGGGTCCGCCGATGTCGTCGAGCGCGGCGGCCTGGGCCAGCACGTCGCGGGCCAACTCGCCCTGTGCGTACGACTCCTGACGACCCGTCCCCTCGGTTTCGTACTGACCGCGGCCATCGACGGAGACCACCCGGTAGCCGGCGGCGGCCAGCGGGTCGAGCATCGCGATGAAGTCCTCCTTGCTGCCCGTGTACCCGGGCAGCAGGAGGGCGGTGGAGTGCGCCCCGGCAGGCGGTGCGGCATCCAGCACGGCGAAGTCGCCGCGCTCGGTGTGCAGCACGCGGGCACGGGCACAGGGCGGCGGGGTGAAAGTGGGGGGCCGGCTCATGGAGCGAGGCTATCGCCGGAGCCCTGGGGCTGCCCGGGCAGGGCTACGGCCCCGGCCCCCGCACTGTGCGGGGACCGGGGCCGTAGGCACGGTACTGCGGCCGGATCAGGCCTCGGTCGCCTCGGCGGCCGTCGTGGCGCGGGCCCGGCGGCGGCGCGGCTTGGCGGCCGCGTCCTCGCCCGTCACGGCCTCGGACACCGCGGCCGTCTCCGCCTTCACTGCGGCGGCGCGCGGCCGGCGACGGCGCGGCTTGGTCTCCGCCTCGTCCTCGGACACTGCCGGGGGCGCGGTCACCGCCTCGGTCTTCGGCTTGACGGCGGCACGCGGCCGGCGTCGCTGCTTCGTCTCGACCACGGGCTCGGACACCGGAGCGATCTGGAAGTCGACCTCGTCGGCCGGCTTGACCACCCGGGTACGACGACGCGGCTTGGTGACCACGGGCTCCGCCACCGGGGCGGCGATGGCCACGGTCTGGAAGTCGACCACCGGCTCGGCGGCCGGGGCCGGAGCCACCGCCTCGGCGACCGGCTTCACGGCCGTGGCGCGGGCCCGGCGGCGGCGCGGCTTCGGGTCGGCCACCGGCTCCGCATCGGCCACGGGCACGGCCTCGACGACGGCGGGCGCGGCAGGAGCCTCGGCCACGGCCACCGCGGCCACCGCGGCCTCCACGACGCCCTCGGGCGCCACGGCACGGGTACGCCGACGGCGACGCGGGGTACGCGGCTCCGCCGAATCGTCGCCCGCCACCTCGGTGGACGGTGCGGGCACCGTCACGGCGCCCTCTTCGAGGGTGCTGCCGCTCCGCGTGCGACGACGCTGACGCGGCGTACGCGGCGGGCGCTCCTCACGAGGGGCCGCCGCAGCGGGCGCGGCGGACTTGCGGCCACGGCCGCCGGTCTCGCCGAGGTCCTCGATCTCCTCCGCGCGCAGACCCGCACGGGTCCGCTCGGTGCGTGGCAGGACACCCTTGGTGCCGGCCGGGATGCTGAGGTCCTCGTACAGGTGCGGGGACGTGGAGTACGTCTCCGCCGGGTCCGGGAACTTCAGGTCCAGGGCCTTGTTGATCAGCTGCCAGCGCGGGATGTCGTCCCAGTCGACCAGCGTGATCGCGATGCCTTTGGCACCCGCGCGGCCGGTACGGCCGATGCGGTGGAGGTACGTCTTCTCGTCCTCCGGCGACTGGTAGTTGATGACATGGGTCACACCCTCGACGTCGATGCCGCGCGCGGCGACATCGGTGCAGACGAGGACGTCCACCTTGCCGTTGCGGAAGGCGCGCAGCGCCTGCTCGCGGGCGCCCTGGCCCAGGTCGCCGTGGACCGCGCCGGACGCGAAGCCGCGCTTCTCCAGCTGCTCGGCGATGTCGGCCGCCGTCCGCTTCGTACGGCAGAAGATCATCGCGAGCCCGCGGCCCTCGGCCTGCAGGATGCGCGAGACCATCTCGGGCTTGTCCATCGAGTGGGCGCGGTAGACGTACTGCGCCGTGTTCTTGACGGTCGTGCCCTCGTCGTCGGGCGAGGTGGCGTTGATGTGGGTCGGCTGCGACATGTAGCGACGCGCGAGACTGATGACCGCGCCCGGCATGGTGGCCGAGAACAGCATGGTCTGGCGCTTCGGCGGCAGCATGGTGATGATGCGCTCGACGTCGGGCAGGAAGCCCAGGTCCAGCATCTCGTCGGCCTCGTCGAGGACGAGGACCCGGATGTGCGACAGGTCGAGCTTGCGCTGGCCCGCAAGGTCGAGCAGACGGCCCGGGGTGCCGACGATCACGTCGACGCCCTTCTTGAGCGCTTCGACCTGGGGCTCGTAGGCCCGGCCGCCGTAGATCGCGAGAACGCGGACGTTACGCACCTTGCCGGCGGTGAGCAGGTCGTTGGTGACCTGCTGGCACAGCTCGCGGGTGGGAACGACGATCAGGGCCTGCGGCGCGTCCGTCAGCTTGTCGGGCGCGGCGCGGCCCGCCTCCACGTCGGCGGGGACGGTCACACGCTCCAGGAGCGGCAGACCGAAACCGAGCGTCTTGCCGGTGCCGGTCTTGGCCTGGCCGATGACGTCGGAGCCGGAGAGCGCTACGGGGAGCGTCATCTCCTGGATGGGGAACGGGGACATGATGCCGACCGCCTCGAGGGCTTCGGCCGTCTCGGTAAGGATTCCGAGGTCGCGGAACGTAGTCAGGGTGCTGCCTCTTCTGTGAGACGCGGCCCGAGGCGAACGCTGGGGGTCGTACCGTGCCGGGGTTGGTCATCCGGCCGTGGATGGGCCGGGTGGCGCGGGACCACTGCCGTCGCTCGAGCGCTCGTGCCGCTGAGGGGGCCCCTCATCTGCGGGTCGTGCCTATCGCACACACCGCGTGGAGGGCTGTCGGGTCGGAGCCGATCGGGCCACCGACCGGGCATCCTCATTCAAGGTCGCGCTCCTGGCACAAGAAAATGCTCAGTAAGCGCAATACCACTGTACCCCGGATTCGCGCATGTGTGTTGGGCGAATTCATCGGAACGGTGTGATGTCTCCGGTCGGCCAGGCCCTTCCACCCTCCCACGAGCGGGCTATTCTGCGCTCCATGGAGACGCCTGACAACGCCAATGAAGCAACCGACGAAGCGCCCGCACCCACCGCAATCGCCGCCCAGGACTGGGTGACCGCGTCCGCCGAGCCGCAGTACCGCGCCGCGGTCGTGGATCTGCTCGGCGCACTCGCCTACGGGGAACTGGCGGCCTTCGAGCGGCTCGCCGAGGACGCGAAACTCGCGCCGACACTCGGTGACAAGGCGGCACTGGCGAAGATGGCGTCCGCCGAATTCCATCATTTCGAGACGCTGACCGACCGGCTGACCGCGATCGACGAGGAGCCGACGGCGGCCATGGAGCCCTTCGCCAAGGCACTGGACGACTTCCACCGGCAGACCGCGCCGTCGGACTGGCTGGAGGGCCTGGTCAAGGCGTACGTCGGCGATTCGATCGCCAGTGACTTCTACCGCGAGATCGCGGCCCGCCTCGACATCGACACCCGCTCCCTCGTCCTCGCCGTGCTCGACGACACGGGCCACGGGAACTTCGCGGTCGAGAAGGTGCGCGCCGCCATCGAGGCGGAGCCCCGGGTCGGCGGCAGGCTCGCCCTGTGGGCGCGCAGGCTGATGGGTGAGGCGCTCTCGCAGGCCCAGCGCGTGGTCGCCGACCGTGACGCCCTGTCGACGATGCTCGTGGGCGGGGTGGCCGACGGCTTCGACCTGGCCGAGGTCGGCCGGATGTTCTCCAGGATCACCGAGGCCCACACCAAGCGCATGGCCGCACTCGGTCTCGCGGCCTGACCGGGCCTACTGGGCCGGTGCGGACCGCACCGGCCGGCCGCCGCGCGGACGGATCAGCAGGGAGAGGGTCACCGCGCCGACCAGCAGGGCACCGGTCGGCGTCGCCATGACGTGGCCGGAGCCCAGCGTCGAGTGCGTCAGATACGCACCGAACAGGGCGCCGAGCGTACCGGTGACGAGCACCGTGCGGTGGGACGGGAGCCGGCCCGGCAGGGTGCGGAGCGCCACCCACGAAAGGGCGAGTCCGAGCACGACGGAGCTGATGGATTCCCAGAGCACAGAGGGTCACCTCGCTTGATTGCGCGGCGGGCAGTTCGGTCGTAGGCGGTACTACCCGGGCCTGCGGAATGCAACCCTCCCCGGGTCCCCGGAAACCCTCCCGAGGGAAGATCCGGTGAAAAGAAGATGGAGGCCCGGCGGACATCCGCCGGGCCTCCACCTCTGTCCTTGCGTCGCGCGACCTACAGCGCGCCGAACCCCACCCGCCGGGTGCTGGGCTCGCCGATCTCCACGTACGCGATCCGGTCGGCCGGCACCAGAACCTTGCGGCCCTTGTCGTCCGTGAGGCTGAGCAGCTGCGCCTTGCCGTTGAGCGCCTCGCCGACCGCGCTCTCGACCTCTTCGGCGGAAAGCCCGCTCTCCAGAACGATCTCCCGGGGCGTGTGCTGCACCCCGATCTTGACCTCCACGGCTATGTCCCTCCGACGGTCCGTCTCTGCGCGGTGAACCGCGCCGTACGCAGCACACATTAGCCCGGTGAAGGGACGGACCACGGGTCGACCGGCAACGCCCGCAGCGAACACCGCCGCCGCGCCGGTCCGCGCCGGTGCCGCGGATCAGTGCTGATCGATACCGTGCAGCGGGAATCCCGCGATGCCCCGCCACGCGAGCGAGGTCAGCAGCTGCACCGCCGTGTCACGCGGAATGGCGGACCGGCTGGACAGCCAGTAGCGCGCCACCACCTGGGAGACACCGCCGAGACCGACCGCGAGAAGCATCGACTCCTCCTTGGACAGGCCCGTGTCGCCGGCGATCACGTCGGAGATGGCCTCCGCGCACTGCAGCGAGACCCGGTCGACCCGTTCGCGCACGGCCGGCTCGTTCGTCAGGTCGGACTCGAAGACCAGACGGAAGGCGCCGCCCTCGTCCTCCACGTACGCGAAGTAGGCGTCCATCGTCGCCTCGACGCGCAGCTTGTTGTCCGTCGTCGAGGCGAGCGCCGTGCGGACCGCCTGGAGCAGTGACTCGCAGTGCTGGTCGAGAAGTGCCAGGTAGAGCTCCAGCTTGCCGGGGAAGTGCTGGTAGAGCACCGGCTTGCTGACGCCCGCCCGCTCGGCGATGTCGTCCATCGCGGCGGAGTGGTAGCCCTGCGCGACGAAGACCTCCTGCGCAGCGCCCAGCAGCTGATTGCGTCGGGCACGGCGGGGCAGGCGAGTGCCCCGCGGGCGCGCTGCCTCTGTCTGCTCGATGGCTGTCACGCCGCCTCCCAAATTCGTGATCGAACACAGTCGTACCGTGCACGCTGCGCCGTGGGGCCATCGTACTTTTGAGTAACCCGGGTGCGCGCGGCGCGGACGCAGAATTTCACGTACCGGACCACTCCGGTAGCCACAGGCGGAGCGACTGGTGACGCAAAGAGGGGCGTATTACCGGTAATCGTCCTCATCCTGTGCGACGACACGCGCCTGTTCCGCCGCATCCGCCTCATCGGCCCTGCCCCGGTCGATGTCCGTGAGCGGTTCGTCGCGCTTCTGCAGGACCTCGGCGCGCTGTTCGGCGGAGTCCGCCTCGGGCGCCTCCTGGTCCCGTTCCTCGGGCTGGACGTCCTCGGTCTCCTCGAAGGTGTCCGGGTCGCTCGGGTCGACCGTCATGGTGGCTCCCTTCCTTCCCTTGAAGCCTAGGAGCATCCCTCCACAGGCGCTATGCGGCCTGTGACCGCGAACACATGAACCAGCGCGTGATCGTCTCGTAACATTGCCGCATGTCTTCGACCGAGCTGCCGGGTACCCGCGCCGCCGCCGCCGCGGTGGCGCCCACGGTCAGTGCCGTCCGGGTCGCGGAGGGTGAGAAGCTGCGCTCCGTCGAGCTGCCGGGGCTCACCCTGACGCTGCGGGCCCGCCCCGCGCGGACGGCCGGGCTCGCGCCCGCCCTCTACGTGCACGGCCTGGGCGGCTCCTCCCAGAACTGGTCGGCGCTGATGCCGCTGCTGGCCGACGTGGTCGACGGGGAGGCGGTCGACCTGCCCGGCTTCGGGGACTCCCCGCCGCCGGACGACGGCAACTACTCGGTCACCGGACACGCCCGGGCGGTGATCCGGCTGCTCGACGCGGGGCAGCGGGGACCCGTTCACCTTTTCGGCAACTCCTTGGGCGGCGCCGTTGCCACCCGGGTCGCGGCGGTACGCCCCGACCTGGTGCACACCCTGACGCTGATCTCACCGGCCCTGCCCGAGATCCGGGTGCAGCGGCCGGCCGTACCGACGGGGCTGCTCGCACTCCCGGGCGTCGCATCCCTGTTCTCCCGGCTCACCCGGGAGTGGACCGCGGAGCAGCGCACGCGCGGGGTCATGGCACTCTGTTACGGCGATCCGGCACGGATCTCCGAGGAGGCCTTCCGCCATGCGGTGGCCGAGATGGAGCGACGGCTGGAGCTGCCGTACTTCTGGGACGCCATGACACGCTCGGCACGGGGCATCGTCGATGCCTACACGCTGGGCGGGCAGCACGGGTTGTGGCGCCAGGCCGAGCGGGTGCTCGCACCGACCCTGCTGGTGTACGGCGGACGGGACCAGCTCGTCTCGTACCGGATGGCACGCAGAGCGTCCGCGGCCTTCCGCGGCTCGCGTCTGCTGACACTGCCCGACGCCGGGCACGTGGCGATGATGGAGTACCCGGAAACGGTCGCCCAGGCGTTCCGGGATCTGCTCGACGAACGCGGCAGGAGCTGATCCGGGGCGTGGGACGACACAGTCGAAAGGGCGCCGAGGCCAAAGGGCGCGACACCGGAGCCGCCGGCGAACACGGCACGACTCGTTCCGGGCCCGGCGGCGGCCGGCGCAGGCGCGATTCCGCCGCACCGCCCTCCGGCGAGGGTCACACCCCGTTCCACGATGTCCCGCAGACGCGGGGCGGCCATCCCGAACAGCGTGAGCCCGGCGGCGGATGGGGAACCGGCCCGCAGCCGCGGTACGACAGCGGGCAGGGTCCGGCGGGTGCCGCCCGGGACGCCTACACACGGCAGGCCGTGGCGCGGCAGCTGTCGGCCCAACAGGCCGCGCAGCGTGCCTCCGAGCGGCGTGCGCCGGTCCCCGGCGGTCCGCGGACCGGCGGCGTCCCGCTGATACCGGGCCCGCGCAGGGAGTTCCTCGACGCGTTCGACACCGCACCCTCGCGACCCGCACCGCCCGTCGGTCCCGAGGACGACGGCGTACCCCCCGGGCCCGGCGAGGCCGCCCTCGACGGCGACCGGGACGGCAGGGGAGGCAAGGGCCGCACCTTCACGGGGATCGCCGCAGCCGCGGTGACCACCGTGCTCGCGGTCGTGGTGGCCGGGCAGGTGGCGCAGGACTCCGGCGGGTCGGTCGTCTCGCAAGCCGCGGGTGTCGACCGCGAGGACGCCGAGGACGCCTCACGCTCGGTGGAACGCGCGACGCCCCAGGCGCCGCAGCCGCAGCCGCAGGTCAAGCCCATGTCGTACGCGGAGAAGATGGCCAGTGCCTATCCGCTGGCTCCCGACCTCAAGGCGACCGGGTCGTTCGAAGCGGTTCCCGGACTGGCGAAGGCCCCGGGCAAGGGGCAGAAGTACAAGTACCGGATCGATGTCGAGAAGGGCCTCGGTCTCGATGCCGGGCTGTTCGCCGAAGCCGTGCAGAAGACGCTGAACGACGACCGCAGTTGGGCGCACAACGGCGCCATGACCTTCGAGCGGATCTCCTCCGGGGAACCCGCTTTCGTCATCACGCTCGCCAGTCCCGGTACCACCGGGGTCTGGTGCGAGAAATCCGGCCTGGACACCACGGAGGACAACGTCTCCTGTGATTCCGCCGCCACCGACCGCGTCATGATCAACGCTTATCGATGGGCGCAGGGCGCCTCGACATTCGGCCCCGACAAACTCCTGGCCTACCGTCAGATGCTCATCAACCACGAGGTCGGCCACCGGCTGGGGCACAACCATGTGAGTTGCGGCACTCCGGGCGCACTGGCCCCCGTGATGCAGCAGCAGACCAAGACGCTGGAGATCGAGGGCATCAAGTGCCGTCCCAACCCCTGGGTATATCCGGGTAGTTGATCCGCCGGAGAGGCGGGAGCCGGGGCCGCCGACGGCCGGCGGACGGACGCCTGGTCCGCATCGTGGGACGGGCGTCTTATTCCGCGTTGACATCGGGGGAGGGGTCGTTCATATTTCTCGGCATGTCACGCAGCCCCGAATCCTCCGAGCGCGCCGCCATTGAGCTGGCGCTGTTCGGCGTGGCCGGGCACTGCGTAGCCGACATTCTCTGTCGCTGACGCCTGCTCGAGCGCGCGTCGGTCCCGTGGTGAGCCTTTCCAGGCTCCCGCGGTCCCTCATGAATGCCGCGCCCGGGCGTATTCCGTCCGCAGGCGCGGCATTTCACCGTCCGGTGTCCCCTTTCCTCTGTGGAACCGGGTCTCGCTGTGCCTGCACGGGCGTTTCCGTTACCCCGCCGCAGTACACCGAGAGGTCATCTTCCGATGAGTCAGCCGTCCGTCATATCGCGCCGTGTGGCAACCACAGCAGCCGTCAGCCTCGCTCTGGTCGCGGGCCTCGCGGCCTGCGCGGGACCTCAGGACAACGCGGGGAGCGACGGCGAGTCCGGCGCCGGGGGCAAGCCGCAGAAGGGCGGCACCCTCACGGTCCTCAACAGCAACCCGCAGGAGGACTTCGACCCCGCGCGGCTCTACACCTCCGGCGGCGGCAACGTCCCCTCCCTCGTCTTCCGTACGCTCACCACCCGCAACCGCGAGGACGGCGCCGCGGGTGCCCAGGTCGTCCCCGACCTGGCGACGGACCTGGGCACGCCCAGCAAGAACGCCACCGTCTGGACGTACACGCTCAAGGACGGGCTGAAGTACGAGGACGGCACCGCGATCACCAGCGCGGACATCAAGTACGGCATCGAGCGTTCGTTCGCCCCCGAACTGTCCGGCGGCGCGCCCTACCTGCGCGACTGGCTGATCGGCGGGGCCGACTACCAGGGCCCGTACAAGGACAAGAAGGGCCTCGCCTCGATTGAGGTGCCGGACGCGAAGACCATCGTCTTCCACCTGAACAAGCCCGAGGGTGAATTCCCCTACCTCGCCACCCAGACCCAGACCACCCCGGTGCCGCAGGCGAAGGACAAGGGCACCAAGTACGAGGAGCACCCCCTCTCCTCGGGGCCCTACAAGGTCGTCTCGAACGAGAACGACGGCGAGCGGCTCGTCCTGGAGCGCAACCCGCACTGGTCGGCCGCCACCGACGAGGAGCGCAAGGCCTACCCGGACCGGATCGACGTACGCTCCGGGCTGGACTCCGCCGTCATCAACCAGCGCCTCTCCGCGTCACAGGGCGCCGACGCCGCGGCCGTCACCACGGACACCAACCTCGGCCCGGCCGAGCTCGCCAAGGTCTCCAGCGACAAGAAGCTCGCCGCCCGCGTCGGCACCGGCCACTTCGGCTACACCAACTACATCGCCTTCAACCCGAAGGTGAAGCCGTTCGACGACCCGAAGGTGCGCCAGGCGATCTCGTACGCCGTCGACCGCTCCTCGGTGATCAACGCGGCCGGCGGTTCCTCGCTCGCCGAGTCCGCCACCACCTACCTGCCGAACCAGAAGTCCTTCGGTTACACGCCCTACGACCACTTCCCGGCGGGCGAGACCGGCAACGCGGCCAAGGCGAAGGAACTGCTGAAGGAGGCGGGCCACGCCAAGGGCCTGACCGTCACCCTCACGCACTCCAACGACAAGGACTTCGAGACCAGCCCGGAGATCGCCACCGCCCTCCAGGCCGCCCTCAAGAAGGCCGGCATCACCGTCGAGCTCAAGGGCCTGGAGAGCAACGACTACTCCGACACCATCCACGACGCGTCCAAGGAGCCGGGCTTCTTCCTCGCCCACTGGGGTGCCGACTGGCCCTCCGGCGGTCCGTTCCTCGCGCCGATCTTCGACGGTCGCCAGATCGTGAAGGACGGGGCCAACTTCAACACCGGCTTCCTGGACGACGCGTCGGTCAACAAGGAGATCGACGAGATCAACAAGCTCACCGACCTGGACGCGGCCGCACAGCGCTGGGGCGCCCTCGACAAGAAGATCGGCGAGCGGGCGCTGACCGTGCCGCTCTTCCACCCGGTCTACAAGCGCCTCTTCGGCCAGGACATCAAGAACGTGGTCATCAGTGACTGGACCGGCGTTCTCGACATCTCCCAGGTCGCGGTCAAGTAACCATGTCGGAAGCACTTCTGGTCCAGGAGGCGGGAGCGGCCACGGTCGCCGCTCCCGCCTCGGGGGCCCGGCTGTTCCGGCGGCGGCTGCGCGCACAGCGCGCGGCCACCGCCGCGGCGGTCGTGGTCCTCCTGCTCGTCCTGGTCGCGCTCGCCGCGCCGCTGCTCACCGCGCTCGCGGGCCAGGACCCCAACACCTACCACCCCGACCTGGTCGACTCGGCCGCGGGAGGGGTGCCCATCGGCCCCTTCGGCGGCATCAGCGCCGAGCACTGGCTCGGCGTCGAACCGCAGACCGGCCGCGACCTCTTCGCCCGCATCGTCCACGGCGCCCGCGTCTCGCTCGGCGTCGCCTTCGTCGCCACCCTCCTGCAGGTCTCCATCGGCCTCGTCGTGGGACTCGCCGCGGCGCTCGGCAACCGCTGGGTCGACCAGGTCCTCAGCAGGATCACCGACATCAACGTCGCCCTGCCGCTCATGGTCATCGCCCTGGGACTCCTCGCGGTCATCCCGCCCTCCTTCCCCCGGCCCGTCCTGATCGCCCTGGTCATCGGCGGAATCAACTGGGCGGGCACGTCGAAGATCGTGCGCGCCCAGGCGCTCAGCCTGAAGTCCCTCGACTTCGTCGCGGCGGCCCGGCTCAGCGGGCGCGGGAAATGGAGCGTCGCCCGGCGCGAGCTGCTGCCCTCGCTCGCCGCACCCGTCATCACGTACGCCGCGCTGCTCTTCCCCGTCAACATCACCGTCGAGGCGGCCCTGTCCTTCCTCGGTGTCGGCATCAAACCGCCCACACCGTCCTGGGGACAGATGCTCACCGAGGCGGACACCTGGTACCAGTCGGCGCCCACCTATCTGCTGCTGCCGGCCGGACTGCTCTTCGTCACCGTGCTCGCCCTGACCGTCCTCGGCGAGGGCGTCCGCACGGCACTCGACCCGCGGGCCGCGTCCCGGCTGCGGATCGGCACCGGACGCAAGGAGCGCGGGGAACGTACGAAGGGGCGGGCGTCATGACCGGATTCCTGCTGCGGCGCGCCGGCGGCGCCGTCTTCGTCCTCCTCGCCCTGACCGTCATCCTGTACGCGGTCTTCTACGTCGCCCCCGGCGACGTCGCCCAGATCGCCTGCGGCCCGCGCTGCTCGCCCGCGCAGGTCGCCCAGGTCACCGAACAGCTCCGGCTCGACGACCCGGTGTACACGCAGTACTGGCACTTCCTCCAGGGCATCGTCGCCGGACACGACTACTCCACCGGGACGGGCACCGAACACTGCTCCGCGCCCTGCCTCGGCGTCTCCTACCAGAGCGACGAGCAGGTCACCCAGCTGATCCTGGCCAAGCTGCCGGTCACCGGTTCGCTCGTCATCGGCGCCTTCGCCGGATGGGTCCTGCTCGGTGTGGGCACGGGCGTGCTGTCCGCCTGGCGGCGGGGCCGCATCACCGAGCGGGTGCTGACCTGGCTGACCCTGGCCGGGACGGCCACGCCCGTCTTCGTCATCGGGCTGCTGCTCATCATCGTCTTCTGCTCCACGCTCCAGTGGCTGCCGTCGCCGACCTACGTGCCGTTCACCGAGAACCCCGAACAGTGGGCCTGGGGGCTGCTGCTGCCCTGGGTGTCCCTGGCGCTCATCGAGTCCGCCAAATACGCCCGGCTGACCAGGAGCTCCATGCTGGAGACCCTCGCCGAGGACCATGTGCGCACCTTCCGCGCCTACGGGGTCGGCGAGCGGGCCATCATCGGGCGGCACGCGCTGCGCGGCGCCGTCGCACCCGTGATCGCCCTCAGCGCCCTCGACTTCGGCTCCATGTTCGGGGGCGCGGTGCTCACCGAGTCGCTCTTCGGGATCCCGGGCATCGGGCGCGAACTGGTCCACGCCGTCAAGGTCGTCGACCTGCCGGTCGTCGTCGGCATGGTGCTGGTGACCGGCTTCTTCGTGGTGCTCGCCAACGCCGTCGCGGACGTCCTGTACGCGCTGGCCGACCGAAGGGTGGTCCTGTCATGACATCACCGCTGGTCCGGGTCGAGGACCTCACCATCGACTTCGGCACCGTCCGGGCCGTGGACGGCCTCTCGTTCACCCTGGAGGCGGGCGGCGCGCTCGGCGTCGTCGGCGAGTCCGGTTCCGGCAAGAGCGCGTCCGCGTACGCGCTGCTCGGGCTGCACCGCGGTACCGGGGCCCGGGTCACCGGGTCCGTCCACGTCGCCGGTACGGACGTGGGCGCCGCGGACGAGACCGAGCTGAGGGCCCTGCGGGGCGCGAAGGCCGCCATGGTCTTCCAGGACCCGCTCTCCTCGCTCGACCCGTACTACACGGTCGGCGACCAGATCGCCGAGGTGTACCGGGTGCACACCGCCGCCTCCCGCAGGGCCGCGCGGGCCAGGGCCGTCGAGGTCCTGGACCGGGTCGGCATCCCGGACGCGGCCCGCCGTGCCCGGTCGCGGCCGCACGAGTTCTCCGGCGGGATGCGGCAACGGGCGCTCATCGCGATGGCCCTGGCGTGCGAGCCCCGGCTGATCGTGGCCGACGAGCCGACCACGGCCCTCGACGTCACCGTGCAGGCCCAGATCCTGGACCTGCTGCACGACCTGCGCCGCGAGTCGGGCATGGGGCTGCTGCTGGTCACCCATGACGTGGGCGTCGCGGCGGAGAGCGTGGACGACGTCCTGGTGATGCAGGACGGGCGTGCGGTGGAGCGCGGCCCCGTCGCCGAGGTGCTGGGTGCGCCCCGGCAGCCGTACACCCGTGAACTGCTGGCCTCCGTGCCCCGGGTGGACGTGGGGCGGGCGGCCGTCCCGGGCCCGCGGACCGCGCCTCCCGGCGGTGAACCGCTGCTCGAAGCCGTCGGGCTGCGGCGCGAGTTCGGCCGGGGATCGGGCCGTGTCGCCGCCGTGGACGGGGTCTCGCTCACCGTCCACGCGGGCGAGACGCTCGGCATCGTGGGAGAGAGCGGAAGCGGCAAGACGACCCTCGGGCGCATGCTCGTACGGCTGCTCGACCCGACGTCGGGCCGGCTCCGGTACGCGGGCGAGGACATCGGCTCGCTCTCGGAGAAGGCGTTCCGCCCGCACCGCCGCGAGCTCCAGATGGTCTTCCAGGACCCGGTCGCCTCGCTCAACCCGCGCCGCTCGATCGGGGAGTCCGTGGCCGATCCGCTCCGCGCGGCGGGGGAGGGCGACGAGACCCGGATCCGGGACCGGGTGAGCGAACTGCTGGAACGGGTCGGGCTCGACGCCGACCGGTACGACCGCTACCCGCACGAATTCAGCGGCGGGCAGCGGCAGCGGGTCGGGATCGCCCGTGCGCTCGCCGCCGAACCGAAGCTGATCGTGTGCGACGAACCGGTCTCCGCGCTCGACGTCACGACCCAGGCGCAGGTGATCGCGCTCCTGTCGGAGCTCCAGCGCGAGCTGGGCATCGGCCTCGTCTTCATCGCCCACGACCTCGCGGTCGTACGCCAGGTCAGCGACCGGGTGGCGGTGATGCGACAGGGCCGGATCGTCGAACAGGGCGCGGTCGACGAGGTGTACGGATCGCCGCAGGACCCCTACACGCGACAGCTCCTGGCCGCCGTCCCGGCACTCGACCCGGCGCTCGCCGCGGTGCGCCGCACGGCCCGCAAGGAGCTGGCCGCAGCCTGACCCTGCGTAACCTCCGTCCCCCTACAGCGACAGAACGCCACCGGGGCGGGAAAGTTACGACGGTTCACCCCTTTCGGTGGTGCGACGGACAACCGTCCGTCGCACCACCGGTGTGTCCGCTTACGGTCGTCCCGCTGCGAGTCGCCGATCAACGGCGGCTGCCCACAAGGGAGATCGAGGGGTGTGCTCGTGCGGATCGGACTCCTCACGGACGGTGGCTATCCGTATGCGACCGGTGAGTCCAGGCTCTGGTGCGACCGTCTGGTGCGCGGCCTTCCCCAGCACGAGTTCGACCTCTTCGCGCTCAGCCGCTCCGCCCACCAGGAACAACAGGGCCGGGTCAGGCTCCCCGACGGGGTCGGCCGGGTGCGTACCGCGCCGCTGTGGGCGCACGACGAGGACACACACGGAGCGCGCCCGAGAGGCCTGCCGAGCCGGCTCGCGACCGGCCTGGGGCGCTCGTACGGACGGCGTGACCGACGGCGGTTCACGGCGCATGTGACGGCGCTCGTCGGCGCGGTCTGCGCGGGTACGGACCCCGGGCGCTCCGAAGGCGCCGGGGCGGACCTCTTCACGGAGGGCCTCTACGGCCTCGCCGAACTGGCCAGGGAATGCGGTGGCCTGCACGCCGCCCTGCGCTCGGAGGCGACCGTGCGCCTGGTGGAGTCGGCCTGCCGCGCCCCCGGCACCGGCCGGACCGTCCACAGCGCCACCGTCCCCGACTACCTCGCCTTCGCGGCCGAGCTCGAACGCGCCCTGCGCCCCCTCTCCCTCGACTGGTACGACGAGTCGGGCCTCGGCGCCGTGGACCTCTGCCATGCGGCCTCCGGAGGCGCCGCGGCCCTGCCGGGACTGCTGGCCAAACGCTTCTTCGGGGTGCCGCTGCTGGTGACGGAGCACGGTGTGCCGCTGCGGGCGCACTATCTCGCGGCGCCCGACGCCCCGTTCAGCGCGCCGGTGCGCGCCCTGCTCGCGAACTTCCACGGACGGCTGGCCTCCGAGGTGTACCGGCAGGCCGCGGTCATCACCCCCGGCAACACCCACGTACGCCGGTGGCAGGAGCGCTGCGGAGCAGATCGCGCGAAGCTGCGCACGGTCTACCCGGGCATGGAGGCCGAGCGCTTCGGGCCCGTGGGCGAGAGCGACGACGGCGGTGGCCCTGACACGCTCGTGTGGATCGGGCGCGTCGAGCCGGCCAAGGACCTGATCGCGTTGCTGCACGCCTTCGCCGAGGTGCGCCGGGCCGAACCGGACGCCCGACTGCGGATCTTCGGCGCGCCGGCGCAGGGAAGCGAGGGCGACACGTACCTCGCCCACTGCAGGGCACTCGCCGCCCAGCTCTTCCCCGACGAGGCCACCGACGCGCACGCGGTCGGCGACAACCCGGTCACCTTCGAGGAGATCGGCGGCCCCGAGGCGCCCGATCTCGCGGAGGCCTATGCGGCGGGCGGTGTCGTCGTCCTGTCCAGCGTGGTCGAGGGCTTCCCCATCAGCCTGGTCGAGGCGATGTTCTGCGGCCGGGCCACCGTCTCGACCGATGTGGGCGCCGTGGTGGAAGTCGTCGGCGGTACGGGGCTCGTGGTGCCCCCGCGTAACCCGCGGGCGCTCGCCGATGCCTGTGTCGCGCTGCTGCGCGACCCCGAGCGCCGCGCACGCCTGGGCGCGGCGGCGCGTGCCCGGGCGCTCGAACTCTTCACCGTCGAACAGAATCTGGTGGCATTTCGCGGCATCTACCTGGACCTGGTGGCGCACGCCCCGGCCAGATGGACGGCGGGCGCGCACGTGGAGGACCCGGGGGGCCCACCGCGCCCGTTCGCCACGCCTCCCGAGGCCCATGTACTGGGCCACCTGCCGCCCGTACCCGTCGGCTCCGGCGCCGCACGGCTGCCGAGCTGGGCCATGGGCGCCGACGGCGTGTGCGCGGACGCACACGGAGCGGGGGACGGCGATGCGTGACGACGTGACCGGCCATGACCACGGAGGAGCCCCCATGGGCAGACCGACCGACCCCTCGGCCGTCTCGGCTCCGGCTTCCGACGAGGAGAGCGCGACCGGAGGCGAGCCGGAGCACGCTCCCGCGGACGCGCACCGGACGGCCGACGGCGCGTCCAGGAGGAGCGCCGGAGGCGCGCGCGCCGCTCTCCGCGCCCCCGAGATCGCCTACCACCAGGCCCGGCCCGCCGCGCGGCGCGGACCCGCCGACCCCGTGAAGGTGCTCATGCACCGGCACCGGGAACTCTGCGAACGGGCCGTCGACCCGCTGGAGATCGCCGCGGGCCTGGAGGCGCACGGGCTCACCGACCGCACGGCCGCCCGCTACCGGCACCGTGACGTCTTCTCGCTGGCCGAGGAGCTCTACGCCCGCGTTCCCGGCGCCGGCCGGTCCGCCGCTCCCCGCGCCCCGCAACCGGGCCCGGGGCCCGACACCGGGGCGCGCGCCGGATGGACGCTGCTCGCCCTGCTGCCCGGCGCCGCCTGCCTCGCGACCGTAGGCGCGCTCCGGAGCACCGAAGGGCTCCTCGGCGGAGAGGCCCGGCTCGCGACGACCGCCGTCGGAGCGCTGCTCGTCCTCCTCGCGCTCCGGCTCTGCCTCCGCAGCGGGCCGCTGCACGCCCCGGCGGGCACCGGGACCGTCACGCTCTACGTCTGCTGGCTCCTCGGCCATGTCGTCTACGGCGACGACCTGCTCGCCCAGGTCATCAGCGGCGGCCCCGACGGACACTGGACCGCCGCCCCCGCCCCGCTGCTCGGGCTGGCCCTCGCCGTGGCCCCCGCCGCCTGGTGCGCACACCTGTTCGCCGTCCACGCGCACCACAGGCTGGCCGGAAGCCATGTACTGGCGGAGTTCGGCGCCGGCGTGCGCCCCCTGCTGCTCGGCATCGTCACACTCTTCCTGTGCGCCCTGGCCGCGCTGCTCCTCCTCGCCGATCTCGGCTACGGAGGCGACGGTGCCCCCGTGGCCCCGGCCGCCCTCGGCGTCCTTCTCTTCCTGGCCCGGCTCCTCGCCGTCCACGGCTTCCCCGAACCCGCCGCCACCGGCCTCGCCGCCGCCTGCGCCGTCGAAGTGGCCGCCCCGTTCCTCGTCCTGGCCGGGCGCCTGCCCGGCCTCGACCTCCTCGCCCGGCCGGTCGACGCAGTCGTCGCGGCGGCGGGCACCGGCGGCGTACCCGCGCTCGCCTGCGGCATCGCGGCCCTCGGGCTGCTGATCCACGCATCCGTGACCCTCTCCCGGGCCTCCGCACACGCCACGGCGTAGCCGGACCCGCCCACCTGACCCCCGCGGAGCCGACGCCGCGGATCCCCGTACCGCTCACCCCTTCCTCAAGGAGACACCGGACATGACCCCCCAATCCCCCGCACCGGCAGGCCGCCGTCGGCACCGAGGGGGCGCGCGATGAGGGTTCTGCTGCTCGGAGCCAACGGATTCCTCGGCCGCTTCGTCGCCGACCGCCTGCTCGCCGACCCCGCCGTGCACCTCACGGCACTCGGCCGCGGCGACGACGCCGACGTACGGTTCGACCTCGCCGGCGGCAGCCCGGGAGCGCTCACCCGCTTCCTGGACGCCGTCCACCCCGGCGTCGTCGTCAACTGCGCGGGGGCCACCCGCGGGGGCGCCCGGGACCTGACCCGGCACAACACCGTCGCCGTCGCCACGGTCTGCGAGGCAATGCGCCGCAGCAGCTGCAGCGCCCGGCTCGTCCAGGTCGGCTGCGCCTCCGAGTACGGGCCCTCCCAGCCCGGCTCGTCCACCGCCGAGGACGCCGTGCCGAGGCCCGGGGGCCCGTACGGCGTGAGCAAGCTCGCCGCCACCGAACTCGTCCTCGGCTCGGGCCTGGACGCGGTCGTCCTGCGGGTCTTCTCCCCGGTCGGCCCCGGCACCCCGGCGGGCTCCCCGCTCGGCCGGCTCGCCGAGACGATGCGCCGCGCCATGCAGTCCGGCGATCCCGAGCTCAGGCTCAGCGGCCTCGGCGTGCAGCGCGACTTCGTCGACGTACGGGACGTGGCGCGCGCCGTGCACGCCGCTTCGCTCTCCGCCGCCCAGGGCGTCGTCAACATCGGCACCGGCCGGGCCGTACGGCTGCGGGACGCGGCAGCCGTCCTCGCCCGGGTCGCCGGATACGCGGGCGCACTCCACGAGCTGGACACGCCCCCCGCCCGGCTCCCCATCGGCGCCCCCCGCGCCTCCATGGAGTCCGTCGTCGAGCACCTCTCGGCGACCCCGTCCCCCTACCCGGACGGCTGTGGCGCCTGGCAGCAGGCGGATGTCCGCACGGCCCGGGACCGGCTCGGCTGGCGCCCCCGGATCAATCTGGAGGAGTCGCTCGCCGACATCTGGATGGAGGCGGCATGCCGTATCTGACCAGTACCGGTGCCGCCGTGCGGACCAGCGGCGCCGAGCGGTTCGGCGTCGGTGTCCCCGGCTACGCCCATCCGCTGCTCGCCCCCGCCGAATGGGCGGAGCTCAGCCGCCCCGGCACGCCGCTGCACTGGGCGGTGCTCAACATCGACGACGGACCGGGCATCCGCCCCGACCCGCACTGCCTGGAGGCGGCCGGCCGGCTCCGCAACGCCCGCGAGCGGGCCCTGCACGGCGAGGCCCCGGACGACACCGTCCGGGCGGCGGGCGGCAGGCTGCTCGGCCACCTCGACCTGGCCTTCAGCAGCCGGCCCTTCGACGAACTGATCGCCGACGCCCGGTCCTTCCTCGACTGGTACCGGGTCGGCGGGTTCTACCTCGACCGCTGCCCGGCCGAGCGCGCCGAGCTCCACGCCGTCCGCCGGCTCACCGGTACCCTCGCCGCGCTCCTGGAGGACAGCGACAGCGCGGACGAGGAGGGCGGCAGGCTGGTCCTGGGGCACGGCACCCACCCGTACCCGGGCTACGCCGAGGCAGCCGACCAGCTGGTCACCTTCCGGGGCCCCTGGACGGACTACCGCTGGGCGCAGGTGCCCGAGTGGACGGCGGCGTACGAACCCGGCCGCTTCGCGCACTTCGTCCACGGGGTTCCGCGGACCCACCTGGAGGAGGCCATGCGCATCGCCCGGTGGCAGGGCGCGGGCACGATCTTCTTCACGGACCGGGACGGCGCGCGGGGACAAACCGATCCATTCGCGGCGCTGCCCAGCTACTGGGACGAATTCGTCTCGCGGATCGGACCGGGTATCTCGGAATGAGGAGGGGCGTGGCAGTGTTACGGGAGAACAACCGTACGTAGATGAAGTACGTAGAAACCGACCACCTGCATTGTTGAGGTTCCTGTGTCGCTGCCACCCTTGGTCGAGCCAGCTGCTGAGCTCACCGTCGACGAGGTCCGCAGGTACTCCCGCCACCTGATCATCCCGGATGTCGGGATGGACGGACAGAAGCGGCTGAAGAACGCGAAGGTGCTCTGTGTCGGTGCCGGCGGCCTCGGCTCGCCGGCCCTGATGTACATGGCCGCGGCCGGTGTCGGCACGCTCGGCATCGTCGAGTTCGACGAGGTCGACGAGTCGAACCTGCAGCGCCAGATCATCCACAGCCAGGCCGACATCGGCAAGTCCAAGGCCCAGTCGGCCAAGGAGACCGTGCAGGGGATCAACCCCCTGGTGAACGTGATCCTTCACGAGGTGCGGCTCGAAGCCGACAACGTGATGGACATCTTCGCTCAGTACGACCTGATCGTGGACGGCACGGACAACTTCGCCACCCGCTATCTCGTCAACGACGCCGCGGTCCTGCTGAACAAGCCCTACGTATGGGGTTCGATCTACCGCTTCGACGGCCAGGCGTCCGTCTTCTGGTCCGAGCACGGTCCCTGCTACCGCTGCCTCTACCCGGAGCCGCCGCCCCCCGGCATGGTCCCGTCCTGCGCCGAGGGCGGTGTCCTGGGCGTGCTCTGCGCGTCCATCGGCTCCATCCAGGTCAACGAGGCCATCAAGCTGCTCGCCGGTATCGGTGACCCGCTGGTCGGCCGGCTGATGATCTACGACGCCCTGGAGATGCAGTACCGCCAGGTGAAGGTCCGCAAGGACCCCGACTGCGCGGTCTGCGGCGAGAACCCGACCGTCACCGAGCTCATCGACTACGAGGCCTTCTGCGGCGTCGTGTCCGAGGAGGCCCAGGAGGCGGCGGCCGGCTCCACGATCACTCCCAAGCAGCTCAAGGAGTGGATCGACGGAGACGAGAAGATCGAGATCATCGACGTCCGCGAGCCGAACGAGTACGAGATCGTCTCGATCCCGGGCGCCAAGCTGATCCCGAAGAACGAGTTCCTGATGGGCAGTGCGCTGCAGGACCTGCCGCAGGACAGGCGCATCGTCCTGCACTGCAAGACCGGTGTCCGCAGTGCCGAGGTCCTCGCGGTCCTCAAGTCGGCGGGGTTCGCCGACGCTGTGCACGTCGGCGGCGGCGTGATCGGCTGGGTCCACCAGATCGAGCCCGAGAAGCCGGTCTACTAGAACCACCGCACCACGCACGGGAAGGGGCCGGCTCCGCAGGGGGCCGGCCCCTTCCCGTTCTCGCGCGCTCCCGCGTGCGGGGGACCGTCAGGAGCAGGTCCGCCCGTCCGCGGGGACCTTCCCGTCCAGGAAGTAGGCGTCCACGAGCGACGTCACGCAATCGCTCCCGCCGTACGAGCCGTGCCCCTCACCCTTGTTGGTCAGCATCACACCGACACCCTCGCCCAGCTCGTCGGCCATCTTCCGCGCACCCTCGTACGGCGTCGCCGGGTCACCGGTCGTGCCGACGACGAGTATCGGAGCGGCCCCCGGGGCGCTCGCCTCCGGGGTGTCGTGCTCCCCGTCGACCGGCCAGTCGGCACACCAGCCGGCCGTGTCCCACGCAAGGAACGGGCCGAAGACCGGCGACAGTTCCCGGAACTCGGGGAGCAGCGCCCGCGCCTCGGCCGCCGTCGGCCTGGCCTTGGTGTCGGCACAGGAGATCGCACGCTGGGAGTGGTTCTGGGTGTCGTAGTGCCCGCTCTCGTCACGGCCGTTGTACGAGTCGGCCAGCTGGAGCAGCCCGTCGCCCGTACCGCTGTTCTCGGCCTCGTCGAGCGCCTCCGTCAGCTGCGGCCAACTGCTCCTGGAGTAGAGGGGCGTCACGATGCCGGTGAGGGCGAGGGTCTCGTTGAGCCGTCGGCCGGAGGAGGTCGGCAGCGGGTTCCGGTCGATCTCCCGCAGCAGCTCCGTTATCCGCCGCGTACCCGTTTTGGGGTCCTGGCCGCGGTCCTGCAGGTAGTTCTCCAGCGCCCGCTGGAAGCCCATCGCCTGGTTGCGCGCGTGGCCCACCGTGTCGGCGGTCGGGTCGACGACGGCGTCCAGCACGACCCGTCCCACCTTCTCCGGGAAGAGATGGGCGTACGTCCCGCCGAGCTCCGTACCGTACGAGATGCCGAAGTACGACAGCTTCCGGTCGCCGAGCGCTTCGCGGATCGCGTCCATGTCCCGGGCGGCGTTCGTCGTGCCCACGTGCGGGAGCACCGTGCCGGACAGGCGCTCGCAGCCGGCACCGAAGTCCGCGCCGTCCTCGACGAACGCGGCCTCCTCCGCCGGAGTGTCCGGCGTCATGTCGATCCCCCGGGAGGCCTGCTCCTGCTCCTCGTCGCTGCGGCAGCGCACCCCGCTGCTGCCCGCGACGCCGCGCGGGTCGAAACTCACCAGGTCGTAGCGCGTGTTGAGGTCCCCGTACGAACCGGCGGCACGCGGCAGGATGTCGACGCCCGAACCACCGGGCCCGCCGAAGTTGAAGAGGAGCGAACCGATCCGCTCGCTCTTCCGCGTCGCCTGTTTGCGGATCAGCGCGATGCCGATGGTGTCCCCGTCCGGCTTCGCGTAGTCCAGCGGCACCTCGACGGTGGTGCACCGCCAGTCCGAGCCCGGCTCCCGGCCGCCCTCCGGGGCCTCGCAGCGCTTCCAGTCCAGCTGCCCGGCCCCGGACGAGCCGGACCGCGGCGGGGCGGGGCTGTCGCACCCGGCGAGGACCCCCGCCACCAGCAGGGCCGCTCCGGTCAGGACCGCGGCCCGGCGGGCCCGTCCGTGTACGCGCATGTGCGTTCCCTCCCCGATGCCCGAAGGCCGGTACCGCGAAGGCGGTGGGGCGGGCGCCGGGCGTTACAGATGTCCGGTCATGCTAATCGCCGCTACCGACAGCGACGGTCCACGGGTGACGTCGGGGTGGGTCATGATCACTCGCAGACCGTGCCCGAGGCCGGTACCTTCCCCTCCAGCAGATAGCCGTCCACGGCCTTCTGCACACAGACGCTGCCCCCGTTGTAGGCGCCGTGGCCCTCGCCCTTGTAGGTGAGCTCGATCCCGACCCCCTTGCCCAGCTCCGCGGCCATCGCCTTCGCGCCCGCGTACGGGGTCGCCGGGTCCCCCGTGTTGCCGATGACGAGGATCGGGGCCGAGCCCGGGGCGCTGACGTCCGGGGTCTCCCAGGCGCCGGCGACGGGCCAGCCGGTGCAGGACATCAGCCCCCAGCCCAGGTAGTCGCCGAACACGGGGGACGCCTTCCGGAACGCGGGAAGTGCCGCCCGCGTCTGCTCCAGCGTGAACCGTTGCTCGGAGTCGGCGCAGTTGATGGCCACGTTGGCGGCACTCGAATTGTCGTAGTGGCCGTCCTCGGTGCGGCCGTTCAGCGAGTCGGCGAGCGCCAGCAGCAGCCCGCCGTTGTCGCCGTCCGCCTCGTCCAGACCCTGTTCGAGCAGCGGCCAGGTCTCCTTCGAGTACAGGGCGGACGCGATGCCGGTGGTGGCCTGGGTCTGCGTCAGTTCCCGTTCACCGAGCCCCGGGACGGGGTTCTTCTCCAGCTCGGCCAGGAGATCGGCGATCCACTCCTGGACCTCCTGCGCCGTGGTTCCGGGGAGCTTGCAGTCGTCGCGCTCCGCGCAGTCGGCGGTGAAGTTGTCCAGGGCGAGCTGGAAGCCCTCGGCCTGGCCGAGCGAGGACTGCTCGGAGTCCTCCGTGGGGTCGACGACGGCGTCCAGGACGGCCCGGCCGACGTTCTGCGGGAACAGATGGGCGTAGACACCGCCCAGTTCGGTGCCGTACGAGATCCCGAAGTAGTACAGCTTGTCGTCGCCGAGTACATGGCGCAGCAGGTCCATGTCCCGGGCGGCGTTCGTCGTGCCGACGTAGGGCAGTTCGTCCCCGGAGTTCTCCTGGCAGTCCGCGATGTAGGACTTCAGGTCGTCGACGAAGGCCTGCTCCTCCTTCGCGTCGTCCGGGGTGCCGTCCATCTCGTACCGTGCGTCGAGCGCGTCGTCGTCCGAGCATTCGACGCCCTCGCTGCGGCCGACCCCGCGCGGGTCGAAACTCACCAGGTCGTAGCGGGTGCGGAGCGAGTCGTACGCGGTACCGAAGGACGGCAGCGTGGCGACACCGGAGGCGCCCGGCCCGCCGAAGTTGAAGACGAGGGAGCCGATCCGCCGGTCCTGGTTCCTGGCCGCGGCGCGGATGAGCGCCAGCTCGATGGTCCTGCCGTCCGGATCCGCGTAGTCCAGCGGCGCGTCCATGAAGGAGCACTCCCAGGTCGTGCCGCCCGGCAGGGGGGAGGGCGTGGTGCCGCTGCCCTGGGCCTCGCTCGGAGCGGTGCAGGGCTCCCAGTCGAGCTTCTGGTCCGCGAGCTTCCGCGGTGTCGCGGTGGGGGACGCCGTCGACGCGGCGGAGGGCGTGTCCCGGTCCGTACCCCCGCCGTCGTCTCCGTCCGAACAGCCGGCCAGAGGCAGAAGCACGGCGGTGGTGGCGGCGAGGGCAGCGGCGCGCAGGGCAGGGGAAGTCCTCATGACCCCATCGTGCGGCGGGGCGCCGGGGACCGCGCGGGGCGCGGTCCATGCGAGTGGCCCGCGCCCGCGCCGTCCGCCCTAGAGCTCGCCCTTGCGGGTCAGCTGGTTGAAACAGATCCAGCCCGGGAGCACCGGCAGCCACAACGTCATCACGCGGTACAGCAGCACCGCCGGCGCCGCGACTTCACTCGGCAGGCCGACCGCGATCAGCCCCAGGGTCAGCGCGCCCTCCACCGCGCCCATACCGCCCGGGGTGGGTGCCGCTGACCCGATGGCGTTGCCCGCGAGGAAGACCACCGCGATGCTGGCGTAACTGAGCTGCGGCACATCGGGACCGCTGAACGCGCGGATCGACGCGTCCAGGCAGAGCACGAACAGGCCGGTCAGCAGCAGCATGCCGCCGATGCCGGTGACCAGCTTCTGCGGGCGCTGCACGACGTCGAGCATGCGCGGTACGACCCCGGCGAACAGCGACCGCACCCGGGTCACGACGAACTTCCGCAGGAAGGGGATCGCGGTCACCACCAGCACGAGCACCGCGGCGGTGAGCAGCCCCGCGATGACCGTCCTCGACGGGGTGAGCGAGTCCGGTGTCCTCTCCGTACCGGTCAGATAACCGAACAGGGCCAGCAGCAGGATGTGGCAGCCGAGGCCGAACAGCTGGGAGGCGCCGACACTCGCGACGGCGAGCCCCGGGCGCACCCCGGCGCGTTGCAGGAAGCGCGTGTTCAGCGCCACACCGCCGACCGCGGCCGGCGCGACGATCTTCACGAAGGACCCGGCGACCTGTGCCACCACGGTCTTCCTGAACGGCACCCGCTCGGGCACGAAGCCCAGCAGGCTCATGGCCGCGGCGACGTAGCTCAGGGCCGAGAAGCCCAGTGCCGCCGCCACCCAGCCCCACTCCGCCTGCTCCACGACCGTGCTGAAGTTCGCCTCGGTGACCTGTGAGATCAGGAAGTACGCGGCGATCGAACCGGCGATGAAACTGAACAGGGTGCGCGGCTTGATGCGCTCCAGCCGCACCGGTTCGACCGGCGCCTGCGGCCGGATCAGCAGCACCTCCCGGCGGATCTGGGCGAGCAGATCCTCCTCGCGTGCCTCGTCCAGGGCATCGTCGATCGCCCGCTTCTCGGCCTGCTTCTCGGTGCGCAGCGACTTGCGTGCAGTCTTGCGGTCGTCGCCGGCCACCTCGTGCTCTTCCGCCTTTGCCTGCTTGGCTGCCTGTGACGCCTCCAGCACGGCCTCCCGCTCGCGCTGCGAGCGCTCCCGGGCGATCCGGCGCAGCGTCGCCCGGGAGGAACGGCTGAGCGCGATCGGCTGGAGCAGGGGCAGCGAGTCGGCGACGGCGTCCGGCCCGAGCACCGCGAGGGCGCCCGCGACGGCCCGTTCGGCACCCACCCGCAGTCCGGTGGTGGTGAGCAGCTGGGCGACGTCCATGCGCAGGATCAGGTCACCGGCGGCGATCTCCCCGCCGCGCAGGTCCGTGACGAACACCGTGCCGGAACGATCCACCAGAATCGCGTCCCCGGTGAGCCTGCGGTGCGCGATCCGCCGCGACTGCAGCGCCCGCACCTGTCGCCAGGCGCCCCGCAGCAGCTCGTCGGTGATCTCCTCGTCCTCCATGGCGTCCAGCGAATGCCCGCCGATGTGCTCGTACACCAGCATCACGGCATCGGGGCCCAGCTCGGACGTGGCGATGAGTTTGGGCGCGTTGGCCCCGGCGGCGATCGCCGCGTACGCGAGCAGCGCCTCCTGCTCCAGGGCCTGGCGCAGCGACTGGATGGAGCGGCGCTGGGTGATGCTGCGCAGGGTGAGCCTGCGCCACACCCGGTAGAAGAAGCCCTGGGCCTGCTGTTCACGGTCGACGACCGTCACGTCCAGCGGTGGACCGTCCTCCAGGGTGACCAGATAGCTGCGGCCCCGGTCGATCTGGTCGATGCTGTCGGGCGTGTCCTCGGTGCGCATCGCGGCGACCGGACGGAAGCCGACATGACGCAGACCGGCCATCAGATGCTGGCCGGTCGGCCGGACGTTCGGCGAGCCGACCGCGTAGAGCGTGCCGTACGCCACCGTCCAGCCGATCAGCACGGTGAGGACGATCGAGAACGGTGTGGTGTACCCGCCGACCAGCATCGCGAAGGCGTCCAGCAGCAGCACCATCCACAGCACGACCCGCCACCGCGGTCTGCGGGCCATCCCGACCGCCGTCATGTACGCGATGACGGGCGCGAGATAGCCGTGCACGGGATCGGTGAGCGCGTCACCGGGCTGGGGCTGGGTGAGCGCGTCCCTGATCGTCCCGGAGGCCGACCTGGCGACCCAGAGATCGGTGGCCAGTGTCACCCCGTGGGCCAGTACTGCGGCGAGCACGCCGTCCGCGATGCGCAGCCCGTCACGTTTGACGAGCCGCTCGATCGCGAAGGCGACCGGCACGAGCAGTACGGCGATGCTGGACACCAGCCCGGCGAGCTTGATCAGCAGGTCGGGCGCCTGGTCCGTGCCCTTGGAGATGTCGTCCTCGAGGCCCGTGGTGGTGCCCTGGGCGAAGGCCGCGATGGAGAAGAGCAGGGCGATCGCGAGGACACCGATCAGGAGCCGCAGCAGATCGGAGGGGCGGTGCACCCGGGCGGGCAGCAGCGGCTCGTCGCCCGACACCCGGTCCGTGAGCGCCGCGTCGGCCGATGCCAGGGTCGAGCCCGCGATGTGCTCCGCCGACTCCTCGGAAGCGCTCCCGGTGTCCGGGGCGTCCGCGCGCGGCTCGGCATCAGAGGCGTCGGCCGCCTTCGGTGGCTGCACGCCCTGCTCCTTCGTCGCCTCTGATTGGTCTTCGTGTTCTCGTATCACCGGTCACCGCCCGCATGATGGTGGCACGGCCTGCAGACAGAGGGGGGCATCAGGGTGCATTGCACAGGCGCGAGATGGCAACATACGCTGCTTCACCCCCGCGCGCACGCTGCGTGATCAGGGTGATACCCAACCGGTACGGCTGTCGGTGGCGTACGGCAGGATGGGGCGGATGAGCGAGAACCGGAAGAGCGGCGGATCCGCGGACGCCGCACCCGCGGCCCCGGAGACCGCCGAGCTGCCCCCGTACGCCGAGCGGGTCCTGGACGTCGCCGACCTGATCCCGCCCGGCCGCGTGATGACGTACGGCGATGTCGCGGAGTGGCTCGGGGACGGCGGACCGAGACAGGTCGGCCGGGTCATGGCGCTGTACGGCTCCGCGGTGCCGTGGTGGCGCGTGGTGCGGGCCGACGGGGGGCTCCTGCCGGGACACGAACTGCGCGCGCTGGACCACTACCGCGAGGAGGGCACGCCGTTGCGCGACGCCCTGCGGGACGCGGACGGGCACCTCCCGCGCCTCGACATGAAACGCGCCAGGTGGGACGGCGGACACGGTCCGGACGGGGGCGAGGAAGCTCACACCTGACAGCTTCGGCCATCGGACGCCACCGGGACGGGCGCCGGGCCGGTACGGGGAACGCCGGGGGCCGACGGCACGCGCACGTGACGAGCGACGCGGCGCATCCACTGCGTTCCGCCCCGCCGCTGGCGTAGCGTCGTCCACGCGCACCGCGCTCCCCGCCCCCGTTCCGTTCGTTCCACTTGTTCCGTCCGTTTCCCCGCGCACCCGTTGTCCCGGCGTATCCGGCGACCGAGCAGACCCGGCAGCAGACCCCGTACACCCATCAGGACCGGCGATCCACGTGAGCTCCTCCTCCACCACCCGGAACAGCCCGCACCGTCAGACACGGCGGCGGGCCCCGGGTGCGTACCGGCTGGTGCGTACGCCGCCGGGCTCGGTGGACCCCCCTCTCCTGGACGCACCGCAACGCGCGGTGGTTGACCACCGGGACGGCCCGCTGCTGGTCCTCGCCGGACCAGGCACGGGCAAGACCACGACGCTCGTCGAGGCGGTCGCGGCGCGGGTGGCCGCGGGGACCGATCCCGCCCGCATCCTGGTGCTCACCTTCAGCCGCAAGGCGGCGGTCGAGCTGCGCGACCGGATGGCCTCCCGGATGGGCGGCACCCGTGGCCCGCAGGCCACCACCTTCCACTCGTACTGCTACGCCCTCGTCCGCGCCCACCAGGACGCCGACCTGTTCGCCGACCCGTTGCGCCTGCTCTCCGGACCGGAACAGGACGTCACGGTCCGGGAACTGCTCGCCGGACAGCTCGGCCTGGAACAGGCGGGCCTCGCCCACGTCCGCTGGCCCGACGAGCTGCGGGCCTGCCTGACCACCCGGGGCTTCGCCGACGAGGTACGTGCCGTGCTGGCCCGCAGCCGCGAACTGGGCCTCGGCCCGGACGCCCTCGCCGCGTTCGCCCGCCGCACCGGCAGGCCGGACTGGAGCGCCGCCGCGCAGTTCCTCGCCGAGTACCTGGACATCCTCGACGCCCAGGGAGTGCTGGACTACGCGGAACTGGTCCACCGGGCGGTCCTGCTCGCCGAACGGCCCGAGGTGGCCTCACTGCTGGCCCGGAGCTACGACGCCGTGTTCGTCGACGAGTACCAGGACACGGACCCGGCCCAGGTGCGGCTCCTGCACGCGCTGGCCGGCAACCGGGGGAGGGCCCCGGGCACCGGGGGAGGCCGGACACTGATCGTCTTCGGCGACCCCGACCAGTCGATCTACGCGTTCCGGGGCGCCGACGTGAACGGCATCCTCGACTTCCCCGACACTTTCCGCAGGGCCGACGGCGCGCCCGCCCCAGTCGGTGTCCTCACCACCTCGCGGCGCTCCGGGGCCCGGCTGCTCGCCGCCACCCGGCTGCTCACCCGCCGGATGCCGCTCACGCGCCTGCCCTCGGACAAGGTCCGCGCCCACCGTGAGCTGACCGCCGTGCGGGACGGCGGACGCGTCGAGGCGTACACCTACCCGACGGCCTCCACCGAGCTGGAGAACATCGCCGACCTGCTGCGGCGCGCGCACCTGGAGGACGGAGTGCAGTGGCGGGACATGGCCGTCCTCGTGCGCGCCGGCGGGCGGTCGATCCCCGCCGTGCGCCGGGCGCTCACCTCCGCGGGCGTGCCGTTGGAGGTGGACGGTGACGATCTCCCGCTGCGCCACGAGCCGGCGGTCGCCCCGCTGCTGACCGCGCTGCGCACGGTCGCCACGGCGGCCCTGAACGGTGCCGGCGGGTCCGCCGGGTCCGCCGTTGACGGTGGCGCGGTGTCCGACGGCGACCTGGGCGCGCACTCCGGCACGGATTTCAGGGAGGCCACGGGCACGGACTCCGACGCGGTCACAGATCCGGACGCGGCCATGAGCCTGTTCGACACGGAGACCGCTCTCACACTCCTCACCTCCCCCCTCGGCTCCATGGACGCCGCCGACCTGCGCCGTCTCGGCCGGGCGCTGCGCGACGAGGAACGGGCCGCCGGCCATCGCGTACCGCCGCCCTCCGGACAACTGCTGGCGCGGGCGCTCGCCGAGCCCGAGCGGCTCGTCACGCACGATCCGGCGTACGCCCGCGGCGCCCAGCGCCTCGGCGCACTCCTGCGCAAGGCCCGTGAACTCCTGGAGGGCGGCGGCACCGCAGAGGAAGCCCTGTGGACCCTGTGGAACGGCACCCCCTGGCCGGGCAGGCTGGAACGGGCCGCGCTGCGCGGCGGTGCCGGCGGCCGGAACGCCGACCGGGACCTCGACGCCGTCTGCGCACTCTTCGAGACCGCGGCCCGTGCCGAGGAACGCACCGGGGGACGCGGCGCACTCAACTTCCTGGAAGAGGTCGACGCCCAGGACATCGCGGCCGACACCCTTTCCCGTCGCCATGTGCGCCCCGACGCCGTACGCCTGATGACCGCGCACCGTTCGAAGGGACTGGAGTGGCGGCTGGTCGTCGTCGCGGGCCTGCAGGAAGGTCTCTGGCCCGACCTGCGCCGCCGCGGCTCGCTCCTGGAGGCGGACCGGATCGGGCGCGACGGACTGGCCGAACCGCTCACGCCGGGAGCGCTCCTGGCCGAGGAGCGGCGCCTCTTCTACGTCGCGGCGACCCGCGCCCGGGAACGTCTCGTCGTCACCGCGGTCAAGGCCCCCGCCGACGACGGCGACCAGCCCTCCCGCTTCCTCACCGAACTCGGGCCCGAGCCCCGCGACATCACCGGCCGGCCACGACGCCCCCTGGCCGTGGCCGCGCTCGTCGCCGAGCTCAGGGCGACGACCGTCGACCCCGAGGCCTCGGCCGCCCTGCGCGACGCCGCCGCCCACCGGCTCGCGCGGCTCGCCGCACTCACCGACGACGAGGACCAGCCGCTCGTGCCCGCGGCCCACCCGTACCGCTGGTGGGGACTCGACGAGCCGACCCGCTCCGAGATCCCGCTGCGCGACCGCGACCACCCCGTCGCACTCTCCGGGAGCGCGCTCGACCAGCTCGCCAACACCTGCGCCCTCCAGTGGTTCCTGGGCCGTGAGGTGAAGGCCGACGCCCCGGCGACGGCCGCGCAGGGCTTCGGCAACGTCGTGCACGTACTCGCCGACGAGGTGGCCTCCGGACGTACAGCAGCCGATCTCGACGTCCTGATGGAACGCCTGGACTCCGTATGGAACGGCCTGGTCTTCGACGCCCCCTGGAAGTCCCGGCAGGAGAAGGACCAGGCGCGCGCCGCCCTGGAACGCTTCCTGCGCTGGCACGTCATGGACCGGTCCGGCCGGACCCCCGCCGCCAGTGAGCACGACTTCGACGTCACCCTCGAAGCGGGTGAGTACGCCGTACGCATCCGGGGCTCCATGGACCGGGTCGAGCAGGACACCGAGGGCCGGGCGTACGTCGTCGACTTCAAGACCGGGAAGGGGGCGCCGACCAAGGACGAGGTGGCCGCGCACCCTCAGCTCGCCGTGTACCAGCTGGCGGTCAGGGAAGGGGCCGTGGACGAGGTCTTCGACGGCCGCCGCCCCGAGTCCGGCGGTGCCGAACTCGTACAGCTGCGCCAGCCGGCCCCGAAGAAGGAGGGCGGCGACGCCCTTCCCAAGGTGCAGGCCCAGGAACCCCTGTCCGGGGAGTGGGTCTCCGGCCTGCTGGCGACGGCGGCCGGCAAGGTCCTGGACGAACGGTTCACGCCCACGACCGGCCAGCACTGCGGCCACTGCACCTTCCGTGCCTCGTGCAGCGCACAGCCGGAAGGCGGGCAGGTCATCGAGTGACGTCCCGCACGGGTGGCGGGCGAGGCTCCGGCTTCCCCACGGGCCGGCGGGCGGGACCCGGGGTACGTCCTGGCCGGTGGGCGGGGTTCCGGGTGACGTCCTGGCCGGTGGGCGAGGCCCCGTGGTCCCGCACGGGCTGCCGGGCGGGGCTCCGGGTGACGTCCGGTCAGGGCGGCTTTGTCGGTGCTTCCGGTTAGCCTCTCTGGAGTGTCCCCGCGTATCACCGACCCCGAGCAGCTCAAGGAGCTCCTGGGGATCCCTTTCACCCCGGAGCAGACGGCCTGCATCACCGCGCCGCCCGCCCCGCAGGTGATCGTGGCCGGAGCCGGTTCCGGGAAGACCACGGTGATGGCCGCCCGGGTGGTCTGGCTGGTCGGCACCGGGCAGGTCGCCCCCGAGCAGGTCCTCGGCCTGACGTTCACGAACAAGGCGGCGGGTGAGCTCTCCGAGCGGGTCCGCAGGGCCCTCGTCGCCGCAGGGGTCACCGACCCCGACGTCATCGACCCGGACAACCCCCCGGGCGAGCCCAGCATCTCCACGTACCACGCCTTCGCCGGACGGCTGCTCACCGAGCACGGTCTGCGGATCGGACTCGAACCCACCACCCGCCTCCTCGCCGACGCCACCCGCTACCAGCTCGCCGCCCGGGTGCTGCGCGAGGCCCCCGGCCCCTACCCCGCGCTGACCAGGTCCTTCCCCACGCTCGTCAGCGACCTGCTGGCCCTGGACGCCGAGCTCGCCGAACACCTCGTACGCCCCGAAGAGCTCGCGGAGTACGACACCGAGCTCCTCCACACGCTCGAAACGGCCAGGCTCACCAACGCCGAGCTGCGCAAGATCCCCGAGACGGCCCAGGCCCGCCGTGAACTCCTCGAACTGACCCGGCGCTACCGGGCGGCCAAACGCAGCCGCGACCTCCTCGACTTCGGCGACCAGATCGCGCTCTCGGCCGAGCTGGCCCTCACCCGGCCCGAGGTCGGCGCGATCCTGCGCGACGAATTCCGGGTCGTCCTGCTCGACGAGTACCAGGACACGTCCGTCGCCCAGCGCCTCCTCCTCGCCGGGCTGTTCGGCGGGTCGGGCGAAGGCACGGCCGGTCACGCCGTCACCGCCGTCGGCGACCCGTGCCAGGCGATCTACGGCTGGCGCGGCGCCTCGGTCGCCAACCTCGACGACTTCCCGCACCACTTCCCGCATGCCGACGGCACCCCCGCCACCCGGTACTCCCTCAGCGAGAACCGCCGCAGTGGCGGGCGCCTCCTCCACCTCGCCAACGGCCTCGCCGACCCCCTGCGCGCCATGCACGAGGGGGTCGAGGCCCTGCGCCCTGCACCCGGCGCCGAGCGGGACGGCACGGTCCGGTGCGCCCTGCTGCGCACGCACGCCGAGGAGATCGACTGGCTCGGCGACTCCCTCGCCCACCTCGTGCGGACCGGCACCCCGCCCGGGGAGATCGCCGTCCTGTGCCGGACCGCCGGGGACTTCCCCCGGATCCAGGCCGCCCTCGTCGCCAGGGACGTCCCGGTCGAGGTCGTCGGCCTGTCCGGCCTGCTGCACCTCCCGGAGGTCGCCGACCTCGTCGCGGTCTGCGAAGTGCTCCAGGACCCCGGCGCCAACGCCTCCCTGGTCCGGCTGCTGACCGGCCCGCGCTGGCGGATCGGCCCCCGGGACCTCGCGCTCCTGGGACGGCGGGCCCGTCTCCTCGTCCACCGCTCCTCCCACGGCGACGACGACTTCGACCCGGACCGGCGTCTCGCCGAAGCCGTAGAGGGGATCGACCCCGCCGAGGTGATCTCGCTGGCCGACGCCCTCGACACCTTCCTGGAGTCCGGCGGTACCGAGGACGACCGGCTGCCGTTCTCCGCGGAGGCGCGTGTCCGCTTCGCCCGCCTCGCCACCGAACTCCGGGACCTGCGCCGTTCGCTGGCCGACCCGCTCATGGACGTGCTGCACCGCGTCCTGGCCACCACCGGCCTCGAAGTGGAACTCTCCGCGTCACCGCACGCCCTGGCGGCCCGCCGCCGCGAGACCCTCGCCAACTTCCTGGACGTCGCGGCGGGCTTCGCCGCGGTCGACGGGGAAGCGTCCCTGCTCGCCTTCCTCGGCTTCCTACGCACCGCCGCGCAGTACGAGAAGGGCCTGGACAACGCGCTTCCCGGCGGCGAGGACACCGTCAAGGTCCTCACCGCGCACAAGTCCAAGGGCCTGGAATGGGACGTCGTCGCCGTGCCCGGCCTGGTCACCGGCCAGTTCCCCAGCAGCCGGTCCCGGGACGCCTGGACCTCGCAGTCCCATGTGCTGCCGCACGCCCTGCGCGGCGACACGGCCACCCTCCCGGTCGTCCACTCCTGGGACGCCAAGGGCCTCAAGGCCTTCAAGGACGAGATGAAGGCCCACCAGCACACCGAGGAGCTCCGCCTCGGCTATGTGACCTTCACCCGCCCGCGCAGCCTGCTCCTCGGTTCCGGCCACTGGTGGGGCTCGTCCCAGAAGAAGCCCCGCGGCCCGTCCGCCTTCCTGGACGCGCTGTACGAGCACTGCGTGGCCGGACACGGGGAGATCGAGGTCTGGGCCGACGGGCCCGAGGAGGACGAGGAGAACCCGGCGCTCCAGGAGAACGACGCCGACCAGGCCTGGCCGCTCCCGCTGGACGACACCGCCATGGCCCGCCGCCGCGCCGCGAGGGACACGGTGCTGGCCCACCTGGAGGCCCTGGCGGCGACGCCGGTGCCGGACGACGTGCACGACGTGGTGCCCGCGTCCGCGGGGACTCCGTACGGGTCGTTCGACGAGTCCGACGAGGCGGAGCCGCCGTACTGGGAGGAGGAGCCCCCGTACGAGGAGGAGCCTCCGTACGAGGAGGCCGAGGCGTTCTACGCGGACCCGTTCCCCGACGGTCCGCCCACCCCCTCGTCCGCTCCGGACGCCCCCGCCCCGCACGTCCCCGCCGCCCGCGCCCCCGTGGACGCCGGCCTCACCCCGGAGGAGTCCCGCACCCTGGCCTCCTGGGACCGTGACCTCGACGCCCTCGCCGGAGAGCTGCGCCGCGCCCGCGCGACCGTGCGTGACGTCCTCGTACCGGCCACGCTCTCCGCCACCCAGCTGCTGCACCTCGCCGATGACCCGGAAGGATTCGCCCGGGAGCTGGCCCGCCCCATGCCCCGGCCCCCGCAGCCCGCGGCCCGGCGGGGGACCCGGTTCCACGCCTGGGTGGAGTCCCGGTTCGAGGAACTGCCGCTGCCCATGCTCGGCCCCGACGAACTCCCCGGGGGCGAGGAGAACGACGCGGAGATCGCCGACGAACGCGACCTCGCCGAACTCAAGGAAGCCTTCGAGCGCACCGCGTACGCCCGGCGCACTCCGTACCGCGTCGAGACGCCCTTCCAGATCACCCTCGCGGGCCGGGTGATCAGGGGCCGGATCGACGCGGTGTACCGCACGGGCGACACGTACGAGATCGTCGACTGGAAGACCAGCCGGCACCGCACCGCCGACCCACTCCAGCTCGCCGTCTACCGTCTGGCCTGGGCGGAACTGAACGAGCTGCCGCTGGAGGCGGTCACCGCCACCTTCCTCTACGTACGCACCGGGGAGACCGCCCGGCCCACCGCTCTGCCCGGCCGGCCGGAGCTCGAAAAGCTCCTGCTGGACGAGCCGGCTCCGCAGGGCCGATAGGCTCAGGAGCATGAGCGACACCCCGGACAGCGCCGTCCGTACGTACACCGAGCAGCACCGCGCGGCCTTCCTCGACGACCTCGCCGAGTGGCTGCGCATCCCGTCCGTATCCGCTCAGCCGGAGCACGACGGGGACGTACGGAAGAGTGCCGAGTGGCTGTCCGCCAAGCTCGCCGAGACCGGTTTCCCGGTCACCGAGATCTGGGGGACACCGGGCGCCCCGGCGGTCTTCGCCGAGTGGCCGTCCGACGACCCGGACGCACCGGTCGTCCTCGTCTACGGCCACCACGACGTGCAGCCGGCGGCCCGCGAGGACGGCTGGGACACCGACCCCTTCGAACCGGTGATCCGCGACGGCCGGATGTACGGACGCGGCGCCGCCGACGACAAGGGCCAGGTGTTCTTCCACACCCTGGGCGTCCGGGCCCACCTCGCCGCGACCGGTCGCAGCACCCCGGCCGTGCACCTCAAGCTCCTCGTCGAGGGCGAGGAGGAGTCCGGCTCCCCGCACTTCCGCGAGCTGGCCGAACAGCGAGCCGGCCGCCTCGCAGCCGACGTGGTGATCGTCTCCGACACCGGGATGTGGGACGAGAACACCCCGACCGTCTGCACCGGCATGCGTGGCCTCGCCGAATGCGAGATCGAGCTGCACGGCCCCGGCCAGGACATCCACTCCGGGTCGTTCGGCGGCGCCGTCCCCAACCCCGCGACGGTGCTCGCCCGCCTCGTCGCCGCACTCCACGACACGGAGGGCAGGGTCACGGTCCCCGGCTTCTACGACGGTGTGGCCGAACTCACCGACACCGAGCGGGCCCTCTTCGCCGAACTGCCCTTCGACGAGGCCGCCTGGCTGCGCACCGCCGGCTCGCGGGCCACCGCGGGCGAGGCCGGCTACTCCACGCTGGAGCGCGTCTGGGCCCGCCCCACGGCCGAGGTCAACGGCATCGGCGGCGGCTACCAGGGCGCGGGCAGCAAGACGGTCATCCCCGCGTCCGCCCTGGTGAAGCTGAGCTTCCGGCTGGTCGCAGGCCAGGACCCCGACCGGATCCAGGACGCGGTCCGCACCTGGGCCGAGAAGCAGGTCCCGGCTGGAATCCGCCACCGGATCACCTTCGCGCCGGCCACCCGCCCCTGCCTGACCCCGCTGGACCACCCCGCCCTCCAGGCGGTCGCCCGCGCCATGGGAAAGGCCTTCGGGAAGAAGATCCTCTTCACCCGTGAAGGGGGTTCGGGCCCCGCCGCCGACCTTCAGGACGTGCTCGGCGCACCCGTCCTCTTCCTGGGCATCTCCGTACCGTCCGACGGCTGGCACGGCCCGAACGAGAAGGTCGAGCTCGACCTCCTCCTGAAGGGCGTGGAGACCACCGCCCATCTGTGGGGCGAGCTGGCCGCGGCACTTCGCTGAATCCTGTGAACACCCGATCCATCCCCCGGGGGAGTGGGAAGCACCTGTGAGCACCTTCGACAACGCCACCGCAGACCGTCCGATCGGTCTCACCGCGCCCAGCGGCATCGACCGCGCCGCGCACCACCGGCTCGACGAGGCCTGGCTCGCCGCGGCCTGGAGTCACCCGACCACCAGAGTCTTCGTCGTCTCCGGCGGCCAGGCGCTCATCGACGACACCCCTGACGGCGGTACCGAACTCGTCATGACGCCGTCCTTCGAGGCGCCGCTCACCGAGACCCACCGCTACTTCCTCGGCACCGACGAGGACGGGGTGCGCTACTTCGCGCTCCAGAAGGACTCCCTCCCGGGCCGCATGGACCAGTCCGCGCGCCCCGCCGGCCTGCGCGAGGCCGGACTGCTCCTCGGCCCTCGCGACGCCGGACTGATGGTGCACGCCGTGGCCCTGGAGAACTGGCAGCGGCTGCACCGCTTCTGCTCACGCTGCGGCGAACGCACCGTCATCGCCGCGGCCGGCCACATCCGGCGCTGCCAGGCCTGCGGGGCCGAGCACTACCCGCGGACCGACCCCGCCGTGATCATGCTGGTCACGGACGACCAGGACAGGGCCCTGCTGGGACGCCAGGTGCACTGGCCGGAGGGCCGCTTCTCCACGCTCGCCGGCTTCGTCGAGCCCGGGGAGTCGATCGAGCAGTCCGTGGCCCGCGAGGTGTTCGAGGAGGCGGGCGTCACCGTCGGCGAGGTCGAGTACATCGCCAGCCAGCCCTGGCCGTTCCCGTCCAGCCTGATGCTCGGCTTCATGGCGCGGGCCACGTCCTCGGAGATCAACGTGGACGGCGAGGAGATCGAGGAGGCCCGCTGGTTCTCCCGCGAGGACCTGGCGGCATCGTTCGAATCGGGCGAGGTCCTGCCCCCGTTCGGCGTCTCGATCGCGGCACGCCTCATCGAGCTCTGGTACGGCAGGCCGCTCCCCAAGCCGGGCGGCGCCGGCTGACGGTGGGGCGTGGTTCCCGGGCACCCTGGGCGGCTGTGTGCCGGGACGCCTGGGTAGAGTCCGCGACCATGTCTGAATCGAGCGTCGGCCACGACGCGATCATCAACGCCGTCATGGCCAACGCAGGCCGCTCGACCCTGGCCTTCAAACAGGCGAACAGGGACGAGCAGCACGGAACGGCCTTCTGGTTCAACGACCTCGTCGACGCCACCCCCGACTCGGAGGTCATCAGCCAGTACCTCGTGACGGCGGCGGAGGTGACGCGCTACGACCTGGGCGAGCTGACGCTGCGACCCGAACTGTGCGAACCCGCGATGAGCGCGGAGACGCTCCTCATGACGGACTTCGCCGACGGGTGGACCGTCCTCGGCGACTCGGGCGTCGCCGTGATGCCCACGGCCGGGCTGCACGCCCACGGCACGCGCAAGGGCTGGAGCTGGGCGACCGACGAGATCACCGACGGTCTGGCCGCGCACGACGACGACATCGCCCGGATCGGTACCGAGCCCCGGCCCGCCTACGTCCTGGGCCACGACGTGGGGGAGACGGACGGGGAGAGACTGCTGGCCGTCATCGTCGGCCAGGTGGCACGCGGGGACGACGGCCACGTGCACTGGAGCACCACCCTGCCCGAGGGGTGCGCCGGTGCTCCGGTCTTCGTGGGGGAGGACCTCGGCGGCGGACGGTGCAAGCTGATCTGCGTCGGACTCGTCCTGCCCGGTGAGAAGCAGAACCGGATAGCGACCTTCGACCGCATCAGGACCGGGGTACGGGAATTCGCGCCGGTGGGCGGACCGGAGCGGGAACCGTCCTCGCAGTCGGTGACGGAGGCGGGCCCGGACCGGGAGGCGGAACGACGCACGAGCTGGTGGCGGAGGAAGCCCCGCAACCGCTGACGGCCGCCGCCCGGACGCCCGGGGCCGTGTGTCTTCCTGCTCGGGGCCGCGTGACTGCCCAGGGCCTTCTGCCGAACGGCTTTACGGAACGGCCTGCCGAGCATCTCCACGGAACGTCCTGCCGAACGTCCTGCCGAACGTCCTGCCGAACGTCCTACCGGGCGGACATGGTGACGGCCCCGGGCTTCCGCCCGGGGCCGTCACCATCACCGTTCGTGTCCGCGTCAGGCGCCGATCTTCTGCTTGACCTGGGCCAGCGAGGGGTTCGTCAGCGTCGAACCGTCGGGGAAGAGTACGGTCGGAACCGTCTGGTTTCCGCCATTCGCCTTCTCGACAAACGCTGCCGAATCCGGGTCGTGCTCGATGTTGACCTCGGTGTACGCGATGCCTTCGCGGTCCATCTGGCCCTTGAGCCGACGGCAGTAGCCGCACCACGTGGTGCTGTACATCGTCACAGTGCCCGGCATGTCGCTGGTGCTCCCTTGTCTCGTCCGTCTCGCTGGATGCGGGAACCCGCACGTACCCGTACGCTCCCGCGCCGAGGGAGCGCCCGCTCCCGCATGGGGGAACGCTCCCGCATGGAAGGAACGTCCGGGACGTGACCACCATTCCCCGTAGCCGTCCGGCCGGTATGACGAACGGCACCCCCTGTGGACAACCTCCGCATCAGCCCCCTGCGACCTGGCAGCATGGCGGGGTGACAGCAGCAACGCATTCCACCCTCTTCCCACAGGTCCCCGAGTCCGCGGACGCCGTGCTCGACGGGCTCGACCCGGAGCAGCGCGAGGTCGCGCTGGCCCTGAGCGGACCTGTGTGTGTGCTGGCCGGAGCCGGTACGGGGAAGACGCGCGCCATCACGCACCGCATCGCCTACGGGGTGCGGGCAGGCATCCTCCAGCCGACGACCGTGCTCGCCGTCACCTTCACCAACCGGGCGGCAGGCGAGATGCGGGGGCGGCTCCGGCAGCTCGGCGCGACCGGTGTGCAGGCGCGGACCTTCCACTCCGCCGCCCTGCGTCAGCTCCAGTACTTCTGGCCGAAAGCCGTCGGTGGTGAGTTGCCGAGGCTGGTGGAGCGCAAGGTCCAGCTGGTCTCCGAGGCGGCGGCCCGCTGCGGGATCCGACTCGACCGCAACGAGCTGCGGGACGCCACGAGCGAGATCGAGTGGGCCAAGGTCACCCAGACCGTCCCCGCCGACTACCCCGCCGCGGTGGCCAAGACCCAGCGGGACGTCCCGCGCGACCCGGCCGAGCTCTCCCAGATCTACGCGATGTACGAGCAGCTCAAGCGCGACCGGTCCGTGATCGACTTCGAGGACGTGCTGCTCCTCACCGTCGGCATACTCCAGGACCGCCACGACATCGCCGATCACGTACGCCGCCAGTACCAGCACTTCGTCGTCGACGAGTACCAGGACGTCAGCCCGCTCCAGCAGCGGCTTCTCGACCTCTGGCTCGGTGACCGGGACAATCTCTGCGTCGTCGGCGACGCCAGCCAGACGATCTACTCCTTCACCGGGGCCACCCCCGACCACCTGCTGAATTTCCGTACGCGTCACCCCCAGGCGACCGTGGTCAAGCTGGTGCGGGACTACCGCTCCACACCCCAGGTCGTCCATCTGGCCAACGGACTACTGAGCCAGGCCCGCGGCAGGGCGGCCGAGCACCGGCTCGAGCTGGTCTCGCAGCGAGCCAAGGGCCCCGAGCCCGTCTACACGGAATACGCGGACGAGCCCGCGGAGGCCGAAGGCACCGCCCGGCGGATCCGTGACCTGATCGCCGCCGGTGTCCCGGCCGGGGAGATCGCCGTGCTGTACCGGGTCAACTCCCAGTCCGAGGTCTACGAGCAGGCACTCGCGGACGCGGGCGTGCCCTACCAGCTGCGCGGCGCGGAGCGCTTCTTCGACCGCGCCGAGGTGAGGGAGGCGGGTGTCGCCCTGCGCGGCGCGGCCCGCGCCGGGGGCAACGACTCACTGCTCGACGGCGCCGACGACCTGCCCTCCGAGGTGCGGGCGGTGCTCTCCACGAAGGGCTGGACGTCCAAGCTGCCCGCCGGCTCCGGTGCGGTGCGGGACCGCTGGGAATCGCTGGCGGCCCTCGTACGTCTGGCCGAGGACTTCGAACAGGCCAAGCCGGGTGCGACACTCTCCGACCTCGTGGCCGAGCTCGACGAACGGGCCGCCGCCCAGCACGCCCCCACCGTCCAGGGCGTCACGTTGGCCTCGCTGCACTCCGCGAAGGGCCTGGAGTGGGACGCCGCGTTCCTGGTCGGGCTCACCGAAGGCATGATGCCGATCGCCTACGCCAAGACCGACGAACAGGTCGAGGAGGAGCGCCGGCTCCTGTACGTCGGTGTGACCCGGGCCCGCTTCCACCTGTCTTTGTCCTGGTCCCTGTCCCGCTCGCCAGGCGGTCGCGGAGGCCGTCGCCCGACCCGCTTCCTGAACGGGCTGCGGCCCGGCTCGACGGTGCTCGGCGCCCGGGGCGGCACGGGGGGAGGCGGCGGAATCGACCGCGGTTCCGGCACGGGGACGGGCTCGCGCGGAGGCAACGCGGGACCGGCGGCGGCCGGCCGGCGCCGCGGCCCGGTGCTGTGCAGGGTCTGTCGCAAGACCCTCACCGAGGCCGGTGAGATGAAGCTGATGCGCTGCGAGGACTGTCCCTCGGACATGGATGAGGGGCTCTATGGGCGGCTGCGCGAGTGGCGGGCGGAACGGGCGAAGGAGATCAGCCAGCCTGCCTACTGCGTGTTCACCGACAAGACCCTGATGGCGATCGCCGAGACGGTGCCGGACACCGAGGGCGAGCTCGTCGTCATCGCCGGTGTCGGCAACCGGAAGCTGACCCGGTTCGGGGCCGATGTGCTGGCCATCTGCGCAGGTCGGATGCTGGGTGAGGACTCCGCGGAGGGCGGCGGCGACGTGTGAGAAAAACTCGTCGAAAAAATAGTTTGCGCCCGCAGCAGTCATCACCATAGGTTCTTAACCACGGGAACAGCGACTTCTCTGAAGCCCTGACTCCGTGCTGTACTTATCCGAATACCGCAGGACCGGTCCCGGCCGGTCCCCCCGAGACGCCGAGAGGAGGCGATTCCAGTGATCAGCATCATTCAGACCATCAAAATGACCGATCTCTCGGTCGTCTCCGCCTACTCGCGCGGTCTCGCCTGCTCTTCGGATCTTTCGCTTCGTGGCACCGGTGTGTCCGGCGTCCGCGCCGTCAGCCCGCTGTCCCTGGCGAGCCAGCCCGTGCGGGAACGCAATGAGCGACCGACCGAGGCACCGGCAGCAGCAGTAGCGAAGGCACAGGCTCAGGCCTATGCCTTCACGGCAGCCGGTGCCGGAGCCAAGAAGCACGCAACGCAGCACCACACGATGTGGGCCTTCCGTGGGCCTGAACCCTGGAGCGATCCAGCCTGATCCAGAATCAGGCCGGCGCCTTCAGGGCCGCGGAACCCCACTCGGGATCCGCGGCCCTTTTGTTTTGTCCGAACGGATGAGACGAGACGAAGGAGCCTCGGGACAAGCAGGACCTGGTACCAGCCGCCAACCGGCCAACAGGCCGGCACGACCAGACGAGGACAACACCACCGTGCAACTCGAGACGCACGCCCCGTCCGTACCGCTTTCCGACACGATCTCCCCGCCCGGTCTCACGGAGGACTCCACCTTGATCCCCCTCACCGCGCTCACCGCGCTCGACGACGCCATCGAGAACCTCGGTGTGCCCGTCCCCTGCCGTTCGTACGACCCGGAGGTCTTCTTCGCCGAGTCGCCCGCCGATGTCGAGTACGCCAAGTCCCTCTGCCGTACCTGCCCGCTCGTCGAGGCCTGCCTCGCCGGCGCCAAGGAGCGGCGCGAGCCGTGGGGCGTCTGGGGTGGCGAGCTCTTCGTCCAAGGCGTCGTCGTGGCCCGGAAGCGTCCGCGTGGTCGTCCGCGCAAGAACCCGGTCGCGGCGTGACCGCCGGCCTGGGGGTCATGTCCCCCACACGAACGAAGCGCTTCGGAACCATCGACCGTCCCCAGACCCATGACCCCCGAAATCAGGCACCAATGACCACGCCCACGAGGGAGCCCGTCGGCTCCGCGACCCCGGACGTCACCATCATCGGCGCGAACGACTCGCGCCAGAACAGGACCCGCGAGATGCAACTCATCCCAGAAGCCCTGGCACGTGCGCATATGCACGACCGCCTGAGGGAAGCCGAGGTGGACCGCCAGGCCCAGCGCCTGGTGGCCGCCCGGCGGATGCAGCGCAGGGCGGAGCGTGCCTCGATGCGCGCCCGCCGTGCGCTCGCCATGGCGGTCATGCACTAACCGTCCCGCCCGCAGTACGCGCACCACAGCTGCCGGGGCAACCGCTCTGCCCCTCACGCAGGCACCTACCCCATCCGCGGGGCCGGTCCGAACAGGCCGGCCCCGCAGTGCGTCGTGCAGTGCCCCGTTCCGCCGACGGGGATATCGTCGCGAGGTGGACGAGGAAACTCATCACCCGGCGAAACCGGCTGCCGAACACGTGGTGTGCGCCCGTTGCGGCGCCACCGCCGACAGCGCCATCGCACCTCCGACCTGGATCTGTTCCATGGAGAACGGCCGACGGCAGTACTTCTGCGAGGCCTGCTCCCGCACCCATATCCGGGCGATCGAAAGCCGGCTCGACTCCGCCTGGTGGTGACGGCCGGTCAGGGACGGCCGGTCAGAGCTCTCCGGGCCGGGCCACCTCGGCCTCGCCCGCGGGGCTCTCCTGCCCGTCGTCCGGGACCTTCTCCAGCACGTCACCTTCCGGCCGCGCCTCTGCCGGAAGGGTTTTCGGCAGATCTGCCCACAGGTCTGCCGGCACGGCGTCCTCCGGCTCGCACTCCGGGGCGAACCCCGGGAGCCAGGCCTCCAGCTCGTCCCGAAGCCGCACCGTGGCACCCAACTGGCACAACACCCCGATCGTGCTGAGCGTCACCCGATGGATCAGCAGATACGACGGAGGAAGGTTCAACCGCTTGCCCAACTGATGGGCGGGGGATCGCGGATCGGCGATCCTGGCAGCCTGACCGCGCAGCCAGGAACGGGTGAAGGTGAACTCGTCCACCTGCGCCGGCTCGATGATCGGAAGCAAGTACTCGAGCACTGCGTCCGGGGCGAGTTCGACCGAGTCCTTGACGAATCCCTCCCCACGCAGCATCTCGTACACGGCCTCGGCCTCACCGTCCAGCGTCATCCGCAGGGCGTCCCCGATGGGCCGGGGCAGCCCATCCGGCAGCCGGTCCACCGTGCCGAAGTCCAGCACTCCCAGCCGCCACCCGCCCAGATCCTCGTCCCGGCGGCCCACGCCCTCGGCGTCGGTGTCCGCCGGGGGCAGCAGCCGGAAGTTCCCCGGATGGGGGTCGCCGTGAAGGAGCCCCGTACGTGCCGGTCCCGAGAACAGGAAGCGCGCCAGCAACTGACCTGCCCGGTCCCGCTGGTCCGACGTCCCGTCAGCGATCACCTCGGACAGGGGTATTCCGTCGATCCACTCCGTCACGAGCACCTGCTCAACCTGGTGCACCACTCCGGGAATCACCACATCGGGATCGTCCTCGAACTCCGCCGCGTGCTCCTGCTGCGCCTGCGCCTCCAGCGCGTAGTCCAACTCCTCCGACACCCGGTCCCGCATCTCGGTGATGAGAGGCTTGATGTCCATCCCGGGGACCAACGGGCCGAGCAGCCGAGCGAAACGGCTGAGCTGGGTCAGATCCGAGAGGAGCGCCTCCCCCGCACCGGGGTACTGCACCTTCACGGCGACCGAGCGTCCGTCGTGCCACACCGCCCGGTGGACCTGTCCGATCGACGCGGCGGCGGAGGGCCGGTCCTCGAACTCCAGGAAGAGGTCCCGCCAGTCTTCACCGATCCGCTCCGCAAGCACCTCATGGACGGTGCGGGCCGGCATCGGCGGAGCCGCCTCCTGCAGTTTGGTCAGCGCCGCCCGGTAGGGACCTGCGACATCCTCGGGAAGCGCGGACTCGAAGACGGACAGCGCCTGTCCGAGCTTCATCGCACCTCCCTTCAGCTCGCCGAGCACCTTGAAGAGCTGTTCAGCGGTGCGCTGTTGGACTTCGCGGGCCACGATCTCGGCGGATTTGCCGCCGATCCGCTTGCCCAGACCCCACGTGGCACGGCCGGCGAAACCCAGCGGCAGCGCGGCCAGCTTCGCGGTGCGGGTGACCGCCTTCCGGGGAAGATCAGACATGTGCCCCTCCAGTTACCGGACTGCCGTGCCGCGTGAGTGTTCGGCCCTGCTCCGTCGGCGGCGGTCACCCGGCCATTGTGTCCTGGGCGGTACAGGCCGCGGAGGTGAGATCCCCCTCAGTCTGCCCGGCGGCGCCACAGGAACAGTCGAGGTGCGGCCCCAACCGCACCGACCGCCAGTCCAGCAGAGGCATGGCCGCCTCCCACCGCACGCCGGTACTGGCCGGAAGCTCCCCGTCGAGGAAGGACAACGCGTGAGCCGCCGCGAGTCCGGCCACCGCTGTCGCCAGCCCCAGATCACAGGCCTGCACGGCGTTGCGACGCCCCGACCTCCACTGCGCCAGCATCCGCGGCCACTGCGGATCCCGCTCCGCACGGTGCAGCGCCAGGCAGCCCGCGCAGCCTGTGCCGCCCGGCAGCACGAGCGGCCCGACCACCCCGGTGGCCTCCATCACTCCCGCGTAGAGATGAGGTGTACCGGAAGCGATCCACGGTGCCGCCGTATCCGGCTCAGGGGCGTAGACCGACAGGCCGTCCCTGGGAGCCACCACGACCAGGGAGAGCGCGGGCTCGCCGCCCGTCATGGACTCGGCCGTCTCCGCCGCCCGGGGCGGACCACCGGCCGCGGACCGGCGAACCAACTGCCGGGCAGCCGTGTCCCGGCGCTCCCCGACTGCCGCCGCCGGAAGACCACCCGGCGCGATGTCCCACGGCTCGGCACGACCGCCGTCGAGCACCTCGACCCGGCCCACCCCAGATCCGGAGAGCACCGCGGCGATCGACGCACCGACCCTGCCCGCACCCCGCACCTGGACCCGCATAGCCCGCCGGGCCGCGAGTCTGCGCAGACCGCTCCCGGGCGCCGGATGGACGACGGAGAGCGACGCGGCGTCGGAACGCTGGCGCTCCAGGGTCTCGGCCCGCTGCCGTAACGCGTCGGCCCCCGGGCCACCGGCCTTCGGATCGTCGAGCAGGCCGGCCTCCGTCAACCGCGACATGAGAATGTCCACATGACGGTCCGACAGATCCAGGGCCCGGGCCTCTTCACGCAGCAGAGACAGGCCGCGTGTTCCGTCGAGCAGTTCCAGAAAGCTTCCTGTGGCGATATCCATCGGCCCCAACGTCACGGCGTGCGCGGGTGTTACGCCGAATTGCACGGTGTTCCGTCCGCGCCAGGCCCTGCGCAGCGCAGGCTTCAACATCGGATGCATGACTTCTCTCCGTCCGGTTTCGAGATCTGTTGCCAGAATGCAACGCGGTGGCGAAACGGGCGGAAAGTTATCCACAGTCCGGGGCATTAGTCGTTCAAATGGTGCATGCGGAGAAGTGGATCAACCTCGAAGCGTCGGGGAGGCGGGACTTCCCCCACCGGCAGCGGGTAACGTCGTGGCGTGCCCGCCGACTCCTCACCCGGCCTCGCCGGGGAGACCCCCGTGCGCAGCGCCGGACGCCATCCGCGCAGCGCGGCCGTTCATCAGCCCCGCGCATCCGTGACGAGCGCGGTCGAGGTCCGCAGGAGCGCCCGGCGCAGCAGAACGGTCTCCGCGTATCGCGAGGGCGACCGCACGATCGTGCTGATCCCCGCCCGGATGTCGGAGGCGGAGGAGCAGCGCTGGGTCGGGGTGATGCTCGACAAGCTGGCCGCGCAGGAGAGCAGACGCGTCATCGGCGACAGCGAGCTGGCGGAGCGCGCCGAGCGGTTGTCCGACCAGTTCTTCGAAGGCCGGGCACGCCCCGCCTCGGTGCGGTGGGTGACCAACCAGAACACCAGGTGGGGCTCCTGCACCCCGGCCGAGGGCAGCATCCGGCTCTCCCACCGGCTCCAGGGTATGCCGGAGTACGTCATCGACTACGTCCTCCTCCACGAGCTGGCCCACTTGCTTGTTCCCGGCCACGGCCCGCGCTTCTGGCGTCTGCTGGACGCGTACCCGCGTACCGAGCGGGCCCGGGGGTATCTCGAAGGGGTGGTCGCGGCCGACCGGCTGCCGCATCTGCCCGCCGCACGCGCAGAGTGACGTTCGGTGATTCTGTACCGGGTCTGTACCGACTTAGCTCAATGGCGTGGTTTGCGGTTAGCCTGACGCGACGCATTCACCTTCGGGATGGGGGACGGTCGTTACGCATGGCCAGGGAATTCCAACGCGGCCACAAGGCCAAGATCAGTGATCTCACGCCAGGGACGGATCTGTACGTAGGTGTGCAGATCGCCGGACCCGGCCTGACGTTCGACATCAGCTGCTTCGGGCTCGATGCCAATGAACAGCTCTCGGACGACCGGTATTTCATCTTCTTCAACCAGCCGAAATCGCCGGAGGAGTCCATTCAGCTCCTCGGCGCCCAGGCCGGTGACACCGAGTCGTTCCGCGTCACCCTCGACCGCATTCCGGCGAACATCCACAAGTTGTCCTTCACAGCGACTCTCGACGGCGCCGGGCAGATGTCGCAGGTCGGCCCGGGATACATCCGGATCGTCGCGGGCGGCGAGGAAGTGGTGAAGTACGCCTTCACCGGTTCCGAATTCACCACCGAGCGCGCGGTCATGCTCGGTGACTTCTACCTCAAGGACGTCTGGCGGTTCGCCGCGGTCGGCCAGGGCTTCGACGGCGGCCTCGACGCGCTGCTGAAGAACTTCGGGGGAGAGGTCGCCGAGGAGGAGCCCGCGGCACCGCCGCAGGGCGCCGCCCCGTCGTTCGCCCCGCCCGCCCAGGCCGCCGCGCCCCCGGCATTCGGTGCTCCGGCAGCACCCCGGGCGCCGCAGCCCGCACCGTCATTCGGCGCCCCGCCGGCACCGGCTCCCGCACCGCAGCAACCGGTGCACGCCGCGCCGACGATAGCGGCGCCCCTCGCTCCCCAGGTGCCGGCTCCGTACGGACAGCCGCCGCAGTTCGGGCAGGTCCCGGGCCAGGGCACGCCTCCGTCCGCACCGCCCTACGGCCAGCAGCCCCCGGCGGCACCGCCCTACGGCCAGCAGCCTCCGGCCGCACCCCCGTACGGGCAGCAGCAGCCCACCGCACCCCCGTACGGTCAGCAGCCCCCGGCGCCGTTCGGCCAGCAGCCGCCCGGCGTCCCGCAAGGCGTGCCCCAGGGCGTTCCGCCGGCCGGGGCGGGACTCCAGGCAGCCCTGCAGCCGTACAAGGAGGCGGCCACCGGGCAGCGCTGGACCTCGCAGAACCAGCAGCTCATGCGTGTGGACCTGACCATGGGCGGCAACCCTGTGCTGGCCCGCCAGGGCAGCATGGTGATGTACCAGGGCAAGGTCGACTTCGGCTACAAGGGCGCCGGTTTCGCGGGCCGCATGGTCGGCAACGCGACGGGCCAGGAAATGCAGCTCATGCGCTGTACCGGCCGTGGCCAGGTCTTCCTCGCCGAGGAAGGATCGCACCTCCACCCCATCGAGCTGCAGGGCGACGGCATCTGCGTCTCCGCGGAGAGCGTCCTCGCCTTCGATGAATCGCTGCAGTACGAGGTGCGCAGGATCGAGGGCCACGGGATTCCCGGCGGCGCCCTGTTCACCATGCAGTTCCAGGGCACCGGCACCGTCGTCATCAAGACCCACGGCGTCCCGGTCGTCCTGCCGGTCACCCCGACCACGTTCGCCGACTGCAACGCCGTGGTGGCCTGGTCGTCCACGTCCCAGGTGATCGTCTCCAGCCAGGTCCGGCTGCGCCGCAACGCCTATCCGGGACACAGCGGCGAGACCGTGAACCTCCAGTTCCGGGGAGCCCCCGGGAACTTCATCGTCGTCCAGCCCTACGAGGTCTGAGGGAGCCCGTAATGAATCAGCAACTCGCGGGCTTCGCCCCGACACCCGTCACTGCCCGTATGGAGAACCACGGCCGCACGATGCTCAAGGTCGCCATGGCCTCGGGGCAGGACCTCTACGCACGAACCGGCTCGATGGTGGCCTACGAGGGCTTCATCCAGTACGAGCCCAACCCGCCCGCCGTCCGTCAGATCGCCTCGCAGTGGATCACCGGCGAGGGCGCGCCACTGATGAAGTGTGCCGGTGACGGGCTGCTCTACCTGGCCGACTACGGCGCCGACGTCGTCGTCATCAACCTCGACAACGACTCCCTGTCCGTCAACGGCACGAACCTCCTCGCCTTCGACGGCCACCTCACCTGGGGTGTGGAGCGGGTCAAGGGCCTGGCCAAGTTCGCCGGGCAGGGCCTGTGGAACGTCTGCGTCCAGGGCACGGGATGGGTCGCCATCACCTCGCGCGGCACGCCGATCGTCGTCGACTGCGGCCGGGGCGAGGACGAGACGTACGTCGACCCCGACGCGCTCGTCGCCTGGTCCCCGAACCTGAAGGTCAAGGGCAAGCGCAGCTTCAAAGCGGGCTCGCTCATCGGGCGCGGCAGCGGAGAGGCCTACCAGATGGCCTTCTCCGGCCAGGGCATCGTCGTCGTCCAGCCGAGCGAGGACAGTACCGACCGCCTTCGGGTCCGGAACTGAGCGGGGGGAGAACACATCATGCAGAGTCCGCTTTTCAGCCACACCGAACAGCAGTCGCAGGATCGGTACACCGTCCAGAACCCGCAGCTCCTGCGGGTCTCGCTGACCGGCCACGACGACGTCCTCGCCCGTAAGGGCGCCATGGTCGCCTACCAGGGACTCATGGAGTTCGACGGCGAGTACCAGTCGCAGGGACAGCGCCGCGCCCGCAGTAACACGGGTGAAGGCCTCGACCTGATGCGCTGCTCGGGCCAGGGAACGGTCTACCTGGCCAATCTCGCCCAGTACATCCATGTGGTCGACGTCGACCGCGAGGGCATGACGGTCGACAGCGCCTACGTCCTGGCCCTGGATTCCTCGCTGCACACCGAGGTCATCGCGGTGGACAGCCAGTACGGGATCTCCGGCACCGGCAAGTTCCAGCTCAACATCTCCGGGACCGGCAAGGTCGCGCTGATGACCTCCGGGCAGCCGCTGATGATGCAGGTCACGCCGGACAAGTACGTCAACGCCGACGCCGACGCGATCGTCGCCTGGTCGAGCGGGCTGCGGGTCCAGATGCAGGCCCAGACCCACTCCTCGGGCGTGTTCCGGCGCCGCGGCAACACGGGGGAGGGCTGGGAGCTGAGCTTCCTCGGCCAGGGCTTCGCCCTGGTCCAGCCCAGTGAGGTGCTGCCCCCGCAGAACGCCCAGATCGGCCAGGGCGCGGCAGCCCAGTTCGGTGTGGGACAGCACGGGGCGCACAACCAGAACCAGAACAACTCCTGGAACTGAGCCCCGGTCGTCACCGAGGGCGAAGGGGCGGCTCCGCGAGGAGACCGCCCCTTCGCCCGTCTCTAGCGGCCGCGCGCCAGCCGTGCGCGGGTCCGGTCCAGCAGCCGTACCACCGAGGCGTCCGCCACACCGGCCACCTCGTCGTAAGGGAACCAGCGCAGATCGAGGGACTCCTCGCTGATCTGTTCCGTCGCGTCGGCCGGAGCGACCGCCGCGTACTGCACGTCGAGATGCCAGTGGCAGGGCGCCGGGATCGGATGCCGGTCCAGCCGCACCGGGCCGCCGGGCAGCAGGGTGAGTCCGGCGATCCCCGATTCCTCCGTCGCCTCCCGCAGCGCCGCACAGGCCACGGAGGAGTCCTGAGGCTCGCAGTGGCCGCCCATCTGCAGCCACATCCGGAGCTTCCTGTGCAGGGTCAGCAGCACCCGGCCGCGCCCCGGATCGATCACCAGCGCGCTGGCGGTCAGGTGCCCCGCCCCGCACGCCTTCCACATGCCGTCGGGGTGCCCGGCCAAATGGTCCAGATACGTACGGCGCAGCTCCGTCTGGTCCCCGTCCCGCTCGTCGTACCCGTCGAGTACGAGAACGGCGTCGTCGTGCAGGCTCACCGGTCGGTGTCGTCCTTGCCGTCGCGCTCGGTGCCGTCCGGGCTCCCGTCCGTAGTCCTGCCCTTGTCCTCGGCGTCGTCGTCCCCGGCTGCGGGCTTCTGCGGGCCGTTCGCCGCCTCGCCGAGCATCTTGTCCAGTTCGGAGAAGTCGAGCTGTTCGTGGTGCACGAAGCCGTCCGGGTCGTCCAGGTCATGAGCCGTCGGCAGCATGTCCGGGTGCTCCCACAGGCCGTCGCGACCGTCGACGCCCCGGGCGTCCGTGAGGGACGCCCACAGCCTCGACGCGTCCCGCAGCCGGCGCGGACGCAGCTGGAGCCCGATGAGCGTGGCGAAGGTCTGCTCGGCGGGGCCGCCCGACGCCCGGCGCCTGCGCATCGTCTCGCGCAGGGCGTCCGCCGAGGTCAGACGGGACTTCGCGGCCTCGTGCACCACGGCGTCCACCCAGCCCTCGACGAGGGCGAGCGCCGTCTCGAGACGGGCCAGCGACGCCTTCTGCTCCGGAGTGTCCTCGGGCTGGAACATGCCCTGCTGGAGCGCGTCCTGAAGCTGCTCCGGCTGCGACGGGTCGAACTGACCGACGACGTCCTCAAGCTTGCTGGTGTCGACCTTGATGCCGCGCGCGTAGGCCTCGACCGCACCGAACAGATGCGAACGGAGCCACGGGACATGAGCGAAGAGCCGTTGGTGGGCGGATTCACGCAGCGCGAGATACAGGCGCACCTCGTCCTGCGGCACACTCAGGTCCTTGCCGAACCGCTCCACGTTGAGCGGGAGGAGTGCGGCCTTGCCGGCCGGACCGAGCGGAAGGCCGATGTCGGTCGAGCCGACGACCTCCCCGGCGAGCACGCCCACGGCCTGCCCGATCTGCTGGCCGAACATGGCGCCGCCCATCGACCGCATCATGCCGATCAGCGGGCCCGCCATGGCCTGCATCTCCTCGGGCAGTACGTCACCCATGGCCAGGCCCACCCGCTCGGCCACCGGGTCCACCAGCTTCTGCCAGGCGGGCAGGGACGCCTCGACCCACTCCGCGCGGCTCCACGCCACGGTCGAGACCGAACCTGAGGGCAGCGAGGTCACGCCGTCCAGCCAGTGGTCGGCGAGACGAAGCGCCTCGTCGACGGAGGAGCGCTCGGAAGGGCCGACACTCGCGTCCTTGCTGCCGTCCGGCGTGCCCTGCGAAACGGTCTGGCGGGCGATCTGCTTGGCCATGTCCCAGTTGACCGGGCCGCCCTCGTAGCTCAGCATCTGGCCGAGCTGCTGGAACGCCGCTCCCAGGTCGTTCGGGTTCATCGACCCGAACATCGCGGCGAACGGGTTGTCCCCGCCCGCGCCCGGCCCGATGCCGAACGGGTTCACCGGCCCGCCCGAGCCCTGCCCACCTCCGGTGGGGTCCTTCTTCTTGCCCTCGTCGCCGTTCTCCGGCTCCTCCGGCGGAAGGCCGAATCCGAATGGGGTGTCACTCACGGGTTTCCTCGGCTCGTAGGGCCGTCGGCTCGAACCGACGGCGACTGCCCGACATCACCATCCAGCGTAGACACACAAGACCGCTCAGGCCCTCAGTGCTCCGCCGGCTCCCGGCCTGCGGCAGGATGGACGCCACCTGGTACGTACGCGTCATTCGGGTACGTACTGAAGACAACCGCTGGAGACGCCCGGTGAGTTCCCCAGATCCGCAGGTTCGCGCAGCGCGAAACCTGGCCGACCCCTCGCCCGAAAGCAAGCCCACGAAAAATCGCTCCAGAAGCCGGGGCCCCGTCGTCGCGGTCACCGGTGCCGCGACCGGCGTAGGTGAACTGCTCACCGCACACCTCGCCGCATCCGACGCAATCAAGCAGGTCATCGCCATCGACGAGCGCCGCGGTGACGTCTCCGAGGCGACGTGGCACATCCTGGACGTACGGGACCCCGCCATCGCGGAGAAGCTGCGCGGCGCGGACGTCGTCGTGCACCTGGCGCTCGACCTCGACCTGGAGACCGACCCCGCCGCCCGTACCGCGTACAACGTACGCGGCACCCAGACGGTGCTGACCGCCGCGGCGGCCGTAGGCGTCCACCGGGTCGTGCTGTGCACCTCGGCGATGGTCTACGGCGCCCTGCCCGACAACGACCTCCCGCTCGCCGAGGACGCGGAACTGCGTGCCACCGCCGAGGCCACCGGTGTCGGCGACCTGCTGGAGATCGAGCGGCTCGGGCGTCGCGCCCCCCGCGCGCACCCCGGTCTCAACGTCACCGTGGTGCGTCCCACGGTCCTCGTCGGAGGTACGGACACCGCGCTGACCCGCTACTTCGAGTCGCCGAGGCTCCTGGTCGTCGCCGGATCACGTCCGGCCTGGCAGTTCTGCCACGTCGACGACCTGGTGAGCGCGCTGGAGTACGCCGCGCTGGAGAAGATCGACGGAGAGTTCGCGGTCGGCTGCGACGGCTGGCTCGAACAGGAGGAGGTGGAGGAGCTCTCCGGCGTGCGCCGCATGGAGCTGCCCTCCGCCGTGGCCCTCGGCGCCGCCGCCAGGCTCCACCGGATCGGCCTCACCCCCTCCCCGGCGGGCGATCTCGCCTACACGATGCACCCCTGGGTGGTCAGCGTGAGCCGGCTGCACGACGTGGGATGGCGTCCCCGGTGGACCAACGAGGAGGTTCTCGCGGCGCTCCTGGAGGAGGTGGAGGGCCGCCACACGGTCGCAGGCCGCCGTCTCGGCCGCAAGGACGCCACCGCCGCGGGTGCCGCGGGCGCGACCGTCGCCCTGCTCGGTACGGCGGCGCTGGTCAGGCGCGCCCGTAAGGCGCGCCGCCGCTTCTGACCAGCCCTCCTCAGCAGCCCGCGGACGTCCCTGTAGGAGGCTCCAAGGAGGGCGGCCCGCCGCCGGTCGAATACGCCATTCCGAGATGTCGGTGCCGTGCGGCACGATGGGACCCATGGCACGCACCCACGACCACCCAGGCGAGCAGGCAGCCCAGGACCCCATCAGGCTCCTGGACATCCGGGAGACGCCGCTCTCCGTCGACGAGATCTTCCGTGCCGTCGGGGACGATGCCGCCGGCGGCATCGCCCTCTTCGCCGGCACGGTGCGCAATCACGACGACGGACAGGACGTCGGCGCGCTCGGATACTCCTGCCATCCCACGGCGGGGGATGAGTTGCGCCGAGTGGCGGAGAAGGTCGTCGCTCAGTTCCCGGTCCGGGCGCTGGCCGCCGTCCACCGGGTGGGTGAACTGGGCGTGGGCGATCTGGCGGTGGTGGTCGCGGTTTCCTGCGCTCACCGGGGCGAGGCCTTCGAGGCCTGCCGCAAGCTGATCGACGACCTCAAGCACGAGGTTCCCATCTGGAAGCACCAGCGCTTCTCGGACGGCACGGAGGAGTGGGTCGGCGCCTGCTGACCGCAAACCGCCCCGCGGCGATCAGCCCCGATTTGCGTATCCGCACCCCTGCCACGAGCGTTGGTCCTGCAGGTGGTTAATCTTCTGATCGTCAGTTGCGGTCGCTCATGGGGTAGGGAGGTCGTGATGGCAGCTCTAGCTTGGCTCTTGATTCCGCTTATAGCCGCTCTTGGCGCGGCGATATGGGGAGGGTGGGCAGCCCGTAACCGAACGACCGGCGATGTCACCGAACTCGCCGGCTACGCCAGGTTCCGTGAAGCGATGGAGAAATCGCACTCCGGTTCCGAGACGGTCTGAGCACGGTCCGAGCCGTGAGCGGCCGTACGCAGTTGCAGATCCAGCACCGCACCCGCTCCTCTTCCGCGCGTTCCCCGCGCAGTGAGCGGGCCGACGACGGCACCCGGCAGATCCCGGTGAGAACCGGGTCGTCCGCCCCGTACGGACCGGCCCCGACGGTGCACTGACAGGCCCTTCCCGTACTGTCGTTCCATGCCACGCCGCACCGCGACGATGCTCGCCTCCACCCTCATCCTGATCGCGCTGCTCTGCGCAGGCGTGCTGATCCCCGTGCCCTATTCGGAGATGTCGCCGGGCCCGACGGTGAACACGCTCGGCGACGCCCGTGGCGAGCCGGTGCTGCACATCACCGGCCACAAGACGTATCCGACGTCCGGGAACCTCAACATGACGACGGTTCGCGTCACCGGCGCGGAATACGACATGAACATCGTCGAGGCCGTGTACGGCTGGCTGGCCCACGACAGCGTGATCGTGCCGCACGACACCCTCTACCCGGACGGCAAGACGGAGGAGGAGTCGACGCAGGAGAATGCCGAGGAGTTCAGCCAGTCCCAGGAGAGCGCGAAGGTCGCGGCCCTGGAGGAGCTGAAGATCCCCGTCACCTCGCGGGTCGTCGTCTCCACGGTCCTCAAGGACAGCGCTGCCCAGGGCGAACTGCACGCGGGCGATGTGATCAAGGCCGTCGACGGTACGGCGGTCGAGCAGCCGGAGGACGTGGCGAAGCTCGTCACCGAGCACAAGCCGGGCGAGGACGTCGTCTTCACGATCATTCCCGCCAAGGCCGCGGCCGCCGCCGAGAAGGCGGGCAAGGAGCCCAAGGGCTCCCAGAAGATCACCCTCACCACGCGGAAGGCACCTGCGGACCCGGCGGATCCCTCGGCGGAGGACCGGGCGGTCGTCGGTATCCAGGCCGGGACGGACCACACGTTCCCGTTCGACGTCGACATCAAGCTCGCCGACGTCGGAGGCCCGAGCGCCGGACTGATGTTCTCTCTGGGGATCATCGACAAGCTGACGCCCGGCAACCTGACGGGCGGAAAGTTCATCGCGGGGACCGGCACCATCGACGACAGCGGCACCGTCGGACCCATCGGCGGCATCAACATGAAGCTGGTCGGCGCGCGCGACGCGGGCGCCCGCTACTTCCTGACGCCGGACGACAACTGCGCCGCCGCGGCGTCCGACACCCCGAGCGGCCTCACCCTGGTGCGGGTGAAGACCCTGGACGACGCGAAGTCCTCCCTGGAGAAGATCGGCGCGGGGGACACGGCCGGCCTGCCGAGCTGTTCGGCGGGCTGAGACCGGTCCCCACGGACCGGAAGGGTCAGGACTCGAACGTCGCCGCGAGAGCCTCGGCCAGTCCCGGGACCAGACCGGCACCGGTCAGGACCTCGGTGGGGGAGTCCTTCTCCCGCAGCCGCACGGCCGAGTCCCGGGCCCCGTCCCGCAGTACGGCCACGGTCATCCGCACCTCCTGCCGGTCGGGGTGCTTGGCGACCCACGCGGTCAGCTCGGCGTCGCCCATGCCTTCCGGCACGGAGGCCTCCGCGGACGGCGGCAGCATCAGCCGCTCCACGGTCATGGCACAGCCGACGACCGCGTCGGGCCAGGCGATCGTGGCGAGGAATTCGTCCAGCGCGGTGCCGGCGGGGAGCTCCTCCTGCTCGATGGGGGTGAGGGTGGCGGTCGTCGACGCGGTGTCGTCGAGGCCGAGCTGGGCGGCGAGGCCCGGCTCCTGGGCGCGTAGCCGCGCGGTGTCGACGAGGGCGAACAACCGCGCGGGCTGGTCCCAGCCGAGGGTTGCGGCGTAGGCGTCGATTTCGAGGACGGCGACGGTCAGTGGACTCGCGGCCATCGGAGGGCCAGAGGGGGAAACGTTGGGCATGACCAATATCCTGCCTCCTTCCGCCCCGGGAACGGGAACTAGGTAAAGCCTCAGTAAGTTGCATAGGTGGGCTCTACGATCGGCTGGGCCCGCTTCACACGACCGCGAACTTCGAGGTGCGCACGTTGGCTTTCCAGATGCCGGACCGCGGCGGAGGCCCGACCGGGCCACGGATCAGAGTCGGCCGCCCGTCCCGGCGGGTCCGTACCCTGCTCATGACATTGGGTGTTCTGGCGGTTCTCGCCATGGCCTTCGTCATGTTCGCCGGGTTCTGGACGGACTGGCTCTGGTACAGGTCGGTCGCGTATTCATCCGTCTTCACCACCACCCTGTGGACCAAGATCGGGCTGTTCCTCGTCTTCGGCCTGCTGATGGCCCTCGCCATCGGCGTGAACATCTGGCTCGCGCACCGGCTCCGGCCGCCGCTGAGCGCGATGTCGATGGAGCAGCAGAGCCTGGACCGCTACCGGATGAGCGTCGCCCCGTACAAGAAGTGGGTGCTGCTCGCGATCACCGCGCTCGTCGGACTGATCGCCGGGGCCTCGGCCTCGGGCCAGTGGCGTACGTGGCTGATGTACATCAACGGTGTGCCGTTCGGGCAGAAGGACCCCCAGTTCAAGCTGGACGTGTCCTTCTACGCCTTCGACCTGCCGTGGTACCGCTTCCTGCTCGGTTTCGGCTTCGCCGCAGCCGTGCTGTCGCTGATCGCGGCGGCCCTGACCCACTACCTGTACGGCGGGCTGCGCATCACCAGCCCCGGCGCGCGGGCCACGGGTGCGGCCACCGGGCACCTCTCGGTGCTGCTCGGCATCTTCGTCTCGCTGAAGGCCGTGGCGTACTGGCTCGACCGGTACGGCCTCGCCGTGAAGTCCAGTGACTTCAAGGCCACGGACAACTGGACGGGCCTGCGGTACGTCGACGCCAACGCCTACCTGCCGGCCAAGACGATCCTGTTCTGCATCGCCGCCATCTGCGCCGTCCTGTTCTTCGCGACACTCTGGCGCCGCACCTGGCAGCTGCCGGTGATCGGCTTCGGGCTCATGGTGCTCTCGGCGATCCTGATCGGCGGGCTCTACCCGGCGATCGTGCAGAAGTTCCAGGTCCAGCCGAACGAGCAGGCCAAGGAAGCGCCGTTCATCCGGAAGAACATCGACGCGACACGAGATGCCTACGACATCGACGACGCGCAGGTGGACGACTACTCGGGCAAGAGCACGACCACGGACGGCGCCAAGCTGCGGGCCGACGCGGACGCGGCTGCCAGCTACCGGGTGATGGACCCCAACGTCGTCTCCCCGGCCTTCCAGCAGCTCCAGCAGAAGAGGAACTACTACCAGTTCCCCAAGACGCTGGACGTCGACCGCTACAAGGGCGAGGACAGCAAGGAGCAGGACACCGTCATCGGCCTGCGCGAGCTGAACCTCGAAGGTCTCCCCAAGCGGAACTGGATCAACGACCACTTCACGTACACCCACGGCTACGGCGCCATCGCGGCCCGGGGCACCACGACGGGCACCAACCCGGCGGGCTCCCCGGACTTCACCGAGTCGGGCCTGCCGACCACCGGTGAGCTGCCGAAGTACGAGCAGCGGATCTACTACGGCGAGAAGACCGAGCAGTACTCCATCGTCGGCGGGCCCCAGAAGGAGCTCGACTACGAGGAGGACGGCGAGAAGACCACCAGCTACAAGGGCAACAGCGGGGTCAGCCTCTCCAACGCCTTCAACCGCGCTGCCTACGCGGTGTCCTTCAGCGAGCCGCAGATACTGTATTCCGGAGCCATCGGCGACGGTTCGCGGATCCTGTACAACCGCACGCCCAAGGAGCGCGTCGAGGCGGTCGCCCCCTGGCTGACCATCGACGGCGACGCCTATCCGGCGGTCGTGGGCGGCCGGATCCAGTGGGTCGTGGACGCGTACACCACGACCAACGGCTATCCGTACGCCTCGCGTACGACGCTCGGTGACACCACGGCCGACTCGCTGACCACCAACCAGCGCGCGGTCGTCGCCCAGCAGAACCAGGTCAACTACATCCGCAACTCGGTGAAGGCCACCGTCGACGCGTACGACGGCAAGGTGAAGCTCTACGAGTGGGACACCGAGGACCCGGTGCTCAAGACGTGGCGCAAGGCATTCCCCGGGACGGTGAAGGCCAAGGACGACATCCCGCAGGAGCTGATGGACCACCTGCGCTACCCGCAGGACCTGTTCAAGGTCCAGCGGGAGCTGCTCACGCGGTACCACGTGCAGGATCCCGCGCAGTTCTACAGCGGCAGTGACGCCTGGCAGGTGCCGGACGACCCCACCAACAAGGAACCCGGGGCCGTTCCGCCGTACTACCTGAGCATGCGGATGCCCGGCCAGGACGAGCAGAAGTTCTCCCTCACCACGACGTTCACACCGAAGGGACGGCCCGACCTGGGAGCGTTCATGGCGGTGGACGCGGACGCGGCGAGTGACGACTACGGCACGATAAGGCTGTTGAGAGTCACGACCACGGTCAAGGGCCCGGGCCAGGTGCAGAGTGAGCTCAACGGCAACGACGACGTCGCCGAGTTCGTGAGAAACCTCAAGGGGACCGACTCGGACATCGAGTACGGAAACCTGCTGACCGTGCCGCTCGACGGGGGCTTCCTCTACATCGAACCGGTGTACACGCGCGGTGGCACGCAGAACTACCCGCTGCTGCGCAAGGTGGCCGCCTCGTACGGGTCGAAGATCGTCTTCGAGAACAGCCTCGGAGAGGCGCTCAACGCGGTCTTCGGGGTCGAGGGTTCCGATACGACGCCCGAGACGGAGCCTCCGGGTGACACCACCGAGCCTCCAGCCACCGGGGAGGCCGCGCTGAAGCGGGCGATCGCCGATGCCCAGAAGGCGTACACGGAGGGCGAGGCGGCCCTGAAGAAGAACGACTGGGCCGCCTACGGCAAGGCGCAGACGGAGCTTCAGAAGGCTCTCGAGCGCGCGGCCGCGGCTCAGCCCAAGGCCGGCAGCGAGGCCGACACGGCCGATACGCCGGACAAGGCGGACGCGGCCGACGAGGCCGACGAGAAGGGCGAGGACCAGGGCAGCTGAGAAAGCTCCACCCCGCGTCGTGGTACGGTTTGAACACAACGACGCGGGGTGGAGCAGCTCGGTAGCTCGCTGGGCTCATAACCCAGAGGTCGCAGGTTCAAATCCTGTCCCCGCTACTGAAGACAGAGGCCCGGATCCTTCCAAGGATCCGGGCCTCTGTCATGCCGTCGGACGGGCTTTCTCAAGTTGTCGGAGTGAAGTGCGGTTCGCGGGGCATGAGTTGGGCCCGAACGTGTTTGACTTGTCTCTCTGTGGGCATGTCGACAAAACGCTGAAGTGACCTCACTGGCCGCGGTATTCCAGGTGTACGCGGGTTGCAGGTGGTGCGACGATGGTATTTATGGGGGACAGGGCAACTCTGTTGGAGACAGGGCGGTTTGTGCAGCGACGCGTTCGGACGACGGAAAACGTGGCAGATGCGGTATTTGCCGCGGCCGTCGCCGAGACCGCCGGCACCGCTGACGACACCTCCGACGACGACGCCGTCTTCGTCACGGACCCGACGGACACTACGGACACCACGGATCACGCCGAGCAGACCGAGGAGCGCCACAGGCGGGCCGCGGACGGTGGCGACCCCGAGTCCATGAGCGTCCTGGGCGCGATCCTTCTGCGTCGTGGTGACCTGGACGGCGCCGAGACCTACCTGCGGGCGGCGACCGCCGAGGGCGACCGGGCCGCGGCCAACAACCTGGGCGTTCTCCTCCACCAGCGGGGGTACCCGGACGAGGCGGCCGGATGGTGGCGCATCGCCGCGGTCGCCGGCTCCGCCGCGGCCGCCCACGCGCTCGGCCGTCACTTCCGGGAGCGCGGTGACGAGCCGGGTGCCGAGTACTGGCTGCGCCAGTCCGCCGAGCAGGGCCACGCGCTCGGTGCCTACGCACTGGCCGACCTGCTGGAGCACCGCAGTGACGTCGGTGCCGAGCGCTGGCTGCGCGCTGCCGCCGAGCAGGGCCACCGGGAGGCCGCCTACCGCCTCGCCCGCGCCCTGGAGCGCAAGGCCCTGGGCGACGCGTACGACGCCTTCGGCCCGGGGCGCGGCCTCGGAGCGAGCGCCCCGGACATCCTGAACGACAGTGCGACGGGACGGCGCGACAGCCCCGTCGCGGGCCCCGCCACGGGGCGGGTCGGCGAGGCCGAGCAGTGGTACCGGCAGGCTGCCGCGCGCGGTCACCGCCGCGCGGCCCTGCACCTCGGCGCCATCCTGGAGCAGCGTGGTGAGCTGAAGGAGGCGGGCCGCTGGTACCTCACGGCGGCCAAGGACGGCGAGGCCCGCGCCGCCTGTGCCCTCGGCTTCCTGCTGCGGGACGTGGGTGACGAGGAGAGCGCCGCCGTGTGGTGGCTGCGTGCCGCCCAGGACGGCGACGGCAACGCCGCCAACGCCCTGGGCGCACTCCACGCGGCCCGGGGGGAGCAGCAGACGGCCGAGCGGTGGTACCGCGCCGCCATGGACGCGGGCGATGTCAACGGCGCCTACAACCTGGGCCTGCTCTGCGCTGCCCAGGACCGGATCGCGCAGGCCGAGCAGTGGTACCGCCGTGCCGCCTACGCCGGGCACCGGGAGGCGGCCAACGCGCTCGCCGTGCTGCTGCTCCAGGCGGGGGACGCGACCGGAGCCGAGCCCTGGTTCTCCAAGGCGGCCGAGGCGGGCAGTGTGGACGCCGCCTTCAACCTCGGCATCCTGCACGCCGGGCGCGACGAGGACCGTACGGCGCTGGGCTGGTACCGGCGTGCGGCGGCGGCCGGTCATACCGACGCCGCGCTCCAGGTCGGCATGGCGCTGCTGCGCGACGGCGAGGAGCAGGAGGCGGAGCGCCATCTGCGCTGCGCCGCGGGTGGCGGCAGCGCGGAGGCGGCCTTCCGGCTGGCCGGACTGCTCGACCTGCGGCAGCCGCCGCCCGGAGCGCCGGCGCTGGGCGAGCCGATGCCGGAGAAGACCGAGTGCGAGGAGTGGTACGAGAGGGCGGCCGGGCAGGGGCACCGTCGTGCGCAGGTCAGGGCGGGCATGCTCGCGGCCGCCCGTGGCGACATGGAGAGTGCCGCCGGCTGGTACCGCGAGGCCGCCGAGTCGGGCAGCCGCAACGGGGCCTTCAACCTCGGCCTGCTGCTGGCCCGTGAAGGCAGCGAGCGCGAGGCCGCCCTGTGGTGGAGCCGGGCGGCCAACGACGGGCACGGCAGGGCCGCTCTGCGCCTCGCGCTGCTCGCCGCCCGCCGGGGCGAGCTCACGGAGGGGCAGCGCTGGTGCGCCCGCGCGGTCGAACTGGGGCCGGCCGAGGTGGCCGAGCGTGCGGCGCGGCTGCTGGAGGCTCTGCATCAGGAGCTCACCGCGTGAGAAACGGCCCCAGGAGGGTGAGCTCCTGGGGGCTCAGGTGTCCGGGGAATGAATTTGCGCTGGTCGGCGGGGTCCCGTAGTGTTGCACTCACAACGACGCGGGGTGGAGCAGCTCGGTAGCTCGCTGGGCTCATAACCCAGAGGTCGCAGGTTCAAATCCTGTCCCCGCTACTGAAAACAGAGGCCCGGATCCTTCCAAGGATCCGGGCCTCTGTCATGTGCCCGCGAACAGGTGGACGGACACGAAGGGCGAAACGCGCCGGCCCCGGCGGTGCCCGCCGGGGCCGATGGGTGCAGGGTGTGGCGCTCAGGCAGTGGCGGCGCAGTTCGGGCAGATGCCGCGGTAGGTGACTTCGACGCCCGAGACGGTGAAGCCGAAGCGCTCGGCGGCCGGAAGATCGGCCAGCGGATCACCCGAAGGGTGGACGTCCCGGATCGCGCCGCACCGCGCGCACACCAGGTGGTGGTGGGGGCGATGCGCGTTCGGGTCGTACCGCTTGGCCCGGCGGTCGGTGGTGACCTCGATGACCTCACCGAGGGACACCATCTCGCCCAGCGTGTTGTACACCGTGGCGCGGGAGATCTCCGGCAGCCGGTCGGCAGCCTTCGCGTGGACCTCGTCGGCCGTCAGGTGTACATGGTCCCCGTCGAGGACCTCGGCCACGACGCGCCGCTGCGCCGTCATGCGCCAGCCGCGTCCGCGCAGTCGTTCCAGGAGGTCACTCATGGGATCCAGCCTAACAGCGCGGGAACCAGGTCCCGATTGGGTGTGATTCTGGATATCTGCCGGACTTGGACGGCATCCACTACGACATCCACCGCAGCGTGCCTCCGACGGATCCGGCCCGCAGCCGGTCGCCGGGCCTGGTCGCGAGGGCTCTCAGAGGGGCAGTGCGGCGGGGCGCCGCCTGGTGGGAGCCCAGCACCGGATGATGTCGCGCACCGAGACGATGCCCACGGGGCCGTTGTCGTCCAGCACGATCAGATGCCGGAAACCGCCGTGTGTCATGGCCTCCGCGGCCTCCTCGAGTGTCCAGGCGGGAGAGGCGAAGACGACGTCCGTGGTGGTGTGGGTGGACGCGATCTCGGTATCAGGGTCCTGGCCGGAACCGACCGCGTCGAGGATGTCGCGTTCGGTGATGATCCCGAGGCCGCAGGTGTCCGGATCGTGGACGACAGCTGCTCCGATGCGGCGGGCCGACATCAGCCGGGCCGCCTCCCGGAGCGTGTGGGCCGGGCCGATGGTGAGGACCAGCGTGCTCATGGCGTCTCGGACGAGCATGAAGGGAGCCACCTCCTTCGGAAAGTGATCCGTGACGCGACCCTCGTGAGTCGATTCACAAGTTCACAAGTGGGGGGACTCTCAGAGTTGCACCCGCGAGGGAACTGGACAAGGGGTGGGAGGGGTGGGCTTCCTAGTACCTCTGGTTGAGATAGCCGAGCAGCTCGTGGTGCAGCAGTCCGTTGGAGGCCGCCGCGTTGCCGCCGCCGGGGCCGGAGACGCCGTCCAGGCTGGTGAAGAGCCCGCCCGCCTCCTGGACGATGATCGCGTTCGCCGCCATGTCCCACAGGGAGAGCTCCGGCTCCGCACAGATGTCCACCGATCCTTCGGCAACCATCATGTACGGCCAGAAGTCCCCGTACCCGCGGGTGCGCCAGCAGGCCCGCGTCAGGTCCATGAAGCCGTCGAGCCGGCCCTGCTCCTCCCAGCCGGTCAGCGAGGAGTACGCGAGTGAGGAGTCCGCGATCCGCTCGACCTTCGACACCTGCAGCCGGGTCGCGGAGGTGAGGCTGCGGCCGGAGAACGCGCCGGCGCCCTTCGCCGCCCACCAGCGGCGGCTCAGCGCCGGGGCGGACACGACGCCTACCACCGGCTGGAAGCCGTCCTCGCCCGCTTCCATCAGCGAGATCAACGTCGCCCAGACGGGCACGCCGCGTACGTAGTTCTTGGTGCCGTCGATCGGGTCGATGACCCAGCGCCGCGGACCCGTGCCCTCGATCCCGTACTCCTCGCCCAGGATCGCGTCGCGCGGCCGTGCCCGGTGCAGGTGCCCGCGGATCAGCTCCTCGGCGTGCTTGTCGGCCTCGCTCACCGGGGTCATGTCCGGCTTGGTCTCGACCTTGAGGTCCAGAGCCTTGAACCGGTCCATCGTCGCCGCGTCGGCGGCGTCCGCCAGTACGTGGGCAAGGCGCAGATCATCGTGGTAATCGGGCATGCCGTCACAGTATCCACAGGTACCCGTCCGGGCTACACGGCCCCGGGCCGGGCGCCGTCCCGTGCGCGAACCCTTGACAGCACCCGGTGGCGCGTCAACTCTGAACCGCAGATCCCCCGGCGCGGGAGGCGACGATGCCCACAGCGCGAGAAGCCCTGCTGGACGCCGCTCTCTCGGCGCTCTCCGCCCGGCCGTGGACCACGGTGCGGATGGTCGACGTGGCGGTGGCCGCCGGGGTGTCCCGGCAGACCCTCTACAACGAGTTCGGCAGCAAGGACGGTCTCGCCCGCGCCCTGCTCCGGCGGGCCGCCGACAGCTATCTGACCGGCGCCGCACGGGCTCTGGACGCGCGTGGCGACCTGGGGGACGGCCCGACGGAGCTCGCTCTCTGGACGGTCCGGGCCGCCCGGGCGAACGTACTGGTCAAAGCACTGCTCACCGGCGCCTGGGAGGACCGCTTACCGCGACCGGGAGAACCGCGACCGGGGAGACCGGGGCCGGTGGAACCGCGACCGGGAGAACCACGGCCAGGCAGACCGCGCCCCGGAGAGCTGGGGCCGCCGCCGGTCGTCACCGCCCGGCGCCCTGCCGACGCCGTACCGCCGACGCCCGCGGAACTGCTCGTGACGGTCCGGGACCGGGCGGTGGCCGCGCTGGCGCACGGGCGCCCGCAGGAGGCCGCGGACCTGGAGGTGGCCTGCGAGATCGCACTCCGGCTCGCCCTCTCGTACGCGATGGTGCCGCCGGTCACCGCACCGTCACCCATGGGTTCGGACGCGGTTTCGCTGCTCCGGGAGGCCCTGGCACGCCACGCGCCGGGGCGCCTCACGGGGCGCGAACGGTGTCAGTGCGAGGAGCCGGACAGCTGCAGACCGATCACGCCGACGATCACCAGCGAGATGGACACCAGTTTGAGGGTGGAGACCACGTCGTCGAGGAAGACCATCCCGTAGATCGCGGTCCCTGCCGCGCCGATGCCGGTCCACACCGCGTACGCGGGGCCGACATCGAGCTTCTTGAGTGACAGCGTCAGCAGACCGAAGCTCCCGAGGGCGAACACGCAGAACGCGACCGTCGGCCACAGCCGGGTGAATCCGTGCGAGAGCTTCAGACACACGGCGAAACCGGTCTCCAGCAGTCCTGCGACCACGACCAGCAACCACGCCATTGTCAGGTGCCTCCCACATTGGTGACTGCTTCGTCTCGCTTGACGCGATTATGCCCTTACCAGTCGTGAGAGCTCGCAAACGTGCGCGAGTCGGGCAGTCCTGCCGTCAGTCCCCCTCGCGCCGCTCCCGCGTCGCGAGCAGCCGCCGCAGCGAGTCGAGCCGCGCCGGATCCGCGTGCCCCTCCGTCACCCAGGCGTCCAGGGCGCACTCCGTCTGCTGGCTGTCGTGGGTGCAGCCCCGCGGGCAGTTCTCCGCGCCCGGCTGCAGATCGGGGAACGCGTTGATGACCCGGGACGGATCGACGTGGTGCAGCCCGAACGACCGTACGCCCGGGGTGTCGACCACCCAGCCGCGGCCGTCCGGCAGCGGCAGCGCGAGCGCCGACGTCGTGGTGTGCCTGCCGCGCCCCGTGACGGCGTTGACCACCCCGGTCGTCCGCCGTCTGTCCTTCGGTACCAGCGCGTTGACCAGCGTCGTCTTCCCGACCCCGGAGTGCCCGACGAAGGCGGTCACCCGGTCGTTGAGCAGCTCCCGCACCCGGTCCGCGGCGTCGCCGTTCTCCAGCTCCTCGCGGCTGGTGACGATGAAGGGGACACCCAGCGGGGTGTACGCCCCCAGCAGCGCGTCCGGGGAGGCCAGGTCGGACTTGGTGAGGACGAGGAGCGGGGCGAGCCCGCCGTCGTACGCCGCCACCAGGCAGCGGTCGATCATGCGCGGCCGTGGCTCGGGATCGGCGAGCGCCGTGACGATGGCCAGCTGGTCGGCGTTGGCGACGACCACCCGCTCGTAGGGATCGTCGTCGTCCGCGGTGCGGCGCAGCACCGACCGGCGTTCACCGATCCGCACGATGCGGGCCAGTGTGTCCTTGTCGCCGGAGAGGTCGCCGACGATGGAGACCCAGTCGCCCACCACGGCGGCCTTGCGGCCCAGCTCGCGGGCCTTCATCGCCATCACGGTGCGGCCCTCGACGAGGCAGGTGAGCCGGCCGCGGTCGACCGTGAGGACCATGCCGTCCTGGGCGTCCTCGTGCTTGGGGCGGATGTGCGTACGAGGCCGGTTGCCCTTGCGGTTCGGGCGGACGCGGATGTCGTCCTCGTCGGGGTTCTTCCCGTAACGGCGCATGTCCTCAGGCCCCGTGCCTTCCCGGGGAGGAGGCCCCGAGCGCTCCGGGCGCGACCCCGGCCGTCTCCGGGGAGGCACCGAGCATGCCCGTCCACATCTCCGGGAAGTCCGGGAGGGTCTTGGCGGTCGTCCCGACGTTCTCGATCTCCACCCCGGCCACGGCGAGGCCGATGATCGCGCCCGCCGTCGCCATCCGGTGGTCGTCGTACGTGTGGAAGGTGCCGCCGTGCAGCGGACGCGGGTTGATCCGCAGCCCGTCGGCCGTCTCGGTCACGTCACCGCCGAGGGCGTTGATCTCCCTGGTGAGCGCGGCCAGCCGGTCCGTCTCGTGCAGCCGCAGATGCGCGACGCCGCTCAGCGTCGACGGGGAGTCGGCGAGGGCGGCGAGGGCCGCGATGCCCGGGGTGAGCTCACCGACCTCGCCCAGGTCGACGTCGATGCCGTGGATACTGCCCGAGCCCCGGAAGGTGAGACCCCGCTCGGTCAGCTCGCAGGTGCCACCCATTGCGGTGAAGATCTCGCGCAGCGCGTCACCCGGCTGGGTGGTCCGCAGCGGCCAGTCGGGGACGGTGACCCGGCCCCCGGTGACCAGAGCGGCAGCCAGGAAGGGCTGGGCGTTGGAGAGGTCGGGCTCGACGGTCAGGTCACGGCCGAGCAGGGCGGAGGGTGACACCCGCCAGACGTTGGGCTCGCCGCCCGTCTCCGGTTCGTCGACCTGGGCGCCGACCGCGCGCAGCATGTCGACGGTCATCCGGATGTGCGGCATGGAGGGGAGGGCCGAACCGGTGTGGCGTACCTCCACACCCTGGTTGAAGCGGGGCGCGGACAGCAGCAGCGCGGAGACGAACTGGGAGGACGAGGAGGCGTCGATCGCCACCGCGCCGCCGTCCAGCGCGCCGGCCCCGTGCACCGTCAGGGGCAGTGAGCCGCGTCCGTCGTCGTCGATCCTGGCGCCGAGGGCCCGGAGCGCGTCGATCACACCGTTCAGGGGGCGCTCGTAGGAGCGGGGGTCCCCGTCGAAGTGGACGGGCCCGTCGGAGAGACAGGCCACGGGCGGCAGGAAGCGCATGACCGTTCCCGCGTTGCCGACATCGACCGTCGCCGGGCCGTGCAGACCGGCCGGGATGACCCGCCAGGCCTCGCCCGAGCCGTCCGGACCGACGCCCTCCTCGATCCCGACGCCCATCGCACGCAGCGCCTGGGCCATCAGCAGGGTGTCCCGGGAGCGCAGCGGGCGGCGCAGCCAGCCCGGCTCGGAGGACAGGGAGGCCAGGACGAGGGCGCGGTTGGTGACGGACTTCGATCCGGGCACGGTGACGGTCGCGTCGACGGCTCCGGTCGCACGGGGAGCGGGCCAGAGGGCGGGGTGCACGGAGCTTTCGGTCATGCCCCTCACTTTAGTGGCTCAGCGCAATCCCGGATCCTGAACAAATAGGCAGAAACCCGGGCGTAATACAAGGGTGGTAGGGGGCTGTGGGCCGTCACAGTCCGAGCAGCCAGCGTCCGCCGCCGATCAGTGCGCAGAGCGACACCGAATGGAAGAGGAACAGCCAGACCGCGGCAGGCGCCTGGGTCAGCCGGGCGAGCTGGTCGGCGTCCGAGTCGGGCGCCCCGCCGAACCGCCGCTTGGACTGCAGCTCGAACGCCGGACGGACCCCGCCCGACAGCAGGAACCACACCACCGTGTAGGCGAACGCCGACTGCACCTGGGCCGAGGTCAGCCAGGAGATCAGCAGGAAGGCCGTGCCCGTGAGGATGACCGTCAGGGCTCCGTACAGATTGCGGATCATCACCAGCATCACGGCGAGCAGCGCCGTCGCCAGCCACAGCAGGAGTGTGATCCGGCCGTTGGTCAGCAGCCAGGCGCCGCCGAGGCCGAGCAGGGGAGGCGCCGTGTAGCCGGCCGCCGCCGTGAGGATCATGCCGACGCCGGTCGGCTTGCCGCGGCTGACGGTCAGGCCACTGGTGTCCGAGTGCAGCCGGATACCGGACAGCTGCCGGCCGGTGAGCAGGGCGACCAGTCCGTGGCCGCCCTCGTGCGCGATGGTGATCGCGTTGCGGGAGAGCCGCCATATGAAGTTCGGCACGACGGCGATCAGCGCCACGGTGGCCGTCACGACCACCAGCCACTGCTCGGGGGCGGGCTGGGTCCCGAAGACGCGATCCCACAGATCGCCCAGATCGGTGCTGTCCATGGTGCGGGCGGCTCCTTGAGGTACTTGAGGGATTGGTGTCCACTCGGCGTGAGGGTCGTGGCAGTCTGGCACCTATGTGCGGACGGTATGCGGCGAGTCGGCGGCCGGAGGATCTGACCGGGCTCTTCGGGGTGCAGAAGTGGGAACCCACCGAGACCCTGGAGCCCGACTGGAACGTGGCGCCGACCAAGGAGGTCTACGCGGTTCTGGAGCGTCCTGTTAAGGACGCGGACGACCAGCGTCCGGTTCGCCAGTTGCGTGCCCTGAAATGGGGCCTCGTACCGTCCTGGTCGAAGTCGCCCGAAGGTGGCGCCCGCATGATCAACGCCCGTGCCGAGACGGTGCACGAGAAGCCCTCCTTCCGCCGCCCCTTCGTCTCCCGGCGCTGCATCCTGCCCGCCGACGGCTACTACGAGTGGGTCACCGGGGCCGACGAGCGGCAGCTGGAGGAGAAGGGCAAGAAGAAGCGGCCCCGCAAGCAGCCGTACTTCGTGACGCCCGCCGACGGTTCGGTCTTCGCGATGGCCGGGCTGTACGAGTTCTGGCGCGACCGGACCCTGCCCGACGACCACCCGCAGGCCTGGTGGGTGACCTGCTCCGTGATCACCACCGAGGCGGAGACGTCCCCGCTCGCCGTCGCCCCCGCCGAGGGCCCGGCGGCCCTCGCCGACATCCATCCCCGGATGCCCCTGATGCTGACCCCGGACCGCTGGGACGACTGGCTCGACCCGGCGCGCACCGACATCGGGGAGCTGAAGGCGCTGCTGGACCCGCCGCCCGGCGGGCTGATGCGCGCCTACCCGGTGCCCACCGCCGTCAGCAACGTCCGCAACAACGGCCCGGAACTGCTGGAGGAGCTCGCCGCGCCTGAGGTGAGCACCCTGTTCTGACCCGGCAGGATGGATTCCGTGAGCCGCACAGGAACAGCGCAGAGGACCGAGACCGTCGAGACGGACGCCGGAGCGGCCAGGATCACCTGGCATCCCGCGAAGGACGCCCGGCTGGTGCTCGCCGTCAGCCACGGGGCCGGCGGCGGCATCGAGGCCCCGGACCTCCAGGCCCTCGCCGCGGCGCTGCCCGGACACCGGGTGACCGTCGCCCTGGTGGAGCAGCCGTGGCGGGTGGCGGGGAAGAAGCTCGCACCGGCGCCCAAGACCCTGGACACCGGATGGCGCGGACTGTGGCCCTCCCTGGCCGCCCCCGGCCTGCCCGTGGTGGCCGGGGGGCGCAGCGCGGGGGCCCGGGTGGCCTGCCGCACGGCGGCCGGCCTGGGCGCCCGCGCGGTCCTGGCGCTGAGCTTCCCGCTGCACCCGCCGGGCAGGCCGGAGAAGTCGCGCGAGGACGAACTGCTCGGTGCGGGCGTGCCCACCCTCGTGGTGCAGGGCGGGCGTGACCCGTTCGGGCGCCCGGAGGAGTTCCCCGCGGGCGGGCACGAGATCGTCGAGGTGCCGCACGGCGACCACGGCTTCGCCGTACCGAAGAGGGCGCCGCTGACCCGGGATCAGGCGATGGATCTGCTCACCGCGGCGGTGGCCGAATGGCTGGACCGGCTCGCGTGGAGGTGATGTGCCCCACGTGTCCAGGGACCCCGCGGCGGCCCCGGGAATGCGGCGTGCGGGGCGGCTGTTGTTCGGGACGTCGGTACAACAACGTCGTACGTGGAGAGGGAGTCCGTCGCATGGGTTCGACCATCTGCCCGCAGCGCTCGAACACCACTGACCTGGAGTGGACGGTGCTGCACGCGGGCAAGACCGCTCCCGAGCGTGCCCTGAGCGGACCGGATCGGCAGCCCGCGAAGAAGCAAGGTCGACTATTCTCCGATGCGAGCGGGTCCGGTTTCGGCTCCGCCACATCGTTGGAGGAGGTGGGTCCGGTCACTGGGACCGACACAGGGACCGACGACGGCCGTGCCGAGGAGACGACTGCCGAGCGCAACGCGCGCTTCGAGCGGGACGCCCTCGGATTTCTCGACCAGATGTACTCGGCGGCACTGCGCATGACGCGCAACCCCGCCGATGCCGAGGACCTGGTCCAGGAGACGTATGCCAAGGCGTACGGCTCCTTCCACCAGTTCCGTGAGGGCACCAACCTCAAGGCGTGGATGTACCGCATCCTCACGAACACCTTCATCAACTCGTACCGCAAGAAGCAGCGCGAACCTCAGCGGAGTGCCGCCGAGGAGATCGAGGACTGGCAGCTGGCACGTGCCGAGTCGCACATGTCCACGGGTCTGCGCTCGGCGGAGTCCCAGGCCCTCGACCACCTGCCGGACTCCGACGTGAAGTCCGCACTGCAGTCGATCCCCGAAGAGTTCCGCATCGCCGTGTATCTCGCCGACGTGGAGGGCTTTGCCTACAAGGAGATCGCGGACATCATGGGGACACCCATCGGTACGGTGATGTCCCGCCTGCACCGGGGACGCCGCCAGCTGCGCGGCATGCTCGAGGACTACGCGCGCGAGCGCGGGCTCGTCCCGGCCGGAGCCGGTGAGTCGGACGACAGGAAAGGCTCGACCTCATGAGCTGCGGAGAGCCGCACGAGACGGATTGCTCAGAGGTTCTCGATCATCTCTACGAGTTTCTCGACCATGAGATGCCCGAGGGCGACTGCACCAAGTTCGAGGTGCATTTCGAGGAGTGCTCCCCGTGCCTGGAGAAATACGGCCTGGAGCAGGCCGTGAAGAAGCTGGTGAAGCGCTGCTGCGGCCAGGACGACGTCCCGACCGATCTGCGCTCCAAGGTGATGGGACGGATCGATCTGATCCGTTCGGGGCAGGCCGTTCCTGAGCAGGACGTCGCCCTGGGCGGCGTGGACCGGCCGGCCGCCACCGCCGAGTGACGGCCGCCGTTCACCTCTTCGTCGGCAGCCGCACCCCTGGTCGTGTCACCCGAATGTGCTAATCCGGCCCGTCCGGGCACTTCCCCACCCCCAACTCGCTAGCCTGGCGCCCTCATTGACCAGGCTGGGGGCGGGCGGTACGGGTGAGGACCACACCGGGGGCGGCGCGTGCCTACATCCTGTGCGCGGTGGTCTGCGCCGTCGTCTGCGCCCGCTCCGCACTGTTTCCCGGGGCCACCACGCCCTGGGGCACGCTCGGGCTCCTCGCCGCGCTGTACCTGGCCTGTGAACTGCCGGGCCGCTGCCCCTTCTTCGGCGGCTCCGTACCGGTCAGTGCCGGATCGTTCTTCCCGCTCCTGCTGGCCGCGGCCTTCCTGCTGCCGCCGGCCGCCGCCGTCCTGGTGTCGGTCCCCGGCTCGCTGGCCGGCCGGGTCGAGCAGCCGCCCGCGACGGCCCGTCGTGTCTGGCGGGCGGCGCAGCTCGCCCTGACCGTGGGCGCGGCCTCCTGGACTTACGCGTCCCTGGGGGGTCCGGCGACCCTCGGCGGTACCGACGGCGGGGCCTTCCCCGATCTCCCGTACGCCCTGCTCCCCGCCTGCGCCACGGCGCTCGTCTTCAGTGCCGTCCTGGCTGCCCTGGACGGCGGCATCCTCGCCACGGCCGAGCGTGTCGCCGTCCGGCACGCCTGGCGGGGGCTGCTGGCGCGTTCCGTGGGACCGCACCTGGTGCACGCGCTCGCCGGGCTGATGATGGCGATCCTCTGGCGCAGCTCGTACGGGCCGGTGTCCGCGCTGGTCGTCGTGCTCCCGATGTACATCTCCTGCTGGGTGTTCGCCCAGTACCACCGCGAGCACGCCGCGCACCGAGCCACCATCAGGGCACTCGTCCAGGCCGTCGACATCAAGGACGGATACACCCGGGGGCACAGCGAGCGGGTGGGCCGTGCCTCCGAGCTGATCGCCCGTGAGATCGGCATGGAGGGGGAGCGCATGGAAGCGCTCCGGTTCGCCGGCATCCTGCACGACGTCGGCAAGCTCGGTGTCCCCACGCGGGTCCTGCGCAAGGACGGACCGCTCACCCCCGAGGAACGCCGGGTCATCGAGCTGCATCCGGAGTACGGGCACGAGATCGTCCGGGGCATCGGCTTCCTCGACGAGGCCCGTGCCGCGATCCTGCACCACCACGAGCGGCTCGACGGCAGCGGATACCCCTACGGACTCGCCGGGGACCAGATCCCGGAATTCGCCCGGGTCGTGGCCGTCGCGGACGCCTTCGACGCGATGACCTCGACCCGCTCCTACCGGCGGGGCCGGCCGGTACCGGCGGCGGTGGAGGAACTGGAACGCTGCGCAGGCAGCCAGTTCGATCCGCAGATGGTACGGGCGCTGGCCCGCGCCCTGGACCGGCACGGCTGGTCCGCCCAGGCCAACACGGTCACCTCCGACGAGCGGCCGGCCGGACTGCCGCGCCCGCGCTCCGGGGATCAGCCGCCCGCGCCGGCCGGAACGACGGACCGGCCGGGACGGCGGCCCCGGTGACCCCGCTGTGCCGTCCCGCGTCGCCCCCCTCCGTGCTCGCGGTGCGCGGCGCCGCACTGCTCCTCGCCGTCGTCGCGCTCGGGCACACCCTGTGGAACGGCGTCGTCGAGCCCGGCCACGCCCTCGCCTTCGGGGTCCTCGTCACCGTCGGTGAGCTGGCCCGCTGGGGTTCCCTGCCCGGCGAGCGCGAGCCCGCGCCCCTCGGGGCGGCCGGCGCCCTGGCGTACGCACTGCTCGGACGCAGCGGCGGGGAGCCCACCTCGCACGGGGTCTTCCAGGTGGTCACCGTCGTCGTGGCGGCCCAGCTGCTCGCCTCCGTGCCGCACACGGCGCGCGGCAACGGCCCCGGGCCCGACCGGGTGGCCCGCCGCGTACTGGCCGTGGGCTTCGCCGCCGTGTGCTTCCAGCCGCTCTCCAACTCGGGACGGTCGGTGCGCTGGTTCGGAGAGGGGCTGTACTTCGCCCTCTTCCTGATCCTGCTGCTGGCCCTCACCGCCCTGTGCGACGCGGTACTCGCCGCCCTCACGGCGGGGACCCCCCGCCCGTTCGGTCCGCTGCTCCGCGACGAGCTCCGGGCACTCAGCGGCATCGGCTCGGCCGTCTGCGCGACCGGCGCGGTGATGGCGCTCGGGGTCGCCGTGGCCGGACTGTGGGCGCTGCCCCTGCTGTGCGTACCGCTGCTGCTCACCCAGGTGTCCTTCCGCCGCTACGCCGCCGTCCGCACGACCTACCGGCAGACCATCGCCTCGCTGGCCCGGTCCACGGAGATCGCCGGATACACCCCGCACGGGCACGCCCGCAGGGTGGCCGAGCTTTCCACCGCCGTGGGGCGGGAGCTGGGGCTCGCCGGTCCCGAGCTGTCCGTCCTGGAGTACGCGGCGCTGATGCACGACATCGGCCAGCTCTCGCTCGTGGACCCGGTGCCCGACGGCGCGACCGCCCGCCTCCCGCCCGCCGAGCAGCGGCGGATCGCGCTGCTCGGCGGTGCGGTGGTCCGGCAGACCGGGGTGGACACCGCGGTGGCCGTGGTGGTGGAACAGCAGGCCGATCCGTACCGGGACCAGCCGACCGCCGCCAGGATCGTCCGTGCGGTCAACGCGTACGACGACCTGCGCGGGGAGGGCGCCGGGGGGCCTCTGGGGGCGCTGGAGCAGCTCAGGCTCGGCACCGGACGCGACTACCAGCCGCAGGTCGTGGAAGCGCTGGCCAGAGTTCTGGCGCGTGGCGGTCTTACCTCGGTCCGGCCTGGGTAACCCATGGGTAATGAGCGGGCGTCCGGCCGGGCATGGTTGGATGCGAAGAGAGCGGAAAACGAGGGTGTCCAGTCGGGACAGGCGGGAATCGTGAGGATCTTCGGGAAGGTACGGCATCGGCCGTCCGCCTCTTGGCGGCAGGCCACGGACCGCGCGTTCACGCTGATCGGCGACGGCCGGTACGAGGACGCGGGGGCGCTGCTGACACGTGCGGCGGACCTGGAGCCCTGGCTCTCCGAGTCCTGGTTCAATCTGGCGCTGCTGCACAAGTTCCGGCACGACTGGGAGCAGGCGAGGGCCGCGGGTCTACGGGCGGTCGCCCTGCTCGACCGGGAGTCCGGGGCGCCGGACTGGTGGAACGTCGGGATCGCGGCCACCGCGCTGCAGGACTGGCCGCTGGCGCGCCGGGCCTGGCAGGCGTACGGGCTGAAGGTGCCGGGCAGCGGCCAGCACAACGCCGCGTCCAACAGCGAGCCGACGGGCATGGAGCTCGGCAGCGCGGCGGTGCGGCTGTCGCCCGAGGGCGAGGCCGAGGTCGTCTGGGGCCGCAGGCTCGATCCGGCACGGCTGGAAGTGCTGTCGATCCCGCTGCCGTCCTCCGGCCGGCGCTGGGGCGAGGTCGTCCTGCACGACGGGGTGCCGAACGGCGAGCGGATCACGGCGGCCGGGCCGTCCTACCCGGTCTTCGACGAGATCGAGCTGTGGGCGCCCTCTCCCGTACCCACCTGGGTGGTGCTCCTGGAGGCCGCCACCGAGGACGACCGGGACGCGCTGGAGCGGCTCGCGTCCGATGCCGGGTTCGCCGCCGAGGACTGGTCGTCCTCCGTACGGCTGCTCTGCCGGGCCTGTTCGGAGAGCCGGATGGAGAGCGACGAGGGTGACGGGGAGCATCTGGACCCGCATGATCACAGCGAGCCGGGACATCCGGGGCCGCTGGGCCACCGCACCGCGGGTGCCCTGTGGGTTCCGGAGCGTGAGTGCGGTATAGCGGCGCCCGCAGGGCTGGTGCGAGGACTGCTGGACGGCTGGGTCGCGGACAGTCCGGACAGCCGCGAGTGGCGGGATCTGGAAGAAGTCTGCTGACAGGTGCCCGTAGGCTGTACGGGCATCGATTCCGGTGCGGTTCTCACGGGTTTCAGGTTTGCAGGAAGGCGTACGGCGGACATGTCGCAGCAGGAGACGGACGAGCAGGTCGGCGTGGACGACGAGGGGTTCCTCGTGGACACCGAGGACTGTGAGGCGCGCGAGGCGGCGTACCGCGAGCGCGGCACCTCCCGCCCGATCACGGTCGTGGGCAACCCGGTCCTGCACAAGGAGTGCAAGGACGTCACGGATTTCGGCGCCGACCTCGGGCAGCTGATCGACGACATGTTCGCAAGCCAGCGGACGGCGGAGGGCGTGGGCCTGGCCGCCAACCAGATCGGTGTGGACCTCAAGGTCTTCGTCTACGACTGCATGGACGACGACGGGGTGCGGCACGTGGGCGCGATCTGCAACCCGGTGCTGGAGGAGCTGGCACCGGAGCAGCGTCACCTCGACGACTCCAACGAGGGCTGCCTCTCCGTCCCCACGGCATACGCGGCACTCGCCCGCCCCGACTACGCGGTGGTGCGCGGCCAGGACGCCCGGGGCAACGCGGTGAAGGTGCGGGGCAACGGCTACTTCGCGCGCTGCCTCCAGCACGAGACGGACCACCTGTACGGCTACCTGTACATCGACCGGCTCTCGAAGCGGGACCGCAAGGACGCGCTGAAGCAGATGGCGGAGGGCACGCCGCGCTACGAGATCGTCCCGAACGCCTGATCCGTCCCAGGAAGGGCCCCGCTCCGGAATGCCGGAGCGGGGCCCTTCCCCGTTGCCGGAGCTGTTGCAGGGGTGGCAGCAAGATGCCAACGGGCGTTACCCAGGATGTAGTTGACGCGCGTCGACTCGTCCGACAGGCTCACTTCGACAGCTCACCGTGATTGGGAGATCCCATGCTCAGACGTTCCGCACACCTGCTGCTCGGCCTTGTCATGACCATGGCTTTCGCTCTGGGTGGAGCCCTGGTCACCGCGGGTACCGCGCAGGCAGACGGCTGCTACACATGGAGCCGTACCCTTTCGCCCGGTGCCACGGGCAATGACGTCACCCAGCTCCAGATCCGGGTCGCCGGCTACCCGGGCTACAACTCCGTGCTCGCCATCGACGGCTCGTACGGCCCCGCCACCACCGCCGCGGTCAAGCGCTTCCAGGCGGCCTACGGCCTCGCGGCGGACGGCATCGCGGGCCCGGCCACTCAGTCCAAGCTCTACGCGCTCCAGGACGACGACTGCACCCCGATCCACTTCACGTACCCCGAGCTGAACCAGTGCAACAGCACCTGGGCCGGTGGTGCGGTCGCCGCGGGCACGGCCAAGGCCAACGCCCTGAGCTCCATGTGGAAGCTGGAGGCACTCCGGCACGCGCTCGGTGACCAGTCCATCCGCGTCACCAGCGGCTTCCGGTCCTACTCGTGCAACTCCGCGGTGGGCGGGGCGTCGAACAGCCGCCATCTGTACGGTGACGCGGTCGACCTCGGCTCCGGACCGCATTCCCTGTGCACCATCGCCAAGCAGGCCCGCTACCACGGGTTCAACGGGATCCTCGGCCCGGGCTACGCCGGGCACAGCGACCACATCCACGTGAACCAGGGACCGAGCCACTTCTGGTCGGCCTCGCAGTGCGGCATCTGACCGCACGCCCGTAGCGGATCCGGCCCCGCCGGGGTGATCACCTGATCACTTCGGCGGGGCCGCTTCCTGTCAGGCCGCCTCGGTCGGGGCGGCCGGTCACCGGAAGGTGCGGCGGTAGGCGTTCGGGGTGGTGCCCAGCGAGCGGACGAACCGATGAAGCAGTGCCGCCGCGTTCCCGAAGCCGGTCCGCCCCGCGATCATGTCCATGGTCTCGTCCGAGCTCTCCAGCAGGTGCTGTGCCAGCAGCACGCGCTGTCGCAGCAGCCGGCGGTACGGCGTGGTGCCCGTCTCCTGCTGGAAGCGGCGCGCGAAGGTGCGGGGCGACATGTGGGACTGGGCGGCCGGCCGCTCCACGGTCATCTCCTCGTCGGGGTGGCGCTCCATCCACGCGAGCGTCTCCCCGACGTGTCGCAGCGGGTGCGGGGGAGCGGGCGCTTGGGTTCTGCGCCCGGCCGCCGTCCCGGTGCGGCGGCGCGACCATGCGCCGGGCGATGGCGTTCGCGACGGCGGGGCCGTGTGCCTGGCGGACCAGGTGCAGGCAGGCGTCGATCCCCGCCGCCGTGCCCGCCGAGGTGATGACCGCCCCCTCGTCCACGTAGAGCACGTCGGGCTCCACGACGGCCTTCGGAAGCGCCGGGCCGGCTCGCCCGCGTGCCGCCAGCGGGTGGTGCGGCGGCCGTCCAGGAGTCCGGCCGCGCCGAGGCCGTACGCGCCGAGCGGACGCTCAGCACCCGCGCGCCGCGTGCCACGGCCAGGCGCAGCGCCTCCAGGACCTCCTCCGGATGGTCCCGCTCCATGAAGTGGCCCCGCCGGGACGGCGACGAGGTCCGCCTCCTCCAGCCGGCCGAACCCGTGGGGCGTGCCGGTGGAGAACCCGGTATGGGTCTTCAGGACCGGGCCCTCCGCGGAGACGACGGCGAAGTCGTGGACGGGAGACCGTCGTCGGACCGGTCGAGCCCGAACACCTCGCACAGCACGCCGAGTTCGAAGGGGTGCATCTCGTCGAGCAGCGGAACGGCGACATTCTTCGGCATGACGCCGGTGTGGCAGTAATTCGATGCTGTGCGACAGTCCTGCCACTGCCGGAATCCGCCCGCGCGGACGACAGCGGAGTCATGAACACATTCCTGAGCCACCTGGTCATAGCAGCGCTTTTCGCCCTGGTCCTGCTGCCCTCACCCGTCGGCCACGGACGTGAGCGCCGGACCGACCGCCAGGTGCGCGAGGCGGAACGGAACGGGCTCCCTTAGCCCCCGGAAACGGCAGGCGCCGCGCAGCCCGTCGTGGCCACGCGGCGCCCGTTCGCCGGAAGTCGGGCGAGGGCCTAGAAGTCGTCGTCGAAGCCGACCGAGCCCTCCACCGCCACCTGATAGGCGGACGGCCGGCGCTCGAAGAAGTTCGTCAGCTCCTGGACCCCCTGCAGTTCCATGAACGAGAAGGGGTTCTCGGATCCGTAGAGCGGCGGGAAGCCGAGCCGGGTGAGCCGCTGGTCGGCGACACACTCCAGGTACTGGCGCATCGACTCGGTGTTCATGCCGGGCAGGCCCTCGCCGCACAGGTCACGGCCGAACTGCAGCTCCGCGTCGACGGCCTCCTTCAGCATGTCGGTGACCTGCTGCTGGAGGGCGTCGTCGAAGAGTTCGGGCTCCTCCTTACGGACGGTGTCCACGACCTCGAAGGCGAAGTTCATGTGCATCGTCTCGTCACGGAACACCCAGTTGGTGCCCGTGGCCAGACCGTGCAGCAGACCGCGCGAGCGGAACCAGTAGACGTACGCGAACGCGCCGTAGAAGAACAGCCCCTCGATGCACGCCGCGAAGCAGATCAGGTTCAGCAGGAAGCGGCGGCGGTCGGTCTTCGTCTCCAGCCGGTCGATCTTCTCGACGGAGTCCATCCACCGGAAGCAGAACTGCGCCTTCTCGCGGATCGAGGGAATCTCCTCCACCGCGTCGAAGGCCGCCGCGCGGTCCTCCGGGTCGGGGAGATACGTGTCGAGCAGCGTCAGATAGAACTGGACGTGCACGGCCTCCTCGAACAGCTGCCGCGACAGGTACAGCCGCGCCTCCGGGGAGTTGACGTGCTTGTAGAGCGTCAGCACCAGGTTGTTGGAGACGATCGAGTCACCCGTGGCGAAGAAGGCCACGAGCCGGCCGATCATGTGCTGCTCACCGGGGGAGAGCTTGGCGAGATCGGCGACGTCGGAGTGGAGGTCGACCTCCTCCACCGTCCAGGTGTTCTTGATCGCGTCCCGGTAGCGCTCGTAGAAGTCCGGGTAGCGCATGGGGCGCAGGGTCAGCTCGAAGCCCGGGTCGAGCAGGTTCTTGGTGGTGTCGGAACTCATTACTGGCAGGCCTCGCAGGACTCGGGGTTTTCGAGCGAGCAGGCGAGGGCGTCCGCGTCGGGCGCCGAAACCTGCTGTACGGGAATGGGTGCGGCGGCAGCGGCCGTCCCGGACGCCGCACGGGCGACCCGGGTCGCCGGACGCGAGCGCAGGTAGTACGTCGTCTTCAGCCCCTGCTTCCAGGCGTACGCGTACATCGAGGAGAGCTTCCCGATCGTCGGCGTCTCCAGGAACAGGTTCAGCGACTGGCTCTGGTCGAGGAACGGCGTACGGGCCGCCGCCATGTCGATCAGACCGCGCTGGGGGATCTCCCACGCCGTGCGGTACAGCGCCCGCACGTCCTCGGGGATCCAGGCGAAGCCCTGCACGGAGCCGCTGGCCTCGCGGAGCGCCTCACGGGTGCGCGCGTCCCACACGCCGAGTTGCTTCAGCTCGTCCACCAGATACGCGTTGACCTGGAGGAACTCACCGCTGAGGGTCTCGCGCTTGAAGAGGTTGGAGACCTGCGGCTCGATGCACTCGTACACACCGGCGATCGAGGCGATCGTCGCCGTCGGCGCGATGGCGAGCAGCAGGGAGTTGCGCATCCCGGTCCTCGCGACGCGGGCGCGCAGCGCGTCCCAGCGCTCAGGCCAGACGACCTCGGTGTCGTAGTGGTCGGGGTGCAGCACACCGCGGGCGGCGCGGGTCTCGGACCAGGCGGGCAGCGGGCCGGACTTCTCCGCGAGGTCGCAGGAGGCCTCGTACGCGGCGAGCATGATCCGCTCGGAGATCTTCGTGGACAGTGCGCGGGCCTCCGGCGAGTCGAAGGGCAGCCGCAGCTGGAAGAAGACGTCCTGCAGACCCATCGCGCCGAGGCCCACCGGGCGCCAGCGGGCGTTGGACCGGCCGGCCTGCTCGGTCGGGTAGAAGTTGATGTCGACCACGCGGTCGAGGAAGGTCACGGCGGTGCGGACGGTGGCGTCCAGCCGCTCCCAGTCCATCTCCCCGCCGGCGACGAACGCGCCGAGGTTGACGGAACCGAGGTTGCAGACGGCCGTCTCGCCGTCGTCGGTGACTTCCAGGATCTCGGTGCACAGGTTCGAGGAGTGCACGACGCGGCCCGGCTCGGCGGTCTGGTTCGCGGTCCGGTTGGAGGCGTCCTTGAACGTCATCCAGCCCTGCCCGGTCTGGGCGAGGGTCCGCATCATCCGGCCGTACAGCTCACGGGCCTGCATGGTCTTGCGGGCCAGCCCCTTGGCCTCGGCCGCCCGGTAGGCGGTGTCGAAGTCGTCGCCCCACAGGTCGACCAGTTCCGGCACGTCGGCCGGGGAGAACAGCGACCAGGCGCCGTCCGCGTCGACCCGGCGCATGAACTCGTCCGGGATCCAGTGCGCCAGGTTGAGGTTGTGCGTACGCCGCTGGTCCTCACCGGTGTTGTCGCGCAGCTCCAGGAACTCCTCGATGTCCGCGTGCCAGGTCTCCAGGTAGACGGCGGCGGCGCCCTTGCGGCGGCCACCCTGGTTGACCGCGGCGACCGAGGCGTCGAGCGTCTTCAGGAACGGCACGATGCCGTTGGAGTGCCCGTTGGTGCCGCGGATCAGTGAACCGCGTGCGCGGATGCGGGAGTACGAGAGGCCGATGCCGCCCGCGTGTTTGGAGAGGCGCGCCACCTGGTGGTAACGGTCGTAGATCGAGTCGAGCTCGTCCAGCGGCGAGTCCAGCAGATAGCAGGAGGACATCTGCGGGTGGCGGGTGCCGGAGTTGAAGAGCGTGGGGGAGGAGGGGAGGTAGTCGAGCCGGCTCATCAGGCCGTACAGCGCGGCCACTTCGTCCAGGGCGTGCGCGGAGGTGTCCTCGGCGAGCCCGGCGGCGACCCGCAGCATGAAGTGCTGCGGGGTCTCGATGACCTGGCGGGTGAGCGGGTGGCGCAGCAGATAGCGGCTGTACAGCGTCCGCAGGCCGAAGTAGCCGAAGCGGTCGTCGGCACGGTCGGCGAGAGCCTGCTCGACCAGCGCGTCGAGGGCCGCCGCGTGCAGCGTGACGAACTCGGCCGTGCGGTCGGCGATCAGGCCCTCGTGGTGACCGGTGGCGACCGAGGCGGAGAAGGACACCGCGCCCTGGCCGACCGCCTCGTCCGCGATCGAGCGGGTGAGGAGCCGGGCGGCGAGCCGGGAGTAGGCGGGGTCCTCGGAGATCAGCCCCGCGGCGGCCTCGGTGGCCAGCGAGCGCAGCTCCGCCTCGTCGGACCGCGCGTTACGGCCGCGCAGCGCGGCGGCGGCGACCCGCCCGGGGTCGGTGTCGGGCAGATCGACGGTGAGATCGGTCAGGGTCCGCAGCAGTGCGGTCCCGGGCCCGTCGGGCGTGGACTCGGCTGAGTCGACCGCTGAAACCGGATCGGCTGGCGCGATGGTCACTGGGGCTATCCCTCGCTCGGCTCGGGGCCGGCGGGAGCGGTGATGCCGGGCAGGGCGGTGCCCCGTTGGGGGCAGCACGGTGCACGGCGTCCACCGGCCCTCCGCGAGGCCCGGACGTATGGCATCCGGCTCGGTCGAGCCGGACACGCTGTCGGCAGGTCTTCGGACTTCCGGGTGCACAGATGCACACGGATCACACCGTTGCGGGACAGTTCCGGATTCGCACCGGATTCCCCTGCGGCGACAGCGAGCACGAGCATACATGTGGGGGCCGCCGATTGCGGCAGCCCCCACATGTAGTGTCGCGGCGGGTCAGAAGGCCAGGCGGAACGTCAGGAGGGTGAAGCCCGGGACAGGGCTCCAGTCCCGCTCCGGGGTCCGTACGAAGCCGAGGCGGCGGTAGATCCGGTGGGCTGCCTCCATGGACGACTGGGTCGACAGGACGATCCCGGAGAGTCCTTCGGTGGCGCGTGCCCGGTCGACGCAGGCCCGTACGAGCGCCTCGCCCGCACCGCGCCCACGCGCCTTCGCGGCGACGGCCAGCATCCGGAACTCCGCTTCGTCCGGGCCGGCGATGTCCGCCCAGGGGCTGCCGGGCGCGACGTAGGTGACACCGCCCAGCAGCCCGCCGTCGGCGTCCACCGCGGCCAGCACCAGAGCCTCCGCGGCCCGTCGCCCGACGGCGCGCAGCTGTTCCAGATAAGGGTCGTCGGCGCCGAGGTCCAGCAGTCCGTCGCCGAGATACGCCTGGGCGGTCATCTCGCCCAGGGCCTCGTGCTCCTCGGTGCGCACCCGTCTGATCGAGACATCCATGGCCGTCAGTCTGCCCCGGGCGGCAGGCCCCGCGCACACCCCAATTTCCTGGGTGGGGTGCCCCGCTCATGGTTCCGTCCCGGCGGGGTGGACCCCACCGGGACGGAACACGTCACTCCGAGGGGGTCAGTGACCGCCCGGGGCGCCCACCGTGGCCGGCGGGAGCTTCTCCTGGACGCCGGGGTCGCCCACGTCCGCCGTGTAGTCGGACGGGGACGTCTCGTCGATGCCCGCCGGGGCCTTCAGCGCGTTGAGGACGAAGGTCAGCACGATCACCACGACGACGTTCAGCACGAACGCGGTGAGACCGATGTAGCCGATCTCCCCGATACCGGGGATCTCCTTCGAGGAGCCGCCGAAGTGCTTCTGGGTGGGGCTCGCGACACCGTACGCGGCCACCGTGCCGTACAGCATGCCGACCGCCCAGCCCGCGATCAGGGCCCAGCGGTGGAACCACCGGGTGAACAGGCCGCCGACCAGGGCCGGCATCGTCTGGAGGATCCAGATCCCGCCGAGCAGCTGGAAGTTGATCGCCACCGTCTTGTCCATGGTCAGGACGAAGGCGAGCGCCCCGACCTTGACCAGGAGGGAGACCAGCTTGGAGACCTTGGTCTCCTGCGCGGGGGTGGCGTCGGGTTTGATGAAGTCCTTGTAGATATTTCGGGTGAAGAGGTTTGCCGCCGCGATCGACATAATCGCCGCAGGTACCAGAGCGCCGATTCCGATGGCGGCGAACGCCACACCGGCGAACCAGTCGGGGAACATGTCTTCGAACAGCTGCGGAATGGCCAACTGTCCGTTGTCCACCTTCACCCCGGCGGCGATCGCCATGAATCCGAGCAGCGCCAGCAGACCCAGCATCAGTGAATACAGCGGCAGGATCGTGGTGTTGCGCCGGATCACCTCACGGCTGCGGCTGGAGAGCGTCGCAGTGATCGAGTGCGGATACATGAAGAGCGCCAGCGCCGATCCCAGGGCCAGCGTGGCATATCCCCAATGGCCCATGTCACCGGGGACGAGCGCCCCGCGTGGTTTGCCCGTTGCCTCGTTCGTCTGTGCGAAGGCCTCGCCCGCCTTGGTGAAGATGTCGTCGAATCCGCCCAGTTTGATCGGGATGTAGATGATCGCCACCGCGATGACCAGATAGATCAGGCCGTCCTTGACGAACGCGATCAGCGCGGGTGCGCGCAGCCCCGACGAGTACGTGTACGCGGCGAGTACGGCGAACGCGATCAGCAGCGGCAGGTCCTTGACGAACCAGTGCGTGGTCTCGCCGCCGCCGACGCCCATGACGTCCAGTACGGCCTGGATGCCGACGAGCTGGAGAGCGATGTACGGCATCGTGGCCAGGATGCCCGTGAGAGCGACCGCCAGCGAGAGACCCTTCGAGCCGAAGCGGCCTCGGACGAAGTCCGAGGTGGTGACGTACCCGTGCTTGTGCGAGACGGACCAGAGCCGTGGCAGGAAGGTGAAGATCAGCGGGTAGACGAGGATCGTGTACGGGACGGCGAAGAAACCGGCCGCGCCCGCCGCGTAGATCGCCGCGGGGACCGCGACGAAGGTGTACGCCGTGTAGAGGTCGCCGCCGAGCAGGAACCAGGTGACCCAGGTACCGAACGACCGTCCGCCCAGCCCCCATTCGTCGAGGCTGGCCTCGTTCTCGGCCTTGCGCCAGCGCGCGGCCATGAATCCGATGACCGTGACGGCCACGAAGAAGAAGATGAATACGGCGAGTGCCACGCCGTTCACGCCGTCCTTCATGCTGACGCACCCCCCTTGCGGGCGCGCTGGTCACGCTGCCACAGCATGTACGCGATCATGGTGAGTGCGGTCGAGATGAGCACCCAGAGCATTTGGTACCAGTAGAAGAACGGGATGCCGACAAAGGTCGGTTCAACCTTTGCGTACGAGCTCACCCAGAGCATCGCCACGAACGGTGCGATCAGACAGAGCGCGATGACCACCCTTGCCGGTGTCACTGTCGGTGGTTTCGCTTCGGTATCTTCTGACATGTGGCGACTCCGTCCCCTCGCTGATCACCTGTTGTAATGCGCAGGAAATCTAGGCGAGAGTGCCGGGCACCGTCACCCCCCGTCCGCATTGCGGTCCTGCAACGGTCCGGCGTCGCCCGAAATGGCTGATCCCCCTGCAATTGCAGGGGGATCAGCCGAAAGTGGCGGTCAGTCGGTCGGCCGTTTCAGGCGGGCCACGAACTTGTACCGGTCGCCCCGGTACACCGAGCGCACCCATTCCACCGGCTCGCCGTGTCCGTCGATCGAGTGCCGGGACAGCATGAGCATCGGCAGGCCCACGTCCGTACCGAGCAGTCCGGCCTCGCGCGGGGTGGCCAGCGAGGTCTCGATGGTCTCCTCGGCCTCCGCGAGGCGGACGTCGTAGACCTCGGCCAGCGCGGTGTAGAGCGAGGTGTACTTCACGAGCGAACGACGCAGCGCGGGAAAGCGCTTGGCCGACAGGTGCGTGGTCTCGATGGCCATGGGCTCACCGCTGGCGAGCCGGAGCCGCTCGATCCGCAGCACCCGGCCGCCCGCCGTGATGTCCAGCAGTCCGGCGAGCGTGTCGTCCGCTGTGACGTAACCGATGTCCAGCAGTTGAGATGTCGGCTCCAGCCCCTGGGCGCGCATGTCCTCGGTGTAGGAGGTGAGCTGCAGGGCCTGGGAGACCTTCGGCTTGGCGACGAAGGTGCCCTTGCCCTGGATGCGCTCCAGCCGGCCCTCGACGACCAGCTCCTGGAGGGCCTGGCGCACGGTGGTGCGCGAGGTGTCGAACTCGGCGGCCAGGGTCCGCTCGGGCGGCACCGGGGTGCCGGGTGGCAAGGTGTCGGTCATGTCGAGGAGATGGCGCTTGAGCCGGTAGTACTTGGGGACGCGTGCCGTGCGCGTACCCGCACTCGCACCCGTACCCGTACCGGTCTCGCCCGTACTGCTGGCCCCGTCGGTACCCATGGCCCGCCTTCCCGACTGCTGCGTTGCTGCCGTCACCGGCTCCTCCGTCTGTCGCGGCTCACATGGTGGCACGGTCCGGTCACGGGTCGTCGCCCTCTCTTAGATGTCGGTCCTATAACGGACGCGAGTGCACTTCTTATACACCCTTGACACCCCTAAAGGTCTAGGCCAAGCTCCCGGTACTGGTCTAAACCATTAAAGACCAGGTCCCAGACCCACAGGCAGTACTGGTCGTACATTTCCGCGGTGGGCGGGGGGTTGCTGGTATCCCTGAGGAGGGTGTGGCATGAAGCGCAAGCTCATAGCGGCAGTAGGCGTCGCAGCGATGATGACCGGTATCGCGGCGTGTGGTGGGGACAGTGGAGACAACGCTTCGAAGGCCCCGAAGGACCGTACGGAGAGCCTGACGGTCTGGCTCATGGTCGACGCGCAGAGCACCTGGCCGGAACTGGTCAAGGACGTCAACGCGCAGTTCAAGAAGAAGTACCCGAAGGTCAAGGTCAACGTCCAGTACCAGCAGTGGGCGGACAAGGCCAAGAAGCTCGACACCGCGCTCGGTGGTGACAAGTTCCCGGACGTCGTCGAGCTCGGCAACACCGAGACGATGCAGTACATCCTGAACGGCGCCCTCGCCGAGATCGACCCCAAGAAGTACGACAACTCGGACACCTGGATCAAGGGTCTGAAGGACACCTGTACTTTCGAGGGCAAGCAGTTCTGCGTGCCTTACTACGCGGGCGCCCGTGTCGCGATCTACAACAAGGACATGCTCAAGAAGGGCACCGGCAGCGACGTCCTGCCGGAGACCGAGGACGAGCTGCTCACCGCACTCGACAAGGTCTCGGCCGAGTACAACAAGAAGGACAAGCGCTTCTCGTCCCTCTACCTGCCGGGGCGTTACTGGTACGCGGCCATGTCCTACGTCGCGGGCTACGGCGGCTCCATCGCCGAGTACGACGAGGGCGCGAAGGAGTGGAAGGGCAACCTCTCCTCCGCCGAGTCCCAGAAGGGCATCGAGCACTTCGTCAACCTGGTCAAGAAGTACAACAAGGCCGACCAGACGAAGGACGAGCAGGACCACGCCAACGTCATGGCCAACGAGAAGACGGCCCTGATCTACGGCAACGGCTGGGAGTCCGGCTCGGTCGTCGACGGTGCCAACAACGGCAACCCGAAGCTCGAGGGCAAGATCGGCACGGCCGGCATGCCCGGCCCGAACGGCAAGGCCCTCCCCTCCTTCATCGGCGGCTCGGACCTCGCGGTGACCGCGAAGTCCAAGGTCACCGACCTGGGTGAGGAGTGGATCTCGCTCTTCACCAGCGAGAAGTCGCAGGAGGTGCTCACCGCCAAGAACATCCTCCCGAACAACGAGAAGCAGCTCGAGCCGCTGAAGTCCAAGCCCGAGACCGCCGCTGTCGCCAACGCGGTTCCGGACGCCTGGTTCACGCCGATCGCGCCGGGCTGGACCTCCATCGAGAAGGAGGAGGTCCTGGAGAACATGCTCCTCGAGATCCTCAAGGGTGCCTCGGTGGCCGACGCCGCCAAGAAGGCCGACGAGAAGATCAACGAGCTCATCAACAAGTAGTCCTGAGCCTTCGGCTCTCCAGGCGGGGGCCCGGCGTACACCGGGTCCCCGCCCCCTTTTTCTTAGGTTGAGAACGCCGTGATTCCCGGGTGCAGATCCCCGGAATCCCGATGGAAGGTCAGTCACGTGACTGCTGCCGACACCCAGGCCGCCGGTCCACCGGTCCCCGTACCGCGTGTCCCGGAGAAGATCGGGACCTCGCCCTCCAAGCAGGACGCCGCCGGGCCACGCCCGAAGAAGCGCCGGAAGAAGGGTGAACTCCTCCCCTACTTCCTGATCCTGCCCGCGATCCTGGCGATCGCCGCCGTCTACGTCTACCCACTGATCAAGACCGTGATCATGTCCTTCCAGGACCTGGGGCGGGCGGCGCTCTGGGGCAACGGCGAGACCCCATGGGTCGGCTTCGAGCAGTTCACCAACATCCTCGGCGACGCGGAGTTCTGGTCGGTCGTCGGCCGGACCGTCGTCTTCATGACCATCTGCGTCGTGCTCACCATGGGCATCGGCCTGCTGATCGCCCTGATGATGCTGAGGCTGTCCACCTGGGTGCGGCTCGTCCTCACCGTGGCGCTGATCGCCGCCTGGTCGATGCCGCTCATGGTCGCCGCGTCGGTCTTCCGCTGGCTCTCCGACTCCGACTACGGCCTGATCAATACCCTGCTCGCCGACCTCACCGGGAACGAGGACAGGTGGCTCGGCCACAACTGGTTCCTCGACCCCTGGCAGGGCTTCGGCATCATCACGCTCCTGGTCGTCTGGGGCGCCGTCCCGTTCGTCGTGATCACGATGTACGCCGCCCTCACCCAGGTCCCCAAGGAACTGGAGGAAGCGGCCTCCCTCGACGGTGCCTCCGCGTTCGGCGTCTACCGCTTCGTGACCTGGCCGGTCATCAAGCCCGTCTTCACGATGGTCGCCACACTCTCGGTCATCTGGGACTTCAACGTCTTCGGTCAGATCTGGCTGCTGCGTGGCAACAAGCCCGAGCCCGACTACGAGACCCTCGGCCTCTACTCCTTCTCCAAGGCGTTCGAGTCCACCTCCTTCAGCCAGGGCAGCGCGATCGCTCTGATCACCGTCCTGATGCTCTCCGGTGTCGCCGTGTACTACCTGCGCCAGCTGATCAAGACGGGAGAGGTCGAATGAGCGCCTCCACGCCCACGAACGCGCCGGCCCAGGTCCTGAGGCCCGACCGCAGGAGAAACCGCCTCGGCTACAACATCCTCGCGCTGATCACGGCCGGGGTCATGGCCTTCCCGGTCTACTGGCTGATCGTCAGCTCGCTGCGCCCCAACCACGAGATCCGGTCGTACGACCAGACCCTGTGGCCGTCCTCCCTCACGTTCGACAACTTCGCGCGCGCGGTGAAGCAGGACAACTTCGCCACGGCGATCCAGTCGAGCCTCATCGTCTCGGTCACCGCGGTGGTCGGCGGCATGATCATCGCGACGCTCGCCGCGCTCGCCATCGGACGCTTCCGCTTCTTCGGGCGGAAGGCACTGATGATGATCATGATCCTGGTCCAGATGCTGCCGCCGACCGCGATGCTGATCCCGATCTACCTCCAGCTCAACGCCCTGGGCGGCATCGACGAGTACTGGGGACTCATCGTCGTCTACCTGGTGTCCACGCTGCCCTTCGCGACCATCATGATCCGCGGGTTCGTGATCAACATCCCGGTGGAGCTCGAGGAGTCCGCGATGGTGGACGGCTGTACCCGCATGGGGGCCTTCCGCCGGGTCATCTTCCCGCTGCTCGCCCCCGGGCTCGCCGCCGCGTCCATCTTCGCGCTGGTCAACGCGTGGAACGAGTACCTGTTCGCGTACATCCTGATCAACGACAACTCGAAGTACACGCTCAATGTCTGGCTGATGACGTTCACCACCGAGCGGGGTACGGACTACGGCGCCCTGATGGCCGCCTCCACGCTCATCTCCATCCCGGTCGTCATCTTCTTCATGATCATCCAGGGGAAGATGGCCACGGGTCTGACCTCCGGCGCAGTGAAGGGATGACCCGCGCCATGACCACCCTCGTATCCACCACGGACACCGTCACGCGCGACGCGCTCGCCGTCCTCCAGCCCGGGTTCACCGGCACGACCGCCCCCGACTGGCTGCTCCGCAGACTCGGTGAGGGCCTGGCCTCCGTCGGGCTGTTCGGCCGCAACATCGAATCGCCGGCGCAACTGGCGGCACTCACGGCCCGACTGCGGGCCGAGCGCGACGACGTACTCGTCGCGATCGACGAAGAGGGCGGCGACGTCACCCGGCTGGAGGTCCGGCACGGGTCGTCGTTCCCCGGGAACTTCGCCCTCGGCTCCGTCGACGACGTGGACCTCACCAGGGCGGTCGCCCGGGAGCTCGGCCGCCGGCTCGCCGAGTGCGGCGTCAACCTCAACTGGGCGCCGTCCGCGGACGTCAACTCCAACCCCGGCAATCCGGTCATCGGCGTACGGTCCTTCGGCGCCGACACCGCTCTCGTCGCCCGGCACACCGCGGCCTACGTCGAGGGCCTCCAGTCCGCCGGTGTCGCCGCCTGCACCAAGCACTTCCCCGGACACGGCGACACCGAGGTCGACTCGCACCACGCGCTGCCGCGCATCGACGTGGACCTCGACACCCTGCACGCCCGTGAGCTCGTGCCCTTCCGCGCAGCCATCGCCGCGGGTTCCCAATCCGTGATGAGTGCACATATCCTGCTTCCCGCGCTCGACCCGACGCGGCCCGCGACCCTGAGCCCGCAGATCCTCACCGGTCTGCTGCGCCAGGAGCTGGGCTACGAGGGGCTGATCGTCACCGACGGCATGGAGATGGACGCCATCGCGGGCACGTACGGTATCGAGCGCGGATCGGTCCTCGCCATAGCCGCGGGCGCCGACGCCATCTGCGTCGGCGGCGGGCTGGCGGACGAGGACACCGTGCTGCGGCTGCGCGACGCGCTGGTGGCGGCGGTACGGACCGGCGAACTGTCCGAGGAGCGGCTGGCCGACGCGGCCGCACGTGTACGGGCCCTCGCGTCCTGGACGCTGCGGGCCAGGGGGGCTGCCTCGGAGCCGGGTGCGGACACGCAGGAGGGGACCGCGCCCGGCGCCGGAGCCGGCATCGGGCTCGTGGCGGCCCGTCGCGCCGTGACTGTCACGGGCGGCGCCGAACCGCTGAGCGCGCCTGCGTACGTCGCCGCGTTCACCCCGGTCGCGAACATCGCGGTCGGCGACGAGACCCCGTGGGGCGTCGCCGCCGAGCTCGCACGGGTGCTGCCCGGCACCCGCACGGACACGTACGGCAGCGGGAGTGAGAACCCCGCGGCCGAGGTGCTGAAGGCGGCGGGGGAGCGGCGCATCGTCGCGGTCGTCCGTGACGAGCACCGGCACGCGTGGATGAGCGCGGCGCTGGACGCGCTGGTGGCGGCGCGCCCCGACACGATCGTGGTCGAGATGGGGCTGCCCGAGGCCCCGCCCCGGGGAGCGCCGCACATCGCCACGCACGGTGCCGCACGGGTGTGCGGCGTCGCGGCGGCGGAGGCGATCACGGGGGCACGGGACACGTGAGCCCGGGGCGTCGGGCAGCCCTCGTACGAAGGGCCCGACGGCGGGTGAACAGAAGGCCGGGCACCCCGACGGGGGTGCCCGGCCTCATGCGTGGCGTACGCCCTACAGACCCTGCCAATGCGGCTTCGCCGCGTACGTGGCACGGAAGTAGTCCGCGAGCTTCAGCTTCGACGCGGCGGCCTCGTCGACCACCACCGTGGCGTGCGGGTGCAGCTGCAGTGCCGACGCCGGCACGATCGAGGCGATCGGGCCCTCGACGGTCTGGGCCACGGCGTCCGCCTTGCCCTCGCCCGTGGCCAGCAGGATCGGGTGGCGGGACTCCAGGATCGTCCCGATGCCCTGGGTGATGACGTGGCGGGGCACCTGGTCGATGTCGTCGTCGAAGAAGCGCGCGTTGTCGATCCGGGTCTGGTCGGTCAGCGTCTTGATCCGGGTGCGGGAGGCGAGCGAGGAACACGGCTCGTTGAAGCCGATGTGCCCGTCGGTGCCGATGCCGAGCAGTTGGAGGTCCACCCCGCCGGCTTCGGCGAGCGCCTTGTCGTACGCCTCGCAGGCGGCCTGGACGTCCTCGGCGGTGCCGTCGGGGCCCATGAAGGACGCCTCGGACAGGCCGAGCGGCTCGACGACCTCGCGCAGCACCACCGAGCGGTAGGACTCGGGGTGTCCGGCGGGCAGTCCGACGTACTCGTCGAGCTGGCAGATGCGGGCACGCGAGGCGTTCACGGCGCCGGAGCGGACCTTCGCCGTCAGTGCCTGGTAGACGGGCAGCGGGGTCGATCCGGTGGCAACGCCGAGCAGGGCGTCGGGCTTGCGGCTCAACAGGGCGCCGATGGCCTCCGCGATGAGTTCGCCGCCTGCCGTGGCGTCCGGGACGATGACAACTTCCACGCTGTGCCTGCCGATCTGGAGAGTGGCGTCATGTGGTATAGACCAATATAGGGTTCAATCTAGCAGACGGGGCCGTCGCGGAGGTGAACCGTCCGCGCGTGTGCGGGCCTTGTCGCCCCGTCGGCGGGCGCCCGGCCCGGGCGGACGGTGAGGGGGGTGCCTTCTCGGGGCGGGGTGTCCGCGTTCATCGGCCGGGATCCGTTGCAGGTGTCCGCGTGCATCGGCCGGGATCCATCACAGGTGTCCGCGTTCATCGGCCCGGGGTTCTGCCCGCGGCGCCCGTGGCAGCCCCTGAAACACCCGCGGGCCGCGGCGCCGGGACGGGACCCTCGGCCCGTCCGGCACCGCAGCCCGGAGCTGTCCGGCCGGCGGTGTGCGGTGCCTCCGGCCACTGGAGGTACCGGCGCAGTCAGGGCAGAGAGCGCCGGATACCTCGGTCCGCCCTCCTGTGCGGGGAGAGCGGAGGTCTGTCTTGTACATGATGCTGGTACGGAGTGATGTTCGTACAGCATGCATTGTGGACTAGACCAATAGGTCGTGTCTATCCACAGGACCGGAGATTCCGCGTACGGGCGCTTCTCGCCGGTCATGGCGGCGCCGCTCCTGCCGGTGTCACGTATACGCGGGCCGATCGGTTCGGAACCTCTGCGTATCCACAGGTACGCTCGCACACGTGCCCTCCATGAACGACCTTGTCCGCCAGCACACAGCCCTGAGTGACACCGACCTCGAGTGGCTCCATCTGCTGGTCTCGGAGTGGCAGCTGCTCTCCGACCTGTCCTTCGCCGACCTCGTCCTGTGGGTGCCCACCCGCGACGGGACCCGCTATGTGTCCGTGGCGCAGATGCGGCCCAACACCGGTCCCACCTCCTACCAGGACGACATGGTCGGCCACCTGGTGCCGCGCGGCCGCCGTCCGCTGCTGGACGCGGCCCTGGACGAGGGCCGGATCGTGCGCGAGGGGGACCCGGAGTGGCGGGAGGAGGTCCCCGTACGGGTCGAGTCCATCCCCGTACGCAGGGAGGGCCGCATCCTCGGTGTCATCGCCCGCAACACCAACCTCCTCACGGTGCGCACCCCGTCCCGGCTGGAGCTCACCTACCTCCAGTCCGCCTCCGACCTGGCGCAGATGATCGCCGCCGGATCCTTCCCGTTCCCGGGCCAGCAGGTCGACATGGACGCGTCGCCGCGGGTCGGCGACGGGCTGATCAGGCTCGACGCCGACGGCGTCGTCCAGTACGCCAGCCCCAACGGCCTCTCCGCCTACCATCGTCTCGGCCTCGCCTCCGACCTGGTCGGCCACCACCTCGGCGCGACCACCGCCGAGCTCGCCCCCTCGCGAGGGCCGGTGGACGAGGCCCTGGTCAAGGTGGCCAGCGGATACGCGCCCCGGGAGTTCGAGGTCGAGGGTGCCGGCGGGGTGATCCAGCTGCGGGCGATCCCGCTCAAACCCAAGGGCGTCCGCATCGGTTCGCTGGTCCTGCTCCGGGACGTCACGGAACTTCGCCGTCGCGAGCGGGAGTTGATCACGAAGGACGCCACCATCCGGGAGATCCACCACCGGGTGAAGAACAACCTCCAGACGGTGGCAGCCCTGTTGCGTCTCCAGGCCCGCCGGATGGATTCGGAACAGGGCCGCGAGGCGCTCAACGAGGCCGTACGGCGCGTCGGTTCGATCGCGATCGTGCATGAGACGCTGTCCCAGAATCTGGACGAGCGGGTCGAGTTCGACGAGATCGCCGACCGGGTCATCGCGATGGTCTCGGAGATCTCACCCGGCAAGGTCACCTGCCGCCGTACGGGACGCTTCGGGATCCTGGACGCGGAAGTGGCCACTCCGCTCTCGATGGTGCTCACCGAGGTCCTGCAGAACGCGCTGGAGCACGCGTTCACCCCGGCCGAACGCGGCACGGTGGAGGTGTCCGCGGTGCGCGGCGGGTCACCGACCGAGGGCCGGCTGCTGATCACCGTGGCGGACGACGGGTGCGGTCTGCCCGAAGGATTCGATCCGCAGCGGGCCGGCAATCTGGGTCTGCAGATCGTGCGGACGCTGGTGGAGGGTGAACTGGGCGGCACCTTCGGCATGGTCCCGGCCCCCGAGCGCGGCACACAGGTCGTGCTCGACATCCCGGTCCGGAACGACAAATAACCGCACCGCACAGCACAGTGGGCCCGGACCGTGGTGACGGTCCGGGCCCACTGCGTGGTGCTCACGATGCGATGCGCTTCGGGGGTACTGCGCGCTGCGACTCGAAGGCGGGGCTGTGCGTACGCTCTGTACGCGCCGCCTGGCTGAGGCTCGTCGTGCGGGGGGCGTCGGTCAGGCGCTGGCGTTACGCGCCCGGTTGCGAGCGGCACGGCGCTTCATTGCGCGGCGCTCGTCCTCGCTGAGGCCACCCCAGACGCCGGAGTCCTGGCCGGACTCGAGCGCCCACTGCAGGCACTGCTCCATGACGGGGCAGCGACGGCAGACGGCCTTGGCTTCCTCGATCTGCAGCAGCGCAGGACCGGTGTTGCCGATGGGGAAGAACAGCTCCGGGTCTTCCTCACGACAAACGGCGTTGTGACGCCAGTCCATGGCTGCTACCTCTCCTTGGTATTACTTGCTGATGCTTGTGAATGTGAACGCTTTCACGAATCCCCCCGCAGACGAAGGTCCGACGCCCAGATGAACTGGTTGTGGTCCTGTTGTGGTGAGGAGGGGTTCTGGCTCTCAGTGGATGCCGATGTTGCGGGCTGTCCCGATCGCCATGTAGAGATTCGCAAACCTCGGCGGCGGATACAACCCCTTCTGGAAAGTTTTTTTTGATTCCTCGGTGTCGACTAGGTCACAGCCGTACTTCTAAGGGGTGGGGGCCAGCCCAAACGTTCGAGTTAAAGGACTTTGGGGCCTTCCACTCACACAATCACACGCAGTGCACGGCGTACGCCTGTGAACGTCACGCTCGTACGCAGTCCCAGGTGGTCACCGTCCATCTGGAAGGGCAGTGGCGCCTTTGAATGCAAGGTGAAGTCGGCGAGGTCGTGGAAGGAGACGGCGTGCTTGCCGTGCGGGCCCTTCTCGGGGCTCGAAGTGAGCAGCTGCGTCGCGTACCGGGCCACCGCGGGGGTGGTGAGCCGCTTCAGTCCGAGGATGTCCAGGCCGGTGTCGAAGGACGCCTTGGGAGCGGCGTACATCGGACGATTCCCCAGGTAGGTCCAGGGTGCGGTGTTGCAGATGATGGACAGCGCGAGGTCCGTCACCGGGTCCTGGCCGGGTACGTCCAGGGTGATCAGGCCGTTGCGCCGGTGCGGTTCCTCCATGAACTGGCGGACCACCTGGCGCACGTACAGGGGATGGGTCGAGCGCTTGCCGCGTTCGCGTTTCTGTTCGACCCGGCCGAGGACTCCCGCGTCGAATCCGAGCCCGGCACAGAAAGTGAACCAACGTTCCGGAACGGCCTCGTCCGCCGTGCCCGGGGTGCCGACTGCGAGGCCGAGCCCCACCGTGCGCTCGCTGCGGTCGGCGAGGGCGTCCAGGATGGCGCCGGTCGCCTCCACGGCGTCGTTGGGGATGCCCAGAGCGCGCGCGAAGACATTGGTGGAGCCGCCGGGAACCACGGCGAGGCTCGGCAGGCTGTCCCTGTCGGGCCCCCGGTGCAGCAGCCCGTTGACCACCTCGTTGACCGTGCCGTCGCCGCCGAGGGCGACCACCAGGTCGATGTCGTCGGAGTCCGCGGCTCGTCGGCCCAGGTCACGGGCGTGCCCCCGGTACTCCGTCATCACGGCTTCGAGCTTCATCTCGCTCGCCAGCGCGTGGATCAGCACGTCACGGACCCGCGCACTGGTAGTGGTGGCAGCTGGGTTGACCACGAGAAGTGCGCGCATGTCAGCCAGGGTACCTACCGCGCGGTACCTCCCTGAAGTCCGGATCCACCGGGTTCCCGGACGGTGACGGACGGTGACCGGTGTCCCGTGAGACGTCGGCGTCGGCCCCGGCTTCGCGTCCGGCGGGCCGGGATGCCAGTCTGAAGGGCGTGAGCACTCAGCAGAGCACGCCGTCCTCGTCGCCCTCGGCCGGCCGCCCGGAGAAGCCGGGCCGGATCGCCGCCGTGGCCGCACTCAACGCCCTCGAAGGCGCGGCGGTCGTCACCGGCGGGATCTACATGCTGGTCATGGGGCTGCTCGGCCGCCCCGACAGCCCGCAGCAGGCCGAGATGGGCGGGCTCACCCTGCTGGCACTCGGCCTGATTCCGCTGTTCGCCGCCCGTGGGCTGCTGCTGCGGCGCAGCTGGAGCCGCGGTCCGGCCCTCATCACGCAGATCATGGCGCTGCCGGTGGCCTGGACGCTGCTGCGGGCGCAGGGCGCGCTGATCCCCGCAGGGATCGCCCTCGCCGCGGTCGCCGTGACGGCGCTCGTGCTGCTGCTCGACCCGACGACCACGCGGGCGCTGGGCATCCGGGGGCCGCGGACGACCCCCGGAGCCTGAACTCCCGTACCCCGGGCGCCCGGGGTACGTCCTGGATCCCGGCTTCTCGGTGCCGTTACTCCTCGACTACTCCTCGACGAGGAGCCGCTCGCGCAGCTGTGCGAGCGTGCGGGCCAGGAGGCGGGAGACGTGCATCTGGGAGATGCCGACCTCCTGCGCGATCTGCGACTGGGTCATGTTGCCGAAGAAGCGCAGCAGCAGGATCCGCTTCTCGCGCGGCGGAAGGTCCTCCAGCAGCGGCTTGAGCGACTCCCTGTACTCGACACCTTCCAGCGCCTCGTCCTCGGAGCCCAGCGTGTCCGCGACGGCCGGCGACTCGTCGTCCGTGTCCGGCACGTCCAGCGAGAGGGTGCTGTAGGCATTGGCTGATTCCAGCCCCTCCAGGACCTCCTCCTCGGAGATGCCCAGGCGCTCCGCCAGCTCGTGCACCGTCGGGGAACGGCCGTGCTGCTGGGAGAGCTCCGCGGTGGCCGTGGTCAGCGACAGCCGCAGCTCCTGGAGGCGTCGCGGCACCCGCACCGCCCAGCCCTTGTCACGGAAGTGGCGCTTGATCTCACCGACGACCGTGGGGGTCGCGTACGTCGAGAACTCGACGCCGCGGTCCGGGTCGAACCGGTCCACCGACTTGATCAGTCCGATGGTGGCGACCTGGGTGAGGTCGTCGAGCGGCTCGCCGCGGTTGCGGAATCTGCGGGCCAGGTGCTCCACGAGCGGCAGGTGCATGCGCACCAGCCGGTTGCGCAGCTCGGCTTTCTCCGGCGAGCCGTCGGGAAGCTCCCGCAGCTCGATGAAGAGCGCCCGCGCCGCACTGCGGTCGTGTGGATCGTGGTGCCCGTGCTCGCTCATCTGGCCCGCCCGCTCTGCCTGCGGCTGATCCACCGCGACCGTACGACCTTGCGCCCCGTCCGTACCGTCCTCCGGGTGCGGCCGGGCCTGCTGCTCCGGGACGGCTGCTGGGCCCACCGCCCCGGACCGGATCGTTTCGTCCCGCACAGGCCCGTCCCCGTTCCCGTCGCTCACGCCGGACCGGGTCCCGCGCCGCGCTGTTTGTAGAGGCTGATACTGACCGTACGGTCGTCGGCGACCGTGGAGTCGACCTTTCCGGCCAGTGCGGAGAGCACCGTCCAGGCGAAGGTGTCGCGCTCGGGGGCGCGGCCGTCCGTCGTGGGGGCCGACACGGTCACCTCGAGGGAATCGTCGACGAGGCGGAAGACGCAGCTGAGGACGGAACCCGGCACGGCCTGCTGGAGCAGGATCGCGCAGGCCTCGTCGACCGCGATGCGAAGATCCTCGATCTCGTCGAGAGTGAAGTCCAAACGCGCTGCGAGACCGGCCGTGGCCGTACGCAGCACCGACAGGTAGGCACCCGCAGCGGGCAGTCGGACCTCTACGAAGTCCTGATTCCCGGGCTCGCCTGCGATCTGGGACACCCTCACCTCCAAGGTGGCACAAACTCGTTCGAGGCTCCGGGACCAGTGCCCGGAGCCGTGCGGTCTGTCGTCGGTTCTGTGGTTCGGCGACGCTATCGCGCCCCATGATGCCGTGTCGCCGAGACCCCATCCCCGACCGTCACTCATGGTAAGCCCTTGAGTACGCACAGTGGCTAGGGGTCTGCGGCGGTCAATTGCGAAGAACCGGCGCCGGTTTGACGTACCCAGACGTCAGACGATCGAACCGTCCGTGAAGCACCAGCGCCAGCTCTCGTCGCATTCGAAGCTGCGCATGACCGGATGACCCGTCTCCTCGAAGTGTGCCGTGGCGTGCTTCAGGGGCGACGAGTCGCAGCAGCCGACGTGTCCGCAGACCAGGCAGAGCCGCAGCTGCACGGGATGGCTGCCCGCCGCCAGGCACTCCACGCAGGTCTCGCTGAGCGGGCCGGGCTCGGGTCGCGGCAGTTCGAGAAGATGCAGGCACTCACTCATGATGGCTACGTTACGTCGGATGCGAGGACGGTGAGATGGACGCATTGCCGCTGGTGGCACTCGTCGCGGTCAGTGCGGCGGTCGCGGGGGCCGCACGCCGGACCCCGGTGCCCGCACCCCTGCTGCTGGTGGCCGTGGGGCTGATGGCCTCCTACCTGCCGGGCGTACCGGACTACACGCTGGACGCGCACGTCGTGCTGCCGCTGCTGCTGCCACCGCTGCTGTACACGGCCGCGGTGGACAGCTCCTATCTCGACCTGCGGGCCAATCTGCGGCCCGTCGCGCTGCTTTCCGTCGGGTACGTGCTCTTCGCGACCGTCGCCGTCGGCTGGCTGGCCTACCTGGTCGTGCCGGACCTGCCGCTCACCGCCGCACTGGTGCTCGGCGCGGTGATCGCCCCGCCCGACGCCGTCACGGCCGCCGCGATCGCCCGCCGGGTAGGTCTGCCCGCCCGGGTCACCACGATTCTCCAGGGCGAGTCCCTGGTGAACGACGCCACCGCGATCACGGCCTTCAAGGTGGCCCTCGCCGCCGCGATCGGTGAGGGCATGAGCTGGGGCGCCGGCATCGGCGAGTTCCTGCTGGCCGCCGTCGGCGGTGTCGGCGTCGGCCTGGTGCTGATGGTGCCGCTGCACTGGCTGCGCACCCACCTCAAGGAGGCGCTGCTCCAGAACACCCTGTCGCTGCTGATCCCCTTCGTGGCCTACGCGGCGGCGGAGCGGGTGCACGCCTCCGGGGTGCTCGCCGTCGTCGTCGTCGCGCTGTACCTGGGACACCGTTCCTGGCAGGTCGACTTCGCGACGCGGCTCCAGGAGGCGGCGGTCTGGAAGATGGTCGCGTTCGTGCTGGAGTCCGCGGTCTTCGCGCTCATCGGACTGCAGATGCCGTTCGTCCTCAAGGGCCTCGGCGCCTACGGCGTGGGCGACGCCCTCTGGTACGCGGTCGCAGTCTTCGTCGCCGTCGTCGTGGTGCGCTTCGTCTGGGTCTATCCGGCGACCTACCTGCCGTTGTGGCTCTCCAGGCGCATCAGGGAACGCGAACCCGCGATGCCGTGGACCTCGCCGCTGATCGTCGCCTGGGCGGGCATGAGGGGTGTCGTCTCCCTCGCCATCGCCTTCTCCATCCCGCTGGTCATGCACGACGGGGAGGCCTTCCCGGCCCGCAACCTGGTGCTCTTCCTGACCTTCACGACCGTCATCGGGACACTGGTCATCCAGGGGCTCAGCCTGCCTCTGCTGGTACGTGTGCTGAAGCTCCCGGGGCGTGACGCGCGGGCCGAGACCCTGGCCGAGGCGCAGGCCCAGAGCGAGGCGTCCACGGCCGCCGAGGAGCGGCTGGAGGCACTTCTGTCCGATCGGCGCAACGCGCTTCCGGGACCCCTCGCCGACCGGCTGCGCACCGTGCTGGAACGCCGCCGCAACGCGGTCTGGGAGCGGCTCGGCGCGGCCAACCCGGTCACCGGGGAGTCGGCGGACGACACCTACCGGAGGCTGGCCAGGGAGATGATCGAGGCCGAGCGCGAGGTCTTCGTCCGGCTCAGGGACGAGCGGCGGATCGACGACGAGATGCTGCGTGCCCTGCTGCGCCGGCTCGACCTGGAGGAGGCCGCAGCCTACCGGGAGTCGGACGGGGTGTAGGCGCGTGGGCCGCCGTCGGCGTCCGAGGGCCAGGGCCGTCCGGTGACGACGGCGGCGACGGAGGAACCCGGGGCGAAGGCCCCTTCCCCGGCCAGCACGGTCAGCGCGTACAGCAGTTTGGCGACGTAGAGCCGCTCGACGGGCAGGCCGTGCCGGTCCTCGAAGTCGTCCGCGAAGGCGCCCAGTTCCGGGGGTGTGCGGGCGTAGCCGCCGAAGTGGAAGCGCTCGTCCAGGGACCAGTGCCCGGCCGGTCCGCCGAACGCCGCCCGCTGCAGGTCGCGCACCGCCGCTCCCATGAAGCCGCCGCGCAGCACCGGGATACCCAGGGCGCGCTGTTCCGGGCCGAGTCCGGCCGCCAGTCCCGCCAGGGTGCCGCCGGTGCCGCAGGCGACCGCCACCGTCCCGGCCGTCCCGCGCAGCTCCCGGCCGAGCTCCGTACAGCCCTGTGCGGCGCGGGCGTTGCTGCCACCCTCAGGTATGACCTCGCACTCCCCGAAGAGGCTCAGCAGGCCGTCCAGGACATCCGGTGCGGCCTTCGCGCGGTACGTCGCGCGGTCGACGAAGTGCAGTCGCATGCCGTCGGCCGAGCACTGCGCGAGTGAGGGGTTGAGGGGGCGGCCCGCCAGCTCGTCGCCGCGTACGACCCCGACCGTGGGGAAGCCGAGCAGCCGTCCGGCGGCGGCCGTCGCGCGCAGGTGGTTGGAGTAGGCCCCGCCGAAGGTCAGTACGGTACGGCCGGCGCCGGCCCGCAGATTCGGGGCGAGCTTGCGCCATTTGTTGCCCGGCAGGTCGGGGTGGATCAGGTCGTCGCGCTTGAGCAGCAGGGTCACGCCGTGGCGCGCGAAGCGCTCGTCCTCGACCGGCTGCAGGGGCGAGGGGAGAGCCGGCCGCAGTCGGGAGAGGTCGAGCGCTTCATGGTGCACGCACCCATTGTGTGCCGCCGGTGGCGGTGCCGCTGTTCGTGAGGCGGCTACTTCAGCCTGTCGTGGATCCGGGTGCGCAGGCCGGCCATCGAGAAGCCGCGCGGGTCGACCTTGCCGGGCTGCCACTCCCGGTGCCCGATGACCGAGGGGGCGTCCCAGCCGTGGAAGCGGCAGACCGCTGCCGCGGCCTTCTCGACGGCTTGGAGCTGGACGGCGGGCCAGGGGTCCTGTCCGTCGCCCAGATTCTCGCACTCGAAGCCGTAGAAGTGCCGGTTCCCGTCGGTGTTGGCCTCGTTGTCCGCAGGGAGGCGCTTCTCGGCGACGACGGCGCGCATGACGTCGTCGTCGCCGAGCCCGGCGTGGTGGGTGCGTCCGTAGCCGACCAGGTGGACCCGGCCGTCCTTGGTGATCACGCCGTGGCAGAGCGGGCCGGGGAGCCCCTCGTGGCCGTCCCGGCAGATGCCCACGGTGCGGGCGGTGCCTCCGGTGACGGTGTGATGGATCATCACCCCGTGCACCGGTCCCCAGGGGCCCTGGCGGTTGCGGTTGTGCGTACGCCGGTCGCCCACGTGGACGACGGTGAGCCCTTCGTCCTGCAGGGCCCTGAGGAAGTTGCTCGCGGACATGGGTGAGGACATGGCCGACTCCTTCGGTACGTGAGGAGCGTGTCCCTACCGTGCTTGTACCGGAATCCAATGTTCCGGTCTACCTGTTCGGACGGTGTGCGAGCCGATCCGGACAGTGCCGCGAGCAGGCGGTGGGTGGTCAGGCCTGTGCGAGCCACAGGTCGGGGCCGAACACCTCGTAGTGGATGTCGGCCGCCGCCACGCCCTTGGAGAGCAGCTGGGAGCGGACGGCGCGCATGAAGGGCAGGGGGCCGCAGAGGTAGGCGTGGGTTCCCGGGGCGATCCCGAGGTCCGTCAGGTCGACCGTGCCGGCGCGCTGCGCGGGGAGGCCGGGCTCGGGGGTCTCGTACCAGAAGTGCGCGGTGCCGTCCCGCAGCTTGCCGGTGAGCAGTGCGTGGTCGGCGCGCAGGGCGTGGTCGGCGGGCGACCGGTCGCCGTGCACGACGGTGACGGGGGAGCCGTGTCCGTCGGCGGCCAGGGCCTCCAGCATCGACAGGATCGGAGTGCAGCCGATGCCTGCGGAGGCGAGGAGCAACGGTGCGTCCCCGTCCTCGATCACCAGGTCGCCGTACGGGGCGGAGACGCGCAGCCGATCACCCTCGCGGACGTGCGCGTGCAGGTGCCGGGACACCTCGCCGTCGGGGGTGCCTTCGCCCCGCACCCGCTTGACGGAGAAGGAGCGCAGGGTGGATCCCGGTGCGCAGGAGAGGCTGTACTGGCGTATCTGGTGGGCCCCGTCGGGGAGTTCCACCTGTACGGAGACGTACTGGCCGGGGCGGAAGCCGGGGGCGGGCGTACCGTCGGCCGGGACGATCCGGAATGTGGCCACGTCCTCGGTCTCCTCGGTCCGTGAACTCACCGTCCACTCGCGCCACACGTCGCCCGCCTCGACGCCCTGTTGTGCGTACAGCCGGTTCTCGATGGCGACCAGGGCGTTGGCCATCAGCCAGTAGACCTCGTCCCAGGCTGCGGCGACCTCGGGGGTGACCGCGTCGCCGAGCACCTCGGCGATGGCGGCGAAGAGATGGGTGTGCACGACCTCGTACTGCGGGGCGGTGACGCCCAGGGAGGCGTGCTTGTTGGCGATGCGGCTCAGCATCACGTCGGGGCGGGTGTCCGGGTGTTCGATCAGGTGGGCGGCGAAGGCCGCGATGGAGCCCGCGAGCGCCTGACGCTGGGTACCCGAGGCCTGGTTGCCCCGGTTGAACAGGTCGTTGAGCAGCTCCGGGTGGGCGTCGAAGAGCTTCTGGTAGAAGAGGTCCGCGATGTCACCTATGGCCGCCCCGACGGCGGGCAGGGTGGCTCGGACAGTGGCGGTCGACGTCTCGGAGAGCATCGATGACTCCTCGGGTGTGGAAGAGGTGCGGATGAAGGCGACTGAAATTGGTATCTCAGATGCACATTTTTGGGCGGCGGTCGGTGCGCGCGGTGGGGGTGCGCGCGGTCAGGTGGGGGCGGGGCGGCCGGTACTGATACCGATCAGCAGCGGGCCGGTGGGGGAGGAGACGAGATCCGCGACCGTGATCGGGTCGAGTGAGGCGTAGAAGGCCTCCTCGGCCAGGTGGAGCGCGGAGCGTAGCCGGCAGGCGGAGCGCAGCGGGCAGGGGGTGTCCCCGTCGCAGTCGACGACCTCGCCCGGGCCTTCGAGCTGTCGCACGAGTCCGCCGATGGACGCGGACCGGCCGGCTTCGGTGAGGGCGAGTCCGCCTCCGCGGCCGCGTCGCGCGTCGACCAGCCCGAGATGCTGGAGGCGGGCGACGACCTTGGCCGCGTGGGTGTAGGGCACCTGCATGGTGGCCGCCACCTCCCGGGTGGTCGGCGGGTCCTCGCTCCCCGACGCGACGGCCAGGCGCATGAGCACGCGGAGCGCCACGTCGGTGAATCTCGTCAGCCGCATGTGACGCATCCTAGATAAGTTGCATTGGTGATGCAAATTAAGAAGTGCGCACGGCGGCGCAGGGCAGCGTGCCCCGGCAGGAGCCCGATTAGTCACACTCTTTTGTGTAATAGCGCTCCGAGTCCTCCTGCTGACAGGCTTCTTCCGCAGGTCAGTCCATGATCGAGAGGATGTCGGATGTCCGTTGGTGAAGAGGTTCGCGACACGCAGCAGCCGCCGCAGCAGAGTCTCGGTACGGCAGCTGCGCGGAACCTCGCGACGACGACCAAGTCCGCCCCGCAGATGCAGGAGATCAGCTCCCGGTGGCTGCTGCGCATGCTGCCGTGGGTCCAGGTGCAGGGCGGCACATACCGCGTGAACCGCCGGCTGAGCTACTCGGTCGGGGACGGCAGGGTGACGTTTGTCCAGACGGGCGACCAGGTGACGGTCATTCCCGCAGAGCTCGGCGAGCTGCCCGCCCTGCGGGACTTCGGGGACGAGGAGGTCCTGGCGGAGCTGGCGCGCAGGTGCGAGCAGACCGAGGCGGGCCCCGGTGAGGTGCTCGCCACGTCGGGCGACGCGGCGGACCGTGTCTACCTGCTGGCCCACGGCAAGGTCGAGAAGGTCGGCTCCGGGCCGTACGGCGACGAGACGGTGCTCGGGGTCCTGGCCGACGGCGCCTACTTCGGTGACCACGCGCTGGTCCACGGCGATGCGGCATGGGAGTACACGGCCCGTGCCGTGACCGCCTGCACCCTGCTCACGCTGCGGCGTTCGGACGTGCTCAACCTGGCCGACCGCGCCGACTCCCTCAGGGACCACCTGGCCGGGCTGCTCGCCATTCCGCACCAGCGCACCAACGGCTACGGAGAGGCGGCGATCGACCTCTCGGCGGGACATGTGGGCGAGAGCGTCGTCCCGCACACCTTCGTCGACTACGAGTCGGCACCGCGCGAGTACGAACTGAGCGTCGCCCAGACGGTGCTGAAGGTCCACAGCAGGGTCGCCGACCTCTACAACCAGCCGATGAACCAGACCGAGCAGCAGCTGCGGCTGACGGTCGAGGCGCTGCGCGAGCGCCAGGAGCACGAGCTCATCAACAACCGGGAGTTCGGGCTGCTCAACAACTGCGATTACGGGCAGCGGCTCCAGCCCCACGACGGGGCACCCGGCCCCGACGACATGGACGAGCTGCTGTCGCGCCGACGCGGGTCGAAGCTGTTCCTCGCCCATCCGCGGGCCATCGCCGCCTTCGGCCGCGAGTGCAACAGGCGCGGACTGGTGCCGGAGCGCGTGGAGGTCGGCGGACACCACGTGCCGGCCTGGCGCGGGGTCCCGATCTTCCCGTGCAACAAGATCCCTGTCACCGACGCCCGCACCACGTCGATCATCTGCATGCGGACCGGTGAGGCGGACCAGGGTGTCATCGGGCTGCAGCAGAGCGGTATCCCGGACGAGATCGAGCCGAGCCTGTCGGTCCGGTTCATGGGCATCGACGAGCAGGCGATCATCTCGTACCTGGTGACGGCCTACTACTCCGCGGCCGTGCTGGTGCCCGACGCCCTCGGAGTCCTGGAGAACGTCGAGGTGAGCCGCTGGCGGTAACCCTCCCGGGGCCCGGGCGGCCGGCCGCCCGCCCGGGCCCCGTACGCGCAGGCCGCCACCAAGGTGCCTCCGTGGCGCCCGGAAGGAGTGACCGTGACCATGACGAGTACGGACGCCGCGACCGAAGGACACGAGGCTGCCGCGCTCCTGGAGCGCACCCGCAGCATCGTCGATCCGCATCTCCGCGCGGCCGTGGAATCGTTGCCCGGGGGCATACGCCGGGTCGCGATGTACCACTTCGGCTGGCAGAACGCCGACGGAAGCCCTGCCTCCGGGCAGGCAGGCAAAGCCATCAGGCCCGCGCTCGTCCTGGCCGCCGCCCGCGCGCTGGGCGGCGACCAGGAAGCGGCGATGCGGGCAGCCGTCGCCGTGGAGCTGGCGCACAACTTCACGCTGCTCCACGACGACGTCATCGACGAGGACGCCACCCGCAGGCACCGGCCCACGGCCTGGGCCGTGTTCGGTGTGCCGGACGCGGTCATCACGGGCGACGCGATGCTCGCCCTCGCCCAGCGGATGCTGGCGGACGACCCGCACCCCGAGTCCGGCCGGGCCTCGGCGCGGCTCTCCACCTGCATCATCGAGCTGTGCGCGGGACAACAGGCCGACTGCGCCCTGGAGGAGCGCGGCCCCGACGACGTCACACTCGACGAGTGCCTCACGATGGCCACCGCGAAGACCGGTGCCCTGCTGGGCTGTGCCTGTGCGCTCGGCGCGCTCTACGCGGGAGCGGGGGAACGGGCGGCCGGGGCCATGGACGGCTTCGGCAGGGAGGCGGGACTCGCCTTCCAGCTCATCGACGATCTGATCGGCATCTGGGGGGACACCGCCCGCACGGGCAAACCGGTCGGGGCGGATCTGGCGGCCCACAAGAAGTCCCTGCCGGTGGTGGCGGCCCTCACGTCGGGTACACCCGCGGCAGTGGAGCTCGCCGCGCTCTACCGGGGCGCCATGGACACCCCGGGCGAGGTGAGCCGGGCCGCGGACGCGGTCGACCGGGCGGGCGGCCGTGACTGGGCACAGATCTGCGCGGCGGACCGGATGGCCCGCGCCGTCCATCATCTGTCCCGTGCGGTGCCCGATCCGGCCGCAGTCGGCGACCTGCTGGCCCTCGCGGAGTTCGTCACCCGCAGAACACACTGAGAGCCACCGGTCTGTGACCGACGCCCCGGTTCAACTCTAGGATCCCGTAAGTCGGTTGGGATCACTTCCACAGGGGTCGATGGGGGCGGGGCGCATGGGCGTACGCGTACGGCGGGGGGACGGGCGGGACAGGGATCAGGTCGTGCGGATCCTGGAGGAGGCCTTGCACGACGATCCGGTCAGCAGTTGGGTCTTCCCGGACGAGGAACACCGGCGCGCGGTGCACGGGACGTTCCTCGGGGTCTTCGCCGACATCACGCTGGCGGGAGGCCGTATCGACCTGCTGGAGGACGGCACGGCCGCGGCACTCTGGTTCTCCGTGCCCGCGGGCGCACCCGAGGGGGACGGGGACGCGCCCGCACGCATGCGGGAGGCCTCGGACCCCGACAACGAACGGGCCGAGCTGGTGGGGAGGCTGACGGGCGCGGTCCATCCGCACGACCGGGCACACGAGTACCTGCTGCTGATCGGCGTCTCCCCGGAGCGCCAGGGGGAAGGGATCGGGGAAGCGCTGATCAGCGGGGTGCTGGAGCGATGCGACCGCGAGGGGGTCCCGGCCTATCTGGAGGCGAGCAGCGAGCGCAGCCGCGGCCTCTACGAGCGGCTCGGTTTCACCTTCGTGGGGCGGACCGTCGACCTTCCGGACGGGCCTTCCATGTGGCCCATGTGGCGCGAGCCGCGGAACGGCTGATCGGCACTCAGGCGAAGGGCACGGAAGGGGAGGGCGCCACAGGGCGGGCACCGGACACGGGCTACAGTCCCTGCTCATGACAGATGAGTCGTGGGCAGGCTGGTACCGGGACCGTCATGGTTCCGCGGCCGTGATTCTCACCACGGACGGACAGCAGCTCCGCATCCGGGTCAGGGATACCGACTTCGAGGGCGTGAGCTTCGACGGTCTGTGCCCCGTGGCCGGCGTACCGCCCGAGAAGGGTGTGTTCGACCTGGTCGACGGCGCGCTCAGTGACTGCGTACTGGAGTGGGACCTCCCGATCCCGGTGCTCGTCTCCGGCACCCTTCGCCAGGCCACGCTCAGCTGCCTGCTGTCCCTGCGCCGCGCGGACCCCGATCTGTACCTCGCGCTTCACCTGGACGGGGCGGTGTACGAATCCAACCGCGCCGAGGGCGACTTCGCGGCCGCGCTGGCCACGGTCCAGCGCATCCTCCCGCCGGGCATACACCTGCAGACCTGTATCGCCTGTGCCTTCTCCGACTACTTCCCCACGCCCCTGCGCGGTCTCTCCGGCGGACTCGCCTGTTTCCGCGGGGCGAAGGACGCGTACCGCGACGCGGCGGGCGGCGGTGATGTCGCCGACCTGTGGGAACGGCGGACGGGATTCGTCCAGGAGATATGGAGCTGCAGGGAGTTCGAGCCGCGTCCGGCGGAGGGGGCGGGCACCGGTCACCGGGGCGCCTTCCCGCTGGAGCTCGCCTGACGGCGTCCCCGGCATGCCGGTGGGGCCGCTCCGGGGCAGGAGCGGCCCCACCGGTGCCGGTCAGGAGGTGGCTGCGGCGAGAGCGGCCGCGAAGCCGTTCTGCCAGAGGTAGTTCACCCGCGAGCGCTCGTTGGCGTTCGGGTAGGCGTTCGTGCAGGAGGTGCCGGGGCCGCCGCCCGACATGAGCTCGCTGCACGGGCCGGTGTAGTGGTCGGGCAGCCCGAGCACGTGCCCGGTCTCGTGAGCCGTGACCCGGGTCGAGTTGTACTGCTGGTTCTGGGCGTAGTCGAGGAAGATGTAGCCGCTTCCGTGCCCGTCCGTGCTCGCGTACGAGCCTCGTGAGTCGTTGCCCTCGTAGTAGGCGAAGTCGGCGTTCGAGCCCTCCTGCAGCTTGACGTTGCTGACCGAGCTGTTCCAGATGCTGGTGCTGCTCGCTATCTGGCTGCGGAACCTGGGGGCGTTCGTGGTGCTGTAGACGACGGTGACGGCCTGGACGCCCGGCTTGGCGGCGCGCTTCTCGGCGACCGACTTCATCACGGCGTCGAAGAAGGCCTTGTTGGCGGCGGCGTTCTCGCTCGAACCGGCGTACGCGGCATAGCCGGCCTGCGCGGTGGAGACGGAGGCGGAGGGTGCGACAGGAGCCGGTGCGGCGGCGACCGCCGGGGTGGTGCCCAGCGCGGCGGCGAGGCCGAGACCGAGACCTGCCACGGCCGACATGATGGCTGTCCTGGGGTGTCTCACGGGGGTTCTCCAACCTGTCCGATGAACCCCGTCCGGCGACCGGACGGGGAACGGGTGGGGGGTACGGACAGAGTGTCGGGCCCGACGGTGCTCCGGCGGATGATGTCAACCGGCGATAACGCCGCCCTATCGCCCCCACAGAAACCGCACAGCACCGGCACACGCGGGTCGCCCCAACACCCCCTGAATCGGTGCGTTTAGTGGGGTTGCGCCATCTGGTGCCCGGTGTGCGAACAGCCATACGCTCGGCGTCATGGAGCTGGAGGTGAGGCACCTCAAGGCGCTCTGCGCCATCGCCGACACGGGCAGCCTGCACCAAGCGGCCCGGCGGCTGGGCGTCAGCCAGCCCTCGCTGACCACCCAGCTCCAGCGGATCGAGAAGTCGATGGGCGCGGAGCTGTTCCGCCGTGAACGGACCGGCTGCCGCCCCACCCTGCTAGGACGCGCCGTCCTCAGCCGGGCCCGCCCCTTGGTGGACGGCATGTCCGCACTCGTCGGTGCGGCGATGGCGGAGGCCGAAGCCGCCCGGTCCGGTGGCCCTCGTCTGCGCATCGGGTCCACCGCCAGCCGGGTCATCGGCGGCTGGCTGCGCAGGCTGCGGGTGCGCCTGCCGGGGACCGACATCTCGCTGCGGGTCGATGTCTCGGCCCGCGCGCTGCTGGGCGCGGTGGCGGCCGGCCGGCTGGACGTGGCCTTCGTGCACGAGGTGGAGGGCTGTCCGCTGCCCGTTCCGGACGGCCTGCGGCAGCGTGTACTCCTGGACCGTGAGCCGCAGTTCATCTCCCTGTCCCGCGACCATCCGGCGGCCGGCCGTTCCGTGGTGGACCTCGACGACCTGGCCACCGACCGCTGGATGGTCGACCCGTCGGTGGACGGCGAGTGGGACGGGGTCCGCCGGGTCCTGGGCGCCGCCGGCCTCGATCCGCCCGTGCTGCACGGCGACTACCTCACGGCGGCCTCGCTGGTGGTGCTCGGCGAGGCGGTGGCCCCCTGCCAGCCCACGTCGGGTCCACGCGACGACATGGCGATCCGTCCCCTGCGCGGCGATCCGCTGGCCGTGCGGCTTCTGCTGGTCTCCCGGCCGGGCGCGGACACGGACGCCGTGTACGGGGAGCTGGAGGCGGCCTACCGTGAGGCGGCCGGGCGGGCGGCGGACTACCACCGGTGGCTGCTGCGCCATCGCAGCCCTCTCGCACACCTGCCCTGACTCTCCCCGCAGGAGTCCGGCCGCCCGGGAAAGTTCCCCGTTCTGCCGACAGCGAGGCACCGTTTTCCGGACAGGTCCGCACGGGCAGGACCACTCCATGAAGATCTTGATGCTGGGCGGCACGGAGTTCGTCGGACGAGCCGTCACCGACGCGGCGCTCACCCGGGGAGCGCAGGTCACCGTGTTCCACCGGGGCCGTCACGCGCCACCGCCGGGCGTGCGCGCGCTGACCGGTGACCGAACGACGGGCGAGGCGGGCCTCGCCGCCCTGGCCGAGGGCACGTGGGACCTCGTCGTCGACACCTGGAGCGGCGCGCCCGCGGCCGTCCGGGACGCCGCCAGGCTGCTGTCCGGCCGGGCCGACCGCTTCGTATACGTCTCCAGCCGCTCCGTGTACGCCGCTCCCACCCCGGCCGGACTGACGGAGGACGGGCCGCTGGTGACCGGCGCCTCGCCCGACGCGGGAGCGGACGTTCCGTACGCCCTGGCCAAGCGCGGCGGGGAGCTGGCGGCGCTGGACGCCTTCGGCGACCGGGCGCTGCTGGCCCGGGCCGGCCTGATCCTCGGTCCCGGGGAGAACGTGGGCAGGCTGCCCTGGTGGCTGAACCGGGTGGCCCGGGGCGGCCCGGTGATCGCGCCGGGCCCACCGGACGCCGGGCTCCAGTACATCGACGCCCGCGACCTGGCGGAGTGGCTGCTGGACGCCGCGGCGGACGGCCTGGGCGGGGCGTACAACACGGTCAGCCGTCCCGGGCACACCACCATGGGGGAGTTGCTCGACGCCTGTGTCCGGGCCACCGGTTCCGGGGCCGAGCTGCGCTGGACCGATCCGGAGGTCCTCCTCGCGGCAGGTGTCGAGCCCTGGACGGATCTGCCGGTCTGGCTGCCCGCCGGGGAGCTCCACGACACCCTGCACCGCGGCGACACCCGGAAGGCGCATGCGGCGGGACTGCGCTGCAGACCCGTCGGTGAGACGGTCGCCGACACCTGGTCATGGCTGTGTGAGCTGGGTGGCACGGCGCCGCAGCGGCCGGACCGGCCGGCGCTCGGCCTTGACGCGCGGACCGAGGCGAAGCTCCTCGCGGCGCCCGGAAGCGCTTAGCGTGGCCCGATGACCAGAGAACTGCTGCACCTCACCGAAGCGCCCCTGTGGGAGGCCGCCCGCGCGACCGGGACGTACGAGATGTCCACCCGTGGCCGCACCGTGCACGAGGAGGGATTCATCCACTGCTCCCTGCCGCACCAACTGCCCGGCGTGGCCCGGGCCCTGTACGGGGACGACGGCGGTGGTCTGGTGGTGCTGGTCATCGACCCCGGCCGGCTCCGGGTCCCTGTGCGGTACGAGGCCCTGACACCCGGCGGCGAGGAGTTCCCGCACATCTACGGGCCGCTTCCGGTGGACGCCGTGGTGGAGGTGCGTCCGTGGTCCTCCCCCGTGACCACGAGCCGGGAGAACGGTGAGGCGCTGTGAACGGCCCGCTCATCGCGGTGACGGGCGCGGCCGGCGCGGTGGGTGGCCGGGTGGCGCGGCGGCTCGCCCGTGTCGGCGTCCCCGTGCGGCTCCTGGGCCGTGACCCCTCCAGGCTGCCCTCGCTGCGCGGCGCGGTCGCCGCACCGCCCGCTCCGTACGGGGACGGCGAGGCGATGCGCCGTGCCCTCCACGGCGCGCACACCCTGTTCCTCGTCTCCGCGCACGAGAGCCCCGACCGGGTGCGCGAGCACATCACGGCGGTGGACGCGGCCGTCGCCGCGGGCGTCGAACGGATCGTGTACGTGTCCTTCCTCGGCGCAGCACCGGACGCCACGTTCACCTTCGCGCGCGACCACTGGCACACCGAGGCGCACCTGCGCATGGTGGACGTGCGCCACACCTTCCTGCGCGACGGCTGGTACCTGGCGGGACTTCCCGCGATGACGGGCGCCGACGGTGTCCTGCGCGGACCGGGCGGCGACGGACGGGTCTCCGCCGTGGCGCACGAGGACATCGCCGACGCGGCGTCAGCCGTGCTGCTGGAGGAGGGGAGAGGCCACGACGGCATGACGTACGACCTCACAGGGCCTGAGGCGTTCACCCTCGCGGAGGCGGCCGAGGAGCTGAGCCGCCGCACCGGCCGCACCGTCCGCTATGTCCCCGAGACCAGGGAGGAGGCCTACGCCTCCCGTGCCCATTACGGCGCCCAGGACTGGGAGGTGGCCGGCTGGGTCACGTCGTACGAGGCCATCGCGGCGGGGGAGCTGGCCCCGGTCTCGAACGCCGTGCCCGCCCTCACGGGGCACCCGGCCAAGAGCCTGGCCGCCTACCTCCGGGAGAACCCGGACAGCTACCGCCACCTCCTCCCGGGTGCCTGACCGGGCGGGGCGGGGTCGGTCCCTCGGCAGGGCTCCGGCCGCCGGCGCGCGTACTGGGGACCGGTCCGGATCCGGCCCGGCTCGGCCGCCCGCCGGTTCGCCTGCCTGCCTGCCTCGCCCCGGCTCCGGCTCGTATGCCCGGGCTGTGCATGGGCCTGAGCCTGGGCCCATGCACGGGCCCGTGGACCCATGGTCGGACAGGCATCGCTTCCCTAGTGTCTATGCGGGTAGATAGTGGCGGTGCCCACTACGAACGCACGCCTTGTGAAGTGCCCACTTCGACGACACGTGCCCGACCAGCAGCCCTGAGGGAGCGAACATGTGTGGTTCCTGCGCAACGGCGGCCGAGGCGACAACCGCGGAAGAGGCGGGGCCGCACGGCGGACCGTCCCGCCGCGGCCTGCTGGCCGGGCTGGGGCTCGGTCCGGGTCTTTCCGCCGTGGGTCTGCCGGCCGGAGCCACGACCGCCTTCGCGGACACGGCTTCCGCCGTCTCCAAGGCCGAGGCTGGGGCGGTGTCGGCCTCGGCGAAGAACGGCCGATGGGCCAACCCAGCCTTGGGCCGCTTCCCCAGCGGCGGCCACTACGGTGCTCCGCGGGGCGGTGCCGCACACGCCGGTCAGGACGTCTCGAACTCGACGGGCACCGGGGTCTACGCGGCAGCCGCCGGAACGGTCGTCCGCCGTTCGTGGGGAGGCGGCCTCACCGGCCGGACCGGTAACGCGCTGGTCATCTCGCACGGCGGCGGCCAGTACACCTACTACGGTCACCTCAACGCCTACCGGGTCGCGCTCAACGCCACGGTCGCCGCCGGCCAGCGCATCGCGGACATGGGAGCCACCGGGAATGTGACGGGGCCGCACCTGCACTTCGAGACGCATTCGGGAGGGCTCGGCGCCACGGTCGACCCGGTCACCTTCCTGGCAGTCCGGGGCGTGGACCTGGGCGGCGGATGGCCCAGGATCGATCCCGGCGCGAGTGGCAGGACGGTCGTCGTCATCCAGTACCTCATGACGCAGCGCGGCTACGGCCTGGTGGCCGACGGGCAGTACGGCACCGTCTCGTCCGACGCGGTCAGGCGTTTCCAGAAGGCCAAGGGCCTGGTGGCCGACGGTCAGGTGGGCCCGGCGACCTGGCCGCATCTCGTCTACACCCTGCGCCAGGGCAGCAGTGGTTCCCACGTCAGGGCCCTGCAGAACGCGCTGAACAGGCGCAGTGCCGGTGTGGCGGTCGACGGTACGTTCGGCGCGGTCACGGCGACCGCGGTGCGCACCTACCAGGGCGTCAACCGGCTGGTCGCCGACGGCGAGGCGGGTCCGGTGACCTGGCAGGCGCTGGTCGGCTGACGCCGGTTGTCGGACCCCGGGCTATCTTGCTGCCATGGCGAACTACGTATTGGCGGCGGGTGCGTGGCTCGGGGCGTGGGCGTGGGACGACGTGGTTCCCGAGTTGCGCGCGGCCGGGCACGGCGCCCACCCGGTGACGCTGTCCGGCCTCGGCGACAGGAAGGGTCGCCCGGCCGGGCAGCGGACCCATGTCCAGGACATCGTGGGCGAGGTGGAGGGCCGTGATCTCCGCGACGTCGTTCTCGTCGGCCACAGTTACTCCGGGATCCCCGTGGGCCAGGCCGCCGAGAGGATCGGCGACCGGCTGGCCCATGTGGTGTTCGTCGACTCGGTCGTTCCGGCGGACGGTGAGTCGTTCGCCTCGCGCTGGTGGCAGGGCAGCCGGGCGCTGGAGGACGCGATCGTCGCGAACGGCGGCTTCTGGGCGCCTCCGACCGCCGCCGAGTGTGACGGCCAAGGGCTCACCGGGCAGCAGATCAGACGGTTCGTCAGCGGTGCGACACCGCACCCCGGCGCCACGCTGACCGAACCGGCCGTGCTGGAGAGGGACCTCGGCGAGCTCACCGCGACCTACGTCAAGTGCCTGCTCGACGGACCCGAGCCGTCCGACGACGTGGCCGCTCTGCTGACCGGGAAGCGCTGGCGGCTGGTCGAGACGGACACCGGCCACTGGCCGATGTTCTCCCGGCCGCGCGAGCTGGCGCGGATCCTGCTGGAGGCGGCCTCGACGGCCTGAACAGGTTCAGGGCGCGGACCGGAGGCCGGTCGTCCGGTGAGCCCCGCCCGACCGTGAAGCCGACCGACGCCGGGCGAAAACGAGCGACGCCGACCGTGAAGCCCGGCGACGCCGGGCGTAGTCGAGCGACGCCGGGCGAAACCGGGCGACGCCGGCCGCGAAGCCCGACCGGAAAAAGCAGACCGCACCCGGTCTGTGGGGCGCCGTTGTCGGCGTTCCCCGGACCGGGTGCGGACAGTCCTGCGATCCGACCGACCCCGCTGAAGTGCGGGTCGGAGGGCCCGAATCGGGATCAGGCCTTCTTGGTCTCCCAGAAGATCTTGTCGATCTGGGCGATCAGGTCGAGAGCCTTCTGGCCCGTGGCCGGGTCGTTCGAACCCTTGGCCGCGGAGAGTGCCTTCAGGGTGTCGTTGACGAGCTGGTGCAGCTCGGGGTACTTCTCGAAGTGCGGCGGCTTGAAGTAGTCGCTCCAGAGCACCGAGACGTGGTGCTTCGCGAGCTCGGCGCGCTGTTCCTTGATCAGAACGGCGCGCGTGCGGAAGTCCGCGTCCTCATTGGCCTGGTACTTCTCCTGGACGGCCTTGACGGACTCCGCCTCGATGCGGGCCTGGGCCGGGTCGTACACACCGCAGGGCAGGTCGCAGTGGGCGCTGACCTTCACCTTGGGGGCAAACAGGCGGGAAAGCATGGAGCTGTCCTTCCTCGTGATCGTCTTCTCAGGTGGGACATTACTCCGTGGGAGGCCGCTTTCAGCGGCTGCCCCATGGGCTTAGGACAAAAGTCCAGGGTGAAGACGGGACCGGTGGCCGAATGCGCGGAGCGCCGCGCACGGCGGTGTACTGGAGGATGGACCGGGAGGTGCCACGGATGCCGGAGCTGACGCAGGGGCAGGGGCAGGGGAACGGGCGGGCGGCGCGAGGGTCGTTCCAGGTGGTGGAGGTGACAGGGCCGTCCATGGTGCCCACGCTCTACCACGGGGACTGGCTGCTCGTGCAGCACGGGGCGCCGGTACGCCCTGGGGACGTGGTGATCCTGCGTCATCCGTTCCAGCAGGACCTGCTGGTGGTGAAGCGGGCCGCCGAGCGGCGCGGCAGCGGCTGGTGGGTGCTCGGCGACAACTCGTTCGCGGGTGGGGACAGCACGGACTACGGGGCCGTGCCCGAGGAGCTCGTACTGGCCCGGGTGCGGGCCCGCTACCGGCCGCTGAGGAAGGATCAGCGCTCGGTGCTCGGGGTGCTGGGCTGGGTGGTGGGCGCGCTGCGTCCCGTGTCCTCGGAACGTTCCGTCTCCAGGCGTTTGCGGGCGCGGTAGGCCGCCACGTTGGCCCGGGTCGCGCAGCGGTCCGAGCAGTAGCGCCGTGAGCGGTTGGTGGACGTGTCGAGATAGGCGTTGCGGCAGGGTGCCGCCTCGCACAGGCCCAGCCGGTCCACGCCGTGCGAGGTGAGATGGAAGGCGAGGCCCATCGCCGCGATCGCGGCGAATCCGGCCGTCGCGTTCGACGGATGGTCGGCCAGGTGCATGTGCCAGTCCGGCTTGCCGTCCGCGTCGCGGGTGTCGTGGCCGGAGACCTGGGGACTCACCGGGAACTCAAGCAGCAGAGAGTTGAGCAGGTCCACCGCCAGCGTCTCGTCGCCGTCGTCCGCCGCCTGGAAGACCGCCCGGAGCCGGGCCCGTACGGACCGGAAGCGGGTCACGTCCGCGTCGGTCGCGCGGCGGGCCGCCTGGGCGTTGGCGCCGAAGAGGTCACGCACCGACTCGACCGTGGTGAGGGAGTCCTTGTTGCGGGCCGGCTCCTCGGTGTTGACCAGACGCACGGCGTAGTCCGAGTAATAGGCCAGTTCCACTTGTAGTCCTTACGGCGTCGGTCTATGGTCGGTGTGCGGCCAGTGTAATGGGTGGTCGCCACCATCGGGTATTACTTGGAGGTTCGGGTGACGGAGACGGAGACGGGCACCGACTGGCAGTCCTGGCAGCAGAGCTGGGACCGCCAGCAGGAGTGGTACATGCCGGACCGCGAGGAGCGGTTCCGGGTGATGCTGGACATGGTCGAGGCCGTGGTGGGGCCCGAGCCGAGGGTCCTCGACCTGGCGTGCGGTACGGGAAGTATCACGGACCGGCTCCTCACGCGGTTCCCGAACGCGACCAGCGTCGGCGTCGACCTCGACCCCGCGCTCCTCGCGATCGCCCGCGGCACCTTCGACGGCGACGGCCGGGTCACCTTCGTCACCGCCGACCTCAAGGACCCCGACTGGCCCACACTGCTCCCTCACGCCTCGTACGACGCCGTCCTCACCGCCACGGCCCTGCACTGGCTGCACAGCGAGCCGCTCACCGCGCTCTACGGGCAGATCGGGCGGCTGGTCCGGGACGGCGGGGTGTTCATGAACGCCGACCACATGATCGACACCGACACCCCCCGCATCAACGCCGCCGAGCAAGCCCACCGGCACGCCGCCAGGGACCGCGCCCGGGCCGCCGGCGCGCTCGACTGGGCCCAGTGGTGGGCCCTCGCCGCCGAGGACCCGGTCCTCGCGGCACCGACGGCCGAGCGCTTCAGGATCTACGGCGAACACGCGGACGGCGACATGCCCTCCCCGCGGTGGCACGCCCGCACCCTCCGTGAGGCGGGCTTCGGGGAGGCGCGCGCCGTCTGGTCCTCGCCGTCGGACAGCCTGGTGCTCGCGGTGAAGTAGGGCGGACGGAGCGGAAACAGGAGAGGGGCGGCCACGGCCGCCCCTCTCCCACGTCCGGCCGTCGCCGCAACCTGTCGCCCGCCCCGGCGCACTGGAAGGGTGAGACGGTCCGCACCCGCGGGCCGGGAGAGGGGGTGCCGACGATGCGGACCGATGGCGATGCCGCGCTGTACGCCTGCGTCGAGGCCCGACGCACCGCGCTGTACCGCAGCGCCTACCTGCTGTGCGGTGACCGGCACGAGGCCGAGGACCTGGTCCAGACGACGCTGGTCGTCAAGCAAGTAGGGGCGCACATACGGAGAAGGGCGGTACGGGCCCGAGGCCCGTACCGCCCTTCTCCGTACCGCCGACGGTCTACAGCACCTTGGACAGGAAGGACTTCGTCCGGTCGTGCTGCGGGTTCGTCAGTACGTCGCGCGGGTGGCCCGACTCGACCACGACACCGTCGTCCATGAAGACGAGGGCGTCGCCGACCTCGCGGGCGAAGCCCATCTCATGGGTGACGACGATCATCGTCATGCCGTCCTCGGCCAGCCCGCGCATGACGTCCAGGACGTCGCCGACCAGCTCCGGGTCGAGCGCCGACGTCGGCTCGTCGAAGAGCATCAGCTTCGGCTCCATGGCCAGGGCGCGGGCGATGGCCACCCGCTGCTGCTGTCCGCCGGAGAGCTGGGTCGGGTAGTTCTTCGCCTTGTCGGACAGGCCGACCCGGTCCAGGAGCTGCTCGGCGCGGGCCCGGGCGACGGCCTTCGCCTCGCCCTTGACCTGGATCGGGGCCTCCATGACGTTCTCGAGGGCCGTCATGTGCGGGAACAGGTTGAAGCGCTGGAAGACCATGCCGATGTCCCGGCGCTGCAGCGCGACCTCGCTGTCCTTGAGCTCGTAGAGCCTGTCGCCCTTCTGCCGGTAGCCGACCAGGTCGCCGTCGACGTACAGCCGTCCGGCGTTGATCTGCTCCAGGTGGTTGATGCACCGCAGGAACGTCGACTTGCCGGAACCGGACGGACCGATCAGGCAGAAGACCTCACGCGGGGCGACCTCCAGGTCTATGCCCTTGAGGATGTGCGCGGCGCCGAAGGACTTGTGTACTCCCTCGGCCTTCACCATGGCGGTCATGCGGAAACACCCCCCGAGGGACGGTTGCCGAAGGCGGCGAGGTTGACCTTGACCCGCTGGAAGGGGGTGAGCGGAAGGCTGCGCAGACTGCCCCGGGCGTAACGGCGCTCCAGGTAGTACTGGCCCACGCTGAACACACTGGTCATCACGATGTACCAGATCGAGGCGACGAAGAGCATCTCCATCACCGCGTACGAGGTGGAGCCGATCTGCGAGGTGGAGCGCAGCAGCTCGTTGTACGTGACCGCGTACACCAGCGACGAGGTCTTCAGCATGTTGATGAACTCGTTGCCGGTCGGCGGGATGATCACCCGCAGCGCCTGCGGGAGCACCACACGGCGCATGGTCTTCGCCTGGGTCATGCCCAGCGCGTGCGAGGCCTCGGTCTGGCCCTCGTCCACCGACTGGATGCCCGCGCGGACGATCTCCGCCATGTACGCGGCCTCGTTCAGTGCGAGTCCCAGCAGGGCGCACATGAACGGGGTCATCACGTCGGTCATCTCGTCCTTGTAGACGAACGGGATGTTGAGGACCGGGAAGACCAGCGCCAGGTTGAACCAGAGGAGCAGCTGCACATAGACCGGGGTGCCGCGGAAGAACCAGATGTAGAGCCAGGCGACCCAGCTGGTCACCGGGTTCTTCGACAGGCGCATGACGGCGAGGACCACGCCCAGGGCCACACCGAGGGCCATGGCCAGCACACTGATCAGCAGTGTGCGGCCGGCTCCCGCCAGGACGGCGTCGTCGAACACCTTGTCCTGGACCGCCTGCCACTGGATGTTGCCCTGCGAGAAGGCGTACACGAGGCCGACGAGCAGCCCCACGACGACCACGGCGCTGATCCAGCGGCCGTAGTGGCGTACGGGAATGGCCCTGATGGTCTCCGGTGCGATGGTGGTGGCCTTGGAGACGGAGGCGACGGCGGCCGATGGGCCGCCGGGCACCTTGTCGAGCTTGTCAGTCATGGTGACTGCCCTTCGGTGGTGGCGCCGGTTACTTGCCGCCGTTGACGGCGGCCTTGTCGATCGCTCCGGTGCCGGCGCCCCACTTGTCGAGCACCTTCTGGTAGGAACCGTCGGCGATGATCGCGTCGACGGCCTCCTTGAGCACGTCACGCAGCTCGGTGTTGTCCTTGTTCACGGCGATACCGAAGGGGCCGGCGTCGACCTGCTCACCGACGACCTCGAAGTCGTTGCCGCCACCGGCCTTGCGGGCCATGTCCACCGCGACCGGGTAGTCGTTGACACCGGCGACGGCGCCGCCCGACTTCACGCGGGTCTGGGCCTCGGTGTCGTTCTCGAAGGACTCGATCGTGATGGCCTTCTCGCCGCCGTCCTTGCAGGCCGCGGACTGCTTCTTCAGTGCCTCTTCGTACGTGGTGCCGCGCTGGACCGCCGCGACCTTCCCGCACAGGTCCTCGATGGACTTGATGCCCTCGGGGTTGCCCTTCTTGGTGTAGACGGCGGTGCCGGCCAGGAAGTAGTCGACGAAGTCGACGCCCTTGCCGAGCTTCTTGCCCTTGTCGTCCAGGCCCTCCTGACGCTGCTTGTTGTCCGTGATGGACGACATGGCGATGTCGTGGCGGCCGGTGTTCAGGGCGGTGATCAGGCCGTCGAAGGAGCCGGAGGTGAACTCGAACTTCACGCCCAGCTGCTTGCCGAGGGCCTCGGCGATGTCGGGGTCGACGCCGACGATCTTGCCGTTCTCGACGGACTCCATCGGGGCGTACTCGGCGTTCGTACCGACCTTGATGACGCCGGACTTCTGGTACTTCGCCGGGAGTTTGCCGAAGAGCGGGGCGTCGTTCGTGGACGCGGTGTCGCCGCCGGTCTTCGTCGACCCGCTGTCGGTCTGGTCGCCGCAGGCGGTCAGCAGCAGGGTGCCCGCGACCGCGACTGCGCAGACCGCGGCAATCCGGGACTTCGCGGTCTTACGACAGGTCGTGCTTGCGGTCATGATCGGAATCCTCCGGCGGTGAGGGGGGGCTGGTCAGGTGGGTACGCACGCACCTTCGAGTGTTGCCACCATGTGTGATTAGGACATCTTGCCATTCGGACTAGTCCATTTAGGTCCCCCGGAATGTCAAAATCGGGTAACGGGCAACCGCCGATCCCCAACGGGCTGGTAGTGCAGGGCCGGACCATCTGTTGAGATTCGAGCTTTCCTCCGGAGAATCTCCGGTGCATCTCGATCCGCGGACGACCTTTATGCCTCTTAGTGGACTTGTCCGAATATTCAGCTATGAGTCATGTCACCGCGTCGATATGGACTCGTCCGAGGCACAGTCCGTCGGGTAAAAAAGACCTTTACACCCCTCATCAGGGGCTCAGGGCGCGTGTGCGGCGCGCCCGCGCGTACGTACATCCCCTGCGGGGCGGCCCAACCGTTCAGTGCCGGGAACGTACGCGGTGCCCGCCCACCCCTCCTCAACCAGGAGTGGCCACCCTCAAACGATGAAGACTTAAGGGGTCAACACAATGGCAGCGGAGATCGTCAATCCTCGCAGCGACAGCAAGACGCACGGTGCGGCCGGTGCGGACGACATCAGCGGTGCGGACGAGCCCTTCGATCCGGCGTTCGCCCTCCACCGCGGCGGGAAGATGGCCGTGCAGGCCACTGTCCCGATCCGGGACAAGGACGACCTGTCCCTCGCGTACACGCCCGGCGTGGCCAAGGTGTGCAGCGCCATCGCCGAGAATCCCGAGCTCGTCCACGACTACACCTGGAAGTCGCAGGTCGTGGCCGTCGTGACGGACGGCACCGCCGTGCTGGGCCTGGGGGACATCGGTCCCGAGGCGTCCCTCCCGGTGATGGAGGGCAAGGCGATCCTCTTCAAGCAGTTCGGTGGTGTCGACGCGGTGCCGATCGCACTCGCCACGACCGACGTGGACGAGATCGTCGAGACCGTCGTGCGGCTGGCGCCGTCCTTCGGCGGCGTCAACCTGGAGGACATCTCGGCACCCCGGTGCTTCGAGGTCGAGCGCCGGCTCCAGGAGCGGCTCGACATCCCGGTCTTCCACGACGACCAGCACGGCACGGCCGTCGTGACGCTCGCGGCCCTGCGCAACGCGGCGAAGCTGTCCGGCCGCACGCTCGGTGATCTGCGCGGTGTCATCTCCGGCGCCGGTGCGGCTGGTGTGGCCATCGCGAAGTTCCTGCTGGAGGCGGGCATCGGTGACATCGCCGTCGCCGACCGCAAGGGCATCGTCAGCCGGGACCGCGACGACCTGACGGACGTCAAGCGCGAACTGGCGGAGCTCACGAACAGGGCGGGCATCTCCGGTCCTCTGGAGACGGCTCTCGCGGGCGCCGACGTGTTCATCGGTGTCTCCGGCGGTACGGTCCCCGAGCCGGCTGTCGCCTCGATGGCGCCCGGCGCGTTCGTGTTCGCCATGGCCAACCCGAACCCCGAGATCCATCCCGACGTCGCGCACAAGTACGCGGCCGTGGTGGCGACCGGGCGGTCGGACTACCCGAACCAGATCAACAACGTGCTGGCGTTCCCCGGCATCTTCGCCGGTGCCCTGCAGGTCCGGGCCTCCCGGATCACCGAGGGCATGAAGATCGCCGCGGCGAACGCCCTGGCGGACGTCGTCGGGGACGAGCTGGCCGCGGACTACGTGATCCCGTCGCCGTTCGACGAGCGGGTCGCTCCGGCCGTCACCGCGGCGGTGGCCGCGGCCGCGCGGGCCGAGGGAGTGGCGCGGCGCTGATGCCGTGGGGCGGGGCGGTGAGGGGGCCGGCAGGGTCCGGCCCCGTCACCGCCCTTTTCCCTGTCCGGGATCCCGGCGGCGCAGGCACGTCCCGGCTGGGGCGTGTGTCACACCATCGGACGGTTACGTCACGGGGCGTCACGGCCTATCGTCATGGCCATGTTCGCCGCCTATGCCGCACGTATCGACCGTGACCAGCCCCTCGACGGCCTCGAGCTGGGCGAACGCCCCGCGCCCGGGACGCGGCCAGGCTGGACCACCGTCCAGGTCAGGGCCGCCTCCCTCAACCACCACGACCTCTGGTCGCTGCGCGGTGTGGGCCTCGGAGAGGACAAGCTGCCCATGATCCTCGGCTGCGACGCCGCGGGTATCGACCAGGACGGCAACGAGGTCGTCCTGCACTCCGTCATCGGACAGACGGGGCACGGGGTCGGCCCGGCCGAGCCGCGGTCCATCCTCACCGAGCGCTACCAGGGCACCTTCGCCGAGCAGGTCACCGTACCCAGCTGGAACGTGCTGCCCAAGCCGAAGGAGCTCACCTTCGAACAGGCCGCCTGCCTGCCGACCGCCTGGCTCACCGCGTACCGGATGCTGTTCACCAACGCGGGTGTGCGCCCCGGCGACTCGGTCCTCGTGCAGGGGGCCGGCGGCGGTGTCGCCACCGCCGCGATCGTGCTCGGCAAGGCCGCCGGGCTGAGGATGTTCGCGACCAGCCGGGACGAGGCCAAGCGCAGGCGCGCGGTCGAACTGGGTGCCGTCGAGGCGTACGAGTCCGGGGCGCGGCTGCCGCAGCGCGTCGACGCCGTCATCGAGACCGTCGGGGCCGCCACGTGGTCCCACTCGGTGAAGTCGCTGCGGCCCGGAGGCACGCTGGTCATCTCCGGGGCCACCAGCGGCGACCGCCCCTCGCACGCCGAACTGACCCGGATCTTCTTCCTCGAACTCAAGGTCGTCGGTTCCACGATGGGCTCCAAGGACGAGCTGGAGGACCTGCTGGCCTTCTGCGCGGCCACCGGTGTCCGGCCCGTCATCGACGAGACGCTGCCACTGGACAGGGCCCGCGAAGGATTCGAACGGCTCGCTGCCGGGGACCTCTTCGGGAAGATCGTGCTCACCGTCTCGTGACGCCCCCGCCGGAACTGCGGACTCCCGAGGGGCTGTCGCTGCGCCCTTGGCGGCCGTCCGACGCCCCGGCCGTGCTCCGGGCCTTCACGCCGGCCGAGACGGCCCGCCAGGCGGGCCGCCCCGTCACGAACCGGGCCGAGGCGCTGGAGTGGATCGCCGAACGGGATGCGGCCAGGACGGCGGGCACCGGATATGCGTGGGCCGTCGTCAGGGACGGTGCGGCACTCGGCTGCGTGGCCGTGACCGCCGTGAACCACGTCCACGACACCGGCTGGATCTCCTACTGGACCACCGAGGCCGCCCGCGGTGCGGGAGTGGCGGCGGCGGGAGTGCGGGCACTGGCGCGGTGGGCCTTCGACGACCTGGGGCTGTACCGCCTGGAGCTCGGCCACCGGACGAACAACCCGGCCTCCTGCGCGGTGGCCCGGCGGGCCGGCTTCGCGGCGGAGGGCATCGAGCGGGGGAAGCTCCGCTACGGGGACACGCGGTACGACGTGGAGCGCCATGCCCGCCTGGCCGCCGATTCTGTCAACATTGGTTGACGCGAGGTGTGTGTCAACGTAGATTGACATCATGACCGAAGCAACGGATCTCGCCGCACGCGCCGGTGACCGTGACCCGCGCGTCGGGCTGCGGGCGGTCGCCGCGCTGCGGCGGCTGCTGGAACAACTCGAAGCCGTACAAGTCAGGAGCGCCCGCGTCCAGGGCTGGTCGTGGCAGGAAATCGCTGCCGAGCTGGGTGTCAGCCGGCAGGCCGTGCACAAGAAGTACGGGAGGCATTGATGTTCGAGCGATTCACCAAGGGGGCCCGGGTCGCGGTGACGGGCGCGGTGGCCCACGCCGAGCGGGCAGGGGCGAACTCGGTCACCGAGGAACATCTGCTGCTCTCGCTGCTGGACCAGGAGGGCGGCCGGTCCTCCTTCGCGGTCGCCGCACTGGGCCTCACCGACCGCCGCGCTTCGATGGCGGCGTCGCTCACCGAGGCCCGGCGTCGCGGAGGACTCACCAAGGCGGACGAGGAGGCGCTGGCCGGTATCGGTATCGACGTCACCGAGATCGTCGCCAAGGTCGAGGGCGCGCACGGGCAGGGCGCTCTGGCGGGCGCCCGCGGGAGCCGCCGGAGGTGGTCGGGACGCCGCGCGTTCACCGCCGGTGCGAAGAGCATCCTGGAGAAGTCCCTGCGCATCGCCCTCGGTCGTGGTGACCGCTACATCGGCGAGGAGCACGTCCTGCTGGCCCTGACCGCCTGCCCGGGCGTGGTCGCGGACGTGCTCGCGGAACACGGTGCGACGTATACGACCGTGGAGCGGGCGCTGTACGGAGCCGGGGGAGAGGGCCAGGCCAGGGCGAGCTGATCCTGCCCAGGCGGCCGGTCGGGGCGAGCCGATCAGCCCCGGCGGTCGGCGGTGAGCTGATCCGCCCGGCAGCCGGGTGCCGAACCCATCCGACCGCGGGTGTTGAACCTCGGCCCGGGGCATGGGCCGACCCGTCCCGGCAGCCGGGTGGCGATCCGCCGCAGGACCGGGGTGCTGAACCTCGGCCCGGGCCATGGGGCTGACCTCAGCGCAGGGGTGAGCTGGTCCGCCCCCGGCTCGGGGCGGGGCGGACCATCCGGCGGAAAGCGGTCGATCTGCCCGGCCGCATGGGTCGGCCCACCCCTGGTCCGGGTGGAGTCGGTCCCTTCGGCCGGGCAGACGGCCCGGGAAGGCGAACCGCACCCCCGGATGCCCCGCCTCGCGCCGATGCCGGCGGACCCGTTGCCCCGGACCGCATGGGCAACGGGACCGCATGGGCAACGGGACCGCGCGGACAACGCGGTGTCAGGGCTTCTTCGGCGTCGTGCCGCCCTTCGCCGGGTCACCGGCTCCCCGCAGCAGGCGGTCCAGCTGGGTCGCCGCCGTGGCCAGGTGGTGCCGGGCCTCCGTCAGCTGGGTCTCGGTGACACCACGGTCCCGCGCCGCGTCCCGGACGTCGTCACGGAAACGGTCCAGCAACCGGTCGAGATCGCGGGCCGGATCGCCCGTGGGAGCCGTGTCCACGGCCCACTCGACGTCCGGAGCGGCAGGATCGGGCCTGGTGTACGAAGGCCAGCTGCCGGTCCTGGCGAAGCCGCCGAGCTGGCCCGTGATCTCGGCCAGCCCCTCCCGCACACCCGTGGGCCAGTCGCCGCGCGCGAAATGCTCCTGCACCTGGCGTGCCGCGTTCTGCATCTGCTCGCGTGCCTTCTCGTGGGCCTCCTGGGCCTGGCGGCGGGCCTGCTCGGCGTCCTCACGGGCGCGGCGGGACTCGTCCTTCGCCCGGCGTGCCTGCTCCTTCCATTCCTGCTTGGCCTTGCGCAGCTCCTCCTTCGCCGTGCGCCACGCCTCGCTGTTCCCCAGGTCGGACTCCCAGCCGCTCTTCCCGGTACTTCCGTCGTGACGGGATTCCGAGGCCGCCGCCCGCATCTCGCTGCGCAGCTTGCCCGCCGCGCCGCGTACGTCGTCGCGGATCTCGGCGGCCAGCTCGGAGACCGACTCGCGGATCTCCAGCTCCAGATCGGCCAGCTCACCGCCCCGGCCCGCCAGCTCGGCCCGCCCGGCGTCGGTGATCGAGTAGACCTTGCGGCCCCCCTCGGTGGCATGTGTGACCAGGCCTTCGGCCTCCAGCTTGGCCAGGCGGGGATACACGGTGCCCGCCGACGGGGCGTAGAGACCCTGGAAACGCTCCTCCAGGAGCCGGATCACCTCGTAGCCGTGGCGCGGGGCCTCGTCCAGCAGCTTGAGGAGGTACAGACGCAGGCGTCCATGGGCGAATACGGGAGGCATGTCAGAGCACCTTTCCGGTTGATTCGGCGGCGTGCGGGTCGTCCTCCGCCGGTGGGCGGCGCAGCAGGGCGATCGAGCCGGAGACGGTCGTCGCCCTCAGCTTCCCCGTGCCCGCGCCGAGCGTGCCCGTGATCTTCTTCGCGCCCCACTGGCCGCCGACGCGCAGATCCTCGAACGCGTTGGAGACCGCCCCGCTCGCGGTGTTCGCCTCGACCTTCGCGTCGGCCGGGTGCGGCAGCCGGATGGCGATCTCGCCGGAGACCGTGGTCAGCCGGATGTCGGTGGGCTTCGGGGACGTGTCGAGGTCCAGCACCATGTGGCCGCTGACGGACTCCGCCCGCACCGACGTGCCCGCGCCGTCGACGACCGTCAGGTCGCCCGACACCGACTGGAAGTGGAGGTCACCGGTGACGGCCTGGGCCTCCAGGCTTCCGGCGACGGTCTCCGCCCGGACCACGCCCGAGAGCCCCACCAGGGTGGTGTCGCCCGTGATTCCGCGCAGCTCGGTGCGCCCGCGGATCCCCGAGACGACGGCCCCGGCGCCGATCACACCGACCTCCACCGTCGAACCGGCCGGCACGGCGAGCGAGACGACGGCGCTGCGGCGCGGACTCTTGCGGTCGAGCCAGGTGAGGAACCCCTTCCAGGGCAGGTCCTCGTAGGCGACGGTGAGGGTTCCGTCCCGCTGGGTCACGATCAGGGGCGGGCCCTCGACTTCGGAGACCTCCAGCCGGGCGCTCGCCCCGTCGGTGCCGACGACATTGACCGTGCCGTTGACGACGCGCACGTTGAGCGCCGTCACGGGGGTGTCGACGGTGAGTTTCTGGGGTTCGGCGACGGTCCACGTGGACTCAGGCATGCGATCCGACCTCCGGGGACGGGCGTGGGCGCGACGCAACATATCGCGTCTTGTGAGAACACGATATATCGCGGATCGAAGAAGTCAAGGGGGATGTGGGCGGCGAGATGGAGGTGGACGAAACCCGCCATACGTGGGTGAATTGCCCTAGCGTAGGCACCATGACCGCGACTTCCGTGGGTGCTCTGCTCCTGTGCCGGGCCGACCCCGAGACCGTACGGCCCCTGGCCCATCTGCTGCAGGAGCGCATGCTGCTCACCCCGGCCGGGGAAGGCTGGAGCGCCCTCGTCCCCGAGGGGAAGCCCTGGCGCCACGACGGCCACGACGGCCACGGCGGCGCGGGCCACGGCAACGGTGACGCGGCGGGTCGCGAGGGCGCCGAGCCCGTCGACCGGGTCCTCGGAGGCTGGGCCACCGCGCTCGCGGTGGGATCGGCCTGGCCGGTGCTCGCGCTGTGGTGGGACGGCGAACGGGCCGGATTCACGCTCGCCGCGGGCTTCCGCCGTCCGGTCGGCTACATCTGGCTGGCGGACGGCACCCCGGCCGGTGAGGACGAGGCCATGCGTACGTTCGCCATCCGGCTGGGTCTCGACCCGGTCCTCGATGTGCAGGCCCTGGAGGCCCTCACCCGGGAGGACCCGGGGGCGGACGCCGACGCCCGGTTGCGCGGACTGCTGGCCGTCCTCACCCGCACCGGAGTGTCCCTGCCGCCAGGCCTCACCCCCGGCGAACCGGCCGACCGGCTGCGCGCCGCCGCCGGTGCGCACCGGGAAGCGGAACTGATCGAGTGGGCCGGGTGGCACGATGCCGTGCGGGTGGAGCTCGACGCCGTGGAGAGCGGCAGCCTCGGCCCCTGGATGCTTGGACCGCGCGCCCGTGCCGTGGCCGCTGTGCAGGTCGCCGCAGGGCTGCCGCTCACCCTGTGGGGTGCCCGGCGGCGCAGCGGGGGCTGGATCGCGGCGGGCCTGGTCCTGCTGGCGCAGGGCGCGCTGGGCCTCGCGTACAACCGGTTCAGGCGCGAAGCGGAGGGTGCGCGGCGGTCCGGGCGGTGACTACTCGTCCTCGTCCTCGTCGTCCAGCCGGGCCAGCCAGGTCGCCAGGCGCTCGACGGGCACCTCGAAGTCGGGGTTGAGGTCGACGAACGTACGCAGCTGCTCGGCGAGCCACTCGAAGGTGACCTCCTCCTCGCCGCGCCGCTTCTCCAGTTCCTCGATGCCACGGTCCGTGAAATACATGCCTGTGCTCGCTCCGGGTGGGGACGGTAGTTGTTCCCGCCAGGGTAGGGCGTTCGCCCCGCGGCCGTGCAGGGCAGAACACCCGGAGCAGGCGTACCGCAGGCGATGTCATGCTCCATGAGCCCACACCGCCCCCGGACTCCCGCTAATCTGCGACGAGTTGGGCAACGGGGGGTGTCATGGGTGACAGTGCGGCCCGGATCACGCGCATCGAGATGCCGGACGGTACGCCGGTCTGGGCGCGGATATCCGGCGCGGAGGAGCTGGTGGAGCCCGCAGGCGGGCCGACCTACACGGACATCGGGTACGAGGACCTGACCGACCGGATCCAGGCCAGGGTGGAGAGCCTCACGGGTGTCGTCACGAGCGTCGCCCGCTCGCTCGCCGAACCGCTGCGCGCGGTGCGGCCCGACGAGGTCAGTGTGGAATTCGGCATCGAGCTCACGGCCAAGGCCGGCAAGGTCGTCGGGCTCCTCGCGGACGGGGAGGCCAAGGGCGCGATCAAGGTCACTCTCACCTGGTCCGGCGGAGGACCACCCGGCACCACCCCGCCGTCCGCCACCACCCCGCCACCCACCGCCGCCCCTCATCCCGCCACACCACAGCCCCCCGCCGCCCCGCCACCTCCCACCTCGCCCCCCGCCACCTCGCCCCCGGACGGCGCTCCGCCGGACGGGCCGTCCGCCGGGGCTTCCACCGGCGCACCGGCGCATCCCCACGGCGGTGGGGCGCCCGGCGGCGGCGGCTCATGACGCAGTCCGCCGACGGGGGCGCAGAGGGCGGACGGGACCGGACGACCCTTGCCCTGATGGGCCTCGTGAGGGAGGCAACGGTACGCATCCATCGGCCGGAGCCCGGGTATGTCCCAGACGGATCCGACACGGGCTTTCTCGGCAGCGGTTTCTTCATCGCACCCAGCTGGGTCCTCACATGCGCCCATGTGGCGTCGCAGGGGGAGGGGGGTGGGGTGAACGTGGTGTTCAGGCCCGATCGGCACAGCACCGCCGAGACCGCCGTCGCGGGCACGGTCGTCGCGACGCTGCCCGAGACCGGTCCGGGCACCGGCCCGCGGGCACCCGGCTGGCCGGCCCCCGACCTGGCCCTGATCCGCCTGCTGGAACCGGCCGAGCACGCGTGCGTCTACGTCACGGAGCGGCCCGCCGCGATGCTCCCGGGCAGCAGGGTCCACTACGTGGGCTGGACCGGCCCGAGGGGCGGCAGGCCGGCCTCGGTCAGCGGCGACTGCACCGTCAAGGGCATGTTCGGCGGGCCCGCCGACGACGGGCAGCAGATCCGGCTGGGCGGCGACTGGATGGAGGCCGGCATGTCCGGCGGCCCGGTGGTCGACCTCGCCCGGGGCGAGGTGGTAGGCGTCCTCAAGTCACGGATCGAGGGCGAACAGGGCGGCACCGCGGTCGGCATCGAACGACTGCGGACCCTCCCGGTCCAGGCCGGCGCCGAGGACCGGCGGACCGACCCGTACCACGCGGTGTTCCACGCGCACGACCGGCACCACGCCGACCGGCACGACAGTACGGCCGGCACCGAGCGGACCTGGGTCGACGCCCAGAGCGAGCTCGCGTCCGGCCCCGGGCGCACGCTCAGCCCGCGGCAGCGCATCGTCCTGCTGGGGCGGCTCGCGGACATCCCGCCCCCGGTCAGCACACGAGCCCTGCTCGACCTTCTGGACGGCCTCCCGGACGTCTACTCCGGCGACCACCGCCCCGCCCCGCGCGGCTGGCGCGACGGCCTCGCCGCCCTGTACGAGGTGCGCGACGGTGAGCGTGCGCTCGAACTGGTCCTGCGCTACTGCATGGCCGTCATCTCCGCCGACCGTCCCTACGAGGCCCCGGACACCGCGGACGCCACGCAGGCACTCTGGGAGTGGGTGCGCCGGACGGCCGACGACCACCTCTCCCGCAGCTTCCGCAAGGAGCTCGACCTGCTCTGGAGCGCGGGCCCGGGCCGCCCGGCCCCTGGGCGCCGCACACCGCCCGCGCGGCCCGGAGCGGGTCCGGGGGCGGCGGGGCGGTCCTTCGTCCTGCTGTCGCTGGAACTGCGTGGCTGGGAACAGGGGCGCTACGACTGGCGGATCGCCGTCGGCGAGAGCGACGGCGACTTCCGCCCGGTGGCGGAGGACGCCCACGGCACCGCGCTGGCCGACCTGCCGTCCCGGCTGGCCGCTCCGCTGGCCGAGGCCTTCCGGTGCTGCGACGAACCGGACAGTCCGGCCGTCCTCCAGGTGGCCACCGGCCGGGCGCTGTTGAATCTGGACGTGGACAAGTGGTGCCTGACGCCGTACGAACCACCGCTCGGTGTCGTGCGTCCCGTGGTCCTCAGGTGCGCCGACCAGGAGCCGTACGACGAGGAGTGGTCCGCGAAGGAGCGGAAGGTCCGCTGGAACCGCACGGCGGCGGGCCCGATGCGCGGCGAGGTGGCCGACTGCGTGGGCGGCATCCGGGTACGCGTTCCTGACACGGGTGAACTCCGCACGCTGGCGCACGAGACGGTCCCGCTGCTCTGCCAGTACGGCGGCCACCCCCCGGCGGAGGCCCTGGCCGGGCTCGGCCGGGTGATGAGCGCGGGCTACGGCGTGGTGCTGTGGCGCAGGCGCGCGGGGCAGGCCGGGGCCGTCTGCACGGAGTTCCACCGGCGGGCTGCCGACACGGTGACGCAGGCCGGCGCGACCGACCGACTTCCTTACGCGATCCATGAGTTGAGGAAATCGGTGCGGGCCGGCCGTATCGAGACGTACTGGTCCGACAGCGTCGCCCTGCTCTACGACGACCCGCACCATCCGCTGCCCGGCGCAGGGCAGCTCCTGGAGGCGCCATGACGGGAGGAACGCCATGAGTGAACCGAATGAGTGGCTCATCTACCGGGGGGCCGGCGAACCGCACGAGGGGATCGGGCGCCTGCCCTCCCCGCCGCCCTGGCGGGATTTCGCGAACCGTGCCGATCCGCCGCCGGGCGGCGGAGAGGAGACCGACGGCTCCGCCGACCGCCGGCTGGGCAGCCACCGGCATCTCGCCGAGCTGCACCGGCCGGGTGCGGAGGAACTGGAGATGATCAACGCCGCGCTCTACCTCAGACGGCCGTTGCTCGTCACCGGCAGCCCGGGTGCGGGAAAGAGCACCCTGGCGCACTCGGTGGCCCATGAGCTCGGCCTCGGCAGGGTCCTGCGCTGGCCGGTGGTCAGCCGATCCACCCTGCTCGACGGGCTGTACCACTACGACGCCATCGCCAGGCTCCAGGACGTGCAGATCGCCGCGCACGGAACGGCCGAGGAACGGGCGGGCACCGGTGCCGCGGACGGCATCGGGAGCTACATCAGGCTCGGGCCGCTCGGCACCGCGCTGCTGCCCTCCGGCCGGCCGCGCGTGCTGCTCATCGACGAGCTGGACAAGAGCGACATCGACCTGCCGAACGACCTGCTCAACGTGCTGGAGGAAGGCGAGTTCGCCATCCCCGAACTGGAACGCATCAGCGACCGGCTGCCGGACGGCAAGGCGCACGTCCTGGACAACGACGGCAACAAGGTGGTGATCACGGGGGGCAGGGTCCAGTGCACCTCCTTCCCCTTCGTCGTCCTCACGAGCAACGGCGAGCGCGACTTCCCGGCCCCGCTCATGAGGCGCTGCATCCATCTGGAGCTCGGCCGCCCCGACCACCAGCGACTGGCCACCTTCGTGCGCGCGCACCTCGGGGACGAGGCGGCGCGATCCGGGGACGACCTCATCAGCCACTTCCTGGAGCGCTCACGCGGCGAACTCCTCGCGACGGACCAGCTGCTGAACGCCGTCTACCTCACCGACGTGGCCGCACCCGCCGGCCGCGACCGGCTTGCCGACCTGCTCATCCAGCGACTCGACCGGCCGAGGTGAACGGCTGATGTCCGATGCCGGGGCACGGCACGGACCGGGCGGACCGCGGGACGCGACCGCCCCCCGTCACGGCGTGCCCGACGAGCCGGGGTCCGGCGGGAGCGGGCTGCTGCCCGCGTTCGTCGCCAGGTTGCGAGAGGCCGGGCTCGACCCCGACGCCGAGCAGATCTGCGACGTCCTCTGGCTCGCCCGGCAGACCGGCGGCGCGGACGCGGGGGAAGGCCCCGCAGGCCCCGGACCGTCGTCCGGCCCGACCGCCGAGGCCCCCGGGAGCGGCGGCGCCGACGGGCAGGCAGCGCACCCCGCACACCCGGGCCCGGACCCGTCCGCTACCGACGACGACGCGGCCGACGAACCGGACGGCCCGCCCGCCGGGGACCCGCGCGTCGCGCTCTACCCCGTCCCGTACGGCACCGGCCCGCCCGCCCGGTCCGGCGGCGCAGGCCGGGGCGGTGCCACGGCGCTCCGCCTCGGGGTGCCCGCCGCGCAGGCGCTCCCGGACCTGCTCGAACTGCAGCGCGCGCTGCGCCCGTTGCAGCGCTACCGGACCGCTGCCCCGCCCCGGCGCAGCACCCTGGACGAGGCGGCGACCGCGGAGCTCAGCGCCCGGACGGGCGGACTGATCATCCCGGTGTTCCGAGGGGTGTCCCGGGCCGACGCACTCCTGCAGTGCGTCATGGACGCCTCCTCGTCCATGCAGGTCTGGGACCGCATGTTCACCGAACTCCAGGTGATATTCGCCCAGCTGGGCGCCTTCAGGGACGTCCAGGTGCGCTATCTGCACGAGGGCCCGGACGGAGCTCCCGCGGTGAGCCGCAGCGCCGATCCGGCCGCCGCCCCCCTGCATTCCGCGGACCGGCTCAGCGACCCCACGGGCCGCCGCGTCACCGTGGTGGTCAGCGACTGCGCCGGGCCGGTCTGGCGCAGCGGGCACGCCCACCGGCTCCTGCACCACCTCACCCGGCAGGCCCCCACCGCCGTGCTGCAGCCACTGCCGCAGCGGCTGTGGAACCGCACCAGACTGCCCGTCAGCTACGGCGTCCTGTCACGCGGCGAGGGCATCGGCGGAGCCGCCACGATCAGGGTGGCCGACGAGTCCGGGACGCTCCTCCCGGCACACGACGGATCGCTGGCCGTTCCCGTGCTGCCCCCCGTCGCGGGCGCCCTGGCCGGCTGGGCCAGGCTGCTCTCCGGCACCGGCGCCGGACGGATCTACGGTGCCGTCGCCCGGGTGCGCGCGGACCAGCCCGCGGCCCCCGCGCCACGCGGCGGCGCCCGGCCGTCCTCGCTCCAACTGGTCAGCCGGTTCCGTTCGTCGGCCTCCCCGGCCGCCGGGCAGCTGGCCGTCTACCTCGCCGCCGCACCGCTCTGCCTACCGGTGATGCAGCTGGTGCAGCGGACCATGCTGCCGGACTCCGGCCCCTCCGAGCTGGCCGAGGTCCTGCTGAGCGGGCTCCTGACCCGTACCGGGGGCGACACCGCGGAACACGGCCAGTGGTACGCGATCGCACCGGGTGTCCAGGAGGCCCTGCTCGGCTCGCTGGGCCGGGACGAGGCCAAGCTCGTGCTCAAGCACTGCTCGGAGTACATCGAGCAGCGCTTCGGGCGGTCGGGCCCCAACTTCCCGGCCCTGGCCCTGGCCCAGCTGGGCGACGGCAGGTACGGCGCACCGTATCCCGCGGGCCCGCCCGACACGGACGACGCGGACGACCCCGAATCCGGCGGCATCGAGGTGGACGCGTCCGACGGCGCGGCGCCGCCCCGGGTCCCGCACCCCTTCGCCGAGGTCGCCGCCCAGGTCCTGAAGCGCTTCATGCCGCTGCCCGACCGGTTCGCCCGCCCCGAGGACCCGCACGGCACACGGCACCCCGACCCGGCCGGAGCCACCGCCGTGGCCGGAGCCCGCGACCTCGTGCGGCAGTTCGAGTCCGACAGCATGGTGCAGTATCTGATCGACGCCGTTCAGCTGCTGCGCGGCGCCACCGAGCGCGAGCCGTCGGACCCCGAGCCCGGGCTGTGGGCCGAGTACGCGCGCTGCCTGCTCCGCCTCTGGGAGGTACGGGGCGGCGACGAGCTGCTGCGCGAGGCCGAGCACGCCGCCGAGCGTGCGGCGGGCCACCCAGGGGCCGTGGCCGAACGGGCGGTCCTGGCCAAGGTGCTGCACGCCGCCGCCGACGACCGGCGCCGCCACGGGGACCGCCGCGGCGCCCTGGAACTGCTGCGCCGCGCGGACCGCGAGTACACGGTCGCCTGCGCGGACCCGCAGCTTGATCCGGGGAGCGCGCTGAGGCTCACGCTGGAGCGGGTGCGCGCCCTGGAGGCGCAGTGGCGGCTCGGCGGTGACACCGCGCTGCTGCAGGCCGCCGTCGGCATGCTGGAGGCCTTCGCCGACGTCTGGCCCGACCAGGAGGACCGGCCCTCGTCGCTGATCCTGGCCCACGGCCGGATCCTGCTGCGGCTGTCCGGGGCGACCAACGACGGCGAGCAGTCCCGGGTGTACGCCCGCCAGTCGGCGCGATCGCTGCGCAAGGCGTTCGAGGCCGGCACCACCCAGCACACGGGGGGCACCCGGACGCGGGTCCTGCTGGACCTGGTGGACGCCCTGCTGGGCTGCGGAGGTGATCCGGAAGAGGCCTCGACCCTGGTCGGACAGGCTCTGGAGACGGTGCACGACCAGCGGATGCGGGCCCCGCTCCGGGCGAGGGCCGGGCGGATCCACGTCGCACGCCACGAGCACACCGGCGACCGGGCCGAACTGGTCCTGGCCGCCGCCCGGTTCGAGGGCGCCGCGCGGAGCGTCCCGAGGGACTCCCGGGACCACGCCGACCTGCTCGCCGAGTGGGGCAGCGCCCTGCTGCGGCGCGCCGGACTGCCCGACGGCGGCCGGTACATCGGCGACGCGGTACGGGTGCTGCGCGACTGCCGTACGGAGACGGCGGGCGGCAGCCCGCGCCAGGCGGGCCGGCTGCTGATGCTCGGCAGGGCCCTGATGCTGCGCCACCGGGCCACCGAGGACCGGGTGGACCTGCGCGAGGCCGAGCACCTCTTCGACCTCGCCGCGCGGGAGGCCCGCGATCCGCTGACCGAGGCGGAGTGCAGGCTGGAGCTGGGCCGGTCCCATCTCGACGCCTATCACAGCCTCGGCAGGCCCACCCGGCTGGACGAGGCGGCGGAGGCCTTCCGTACGGCGTCCGAGTCCGCCAGGACCGCCGAAGAGGAGCTGGAGATTCCACAACTGATCGAACAAGCAGTGGAATTGGCTGCTACAGCCAACCACTGGCGGGGTATGACCTATGAAGAGGCCGGGCGTCCCAGGGCCGCGCGCGACGCGTACCGGGCGGCTCGTCTCGAATGGCGCAAACTGCCGGGCGCGGGCGGCCCGGCAGGTGAGTCGACGGACCGTCGGCTGGACGCGCTGGAGCGATGAGCGTTCAACGGGGAGCGCGGATGGGCACGCTCCGCACCGCTTACGTCAGGGCTGCGCGCTCACGGGCGAGCGCACGGCTGTGAGCCGGGTACGACGGCAACGGGGAGTCGGGATGAGTCAGTCCGCACGTGAAGGCGGAGCAGATGCACCGCGGGGGCCGCACGCGGCGGCCGAGCCGCTGCCGGACCTCCTGGAGCTGGACCTCGAAGCCCTGCGGACGATGGACCATCCGGTCCTCGCCTCGGTGGTCGCGGACCTGCGGGGCCGGGCCGGGACACCGCAGGAGATGCTGTGGGGCTTCGTCAGCGCGCTGTGACCGGCCCCGTGGGCACCGACAGTGCGAGGGGGCCGGAGTGTCCGGAACCGCAAGGACGAGCCCTGCCACGGTGCCGCCCGCCGGTCCCGTGACCCCCGTCCCCTTCGGGCAGTTCATCATCAAGGTGCACGGCCGCTGCAACCTCGCGTGCCGCTACTGCTACCTCTACGAGGGCCCGGACAGCACCTGGCGCGACCGCCCGGGCCCCGCGTCCGACGCCGTCCTGGACCGCGCCGCCGCACGCATCGCCGAACACGCCGCCACGCACCGGCACCAGGAGATCTCGCTCGTCCTGCACGGCGGTGAACCCCTCCTCGCGGGCGCGGACCGGCTGGCCGCCCTCGCCGGCCTGGTCCGCGAACGCGTCCCGGACCGCTGCACCGTCCGCGCCACCCTCCAGACCAACGCCACGCTCCTCACCGACGCACGCGCCGCCACCCTGGCCGGGCAGGGCATACGCGTCGGCATCAGCCTCGACGGGGGCCTCGCCGCCCACAACACCCGGCGCACCGACCACGCCGGACGCCCCTCCTGGCCCGCCGCGGCGCGCGGCGCCAGGCTGCTCGCCGCCCGCCACCCTGAGGCGTACGCGGGCATCCTGACCGTGGTCGACCCGGACACCGACCCCGTCGAGGTGTACGAGTCGCTGCTCGCCCTGCGCCCTCCGGCCCTCGACCTGCTGCTCCCGCACGGCAACTGGACCACCCCACCACCCGGTCTGCCCGCCGAGGCCGGCCCTGACGCGGCTGCCCGGCGGCCCACCCCGTACGGCGACTGGCTGTGCACCGTCTTCGACCGCTGGTGGCAGGCGGGACGCCGGGAGACCCGGGTCCGCCTCTTCGAGGAGTGCCTGGCCCTCCTGCTGGGCCTGCCCGCCGCAACCGAATCCCTCGGACTCGACCCCGTCAACGCCGTCGTGGTGGAGACCGACGGAAGCATCGAGCAGGTCGACTCCCTCAAGTCCGCCTACGACACGGCGGCGGCGACCGGCCTCGACGTCTTCCGGCACAGCTTCGACGAGGCGCTGCGCCACCCCGGCGTCGCCGCCCGTCAGGCCGGCGCCGCCGCGCTCGCCCCCACCTGCCGCGCCTGCCCGTTGCTCACCGTCTGCGGCGGCGGCCACTACGCCCACCGCTACCGTGCCGGACACGGCTTCGTGAACCCGTCCGTCTACTGCGCCGACCTCGAACGGCTGATCCGCCACATCGCGGCCCGACTGGCCGACGCCGTCACAGGAGACGGACCGTGACCCCCGCCCTCTCCGACCGCGAGCTGCGCGCGCTGGGCCGCACCGAGGGCGACGCCCACGCCCTCGGCCTGCTGGTGCACGACCAGGACACGCGCCGCTTCGTCCTCCTGCGGGCCCTGTTCGACGCGGCCGGCCAGGCCCCTGACACGGTCTGCCCACCCGTCCTGCGCCACCGCCTCCGGAGCGACTGGGCCCTGCTGGAGGCGGCCGAGCGTGCCGACCGCGCCGCCGCCCGTTCCGTGCTGCTCCACCCGCTGGTGGGCCCCTGGGGCCGGCGCTGCCTTTCCGGCCTCGGTGCCGACGTGCCCACCCCGCAACTCCGCACCGACCTCGACCACTTCGGGGCCCTGGCCGCCGCGGCCGCAGTCCGCGCCCGGATGCCGTTCACCACCCGGCTCACCGTGCGCGGCGGCACCCTGACGCTGCCCACCCTCGGGGCCCTGCGCACCGGCCCGGGCCAGGTCGATCTGACGTTCGCCGACGGGGTGATGACCGTACGGAACAAGGCGCAGACGGACATCGTGGTGCGGCCCGGGAGCGGTGGAGCCCACCCCCACGACCCGCGGTGGCGGCCCGTCCACACGCTGCCGCCCCTCGTGTCCGGTGCCGCGCCCGTCCCCCTGGACGACCTGGATCCCTACCGCACGGCGGGCGGCGGCCCGGGGCACCACGGCCTGAGCGGCGCCGTGTGCCTCGACGACCGGGCCCGGGCGGGCTGGGCCGAGTCCTGGGCCGGGGTCGCCGAACGGCTCCGCGCCGGCGGCGGCCACCGGCTCACCGAGGCGGCGGTCCTGCTCCGCTGCCTGGTCCCGCTCGCCCCGCCACCCGGCTCCGGCCGGGCGGGCGGGAGCGCGTCGCACTGCAGCGGCACCCGGCGCGAGGCGTTCGGCGCCGTCCTCAGCAGCCGGCCCGGCACGCCCGGGTACTTCGCCGCCACCCTCGTGCACGAGCTTCAGCACACCAAGCTGGCCGCGCTCGCCGCCCTCGTACCGCTGCACCACGAGGGCCCGGAGGCTCGGCACTTCGCGCCCTGGCGCCCCGATCCGCGGCCGTTCGACGGGCTGCTGCAGGGCGCCGTGTCACACGCGGCCCTCGCGGGCTACTGGCAGCGGTGCGCGCTGGCCGCGGACCGTACCGGGGAGCGGGACCTGGCCTGGACCGAACACGCCCGCTGCCACGAGCAAGTGGGTGCCGTGCTGCCCGTTCTGGCCGGATCGGGCGGGCTGACGAGGGAGGGACGCGTGGTCGTCAACGAGTTGATCAACCTCTACCACCGTCTGGCGGAATCTCCCGCTCCCACGGGGCACCGGGCCCGCGCGAGGGCCTATGTGGGTACGGCCCGGGTGATATGGCAGCAGAGGAACGGCTCCGGGCAGCTGTGAGGCAACCGCGCCCACGGGGCGGGAACGCGCGGTCTCCGCAAGGTCGCCGGTGTATCTTGAAAAGGCTTGTAACGATGCAGGGAGACGGTTGAATGCCCGTATCAGGTAGGCAAGTTGGGGCGGCCGGAGGGCAGTCCGTCACCATCAGTTTCGCGGGGTTCAACCGGGCCTGGGCCATCTGGATCGGGGACTGCCTCGAACGGCGCGGGGTACGGGTCGGCTACCAGCGCTGGGACCCGCAGGCCGGCACCCCGCTGGAGGACGAGCTCCGGAATCTGATGCTCGCCCCCGGCCGGATCCTCGTCGTCCTCAGCGAGTGGTACTTCCAGCTCGGCCCCCGCAGCCACGAGGAGTGGAACAGGGCGCTGCACGCGGTGGTCGCCCCCGACCCGGGCCGCTTCGCCGCTGTCTCCGTCACCACCTCGACACTGCCGGGCGCCACCTCGGTCTTCGCCGCGGCCGACCTGACCAACACCGGTCAGGGGGACGCCGAGCGACGCCTGCTGGTCCGCCTCGAACTTCCCGAGGACCCGCTGCCCAGGCCCGAAGGGGCCAGACCGGCACCGCGCTATCCGGCCGTCCCTCCTGAGGTGTGGGGCGGGGTGCCGCGCCGCAACACGCGGTTCACCGGTCGTGACGCCCTGCTCAGCGACGTCTACCACGCCCTCCAGGACGCGGGCCCCGGCGCCGGTGTCGTCGCCGTGCACGGGATGTCCGGAGTGGGCAAGACCCAGCTGGCCGCGGAGTACGTCTACCGCTTCAACGCGGAGTACGACGTGGTGTGGTGGGTCCCGGCCGACCGGCGGGCCCTCTATCGCCAGAAGCTCGCCGAACTCGCCCCGGAACTGGGCCTGGACACCGGCGCCGAGTACGGGGAGCGGCTGCGTGCCGTGCGCGGAGCCCTGCGGCGCGGCGAACCGCACTCCCGCTGGCTCCTCGTCGTGGACGGCGCCGACGAACCCGACCAGATCAGCGACCTGGTGCCGACCGGACCCGGCCATGTGCTGATCACCTCGCGCAACACCGAGTGGGGCGAGTACAACAGCTCGCTGATCAGGGTGCCCGAGTACGACCGGGACGAGTCCGTCTCCTTCGTCCGCCGCCGGGCCCCGAGGCTCACGGAGGCCGAGGCCGACGAACTGGCCGGCGCCCTCGGCGACCTCCCGCTGCTGCTCGACCAGACGGCGGGCTGGCTCAACGACTCCGACATGTCCGTACGGGAGTACATCCAGCTGCTCGACAACGGCATCGAGGGGGACGTGGTCAAGGTCTCCGAGGACTTCCCGCTGGCCTTCCAGACCGCTTGGTCGATACTGCTGAACCAGCTCAAGGAGACGGTCCCCGAGGCCGTCGACCTGCTCCGGCTGTGCAGCTTCTTCGCCCCCGGCTCCATTCCCGTACGGCTGCTCAAGGAGATGCCGCCCGGCGACCTCCCGGAGCAGCTGTCCCGCCTGATGAACGATCCGGTGCTGTGGAACCGGGCGGTCGGCCGGCTGCGGCAGTACTCCGTGGTCCGCCTGGAGTCGCACGAGTCGGGCACCGAGGAGGCGTCCTCCGGCGAGACGATCTACCTGCACCGGATGGTGCACAAGGTCCTCGGGCTCGACATGCGCGAACCCGAGCGCGGGGAGTTCCTCGACGTCGTCCGCCGTGCGCTGGCCGCAGCCGATCCCGGCCGTCCCATCGAGGCGCTGTACTGGCCCGCCTACGCCGAGATCGTTCCGCACCTCAAGTGGGCCCAGGTCCTGGAGAGCACAGACCCGGCCGTCCAGAACCTGGTCCTCAACTGCCTGCGCTACATGTACTGCTCCGGGGAGTACCGGGCGGGCATCAAGCTCGGCGAACGCGCCATGGAGGCCTGGCGGGAACTGCTCGGCGAGACCCACCCCAGGGTCTGGGACGTCAGCTACCACTACGCCAACCTCCTGCGGGCCGTGGGCGACTACGCGGTCACGGAGGCCATGGAGCGGGTCGTGGTCAACCACCTCCGTGAGGAGCGCGGGCCGCAGGACCTGAACCACCTCAGGGCCGCCACCGGTCTCGCCGCGGACCTGCGGGGGCTCGGCCGCTACGACGAGGCACTGGAGCTGTCCACCTGGCTCCTCGTCGCCTACCGCGACCTGCTCGGAGACCAGGACTCACGCACCGTCAACGCCCAGAACAACCTGGCCGTTTCGCTGCGGCTGCTCGGACGGTACGAGGAGTCCCGGGACCTCAACCGGCGCACCCTGGAGTCCCGGCGCCTGCTCCTCAAGCCACGGCACCGCTGGACCCTCCTCTCCGAGATCAGCTACACCACCGACCTGCGACTCCTGGGCCGCTACGGCGAGGCGGAGTCCCTCCAGGCGCAGAGCGCCGAGCTGCACCGCAACACCCTGGGCAAGGACAATCCGCAGACACTGATCGCCGAGTACAACCTGGCGCTCTGCCGCTACCGCCGCGGCGACCGGAGCCAGGCCGGGTCGGCCCTCACCAGCGTGCTGGAACGGGCCGAGCGGGTGCTCGGCGACGCAGACCCGCTGACCCTGATGTTCTCGGCCGGCCAGAGCTGCTTCGCCCGCGAGCACGCGGACGTCGACCAGGCCAGGGCCATAAGCGACCGGGTCATGGACGGCTACCTGATGATGCTCGGCGAGGACCACCCGTACCTGGCCGGGATCCGCGCCAACCACGGGCTGATCCTGCGCAACGTCGGAGAGCGGGACCAGGCCCATCTGCTCATCGAGGGTGCACTCGCCGACATGACCCGGGCGGTGGGGGAGAACCACCCCTGGACCCTGGGCTGCGCGATCAACGCGTCGGCGCTGCGCAACCTGGTCGGGGACCCGGAGGCCGCCGCCGAGCTCACCGACGCCACGGTCACCCGCGCCACCGAGGTCATGGGCCGCACCCACCCGCTGACCCTGTCGGCCAGGATCGCGTACGCGGCCGACCTCAGGGCACTGCGCGACCGCGGCAGGGCGGAGAAGATCGAGGGCGAGGCACTGGGCGACCTCGCGTCGAGCCTCGGCGCGCAGCACGTGCACACGGTCTCCGCACGGTCGCGCAACCGGCCGTTCTGGGACTTCGAGCCGCAGATGATCTGAGCCGCAGATGATCTGCGCCTCGGACGATCTGCGCCTCGGACGATCTGAGCCTCAGGTCGTCCGAGCCACGGACGATCCGATTCGTACGTGACGCGGGAGCACCACCCCGCGACGCCGAAGGGCCCGGCCCCGCGAGTCGACTCACGGAACCGGGCCCTTCGGCGTGTACAGCGGCTGATCAGGCCTCGAAGACCTCGGCGACCAGCTGCGCCTGCTCGGCCTGGTGACGCTTGGCCGAACCGACCGCCGGGGACGAGCCGTGCCGGCGCGAGATACGGCGCAGGCGCTCACCGTGCGGCACATCGGCGCCGACGGCCAGGTCCAGGTGGTCGATCAGGTTGAGCGCGATGAACGGCCACGCACCCTGGTTGGCCGGCTCCTCCTGTGCCCACAGGTACTTCTCGGCGTTCGGGTACTTGGCGATCTCGGCCTGGATCTCCGCACCCGGCAGCGGGTACAGACGCTCCAGACGGATGATCGCCGTTTCCGTGTCACCGCGCTTCTCGCGCTCGGCGTCCAGGTCGTAGTAGAGCTTGCCCGCGCAGAAGACGACCTTGCGGACCGCCTCGGCACTGACCGACTCGTCGCCGATCACCGGACGGAACCCACCGGTGGTGAACTCCTCCACCTTCGAGGCCGCGGCCTTGAGACGCAGCATCGACTTCGGGGTGAAGACGATCAGCGGCTTGTGGTGCGGGTTGTGCACCTGCCACCGCAGGAGGTGGAAGTAGTTCGACGGCAGGGTGGGCATCGCGACCGTCATGTTGTCCTGCGCGCACATCTGCAGGAAACGCTCAGGTCGGGCGGACGAGTGGTCCGGGCCCTGGCCCTCGTAGCCGTGCGGCAGCAGCAGGGTGACGCCGGACGTCTGGCCCCACTTCTGCTCGGCCGAGGAGATGAACTCGTCGACGACGGTCTGCGCACCGTTGACGAAGTCACCGAACTGCGCCTCCCAGATGACCAGCGACTCCGGACGGGCCAGCGAGTAGCCGTACTCGAAGCCCATCGCCGCGTACTCGCTGAGCAGCGAGTCGTAGACGTTGTAACGGGCCTGGTCGTCGGAGAGGTAGAGCAGCGGGGTGTAGTCCTCGCCGGTCTTCTGGTCGACGAGAACGGCGTGGCGCTGGCCGAACGTGCCGCGGCGGGTGTCCTGGCCGGCGAGCCGGACCGGGGTGCCCTCCATCAGCAGCGAGCCGATGGCCAGGGTCTCGCCCATGCCCCAGTCGATCGTGCCGTTCTCCACCGACGCGGCGCGACGCTGCATCTGCGGCATCAGGCGCGGGTGGACGGTGATCTCGTCGGGGATGTTCACCTGGGACTCGGCGATCAGCTTCACGACCTCCGAGGAGACCGCGGTGCCCACCGCCACGGGGAACTCCGCCTGGACGTCCGGGACATGCGGCTGGGACGGCCCCGAGGTGGCCTCACGGACCTCCGCGAACACCTTCTCCAGCTGGCCCTGGAAGTCCTGCAGCGCCTGCTCGGCCTCTTCCAGCGTGATGTCGCCGCGACCGATGAGGGACTCGGTGTAGAGCTTGCGCACCGAGCGCTTCTTGTCGATCAGGGTGTACATCTGCGGGTTGGTGAACTCCGGGTTGTCGCCCTCGTTGTGACCGCGGCGGCGGTAGCAGATGAGGTCGATGACGACGTCCTTGTTGAACGTCTGCCGGTATTCGAAGGCGAGCCGCGCGACGCGGACCACGGCCTCCGGGTCGTCGCCGTTGACGTGGATGATCGGCGCCTCGATCATGCGCGCCACGTCCGTGGCGTACATCGAGGAGCGCGAGGACTCCGGGGCGGCGGTGAAGCCGACCTGGTTGTTGATCACCACGTGCACGGTGCCGCCGGTGCGGTAGCCGCGCAGCTGCGACATGTTGAGCGTCTCGGCGACGACGCCCTGGCCCGCGAAGGCCGCGTCGCCGTGGAGCGCGACGGGCAGGACCGTGAAGTCCGTGCCGCCCTTGTTGATGATGTCCTGCTTGGCGCGGGCGATGCCCTCCAGGACCGGGTCGACCGCCTCCAGGTGCGAGGGGTTGGCGGCCAGCGAGACCTTGATCTGCTCGCCGTCCAGACCGGTGAAGGTGCCCTCGGCGCCCAGGTGGTACTTGACGTCACCGGAGCCGTGCATCGACCGCGGGTCGAGGTTGCCCTCGAACTCCCGGAAGATCTGCGCGTACGACTTGCCGACGATGTTCGCCAGGACGTTCAGCCGGCCGCGGTGGGCCATGCCGATGACGACCTCGTCGAGGCGGGCCTCGGCGGCGGAGTCGATGACCGCGTCGAGCAGCGGGATGACGGACTCGCCGCCCTCCAGCGAGAACCGCTTCTGGCCGACGTACTTGGTCTGCAGGAACGTCTCGAACGCCTCGGCGGCGTTGAGGCGGCGCAGGATCCGCAGCTGCTCCTCGCGCTCCGGAGCCGGGCGCGGACGCTCGACCCGGTCCTGGAGCCACTTGCGCTCCTTCGGCTCCTGGATGTGCATGAACTCGATGCCGGTGGTGCGGCAGTACGACTCACGCAGCACACCGAGGATGTCGCGGAGCTTCATCATCGTCTTGCCGGCGAAACCGCCGACCGCGAAGTCGCGCTCCAGGTCCCACAGGGTGAGGCCGTGCTCGGTGATGTCCAGGTCGGGGTGCTTGCGCTGGCGGTACTCCAGCGGGTCGGTGTCGGCCATGACGTGGCCGCGGACCCGGTAGGAGTGGATCAGCTCGAAGACCCGTGCGGCCTTGGTGACGTCGTCGTCGTGCGAGGCGTCGATGTCCCTGAGCCAGCGGACCGGCTCGTAGGGGATGCGCAGCGCCTTGAAGATCTCGTCGTAGAACTCGTTCTCACCGAGCAGGAGCTGGGCCAGGACACGCAGGAACTCGCCGGACGCGGCACCCTGGATGACCCGGTGGTCGTACGTCGAGGTCAGGGTCATGACCTTCGAGATGCCCAGCTTGTTCAGGGTGTCCTGCGAGGTGCCCTGGAACTCGGCCGGGTAGTCCATCGCGCCGACGCCCATGATGAGGCCCTGTCCGGGCATCAGGCGGGGCACGGAGTGGACGGTGCCGATGCCGCCGGGGTTGGTCAGCGAGGCGGTGACTCCGGCGAAGTCGTCCATGCCGAGCTTGCCGACACGGGCACGGCGGACGATGTCCTCGTAGGCCTGCCAGAACTCGAAGAAGTTGAGCGTCTCGGCCTTCTTGATGGCCGCGACGACCAGCTGGCGGTCGCCGTTCGGCTTCACCAGGTCGATGGCCAGGCCGAGGTTGATGTGCTCCGGCTTGACCAGGGTCGGCTTGCCGTCCTTGACCGTGAAGGAGTGGTTCATCGACGGCATGGCCTTGAGGGCCTGCACCATCGCGTACCCGATGAGGTGCGTGAACGAGATCTTCCCGCCGCGGGCGCGCTTCAGGTGGTTGTTGATGACGATGCGGTTGTCGAACAGCAGCTTCACGGGAACGGCGCGGACGGACGTGGCCGTCGGCAGCTCCAGCGAGGCGTTCATGTTCTTGGCGACGGCGGCCGAAGGGCCGCGCAGCGTCACGTACTCCGGGCCGGCCGGGGCGTCGGCCGGAGCCTGGGCCTTGGCGGCTGCCGGGGCGGCCTGTGCGGGAGCGGCCGGGGCCGCCGCCTTCGCCGGGGCGGCCGGTGCGGCCGGGGCCGCCGCCTTCGCCGGAGCGACGACCGTGGGCGCCGGTGCCGGCGTGGCGGGCTGGGCAGGGGCGGAGTTGACGGTGCTCGGAGCGGCGGCGGCCGGGGCCGGGGTCACCGCTCCCGCAACTGTGGGGACGGGCTTGTCCGCCGTGCCGGACGTGCCCGGCTTGTAGTCGGCGAAGAAGTCCCACCAGGCGCGATCGACCGAATTGGGGTCCTGGAGGTACTGCTGGTAGATCTCGTCGACAAGCCACTCGTTGGGCCCGAAAGCGGCGGCGGGGTTGGACCCGGAGCCGACTTCTTGATCGGTCGAGATGCTCGAGTTACTGGGGGACTGAGACGACACGGCGTGAACCGCCCTCTTCCGCTTCACAAGGTGATGGACAGCGGAAATCAAGGCTACGCCTCCCCAGCCGTTACGTGCAGGCCGGGCCGGTCTTCGTCGTGCACATCACATCGGAAACCGGGTTTCGGCGCATGAAATGGCGGGAAACAAGCGGGGTTCCGCTGCACTTCGGGTACGCGGGGCCGGTGCTACGGCCCACCTGGACCGTATCTCTTTCCCGGTCGCGACGTAGAATGCGACCTTCCGTACGCACAGGGTGACGCTCCGGTTCGAACTCCGGGTCAACCGTGCAAGCTAGGAGTCCCCGGGAAGGGTGACTCGGATACGGCAGCCCCGGGCGGATTCGGCCACACCGATATGACCGCCGTGCAGATCCACCGCCCAGCGGGCGATCGCCAGCCCCAGTCCCGTACCGCCGTCGCTCCCGGGGCCGTGCGGATACGGCGCCTGTCCGCGGTTGAAGCGCTCGAAGACCCGGTGGCGCTCCGCCTCCGGGATGCCCGGCCCCTCGTCGATGATCTCCAGTTCGAGCGACTCGGGACGGGGCCCGCGCCGCGCGAGCACCGTGACCCGGCCGTGCGGCGGGCTGTGCTTGACCGCGTTGTCGATGAGGTTGGCGACCACCTGGTGCAGCCGTTCCGCGTCCGCGTGCGCCGTCAGCTCGGGCGGCGACACGTCCAGGTGCAGGTGGACGTCCGTACGCGAGTGGTTCCCGGAGCCCGACGAGAGTCGGCGCCGTGAGGCCGCGAGGTTGGCCTCCTTCAGCACTCCCGAGAGATACGGCCACACCTCGAAGCGGCGCGCCTTCAGCGTCACCACTCCGTTGTCCAGCCGGGAGAGCTCCAGCAGGGTCTCCACGAGTCTGCCCAGGCGCTCGGTCTGTTTCAGGGCCGTACGCATGGTCTCGGGATCGGCGGCGGACACCCCGTCGACCACGTTCTCCAGCACGGCTCTGAGCGCGGCGATGGGCGTGCGCAACTCGTGGGAGACGTTGGCCACCAGCTCCTTGCGGTGCCGGTCCTCCGCCTCCAGGTCGTCCGCCATGCGGTTGATCGTCTGCGCGAGGTCGCCGAGCTCGTCGCGCCGCCCGGCGCCGCTCACCCGTCCGGTGTAGTCGCCGTGCGAGATGGACCGGGCCACCGCCCGCATCTCGTCCAGCGGCGCGGTCAGGCCGTGCGCCACGAACTGGGTGATCAGCAGCGTGGCGATGACGGAGAAGACCGTGATGAACCGGAATTCGGTCCTGGTCCGCAGGGCGACGATCAGCAGTCCGGTCGTGATGAACACGGAGACCACGACGAGCGTGCCCAGCTTGGCCTTGATCGAGAAGGGGCGCAGTCCGGAGCCGGGCCGCGTCATGGCGCGGGAGTCTCCAGGGCGTAACCGACGCCGTGGACCGTACGGATCCGCTCGGCGCCGATCTTCCGGCGCAGGGCCTTGATGTGGCTGTCGACCGTACGGGTCCCGGAGGCGTCCGCCCAGTCCCAGACCTCGGCCAGCAGCTGCTCACGGGAGAGCACCGCCCGGGGCGTGTTGGCCAGGCAGACCAGCAGGTCGAACTCCGTCGGCGTCAGGTGGACGTCGTCGGCGCGCACCCGGACCCGGCGCTGCGCGTGGTCGATCTCCAGCTCGCCGAGACGCAGGATCCCGCTGCGCGGGGTCACGGCGGCCAGCGCGGCCCGCTCCACCCGGCGCAGCAGGACGTGCACCCGCGCCGCCAGTTCACGCATGGAGAACGGCTTGGTCATGTAGTCGTCGGCGCCGACCCCGAGCCCGACCAGCATGTCGGTCTCGTCGTCGCGTGCGGTGAGCATCAGCACCGGCACGGGGCGCTGGGCCTGCACGCGGCGGCAGACCTCCAGGCCGTCGAAGCCGGGAAGCATGATGTCGAGCACCATCAGGTCGGGCTGCCAGGCCTCGGCCGCGTCCACGGCCGCGGGGCCGTCCAGCGCTGTCTGCACCAGGAAGCCCTCGGCTCGCAGCCGGGCGGAAATGGCGTCGACGATCGTCGCGTCGTCCTCTACCACCAGAACCCGGCGCTGAGCCCCGGGGGTGGCAGCGACGCCGTTGTGGGTGGTGTGTGTCTGTTCCATCGCCCCGCCCCTGCCCGTTCTCGCGGAGGCCATTCCCCCGGAGGCACGGTTATCGCTTGTGGATGTCGTCGGTGATCCCTTGTGCCGCTCAGCAGCGTAAAGGCAGAGGACGGCTCCCGGCTACGCAGGGTGTTGTCCGGCGCGAACTGTTACCCCCTCGCAAGCGGCGGATCGTCGGCCTTGTGCCACTTGGCCCGCGGTCCGCCGGGGTGCGCATACCGGGTGGGGGTTCAGTGGCCCCGGAGTGCGAGATGGACCACGTCGGGAACACCTCGGGCAACCGCTACTTCTTCGGTCCGTACTGCTTGGAATCCGGCATTCCGCAGCGCTTCGTCGAAGGCCGCGGAGGGCTGCGCGGACCACACGGCGAGGACTCCGCCGGGGGTCAGACGCGCGTGGCAGGCCGCCAGACCGGTGGGTGAGTAGAGGCTTCCGTTGTCCTCGGTGACGGTCCAGCCGGGCCCGTTGTCGATGTCCAGGCACAGTGCGTCGTAACGCTCCGTGGTCGTTCTCAGGTGCTCGACGAGGTCCGTACGGAGGATCTCGGTCCGCGGATCGGCGAGGGCCGCGGCGGAGATCCGGCCGAGCGGGCCCTCCAGGTGCCAGTCCACGATGGCCTGTTCCCGCTCGACGACGGCGATGCCGCCCCAGCGCCGCCCCTCGGCCGCGCGGACGAGCGAGAATCCGACGCCGAGCCCGCCGATGAGCAGGGTCGGGCCGGGCCGGCCGGGCGGCAGGGCGGCGAGTGCCGCGTCGATCAGCAGCCGCTCGGAACGGCCGTCGGAGGTGTCCATCAGGAAGCAGCCGTTGGCGATGATCTCGAAGTCGTCGCCGCGTTCCCGCAGGACGACCTCGCCGAAGGGGCCTTCGCGCCGGTCGAGGGTCACGGGGCGGTGGGTGTCCGTGGTGGGCATGGCGAGGTCTCCGGTCTCCGGTCGGCGGCGGTCCTGATCCGGCCCATCCTCCCCGGACCCGGCCCGCCGGGACCAGCGAATTCCCTCAGGGTCACTCCCCGGCGCGACGGGCGTGATGAGCGCGACGAGTGCGACGAGTGCGAGCGGGTGCGAGCGGGTGCGAGCGGGTGCGGCGGCGGGCACGGCAGGCGGGCGACGCGGGCGGGTGAGGGTCCGGCGGGGCGTGCGGCGTAACCGGATGGCGCCTCCGGGAATGGCGCTGCCCTGCGGGGTGCTGCCGTAGGGACAGCCGCTCGCCACGCGTGATCGCTCAGAGCGAACGCGGCATGGGAACATTCGGCGGCTCAGGAGCATTGAGTCCGTATAACTCAACTTGCTTGCCGAAGGGGAGATCATGACTGCTGAGTCCACTGCGTCCCAGGCGTTCACGCCGGTCGACCTGCCTGTGCTGCCGCTCGACGACGAGGTCGTGCTGCCCGGAATGGTGGTGCCGCTCGACCTGTCGGACGCCGAGGTGCGCGCCGCAGTCGAGGCCGCGCAGGCCGTGGCGCGCCCGGGCGGCGGCAAGCCCGAGGTGCTGCTCGTGCCTCGTATCGACGGGAACTACACCGGGACCGGCGTCCTGGGCACCGTCGAGCAGGTCGGCCGGCTCTCGGACGGCGACCCGGGTGCCCTCATCCGGGCCCGTGACCGGGTGCGGATCGGTGCCGGGACGAGCGGCCCGGGGAACGCCCTGTGGGTCGAGGGCACCAGGATCGACGTGTCCCTGCCCGACCCCCTGCCCGGCTCCGCCGCCGAGCTCGCCAAGGAGTACAAGGCACTCGCCACCAGCTGGCTGAAAAAGCGCGGCGCCTGGCAGGTCGTCGACCGCGTGCAGCAGATCGAGGACATCTCGGCGCTCGCCGACAACTCCGGCTACTCGCCCTTCCTCACCACCGCGCAGAAGGTGCAGCTCCTGGAGACCGCGGACGCGGTCGCCCGCCTGAAGCTCGCCGTCCAGTGGCTCGGCGAGCACCTCGCCGAGCAGGACGTCGCCGAGTCCATCGCCAAGGACGTCCAGGAGGGCGTCGACAAGCAGCAGCGCGAATTCCTGCTGCGGCGCCAGCTCGACGCCGTACGCAAGGAGCTCTCCGAGCTCAACGGCGAATCCGGTTCCGGCGACGAGTCCGACGACTACCGGGCGCGCGTCGAGGCCGCCGACCTTCCCGAGAACGTCCGTGAGGCCGCGCTCAAGGAGGCCGACAAGCTGGAGCGCTCCTCCGACCAGAGCCCCGAGGGCTCCTGGATCCGCACCTGGCTGGACACCGTCCTCGAACTCCCGTGGAACGAGCGGACCGAGGACGCGTACGACATCAAGGGCGCGCGGGAGATCCTCGACGCCGAACACGCCGGCCTGCGGGACGTGAAGGAGCGCATCACCGAGTACCTGGCGGTGCGCAAGCGGCGTGCGGACCGCGGACTGGGCGTGGTCGGAGGCCGGCGCGGCGGTGCCGTGCTGGCCCTGGTCGGACCGCCCGGCGTGGGCAAGACCTCGCTCGGCGAGTCCGTCGCGCACGCCATGGGCCGCAAGTTCGTCCGAGTCGCGCTCGGCGGGGTCCGGGACGAGGCGGAGATCCGCGGCCACCGGCGCACGTACGTCGGGGCGCTCCCCGGACGTATCGTCCGCGCGATCAGGGAGGCCGGTTCGATGAACCCGGTCGTCCTGCTCGACGAGATCGACAAGGTCGGCTCGGACTTCCGGGGTGACCCGGCCGCCGCTCTGCTCGAAGTCCTCGACCCGGCGCAGAACCACACCTTCCGTGACCACTACCTGGAGGTCGAACTCGACCTCAGCGACGTGGTGTTCCTGGCCACGGCCAACGTGCTCGAAGCCATCCCGGAGGCCCTGCTCGACCGCATGGAGCTGGTCAGGCTGGACGGCTACACCGAGGACGAGAAGGTCGTCATCGCCCGCGACCACCTGCTCCCGCGCCAGCTGGAGCGGGCCGGTCTGGAGAAGGACGAGGTGGACCTCGACGAGTCGGCGCTGCGCAGGCTGGCCGGCGAGTACACGAGGGAGGCCGGCGTACGGAACCTGGAGCGGGCCGTGGCCCGGCTGCTCCGCAAGGTCGCGGCCCAGCACGAACTGGGCGACCGTGAGCTCCCGTTCACGGTGACCGACGAGGACCTGCGGGAGCTCGTCGGACGCCCCCACCACGTCCCCGAGTCCGCCCAGGACCCGGCCGAGCGCCGTACGGCGGTGCCGGGCGTGGCGACCGGCCTCGCGGTGACCGGGGCGGGCGGCGACGTGCTGTTCGTCGAGGCGTCGCTGGCCGACCCGGAGACCGGGGCGTCCGGGCTGACCCTCACCGGTCAGCTCGGCGACGTGATGAAGGAGTCCGCCCAGATCGCGCTGAGCTTTCTGCGGTCGCACGGGGCGGAGCTTGAGCTGCCGGTCGCGGACCTGAAGGACCGTGGCGCGCACATCCACTTCCCGGCGGGCGCCGTGCCCAAGGACGGTCCGAGTGCCGGCATCACCATGACGACGGCACTGGCCTCGCTGCTCTCCGGGCGGCTCGTCCGTACGGACGTGGCGATGACCGGTGAGGTGTCGCTGACCGGACGCGTGCTGCCGATCGGCGGCCTGAAGCAGAAGCTGCTGGCCGCGCACCGGGCCGGGATCACCACCGTGGTGATCCCCAAGAGGAACGAGGCCGACCTGGACGACGTCCCGGCCGAGGTCCTCGACACCCTGGAGGTCCACCCGGTGACCGATGTCCGCCAGGTCCTGGAGATCGCCCTCGCCCCCGCCACCGCCAGGGCCGGGGACAGGATCCCGGCCGCCGCGTAGGCGCCGCGCAGTGACGGGCGCGGCATCACGCCGACGGCCGGTACGGACGGCCCGCCTTCCCCCCGGAAGGCGGGCCGTTCCGCGTGCGGGTCAGGGGCGGTAGACGGTGCCGGGCTCGGGCTCCGCGGGGGCCATCAGCTGAGGCACGGTCACGAAGGTGTAGCCGCGCTCCTTCAGCGTGTCGATGATGCCCGGTACGGCGGGGACGGTGCCCTTGTAGATGTCGTGCAGCAGGATCACCCCGTCCTTGCCGGCCTGGTCGAGTATCCGCTTCCTGATCAGCGCGGAGTCGTTCGTGGAGTAGTCCTTGGCGGTCGCGCTCCAGAGGATCTGCGACAGCCCGAGCTCCTTGCAGATCCCGGAGACGGTGTCGTCGGTGCGGCCCTGCGGCGGACGCATCAGCCGCGGCTTCCTCCCCGTGATCTCCTCGATCGCCAGCTGGGTCCTCTCCAGCTCGGCGCGTATCTCGTCGGGCTTCCTGTCCGTCAGGATCCCGTGCGTCCAGGTGTGGTTGGCGACCTCGTGGCCCTCGTCCGCGATGCGGCGCACGGTGTCGGGGTGCTTCAGCACGTGGTTCCTGCCCAGCAGGAAGAACGTGGCCGGAACCTTCTTCTCCTTGAGGATGTCCAGGAGGCGCGGGGTGTCCTCGGCGGGACCGGCGTCGAAGGTCAGCGCGATGCACTTCGCCTTGCGGCAGTCGACCGGGCCGAACGTCCCCTCGGCGTCCGGGGCCGCGTCGCCGCGTGCTGTCGCGGGGGCCGTCGTGTCCATGGAACAGCCGCTCAGCGTCAGCGTGAGCACGGTCACAAGGGCCGCGGCCAACCCCGTACCGAATCGCGTCGTCTTTCTGGGCACAGCAGGTCACTCCCCATGGCCGGCCGCACGCCGGCGGTGCGGGACGGTGCGACTATACATAGCGTGTATACGCACAGTGCATAGAAGGGGTGCGGGGCAGCGCCGAGCCCCGGTGACCTGGGGCTCGTCACCGGGGCTCGGTCGAACGTCGGGGGCGGATCAGCCGTTCGCGAGCGCCTGTACGCGGTCGAGGGCGCCGTTGAAGTGGTTGTGGTCGCCGACCGTGGGGCCGGACGACGTGTACTGCCACATCGTGTAGTAGCTCCAGCCGGCCGGGAGTTCGCCGACCGTGGTGTTGTAGCGGGCCACCCACAGGGGGTTGGTGGCGCCGAAGCCGGCGTTGTTGCCCGTGCAGTCCTTCCACCAGCTGGTCGCGGTGTAGATCACCGGGTCGCGCCCGGTGCGCGCCTTGTAGGTGTTCACGAAGTCCCGGATCCAGGAGACCATCTGGGTCTGGGTCTTGCCGTAGCACTGCGCGCCGTACGGATTCCACTCGATGTCGAGCACCCCGGGCAGCGTCCTGCCGTCCCTGGACCAGCCGCCCCCGTTGTCCACGAAGTAGTTGGCCTGGGTCGCGCCGCTCGTGGTGTCCGGGGTGGCGAAGTGGTAAGTGCCACGGATCATGCCGACGTTGTAGGAGCCGTTGTACTGCTGGGTGAAGTAGGTGTTCTTGTAGTACGTCCCCTCGGTGGCCTTGACGTAGGCCCACTTCACGCCGCTGTTCCACAGGGTCGACCAGGCGACGTTGCCCTGGTGGCCGCTGACGTCCACGCCCTCGGTCTGGACGGCGGCCGTGCCGATGGGGGTGCCGCCGCGCTGTCCGTCGTGCGCGACGACGCCCTGGCCCATCCTGGCCGTACCGCGTTCGGGGATCGCGGAGGCGTCGGCGGCCGTGGCCGTGCCGGGCAGTGCGAGCAGGAGGAGGAGTGAGGTCAGCAGTGTTCCCGCGGCGGCGAGGCGCCGACGGCGGGCGGATGCGATTCCGGATCTGTGCACGGGCATGTTCGTGCCTCCGAGGGCTCGGTGGGGGAGATCGGGATCCAGGGGCGGGTGCGGGACGCTCCTGTGTCGCGTTACGGCATGATATGGCGTGGGCATGTCATTAACTGATTCCCGCGCTCATGCCACCTGTGGCACTACGAAGCTACGCACGTAGACCCGTGCTCCGGAAGAGGGCCCGGCCCCTGCCGAAGGTCTACTCCTGCGAAATACTGGCGGAGCTGCGGCGATGACCGGAGTTGAAAGAAACTTTCATCGGCAGGAAAGCGTATGAGGAGTGCTGACGTGCACGGGAGCGGAACCGGGAGTGGGCCCGGTGCGACGGCCGGGAGTGGTGTGGACCACGAGTTCCTCGCACTGGAGCGCGAATTGGCGGTCTTCCTGCGCCGGGCGCGCGCCAGCTCGGGGGAGATGGCGCGCGAGGTGCACCCGGACCTGGAGTCCGCGGCCTACGGCCTCCTCGTGCGGCTGGAGTCGGCCGGGCGGCAGCGGGCCACGGAGCTCGCCGCCTACTTCGGTGTCGGCAAGGCGACCATGAGCCGCCAGCTGCGAGCCCTGGAGGTCCTCGGTCTGGTGGCACGCGAGGACGATCCGGCGGACGGCCGCGCCTCGCTCGTCCACCTCACCGGCGAGGGCCTCGCGCGCTTCCGCAGCGTCCGCGACGCCCGCCGCGGCCGCTACGCCCGGAAACTGGCGGACTGGGACCGGGCGGAGGTCGCGGAGCTCGCGAGACTGCTGCACCACCTGAACGAGCGCGCCGAGGACTGAGGCTCCGGCGTCGGGGGCGGGCAGGCGCCGGCGGGAGCCGGAGCCGGACGGGCCCCGGCGGCGGGAGTCAGAGCTCGACGAGGACCGCTGTCGCGTCGTCATGCGTCTTGCCGCGGCGCAGATACCCGCGGTCCGTGTCGGCCCGCTCCAGCTCCCGGACGCGGTCGATCAGCCCCTGTGGCCCCGCCTTGCGCAGCAGCCCCAGCGTGGCCGTCCAGTCGCCCTCCCCGAACGTCTCCGTCCAGCGGCTCGCCCCGTCGGTCAGCGCGGCCAGCGCGCGGACGTCCGCGCGCGGGGTGCTGCCCGTCACCGCGCGTGACGCCACCCCGGGGTCTGCCGCGGCCGTGAAGAAGCCGCCCTCCTTGTTCCGTGCGCGGGCGTCGGCGACGGTCTCGGAGGCGAGAGAGCCAGGTGGCAGCCGGTCGAGGCGGTCGTCGACCACCGGCAGGACCGCCCCGTCGGGGGTTTCGAGGAGCAGGACCGAGTCGGAGAGCACCAGGTGCTCGACCGCCTGTTCGTCCCACCGCGCCAGGACCACGGTCGCCTGAGGTGTTCGTACGTGAGAAAGGTCACACGCTGAACGATGGGTGTCGGCGGTGCGCCTGATGGACTCCGCGAGGACCTCCGTCAGTGTCAGATCCCGACGCGAAGCGGACAGTTCGACCAGTGATCCGCCCAGCCGCGCGGTGAACCAGGGAACCGAGTGCGCACACCCGTCGTCACCCCTCGGAGGCGTCACTCCGTCCAGCAGGACGAGGACGCCACCCTGGCCGGCCGCAGGGGCGGCGGCCGATGCCCAGTCCTCGTTGGGGCGTTGGGCGCTGCCCGGCTCGGTGGCGAGTTCGATGCGCATCCGGCCAGTCTGCACGATCGCTTCACGGTGCCTTCACGAACCGGCCGTTGGCCCGTACCAGCAGGTCAGCGCGGGCGGCCTGGGTGGAGGGAAGAGCTCCGCGCATATGCGGGCGGGCATCCTGCCAAAGCCTGGGCCGAAGTTCCACCCGGTGGTCCAGGCATGGTGGGGGGCGCCCGTGGGGAAACTTGTTCGCCAACTCAGGAGTGATGTTCACTCCTTCGAGTGGCGGAGCGGTTGATGCGCGCCCCCCTCTCAAAAGCGCTGGAATGGTCAGAAGCCGTACCAGGGGTAGGTGGGGGCGCCTTTTCACATGACCGTGCGTCACCTCTGCTTCAAGGGTGGACGAGTCAAGATTGCGAGCACCGGTGCAGAAGAAGCGGCCTCGGAGCAAGGACAGCACGCGTGAAGAGTCCGGGGCCATGCCTCAGGCAGCGGGTGGCGGCAGGCGGACCGTACGGGTGCGCAGCCGGCTCGTCGCGGGTGTTGCCGTTGTCGGGATCACCGTCATCGCCGCAGGGGCCCCGGCGGCCCTCGGGGCATCCTCCGACCTCAACGAGTCCCAGCGGCTGGTCACGCTCGCCGAGCTGAACCAGCAGGCGATCACCCTCGCGCACTCCCTCGCGGACGAGCGCGACACGGTCACCGCCCACATCGCCGCCGGCCGTGAGGACGAGGACGGCAAGGGCGAAGGCGATCCCGCGGCCCGGGTGGACCAGCAGGTCGACGAGATCCGGGAGGCCGCCCCCGCCGCGCTGCGACGCGATCTCTCCACCATCCCCTCGTTGCGCCGCACCGCCCTCACCGGCAAAGGCACGGCGATGGAGGCCCACCAGGCGTACTCCGAGGTCATCGCCAAGCTCCACGACCTCGCCGACGAGCTCGCCGAGAAGACCCCGCCGCGGGCCGCCGAGGCCACCCGTGCCCCGCTCGCCCTCGGCGGTGCCGTCGAGCAGGCGTCCGCCACCCGGGGTCTGCTCCTGGCCGCGCTCGCCGTGCCCGGCACCGAGCCGGCCGAGCCGGCCGAGCCGCAGATCGACCCGCTCACCGGGCTGCCCGTCCAGAACCAGGACGACGGCGCCAACGAGGACGACCGCGACCGTGACGAGCTGAGCGCCGCCGCGCAGCAGGTCCGGGTGCGGGAACTGGCCTCGCTCGCGGAGTTCGACCAGGCCGCCGCGCCCACCGCGCGCGACAAGCTCGCCTCCACGGTCACCGGCCCGGAGGTCGACAGCGCGGAGAAGTACCTCACCCGGCTCACCGACCGCCCCGAACTCTCGGACACGGACCGTGCGGTGAACGCGGAGAAGGTCGACGCGGCGCTCTCCGCCCGTATCGACCGGATGCGGAGCGTCGAGTCCGCCCTGGGCACCGCCCAGGTCAAGCGGCTGGAGCAGCTGCGCGACGACGACGTCACCGCGCTCGAACTCCGGCTGGCACTGCTCGGTGGCTGTCTGCTGATCGCCGTCGGTGTCTCCACCGCCGTCGCCCGCACGCTCACCCAGCCGCTCGCCGTCCTGCGGATCGGTGCCGGCCGTATCGCCGCCGAACCGGAGACCGCCGAGCCGGTCCGCTACACCGGGCGCAACGACGAGTTCGCGCAGGTCGTACGGTCCATCAACGCCCTGCACGGCAAGCTGCACGCGCTGCAGCACGAGGTGACCGGCCGCGCCGAGAGCCTGCGCACCGAGCGGGCCGAACTGGCTGCGGGCCACGAGACCCTCACGCTCCAGCGGGACGAACTCCGCACCCAGGTCGCCGAGCTGACCAAGCAGCTCGGCCAGCTGCGGAACACGGTCAACCACACCTTCGTCAACCTCTCCCTGCGGACCCTCGGTCTCGTCGAGCGCCAGCTCGGGGTCATCGAGGGCATGGAGGAGCGCGAGCAGGACCCGGAGCGCCTCGCGACGCTCTACAAGCTGGACCACATGGCCACCGTCATGCGGCGCCACAGCGAGAACATGCTGGTCCTCGCGGGCACCGAGCACGGTCAGGGCCCCGCGGGTCCGATCCCGCTGGTCGACGTGCTGCGCGCCGCGGTCAGCGAGATCGAGCGGTACGAGCGGGTCACGATCCAGTCGCTGCCCCCGCACGCCCAGGTCGCGGGCTTCGCAGCCGACGACCTGAGCCACCTGGTCGCCGAACTCCTGGAGAACGCGACGTCCTTCTCGCCGCCCGACTCCCCTGTCGAGCTCTCCGGCTGGCTGCTGGAGACCGGCGAGGTGATGCTCTCCGTGCAGGACGAGGGCATCGGCATGTCGGCGGTCCGGATGGGCGAGCTCAATGCCAGGCTGGCGGACCCCGCATCGTTCGCGGCGGGTGAACAGGCCGCGGACGGGGCAGGACTGGGACTCCAGGTGACCTCGCTGCTGGCCGCGCGCCACGGCGTCCGGGTGCAGTTGCGCGAGCAGAAGGGGAGCGGGGTGGCCGCCGTCGTCGTACTTCCCGGTGCCCTGCTGCCGAAGTCCCTGCCGACGGTGTCCCCGCCGCCCGTCCAGCGGCCGGGTGAGGCGCCCACGCTGAACCTGCCGGGTTCGGTGGCCGAGGCCAACTCCAACGCCCTGCCCGCACGTTCGGCCGGTGCCGACGTGGACCCGCTGATCGCGGCCGCCGAGCGGACGATCAGCGAGTCGGGTACGGAACCGGCACCTGCAGGGGAGCCCGCACCCGTCGGGCCCGCCGCCCAGGAACCGGCCGCCGGGGCGTCGACCACGGAGGGCGCGGCCCCCGAGGCGGCAGCGGCCCCCGGAACAGCAGCGGCCCCCGGAACGGCCGTTCCCGTCGAGTCCGAGGCCGAGACCACGATGCAGGTCCGGCTGCCCAGGCCGCCGGACGCGCCGGGCCCGTACGACATCGGCCCCGACAGCCACGAGCGGGCCACCGACGCGAGCCCCGCCGCCCCGGCGCCCGCGCCCGTCGCCGACTCCCTGCCCGCCCCGGAGCCCTCGCCCGGCGCAGGCGCCCTGCCCGGCCCCCGGCAGCCCGTCACCGGGCCGCTGACGGCCACGCCCGCCACGGGCCTGGGCGAGGAGGTGCCCGACCCGGCACCCGTGCCGGAGCGCCTCACCGAGAAGGGGCTGCCCAAGCGCACCCCCAAGATCGCCGCCCCCGTCGCGGCCCCGGCCGCCGAACGCAAGGGCGGCCTGGACAAGGACGCCCTGCGCCGTAGGCTCGGCGGATTCCACCAGGGTGCGAAGGACGGCCGGCGCGATGTCGAGGCCGAGATCGCCGAGGGCGCCCCACAGACCGACCACGCTGAACTGACCGGCCGGACCGATGGCCGCATCGATGAGACGGGGGACACAGTCGAGGAGGCACGCAGTTGACTGCGCCGAGCACATTGGGGCTGAGTACCGAGGCCCGGAATCTTCACTGGTTGCTGAGCAATCTGGTGGAGGAGGTGCCAGGGGTCCACTCCGTCACCGTCGTCTCGTCCGACGGGCTGATGCTGCTCTCCTCCGACCCCGGTCTCGCCGCCGCCGCGGAGGGCGGACCGCGGCAGGACGGCCCCAGAGGCTCCAGCGCCGACCTCGCCACGATCGTCTCCGGCATCGGCTCCCTCACGATCGGTGCCGCGAAGCTGATGGACGGCGGCGGCGTCAAGCAGACGATGGTCGCGATGGAGGAGGGCAGCGTCTTCGTCATGTCGATCAGCGACGGCTCGCTCCTCGGTGTGCACGCCACCCCCGACTGCGACATGAGCGTCGTCGCCTACCACATGGCGCTCTTCGTCGGCCGCGCCGGACACGTACTCACCCCCGAACTCCGCAGTGAACTGCGCAAATCGATGGAGAGCGCCCAGTGACCTCCGCAGCTGAACCCGTACGCAAACTCCCCGTCCGGGGTTCGGACCGCAAGGCGGCGCGGGTCCGCCCGTACTCGCTCACCGGTGGCCGTACCCGCTTCGGCCACGTCCTGCTCGTCGAGACGTTCGTCGCCGCGCTGGACGCCCCCGAGGAGCGCCGCGAGCTCACGAACGGCAATCTCGCCTCCCGCGTCATGCCCGAGCTCCGCGCCATCGTCGAACTCTGCCGCCGTATGCGTACGGTCGCCGAGATCTCGGCCCTGCTGAAGATGCCGCTCGGTGTGGTCCGGGTGCTCCTCAGCGACTTGGCCGACCAGGGAAAGATCCGCGTGTACGGAACCGGTCACGGCACCGGCCAGCCCGACCGCGCACTGCTCGAAAGGGTGCTCAATGGACTCCGTCGTCTCTGAGGCGCCGCTCTTCGCCCCGCGTCAGCCGGGCCCGCAGGACCAGACCGACGGCCCGGTGCAGTCCTGGCAACTCGACCACACCCGTGCGCCGGTCGCGACCAAGATCGTGGTCGCGGGAGGCTTCGGCGTCGGCAAGACGACGTTCGTCGGCTCGGTCTCCGAGATAACCCCGCTGCAGACCGAAGCGCTGATGACGCAGGCCAGTGAGGAGACCGACGACCTCACCGCCACGCCCGACAAGGTCACCACGACCGTCGCGATGGACTTCGGCCGTCTCACGCTCGACGACGACCTCGTCCTGTACGTCTTCGGCACCCCCGGCCAGCAGCGTTTCTGGTTCATGTGGGACGACCTGGTGCGCGGCGCGATCGGCGCGGTCGTCCTCGCCGACACCCGTCGCCTCGCCGACTGCTTCCCGGCGCTCGACTACTTCGAGAGCTGTGGGCTCCCGTACATCGTCGCCGTGAACCACTTCGAGGGAACGACCGGTTACGAGGAGCAGGACGTCAGGGAGGCCCTGACCGTACCGCCGCACGTACCTGTTGTGATCATGGATGCGCGTCAGAGGATCACGGTCGTCGAGTCGTTGCTCGCCCTGGTGGGGCACGCGCTCGACGTCTCGCCCGCGTAGTCGTCACACGCACCCACGCTCACACAACGGAGAACCGCGATGCGGAAGATACTCATAGTCGGAGCCGGCCAGTCCGGTCTCCAGCTCGCCCTCGGGCTGCAGTCCAACGGGTACGAAGTCACCCTCATGTCCAACCGCACGGCGGACGAGATCCGGTCCGGCCGGGTCATGTCGACCCAGTGCATGTTCCACACGGCCCTCCAGCACGAGCGTGACCTCCAGCTCAACTTCTGGGAGTCGCAGGCCCCGCGCATCGAGGGCCTCGGCGTCTCGGTCGCCGGGCCGGACTCCTCGCGCGTCATCGACTGGGTGGGCAAGCTCGACGGCCACGCGCAGTCCGTCGACCAGCGCGTGAAGATGGCCGGCTGGATGGAGACCTTCGCGCAGCGCGGCGGCCAGCTCGTCATCCACGGTGCGGCCGTCTCCGACCTGGACTACTTCTCCCGCACCTACGACCTGGTCATGGTCTCGGCCGGCAAGGGCGAGCTCGTCTCCATGTTCGGCCGGGACGCCTCCCGTTCGCCGTACGACGCCCCGCAGCGCGCCCTGGCCGTCGCGTACGTCCACGGCATGGGCCCGCGCCCCGAGCACCCGGACTTCGACGCGGTCCGCTGCAATCTGGTCCCCGGTGTCGGCGAGCTCTTCGTGATGCCGACCCTGACGACGTCGGGCCGCGCCGACATCCTCTTCTGGGAGGGTGTGCCCGGCGGCCCGCTGGACGCCTTCCAGGGCATCAAGGACCCCTCGGAGCACCTGGCGAAGACGCTGGAGCTCATGGAGCGGTTCACCCCGTGGGAGTACGCGCGCTCCACCAAGGTCGAACTGACCGACGCCAACGCCACACTGGCGGGCCGTTACGCCCCGACGGTACGCCGCCCGGTCGGCCGGCTGCCCGGCGGCGGCCTGGTCCTGGGCGTCGGGGACGTGGTCGTCGCCAACGACCCGATCACCGGACAGGGCTCCAACACCGCGTCCAAGTGCGCCCACTCCTACCTGCACTCGATCCTGGAGCACGGCGACCGCGAGTTCGACGAGAAGTGGATGGAAGCCACCTTCGAGCGGCACTGGGAGAACACCCAGCACGTCGTGAAGTGGACGAACGCGATGCTCGGCCCGCCGCCGGAGCACGTCCTGAACCTCATCGGCGCGGCCGGCCAGCTCCAGCCCGCCGCCGACCGCTTCGCCAACGGGTTCAACGACCCGGCGGACTTCGACAACTTCTTCTTCGAGCCGGAGAAGACGAACGCGTACCTGGCCTCGCTCTCGGGCGCGCAGGGCTGACGCCCACGGCCACCGGGCCACCACGCCCGTCCTGACGGCGCGGCGGCCCGGTCCGGTGTCCCGCGCGGGTGCGGGGCCCTACGACTCCGGGGCGTCGTACCCGGTGTCCGATCCGGACGACGCGCCCTCGGGCAGCTCCGGAAGCGTGTACGAGGTCAGCGGTGCGGCGCCCGGGTCCGGACGGACCGCGCCCAGCAGCGGGTTGGACGCCAGGGGGGAGACCTTCACCGAGGCTCCGGGCCTGGGTGCCTGCACCACCAGGCCGTCGCCGATGTAGAGCGCCACATGGGTCGCCTTCGGGAAGTAGACCACCAGGTCACCGGGGCGCAGCGACGCGACAGGCACCTTCGGCAGCTGCCGCCACTGTTCCTGCGAGGTGCGCGGAATGGTGAGGCCCGCCGCGGACCAGGCCTGCGAGGTGAGTCCGGAGCAGTCGTAGGCGTCCGGGCCCTCCGCCCCCCAGACGTACGGCTTGCCGATCTGCCCGATGGCGTACCGGACCGCGTCGCCGCCCTGCCCGGACGGTGGCCGGGCCGAGCTCAGTGCCCCCGAGGCGACCAGCTCGTCCTGGGCCGCTTCGGTGTTGCGCTCCTCCAGATCCGAGAGCGCGGCGAGCTGTTCCGGGGTGAGGGAGGCCAGCAGCGCCTCGACGTCGTCGAGCCGGGACCGTACGGTGTCGCGGTGTTTCCTCTGCTGTGCGACCAGCTTCCGCTGCCTGTCCAGCAGCGCACGGGACCTGGCCGCCAGGGTGTCCGCGTGCTTCTCCGCGCCGGTGAGCCTGTCGACGGTCGCGAGCCTGCCCGCCTGGGCGCGTTCGATCACATGGCTCTGTTCCAGGGCGTGCTGGGGGTCGGGGGACAGCAGCAGCCGCAGGTACACGGAGAAGTCGGTGTGCCCCTGGTACTGGTCACGGGCCAGGCGCCCGGCCTCCCGGCGGCTGCTGTCCAGGGCCGCGCGGGCCCTGGCGAGCTCGGTGCCGAGCTTCCCGGACCGGGCGGTCTGCCTCTTCAGCTCCTCCGCGGCTCCGGTGTGGAGCTCGCCGGCCTCCTCGGCCTCCCGGTAGAGCGTCTGCAGCCGCGTCAGCAGCCCGGCGACGCCCTGCGGGGCGCCGGCGGCGGGCGCGGGGTCCGGGTCGGCCGGTTCCGCGGTGGCGGGGGAGACGGTGACGACCGCGGCCAGTGCCGCGGTGCACAGGGTTCGCGCGACTCTGCCTGACACGACATCACCTCCGGTGACAGGGGTGCTGCCGATAAATCGGACTACCCCACAAGTGCTCGGATCTCGTCCATCCGGTCACTCGGTGTCAGGCGAAGCAAGGACCGTCCGGTGTGGCGCCTCTGGCACCCTCCGAACGGCGGACGGCCGGACGGCCGCCCCGCGTCACTCCACGGGGAACGCGTAGAAGGCCCGGTCCCGCTGCACGACCGCCGTCCCCCCGGCGGCCAGCACCCGGTACGGCACGCCGACCGTGGCGCCCTCGGGGTCCTGCACGCCGATGTCCTGGAACTTCCACAGCCGCCGCCCGTCGGCCGCCGTGAACGCGGTCACCTGTGTGGCGTCCGCGGCGAGCAGGGTCTTCCCGCCGCCGCTGAGGGCGAGGGCGGGCGCGTTGCCGCCGAGCGGCACCTCCGTGGACCGCCGCCAGACCACCTTGCCGGTGGCCCGCTCGACCGTGCCGACCTCCTGGTTGCGGTTCGTCGTGTGGAGGAGCTCCCCGGCCTGGACCGGTGTGCCGAACACGGACGCGGCGGTGCCGTTCAGCGTCCACACCGGCTTCCCGGTGGCCGTCTCGAAGGCCTGCAGATCGTCGCCCACCGCGCCGTACAGCCGGCCCGCCTCGTCGCCGAGCGCGGCCCCGCCCGGCGTGACCGTGCCGAACTGCCGGTTCCACAGCAGCTTGCCGGTGGCGCGGTCGAAGCAGCGGAAGAAGGCCCTGCCCTTCCCGGCCGTGACATCGGCGGGGGTGAGTGTCGTGGCGTCCTGGCGCACGACGATGTCGGCCTTCCGGACGGCCGTGAGCCGGTAGGCGGGGGTGCCGGGGGCCCGGCCCGCGGGGACGGCGACGCGCCACAGCTCCTTGCGCGCCACGGTGTCGTACGCGAAGAAGTACGCCTTCGCGACCTGCGTGTCCTTGCCCGGCGTCTTGCCCTTCTTCGGCTTCGGCGCCTTCACGGTGACGGTGTGCGAGCCGGTGAACCAGACGACGGACCCGGACCGGCCGGTGAGCGTGGCCACCTTCATGCCCGGTACGCCGGTGAACTGGTCCACGAACCGGACCCGGTGCTCGACCGTCCCCTTCTTCGGCGACAGCCAGAGGAATTCGGTCGGGCTCGCCAGGAAGCAGAGCCCGTCACCCGCGGGCAGTACCGCCTGGGCCCCGGCGGCGTCCGCACACTGCCAGACCTTCCGTCCGGTCCGCAGATCGACGCCGGTGGCCCCGGCCGCGGTGGTCAGCACCAGCAGCTTGTCCTGCCAGATGCCGGAGGTGAGCGGGGCGGGCTCGGCGGCCGGGTGCGTGTACGTCCACCGGGGCTCCGGTGCCCGGCCGGGGACGGTCGCACGGGGCTCCGGCGTGGACTTGTCGTCGGCGGCGGAGTCGTCGGACCCGAGGGCGAACACGGCGCCCCCGCCGACGACCAGCCCGGCCGCACCCGCGGCCACGGCGGTGAGCAGGGCCCGTCGGCCGGGATCGGCGGGGGTCCGGGTGGCGGGCGCGGGGGGCCCGGCCGACGCGGGCAGGGCGAGCGCGGCGGGGGCGGCCGGGTACGCGTAGGAGGGGTACGGCCGGGCGGGCGCGGGCGCCACGGGCGGCCCGGGTACGAGGGCCTGCCGGGGGAGGGCGCCGGTCAGTTCGCGGGGGACGGCGAGCTGGGTCGTCGCCCGGTCGGTGTCCGGGGTGTGCGGCCCGGTGCGCAGGAATCGGGTGGTGCCGGTGTCCCCGCCGCTGTCCGTGCCGGGGCCTTCCTGGCTTCCCGGTTCCGGTTCCGATGCCGCGGCACGGGAAACCGTGGCCGCCCGGGCCGGGCCGTCGGCGGCCGGGGTGCCGTCCTCCGGAACCGCGTCCGACGGCTCCAGGTCCGGACGGGCGTCCTCCGGCTGCGCGTCGGCCGGCGGTCCGGGGGCCGGGAGCTCGTCCGCCGGGACTTCCAGTGCCCGTGCCCGTACCGCCTGGTCCGTGACCGCCGCCGCCAGGGCGTCCGGGAGCCAGCCGCCCTTGGCGAGACCCGCGGCCCCTTCCAGCGCCAGCTCCGCCGCGACCGATCCCGCGCTCGGCCGGCCGGCCGGATCCTTCGCCAGGCAGCCCGCGATCAGCGCACGCAACTCATCGGGTACGGAGTCCAGTTCGGCCGAGGCGTGCGCGATCCGCTCGGCAGCCTCGTCCACCGGCCCGTCCGCGAGCGGGGTCGTCCCGGTCGCCGCGTACGCCAGCAGCAGCCCCAGGACGAAGAGATCGGACGCGGGACCCACGTCCTCGCCCGCGACCTGTTCGGGCGTCAGATATCCCAGCCGCACGGACAGCTGCCCGCCCGGCCTGGCCTCGGCCGAGGCGGCGGCACCCAACGGTCCGAACGCCGTCAGCCGGGGCCCGTCCTCGGCCAGCAGCACCGTCCCCGGCGCCAGCCCCTGGAGAACGGCCCCGCCGGCGTGCACCCGGGAAAGGGTCTCGGCGAGGCCCGCACCCAGTATCCGCACGGCACGCTCGGGGAGGGGACCGGCGAGGGCGATCGCCTCGGCCAGCGTCAGGGCGGGTACGTACGCCGCCGCGGTCCACACCTCGTCGTCGTCCGGCGTGGTGAGCGGCGGCTGCACCCAGCCTCCCGACAGCCGCTCTGCACTCAGGACCTCGGCCCGGAACCGCCGCCGGAACGCGGGCACGGCGGCGAGGGCGGGCCGCGCGGCCGTCACCACGGCCAGGTCGCCACCGTCCTCGTCCCTGGCCAGGTACTGCACCGCGCTCGCGCTCTCACGAAAGCGTGCCAGCACGGTGTACGGGCCGAAGTGGCGTGGATCGTCCTGACGCAGCGCCTCCATGGCGCACCCCCCTTGTGACCGTCCCTCGGCACCTGACCGCCGATCTTAGAGGGTGCGGCGCGTCAGGGCCGTACGCCGCTCAGGCGCCGCCGCGGGGCTTCGTCCAGGGCCACTTGAGCGTGCGGCGCTCGCGGCCTCCGGGGACGTACTCGTACACCCAGCCGCGCTGCAGCCCCAGCCTCTTCGTGAAGCCGGCCGGGGCGCGCCGGTAGGCGTGCACCGTGGCGGGGCCGCCGTCGGCGTCCGGCACCGGGACCTCGTACCACTTGGGCGGATGCCCGGTCGGGCCGAGGAGCACGGGCAGGACCCGGCCGTCCAGGGGTCCGCCGGTGAAGGGGGTGTTCTCGCTTTTCACCAGGTCAGTCTGACCCAGGCGGACGGCGGACCGTCGTGCGGCTCCGCGCACCCGGCCTACGGGTTCAGCAGCTGCGCCGCCGGGACCACCAGCGCCGCCAGCCGGCCGACAGGGCCGTCCGAGGTCTCCAGGCCCACCAGCTCCGCCACCACGGACGCGGTCTCCTCGTCCGAGGCGGCGGTCGCCGCGAGCAGGGCGATCAGATGGTCGACCAACCAGCCGCGCAGGCCGGGGGCCGGGGGCTGCTTCTCCTCGTCCAGCCAGATCAGCGAAGCCGCCTCGACGGCGGCGATCCAGGTGCGCACCATCATCCGCAGCCGTGGCCCCGCAGGCACCTGGCCGGGCCCGGAACCCCTGCCCAGATGCAGCAGGATCTGCTCGGCCGCCGCCCGGCGCACCCCGTCCACGATCGTGGACGTACGCGAGGTCTCGGCGACACTGCCACCGCGCAGCAGCGCGCTGAATCCGGCGTCGTGCTCGTCGACGAAGCCCAGGTAGCGGTCCAGGACCCGGCCCACCCGTTCGGTGGGCGGGCCGGCCATCGGCTCGGCGAAGCAGAGTGTCAGCTGCTCGGCGGCCGACCCGAGGGCGGCCTCGTACAACTGCTGCCGGCCGCCCGGGAAGTACCGGTAGACCAGCGGCCTGGAGACGCCGGCCACGACCGCGACCTCGTCGATCGACACGTCGTCCGGCGCCCGGTGGGCGAAGAGGGTGAGCGCCGCGCCGAGGAGTTGCGCGCGGCGCTCCTCGACGCCGAGCCGTCGGTAGGCGCGGGCGGGAGGTGCTGCGGGGACGGAGGTCATGCTCCGAAGCCTAAGACCGGCCGGCGCGTGAGGCGGGGCGTCCCGGGGCCCGGTACGCACCCTCCGGGGGCCCAGGGCTCCGTCATACCCCACTCCTCCGCCCCGCGGTCGCCCGCATCCGGCCCCGCCCCGCACCTGTCCGACGGCCGATTTGCGTCAGGTGTACGGGGGTCGGCTCAGGCCAGCAGGCCCGAACGCCTCCACAGCCTGCGCCCGACACCGTTCAGCACCCCGATGTCGTCGAAGAAGTCCGTCAGCCGCTTGGCGCCCGACTGCATGACCTCGGTCCGGTGGCCGCTCGCCTTCACCTGGGCGACGGCCTCCCGGCGGTCCAGGCCGACGTTCTCGTACACCTGCGGGTTGACGAAGCAGACGGAGAAGACGCGTGCCGCCTCCCCGCAGCTCAGCCTGGTCAGTTCGCGCTCCCAGGCGGGCGCGGTCACCATCTGGCGGCGCAGCTCCTCGCGGGCGTAGCGGACGTGCCGGGCCTCCTCGACGACGTGGATGCGGGTCACGCCGCGGACGAGGGTCTGGACGCGCTCGTCGGGGAAGGTGAGCCGCTGCATCCAGTCCAGGATCTCCTCGCCGAGCAGCGTCGCGGCGAAGGAACCCGGGGTGGTGGAGACCGTCTTCAGGATCCTCGCCACGTTGTGGTAGACCCGCGGGACCGGGTAGGTGGGCGCGCCGCCCCAGAGGATCATGCGGCCGAACATCATCGAGTGCCGGCACTCGTCCGCTATCTCCGTGAGGGCGTAGCGGACGTGGTTGCTGGTCACCGGCTTGTCGTAGATGTGCCTGACCAGCAGCTGCATCAGGATGATCTCGAACCAGATGCCGAGCGAGGCCAGCGACGCGGCCTCGTGCCGGGCCAGGTCCATCCGCTGCTCCTCGGACATCTTCCGCCAGAGCGGGGTGTCGTAGAGGGAGACGAGCTCGGGCGGCCAGAACCACCTGCCCGCCTCGACGGCCGAATCCCAGTCGAGCTCGGTGTCGGGGTCGAAGGAGTGCTTGGCCGAGGATTCGAGCAGGCGAGCGGCGATCCGCTCGCGGTCCCTGAGCGGGCCGAGTGCGTCACGCAGCACCTGGACGTCCTCTTCGGACACTGTCGTCATGGCTGAAGGCACCTCGCACATGGGTTACCGGCGGTCATGCTTTATGAGACTGCCTGTCAGCAAGGCCGTCAATCCCCTGTGCGCGACTTGTTGACTGCGCGTCTACCAACGTGTGAACCTGCCAACTGAAGTCAGCACCACGGAACATACGATCCTCGCCAGGCGAAGGAGCTGTCCGTGTCGACACACGACCTCTACATCACCGCCCCCGGAGCCCCGACGTGGCAGGTTCCCGCCGCCGGTGCGGCCCGGTTCAGCTGGGACTACGACGACGGCCGTGAACGCCTCCTCGCCCTCTACCGGAAGGGCAAGGACAAACAGTGGGACGGCAGCAAGCGCATCGACTGGAGCCTGGAGGTCGACCCCACCGACCCGCTGGGCACCCCGGACGAGGCCCTCACGCTCCACGGCACCCGGCACTGGGCGAAGATGACCGAGCGGGACCGGGGCGAACTGCGCAAGCACTACACCTCCTGGCAGTTCAGCCAGTTCCTGCACGGCGAACAGGGCGCGATGGTCTGCGCGGCCCGGATCGTGGAGTCCGTGCCCGACCTGGACGCGAAGTTCTACTCCGCGACGCAGACGATGGACGAGGCCCGGCACGCGGAGGTCTACGGACGCTTCCTGCACGAGAAGATCGGGATGCTGTACCCGATCAACGACAACCTCCAGGGCCTGCTCGGCGACACCCTGCGCGACTCCCGCTGGGACATGCCCTACCTCGGCATGCAGGTCCTCGTCGAGGGTCTGGCGCTCGCCGCGTTCGGCATGATCCGCGACACGACGACCAAGCCGCTGCCGAAGCAGATCCTCACGTACGTCATGCAGGACGAGGCCCGGCACGTGGCCTTCGGCCGGATGGCGCTGCGCGACTACTACAAGCAGCTCAGTGAGGCGGAACTGCGCGAACGCGAGGAGTTCGTGATCGAGGGCTGCTACCTGATGCGCGACCGGCTCAGCGGCGTCGAGGTGCTGGAGAACTTCGGCATCGGCAAGCAGGAGGCCAAGGAGCTCTCCGAGCACTCGGAGTTCCTGCAGCTGTTCCGCAAGCTGCTGTTCAGCCGCATCGTCCCGTGCGTCAAGGATATCGGCCTGTGGGGCGAGCGCCTGCAGAAGGCGTACGTCGACATGGGCGTACTGGAACTCGGCGACTCCAGCCTGGACCTGCTGATGGCCCAGGACGAGGAGCTGGCCGAACAGCTGGACCGGGACCGGTTCGCGGTGGAGGAGCAGGCGCGGGTGACGGAGGTCGCGGACGCGATCGCGGAGGGCGGCGCGGCAGGCTGACCCGCGGCCGCCCGCCGCGCGCGGCGGGTGGTTCCGGCTAGTTCTCGTCGGGGAGGTCGACGGTTCTGCCGTTCTCGTCGATTGTCCGGGTCGTCCAGTAGGTGTCCCACTTGTCGCCCACGTGCTCGGGAACCTTGCCCTCCGGGTAGCGGGCGTACCCCTTGGGCGGCTCCTCGTCGTCGGGCACGCACGCGCTTCCGGCGCTGCCCACGACCAGGACCGGGTATTCGCCGCCTCCGCACGTCGCGTCCTGTATGGAGCAGGCGCCGGTGAGCAGGGCGACGGTGGCGGCGGCCAGGGCGAGCCCGAGCGTGGTGCGGGACGGGGTGCGGAGTCGGTCGGCCGTGCGCATGGTCGGGCTCCCTCTGGTGTGTGGCTGACGGGCTCCAGCCTGCCCTGGCCGGGGACGCGGATCGTGAGCACGCGTACTCATATCGGGTGTACGTACCGGGCGCCAGGGCTGAGGATGGAAGCCATGAACTCTCCTTCCGGCAAAGGCGATTCGGCGGCGGCCCGCCGCAGCCTCGAAGCGCTCGCCCTCGGTGACGCGTTCGGCGAGCGGTGGTTCCCGCTCTTCCGTCCGCCCCGGCAGGCGTACAACGAGGTCCGGGCGCGCCGGACCCCGCACGAGCCCGTCTGGCACTGGACCGACGACACGGCGCTCGCCCGCGCCCTGGAGCGGGTCCTCGACGAGTGCGGGGAGGTCGACCAGGACCGGCTGGCCCTGTACTTCGCCCTGGCCTTCGACGCGGACCGGGCCCGCGGGTTCGGGCACGGCATGCACATGCTGCTGCCGGAGCTGCTGACGGCACCGGCCGACTGGCGCACCCTGGCCCCCGAACTGTTCGAGGGCGGCAGCCTGGGCAACGGGGCCGCGATGCGCGTCGCGCCCCTCGGAGCCCGCTTCCACGAGGACGTCGACCGTGCCGCCGAGCAGGCCGTGCTGTCGGCGGAGGTCACCCACGCACATCCGGAGGGGATCGCGGGCGCGGTGGCGGTCGCGGTCGCCGCGGCCCTGTCCGTGCGCGGCGAGTTCACGCTGGCCGCGGTGGCCGGGCGAACCCCCGGGGGGCTCGTGCGGGAAGGGCTGCGGCGGGCCGTGGAGGTGCCGTTCGCCACGGAGCCGTGGAAGGCGGCCGACCTCCTGGGCAACGGGCAGCGCATCCGGGCCGACGACACGGTGCCCTTCGCACTGTGGACCGCCGCCCGGCACCCCGGTGACCTGGAGGCGGCGCTCTGGGCGACGGCGGAGGGCTTCGGCGACGTGGACACGACCTGCGCGATCACGGGAGGAGTCGTCGGAGCGGTCACCGGGGTGGACGGGGCGCCGGCCGAGTGGCGTCAGCGGCGGGAGCCGCTGGGCTGACGGGGCGTATCTTTCGACCTCGTATCAATAGCCGGCGCATCGAATATGCGTTCACTCCGGTGACGTAACGTGAGCGCATGACCATGCCGCCGCAGCCGCCCCAGGACCCGTACGGGTCCCCTCAGCCTCAGCAGAACCCGTACGGGCAGCAGCAGCCTCCCGGCAGCCCCTACCCGCAGCAACCGCCCGCGTACGGCAACCCGACGCAGCCGCCCGCCGGCCCCTACCCGCAGCAGCCCTCCGCGTACGGCCACCCGCAGCAGACGCCGGCCTACGGTTACCCGGCGCAACCGCCCCAGGGGCCGCCCGGCGCGTGGGGGCAGCCGGGGACGCAGGCCATGTGGCCGCCGCAGCCGCAGCCGCCGCGGAAGAAGCGCACCGGGCTCGTCGTCGGCATCGTCGCCGGGGCGCTCGTCGGCGTCCTGGCCATCGGCTTCGGCGCCTACAGTCTGATCGACGCGGGCGCGGACGCCGTGTTCCCCGAGGCCACCCACAAGCTCGTCGTGGAGAAGGCCGTGCTGGACGGGGAGTTCACCCTCAACAAGGACATGTCGGACACCGAGGGCAAGAAGATCGAGGACACCCCCGACCCGAGCATCCGGGACGGCAAGGCCGTCGTCGCCCAGTACGGCTCGCAGGAGAACGGCATGCTCGTGCTCTCCGGCATGTACGGGCGGCTCTCCAGCCCGGAGCTCATGCGGAGCAAGATGATGGAGGGGGCGGCCGAGGCGGAGGGCGCGACGGTCCCCGTGCCCCCGAAGGAGTTCAAGCCCGCGGGGTACGACATCACGGTGGAGTGCCAGGTCGTGCAGTCCAAGGAGATCGGCCTGACCACCAACTCGCCGATGTGCGCGTGGAGCGACGGGAACACCGCCGGCATGGTCGCCGTGCTCCGGCCGGACGATCTCAGCAAGGACGCGAAGTCGCTCGACCTGGCGAAGACCGCGGAGGAGACCGCCAAGGTCCGCTCGGAGATCCGCAAGCCGATCGGCTGAGGCGCGGCGGCGGCAGGACGCGCTCCACCGCCGCCACCGCGCCCAGCAGCTCCGCGTCCGTCCCCCGGTCGGTGACCAGTTGCAGGCCGGCCGGGCAGCCGTCCGGGGTGAATCCGGCCGGCACGCTCGCCGCGGGGTGGCCGCTGAGGTTGAACGCCCAGGTGAGGGCCGTGGAGTAGACGTCCCCCGGGCCCTCGTGACCGTGCGGCGTGTTGGGCGTGACCGGGGTGAGGAGCAGGGGCGTACGGGCGAAGAAGGCGTCGAGGGCGCGGTCGTTGGCGGCGCGGAGCGCCCGGGTGGCGGGGGTCGGCGACTCCCCGCGCACCGCGAGCCATGTCTCCGCCGGGTCGAGCAGCGTGACGGGGTCGCCGACGAGACGGATCACCCCGGCGGCGGCCAGCCGCTCCACTGCGGCCCGTGTCACCTCGGCCACGTCCGGGTCGACGGACGCGAAGCCCAGGTCCGGGCTGTAGGCCGCCGGGACCGGGAGCCGGGCCGGCCGGGGCACGTACCCGTCCAGTACATGGCGCAGATACGTATCCGCCCGTGCCGCCGAGCTCGCGAGCACGCCCGGGGAGGCGAGACCCGTGCGGTCCGGGGAGGGCAGCAGGCCCGTCGTCGTCCTCAGGCCGAACACCCCGCACCAGGCCGCCGGGATCCGCACCGATCCCGCCCCGTCGCTGCCCGTCGCCAGTTCGACCATGCCCGCCGCGACCGCCACCGCCGAGCCGGCCGACGAGCCTCCCGGAGTGCGGTCGGGCCGCCAGGGGTTGACCGTACGGCCGTGCGCGCCCCGACCCCAGGTCTGCCAGTGGGTGCCGGGGCCGGGGACGGACGTGGCGCCGACCGGGACGCCACCCGCGGCGGCCAGGCGGCGGGCCGCGTACGAGCCCAGGCCCGTGCGGCCCTTCACCGCGAACGGCAGTCCGGCGAGCGGGAGGTCCAGGGCGGCCCGCTCGCGGGCGGACGCGTCCTCGTGCCAGACCTCCGTGAACGCGCCCAGCGCCGGGTCCAGTTCGTCGATCCGGGCCAGGGCCGCCGCCACCGCTGAAGTCATGGGACCAGTCTGGGCCCTTCCGGGCGCCGGGCGCCGCCGGAGTCACGGATCAGTCCCGGCTCTCCAGCGCCGCCTCCATCACGGCCCGCGCGATCGGCGCCGCGCTGCCTCCGCCGCTGATGTCGGCCCGGTTCGCCGAGGCGTCCTCCACGACCACGGCCACCGCGACCGCCGGCCGCCCCGAGTCCGGATCCTGCGCCCAGGAGATGAACCAGGCGTACGGCGTACCGGAGTTGTCGACGCCGTGCTGCGCGGTGCCCGTCTTGCCGCCGACCGTGACACCGTCGATCGCCGCGTTCGTGCCCGTGCCGTTCTCCACGACGTCCACCATCATCCGCTGCAGCTGCATGGCCGTCGCCGGGGTCATCGCCCGGTGGTACGAGTCGGTGCCCTGCTGCCGGACCGTGTCCCCGTCGTGCGTGGTCACCCGCTCCACCAGGTGGGGGCGGTTGAGCTCACCGCCGTTCGCCACGGCCGAGGCCACCATCGCCATCTGGAGCGGGGTCGCCGTCGTGTCGAACTGCCCGATCGAGGACAGGGCCAGCTGGTCGTCGCTCATGTCCGAGTCGAAGTTGCTGCGTGCCACCCCGGAGGGGATCTTCAGGTCGTCGTCGTTGAAGCCGAACCTGCCCACCGCCTCCAGCATCCCGTCCAGCCCGACCTCCACCCCCAGGTGCGCCATCACCGTGTTGCAGGAGACCCGGATCGCCTCCGCCAGCGACGCCTTCCCGCAGCCGCGTGCCTCGTCGGGGAGCGTCGTCGTGGTGCCCGGCAGGACGTACGGCGACGGGGTGTCCGTCGCCGCGTCCGGATCGGTCACCACCCGGGCGTCCAGGGCCGCCGCGGCCGTCACGATCTTGAAGGCGGAACCGGGCGGATAGGTCTGCCGGACGGCCCGGTTGAGCATCGGCTTGCCGGCCGAGCGGTTGAGCCGCGCCCAGGCGTCGGTGACCGAGGAGCCGGTTCCGGAGAGGAGGCCGGGGTCGTACGAGGGGGAGGAGACCAGCGCCAGGATCTTCCCGGTGGCCGGGTCGAGTGCCGCGACCGCACCGCGCCGGCCGGCCAGGCCCTCGGACGCGGCCCGCTGCATCGAGTCCTCGACGGTCGTGACGACATTTCCGCCGGGCTGCCGACTGCGGGTGAGGTCGCCCCACAGGGGGAGCGGGGCCAGGGCCGGGGCGGTGCCGGACAGGATGCCGTCCTCGGCGTTCTCCAGCAGCGTGGTGCCGTACGTCTGCGAGGCGTAGCCCGTCACGGGGGCGTACAGCGGGCCGTGGCGGTAGGTGCGCTCGTAGGCGAGCTGCTCGCCGGTGTCCTTCGAGCCGGTCACGGACTCCCCGCCTACCAGGATGTTCCCGCGCGGCCGGTCGTAACGGTCGATCGTGGTGCGGCGGTTGGCGGGGTTGCTGTTGAGCTCGTCGGCCTCGAAGAGCTGGACGCGGGCGGCGTTCGCCAGCAGCGCCACGAGGAGGAGCAGGCAGAAGGCGGCGGCCCGCCGGATGTAGCGGATCACGAGGCGCCTCCCGGGCGGTGGGTCTTCACCGTTCGTCCTCGACGGCCGGGGTGTGGACGCCGGTCTCCGCGTGCTCCGGCGCCGGGGTGCGGGCCACGTCACTGACCCGGATCAGCAGCGCCACGATGATCCAGTTGGTGACGACGGACGAGCCGCCCTGGGCCAGGAAGGGCATCGCCATGCCCGTGAGCGGGATCAGCCCCATCACCCCGCCCGCGATCACGAAGACCTGGAGGGCCAGGATCGACGCGAGGCCGATCGCCAGCAGCCGCCCGAAGGGGTCCCGCAGGGCCAGGCCCGCCCGGTAGCCGCGGGCCACCAGCAGGGCGTACAGCAGGAAGATCGCGGTGAGTCCGGCGAGGCCGAGCTCCTCGCCCGCGGTCGCCAGGATGAAGTCGGACTTGGCCGCGAAGCCGATGAGGATGGAGTGGCCGAGCCCCAGTCCGGTGCCGAGCATGCCGCCCGCCGCGAACGCGAAGAGGGACTGGGCGAGCTGGCTGGGCCCCTGGCCTGCGTCGATCGTGGCGTAAGGGTCCAGCCAGTCCTCCACCCGGCTGTGCACATGGGGCTCGAACGACCCGACGACGAAGGCGCCCGCGGCGGCGAGGAGCAGCCCGACCGCGATCCAGCCGGTCCGGCCGGTGGCCACGTAGAGCAGGATGACGAAGAGGCCGAAGAAGAGCAGCGAGGTGCCGAGGTCCCGTTCGAGGACGAGCACGCCGACGCTGATCAGCCAGATCGCGACGATCGGGCCCAGCACCCGGCCGGTGGGGAACTGGAGCTTCCAGATCTTGCGGCCGGTGTACGCGAGCGCGTTGCGGTTCGCCGCCAGGTACGCGGCGAAGAAGACGGCGAGCAGGATCTTGGCGAACTCGCCCGGCTGGAAGGAGAGGCCGCCGAACCGGATCCAGATCTTGGCCCCGTTCACGGCGGGGAAGAAGATCGGCACGATCATCAGGACCAGGGCCGTCGCGACCGAGAGGTACGCGTAGCGCTGGAGCACCCGGTGGTCGCGCAGCAGCACGACGACGGCGATGAAGAACGCGACCCCGAGCGTGGACCAGATCAGCTGCGTCGTCGCCGCCCGGTCCCTCGGCGTCTCCAGGTCGAGCCGGTAGATCAGCACAAGGCCCAGGCCGTTGAGGAGGACGGCGATGGGCAGCAGCAGCGGATCGGCGTAGGGGGCGCGGAAACGGACCGCGAGATGGGCGAGCAGGGCCAGGAGGCCGAGACCGGCGCCGTAACCGGCGACATCGGGAGGGACGGCGTTGTTCCTCGCGAGGCCGACGGCGGCGTAGCCGTAGACGGAGATGAGCACGGCCCCGATCAGGAGCGAGAGCTCGACCCCGCGCCGCTTGGGCAGGCGTAGCTCGGGCGGGCGTGCCTCCGCCGACGTTGCGGTCATGCACCGCAACGTAGCAAGAGGCGGGTGTTATTTCCCTTATGTCAGCTTCGTGGCATGCGCCCTCAGCCCTGGTACGGGTTCTGGCCGCCGGGCGCGTAGCCGGGCTGCTGCTGTGCGGTGCCGTACGGATTGCCGTCCTGCCCCGCGTGGGCCTGCGCGAGCAGCTGGTCGGCCTGCTCCTGGGGTATCTGCCGTTCGCCGCCGCAGAAGGTGCACTGCGTCGCGTACTTCGTGGAGATGGGGAACAGGGGGACGAAGAACAGCGTGAACTTCGTGACCCGCTTGCGCAGCGTGTGCGCGGCGGGATTGCCGCACCAGCCGCAGACCATCGTGAGGATGGCCAGCTGCTGGAGGTAGCCCCGCGTACCGAAGATGATCATGATGTGTTTCCTTTCCCCGTGGTGTCAGGAAGTGCCCGCCGGCAGAGAGCCAGCAGTTTCTCGTCCTCATAAGTGTCGTGACTGCCGTAGCCGCCGTCCATCGCGTTGTGGCGACGTACGGAGAGGAGCTCGGCCCGCAGCACCTGTGCCGCCTCCGTCCCCGCACCGGCCGTACCCATCCGCACCAGGCATTCCGCGACGCGGACCCTGACGTGGCGGTTCTTCTCCCAGGCCGAGAGGAGCACCGGAACCGTCCCGCCGGTCCGGCCGGTGACCTCCCACAGGGCGATCGCCGCGTCCACCCGGAGCCACAGCTCGTCGTGCCCCAGCAGGGCGCGCAGCCGGGGCGCGGCCACCGCCGCCCGCTCCCCGAGCCCGCCCAGCGCGCTCGCCGCCGCCCGGCAGTCGTGCACCTGGTCCGTCCGCAGGCCCTCGATCAGCACCGGCAGCACCGCGTCGGCGTCCCCGTCTATCGCCCACAGGGCCTCGGCCGCCTCCGTCGCCGTGGCCGTGCCCGGACGTCGGATCAGTGTCCGCAGCTCGGGCACGGCGCACCGGGCCGCAGGCCCGAACGACCCCAGCGCGCGCAGGGCCGCCGACCGCAGCCACTCGCCCCGGTACTCGGGTGCCCCCCGCAGCACCCGCAGCACCTCCGGTGCGGCCTCGCCCGCGCGCAGCGCCGTCAGCCCGGCGAGCAGCGGACTCGCCCGGTCGTACGCGCCTTCGTCCAGACCGACCTCGCCGAGCCTGCGCCGCAGCGCCCCGGCGAGCGGGACGGCCGTGCCGCCGAGATACCCGATCGCGAAACCCACGTCGTGCGGCACCTCGGGCCGCTCCAGCGCCGCCGCCAGCGCGGGCAGCACCCGGGCGTCGCCCAGCCTGGCCAGCGCCTTCACCGAGGAACCCAGCCCCGGCGGCCCGCTGGCCCACTCCCGCACCCAGCCACCGGGATCGGCGGCCACCCGGTCGGCCAGGGCATCCGCGGCCGGTGCGGCCAGGGTGAACAGCTCCTCCAGCACGTGCGAGGCGGCCTCCGCCAGCCGCTGCTCCGGATCCGCGAGCTGGACACCGACCAGCCGCACCAGCCCCTCGTACGAGCCGCGCCAGGCCCGTATCAGCCCGCCACTCATCCGTACGGCGTCGACGCGCTGCCAGGGATCGGGGCTGAGCAGCTGGTCCGTGAGCAGCGCCGTACGGTCCTCCACGCGGTCGTCCAGGCCGACGTGCAGCGTCCGCAACAGATCCGCGGCCCAGGGCGTGCTGCGCCCCACGGACTCCTCTGCGGACAGCGCCCGCAGCTGCCCCACCAAGGCCGGCGCGGCGGTCCGCTCCGCCACCGGCGCCTCGGGGCCCGGCACCTCCACGGGCTGCGGATCCGGCCGGGCGGGCCCGGAGCGCAGCTCCCGCAGCAGCCCCGACACCACCTGGACGACATCGCCGGGCAGGGCGTCCGGGGCGCACCGCGCCAGCTGCGCGAGTGCCGCGAGCCGCAGCCCCGGCGCGTACGCCTCCGCGGCGAGCCGGCTCAGCCAGTCCGCCGCCTGCCCGGCCAGCGGGCGGTGACGCAGCGCGACCCGCCCCGCGGCCTCGACGAGTGCCAGCCGCACCTCGTCGTCCGCCTCCACCGGAAGACGCTCCCGCAGCAGGGACAGCACCCTGACCGGATGGCTGTGCAGCGTGGCGAGGGCCAGCGGTGCCGCCAGCCGTACGCCCGGGTCCTCGTCGGCGATCAGCTCGAAGAACACCCCGGCGCCCGCGGTGACCGCGGCCGCCGCCATCGCGTAGTTCGCGGCGCCCTCGATCTCGTCCTCGTCCAGGTCGTCCTCGTCCAGATCGATGCCGCCGATGCTGGTCAGCAGCTCCACGACGGAGCCACGGTCCTGGACACCGGGGTCCACGACCAGCTCGAAGAGGAACGGGATGCAGGCGAGCGTGCACGCGTACACGTCGCCCTGGTGGTGCACCGCGCCGTACATCCCGTCGAGCGCGCTCTCGCGCTCCGCCGCGTCGGCGGAGGCGAGTCCATGCAGGAGTCCCGGCACATCGTCGGCCGGCCCGTAGGCATGCTCCATCGAGGCCCAGTCGACCTCGTCGATCCCCGCGAACACGCCCATCCCCTCCCCGTGTCGTCTTCTGCTCCGAACCCGGTCGATACCGTGTTCATGAAGCAGCGTCTGCGCAGAGTGTGCACCACGGTCAGGACAATCCACCGTCCACTTGTGGCCTTTCCTGGTGTGTGGCAGCACAGCTGTGGGCCGGCTGTGTTTCCGCTGTCCGATTCAGCCGGAGGGGAGCGGGTGCGCCTGCCCGGGGTCGTTCAGCGGACCGAGCAGATCCCCGTGCCCGGCGATCCGGTCCGGCATGTCACCGGCGAGGAAGACCAGCTCCGAAGGTGCCCCGCAGGCCTCGATCTCGTCCCAGGTGACCGGCGCGGAGACGGCCGGGCTGCCCTTCGCGCGCAGCGTGTACGGGGCGGCGGTCGTCTTCGCCGCGGCGTTCTGGCTGAAATCGACGAACACCTTCCCGGGGCGCAGGGCCCGTGTCATCCGGTACACGGCCAGGTCCGGCAGCGCGCCGTGGGCCTCGACGGCCAGCGCCTTCGCGTACGCCGTCACCTCCTCGGACGGGCTGGGCTCCAGCGGGACGAGCAGGTGCAGGCCCTTGGATCCGGAGGTCTTCCCGTACGCGGACAGCCCGTCGGCGGCCAGCCGCTCACGCAGCCAGCGGGCCACCACACAGCACTCCACGATGCTCGCCGGCGGCCCGGGATCCAGGTCGAACACCAGCCGGTCCGCGACCGCGGGCGTGTCCTGCCGCCACTGATGCGTGTGGAACTCCACCACCAGGTTCGCCGCCCACATCAGCGAGGGCAGGTCCTGCACGAGCACCTGGCGGGCCTCCGGCTCGTCATGGCGGGGCACCGGGGCCGTCCGCACCCAGTCGGGTGTACCGGGCGGCGGATTCTTGGTGAAGAAGCGCAGCCCCTCCGGGCCGTCCGGGTACCGGAGGAAGGACAGCGGCCGGTCGCGCAGGTGCGGGAGCATCACGTCCGCCGCCGTGGCCGCGTAGTAGTGCAGCACCTCGCCCTTGGTGGTGCCGGTCGCCGGGTACAGCACCTTGTCCAGGTTGCTGAGCGCCAGGCGCCGCCCCTCCACCTCTGTGATCGGCGTCATACGATAAGAATCACATGAAATCGTACGTATGAGTTCCTTGCGGGCGTAAGGGGTGAACGGTGAGGTCCATCTGGAACGGAGCCATCTCGTTCGGGCTGGTCAGCATCCCGGTGAAGCTGATGAACGCCACCGAGAACCACTCGATCTCCTTCCGGCAGATCCACCTCGCCGACGGTGGCCGGATCCGGTACCGCAAGGTCTGCGAACTCGACGAGCAGGAGGTCACGACCGCCGAGACCGGCAAGGCGTTCGAGGACACGGACGGCACGGTCATCCCCGTGACGGACGAGGATCTCGCCTCGCTCCCGCTGCCGACGGCCAAGACGATCGAGATCGAGGGCTTTGTGCCCGCCTCCGCGATCGACCCGCTCCAGCTGGACTCGGCCTACTACCTTTCGGCCAACGGGGTCCCTGCCGCCAAGCCGTACGCCCTGCTGCGCGAGGCATTGAGGCGCAGCGAGAAGGTCGCCGTCGCCAAGTACGCGCTGCGCGGGCGGGAACGGCTCGGCATGCTGCGGGTGGTCGACGACGTCATCGCGATGCACGGCCTGCTGTGGCCGGACGAGATCCGCGCCCCGGAAGGGGTCGCCCCGGACTCCGGCGTGAAGATCCGAGACGCCGAACTCGACCTGGCCGACGCCCTGATGAACACCCTCGGCGAGGCCGACCTGGACACGCTCCACGACGACTACCGCGAGGCGGTCGAAGAACTCGTCACGGCGAAGGCCGCGGGGGAGAGCGTGGAGGCGGAGGAGGACGAGGGTGAGGGGGGAGGCCAGGTCATCGACCTCATGGCGGCGTTGGAGAGCAGCGTGCGGGCGGCGAAGGAGTCCCAGGGGGGCGCCGGGGGCGGGATGGCGGAGGTGCACCCCATCGAGTCCGGCAGGGGCGGGGGTACGAAGAAGGCGGGGGCGGGGGCGAAGCGAACGCCCGGGAAGCGGGCGGCCTCGAAGCGAACGCCCTCGAAGCGAACGCCCTCGAAGCGAACGCCCTCTAAGCGGGCGGCGCCGAAGAAGGAAGCGGCCGGCACGAAGGCCGCACCGGAGAAGCCGACGGCGAAGAAGGCCGCGTCGAAGACGACGGCTGCGAAGAAGACCGCACCGCGGAAGTCGGCTGCGAAGAAGACGGCGGCCAAGAAGTCCACGACGAAGAGCACGGCGAAGACCGCGACCAAGACCGCTGCGAAGAAGTCGGCCCCCGCCGCGCGGAAGCGAACCTCGGCCTGAGGCGGGGGCACTTCCCGCCCGACGCCGGCGAATTTGCGCCGTGCCGCGACCACCGGCGCCTGAGCGCCTGTCACGGGGCCGGCCTGGCGCCGGGGCGCGTCGGACCCGGAGCCGGAAGCAGGAAGCCGACGACGTCTGGGAGGGGCTCCCCCCGAAGGAACGCCGCGCCCTGATGGGCCCCGGGATCGCGATGGTCTACCAGGACGCGCTCTCCTCCCTCAACCCCTGGTCGGCGAGTCCGGCTGCGGCAAGTCCATCACCAGCCTCGCCGTCATGGGCCTCCTCGCGAGCACTTGATCCCGCCGCCGGACCGCCGTGCTGCCGGACCGCCGTGCTGCCGGACCGCCGTGCTGCCGGACCGCTGTGCTGCCGGACTGCCGGACTGTCGTGCTGTCGTGCTGCCGGACTGTCGTGCCGCCGTGCTGCCGGACTGTCGTGCCGCCGTGCTGCCGGACCGCTGTGCTGCAGGCCCGCCGTGCTGCTGCCGTGCGGCGTGCCCTTATTCGTGCCCCCGTGCCCGCAGGCCCCATGGCCCCAGGCCCCGTGCCCGCAGGCCCCAGGCCCCGTGCCCGCAGGCCCCAGGCCCCATGGCCCCAGGCCCCAGGGCCTCGTGCCCTCGTGCCCCAGAGCCCCCGGCCCTCGTGCCCCCGGGTCCGCCCCCACACCGCGCCGGAACCCCGCCACGGCCGGGCAGGTTTCCGTGCCGCGTCCGGCTGCCCGTACGCTACGGCGCATGAGTGCAAGTGCCCCTTCGGGACGGGTGATTGACAGTCGCTTCACGCTGATCGAGCGGCTCGGCAGCGGCGGCATGGGCATGGTCTGGCGTGCCCGCGACCTCGCCCTCCACCGGGATGTCGCGCTCAAGGAGGTACGGCCTCCGGACCCCGCCCTCGCCGAGTACGACCCCGAGGCCGCCGGCACGCTCCGGGCCCGGGTACTGCGGGAGGCCCGGGCGCTGGCCCGGCTCGACCACCCCAACGTGGTCACCATCCACCACATCGTGGACCCCGGCGAGGACGGCTACCCCTGGATCGTCATGGAACTCGTGGAGGGCTCCTCCCTCCAGGAGCGCCTGGCGGCGGGCCCCATGGAGCCGTCGGAGGCCGCGGAGCTGGGCCGCGGCATACTTCTCGCCCTCCGGGCCGCCCACGCCGCGGGCATCCACCACCGCGACGTCAAGCCGGCCAACGTGCTGCTCCGGCCCGACGGACGCCCCGTCCTCACCGATTTCGGCATCGCAGCGATCCGCGAGTCCACCAGCCTCACCCTCACCGGGGCGCTCATCGGGTCACCCGACTACATAGCCCCCGAGCGGATCCGCGGCACCGAGGGCGACCCGTCGTCGGACCTCTGGTCGCTCGGCATGCTGCTGTACGTGGCCGTGGAGGGGCACCACCCGCTGCGCCGGGCCACCACCCTCGCCACCCTGGCCGCCGTGCTGGACGAGGAGGTCCCGCGGCCGGTACGGGCCGGGAAGCTCACGCCCGTGCTGGACGCCCTGCTCACCAGGGACATCACCGCGCGGCCGGACGTCGCGGAGCTCGACCGCATGCTCGCCGCCGCGACCGGGGCCCAGGCTCCCGCGCCTGCCGGACCCGCACCCACGCCCGTCGGGGGACCGGCCACGCTCCGCCTCTCCCGCCCTTCCGGGGCCCCCGCCGACGAGGTCCCCCCGCTGGCCCCGCGCCCCCCGGCCGGCCCGTCGCCCCGGGCCGTGCGGGAACCCGTTGCCGGTCCCCGTTCCGCGACCGTTCCGGGACACGAACACGACCGGCAGAACCGGCTGCGGCGCCGGATCCGTACGATCGCCGTCACCTCCTCGCTCTTTGGCACCACCCTGACCGCCGGCGTCCTCCTGTGGACGTACGGCCCCCTGTCGTCCGGGGACGGCGACCACGAGCCCACGACCGGCGCGAGCGCGCCCTCCCTCGAACGCGGGACCACAGGGCAGCCGGACGCAACCCCTTCCGAGGTCTCCCGGGTCCGGACGGTGGACCTCCTGACCCCGGACGGGGCACGGGAGGTGATCAAGAGCCTGAAGTCGGTGACGGGCGGCACCCGGGTCACCGACTTCACGCTGTACGACGAGCACGCCTCGGCGGAGGCGCCGCTGAAGACCGACGCCAAGCTGTACAACCGCTTCACCTACCGCGAGGGCCGTGTCGCGGACCAGGCGGCGGGCGGCACACTGACGTCGAGCGACGCCCTCGTCGACCTGGCGAAGGTCGACTGGGACAAGCTCCCGTCACTCCTGACCGCCGCGGAGACCACCCTCAACATCCCCGACCCGGAGAGCCGGTACGTGATCGTCGACCCGGCGTCCCCCTTCCACGACGACCGGCCCGTCCTGCGCGTCTACGTGTCCGACGCGTACGGCGGCGCGTACCTCACGGCGGATCTCGACGGGAAGATCCTGGAGAAGAGCCCCCGCGAGTCCGGCTGACCGGTTCCACCGCGGCCCTCACGGCCGGAACGACGTGGGCTTCAGCAGGTCCGACAGGGGCGGGAGGTCCAGGCCGTACTTGTCCCGCTCGATGAGGTAGGTGCAACTCGTGTACGAGTAACCGGGCTTGACGCTGGAACCGGACGCATAGCTGTCCACGTCCGACGTCGCTCCCGTGCCGTGCTTGTAGAGGAAGTGGTACTCGCCCGCCGGGAGCCGCAGCCGCGCCTTCGGGTACGACGTGCCGTTCGCCCTGCACGCGCGTGAGGCACCGGCGGCCTCGCCGCTGTACCGCTCACAACTCCCACAGGCCTTCAGCGTCACCGTGCCGGTGACCGGCCCCGTGTAGAGCACCTCGACGTCGTTCGGCGCGTCGTTGCTGATGACGAGTTCCATACGGGCGCCGCCGGGCCTGCCGCTCCCGGGCAGCCGCTTGCCGGCCGAGGGCCGTTCCTCGGCTATCTCGGCGGCCACGGCGATGTCACGGGCGCGCTGCCTGCGCCGGTCCTCCTTGTAGGTGTCGGCGAAGTCCGTCAGCGTCTTCCGGGCCTCGGGGAAACTCCTGTCCTCGAACTCGTCCACACCGCACGCGAACACCCCGTCACGCACCCCCGCGTCGGCCTGCTTGTCCAGGGATGGCACCGAGGTCTGGGGGAGCTCCGTCACCAGGGCGCTCATCCGGCGCAGATCCCCGGTGACGGTGCAGGGTTCCGCGCCCTTCAGGGCGGCCACCCGCTCCCGTATCTTCCCGCTGACGGCCGGCCCCACCTGCCCGGCCTGCGAGGACTCGGGGAACGTACGCAGCAGCGCGCTCAGCTCCTTGCTCCCGGACTCCGTGCCCGTACCGTCCAGCCGGGAGACACCGCAGGCGTACAGCGACTCCGCGAGCGGGGCGTCGGGCCGGCCGGCGAGGTCGCCCAGCAGCTCGCGGTCCACGCTGTCGGGCACCGTCCGCAGATAGGTCAGGGGCTCGACGGCCTCGCAGTGCTTCTTCTCGGCGTAGGGCGAGGAGACGGAGTCGTAGAAGGCGTCGAGGCGTGCGGGTACGAGCGCGGCGGCGCGCGATCCCGGATGGTCCTCACCCAGTTCCCGGTAGAGCGTGAGCGCGTACCGGTAGTCCGGGGCGGAGAGGGCGAACGGGCTCTTCGACGCCTTCGCGACCAGGTCGTCTCCTTCTGCCAGTCTGCCGAGCAGCTCCTGTTCGGCGGCCTCGTCACGCGCCGAGGCGTGGACCGCGGTGCCGGTCACCGGAACGGCCAGCAGCACCAGGCCGAGCACCGCGGCGAGGACCGGCCGGGGTGCCGGGCCGAAGTCCGCACGCAGCGCGATCCGGGCCGCGTCCGCGGCGGCGAGGACGAGCACGAGGAGATAGCCGGCGACGAGAAGGGCGGGCACCCCGTCCGGGTCGGCGGGCAGCGCGACGAACAGCAGCACAGCGGTCGCGGCCCAGCTCACCGCGGCTCTGCGCCACCGGCGCACCAGGACGTGGCCGAGCCCCAGCCCGGAGAGGCCGAGCAGGCCGGCGGCGACGGCACGAAGCGCGGCCCCCGGCGGGGGCGGACCGACCGTCGGCGGCCGGGCGGGCGGCGGCGGCGGGGGCGCCCCGTCGTGCGGAGGTCCGGGCCACGGCCCCGACCCGGATCCGGGCTCGGACACACTCCACTCATCGCGCGCGTTCATACGGTCCCCCCACCGTCGCCCCCTGCCAACTGCCGGGAAACTGCCCCGTTTCCACCCCGTTCACGCGCGAGTTCCGGACATTCGCGGAGCGCCGGACCGGTGCCGGTGCCCGGCCGCGCAGTAGAGTGCAAAGTGCCGCGACTGGCGCGTACCCGGTAGGGTGCTCCGTGGAAACGACCACGAGGGAGCGGCACACCCCGGCCTGCCCGGGGCGTCACCGCCGGAGGGCCGTCCGCCTGGGCATCCGGGTCCACGTCGCAGCAGTGCGACCGACCCGGGAGGAACCCGTGGCCGTACAGCCGTCCGAAAACCGCCGACCCGCCCTGACCGCAGCCGATCCGGAACTCGCCGCCCTGGTGAGCGCCGAGGAGCGGCTCCAGGCGGACACCCTGCGCCTGATCCCCAGTGAGAACTACGTGTCCGCCGCCGTCCTGGAGGCGTCCGGCACCGTCCTGCAGAACAAGTACTCCGAGGGCTACCCCGGCAAGCGCTACTACGAGGGCCAGCAGGTCGTCGACCAGGTGGAGACGCTGGCCGTCGAGCGGGCCAAGGCGCTGTTCCGCATGGAGCACGCCAATGTGCAGCCGTACTCCGGCTCCCCGGCCAACCTCGCCGTGTACCTGGCGTTCCTGAAGCCGGGCGACGCCGTCCTCGGGATGTCGCTGCCGATGGGCGGCCACCTGACGCACGGCTGGGGCGTCTCCGCCACCGGCACGTGGTTCCGGGGCGTGGGCTACGGGGTGCGCCGTGACACCGGGCGCGTCGATCTGGACGAGGTCCGGGACCTGGCCCGAGCCGAGCAGCCCAAGGTGATCTTCTGCGGCGGTACCGCAGTGCCCCGGACGATCGACTTCGCCGGGTTCGCCGAGATCGCCCACGAGGTGGGGGCGGTACTGGTGGCCGACGTCGCCCACATCGCCGGGCTGATCGCCGGGGGCGCGCACCCGTCGCCCGCGCCGTACGCCGACGTGGTGTCCACCACCACCCACAAGACCCTGCGCGGGCCGCGCGGGGCGATGCTGCTGTCCCGTGCCGAGCACGCGCGGGCCGTCGACCGTGCCGTCTTCCCCGGTCTCCAGGGCGGCCCGCACAACCAGACGACGGCCGCCATCGCCGTCGCGCTCAAGGAGGCGTCGGGCCCGGAGTTCGCCGGGTACGCCCACCAGGTCGTCGCCAACGCCCGCGCCCTGGGCGAGGAACTGGCCGAGCGCGGCTTCGACCTGGTGTCGGGCGGCACGGACAACCACCTGCTGCTGATCGACCTCACGGGGAAGGACGTGCCGGGCAAGGTCGCGGCCAAGGCACTGGACCGGGCCGGGATCGTCGTCAACCACAACAGCGTCCCGTACGACCCCCGCAAGCCGTTCGACCCGTCCGGCATCCGCATCGGCACGCCGGCCCTGACGTCCCGGGGCATCTCCGTGTCGGAGATGGGAGCGGTCGCGCAGTGGATCGATCTCGTGGTCGATGCCGCTCGTACAGGTGACGAGATCACCGTTTCCAAGGTGCGGGACGAAGTGCGGACGATGATGGACGCCTATCCGGCGCCCGGTCTCCCCCTGGTCTGACCGGGACGACCGGAGCGGTCCGGGGCACATCCGCCCCGGACTGCTCCGGAACGCCGTGCCTTCGACTCCGCGCGCCCGCTCTGCGCCCTGTCCGGTGGTCGAACCGCCGTACAGGCTGGGGGAGCAGGACGTCGGAGCGGTGAACACGAGGGGGCACGATGCAGGATCTGAAGGTCACGTCATGGCAGCTCTTCGGGCACGACCGGCTCTATGTGAACCTGCCGGACGGCACCGCGATCGGATGGGCGGACCTGGGCAGCGGCACGATAACGGTCCTGCACCCGCGCTACCGCGACGCGGTCACCGACGCACTCGCGCGTCAGGTCCCGGACATCCCGGCCCTCGGCGAGGTCGCCCCTCCCGGACCGCCCACCCCGCCCATCCCTCCGCCGGCCCCGCGGATCCCGCCGCTCCGGCGCATGCGGAAGCGCGGCGCGGACACGGGCGTGGCGGCCCCGGAGCCCGACGCGCTCCTGGTACCGGACGCGCTCCCGGTGCCCGATGCGCCCACGGCTTCGGACCCGGGGCCGGACCGGCCGCGGGTCCAGGGGCCCAGGCAGCGCCGGAAATTACCGGAGCCGGAGCCTGATCCCGCCCCTGGCCGGGCGCGTGCCCCGCACCCCGGCCAGGAGCCCGTCACGGACCCGGGCCGGACACGGGTCCCTGAGCAGGCACGCCCACCGGAGCGGGAACGGGTGCCCGAGCAGGCCCCGGAACCGGAAGGGACGCGCGTGCCCGCCGCGCCGCAGCCGGGCCGGCGGGCCGGGCTGCCCGCCCTCACACCCGCGAGCGACCTCTCCACCCGGCGGCCCGGTGCCGCGCTCCGGGAGCAGCTCGACGCGTCCGGGCGCGGGGCGCTCGTGCGCGCCGCCACCGGGGCGCTGCGGCGGCACAAGGACGCCGATCCGCGCCGGACCGCGCTGACCGGGGAACGGCGGGTCGGAGCCGAGCTGAGGCGTCTGACCCGGCACGGCTGGCGGGTGCTGCACTCCGTGCCGCTACCGGACGGCTCGGAGATCGGCCATCTGCTCATCGGGCCCGGTGGCGTGTTCGCCGTGCGGACCGAGCACCACCCGCAGACGCCCGTACGGCTCGGCGACGGGACCCTGCAGATCGGCGACGGCGCCCCGGACCCGTACGTACTGGAGGACCGCCCCGAGTCCCGGCGTGCCCAGGCCGTGCTGGAGGCGCACTGCGGCTTCGCCGTGCCCGTCCAGACCGTGCTGGTGTTCGTCGGCGTCACCACCCTCGACGTACTGGCCACCCCGCCCGGGGTCCGTGTCTGCCGGGAACGCCAGGTGTCCGCCCTCGCCCCGCTGACCGGTGTGCTCACCGCCACCCAGGTGGAACGCGTCTACGACGTCGCACGCAACCGGGAGGCCTGGCCGGACGCGTGAGCCCGGGGCGGCACCGGTAGGTTCTCCGGTGCCGCCGCCGAGGGAGAAGAAGATGACGCTTCGCTGTGCCGTGCTCGACGACCACCAGTCCGTCGCGACGACCGCCGCCGACTGGTCGCCGGTCGCCGACGACGTCCACGTGGTGAGTTTCGCCCGGCACTTCGCGACCGAGGACGAACTGGCCGAGGCCCTCGCCGGCTTCGACATCGTCGTCACACTCCGCGAACGCGTGCCCTTCCCGGCACGGCTCTTCGAGCGGCTGCCCCGGCTGCGGCTGCTCATCGCCTCCGGCATGCGCAACACCGTCATCGACTACGCCGCCGCCGAGCGGCACGGGGTCACCGTCTGCGGTACCGCCGGCACGTCCACCCCGCCCGTCGAGCTCACCTGGGCGCTGCTGCTCGCCCTGGCGCGCGGGATCGTGACCGAGGCCAACGCCCTGCGGGACGGCGGCCCCTGGCAGTCCACCGTCGGGGCCGACCTGGCCGGGCGGCGGCTCGGCCTCCTCGGCCTCGGCAGGATCGGCGGCAAGGTCGCCCGGGTCGGGCTCGCCTTCGGCATGGACGTGGTGGCCTGGAGCGCGAACCTGACCCCGGAGCGGGCCGCGGAAGCCGGGGTGGGTCTCGCCGCGTCCAAGGAGGAACTGCTGGCGACCAGCGACTTCGTCTCCGTCCACCTGGTGCTGAGCGAGCGCACCCGGGGGCTGCTCGGGGCCGGGGAGCTCGGCCTGATGCGGCCGGGCAGCTATCTGATCAACACCTCGCGGGCGGCGGTCGTCGACCAGGACGCGCTGCTCGACGTGCTAGGCGCAGGGGCCATCGCGGGTGCCGGCGTCGATGTGTTCGACATCGAACCCCTGCCCGCGGACCACCCGATGCGGACCGCACCGCGTCTGCTGGCCACCCCGCACCTGGGCTACGTGTCGCAGGCCAACTACGCGACGTACTACGGGCACGCCGTCGAGGACATCCGGGCCTACCTCGACGGGAAGCCCGTCCGCCTGCTCGGCTGACGGCCCGCCGGGGACGGTGTCCGAACCGAGCGCCTCTCCAGTGGGGCTGCAGCCGCGCCCGGCAGGCTGGTGGTGACGGCGCAGCCATGAGGGCGGCCGTCCCGAAGGGAGTTGCCATGTCTCAGCCGGTCGGGACCCTCCGTCAGCAGGTCACGGGTGACCTTTATGCCGAGGTGCAGACCTTCTACGCCCAGCAGATGCGACGGGTCGACGCCCTCGACATCGAGGGGTTCGCCGACACGTTCACGGACGACGGCGAGGTCGTGCACGCGGGCGGCCAGCGGCAGAGCGGGCGGGAGGAGATGATCGCCGGGATGCGGGCCAACCTGCCCCGCTACCGGGACATCGCCGTACGGCACTGGTTCGGGCACCTGATCATCGAGCCCGACACGGCCGACGAGGACACCCTGCGCGTCTCGTACTACACGCTGGTCACGCAGACCGACCGCGAGGGAAAGGTCGCCTTCCAGCCGACGTTCACCGTGGACGACGTGCTGGTGCGCCGCGACGGCCGGCTGCTGACCCGGTCCCGGGTCATCCACCGCGACACCCCGGTCGCACCGCCCGCCTCCTGAACGTCGTATCCGGTACGTGGACGAGGGGCCCTGCGCGCAGGGCCCCTCGTCCACGTACCGGATGCCGTGTCCGGCGGCCGGTCAGTCGATGCCCCGGCAGATGTGCGGTTCGCTCCCGTCGTCGTCGTGGTCCCCGGCCAGCAGCAGGGGCACCCAGCGCGGAACCTCGGTCAGCGGTGCGGGTGGCACAGGTTCCGGGTCCACCGTCTCGCGGTCCAGCAGCATCGTCTCCATTGACGAACCCTCCTTCGGGATGTGCGGTGTGCGCGGTCAGGCATGACAGGCCGGCAGCCCGCCGTGGAAGGCGACCATCTCCTTGAAGGAGGCCGCCACATCGATGCGGGCGCCCGGGGCGAGACCCTCGAGTTCCGCGTAGGCGCGGTGCAGATTGCCGACGAGGCGCTCGGAGTCCAGCAGGGACCCGAAGGCGCCGAGGTCCGCCTCCCGTGCCGCCCGCAGCGGGCTCAGGCCACGGCGCACGCCGTCCTGAGCCAGCGCCTGGAGCAGGTGGAGGTAGGACTCCGTCGCGTCGATGAGCTCGGGGCCGCCGACCGGGCCGTGCCCGGGGACCACCACCTCGGGCCGCAGGGCCCGCATCCGCTCCAGGGCGCGCAGCGAACCGGTGACCGAGCCCATCAGGATGTACGGGGTCACCCCCGACCAGACCACGTCGCCGGTGAACAGGACCGCGCGCTCGGGCACCCAGGCCACCACGTCGTTCGCCGTGTGGGCGGGGCCGACGTGGAGCAGCTCGGTGCGCAACCGATCGCCGTGCAGCGTGAGTTCGTCCCGGAACGTCAGGGTGGGCAGGGTCAGCGGGGTCTCGCCCCAGTCCACGTCCGGCCACAGCCCGCGCAGCCCCAGGCCCGCCTCCCGTGTGTCCGCCCGGGTCCCCGCGTGGGCCACGACCACCGCGCGCGGGACGAACTGGCCGTTGCCGAAGGTGTGGTCGCCGTGGAAGTGCGTGTTGACGACGTAGTCCGGACCGTCGGGCACGATCCGGGCCACCTCCTCCCGCAGCCGCCGGGTACGGGACTCGGTCGCCGCGGTGTCCACCAGGACGGACCGGCCCCCGCCGGCGACCAGGCCCGCGTTGTTCAGGCACCAGCCGCCCTCCGGCTGGACGAAGGCGTACACCCCGTCGGCGACCGGAACCAGGGAACCGGGTCCGGCCGTCCGCGCGGGAGCCGAAGCGGCCGTGCGCACCTCGTGCGTGTCGGTCGTCATCAGTAGTTCCCGAGCCCGCCGCAGACGTTCAGCGCCTGCGCCGTGATCGATCCGGCGGGGTCGGACGCGAGGTAGCCGACCAGTCCCGCGACCTCTTCGGGGGTCGAGTAACGCCCCAGCGGGATCTTCGCGTTGAACTTGTCCTGGATCTCCTGCTCGGTCACCCCGTAGTGGCCGGCGTAACCCTGCCGTACCCGCTGGGCCATCGGCGTCTCGACATAGCCCGGGCAGACGGCGTTCACGGTGATCCCGGTCGGGGCGAGCTCCTTGCCCACGGCCTTGGTGAAGCCGATGACACCGTGCTTGGAGGCCGAGTAGGGCGCGGCCAGCTCGACACCCTGCTTGCCGCCGGTGGACGCGATGTTGATGATCCGCCCCCAGCTGCCCTCCCGCATCAGACCGGTGCTCAGCACCTCCCGGGTCACCCGGAACGTGCCGTTCAGATTGGTCTCGATGACGTCGTCCCAGAGGGAGTCCGCCAGCTCGGCCGTCACCCCGCCGCCGCCCCGGCCCGCGTTGTTGACGAGGATGTCGATGCGCCCGTACTCGGCCACCGCGGCCCGTACGGCCTCCCGGATCTGCTCCAGGGACGTCACGTCGCACACCGTGCCGGCCACTTCGAGGCCCTGCTCGCGCAGTTCCTTGACCACCGTGCGTACGCTCTCCGCGCTACGTGCCACACCGAACACCGCGACACCCTGCCGCGCCAGCAGCTCGGTCACGGCCAGGCCGATCCCGCTGGTCGCCCCGGTGACGAAGGCCACTCGCCGTCCTGCGTCTGTCATCGTGCTCTCCCCATCGTTCGTGCCGGCGGATCCCGGACCCATCGGTCCGACGGTGGGCCCGTCGCCTTGCGGGGATCTCGTACGCGGGTGGAGCCGGGCCGCAGGCCGGGGTGTCGAGCGGTACTCGATACGGGGCCTAGTGCGGCCGGTCAGCGTGGGCGTATTCGATGCGGCTACCCGGGCGGACGCCCGGCTGGAGCGAGGAGACCCCGTGCCCGAGCAGACGCAGACCCTGCCCGACGTCAGGAAGTCGGTCACCGTGGCGGCGACGCCCGACGAGTGCTTCAAGGTCTTCACCGAGCGTCCCGTGGACTGGTGGCCGCCGAGCCACGTCCTGGTCCGCAAGGAGCGGGCCGGCCTGGCCTTCGAGCCGGGTGTGGGCGGGCGCTACTACGAGTGGGACGTGGAGGGCACCCAGATCGCCTGGGGCCGTGTGCTGGAGTGGGTGCCCGGCCGCCGGGTCGCCATGACCTGGCGCGTCGACCCCAACTGGCAGTCGATCCCCACGGACGACCGGGCCAGCCGGATCGAGGTCGACTTCGAGTCCGTCGGCGAGGGCCGCACCCGGGTGTCGCTCGCCCACGTGGAACTGGACCGGCACGGCCCCGGCGCCGAGCGGATCTTCAAGGCGCTGGACGGACCGAGCCCGGGCGAGACCCTGGAGCGCTTCGCGCAGGCGGTCGCCGGCGGGTCCGGGGCGTGAGCCCCGGCCGGAGCGTCCTGGACGCTCTGGCCGCCACACCCAGCGTCCCGGACGCTCCGGCCGCCACACCCAGCGGGCGCGGACGCGGCCGGACCGGCCGTCCCCCGCGCTTCCCACACCACCTCGTCCGGGGGAACGCCCGCACGCCGGCCGCGGGGCTGTTCGCCCCGTGCGAGCCGGCAAGCGGCGAGCGCGACGCCGCCCGCACCGCCGAGACCCTGCGAGTGGCCGTCACCCCGCCCTTCGGCGAAGGGCACGCCCCGCGGCGGTTCCGGCGGGACGTCACCTCCGCCACCGGCCGTGCGGCCCTCCGGTACGCCACGGCCGCGCGCGAGCACCACGCAGTCCTGCTCGGCCCGGAGGACTGAGCAGCACCGGGAAGCCGGAGGAACGACGAAGGGGCGTCCGGGACGAGAAGTCCCGGACGCCCCTTCGTGGCGCGCCTCAGACGGCTACGGACAGCCGGGCAGCGGCGGGCTTCGCGGCCGCGCGGGGCAGCTTCTTGAGGTCGAACCCCGGTTGCCGCACCGCCGCGGGCGTCAGGTCCGTGCCGGCCGTCAGCAGCCGCCGGGCGATGCCGTGGTCCGCGGGGCGGTTCACCGACTCGACGCCCGTCAGCCGGCCGTCCCGGAAGCAGAAGACGGAGAAGTGCCCGTCCTCGACGTCGCCGACGGTCACCGTGGTGTCGTGGCCCGCCGTCAGCCCGGCGATCTGCAGCCGCAGCGCGTACTGCTCCGACCAGAACCACGGGACGGCGGTGTACGCGTAGGGCTCGCCGCAGATCGCCGCCGCGACGCACCGCGCCTGGTCGGAGGCGTTCTGCACGGACTCCAGCCGGATGTGGCGGCCGGCGTGCGGGCTGGGGAAGCGGGCACAGTCGCCGAGCGCGTAGATGTCCGGGTCCTCGGTCCGCAGCCGTTCGTCCACGACGATGCCGTCACCGACGAGCAGCCCCGCCGAGAGCGCCGGCGCGGTGTTGGGCAGCACCCCGACGCCGACCACGACCAGGTCCGCGGCGATCCGCTCGCCGCCGTCCAGCTCCACGACGTGCACCCCGCCCCCGCCGTCGCCGTGCAGCGCCGCCACCTCACGGCCCAGCAGCAGCCGGACCCCCTGGGCACGGTGCTCCGCGACGAGCCGGTCCGACATGACGGGGGTCAGCGCACGGGCCAGGGCCCGGGGCTGCGCCTCCACCACCGTCACCTCGTGGCCGAGCCCGCGCGCGGTGGCCGCGACCTCCAGGCCGATGAACCCGGCGCCCACCACGACGAGTTGCCGCGGCGGCCCGCTGAGGCGCAGCCGCAGGTCCTCCGCGTCGGCCAGCCCGCGCAGCGTGAGCACCCCGGTCAGCGAGGCCCCGGGCACCGGCAGGGTGCGCGGCCTGCAGCCCGTCGCCAGGACCAGCGAGCCGTACGGGAGGCGGAGACCCGAGTCCAGCAGCACGGTGTGCCGGTCCCGGTCCACCGAGGCGACCCGGTCGCCCGTGATCAGCTCGATGTCCTGCTCGGCGAAGAACGACGCCGGCCGCAGCAGGACCTCGTCGGCCGTCACCGAGCCCGCGAGATAGCCCTTCGACAGCGGGGGCCGGTGGCAGGGGGCCGGGGGTTCGTCACCGACGAGCGTGATCCGGCCCTGGAAACCGCGGCTGCGCAGGGCGCACGCGGTGTCGAATCCCGCCTGGCCCGCCCCGGCGACGACCACCGAGTGCGCGGCCATCAGCTCTGCGCCTCGGGCAGGTGCACCAGCAGCCCGTCGAGGTCCTCGGAGATGGGCAGCTGGCAGCTCAGCCGGCTGAACTCGTTGCGCTCGCAGGCGGTGCCGTACAGCACGTCGTCCTCGACGGAGTCCATCGCGGGCAGCGGCAGCGTGTTCGCCTCGTCGATGTACACGTGGCACGTGCCGCACTGGGCGGAGCCGCCGCACTGCGCCTCGATGCCGTCGACGTTGTTCAGCTTCGCACCGCGCATGACCGTGCCGGGCGCCCGGACGTCGACGACGGTGACGGTACCGTTCGGATGCTTGTAGGTGATCTTGGCCATGGCGTGCTCTCCTCGTGGAATATCGGTCGGCCGTGGGGGAGTCGTGCGTCTGCGCGGGCCCCGCAGGGGCGGAGCCTCCGTGGGTTCCCGGGCCCCCGCCCCGCCGGCCGCCGTCGAGCGGGCCGGTCGCGGACGGGGGTCACCGGGCCGGGGTCACCAGGTGACCGGCAGCTCCCACAGGCCGTAGATGACGGCACCTTCCTTGCGCGGGATCTCCAGGAAGGGCTTGGCGAGCCGCAGGGTCGGAATCCGCTGGAAGAGCTTGCTCCACACGATCTCCAGTTCGAGGCGGGCCAGGTCCGCGCCGATGCAGTGGTGCACCCCGTGCCCGAACCCCAGGTGCTTGCGGCTGCCGCGCCGGATGTCGAGCTTCTCCGGCTCCGGGAAGACCTCCGGGTCACGGTTGGCCGCCAGGCCGAGGCAGAGGATGCCGTCGCCCTTGCGGATGACCTGGCCCGCCACCTCGATGTCCTCCAGCGCGACACGCGGCACGGCGGTGTCGCCGATGGTCGCGAACCGCACCAGCTCCTCCACGGCCGGCCTGACCAGCGAGGGGTCGTTCAGCAGGAGTTCCAGCTGGTCGGGGTTCTCCAGCAGGCAGGCCGTGCCCAGCGAGATCTGGCTGGCGGTCGTCTCGTGCCCGCCGTTCATCAGCAGCCGGACCATGTTGAACAGGTCGCGGTCGGTGTACTCCTCGCCGGAGGCCTCGTAGTCGGCCATCGCCCGGCTGAGCAGGTCCTCGCCCGGCGTCTCCTTCTTCTGCTTGATCAGCTCGCTGATGTACGCGTTCACCTCGACGATCGCGGCCTGCCGCTCCTCCGTCGAGCTGTGGCCGCCCAGCAGCGCGGTGCCGTGCTTGATGAAGAACTCGTGCTGGTCCTGCGGGATGCCCAGCAGCTCACAGATCACGGTCATCGGCACGGCCAGCGAGAAGACCCGGTGGAAGTCGGCCGGGGCCTCCATCGCCAGGAGCTTGTCCAGGTGCTCGTCGACGATCTCCTCGATGCGCGGACGCAGCCGCTGGACCTGCCGGTGGGTGAAGGTCAGCGCGGCCTTGCGCCGGGTGCTGCTGTGCGCGGCGCCGTCGTAACCGATGAAGGAGGTCTCGGTCCGGTACTCGGGCGGTGCGACGAAGTAGAACGGGAAGTTGTCGTGCCGGCGCGACGCGCTCAGCCGCGGGTCGGTGAGCAGCGTACGAATCGTCTCGTAGCCGGTGACCGTCCAGATGCGCAGGCCGGAACCGTCCAGCGTGACCTCCGAGACATCTTTCTCGATCATGTCGGCGTACTGGGCGGGCGGCGTGAACGGGCACGTGCGCTTGTACGGAAACGTCGCCGCCTCCGCCTCGGCAGGGGCAGCTGACTCCAGATCACTGATGGTCACAGCGGATCGATCCTCTCCGGGGTACGTCGGGCAGCGGGAGCGGCCGGGCAGCAGTACACCCAAAGCGGCTGGGGCCCCGGTCGAGCGGACACGGAGCGGCCCCCGGCCCCGGGAAGCCGTGATCCGGCCCGCCTCATGCCGGGCACGAGCCGGGCCCCGCAGGCTTGCCGGAGCCGCGACGCAGGAGGACCTGGAGGACCAGCGATGACCACATCCCCCGCAGGACCACCGCCGGACAGGACAGGGGACGGACCCGCGGGCGGACCCCGCCCCAGGACCGGGAACATGCCCGGCACGGGCCCCTTGCACGGCCTCAGGGTCCTCGAACTCGCCGCGATCGGGCCAGCCCCGTTCGCCTGCATGATGTTCGCCGACCTGGGCGCCGACGTGGTGCGGGTGGACCGGGCCGACGGCCGGCGCTCCTTCGCCGACTGGCACCGCGACCTCGACCGGGGCCGGCGCACAAGGGCCCTCGACCTCAAGGACCCGTCCGGCGTCGCCGAGCTCCTGCGGCTGATGGACGGCGCCGACGTACTCGTCGAGGGGTTCAGGCCCGGGGTCGCGGAGCGGCTGGGCATCGGCCCCGACGTGTGCCTGGAGCGCAACCCCGGCCTCGTCTACGCCCGGATGACCGGCTGGGGACAGGACGGCCCGCTGGCCACCGCCCCCGGCCACGACATCAACTACCTCGCCCTGACCGGCGCGCTGTACGCGATCGGCGAGGCCGGCGGCCCCCCGGTGCCGCCCGTGAACCTGCTCGGCGACTTCGGCGGCGGCGCGATGTTCCTCGTCACCGGAGTGCTCGCCGCACTCCATGAACGCCGCACGTCCGGCCGCGGACAGGTCGTCGACGCGGCGATCGTCGACGGGGTCAACACCCTGCTGGCCATGGCGACCGGCATGGCCGACGCCGGCCACTGGCGCCACGAGCGCGGGGCGAACCTGCTCGACGGGGGCGCCCCCTACTACACCTGCTACGTCTGCGCCGACGGAGGCCATGTCGCGGTTGGCGCCCTGGAGGAGCGGTTCTACGCCGCCCTGCTGGCCGGCCTCGGCCTCCACCCCGACGGGCTCCCGGACCGAACCGACCCCGCCAACTGGCCTGCCCTGCGACGCGCGTTCGGCGGCCGGTTCCTGCTCCACGACCGGGACACCTGGGCCCGGCTGTTCGACGGAACGGAAGCCTGCGTCACCCCCGTACTGCGCATCGACGAGGCCCCGGAACACCCGCACCAGCGGGCCCGGGGCAGCGCTCCGGCCGCTCCCGCACCCCGCTTCAGCCGCACCCCGGCGGTGCGTCGCAGGTCCACCTGGGCTCCAGCGGTCCTCCGTGCACCCGCCCGAACCTGGGGCGAACAGCCGGACCTGTCGGCCGGCGCCGTCGGAACATCCGCCGGCCGGCCGACACCAGACCAAGGGAGCGGCGATGGCTGAGCAGTTCCAGCTCTACGACACGACCCTGCGCGACGGCACCCAGCAGGAGGGCATGGTGCTGACGGTCGAGGACAAACTCGCCGTCGCCCGCCGGCTCGACGGCCTCGGGGTGGGATTCATCGAGGGCGGCTGGCCCGGAGCCGTCCCCAAGGACACCGAGTTCTTCCGCCGGGCCCGCACCGAACTCGACCTGAAGAACGCCGTGCTCGCCGCCTTCGGCGCCACCCGCCGGCCAGGGGTACCCGCCTCCCTGGACCCGCAGGTGCGAGCCCTGCTGGAGGCCGAGACCCCGGTGGTGACCCTGGTAGCCAAGAGCCACACCGGTCATGTGCGCAACGCCCTGCGCACCACGCTCGCCGAGAACCTCGCCATGATCAGCGGCACGGTACGCCACCTGGTGCACGCCGGCCGGCGGGTCTTCGTCGACGCCGAGCACTACTTCGACGGCTACCAGCTCAACCGCGAGTACGCCCTGGCCGTCGTCCGCACCGCCGCCGAGGCCGGTGCCGAGACCGTCGTCCTGTGCGACACGAACGGCGGCTCCCTGCCCGACGAGGTGCGCAACGTCGTCACCGAGACGCTCGCCCTGACCGGCGTACCGCTCGGCATCCACGCCCACAACGACAGCGGCTGCGCCGTCGCCAACACCATGGCGGCGGTCGACGCCGGAGCGGTCCAGGCCCAGGGCACCGCCCACGGCTACGGCGAACGGTGCGGCAACGCCGACCTGTTCACCGTCATCGCCAACCTGGTGCTCAAGCGCGGCCGCGAGGTCATCCCGCTGGAGAAGCTGCGGGACCTGGCCGGGACCGGCCGGGCCGTCACCGAGCTGACCCAGGTCCCCGGCAGCGCCGCCGCACCGTACATCGGCGGCTCCGCCTTCACCCACAAGGCCGGACTGCACGCCTCCGCGCTGCGGATCGACCCCGACCTCTACCAGCACACCACGCCCGAGCTCGTCGGCAACACGATGCGCACCCTCGTCTCCGACATGGGCGGACGCTCGTCGATCGAACTCAAGGCACGCGAGCTGGGATACGCCGTCGAAGCGGGCTCCGACGAAGTGGCCCGCGCCGCGACCCGGGTCAAGGAGCTGGAGAACACCGGCTACAGCTTCGAGTCCGCCGACGCCTCCTTCGAACTCCTCCTGCGCGAAGAGCTCGACGGCGGCCCCCGGCCCCGCCCGTTCGACGTCGAGTCCTGGTCCGTCGGAGTGTCCGGGACGGGCGACGAGGTGCGCACCGAGGCCACCGTACGGCTCACCGTCCAGGGCCGGTCCGTCACCGCGACCGGCCACGGCAACGGACCCGTCAACGCCATGGACACCGCCCTGCACACCGCGCTCGACCCCTGCTTCCCCGCCCTGTCCCGCCTCGAACTCACCGACTACCGGGTGCGGGTGCTCAGCGGCGAGACCGGCAGCGGTGCCGCCGCCCGGGTGCTCATCTCCTACCGGGACGGGGAGCGCAGCTGGGGCACCGTCGGCGTGGACGGCAACACGACGGCGGCCAGCTGGCAGGCACTCCTCGACGCCGTCCACTACGTCCTGCTCGACGGGCCGCCCGGCCGGGTCGAGGAAGCCCCGCCCCTGGCCGCCGCCGTACCGGGCTGAGCCCCGACCTTCCTTGGAGTGACCGTGCGTCTGGAAGACGTCTACATACGGGGAACCGCCACCCGGCTGCCCGCCCGCCTGGCGGTCGCCGACGCCGTCGCCTCGGGGGCCTGCCCGCCCCGGGTGGCAGCGTCCACCGGCATGGAGTCGGTGGCGTACTCGCCCGACGAGTCCGCCGCCGAGATGGCCGCCGCCGCGGCCAGGACCGCGCTGCGCCGGGCCGACAGCCACGGCGGCGACGTCGATCTGCTGCTGCACGCCGACACCTACCACCAGGGCCAGGACCTGTGGCCGGTCGCCTCGTACATCCAGCGTGAGGCGCTCGGCAACAGCTGCCAGGCCGTCGAGATACGGCAGATGTCCAACGGCGGACTCGCCGCACTCGACCTCGCCACCGCCTACCTCACCGCGGGACACGGCCACGGCGACGCCCTGATCACCACCGCCGACCGGTTCTGCGCCCCCGGCATCGACCGCTGGAAGACGGACCCGGGCACCCCGTACGCCGACGGCGCCACCTCCGTCGTGCTCTCCAGGCGCGGCGGATTCGCCCGGCTCGTCTCGCTCGCCCTGTACGCGGACCCCGAGCTGGAGCCGCTGCACCGCGGGGACGACCCGTTCACCCCCGCACCCTTCACCCACCGGATGCCCGTCGACTTCGACGAGGCCAAGCGCGCCTTCGTCGGCCGCACCGGCATCTCGTACGCGATCACCCGGGCCCACAACGGCCAGCAGACGGTGATCAAGCAGGCGCTGGCCGACGCCGGGTCCGAACTGGGCGAGGCGGACTGGGTCGTGCTGCCGCACTTCGGCCGCCGGCGCCTGCAGTCCATCTACTACAAGCCGTTCGGCATCGATCCCGACCGCACCACCTGGGACTACAGCCGGACGGTCGGCCACCTCGGGGCCGGCGACCAGTTCGCCGGACTCGACCACCTGCTGGTCTCGGGCCGTGCCTCGCCCGGCGACCGGTGCGTCCTGGTCAGCGTCGGCGCCGGATACAGCTGGGGCTGCGCGGTCCTGGACATCCTGCGACGCCCGGACTGGGCGACCCCCTGAGCGGGTCCACCGATTCTCAAGTTCCGCTTGAGCACTTCATGTCAGCCTCGTGATCCGCCCTGCTGCGGACTGTCCGAAGGAAGGTTTGCCGTGGCGCCCACCGCTACGTCCGAGACCCGAGCGCTCCATGTCACGGAGCACTCCATCACCGTGGCCGCATCACCCGCCGCCGTCTACGCCCTGGTGGCCGACGTCGCCGAGTGGCCGCAGGTGTTCGGCCCCACCGTGCACGTCGAGGTGCTGGAGGAAGCCCCCGAAGAGGGCGGCGAGCAGCTCCTGCGCATCTGGGCGATCGCCGGCGACAAGGTCCGCACCTGGACCTCGCGCCGCGTCCTGGACCCGGCCGGCCGCACCATCACCTTCCGCCAGGTCGTCACGGCGGCGCCCGTCGAGTCGATGGGCGGCGAGTGGCGCGTCCAGGAGCTGGAGGACGGCACCACCCGGGTCACGCTGCTGCACGACTACCGGGCCGTCGACGACGCCCCGGACGCGGAGGCCCTGATCGAGCAGGCCGTCGACCGCAACAGCCGCGCCGAGCTCCTCGCCCTGAAGAACACCGCGGAGCAGGGCGAGGACCGCGAGGAACTCCACTTCACCTTCAGCGACTCGGAGACCGTCTTCGGTGCGGCCGGCGACGTCTTCGCCTTCCTGGACCGGGCCGACCTGTGGCCCCAGCGGCTGCCGCACGTGGCCCGCCTGGACCTCAGCGAGGACGAACAGGGCATCCAGCGGATGGACATGGACACCCGCAGCCCCGACGGCTCCACGCACAACACCACCTCGGTCCGTGTCTGCTTCGAGGACCGCAAGGTCATCGTCTACAAGCAGCTCCGGGTGCCGGTCGCGATGAGCGGCCACACCGGGCGCTGGGTCATCGAGTCGCTCGGCGACGGGACGGTCAGGGCCACCTCGTGGCACACGGTGACGCTGGACCCGGCCGGTGTGCGCACCGCGCTCGGCCCCGACGCCACCCTCGCCGAAGCCCGTGCCCTGGTGCGCAGGACGCTCGGTACCAACAGCTCCACCACATTGCGCCATGCCAAGAAGTTCGCGGAGGAAGTGCGTGCCGAAGCGTAGTTACGATGCACCGATCACGGTGGTCAACCGGTTCGACGTCAAAGGAGACACAGAGCGCTTCGAGCGCGAGTTCCGGCACCACTCGCAGTACCTGCGCACCCGCGAGGACTTCGACTTCCTGGTGACCGTGCGGCTCGTCGACCACCCGCAGGTGTACGTGCACCTCGGGCACTGGCGGACCATGCGCGGATTCCTCGACACCGTTCACGACGACACCTTCCAGGCCCAGGTCCGCAAGCTCGGACCCATGGTCGACACGGAGGCCGACCAGGCGGTGAGCGTGGCCCGGAAGATCACCGGGGACGCCGTGGCAGGGGTGGCGAACGTCGTACTGACCCGGGCGGTGGTGCACGGGGACCCGCACGTGTTCGAGCGGCAGTTCGCCGAGGTGAACGAGCACCTGGCACAGCTGGGCGGATACGGCGGGAGTGATCTGCTGCGCTCCACGCTCCGCCCCGACGTCTACACGGCCGTCCAGTGGTGGCGCGACTCCGACGCCTGCGAACAGGCCCTCGGCGACAGCGGCCACCGGGCCGCGACGCAGGCGATGACACGGGGCGCCGGCCTCACCGTGGAACGCACCCGGCACGTGGCGTACGAGCGCGTCCTGAACTGACACTGACACGCCGCTGACGCGACACCGGGGGCGCGGGCCGCTCCACCCGTACAGGAGCCGAGGACCACGGGTCCTCGGCTCCTGTACGTCCCGGGCACGAGTTCCCTTCGAGCGCCGTGGCCCAGGCTGTCCCCATGGCGAATCCGATGCGCATCACCGTGGTCCGCGGCCGGCCCGACGAGGCCGAGCTGGCGGCCGTCACCGCCGTCCTGCTGGCCCTCGTCCGCCGTACCGGCGAACCGGACGGCGACGTCGCAGCGGCCTACGCCGGCTGGACCGTGAAGAACGGCGGTCACCGCAACCCGGTGGCCTGGTCCGGACGATGAGCGGGCGTACGCACGACGGCCGCACGACATGCGAGGGGGAGGCATGACAGGACACCGGACACTCACCGCACACATCCAGGCCCGGGCCGCCGAGACACCGGACCGGGAAGCGCTGATCCTCCTCGCGGAACGGGACGGCCGGCTGCTGCCGGAGACGATCACGTACGCGGAACTCGACCGGGCCGCGCGCACCCTGGCCGGACGGCTCGGCCGGCACGTGCGGCCGGGGGACCGGGTGCTGATCGCGCCGGGCTCCCGGGCCCTGTTCGTCACCGGCTTCCTCGCCTGCCTGTACGCCGGTGCCGTCGCCGTACCCGTGGCGCCGCCCGGTGGCCGGGGCCACCACGACGACCGTATCGCCGGGATCGTCAAGGACGCCGCCGCCGCCTGCCTGATCACCTCCGTCGCCGAGGCGGCCGAGGCCTCGCAGCTGCTCGCCCGCACCGGTCACGGCGACGTCGTCTGCCTGCTCGCCGACGGGCCCGCCCCGGCGGGTGCCGCACAGGAGGAGCCCGAACCGCACGCTGCGGAGCCGGACGAGCCCGTGTACCTCCAGTACACCTCCGGCTCCACCCGCGACCCCCGCGGTGTGGTCGTCACCCACCGCAGCCTGCTCGCCAACCAGCGCGCCATCCAGGAGGCGCTCGGCACGCGCCCCGGCATCCGGATGGGCGGCTGGCTGCCCCTCCACCACGACATGGGCCTGGCCGGTCAGCTGCTGCACGCCCTGTGGCTGGGCGGCACCGCCGTCCTGCTGTCGCCGGCCGCGTTCGTCAAACGGCCGGCGAACTGGCTGGAGACCGTCTCCCGCTACGGCCTGACCGTCAGCGGGGCCCCGGACTTCGCGTACGAGCTGTGCGTCCGCCGGATCAACGACTCCCAGATCGCCGCCCTGGACCTGTCCGGCTGGGAGGTCGCCGTCAGCGGCGGCGAACCCGTGGACGCCGCCACCCTCACGGCCTTCGCCGAGCGCTTCGCGCCCGCCGGACTGCGCCCCGGGGCACTGGCACCCTGCTACGGCCTGGCCGAGGCGACCCTGCTCGTCTCCGGCACCCGTACGGCGCCCGCCGCCGCGTCGCGCACCGTGGACGCCGCCGCCCTGGAGGCGGGCCGGCTGGTGCCCGCGCCCGAGGGCACCGGCCGGGTCCTCGCCCACTGCGGCCCGCCCGCGTCGGCCGAGGTACGCATCGTGGACCCCGAGACCCGCCGGGAGCTGCCGGACAGCCACATCGGCGAGATCTGGGTCCGCGGCGAGAGCATCGGACCCGGCTACCGTGGCCGCCCCGCGGAGACCGCCGCGTCCTTCGGCTGCCGCATCGAGGGCGGCGGGTCCGGATATCTGCGCACCGGTGACCTCGGCGCCCTCGACGACGGCCTGCTGTACGTGACCGGCCGCATCAAGGACATGATCATCTTCGCCGGGCGCAACCTCTACCCGCAGGACCTGGAACGCACCGTCCAGCAGGTCAGCGGACTGTTCGGCGCCGCCACCGCCTTCGCCGTGCCCGACTCCCGCGAACGGATCGTCATCGTCCAGGAACTGCGCGCCCGCAGCCGCTACGACATCGACCTGGCCGCCCTCGCCACCGCCGTACAGCAGCGCCTCGGCCAGGAGTACGAGGTGAACGCGGGAGTGCTGCTCGTACGCCCCGGCACGGTCCGCAGGACGACCAGCGGCAAGGTGGAACGGGCCGCGATGCGCCGCCTCTTCCTGCGCGGCGAGCTCACCCCCCTGCACCAGCGGCTCGACGCCGACGTCGAGCGGCTGCTCGCGGCAGGGAGAGCGCGATGACACCCGCCGAGGAGCGCATCGACGCCCTGGAGCGGGCGTTCGGCCCCTTCGACGACCCCGCCAACCCGTTCGGCGCCGACGCCCTGCTCGCCGCCGACGCGGCCGGAGAGGTGCTGCCCGGCGCCGAGAAGGTCCTCGACGAGTTCGACCTCAACGCGGAGTTCGTCCCCGCGGACCTCGGCGGCCGGCTGGAACGGATGGACCTGCTCGGACGGATCCTGCGCCCCGTCTTCCGCCGGGACGCCTCGCTGGGCTTCGGCTACGGGCTCAACTGCTTCTTCGCCGCGACCCCCGTGTGGACCGCGGGGAACGCCGCCCAGCGGCGGCAGGCCGCCCGGCTGCTCCTGAACGGCCGCAGGATCGCCGTCGCCCGGCACGAGGTCGCCCACGGCAACGACTTCGTCCGCGACGAGTTCACCGCCGCACCCGTCCCCGGCGGGCTGCTCCTCGACGGCAGCAAGTCCGCGATCGCCAACGCCTCCCGCGCCACCGGCCTGGTGGTCTTCGCCCGCACCGGGACCGCCGTCGGCGGCCGCAGCCACACCGTGCTGCTCCTCGACCGCGACGAACTGCCCGCGGACCGCGTCGAGGACCTGGCCCGGCGCACCACCAACGGCATGCGCAGCGCCGAATTCGGCGGCCTGCGGATCACGGAGTGCCACGTCCCCGACAGCGCCGTGCTCGGCACACCCGGGGACGGCTACGAACTGTCGCTGCGCTCCTCGCTGCTCATCCGCGGACTCATCCCGTCCATCGTGCTCGCCGGGGCCGACACCGCCCTGCGCACCGTGACCAGGTTCGCCGTCCGCACCCGCGCCGACGGCCGGTCCTCCCTGGACGTGCAGCACGTGCGTGACGTGCTGACCGGCGGCTTCCTGGACCTGCTGCTCATCGACTGCCTCGCCCTCGTCGCGACCCGCGCACTGCACCTGCTGCCCCGGCAGATGAGCGCCTACGCGGCGGCGGCCGCCTACCTGGCGCCCCGGCTCGTCACCGAGAGCATGGACGAGATGTCGGCGGTCCTGGGCGAGGAGACCTTCGCCCTGGACGGGGCGTACGGCATGTTCCAGAAGCAGCGCCGCGACCTCCCGGTCACCTCGCTGGGGCACGCGGGCAGTGCCGGCCGGCAGGTGAGCATCCTGCCGCAACTGCCCTACTTCGCCCGGCACGCCTGGTTCGCCGACCCCGAACCGCCGCCCGGACTGTTCCGGCCGCACGAGCCGCTGCCACCGCTGGACCTGACCCTGCCCGCGCTGCTCGGCGACGGCGATCCGCTGGCCGCGACCCTCGTCGCCTGCACCGACCAGCTGGAATCGGCCGGGCCACCGGGACCGGCCGGTCACGCACTGCGCTTCCTGGCCAGGTCGCTCACCGGTGAACTGGCCGAACTCAAGAAGGCGTTCGAGGCGATACCGCAGGGCGACCGGGCGGCGCTGTCGAGTCCGCACAGCTTCGGCCTCGCGGACCGCTACACCCTCGTCCTCGCCGCGGCCGCCTGCCTCGGGGTGTGGCGCGAGCAGCAGTCCGCACCCGCGGGCGCCGCCGACGCGTTCCTCGCGGACCCGGCCTGGGCCACCGCGGTCCTCTACCGGCTCGCGAGACGGCTCGGCCTGCCCCTGCCGGACCGGCCCGGCGCCTGCGAGCGGCAGGTGCTGGACGAGGCCGTCGCCCGACTGCACAACCGCCGCAGCTATGACCTCTACAGCTCGCCGCTCGCCTGAGGAGCCGAATCATGCAGGAACACCCGAGCTCAGCCGGGGACGATTTCGCCGTGGCCCACCGGGAATGGCTGCGTGAGCGGGTTGCCCACTACCTCGGCCGGCCGGTACCGGACACGGCACGGCTGGACGAGGAAGGGCTCGACTCGGTGGCCGCACTCAGCCTCTACGGGGACATGGAGGAGGAGTTCGGCACGCTCGCCGAACCCGAGGACATCTGGACGTACCCCACCGTGCGCGAACTCGCCGGTTTCCTGGCGATGCGGGACTCCCGGCACGGCGCCTGCCGGATCCGGGCCGCCTTCGTCTTCACCGGCCAGGGATCCCAGCACCCCGGCATGACCGCGGGCCTCCACCGGCACTCCACCGGCTACCGCACCTTCCTGGAGGAGGCCGACGCGGCGCTGCTGCCCTTCACCCGGCGGTCCGTCGCCGAGCTGATCCTCGGTGACGACCCGCGCGTCCACCGCACCGATCTCGCCCAGCCCGCCCTGTTCGCCGTCGGCTACGCCCTGGCACGGACCCTCCAGGAGGCGGGCGTCCAGCCCGTGGCGGTGCTCGGCCACGGCATCGGGGAGTTCGCCGCCGCGACCGTCGCCGGTGCGCTCGCCCTCGACGACGCGGCACGACTGGTGGCGACACGTGGCGCCCTCATGCAGGCCCTGCCGTCGGGCGGCGCGATGATGGCCGTCTGCGTCACACCGTACGAGGCGGCCGAACTCGTCGCCGCCGAAACGGACGTGGGCATCAGCGCCGTCAACGCCGCCAGGTCGGTCGTGCTCTCCGGCGACCGTGCCGCACTGGAGCGCGTCGAGGCCCGGCTCGCGGAACGGGACGTGCGCTGCCGGTACCTGACCGTGACCCACGCCTTCCACTCCCCGCTGATGCGGCCCATGGTCAGCGAGTTCGAGTCCTGTCTGCGCAGGCTGCCCGGAGCCGCCGCCCGGCTGCCGTTCTACTCGACCCTGTACGGCAGGCTCGCCACCGAGCCGCTCTACGCCCCGTACTGGTCCGAACAGATCACCTCACCCGTCCGGTTCGCCGACGCCGCCCGCTGCATGCTGGCGCAGCAGGCCCCCACCCATGTCGTCGAGATCGGACCGCGGCCCGTGCTCACCCCGTACCTGCGGCGGATCGGCGGCGGCCGGCGGGGCCCCGTCTGCCTGCCGGTCTGCCGGGGCCCGCGGAGCGACGCCGTCGACCTGGCCGGGGTGATCTCCGCACTGGACGCGGGACCGCTGACGGCCGCCTTCCCCGGAGTGCGGGGCAGCGGCGCACGTGACGGCGGGGCCTGACGTGCGGGCCCGGATCGGACGGCCGCTGCACGCCGACGGACCCGGCGGCCCCTGGGACGCCGTCCACACACAACTGCTGCACACCGGCACCGCGCTGATCCACGGGACGATGCCCGCCTGGCTGCCGTCCGGCGGCACGGACGCGGAGCTGCGCCGCCGGCTGGGCCGGGACTGGCAGCGCTACGAGAAGCTCACCCAGCCCCGGATGCGCGAACGCTTCGTGGCGTCCCGGCTGTTGCTGCGGCACACCGCCGCGGCCGTCCTGCACACCGCCCCGGAACTGGTCGACCTGGCCTACCAGCCGGGCGGCAGGCCCTATGTACGCGGCTGCGACCAGATCGACATCAGCCTCAGCCACACCGAGGAGATGATGGTCGTCGGCATCACCCGCCGGGGCCGCATCGGGGTGGACGTGGAGCGGGCCGACCGGCAGCTCGCGCACACCGGCTCGGAGAGCCAGGCCTGTACCCCGCACGAGAGGGCGCTGCTGGACGCGGGCGGCGACGGCGCGCGCAACGACGCGATGGTGAGGCTGTGGACCCTCAAGGAGGCGTACAGCAAGGCGCTCGGCCAGGGGCTGAGATTCCGTTTCACCGGGTTCGGCTTCTCGACCGAGGACGGTGTCACCCGGCTGGCCAGGCCGGACGGCTCTCCCGTGCCGGGCAGCGAGTGGCAGTTCGCGACCTTCCCGGCCGGTGACGGCTACGTCGTGAGCGTCGCCGTGTGCGACACCGGATTCGGGGAGCTGTCCGATCTCTCGGTGGCGACGACCCTGGACGCCGGGATGCTCGACACCCTGCTGGGCGCACCCGGGGCGTCAGGGGAGCCAGCCGGCGTCCTCGGCGATCCGGATGGCGTCGATGCGGTTGCGCGCGCCGAGCTTGCCGACAATGGCCGTGAGGTAGTTGCGCACCGTGCCCTTCGACAGGTAGAGGCAGCCGGCGATCTCGGCGGCGTCGGCACCGCGGGCCGCGAGCCGTAGGACCTCCAGCTCGCGCGGCGACAGCGGATTCTCGGGCGAGTCCCAGGCGGTCAGCGCGAGCTGCGGGTCGACGACCCGGCGCCCGGTGGCCACCGACCGTACGGCCAGGGCCAGCTGGTCCGGCGGCGAGTCCTTGAGCAGGAAGCCCGAGACGTGCGCGGACAGGGCGCGCCGCAGGGTGCCGGGACGCCCGAGACTGGTGAGGATCAGGGTGCGGCAGCTGGGCAGCTGCTCGTGGAGTTCGGCCGCGGCGGTGAGACCGTCGATCCCGGGAAGGTCGATGTCTATCACCGCCACGTCGGGTCTGGACGTCAGCGCGGTCGGCACGATCGTGTCACCGCGGTCCACCGCGGCCACCACGTGCAGATCCGGTTCCAGTTGGAGCAGTGCGATCAGCGCGCCACGGATCATGTGGACGTCCTCGGCGAGGAGGATTCTCACAGACAGCATCGTTACCCCCGGTCGGATGATGTGGCTCTCTTCGATCGAGCCGTAGGAGGCCCAGGGCCTCTCGTTCGGACAGGTGCTAGGCCACGGCGGTTCTCCCCGAGCCCGGCCCCGCGACCGGTGATTGGCTGTCGTGGTTCTGGGGTCTGGTAGGTGCCCACACCTCCAGGTGGAACGTGCCGTCCCCGCCGAGCCCCGCGCTGAGACCGCCTCCTATGGCGGCGAAACGGATGCGCAGGTTGTCCAGTCCGCTTCCGCCGTTCCGTGCGGAGAAGACGTCGGCCAGCTCGTACGGGTGGTCGTTCGTCAGACCGAGCCGGACCGTTTCCCCGTCCGTCTCGGCCTTGATGGAGCAGACCCGTACGCCACTGTGGCGGAGGATGTTGGTGACCCCCTCCCGGAGCGCCGTGGCGAGAACGGTGTCGACCACCGGATGCAGCCGCCCGCACGTCACGTCCACATCGGCACGCACGTCGGCCGCCGCGAGCACGGTTCCCGCCGACTCGGCCTCCTCGGACAGCGACATGTCCCGGTACCCGCTGGACACCAGGCGTACGTCCGACAGTGCCTGGCGCGCCACCTGGAGCAGCGAGGCGGTCTCCTCACGGGCCTTGTCCGGGCGGCTGCTGATGAGCCGTTGGATCAGTTCGCCCTTGAGCGTGATCGCCGAGAGGCTGTACCCGAGCAGGTCGTGGAGATCGCGGGCGAACCGCAGCCGCTCCTGCGTGACCGCCATCCTCGCCAGTTCCTCCCTGGTCGAGTACACCTCGTGCACCAGGTCGGTCAGGCGGGTCAGCCCGTAGATGACGAGACCGGTCAGGATTCCGGCGATGGTGAAGTACAGGACCAGGTCGACGGACGCCCCGGCACGCAGGTTGTAGACCGGGATGAACGCGATGAGCAGCCCGTAGGAGGGCCACGCGTACCGGGCCGGCAGCGTGAGCAGCAGGGAGGCGGCGAGCGGGCCCTGCATGCTGCCCCAGTTGGTCCCGAACCACACGAGCGGTGCGAAGGTGAGCACCGCCTGGACACCCAGCGCGCCGGCCTTCCAGCGGGTCGACCAGCGCCGGGCTCCGCCCGACGAGACCGCCACCTGGACGCCGTACACCGCGATGACCAGCATGACGCACGCGACGAGCTGGGTGGTGCCCGGCCTGGTCCGGACGACGTTCAGGATCGTCATCGTGCCATAGCAGGTGAGCGCCACGAGGATCACCGCCCGGGCGAGCAGCGGCGCCGGCGGCTGTGAACGCGGTGAGAACGAGGTACCGGAGGACATGGTCTCCGGCTTCCCCCTGTGCGCGTACGACATGTCCGTGACGGACCCCCCGGTCGTCGACCCTTGGTCCAAGGGTACTTTCGCGCCATCACGACTCGTCGGCACTGCCGCCTCCTTGCCAGGACCAGTAGTGGCGGACCGCATGCTATGTCGTCCGGTCAGCCGTCAGCCACTGGTTCCGGACGGCGACCTGATTCAGACGAAGAGTGGTACGGGGTTGATTTCTTCGTAGCGGACAGGACGCGCGTGACGTCCCAGCAGCACCGGTATGTCGAAGAGCCGGCCGGGGGCGAATCGGGCCCAGAAGTGCCGCATTCCCGGAACGATCACTTTAACCACGGGAAGTCCCACGTCGGGGCGGGTCTGGTCGAGGACCAGCAACTCCATTCCATGGGCACGTACCAATGAGTCCGCCCTTTCCACATCGTCCCGCAGATCGGTCCGGGCGGTATACGAAAAGTGCCCCGGAGTACGAGGACTTTCGGCTGGATCCGGTCGCAGGTATGGCTGATTTCCCACCGTTCCTGTGCGCCACCAGTCCGCGAGGCCGGGATCCGCGGAGCTGAGTTCGGGCGAGTCCTCGTCCGGGGGTAGCAGTTGAGCCATTTCCGTCACCGCCCGGCGCAGGGCCAGCCGCGGGTCGAAGTGCGCTCCGAATCCGAAGGAGATGCCCTGGGCGCCCCCGTCCGTGCGCCGGGACAGCGCGGCCATGACGGGAATGCCGAAGTCCGCGGTGAGGTCGAGCACCCACAGATCGCGGTGCAGCCGCGCGTACGCAGTCCGGGTCCGTGCCAGCCATGGTTCGTCGAAGGCGTCCAGGTCGACCGCGGGCTGACGGGTGCGGTTGTACCACCACAGGGCGACCGCGTCCCGCTCCACCACCTCCAGGAAGCCCTGGACGACGGCGTCCTCCGGACTGCTGCCCGCCGCGTTGCCGTTGGAGTCGGCCCAGGGCGCGGTGGGCACACCGCCCGGCCCGGCGCCGAAGTACAGCATCGAGGTGGGGAGCAGCCGGTGCGTGCCCGCGGTGAGGGACCACACGGGGGTCCAGTCGGCCGGCGCCTGCGGGTCGAACGGCGGGGGTACCTGCTGGAAGCGGGAGTTCCGGGCGTTCCACCCGTCCCGCTCACGGAACTGCCGGTCGGCGAACAACTGGCAGGTGTTGGGGTGCAGGGCGGCCGGGCCGAGCCCCGTGAGGGTGTCCCGCACGGTGGGCTCGTCCCCCTGGCGGGTTCCGCAGTACCGTTCCAGCGCCTCGCACAGCGCGCCGACCTCGGCCTCCTGCGGGGTGGTTCCCTTGCCCCCGCTCTGGCCCCGCAGCCCGCCGCGCAGTCCGGCCAGCGAACGGCTGTCCCCCAGAGCCATGTTGCGCCCGGCCACGTACCGGTTCAGGCCCTCGGGGGAGCCGGGCGCGGGACGCAGCTCCGACACGATCCCGGTGACCGGGTCGGCCAGGTGCCGGTAACGCTCCAGGACCGACGCCGCGCTGCCGGTGCGGTGGTTGCCGCCCACCGTGTGCGTCTTGGGGCTGGACCGCGGGACGAAGGGGCGGCGCACCTGCTCCGCGACGAGCCCGGGATCCCCGCACGTGGCGCACTGCGGGCGCCGCCGCACCGGATGCTGCCGGGTGCGCAGGGTACGGGAGTCCAGCGTGCACACGGCCCCCTGGCCCTCGTACCGCAGGCCCGCCACCCACTTCGACGTCTCCAGCACCGCGGTGTTCAGCCCCATGGCCCGTACGCTCGTGAGCGAGGCCTCAGGGACCTGCACCGTGCCCGCCAGACCCAGGGCGTGCATGACCGGGGAGCGGGAGGCGCGGTGCCCGCGTAGCCGGTGCGCCAGACACTCCCAGCAGGCGCCGTCGGCGTCCCCGAACACCGGCCCCACCCAGGTCTCCGCACCCCACGGCTTGGCCAGCAGCCAGGGCCGGCCCGCCGCGCGGTGGCGGGCGCCGATCTCCGCCAGCCGCGGGTCGAGATAGTCCTCGCACAGGACGAGGGCGAGCGCCGCCCGGTCCCCGGGGCCCGCCGTCAGCCGCAGCCCGGCGGCCTCGCACTCCGCCCGGGCCGCGGCGGCGTCCACCCGCCCCAGGACGACCAGCTCCACCTCCGTCGTGAGCAACGACGCGGTGGCGCTGGGTCCGTCGAGGCCGGCGCACTCCCAGTACGCCTCCGTCGGGGCGTCCACGGCCGGGTCGTGATAGCCGATCAGATCGGCCCTCGCCAGCTCGGCGATCATCCGGGCCGCGGTGGACGGGGTCAGCGACCCCGCCGCCTCCTCCAGCACACAGGTCAGGGTCCGGGTGCCGTCCAGCAGGGCCGCGAGCTCCTGGACCTCACGGCCCTGCAGCGCGGTCGTCCCCCGCTCGGACAGCAGGTAGACGGCGTCGCCCTCGATCGCCTCGACCCGCAGATGTCTCTTGAATCCCACCGGCAGTTCGCTGCCCGTCCCCCCGGAAGCGATCACGCACGGGCCGCCAGGGCCTCTTCCCCGGGCAGTGGCGTCATGCCGCTGTAGCAGCCGTAGAGCGTGGTGGTGCCGGGGCGGTCGAGCTCGTCGATGACCAGGCCGCCGGCGGCACCCTTCGCACCGAGGGCGCCCACGAACAGGTCCCCGTACACCGGTTCGGTCGCCGCGAGTCCGAACTCGGCGAGGACCGAGACCGGATCGTTCGTGTAGCGCTGGGCCAGCTCGGGCTCCAGACCGGCACGGGCGGTCAGCAGGGCGAAGCGGTGGTCGCAGGACTTCGGGGCGGCGACGGGGCCGCTTTCCTGGTGGGCGAGCTGCGTGTGCGTGGAGACGGTCATGAGGATTCCCTCCCGGGTCGGTTGGTACGAGTTCGAGTTCGTTGCACCGAGTGCCAGGATTCTGCGACGTGCCGCGGCGCCGGGCCCAGTGCCGGGCTCACCACTGGGGCATGACATTTTCATGTGCGCGCTCATGACCACCTCACTGGGACTCGAACGCCGCCGGTGCGAGGCTCGCCCCAGACTCCAGAGCCTGTGCCTGCCCGGTGTCGGGCCGGCCTCACAGCGCATGAAGGGGAGGGCGCCATTATGGAGATCAAAGTCCTGGGACCACTGACGGCCCGTGAGAACGGGGTGTCCGTCGTACCCACCGCGGCCAAGCCGCGCCAGATCCTGTCCCTGCTCGCCCTGCACTCCGACCGGGTCGTGACCGTGGCGACCCTGATGGAGGAGATCTGGGGCGAGGACATCCCGCGCAGCGCGGCCACCACGCTGCAGACCTACATCCTCCAGCTCCGCCGCAAGATCGCGGCTGCCCTCGACGGCGACCCGGCCCGTCAGGCCAAGGACGTCCTGATCACCCAGCACGGCGGCTACCTGCTCCAGGTGCAGCCCGGCCAGGTCGACGCCCACGAGTTCACGCAGCTCACCGCGTCGGGCCGGGCCGCGCACGAGGCGGGTGACCACCTCGCGGCATCCGAACTGCTGGGCCGCTCCCTGAAGATGTGGCAGGGCTCCGCACTCGTCGACGTACGCATCGGCACCGTGCTGGAGCTGGAGGTGCTCCGTATGGAGGAGGACCGGATGGCGGCCCTGGAGCGGCGCATCGACGCCGACCTCATCCTCGGCCGGCACACCGAGATCGTGCCGGAACTGCGGGTCCTGGTCGCCAGGCACCCCATGCACGAGAACTTCTGCGCCCAGCTCATGACCGCACTGCACCGCTCGGGCGGCGCCTGGCGGGCACTGGAGGCGTACCAGCGTCTGCGGGGGACGCTCGTCGACGAACTGGGGCTGGAACCCTCGGCCCGGCTCCAGCGCCTCCACCAGGCCGTGCTCTCCGCCGATCCGGCACTGGACCTGCAGGTCCCGGCCTCCGGCTGACACGGGGCCGGCCGTCGGTGCCGTCCCCGGCACCCGTCGGGGTACGTGCCGCGGCACGTTCTCCAGTCCGTCTCTAGCCGCCGTTCCTACGTTCGGCCGATGACGATCCTCGACGACCTCACGGTCACCCAGGCCGCCCCCGACCTCCGACGCGCCGCCGCGGAACTGCGACGGCTCAAGGAGGAGGTGAGCCGCGGACCCGATCCGGCGGCCACCCGGCGGCAGCACGACAAGAACAAGCTCACCGCGCACGAGCGGCTGGAACTCCTCTTCGACGAGGGGACGTTCACGGAGATCGAGCCGCTGCGCCGGCACCGGGCCTCCGGCTTCGGTCTGGAGGAGCGCAAGCCGCACGGCGACGGCGTCGTGATCGGCTGGGGCCTGGTCCACGGCCGCACGGTGTTCGCCTACGCGCACGACTTCCGGGTCTTCGCCGGAGCGCTCGGCGAGGCGCACGCCGAGAAGGTGCACAAGGTGATGGACCTGGCGGCGGACGCCGGCGCCCCGCTGGTCAGCCTCAACGACGGGGCGGGCGCCCGCATCCAGGAAGGCGTCACCGCGCTCGCGGGCTACGGCGGGATCTTCCGCCGCAACGTCGCGGCCTCCGGGGTCATCCCGCAGATCAGCGTGATGCTCGGCCCGTGCGCGGGCGGCGCCGCGTACTCCCCGGCCCTCACGGACTACGTCTTCATGGTCCGGGACACGGCGCAGATGTTCATCACCGGGCCCGACGTCGTGCAGGCGGTGACCGGCGAGAAGATCACCCACAACGGCCTGGGCGGCGCCGACGTCCACGCCACCACCTCCGGCGTCTGCCACTTCGCCTACGACGACGAGGCCGAGTGCCTGGAGGACGTACGTTTCCTCATCGCGCTGCTGCCGTCCAACAACCGCGAGATGCCGCCCTCGGTGCCCTGCGACGACCCGGCGGACCGGCTCACCGAAGCCCTCGCCGACCTGGTGCCGGCCGACCCGGGGCGCAGCTACGACATCCGCGCGGTGATCGAGGAGATCGTCGACGACGGGGAGACCTTCGAGGTCCACGAGGCGTGGGCGCCCAACATCGTGTGCGCGCTCGCCCGCCTCGACGGCCACCCGGTGGGCATCGTGGCCAACCAGCCGGCGGCCCTCGCCGGTGTGCTGGACATCCACGCCAGCGAGAAGGCCGCGCGCTTCGTCTCCACGTGCGACTCCTTCAACATCCCGCTCGTCACCCTCGTCGACGTCCCCGGCTTCCTGCCCGGCGTCGACCAGGAGCACAACGGCATCATCCGGCACGGGGCCAAGCTCCTCTACGCGTACTGCAACGCGACCGTGCCCCGGATCTCCCTCGTCCTGCGCAAGGCGTACGGCGGCGCCTACATCGTCATGGACTCCCGCTCCATCGGAGCCGACCTGGCGTTCGCCTGGCCCACCAACGAGATCGCCGTGATGGGTGCCGAGGGCGCCGCCAACGTCATCTTCCGCCGCGAGATCGCCGCGTCCGACGACCCGGAGGCGGTCCGCGCCCGGCGCATCGACGAGTACCGGACCGAGCTCATGCACCCCTACTACGCGGCCGAGCGCGGGCTCGTCGACGACGTCGTCGAGCCCGCGGAAACCCGCCGCATCCTGATCCGGTCGCTGGCCATGCTGCGTGCCAAACGTGCCGAAGTGCCGTCTCGTAAGCACGGAAATGTCCCTACGTAACCGGTCAAAAGGGCAGGTCCACGCGAACGCGAGTCCGGGTCTAGGGCGCGGACGTTCCATAGCTGCACCGGAAGCGGCGGCTCGTTACGAGCGTGCGGCCGACCGGTCCGGCCGGCCGGAGGGGTTCACACCCCGGACACCCTCCGGCCGCCGATACCGATTCACGACCCAGCAGTGATACGGACGAAGGGATCGACAGTGACCCCCACAATGCCAACCGGCAGGTGCGCCCAGCCGCATCCGGCCCCGTCGAAGGCCAGGTAGACCATGCGCAGAGTCGCCATCACCGGCCTGGGCGTCGTGGCCCCCGGTGGGGTCGGTGTCAAGGAGTACTGGAACCTGCTCACGGCGGGACGCACCGCCACCCGCAGGATCTCCTTCTACGACCCCTCCCCGTTCCGTTCGCAGGTCGCCGCCGAGTGCGACTTCGACGCCCTGGCCGCCGGCCTCTCCCACCAGGAGATCCGCCGCCTCGACCGGGCCGCCCAGTTCGCGGTGGTCTCCACCCGGGAGGCCCTGGCCGACAGCGGCCTCGACCTCTCCGCCCTCGACCCCGGCAGGGTCGGCACGGCCGTGGGCAGCGCGGTCGGCTGCACCACCAGCCTGGAGCGCGAGTACGCGGTCGTCAGCGACGGCGGCCGCAAGTGGAACGTGGACCACGAATACGCCGTACCCGAGCTCTACCGGCACTTCGTCCCCAGCTCCATCGCCGCCGAAGTCGGCCTGGCGGCAGGGGCGGAGGGACCCGCCGCGGTCGTCTCCACCGGATGCACCTCCGGTCTCGACTCGCTGGGCCACGCCGTGGAACTCATCCGCGAAGGCACCACCGACATCATGATCGCCGGTGCCACCGAGGCCCCGATCTCGCCCATCACCTCGGCCTGCTTCGACGCCATCCACGCCACCACCCCCCGCAACGACACCCCGGAGAGCTCCTGCCGGCCCTTCGACCGGACCCGCAGCGGACTCGTCCTCGGCGAGGGCGCGGCCATCCTCGTCCTGGAGGAGCTGGAGAGCGCCCGGCGGCGCGGCGCCCACATCTACGCCGAGATCGCCGGCTTCGCCTCCCGCTGCAACGCCTACCACATGACCGGTCTCAAGCCGGAGGGCCTGGAGATGGCGGAGGCCATCGACGTCGCCCTGGCCGAGGCCCGCCTCGCACCGGACACCGTCGACTACATCAACGCCCACGGCTCCGGCACCAAGATGAACGACCGCCACGAGACCGGCGCCTTCAAGCGCAGCCTCGGGGAGCACGCGTACCGCACCCCGATCAGCTCCATCAAGTCGATGATCGGGCACTCCCTCGGCGCCATCGGCTCCCTGGAGATCGCCGCCTGCGCACTCGCGATGGAGCACAGCATCCTGCCGCCCACCGCGAACCTCCACGAGCCCGACCCCGAGCTCGACCTCGACTACATCCCGCTGGTCGCCCGCGAGAAGAAGACCGACGTGGTCCTCAGCGTGGGCAGCGGATTCGGCGGATTCCAGAGCGCCATGGTGCTGGCCCGCCCGGAGAGGAGCACCTCATGACCACCGCAGTGGTGACCGGCCTGGGCATCACCGCCCCCAACGGCCTGGGAACCGAGGACTACTGGAAGGCCACGCTGGCCGGCGAGTCCGGTCTCGGACCCGTCACCCGCTTCGACGCCACCCAGTACCCCTCCCGGATCGCCGGGGAGGTCGGCGACTACGTCGCCGAGGAGCACATCCCCAGCCGGCTGATGCCCCAGACCGACCACATGACGCGCCTCGCGCTGACCGCGGCCGACTGGGCACTGGCCGACGCGGGCATCGACACCACCGACATGCCCGAGTACGGCATCGGCGTGGTCACCGCGGCGTCCGGCGGCGCCGTCGAGTTCGGCCAGCGGGAGCTGCAGAACCTCTGGAGCAAGGGCAAGGAGTACGTCAGCGCCTACCAGTCCTTCGCCTGGTTCTACGCCGTCAACACCGGCCAGATCTCCATCCGGCACAAGCTGCGCGGCCCCAGCGGCGTCCTGCTCACCGAACAGGCCGGCGGCATCGACTCCCTCGGCCACGCCCGCCGCCACATCCGCAAGGGATTCCCGGCCGTCATCTCCGGCGGCATCGACGCCGCGATCTGCCCCTGGGGCTGGGTCCCGCAGATCGCCTCCGGCCTGATGAGCACCGTGAACGACCCGGCCCGCGCCTACCTGCCCTTCTCGCCGGACGCGGGCGGCTACGTACCCGGCGAGGGCGGCGCGATCCTCCTCGTCGAGGACGCCGAGTCGGCCCGCACCCGCCAAGCCGCCACCGTCTACGGCGAGATCGCCGGATACGCGGCCACCCTCGACCCGGCCCCCGCCACCGGCCGCCCGCCCGGCCTGCGCAGGGCCGTCGAGAACGCCCTCGCCGACGCCCAGATCACCGCCGGGGACATCGACGTCGTCTTCGCCGACGCCGCCGGCGTCCCCGACCTGGACCGGGCGGAGGCACAGACCCTCACCGCGCTGTTCGGCGCGCACGGGGTCCCCGTCACCGCGCCCAAGACGATGACGGGCCGCCTGCTCGCCGGCGGTGCCGCCCTCGACGTGGCCACCGCGCTGCTCTCGCTGCGCGACGGCGTCATCCCGCCGACCGCCAACGTCGGCGCGCCGGACCCCGGCCACACCATCGACCTGGTCACCGAGGCACGCGAGGCGAATCTGCGCCACGCGCTCGTCCTCGCCCGGGGCCACGGCGGCTTCAACGCGGCACTCGTCGTACGCCGCGGCTGAACAGCACCGCACCCCCCCCACGCGCTCCACAGCCCCCACGAACCACCGGCACCACCGCCACACCGGAACGACCCATACGCCCAACCGAGAGGACGGCACCGACCATGAGCACCACGACCGCCACAGTGACCCTGGCCGACCTGACCCGCATGCTGCGCGAGAGCGCCGGCGAGGAGGAGGGCATCGACCTCGACGGTGACGTCATCGACACCCCGTTCATGGAGCTCGGCTACGACTCCCTCGCCCTGCTCCAGGTCATCGGGCAGATCCAGCGCGAGTACGGCATCGAGATCCCGGACGACGCCGTCGTCGACGCCGAGACCCCCGGCGCCCTCCTCGCCCTCATCAACTCCGGCCGGGCCACCACGGCCTGAGCCGGTCCCGCACGGCCGCCCCGCTTCTCGTCCCCCCGTGGGCGGGGCGGCCGTCACCGGCCTCACCACACCGATCCGTATCGATGGGGGCCCGAGCCGCGGCCCACGAGGAGGAACCATGTCGCTCACGCAACGGAGTGCGGTGGTCCGCCGGCTGATCGTCAGCCCCGGCTCCGCGCCGCAGCACCGCACCGCACCGGTCGTCGCCTCGGCCGCCGCCGTATCGGCCGTACTGCGCGCCTTCGGCCGCCCTCCCGAGGACCTGCCCGCCCGGACCGTCGTGCTCCTCGGGGCGGACACCCTCGACGGCATCGGGCCCGAGCACGAAGGCTTCACCGTCCGCATCGCGGACACACCGGGCCGCGCCCTGCGCCAGGCCCACCGGGAACTCCACGAAGGCACCGCCGACCTCGCCCTGGTCGCCGGCTTCGGCGAACCCGACCCCCAGACCATCACCGTGTACGCCGTCAGGCGGGCCGCCGAAGCCGTGGCCGACGGCGACGCGGTCCTCGGCATACTCGACGTCACCACCCCCGCGGGCGAGGACACCACCCCACCGCTGCGCCCCCTGACCGGCAACCCGCGCGGCACCGACCCCGACCGGCACCGGCTGGTCTGCTGGTCGGGGCAGAACGCGGACGACGAGATGCGGGTACGCGACGAACTCCTGCCGATGCTCAGCGGCGTACACCGCGAGATCTTCCCCGCCCTGCCCACCACCGTGCCCTGCGGCACCGCCCCCGGCCCGATCCGCGGCGCGGCCGTCACCGTCTCCGCGCTCGCCGCCCCGGCCGTGCACAAGGCCCGCGCCACCGACGCCTCACGCCCCCGTCCCGTGGCCCTGCTCTTCCCGGGCCAGGGCTCCCAGCACGCGGGGATGGCGGCCGGCCTCTACCGACGCGAACCCGTCTTCACCGCCGCCGTCGACGCCGCCCTCTCCCACATGGGCGAGGAGGGCCCCCGCATCCGCGCCGACTGGCTCGACCCGGCACGGGCCGCCATCGGCATCGACGACGTGCGGCGCGCCCAGCCCCTCCTGTTCGCCATCGACTACGCGCTCGGCTGCCTCGTCCTGAGCTGGGGCGTCCGCCCGACCGCGCTGCTCGGCCACAGCGCCGGCGAACTCGTCGCGGCCACGTTCGCCGGGGTCGTGTCGCTGCGGGACGCGGTCGCGATGGTGCTGGCCCGGGTCCGGGAGGCCGTGAAGATCCCGGCGGGCGGCATGCTCGCCGTCGCCGCGAGCGAGGAGCAGGTGCTCCCGTACCTGACGGCCGATGTCGCCGTCGCGGCCGTCAACGCCAACCAGCAGGTGATGCTGGCCGGTTCGAAGGACCCGCTCACCGAGGTCGCCGCCCGGCTCAAGGCGGACGGGCACACGGTGGTGACGGTCCCCGCCACCAGCCCCTTCCACTCGCCGGCCATGGCCCCCGCCTCCGACGCGGTGGAGGTCGCCTACCGCGAGATCCCCCTGCGCGAGCCGAAGATGGCCCTCTACTCCGGCTACACCGGAGCCCTGATGAGCCCTCAGGAAGCCCGCAGCCCCCGCTTCTGGGCCCGCCAGATCACCGACACCGTCTACTTCCGCAAGGCCCTGGACGAACTCCTGGCCGCCGACGACGTCCTGCTGGTCGAGGTGGGCCCCCGCCAGACGCTCACCGCGTTCGCCCGCCGGCACCGCTCCGTCCGCCTGGGCGCCGGTGCGGTGACCCCGATCCTCCCGGCACGGGCGGGAACCCCCGAGGCCGACCGCCAGTCGGTGCTCACGGCGGCGGCCCGCATCTGGACCGAGGGCCACGACCTGGACCTGAACGCGGTGTCCCGGCTGTGGACCTGGAGCGAGGAGGAGACGGCCCCGGCGGCACCCCGTGTCCCCGCGCAGGCACAGCTCGCATGAGACACGTGGCGCGGGCCCTGCACGAGATCCGCATGTCCCTGACGGCGGCCGGCTGGATCTGGCTCGGCCTCTCCGTCACGGGCCCGCCCCCGCCCCCGGCGGACCAGCCCCTGACCGGGCCGCCCGAGGGACATCCGGAACGGCTCTGCCCGGACGTACCGCTGACGCCGGGGGAGGCCGCGCTCCAGCGGCAGCTCACGGCACGGTGGCCGTAGGCCTCCTGCCCGGACCGGGCCGCACCCGAGGCGGTCCGGCCCGGTCCGGGGAGCCACACGGCGGCCCGCGCCCCCGCCGTATCGTGGGCGTCCGGGCAGCCGGCCGGCCGCCCCGGACGGAGAGGCTCCCGCGTGCACCCGCTCACCGACGACCAGATCGCCGCCTGGATGGTCCGGATCCCGGGCGGCACGGTGGACCTGCGCGACGACCGCCGGGGCACCCGCTGGCAGGCGGACGTCGAGCCCTTCCTGCTCGGCAGGCACCCCGTCACCGACCAACTGCACCGCGCGCTCACGGGATCGGACGCCGCCCCCACCGCGAGCGGAGCCTCACCCCTCACGAACATCAGCTGGCTGGACGCCGTCGACCTGTGCGACCGGTTCTCGGCGAGAGCCGGCCTGCGCCCCGCGTACTCCCGTGACGCACGGACCGGCGAGGTGACCTGGGACCGGACGTCCGACGGCTACCGCCTGCCGACCGAGGCCGAATGGCAGTACGCCTGCAAGGCGGGGACCACCGGATACCGGTACGGGGAGATCGACGCCATCGCCTGGTACGACGGCAACTCCGGGGGCCGGGCCCACGACGTCGGCTCCAAGTCGCCCAACGCGTGGGGGCTGCACGACATGCTGGGCAACGTCTGGGAGTGGTGCTGGGACGTCTACGACGAGGAGGTCTACGGCTCCTACCGCATCTTCCGAGGCGGTGGCTGGGCCGAGTCGGAGCGCGGCTGCGGCGCCACCGTACGCCGCCGGAGCCACCCCACGTTCGCCATCGACGACCTGGGCCTCCGGCTGGCCAGAGGTCCGCTCGGGCCGACGGCTGACCGAACGGCGGACTGAGACGACCGGCCGGGCCCGCCCTCCGCCGGCACGTCAGTGCGAAGGCCCCATCAGCGCGGAGGCCGCCAGGAAGTAGCCGACGACGAGGGCCGTGTGCAGGAACACGACACCCCACGGATGCGCGTGCCACCACGGCAGCCGGACACCGGGGAACGCGGCCCGCAGCTCCTTGGGCGACGAGGCCGGTGAGTCGGACACCGGTATGCCCCGCAGCCGTCGCGCGAGCCGTTCCGTGTCGGCCCGCTGCCAGGGCCGCATGTCGAGCACGAAGGGGCGGGCCACGTCCGAGGTGATGACCATGCGCCCCGGCGTCGGGGTGAGGGGACCGGCGCCGAAGGTGATGGGGTGCAGGCCGGTCAGGAACTCCACCGGTACGCGGTAGACGGAGACCCCGAACGCGTTGTCGATCCGGAGTTCGTCCTCGACGACCGCGACCTGGGCCAGGGAGGAGCGCAGCGCCGTCATGACGAGGACCACCACCACGGGCAGCACGATCAGCACGACGCTCGGGACCAGCCACTCGATACCGAACTCACCGATCAGCAGGGCTCCCAGCGCACAGAGGGCCGGGACACCGACCACCCCGTACAGCGCCAGCCGCTTGCGATGGACCGCGTTGTCCGGCCGCACGACCACGCGCGCGCCTGCTCCCGCCATGACATCCCCCTGGATTCCCTGACCGACCGCGCCAGCATGACGCCGATCCGCACCCGACGACAGAGGGTCCGGCGAAGACGTAAGGGGCGGCAGTCGGGCCCGGAGAGAGACTGGTGAAGTGCATGGCCTCGGAGAGACCCTGATATGTCCCCACTCGTGGTCCAGCAGCCTGCCAGCTCCTGCCGTGGGCACAGTGTTGGTACGCCTCACGACGGGCCTGGTGTGTTGTCTAACCTTCTGTGCCTCTGCCCCAACCACCATGTCGAATTCGACAGGCTCGCCATCTACATCGACGAGGACTGGGCGGACAGGCGAAACTCGACCGGTGCTGTCGACTACCAGCTGAATCTGCACGCCGACCACGTCATTGAGCAGGAGCGTCTTCGGTATCACCGCGGGCTGTGCGGACGCCTCCTGCCGCAGCGGAAGTCGCTGCGGCTGCTCAATGAGGCAGAGGCGCCATGGCCAGTGATCGCGCACGCCCCGAATTCCGTCACCCGGAGCTACGGACCCAGGGACCCGTCTCCGCACCGATTACCTCTCTCACCCATGGGGTATAGGAATAGCTATACTCGCCATGTGGACAAAGAGTGGGAGATCTTCCTCGCGGACGAGGTGCGTGAGTGGATCGGGGGTCTCGACGGTCAGACGCATGCCCGGGTGGTACAGGCGCTGGATGCGTTGGCAGAGGGAGGCCCGGGGCTGGGACGCCCGCTGGTGGATACCATCCATGGCTCGTCGATGGCGAACCTGAAGGAGTTACGTCCTGGCACCGTGCGGATCCTGTTCGCCTTCGACCCGTGGCGCTGCAGCATTCTGCTGGTTGCGGGAGACAAGGCGGGCCGATGGAATGAGTGGTACCGGGAAGCGATTCCCTTGGCCGAGCAGCGTTACGAGACGTACGTGAAGGAACGAGCTCAGGAAGAAGAAGGAGGACAACCGTGAGCGGGTACACGCGCTGGCAGGACATCCGCGCCGAGCATGTTGCGCGCGCCGGCGGCGAGGAGGCCGTGCGCGCGGGCAAGGAGGAGCTTCTTGCCGAAGTCACCGGGCGTCGCCTGGCGGAGCTGCGGCGGGCACGAGGTCTCACGCAGCAGCAGGTGGCCGACCGGATGGGCATCACCAAGGGACGGGTGTCGCAGATCGAGCGCGGCAATGTCTCCGGGCAGGATGTTCTTGCCCGTTTCGCGGCCGCTCTGGGTGGGCGTCTGCATCAGGCGATCTACTTCGATGACGGAGACATCTCAGCCATCGCCTGACAACGGTAAACCTCCACCCCGCCCATCCTCGGGATTCCCCGGGTGAGGAGCCGCGACAGGCCGTAGGCCCGACGGTCGTGACATGCCCCTCACGGCTACTACGGGGCCTTGCTCGCGGGTGCGGGTGGGGGCGTCACGGACGGTTCGATGGTCGACCGGACGTAGATCCGCGTGGTGCCGGGTGTGAACTCGTGGGCGAAGAGGTCGACACAGCGCTGGAGGTACTGGCCCTCCGGGGTCGCGAGGTCGTCCGGGCACAGGCTGATCCTTCGCAAGCCCTGGACGAACGTCTCCGGTTCGGGCAGTCCGAGGTGGCCGAACGCTGCCGCAGGACGGTAGTCCTTCTCCTCGGGATGAAAATTCTTGATCATCTCGGTACCGTCCTCGATGAGCCGGCCGGTATACGTCTCCGCATCGTCGGCCGGGAGGACGAAGGACAGCAGACCGGTGTCGTAGCGCTCCCCGACCTTGTACCCCGCCCGACGGTCCGATGCCGTGGCCGGAATGCGGATGCCCATCCGGTCGCTCATCCAGGCAGGCGTGGCTCCGTCTTCCCAGCAGCAGGTCATCTCCTTGTCCAGCAAGTCCGAGGAGACCTTCTCCGTGACGCAGGAGACCACACCGATGGTGGCAGCGGCGCAGGCGAGAAGCACCGACAGGACGACGACGGCGACAGGCATGCGACGGCGGCGTACGGCCGGCTCGCCGGCAGCGATCTTGCTGAAGCTCTTCATCGGTCCTCTATCGCGCTTCCTGCTGCTCACGGCCCGGATCCGTGCGGTCGCCCTCGCGCCCGGATTCGTCCGGCGCGGGCAGGGGCTCCTGGTTCGGGGCGGATCCGCCCAGATCGTAGTGCTTGACGGAGCTGCTGCCCGCCATGTCGAACTCCTGGGCGACTCCCGTGGTGTGGAGGCGGGCCATCCGACCGTCCGGAATGCTCAGGGCGCTGCCTCCGGGGACGTCGATGGTCACCCCCTTGTCCTCGTCCCAGTTGTAGCGGTCCCACGCATTGGCCTGATAGTCGAGACCGACCTTGGGTTCGCCACTTGCGTCCGGCACCACGGTGACCACCCCGGTCACGTTCGATCGGGTGGCACCGATCGCGTAGAACCAGTTCTCATTGACGTTCTTGGAGAAGTTGAAGTCCCGGTTACCGGTTTCCACCGGTATGGAGACCGGCTGTCCGCCGTTCTTCCTGAACTCCGCGAGCGCCTCCTCGCGCCATTCGTTCTGGCGTTCCCTGATGCTGTTCTCGATATGAGCACTGAAGCGGGGTACTTCAGACAGCATCTTGTCGACGGGTAGCTCCATGTCCGTCCCGCTGTTCCCCAGGTAATGCGCCATGTGCCGGGCAGCGTCGTTGTCGCCCTTCCAGTCGGCAGCCTCGGCGATCAGATTCATCTTCTCCCGGGTCCTGCGCTCCTCCGCTCCGGGTTCCTCGGCGCCATGACGCCCGGAGCCTCGGTCGGGGGCCGCCTGCTTGACGGAGGGGGCGAGAAGTCCCGCCGCGAGGAGGTCGTCCTTGTGCCCGGTCCACAGTTCCGCACGGGCCTGAGGGCTCAGCGACGACCAGAGCCGCCGCAGTTCGGCCCGCTGAGCTGTGTTCGCGTCGTCACCGAGCGAGGCGAGTTTCGTGGCACGGGGCAGCTGATCCTCGTCCAGCGAGGTGTACGTCGCGTGGCCCGCGTTGTGCGGGTCGCCACCGTGGCTTCTCTTCAGGGCCCGGGTGACGGCTGCGTCGATCTCCGCCGCATGGGATACGAGCCCCGTGAGCGTGTCGGCGTACCACTGCATCAGGTCTTTGGTGCGCTGGGAGGTCCCGTCGACGCCACAGAACGCCTCCGTGACCTTCACCGTGCCGTTGGGGCCATCCGTCACCAGCAGCCCCGGATCAGGGCCCGCATCCCGTGTGGGATCGCCCTTACGGGCTTCCGCCGACAGCTCCCTGGCCCGCTTCTGGACGTGTGTCAGTTCTGCGTGGGAATCCCGGAGGACAGCGGCGATGCTCTGGGTCTCCAGGTGGAGGTCTGCGACCTCCTTGGCCGTCTTGCGGACGAAGTCCTTGGTGACAGACGCATTCAGTCCTGCCCAGTCGGCCCCGTCGGACATGAGTAGGAGGCCGCTGTAGGTCTCGGTTGTCAGCTTCTCCAGGCCGGTTGCTGTCGACGCCCAGTCACCGGCCGCCTCGCCCAGCTTGCTCAGGTTCACTTCGATGAGATCCGTGTACGAGAACGTACCCACGTTTGCCTGCCCCCGCTCACTTCACGTACTTCAGGATCTCCGACACCGGTACGGCGGAACCGTCTCTTCGCGTGAGGGCGGCGGCGATCTCCGCCTCGTCGTTGGCGTGTGCCTTCTTCGAGTAGTCCAGGTGGTTGGAGATGTGAGCGCACATCTGGAGGACCGTCTTCACCTGCGAGCTCCAGACTTCGAGGGTGGTGTACAACTCACCGCCCGCGCTGAGGTTCCGGCCCTGCAACTCCGCTGCGGCCCGGGCAGTCGTCCCCGCCCCGGCCTTGTCGATACCGGCCCCCGCGATGTCGGCGCGCTTCTGCAGCTCGCCGTGGATCCGGAAGGCCTCGTTGCCGACCGCGCCCAGGTCGTCCTGGTGGACCACGAGATCGGCATCGGTCCCGGACGCGGTGCTGCCGGCCCCGGTCGTGTTGAGCCTCATCTGCGTGGAGTGCCGCTCCTGGGCATCAGCCTTGAGCGCTGCCCAGTCGTCGTCGAACGTCATGAGTCCCCCGACCCCGATCGATGCCAACGTGTCACCCTAGCAACGAGGTTGTGACCCGATCACCCGGATATCGCCGTTGCCCAGTCGTTCGGGCAGAGGTACCTATGAGTGGTTCCGGAGGCGTCCGGATCACCCGCAGGTGACGGGTCCGGGGTCAGACCAACTCGCTGACGAACGCACGCCAGGCGTCGTGGCCGAAGGCGAGGACGGGGCCGGCGGGACGCTTGCTGTCGCGTACGGGGACGAGGTGGGGGAGGTTGTGGGCCACCTCGACGCACTCGCCCTGGCCTCCGCTATAACTGCTGGTGTGCCAGGCGATGTTGGCGAGGTCCGGCAGTGCGCGGCGTTCCTGACTCATGGTCTGTACTCCTTGGCGATGCGTCGGATCAGGCTGAGTGAGTCCGTCGGCGGCAACGCTGAGGTGCGCGCGTCATCGAAGAGATCGCGGTAGCGCGAGACTTCGGATTCCCGCTCCATCCAGATGTTGCCAGTTGGAGTCTCAGTCAGTACGAGATCGAGCGCTGACACCCGCGGAAAGCTCAACAGTAGGTACGGACCGAACATACCCGGATGCGCGCCGCGGGAGAACGGCAGCACCTGGACGGTGACATTGGGCTGTTCGGCGAGACCGGCCAGGTGATTCAGCTGGTCGTGCATGACGGTTCGGTCGCCGACCTGCTGGTGCAGGACGCCTTCTGCGAGGACCGCCCAGAGGTCCAGCGGGTCGTCACCCGTCAGACGCTCCTGTCTGGCCAGTCGAACTTGTACGAACCGGTCGATCTCCTCCGCTGTCTGCCATGCCCGAGAGGCGACCGTTACCGCCCTCCCGTACTCGGGAGTCTGGAGCAGTCCAGGGACCAGCTGAACCTGGAACGTTTTGATGCTGTCGCAGATCGTTTCCATCTCGATGTAGTCGCGGTAGGTGTCTGCGAGCACCGACCCGTACTGATGCCACCAGCCTTCACGCCGACGCCTGTTGGCGGTGCGAGCGAGTGACGCCAGGCGCTCGCGTGCGTCCGGCTCGGCAACTTCGTAGGCGTGTATCAGGGCGACCAGGTCGGGTGTGCGAACAGGTACGTGACCGTTTTCGATGCGGCTGATCTTGCCCTTCGTGCAGTCGAGGACCTCGGCCGCCTCTGCTGTGGACAACCCCGCTTGCTCACGGAAGCGGCGTAGTTCGTCGCCGAGTTGGCGCCCGAGAACGGTGGATGGCTTTACGGATGGCATGCACCATTCCCTACCAGTCGGCAGGGCTCCGTGTCCTCGGAACGCACGAAGGGGTGAATTGAGCGACAGCAATCCATTCAACGTTGCGCCAGTATCAAGTGTCCATGCACTCTGTGATGGCTGATCTACCGAACGTCACCTTTGTTCCGGTGTTCGCGACGCCGCAACCGCAGACCTCAAGGAGCGTCATGGCAGAGCCTTCCGGCTTCCACGAAATCAGCTTTCGGCTGGTCCGTAGTCGCAGCAGCGCCCCCAGAGCGCGAGCCGTCCTGCGGGCCAGACTCGGTGAGTGGCGGGTGGAGCAAGCGGTGGCCGAGACAGGCGAGTTGGTGCTGTCGGAGCTCGTGACCAACGCGCTGCGGGCCCCCGCGCCCGGCGACCGGATGGTGGGCGTACGCATCGAGTGCCGGGAGCGGGGCGGGCTGCTGCGGCTGGAGGTGAGTGACGCGGGGGAGGGGCGCCCGGTGGTGCGACGGCCCGGTGCGCTGGATGCGGCGGGGCGTGGGTTGCTGCTCGTGGAGGCCCGGGCCCACCGCTGGGGTGTGGACGAGCGGCAGGCCGATATCGGGAAGACGGTGTGGGCGGAGCTGTTGGCCCCCGGCATCGTCCCCGCGTCAGGGGAGGCCGAGGTCGCGGCGGTGACCGTCCGGGCCGGCCAGAGCGTACGGGTCGGGGGAGTCTGGCGAACGGTCCGCAGCATGCGGAGCGAGCGGTACTCCTCCGGTGGGCTCTTCGTCGTCATCGGCCTGGACGAGGGCCCCGCCCTGCGGCTGCAGGCCGGAGAAGCGGTGACGGTACGGACCGGGGGAGCGGGTGTGTCCCGCGCCATGGAGGGGGCGGGTCCGGTGAGCTCGTCGTGAGGTGGCTGTGGAAGAGGCTCCGCCCGCGTCGTGTGGAGGCTGCCTGGTCCAGGTTCTCCGGCACGTCGAAGCAGGTGGCCGGCGGCCGGCCGTTCGTGATCAGTACGTCCGGTGAGTCGGTGCCGGGGGTGCCGGCCCGGAGGAGGCCGGTGTGCCGTCAGGGCCGGGGCTCGCTTCGCGGGCGCATCCGTATCCCGGTCACCTTCGACGACCCGCGCGCAAGCATCGCCGAAGCGTTCGGGGTGCGCTGATGACGTACCTGCTCGATACCCGCGTCATCCTGTGGTGGATGGCCGACGCTCCGCACCTGTCCGACCGGATCAAGGACCTGATCGACACCGAAGCCGCCGTACACATCAGCGCGGTGTCTCCGTGGGAGATCACGGTCAAGCAGTTCCTCGGTGAGTTCGAGGGGCCGGGCGACCGGGCCGAACAGGTGCGTGACCTGCCCTTCACCAGCGTTCCGGTCACTGCCGCCCATGGGGTACGGGCAGGGCGGTTGCCGATGCTGCACACCGACCCCTTCGACCGGATACTCGTCGCGCAGGCGCAGGCCGAGCAGTTGGTCCTGGTCACCCGGAACACCTAGATCCCCCGGTACGACGTACCGGTCGTGCGGGTCTGACCTGAATCGGTCCGGCAGCTGCACGGACCCCGGGCCCCGCCGTTCAGAACCCGGCGGGGCGGCTTCGCTTCCCGGGCGGCCGGGATGCCCGCCGGCCCGGCCAGGTCGCCCAGCGCAGCCGGTCGGCCTCCTCCGGCGGCAGCAGGCCCACGGCGGTCAAAGCCGCCCGGGCCGCCTGCCGGCCGGCGATCCGGTAGCCGTACTCGGACGAGTCGACCTCGTGGAACGAGCCGTCCGTGACCAGTACCGCGGCCGCCACCCCGTCCAGCCCCTCCAGCAGCCCCGACCGCAGGGCGGGCAGGAACTCGGCGGGCAGGCGCTTCTCCGGGACGACGCTGAGCAGCTCGAACCCGCCGCCGGGGCAGGGTGGTTCGAACCGAGCCACGATGTGGGCGTACGGCCCGCAGGACCCGATGTTCATCAGGACGCGGACACACACGTCGGGTACGGGGGAGGGAAGACGGCCGGTCATGGATGCCACCGTACGTTCACAGGCAGGCCCGTCCACCGCGCGTACGCACGACGAACGGGCCTGCCCGGACGGGTGGTTCGAGATCAGCGCGTGGAAGTGGCCGGGGTCTTGGCCGCCGCTGCCGCGGCGTTCTCCTCCGCGAGCCGTTCCATGCCGCTCTGCGTCTTGAGCGGCTTCTCCTTGATGAACAGGACCGCGATCAGGGCCAGGAACGCGAACGGGGCCCCGATCAGGAAGACGTCGGCGGTCGCGACGCCGTACGCCTGCTCGACGACCTCCCGGACCGGTTCGGGAAGGGTCGCGAGGTCGGGCACGCTGTGCCCGGCGCCTCCGCCGTCCGCCGACGCGCCGAGGCCCTTCTCCATCTCGCTCGCCACCCGGTGGCCGAGCACGGCGCCCAGGGCGCTCGTGCCGATCGCGCCGCCGAGGCTGCGGAAGAAGGACAGGACCGACGTCGCCGCACCGAGCTCCGACGCAGGGACGTCGTTCTGCGCCGCCAGCACCAGGTTCTGCATCAGCATGCCGACACCCACGCCGAGGACCAGCATGTAGACGCTGAGCACCCCGAACGAGGAGTCCGCGCTGATCGTGGACAGCAGGCACATGCCCGCCGTCATGGTGATGCCACCGGCGATCAGGAAGCCCTTCCACTTGCCCCGGGAGGAGATGATCTGCCCGGCGACGGTGGTGGAGAGCATCAGGCCGAGAATCATCGGCAGGCTCATCAGACCGGCCGCGGTCGGCGACTTGCCGAGCGAGGTCTGGAAGTACTGCGAGAGGAACACCGTGCCGCCGAACATGGCCACGCCGACGAACAGGCTCGCCACCGTCGTCAGGGCCACGGTGCGGTTGCGGAAGATGTCCAGCGGGATCATCGGCTCGTCGACCCTGGCCTCGACCATGACCGCGGCGACCAGCAGGACCACACCGGCGCCGACCAGGGCCGCGGTCTGCCACGACAGCCAGTCGAACCGGTTGCCCGCGAGGGTCACCCACAGCAGCAGCGCGCTGACGCCGCTCATGATGAGGACGGCACCCACGTAGTCGATCTTCACTTCCCTGCGGACCGTGGGCAGCCTCAGCGTCAGCTGGAGCAGCACGATCGCGAGCAGGGCGAACGGTACGCCGATGAAGAAGCACCAGCGCCAGCCCAGCCAGGAGGTGTCCACCAGGACACCGCCGATGAGGGGCCCCGCGACGGTGCCGACGGCGAAGACGGCGCCGAAGATGCCGGAGTAGCGGCCGAGTTCACGCGGCGGGATGATCGCCGCCATCACGACCTGGGCGAGCGCGGTGAGACCGCCCGCGCCGATGCCCTGCACCACCCGGCTCACGATGAGCACGCCGACGCTGTCGGAGAAGCCGGCGACCAGCGAGCCCACGACGAACATCGCGAGCGAGATCTGGATGAGCAGCTTCTTGTCGTAGAGGTCGGACAGCTTGCCCCAGATCGGGACCGTCGCCGTCATCGCCAGCAGCTCGGAGGTGACGACCCAGGTGTAGGCCGACTGGCTGCCGTTCAGGTCGGAGATGATCCGGGGAAGGGCGTTGGCGACGACGGTGGAGGCCAGGATGGCCACGAACATGCCGGCCATGAGGCCCGACATCGCCTGGAGTATCTGGCGGCGCGTCATGGCCGGTGGGGCCGCTTCGAACGCACCGGGGGGACCGGTTTCGGGTGTGACGGCAGCGGACATCGGCTGACGTTCCTCATTCTCTGGTGAAGGTGAAGGGGCCCCGTCGGGGGCCTCGGACGTACTTCAGTCGCTCAGACCGGCGGCCAGCGACGCGAACGCCTGCCGGTAGATGCTCTGGAACGTGCGGGTGCGGCCGGAGGCCACCCAGAGCTCCACGGCGGCGCGGACGGCGGCGTACGACACATGGGCGAGGAGCCTGGGGGAGAGGTCGGAATCGGGATCCTTGCCGAGGCGTTCGGCCAGGACGGCCACCAGCGCGGCCTCGTCGGCGCACCGGGCAGCCACGAATCCGTTCATCAGCGACGGACTCTTCCGGAGCGCGGCCGTCTGCAGCTCCCAGCGTTCGTGGTCCTGCTCGATGTCGGCGAGCTCCTGGCCTATCGCCTCACGCAGGGCGTTCAGCGCCGAGAGCTCCCGCGGCGCGCTGAGCACCGCCTGACGCGCCCGCTCGGCACTGCCCTGGTCGGGCCGGGTGATCGCGTCTTCCAGGCACGAGAAGTAGTTGAAGAAGGTGCGCACGGATACGCCGACCTCATCGGTGACCGCCTCCACGGTCACGCCCTCCATCCCGTGCTCCGCGGCGATGCGCAGCGCGACGTCCGCGAGGGCGTCACGTGTCGCGCGCTTCTTGCGTTCACGCAGCCCGACGGGCGCGGCATCGGCAGTCATGAAGATGCATACTATGCAATTTTGCGCAGTGTGCAAAACGTTTTGGGCGAGATTCGGCCGTAGGTCCCTTCCGTCACTACGAAGAACTGAAACCGACGGGCTCAACCCGCCCCGAACGAACCGGACATGGGCCTTCGGCGGGCGCGACCGCGCGCATCCGCGTGGGCATGGGGATCGCGGGGACAGGGGGGATGTGGGGGCACATGAAAAAGGCCTCCTGTCCAACGTGACGTTGGTCAGAAGGCCTTTCGGCACTTCCTGCGAAGTGCCCCCGGCAGGATTCGAACCTGCGCACCCGGCTCCGGAGGCCGATGCTCTATCCCCTGAGCTACGGGGGCGTTGTCGCTGCGCTTGGCGGCGACGAGTGAAACCCTACCAGCTCCGACGGGGTGTCCGGGAACGGGTATTTCACGCGTCGGGCCCCCGGTCCGGGGTGGTCGGGCGGCCCCGCCGCCCCACGGAGAACCGGGCGCCGAACCGGTTCCGGCGGCCACCGGCCGGCCCTCCGGGACGGAAGTGGGCGAAAGCCGGACGCGGCCCCTCCGGCCGACCTACCCTCGAAGGGTGTCAGGGGCGTACGGCCGCGTGCTTGTTGTCGACGACAACAAGGTCATCCGGCAGCTGATCAAGGTCAATCTCGAGCTGGAGGGCTTCGAGGTCGTGACCGCGGCCGACGGTGCCGAGTGCCTGGACCTCGTGCACCAGGTCTGCCCCGACGTCATCACGCTCGACGTGGTGATGCCCCGGCTCGACGGGATCCAGACCGCGATCCGGCTCCGGGCCGACCCGAGGACCCGCGACCTGCCCGTCGCCGTCGTCAGCGCCTGCACGCCGTACGAGGTGGACTCCGGGGTGGCCGCGGGGGTCGACGCGTTCCTCGCGAAACCCTTCGAGCCGAGCGAGCTGGTGCGGATCGTCCACCGGCTGATGCGCGGTGAGGACACGCCGTCTCTCGACGGCAGACACGGCGCCGGGAGGGCCGGAAGCCCGGCCGGGTGACCGATGCCACCCTCCGCAGGACCCGCACGGATGCCCGGATGGCGAAACAGGGTCGCGAAGTGCCCCCCTTCCTCCCATACGCTGGTCCCGTGACCCCCGCAGATCTCTCCCGAACCGTGCTGCACGCTGTGCGCCGCGCGGTCGACGAGGACGCCCTGCGCGCGCCCGTGCCCGCGCGCGTGCGGGTGGAGCGGACACGGCCCGGCGGCAGCGGCGACTACGCCTGCGCCGTCGCCCTCCAGATGGCCGGGCCCGCCGCGCTGCCCGCCCGCGAGGTCGCACGCATCCTGCGGGACCGGGTCGCGGCCACCCCCGGGATCGGGCGGATCGAGATCACCGGGCCCGGATTCCTGAACTTCACCCTCGACGCCACCGCCGACACCGCCGCCCGCGCCGCGCTCGTACGCGACGTACGGGAGCGGGGACTCCGCTACGGGCGCGTCACCACCGAGGCGGGGCGGCTCCACCGGCTCCACCACCGGCCCGAGGTCCGGGCCGCCGTCGTCACCCGCACGGTGGGGCGCCTCCTGCGCACCCAGGGCGGCCAGGTGCTCGCCGGCTGCACCGGGACGCCCGACCCCGAGTGGGAGCGGCTGGGCGTCGTCGTCGGTCCTCGCCACGGGGACGCGGAGAGCCAGGAGCTGCGGCCCGTCCCCGCCGGAGCCACCGCCGGTGAGCTGCTCGCCCGGCTCGGGCCCGACGCCGCCCTGTGGGGGCTGCTGAGGCCGGCCGGCCACGACCACGCGCCGCTGGGCGACGACCTCCTCGTACAGGGAGAGCCCAATCCGCTCTTCCTCGTCCGCCACGCCCACGCCCGCGCCCGCGCGCTCACCCGTGGCGCGGAGCGGCTCGGTTTCACCGGCGCGTACGAACAGGACGTGGAAGCGCCCGCGCTGTACACCGCGCTCGCCGACCACCCCGGCGTCCTCGCCACGGCGGCCCGCCACCACGCACCCGACCGGCTCGCCCGCCACCTCGAAACCGTCGCACACGCCTTCTTCGACCTCGTCGAAGCCGCTCCGCCGCTCCCCGTCGGCGACGAGAAACCCTCGGCCGCCCACCGATCCCGGCTGGCCCTTGCCGAAGCCGCCGGGACGGTGCTGGCCGGCGGCCTGTCCGTGCTCGGCGTCAGCGCGCCCCACCACCTCTGAGACCTGAGAGAACAGAACGATGAGCCGATCCGCACACCCCGCCGGGCCCCGTCACGCCGATGTCTTCCCCGAGGGCCACTACAGCGCCCCGGCGACCGACCTGAACGTGCTGGACGAGAAGGTGTGGTCCCGTACCGTCTCCCGCGACGCGGACGGTGCGCTCACCGTCGGCGGGATCGAAGTGGCCCGACTGGCCGAGGAGTTCGGCACCCCGGCGTACTTCCTCGACGAGAGCGACTTCCGGGCGCGCTGCCGCGCCTGGGCCGACGCCTTCGGGCGGGACGCCGACGTCTTCTACGCGGGGAAGGCCTTCCTGTCACGCGCCGTCGTGCGCTGGCTCCAGGAAGAAGGGCTGAACCTCGACGTGTGCTCCGGCGGCGAGCTCACGACCGCGCTGGACGCCGGGATGCCCGCCGAGCGCATCGCCTTCCACGGCAACAACAAGACCGTCGCCGAGATCGAGCGGGCCGTCGACGCGGGCGTCGGGCGGATCGTGCTCGACTCCTTCCAGGAGATCGTCCGGGTCTCGCACATCGCCCAGCAGCGCGGCACGCGCCAGCGCGTACAGATCCGCGTCACCGTGGGCGTCGAGGCACACACCCACGAGTTCATCGCGACCGCGCACGAGGACCAGAAGTTCGGCATCGCGCTGGCCGACGGACAGGCCGCCGAGGCGGTCCGCAGGGCGCTCACCCTGGACGGCCTCGAACTCATCGGCATCCACTCGCACATCGGTTCGCAGATCTTCGACATGGCCGGCTTCGAGGTCTCCGCCCGGCGCGTGGTCCAGCTGCTCGCCGAGATCCGCGACGAGCACGGCATCGAGCTCCCCGAGATCGACCTCGGCGGCGGCCTCGGCATCGCGTACACCTCCGACGACGACCCCCGCGAGCCGCACGAGATCGCCAAGGCGCTCGGCGACATCGTGACCCGGGAGTGCGAGTCGGCGGGCCTGCGCACCCCGCGCATCTCCGTCGAGCCCGGCCGGGCGATCGTCGGCCCCACCGCGTTCACGCTGTACGAGGTCGGCACCATCAAGCCCCTGGAGGGCCTGCGCACGTACGTCAGCGTCGACGGCGGCATGTCGGACAACATCCGCACCGCCCTGTACGACGCCGAGTACAGCGTCGCCCTCGTCTCCCGCAGCTCCGACGCCGAGCCCATGCTCGTCCGCGTCGTCGGCAAGCACTGCGAGAGCGGCGACATCGTGGTCAAGGACGCGTTCCTGCCGTCCGACCTCGCCCCCGGCGACCTGATCGCCGTGCCCGCCACCGGCGCGTACTGCCGCTCCATGGCGAGCAACTACAACCACTCCCTGCGCCCGCCCGTCGTCGCTGTGCGTGACGGACAGGCCAGGGTGATCGTCCGGCGCGAGACGGAGGAAGATCTCCTGCGTCTCGATGTCGGTTAATGAAAATAGGGGTCTCAGGATCCGGACGGGTGGCAGAAACTCCCGTCCGGTGAGTGAGACTGGTCCACACATCAGAAGTATGAGAAACGAGGTCGGATGATGCGTACGCGTCCGCTGAAGGTGGCGCTACTGGGCTGTGGAGTGGTCGGCTCAGAGGTGGCGCGCATCATGACGACGCACGCCGACGACCTCGCCGCGCGCATCGGTGCGCCGGTCGAGCTCGCGGGCGTCGCCGTCCGCCGGCCCTCCAGGGTGCGGGAGGGAATCGACCCCGCACTGATCACCACCGACGCGACCGCCCTGGTCAAACGGGGTGACATCGACGTCGTCGTCGAGGTGATCGGGGGGATCGAGCCCGCCCGCACGCTCATCACCACCGCCTTCGAGCACGGCGCCAGCGTCGTCTCGGCCAACAAGGCGCTGCTCGCCGAGGACGGCACCGCCCTCCACGCCGCCGCCGAGAAGTACGGCCGCGACCTCTACTACGAGGCGGCCGTGGCCGGTGCCATCCCGCTCGTACGCCCGCTGCGCGAGTCCCTCGCCGGCGACAAGGTCAACCGGGTGCTCGGCATCGTCAACGGCACGACCAACTTCATCCTCGACAAGATGGACTCCAGCGGCGCCGGCTACTCCGAGGCGCTCGACGAGGCCACCGCCCTCGGATACGCCGAGGCCGACCCGACCGCCGACGTCGAGGGCTTCGACGCCGCCGCGAAGGCCGCCATCCTCGCGGGGATCGCCTTCCACACCCGGGTGAAGATCGGCGAGGTGCACCGTGAGGGCATCACCGAGGTCACCGCGGCCGACATCGCCTCCGCCCGCCGCATGGGCTGCACCGTCAAGCTCCTCGCGATCTGTGAGCGCGCCGCCGACGGCAGGTCCGTCACCGCCCGCGTGCACCCCGCGATGATCCCGCTCAGCCACCCGCTGGCCTCCGTCCGCGAGGCGTACAACGCGGTGTTCGTCGAGGCCGAGGCCGCCGGGCAGCTGATGTTCTACGGCCCCGGCGCCGGCGGTGCCCCGACCGCGTCCGCCGTCCTCGGCGACCTGGTCGCCGTCTGCCGCAACAAGATCGGCGAGACCACCGGCCCCGGTGAGTCCGCGTACACACGTCTGCCGGTCAGCCCCATGGGCGAGGTCGTCACGCGGTACCACATCAGTCTCGACGTGGCCGACAAGCCTGGCGTGCTCGCCCAGGTCGCGACGGTCTTCGCCGAACAGGGCGTATCCATCGATACGGTCCGCCAGCAGAGCCGACATTCGAGCAGCGGCGACGAAGTTGCCATCGAGCAGGGTGGCGGCGGGCGACGCGTGGGCGGAGACGGCGAGGCATCCCTCGTCGTCGTCACCCACCGCGCGCCCGACGCCGCCCTCTCCGGGACCGTCGAAGCGCTGCGCAAGCTGGACACCGTGCGCGGTGTCGCCAGCATCATGCGTGTTGAAGGGGAGTAAGGACCCATGACCAGCAAGGGCACCCACCAGTGGCGCGGCATCATCGAGGAGTACCGGGACCGTCTTCCGGTCACGAGCACCACGCCCGTCGTCACACTCCGTGAGGGTGGCACGCCGCTCGTTCCGGCGCAGGTTCTCTCCGAGCGCACGGGCTGCGAGGTGCACCTCAAGGTCGAGGGCGCCAACCCCACCGGTTCGTTCAAGGACCGCGGCATGACGATGGCGATCACCCGGGCCAAGGAGGAGGGCGCGCAGGCCGTCATCTGCGCCTCCACGGGCAACACCTCCGCCTCCGCCGCCGCGTACGCGGTGCGGGCCGGCATGGTCTGCGCCGTCCTCGTACCGCAGGGCAAGATCGCGCTCGGCAAGATGGGGCAGGCCCTCGTCCACGGCGCGAAGATCCTCCAGGTCGACGGCAACTTCGACGACTGCCTGACCCTGGCCCGCAGCCTCTCGGACAACTACCCGGTGGCGCTGGTCAATTCGGTCAACCCGGTCCGGATCGAGGGCCAGAAGACCGCCGCGTTCGAGATCGTCGACGCGCTCGGTGACGCCCCCGACATCCACGTCCTGCCGGTCGGCAACGCGGGCAACATCACGGCGTACTGGAAGGGCTACAAGGAGTACGCGGGGGACGGCCTGTCCACGCACACCCCGCGCATGTGGGGCTTCCAGGCCTCCGGCTCCGCGCCCATCGTGCGCGGCGAGATCGTCAAGGACCCGGCGACCATCGCCACCGCGATCCGGATCGGCAACCCGGCGTCCTGGCAGTTCGCGCTGGACGCCCGGGACGAATCGGGCGGTTTCATCGACGAGGTGACGGACCGCCAGATTCTGTCCGCGTACCGCCTGTTGGCCTCCCAGGAGGGTGTCTTCGTCGAGCCCGCCTCGGCCGCCTCCGTGGCCGGCCTGCTCAAGGCCGCCGAAGAGGGCAAGGTCGACCGCGGCCAGAAGATCGTCTGCACCGTCACGGGCAACGGCCTCAAGGACCCCGACTGGGCCGTCGCGGGTGCCCCGCAGCCGGTCACGGTCCCCGTCGACGCCGTCGCCGCCGCGGAGAAGCTGGGCCTCGTCCGGTAGAGGCGCGTCGTGCTGCCGCCCGGCCCCGCCGGGCGGCAAAGCGGTCCAACCGCCCATTCCGGGGCGGAGAGCGCATGAGAGGGGTGCGACACGCATCGTGCGCCTCCTGTGCGCCCTATGTCGCCACAGAACCTTCCTTCGATAAGCTGTACCCAACCCGCCCCGCCGCACAGGCCGCGGAGCAGTCGCCGTAGTGACTGCCGGGTACCCCGCCCCCGGCACCACGGCCCCCACGCACGTCGAACCACCTCGCACAACATCCCCGCCGCCGTACAGGAAGAGTCGTCCAACCGATGGCCGGTCCCGCGTTCCGAGCCGCCGCCGTCCGGGTGCGCGTCCCCGCAACCAGCGCCAATCTGGGCCCGGGTTTCGATGCCCTCGGCCTGTCCCTGGGGCTCTACGACGACATCGTCGTCCGCGTCGCCGACTCCGGTCTGCACATCGACATCGCAGGTGAGGGCGCCGAGACGCTTCCCCGCGACGAGAACCACCTGCTCGTACGCTCCCTGCGCACGGCCTTCGACCTGCTCGGCGGACAGCCGCGCGGCCTGGAGATCGTCTGTGCCAACCGGATCCCGCACGGCCGCGGCCTCGGGTCCTCCTCCGCGGCCATCTGCGCCGGCATCGTCGCCGCCCGCGCCGTGACGACAGGGGGCGAGGCCCGTCTCGACGACGCCGCGCTGCTGGAGCTGGCCACCGAGATCGAAGGACACCCCGACAACGTCGCGGCCTGCCTCCTCGGCGGTTTCACCCTCGCCTGGATGGACGGCGGAGCCGCTCGCGCGATCAGGATGGACGCCGCCGACTCCGTCGTTCCGGTGGTCTTCGTCCCGGCCACACCGGTGCTCACCGAGACCGCCCGCGGCCTGCTGCCGCGCACCGTCCCGCACGTGGACGCCGCCGCCAACGCCGGTCGTGCGGCTCTCCTCGTCGAGGCTCTGACCAGGCGTCCCGAACTGCTGCTCGCGGCCACCGAGGACCGGATCCACCAGGAATACCGGGGGCCCGCGATGCCGCGGAGCGTGGAGCTGGTCAACCGGCTGCGCGCCGACGGCGTCCCCGCCGTCATCTCCGGCGCGGGGCCCACCGTGCTCGCGTTGACGGAGGAGGGATCGGCCGACAAGGTCGCCCGGCTGGCGGGTGAGGGATGGGCCGCGAACCGGCTCGCCCTCGACGCCGCAGGTGCGAGCGTGCTGCCGCTCGCCGCGTAAGCGCACGTGATTGCCGGTGCTCGAGAGGGGGAATGTTTGTTGGAGCCGGTAGTGTTAACCTCAAGTCAGCAATCGACGTCTTTGTGGCGCGTTGCTTCGTGTCCCCCTCCGGGACCACCACTCTTCCGGGAGCCTCCCCGACTGCCTGAGCAGCCTGCCTGAGCTTTCGAGCACGCTCCGGAACCGGCACGACACCCTCTTGCTCGTCCAGGAGTGGGCCGAGCAGGGGGATCTCGCGCCGGAACCCCGCACATTCGTCTCTCCGCCGTACCCGGCGGACCACCGCCCCGGCAAGGTCCGCGATCGACACGATCAACAGACCGCAGTCGGACAGCACAACCGGTCGCCGAGCCAGAAGGCCGACGTCCGCTCCAGGGAAGGACCCTTCGTGAGCGACACCACCGATCTGATGGGCGTGACTGCCGACAAGAGCGTCGACAGCTCCGCGTCCGCCGAAGGTGCTGCCACTGGCACCACCGCACGGCGCCGCCGCTCCGGCACCGGCCTCGAGGGCATGGTCCTGGCCGAGCTGCAGCAGGTCGCGTCCGGCCTCGGCATCAGGGGGACTGCGCGGATGCGCAAGAGCCAGCTGATCGAGGTCATCAAGGAGGCGCAGGCCGGAGGATCCTCCGCGCCCAAGGCCTCCTCCAAGGCAGCTGCGGCCCCCGCCGCCACGGACGCCGAGAGCAAGCCCAAGCGGCGTGCCACGTCCAAGACGCGCACCGGGGACGAGTCCGCCGCCGAGCCCGCCGAGAAGGCCGCGGCCCAGCAGCAGATCGACATTCCCGGCCAGCCGGCCAGTGACGAGCAGCCGCCGGCCGAGCGCCGCCGTCGCCGTGCGACCGCGCAGGCGGGCAGTCCCGACACCAAGTCCGAGCCGCAGGCCGAGGCCCGTCAGGACCGTGCCGACGAGCGCGGCGAGAAGAGTGAGGCCAAGGGCGACGCGAAGGCGGAGTCCGCCGCCGACACGGCCGAGGGCCGTCGCGGTGACCGTCAGCGCGGCGACCGCGGTGACCGCCAGGACCGGGGTGACCGCCGTGACCGCCAGCGCGACCGGCGGAGCAAGGGCGACGACCAGGGCCAGCAGGGCGGCGGACGCCGTCAGGGCCAGCAGGGCGGCGGCCAGGGTCAGAGCCAGGGTGGTCAGGGCCAGCAGGGCGGCGGGCAGAGCCAGGGCCAGCAGGGCGGCGGCCAGCACGACGACGGTTACGACGACGAGGGCGGCCGGCGCGGCCGTCGGGGCCGTTACCGCGACCGCCGGGGCCGTCGTGGCCGCGACGACTTCGCGACCGACGTCCAGGTGGCCGACGACGACGTCCTGATCCCCGTCGCGGGCATCCTCGACATCCTCGACAACTACGCGTTCATCCGGACCTCCGGCTACCTGCCGGGACCGAACGACGTGTACGTCTCGCTCGCCCAGGTCCGCAAGAACGGCCTGCGCAAGGGCGACCACGTCACGGGTGCGGTGCGTCAGCCCAAGGACGGCGAGCGCCGCGAGAAGTTCAACGCGCTGGTCCGCCTCGACTCGGTGAACGGCATGGCGCCGGAGACCGGCCGCGGCCGTCCCGAGTTCCAGAAGCTGACCCCGCTGTACCCGCAGGACAGGCTCCGTCTGGAGACCGACTCCAACGTCCTGACCACCCGGATCATCGACCTGGTCGCCCCGATCGGCAAGGGCCAGCGAGGCCTGATCGTGGCCCCGCCGAAGACCGGTAAGACCATGATCCTGCAGGCCATCGCCAACGCGATCACGGTCAACAGCCCCGAGTGCCACCTGATGGTCGTCCTGGTCGACGAGCGTCCGGAAGAGGTCACCGACATGCAGCGGTCGGTGAAGGGCGAGGTCATCTCCTCGACCTTCGACCGTCCCGCCGAGGACCACACCACGGTCGCCGAGCTCGCCATCGAGCGCGCGAAGCGCCTCGTGGAGCTCGGCCACGACGTGGTGGTCCTGCTGGACTCGATCACCCGTCTGGGCCGTGCGTACAACCTCGCGGCGCCGGCCTCCGGCCGCATCCTGTCCGGTGGTGTCGACTCGACCGCGCTGTACCCGCCGAAGCGCTTCTTCGGTGCCGCGCGCAACATCGAGGACGGCGGCTCGCTGACCATCCTGGCCACCGCGCTCGTCGAGACCGGCTCGCGCATGGACGAGGTGATCTTCGAGGAGTTCAAGGGCACCGGCAACATGGAGCTCAAGCTCGACCGGAAGCTCTCGGACAAGCGTATCTTCCCGGCGGTGGACGTCGACGCGTCCAGCACCCGTAAGGAAGAAATCCTTCTCGGCGCCGATGAATTGGCCGTCACCTGGAAGCTGCGCCGAGTTCTTCACGCACTCGACCAGCAGCAGGCCATCGAACTGCTGCTGGACCGTATGAAGAAGACGCAGTCGAATGCGGAGTTCCTGCTTCAGATCCAGAAGACGACTCCCGGCAGTGGCAATGGGAATGACTGACTGAACGCCTGAACCGGGACAGTTCCAACGCCCCTCGAGTCCGCCCCGTTACTTCGGTGACGGGGCGGATTTCTGCATGTACCATTCAACTCGCCGTCACTCTCCCCCCACATACGGCTCCAAATTTCGAATGGTTTTGAACAACGGGAGACATGCGTGCGCATAACGCGTCATGCCGGATCGGTACGAAAGCTTCGCAGACTCATAGCCGCCGGCGCAGCGACGCTGGCACTGCTCGGTGGTGGCCTGGTGGCCGGCGCCCAGGCCCAGGCGGCCGACGGCGGAGAAAGGTTCCTGCCGCCCAGGGGCGCCGACGTGGTCAGCCCGCAGAAGGCTTCCCCGCGCATCATCGGCGGTACGAGCACCACGCTCAGCAGTGCTCCCTGGATGGTCCAGCTCCTCTTCGAGTTCGACAACGACGGTCTGTACTACTTCACTTGTGGCGGCACGCTCGTCGCGCCCAACAAGGTGATGACCGCCGCGCATTGCGTCACGGATGACTACGGCAACGCACTGGACATGAAGGGCCAGGGGCTGGTGCTGGCCGGCACGGCCAAGCTCGCCGGTGGCCCGAATGACGAAGGCACCGCGGTCGGCATCACCCGCTCCTATTTCGCGGGTACGTACAACGCGGACGCCATCGACAACGACATCGCACTTCTGACGCTCTCCAAGCCGCTGTCCTACACGCCGGCCCAGCCCGCCTCGTACGGCGACAACGCGCGCTACACCGCGGGCACCGTCGCCACCACCTACGGCTGGGGCATGACCGGGTCCGACTGGGACACCGCGACGCTGTCCGACACGCTGATGCGGATCAACCAGCCGCTGCGTTCGGACGCGGAGTGCACGGAGAGCCTCGACACCGCGGTCGCCGTCCCGGGCGCCTACAAGCCCGGTCACATGATCTGCGCGGGCGAGGGCGGTACGAGCGACAACAGCACCGGCCAGGCCACGTGCCCCGGTGACTCGGGCAGCCCGATGTTCGTCTCGGGCCGCGTCATCGGCATCACCTCGTGGGGTGTGGGCAGCGACCTGGAAGCCTGCAACATCCAGGGCACGTACGACGTCTACACCAAGGTGGCGACGTACTACCGCTCGATCCAGCCCCGGATCGACGACACCAGCTTCAGCCGTGACCACCGTGCGGACCTGTTCGCCCGGACCACCGGCGCCACCGGCTACACCTTCAACTCCAGCGGCGAGAAGCTGGCCGCGCGCCAGGTCTTCGCCGGCTCGTACAGCGCGTACAACCTCATCGTGCAGGCGGACCTCAACCGTGACGGTTACGAGGACCTGATTGCCCGCCAGTCCTCGACGGGTGACGTGTACTGGCTGCACCGCTCCGCGAGCAGCGCGACGTACGTGAAGACGAAGATGTTCAGCGGCTGGAAGACCGTGCGCGCGATCGTCGCCCCCGGTGACGTCAACAACGACGGCAAGGGCGACATCCTGGCCGTCACCTCGACCGGCGACCTGATGGTGTACCCGAGCTACGGCAACGGGAAGTTCAACACCGCGGTCAAGGCGGCCACCGGATACCAGGTCTACAACCAGGTCCGCGGCCACGGCGACTTCACCTACGACGGCAAGAACGACCTGCTCCTCCGTCGCGGCGGCACCGACGACCTGTACCTCGCCAAGGGCACTGGCAAGTCCACCGCCCCGTTCGAGACCCCGGTCAAGGTCCGGAGCGACTGGTCCGCGTACAACCTCCTGGTCACGCCGGGCGACGTCAACGGCGACGCCAAGTCCGACCTCGTGGCGCGTTCCACCGCGGGCGACCTGTACCTCCTCAAGGGCACGGGCCAGGGCACGTCCGAGATCTTCGCCACACAGGTGAAGCTCGGAACCGGCTGGAACAGCTACTACACCGTCGGCTGAAACCCCAGGTGAGCGCCGGGTGACCGGACAACCGCCCACCTCAGCTGTGGCCCCCGTCCCAGGACGGGGGCCACAGCGCGTTGTGCAACGCTTCTCGCTGCTCCGGCGTCCCCACGAGTGACGCCGGACCGTGCCGGTGCGCCACGGCGGGGGGCAGCAGCGAGGAACGTACGAGGGAGACGCATGAGCGGACAGAGCAGGAGCACCGGCCGAATACGTGGCACCGGCAGCCGCCGCAGGAAGCCCTCGACGGGCCGCCGGATGAAGACCGCGGCCCTGTGGACCGCCGCCGCGGTGGTCGTCGCCGGGGGATCCGGGCTCGGCTACGCCTACTTCACGCTCAACGGCAACCTCAAGGCCGTCGACATCAACGCCGCCCTGGGCACGGAACGCCCCGACGACGTCGACAACGGCTCGCAGGACATCCTGGTGCTCGGCTCGGACTCCCGCTCCGGCGCCAACTCCGCCTACGGCGTCGACGAGGGCGCCGCCCGCTCGGACACCGCGATGATCGTGCACGTCAACAAGGGCCACAAGTCCGCGAGTGTGGTCTCCGTGCCCCGCGACACCCTCGTCGACCGCCCCGCCTGCACGAGCGACACGACCGGTGAACAGGTCGGCGCGGAGCAGCGGGCGATGTTCAACACGGCGTACGAGGTGGGCGGGCCCGCCTGCGCGGTGAAGACCGTCGAGGCGATGTCCGGGATCCGCATGGACCACTACGTCGAGGTCGATTTCACCGGGTTCACGAAGGTCGTCGACGAGCTCGGCGGCGTCGAGATCACCACCGGGCAGGCGATCGACGACTCCAAGAGCCATCTGCACCTGGAGCCGGGCACCCACACCCTGGACGGTGAGCAGTCGCTCGGCCTCGTCCGCACGCGCAAGAGCGTCGGCGACGGCAGCGACCTGGGACGCATCCAGCTCCAGCAGGCGTTCGTGAAGGCGCTCATGGACCAGGCGAAGAGCGTGGGGGTGTTCTCGAACCCGAAGACGCTCTTCGGCCTGGCGGACACCGCCACCAAGGCCGTCACCACCGACTCCGAACTGGCCTCGGTCAAGAAGCTCACCGGCTTCGCGAACGGGCTCAAGAGCCTCGGCTCGTCGGACGTCGACATGATCACGCTGCCGGTGGAGTACGACCCGGCCGACCCCAACCGGGTGCTGCCCCAGGAAGAAGCCGGCCGGCAGGTCTGGGCCGCGCTCAAGAAGGACGCGCCGATCCCGGCGTCCGCCACCGAGAAGTCGGCCGGCGACAAGGGCGAGGCGGGCGGGGTCGTGCGCTGACGGCACCATCCGTCACCGCCCGGTCGCGCAACGTACCCCGGACGCCTGGGGAATACACCTGGCCGGCCTCTCGTTTTGGGAGATACGGCCGGTCCTGGCAGACTGGTACGTCGGCCCCGGTTCACGGACGCGCAATCCGCGCGTGCGACCCGGAGCCCTCCCGAAACTAGGAGACACCTTGAAGCGCGAGATTCACCCCCAGTACGTCGAGACGCAGGTCAGCTGCACCTGCGGTGCGTCGTTCACCACCCGGAGCACCCTTGAGGGCGGCGCGATCCGTGCCGACGTCTGCTCCGAGTGCCACCCGTTCTACACGGGCAAGCAGAAGATCCTCGACACCGGTGGCCGTGTGGCCCGCTTCGAGGCCCGCTTCGGCAAGGCCGCCGGCTCCGCCAGCAAGTAGCGAGCCACTGCGCCGGTTCCCGGCGCCCTCTTTCGGGGGCGCCGGGGCCGGCGTTTTTTTCCGGCTGTGCGGCCGGGTGCCCTCCGGGCACGGACCGGCAGCACGTCGTCCAGCAGGCCCGCAGACGTATGACGCACGGAACCAGGAGCCCGAAGATGTTCGAGGCGGTCGAGGAACTGATCGGCGAACACGCCGATCTCGAGAAGAAGCTCGCCGACCCGTCGGTCCACGCCGACCAGGCCAACGCGCGCAAGCTCAACAAGCGCTACGCGGAGCTGACCCCGATCGTCTCCACGTACCGGTCCTGGAAGCGCACCGGTGACGACATCGGTACCGCCCGCGAATTCGCCGCGGACGACCCGGACTTCGCCGCCGAGGTCAAGGTCCTGGAGAAGCAGCGCGACGAGATCACCGAGAAGCTCCGGCTCCTTCTGGTCCCGCGTGACCCCAGTGACGACAAGGACGTGCTCCTGGAGATCAAGGCGGGCGCGGGCGGCGACGAGTCCGCTCTGTTCGCAGGTGACCTGCTGCGCATGTACCTGCGCTACGCCGAGCGCGTCGGCTGGAAGACCGAGATCATCGACTCCACCGAGTCCGAGCTCGGCGGCTACAAGGACGTCCAGGTCGCCGTGAAGACCAAGGGCGGCAACGGCGCCACCGAGCCCGGCCAGGGCGTCTGGGCGCGGATGAAGTACGAGGGCGGCGTGCACCGCGTGCAGCGCGTGCCCTCCACCGAGTCCCAGGGCCGGATCCACACCTCCGCCGCCGGTGTGCTCGTCACACCCGAGGCGGAGGAGGTCGACGTCGAGATCCACGCCAACGACCTGCGCATCGACGTGTACCGCTCCTCCGGCCCCGGCGGCCAGTCCGTCAACACCACCGACTCCGCGGTCCGCATCACGCACCTGCCGACCGGTGTCGTCGCCTCCTGCCAGAACGAGAAGAGCCAGCTCCAGAACAAGGAGCAGGCCATGCGCATCCTGCGGTCCCGGCTGCTGGCCGCGGCCCAGGAGGCCGCCGAGCAGGAAGCCTCCGACGTCCGCCGCAGCCAGGTCCGTACCGTCGACCGATCCGAGAAGATCCGCACGTACAACTTCCCGGAAAACCGGATCTCGGACCACCGCGTCGGCTTCAAGGCGTACAACTTGGACCAGGTGCTCGACGGCGACCTCGACGCCGTCATCCAGGCCTGCGTGGACGCCGACTCCGCCGCCAAGCTCGCCGCCGCGTAAGCCGCGTAAGATCCGCCCCGCCCCGCTCGTGAACCCGTACGGAGAACCGCGATGAACCTGCTGCTCGCCGAGGTGGCCCAGGCCACCCAGCGGCTGGCCGACGCCGGTGTCCCCTCACCGCGATTCGACGCCGAGGAACTCGCCGCGTTCGTGCACGGCGTCAAGCGGGGCGAACTGCACCATGTGCCGGACGCCGACTTCGACGCCCGCTACTGGGAGACGATCGCCCGCCGCGAGGCCCGCGAACCGCTCCAGCACATCACCGGCCGCGCCTTCTTCCGCTACCTGGAGCTCCAGGTCGGCCCCGGCGTCTTCGTGCCCCGCCCGGAGACCGAGTCGGTCGTCGGCTGGGCGATAGACGCCGTCCGCGCGATGGACGTCGTCGAGCCGCTGATCGTCGACCTCTGCACCGGATCCGGCGCGATCGCCCTCGCCATGGCGCAGGAGGTGCCGCGCTCGCGCGTGCACGGCGTGGAGCTGTCCGAGGACGCCCTGAGGTGGACCCGGAAGAACGCCGAGGGGTCCCGGGTCACCGTCCACCGGGGAGACGCCCTGAGCGCCCTTCCCGAGCTCGACGGCCAGGTCGACCTGGTGATCTCCAACCCGCCGTACATCCCGCTCACCGAGTGGGAGTACGTCGCCCCCGAGGCCCGCGACCACGACCCGCAGATGGCGCTGTTCTCCGGCGAGGACGGCCTCGACACCATCCGGGGCATCGAACGCACCGCGCACCGCCTGCTGCGGCCCGGCGGGCTCGTCGTCATCGAGCACGCCGACACCCAGGGCGGCCAGGTGCCGTGGATCTTCACCGAGGAACGGGGCTGGGCCGACGCGGCCGATCACCCCGACCTGAACAACCGGCCCCGGTTCGCGACAGCCCGCAAGGCCATGCCGTGACCACCGGGACACCGGAACCGTACGACCCCGACCCGTCATACCCGTACATGTCCCAGGAGGCCGGCTGATGGCACGGCGATACGACTGCAACGACGCGACCGACCGTACGACCGGCCTGCGTGAAGCCGCGTCCGCCGTCCGCCGCGGCGAACTGGTCGTGCTGCCCACCGACACCGTGTACGGGATCGGTGCGGACGCCTTCAGCTCCGAGGCAGTCACCGACCTGCTCGACGCCAAGGGCCGCGGCCGGAACATGCCCACCCCCGTCCTGATCGGCTCCCCGAACACCCTGCACGGTCTGGTCACCGACTTCTCCGAGCAGGCCTGGGAACTCGTCGACGCGTTCTGGCCCGGCGCCCTCACGCTCGTCGCCAAGCACCAGCCCTCCCTGCAGTGGGACCTCGGCGACACCCGCGGCACCGTCGCCATCCGGATGCCCTTGCACCCGGTCGCCATCGAGCTCCTCACGGAGGTCGGCCCGATGGCCGTCTCCAGTGCCAACCTCTCCGGACACCCCTCGCCCGAGGACTGCGACGCGGCCCAGGAGATGCTCGGCGACTCCGTCTCCGTCTACCTCGACGGCGGCCCGACGCCCGGCATCGTTCCGTCGTCCATCGTCGACGTCACCGGCAAGGTCCCGGTGCTGCTGCGGGCCGGTGCCCTCTCAGCCGAGGACCTCCGCAAGGTAGTACCCGACCTCGAGGTGGCCAATTGACCGCCCCTGAGGGGCGTGGCATAGCGGGGCAGCACGACACTTTCCGCATCCTCCACGTCAGCACCGGCAACGTCTGCCGCTCGCCCATCACCGAGCGGCTGACCCGCCATGCCCTGATGGACCGCCTCGGCGACCCGCTCAGCCGCGGCCTGATCGTGGAGAGCGCGGGCACCTGGGGGCACGAGGGCGCGCCCATGGAGGCCAACGCCGAGGTCGTCCTCGCCGACTTCGGCGCCGACGCCACCGGCTTCGTCGGCCGCGAACTGCTCGACGAGCACGTCATCCGCGCGGACCTCGTCCTCACCGCCACCCGGGACCACCGGGCCCAGGTGATCTCCATGGGCCACTCGGCGGGCCTGCGGACCTTCACGCTCAAGGAGTTCACCCGGCTCGTCCGGGCGATCGACCCCGCCACGCTGCCCGACGCCCGCGAGGAGGGCGTCGTCGAACGCGCCCGCGCCCTGGTGCGCGCCGCGGCGGCCCTGCGCGGCTGGCTGCTGGCCCCCACCGCAGAGGCGGACGAGGTCTACGACCCGTACGGCGCCCCGATCACGTTCTTCCGCTCCATCGGCGACGAGATCAACCAGGCACTCGACCCGGTCGTCACCGCGCTGACCGGGGTACGCGACCCGCACTGACGCACCGTCCGCCCGGCCGGCCCCCTGCGCCGACCGGCGTACGGGGCCGCACGGCAGCGGGCAGCGGGCGCGGTGCGCGCCTACATTGGAGCTGACACCAGCGCACGCCCCTCCCCAGGCCCGGAGCCGTCAGATGCCGGTCACCACTCCAGCCGCACCAGAAGCCGTGTCCTCCCCCGACACCGCCATGCCGCAGGACTTCGGCGCCCTGCTCCGCCAGGACCCGGAGATCGCCGGCGTCCTGCTCGCCGAGGCCGGCCGCCAGGCGAACACGCTGCAGCTCATCGCCGCCGAGAACTTCACCTCGCCCGCCGTCCTCGCCGCCCTGGGCTCGCCCCTCGCGAACAAGTACGCCGAGGGCTATCCTGGCGCCCGCCACCACGGCGGCTGCGAACAGGCCGACGAGGCCGAACGCATCGCGGTCCGGCGGGCCATGGCGCTGTTCGGCGCCGAGCACGCCAACGTCCAGCCGCACTCCGGCTCCTCCGCCGTCCTCGCCGCCTACGCGGCACTGCTGCGCCCCGGCGACACGGTCCTCGCCATGGGACTCCCGTACGGCGGGCACCTCACCCACGGCGCCCCCGGGAACTTCTCCGGACGCTGGTTCGAATTCGTCGGTTACGGGGTCGACCCCGACAGCGGGCTCATCGACTACGCCCAGGTGCGGGCCCTGGCCAGGGCCCGCCGCCCCAAGGCGATCGTCTGCGGCTCCATCTCGTACCCCCGGCACCCCGACTACGAGCGGTTCCGGGACATCGCCGACGAGGTCGGCGCCTATCTGATCGCCGACGCCGCCCACCCGATGGGCCTGATCGCCGGGGGAGCGGCACCCAGCCCCGTCCCCTACGCGGACGTGGTGTGCGCGACGACACACAAGGTCCTGCGCGGGCCGCGCGGCGGCATGATCCTGTGCGGCGTGGAGCTGGCGGAGCGGATCGACCGCGCCGTGTTCCCGTTCACCCAGGGCGGCGCCCAGATGCACACCGTCGCGGCGAAGGCCGTCGCGTTCGGCGAGGCGGAGACACCGGCCTTCGCGCTGTACGCCCACCAGGTGGTCGCCCACGCCCGCGTCCTCGCGGCCGGGCTGGAGGCCGAGGGCTTCGACATCACGACGGACGGCACGGACACCCACATCGTCGTCGCCGACCCCGGACCGCTGGGCGTCGACGGCCGCACCGCCCGGGAACGGCTGGTGGCCGCCGGCATGGTGCTCGACACCTGCGCCCTGCCGTACGGGGACGCCCGCGGCATCCGGCTGGGCACGGCGGCCGTCACCACCCAGGGCATGGACGAGGCCGACATGGCACGGATCGCCGTACTCTTCGGCGCGGCTGTCAGGGACGACGACCCGGAGAGACTGCGGACCGAAGTACGCGAACTGGCCGAGCGGAATCCGCCGTACCCGGGGTAGGCGAAGGGTGTGCAACCATCACCCGTACCTTTGTGTCCTTGCTCATGAGACTAGGGTGTGGGGCTGAGATGGCCGGCGAAATCTGTGGGGCAGCCCGTGCGTGATTACCTGCTGACGCTCTGTGTCACGGCAGCGGTGACCTATCTGCTGACCGGACCGGTGCGGAAGTTCGCCATCGCGATCGGGGCGATGCCCGCGATCCGTGCGCGTGACGTACACCGGGAACCGACACCGCGGCTCGGTGGTATCGCCATGTTCGGCGGACTGTGCGCGGGACTGATCGTCGCCGACCACCTGTTCAACCTGAACAGCGTCTTCGAACTGTCCAACGAACCACGGGCCCTGCTCTCCGGAGCCGCCCTGATCTGGCTGATCGGTGTCCTGGACGACAAGTTCGAGCTCGACGCCCTGATCAAGCTCGGCGGCCAGATGATCGCCGCCGCAGTCATGGTCATCCAGGGTCTGACGATCCTGTGGCTGCCCATCCCCGGCGTCGGCACGGTCGCCCTCACCCAGTGGCAGGGCACCCTGCTCACGGTGGCGCTGGTCGTGATCACGATCAACGCGGTCAACTTCGTCGACGGCCTGGACGGCCTCGCGTCCGGCATGGTCTGCATCGCCTCCGCGGCGTTCTTCCTGTACGCCTACCGGCTCTGGTACGGCTACGGGATCGAGGCCGCGGCCCCCGCGACGCTCTTCGCCGCGATCCTGATGGGCATGTGCCTCGGCTTCCTGCCGCACAACATGCACCCCGCCCGGATCTTCATGGGCGACTCCGGCTCGATGCTGATCGGCCTGGTGCTGGCCGCGGGCGCGATCTCCGTCACCGGGCAGGTCGACCCGGACCTGATGCAGATCTTCTACGGCGGCGAGCGCGAGGCCACCCACGCGATGCTGCCGGTCTTCATCCCGCTGCTGCTGCCGCTCACGATCATCGCGATCCCGGCGGCCGACCTGGTGCTCGCGATCGTGCGGCGCACGTGGAACGGCCAGTCGCCGTTCGCGGCCGACCGGGGTCACCTGCACCACCGGCTGCTGGAGATCGGGCACTCGCACAGCAGGTCCGTGCTGATCATGTACTTCTGGTCCGCGCTGATCGCCTTCGGTGCCGTCGGCTACTCCGTGCACTCGGCGTCGCTGTGGATCGTGCTGGTGATCGTGGGACTCAGCGCCGTCGGCCTGGTCCTGCTCCTCATGCCGCGGTTCACCCCGCGCGCCCCGCGCTGGGCCGAGGGCTTCGTGCCGCCGCGCTACCGGCGGCGGCGCCGCGACGACGCGGAGGGGGCGGGTTCGTCCGCCACGGAGGCCCAGGAGGGTCAACAGGGGCCCGCAGGCTCGCAGATGGCCTCTCAGACCCCCGAACGGGCACCCGTGGCCGTGGGAGTCTCCGGCGTCAACGGAGCGACCGCGATCGGCCCCCGTTCGCGCTTCACCGATCGGGACCGTGCCGACTCCTCACGTTGACGATTCGGACAGTGGGCGTCATTACCACGCAAGATGCCTTACTGTCGCGCGCATACGCGCGGGGTCACTCTCATGTGTGACAGCGGGCACACCTTTCGGGTAAAGACCTCATCAAATAGTTTGTGATACCGTTCACTAAGCCCGGTGACAGAGCCGAAGGACTTGAGTAGGACGGTCCCTCGGCCCGAGGCATCGACTCGGTCCGGGCCTACGCTCGTCCATGACGACACCACTGCCCACCCCCTGTAAAGCGGAGTTGCCGCCATGCCGTCCAACGACGTCCGGACTCTCCTCCAGACCGCCGTTCCCACCGCTGCCGCCGGCGCTGTCGCCACCGCGGTCAGCGCTGGTGTCGCCGGTGGCAAGGGAGCTCTGGGTGCGGTTGTTGCGACGCTGGTCGTGATTCTCTTCATGGGGATCGGACTCGTGGTCCTCGAACGGACTGCCAAGTCCCTCCCGCACCTGTTCCAGGCCATGGGGCTGATGCTGTACACGGCACAGCTCCTGCTGCTTTTCATCTTCGTCGCCGTGTTCAAGGACACTTCGCTGTTCAACCCGAAGGCCTTCGCGATCACGCTGGTCGCGACGACTCTCGTGTGGATCGGCGCACAGGCGCGTGCGCACATGAAGGCCAAGATCCTTTACGTCGAACCCGAGTCCAGCGAGGGCGACAAGCCCAAGAAGACGGGCCCGTCGGCGTGATGGGTAGGGGCGGGATAAGGGCGCTCGCCGGACCCTGCTATCGTCCGGTTTCAACTGCGGCACTGCGGGCGCGGGCATGTGAGCTGACGCCTGCTCGATCGCGAGGCTCAAATGCCTGACTGCCGCTCACACATCCGTAACACCAGTCCAGTGCCGAACCGCGGCCGTGCGCCGCGCCGACACATCGAGGTTGCCGTACCTATGCGCCACGCTGAAGGAGCCCGCGGTGAGTGCTGACCCGACACAGGTGCTCGCCTTCGAGACCGATTGCCACATCTTCGACGGTTGTGGTTTCCCGGCACCCGGCTTGCACTCGTTCCTGTTCGAGCCGCTGTGGGGTGACCCGGACAGCAACTTGTACTTCAACAAGCCGATGCTGCTGGCGCTCCTCGGCTCGCTCATCGTCGTCGGTTTCTTCTGGGCGGCGTTCCGGAAGCCGAAGATGGTCCCCGGCAAGCTGCAGTCGGTCGCGGAGATGGGCTACGACTTCATCCGTCGCGGCATCGTCTACGAGACCATCGGCAAGCGCGAGGGCGAGAAGTACGTCCCGCTGGTCGTGTCGCTGTTCTTCTTCGTCTGGATGATGAACCTCTGGTCGATCATTCCGGTCGCCCAGTTCCCCGTGACGTCGATCATCGCGTACCCCGCGGTTCTCGCAGGGATCGTCTACATCACGTGGGTCAGCCTGACTTTCAAGCGTCACGGGTTCGTCGGTGCCTTCAAGAACTTCACCGGCTTCGACAAGTCACTCGGCCCGGTTGCCTACCTGGCAGCCTTCATCGAGCTGTTCTCGAACCTGCTGGTCCGCCCGTTCACGCACGCGGTGCGACTCTTCGCGAACATGTTCGCCGGTCACACCCTGCTGCTGCTCTTCACGATCGCCAGCTGGTACCTGCTCAACGGCATCGGTATCGCTTACGCAGGCGTCTCCTTCGTGATGGTCATCGTGATGACCGCCTTCGAGCTTTTCATCCAGGCTGTCCAGGCGTATGTCTTCGTGCTCCTGACCTGCACTTTCATCCAAGGCGCGCTCGCCAAGCATCACTGAGCCCCTGGCTGGACCCATTTTCGTCCGGTGGCCAACCCCCACCGGTCCGTAAAGAGAAGGAAGAACTGGCATGTCCCAGACCCTTGCTGCCGTTACTGGTGACCTCGGCTCCGTCGGTTACGGCCTTGCTGCCATCGGCCCCGGCGTCGGCGTCGGCATCATCTTCGGTAACGGCACCCAGGCTCTTGCCCGTCAGCCCGAGGCTGCCGGCCTGATCCGCGCCAACCAGATTCTCGGATTCGCCTTCTGTGAGGCGCTCGCCCTCATCGGTCTGGTCATGCCGTTCGTCTACTAGACGAGCCGCGACTAGTCCATACCGACGAAAGGCACTGATGTGAGCCAGCTGCTTACGGTCGCGGCCGAGGAGATGGAAAATCCCCTCATCCCGCCGATTCCAGAGCTCGTCATCGGCCTCATCGCCTTCCTCATCGTCTTCGGCTTCCTCGCCAAGAAGCTCCTCCCGAACATCAACAAGGTTCTGGACGAGCGTCGCGAGGCCATCGAAGGCGGTATCGAAAAGGCCGATGCGGCCCAGACCGAGGCCCAGAGCGTTCTTGAGCAGTACAAGGCTCAGCTCGCCGAGGCCCGTCACGAAGCCGCCCGCCTGCGCCAGGAGGCGCAGGAGCAGGGTGCCGTCATCATCCAGGAGATGAGGACGGAAGGTCAGCGGCAGCGCGAAGAGATCATCGCCGCCGGCCACGCCCAGATCGAGGCCGACCGCAAGGCCGCGGCTTCCGCGCTGCGCCAGGACGTGGGCACGCTCGCCACCGCCCTGGCCGGCAAGCTCGTCGGCGAGTCCCTAGAGGACCACGCCCGGCAGAGCGGCACCGTCGACCGTTTCCTCGACGAGCTCGAGGCGAAGGCCGAGGCTGTCCGATGAACGGAGCGAGCCGCGAGGCACTGGCTGCCGCACGTGAGCGTCTCGACGCGCTGACCGACTCCACGTCGGTCGACGCGGCGAAGCTCGCCGAGGAGCTGGCAGCCGTCACCGCGCTGCTCCACCGCGAGGTATCGCTGCGCCGGGTCCTCACCGACCCGTCGCAGGGCGGCGAGGCCAAGGCCGAGCTGGCCGGACGGCTGCTGAGCGGTCAGGTGGGCGGCGAAGCCGTGGACCTGGTCTCCGGCATGGTCCGGTCCCGCTGGTCGCAGTCCCGCGACCTGGTGGACTCGGTCGAGGAACTGGCGAACACCGCAGACCTCACCGCCGCCCAGCGAAGCGGCGCGCTCGACGACGTCGAGGACGAGCTGTTCCGGTTCGGCCGGATCGTCGGTTCCGACAAGGGACTGCGCTCCGCGCTGACCAGCCGGACGGCGTCCACCGCCGCCAAGGGCGAGCTGCTCCGCAGCCTGCTCGGCGGCAAGACGCAGCCCGTCACCGAGCGAGTCGTCACGCGCCTCGTGACCCAGCCCCGTGGACGTAGCCTGGAGGCGGGACTCGAGTCCCTGTCCAAGCTCGCCGCGGAGCGCCGGGACCGCATGGTCGCCGTCGTCACCTCGGCGGTGCCGCTGTCCGATCGCCAGAAGCAGCGCCTCGGCGCCGCCCTGGCGAAGATCTACGGCCGGCAGATGCACCTGAACCTGGACGTGGACCCCGCGGTCCTCGGCGGGATCTCGGTGCGCGTCGGTGACGAGGTCATCAACGGCACGATCGCGGAGCGCCTCGAAGAGGCCACCCGCCGGATGGCCGGCTGACAGCGAGCAGCGCAACCGCACCACCTGAACGAGCAAGAACAGCGGCCCGGTTGGGCCGTGCAGAAATTGCAGAAGATTCCTGGGGGTCGCCCCCAGACCCCCTTAAGAAACTTCGGGCCCAACAAGGAGAGCAGGGAACCCAGATGGCGGAGCTCACGATCCGGCCGGAGGAGATCCGGGACGCACTGGAGAACTTTGTCCAGTCGTACCAGCCGGACGCGGCCTCGCGCGAGGAGGTCGGTACGGTCAGCGTTGCCGGCGACGGCATCGCGAAGGTGGAGGGCCTGCCCTCCGCCATGGCGAACGAGCTGCTGAAGTTCGAGGACGGCACCCTCGGTCTCGCCCTCAACCTCGAGGAGCGCGAGATCGGTGCGATCGTCCTCGGCGAGTTCAGCGGAATCGAGGAGGGCCAGCCGGTGCAGCGCACCGGTGAGGTGCTCTCCGTCGGCGTCGGCGAGGGTTACCTCGGCCGCGTCGTCGACCCGCTCGGCAACCCGATCGACGGTCTCGGCGAGATCGCGACCGAAGGCCGTCGCGCCCTCGAACTGCAGGCCCCTGGCGTCATGGTCCGCAAGTCGGTGCACGAGCCGATGCAGACCGGCTACAAGGCCGTCGACGCCATGGTGCCGATCGGCCGAGGCCAGCGTCAGCTGATCATCGGCGACCGTCAGACGGGTAAGACCGCTCTGGCCGTCGACACGATCATCAACCAGCGCGACAACTGGCGCTCGGGCGACGTGAACAAGCAGGTGCGCTGCATCTACGTCGCCATCGGTCAGAAGGGCTCCACCATCGCCTCCGTGCGAGGTGCCCTGGAAGAGGCCGGCGCGCTCGAGTACACGACCATCGTCGCCGCCCCGGCGTCCGACCCGGCCGGCTTCAAGTACCTGGCGCCGTACACCGGTTCGGCCATCGGCCAGCACTGGATGTACGACGGCAAGCACGTCCTGATCATCTTCGACGACCTTTCGAAGCAGGCCGACGCCTACCGCGCCGTGTCGCTTCTGCTGCGCCGTCCGCCGGGCCGCGAGGCCTACCCGGGCGACGTCTTCTACCTGCACTCGCGTCTGCTGGAGCGCTGCGCCAAGCTCTCCGACGACATGGGCGCCGGTTCGATGACGGGCCTCCCGATCGTCGAGACCAAGGCGAACGACGTGTCGGCGTTCATTCCGACCAACGTCATCTCCATCACCGACGGCCAGTGCTTCCTGGAGTCCGACCTGTTCAACGCGGGTCAGCGTCCGGCACTCAACGTCGGTATCTCGGTCTCCCGAGTCGGTGGCTCCGCCCAGCACAAGGCCATGAAGCAGGTCTCCGGCCGTCTGCGCGTGGACCTCGCCCAGTACCGCGAGCTGGAGGCGTTCGCCGCCTTCGGTTCCGACCTGGACGCGGCCTCCAAGGCTTCGCTGGAGCGCGGTAAGCGCATGGTCGAGCTGCTGAAGCAGCCCCAGTACGCCCCGTTCCCGATGGAGGAGCAGGTCGTCTCCGTCTGGGCCGGCACCACGGGCAAGATGGACGACGTCCCGGTCGAGGACATCCGCCGCTTCGAGGGCGAGCTGCTGGAGTACCTGCGCCGTGAGCGCAAGGACCTCCTGACCAGCATCGCCGAGGGCGGCAAGATGTCCGACGACACGCTGCAGTCGATCGCCGACGCGATCGCCGCCTTCAAGCAGCAGTTCGAGACCTCGGACGGCAAGCTCCTGGGCGAGGGCTGATCGATGGGCGCTCAGCTTCGCGTTTACAAGCGCCGCATCCAAGCCGTCACCGCGACCAAGAAGATCACCAAGGCGATGGAGATGATCGCCGCCTCGCGCATCGTCAAGGCGCAGCGCAAGGTGACGGCGTCGATGCCGTACGCGACCGAGCTCACCCGCGCGGTGACCGCGGTGGCGACCGGCTCCAACACCAAGCACCCGCTCACCACCGAGGCCGACGCCCCGGTGCGTGCCGCGGTCCTGCTCCTCACGAGTGACCGCGGGCTCGCCGGCGGCTACTCCTCCAACGCCATCAAGGCCGCGGAGCGGCTGCGGGAGCGGCTGGCGGCCGAGGGCAAGGAGGTCGACACGTACATCGTCGGCCGTAAGGGTGTCGCCTACTACGGGTTCCGTGAGCGCAAGGTCGCGGAGTCGTGGACCGGCTTCACCGACAGCCCGGAGTACGCGGACGCCAAGAAGATCGCCGCGCCCCTGATCGAGTCCATCCAGAAGGACACGGCCGAGGGTGGCGTCGACGAACTGCACATCGTTTACACCGAGTTCGTGTCGATGATGACGCAGAACGCGGTCGACGGCCGGATGCTGCCGCTCTCCCTCGACGAGGTCGAGGAGGAGGACGGTGCGAAGGGCGAGATCCTTCCGCTGTTCGACTTCGAGCCGTCGGCCGAGGACGTCCTTGACGCCCTTCTGCCGCGCTACGTCGAGAGCCGCATCTACAACGCACTGCTGCAGGCTGCCGCTTCCGAGCACGCCGCCCGCCGCCGCGCGATGAAGTCGGCGACCGACAACGCCGGGGATCTGATCAAGAGTCTCTCCCGGCTTGCCAACGCGGCCCGCCAGGCCGAAATCACCCAGGAAATCAGCGAGATCGTCGGCGGTGCAGGTGCGCTGGCCGACGCGTCCGCGGGGAGTGACAAGTAATGACGACGACAGTTGAGACGGCCGCTGCCACGGGCCGCGTCGCCCGGGTCATCGGCCCGGTCGTCGACGTGGAGTTCCCCGTCGACGCGATGCCGGAGATCTACAACGCCCTGCACGTCGAGGTCGACGACCCGGCCGAGGCCGGCGCTCGTAAGACGCTGACCCTCGAAGTCGCCCAGCACCTGGGTGACGGCGTGGTCCGCGCGATCTCGATGCAGCCCACCGACGGTCTGGTCCGCCAGGCCCCGGTGACCGACACCGGCAAGGGCATCATGGTGCCGGTCGGTGACATCACCAAGGGCAAGGTGTTCAACACCCTCGGTCAGATCCTGAACGAGCCGGAGGCCGAAGCTCAGATCACCGAGCGCTGGCCGATCCACCGCAAGGCCCCGGCCTTCGACCAGCTCGAGTCCAAGACCGAGATGTTCGAGACCGGCCTGAAGGTCGTCGACCTGCTGACCCCGTACGTCAAGGGCGGCAAGATCGGTCTGTTCGGTGGTGCGGGCGTCGGCAAGACGGTCCTCATCCAGGAAATGATCATGCGTGTGGCGAAGCTGCACGACGGTGTGTCGGTGTTCGCCGGTGTCGGCGAGCGCACCCGTGAGGGCAACGACCTCATCGACGAGATGACCGACTCGGGCGTCCTGGAGAAGACCGCGCTGGTCTTCGGCCAGATGGACGAGCCGCCGGGCACCCGTCTCCGGGTCGCGCTGTCCGCCCTGACCATGGCGGAGTACTTCCGCGATGTGCAGAAGCAGGACGTGCTGCTCTTCATCGACAACATCTTCCGCTTCACGCAGGCCGGTTCCGAGGTCTCCACGCTGCTCGGCCGCATGCCGTCCGCAGTGGGTTACCAGCCGACCCTGGCCGACGAGATGGGTGTGCTCCAGGAGCGCATCACCTCGACGCGTGGTCACTCGATCACCTCGATGCAGGCGATCTACGTCCCCGCGGACGACCTGACCGACCCGGCCCCGGCCACCACGTTCGCCCACCTCGACGCGACGACGGTTCTCTCCCGTCCGATCTCCGAGAAGGGCATCTACCCGGCCGTGGACCCGCTGGACTCCACGTCCCGCATCCTGGACCCGCGCTACATCGCGCAGGACCACTACGACACGGCCAGCCGCGTCAAGGGGATCCTGCAGAAGTACAAGGACCTCCAGGACATCATCGCGATCCTCGGTATCGACGAGCTGGGCGAGGAGGACAAGCTCGTTGTCCACCGTGCCCGTCGCGTCGAGCGCTTCCTGTCGCAGAACACCCACGCCGCCAAGCAGTTCACCGGCCTGGACGGTTCGGACGTTCCGCTCGACGAGTCGATCGCCGCGTTCAACTCGATCTGCGACGGTGAGTACGACCACTTCCCCGAGCAGGCGTTCTTCATGTGCGGTGGCATCGAGGACCTCAAGGCCAACGCCAAGGAGCTCGGCGTCTCCTGAGCCTCCGGCTCACCGAGGGGGGTGGGCGTGTCCCGCCCCCCTCACCACGCCCCGTAGAATTGACCCAACACCCGGCATGACCGCCGGGTGGTGACCCGAGGAGCCACCCTTGGCTGCTGAGCTGCATGTCGAGCTGGTCGCCGCGGACCGCAGTGTCTGGTCCGGCGAGGCCACCCTCGTTGTCGCACGTACCACGTCCGGCGACATCGGCGTCATGCCCGGTCACCAGCCGCTTCTGGGTGTGCTGGAATCGGGCCCGGTGACGATCCGTACGAGCGACGGCGGGACTGTTGTCGCCGCCGTGCACGGCGGTTTCATCTCCTTCGCGGACGACAAGCTCTCGCTGCTCGCGGAGATTGCCGAACTCGCGGACGAGATCGACGTCCAGCGCGCCGAGCGTGCGCTGGAGCGTGCGAAGTCGGACACGGACGCCGCCGCCGAGCGGCGTGCGGACGTGCGACTGCGTGCGGTGGCGGTGCACTAGCGCACCCCACGATGTGTTTTTTACTCAGCCGCGGCCCGTTCTGGAATTATCCAGACCGTGTCGCGGCTGAGGCGATGCAGGTGCGGTTCGGTATCCGTTACTCGACGATGCGAGGAGGTCGGTGGAGATGGTCCTCGCTTTGTGGGTCGGCGGTCTGGTCGTCGTACTGGTCGCGGTGGGTCTGTTCGTCTTCGGTCTGCGCAGGCGGCTGATCCAGCGCTCCGGCGGAACCTTCGACTGCAGCCTGCGCTGGGACGTGTCCGAGGAGCCCGATCCGTCCGGCAAGGGCTGGGTGTACGGGGTCGCCCGCTACAGCGGTGACCGCGTCGACTGGTTCCGGGTCTTCTCCTACGCGCCCCGTCCGCGCCGGGGCCTGGAGCGGTCCGCCATCGAGGTGGTCGCGCGTCGGCTGCCCGAGGGCGAGGAGGAGCTCGCGCTCCTGTCCGATTCTGTCGTGCTCGGATGTCTCCACCAGGGGACGCGTCTGGAGCTGGCGATGAGCGAGGACGCCCTGACCGGCTTCCTCGCCTGGCTGGAGGCGGCTCCGCCCGGCCAGAGGGTGAACGTGGCCTGAGGGCCCGAAGGCACGGGAAAACCGGGGAGACAGGGGGCGTACCCGTCTCCCCGGCGCTTTTTCCGGGGCCGTGCGCTACAGCGTGGGGATCTAGTTGAGTCCGCTGTCCATCGCGCTCACGAGCTCACCGTTCGCGGTGTCGCCGCTGAACTCCCAGAAGAACGCCCCGCCCAGGCCCTGGCTGTTCGCCCAGGCCATCTTGGACGTGATCGTCGCCGGGGTGTCGTAGCTCCACCAGTTGGTGCCGCAGTGGGCGTACGCGGTGCCGGCGATCGTGCCGGTGGCCGGGCAGCTGTTCTTGAGGACCTTGTAGTCCTCGATGCCCGCCTCGTACGTGCCCGGGGCCGCCCCGGTCGCCGTGCCGCCCGGTGCCGCCTGGGTGACGCCGGTCCAGCCGCGGCCGTAGAAGCCGATGCCGAGCAGCAGCTTCGAGGCGGGGACGCCCTTGGCCTTCAGCTTGGCGATGGCGGCGGCGCTGTTGAAGCCCTCCTGCGGGATGCCGCTGTACGAGTTCAGCGGGGAGTGCGGGGCCGTCGGACCCTTGGCCTCCCAGGCGCCGAAGAAGTCGTACGTCATCACGTTGTACCAGTCGAAGTGCGCCGCGGCGCCCGCGTAGTCCGCGGCGTCGATCTTGCCGCCCTCCGAGCCGTCCGCGGTGATCGCTGCGGTGACCAGGTTGTTCGAGCCGAACTTGGTACGCAGCGCCGAGGAGAGGTTCTTCAGCGCGGCGGGGCCGCTGGTGTCACAGGTGAGACCGCAGGCGTTCGGGTACTCCCAGTCGATGTCGATGCCGTCGAAGACATCGGCCCAGCGGGGGTCCTCGACCAGGTCGTAGCAGGACTGGGCGAACGCGGCCGGGTTCTGCGCCGCGGCGCCGAAGCCGCCGGACCAGGTCCAGCCGCCGAACGACCAGATGACCTTGATGTGCGGGTACTTCGCCTTGAGCTTGCGCAGCTGGTTGAAGTTGCCGCGCAGCGGCTGGTCCCAGGTGTCGGCGACGCCGTCGACCGCCTGGTCGGCGGTGTAGGCCTTGTCGTAGTCGGCGTAGGCGTCACCGATGGTGCACTTGCCGCCCTGGACGTTGCCGAACGCGTAGTTGATGTGCGTGATCTTGGCCGCGGAACCGGACGTCACCAGGTTCTTGACGTGGTAGTTGCGGCCGTAGACGCCCCACTCGGTGAAGTAGCCGAGGTTGACCTTCTCGCCGGGCCCGGGGCCCGGGTCGGTGGTGCCGGTGGTGCGGACGGCTACGGAGGAGCTGACCGGACCGGTCTGGTCGGCGGTGTCACGCGCCTGCACCGTGTAGGAGTAGTCGGTGCCCTTGGTGAGACCGGTGTCGGTGTACGTCGTCGTGGTGACCGTGGCGACCTTGGCACCGTCCCGCAGGACGTCGTAGTTCTTGATGCCGTTGTCGTCGGTGGCGGCGGTCCAGGTGAGCTTCGCCGACGTGTCGGTGGTGTTGCTCGCGGTGGGGGTGCCGGGCTTGGACGGGGCGTTGTCGCCGGGGACGCTGCCGCCGTCACAGGAGGCGCCGTTCAGCTTGCAGCCGGTGGGGGAGCCGGTGCCGGTGCCGTTGAAGCCGAAGCTGACGCTCGCTCCGGGGGCGACGGTGCCGTTCCAGCCGAGGTTCTTGGCGGTCCAGTGGGTTCCGGAACTGGTGACGGTGGCGTCCCAGGCGGAGCCGACCGCGGTACCGGAGGGGAAGTCCCACTCGATGGCCCAGGAGGACAGGGCGGTGGTTCCGGTGTTCTTGACCGTCCACTGCCCCTCGAAGCCGCTGCCCCAGTCGGACTTCTTGACGTAGGTGGCGGTCGCCGACGTGGCGGCCTCGGCGGGGGAGGCCAGGCCGACCATCGCGGCGAGCGGCAGGAGCAGCGCGGTGAGGCCCGCGACCGCCTTGGATCTGGTGGATCCGCCTGCTCCGAGTCTCCATCTGAGTCCGGATCGGCGTAGGGGGGTTTCAGTGCTCAACGGTGCTCCTCGGGTGAGGTCCGACAAACGGGGGTGGTCCGTGGACTGCAACCCTGCGTCGCCCTGAGCGCGCTTTGTCATGGCGTACTCACCGCAGCGTGCGTGCTCGGTGAGATTAGGAAGGTCTGGACCAATCGTCAAGAGGTCCAGACCAAAGAACCTGAACCGGCCTCAGAGCCCCAACTCCTGAGCGAGCACCGCCGCTTGGACCCGGCTGCGCAGCTCCAGCTTCCCCAGTAGCCTGCTGACGTGCGTCTTCACCGTCGCCTCCGCCATCGACAGCCGGCCGGCGATCTCCGCATTCGACAGCCCCTCGCCGAGACAGCCCAGGACCTCGCGCTCCCGCCGCGTCAGCGCGTCCAGCACCGCCGGATCAGCCGTGCGCACCGGGGCGGCCCCGGCGAACTCAGCGATCAGCCGGCGCGTCACCGCAGGGGCGATCATGCCCTCGCCGCGCGCCACCGTACGTACCGCCTCCAGCAGATCGTGCGCGTCGGTGTGCTTCAGCAGGAAGCCCGCCGCACCCGCGCGCAGCGCCCCGAAGACGTACTCGTCCAGATCGAACGTCGTCAGCACCAGCACGTCCGCCAGCCCTTCCGTCACGACCTGCTTCGTCGCCGACACCCCGTCGAGCCGCGGCATCTGCACGTCCATCAGCACCAGGTCGGGGCGCAGTTCGCGCGCCAGGCGGACGGCGGCCTCACCGTCCTCCGCCTCACCCACGACCTCGATGTCCGGTGCGCTGCGCAGGATCAGCACCAGGCCCGCGCGCACGGCCGACTGGTCCTCCGCGACCAGTACCCGGATCGTCATCTCCCCAGGGTCCCTTCCTCGACGGGCAGTTCAGCCCGTACCAGCCAGCTCGTCGTCCCGTCGTCCCCCGGCACCGGGCCCGCCCCGATCGTCCCGCCGAGCAGCGCCACCCGCTCCCGCATCCCCACGAGCCCGGCCCCCGAACCGGGGGCGCGCGGGCCCGGCCGGTCGCCGACCACGCTGCTCACCTCCACCGTCAGCAGATTCCCCGACCGCCCCAGCCGGACCGTCACCGGCCCCGGCGCGGCATGCTTCAGCGCGTTCGTCAGGGACTCCTGGACGATGCGGTACGCCGCCAGCTCCACCGGCGCGGGCAGTGGCCCGCTGCCCGCGCGGCTGTCCGTCAGCGTCACGGTCAGCCCGCTCGACGCGGAGTTCGCACCCGCCTGCCCGACGAGGGCGTCCAGGGACGCGAGGGTCGGCGCCGCGCTCGGGGTGCGCCCTCCGCCGTCCCGCAGCAGCCCGATCAGCCGCCGCATCTCGGCCAGCCCGTCGACACTGTTCCGCCGGATCACCCTGAGCGCCTCCCGGGAGGTGTCCGGGTCGTCGATGGAGAGCGCCGCGGTGGAGTGGATCGCGATCGCGGAGAGGTGGTTGGCGACCATGTCGTGCAGCTCCCGGGCCATCCGGGACCGCTCCGCGGTCACGGCCTGGACCCGGTCCATCTCGGCCAGCAGCGCGGTCTGGTCGGCCCGCAGCCGGGCCGCGACGGCCGCGTCCCGGTGGTTGCGCACACTGACACCGGTCAGCGCGGGCCCGAAGGAGACCATGCCGACGACGATCCCGATGAGTACGGCGTCCGCCGACGGCATCCAGACGACGAAGCCGACCGTCGTAGCCACCGTGACGAGCAGCGTGATCACCGGGATGCGGCGCGCGGCGCCGGGCGGCCCGTAGAGCACGGCGGCGTACACGAGGTCGGTGAACATCAGCAGGGTCGCCAGGCTGCCCACGGTGAACTGGTCGGCCACCAGCGCGACCGTGCCCACGGCCAGGGCGGTGCGCGGTGCGCTGCGCCGCAGCAGTTCCAGCGCGGACATCACCACGAGCGGCAGCAGGGACACCCAGGGGCTGTCGAAGAGCCGGCCGTTCTGGATGTGGATGCCGACCAGCCAGAGGATCACACCACCGGCCAGCCCGGCGGCCGAGAGCAGTACGTCGGCACGATGCGGGCGCGCAAGGGAGAACACCCTGCCATCCAACACGGCGGAATCCCGGCGGACGTCCGTACGACGGGTGAGGCGCGGCTACATCGAAGGATGCAGTCACGATTCCTCACTGCCGACGACGATCCGGCACCCCACGGACGGGAGCCTGGAAGGGACCGGAAGGAGAAGTGCCGTGATCGTCACACTGATCGTGCTCTGCGAGGCCGGCTTCTGGGTCCTGCTCGCCGCCGGACTCGGACTCCGGTACATCGCGAGGAAGCCGCGGCTGGGTGCCGCCGTGCTGCTGTGCGAGCCGCTGCTGGAGATCGTCCTGCTGGTGGTGACGGCCATCGACCTGAAGAACGGCGCCGAGCCGGACTGGAAGCACGGCCTGGCCGCCGTCTACATCGGATTCACCGTGGGACTCGGACACTCCACCGTCAAGTGGGTGGACGCCAGGGTCGCCCACCGCTTCGCGGGCGGACCGGCCCCGGTGAAGCCCCCGAAGTACGGGATGGCCCGGGCCGCCCACGAGTGGCGCACCGCGGCACGCTGGACTGTGGCCGCGGTGATGGCGACGGCCCTGCTCCAGCTGGCGATCTGGTACGTGGGCGGCGACGGGGACATCGGGTCGCTGCGGATGTGGCAGCAGAAGATGCTCTGGGTGATCGGGATCAACGTGGTCATCGCCGGGAGCTACACGCTGTTCCCCAAGGCGGAACCGGACAACCCGGCGAAGCGGGTGAAGGCGGACCGCTGATCGCCCGGGTGCCGTCCGGCGAGCGGGATCAGCGCTCGCCGCCCGGCACCCACAACACGTCCCCGATCTCCTTGTTCGCCGTCCTGGCGAGGATGAACAGGAGGTCGGAGAGGCGGTTGAGGTAGGTCGCCGTCAGCGCGTTCATCACGTCCCCGTGCACCTCCAGCGCCGCCCAGGTGGACCGCTCGGCCCGCCGCACCACCGTGCAGGCCTGGTGCAGCAGCGCCGCCCCCGGCGTACCGCCCGGAAGGATGAAGCTGCGCAGCTTCTCCAGGTCCTCCAGGAAGGTGTCGCAGTCCGCCTCCAGCTTGTCGACGTAGGACTGCTCGACCCGCAGCGGCGGGTACTCCGGGTTCTCGACCACCGGGGTGCACAGGTCCGCGCCCACGTCGAACAGGTCGTTCTGCACCCGGACGAGGACCTTCACGACAGCCTCGGGGAGACTCCCCAGCGCGACGGCCGTACCGATGGCGGCGTTGGCCTCGTTGGCGTCGGCGTACGCCGAGATCCGCAGATCGGTCTTGGCGGTCCGGCTCATGTCTCCGAGGGCGGTGGTGCCCTGGTCGCCGGTGCGGGTGTAGATGCGCGTCAGATTGACCATGCGGCCAGCCTAGTTACGCTCCGGCCCTGCGGAAGACCCGTGTGCCGACCGTCACGGCCAGGAGGGCGAAGCCGAGCGACACCAGTACCCCGTACAGCATGTGGGCCGTGGCGTACGAGCCCACGTACGCGTCCCGCACCGCGTCCACCAGATACCGGAACGGTGTGAAGTGCGACAGCACGTCCAGCCACACCGGGCCCAGTGTCATCGGCAGCATCAGCCCGGAGAGCAGCATGGCCGGCATCGTGAGTGAGTTGATCACGGGCCCGAACTCCTGAGGCGTGCGCACCTTCATGGCCAGGGCGTACGACAGTGAGGCCAGCGAGACGGTCAGCAGGCCGACGAACGCGAATCCGATCAGCACCCCCGGCAGCGGTGCGCGCAGGCCCATGGCCAGAGCGGCGAGGACGAGCAGCACCGCCTGGAACATGAACAGCAGGGCATCCCGCAGGACCCGTCCCATGAGCAGCGCCAGGCGGCTGACCGGTGTCACCCGCATCCGCTCCACCACCCCCGTCGACTTCTCGATGATGATCGAGAAACCGGCGAACGAGGCTCCGAAGAGGCCCAGTTGAAGGAGCAGGCCGGGCACGAGGATCTGCCAGGAATCACCGGCCTGGCCGAGTGGAAGGCCCGTGAGGAGGGGGCCGAAGAAGAGCAGGTACAGCAGCGGCATCAGGATGCCGAAGAGGATCTGGAAGCGGGAGCGCAGAGTCTGCCGGGCGTACCGACCGAAGATCAGTGCGGTGTCGTGGAGAAGCATCAGAGGTCCTAGACGGAGACGGGAGCGGCATCGGCGGAGACGGGGGCCCGTCCGGTGATCGCGAGGAAGGCGTCCTGGAGTGACGCGCCGGACGAGCCCGCGAACCTCTCCTTCAGGGCGGCCGGTGTGCCCTCGGCGACCACCAGGCCGCCGTCGATGACGACCAGGCGGTCCGCGAGCGCGTCCGCCTCGTCGAGGTAGTGGGTGGTGAGCACGACGGTTGTGCCGAAGTCGTTCCGCAGCCGGCGCACCAGATCCCACAGGTCGGCGCGGCCGGCGGGGTCCAGGCCGGTCGTCGGCTCGTCGAGGAAGAGGACGGCAGGGCGGTGGGTGAGGCCCATCGCGATGTCGAGTCGCCGGCGCTGGCCGCCGGAGAGCGCGGCCGTTCTGCGGTCGAGCAGCTCGCCGAGGCCGAGGTCCTCGGCCAGTTCGGCGGCCCGTGCGACGGCGTCGGCCTTGCTCAGCCGGTACAGCCGCCCTTGGGTGACCAGCTCCTCCCGCACGGTGATGTGCGGGTCCACGCCGCCCGACTGGGCGACGTAACCGCACTTCTCGCGCACACCCGCCGGATCCCCGATGAGGTCGCAGCCGACGACGGTGGCCGCCCCGCCGGTAGGGGCGAGCAGCGTGGTGAGCATGCGCAGCATGGTGGTCTTGCCCGCGCCGTTGGGGCCGAGGAGCCCGACGATCTCGCCGGTTCCGACCGTCAGGTCGACGGAACGTACGGCCTCCACCGGGCCGGCCTTGGTGTCGAAGGTCCGGGCGAGCCCGGCCGTGCTGATGATTGGCATAGTGACCACAAAAACAGAGTCAGTGAAAAATTGCAATGACACCAAATTTTCAGCCACCCCGAGGAGGAGGCCTACGATGGGCGCATGGCTGAGGGACTCAGGGAACGCAAGAAGCGCCAGGCCAAGCAGCACATCTCGGACCTCGCGACCGGGCTGTTCCTCAAGCACGGCTTCGTGACGGTGACGGTCGCCGAGATCGCCGATCTGGCCGACGTCTCCGTGAACACCGTCTACAACTACTTCCCGGCCAAGGAGGACCTCTTCCTCGACCGGATGAAGGGCGTCACGCAGCGCGTCGCCCGTTTCGTCCGAGCCCGCGACAAGGGCGAGTCGGCGGCCGAAGCGGTCCTGCGGGAACTGCGGGCCGCCGTCGTCGCCGTATCGCCGGAGCTCGGGTTGATGGACGGCTTCGCCGATTTCATGAGGGTCATCGAGGGTGCGCCCACGCTCAAGGCCCGCCTCTGGTATCTCCAGCAGGAGGTCCTCGATGCCGTGGTCGAGACCCTCCGCGAAGAGACGGGCGCCGGGCCCGAGGACACGATGCCGCTGCTCGTCGGCGGCCAGATCGCCTGGATCGAGGGCGCTGTCGTCGGCTACATCAGCAAGGAGATGCTGGCCGGCCGCAAGGCCGTGGACGTTTCCCGGGACGCGCTCGCCGTGCTCGACGACATCGAGGGGCTGCTCGGCGCGGGCGTACTCAACTACGCGCGGCGCGCCGCCGCATGACCTCCGGCGGTGTGATGTCCGTCATGTGAGACGTGACGCGCATCTCTTCGCAGCCCCAGCGCCCCTCACGGGGACTAATCTCCGCCGGAGAGCATGTGGAAGAACCGTTGAGAATGCATAGGGGTGCCAACGTGGCCAGGAAGCTCGCCGTCATCGGCGCCGGACTCATGGGGTCCGGAATCGCGCAGGTCTCCGCCCAGGCGGGCTGGGACGTCGTGCTGCGTGACGTCACGGACGAGGCCCTGACCCGCGGCCGTGACGGCATCAGGGCCAGCTACGACAGGTTCGTCTCCAAGGGCAAGCTGGACGCGTCCGACGCCGAGGCCGCGCTCGCCCGCATCACCACGACCACCGACCTCGACGCCGTGGCCGACGCCGACGTCGTCGTGGAAGCCGTCTTCGAGAAGCTCGAGGTCAAGCACGAGATCTTCCGGACGCTCGACAAGGTCGTACGGGAGGACGCCGTCCTCGCCTCCAACACCTCCGCCATCCCGATCACCAAGATCGCGGCCGTGACGGAGCACCCGGAGCGCGTCGTCGGTGTGCACTTCTTCTCGCCCGTCCCGATGATGCAGCTCTGCGAACTGGTGCGCGGCTACAAGACCAGCGACGAAACCCTCGCCACCGCACGGGAGTTCGCCGAGTCCGTCGGCAAGACCTGCATCGTCGTCAACCGCGACGTCGCGGGCTTCGTCACCACCCGGCTGATCTCGGCGCTCGTCGTCGAGGCGGCCAAACTGTACGAGTCGGGCGTCGCCTCGGCCGAGGACATCGACACCGCCTGCAAGCTGGGCTTCGGCCACGCCATGGGCCCCCTCGCCACGGCGGACCTGACCGGCGTCGACATCCTGCTGCACGCCACGGGCAACATCTACACCGAGTCGCAGGACGAGAAGTTCGCCGCTCCCGAGCTGATGCGCCGGATGGTCGATGCAGGTGACATCGGCCGTAAGAGCGGGCAGGGCTTCTACACCTACTGATCGTTCCCGGTGTCCCGGGCGCCCGGCCGCCGTCGGCCAGGTGCCCGGTAGCCGGAGGTCCGACGCCGTCAGGCGCCCCGGACCAGCGGTTCCGGCGAACCTCTATCACCCCTCAGGGTGAATTCGGTATCGGTTCGCTCACAGCCGGCAACTTCCCTGCCGCCGCGGCAGTCAGTGGTGGCAGAGACAGAAGAGATCCAGACAGACGACCGACCTTGCTACGGGGTACTTCCGGGGAGCGCATATGCACATCAGGGGCGACCACGCCGAGCTGGTCGTCGGGGGCCGCCTCGACGTCCGAAGCGCGGCGGACGCCCGTACGGTTCTGCATTCGGCCGTCGACGACGGAGCCGGCGACCTCGTGCTGAACCTGACCGAGCTGGATTCGTGGGACGCGACGGGACTCGGCGTCATCATGGGCGCGCACCGCAGAGCCGGCCGGGCCGGCCGGCGGCTCGTGCTGCGCGGTGTGCCGCCGCAGATGCAGCGCCTGCTGGTGGCCACGCGGCTGCACCGCATTCTGGCCATCGAGGGCGGAATCGCCGCAGACTCGCTGCCGCGCGTATAAGGACGACCGACCGGCGGTTCACGCACAATCCTCACGAGACCGTGACGTCCGGGGCGGCACGGCCCCCCGGCGGTTCGTAGATACTGTGCGAAGGTTTAGGGTTCGGCCGTCTGCCGAATGCCGGACCCACCGGGCGGACACCGGACCGGAAACGACAGCGGGGCGTGCGAGGCCGGGAGGGCAACCGTGCGCTACGCGTCTGGGGGACTTTGACGATGGACCCGACCAACCACCGGGGACCGGAAGAGTACGACCGCTCCGGTGAGGACACCGGGCGGAGACGGCAGTCCCGTGATCCCCTGACACCCGAATTCGGGCACCAGGCACCGCACCAGTTCCGCACGGTGCAGCTGATATCGGGCGACTTCCTGCTCACCGTGAATCCGGTGGACGGCAGCGAGATCGAGCCCTGCCGCCCCGGGGAGCAGCCCGCCACGCCGGTACGGCACACCGCGGCCCAGCGCACCGAGCGCGAGCGTGCCACCGCGCCCCCCGTGCCTCCCGTGCCTCCCGGACCGCGGCTGCCCATCCTGGAGCGCCAGGAGGAGCGCGAGCGGCTGGTACGGCTGCTGGCCCGGGGCCGCTCCGTGCGGCTCACCGGCCCTGCGGGCTCCGGCCGCACGGCCCTGCTGAACGCCGTCGGCGACGACTGCGCGGACCTGGCGCCCGACGGTGTCGTACGGCTCTCCGGATACAAGCGGACCACCACGGACCTGCTGTACGGGCTCTTCGAGGCCGTCTACCGGTCGCCGCTGCACCGTCCCGACCGCGAAGGGCTGCTGGCACTCGTCCACAGCATCGGCGCGGTCGTCGTCCTGGACGACCTGGAGCTCGGCGGTACCGCGCTCCAGGAACTCCTCGACGCGACACCCGAGTGCGCCTTCCTGTTCGGCACGACCCCCGACGTGGCGGCGCCCACCGCCGACTCGAACCTCGAAGAGGTCTTCCTCGCCGGTCTCGGCCGCAGCGCCTCGATCGAGCTGCTGGAACGCGTCGTGGAGCGCACCCTCACGGACGAGGAGGCGAACTGGGCGGGCGACCTCTGGTTCGAGTCCGAGGGGCTGCCGCTGCGCTTCGTCCATGCGGGCGCGCTGCTGCGCCAGCGTGACCGGCTGCGCACCGACCCGGAGGCCTTCGACGGCTACGACGACGAGGCGGCCGACGCCCCCTTCGGCAGGCCCGAACCCGTGGACGTACCCCTGCCCAGCCTCGGCGAAGGGGCGGCTCCCGCCGCGCTGCTCGCCTCCCGGCTGAGCGAGGCCGCCCGCGACACCCTGCGCTTCGCCGTCGCGCTGGGCGGCGAACTGCCGCACCAGGCGCACCTGCCGGCGCTCGTGGGGGACACCCACGCCGATGCCGCGCTGGGCGAGCTGTTCCTGTGCGGCCTGCTCTCCCCCGCCGGCCCCCGCTACCGGCTGGCCGCCGGTGTCCTGGCCCAGCTGGAGGCGAGCGGATACGGCGCGGACGCGGACGTGCGCGCCCGTACCGCCGCGCAGCACTACGCCTGGTGGTCGGGTCACCCCTCGGTCACCCCCGAGCGGGCGGTCGCCGAGGCGGACGCCGTCCTCGCGTCGATGGCGCCCCTCGTCCCGGGCGACCAGACGGGCCAGACCAGTGCGGCCGTCCTGCTGGCCCGCAGCGCCGCCCCCGCCTTCGCCGCGGGCATGCAGTGGGGAGCCTGGGAGAAGGTCCTCAGGATCGGCCAGGAGGCCGCCAGGATCGCCGGTGAGGTGGCGGAAGAGGCCTACTTCCACCACGAGTTGGGCGTCCTCGCCCTGTGCACGGGAAATCTGGACCGGGCCAGGGCCGAGCTGGAGGCCTCCGTCGGCATGCGCGGCGCGCTCGCCGACAAGGCGGGGGCAGTCGCCGGCCGCAGGGCGCTCGCCCTCGTCGCGGACCGCTCCGGCGAACCGTCGGCCATCGGCCGTCCCCCGTCCGGCGACGAGCCGCCGACGGGACGTCACGAGGATTCGGCCATGCCGCCCGCGGGTGTACCCGCGGCCATGCCGCTGTTCCCCCGGCATGCCGAGGAGCCGACCACTCTGATCTCCCGTCAGGGCCCGCCTGCCGCCGCGAAGGGTGCCGGTGCCCTCGGCGGCCGTACGGCCGTGCTGCGGGGCGCCAGGCGCAACCTGGTCGCCGTGGGCGCGGGCGCGCTGCTGGCCGCGGTGCTCGGCACCGTGGTGACGCTCGGCGCGACCTCGGGCAGTGAGGACCCGGAGGGCCGGAACGTCACGACGGAACAGCCGGCGAACGAGGACGACAGCGAGAACGGCCTCACCGCGGACGAGCCGACCGACGACCCGGCCACCGGCGGGGGCACGTCCGACGGGTCCGGGTCTCCCGGCCCGACCGGTACCGCCACCCCGTCCACGAGCGGCACCCCGTCCCCGGGGACCACGGGCCCCGGCACGAGCCCGGGAACGGGCACCTCGTCGAGCGGCAGCCCCAGTGACTCGCCGACGCAGGGCAGCCCCTCGGCGACCAAGAAGCCGACGAAGCCGCAGACCACTCCGCCGACCGAGTCCGAGACGCCGAGCGAGACGCCCACCGACTCCGAGTCCCCCACGGCCACCCCGTCGGAATCGGAGACGGGCACGGCTCCGTCCATGTCCGACTCCGCGAGCGGCCCGGGAGAGCCCGTCACCGCATCGGCCACGGAGGACGGCCCCGGTTCGCCGACGACGGCCTGAGAACCGAGAAGCCGTACGGAGCCCGGCTTCCGGGCCCGTACGGCTGCTCGGCCCGGAAGCCCGGCCCGGAGACGTCCGACACCACACAGGTGGTCCGAAGCACGAAACGCCCCGGCCGGCCCGGATCCGGGCCGGCCGAGGCGTTTCCCATGTCCGCGGCGCCCCGCGGAGTCCCGCGCGACGGCCCCGGGTCAGAACAGCCGCAGCTTGTCGTCCTCGATGCCCCGCATCGCGTTGTAGTCCAGGACCAGGCAGCCGATCCCACGGTCCGTCGCCAGCACCCGCGCCTGCGGCTTGATCTCCTGGGCCGCGAACACACCCCTGACCGGCGCCAGATGAGGATCCCGGTTGAGCAGCTCCAGATAGCGGGTCAGCTGCTCCACACCGTCGATGTCACCCCGCCGCTTCAGCTCCACGGCCACGGTCCTCCCGTCCGCGTCCCGGCACAGGATGTCGACCGGGCCGATCGCGGTGGGGTACTCGCGGCGGATCAGCGTGTAGCCCTCGCCGATCGTCTCGATGCGGTCGGCGAGCAGCTCCTGGAGGTGCGCCTCCACACCGTCCTTGATGAGCCCCGGATCGACACCCAGCTCATGGGACGAGTCGTGGAGGATCTCCTCCATCGTGATGATGAGTTTCTCGCCCGCTTTGTTCACCACGGTCCAGACGCCCTCGCTGTCGTCGGCGCCCTCCTTCAGGGTGCACGGCGGGGACATCCAGTTGAGAGGTTTGTACGCCCGGTCGTCGGCGTGGATCGAGACGCTGCCGTCCGCCTTCACCAGGATCAGACGGGGGGCGGAGGGCAGGTGGGCAGTGAGCCGGCCCGCGTAGTCGACGGAGCAACGGGCGATGACGAGACGCATGGTCGGCAACGCTACTCGACGACCCGCGTTCCACGCGATTCCCGGCCCCGGCACCCCGGACCCCCTTGACGGGCGCATTTCTGGCTTGCCCCTCTTTGTAACCGTTCGTTATTGGCCGGTTGTGTTCCCAATCTCCTGGTGCGGCCCGGACTGCACCCTTACCGTGGAAGCAGGAGGTCGCCGTCTGTGTACGCAGCGTCGCCGTCCTCCTTCCCTGCCCGTAAGGCCCCGGCCACCTGTCGGGGTCGCGAGAGGAGAACCCATGTCGCTCGACGTCTCACCGGCCCTGTTGGAACAGGCCGAGCGAGGCGAGGTCGACGAAGCCGACTTCGTCGACTGCGTCCGGACCTCCCTGCCCTTCGCATGGGAGATGATCAGCTCGCTGGTGGCTCAGCTGAAGGTCGACGGCGGAGAGTTCGCCGACAACCAGACGCCGCCGCCGGACGAGCAGGCACGTGGTCAGCTGTTGCGTGCGCTCGCGAGTGATGCGATACGCGGCGCGCTGCAGCGGCATTTCGGGGTGCGTCTCGCATTCCAGAACTGCCACCGCGTCGCGGTGTTCCCGCTGGACGCCTCGGTCGACGAGCGACTGGCCCGATTCACCTCGGTGAGGGGCCAGTTGCTCAACCAGTCGCCCGAACTACGGGACTGCTGAGCGCTTCTGCTGCCGCTTCGGGCCGCGGGAGGTGCAACTGGCTCCGGGGCGGCAGCTCCCGTACCACCGCACACCAGGACATCGCGCATGAACAGGTCACTTCAGCAACGGCAGCACATCGGTGCCCAGCCGCTGCACATTCTCCTCCGTAGCCGCGAGATCACCCGACCCCTCCACCAGAAGGGCGAAGCGGGTGATGCCCGTCCGTTCCGCTGTTGCCGCGAGCCGGTCGGCAGCGAGGCCGGGCGGGCCCACCGGATGCAGACCGCAGAGGAACTCCGTGTACGCGACCGGGTCGCGCATCACCCGGTGCCGGCCGTCGACCGTCACATGGGCGCCGAGCCCCTGCCGCAGCCAGCCCGGCATCGCCTTCACGAGCGTCTCCACGGCATCCGCCGGACGGTCCGAGATCTGGGCCACTCCCGCGGACACGTGTTCGTTTCGCTCCACGACTTCCGCCGGCAGGCCCGCCTCCCGGGCGGCCGAGCGCCACAGAGCGACCATGTCGGCCTTCTCCCTGTCGCCGCAATGCATTCCGAGAAGCATCGGCAAACCCTTTTCAGCGGCGAGTTTCACGCTTTTCGCCGAGGTGCACGCGACGATCACCTCGGGCCCGGCGGGGCCGTCGCCGAGCAGTTCGTCGGCCCGGGGCACCACCGCCACCTCACGGAAGGCGTAGCGCTCCCCGCGGCCCGCGACCCTGGGCTTGCCCAGCCAGTCGAGCAGCAGCTCCAGCGACTCGGGGAAGCTGTTCTCGTACGCCGCGAGGCCTCCTCCGAACACCTCCAGATCCACCCACGGACCACCGCGCCCCACGCCCAGCGAGAAACGGCCTCCGCTGGTGAGGTGCAGCAGCGCCGCCTGCTCGCCGAGCGCCACCGGATGCTGGGTGGGCAGCACGCTCACCGCCGTGCCCACCCGGATCCTGCTCGTGCGGCCGAGCAGCAGCGCGGCCAGTGTCACGGCCGACGGGCACACCCCGTACGGCACGAAATGATGTTCTGCCAGCCAGACCGAATCGAGCCCGGACCGCTCCGCGACCTCGGCGGACCGGACGGCCCGGTGCAGGGCCTCACCCTGCCCCTGGCCGGGAAACTGCGCTGCCAGTACGAACGTTCCTACGCGCATCGCCTGTTGCCTCCTTGCGGCCGACGCGGCTCTCCCCTACCGGCAACAACGTCTGACACGTGCCAAAGGCACGGTCCACGGCGAAGCTGTTGCGATTTTCCGGTAACCCACCCGTCCCTCGGGTGCCCATCCGCCACAGCGCGACACCGGCCCGCGGCCGATGGCTCTACGCTGGACGGAATCTGCCCGTCCCGCCCCGTGAGGTGTCCCGTGTCCCCGCGCCGCAACCGCCCCCGAGGCGGCGAGAGCCCTGCCGGCAACGCACGAGAGGCCGCTGAGCGGTACGGCGGGGGCGGTGACACGGAGAGCTGGCAGGGCGAGGAGTGGTCGGTGCGCCCGGTGAGCGGCGCGAGCGCGGCGGGCAAGCGCTACCGCTGCCCCGGCTGCGACCAGGAGATCCCGTCCGGCGTCCCGCACCTGGTCGCCTGGCCGGAGTTCGGTGGGATCGACGACCGCAGGCACTGGCACAAGGCCTGCTGGAACGCGAAGGACCGCCGCACCACACGGGTGCAGCGGTCCAGGAACGCACCGCGTTACTGAGTCAGACGTCGCGCCGGTCCAGCGAGGCGAAGGCACCCGCCATCGCCACCGCGGTCACCCCGAGGATGACCCACAGCGGTTCCCAGCCGGACGGCCCCGACGTGGTCATCGACGCGTCGTACAGTGCGCCGAGCTGGTTCGGGATCGAGTACTCGAAGAGCGCCTGCTGGAGGCCGGACAGCGACGGCGAGAACATGAACATCGCCAGCACGAGCGGCAGCAGCACCACCGCGATCATGATCGTGATCGCTCCCGCCGAGTGCCGGATGAGCGCCCCGAGCGCGAGCGAGAGCAGCCCGAGCGTGGCGACGTACAGCCCCACACCCACCGTGGAGCGCAGCCAGTCGTCGGCGGTGGGGGTCCCGCCGTCCAGCATGGCCGTCTGCAGGACACCGACGATCCCCGTCGTCACCGTGGTGATCGTGAAGGACAGCAGGAAGAAGACGACGGACTTCGCGACCAGCATGCGCGCCCTGCTCGGGCAGGCCGTCAGCGTCGTACGGATCATCCCGGTGCCGTACTCGGACGCGATGGTCAGCACGCCGAGGGTGATCACACAGATCGAGCCGAGCAGCACACCGAAGAAGCCGAGGCTGAGCACCGGGGTGCCGTCCAGATCGGCGTCCGACGAACTCACCGCGAACGCGGCGAGCAGGCCGACGGCGAGCAGCAGCACGACCATCACGCCGAGCGTCCACATCGTGGAACGCACGGAGCGGATCTTCGTCCACTCGGAGGCGATCGCGTCACCGAGGCCGGGACTGCGCACCGGGATCGGCGAGGAGTACAGACCGCCGCCCTCCCAGCCCTGCGGAGGCTGCTGGTAGGGCGCCTGAGGGGCCTGCGGGAGAGGCGGCGGAGTTGCCGGCGTCGTCATCGGGGGTCCTCGCTGGTCTCGCGCGCGGACGGATCCGCGGGGGCGGCCACGGGGGCCACCGGTACGGCAGGGGCAGGGGCTGCGGGAGCCACCGGTACGGGCGCGGCGGCGTACGGGTTCTGTCCGGGCGGCGGAGGGGCGTACCAGCCCTGCTGCGGCACCTCGGGCGGAGGCTGGTGCGCCGGGGTCCCGTAGCCCGGCTGGGGGCCGTAGCCGGGCGGCGGGAGCTGGAGCTGCGCCTTGGCGTCCGCGGTCGAGCGGTAGTCCACGGCGCCCTGCGTCATCCGCATGTACGCCTCCTCCAGCGACGCCTGGTGCGGCGAGAGCTCCCACAGCCGGACGTCCGACGCATGGGCCAGATCGCTGATCCGGTGGAGCGGCAGCCCGGTCACGCGCAGGGCCCCGTCCGGCTCCGGCATGACCCCGCCACCGGCCTCCGTCAGCGAGGCCGTCAGCTTCTCCCGCTGCTCCGGCCGGTCCGCCGGGATCCGCACCCGGGCGAAGTCCGCGGAGTTCGCGGAGATGAAGTCCTTGACGCTCATGTCGGACAGCAGCTGCCCGCGCCCGATCACGATCAGGTGATCGGCGGTCAGCGCCATCTCGCTCATCAGGTGACTGGACACGAAGACCGTGCGGCCTTCGGAGGCCAGCTGCTTCATCAGATTGCGGACCCAGAGGATGCCCTCGGGGTCGAGCCCGTTGACCGGCTCGTCGAAGAGCAGCACCTGCGGGTCGCCGAGCAGCGCCGCCGCGATGCCGAGCCGCTGACCCATGCCGAGCGAGAAGCCGCTGGAACGCTTCGTCGCGACGTCCTGGAGTCCGACGACGCCGAGGACCTCGTCCACCCGGGCCGCCGGGAGGCCGGCCAGCTGGGCCAGACACAGCAGGTGGTTACGGGCACTGCGCCCGCCGTGCACCGCCTTGGCGTCCAGCAGCGCGCCCACCTGGCGCGGCGCGTTGGGAAGGCTGCGGAAGGCGTGTCCGCCGATCGTCACGTGCCCCGCGGTCGGCCGGTCCAGGCCGAGCATCATGCGCATGGTGGTGGACTTGCCCGACCCGTTGGGGCCGAGGAACCCCGTGACGGTCCCCGGCCGAACCTGGAAGGAAAGGTTGTACACGGCCGTTTTCGCGCCGTAGCGCTTCGTCAGGCCGACTGCCTCGATCATTCTCCAGAGCCCCATCGACTTATCTGTCGTCGGGGCCCAGGCCACCCGGCCGCACGCCCCCGTAAGAGTTAGGAGGATAACCAGCCCGTGCCGGTTCCGGCCAAGCCGCTGCGCGGAGCGCCGGTGCCACCCGTGGGTCCGGAGGGCCGCGCCCGGGTCAGGCGTCCCGCTCCTTCAGGACGAGATAGCCGCCCAGCAGCGCCGCCACCACCCACAGGGCCATGATGCCGAGACCGGCCCACGGCCCGTAGGGTGCCGGATCGCTGTTCATGGCGTCGGGGACCACCTGCATGATCTTCGACCCGGCCTGGTCGGGGAAGTAGCGGGCGACGCTCTTGGCACCCGGGACCGCCGAGAGGATCTGCGAGACCAGGAAGAAGAACGGCATCAGGATGCCGAGCGACAGCATGGAGCTGCGCAGCATCGTGGCCACGCCCATGGAGAAGATCGCGATCAGGCCCATGTAGACGCCGCCGCCGAAGACCGCGCGCAGCACGTTGTCCGCGCCGATGTCCGTACGGTGGTCGCCCAGCAGGGCCTGGCCGAGGAAGAACGTCACGAAGCTGGTGGCCAGCCCGACCAGCAGGGCCAGGCCGCCCGCCACCGCGATCTTGCTGAAGAGGAACGAACCGCGCTGCGGCACCGCGGCGAGCGAGGTGCGGATCATGCCGGAGCTGTACTCCGTCCCCACCACCAGGACGCCGAAGACGACCATGGCCAGCTGGCCCAGGATCATTCCGGAGAAGCCCACGAACGTGGGGTCGAAGGTGGCGCGCTCCGCGTCGGAGAGGTCGTCGAACTGCGCGTTCAGGAGGGCGCTGAGCGCCGCGCCCATCGCGACGGTGACGACGAAGGCCGAGATCAGGGTCCACGTCGTGGACGAGACCGTACGGATCTTGGTCCATTCGGAATTCAGGACCGCGGGTACCGATGCCATCGTCGTCACGCCCCCTTCGTGCCGTCGCCCGGCGTCGTTCCGGCGGTCTGCTGGTCCCACCCGTCGTCCCAGTGCGGCCCCACCGGCGGCGGCTGCGTCCCGTCGCTGTCGGAGTGCGCGTGGTACTCCACGGAACCCGCAGTCATCTGCATGAAGGCCTCCTCCAGCGAGGCCCGCTGCGAGCTGAGCTCGTGCAGCACGATGCCGTGTCCGGCGGCGAACTCACCGAGCTGCTCCGTGGTGGCCGCGTCGATCTCCAGCGTGCCGTTGCCCGCCTCGACCGCGACGATTCCCGCGGAACGCAGGGCGTCGCGCAGCCGCTCCTGCTCGGGGGAGCGCATCCGCACATAACTGCGGGAGTTCTCGTGGATGAAATCGGCCATGGAGGTGTCGGCGAGCAGCTTCCCCTGACCGATCACGATCAAATGATCGGCCGTCAGCGCCATTTCGCTCATCAGATGCGAGGAGACGAAGATCGTCCGGCCTTCGGAGGCCAGCTGCTTCATCAGATTCCGGATCCAGTGGATTCCCTCGGGATCCAGACCGTTGACGGGCTCGTCGAACATCAGGATCTCGGGATCACCGAGCAGCGCCGCCGCGATGCCCAGCCGCTGTCCCATCCCGAGGGAGAACCCCTTGGACTTCTTCCTGGCCACCGCGCTGAGCCCGACCGTGTCGAGCACATGGGAGACCCGGCTCGCCGGAATGCGATTGCTCTGCGCGAGGCAGAGGAGGTTGTTGTACGCGCTGCGCCCGCCGTGCATCGACTTCGCGTCCAGCAGCGCCCCGATGTGCCTGAGCGGCTCCTGTAGCTCGCGGTAGGGCCTGCCGTCGATGCGCACCGAACCGCTGGTCGGGTTGTCGAGGTCGAGCATCATCCGCATGGTGGTGGACTTGCCCGCCCCGTTCGGGCCCAGAAAGCCCGTCACCATTCCCGGTCTGATCCGGCACGACAGATGGTCGACGGCAACCTTGTTGCCGAAGCGCTTGGTGAGGCCGTCGAGCTCGATCATGCGTTCACGCTAGAACGGCCGCGCACCCGGCGCCACCACAAGGGCGGAGCCGGGCGCGCAAGGAGTACAGCTGATGCGGGGACGGGTCAGCGGGTCTGCTGAGCCGGGACCCCACGGGTGGCGGGCTCGTCGTCCACCGGGGAGCCGGCGGCGGCCACCGCGGCACCCGTCAGCGTCGCCAGCATCTCGCGGACGTTGGTCAGCTGGGCGTTGATCGAGTCGCGGCGGTTGGTGAGCGCCGCCAGCTCGCGCTCCGACTCGCTGCGGATCCGGTCGGCCTTGGCGTTCGCGTCGGCCACGATGTCCTCGGCCTGGCGCTGCGCGGTCTCCACCGTCTGACGGGCACGGCGCTCGGCGTCCGTACGAAGCTTCTCCGCCTCCAGGCGGAGCTGCTCGGCACGGTGCTCGATCTCGGCGAGACGCTTCTCGGCCTTCGCCTGACGGGACGCGAGGTCGCGCTCCGACTGCTCACGGCGCTTGGCGAGGTTCGTCTCGAAGTCCGCGGCGGCCTGGGCGGCCTTGGCACGGGTCTCCTCGAAGAGGGCGTCCGCCTCCTCGCGCTTCTGCTGGGCGTCCTTCTGGGCCTCGGTGCGCAGCGTGCCCGCCTCGCCCTTGGCCTTCTCGACGATGCGAACGCCCTCGTCCTCGGCCTTCGCCTTGCGCTCGGAAGCGAACGACTCAGCGTCGTTGCGCACCTGCTGGGCGGCCGACTCGGCCAGCTCGCGGTGCTGCTCGGCCGCGCGACGGGCCTCCTCACGCAGGTCCTTCGCCTCCTCCTCGGCGAGGCGGAGGATCTTCTCGACGCGGGCACCGAGCCCGGCGTACGACGGCTCGGCCTCGTTGACCTGGGCCTGGGCGTTCTGCGTCTCGAGGTGGAGCTCCTCGATCCGCTTCTCCAGAGAGGTGATACGGGCGAGGGCACTATCACGGTCGGCGACGATTTTGTTGATGCGGTCGTCCACCTGACCGCGGTCGTATCCACGTCGCACGAGCTCGAAGCCGAAGGGGGAGGAAGGGTCGCTCATGGGGTTCCTGTCGAATGAGACCGGTGAGGTGTTAGAGGGAATCCTAGGGGCCTGAGCGGCGTGTCCATGTGAAGATGCCGCTTTGGTATGGAGAATGACCCCCCATTTGAGTGGCCGGCCCCCGGAGCGCTTGCCACTCGAAGGGTGGAACGTCCATGCCGACGCGAACGGCAGGGGCGGATTCGTTACCCATCCGTCGCCTTGCCACCCGATCGGGTACCCGCGGACGCGCCGGCCTTGACGCCCCCCGTGCCGCCGTTGGCCGCCTTGCCCCCTGCGGGAGTCTCGAACGACTCCAACGCCTCCAGCACATCCTGGACGCGTGAGATCTCGGTGTTGATGTCCTCCCGCCGACGGACCAGCAGATCCAGGTCGCGCCGGCCCTCGTCGACGATCTGCTTCGCCTCGGCCTCGGCGTCGGCGCGCAGCTTCTCGGCGATGCGCGTCAGCTCGGCCTTCTTGGTCTCGGCCTCCTTGAGGAGCGACTCGGCGCGACGCACAGCGGCGATACGCACCTTGCTCGCCTCCGAATTCGCGTCCGACACCAGCTCCTTGGCCTTCGCCTCGGCCTCCGCGCGCTGCTCCGTCGCCGCCTTCATCAGCTTGTCGACGCGCTCGCCCGCCGTCTTCATCTGCTCGGACGTCTCGCGGCGGGCCCGCTGGTGCAGTTCCTCTATCTCGCTCTCCAGCCGGGACCTGAGCTCCTCCGCCCGCTCCCGCGTCGCGGTGGCGTCCCGGCGGGCGCCGACGAGCAGCTCGTCCGCGTCCGTGCGGGCCCGCTCCACCAGGGAGTTGCCCTCCACCGTCGCGTCCGAGGTGATCCGTACGGCCTCGTTGCGCGCGGCGCCGACCATCCTGTCGGCCTGCTCCTCGGCCTCGGTGGCGGCGCGCAGCGCCTCCTCCTGCGCCTTGTTGACGAGCTGGTCGGCCTGCTCCGCCGCGTCTGCCCGGCGCTTCGCCGCGGCCTCCCGCGCCTCGTCCAGCATCCGGTCCGCCTCCTGGCGGGCCTCCGTACGCATCTGCTCGGCCGCGGACTCCGCGTCGGCGCGCAGCCGCTCCGACTCCTCGCGGGTGCGGGCCGCGTGCTCCTGCGCCGAACCGACCGTCTGCGCGGCCTCCGTGCGCAGCCGCTCCGCCTCGGCGGTCGCCTCGCCGACGAACCGCTCCGACTGCTCGGTGGCCTCGGAACGGATCCGCTCGCCCTCGCTCGTGGCCTCGCCGACGAGCCGGTCGGCCTGGGCCGCGGCCTCGGAACGGATCCGGTTGGCGTCCTCGCGGGCCTCGCCCCGGGCGCGCGCCGCGTCGTGCTCCGCCGAAGCGAGGGCGTCGGACGCCTCCGTACGGACGCGCTGGCTGTACTCCGAGGTGTCCGAGCGCAGCTTCTCCGACTCGGCGATCGCCTCGGACACGGTCCGCTCGGCCAGGGCCTTCGAGGCCTCCGACTCCTCGTGCGCGACCTGACGGATCCGGTTGGCGTCCTCGGTGGACCGCTCGCGCTCGGCGTAGGCGTCGGAACGGACCCGGTCCGCCTCCTGCTGCGCCTCCGTCCTGGTCCGCTCCGCGGAGTGCTCGGCGGCCGACCGGAGCCCGCTGATCTCCTCCTCGGCCTGCTCCTGGAGCCCGGCGACGGACTCCCGTACCTGCTGGGCGGTCTGCTCGGCCGCGGAGACCATCTCGGCCGCCCGGCTGTCCGCCTCCTCGACCAGGCGCTGGGCCTCCGCCTGCGCCTCGTCGACCCGCTTGCGGGCGGAGGCGAGGAGCTCCTCGCTCTGCTCGCGGGCGCGCTCGCGCTCCTGCTCCGCCTCGGCACGCGCGGCGCCGAGCGTCTCCTCGGCCTCCCGGCGGCGCCGGTTCGCCTCCTCCTGGGCGGCGGCGAGGGCCTCGGCGGCCTCCGTACCGACCCGCTCGGCGGCCGCGGCGGCCTCGGAACGCACCCGGTCGGCGCTCTCCTGGGCCTCGGTCCTGAGCCGCTCCGCCTCCGTGGCCGCCTCGGTGCGCAGCCGTACGGCCACGGACTCACCTTCGGCGCGCGACTGGGCGGCGTCGGCGGCGGCCTCGGTACGCAGCCTCTCGGCCTCCGTCGTGGCCTGCTCCTGGAGCGTGCGCAGGCGCTCGGCGGCCTCGGTGCGCAGCCGCTCGGACTCCTCGCTCGTCTCGCGGCGGATCCGCTCGGCCTCCGTGCGGGCCTCGCCGAGTACCGTCTCGGCGGCCTCGACCCGGGTCTCCGCCTCGGTGTGCAGCCGGGTCAGCTCGTCGGCGGCCTCGGCCTTGCGGGCCTCCACGGCCCGCTCGGTCTCCTCGCGCAGACCCTCGGCCGCCTGCTCGGCCGCGGCCGTCAGCGCGGCGGCCTGCTCCTCGGCCTCGGCGCGCAGCTTCTCCGCCTCGCCGCGGCTGCGCTCCAGGGCCTCCTCGGCCTGCTTGCGCAGCGTGCCGGCGCGCTCGGCCGCCTCGGCCCTGACGCGCTCACTCTCCGTGCCCGCGGAGGTCCGCAGTTCCTCGGCGTCCGCCTTCGCCTTGGTCAGCAGCTCCTCGGCGGTGCGGGCACCCTCCTCCAGCTGCTGGACGGCCTCGCGGCGGGCCTCGCCGCGGATGCGCTCACCCTCGGCGACGGCCTCCGAGCGCAGCTGCTCGGCCTCGCCGCGCAGTCGGCGGGCCTCCTCCTGCAGCTCGACGGTCTTGGCCCGGTACTCCTTGGTGTCGTCCTTGGCCGCGCCCTTGAGCTGGTCGGCCTGTTCGGCGGCCTCGCCGCGCAGCCGGTCCGCCTCGGCCTCGGCCTCGCGGCGGATCCGGTCGGCCTCCTCGCCGGCCGCCCTGGTGGTCGACCTGGCGTCCTCGGAGGCCTTGGTCAGCACCTCCTCGGCGCTGCGGGCGGCCTTGGCGAGCTGGGCCGCGGCGTCCTCGGCGGCCAGGGTGCGGGCGTTCTCGGCGGCCTCGGCGACCAGCCGCTCGGCCTTCGCCCGGGCGTCGGAGAGCGCCTGCTCGGCCTCTTCCTTGAGCGTCTCGGCCTGCTTCGTGGCCTCGCCGACCAGCCGGGCGATCTCGGACTTCGCCGTACGGGTGCGCTGCTCGTTCTGCGACTCGGCGCCGGCCAGCCGCTTGACGGCGGCCTCCTTCGCCTCGGAGAGGACCTTCTCGGCCTCCAGCCGGGCCTCGCGCAGCCGCGTCTCGGCCTCCTGCACGCGCTGCTCGGCCGTGCGGTTGAGCTCCGTGGTCTGCTGCCGGGTCTGTTCGGTCTCGGCCGTGGCCGTGGAGCGCAGCCGCTCCGCGTGGCTGGTGGCCTCGTGGGCCTGGGTGGAGGCGGCGTCGAGCAGTCGCTCGGCGTCCCTGCGGGCCCGCAGCATCGTGCTCTCGGCCTCGGAACGGGCCGACTCCGCCTCGGAGTTGACGCGCTGGCGCGTCTCGTCGGCGAGCCTGGCCGCCTCGGCGCGGGCGGCGGCCAGCGACTGCTCGGCCTCGGCGCGCGACTCGTCCAGGAGCCGGCGGGCCTGCGACTCGGTCCGGGCCCGCAACTGCTCGGCCCAGGCGACGTTCTCGTTGACGTGGGACTCGACGGTCTGGCGGCGTTCCGCCAGCTCCTGGTCGAGACGCTGGCGGCGCTGCACGGCCTCGGTGTGCAACTCGGCCTGCAGACGGGCCTGGTGCTCCGCGTGCTCCTGGAGGATCCGCTGCGTCTGCGCCCTGGCCTCGCGGAGCTCGCGCTCGGCGTCCGTACGGAGCTGGTCGGCCTGGATCTGGGCGTTGCGGAGCATCTGTTCGGCCTGGTAGCCGATGTCCGCGCTGTCGTGTGCGGGACGGGTCGCGAGATTGCGCCGAGCCTCGTGCAGCTTGGCGCGCAAGACCTCGACCTGGTAGCCGAGGTCCTCGGCGTGCTGGACGGCCTTCTCCCGGTCGGTCTTCAGCCGGTCCATCTCGGCTTCGAACCGCGAGAGATGGTCGTCTTCAGCTCGGTGGCTCTGCTGGCTTTCGTAGCCCCGCACTGCGCGGTCCCATCCTTCCCCGAGCTCTCGACTTCTTCCCCGAGCTCTCAACTTCGTTCGAGCAGGGGATGCCCCACTGAGCAGGGGAGACCCCAACCCCGGTCGCAATCTCCAAACGAGGACCGCTCGCCGGCGAACGGTCCCCCGGGGAATGGTGACAGATCAACGACGGGGACGTGGCGCGCCCCCGGCCCGGCCCCGGCCCGGAACCGCCCACTCTACCGGGCCGGTATCCGTCGGGTCAGTGCTCCGTTGCGGACGTGACCAGTTCCGTCAGGACACCGTGGCAGTCCTTGGGGTGCAGGAAGGTGATCCGGGACCCCATGGACCCGGTCCTGGGCTCGTCGTACAGCACCCGGACACCCTTCCCGCGGATGTCCGCGGCGTCCTCGTCGACGTTTGCGGTCCCGAAGGCGATGTGGTGGACACCCTCACCGTGCTTCGCCAGCCACTTGCCCACGGCCGAGTCCTCACGGGTCGGCTCCAGCAGCTGGAGGTACGAAGCGCCGCCGTCCGAGGTGTCGTTGATCTTGAGCATGGCCTCCCGGACGCCCTGCTCCTCGTTGATCTCGGAGTGGTACACCTCGAACCCGTAGGTCGCACGGTAGAACTCCACCGTCCTGTCGAGGTCGAAACAGGCGATTCCGATGTGGTCGATTCGCGTCAGCATGGAACCAGTGCAGCGCGCCGGGGATGGTTACGCAACGTGCGCGCGATCACACCCGCTGCCGGATGACGGGCGCGGTACCGCTCAGTACATTCAGGTAAACCCTCGTTCACAACCAATCCAAGGGGCTGCGCCTCATGTCAGGAACGACCGGTACCACCTCAGTGATCGTCGCGGGCGCGCGGACGCCCATGGGCCGCCTCCTCGGCTCGCTGAAGACCTTCTCCGGAGCCGACCTCGGAGGCGTCGCGATCAAGGCCGCGCTGGACCGGGCCGGGATCGGCGGCGACCAGGTCGAATATGTGATCATGGGCCAGGTGCTGCAGGCCGGGGCAGGGCAGATCCCCGCACGTCAGGCAGCGGTCAAGGCCGGAATCCCGATGAACGTTCCCGCGCTCACCGTCAACAAGGTGTGTCTGTCCGGGCTCGACGCGATCGCGCTCGCCGACCAGCTGATCCGCGCCGGTGAGTTCGACGTCGTGGTGGCCGGTGGCCAGGAGTCGATGACCAACGCCCCGCATCTGCTGCCGAAGTCCCGCGAGGGCTACAAGTACGGTGCGATCGAGATGCTCGACTCGATGGCGCACGACGGACTGACGGACGCCTACGAGAACATTCCGATGGGCGAGTCCACCGAGAAGCACAACACCCGCCTCGGCCTGGACCGCGCCGCCCAGGACGAGATCGGCGCCCTGTCCCACCAGCGTGCCGCCGCCGCCCAGAAGAACGGTGTCTTCGAGGCCGAGATCACCCCGGTCGAGATCCCGCAGCGCAAGGGCGACCCGGTCCTCTTTTCCAAGGACGAGGGCATCCGCCCGGAGACGACCACCGAGTCGCTCGGCAAGCTGCGTCCGGCGTTCGCCAAGGACGGCACGATCACCGCCGGGACCTCCTCCCAGATCTCCGACGGTGCCGCCGCGGTCGTCGTCATGAGCAAGGCCAAGGCCGAGGAGCTCGGCCTGGACTGGATCGCCGAGATCGGCGCCCACGGCAACGTGGCCGGTCCGGACAACTCGCTCCAGTCGCAGCCGTCCAACGCCATCCGCCACGCCCTCAGGAAGGAGGGCATCGGAGTCGAGGACCTCGACCTCATCGAGATCAACGAGGCCTTCGCGGCCGTCGCGGTCCAGTCGATGAAGGACCTCGGCGTCACCTCGGACAAGGTCAACGTGAACGGCGGCGCCATCGCGCTCGGCCACCCGATCGGCATGTCCGGCGCCCGTGTGGTGCTGCACCTGGCGCTGGAGCTGAAGCGGCGCGGCGGCGGCACCGGGGCGGCGGCGCTGTGCGGCGGCGGCGGCCAGGGCGATGCGTTGATCATCCGGGTTCCGGGCAAGTAGTCCACCGTACGAGCGAGCGAGGAGACCGAGCGTGAAGGTGGACGTCCCCACCCTGGTCGAGCAGGCACGCCAGGGCGGGCCACGTGCGGTGGCCCGGCTCATCTCCCTGGTGGAGGGTGCCTCGCCCCGGCTGCGGGAGGTGATGGCTGCCATGGCACCGCTCGCGGGCCATGCGTACGTCGTCGGGCTCACCGGATCGCCGGGCGTCGGCAAGTCCACCTCGACCTCGGCGCTGGTCTCCGCCTACCGGAAGGCCGGCAGGCGGGTCGCGGTCCTGGCCGTCGACCCGTCCTCGCCGTTCTCCGGGGGCGCGCTCCTCGGCGACCGGATCCGGATGTCGGAGCACGCCTCCGACCCCGGGGTCTACATCCGGTCGATGGCCACCCGCGGCCATCTGGGCGGTCTCGCCTGGTCGGCTCCGCAGGCGATCAGGGTGCTGGACGCGGCGGGCTTCGACGTGATCCTCGTGGAGACGGTGGGCGTCGGCCAGTCGGAGGTGGAGATCGCCTCCCAGGCCGACACCTCCGTCGTGCTGCTGGCCCCCGGCATGGGCGACGGCATCCAGGCGGCCAAGGCCGGAATCCTGGAGATCGGCGATGTGTACGTCGTCAACAAGGCCGACCGGGACGGGGCGGACGCCACCGCCCGCGAGCTCAACCACATGCTGGGCCTCGGGGAGTCCCGGAGGCCCGGCGACTGGCGGCCGCCGATCGTGAAGACGGTCGCCGCCCGGGGCGAGGGCATCGACGAGGTCGTGGAGGCCCTGGAGAAGCACCGGGCGTGGATGGAGGAGCACGGCGTCCTGGCCGAGCGGCGCGCCCGGCGGGCGGCGACGGAGGTCGAGACGATCGCCGTCACCGCGCTGCGGGCACGCATCGGCGACCTGCACGGCGACCGCCGGCTGGACGCCCTGGCGGAGCGCATCGTCGCGGGCGAACTCGACCCGTACCGTGCGGCGGACGAGCTGGTGGCGGGCCTCACCGGGCTGCCGGACGCGAACGACGGCTGACGGCCCCCGGGCGGCGTGCGGGCCGCCCGGGAACCGGCGGATCAGTTGTCGTCGTGGTCGTCGTCGCCCCAGTCATCGCGGTCGTCGTGGTCGTCCCGGTCGTCGTCGCCCTTGTCGTCGTCCACCGACACCTTGCCGGTCTTCGCGTCGACGTGCAGCTCGTGCCGCGTGCCGTCCTCGCCGGCCACGTCGACGTCCCAGCGCAGGACTCCGCCCCGGCGGTCGTCATCGTCGTCGTCCCGGTCGTCGTCCAGGTCGATGGACGTCACGCTGCCGGGCGCGCTCTGCAGGGCCGCACGGGCCGCCGCGTCCATCGTGACGGCGGCGGACCCGGGTGCGTTCCGGTCGCGGTCGTCGTCGCCGCCGTCGCGGTCGGACACGACCTTCGCCGTGCGCGCGTCCACCTTCACGTCGTGCCACGTCCGGTCGGAGCCGTACACGTCCAGCTCCCAGACCGCGCGGTCGTCGTCGTCCAGCTCGGCCTCGGTGACCGTGCCGGGCACCGCCTTCAGCGCGGCGGCGACGGCCTGGTCGAGGGAGATCGCGCCGCTGGTGCCGCGGACGGACTCCTTGCCCCCGTCGTCGTCCCGGTCGCCGCCGGCCGTCTCCGTCGTCGTGCCCGTCGTGCGGCGGCTGCTGTCGTCGTCCGCGAAGGCGACCGTGGCCGCGGCGCCCCCGCCGACGAGGACGGCCGCGGTGACGGCTGCGATGGCGATGTTGCGCTTCATGGGGTTCCTCCGAGTGGTTGTGCGGTGCGACAGGAACCACCATGCCGAGGCGATGCTGAACCCAGCCTGAAGGCAGCTGAAGACGCCTTCAGGTTCGGTTTGCGAGGCTGTGCGTATGCGTCTGCTGATCGTGGAGGACGAGAAGCGCCTCGCGGTGTCCCTGGCAAGGGGACTCACCGCCGAGGGCTTCGCCGTCGATGTCGTGCACGACGGCCTGGAAGGGCTGCACCGGGCCGGGGAGGGGCGGTACGACCTCGTCGTCCTCGACATCATGCTGCCCGGGATGAACGGCTACCGCGTGTGCGCCGCGCTGCGCGCCGCGGGCCATGACGTACCCATCCTGATGCTGACGGCGAAGGACGGGGAGTACGACGAGGCCGAGGGGCTCGACACCGGCGCCGACGACTACCTGACCAAGCCCTTCAGCTACCTCGTGCTCGTCGCCCGCGTCCGGGCCCTGCTCCGCCGCCGCACCACCGGGTCGGGCTCGCCCGTGCTCACCGTCGGCAGTCTGCGGATGGACACGGCCGCCCGGCGGGTGCAGCGGGGCGAGGAGGAGTTCGCCCTGACCGCGAAGGAGTTCGCCGTACTGGAACAGCTGGCCCTGCGCGCCGGCGAGGTCGTGAGCAAGGCCGAGATCCTGGAGCACGTCTGGGACTTCGCGTACGACGGCGACCCCAACATCGTCGAGGTCTACGTCAGCACCCTGCGGCGCAAGCTCGGCGCCACGTCCATCCGTACGGTGCGCGGCGCCGGCTACCGGCTGGAGGCGCTGTGAGATCCGTACGGGCCAGGGCGGCCATCGGCGCGACCCTGGTGGTCGCCGTCGCCCTCGTCGGGGCGGGGCTCGCCGTCCTCATGGTCCTGCGGGGCAACCTGACCGACCAGGCGGGGCTGGAGGCGGAGGTGACGGCGCGCGAGGTGGCCGGCCAGCTCGCCCTGGACGTGCCGTACGCGGACCTGGACCTGGGCGACGAGGACCTCCACCCGGTCCAGGTGACCGACGAGGACGGTCGGGTGGTGGCTGCCTCGGAGGACCTGGAGGCGATCTCGGGGACCGCCACACCGCGGGTCACCCCCGTGCCGTCGGCGCCGGCCGAGAGCCCCGGTGACGATGACGACGACGATGACGACGACGACCGGAGCGACGACCCGGCGCGCGGCAAGGTCTCCTCCGACGACCCGGACTTCACGAACGGCACGGCCACGATCGACGGCGGGACGGCCGACTACCGCTTCGCCCGGGTCGAGGGGACCACCTCGGACGGCGTCACCCTGACCGTCCACGCGGGTGCCCCCCTCGCGACCGAGCAGGAAGCCGTGGACACGGTGCGCGGCGCCATGCTGACCGGCCTGCCGGTCCTGCTGGCCGTCGTGGCCGGGGTGACCTGGCTGGTGACCCGCAGGGCCCTGCGGCCCGTGGAGGGCATCCGCAGGGAACTGTCCGCGATCACCGCGTCCGAGGACCTCCGGCGCCGGGTGCCCGAGCCGGACTCGCGTGACGAGATCGCCCGGCTGGCCCGGACGACCAACGAGACCCTGACGGTGCTGGAGGCCTCGGTGGAGCGGCAGCGGCGTTTCGTCGCGGACGCCTCGCACGAGCTGCGCAGCCCGATCGCCTCGCTGCGCACACAGCTCGAGGTGGGGGAAGCCCATCCGGAACTGCTGGACGTGCCCGGCGCGGTCGCCGACACCGTACGGCTGCAGGGGCTGGCCACCGACCTGCTGCTGTTGGCCCGGCTGGACGCGGGGGAGCGGCCCGGGAGGACGGCGGTCGACCTGGGGACGCTGGTCCGCGAGGAGGTGTCGCAGCGGGCCGGGGACCGGATCCCGGTGGCGGTGTCCGTGGCGGACGGGGTTCTCGAAGTCACCGGTTCACGCGGGCAGTTGTCCCGGGTGGTCGGCAATCTGCTGGACAACGCCGAGCGTCACGCGGAGCACTCGGTCGCCGTCGCCGTGACGAGGGACCGGGGCGATGTCCTGGTGGAGGTCACCGACGACGGCTCGGGGGTGCCGGAGGCCGAACGGGAGCGCGTCTTCGAGCGGTTCGTACGCCTCGACGACGCCCGCAGCCGGGACGACGGCGGGGCGGGGCTGGGTCTCGCCATCGCCTGTGACGTGGCGGGCCGGCACGGTGGCACGCTCGACGTGGGTACGGCCCCGGAGGGCGGCGCACGGTTCACGCTGCGGCTGCCCGCACCGGCCGCGCCGGGAGCGTGAGGTCCGGCGGACGAAGGGGCGCCGACGTTCCCGCGAGGGGCACGGGCGTGCGGGCCGGTTCCGGCCCGCACGGCCTACGGCTTGCCGCGCCGGCCGCGCAGGTGGTCGGCGATCGGGGTCAGCGCCGCACGCAGCTCGGCGAGCGCCTCGGGCGTCAGCAGGTCCATGAAGTGCCTGCGCACCGACTCGACATGGTGCGGCGCGACCTTGCGCATGGTCTCCGCACCGGGGGCGGTGAGGACCGCGAACAGCCCGCGCCGGTCCGACTCGCAGTGCTCACGCCGCACGAGGCCGGCGTTCTCCATGCGCGTGATCTGGTGCGAGAGCCTGCTCTTGGACTGAAGGGTCGCGGCGGCCAGGTCGCTCATCCGCATACGCTGGTCGTCCGACTCCGAGAGATTGACCAGGATCTCGTAGTCGTTCATGGTCAGCCCGAACGGCTGCAGGTCCTTCTCCAGCTGGTGGGTCAGCAGCCTGCTGACGTCCAGGTGGGTGCGCCAGGCGTACTGCTCCGCATCGGTCAGCCAGCGGGTGGCCGTCTCGGTCTCCATGTATGGATTCTACCTAAGAAGTTGAAAGACGGACGAAAGTGGAGGGTGTGACACCGTGCACGCGCCGGGCCGGTGTCACACTCCGCAGAGTACCGTTCACAATCCGAAGCGACGCTGGAGGTCCCCCAGCTGACCGGGCATGCGGGGTGCGGAGCCGGGTTGACCCGCGCCCGCGGAGCCGCCCGGAACACCCGGCTCGTGCGGGGCCGCCCCCGTCGCCAGATCCGGCATCAGTGCCTCGGTCGACTGGAGCAGAACCGTGCCCGCCCCGACGAACTCGAACTGGTGCTCCTCGCCCGACGTGCCGCCCACCCCCGTCAGTGACCGCAGCCCGCCCAGCACGCCCGTCATGTACCCGTGGTCGTAGTGGTGGCAGGGCGAGGGGCAGTCCGCCCAGCCCACCAGTGCCTGCGGGTCGACCCGCAGCGGCGGCTCCATGAAGACGACCGGGCCGTTGGACGCCGCGACGAACTTCCCCGTGCCGATGAGGGTCAGGAAGCCCGGCACGATCGACTGCTTCAGCGCCAGCGTCGGCTGGTACGCCAGCAGGTTCCCGGACCGGATCGTCAGATTGCCGTCCTCCAGGTCGAAGGAGTTCACGTCGAAGGCCCGGTCCGCCAGCAGCATCTTGCCGCTGCCCTCGGCCACCACCCAGTCGCTCGCGTGCAGCGGGGAGTGGAAGCTCGTGCGGAGCAGCCGGTCGAAACGGCCGTGCCCTATACCGTTGAACTCGATCTGCCCGTAGTAGGCGATCATCTTGCCCTTCTGCAGGAACCACCGGCTCCCCTTGAGCTCCACGCAGAAGGTGTACGCGTTGACGTTGTCGTCCGACGGCAGCGTCATCGGATCGTGGATCACGGGCGTGCTCACAGCTTCTCCTCCGACGCCTGGACGTACACCGCACCGCTGCCGCTGAGCTCCAGCTGGAACGCCTCGCCGGAGCCGCGCCCCACCATGTCGCGCCAGCCGAGCGCCGTGGACAGCTTGTTGCGTACGTCGCCGTGGTGGGCGACGTAGGCCTGCGGGTCCACGTGCACCGGGCGGCCCGGCGTGATCGTCAGCTCGACGACCCCGCCGTGCGCCATCACGGCGGCCGCGCCGTGACCCTTGAGGGTCGTGGTGAACATGCCCTGCCCGGTCACCTGGCCGCGCACCATGCCCATCACGCCGCCCTGCGAGCCCATGAACATCGTGCCCTGCTGGAGCGTCCCGTCGAAGGCGAGCAGCCGGTCGGCCTCCACGTACAAGGTGTCGCCCGACAGGCCGATCACCTGGATGTGGTGGCCGCCGTGACCGAACATCACGGTGCCACCGCCCTCCACCGTCATCAGCGGGGTCGCCTCGTCGGCCACCCGCCGGCCGATCATCGACGCCGGTCCGCCCTGCCCGCCCTGGATGTTCGGCGTGAACGACACGTCACCGCGGTACGCCAGCATCGCGCCCCGCCGGCTGTACATCTTCTGGCCGGGCACGACCGTGGCCTCGACCATCTTGGAGTTGATCTCACGGAACGGCATCAGACATCGCCTCCGACGGTGTTCCGCTCGCTCGGCTGCACATAGACGAGACCGTCGCCCTCGAAGCGGATCTGGAACGACTCGCCGGAGCCCTCGCCCATGAGCGTCCGGAAGTTCACCCCGGACTGGAAGTGCTGCTGGAGGCTGCCCTGATGGGCGATGTAGGCGCCCGGGTCGACGGTCAGCGGGTACTGGCGCGACACCCGCAGCACCACGGCCGAACCGTCCGACATGATCGCCGCCTGGCCGGTGCCCTCGACGGTCGTGGTGAACAGGCCGTTGCCGCTCGCCTGGCCGCGGAGCCCGGTGAAGGTGGTGCCGGTGCGCAGCCCGGCGTCGGTGGCCAGCAGATTGCTCGCCTCGACGTACAGCTTGTCGCCGTGCAGCGAGACGAGGCTGATCTCGCTCGCCCGGTCGGCGAAGTAGCAGGTGCCCTGCCCCTTCACCTCCATCACCGTCATCTGCTCGCCGGTCAGCCGGCGGGTCACCATGCCGCGGATGCCCTCACCGCCGCCGGACATCTTCCTGAAGGACATCTGACCGTCGTACGCGACCATCGAGCCGTTCTTCGCCCTGACGGCGTCGCCCGTCAGGGTGACGGCGAGGGTCTTGCTGCCTTGGAGCCGGAACATTGCCACGCTGCGACGGTAGTCCCAGCGGCGCCCGGCGGACAGGGCCCCGGGTTCTATCCGGACCCGGGAAGGACCCTGATATGCGCCGATACGCACTGTCCGGGGTGTGCTCGCCTGTTATCGGCCCCCGCCACCGGAGCCGGCCGGGGGCGATGCCACAATGGCTGTGCTTGTGCCTGCGTTCACAAGCCGTACCGCCCCCTCCCACCGAAGGTGCCCTCGTGGACATCAAGACCGCTTCCGCCCTGCACCGGCTGCGCCTCATCTCGGTTCCAGAGGCGCTCTCCTTCCCGGCGCTGCTCATTTTCGGCTCGCTCCTGATGCGCGTCTCGGACATCGACTTCCTGATGCCGCCGCTCGGAGCCCTGCACGGCCTGCTCTTCACGATCTACGTGGTGTTCCTGCTGGACGTGTGGGTCAAGGCCAAGTGGCCGCTCAAGCGCGTCGCGCTGTTCTTCCTCCTCGCGGTCGTGCCCTTCGGCGGGTTCTACGGCGACAAGCTGCTCAAGAAGTACGAGGCCGACGGCGTCATCGCCGCCCGCGCCCGCGCCGAAGGTACGGTCAGCGCATGATCGTCGCCTTCTCCGTCAGTCCGCTGGGTGTCGGCGAGGACGTCGGTGAGTACGTCGCCGACGCCGTACGGGTCGTCCGCGAGTCCGGGCTCCCCAACCGCACCGACGCGATGTTCACCTCCGTCGAGGGCGAGTGGGACGAGGTCATGGACGTCGTCAAGCGCGCCGTCGCCGCCGTCGAGGCCCGTGCCGGCCGTGTCTCCCTGGTGCTGAAGGCCGACATCAGGCCCGGCGTCACCGACGGCCTGACCTCCAAGGTCGAGACGGTGGAGCGCCACCTGGCGGACTGACCTGCCGTCCGCCCCCTTCGTACGCAACAGCCCCCGGAGCCGATCGGCTCCGGGGGTTTGTGTCGTTCGGGGGAGGAATGACCCCCTCCCTGGCCTGTCGGGTCGACGCCGTGATGGATATCACCTTATGTGGCGATATCCATCATTCGTCCGTTGGAGGCGCATTGTCGTCGGAGGGCTACGACTACGACCGCTACAGCACGCTCGCGGGGCCGCTCACCGAGCCGGCCGCGACGGGCTACCGGGTCGCCTACCGCAGCCTTCTCTCCACCGAGAAGCACCGGACAAGAGCAGTCCTCCTGATGACGCTCGCCCCCGTGCTCACGGGCCTGCTGCTGCTCTACCTGGTCTGGCCCACGCACTGGACCACGCGGGAGAACGGCGAACCCTGGCTCATCGCCGCGGACGCCGTGATGCTCCTGTCCATCGGCCTCGTCGAACTGTTCATGCTGGTCAACGTCGTGTCGATCGCGCACGCCACGATGGTGGCCAGGGACCCCGTCCCGGTGACACCCGAGCCCGGCACCCGGGTCGCCTTCCTCACCAGCTACGTACCGGGCAAGGAACCGATCGCCATGGTGCGGGCCACCCTGGAGGGCGCCGTACGGGTGCGGCACGCGGGGGGTCTGGACGTCTGGCTGCTCGACGAGGGCGACGACCCCGAAGCCAGGATGCTCTGCGCCGAGCTGGGCGTGCACCACTTCACCCGCAGCGGGGTGCCCGAGTGGAACCGGGCCCAGGGCCCCCACAAGGCCCGGACCAAGCACGGCAACTACAACGCCTGGCTCGCCAGGCACGGGAACGCCTACGGTTACTTCGCCTCCGTCGACACCGACCACGTACCGCAGCCCAACTTCCTCGAACGGATGATGGGCTACTTCCGCGATCCCGACACCGCCTTCGTCGTCGGCCCGCAGGTCTACGGGAACTACGACTCGGCCGTCACCAAGGCGGCCGAGTCCCAGCAGTTCCTCTTCCACGCCCTGATCCAGCGCGCCGGCAACCGCTACGGCGCCCCCATGTTCGTCGGCACCAACAACGTCGTACGCGTCGCCGCCCTGCGCCAGGTCGGCGGGCTCTACGACTCGATCACCGAGGACATGGCCACCGGTTTCGAGATCCACCGCCACCGCAACCCGCTGACCGGGCGGTACTGGCGCTCCGTCTACACCCCGGACGTGCTGGCCGTCGGCGAGGGCCCCGCCTCCTGGACCGACTTCTTCACCCAGCAGCTCCGCTGGTCGCGCGGGACGTACGAGACGCTGCTGCGGCAGTACGGGAAGGGGCTGTTCCGGGTGCCGCCCGGCCGGCTCCTCAGCTACACGCTGATGCTCGTCTACTACCCCATGACCGCCGTCAACTGGCTGCTCGGCGTGCTGAGCTGCCTGCTGTTCCTCTGGCTCGGCGCCTCCGGGACCCAGGTCGCCGCCTCCCTCTGGCTGATGCTCTACAGCGACGCGGCGGCCCTCCAGATCGGGCTCTACCTGTGGAACCGCCGCCACAACGTCTCCCCGCACGAACCCGAGGGATCGGGCGGGCTGGCCGGCATGGGGATGTCGGCGCTCTGCGCGCCGATCTACCTCAAGTCGCTGGGTGCCGCCCTGCTGCGTACCGAGGGCCGGTTCGTCGTCACCCCCAAGGGCGGTGCGGCCAGCCCCGACCGGCTGCTCACCTTCCGCGTGCACCTCTTCTGGGCGGCCCTCCTGCTGGTGTCGCTGGCCGCGTCGGCGGTGCTCGGCCACACACACGCGGCGATGCGCACCTGGGCGGTGCTGGCCCTTGCCACCGCCCTCTCACCGGTCGCCGTGTGGACCTGCACGCGGCTCCGGGAGCGGCGGCCCCGCGCTGTGCGTGCCCCGCGTGAAACGGAGGCGCCGACCGCCGTCACCACCGCAGGAGGGAACTGATCCATGCCCCTGTCCCACCGGCCCACCCCACGTCTGAAGAAGGCCCTGCTCGGCGGCGGCGCGATGGTGGTGCTCGCCGGGCTCAACGCCCCCGCGGCCCTGTCGTTCGCGGAGGACAGGTACCACGCGTACGCGATCGGCCGGCCCGCGTACAAGGCGCGGTACGGCTCCTGGGAGCGGGTGCGCATCCCCGGGGAATTCCGTACGAACGCCATTCACGCGGCCCTCCTGCGCACCGGGAAGGTGCTGATCGTCGCCGGCTCCGGCAACGACGAGGAGCACTTCGACGCGGGCACCTTCGACACGGTCCTGTGGGACCCGGACGCGGGCACCTTCAAGAAGATCGACACCCCCGAGGACTTCTTCTGCGGCGGCCACGCCGCCCTCCCCGACGGCCGCCTCCTGATCGCCGGCGGCACCGCGCGCTACGAGGTGCTCGACGACAAGGTGCGGCGCGCGGGCGGCGGGATGCGGGTGAAGAACGAGAACCCGGACAAGCCGCTCACCCTCGGGAAGGGCACCGTCTTCACGTCACCGTCCGGTGCGGAGTACGTGTCCAGGTTCGACGTGACGGTGCCGAAGGCGAAGCGCGCGTTCGAGGTGGACTACTTCGAGAGCGGCGCGATGAAGCCGTGGAGGACCAGGGTGACCGCCTCCGAGCAGCGCGTCTTCGTGGAGGCCGTCGAGGAGGGGCCGCGGGCGGTGACCGGGAAGGCCGCCCGGTACCGGATCAAGGGGCTCAAGGGGAAGGCGGCCGACAACGCCTACGGCCTTGCCGAGAAGATGACCATGGACAAGCAGGACTTCCAGGGGATCAGGGCGGCGTACGAATTCGACCCGGTGGCCGAGAAGTACATCCCGGTCGCCCCCATGAAGGACGCCCGCTGGTACCCGACGCTCGTCGGTCTCGACGACGGCAGGGTCCTCGCCGTGTCCGGTCTCGACGACGTCGGCGAGATCCTGGCCGGCGGCAACGAGATCTACGACCCGGGGACGAAGAAGTGGTCCAAGGGCCCCTTCCGCTACTTCCCGACCTATCCCGCACTGTTCCTGACCAAGGGCGGCAAGCTCTTCTACCCGGGCGCGAACGCCGGCTACGGACCCGCGGACAAGGGGCGGCTCCCCGGGCTGTGGGACCCGGAGAAGAACACCTTCACCGAGGTCGGCGGGCTGACCGACGCCGACGAGCTGGAGACCGCGGCCTCGCTGATGCTGCCGCCCGCGCAGGACCAGAAGGTGATGGTCCTCGGCGGCGGCGGGGTGGGCGAGTCCGCGAAGTCCACCGCCCGGACCGCCGTCGTCGACCTCACGAAGGAGCGGCCCGCGTTCGAGCGCGGACCCGACCTCCCGCAGGGCACGCGCTATCTGAACAGCGTGCTCATGCCGGACGACACCGTCTTCACCACCGGAGGCTCCAGGGACTACCGGGGACGCGGCGCCAGCAACATCCTCAAGGCGCAGTCCTACGACCCGGCGACCGGCACGTTCACCGCGGCGGCCGATCCGACCGTCGGCCGCAACTACCACTCGGAGGCCCTGTTGCTGCCCGACGGGCGGGTGGCGACCTTCGGCTCCGACTCGCTGTACGGCGACAGGGCCAACACCCGGCTCGGCACCTTCGAACAGCGGATGGAGGTCTACACACCGCCCGCGCTGCACCGGAGCGAGGTCGTGCGGCCGGTGATCGGGAAGGGGCCGGATACGGTCGCCCGCGGCGGCTCGGCGACGTACGCCGTCGAGGGCTCCGGGCGGATCGCGACGGCGCGGCTGATGCGGCCGAGCGCGGTCACGCACACCACGGACGTCGAGCAGCGCTCCGTCGAGCTGGGGCTGCGGAAGTCCTCGGGCAAGGTGACGGTCACGGTGCCGGACGACCCGGCGCTGCTGCCGCCCGGCTGGTACATGCTGTTCCTCACGGACACGGCGGGGACGCCGTCGGTGGCGAAGTGGGTCAAGGCCGGCTGAGGCCGCTCACGGGTCCTGCCCCGCCGGCGCGATGCCGAGCGGCCTGCGCTCGTACAGCACGCGGGCCCGCTCACCTCGCGGCGGTACGGCCATCAGTACGCGTTCCGGCCGGGCCCGGCCGGAACCGTGGCCGCTCTCGTGCCGGCCGGGGCGGGGGCCGCGTACGTCATCGGGCTCGACCAGTGGTTCGTGGACGCGGTGCCTGAGCATCTGCGCGGCCGGGCCGTGACGCCGCTCACCGCGGGGCTGATGACGGTCCGGGGCATCGGCATGGCCCTCGCCGGACTGACCGCGGAGTTCTTCCCGGTGCACCAGGTGGTCGCCGCCTCCGGCACCGCGTGCACGCTCCTGCTCGTCGCCGAGGTCCGTAGAACAGACGTCCGGTACCGAAGTGCGAGACAGGGCTGACCAGTATGTGACCAGTGGGTAAGGTCGTCCCGTGCCGAAGCCGCTCAGCCTTCCCTTCGATCCCATCGCCCGCGCCGAAGAACTCTGGCACCGGCGCTGGGGCCCGGTGCCCTCCATGGGCGCGATCACCTCGATCATGCGGGCGCAGCAGATCCTGCTCGCCGAGGTGGACGCGGTGGTCAAACCGTACGGGCTGACCTTCGCCCGCTACGAGGCGCTGGTCCTGCTCACCTTCTCGCAGGCCGGTGAGCTGCCGATGTCCAAGATCGGCGAGCGCCTCATGGTGCACCCCACCTCCGTCACCAACACCGTCGACCGGCTGGTGCGGTCCGGGCTGGTCGGCAAGCGGCCCAACCCCAACGACGGGCGCGGAACCCTCGCCTCCATCACCCCCAAGGGCCGCGAGGTCGTCGAGGCGGCCACCCAGGACCTGATGGCGATGGACTTCGGGCTCGGGGTCTACGACTCCGAGGAGTGCGCCGAGATCTTCGCGATGCTGCGCCCGCTGCGGGTGGCCGCCCAGGACTTCGAGGACGAGTAGCCCGGGGGCAGGGCGCTGCAGGATCGCCCGGAGCCTGCGGCTACGCTCGATGCCATGAAACGCAGCGTGCTGACCCGCTATCGGGTGATGGCCTACGTCACCGCCGTCATGTTGATGATCCTGTGCGTGTGCATGGTCTTCAAGTACGGATTCGACACCGGCGAGAGCCTGACCTTCGCGGTCTCGCAGCTCCACGGCGTCCTGTTCATCATCTACCTGGTCTTCGCCTTCGACCTGGGCTCCAAGGCGAAGTGGCCGGTCGGCAAGCTGCTGTGGGTGCTGGTCTCCGGAACCATCCCGACGGCCGCCTTCTTCGTGGAGCGCAAGGTCGTCCGTGAGGTCGAGCCGCTGATCACGGACGGCGCCGCGCAGGCCGTCAAGGCCTGACCGTCCGGCGTACGAGCTGAGACCGAACCGCCCCGCGTGAAAGCGCCGGGCGGTTTGCCATCGACATTTACTAGGACGTCCTAGTAAATTCGTACCATGGACGCTCACGCGATCGAGGAAGGCCGCCGCCGCTGGCAGGCCCGTTACGACAAGGCCCGCAAGCGCGACGCGGACTTCACCACGCTCTCCGGGGACCCGGTGGAGCCCGCGTACGGGCCCCGCCCCGGTGACACCTACGAGGGCTTCGAGCGGATCGGCTGGCCCGGCGAGTACCCCTTCACCCGCGGGCTCTACCCGACCGGCTACCGCGGCCGGACCTGGACCATCCGCCAGTTCGCCGGCTTCGGCAACGCCGAGCAGACCAACGAGCGCTACAAGATGATCCTGGCCGCGGGCGGCGGCGGGCTCAGCGTGGCCTTCGACATGCCGACCCTGATGGGCCGCGACTCCGACGACCCCCGCGCCCTCGGTGAGGTCGGGCACTGCGGGGTCGCCATCGACTCCGCCGCCGACATGGAGACCCTCTTCAAGGACATCCCGCTCGGTGACGTCACCACCTCGATGACGATCAGCGGGCCCGCCGTCCCCGTCTTCTGCATGTACCTGGTCGCCGCCGAGCGCCAGGGTGTCGACCCGGGCGTCCTCAACGGCACGCTGCAGACCGACATCTTCAAGGAGTACATCGCGCAGAAGGAGTGGCTCTTCCAGCCCGAGCCGCACCTGCGCCTCATCGGCGACCTGATGGAGCACTGCGCGCGCGACATCCCCGCCTACAAACCGCTCTCGGTCTCCGGGTACCACATCCGCGAGGCCGGAGCGACGGCCGCGCAGGAGCTGGCGTACACCCTGGCCGACGGCTTCGGCTACGTGGAGCTCGGCCTCTCCCGCGGCCTGGAGGTCGACACCTTCGCCCCGGGGCTCTCCTTCTTCTTCGACGCCCACCTCGACTTCTTCGAGGAGATCGCCAAGTTCCGCGCCGCCCGCCGCATCTGGGCCCGCTGGATGAAGGAGACGTACGGCGCGCGGACCGACAAGGCGCAGTGGCTCCGCTTCCACACCCAGACCGCCGGTGTCTCGCTGACGGCCCAGCAGCCGTACAACAACGTCGTCCGCACCGCGGTCGAGGCACTCTCCGCCGTCCTCGGCGGCACCAACTCGCTGCACACCAACGCCCTGGACGAGACGCTGGCCCTCCCCTCCGCGCAGGCGGCCGAGATCGCCCTGCGCACCCAGCAGGTGCTGATGGAGGAGACCGGCGTCGCCAACGTCGCCGACCCGCTGGGCGGTTCCTGGTACGTCGAGCAGCTCACCGACCGTATCGAGGCCGAGGCCGAGAAGATCTTCGATCAGATCAAGGAGCGCGGTACCCGGGCCCACCCGGACGGCAAGCACCCGATCGGCCCGATGACCTCAGGCATCCTGCGCGGCATCGAGGACGGCTGGTTCACCGGTGAGATCGCCGAATCGGCCTTCCAGTACCAGCAGTCGCTGGAGAAGGGCGACAAGCGGGTCGTCGGCGTCAACGTCCACCACGGCTCCGTCACCGGCGACCTGGAGATCCTCCGGGTCAGCCACGAGGTCGAGCGCGACCAGGTGCGCGACCTCGCCGGACGCAAAGAGGGCCGCGACGACGCCCGGGTGCGCGCCGCGCTCGACGCGATGCTTGCCTCCGCGCGCGACGGCTCGAACATGATCGGGCCGATGCTGGAGGCCGTACGGGCCGAGGCGACCCTCGGTGAGATCTGCGGCGTCCTGCGCGACGAGTGGGGCATCTACACGGAGCCGCCCGGCTTCTGACCCACTGTCCCCGCCGGCTGGGCGGCGGCTCCCAGCCCCGAGAGCAGCAGCAGGGTGAAGCGCCGGGCCCAGTCGGTGTCGACGGGTTCGGCGCTCACCAGCGCCCGGTGCACCACCGCGCCGGCGATCACGTCGAAGACCAGATCGGCGGTCCGGGCGGCCATCGCGGGATCCGGCTCGGGGGGCAGCTCGCCGCGGTCCTGCGCCCGCTCGCGTCCCCGCAGGACCAGCCGCTTCTGCCTGGTCACGATCGAATTCCTGATCCGGCTCCGCAGCGCCTCGTCACGCGTCGACTCCGCGACCACCGCCATCAGCGAGGTCTTGGTCTCCGGCCGCTCCAGCAGTGCCGCGAACTGCAGCACCACTGCCTCCACATCGGCCGCGAGGCTGCCGAGGTCGGGCAGCTCCAGCTCGTCGAAGAGGACCGCGACCGCGTCCACGACCAGCTCGTTCTTGCCGGCCCAGCGGCGGTACAGAGTCGTCTTGGCGACCCCCGCCCGCGTCGCCACGTCGCCCATCGTCAGCTTCGACCAGCCGAGGTCGACCAGCGACGCACGGGTCGCCTCCAGGATCGCGGCGTCGGCCGCGGCGCTGCGGGGACGTCCGGATCGGGTGGGTTCGGCAGGGGGGCGGCTCGGCATGCGGCGACCATACCGGCCGGTAAGTACCGCTGACCGGCCCCGGGGCCCGTGAGACGGATCACCGGACACTCTTGCCCGGGAGGGGGTCCGGGCAGTTACGCTACGGGTCGTAGCGTAAGGAGGACGGTTCGCCCGTCGCCACGCCACGACCGATCGACAGCCATGTGCCGGGTGGGGACCCGGTGTCGAATGCGGGGTTTTTCAGGGCCCTGTGGCCGTGTCCGTCCGTCCGCCCCGCACGCCGGCGTGGCTGTGGACGGAGGCGGTTCGCGGATCGCTTTCCGGAACAGTGCGCCCAGGGGGGAGGATGTACGTATGCAGCCTAGGAACATGTCCATGAGCGGCGTCGTCGACCTCGCCGCTGTCAAGGCGGCCGGCGAGGCCAAGACGAAGGCGGAGCAGGCGCGCGCGGAGTCCGCCCGGCAGGGTGGCGGCGGCGCCGTCGCCCCCGCCTCCCTGGTGATCGACGTCGATGAGGCCGGCTTCGAGCGCGACGTCCTCCAGCGCTCCACCGAAGTGCCCGTAGTCATCGACTTCTGGGCCGAGTGGTGCGAGCCGTGCAAACAGCTCGGCCCGCTCCTGGAGCGTCTCGCCACCGAGTACAACGGCCGCTTCGTGCTGGCCAAGGTCGATGTCGACGCCAACCAGATGCTGATGCAGCAGTTCGGGATCCAGGGCATCCCCGCGGTCTTCGCCGTGGTGGCCGGGCAGGCCCTGCCGCTCTTCCAGGGGGCAGCCCCCGAGAGCCAGATCCGCCAGACGCTGGACCAGCTGATCCAGGTCGGCGAGGAGCGCTTCGGTCTCACCGGGATCGTGGTCGGCCAGGACGCCGCCGGGGAAGCCGAGGACGCGGCCCCGGCCGAGGTGCCCGCAGGGCCGTACGACGCGCTCCTGGAGACGGCCGTGACGGCTCTGGACGCCAACGACTTCGACGGAGCCGTGCGGGCGTACAAGAGCGTTCTCGCCGACGATCCGGTCAACACCGAGGCCAAACTGGGCCTGGCCCAGGCCGAACTGCTGGGCAGGGTCGCGGCCCTGGACCCGCAGCAGGTCCGCAAGGACGCCGCGGAGAATCCGGCCGATCCGGCGGCACAGATGGCCGCAGCGGACCTGGATCTCGTGGGCGGTCACGTGGAGGACGCCTTCGGCCGGCTCGTCGAGACGGTCCGCGGCAATTTCGGTGACGACCGGGACGCGGTGCGGCTGCGGCTCCTGGAGCTCTTCGAGGTGATCGGCCCCGAGGACCCCCGGGTCACCGCCGCCCGGACGGCCCTCGCACGGGTCTTGTTCTGATGTGACAACACGGCCGTGGTGCCCCCGGGGTGCCGCGGCCGTTTTCGCGGGCGAACGACAACGTACGCCTTCGCTTTACCAAATCTTGACAGAAGTACGCACTGTTACTGGCAGTAAATCGCACCCAGGAGTCTGTCCCTTTTCGGGCGTCAATCTCCGCATTCGAGCGTCCCTTTGGTGCCACCCTGTGTGGCCGGACGGTACCCCCCTGTCGCACCCCGGTTATCGTGCCGTTACTAGCGAGTAACGACCCCCCTTGTGTCGAGGGCGGGAATGCACCACGATCGGCCACGCTCGGTCCAATGCCCGCCAGCCCGACAGCCAGTCGGCACCGGCGGCCTGTTGGGTCCCCACCGGGTGGTCGGCGGCAGTGGCGCCGATCGCGGACAGGGGGGTTCCTGCCCTCGGCAGGGCCTGTCCGAACCGGTTGCGCAGACGCGCGGCCAGTGGTTGTCGCTCGGGGGTGATCGCCGGTGATTCGGATGCGGTACGCGCCTCCGGTCCGGGCGCTCTCCTTCCCGAGGACGTAGCACTTCTCCCATCCCAGGACGGGCACGATGCCCGTACCGGAGATGTACGTCCGAGAAGGAGGAAATTTATGAGTTCCCAGGTTCGCGGTGGTACCAGATGGAAGCGTTTCGCTCTGGTCATGGTGCCGAGCGTCGTCGCGACCGCAGCAGTCGGCGTCGGCCTGGCGCAGGGTGCGCTGGCCGCGTCGTTCAGCGTCTCCGGGCAGAGCTTCAAGGTCAGCACCGACAAGCTCGTCGGTGAGGACTTCGTCCAGTACGGCAGCGTCGCTGTCGGAACGGACATCGAGGGCGACAAGGCCCAGGCACACCCGGTGGCCGTGTCGGGCTTCAGCAAGGCCACGATCACCAACATGTGCCAGTCGGTCGTGACGCCGAACCTGCCCTTCGGTCTCGGCAGTGTCAGCCTCAACCTGACGGCCGGCACCGACCCGAAGAAGCCGGTCGAGGCGACCAACCTCTACCTCGACATCGCTCAGCTCGACGCGGACGCGTACTTCGAGCAGATCGACATCGGCGTCGGAGCCGGTTCCGTCGGTGCGCCTGGCATCCAGCCGGGTACGGAGAAGGCCGTCAAGGCGGGCGGCTTCGCCCAGCGCGCCAAGAAGGCCACGCTCACCGACGTGGAGCAGACGGCGTGGGCAACCACCGCCGGCACCTTCAAGCTCAGCAACCTGAGCCTGAAGCTGCACAAGGGCGTCAAGGAGTGCTTCTAGCACTCGCCCGGGTGGCCGGAACGCTCCCTGAGGGCCTCCGGCCGCCCACCCTTTCTCTTCTCACAGCAGTACCGGTTCCAGGGAGCTGTTTTCCATGAGCCCCGAGTCCACAGGGCAGAACGAGCACTACCTCACCGTCTTCCGGCGGGGATTCCGCACCTGGCGGGGTAACCGGCCGTTCTGGGCGGGCCTGTTCACCATCCTGGGTGGTGTACCCATCGCGTACTTCCCGTACGCGAACATGCACCTCGGCAACATGACGATCGCGATGTCCACGACCGCCGGTGCGGGTTCCCTGATCATCGGGATCCTGCTCATCACGCTGGGCCTGACCATGTGGTTCCACCACATCGTGAGGGTCTTCGCCGGTGTCGCGGCGATCCTGCTGGCGCTGATCTCGATACCCGTCGCCAACATCGGCGGATTCCTGATCGGTTTCGTCTTCTCCCTCCTCGGCGGAGCTCTCTCCATCTCCTGGGCACCCGCCGATCCGGAGGCCGGCACCACGGCTCCCGAGCCGAAGGCACGGACCTTCGAGGACGCACCGGAGACGGAGGAGACCGCACCGCAGTACTACGACCCGGCCGCGGTCCCGCAGCAGCTGTCGCCGTACGAGAAGTCGGCCGAGGTCGAAAGCGGGGGACACCGTGCGGGGTGACGAGACACAGACGGGCGACGCCGGTCCGGAGGGCCTCCGCGAGCGCAGAGGACCCCGGCACGCGGCGCCCAGGAAGTCGCTGCTGACGAAGCTGAACATGCCTTCGGGCAAGAAGGCGTTCGCACTTGCCGCGATGCCCACGGCGGTCTTCGTCGGCATGGGACTCACCCCCAAGCTCGCGCTGGCCGACGACAGCGACATCCCCTTCGCCCCCGGTCCCTGTGTGACGCGCTCCGACGTACCGGGCGAATCCGAGGAACCGAAGGCGACGCCGGCACCGAGCGCCACGTCCACCGGCGAGGCCGAGGGCGGCAAGGACACGGACGAGAAGCCGGACACGGGCGGGGCCGAGGCCCCGAAGCCCTCCGCGAGCGCGAGTGCTCCCGCGGAGACCGCACCGTCCGAGAACAAGGCCGCGGCGACGCCCAGCGCGACGCCCACGCCCACCAAGTCGGTGAACCCGCTCGACCCGCTGGGTGTCGGTGACGCCATCAAGGACCTCCTCGACGGCGACAAGGAGACGGCGAGCCCGTCCCCGAGCGCCACCGCACAGGCCCCGGAGCCGAAGCCGACGGAGACCGCGGCCACCGATCCGGTCGAGGAAGCCACCGAGGAGGCGAAGGACGAGGCCGACGGCACCGCCGACGCCATCCGGGAAGCGGCCGACAAGGCCGGCCAGGACGTCGAGGAGCTCGACGAGGACGTCAAGGGCCTCGACCCCGTCAAGGACGAGGACGTGCCGGACGGCGCCAAGGAGCGCTTCCCGTGCCCGACCGCCGACCCCGAGGCGCTCGCCGCGGCCGACCTGGAGCAGGGCCTGCCGCTGCTCCCGGACGACCCGTGGATCCTGGAGTCGTCGCTGCTCACCCTCACCGGGCTGGACTACGCGGGCATCGTCGAGGTGAAGACGTACAACGGCACGGTCAAGAAGGTGCTGAAGTTCACCGCGAGCTCCGTCGACATCAAGGACCTGCACCAGCTGACGACGGGTCCGACGGCCGGCACCACCGGCCACGTCAAGGCGGCGTCGGGTTCCACGTCGACCATCCGCAACGGCACGGTGACGATGTACACGGAGGAGCTGAAGGGCAACCTCTTCGGCCTCATCCCGATCACCTTCAACCCCCAGACCCCGCCGCCGCTGAACGTTCCGTTCGCCTTCTTCACCGACGTGAAGGTGACCCAGGCCGGCCAGTTCGGCGGCTCGCTCAAGGTCCCCGGACTGCAGAACTACTTCACCGGCGGCGACAGCTGACCCACAGACCCGTTCGGGAGCCGCACAAGGACTGTGGCCCGCACCCCTGTTGTCCGGGGGTGCGGGCCACAGTCACGGGCAGGGCGCGTCAGTCGCGCTTCTCGCCGCCCAGGTGGTGGACCCGGACCATGTTCGTGGTGCCGGCGACACCGGGGGGCGAGCCGGCGGTCATCACCATGATGTCGCCGGTGGTGTAGCGGTTCAGCTTCAGGAGCTCCTCGTCGACCAGGTCGACCATGGCGTCCGTGTTGTTCACGTGCGGGACCACGTGCGACTCGACGCCCCAGCTCAGCGCGAGCTGGTTGCGGGTGGACTCGTCCGTCGTGAAGGCCAGGATCGGCTGCGCGGCGCGGTAGCGGGAGAGGCGGCGGGCGGTGTCACCGGACGAGGTGAACGCGACCAGTGCCTTGCCGTTGAGGAAGTCCGCGATCTCGGCGGCGGCGCGGGCGACCGAACCACCCTGCGTACGGGGCTTCTTGCCCGGGACCAGGGGCTGGAGGCCCTTGGAGAGGAGCTCCTCCTCGGCGGCGACGACGATCTTCGCCATCGTCTTGACCGTCTCGATCGGGTACGCGCCCACGGAGGACTCCGCGGACAGCATGACCGCGTCCGCGCCGTCCAGGATCGCGTTCGCGACGTCGGACGCCTCGGCGCGGGTCGGCCGCGAGTTGGTGATCATCGACTCCATCATCTGGGTCGCCACGATCACCGGCTTGGCGTTGCGGCGGCACAGCTCGATGAGGCGCTTCTGCACCATCGGGACCTTCTCGAGCGGATACTCGACGGCCAGGTCACCGCGGGCCACCATCACACCGTCGAAGGCGGCGACGACGCCCTCCATGTGCTCGACGGCCTGGGGCTTCTCGACCTTGGCGATGACGGGGACCCGGCGGCCCTCCTCGTCCATCACCTTGTGCACGTCCTTGACGTCCTCGGCGTCCCGCACGAAGGACAGCGCGACCAGGTCGCAGCCCATCCGCAGGGCGAACCGCAGGTCCTCGACGTCCTTGCCGGACAGCGCGGGAACGTTCACCGCCGCACCGGGCAGGTTGATGCCCTTGTGGTCGGAGATGACACCGCCCTCGATGACGATGGTGGTGACACGCGGGCCGTCGACCGAGACGACCTTGAGCTCGACGTTGCCGTCGTTGATCAGGATCGGGTCACCCTTGGTGACGTCCCCGGGCAGACCCTTGTAGGTCGTACCGCAGATCGACTTGTCGCCCGGGACGTCCTCGGAGGTGATGACGAACTCGTCCCCGCGGACCAGCTCGACGGGCCCCTCGGCGAACTTCGCCAGGCGGATCTTCGGGCCCTGGAGGTCGGCGAGCACGCCGACCGCGCGGCCGGTCTCGGCTGCGGCCTTGCGGACCCGGTCGTAACGGCCTTGGTGCTCCTCGTGGGAGCCGTGACTGAAGTTGAAACGGGCCACGCTCATGCCGGCCTCGATCAGAGCGACGAGCTGCTCATGGGAGTCGACGGCGGGACCGAGGGTACAGACGATTTTGGAACGGCGCATGAGGCGGATCCTATCGGTTTGTTTCGCTGCGGAATATTCCGTCTGGTGGAAGATACAAAGGGGCGCGGGTCCGCTCAGTTGTGGACCAGTGCGAAGGTCTGGCCGGCGATCTCCAGCTCCTCGTCCGTGGGCACCACGGCGACGGCCACCCGTGCGTCGTCGGGGGAGATCAGCCGCGGTTCGCCGGACCGTACGGCGTTACGGTCCGGGTCCACCGCGAGGCCGAAACCCTCCAGCCCCGCGATCGCAGCCTCCCGCACCGGAGCCGAGTTCTCCCCGACCCCCGCCGTGAACACCACGGCGTCCACCCGGCCGAGGACCGCCGAATAGGCGCCGATGTACTTCTTCAGCCGGTGGACGTAGATGTCGAAGGCCAGCGTGGCACGCTCGTCGCCCTCCTCCACCCGGCGCCGGATCTCCCGCATGTCGTTGTCGCCGCACAGGCCGACCAGGCCGCTCCGCTTGTTCAGCAGGTCGTCGATCTCGTCCGCCGACATGCCGGCCACCCGCTTGAGGTGGAAGGTGACGGCCGGATCGATGTCCCCGGAACGCGTACCCATGACCAGCCCCTCCAAGGGGGTCAGTCCCATGGACGTCTCCACGCACCGGCCGCCCGCCACCGCGGAGGCCGAGGCGCCGTTGCCCAGGTGCAGCACGATCACGTTCACGTCCGCCACCGGCCGGCCCAGCAGCTCGGCCGCCCGCCGCGACACGTACGCGTGCGAGGTGCCGTGGAAGCCGTAGCGGCGGATGCGGTGCGCGTCGGCGGTCGCCACGTCGATCGCGTACCGTGCCGCGTGCTCCGGCATCGTCGTGTGGAACGCCGTGTCGAAGACCGCCACCTGTGGAAGGTCCGGGCGCAGTCCCTGCGCCGTACGGATCCCGGTGATGTTCGCCGGGTTGTGCAGCGGGGCCACCGGGACCAGCCGCTCGATCTCCTCCAGCACCTCGTCGGTGACCACGGTGGGCTCGCTGAACCTGAGCCCGCCGTGCACCACCCGGTGGCCGATCGCCGCCAGCTCGGGGGAATCCAGGCCGAGCCCGTCGGCCGCCAGCTCCTCGGCCGCCGCCCTCAGCGCCTGCTCGTGGTCGGCGATCCGGCCGGTGCGCTCACGGGGGGCGCCGGCCGACGGCGTGTGCACCAGCCGGGAGGTCTCCTCACCGATCCGCTCGACCAGACCCGTCGCCAGCCGGGTGCGGTCGCGCATGTCCAGGAGCTGGTACTTCACCGAGGAGGACCCCGAGTTCAGGACGAGCACCCGGCTCGCCTCGACGGTGCTGTGCGTGGGGGTCATCCGGTCCGCTCCTCGTCCTGCGCCTGGATCGCGGTGATGGCCACGGTGTTCACGATGTCCTGTACGAGGGCGCCGCGCGAGAGGTCGTTGACCGGCTTGCGCAGCCCCTGCAGTACCGGGCCGACCGCGACGGCGCCCGCCGAGCGCTGGACGGCCTTGTAGGTGTTGTTGCCCGTGTTGAGGTCCGGGAAGATCAGCACGGTCGCCCGCCCCGCCACCTCCGACGCCGGCAGCTTGGTCGCGGCGACGGACGGTTCGACCGCCGCGTCGTACTGGATGGGGCCCTCGATCCTCAGGTCCGGCCGGGAGGCGCGTACCCGCTCGGTCGCCTTCCGCACCTTGTCGACGTCCGCACCCGTGCCCGAGGTTCCCGTCGAGTACGAAAGCATCGCGATCCGGGGGTCCACACCGAAGCGTGCCGCGGTGACCGCCGACTGCACCGCGATGTCCGCGAGCTGCTCGGCGTCCGGATCGGGGTTGACCGCGCAGTCGCCGTACACCAGGACCTTGTCGGCGAGGCACATGAAGAAGACCGAGGAGACGATCGAGGCATCCGGCTTCGTCCTGATGATCTCGAAGGCGGGACGGATGGTCGCCGCCGTGGAGTGCACCGAACCGGAGACCATGCCGTCGGCCAGGCCGTCCTGGACCATCAGCGTGCCGAAGTAGTTGACGTCCGACACGACGTCGTACGCGAGCTCCACCGTCACACCGCGGTGCGCGCGGAGCAGGGCGTACTGCTCGGCGAAGGCCTGGCGCAGCTCGGAGGTCTGCGGGTTGATCAGCTGCGTGTCCGCGAGGTCGATGCCGAGGTCGGCGGCCTTCTTGCGGATGACGTCCACGTCGCCCAGGAGCGTCAGGTCGCAGACGTCGCGGCGCAGCAGCACATCGGCGGCGCGCAGGACGCGTTCCTCCGTGCCCTCGGGCAGGACGACCCGGCGCCGGTTCGAGCGGGCCTGTTCCAGCAGTTCGTGCTCGAACATCATGGGGGTGACCCGGCCGCTGCGGGCCACCGAGATCCGCTCCAGCAGCGCACCCGTGTCCACGTGGCGCCCGAAGAGACCGAGGGCGGTCTCCGACTTGCGGGGCGTGGAGGCGTTCAACTTGCCTTCCAGTGCGAAGAGTTCACCCGCCGTGGGGAAGGATCCGCCGGCCACCGCGACGACCGGGGTGCCCGGGGCGAGGCGGGCGGCCAGCCTGAGTATCTCCTCGCCGGGGCGCTCGTCCAGCGTCAGCAGGACGCCGGCGATGGGCGGGGTGCCCGCACTGTGCGCGGCGAGCGAGCCGATGACCAGGTCCGCCCGGTCGCCGGGGGTGACGACCAGGCAGCCCGGGGTCAGGGCCTTGAGGAGGTTCGGCAGCATCGCGCCGCCGAAGACGAAGTTCAGCGCGTCCCGGCCCAGGCCCGAGTCGTCGCCGAGGAGAACCGTTCCGCCCAGTGCCGTGGTGATCTGCGCGACGGTCGGCGCGGAGAGCGCCGGATCGTCCGGCAGCACCGAGCAGGGCACCGGCAGCCGGGCCGCCAGCCGCTCGGCGATCTCCGCCCGGTCCTCGGACGCCACCCGGTTCACGATCATCGAGAGGACGTCGCAGCCCAGGCCCGCGTACGCCCGGTAGGCGTTGTGCGTCTCGGCCCGTACGGACTCCGCGTCCTGGCCCTTGCCGCCGACCACCGCGATCACCGAGGCGCCGAACTCGTTGGCGAGCCGGGCGTTCAGCGCCAGTTCGTCGGGGAGCTGGGTGGCGGCGAAGTCGCTGCCGAGGACCAGGACGACCTCGTAGTCGCGGGCCACCCGGTGGAACCGCTCGACGAGCCGGGAGACCAGCTCGTCGGTACCCTGCTCCGCCTGGATCGTCGACGCCTCGTGGTAGTCGAGGCCGAAGACCGTCTCCGCGCTCTGCGAGAGCCGGTAGCGGGCCCGCAGCAACCCGAACAGCCGGTCGGGTCCGTCATGGACCAGCGGCCGGAAGACACCGACCCGGTCCACCTGACGCGTCAGTAGCTCCATGACTCCCAGATCGACGACCTGGCGGCCGTCTCCCCGGTCGATTCCGGTCACGTACACGCTGCGCGCCACGCGTGCTCTCCCGTCCTGTTCGGCTGGTCATGTCCTCTTGACGATACCTACGGGGGCAGGTATGCCGCCCGCCGGGAGGAGGCCGCTCCGCGCGCCGCTCCGGCAGGGGCCGGAGCAGCCGGGAGCGCGGTGTCCGGACCCGGCGTGGGACAATCGTGATGGCTCACGGTACGGGGGTTCTCGAGTGGCTCCCGGAACCGACCGGCCCTAGCGAGCAGGAGACAGAGCACGATGCGCATCGGAATTCTCACCGCAGGCGGCGACTGCCCCGGCCTGAACGCCGTGATCCGGTCGGTCGTCCACCGTGCCGTGGTGGGGCACGGCGATGAAGTCATCGGGTTCGAGGACGGCTTCAAGGGGCTGCTCGACGGCCACTTCCGGCCCCTCGACCTCAACGCCGTCAGCGGCATCCTGGCCCGCGGCGGCACGATCCTCGGCTCCGCCCGGCTGGAGCGCGACCGGCTGCGCGAGGCCGCGGAGAACTGTGAGGAGCTGTCCCGCCGTTACGGCATCGACGCCCTCATCCCGATCGGCGGCGAGGGCACGCTGACCGCCGCCCGGATGCTCTCGGACGCGGGAATGCCCGTCGTCGGCGTCCCGAAGACGATCGACAACGACATCTCCGCCACCGACCGGACCTTCGGCTTCGACACCGCGGTGGGTGTCGCGACCGAGGCCATAGACCGTCTCAAGACCACCGCCGAGTCGCACCAGCGGGTCATGGTCGTCGAGGTCATGGGCCGCCACGCGGGCTGGATCGCGCTGGAGTCCGGCATGGCCGGCGGCGCCCACGGCATCTGCCTCCCCGAGCGGCCCTTCCAGGTCGACGACCTGGTGAAGATGGTCGAGGAGCGCTTCGCGCGCGGCAAGAAGTTCGCCGTCATCTGCGTCGCCGAGGGCGCGCACCCGGCGGAGGGCTCCATGACGTACGCCAAGGGCGAGATCGACCAGTTCGGCCACGAGCGCTTCCAGGGCATCGGCAACCGGCTGGCCACCGAGCTGGAACGGCGGCTCGGCAAGGAGGCCCGGCCAGTCATTCTCGGCCATGTGCAGCGCGGCGGCACGCCGACCGCGTACGACCGGGTGCTCGCGACCCGCTTCGGCTGGAACGCGGTGGAGGCCGTGCACCGGGGCGACTTCGGCCGGATGACGGCCCTGCGCGGCTCCGAGATCGCCATGGTCCCGCTGGCCGACGCGGTGACCCGGCTGAAGACCGTGCCCAGCGACCGGATGTACGAGGCCGAGTCGGTCTTCTGACCGGGGCGGCGCCCGCGGGTTCCTCGTGCCCCTTCCGGCCTGGCAGGAAGGGGCACGAGCGGCTCCGGCCGTCCCTCACGGGCGACCGGGGCCGCTCGGACGCGGCTGACAGGTCTCAGGCAACAGGCCCGGTTGGCCGGATCAGATCCCCGCGGTCCGCCAGAACTGCTCGACCACCCGCACCAGGAACTCCCGTGCGTCGCTCTCCGCCTCCGTGCGCTCCCGGCCGGCGCTGTTCCAGGCCTGCGTCGACAGGACCAGGGCCTGGTAGTCGGTGTGAAGCTGCTCCAGCACGTTCTGGACCAGGACCTTGTCCAGCGGCACCATCTTCGCCACCGGCTTGACGTACGCCTGCCAGCGCGTGGCCACCGCCTTGTTCAGGAGCTCCGCCAGCTCCTCGTTGCGGCCGGTCGCCGTGAGGAACTGCGCGGCCGACATGTCCAGCGCCTGGCAGAGGGACACGGCCTGACGCTCGTTGCCCCGCCAGCGTCCCGAGTCCTCGATCCGCTGATACGCGGCGGCGGTCATCCCGAGCGTCCGCGCCAGGTCCTCCACCTCGATGTCCCGCGACTGCCGGTGCTCGCGCAACGTGCTCGCCGCGGCCAGCAGTTCCTCCGGCGCGCACCACAGCACACCGGCGAGGGCCGTCAGTTCGCGCTCGCCCGGCAGGGCCACACCACGCTCCCAGGCCATCACGGTCTCGGCGGTTATCTGAAGTCCGTACTGGGCGCCGAGGCCGTACGCAACATGTCCGGGAGCCATTCCCAGCGCTTCGCGAAGTCGGCGTGCGGCAGGGGCGTTGAAGGGCGGAGTCGTGTGCACGGCTTCACCGTATGAGCACAAGAACCCCCTGGCTACAGGCTGTTCCTAACGGTTCACCCTTCGTACGATCCTCCTAGGAGTGATTCGCCCGGGTGTCTTCGCCTAGGGGCGTGTTTCAGCCACCCAGGTGTAATGCAGCTCGGGGCGGCCTACCTGACCGTAGCTCGGCCGTCGGACGGCGCGGCCCGCCGTCACCAGGTGCTCCAGATAGCGGCGGGCGGTGATCCGGGAGATCCCCACCTCCTCGCCCGCGGCCGACGCCGTGACCCCGTCCGGGGACTCCCGCAGCGACCGCGTCACCACTTCCAGCGTCGGACCGCTCAGCCCCTTGGGCAGGCTGGCCGGGTCCGCGACCCGCAACGCCCCCAGCGCCCGGTCCACCTCCTCCTGGCCGCTCGCCTCACCGGCCGCCGCCCGGAACGCGGCGTAGCGCAGGAGCCGGTCCCGCAGGGTGGGGTACGTGAACGGCTTCAGCACGTACTGGACGACGCCGAGCGACACGCCTTCCCGCACCACCGCCAGATCACGCGCCGACGTCACGGCGATGACGTCGGCACCGTGTCCGGCGGCCCGCAGCGAACGCAACAGCTGGAGACCGTGCCCGTCGGGCAGGTACAGGTCGAGCAGCAGCAGGTCGACCGGCATCCGGTCCAGGGCCCGCACGGCCGCCGCGCGGGTATGGGCGACGGCGGCCACCTCGAAACCCGGCACCCGGCCCACGTACAGCTGATGGGCGTCGGCGGCCACCGGATCGTCCTCCACGACCAGCACGCGGATCACCCCACCCGTACTGCCCGCCCCGTCACCACCGCCCGCGCCGCCTGCCCCGCCACCACCGCTTCTGCCCGCCGTGTCACCCATGCCGCCCACGCCGTCCATGCCGTCCGTTCCGCTCATGCCGTGGCCACCTCCGCCGTACGGCCCGCGAGCGGGAGCCGCACCGTGAACTCCGCGCCGCCGTCCGGCCCCCGGTCCAGGGTGACCGTCCCGCCGTTACGGTGGACCGCCTGCCGTACGAGGGCCAGGCCAAGCCCGCGCCCCGTGCCGTGCGTCGTCCAGCCGCGCCGGAACACCTCGTCCGCGTCGTCCGGGCCGATCCCGCCGCCGGTGTCGGCGACCCGCAGCAGCAGCTCGCCCCCTTCCGTGAGCGCGGTCACGGTCACCAGGGCCCGCGTCGCGGTGCGCTGCGCGGGCACCGGCGCCCCGCCGCCGCCCGTCACCGACTCCGACGCGGCGTCCACCGCGTTGTCGATCAGGTTGCCGAGGATCGTCACCAGATCGCGCGGCGCCATCGAACGCGGCAGCGCCCCGTCGTCGATCAGGCTGTCCTCCGCGAGCACCAGCTCCACACCGCGCTCGTTCGCCTGCGCCGCCTTGCCGAGCAGCAGCGCGGCCAGCACCGGCTCCGCCACCGCCCCGACGACCCGGTCGGTGAGGACCTGGGCCAGCTCCAGCTCCGCCGTCGCGAACTCCACCGCCTCCTCGACCCGGTCCAGCTCGATCAGCGAGACCACGGTGTGCAGGCGGTTCGCCGCCTCGTGGGCCTGCGAGCGCAGCGCCAGCGTGAAACCCCGCTCCGAGTCCAGCTCGCCCGACAGCGCCTGCAGCTCCGTGTGGTCCCGCAGGGTCACCACCGTGCCGCGCTGCTCGCCGCCGACCACGGGGCTGGTGTTGACGACGATCACCCGGTCCGCCGTCAGGTACACCTCGTCCACCCGCGGCTCGGAAGCCAGCAGCGCCCCGGTGAGCGGCGCGGGCAGGCCGAGCTCGTCGACCCTGCGCCCGACCGACCCGTTTGTCAGGCCGAGCAGTTCCCGGCCCGCGTCGTTGATCAGCGCGATCCGGCGCCGCCCGTCCAGCATCAGCAGCCCCTCGCGCACCGCGTGCAGGGTGGCCTCGTGGTAGTCGTGCATCCGGCCCAGCTCGCGGGCGTTCATCCCGTGCGTGTGCCGCCGCAGCCTGGCATTGATCACGTACGTCCCGAACCCGCCGAGCGCCAGCGCCGCGCCCGCCGCCATGGCCAGGGCGCCGAGCTGCTCGCGGACCTGGGTGGAGACCCGCTCGACCGTGATGCCGGCGCTGACCAGGCCGACGATCCTGCCCCCGTCACGGATCGGTGTGACCACCCGTATCGAAGGGCCCAGGGTGCCGGTGTACGTCTCCGTGAACGTCTCCCCGCGCAGCGCGGGAGCGGTGTTCCCGATGAAGGTCCGGCCGATCTCCGCAGGATGCGGATGGGTCCAGCGCACCCGGTCCCGATCCATGATCGTGACGAAGGTGATCCCGGTGTCCGCGCGGACCCGCTCCGCGTACGGCTGGAGTACGGCGGACGGATCCGGGGTACGGATCGCCTCCCGCACGGACGGGGATCCGGCCATGGCGAGGGCGGCGGCCCGCACCTGCCGGTCAGCGGCCTCCTCCGCCTGGGAGCGGCCGGAGGCGTATGCGAAGAAGGCGCACCCGGCCACGACCGCGGCCACGAGCAGGGCCTGCATGGCGAAGAGCTGGCCGGCCAGGCTGCGGGGGAGCGTACGGGACAGGCGCATGGCCCCAGTCTGCCTGGCAGGGCCCACCGCCCCAAGATGGCTCGAAAGCGTCCGTGAACGATATGAACGCAAGGGTGACCGCCGTCACAGGGAAGTGAATAGTCACCGGGGCCCCCAGGGACGGGGGAGCGACCGCATACCCGAGGAGGCCCCCGTGGCAGAGAAATCCGCACGACGGGACCGCACGCACTATCTCTACCTGGCCGTGATCGCCGCCGTGGTGCTGGGCATCACGGTGGGCTTCGTCGCTCCCGGCGTGGCCGTGGAGCTCAAGCCCATCGGCGCCGGCTTCGTCAGCCTCATCAAGATGATGATCTCGCCGATCATCTTCTGCACGATCGTGCTGGGCGTCGGCTCCGTACGCAAGGCCGCCAAGGTCGGCGCCGTCGGCGGCCTCGCCCTCGGCTACTTCCTGGTGATGTCGACCGTGGCCCTGGCCATCGGCCTCGTCGTCGGCAACATCCTGGAGCCCGGCTCCAGCCTCCACCTCACCGACGCGGCACGCGCCGCCGGTGAGCAGCAGGCGTCGGGGGCCAGTGAGTCCACCGTGGACTTCCTGCTCGGCGTCATCCCGACGACCATGGTCTCGGCCTTCACCGAGGGCGAGGTCCTGCAGACCCTGCTCATCGCCCTGCTCGCGGGCTTCGCCCTGCAGGCCATGGGCTCGGCCGGCGAACCGGTCCTGCGCGGCATCGGCCACATCCAGCGCCTCGTCTTCCGCATCCTCGCCATGATCATGTGGGCTGCCCCGGTCGGCGCGTTCGGAGCGATGGCGGCGGTGGTCGGCGAGACCGGCGTGGACGCGCTGAAGTCCCTCGCGATCATCATGATCGGCTTCTACGTCACCTGCGCGCTCTTCGTGTTCGTCATCCTGGGAGCGATTCTGCGGCTGGTGGCCGGGGTCAACATCCTCTCCCTGCTGAAGTACCTGGGCCGTGAGTTCCTGCTGATCCTCTCCACCTCCTCCTCCGAGTCGGCCCTTCCGCGGCTGATCGCGAAGATGGAGCACATGGGTGTCAGCAAGCCCGTCGTCGGCATCACCGTGCCGACCGGTTACTCCTTCAACCTCGACGGCACCGCGATCTACCTCACGATGGCGTCGCTCTTCATCGCCAACGCGACGGGTGATCCGCTGAGCATCAGCGAGCAGATCTCGCTGCTGATCTTCATGGTGATCGCCTCGAAGGGTGCCGCGGGTGTCACCGGCGCCGGACTGGCCACCCTCGCCGGCGGCCTGCAGTCCCACCGCCCCGAACTGGTCGACGGTGTCGGCCTGATCGTCGGCATCGACCGCTTCATGAGCGAGGCCCGCGCCCTGACGAACTTCGCGGGCAACGCGGTCGCCACCGTCCTGGTCGGCACCTGGACCAAGGAGATCGACCGGTCACGGGTGGACCAGGTCCTCTCCGGCGCCCTGCCGTTCGACGAGAAGACGATGACGGACGACCACCACCCCGCCGGCGCGGACGCCGACGTGGACATCCCGGAGGCCAGGGACGGCGGCGAGGACAAGCCGTCGCTCGCGAAGGTCTGAGCCCCTCGATCCTTCCGACCGCGAGGCTCCCCGGTCGACGGACTCCCCCGGACCTCGACCGCCTCGCCTCGCCCCGGCCCGCCCGCACCGCCACGGTGCGGGCGGGCCGCGTCCGTAGGGCGACCGCCGGCCCCTCCCCTCTCCCCTCCTCTTGCCTTGACGTCGGCGTCAAGGATTACGGTCGCGGTATGCGAATCGGGGAACTGGCCGAACGCGCCGGAACGACGACACGGACGCTGCGCTACTACGAGTCGCGCGGCCTGCTGCCCGCACGCCGCGCGGAGAACGGCTACCGCACGTACGACGAGGGCGACCTGCGGCTCATCCAGCAGATCCGGACCCTGCAGGACTTCGGGTTCGACCTGGAGGAGACCCGCCCCTTCGTCGACTGCCTGCGCGCCGGCCATCCGGCAGGCGACGCCTGCCCCGCCTCGCTCGCCGTCTACCGGCGCAAGCTCGGTGAACTGGACGCGCTCATCGGTCAGCTGCAGTCGGTGCGTACGGAGGTGGGCGCCCAGCTGGCCCGCGCCGAGCTGGAGGCGTCGGCCGAGCTGCCGGGCGGCCCCGAACCACGATGTGAACTGGGAGGATGACAGATGATCCACGCAGAAGGTGTCGCCGAGGTCACCGACACGACGTTCGACGCGGAGGTACTGGGAGCCGGTCTCCCCGTCCTGGTCGAATTCACCGCCGACTGGTGCGGCCCCTGCCGCCAGCTCGCCCCCGTGCTCAGCGCGGTCGCGGCGGAGGAGGCCGACCGCATCAAGGTCGTACAGATCGACGTGGACCACAACCCAGGTATCGCCGGCCGCTACGCGGTGCTCTCGATGCCGACGCTGATGGTCTTCCGGGACGGCGAACCGGTGAAGTCGATGGTCGGCGCCCGCCCGAAGCGCCGCCTCCTCCAGGACCTGGAGGACGTCTTCGCGGCACCGTAGGAAGGTCGTTGGGGGGTTACGGACACCTCGACGTGCCTTATGTACCAGTTCGTCCGTCCGTGACTTCCCGCCGACCTGGCGCTTGGGTAGGTTGGCCGGTACCAGGAGTGTGGACGTGATCGCGGTCGACGCCGATGTCAACGCGAGCGTGACGACCTGCGGTGTGCGCGGCCTGGAGCCGACCGGTGATCCGGCGCCGCTGGAGATCCTGGCGAACCTCGTCCACATGGTGCCCCGTTCGCTGGTCTCGGGTCTGCTGATGCTGCTCGACCAGTTGACCCTGCGGTCCAAGCAGCGCGCCGAGTACCTCGCCGACTCCCTTGCCGCCCGGGCCGGTTCCACCGAGGCGGCCGTGGGACTCCTGGACCGGCTGCTCGTCGCTGAGCCCGTCCGCATCACCCTGCGGCGCGAGAACAACAGGCTCCGCGCCCTCCCACGCCGTGCCGGCCGGTCCGAAGGGCTGCAGGACGGACTGCGGGAGGTCCTCGCGGCCCACACGGAGTCGATTCCGGAGCACGAGTACGAGAGGCAGCGGCGCGTCGGTGCCCGGAGGGGGCACGGCGTCGACGACACCCATCCGCCGACACATCTGTGTCGCGAATGCCTGCTCGTCGGGGCGCCCGCACCCGCGGCCGTCGTGGCGGACGCCGACTGTGAACAACGGATCGCCGCCGAACTCGCCGACGCACGCGGGCAGGTGGCCCGGCAGATCGTGCGGGACGGGTTCGACGGGTAGGCGGCCGGCCACGCCGAACGCGCCTGCACTGCCGCGCAGTTGCGCTGCGAGCGGCTCGACGGAAGGTGGCAGGTCCCGTCGTTCGGCGGCAACGAGCGTGAACGTGGCCACAAAGTCCCGGCTCGGGGGCTTGTCCGACAGGAATGTCCGGCACCGGCGGCGGAACGGCCGCCGTCTCACCTCCGCCGTCTCACCTCCGTGTGGTCGGCCGTCGGCTTCCGCGCGCGGCGCGTGGACGCGCGCAGCACCGAAGCCCCCGCCGGGGTGAGCGTATGGAGCACACTCGTACCGTGCCGGCTGCTGGTGACCAGACCGGCATCCCGCAGCACGGTCGCGTGCCTGCTCGCGGAGGACGCGGAGACGCCGATGGCCCGCGCGATCTCCCCCGTGGTGGCGCCGCTCGCCGTGGTCCGCAGGACAGCCGCGCGGGCCTGGCCGATCAGGGCGGCGAGTGCCTTCTCCTGTCCGTCCCACGCCGCGTCGAGGGAGGGAGTGGCCGGTTCCTGGAGGACCGGGTAGCACAGGACCGGTTGCAGCTCCGGATCGGCGAGACTGACCGGGGCACCCCAGCAGAAGTACGACGGCACGAGACGCAGTCCACGGCCGTTCAGATGCAGGTCCCGTTCCTCGGCGGGATATTTGACGTGCAGGACGGGGTTCTCCCAGCGCATCGTGGGTCCGAGATCGGCCAGCAGCCCCTCCACCCCCCGGGCCAGCAGCGCTCGCAGACGGGCGGCGCGCTCCGCCTCGATGCGGGCCTGTATGTGCTCCCAGTGCGGCGCGAGGACCGTGCGGTGATAGGCGCGCAGAATCCGCACGAGCTCCCGGCGTCCCTGCGCGCCGGGTATTTCCGAAGTCCAGCGCGATATGCCGGACGACCGTGACAACTGATCGATCTCTCCGGCTGTCCGTGCGGGCGGAGCGTCGAGGATCGCGAGAAGTCCGCTTTCCAGTCCGTCGGACGCCTGAAACGGAGTCAGGAAATCCGGGAAGTACACGCCTCTCGAATACAAGGGCTGGAGCAGAGTTCCGACGGGGCGCTCAAGACCCTGTTCCCGCATGTCCCGGCGTCCGGATCTGTACCACTCCGCGAAGGCCCAGCGGCCCCGCCGGGTCTGGAATCGATGGAGACTCGCGGCGACTTCCCAGAGCGGGTCCGGCCTTTCGGCCAGTGTCGTGCGGGCCAGGTCTGCCTCGCTGAAGTGGATGCGCAGCATCATTCCCCCTGTTGAGCTGTGCTTTTACGGTCAGTCGAATCAGTATGGACCTGCGCCGACAGGCCGGGCAAACCTTTGCACGGCGGGTCGACAACACCCGATGGAAGGTGAGTCATATACGTACGGGTGACCGCTTCCCGCTCCGTGTGGGAACAGGGAATCCGGAATCCTTGATCCTTTCCGTCGGGCCGTGATTCGCTATTCGGATTGTTCATGGAATTCCCGATCACATACGCGGGGGCATTCGCCACGGCACCCCCGGGCGGAACTGCCGCCCGGGGGTGCCGTGTGCCTGTAGGGGCGGACGCCCCGGTGTTCGCGCCCGTCAGGCCGGCCGGAACCACACCGTCGCCAGGGGCGGCAGTGTCAGCGTCACGCTCGTCTCCCTGCCATGTGCCGGTACCGCCTCCGGCTTCAGCGGCTCCACGTTGCGCACGTCGCCGCCGCCGTACCTCGCCGCGTCCGTGTTCAGGACCTCCACCCACGCCTCGGGGCCGTCCGGTACGCCGATGCGGTAGTCGTGCCGCACCACCGGGGAGAAGTGGGAGACCGCCAGCAGCGGCGAGCCGTCCGCGTCGTAACGGACGAACGCGAACGCGTTGTCCTCCGCCGCGCCGCCGTCGATCCAGGCGAAGCCCTCCGGGGAGGTGTCCCGCTGCCACAGCGCGGGCAGCGCCCCGTACACCGCGTTCAGGTCCGTGACCAGGGTGCGTACGCCCCGGTGGTCGGCGGAGGCCCCGTACGCCGGGTCGAGCAGCCACCAGTCCGGGCCGTGGCCCTCGGACCACTCCGCCCCCTGGGCGAACTCCTGTCCCATGAACAGGAGTTGCTTGCCGGGATGGGCCCACATGAAGCCGAGGTACGCACGGTGGGTGGCGCGCTGCTGCCACCAGTCACCGGGCATCTTGCTGACCAGCGCCTGCTTGCCGTGCACCACCTCGTCGTGCGAGATCGGCAGGACGTAGTTCTCGCTGTACGCGTACACCATCGAGAACGTCATCTCGTTGTGGTGGTACTTGCGGTGCACCGGCTCCTTGCCGACGTACACCAGCGAGTCGTGCATCCAGCCCATGTTCCACTTCAGTCCGAAGCCGAGACCTCCCTGGTCCGTGGCGCGCGTGACGCCGTCCCAGGCGGTGGACTCCTCGGCGATGGTGACGACTCCGGGGTTGCGCCGGTAGACCGTCGCGTTCATCTCCTGGAGGAAGGCCACCGCGTCCAGGTTCTCCCGGCCGCCGTGCTCGTTCGGCGACCACTGCCCGTCCTCACGGGAGTAGTCGAGGTAGAGCATCGAGGCCACCGCGTCGACCCGCAGGCCGTCGATGTGGAACTCCTCGCACCAGTAAGTGGCGTTGGCCACGAGGAAGTTGCGGACCTCCGTACGGCCGTAGTCGAACTCCAGGGTGCCCCAGTCCGGGTGCGCGGCCCGGTTCGGGTCGGAGTGTTCGTACAGGGGGCGGCCGTCGAACTCCGCGAGCGCCCAGTCGTCGCGCGGGAAGTGCGCAGGCACCCAGTCCATGAGGACGCCGATGCCCGCCGTGTGCAGCGCGTCGACCAGGAAACGGAAGTCGTCCGGGGTGCCCATCCGGGACGTCGGCGCGTAGAAGCCGGTGACCTGATAGCCCCAGGAACCCCCGAAGGGGTGCTCCGAGACGGGCATCAGCTCCACGTGTGTGAAGCCGAGCTCCCGTACGTAGGACGGCAGTTGGGAGGCGAGCTGACGATAGGAGAGGCCGGGGCGCCAGGACGGGAGGTGGACCTCGTACACCGAGAACGGGGCCTCGTGCACCGGCCGGTCGCCCCGGTGCGCCATCCAGTCGTCGTCCTGCCACGTGTGGTGCGATGCGGTCACCACCGAGGCGGTGGCGGGCGGCACCTCCGCGTGGCGGGCCATCGGGTCGGCGCGCTGGGTGTGCGAACCGTCGGGGCGGCAGATGTCGAACTTGTAGACGGCGCCCTCGCCGACGCCGGGGAGGAACAGCTCCCAGACGCCGGTGGAGCCGAGGGACCGCATGGGGAAGGCCGTGCCGTCCCAGTAGTTGAAGTCGCCCGCGACGCGGACCCCCCGCGCGTTCGGCGCCCAGAGGGTGAAGCGGGTGCCCGTCACGCCCTGGTGCTCCATCGGCTGCGCGCCGAGTGCCTTCCAGAGCTCCTCGTGCCGGCCCTCGCCGATCAGGTGCAGATCGAGCTCGCCGAGCGAGGGGAGGAAGCGGTACGGGTCCTCCACCTCGATCGTGTTGTCGTCGTAGGCGACCTGGAGCCGGTACACGGCGGGCACGGCGGGCAGCGGCAGGACCCCGGAGAAGAAGCCGTCCCCGTCGCTCTGCAGCTCGGCCCGCAACTCCCCGGCCAGCACGGTCACCGCGCGCGCGAACGGGCGCAGCACCCGGAACCCCACCCCGCCCCCGGCCGGATGGGCACCCAGGACGTCGTGCGGGGCGTGGTGCTCACCGGCGAGCAGCCGGCCCCGGTCCCCGTCGTCCAGGACCGTGGCGGGCAGGACGTCCTTGCCGCCACCGCCGCGCCGTGGCCGGGGTGGGGTGGTGGTCGTCCTCCTGGCCCTGGCGCGCTTGACGGGGGGAGGGGTAGCGGGTTCGGCGGCCGGTGCGCTGACCTCGGTGGTCACCGGCTGCGGGGCGGGCGGGACCTCGATGGGCTCGGGCGACTTGCGGGACGGCTTGCGGGCGGTCACAGGGAAGGCCTCCTCGAAGGGGGAGAGGTGGGAGGGAGCGGGAGGTCACTCGGTCGTCGTGGCCAGGCGGTGGATGGCGGCCATCGGGACGGGCAGCCAGTCGGGGCGGTGCCGGGCCTCGTACAGCACCTCGTACACCGCCTTGTCGGTCTCATGGGCGCGCAGCAGTTCCGGCTCGCCGCGCGGGTCGGCGCCCGACGCCCCGGCGTAGCCCTCGCAGAAAGCGGTGCGGCAGCGGGCCGCCCACTCCGGGTTCCACGGGCGGTGCGAGCGGGCCGCGTAGTCGAAGGAGCGGAGCATCCCCGCGACGTCGCGCACCGGAGGCTGCGGGCTGCGGCGCTCGGGCAGGGGCTTGGCGGGCTCACCCTCGAAGTCGATCAGTGACCAGAAACCGTCGTCCCCGCACAGCGTCTGGCCCAGGTGCAGATCGCCGTGGACCCGCTGCGCGGCCCAGCCGCCGCCCGTGTGCCCCAGCGCGGTGACGGCGTCGAAGGCGGCACGCAGCCCCGGTACGTAGGGGACGAGGGCCGGGACCGCCTGCGCGGCGGCCTCCAGTCGCTCGACCATCCCGGCCACCAGGCTCCTGGTCTGGGCGTGGGCGAGGGCGGGCGTCGGCAGCGCCGCGGCGAGTGCCGTGTGCACCTCGGCCGTGGCCCGGCCGAGCGCCCGCGCCTCGGGGACGAAGTCCCGTCCGGCGCCGAGCGCGGCGAGGGCGAGCTGCCAGCCGTCCTGCGCACCGCGCAGGAAGGGCTGCAGCACACCGAGCGTGAGAGGCTCCGGGGCCGTCGCCTCGAACCAGGCGACCGGGGAGGGCACCCGGCCGCAGCCCTCGCGGCTCAGTGCGAGCGGCAGCTCCAGATCGGGGTTGGTGCCCGGGAACACCCGGCGGAAGATCTTCAGGATGTACGCGTCCCCGTAGACGAGCGAGGAGTTGGACTGCTCGGTGTCCAGGAGGCGCGGGGCGAGTCCCGCGGGGACCGGTGCCGTGCGGTCGAAGCGGAGGGGTCCGAGTGACCCGGGGTTACGGAATCGTTCCAGCAGGAGACCGGCGACGCGCGGGTCGTGCAGCCCTTCGTACAGGGTGCGGCCGGCCAGCGGACCGTCCGTCACCCGGCCGATCCGGGCCGGGGCCAGGCGTGGGGGCAGTGTCGTGCGTACGCCGAGCAGCAGTTGGTAGCAGTCGCCGTGCGACCGCTCGGGGCCGCCGGGCTGGTGGGCCCGGACGAGCAGGTGCAGCAGACCGGGGCCCGCGGCGGAGGCGTCCAGGGGCAGTATCTCGGTCGCCGAGACGAGGGAGAAGCCGGTGACCGGCTGCCCCTTGCCGGCGAACCAGCGCTGCCGGGGCAGCCACTCATGGAGCAGCGGGGCGAGCGACGGCAGCAGGGACGTCGTGCCCGTGGTGCTCGTCGTACCTCGTCTTGTCGTCTTTCGTTCTGTTGCGCTCTTCGCCAGGGCGACTCGAGTGGATGCAGCCTCCGACATGGCATCGCGTCCTTTCCCCGGGCACACCACAGGATGCGAAGAGTGTCCCGGATTGCGGCAATGGCTGTCCGGCTGTGCGGGACGTGTCGGGTGAGGAAAGTCCGTACGGACTCGATCAAACGGGCCCCGAAGAGCCGGAAGGGCCCGGAAGCGCTCGATATGGGGTCAGGGTGCCCCCTGCGGGGCGGCGGAAACCGCCCCGCAGATGGTGCCGGAAACCGCCCCGCAGGTGCCGGGACCGAGGCACCGTCAGCTGTCCGTCACCCGGTCTCTCCGGCGGCCGGGGCGTCCTTCCGCAGCCGGAACCAGTAGAAACCGTGGCCCGCGAGTGTCAGCAGGTAGGGCCACTGGCCGACGGCCGGGAAGCGCACCCCGCCGATCAGCTCCACCGGATGGCGTCCGTTGAACGCCCGCAGGTCGAGCTCCGTCGGCTGTGCGAACCGCGAGAAGTTGTGGACGCACAGCACGAGGTCGTCCTTGTACTCACGGGTGAACGCGAGCACCGCGGGGTTCGACGAGGGCAGTTCGTTGTACGTGCCCAGACCGAAGGCCGGATTCTGCTTGCGGATCTCGATCATCCGCCGTGTCCAGTGCAGCAGCGACGACGGCGAGGCCATCGACGCCTCCACGTTGGTGACCTGGTAGCCGTAGACCGGGTCCATGATCGTGGGGAGGTAGAGCCGGCCCGGATCGCTGGAGGAGAAGCCCGCGTTGCGGTCAGGTGTCCACTGCATCGGGGTGCGTACGGCGTCGCGGTCGCCCAGCCAGATGTTGTCGCCCATCCCGATCTCGTCCCCGTAGTAGAGGATCGGGGAGCCGGGCAGGGACAGGAGCAGGGCCGTGAACAGCTCGATCTGGTTGCGGTCGTTGTCCAGCAGCGGTGCCAGGCGGCGGCGGATGCCGATGTTGGCCCGCATCCGCGGGTCCTTGGCGTACTCCGCGTACATGTAGTCGCGCTCTTCGTCCGTGACCATCTCGAGCGTGAGCTCGTCGTGGTTGCGCAGGAAGATGCCCCACTGGCAGCCGGACGGGATCTCGGGCGTCTTCGCCAGGACTTCCGAGACCGGGTAGCGGCTCTCGCGCCGTACGGCCATGAAGATCCGCGGCATCACGGGGAAGTGGAACGCCATGTGGCACTCGTCGCCGCCGGCCGGGAAGTCGCCGAAGTAGTCGACGACGTCCTCCGGCCATTGGTTGGCCTCGGCCAGCAGCACGGTGTCCGGATAGTTGGCGTCGATCTCCTTGCGGACCCGCTTGAGGAAGTGGTGGGTCTCCGGGAGGTTCTCGCAGTTGGTGCCCTCGCGCTGGTAGAGGTACGGCACGGCGTCGACCCGGAAGCCGTCGATGCCGAGGTCCAGCCAGAAGCGCAGGGCCGAGATGATCTCCTCCTGCACCGCCGGGTTCTCGTAGTTGAGATCGGGCTGGTGCGAGAAGAAGCGGTGCCAGTAGTACTGCTTGCGCACCGGGTCGAAGGTCCAGTTGGACGTCTCCGTGTCGACGAAGATGATCCGCGCGTCCGGGAACTGCTTGTCGTCGTCGGCCCAGACGTAGTAGTCGCCGTACGGCCCGTCCGGGTCGGTGCGGGACTGCTGGAACCAGTCGTGCTGGTCGCTCGTGTGGTTCATGACGAAGTCGATGATCACGCGCATGCCGCGCTGGTGCGCGGCGTCGACGAACTCCACGAAGTCGGCGAGGTCGCCGAACTCGGGCAGCACTGCGGTGTAGTCGGATACGTCGTAACCGCCGTCGCGCAGCGGCGACTTGAAGAACGGTGGCAGCCAGAGGCAGTCGACGCCGAGCCATTGCAGGTAGTCCAGTTTGGCGGTGAGACCTTTGAGGTCGCCGACGCCGTCGCCGTTGGAGTCCTGGAAGGACCGGACGAGTACCTCGTAGAAGACGGCGCGCTTGAACCAGTCGGGATCGCGGTCCTTGGCGGGAGTGTCCTCGAACAGGTCGTGGACAGGCTCGTTGACGGTCATGGTGTGGGTGACCCTCCGGTCGGCGGGGACGGTCGCAGAACGACGATGTGCGCGGGTGTCACACCCGGTTCTAGGCGCACATAGAAGGAACTGCCCCAGTGATAGATGGCGCCGGTGAGCTCGTCGCGCACCGGCACGCTCTCGTGCCGGTCGAGGCCGAGGCGCGGCATGTCCAACGAGACCGTGGCCTCGTGGGTGTGGTGGGGGTCGAGGTTGACGACCACCAGAACGGTGTTCGAACCCGAGCGCTTGCTGTACGCGATCAGCGCATCGTTGTCGACGGAGTGGAAGTGGACGTCGCGCAGCTGCTGGAGCGCCGGATGGCGTCGCCGGATCCGGTTGAGGGAAGTGATCAGGGGCGCCAGCGAGTGGCCCTCACGTTCCGCCGACTCCCAGTCCCTGACCTTGAGTTGGTACTTCTCCGAGTTCTCGTACTCCTCGCTCCCGGGATGCACCGGGGTGTTCTCGCACAGCTCGAAGCCCGCGTACACACCCCAGGAGGGGGACAGGGTCGCGGCGAGCACGGCCCTCGCCTCGAAGGCCGGACGGCCGCCGTCCTGGAGGTAACCGGGAAGAATGTCGGGCGTGTTCACGAAGAAGTTGGGCCGCATGTACGAGGAACTGTCGCCCGAAAGCTCGGTGACGTATTCGGTGAGCTCCTGCTTCGTGTTACGCCAGGTGAAGTAGGTGTACGACTGCTGGAAGCCGACCGAGGCCAGCGTCCGCATCATCGCGGGACGGGTGAAGGCCTCCGCCAGGAAGATCACGTCCGGGTCGGTGCGGTTGATGTCGGCGATCACCTTCTCCCAGAAGACCACCGGTTTCGTGTGCGGATTGTCGACCCGGAAGATCCGCACACCGTGGTCCATCCAGAACCGCAGGATGCGGGTGGTCTCCGCGACGATGCCGGGCAGATCCTGGTCGAAGGCGATCGGATAGATGTCCTGGTACTTCTTCGGCGGGTTCTCCGCGTAGGCGATCGACCCGTCGGCGCGGTGGTGGAACCACTCGGGGTGCTCCTTCACCCAGGGGTGGTCCGGGGAGCACTGGAGCGCGAAGTCCAGCGCGATCTCCATCCGCAGCGTGCGGGCCGTCTCCACGAAGTGGTCGAAGTCGTCGAGCGTGCCGAGGTCCGGATGGACTGCGTCGTGGCCGCCCTCCGCCGAGCCGATCGCCCACGGCACCCCCGGGTCCCCGGCGCCGGGGGAGAGGCTGTTGTTGGGGCCCTTGCGGTGTGTGGTGCCGATGGGGTGGATCGGGGGGAGGTAGACGACGTCGAACCCCATCGCGGCGACGGCCGGAAGGCGCTCCGCGGCGGTACGGAAGGTACCGCTGACGACCCCGGCCGGCACCGGGGGCAGCTCCGCCGTCACCGCGGCGCTCCTCCTCTTCGTGGCAGCGGCAGCGGCAGCGGCAGCGGTGGCGGTGGTCTTCGCGGTCCTGGCGGCCTTCGTCGCCCGGGGTGCGCGGGCTGGCTTCGCGGGAGCGGCCGGCTCCGTCCGCGCGCCCTCGGAGCGCGGGAACAGCTCGTACCAGGACCCGTACAGGGCGCGCCTGCGCTCGACGGCCAGCGGCAGCGGGCGGGAGGCGGTGACCAGTTCGCGCAGGGGGTGCCGGCCGAGCGCCTCGTCCACCTCGGGTGTGAGTGCGGCGGCGAGCCGGGAGGCCGCCGGGCGGTTCGTGTCGCGCAGCGCGTCGACGGCGGCCAGCACCGCCTCGCGCCCGTCCCGCTTCGGTACGCCGTCGGCGGCGCGCTCGTACAGCTCGGCGCCCTCCCTCAGGACCAGCGCGGTGTCGATCCCGGCGGGAATCTTGATCCGTGCGTGCCCGCGCCAGGTGCTGACCGGATCGCTCCACGCCTCGACGGTGTACGTCCAGCGGCCCTCGGCACCCGGGGTGACATCCGCGCCCCAGCGGTCCGTCCCGGGGGCGAGCTCGCGCATCGGCGTCCACGGGCCGGGCCGTCCGCTCGGATCGCACAGGACGACATTGGCGGCCACCGCGTCATGGCCTTCACGGAAGACGGTGGCGCTGACCTGGAAGGTCTCGCCCACGACGGCTTTGGCCGGCCGCCTGCCGCAGTCGACGAGGGGGTGGACGTCCAGGACGGGAATACGACCGATCACGAAATCACCTGGGGGCAGTAGCTCGGCATGCACGGGGCGCGGCGTGGGCGTGGAGGGCTGACCGCGCGCGCCGCGATGGTGGGGTTGCGTCCTTTGTAGCTGCTCAGTTGTCGGCTGGCGGGCTGTGTGCATGGCCGCTCCTGTCCGCGTTCACTCGAATGGCACTCGAATGGCAGGTGCGCGGGGGGTTCGTGCTCGGATCGGGGGCACCTGAGGTGTGCCGCGCGGGCCGTGGTCGGGCTGAGTACCGGGGAAGCCTTCCCACCGATTTCGGGCGGCCAACCCGGCGGCGTGTTAACTCCTGGGTGCACTCCCGTGCCCTCCCGTGCACTCCCGTGCACGCGCTGCGCGCCGCGCGCCGGTCCCCCGGCCGTCGTAGGGCGCACCACGCAGCTTTGCCTGTGGTGCGAAGCGACACAAGGTCGCGCGAGGAGGGGAAATCGGCCATATCGCCTGTGACGGATGTGTGCGCATCCGGCCCATGCGGTCACCGGGGCCGACGGGGCGGCCGGGACCCGTGCGACGGAGCGTGCGGGAGCCGGGGCGGGCGGGACCGGGGGAGGGTGCGCCCGGTGCGAGAGCCGGGCCGGAGGCGGTCGCGCCGGACCTGGCGGTGCCCATCGAGCCGGTCGTGCGCCGTGGTCGCGTACGGCGGCACGCCGCTACCGTCGAGGGTGACGGAGAAGGCGTACACCGTGGTGCGTCCCCTCGGATCCGTACGTCCCCTGTAAAGGTGGGATACGTGAAGGCCATTCGTCGATTCACCGTGCGCCCCGTCCTCCCCGAACCCCTGCGACCGCTCAGCGACCTCGCCCGCAACCTGCGCTGGTCCTGGCACACCGAGACCCAACAGCTCTTCCAGGCGGCCGACCCGGAGGGCTGGCGGCCGGCGGATGCCGATCCCGTGCGCCTGCTGGGCGCCGTGTCCGCCGGACGCCTCGCCGAGCTGGCCGCCGACCAGCACTTCCTGCGCCGGCTCACCGAGGTGTCCGAGGGCCTCCAGGAGTATCTCGACGGCCCGAGGTGGTATCAGAACCAGCTCGCCCAGGGCGCGGAACTCCCCGCGGCCGTCGCCTACTTCTCACCCGAATTCGGGGTCACCGCGGCCCTGCCCCAGTACTCCGGCGGGCTCGGAATCCTGGCCGGGGACCATCTGAAGGCCGCCAGCGACCTGGGCGTGCCGCTCATCGGGGTCGGCCTGCTCTACCGCCACGGCTACTTCCGCCAGAGCCTGTCCCGGGACGGCTGGCAGCAGGAGCACTACCCCGTCCTCGACCCCAACGAGCTGCCGCTCACCTTGGTGAGGGAGGTGGACGGCACCCCCAGCCGGGTGGTGCTGGCACTGCCCGGCGGCCGTTCGCTGTACGCCTCGATCTGGCAGGCCCAGGTGGGCCGCGTCCCCCTGCTGCTGCTCGACTCCGACGTCGAGGAGAACGCCCCGGGCGAACGCGACGTCACCGACCGGCTGTACGGCGGCGGCAGCGACCACCGCCTCCTCCAGGAGATGCTGCTCGGCATCGGCGGGGTGCGCGCCGTGCGGACCTACTGCCGGCTGACCGGACACGCGGTCCCCGAGGTGTTCCACACCAACGAGGGACACGCCGGATTCCTCGGCCTCGAACGGATCCGGGAACTCTCCGAGACCGGCCTGGACTTCGACGCCGCCCTCGAAGTGGTGCGGGCCGGGACGGTCTTCACCACGCACACCCCGGTACCCGCCGGGATAGACCGATTCGAACGCCAGCTCGTGGCCCGTCACTTCGGTGACGACGGCGAGCTGCCCGGCGTCGGCGTGGAGCGGATCCTCCGCCTCGGCATGGAGACCTACCCCGGCGGTGAGCCGGGACTCTTCAACATGGCGGTGATGGGCCTGCGGCTCGCCCAGCGCGCCAACGGCGTCTCCACCCTGCACGGGGCCGTCAGCCGGGAGATGTTCTCCGGGCTGTGGCCGGGATTCGACCCCTCGGAGGTGCCGATCACCTCCGTGACCAACGGGGTGCACGCGCCGACCTGGGTCGCACCCGAGGTCCTCCGGCTCGGCGCCAGGAAATTCGGCACCGAACGGGCGGAAAACGCGCTGGCGGGCGCCGAGGTCGACGAGGCGTCCGGCACGGTCACCGCCGACGGCGGCCGGACCGGCACCCCCCGGCGCTGGGACGCCGTGGCGGCCGTCCCCGACCGGGAGATCTGGGACCTCCGCAGGGGGCTGCGCGAACAGCTCGTGACCGAGGTCCGCAAACGGCTCTACGCCTCCTGGCGCCGGCGCGGCGCGGGCACCGCCGAACTCGGCTGGATCGACGGCGTGCTCGATCCGGACGTGCTGACCATCGGCTTCGCCCGCCGGGTGCCCTCGTACAAGCGGCTGACGCTGATGCTGCACGACCGCGACCGGCTGCGGGCGCTGCTGCTCCACCCCACGCACCCGATCCAGATCGTCGTCGCCGGCAAGGCCCACCCCGCCGACGACGGCGGGAAACGGCTGGTCCAGGAGCTGGTGCGGTTCGCGGACGACCCGCGGGTCCGCCACCGCATCGTCTTCCTGCCGGACTACGGCATGGGCATGGCGCAGAAGCTCTACCCGGGCTGCGACGTCTGGCTGAACAACCCGCTGCGCCCGCTGGAGGCCTGCGGCACGAGCGGGATGAAGGCGGCCCTCAACGGCTGCCTCAACCTCTCCGTGCGCGACGGCTGGTGGGACGAGTGGTTCGAGCCGGACTTCGGCTGGGCGATCCCCACCGCCGACGGCTCCGCCACGGACGAGGAACGGCGGGACGAGCTGGAGGCCAACGCCCTCTACGCGCTGATCGAGGACCGGGTCGCCCCGCGCTTCTACGACCGCAACGCCGACGACCTGCCCGAGCGGTGGATCGAGATGGTCCGCCGCACCCTGGTCACCCTGGGGCCCAAGGTCCTCGCGGGCCGCATGGTGCGCGAGTACGTGGAGCGGCTCTACGCACCCGCGGCGCTCGCCCGCCGGGCCCTGCGGCCGGCCGTCGCACGGGAGCTCGCCGAGTGGAAGGCCCGGGTCCACGCGGCGTGGCCGGATGTGGCCGTCGACCATGTGGAGGCCGCGGCCGACACGGTCGTCGGCGGTTCCGCGGAGCTGGGGTCCGCCCTGGCGCTCCGGGTCCGGATCGCGCTGGGCGGTCTCGATCCGGACGACGTGGAGGTGCAGGTCGTCGCCGGGCGCGTCGACTCCGGTGACGCGATCGCCGAGGCCCAGACGTTCCCCCTGAAACCGGCCGGCGGCCACGACCTGGAGGGCCGCTGGCTGTACGAGGGCCCGCTCGCCCTCGACCGTACGGGCCCGTACGGCTACACCGTGCGCGTCCTGCCCTCGCATCCGCTGCTCGCGTCGGGAGCGGAGCTCGGCCTGGTCGCGGTGCCGAACGAGTCGACGGGCGACGGCGGCGGCGTGCTGCTGCGCTGACGCCCCGCCCCCCTCGGGCGGGCGCGGCGTCCCACGGGGCGCCGGGCCCGCTGCCCAGCGGGCCCGGTTCCCGGGATCTGCGGGGTCCGGCAGGGGTGTTTTCACCGTGATCTGGCTAACATGACAGCCGGTGCCGGTGTGGCTCTCGGGCCACCCAGGTGACAGCGAGGCGTCCCGCGGGCGCGAGTGGAGGTCGGCACGGTGAACGGCGGCGGAGGCCCTGCGAGACGCCTGACCCGTCGGCTCGCCGCGCGGGGCGGCACCTCCCGGCAGCTGCAGCCCCGCCGCGCGGAGACCGTCGCCGCACGACGGGCCGACCGCTTCACCACCGCCGCCCGGCTGCGCTGGCTCCACTCGGCGAGCACCCGCATCGGCACGACCCTCGACCTGGAACGCACGGCGCAGGAGCTGGCCGACTACAGCGTCCCGCGGCTGGCGGACGCCGCGGCCGTCGACCTGCTGGAGTCCGTCATGCTCGGCGAGGAGGGCGAGCGCGTCACCGGGGCGGCGGTCCCCGTGATCCGGGCCATGGCCGTCACCTCCATCGACGCGCTGGCCGAGCTCGAACCCTCCCCGGTCGGCGAAGTGGTGGACCGCAGCAAACGCCGCGAGACCCTGCTGATCACCGAGTGTCTGCGCAACGGCCGGCCGGTTCTGGTCAGCCGGATGACCGACGAGGACTACATCCGTGTGGCGCCGACGGACAGCGCCGCCGCGGCGATGCGCCGCCAGGGAGTCCACAGCTACATGGCCGTGCCGCTGATCGCCCGCGGTGTCCTGCTGGGCTCCGCCGACTTCGTGCGCGCCGGGGACAGCCCGCCCTTCAACCGGTCCGACGTGGAACTCGCGGGGCAGCTCGGCGCCATGGCCGCGGTCTTCATGGACAACGCGCGCCTCTACGGGCGCGAGCGCGAGCACGTCGTCTCGCTGCAGCGCAGCCTCCTCCCACGCGCGACGCCGTACACCCCCGGTCTCCAGGTGCACGCCCACTACGTGCCCGCCTTCGACGCCCACGGGGTGGGCGGTGACTGGTACGACGTGGTGGCGCTGCCCGGCGGGCGTACGGCCCTGGTCGTCGGCGACGTCACCGGGCACGGCCTGCCCGCCGCCGCCACGATGGGCCGCCTGCGCACCGTCGCCCGTACGCTCATGACGTTGGACATCGCGCCCGACCGGGTGCTCGCCCGGCTGGATCTGGCCACCCGTGACCTGGAGGACGACCAGGTCGCCACCTGTCTGTGCGCCGTCTACGACCCGGCCGACTCCAGCTACACCATCGCGAGCGCGGGCCACCCGCCGCCGTTGCTGGTGGACGGCGACGGGGAGGCCCGGTTCCTCGACGTGCCGGTCGGGGCCCCGCTGGGCGCCGGCGTCATCCCGTACGACCCGCTGAGGCTGCGCGGTCCGGTGGGCAGCCGGCTGGTGCTCTACACGGACGGCCTGATCAAGACACGCGTCGAGGACGTGGACGTCCAGCTGGAGGGGCTGCGCACGGCGGTCTCGGCGATGACGCCCGAACAGCTCGACGACGGCGGTCTGCTCACCTCGCCGAAGGCGGACGACGGCCGTTTCGACGAGGCGGTGCTGCTGGTCGCAGGCGGCCATGAACTGCCCCCGGAGGTCAGGCTGCAGGTGTGGGACCTGCCGACGGAGGGCAACCCCGCGTCCACCGCCCGGAAGCTGGTCACCGAGCAGCTCGACCGGTGGAGCCTCGCCGAACTCGCCGATGTCACCGAGCTGGTCGTCAGTGAACTGGTCGGCAACGCCCTGCGCTACGGCGGCGGGCCTGGCCGGCTCCGGCTGCTGTGCGACGAGCGGCTCCGGGTGGAGGTCGCGGACACCGGGCCCGACCTGCCGCAGATCCAGCACGCGGACGTGAGCGACGAGGGCGGCCGCGGCCTTCAGCTCATCAACCTGCTCTGCCGCAGGTGGGGTTCGTGCCGCACGGCGGTCGGCAAGGTCGTCTGGGCCGAGCAGGACATCCCGGGCTGACCGGTCCCGCTCCCGCCGTTCGTTTCCTGGACGGGCTCTCCCAGGAGACCTGCCGCGATCTCACCCGCACCGGCTACGGGCTCCCGGCCGTCCCCCACATCACCGGGACGAGCCGCAGCCGGGGCCAGGACCTCCACCCGGAGGTCGCCGACCGGCTCCGCCACGCGCTGGGCCTGCACGCCAGGTACCAGCTGGGCACGGCCGTTCCGTCCCCGTTGTGCGGCGGTTCGCTCAAGGACCACCTCGGCCCGGTCACCGAGGTCGGGTTCAACGCGCCGCACCACCGCACGGGTTACGCGATGACGAACACGCCGACGCTCACCGAGCGGCAGCGGCCCGCCGGCCCGAACAACCTGTTCGTGGCCTGGGATACCCCGACCCACGCGAACATCCCCGCCTGTCGACGCACGGGAACGGCCCGGGAGGGAACTCCCGGGCCGTTCCCGTGCGATGCGTCAGTGCCTGTTCTGCGGCACTGCCTGCTCAGTGCCCTCGGCGGGCGCTCAGAAGGTGAGCTTGACGCTGTTGAAGGTGCCGGTGTCGCCCGTGTAGGCGTCCTGGATCTTCAGGTTCCACGTGCCGTTGGCCACCTCGGACGAGGCGTTGACCGTGTAGGTCGCCACCACGTTGTCCGCGGAGTCGCTCGACGAGGAGTTCTTCAGCCGGTAGGCCGTACCGTCCGGGGCGACCAGGTCGAGCACCAGGTCACCGCGGTAGGTGTGGGTGATGTCCACCGCGACCGAGAGGTCGCTCGGCGCGTTGCCGGTGACGCCGGTGACGGCGACCGGGATGCTGGTGGTGCTCCGGTCGGCGAGCGCCTTGACGGTCGTGTTCTGGAAGACCGTGCCACCCGGGTCCGGGTCGGTGCCACCGGGGCGGGTGCCCACGTTGATGCCGGCCCAGGCGTTGGCGACCGCGGTGTACTCGGCGCTCGTGGTGCCGTAGAGCTCACCGGCCACGGCGAGGGTGCCGGTGCGGGCCGCGGCGTAGTTCGTCGTCGAGGTGAACTTGGTGGTGAGCGCCTTGAACCAGATCTGCGCGGCCTTGTCGCGGCCGATGCCCGTCACCGGAAGGCCGTCCGAGGTCGGGGAGTCGTACGCGACACCGTTGACGGTCTTGGCTCCGCTGCCCTCGGAGAGCAGGTAGAACCAGTGGTTCGCCGGGCCCGAGGAGTAGTGGACGTCGACCGAGCCGATGCCCGAGTACCACGAGTCCTTGGACGCGCCGTCCCTGCTCGGCTTGTCCATGTAGCGCAGCGGGGTGCCGTCGCCGTTGATGTCGATCTTCTCACCGACGAAGTAGTCGCCGGGGTCCTCCGCGGTGTCGGAGTAGAACTCGACGGCCGCGGCGAAGATGTCGCTGGTCGCCTCGTTGAGGCCGCCGGACTCACCGCTGTAGACCAGGCCGGCGGTGTTGGAGGTGACACCGTGCGTCATCTCGTGGGCCGCCACGTCGAGGGAGGTCAGCGGCGAGGTGTTGCCGCTGCCGTCCCCGTACGTCATGCAGAAGCAGCTGTCGGACCAGAAGGCGTTGACGTAGTTGTTGCCGTAGTGGACGCGGGAGTACGCGCCGACACCGTCACCCCGGATGCCGGTGCGGCCGTGGATGTTCTTGTAGTAGTCCCAGGTCTCGGCCGCGCCGTAGTGCGCGTCGGCGCCCGCGGTCTCCAGGTTGGCCGCGGTGCCGTCACCCCAGATGTCGTCCGTGCCGGAGAACAGCGTCCCGGTGCCCGACGTGCCGCGGTTCAGGTTGTACGTCTTGGTGTTGCCGCGCGTCGTGTCGGTCAGGTTGTACGAGCCCGAAGTGCCCAGCGTCACCTGGCCGTTGTACATCGTGTTGCCGGTGCCGGTCTCGATGGCCTGCCACTCGTAGAGCTTCGCGCCCGACGAGGCGTCGGTGACGACGTGCAGCTCGTTCGGCGTGCCGTCGTGCTGGAGGCCGCCGACCACGGTCTCGTACGCGAGCTGCGGGGTGCCGCTCGCCGTCCAGATGACCTTGCGCGGGGCCTTGCTGGCCTCGGTCTTCTGCGACCCTTCGGCCTTCGCCGCGCTCAGGGCCTGCTTCTCGGCGGTGGCGGCCGCGATGTCCGCGGTGGTGCCGACGGCCTTCAGCTGTGCGCCGGTCGCCCTGGACGCCTTGGTGACGCTCTCGGTCTTCCCTGCCTTGGTCTCGGCCACGACCAGGTCGCCGCCGAGGACGGGGAGGCCGCCGAGCGTGCGCTCGTAGCGGGTGTGCGTGGTGCCGTCGACGTCCTTGACGACATCGCGGACGACCAGCTTCTCCGTGGCGCCGAGGCCGAGCTCCTCGGCCGTGGCCGCCTTGGTGGCGTCGGCCTCGCGGATCAGCTCGGCGCGCTGGGCGGGGGAGAGCGTCGCGGGGAGGGAGCCGCGGTCGGCGCCCTTGGCGACGGCGGCCGGGGCCGCGCTGGTGTTGTCGGCGGCGGTCGCGCCGCCGGTCTGTACGCCGACGGCGAGGAGGGCTGCGGTGGCTATCAGAGCGCCGGTCGCGGTGGCACGACGGCTGGGCGTGGATCTCACGCGGACTCCTTCTGCGAGGGGGGTGACGGACGGGCCTGGGTGAGCCGTCCGGGCAGAGCAAGCGGTGCGCAGAACGGGGGAAGAGTGCCAGCCGAAGCGTGGTTATGTCAGGACCGCGTCAACACATTGGCCGGAATTCGTCCGTTGCCGGAATGGTCATGTTCGTTAAGCGGACGTTTCGCCGCGTGTCGGCCCTGTGCGGTAGGGAGGGTTCCAGGGCGGCTCGTTGCCAGAATTCGCAGGGTGGGTTGAGATTTCGTTCGAATTTGGGATGTTCGAACGACGGATCGGGAAACGGATGATGACCACGGGCTGAGACGGCGCGGAACTGTGGCCAGTTCTGCGCCGTCCCGTACCGGGCGTGGCCGCCCGCCGCCGGTGCGCCGGGCCTTGTCTTCGTTGCGCCGGGCCCGTCTCCGGGTCAGGTGGTGTGGAGCCGGTCGACGGGGCGGAGAGCGGAAGGAGGCGCGAACGGCGGCTCAGGTGGGGCCGTCCGACCGCGCCGCAGACCATGACCGGGAGGGCTCCCCGCAGCGGGGAGCCCTCCTCGTGCCGCCACGACCCTCAGGCCAGGCTCTCCCGCCACGCGCGGTGCAGCCCGGCGAACCGGCCGGTCCCGCCGATGAGTTCGGCCGGGGTGCCGTCCTCCACGATCCTGCCGTGCTCCATCACGAGCACCCGGTCCGCGATCTCCACCGTCGACAGCCGGTGCGCGATCACCACCGCCGTACGGCCGTGCAGCACGGTGTCCATGGCCCGTTGCACCGCCCGCTCGCCGGGCACGTCGAGCGAGCTCGTCGCCTCGTCCAGGATCAGCACCGCAGGATCCGCGAGCAACGCACGGGCGAACGCGACCAGTTGGCGCTGTCCCGCGGAGATCCTGCCGCCCCGCTTGCGTACGTCCGTGGCGTACCCGTCGGGCAGGGCGCTGATGAAGTCGTGCGCCCCGATGGCCTTCGCCGCCTGCTCGATCTCCTCGGGCGTCGCGTCCGGTCGGCCGATCGCGATGTTCTCGGAGATCGTCCCGGAGAACAGGAACGCCTCCTGGGTCACCATCACCACACCCCGTCGCAGCTCGGCGGTCGCCAGATCGCGCAGGTCGGTGCCGTCCAGCAGGACCCGGCCCTCGGTCGGGTCGTAGAACCGCGCCAGCAGCTTGGCCAGCGTCGACTTTCCCGCACCCGTCGAGCCGACCACGGCCACGGTCCGGCCCGCCGGGATCGTCAGATCGAAACGCGGCAGGACCTCGCCGCCCGTCCGGTACGCGAACCGCACCCCGTCGAACGTCACCTCGCGGCCCGGGTGGTCACCGGCCAGGGCCGGCAGCTTCTTCGGCGCCACGGGCTCCGGGACGGCGGGCGTCTGAGCGAGGAGGCCCGCGATCTTCTCCAGCGAGGCGGCGGCCGACTGGTAGGAGTTGAGGAACATCGCGAGCCGGTCGATCGGGTCGTACAGCCGGCGCAGATACAGCACCGCGGCGGCCAGCACACCGAGCGCCAGTGTCCCCGAGGCCACCCGGTACGCGCCCCACAGCACCATCGCCGCCACCGCCGTGTTGGCGACCAGCCGGGATCCGACGACATAGCGGGCCATCTCCAGCAGCGCGTCGCCGTTCCGCCGCTCGTGACGGCGGTTGAGCACCGCGAAGTCCGCGTCGTTGGCCCGCTCCCGGCGGAAGGCCTGCACGGGACGGATCCCGTTCATCGTCTCCGCGAACTTCACGATGACTGCGGCGATGGCCGAGGAACGGGCCGAGTAGGCCTCGGACGCCCGGCGCCGGTACAGCCGCACCAGCAGAAACAGCGGCACGAAGGAGGCCACCGCGATCGCACCGATGCCGAGGTCCAGCCACAGCAGCATGAGGGAGATCGACACGAAGGACAGGACCACCCCGATGAGCTCCTGCAGCCCCTCGCTCAGCAGCTCGCGCAGCGACTCCACGTCCGTCGTGGAGCGGGAGATCAGCCGGCCCGAGGTGTAGCGCTCGTGGAAGTCCACGCTGAGCGCCTGCGCATGACGGAAGATCCGGCCGCGCAGATCGAGCAGCACGTCCTGGTTGATCCGCGCCGCCGCCCGGATGAACACGTACTGCAGCAGCCCCGCACCGACCGCGCACACCGCGTACCCGGTCCCCACGGCGGCCAGCGGCCCGTAGTCATGGTCCCGGAACGCGGGCACACCGCTGTCGATGGCGTACGCGACCAGCAGCGGTCCCGCCTGCACGGCGGCCTGCTGGACCAGCAGCACGAGGGACGCCACGACCACCCGGGCCCGCAGCGGGCCGAGCAGGGAGAGGAGCAGCGCCCAGGTCGCACCGCGCGGGGCGGGCAGGTCGTCCTGGTCGAACAGATCCCCGGGGCCCGGCTGTCGGGGCCCCTTCCCCCTCGGTTCCTCGTCGGCGAGGGCGGGGCCGTCGGTGGTGGTAGTGGTCATCGGGAGCTGCCCTCCTCGGCAGTAAGCACCCGGGCGCCGTCCTCGGCCCCGGACATCAGCCAGGCGTACTCGGCATTGGTGCGCAGCAGCTCCTGATGGGTGCCCACCGCGCTGATCCGGCCACCGGACAGCAGCGCCACCCGGTCGGCCAGCATCACCGTCGACGGCCGGTGCGCCACGACCACGGCCGTCGTCCTCTCCAGCACCCGCCGCAACGCCGCCTCCACCAGGGCCTCCGTGTGCACGTCCAGAGCGGAGAGCGGGTCGTCCAGCACCAGGAAACGGGGCTCGCCGACGACGGCACGCGCCAGCGCGAGACGCTGGCGCTGGCCGCCGGAGAGGCTCAGGCCCTGCTCGCCGACCTGGGTCCCGACGCCCTCGGGCAGATCGTGCACGAAGTCGGCCTGCGCCACGGACAGGGCCCGGCGCAACTGCTCCTCGTCCGCGTCCTCCGCACCCATCAGGACGTTCTCCCCGACGGTCGCCGAGAAGAGCGTCGGCTCCTCGAAGGCCACCGACACCAGCTCGCGCAGCCGGGGCCGTTCCATGGCCGCGATGTCCTCGCCGTCCAGCAGGATCCGGCCCCCGGTGACCTCGTGCAGCCGGGGGACGAGCGCCGTGAGCGTCGTCTTCCCGGAACCTGTGGCTCCCACCAGTGCCATCGTCTCGCCGGGACGGATCCGGAGATCGATCCGGGCGAGCACCGGCTCGGAGCCGGGCGCGGCGTCCGGGTAGCGGAACTCGACGCCGTCGAAGACGATGCCCGGTTCCTTTCCGGCCGCCCCCGAAGGGGCGTCCGAGGCGGGCTCCTCCGGCACGTCCATGACTTCGAAGTACCGGTCGGCGGCCGTCGCCGACTCCTGGCTCATCGCCAGCAGGAAGCCGATCGACTCGACCGGCCAGCGCAGCGCGAGGGCCGTCGACAGGAACGCGACGAGCGTGCCCGCCGACAGGCCGCCGTCCGCGACCTGGATCGTGCCGAGCACCAGCGCGGCACCGATCGCCAGCTCGGGGACGGCCGTGATGAGGGCCCAGATCCCGGCGAGGAGCCGGGCCTTGCCCAGCTCCGTACCCCGCAGCCGCTGGGCGAGCGCGCGGAAGGCCTGCGCCTGGCTGCGGTGCCGGCCGAAACCCTTGACGATGCGGATGCCCAGCACGCTCTCCTCGACGACCGTCGTCAGATCGCCGACCTGGTCCTGCGCCGTGCGCGCCACCACCGAGTACTTCGTCTCGAAGAGCGAGCACAGGACCATCAGGGGCACCGCGGGGGCCAGGAGCACCAGCCCGAGCGACCAGTCCTGCGCGAACAGGATGACGAAACCGACCAGGATCGTCGTACCGTTGACCAGCAGGAACGTCAGCGGGAAGGCCAGGAACATCCGCATCAGCATCAGATCGGTGGTCCCGCGCGACAGCAGCTGCCCCGAGGGCCAGCGGTCGTGGAAGGCCACCGGGAGCCGTTGCAGATGCCGGTAGAGATCGGCGCGCATCGCCGCCTCCACCCCTGCCAGCGGCCGTGCCACGAGCCACCGCCGGAGCCCGAACAGCCCGGCCTCCACGATGCCCAGCAGCAGCAGGTACAGCGCGCCCAGCCACACCCCGCCCGGATCCCGGTCGGCGACGGGACCGTCCACCATCCACTTCAGGACGAGGGGGATCACCAGGCCGAGACAGGACGCCAGGACCGCCACGAAGGCGGCGCTGAACCAGCGCGTCCGCACAGGTCGGACATAGGGCCACAGACGCATGAGGGAGCGCACGGCGGACCGGTCCGTGGGCTCTGCAGGTTTTTCGGGCATCAGGAGCGAGCCTATGGTTCACCACTGACATCGCTCATCTGGTTTTCCGGTCACGTGCCACGGGCCCGGGAGGCGGACGTGGCTGCCCGCCGGTCCCGCCCCTCACCCCGCCACCCGCAGCAGCAGCACCGACCTCCCCGGCACCGTCAGCGTCGTGCCGCCCCGGTGGACCGTGCCCGGGGCCGTGGACTGGTCCTCCAGCGAGGTGTCCAGGACCAGTTCGTACGACGCGGCCCAGGGCGGGCCCGGCAGATGGAAGTCGCAGGGCAGGTGCCCGGCGTGCAGGACCGCCAGGAAGCTGTCGTCGGTGATCTGCCCGCCCCGGGCGTCCCGGCCAGGGATGTCGCGCCCGGAGAGGTACAGGCCGAGCGTCGCGGCCGGCGCGTACCAGTCGCCCTCCGTCATCTCCGCGCCCTGCGGGGTGAACCACGCCAGGTCCCGCAGCCCGTCCGGGGCCTGCGGCGTCCCGGAGAAGAACGCCCGGCGGCGCAGCACCGGGTGGCTGTGGCGCAGGGCCAGCACCCGGGAGGTCAGCTCGGTGAGCTGTCGCCATTCGGGCCGATCGAGGAGTGACCAGTCCAGCCAGCCGACCTCGTTGTCCTGGCAGTAGGCGTTGTTGTTGCCGCCCTGTGTACGGCCCATCTCGTCCCCCGCCACCAGCATCGGCACGCCCGTGGACAGCAGCAGGGTGGTGAGCAGGTTGCGCAGCTGGCGGCGGCGCAGCGCGTTGACGTCCGGGTCGTCGCTCTCGCCCTCGGCGCCGCAGTTCCAGGCGCGGTTGTCGTTCGTGCCGTCGCGGTTGCCCTCGCCGTTGGCCTCGTTGTGCTTGTGCTCGTAGCTGACCAGGTCGCGCAGGGTGAAGCCGTCGTGCGCGGTGACGAAGTTGACCGAGGCGTACGGCCGCCTGCCGCCCCAGGCGTACAGGTCGCTCGATCCGGTGAGCCGGTAGCCGATGTCCCGTACGTCGGGCAGCGCGCCGCGCCAGAAGTCCCGTACGGCGTCCCGGTAGCGGTCGTTCCACTCCGTCCACAGCGGCGGGAAGGCGCCCACCTGGTAGCCGCCGTTGCCGACGTCCCACGGCTCGGCGATCAGCTTGACCCGGCGCAGCACCGGGTCCTGGGCGATCACCGCGAGGAACGGGGACAGCATGTCGACGTCGTGCATGGAGCGGGCCAGCGCCGCCGCCAGGTCGAAGCGGAAGCCGTCGACGCCCATCTCCGTCACCCAGTAGCGCAGCGAGTCCGTGATCAGCCGCAGGACCTGCGGCTGCACCACGTGCAGGGTGTTGCCGCAGCCGGTGTAGTCCGCGTAGCGGCGGGCGTCCGCCTGGAGGCGGTAGTAGCCGCGGTTGTCGATGCCGCGCAGGGACAGCATCGGGCCGAGCTCGCCCGCCTCCGCGGTGTGGTTGTAGACCACGTCGAGGATCACCTCGATCCCGGCGTCGTGCAGGGCGCGCACCATCTTCTTGAACTCGCCCACCTGTCCGCCCGTCGTGCCGCTCGCCGCGTAACCGGCGTGCGGGGCGAAGTAGCCGATCGAGTTGTAGCCCCAGTAGTTGTGCAGACCGCGCCGCAGCAGGTGGTCCTCATGGGCGAACTGATGGACGGGGAGCAGCTCCACGGCTGTCACGCCCAGCCGCCGGAGGTGGCCGATCGCGGCGGGGTGGGCGAGACCGGCGTAGGTGCCCCGCAGCTCCGGCGGGATGTCCGGGTGGAGCTCGGTGAAGCCGCGTACGTGCAGTTCGTAGATGACCGAGTCCGCCCACGGGGTCTTCGGCCTGCGGTCCTCCACCCAGTCGTCGTCGTCATGGACGACGACGCCCTTGGGTACGTGCGGCGCCGAGTCCCGGTCGTCGCGCACGGTGTCGGCGACGTGCTGCTGCGGCCAGTCCCTCACATGGCCGTACACCTCGGGCGGCAGGGTGAACGAACCGTCCACCGCGCGGGCGTACGGGTCCAGGAGCAGCTTCGCCGCGTTCCAGCGGGCGCCCGTCCAGGGGTCCCAGCGGCCGTGCACCCGGTAGCCGTACCGCTGCCCGGGGCGGACACCGGGGACGAAGCCGTGCCAGATCTCATGGGTGAGTTCGGTCAGGGGCAGCCGTGTCTCACGGCCCTGCGCATCGAAGAGACAGAGCTCGACGGCCTCCGCCCCGCCGGCCCAGAGTGCGAAGTTGGTGCCCGCGACACCGTCCGGGCCGACCCGGAAGCGTGCTCCCAGCGGCATGGGAGTACCCGGCCATACGGGTGGTTCGTCCGGTCGGTCCTTCCGGTCCGGCCGGGTCGCCGCCCCCCGGCCCGTCGTACGCGGTGCTTCCTCCTGCTCGGCTGTGCTCGACACCTCTCAGCCTCCCGCGGCTCGTCGGACCGGCCACCCGGGAGGAGGGCGCACGGCGTCCCGGCCGCGGCCTTCCTGGTGTGGTCCTCCCCTCTGTTCTGCCCACGGCGGGCCCCGCACTCACGTTTCCCCCGGGCGGCCCCTGTCGTTGGGGGAGCGTGAACCACGTAGCGAAGAGAGCACGGGCGGGTTCGGCCGCCGTGCTGACATGGGCAGGACTGTTCACCGTGCTGGCCGTACTGACGGGCTGCACCGGGTCGACGCCGTTCCTCGGGGACAACCGTTCGCCCGGGGACGCCATCAGGATCGTCCCCAGGGACGGGGCCGAGAACGTCGGTGCCGACAGCCGGATCGAGGTCACCGTCCCCGACGGACGGCTCGAACGGGTGAAGGTGACACGGATGGAGGACGCGGACCACGAGGAGGTGCCGGGCCGGATCGCCGAGGACGGCCGTTCGTGGGCCCCGGAGAAGGGCGCACGGCGGCTGGGGCTCGCCGGGAAGTACAGCGTCGAGGCGGTCGCCGTCGACGGGGACGGCCGCCGCTCGGCCCGGAACACGAGCTTCACCACCCTGGTCCCCGAGGACCGCTTCATCGGCTACTTCAAGCCGGAGAACCGCTCCACCGTGGGCACCGGCATGATCGTCTCCTTCGACTTCAACCGGCCCGTCAAGAACCGTGCGGCGGTGGAGAAGGCCATCAGGATCACCACGGAGCCCGCGGTCGAGGTGGCCGGCCACTGGTTCGGCAGGGAACGCCTCGACTTCCGCCCCGCCACGTACTGGGAGCCGGGCACCGAGGTCACCGTCGACGTGGGACTGCGCGATGTCGAGGGCTCGCCCGGGGTGTACGGGAGCCAGCGCAAGAAGGTCACCTTCCGGGTGGGCCGTTCCCAGACGTCCGTGGTGGACGCCCGGGCGCACACCATGGAGGTACGCAGTGACGGTGAGCTCGTCAGCACGGTGCCGATCACGGCGGGCGCCGCGAAGACCACCACGTACAACGGGAAGATGGTGGTCTCCGAACTGCACGAGGTCACGCGGATGGACGGCCGCACGGTCGGCTTCGGCGGCGAGTACGACATCAAGGACGTCCCGCACGCCATCCGGCTGACCAAGTCCGGCACCTTCCTCCACGGCAACTACTGGGAGTCGCCCGACATCTTCGGCTCCGACAACACCAGCCACGGCTGCATCGGTCTGCGTGACGTGAAGGGCGGCAGTTCGGACACTCCGGCCGGCTGGTTCTTCGAGCGGACGCTCGTGGGCGACGTGGTCGAGGTGGTCAACTCCCCGGACAGGACCGTCGCGCCGGACAACGGCCTCGGGGGCTGGAACCTCGGGTGGCCCCAGTGGAAGGCGGGCTCCGCGCTGCGCCGATAGGCCGTGGCCCAGGGGGAGTTCGGGCATCGCGCCCGACCCCCGGCCCGACCTGCGGGGGTCCCGGGGAAAGGCCTCCGGGCCCCCGGGCGGCGGTGCGGGACGACTTGGGACGGAACGGTGACATTCCGGGGGAGTTCTCCCCACGCGCGGTGTGATTATCTTGCGCCGAGCGTGCATGTACAGCGCGCGGGGGTGCGGGCCATGGCGGGGCCAGGCCGTGCGAGGGGAGACGACCACATTGAACGGGCAGCCGATATCGGGGGCATCGGCCGGGGCGGGCAGAGGACGGCGCGGGCGCGGAGCCCCCGGACTTCTCGCACTGGTACTGGGTGCGCTGCTGTTGCTGGTGACGGCATGCGGTGGCAACGGCAACGCCGGCGGGACGAAGGACGGCAAGGGAGCGGGCGCGCAGGTCGACGACACCAGTGCCTCGCAGGCGGTGGTGACCGTCGCACCGAAGGACGGCGCCGATGACGTGGCGACGAGCGGGGCACTGAAGGTCTCGGCCGCCCAGGGCAAGCTGAGCACGGTCAAGGTCGCCGATCCCAAGGGCAACGAGGTCGACGGCAGGATCGCCGCCGACGGGCTGAGCTGGGTGCCCGACCGGCACCTGGCCGCCGCGACCAAGTACACGGTGCACGCGGTCGCCAAGGACGACAAGGGCCGCCAGTCCGCGAAGGACACCACCTTCACGACACTGGTCCCGCAGAACACCTTCATCGGGCAGTACACGCCGGAGGACGGCTCGACCGTCGGCGTCGGCATGCCGGTGTCGATCCACTTCACCCGGGGCATCACCGACCCGGAGGCCGTCGAGAGGGCCGTCAAGGTGACGGCGGTTCCCGACGTACCGATCGAGCCCCACTGGTTCGGCAACGACCGCCTCGACTTCCGCCCCGAGGAGTACTGGGCCGCGGGCACCAAGGTGACGCTGCGCCTGGACCTCGACGGTGTCGAGGGGCGGCCCGGGGTCTACGGCGAGCAGGCCAAGACGGTGAAGTTCACCATCGGCCGCAGCCAGGTCTCCACCGTCGACGCGAGCTCCCACCGGATGAAGGTGGTCCGTGACGGCGAGCAGATCAAGGACGTCCCGATCTCCGCGGGCGCCCCGTCGACGCCCACGTACAACGGGCAGATGGTCATCAGCGAGAAGCTCAAGGTGACCCGGATGAACGGTGACACCGTCGGCTTCGGCGGTGAGTACGACATCAAGGACGTGCCCCACGCGCTGCGGCTGTCCACGTCGGGCACCTTCCTCCACGGCAACTACTGGGGCGCGTCGAGCATCTTCGGCTCGACCAACACCAGTCACGGCTGTGTCGGTCTGCGCGACGTACGCGGCGCCTGGGACGGCAAGACCCCGGCCGCCTGGTTCTTCGACAACTCGCTGATCGGTGACGTGGTCGTCGTGAAGAACTCCAAGGACAAGGTGATCCAGCCGGACAACGGCCTCAACGGCTGGAACATGGACTGGTCGGAGTGGACCGCGTAGGTCCTTCCGCCGCCCCTGCGCATGGGACGGGCCCGGTGCTGTGACCAACGGCACCGGGCCCGTCGGCGTTAGTCGTGGTTAACCTGCCTTCCATGACCGTAACCCTCGAAGTAAGCGACAACGTCGGCACGATCCGGCTGGACCGCCCGCCGATGAACGCCCTGGACGTGGCCACCCAGGACCGGCTGCGCGAGCTCGCCGAGGAGGCGACCCGGCGCGACGACGTGCGGGCCGTGATCCTCTACGGCGGCGAGAAGGTGTTCGCGGCGGGCGCGGACATCAAGGAGATGCAGGCGATGGACCACACCGCGATGGTCGTGCGTTCCAAGGCACTGCAGGACTCGTTCACCGCCGTGGCGCGCATCCCCAAGCCCGTGGTCGCCGCCGTCACCGGCTACGCCCTGGGCGGCGGCTGCGAACTGGCGCTCTGCGCCGACTTCCGGATCGCCGCCGACAACGCGAAGTTCGGCCAGCCGGAGATCCTGCTCGGGCTGATCCCGGGCGCCGGCGGCACCCAGCGCCTGGCCCGGCTGGTCGGCCCGTCCAAGGCCAAGGACCTGATCTTCACGGGCCGTCACGTGAAGGCCGAGGAGGCCCTCGCGATCGGTCTGGTGGACCGTGTGGTGCCCGCCGCCGAGGTGTACGAGCAGGCGCGCGCCTGGGCCGCCCGGCTGGCCCGGGGGCCCGCGCTGGCGCTGCGGGCCGCGAAGGAGTCCGTGGACGCGGGACTGGAGACGGACATCGACACGGGGCTCACGATCGAGCGGAACTGGTTCGCAGGCCTGTTCGCCACGGAGGACCGGGAGCGCGGCATGCGCAGCTTCGTGGAGGAGGGCCCGGGCAAGGCCGAATTCCTCTGACCGAAGGCCAGTTGGGTCCGGGCCGACGCGCGTTCATCCGTGTGGGCGGATCAGCCGGACCTTAAGAGAACCTTAAGGTCCGGTGCTCCCTCGCCCGTGCAATTACCCGGCTGCCGGGCGTCGCCGCAGACGGGAGTGGCTGCGGAGGGTGACATTCTGCCGCTGGCATATGCCGGACGACCGGCACGGAATGACTGGTTCCGGGGGAGGGATTCGGCAGGAACGGTCACGGGGAGCGTTCCGTGCGGCCATGATGGTGGGCATGGCGGGCCTTGAGGGTGTGGAACAGCCGCGACCGCGTACCGGTGCGACCGCGGCGCGCTGGACGTCGGCCGTTGAGGACGAACAGGCGTTCAAAGCACTGGAGTTGTTCGGAAATCCGACGGAGGCCGAAGTCCGGTTGCCCTCGCGTCCGGAGTCCGCGGCCACCGCCCGGCGGATCACCTCCTGCGTGATGCTGCGTCAGTGGGCGCTGCCCCCGCAGACCGCCGAGTACGGCGTGCTCCTGGTCTCCGAACTCGTGGGCAACGCGGTGCGGCACACCGGTGCGCGGGTCTTCGGGCTGCGGATGCTTCGCCGCCGCGGCTGGATCCGGATCGAGGTGCGCGACCCCTCGCGCGGGCTGCCGTGTCTGATGCCGGTCCGGGAGATGGACGTCAGCGGGCGGGGGCTCTTCCTCGTCGACAAACTGTCCGACCGGTGGGGCGTGGACCTCTTACCGCGCGGGAAGACCACCTGGTTCGAAATGCGCACCTCGGACCGCTGAGCGGATCTCTCGCCCGGCGGGACCCGCACCTGACGCCCCCCGCACCTGACCGACGGCCCCGGCCTGACAGGCGGCGGCGCACAGAAGCCCCCGGTCGGCCGGGGTGCGGCGCTTCGGGGGCTTCTGTGGGGGGCCGCGGAATGGGGGGTGTGTCCACGGCCGCTTGTGGGACCTGGCTCGGGTCGGAGGAGGTCGTGTCATCGACTATGGCAGACGGGCGACCTCGACGTCAAAGCCGCAAATCGGGCAATAGGGCATAGATATTTAGATTCCGCTTCGGAATCGCAGGTGTGATGGCTCACTCGCCTGGCATTCTTTGCATGCCTATGAGGTCTGCGGGGTGATTCATCGACCACCCGCGAAAGTGTCACGCACCGCATTCCCTCTTTGTTCTGTCCGTTCCGCCCTACTGTGTCTCGCGTCTCGGGGAATTCAGCACCCCGAACCGACCCGCGAGGTGGACGGCCCATGAACGGTCGCAGGACACCGGTGCCCCGCCGCAGCACCCTGCGAGCCGCCGCCGGGGCACTCCTCGCGGGCGCCGCCACCGCGGGCTGCGCCGAGGCAGGCGAGGCCGGCCACACCCCGCAGAAGTCCCGGAACACGCCGCAGGCCCATGCCGCCCCCCGCCCCGCCCCCGTCCCCCGGCGCCTTCCCGGGCGGCCGGTCCAGATCGAGCACGGCCCCCGCGACCGGCCCCGCGTGGCCCTCACCTTCCACGGCCAGGGCGACCCCGCCCTCGCCCGTACCGTCCTCGCCGAAGCCGAACGGGCCGGAGCCCGCCTCACCGTCCTGGCCGTCGGCAGCTGGCTCGACGAACACCCCGGCATGGCCCGCAGGATCCTCGACGGCGGCCACGACCTCGGCAACCACACCCAGAACCACCTCGACATCAACGCGATGGACGAGGCGCGGGCGTACGCCGAGATCACCGGCTGCGCCCAGCGGCTGCGGCGCCTCACCGGCTCCATCGGCACCTGGTTCCGCCCCTCCCGTACCCGGTACGCCACCCCGCTCGTGCAGGACCTCGCCCGCCGGGCCGGCTACCCGCACGTCCTGTCCTACGACGTGGACTCCCTGGACTTCACCTCGCCCGGCGTCGCCGCCGTCACCCGCAAGGTCGCCGGCGAGCTCCGCAACGGATCCGTGGTGAGCCTGCACTTCGGCTACCGGGACTCCGTCGCCGCGCTGCCCCTCCTCCTCACCGAAATCAGCCGACGCCAACTGCGCGCGGTGACGACCACGGAGCTGCTGACCTGATGTCTCCCTCCACACGCACCACCACCGTCACGGCCCTGCTCGGGGGCGTACTGGTCGCCGCGCTCGCCGCCTGCGGGTCGCCCGCCGACCACGCACGGCCCGCGCCCTCCCGCACCGACGCCGCCGCGCCCGCCGCCGAACCGGGGCGGGCCGCGACCCCGCCCGGACTGCCCGGGATGCCGCCCGTCCTCGACGCCGAGGACGTCTACGCCGCCGACCGCGCGGGAAAGCTGTCACCGGCCGTCAGGGACTTCCCGTCCCGGGTGTACGTCCCCAACACCAACTCCAACACCGTGTCGGTGATCGACCCCGCGACGTACGAGGTCGTCGAGACCATCCCCGTCGGACACCAGCCCCAGCACGTCGTGCCCTCCTGGGACCTGAAGACGCTCTGGGTCAACAACGACCTCGGCGACAGCCTCACAGCCATCGACCCGGCCACCGGGAAGACCGGCCGGACCGTCGAGGTCTCCGACCCGTACAACCTCTACTTCACCCCGAACGGCAGGTACGCCGTCGTCATGGCCTCGATGGACCGCGAGCTCGCCTTCCGCGACCCGAGGACCATGGACCGGGTCAAGACCGTGCCCGTCGACTGCGCGGGCGTCAACCACGCGGACTTCTCGGCCGACGGGCGGTACTTCATCGTCTCCTGCGAGTTCTCCGGCGAACTCCTCAAGGTCGACACCGAGAAGATGAAGGTCGTCGGACAGCAGAAGCTCCCGATGCAGGGCGCGATGCCGCAGGACGTGAAGCTCTCCCCGGACGGCAGCACCTTCTACATCGCCGACATGATGGCGCACGGCATGTGGGTGCTCGACGGCAAGGCGTTCACCACCCCGAAGCTGCTGCCCACCGGCAAGGGCTGCCACGGGCTTTACGTCAGCCGGGACTCCAAGGAGATGTACATCTCCAACCGGAACGAGGGGTCCGTCTCCGTGTTCGACTTCGCGAAGGACAAGCTGACCAAGAAGTGGCACCTGCCCGACGGCGGCAGCCCCGACATGGGCGGTGTCTCGGCGGACGGCAAGGTGCTCTGGCTGTCCGGGCGTTACGACGCCGAGGTGTACGCGATCGACACGGCCAGCGGGAAGCAGCTGGCCAGGATCCCGGTCGGCAGCGGGCCGCACGGACTGGCCGTCTACCCGCAGCCCGGCCGCTACTCGCTCGGCCACACCGGCGTCTTCCGCTGACCCGGACGCCCGCAGGATCCGCCGCCGGCCGTGCCCGATAATCTGACCCCCGTCAGCAACGCTTTACGAAGGGGCGGAACAGTGGCGGACATCGAGTCGGCACGCAAGGCATTCGAGCACTTCGACCAGAACGGCGACGGCCGGATAACGGCGTCCGAGTACAAGAGCGCGATGGCGCAGCTCGGCGACCCGTTCGTCACCGAGACGGTCGCTCAGGCGATCATCAACACCCACGACGGCAACGGTGACGGCGAGCTCACGTTCGACGAGTTCTGGGCCTCGCAGAACAAGGCCTGAACCGCACCGGCGCGGCAAGCGCCGGTGCGGCGGGGGCGGTCCGGCTACTTCAGGTGGACCGGGCCGTCGGTGGTGAGGGCGGGCCGCTCCTTCGTGCCGACAACCACGATCCTGACCGTGTGCCTGGCGGCCGACGACCAGGACTTCGTCCAGATCGCCTGGCGGTACCACCGGGTCGACTTCAGGTCCACCGTCGCCACCTTCGTACCGTCCGGGCAGACGTACGCCTGCCCGGACACCGAGGCCCGGGGCACCACCCAGGCGACCGAGCGGCCGGTGAACGTCCAGGTCAGGGAGGCGTTCTGGGTGCCGCTCGCATACGACCTGCCGCCGAGGACTTCGGCGGCCAGGTGCCGGACCTCTCGGCCGGACTCCTGGAGGATGACCGGCGTCCCGGTGACCGAGGCGGCCGCGCTGCTGCCCGCGCGGTCGTACGCCGTCATCTTCCAGGCCGTCGCCACGGCGGACTCCGGGGCGACCTCGGTGGCGGCGGCGACCTGCGCGGCCGTGGGCAGCCGGTCACCCTCCTCCAGCGCGCCTGTCCTCAGGGCCTGTTCTGCCCGGCGCACGATCCGGAGACACGCCGGCCGCGGTGTCCGCCGGCTTCCGCGCCGCTCCGGATCTCCGCCGCGGTCAGGCCGAACTCGGCCCTGAGCATCCGGCCCAGATGATCCGGGCCGAGGATTCCCCAGGTGGCGGCGATACCCGCGGCGGTACGGTGCGCGAGTGCCGGGTCGAGGAGGTCACGGCGTACGCGAGTCAGCCGCTCGCGCCGGACCCAGGCGGCAAAGGTGACGTCCTGGCCCCGGAAGAGCTGGTGGAGGTGGCGCGGCGAGATGCCGTGGCGCCGGGCGACGGACTCGACGCAGAGATCCGGGTTCATGAGGTTCGCCCGGACGTAGGCGACGATCCGGTCCACCAGCGGGGTCGCCACCTCGGCGCGCTCCGGCGTGGCTTCGGTGAACGCCGCGACGAGCAGCGACACCAGAGCGTCGCCGAGATGACCACGTGAGGTGGCCGGCATCTCGCCGAGGTGCGCCCCGAGGCCGGCCAGGAACGCGGCGACCACCGCCCCGGTCCCGGAACCCGCGGGCAGCGGAAGGGCGGTGCGCCGGGCCACCAGCTCGGCGTACGGGCCGAGCAGGGTGCGCGGCAGACCGGTCGCGACGACGTCGCAGGCCCCCGGGACGTCGAGGCTGTAGGTCCGGGCCGTGTCGAACGCGACCAGGCTGCCCGGCGCCACCCGGTGCCGACGGTCGCCCTGCGCGACGGTCGCCGTACCGCGCCGGTGCAGCGTCACCATCAGCAGATCGGGATCGCCCGAGGTGATCGACCGCGCGTCGCGGGACACCAGGTGCGGGCTGCTCCGGATTCTCGCGACAGCCAGCGGACCGGCGGCGGCGGACTCCACACGTGCCTCGAACGCCGCGCCGCCGGCCGCGGTCACACGCATCGGGACGAGGGCGGACGAGGCCACCGACTGCAGTTCCTCGGCCCGGCCGAGAGCGACGTGCGAGCGAGCCGTCTCCATCGCTCGACGGTAGCGGCCGGCGGCCGGCCCCGTACAGGACACCGTGCGCGAACCGGCGACCTCCGGTGCGCGAACAGGCGGGGCGCGGGCGGATGTTCGCCCTACCGTCGGACCGAGGCGAAGGATGAAGGGCGGGAAGACGTGGACTACGACGACTACGAGTTCCGGGGGAGCGTTTCTTCCTCGGGCAGGGTGAACGGCTCCTGGCACAGGAGGCCCGACCCTTCCGCGGTGGGGGTGTTCCTGGTGCTGGTCGTGGGGATTCCCCTCTGCCTCGCCGTGTGGTTCATGGCGACACACGGCGTCCTCGGTACCGGCGAGCCCCCGGGACCCTCCTCCGTCCCGTCCGACTACAGGGGGGTCTGGACGGCGAAGGCGGTGATCCCGGGGGAAACCGGCGAGACGGAGGTCCGTGTGAGCGTGCCGACCGCGACGAAGGACGAGTCACGCGTCGAGTTCAGGCATCCGCGGTGCGTGGTCAGGATGAAGGCCGACATCGTCATGGACCACGTCGTCGACTTCTCTCTCAAGGGCATACCGACCGGCCGGTCGGAATGGTGTCAACGCATGGGCCGGGTCGAGCTCAACGGTGACTGGGGCGGGAGCACCTTCGACAAGAAGCTCTCGGACAAGGTGACGCTGACCGTCAGGACGACGAACAGCACGGATGACCGGCACACGTTCGTGGACGCATGGCCCCTCACACGGCTGGCGGACACGGCGAAACCCGTGCGCCCTTCCGAGCGCCGGGCGCTCACCGCACTCCCCAAGGCGTTCCACGGCACATGGCGGGGCCCGGTCACCCCGGGCAGCCACACCGAGAGCCCCCGATTCTCCGTCGTCCTCCGTCTCACCGGAGGAGCGGCCGGCCAACTTGTCGGGACCATCAGCTATCCGGGACTCGGCTGCCGAGGCACCGTCCGGCTCCTCGACACAAAGGCCGACACCGCCACCCGGCTCTCCCTCCAGGAGGTGCTGACCCGTGGCTCCCAGGAGATGTGCGGCGACCACGTCGACCTGGCACTCCCCGAACACATCGACCTGCGCTCGCGAGCCGACGGGAAGCTCGACTTCGAGGTGAGCTCCCTGTACGGCTACGGAGGCGACGGGAAGCCCTCGGGCGCGGCCACTCTGACCAGGCGGCCGTGACCGGGTGCCTGACCGATTCCGTGGGCGGGTAAGGCCCTGACAGCCCTGAGAGATACGAACGCGCTGGTCAGGGCCTACGGCCTCAGCACTCGATGATGTTCACCGCGAGACCGCCGCGCGCGGTCTCCTTGTACTTCACGCTCATGTCCGCGCCCGTCTCCTTCATGGTCTTGATGACCTTGTCCAGGGAGACCTTGTGGCTGCCGTCGCCGCGCAGCGCCATCCTGGCCGCCGTGACCGCCTTCACGGCCGCCATGCCGTTGCGCTCGATACACGGGATCTGGACCAGGCCGCCCACCGGGTCGCAGGTCAGGCCGAGGTTGTGCTCCATGCCGATCTCGGCCGCGTTCTCCACCTGCTCGGCGGAGCCGCCCAGGACCTCGGCGAGGGCGCCCGCTGCCATGGAGCAGGCGGAGCCGACCTCGCCCTGGCAGCCGACCTCGGCGCCGGAGATCGAGGCGTTCTCCTTGAAGAGCATGCCGATGGCTCCGGCGGCCAGCAGGAAGCGGACGACGCTGTCGTCCTTCTCCGCCTCGGTGCAGCCGCCGGCCGCGAAGTTCATGTAGTAGTGCAGGACGGCCGGGATGATGCCCGCGGCGCCGTTCGTCGGGGCGGTCACGACGCGGCCGCCCGCGGCGTTCTCCTCGTTGACGGCCATCGCGTAGAGGGTGATCCACTCCATCGCGTGCGCCTGCGGGTCGCCCTCGGCGCGCAGCTGACGGGCCGTGTTCGCGGCGCGGCGGCGGACCTTCAGGCCGCCGGGCAGGATGCCCTCGCGGGACATGCCGCGCGAGACACAGGCCTGCATGGCGCGCCAGATCTCCAGGAGGCCGGTGCGGATCTCGTCCTCGGTGCGCCAGGCCTTCTCGTTCTCCAGCATCAGGGAGGAGATGGACAGGCCCGTCTCCCGGGCGAGCCGCAGCAGCTCGTCGCCGGTGCGGAAGGGGTGCCTGAGGACGGTGTCGTCCGGGACGATCGGGTTCTCGCCGGCCACCGCGTCCTCGTCGACGACGAAGCCGCCGCCGACCGAGTAGTACGTCTTCTCCAGGAGCGGGGCGCCCTCGTGGTCGTACGCGAGGATCGTCATCCCGTTGGCGTGGTACGGCAGCGCCTTGCGGCGGTGCAGGACCAGCTGCTCGTCGGCGTCGAAGGGGATCTCGTGCATGCCGAGGAGGTTGATGCGCCCCGTGGCGCGGATCGCCTCGACACGGGCGTCTGCGCCCTCCACGTCGACGGTGCGGGGCGACTCGCCCTCCAGGCCGAGCAGGACCGCCTTGGGGGTTCCGTGGCCGTGGCCGGTCGCGCCGAGCGAGCCGTACAGCTCCGCCCGTATCGACGCGGTGTGGGCCAGCAGGCCCTCGTTCTTGAGGCGGCGGGCGAACATGCGGGCCGCGCGCATCGGGCCGACGGTGTGGGAGCTGGACGGGCCGATGCCGACCGAGAAGAGGTCGAAGACCGAGATGGCCACGGGAGTACTCCTAAGGGGTTGGTAGACGCCGTTGTCTGCCGGGTGGTGCGGGACGGGCCGGTGGGCACGAAGAGCGCGGGGACAAGGGTGGGGGCACCGTGCTCACTCTTCAGTGTGCGCGGTGCCCCCACCCGGCGTGCAAACTGCGGGTGACCTACTTGAGGCCGGGGTACAGCGGGAACTTCCCGGCGAGCGCGCTCACGCGGGCCTTGAGGTCGTCGGCGTCGTAGGCCGGCTTGAGCGCGGAGGCGATGATCTCCGCGACCTCGGTGAAGTCCTCGGCCTGGAAGCCACGGGTAGCCAGGGCCGGCGTACCGATCCGGAGACCCGAGGTGACCATCGGGGGCCGCGGGTCGTTCGGGATGGCGTTCCGGTTGACCGTGATGCCCAGCTCGTGGAGCCGGTCCTCGGCCTGCTGGCCGTCCAGCTCGGAGTTGCGCAGGTCGACGAGGACCAGGTGGACGTCCGTGCCGCCGGTCAGGACGGAGACGCCGACCTCGGTGACGTCCGGCTGCACCAGACGCTCGGCGAGGATGCGGGCGCCGTCCAGGGTGCGCTGCTGGCGCTCCTTGAACTCCTCGCCCGCCGCGATCTTGAACGAGACCGCCTTGGCGGCGATCACGTGCTCCAGCGGGCCGCCCTGCTGACCGGGGAAGACCGCGGAGTTGATCTTCTTGGCGAGCTCCTGCGTCGACAGGATCACGCCACCGCGCGGACCGCCGAGGGTCTTGTGCGTGGTGGTCGTGACGACGTGGGCGTGCGGCACCGGGTTCGGGTGCAGCCCCGCGGCGACCAGGCCGGCGAAGTGCGCCATGTCGACCATCAGGTACGCGCCGACCTCGTCCGCGATGCGGCGGAAGGCGGCGAAGTCGAGCTGACGCGGGTACGCGGACCAGCCGGCCACGATCAGCTTCGGCTTGGACTCCTTGGCCAGGCGCTCGACCTCGGCCATGTCCACGACACCGGTGTCGTCGACGTGGTACGGGACCACGTTGTAGAGCTTGCCGGAGAAGTTGATCTTCATGCCGTGGGTCAGGTGACCGCCGTGGGCGAGGTTCAGGCCCATGATCGTGTCGCCCGGCTTCAGCAGCGCGAACATCGCGGCGGCGTTCGCCTGCGCACCGGAGTGCGGCTGGACGTTCGCGGCCTCGGCGCCGAAGAGCGCCTTGATGCGGTCGATGGCGATCTGCTCGACCACGTCGACGTGCTCACAGCCGCCGTAGTAGCGGCGGCCCGGGTAGCCCTCGGCGTACTTGTTGGTGAGGACGGAGCCCTGCGCCTCCATGACCGCGACCGGAGCGAAGTTCTCCGAGGCGATCATCTCGAGGGTGGACTGCTGACGGTGGAGCTCGGCGTCGACGGCGGCGGCGACGTCCGGGTCCAGCTCGTGGAGGGAGGAGTTCAGAAGCGACATCAGGTGGTCCCTTGGGTCTCAGTTACCGGAGAACTCGGTGTACTCGTCGGCGGAGAGAAGGTCCTTCGGCTCCTCCGCGACGCGCACCTTGAACAGCCAGCCGCCCTCGAAGGGAGCGGAGTTCACCAGCGACGGGTCGTCCACGACGTCCTGGTTCGCCGCGGTCACCTCACCGGTCACCGGCGAGTACAGGTCGCTGACCGACTTGGTCGACTCCAGCTCGCCGCAGGTCTCGCCCGCGGTCACCGTGTCGCCGACCTCCGGGAGCTGCGCGTAGACGACGTCCCCGAGCGCGTTGGCCGCGAACTCGGTGATACCGACCGTGGCCACGCCGTCCTCGAGGGCCGACAGCCACTCGTGCTCCTTGCTGTACCGCAGCTGCTGGGGGTTGCTCATGGTCTGAATTCTCCTGTACGCGGGGGAGTGCTGATGAACGGTGGTCTTGCGTGGTGAGACGGGACTACGTCACGTCCCGGGCGAGCGGGACTACTTCTCGCGCTTGTAGAAGGGCAGTGCCACGACCTCGTACGGCTCGTGCGCGCCCCGGATGTCGACGGCGACGCCCTCGGTGCCGGGCGCGGCATACGCCGCGTCCACGTACGCCATGGCGATCGGCCTGCCCAGCGTGGGCGAGGGCGCGCCGGAGGTGACCTCGCCGACGACCTGTCCTGCGGCGACGACGGAGAACCCGGCGCGCGGGACCCTGCGGCCCTCGGCGACCAGGCCGACCAGCTTGCGCGGCGGAGCGGTCTCGGCCCGCTCGGCGGCGGCCTCCAACGCCTCACGCCCGACGAAGTCGCCCTCCTTCTCGAACTTCACGACCCGGCCGAGACCCGCGTCGAACGGGGTCAGCGCGGTGGTCAGCTCGTGCCCGTACAGCGGCATGCCCGCCTCCAGGCGCAGCGTGTCGCGGCAGGAGAGGCCGCACGGGATCAGGCCGTGCGGGGCACCCGCCTCGGTGAGGGCCTTCCACAGCTGCTCCGCGTGCTCGGGGGCGACGAAGAGCTCGAAGCCGTCCTCGCCGGTGTAGCCGGTGCGCGCGATGAGCGCCGGGACGCCGGCGACCGTGCCCGGCAGGCCCGCGTAGTACTTCAGCCCGTCCAGGTCGGCGTCCGTGACCGACTTCAGGATCGCGGGGGACCCGGGTCCCTGGACGGCGAGCAGCGCGTACGCGTCACGGTCGTCCCGGACCTCGGCGTCGAAGGCCCCGGCGCGCCCGACGAGTGTGTCCAGGACGATCTGGGCGTTGCCCGCGTTGGCGACCACCATGTACTCGGTCTCGCCCAGGCGGTAGACGATCAGGTCGTCCAGGATCCCGCCGTCCTCGGCGACGATCATCGTGTAGCGGGCCCGCCCCAGGCCGACGGTGGCGATGTTGCCGACCAGGGCGTAGTTCAGGAAGGCCGCGGCCTGCGGCCCGGTGACGGTGAACTCGCCCATGTGCGACAGGTCGAAGAGACCGGCCCGGGTACGCACGGCGTTGTGCTCGTCGCGCTCGCTGGCGTAGCGCAGGGGCATGTCCCAGCCGGCGAAGTCGGTCATGGTCGCGCCCAGTGAACGGTGCAGCGCGTCGAGGGCGGTGAGACGGGGGGCGGGGGCAGTGCTCATGGATACGGCTCCAGGGCATGACGACAGAGGACGATCCCTCCCCATCTGTCATCGGAACCTGAGAGGTTCGCCGGGACCCCCTGAAAGGGTCCAGGAGGGGGTCTGAACGAGTCAGCCCTTCCAGGGTCGGCTTGCACCTTGGGTGGAGCCGCAGAGCGGCCCGCTTTTCAGATCTGCCTCATCCGCGCGGTACGGGGCCTGAGAGATTCAAGGGAGGAACTTGCTCCTTCGGCGCCCGGTGCACACAGTGACCGGGACTCTCCCGCGCGGATTCAAACGGCCGGTATGGAGTTGGCGGGGTCATCATCGCACGCATTGCGGGAGAGTGGGGTGTCCGGATCCGTACGGGCGGCCCGCGGCCGGAAGGCACCTGCACGGCGGCACGCCCGGCACGACCCGTACGGCCGTAACCGGTTGTGCCGCATTACCTTTTCTTTACACTTCTTGGGCAGGTCAGGTGTGGGTGACTCGGCAGGGGGAGGGCGATGACGTTGCAGCGCTACGTGACAACTACAGGAGCAGCGCGCGGTGCGATGCCCGCACAGCAGGGGGCACCCGCCCGGGAGCTTCCGGGCGCGCACGCCCCGGTGGTGCGTGACCTGCGGGGCCGGGACGGGCACGGCCCGCGCAGCCTGGACTTCGCGGCGGGCGATGTGGTGGTGGTCTCCGGGCTGCCCGGCAGCGGGAAGTCGACGCTGATCCGGCGCGCGGTCCAGGAGCACGCGATCGACTCCCAGGACACCAGGGACCGCTGGGCGGCCTCGCTGCCCGGCTTACTGCCGTACGCCCTGTACCGCCCCCTGGTGCGCGTCGCGCACTACTTCGGGCTGTGGCGGGCGCTGCGCTCCGGCGGATCCGTCGTCGTGCACGACTGCGGTACGCAGGCCTGGGTGCGGCGGTGGCTGGCGCGCGCGGCCCGACGGCGCGCCGGCACCCTGCACCTCGTCCTGCTCGACGTCACCCCGCAGGTGGCCAGGGAGGGCCAGCGGGAGCGCGGCCGCGGGGTCTCGGGCTACGCCTTCGCCCGCCACCGGCGCGCGGTGGGGCGCCTGCTGCGCGACACCGAGGACGGACTGCTGCCGCCGGGCTGCGCCTCCGCGGTGCTCCTCGACCGTGAGGCCGCCGCGGCGATCTCGCTGATCTCGTTTGCAGACGCATAGGCCGAGAATCGCCGTCCGGCTGTCCGGAATCTGGACGGTACGGCGGTCCCGGCCTGCGTCGCCGTCCCTGTCAATGCCGTCCGGGCGCGGCTCGTCTAAGGTTTCTGCCGCACAGCATGGCGAGAAGGGGACACACACACCGTGGACATTCCGGCCCAGGCCCACGTCCATCCGCAGCACGGATGGCCGGCCAACGAGCTCGAAGAAGTGCTCAGCGCCTCCCTCGGTGTGCCCGGGGCCGGCAGCCGGCTCGTCGAGGTGCTCGGCCGCAGCCAGGTCTGGGTCCCCCTCCCGAACGGCGGCGGACCCGACAGCCCCGACCTGGACCTGCCGACGGTCGACATCGACGGCGGTGCCTACGTCCCTGTGTTCAGCTCCGAGGCGCAGTTCCTGCACTGCGTCGGCTCGCACATGTCCTTCGCCGTGGCGCCCGCCCGGGAGTTCGCCCGCGGACTCCCGCCCCAGCTGGGCATCGCGGTCAACCCGGGCGGGGCCGTCGGCGTACCGCTGCCGCCCCCGGCCGTGGCCGAGCTCTGCAGGGCCGGACGCACCCCGCTGGACGGGCCCGGCGGTGGCGGGCGGGTGCGGCTGTACGAGCCGGACTGGAAGGAGGACCCCGTCGACTTCCTCTCCGTGGTGGCCGCCGAATTCCAGGACATCGGCGTGGTGAGCACCGCCCGCCGGGCACTGGCCAGCATCGAGGGCGGCGACCCGGTCCTCTTCGTCGGCGTCGAGTTCGCCACCTGGGACGGCGCCGGGCAGAGCGCCCCGCTGGACGCGATGGGCCGCGCCCTGGGCCGGGTCCAGGCCCCCTGGCCGGTCAATCTCGTCCTGCTCGACGTGACCCAGGACCCCGTGGGCGACTGGATGCTGGACAAGGTCAGGCCGTTCTACCGGCGCGCGGGGCACTGAGCACACGCCGCCCGTGACGTCGAGCCGGTGCCAGAGGCGGCACATAAGCTGGTTTGATGGCGAGGTCGCCCCGTGTGCCCGGGCGCGGCGGAACGACACCGCGAGACAGCGGACAGCGGATCGATGAGGGGCGGGACCCAGGGTGAGTGCGTCAGGCACCGCGGCGGCCGGAAAGGTCGAGCACATGCTGCGGCAGGTGACCCCTGGGCGCCTCGACGCCTACGAGGCGCTGTTGCAGGCGCTGTCCGACGGCCGGATCTGGATGCTGCTCTGGCACGGCACGGCGGGCTCGCCCGACGCCCAGTACGGCAACATGGAGGTCGACGGCCTCGGCTACGCCCCCTGTGTGACCTCCGCCCAGGAGCTCTCGGCCAGCGGCTGGAACAGGGCCCACGAACTGATCACCGGCCGCGACATCGCCCGCGCCCTCTTCCCCGACCGCTGGGGCATCTGGCTCAACCCGCACGCCCCCGGCGGCGGTGTCGGCATCCCCTGGCTCGACCTGCGCCGCATCGCGACGGGTCTCGACCGGATGCCGGCCGGCCCGCTGCGGCTGACGGAACCCGCCATCGAGATCCCGCAGTTCTACGCCCTCCTGTCGCACAACGCCCACCGCACCCCGGCCGTCCGCGCGCTGCGCCGCGCCTGGGTGCAGCCCGCGCTCGGCGCCCCGTACCTCGCGATCGGACTCGACCTCTACGACACCGGCCGGCCCTCCGTCGACTCGGTCCGCGCGATGATGCAGCAGTCGATCGGCGTCGTCCCCGACGGGCTGCCGGTATCCACCGTCTCGATGTCCGACGAATACGATCCGGTCGCGATGTGGCTGCGCACGAACTCCCGGCCGTTCTACGACCGCGAGGCGCACGCCCAGGCGGGCCCGCCGCCCGCCGCCGCTCCCGGGTACGGCTATCCGCCGTCTCAGCTCCACTGAACTGACCCTGATTTCGAACCGGTTAACAAGTACGGGCAGGATGTCCCGTATCTGTCCGCTTTGTTGAGTGTCCGGGTCTCAGGTAGGTATCACCGCTATGCGGACTGTTCTCCGCACTGCTTCGCGAATGTAGTGTTCGGGCCAATCAATGCCTCTCCACACACTGCTGACCTGGGGTGGACCCAACATGCGAATAAACAAGTCCCGAACCGTTCGGGCGATCACGGCGGCCGTGGCCGTCGGTCTGATCGCCACGGGCTGCTCCAGTGAGCGGGACAACGATGCCAAGGACGGGGCGAAGGACACCTTCGTCTTCGCAGGTGCGGGCGACCCCGGGTCCCTGGACCCGGCGCTGGCCAGTGACGGTGAGACCTTCCGGGTCACCCGTCAGGCCTTCGAGGCCCTGCTCGAGCACGAGCCCGGCGGCAGCAAGCTCGTCGGCGGACTGGCCGAGACGTGGGAGAGCGACCCCGCCGGCAAGGTGTGGACGTTCAACCTCCGTAAGAACGTGAAGTTCCACGACGGCGAGGAGTTCAACGCCGCCGCGGTCTGCGCGAACTACGAACACTGGTTCAACTGGGCGGGTACGTACCAGTCCAGCGCGGTCTCGTACTACTGGCAGTCCATCATGGGCGGCTTCGCGAAGAACGAGGACGCCGAGGCGCCGAAGGCGAACTACAAGTCCTGCACCGCGAAGGACGCCAACACGGCGGTCATCGAGGTCAACGAGCCCTCGGCGAACCTGCCCGGCGGCTTCTCCCTGCAGGCCCTGGCGATCCACTCGCCGAAGGCCCTCAAGGAGTACGAGAAGCAGGACGCGACCGCCAAGGGCGACGCGATCACGTACCCCAAGTACAGCCAGGAGGCCGGCACGGTCGCCGGCACCGGCCCGTACAAGATCACCAAGTGGAACAAGAGCAACAAGGAAGTCAGCCTCGAGCGCTTCGACGGCTACTGGGGCGACAAGGCCAAGGTGAAGAACCTGGTCTTCCGCACGATCGACACCGAGGAGGGCCGCCGCCAGGCGCTCCAGGCCGGTGACATCGACGGATTCGACCTGGTCGCACCCGCCGACATCAAGACGCTGGAGGGCGAGGGCTACGAGGTCCCGACCCGTGACGTCTTCAACCTCTTCTACGTGGGCATGACCCAGTCGAAGAACAAGGCGCTGCAGAAGCCCGAGGTCCGTCAGGCCATCGCGCACGCCATCGACCGCGAGAACATCGTCAAGACCCAGCTGCCCGAGGGCGGCAAGGTCGCCACGCAGTTCATGCCCGACACGGTCGCCGGCTACTCGGACAAGGTGAAGGAGTACGCCTTCGACACCGCCAAGGCGAAGCAGCTCCTCAAGGACGCCGGCGAGAGCAAGCTCTCCGTCGAGTTCTGCTACCCGACCGAGGTCACCCGCCCCTACATGCCTGCCCCGCAGGACATGTTCGAGCTGATGAAGGCCGACCTCGAGAAGGCCGGCATCACGGTCGTCCCGAAGGCCATGAAGTGGGCCCCGGACTACCTGGACGCCACCGAGGCCGGCTCCTGCGCCCTGCACATGCTGGGCTGGACCGGTGACTTCAACGACGGCTTCAACTTCATCGGCACCTGGTTCGCCGGCGCCGACAAGCAGTGGGGCTTCAAGGACGCCAAGGTCTTCGACTCGGTGAACGCCGCTTCGAAGGTCGTCGACCCCGCCGGTCGCGTCGACGCCTACAAGAAGGCCAACGAGACCATCATGGAGTACCTGCCGGGTCTCCCGATCTCGTCCTCGCCGCCCGCGATCGCGTTCGCCAAGAACGTCAACCCGCCGAAGGTCTCCCCGCTGACGCAGGAGAACTTCGCCGAGGTCTCCTTCAAGTAACCGCACATCAGTGGGTTCGCCCGGCCACCCCTTCCCGGTGGCCGGGCGGGCCCACTTTTCGACACGTAAGAAAGGGGCACGCGGGGTGCTGCGACTCGTCGTACGAAGACTGCTACAGCTCATACCCACCCTGCTCGGCCTGTCGGTTCTGCTCTTCCTGTGGCTGAACCGGCTGCCCGGCGGACCCGCCTCAGCGATCCTGGGCGAGCGGGCGACCGAAGCCGAAGTGGCGCGCATCAACCGGGCTTTGGGGCTCGACGAGCCGGTCTACGTCCAGTACTGGCGCTTCCTCAAGCGCATCTTCGAGCTGGATCTCGGCACCTCCACCCAGACCGGTCAGCCGGTGTGGGACGAGTTCGTCCTGCGCTTCCCGGCCACTGTGGAACTCAGCGTCGCCGCGATCGTCATCGCGATCCTGGTCGGCATCCCGCTCGGCTACCTCGCCGCCCGCCACCGCGGCGGCTGGCTCGACGTGGCCTCGGTGTCCGGATCGCTGATCGGCATCTGCATCCCCGTGTTCTTCCTCGCGCTGATGCTCAAGGGCATCTTCGCGGTCGAACTGGGCATCTTCCCGAGCTACGGCAGGCTCTCCACCGGTCTCGACGCCACCGACATCACCGGCTTCGCCACCCTGGACGGCCTGCTGACCGGTGAGCTCGACGCGACCTGGGACGCGATCATGCACCTCGTGCTGCCAGCGATCGCCCTCGCGTCCATCCCGCTCGCCGTGATCGTGCGGATGACCAGGGCCAGCGTCCTGGAGGTCCTCGGCGAGGACTACATCCGCACCGCCGAGTCCAAGGGCCTGGAGAAGCGCGTCGTACGCGGCCGTCACGTGCTCCGCAACGCGCTGCTCCCCGTGGTCACCGCGGTCGGCCTGCTGACCGGAAGCCTGCTCTCCGGTGCGGTGCTCACCGAGTCGGTCTTCTCGTTCGGAGGCATCGGCTCCTTCATCCGTACCTCGATCGACGCCCGCGACTACCCGGTTCTGGTCGGGTTCATCCTCTTCATCGCGATGGTGTACGTCCTCATCAACCTGCTGGTCGACGTCGCCTACAGCATCATCGACCCGAGAGTGCGGGTGCACTGACGTGACTGCATTGACCAAGAGGGCCGACAAGATCGACCGGCTCGCCGAGCTGACCCAGCAGACCGAGTCGACCTCCGGCGCGAGCCTGTGGCGCGAGGCGCTGCGGCGGCTGCGGAGCAGCAAGATGGCCATCATCGGCGCGGTCGTCATCGGCCTGTTCGTGGTGATGGCGATCGTGGGACCGTGGATCGCCCCGTACAGCCCCACCGCACAGACCTGGCGCGGCGAAGTCTTCACCAACCAGGGCAAGTTCGTCGGCATGCGCGGCGAGAACTGGTTCGGCCTCGACCACCTGGGCCGTGACCTCTTCTCCCGCATGCTCGTCGGGGCACGCCAGACCCTGCTCGTGGGTGTGGTCTCCATGCTCATCGGCCTGGTCATCGGCGCGGCCGTCGGCGTCCTGTCCGGTGCCGCCGCCACCCTCGGCGGCAGGACCGGTCAGCGGATCGACACCGTGATCATGCGCATCACCGACCTCATGCTGTCGCTGCCCTCGCTGCTGCTCGCGGTCTCCGTCGCGGCGGTCATGGGCCAGTCCCTGACCACCGTGATGATCGCCGTCGGTGTCGTCCAGATCCCCGTCTTCGCCCGTCTGCTGCGTGGCTCGATGCTCGCCCAGGGCGGCGCGGACTACGTCCTGGCGGCCAAGGCGCTCGGCATCCGGAAGAAGCGGATCGTCCTCACACAGATCCTGCCCAACTCGCTGAGCCCGGTGATCGTCCAGGCGACGCTCAGCCTCGCCACCGCGATCATCGAAGCCGCGGCCCTGTCCTACCTCGGCCTCGGAAACCCGGACCCGGCGATCCCGGAGTGGGGCGTCATGCTCTCCCAGGCGCAGCGGTTCTTCGACAACGAGCCGATGATGGCCGCCTACCCGGCCGTCGGGATCATCATCACCGCACTGGGCTTCACCCTGCTCGGCGAGGCCATGCGCGAAGCCCTCGACCCGAAGCTGCGAGGCTGATCTCCCATGGCACTGCTCAATGTTGACCAGCTCAGCGTCACCTTCGGCGGACGCGGCCGCAAGGACTCCGTCGCGGTCGACGGCGTATCCTTCAGCGTCGACCAGGGCCAGGTCGTCGGCCTGGTCGGCGAGTCGGGCTGCGGCAAGTCCGTGACCTCGCTCGCCCTGATGGGCCTGTTGCCCGACAAGGGCGTGAAGGTCGGCGGACGCGTCGAGTTCGACGGCCAGGACCTGCTGACCATCAGCCGGCGCAAACTCCGCGACATGCGCGGCAGCCAGCTGGCGATGATCTTCCAGGACCCGCTGTCCTCGCTGAACCCGGTGATCCCCATCGGCATCCAGGTGACCGAGATCCTCCAGCGCCACCGCGGCCTGAAGGGGGAGGCCGCCCGCAAGGAGGCCGCCCACCTGCTGGACCGGGTCGGCATCCCCGACCCGCGCCGGCGGCTGAAGGAGTACCCGCACCAGCTGTCCGGCGGTATGCGGCAGCGTGCGCTCATCGCCATGGCGGTGGCCTGCGCGCCGCGGCTGCTCATCGCCGACGAGCCGACCACCGCGCTCGACGTGACCATCCAGGCCCAGATCCTGGAACTCCTCAAGGAACTGGTCGACCAGGAGGGCACCGCCCTGCTGATGATCACCCACGACCTCGGGGTCGTCGCCGGCATCTGCGACCAGGTCAACGTCCTGTACGCGGGACGGGCCGTGGAGTCCGCGGACCGGCGTGAGCTGTTCGCCGCGCCCACGCACCCGTACGCGCACGGACTCCTCGGGTCCATCCCGCGGCTGGACGCACCGCGCGGGGAACCGCTCCGCCCGATCCGCGGGTCGATCAACGACAAGATCGCCTGGGCCGACGGCTGCGCCTTCGCGCCCCGCTGCGACTTCTACACGATGGAGTGCCTCACGGGCACTCCCGAACTGACCGAACCACGCACGGCCGGACACCAGGTGCGCTGTGTCAACCCGGTCCTGCCCAAGGCGGAGGTTTCGGCATGAGCCTGCTCGAACTCGACGATGTGAAGGTCCACTTCCCCGTCAAGAAGGGTGTCTTCTTCGACCGCACGGTCGGACACGTGTACGCCGTGGACGGCATCTCGCTGAGCGTCGAGGCCGGACAGACGTACGGGCTCGTGGGCGAGTCGGGCTGCGGCAAGACGACCCTGGGCCGGGCCGTGCTCCGCCTCGTGGACATCACCTCCGGTGAGGTCGTCTTCGACGGCACCGACCTGGCCAAGCTGCCGGACGAGGAGATGCGCAAGTTCCGCCGCCGGCTGCAGATGGTCTTCCAGGACCCGCTCGGCAGCCTCAACCCGCGGCAGAACATCGAGTCGATCCTCTCCGAGGGAATGGCCGCCCACGGGATCGGTGCCGACCGGGCGGACCGCAGGGAGAAGATCAAGGCGATCCTCGCCAAGGTCGGCCTGCCCGCGAACTCGCTGTCCCGCTACCCGCACGAGTTCTCCGGCGGACAGCGCCAGCGCATCGGCATCGCCCGCGCCCTGGTGCTCGAACCGGACGTGATCATCTGCGACGAGCCGGTGTCGGCACTCGACGTGTCGATCCAGGCGCAGGTCATCAACCTGCTGGAGGAACTGCAGGAGTCCCTCGGGCTCACGTATCTCGTCATCGCCCACGACCTCGCCGTCGTCCGGCACATCTCCGACGTCATCGGGGTCATGTACCTGGGCTCCCTGGTCGAGGAGGCACCGAGCGACGCGCTGTACGCCGGGCCGAAGCACCCCTACACCCGGGCGCTCATGTCCGCGGTGCCGGTGCCCGACCCGGAGGTCGAGGACCGGCGGGAGCGGATCCTGCTCCAGGGCGACCTGCCCTCGCCGGCCAACCCGCCGGCGGGCTGCCGGTTCCACACCCGCTGTCCGTGGGTGCAGGACAAGTGCGCTCTCGAACGCCCGGTCCTGACGGACCTGGGCGACGGGCACAAGGTGGCCTGCCACTTCGCGGCCGAGATCGAGGACGGGACGATCGGGCTGACCCGGGCAACCGGTATCGAGGCGGTCGTGGGGACGCCCACCGAGGAGCCGGTCGTTGACACGACGCCGGCTGTGAAGGTGCCCGCGCAGAAGGCACCCGCCGACTCGGTCGCCGTGGTGCCGGTGGCGGAGAAGTCTGCGGAAGCCGAAGGCGAAGCGGAAGCCGGAGTTGCACCGGAGAAGGCGTCCGGGGAGGCATCCGCGCCCGAGGGTGAGGCAGCCGACACCGCCGACGCCGAGGTCGAGGCGGCAGACGCGGCCGACGCCCCGGACGAGACCGAGGACGCGGTCCCGCCCGTGGCCGAGGCCGGCGCCGAAGGGAAGGCCGGCACCGTCTGACGGCCTCCGGGCGACATCGTGGGCACCGGACGTTGTAGAACTGTCCGGTGCTCAACGAACTCTTCACTCCCTCCGTCCAGCATGCGCTCGACCTCGTCGGGATCTTCGTCTTCGCGATCTCGGGCGCTCTGCTCGCCGTACGCAAGAACTTCGATGTCTTCGGCATCGCGGTGCTCGCCGAGGTGACAGCGCTGGGCGGAGGGATTTTCCGCGATGTGATGATCGGGGCGATCCCGCCCGCGGCCTTCACGGATCTCGGCTACTTCCTGACCCCGCTGCTCGCGGCCGGCCTCGTGTTCTTCCTCCACCCGCACGTCGAGCGGATCCAGGTCGGTGTCAACGTCTTCGACGCGGCCGGCCTCGGCCTCTTCTGCGTCGCCGGCACGGTCAAGGCCTACGACTACGGCCTCGGCCTCACCGCCTCGGCCGCCCTCGGGCTGGCCACCGCCGTCGGCGGCGGTGTGCTGCGCGACGTACTCGCCAACGAGGTGCCGTCCCTGCTGCGCTGGGACCGCGACCTGTACGCGGTGCCCGCGATCGTCGGCGCGGTCATGGTGGTGCTCTGTATCCGCTTCGACGCCCTCAACGCCTTCACCAGCGGCACCGCAGTCATCACCGCGTTCGTCCTCCGGCTGCTGGCGATGCGCTTCCACTGGCGGGCTCCGCGCGCCTACAACCGCCGTTCGGCCACGGCCGAGGAATCCCAGGCCGTCATCTGACCGCAACATAAAGCTACCGCTCAGTAATGTGATCGGTGTACGGTGCATCCCATGGCACAGGCAGCAGCAGCGCAGGCGCAGCACACCACGCGGGCGACCATCGGCGACAGCGAGTTCGACCGGGACACGGCCGTCACCCTCCGCGAGGAGGGCGTCTACGACGCGGAGCTCTCCGCGGGCTGGACGATCATCCACGCCGTCAACGGCGGCTACCTGCTGGCCATGCTCGGCCGGGCGCTCGGCGAGGCGCTGCCGCACTCCGACCCCTTCTCGGTCTCCGCGCACTACCTGACGGCCTCCGTCCCCGGGCCCGCGGTGATCCGTACGCAGGTCGTGCGCACCGGCCGCACGCTCTCCACCGGAGAGGCCTCGCTCTTCCAGTTCGCGGAGGACGGCACCGAGGTCGAGCGCATCCGGGTGCTCGCCACCTACGGCGACCTGGACGGCCTGACCGACGACGTCCGTACATCGGCCGAGCCGCCCGCCATCCCGCCGCGGGAGCACTGCCTCGGCCCGTCCGACGGTCCGGCACCCATTCCCGGCAGCTCCGCCATCACCGAACGGCTCGACATCAAGCTCGACCCGGCGACGATCGGCTGGGCCGTCGGCGCACCGTCCGGCAAGGGCGAGATGCGAGGCTGGTTCGGACTCGCGGACGGCCGTGACGCGGACCCGCTCTCGCTGCTGCTCACCGTCGACGCGCTGCCGCCGACCTCGTTCGAGCTCGGCCTGAAGGGCTGGACGCCCACGATCGAGCTCACCACCCACATCCGCTGCCGCCCGGCCCCCGGACCGCTGCGCGTCTCCATCACCACCCGTAACCTCGCGGGCGGATTCCTGGAGGAGGACGCGGACGTCTGGGACAGCGCCGGCCGTCTGGTCGCCCAGTCCCGCCAGCTGGCCCGCGCACCGCGCGGCTGACAGGCGAGGTCCACCACCCCGAGGCGACGCCCCGGGGCGACAGGGGCCACCGCGGCCAGGCCTTCGGCGCCGGTGCCCGCGTCATGATGGGGCCGTGAAGTCCGACCGGCTGCTCTCCGTCCTGCTGCTGCTCCAGACCCGGGGCCTGGTGCCCGCCACCGAGCTCGCCGAGCGCCTCGACGTCTCCGTACGCACCATCTACCGCGACGTCGAGGCCCTCTCGGCCGCCGGTGTCCCCGTGTACGCCGAGCGGGGGCGCAACGGCGGGATCGCGCTGCTTCCGGGCTTCCGTACCGATGTCACCGGGCTCACCACCGACGAGGCGCGCGCCCTGTTCGTCCTCGCCACGCAGGGGGCCCACTCCGCCCTCGGCCTCGACGCCGCGCTCGGCTCCGCCCTGCGCAAGGTGATGGCCGCGCTCCCCGCCCCGCACCGGCCCGCGGCCGAACAGACCAGCCGCCGCGTCCTCGTGGACCCCGTCCGCTGGATGAGCGGCCCGCGGACCCCCGTCGACGTGGCCGAGCTCCACGAGGCCGTACTCGCGGACCGGCGGCTGCTTCTCCGCTACCGGCACAGCGGCACGGACACCCCACGCACCTACACCGTCGACGCCTACGGCCTCGTGGTGAAGGCGGGCGTCTGGTACCTGGTCGCCGACCTCGACGGCGCACCGCGGCTCTTCCGCGCCGACCGGGTGCGGGAGGCGTCCCTCACCGGGGAGCCCGTGGTGCGGCGGGAAGGGGTGGAGCTGTCCGACACCTGGGAGGCGCTGCGCCGGCAGGTGGAGGAGCGCCCCGGGGAGGTACGGCTGCGGGTGCGCGTGCACCGTTCCCGGCTGGACCTCTTCGTGCGCATCCACGCGGGCGTCCTCACGGGCCGGCCCGAGCCGCAGGGCGAGGAACCGTGGCTGCTGGCCGAGCTCGCCGTGCCGGAGGTGGCCTGGGTGCGGTCCCTGCTGTCCTTCGGCCCGAACCTCGAAGTGCTGGCGCCCCCGGAGGCACGCCGCCTGCTCGCCGAAGCGGCTGCGGCGGTCGGCGAGCTGTACGCGGGTGACGGGTGACGTTTGCCGCGCGCGGCCCTTACGCGCCGACGGACCGCCAGATCCGGTCGGGCAGGAGGCGCGCCGCCTCGTCGAGGTCGACGTCCTCGATGCCGGACAGCCAGCGCCGGGCGACACCGACGACGGGGCCCAGGACCAGGGACTCGATCAGTGGCGTGGGGAGCGGGGCGAGTTCGCCGGAATCGATGCGGGCCTGGATCCAGAGGGTCAGCGCCGACACCCTCGCCTCCTGGGCGTCGCGGAGTTCCCTGCCCCGCTCCATGCCCCGGCGGTCGGCGACCGCCGAGTGCAGGAGCAGCGCGGGCCCCCGGTGCTCCTGGACGAACGCCAGGTAGGCCCGCACGACGGCCCGGATGCCCGAACGCGCGGTCCTGGCCCCCAGCAGGGCCGTGGCCAGCTCGCCGAGGAGCCGGTCCAGCCAGCGGTCGGTGAGCGCGGCGAAGAGGCCGTCGAGGCTGCCGAAGTGGTGGTAGAGACTGCCCAGGCTGACGCCGCTGGCCTTGGTGACGGCACTCACGGTGAGACCCTGCTCGCCCGACGCGGCGTACACGTTCAGCGCGGCTTCCAGCAGCAGGTCGGAGGTGACCTCGCCGCGATGCTGCTTGGGGCTCATCGGATGGCCGTCCCCGTGGTCGGTGGGATGGGTCTCTCGGAGGTCTCTTCCGCCGCTCCCCGGGCCGCCGTCGCTCCCCGGGTGAATTTCTAGAACAACTTTCTAGAAGATGCTTCCAGTCATCGTATCCATTGGCCAGACTTTCCCCCTGAGTGACAGTGAAGTGCGCGGGGGAATCGGAGTGGACGTTGTCAGACCTGGGTGGGAGCGGCGCCGAGCCGCTGGAGGAGAACGATCCGCGGCGGATCGGCGGGATACCGCTGGCCGGCCGGCTCGGCGCCGGTGGCATGGGGCGGGTGTATCTCGGGGTCCACGAAGGCCGCTACGTCGCCGTCAAGCAGGTCCTTCCCTCGATCGTCGGTGAGGACAAGGACTTCCTGCGCCGCTTCGGGCACGAACTGGACAACCTCGCCCGGCTCCCCGAGGAGGCCACCGCGCGGCTGATCGCCAGCGACCGCACCGCACGGCCGCCGTGGCTGGCCACCGCGTACGTCCCCGGGCTCACCCTGCGCGAGGCCCTCGAACTGCACGGGGGACCGCTCCCCGCCGACGCGCTGTGGCTGTTGCTGCGCGAGGCCGCCGAAGGGCTCGCGTCGGTGCACGCGCTGGACATGGTGCACCGGGACCTCAAGCCGTCCAACGTCATGCTGACGGTCGACGGCGCCACCCTGATCGACTTCGGTGTGGCCAGGGCCGCGGAACAGAGCCAGCTCACCAGGACCGGCATGGTCGTGGGCACGCCCGCCTACATGGCTCCCGAACAGGCCGCTGCAGCACGGCAGTTGAGCGGTGCCACCGATGTGTTCGCACTCGGCTCGGTGATGGCCTACGCGGCGTCCGGCACTCCGCCCTTCGGTGACGAGTCCGGACACGCCGTGCTGTACCGCATCGTCCACGAGGAGCCCGACCTGGCGGCGGTACGGGCCGTGGACCCGGAGCTGGCGGAGATCGTCGAGGCCTGCCTCGACAAGGACGGCGAGGCCCGCCCCACCGCGGCGGAGCTCCTCCGGCGCGCCACGGAGCGCGGTCCGTTCACCGCTCCGCTCTGGCCGGAGATCATCAGCCGGCAGCTGTCCGCCAAGGCCGAATTCGCCGCGAACGTACAGGAGATCGACGTACCGTCGCCCGGCCCCGGGGCGACACATCCCGCCGGCCGTCCGGCGCCCGAGCCGCAGGAGGGCGGCGCCGGGGCCGAGGTCCGGGCGAAGCCCCGTGAGCGCCGCCGCCGTACCCGCATCGTCTTCGCGGTCGTTCCCGCGATCGTGGTGCTGGGCGGCACGACACTCGCGGTGCGGCTCCTGCCGTACACCTTCGACGCGCCGGAGGACCAGGCGCGGGCCACTCCGTCCGTCTCCGCCACGGGACCGGCCGCACCCGGGCCGGTCACAACCGGCGGGAGCCCGTCGGGCACGGTGGCACCGGGGAAGTCGCCGGGCAAGGAGAAGGCCGAGGGTACGGAGGGGGACGAGTCCGGAGCCAAGGGGAAGGAAGACGGCGAGGGGTCCGCGGCGGGGGGAACCGCGGCCGGCGCCGAGGACGGGGCGGGCGGCGCGGACGGGTCGGAGGGATCGGCGGCATCGGGAGGCTCGGACAGCTCTGACGACTCCGGCGGCTCGGGCGGCTCGGGCGGCAGCACCGGATCCGGTACCTCCGGTACGTCGGGCACCGCCTCCGGCGGCACGGGCACCACGTCCCCCTCCGGAACCCATCGATACCGCAACGGTGACAACAACAACTGCCTCATCACCGTCTACGGCAGCGCGGACGACGGGGAATGCTCCGCCTCGTCCGCGACGTGGACCGTCCGGAGCGCGTCCGGCGGAAACTTCGAGCTGTTCAACAAGGCGAACGGGCAGTGCCTGTCCGCGAACATGCTCAACCAGGCGGTCTTCACGGGCGCCTGCGACCAGTCCTCGCCGCGCCTCTGGCGTGCGGGACCGGGCGGCAGCCTCGTGAGCGTCTCGAACGGCGGCTGCCTCGACCTGGCCTACGGCGGCGGCGTGTCGGCGTCGACCTGCGCGGGGGAGGCGTCGCAACGCTGGACGGCGCTCTGACGGAAACAGCGCCGGCGCCCCATGCGCGCCGCCGCCGCCCGGCCGCCGGCAGCTGATCCCCGCCGGCGCCCGGCCCCGTCCGGCGGCGGCCGATCCGTCCCGGACCCGGTGCACGGCGCTACCCGTCCCTGTCCGCGTCCCCGTCCCTGCCCGCGTCCCTGCCCGCGTCCCCGCCCCTGTCCCCGTCCCTGTCCGCGTCCCGTCTCCGTCCGCGTCCGACCGCCTGCTCCGGGCCTACTCCCCGCCCCCGTCCAGCCAGTGCGCCCTTCCCAGCGTGACCAGGCGCAGCCGGCGCCGTGCCACCCGGACGATCTCCCGCTCACCCTCGGGGCCCGTGTCCAGCAGCGCCGATGCCGTGATCACCATGTGGTCGACGTACAGACCGCCCAGCATCAGGAGATCCTCCCGGTCCCAGCCCGTCGATTCCGGCTCCGTGGCGAGCGCCGCCGCGACCTCTTCGGCGAACAGCCGGAGCTGGGCGGCGATGGCCTCGCGGACCGGGCCGACGCCACCGTGCTGCTCGCGGGCGATGAAGCGGAAGTGGGCGGGCTGGGCCGCGACATGACGGGCGATCAGCTCGACGCTGCGGTCCAGCCGCTCCTCGCTGTCGCCGGTCTCGGCGAGGACCGCGCCGATCATGCCGTGCAGACTGCCGAGCGTCTCCTCGACGAGGGCCACACCCAGGGCCGCCGTGCCGTCGAAGTGGCGGTAGAAGGCGGTCGGGGCCACACCCACGGCCCGGGTGACCTCGCGCAGGCCCAGGCTGCTCAGGCTCTGGTGCTCCAGCAGCCGGAGAGCCTCGTCCAGCAGCGCCTGACGCGTCTTCCTCTTCTGGGCCTGCCGGATGCCGATGGTGTGACTCATGCCATTCAGTAAACAACCGTTCTCCGGGACTTGGTAGTGGTGTGCGGCCTAGACTCAGAAGTCAGTGAACAGTCGTACTCTCAATTGTCCGCAGAAAGGCCGCACATGTTCGTCCTCGTCGCCGCCCTGCTCCTGCTGGGGGTCGTTCTCGGGGCGGTCGCGCACCTTCCGCTCCCGCTGACCCTGGCCGCCGCAGCCGTGATCGGTCTCTGGCTGGCGCTGTTCGGCGTCCGTGAACACCTCGCCCGCCGGGCCCGCTGACCGCGGGACCCGTCCTCGTACCCCACCGGAACCGAAGGAGCCCGCACCATGACACTCGCCACCGCACTCACCCGCACCTCTCGCCGTACACCCACTGTCCGTAGCGCCCGCGGTGCGGCCGGGGAGGGAACCCGCGAGGCCGACGGGCTGGCCGTCGCCTCGTTCGTCCTCGGTCTGCTCGGCCTCCTTGTGATGAATATCCTTCTCGGGCCCACGGCCGTCGTCATGGCGTCGATCGCCCTCGCCCGCTCCACCGCCCGTCGCGGACGCGCCCTGCTCGGCCTCGCCCTCGGCATCGCCGACCTGGCCGTCCTGGCCGTCCTGGTCACCGCGAACGGCACCGTCTCCTGGAACTTCGGGGGCTGACGGGGGCGGGGCCGAAGGCCCTCCGGTACCGGATCGGGCTCCGGACCGGGGCAGGCCACGGGCCGCTCCGAGGCCCTTGAGGGAGCCGCGGCGCGATGCGCCCGCGATGCACCCCGCCGGGGGCTCGTAGAATCGGGTCCACCATGGCCTACCTCGACCACGCCGCGACCACGCCGATGCTTCCGGAGGCGATCGCGGCGATGACCGCGCATCTCGCCGTCACCGGCAACGCGTCCTCACTGCACGCCGCCGGGCGCCGTGCCCGCCGTACCGTCGAGGAGTCCAGAGAGACCCTCGCCGACGCCCTCGGCGCACGCCCCAGCGAGGTGGTCCTCACCTCCGGCGGCACCGAGGCCGACAACCTCGCCGTGAAGGGCCTCTACTGGGCCCGGCGCGACGCCGACCCCCGCCGGACCCGGCTCCTCGCCAGCCCCGTCGAACACCACGCCGTGCTCGACGCCGTCGACTGGCTCGCCACGCACGAGGGCGCGACCGTCGAATACCTCCCCGTCGACCGGTACGGGCGGGTGCACCCCGAGGCGCTGCGCGAGGCGATCCTCCGTGACCCCGACGACATCGCGATGATCACGGTGATGTGGGCCAACAACGAGATCGGCACGATCATGCCGATACGTGAACTGGCCGAAGTCGCACGTGAGTTCGACATTCCGATGCATGCCGACGCGGTGCAGGCCTTCGGTCAGCTGGAGGTCGACTTCGCCCGGTCGGGACTCTCCGCGATGACCGTCAGCGCGCACAAGATCGGCGGGCCGTTCGGTATCGGCGCGCTGCTGCTCGGCCGCGACTGCACGCCCGTTCCCGTGCTGCACGGCGGCGGGCAGGAACGGCATGTGCGCTCCGGCACCCTGGACGTGCCCGCCGTCGCCGCGTTCGCCGTCGCCGGACGGCTCGCCGCCGACGGGCGCGAGGACTTCGCCCGCGAGGTCGGCGCACTCCGCGACGAGCTGGCCGGAGCCGTGCTGCGGGCCGTCCCCGACGCCATTCTCGGCGGCGACCCGGCCCCCGGGGGCCGGCTGCCCGCCAACGCCCACTTCACCTTCCCCGGCTGCGAGGGCGACTCCCTCCTGCTGCTGCTCGACGCCCAGGGCATCGAATGCTCCACCGGCTCGGCCTGCACGGCCGGCATCGCCCAGCCCAGCCACGTGCTCCTGGCCACCGGCACCGACCCCGACCTGGCACGCGGCACCCTGCGCTTCTCCCTCGGGCACACCTCCACGGAGAAGGACGTGGCGGAGGTGGCCCGCGCGATCGCCCCCGCGGTCGACCGGGCCAGAACGGCCGGCCTCAGCTGACGCCCGTACCTCGCGCCCGTCGATGGGAGGGGGCGGACGCGGAAATCGGGCATAACGCCCGCTTTTCGGTCCCTTCCCTCTCACTGGCCGGGACGGGGCCCGGGGGTGTTAGGGGCGGGCGGTGCGGATCAGGTTTATGTAGTGGGGCCAGTTCCAGTGGGGGCCGGGGTCCGTGTGGTCCGTGCCCGGCACCTCTACGTGGCCGATGATGTGGTCGCGGTCCACGGGTATGCCGTACCGCGTGCATATCGCGGCCGTCAGCCGCGCCGACGCCGCGTACATCTCCGGCGTGAAGTCCTTCGGGCGGTCCACGAAGCCCTCGTGCTCGATGCCGATGCTGCGCTCGTTGTACGAGCGGTTACCGGCGTGGTACGCCACGTCGAGCTCGCGGATCATCTGGGTCACCCGGCCGTTCTGCCCGACGATGTAGTGCGTCGCCGCCTGGTGCGCCGGATCCTGGAAGACCTTGACCGCGCTGGCGAAGCTGCCCTGGGTGACATGGACGATCACCCGGTCCACGCCGTAGTCGTCGGGGCGGTCGGCCCGCCGCCAGTTCGCCTCGGAGGCCGCCACCCAGCGGGCATCCGCGAAGTCCAGCTCACCCGGCGTGCGGGGCTTCTCCACACCCGGTACCCGCCACCAGACGCGCCGGATCTCCTCCGCGGCCAGCGCGGCCGTGCCCACGGCCGCAGCGCCGCCGCCGATGAGCAGCGTGCGTCTGCTGATGCCGCGCGACGGCCCGCTCCCGGATTCTCCGGCCTTCCCTCTGGTGCCCATGTGATCGTCAACGCTTATCCGCGCGCATTCGGTTCCCGGGGCCCCGTACTCTGGACGGGCTATGACTGAGATCTCCCAGCGCCCCCTCCGTGTGCTCGCCGCCATGTCGGGCGGAGTCGACTCCGCCGTCGCCGCGGCCCGTGCCGCCGAGGCAGGCCACGACGTGACCGGTGTACACCTCGCCCTGTCCGCGAACCCGCAGTCCTTCCGTACCGGAGCGCGGGGCTGTTGCACCATCGAGGACTCCCGGGACGCCCGCCGCGCGGCGGACGTCATCGGCATCCCGTTCTACGTCTGGGACCTGGCGGAACGCTTCCGTGAGGACGTCGTGGACGACTTCGTGGCGGAGTACGAGGCCGGGCGCACGCCCAACCCCTGCCTGCGCTGCAACGAGAAGATCAAGTTCGCCGCCCTGCTCGACAAGGCCCTGGCGCTCGGCTTCGACGCGGTCTGCACGGGCCACTACGCCACCGTCGTGCTCAACGAGGACGGCACCCGGGAGATGCACCGCGCCTCGGACATGGCCAAGGACCAGAGCTACGTCCTCGGCGTCCTGGACGAGAGGCAGCTCGCCCACGCCATGTTCCCGCTCGGTGACACCCTCACCACCAAGGACGAGATCCGGGCCGAGGCCGAGCGGCGGGGTCTGGCGGTCGCCAAGAAGCCTGACAGTCATGACATCTGCTTCATCGCCGACGGCGACACCCAGGGCTTCCTCGCGGACCGTCTCGGCGGCCCCGCGGAGGGTGACATCGTCGACGAGTCCGGTACGAAGGTGGGCACCCACGAGGGCGCCTTCGGCTTCACCATCGGCCAGCGCAAAGGCCTGCGCATCGGCCACCCGGCCCCCGACGGCAAGCCGCGCTACGTCCTGGACATCTCCCCGGTGAACAACACGGTGACGGTCGGACCGGTGGAGGCACTCGACGTCACCGCCCTCACCGCGATCAAGCCTCGGTGGTGCGGTACGGCCCCGGCCGGCCCCGGTACGTACACCGCGCAGCTGCGCGCCCACGGCGGCGAGACCGAGGTGACGGCGGAACTGACCGACGGCACCCTGCACGTCTCGTTCACCGAGCCCGTACGGGGCGTGGCGCCGGGCCAGGCTGTCGTGCTCTACGAGGGCACCCGGGTCGTCGGGTCGGCCACGATCGCTACGACGGTGCGCAAGGAGAAGGCGGCGGCCGCCGGCTGAGGGGCGGGGCTGGCACGCCCGGTGCAGGCGTCATAGGCTGCACGTGCGGATCGTCCGCATGCGGTGTACGTACGACGGGGCCAGCCTCCCCGTCCTGTCGGGAGGCCGAGGGTGCTACTGCGTTTCCGGGTGGCCAATCACCGCTCGATCCGCGATGAGTGCGAGCTGTCGCTGATCGGCTCGGAACCCGGTGTGAGCGGTGGCCGCCCGACCGGGCTCCGCCACGCGGAGCAGGAAGTGTCGGCGTTGCCGGTGCTGGGCGTCTTCGGCGCCAATGCTGCGGGTAAGAGCAACATGCTCAGCGCTCTGCGCGACATGCGCGCCGCGGTTCGTACTTCGTTCGCCGACTGGGCGAAGACACCAGGGGTCCCCCGGAAGCCGTTCAAGCTCGCCCCCGCTTACGCGGAGGAGACCAGCCTCTACGAGGTGGACCTCACTCTGGGACGCAGCCGCACGCGGTTCACGTACGGTTTCGAGCTCTCGGACGAGCGTGTCGAGGCCGAGTGGCTGCACGCCTACCCGCAGGGCAGACGCGAGATCTGGTTCGACCGGGAGGCAGGGCGCCCCGAAGGGGAAGGCGGAGAGTTCGTCTTCGAGGGCGAGGGCTTCAAGGGCCGCCGTGAGGACCTGGTGGCGCTCACCCGCCCCGACGCTTTGTTCCTGTCCACCGCCGCCACACTGAACGACCCGCAACTCTCCGCGCTGCACCGGTGGTTCCTGGACAACCTGTGGCTCGTGACACCCGGCGCGGACGTCGAGCACCGGACCAGGTGGACCCAGGAGCTCATCGAGCAGAGCGCGAACGAGGCGTACCGCGAGCGCGTCATCAACTTGCTGGCTGTTGCCGACCTCGGTGTCACTGGCATGGACATCGACCAGGAGTCCGGTGCTGTCAGGCTCAGGCACCGTACAGCGGACGGCACCGAGACCTCGCTGGACTTCCTCACCGAGGAGTCCTTCGGCACGCACGCCTGGTTCGCCTTCCTGGGACCGATGCTCACAGTGCTCGACAAGGGGGCGGTGCTGCTCGTGGACGAGCTGGATTCCAGCCTGCACCCGACGCTGGCGGCAGAGGTCGTACGGATCTTCCAGGACCCGAAGGCCAACCCGCGGAACGCACAGCTGATCTTCACGACGCACGACGCCACCCTGCTGGGCAGCGAGGTGCTGGACCGGCCGCTCGGCCGGGACCAGGTCTGGATCGCGGCCAAGGACCGGTCGGGCGCGACGGAGGTGTATCCGCTGACCGCCGCGCACCCGAAGGACGGCGAGAACCTGGAGCGCGGCTATCTGCGCGGCCGGTACGGCGGTGTGCCCCGAGTCAGTGCGGGGGAGATCGCCCGCGAACTGTCCTGGCAGGAGGAGAAGGCAACAGCGTGAGTACGTGGGGTGGGCAGCAGCAGGGACAGCACGACGACCAGGGGCAGGCGGGCGAGCCGCCCCGGCGGAAGCGCAAAAGCCGCAAGGGTGAGGGGAAGCCCCTCGCGGCGCCCGAGCCGCCGCCTCCCGAGGACACGAGAGCACAACGGGTGCTCTACGTCGGCTGTGAGGGGGAGTCGACCGAGCCGGACTACCTGAACTACCTCAGCGAACGGTTCGGGGACGGCAGCCTCACCGGTGGACGGCGGTTCCGGATCCAGCCGGTGTACGCCAAGAACGGCCTGACACCGGCCAGGGTGGTCGCCCAGGTCCAGGCCAAGGCGGAGGAGGACGAGGCCTGGGCCCTCTTCGACCGGGATCAGCACCACGACATCCCTGAAGCTCTGGAGAGGGCGGCCGAGCAGGGTACCGAGGTCTGTTTCTCGCACCCTTCGTTCGACCTGTGGCTTCTGCTCCACTTCCAGGCGTTCGGGGGCAGGCGCAGCGGCAGCAGCAAAGATGTGGTGGACGCGCTGCGGCAGGCGAATCCGGCCTTCAAGGACTTCGACAAGAGGAACAACAAGAGCGTCAAGGAGGGGCGGCGCACGGCGTTGGACAAGAAGGAGTCCGACGCCGTCGGCCGGGCACGGAGCATGGTCAAGCAGTGCGAGCACGGCAGGTGCGAGGCCAAGTCCACCCGGAAGGACCGCTACCGGTGGGCCGGCGCTCCCGAGCGTCCCGATCCGCTGATTCCGCACTCGGGTCACGCCGCTGACTGCCCGGTCCTCGACCGTGACCCGTCCACCGATGTCTGGCGCCTGCTGGTGAGTCTCGAGATCGTGGACGCCTGATCGACGGGTGTGGCTCGATCAGGCCGCTCGTCATCCCAGGGCGCCCGTGGCGCCTAAACTTCCGTAGGATCCCGATCCCCTCACCGTACGTACGAAGGAATGGCGCGTGGCCAGAATCACCCTGCCCGAGCTCGAACGGCACCTGTATTCGGCCGCCGACATCCTGCGCGGGCGGATGGACGCCTCCGAGTACCGGGACTACATCTTCGGGATGCTGTTCCTGAAGCGGGCCTCCGACGAGTTCCAGCCCGAGTGGGACCGGGTCTACCGGGAGGCGCTGGAACGCACGAAGGACGAGTCCAAAGCGCTGAAGCGGGCCGACGACAAGGACTCGTACACCGACGTCTTCTACGTGCCGCCCCGGGCGCGCTGGTGGAGGGGACCCCACCTGGACCTGGAGGATCCGGAGAACCCCGCGCCCGGCATCCAGACCCTCACCAGCCGCGTCGGTGAGCGGCTCGACCAGGCGATGGTCGCGCTCAGCGAGGGGAACGACCGCCTCGCCGGAGTCACCACGCACATCAGTTTCAACGAGGTCATCGGAACGAAGCCCCGCTTCACCGACGCCGAACTCGCCCAGTTGATCCGTCACTTCACGCTCTACCGGCTGCGCAACGAAGACTTCGAGTTCCCCGACATGCTGGGTGCGGCCTACGAATACCTGCTGGGGGAGTTCGCCGACTCCGCCGGGCAGAAAGGCGGGGAGTTCTACACCCCGCGCGCCGTCGTACGCATGATGGTCCGGCTCGTCGATCCGAAGGCCGAGGAATCCGTCTACGACCCGTGCGCCGGCTCCGGCGGCATGCTGATCGCTGCCCGTGAGCATGTGGAGGAGCACGGCGGCGACCCGACGCATCTGTCGGTCAACGGCCAGGACAAGAACGGCCCCTCCTGGTCCATGGCCAGCATGAACATGGTGCTGCACGGCATCCGGGAGTTCGACCTCCAGCACGGCGACACCCTCACCGAACCGCTGCACTTCCAACCTGGCACGAAGCAGCTGCGCCGGTTCACCAAGGTCCTCTCGAACCCGCCGTTCTCCCTGAACTACGACGCATCCCTGGTCGCGAAGGCGGACAAGGAGCACGGGGCGCGGATGAAGCACTGGGCGCCGGAGGGCGGCAAGAAGGCCGACCTCATGTTCGTCCAGCACATGGTGGCCGTGCTGGAGGAACGGGGAGTGGCGGCGATCGTCATGCCGCACGGGGTGCTGTTCCGTGGTGGCAAGGAACGCGACATTCGCGAGCAGCTCCTCAAGGACGACTGCGTCGAAGCGGTCATCGGCCTCGGCCCGAATCTGTTCTACGGGACGGGCATCCCGGCCTGCGTGCTGGTGCTCCGCCGCCCGCACCGCAAGCTTGCGAAGCGGGCCGGGAAGGTCCTGTTCATCAATGCCGACCGGGACTTCACGGCCGGCCGGAACCAGAACGAGCTCCGCCCGGAGCACGTCGAGAAGATCGTCACCACGTACCAGCAGTGGCGCCAGATCCCGCGGTACTCGCGGGAGGTCGAGGTGGAGGACCTGCTGGCCGCCGAGGCCAACCTCAACATCCGGCGCTGGGTGGACAACTCGCCGCCCGCCGAACCCCAGGACGTACGGGCGCACCTGTACGGCGGCGTTCCGGTGACCGAGGTCGCGGACCGGGCCGAGCTGTTCCGTTCGTTCGACGTGGACGCGACGGAGCTGTTCGCCGTACGGGACGGTGACCCGGACTACTACGACTTCCTGCCGGAGGGGCCGGAGGCCACGGCCCGGCGGATTCCGCTGCTGGCGGCGGAGAAGGAAGCCGAGCTGGACGAGGTGTACGGCGCGTGGTGGAAGGCCCACGCACCGCTCTTCGCCGGGCTGGCGGCCGACCGTGAGCTGATGAAGCTGCGGAGCGGGCTCCTGGACTCGTTCAAGAGGGACATCGGTGCGGTGGGGGTGATCGACGAGTTCGCCACGGCCGGCATCATCGCCGACTGGTGGGCCACCAACCGCTACGACATGAAGGCGCTGGCGGCGGGCGGATTCGAGCGGGTGCTGACCGGCTGGGTCGACTCGGTCGAGGCGATCGTTGAGCCCGTGATCCCCGACGACGACACCACGACGCGTAAGACGACGGTCACGGCCACCGACCGCCGCCGCGCCATGGACCAGCCGGTGGTGCGCGTGCTGATCCCGGAGTTCCTGGACGCGGTGGTGGCGGCGGACACGGCGGTCACCGAGGCCGACGTGGCGCACAAGACGGCGCTGGAGAAACTGGCCGAGGCGAAGGGGCCGGAGCCCGCGGACGGCGACGAGGGCGCGGAAGAGACTGCGGAGGGCGCGGACGGCGCCGAGCCGGAGGAGGACGCCGCGCCTGCGGCCTCGCCGGAGGAGATCGCAGCGCTGACCCGCGACGTCGCGGCCCGCAAGAAGGCCCTGGCAGCGGCCCGGAAGAAGCGGAAGGCACTGGACGAGGTGTTCCTCCGCCAGCTGCGGGCTGCGCGGGATGTGGTGCTGGCGGAGAAGGGCGGCCCGGAGCGGGTGGTGCTGGAGGTCCTGGACGCGGATCTGTCAGGGCGCCTGGACTCGGCTACGGCTGTGCGGAGGCGCGAGCTGGTGGCGGCGTTCCGGAACTGGGTCGAGAAGTACGCGGTGTCGCTGACGGACCTGGAGGCGGAGAGCGACGGGGCTGCGGGTGAGCTGGGGAAGTGGCTTGAGGAGCTGGGCTATGCGCGGTGAAACGAGCCTCTCCGGCCTGGGGCGTTCCTATCCTTCTGTGCCCCTCGGTTCGCTGCTCGGCAGAATCGAGTCGGGGTGGAGCCCTTCGTGCGACTCCATCCCGCCGGCGGCTGACGAGTGGGGCGTGCTGAAAGTCAGTGCTGTGTCGGCGGGGCGATTCGTCGAGAGTGAAGCAAAGCGGCTTCCCGAAGGTTTGGCTGTGCGTCCGGACTTGGAAGTTCGTCCCGGCGACGTTCTACTGACGCGCGCGAACGGGGTTCGGTCTTTGGTTGGCGTTGCCTGCTACGTATCCGCTACACGTGCCGGGCTCATGCTTTCGGATAAGACTCTGCGAGTGGTTCCAAAGACGTCGATGGACCCTGCTTTTCTGGCTGTGTTGCTTTCATCGCAAGGTGTGCGACGCCAGATTGGCGGTCTTCTGAACGGGGGAACCGGGCAGAACAACATCTCACAGGCAGATGTTCGTGGACTGCAAGTGCCAGACGTCCCACTGGAAGAGCAGCGCCGGATCGTTGCCGTGCACGCCGCCTTCGAGCGGCGGATCAGCGCGCTGGAGCGGGTTTTGGGCAAGCTCGCGAAAGCTAAGCGCGCGGCTTTCTCCCGGGCGCTGTCTCCCTACATGACGTCTGATCGTGTGCAGTTGCAGGTACTGCTGGAGTGCGTCCAATCTGGCTGGAGCCCGGCTTGTGACACCTTTCCGCCTGCTCCGGACGAGTGGGGGGTTATTCGGGTCAGTGCCGTTACTTCAGGGCGCTTCGATGCACGTGAATCCAAGCGTTTGCCATCGGCGTTGAATCCTCGCCCCGAACTGGAAATTCGCCAGGGTGATGTTCTGGTTGCCCGGGCAAATGGTGCTCGATCCCTGGTCGGCTCTGTATGTCATGTGGATGCGACGCCAGGAAAACTAATGTTGTCTGACAAGACGCTTCGTCTTGTTCCCAACTCGGCGGCTGTCGAGCCGCTTTTTCTGGCATTGTTGCTCGCCTCGGAAAGGGTGCGCGCGCAGATCGGTAATATGCTGAATGGCGGCACTGGGCAGAACAACATCACTCAGGATGATATCCGGGGTTTGCGCGTTCCGATGGTTTCAGTGGAAGAGCAGAGTCAGATCATTGCAGACCAGAACCTCTTCGAACGTCGGCGTGTAGACATGGAGGAGCAGATTGCCAAGTTGCGGGTGCTCCAATCCGGCCTGCTCGAAGATCTACTTGGTGGTCGGGTGCGGGTCCCGTCGACCTGATTGGAGTCAATCCCGGACGGGCTCGCCTCCCCCGCGCTTCACTCCGAGTATGAGCGCACGCAGCGCCGCCCGGTTCGTTGATATGACCACCGCGGAGTTCTCGCTCTCGCGGAGTGCGATGCCGTCTGCCTCTACCGCCGCGACCTCGACACAATTGTTGCCCGAGGCCTCTGAGAACGATGACTTGAGCCACTTCGGTTCGGACAAAGCTGGCACCTTTCACAGGTCTCTGGCGACGGTCAGGATGACATCCCTCGACTGCGTTGGATTCAACGCTACCTGTTCGACCGCGTCCAGTCGCCGCCGGAAATTAGCCAGTTGCATGGGTGAATCGAAGTAGACCGCCCCGATGGGGGAGTCCACCTGCACCGTGTCCAGGTGTTGGCTCTGGGCAGCGGCGTACAACACCGAGTCGCCTGCCATCGGGAAGCCGCCGATCGAGAACGGGATCACGAGGAGTGTCACGTTGTCGCGCTCGCTCTCATCGAGCAGGCGCTTCAACTGGGCTTTGGCCACGAGGCGGCCACCTACCTGCATCCGTAGCGCCGATTCGTGAATCAGCCCCTTGTATGCGACAGCAGGTTCGTTCGTGAGTACCTGGTGGCGGGCCAGACGCTGGGCAATGCGCAGTTCAATCTCCAGGCGGGATAGAGCTGGGATGAACAGGTCGAAGAGTGCCCGTGCGTGGTCTCCGATCTGGAACATGCCCGGAAGGTGCGCGGTCTGGAGCGTCCGGAGGCTCGATGCGTGGTGCTCGAGTTCGGACACCTCCAGGAAGTCCGGTGGGATCTTGCCCCGGTACTCGTCCCACCACCCCCGCTTGCGACCACCTGTCATCGTGGCGAGAGCATCGATCAGTGCGGGATCGTCGCACTCGTAGATGCTGCCCAGTCGGCGCAGCCGCTCCTCGCTGATGCCGAAACGGCCGGCCTCCACATTGGAGATGGTCGTGCGATCGGTGCCCAACAGCTCTGCCGCTTTTGGTGCGGACATTCCTGTTGCTTCGCGTAGCCGGCGAAGTTCTGTGCCGAATCGACGCTGTCGAACGGTTGGTGCCTGCCGTGGTGCCATGCGCCCTCTCCTCGGTCGTGCTCATTGTCTCGGTGTCGTGCGTGCTCGACGGCCGATCCCGCTAGTCCAACTCGTTGGGGTGAAAGTGGTATCACGGGTTGGATGGATGTGATTACTGTGTGTCCCACACCGCTCGCGTTGTCGTCACAACGGAAGCGCACCGATCCACCCTGCCCACCCGGGAGGCAGGCCCGGACCGGCATTGCCACCGTCGCTCGCGGCACAACCCCTCAGCCACCTCTGGCGCACGCCCGCTTCATCCGCTCGCACGCACCCCAGGAGGTGCCCGTGAGGACCCAACCCGCGCTCCACACCCCGTACAGCCCGTACGAGGACCACCACCCCGCCCCCATCCCGCTCGCCGACCCCTGGAGCTACGAGCTCTCCTTCCCCCGTGACCCGCGAGGCCCCCGCATCGCCCGTACCACCCTGCGGGCCATCCTCGACGCGCACGAACTCACCGAACTCAGCTACCGCGCCGAGCTGCTGGCCTCCGAGCTGACCACCAACTCCGTGCGGCACACCCAAGGCCCCGCCGGAGTACGGCTCCAGTGGCGGCACCCCGTGCTCAGGGTCAGTGTCTGGGACCTCAGCCCGGACCTGCCCAAGCCGCACACACCGGCCGTCGGGACGGACGCCGAAGCCGGCCGGGGCCTGAACATCCTCGAACTCGTCGCCGACCGCTGGGGTGGTTGTGCCATAGGGGAAGGGGAGCTGGGGTCCGGTGGCAAGACCATCTGGTTCGAGCTGGCGCTCACCAGCTGACGGCAGACCCTGCTCAGCCGCCCACCCTTCCGCCCCCTGGCCGATCCGGTGCCCACCGGTAGAGTTCCGCGTACACCCATACGGGTGCGGGTGGGACGTACGGTGACGGGCGCGCGGGGAGACCAGGGATGGGTCAGCCGGAGTACGACAGGACCGAGAAGCCGCTGACCGAGCAGCTGGCCGCCATGGGGTGGACGCACCTCCAGGGCGGCCCACCGCACGGCACGGTCACCGACCCGGGCGCGTCCGGGCGGCAGAGCTTCACGCAGGTCGTCCACGCACAACGGTTCCGGGACGCGGTGGCCCGGATCAACCCGGGGCGTGACGGGAAGCCCTGGCTGTCCCGTGCCCAGCTGGACCACCTCCTCGCACGGGTCCAGGGCACGGCGCCGGGATTCGGGCGACCGGGCCGGGGTGTCGCGGGCAACCTCGACGCGACCGAACTCCTGCGCAAGGGGATCAACTCCAAGACCGTCCCGGGCTGGACCAAAGGCGATCCCGAACACATCAGACTCGTCGACTGGGGTAGCGAGTTCGAGAACGGCAACGACTTCCTCGCCGTCTCGCAGTTCCGGGTGGAGCGCAAGAATGCCGGAGACGCCATCCCGGACGTCGTGCTGTTCGTCAACGGCCTGCCCTGGGTCGTCATCGAGTGCAAGGCCCCCTTGGTCTCCGGTCGGCAGGAACAGCGCGCGGCGCTGGACGCGGCCGTCGAGCAGGTCATCGGCTACGCGGGTGTGGAAGCCCCCGCGCCCGTTGCGGAGTTCGTACGGTTCGCCCAGGTGCTGATCGGGACGGACCGGGACCACGCCGAGCTCGGCACCGTCACCGCCGACTCGCTGCGCTTCGCACCATGGCGCACCACGCTGCCCGCCACCGAGGAACAGGTGCGTGAGGAGACGGGCAGGCGCAGCGGCACCCCGCTGAGCGACCAGGACATCCTCGTGGCCGGCGTGCTGCGACCGGCGCACCTGCTCACCCTGGTCAGGGACTTCACCACCCAGGCCGGGAGCGGTCCGCGTACCGTCAAGATCATCGGCCGCTACCCGCAGTTCAAGGCGGTGCACAAGCTGTCCCGGCGTCTGCTGGAGCGACGCCGGAAGATCGCGGCGAGGGAGCCGGTCGACCAGCGGGGCGGGGTCGTCTGGCACACCCAGGGGTCGGGCAAGAGCCTCACCATGGCGTTCCTCGTACGCCATCTGCGCAGCACACCCGGTCTCGACGGGCACAAAGTCGTCGTGGTGACGGACCGGCTCGATCTGGAGAAGCAGATCAAGGGGAGTCTCGCCGCGAGCGACCAGAAGATCCACCGGGCGACCAGTGTGGCGCAGGCGCGGACCCACCTCGCCGTCGACGTGCCTGACCTCGTGCTCGTCACGTTACAGAAGGCGCGCAGGGACGACACGGAGGACGACGGCCGGGAAGAGAAGCTTCCTGAAGGGGACGACGGCGAAGGCCATCTGTACAACAGTGTCCAGAACCCGAGCCCGGACATCGTCGTCCTGATCGACGAGGCGCACCGGGGCCAGGACCGCTGGCAGCACGCGCGGCTGCGCGCCATGTTGCCGAACGCCACCATGGTCGGCTTCACCGGGACGCCGATCCTCAGCAAGCACCGGAAGACCACCGAGGACATCTTCGGCAGCTACGCCGACACGTACACCCTGCGCGACGCCGAGCGGGACGGGGCCGTGGTCCCGGTGCGGTACGAGGCGTACAGCGTTCCGCTGGAAGTGGTCGAGAAGGCGGCGTTGGACGCCGAGTTCGACGAGAAGGTGCCCGCAGACCCCGTACAGCGAGAACGCGTCCTGGAGAAGTTCGCCCGGCGCAAGGAGATCCTCGAAGCGCCCTCGGTGATCGAGGCGAAGGCCGACCACATGCTGCGGCACTGGGCGCGGACGGCGCTGCCGGACCGCTTCGGCGCCCAGCTCGCCGCCGTTTCCCGGCTCGCGGCGGTGCGCTACCGGGATGCCCTCCTCGCGGCGCGCGACCGGCTGGTGGCACGTATCGACGCCCTTCCTCCGGACCTCGTCCACGATCCGATCGCCGCCTTCGAGGCCGAAGGGGAGGAGCGCGAACTGCTGGACCTGGTCGCGCACCGGAACGTGCTCAACTCCATCGACGCCGCCGTGGTGATCTCCGAGGCCCAGCCGAACAGCGGGCGCAAGGACCCCGAGGAGTGGAAGTGCTGGACGTCGAAATCCCGGCAGGACGACTTCATCGGGCGCTTCCAGAAGGGCATCGGTGATCCGCTGGCCGCTGCCGAGGACCCCGCCTGGGAGGCGGCCACCCACGGGACCTCGGCCTCCGGCCTGGGCACGCCCGGCGGGACCGGGGAGGTCTGGGACCCGGACGGGCGGCAGGCGGGACTGCCGACGGCCGAGCAGGAGGAGCCCGGCGAGGAACCCATGGCCTTCCTGGTCGTGCAGTCGATGCTGCTCACCGGCTTCGACGCCCCCGTCGAGCAGGTGCTCTACCTTGACCGTGCACTGTCCGGCGCGGGTCTGCTCCAGGCGGTCGCCCGTACCAACCGCCCGTACCCGGCGAAGCGGTGGGGGCAGGTCGTCGACTTCATCGGAATCGGCCCGGAACTCGCCCGCTCGCTGGGTGAGTACGAGAAGGCGCACCTGCGCGAGCTGTACGGCTACGACATGTCCGTCGACCACCTCGACAAGAGGACGTTCACGGGAGAACAGCCCGTCCGTGACCGGCTGCTGCTCCAGGCCGACGAGGCGGCCGAGGCCCTGCTCGCCGATCTGCGCACCCGCGTCTCCGACTTCCTGGGAGCCCTGGGCGTCACGTCGCTCACGGTGGAGGAAGAGCGCGAGAATCTGCTGGCCACGCTTGAGGACCCGCTGCTGCGCAACGATTTCGACGAGCTCGCGCGTGACTTCCTCACCGCACTCAATGCCGTACTGCCGAGCCCCGAGGCGCTGCGGTACGAGGCGTTCGCCCGTCTGCTCGGCGAAGTCCAGTACCTGGCACGCCGCCGCTACCTCGACGGGCGCGACGACTTCAGCCCGCGCCGCTACGGTGCCAAGATCCGGCAGCTGATGGCGCGGCACCTGCGGGTGACGGAGATCGAGCAGCGGATTCCGCCCGTCGAGCTCACGGCCTCCGATTTCATGGAACGGGTCAATGCCAACAGCGACGCGCGTGCCCGGGTCTCCTACATGACCGGTTCGGTCCAGCTCCGGATCACGGCCGAGATCGGTACGGACCGGGCCCGCTACACCCGGTTCAGCCGACGTCTGGACGAGATCGTGCAGCGCATACGGGACGACTTCGAGAAAGCCGCTTCCGATCTGGCCCAACTGGTCGGCGACATGAACACGAGTGACGCCGGGGACGCCGGCGCCGGCACCGGTCTGGACCCGCTGACCGAGCGGCCGGTCCATGGGTTGCTCGTACAGGAACTGGAGGGAGGCGCGCTGATCCCGCCGGGTGTCGATCTGATGGCAGCCGCCCGTGCCCTCACCGTGGAGATCGCCGGGCACGTGCGCTCCCCGGACATCGTGCACCTCCCGGACACCCGGGACCGGGTCCGCAAGCTACTTCGTGTCAGCCTGGAGACGCACATCTCATTGGACTGGGAGGACACCGGCCCGCTCGCCGGGCACCTGGTGGAGCTGGCGGTCGAGCGCCGTGCCGAGTTCCTGCGGCACGAGGAGCAGAACGGGCGCTGAGCGGGGGCCCCGGGGGATCCGAGCTGCGAGGTGGTAGGAATGCCAGCGTGAGAACTCCCGTCCACCAGGCGATCGCGGCGCTCCCCGTGCCAGGGGAGTGGACGTGGCAGGTCGTCGTGCGGCCTCGGCGACGGACCCTGGGCATCGAGATCGGCGAGGGCGGGGACGTCCTCTTCGCCGTACCGCCGGACGCCGACCCGGCGGCAGTCGCACAGGCCGTACGGACGCGGCTTCCACGCCTGGCGCGCGAGGTACGGCGCAGGCGGACCAGACCGGGCGAGCCGGTCAAGGAAGTCGTCGGAGGGACCAGCTTCACTTACCTGGGACGGCGCCACCGGCTGAAGCTTCTGCCACAGGACGAGGGCAGCCGGGTGCGGCTGTACCGGGGCTGGCTGGAGCTGCCCAGGCCGCAGACGGCCGGTGAAGGCGCACATCGGATCGCACAGTGGTACGAGGGATGCGGCACCCGGTGGCTCGCCGCACGGCTTCCCACGTACGCGTCACGCGTCGGGCTGCCCACACCTCCCGTCGAGGCTTGTGACCTCGGCCCCCGGTGGGGGGCTCTGGGGCAGGACGGCAGCATCACAGTGCACTGGGCGGTTCTGCAACTGCCGCCGTCGCTGGTGGACCTGGTACTCGTACACGAACTCTGTCACCTGCGTGCGACCGGTCACGGTGCGGCCTTCCGGCGGGAGGTACGGCTCGTGCTGCCGGATGCCGACGCACGCGAAGAGCTGTTCGCGAGGGTGGAGCCGGGATTGTGGCGCGGAGCGATCCGGTAGGGACGGTATCGCCGCAACGAGGCCGAGACAGTCGTTGAAGCGCGGTCTGCCGAAGACCCTCGGCCTAGACGAGCCCGTTGAAATCCTCGCTCGGCACCGCGGCGAGCGACTACGTACCGCGGCCATCCTCGCAGCGGACCGGCTCTCGTTCTTCACCCTTTACTTCGACGCCACCGGAACCGAGCTCTTGGCGTGCAGCGGTGTCAAACGCTCTCCGATGCCCAGTACGAAGGACTCGTTCGAGCCCTGAGGCGGTGTGCATCACCCACCCACTGCCCGACCACCCAGCTGCTACTACCTGCGGCATCTCAGCTCTGAGCAGCAGGTCATGGAGACAGGTAATGCCGATCTCAACTGCAGCCGGGTGTCACGGGACAAGGCTTAGACCGCCTCCTGCGCGACTGCCGGCGCCGTGGTTTCGTCTTGATCCAGTCGCCGCGCTGAACTCAGTGCTTGTGCTGCAGTTGTGAACCGGTCCGCAGGGACAGGTGCCGTCATTTTGTTCAGCAGGGCGGCCAATCCGGGGTTGAGGTCACGACGGGCCATCTCTCGCAGATCCGGAACGTTGGTCGGCTGTCCCTCGACGCCCAGTACTGCCTGGAGGACGCTCAAGCCGAGCTGGTATATGTCGAGCTCAGGACTCCAGACGTTGCCGAGGCCTTCAGGCGGCATGTAGCCGTCCGTCATGCTTCGAGTCACGACGTCCGTGGCCGCGCGCACGGAGATGTTGAAGTCGATCAGCACGGCGCCCCGAGCAGTGATCATGATGTTTTCAGGCTTCACGTCACGGTGGACGAAACCGTGACGTGCCAGTTCCAGTTCGTTCATCTGCTCCTGTGTGATTTCGCTGAGGGCGCGAAGCTGGCGTACGCGATCGTCATCGGGGTGGAACGCGACCATGGCGGAGAGTAGTTGTGTGAGCCAGGTGATGGCTTCACTCTCCGAAGCTCGGGTCGATCTGGTGCAGTAGTCACGCAGGGTGCATCCGGTGAGAAGTTCCATCACCATGAACACCACACCACCATCGCTCGTGCCGTGATCCAGCACCTTGACGACACTGTCGTGGTTGATTCCTTGGAGTGGAGCGAGTTCTCTCTGCAGGGCACTGAGAAGGCTGTTCTTGAAAACCTTGAGGGCCACCAGCTCTCCATGGGGGGAGCGTGCCGAGTAGACGCTCGCAAACCCGCCCGGGTGACCGATTACCGCAACTACCTCATAGCCTGAGAGGACCTCTCCGGGGCGTAGGCCGTGGGATGCATGGGGGGAGGCAGCAGCCTTCTGCTTGACCCTGCGCTGAAGGGAGGTCTGGACCAGTTCGATCTCGATCTTTGTGCACTGCTGGAGGGCTTCGCACAGACCGTAGCCCGTCAAGTGCGCGGTGTCGGAGGGGAAAGCCTCGGCGTACTCGCGATATTCGCCGAGACGAGCTTCCGCGAGCAGCTCCAGAAGGAAGTATTCGTTGGGGTACTGCTCCTCGAGGATGGCGACTACCTGGCTCAGGAGTGAACTGCGCTCTGTGAAGAAGCTGTCGACCGCCCCGCGGACGTGCTCTGCCGTGACGATGGCTTCGGCTTCAAGTCGCGGGATGGATCGGTGGACCAGAGAGGCAAGCGCCCGGACCAGCGCAGGATGGCCACCAGTTGCGGAGAAGACCCGCTCGACTGCCTCGGGGCGCCAGATCAACCCCATTCTCTGCCCGAGGTCGACCAGGAGACTGCGAACGTCCTCGGCGGGAAGTGGCTTTAGATAGCTGATGGAGAAGTAGTTGTAGACGGGGCTTTCTACACCTTCGATCGAGTTGCGTTCGAAGATGCTGGGGTTCGTGCCGGTGACGAAGAAGCTGAGCCGGTCGGGGTACTGCTGATCCAATCCTCGCAGGAGTCGCCAAGCTCGGACGAAAGCGTTTCCCCATTGCGACCCGGGGGCGATGGGGGACAGCAATTCGATCTCGTCGAACATCAGTACCAATTTGCGTTTGCGCTGGGAGAAAAGGAGGCGCATGTCATGATCGAAGAGCTCGAATACGTGGGATGCGTCGGGGATGGCTGAGAACAGGCGGTACTGGCCGAACAGTTGAAAACCTTCGACTCGCCGGATCTGCCGATGTGAGTCGTAAATGGATTCGCCGAGGTTCCATAGAAGGTGCTCGGCTGTTTGCTTGATGGCGTCGATGCGCTCGACGTCGACGTGTGCAACATAGACGGCGTCATCATTGCGTAGCGCGGTCTGCAGGCGATACATCAGAGAGGTTTTGCCAATTTTACGTAGACCGAAAATTCCAACGTGGCCGCCCCCGCTGCGCAGTCTTGTTACGATCTCCTTTACGATAACCTTTCGGCCGAAAAAGTCTTCCGACCGATGGACTGCGGAAGGCAGGTCGTACAGGTCGCGTGAGTACAGTCGATTTTTCAGTGAAGCGATGAAATCTTTTTCGCCGTAAGGTTTGAACTGTGAAAATTCTGAAACGCTGAAGCCAAGGAAGATGGTGTCAAGAGTTTCGGCGGTCTCCATGGCGTGCTGCTGAGTGTTCGGGTCGTGCGTGATGACGATCGAGAAGTCCTCACATAGGCGAGGCCGCTCCTGCAGGATTACTTCTGCGGCCTGTGTAATGGTGCGGGCCTGGAATTCAGCGGACTGTACCGCCCATACAAGTACCTCTCTCGCTGTACCGAAGGACTGCCGCAGCGTCCCTGGCAGCTTCAAGTACAGGGCCCAGCGGGAGCCGTTGGCCTCTTCTTTCACCCAGACGATGATGAACCCGGCTGCGCGAAGCACGGTTGCGACACGTGACCGTAGGTCGCTCTGCTGCAAGAAGTCGGTGATTCGCTTCTCGTCGATTGCCATGACATCCCCTCACGCCTTCGCGACGACCTGATGGGCCGTCAGCCCCCACTCAGCTATATACACCCCACCTGAAGGCGATGGTGACGGTTTGGGAGAAGTGCGTGGCTTTGCTTGCTCCTGGATCCGCTGGTCCGATCGCGGGACGGATCCAGTGTCAAGGCTTGGATCCTCGGCCCGAAGCAGGCCGGCGTACTGGCATCGGGCAGGAATCGCCCCGCCGCGACGTCCGACCCCTGTACGGACGCGGCGACGAGGCGGCTCAGGAGGCCCGGACGGCGAACACGTCCCGGGCGAAGAAGTCCGCCAGGACCGGTGCGATCGCCTGCGGCGCCAGCTCCCGGTTCTGCCCGGTCAGGGTGCGGTGCCGCGCCCGGGGGAGCGCAGCCGCGAGGGCGTGGGTCATTCCGCGCATCGGGTCGGGACTGAGCCCGCCGCAGATCACCAGCGTGCGCGCCGTGACGGTCGCGAACCGCTCGGCAGGGACCGTGCCGTTGCCCAGGAGCGCGTCGTCGTACGCCAGGGTGTGTGCCAGCGCTTCCAGCCCCTTCCACCGCGGGACGTCGACGTGGCGCATACGGGCGATCGTCTCCTCCGGGACGCCGGTCCGGGACATGTACAGGGCGACGGCCCCGTCGCGGTCCCCGATGGACAGCATCCGGTGCAGCCGGGCCGTGCAGCGGGAATGTGGAGCAGACCGGCCGGCCCCGGGGTGTACGGCGGCTCGCAGCCCGCGAGCAGATCCACCGGCAGCCCGGCCGCCTGCGCCTCCAGGGCCAGCGCCCCGCCCGACAGCATGCCGAACAGGGACACCCGCTCACCCGCCCGCCCGGCCACCGCGGCCGGGTCCTCGGCCTCCCGGCGGACCGTGTACGGCCCGCCGTCACCACTGGCGCCGCGTCCCCGGCGGTCGTACGTGAAGACCGTGAAGTGCGGTGCCGGCAGAGCGGCCAGCGGTTCCTCGGCCGCCGCGGTGCTCAGTGCCCCGCCGACCAGGACCACCGGCGGCCCGTCGCCCCGCCGGCGGTACGCGATCGACGTGCCGTCACGGGAGGGAATCGTGTCCATGTGAGGGTGGACCGTACCGCCGTGCGGAACTCATCGCCCCGGCGGAGACAACTTGCTGACGGTCAGTCGGACACCACGTCCGTGGCGTAGAAGCAGAAGTGGTCCTTGATCGCGGCGACTTGCTCCTTCGGCTCCGGGTAGGCCCAGACGAGATCCGCGGCACCCGGCAGCGACCAGTACGAGGCGTCCCCCTTGAACGGACAGTGCGTACGGGTGTCCGAAGGGGTCAGCAGGTCGGTACGCACGTCCTCGGGCGGCAGGTAGTAGCGGACGGGACAGCCCGTCTCGCGCAGCACGAGCGGGCGGTGGCTCTCGGCGAGCACCGAGCCGTCCCGGATCGCGCGGACGTGCACGGAGGCGGCTTCGACGGTGATGGTGTGTCCTGCGGTGGAAGTCATATGTCCTTCAGCCGCCCGGGAAGCCGGTTTCTTCCCGGGCCGGAGGCCGGTCGTACGGTGTCCCCATGAACATCTGCGTCTTCCTCTCCGCCGCCGACCTCGACGACCGCTACACCGTGCCCGCCCGGGAATTCGCCGAACTGCTGGGCCGGGGCGGACACACCCTGGTCTGGGGCGGATCGGAGAGCGGGCTCATGAAGGTCGTCGCCGACGGGGTGCAGGCGGCCGGCGGGCGGCTCGTGGGCGTGTCGGTGGACTTCCTCGCGGCGAAGGCCAGGACGGACGCCGACGAGATGGTGATCGCCAAGGACCTGGCCGAACGCAAGGCGCTGCTCCTGGAGAAGGCCGACGCCGTCGTCGTCATGGTCGGCGGCACGGGAACGCTCGACGAGGCCACGGAGATCCTGGAGCTGAAGAAGCACGGCAAGCACACCAAGCCCGTCGTCCTGCTGAACACGGCCGGTTTCTACGACGGCCTGCGCCAGCAGTTCCAGCGCATGGAGGACGAGGGCTTCCTGCCGCTGCCCCTCACCGACCTGGTCTTCTTCGCCAAGGACGGCGTCGGGGCGCTCGCCCACCTGGAGGAGTCGGCCGGCCGGCGGTGACGCCCCGTGCCGGACTGCGGTGACGCCCGGAGCGGCCGGCGGTGACGCCCCGCCGGGATGACAGCATGAGGGCATGCCTACTCACCTCATCACCGGCGCAGGCTCCGGTATCGGAGCGGCCGTCGCCCGCCGGCTCCTGGAGCGCGGCGACGAACTCGTGCTGCTCGCCCGGGACGCGGGACGCGCCAAGGAACTGGCCGCGCTCCACCCCGGGGCGCGCACGCTCGTCGGCGACCTCGGCAACCCCGACCGGCTCTCCTGGGCGTTCGGCCAGCAGCCGATGCCCGAACGCCTCGACTCGCTGCTGCACATCGCGGGCGTCGTCGAGCTCGGCCGGATCGGCGACCTCACTCCCAAGGCCTGGCACCTCCAGCTCAACACCAACCTGATCGCCCCCGCCGAACTGACCCGTCTGCTGCTGCCGCAGCTGCGCGTCTCGCACGGCCACGTCGTCTTCGTGAACTCGGGCGCCGGACTCGACGCGCACGCCGAGTGGGGCGCGTACGCCGCGAGCAAGCACGGACTGAAGGCCCTCGCCGACTCGCTGCGCCACGAGGAGCACGCGAACGGGGTGCGGGTCACCTCCGTCTTCCCCGGGCGCACCGCCAGCCCCATGCAGGCCAAGGTCCACCAGCAGGAGGGCAAGGAGTACGACGCGTCCCGCTGGATCGAGCCCGAGTCGGTGGCCACCACGATCCTGCTGGCGACCGACCTGCCGCGCGACGCCGAGATCAACAACCTGACGGTCCGCCCCGGCCACCGATGAACCGGGGCCGGTACGGCCCGTAGGCTCTCCGCGTGAGCGAGAAGAGCAAGTTCAGCGGGTGTGCCGCCACCGGGGTCGGGTCCATGCCGGGCGGCGACGCACGGGAAGCGGCCAAAACCGTCGCCGGATCCTTCGCCGACGGGCAGGGCATGCCGTACCTGGCGGAGCTGCCCGCGCGCGGCCCCGGCGCGGACATGACCGGGCGGACCATCGGACTGCTCGTCGAGATGTACGGCCACGTCGAGCCCAGCGGGTGGCGGATCAGCGACCGCCCCGGCCGCGACACCCGGCGCGCCCGCTCCTGGCTCGGCGAGGACCTCGACGCCCTGGAGGAGTACACCCAGGGCTACGAAGGGCTGCTCAAGGTCCAGGCCGTCGGCCCCTGGACCCTGGCCGCGGGCCTGGAACTGCGGGGCGGCGAGGCGATGCTCGCGGACCCGGGCGCCTGCCGTGACCTGGCCGGTTCGCTGGCGGAAGGGCTGCGCGGCCACCTCGCGGAGGTCCGGCGGCGGGTGCCCGGCGCCGAGGTCGTCCTCCAGCTCGACGAGCCCTCCCTGACCGCCGTGCTGCTCGGCCGGGTCAGGTCGGCGAGCGGATACCGCACCTACCGTGCCGTGGACCGCCAGGTCGTCGAGGACGCCCTCCGCGAACTGCTCGCGGTGAACGCCGGGGGGCCGACGGCGGTCCACTCGTGCGCCCCCGAAGTGCCCTTCGCCCTGCTGCGCCGCGCCGGAGCCGACGCCGTCTCGTTCGACTTCTCCCTCCTCACCGAGCGTGAGGAGGAGGCGATCGGGGAAGCCGTCGAATCCGGCACCCAGCTCTTCCTCGGCGTGATTCCCGGAGTCGACGCGGCCTCGACCGCATTGTCGGACCCTGGCGGTAGCGTCATGGGTGTCAGGACGTTGTGGAGCAGGCTGGGGTTCAATCCGGGGACTCTCACCGAGTCCGTCGTGATCACCCCGTCCTGCGGGCTGGCGGGGGCGTCGCCCGCGTACGCGCGCGCCGCGCTCACCCACTGCGCCCGGGCCGCGAGGTCGCTCGCAGACAACCCTGAGTAACGGGTCAACGGGAGGAACGGGACGATGGCCGGCGAACAGCAGGCACAGCAGCCGACGGGTGTGCCGACGGAGGCGCGGGAGCAGCACGCGCTCCTTGCCGAGCAGATCGAGGAACACCGCTTCCGGTACTACGTGAAGGACCAGCCCGTCGTCAGCGATGCCGAGTTCGACCGGCTGATGCGTGAGCTGGAGGCAGTCGAGGACACGTACCCCCAACTGCGTACGCCGGACTCGCCGACCCAGAAGGTCGCTGGGCCCTACACCACGGAGTTCACATCCGTCGAACACCGCGAGCGCATGCTCTCCCTGGACAACGCCTTCGACGACGAGGAGCTGACCGCCTGGGCCGAGCGCGTCGCCAGGGACGTGGGCACGCCCGGACACCACTTCCTGTGCGAGCTCAAGGTGGACGGCCTCGCGGTCAACCTCACGTACGAGCACGGCAGGCTGACCCGGGCCGCGACCCGTGGCGACGGGCGCACCGGCGAGGACATCACGCCCAACGTCCGTACGATCGCGGAGATCCCGCACCGGCTGACGGGTGACCGGATCCCCGCGCTCGTCGAGATCCGCGGCGAGGTCTTCTTCCCGATGGAGGCCTTCGAAGAGCTCAACGCCCGGCTGGTGGAGGCCGACGACAAGCCCTTCGCCAACCCGCGCAACGCGGCGGCCGGTTCGCTGCGCCAGAAGGACCCCAAGGTCACCGCCACCCGCCCGCTCCACATGGTCGTCCACGGCATCGGTGCCCGTGAGGGCTTCGACATCGACCGGCTGTCGCAGGCCTACGAGCTGCTGCGCGAGTGGGGCCTGCCGACCGCCCGGCACAACAGGGTGGTCGACTCCCTCGACGGCGTACGGGAGTTCATCGCGTACTTCGGCGAGAACCGCCACTCCGTGGAGCACGAGATCGACGGGGTCGTCGTCAAGCTCGACGAGATCCCGCTCCAGGGCCGCCTCGGCTCCACCTCGCGCGCCCCGCGCTGGGCGATCGCCTGGAAGTACGCGCCGGAGGAGGTCAACACCAAGCTGGTCAACATCCGGGTCGGCGTCGGACGCACCGGCAGGGTCACGCCGTACGCCCAGGTCGAGCCCGTCGAGGTGGCGGGTTCCGAGGTGGAGTTCGCCACCCTGCACAACCAGAACGTGGTGAAGGCCAAGGGTGTCCTCATCGGCGACACGGTGGTGCTCCGCAAGGCGGGCGACGTCATCCCCGAGATCCTCGGACCGGTCGTCGACCTGCGCGACGGCAGCGAGCGGGCCTTCGTCATGCCGTCCGAGTGCCCCGAGTGCGGTACGGGCCTCCGGCCCATGAAGGAGGGCGACATCGACCTCCGCTGTCCCAACGCGCGCTCCTGCCCGGCCCAGTTGCGGGAACGGCTGGCCTATCTCGCGGGCCGCAAGTGCCTGGACATCGACCACTTCGGCTATGTCGCCGCCGCCGCCCTCACCAAGCCGCTGGAGCCCGTCGAGCCGCCCCTGCGGGACGAGGGCGACCTCTTCGGCCTGACGGTGGAGCAGCTGCTGCCGATCCGGGCCTACGTCCTTGATCCGGACAGCGGGCTCCCCAGGCGTGACCCGAAGACCGGCGAGGAGAAGATCGCGACGGTCTTCGCCAACCAGCAGGGCGAACCGAGGAAGAACGCCCTGGGCATGCTGGAGGGCATCGCGGCGGCCCGGCAGGCCCCGCTGGCCCGGATCCTCACCGGGCTCTCGATCCGTCATGTGGGCCCCGTGGCCGCCGAGGAGCTGGCCCGGCAGTTCCGGTCCATCGACCGGATCGACGAGGCGTCGGAGGAGGAGCTGGCCGCCGCGGACGGGGTCGGCCCGATCATCGCGGCGTCCGTGAAGCAGTGGTTCGCCGAGGACTGGCACCGCGAGATCCTGCGCAAGTGGCGGGAGGCCGGGGTCCGGACGGAGGACGAGGGCGCCGGCGAGGACGAGGGGCCGCGGCCCCTCGAAGGCCTCACCGTCGTGGTCACCGGGACTTTGGCGACGCACACCAGGGATGGCGCGAAAGACGCGCTCCAGAGCCGGGGCGCGAAGGTGACCGGTTCCGTCTCGAAGAAGACCTCCTTCGTGGTGGTCGGGGAGAACCCGGGTTCGAAGTACGACAAGGCGATGCAGCTGAAGGTCCCCGTCCTGGACGAGGACGGCTTCGCCGTGCTCCTCGCCCAGGGGCCGGACGCGGCACGTGAGGCCGCTGTGCCCGCCGATGCGTGATCGAGGCGCGATCGAGACGCTGCCGGGGAATGGCCGTGGGTGACGGGGGAAGAGAGCGGACGTGAGGGGAGCGAGAGGTCCGGTCCGGCCGGCCGGAACCACCCGTTCGGCGCACATCAGAGGGTGAGGGGGCCAAGGTCCGCATTCGGGCAAGAGCTGTAGAGCGCTGCCCGTACGGGCCCTCGGCGGCCTACTGTTGAACGTGTACCTGCCGTGCCCGGCCGCGTGGTGGGAATCGGGTCGTGGTGGCATGGGAGCGGAGGCCACCATGGGACATCGGCACCGCCGGCTGTGAGAGGGACGGAATGAAACCGACCGAGAGCGCCGCACCGGTGTCGCGGCTGCAAGGTTTCGCGGGCCTCACTTCGAACGTGGGGGCCGTCGTCGTGGCGGTCGCCGCCGTCCAGCTCGCGACCGGCTTCTACCGGACGGTCCGCGACGGACACGCACTCTTCCCGGACGGCACCGCGGGCTGGTCGCTCGCCCTGCTCACCGGAATCATCGTCGGCCACCTGGTGGCCCTCGGACGCGACCGCTGGTGGGGCGGCACCGGTTCCGGTGCCGCCCTCACACTCGCCGTGCTGCTGCTCTACGGCTGGGTGCCCGCGGGCCTGGTCAGCCTCGTCGTCGTGGTGCTCGTCGGCACGGCCAGACGGCATCGCTGGCGGCAGGGACTGCTGCACGGCGCCGTGGACATACTCGGCATCGGGGCCGCCGCACTGGTCCTTTCCGCCTTCGGCAACGTACCGACCGTCGAGACACCCTGGCGCCCGCTCCACTGGGGCATCGACGCCGTACCGGAAGTCCTGCTCGCCGCGTCCACGTACCTCCTCGTCACCCGGGTGCTGCTCTGGTGCGCACGGGCCTCGCAGAGCGGCGGACTGCCGACGATCGCCCGTACCGCGCTCCTGCGCCAGGGGCTCGTCGCGGTCGCCCTGCTCGGCATCGCCCCGCTGATCTGTGTCGTCGCGTCGGCCGTACCCGTGCTGCTGCCGCTCTTCGCGATCCCGTTGATCGCCCTCGACTCCACGCTCTGGATCGCCCGCGCACGGGCCGAGGAGCAACTGCGGGACCCGCTGACGGGACTGCCCAACCGTCAGTGGCTGCTGGAGAGGACATGGACGGCGCTGGAGGAGGCCGGGAGCACCGGCACCCGATCGGCCCTCGTCCTCATCGACCTCGACCGGTTCCGCGCCGTCAACGACACCCTCGGCCACCTGGCGGGGGACCGGCTGCTGCTCCAGATAGCGGACCGGCTGCGTCTCGCCCTGCCGCGCGGAGCGGAGGCCGCACGGCTGGGCGGCGACGAGTTCGCCGTACTGCTGCCGACCGCCGACTCCATCACCAGCGCCCAGCGCGTCGCCCGACATCTGGTCGCCGAGCTGTCCTCGCCCCTCGACCTCGACGGGCTCACGCTGGTCCTGGAGGCGAGCGCCGGCGTCGCGGTCCACCCCGAGCACGCGCTGGACGCCGAAGGGCTCCTCAGGCGCGCGGACGTGGCCATGTACCAGGCCAAGCGGGACCGTACGGGCGTCGAGGTGTACGAGTCGAAGCGCGACAGCAACACCCCGGACCGGCTCGGTCTGCTGGGCGACCTCCGGCGTGCCCTGGACGCCCAGGAGGTGGAGCTCCACTACCAGCCGAAGGTCCGCTTCGACGGCCAGGTCGCCGGTCTCGAAGCGCTCGTACGCTGGGTGCATCCCGAGCGCGGGCGGGTCCCCCCGGACGAGTTCATCGCGATCGCGGAGTCCTCCGGCCTGATGCCGCACCTCACCGAGTACGTGCTGGAGACGGCGCTGGCCCAGGTGGCCCGGTGGCGTGCGCAGGGACTGTTCGTCCCCGTCGCGGTCAACGTGTCGCCGCGTGACGTCCACACCCCAGGCTTCGCGGGCAGCGTCGCGGCCCGGCTGGCCCGGCACGGTGTCCCGGCCGGGGCGCTGCAGCTGGAGATAACCGAGCACGTCCTGCTGGAGGACCCGCAGCGGGCCGCCGACACCCTGGCCGGACTGACCGGGCACGGCGTGAAGATGTCCCTCGACGACTTCGGCACGGGCTACTCCTCGCTGGTCCACCTGCGCAAGCTGCCCGTCAGCGAACTCAAGATCGACCGCTCGTTCGTGGCCCGGCTGGCCGTCGACAACGAGGACGCGGAGATCGTCCGCTGCACCATCGACCTGGCCCACTCGCTCGGCCTGCTGGTCGTCGCCGAGGGCGTCGAGGACGACGAGACCTGGGAGCGGCTGCGGGACCTGCGCTGCGACGCGGTCCAGGGGTGGCTCGTCGCCGCCGCGATGCCGCCGCAGGAGACGACGGCCTGGCTGCGGGCGCGCGGCGAACACGGCTGGAGGCGGCCGGCGGAGCTGGCAGCCGCTGCTGCCGCTGCCGCCGCGGCGGTGGCGCCCGAGCTGGAACCCAGGCCCGCGGGACGCGCGCTGAATCCCGGTCCGGCCACGGCTTGACGGGCGGCCTGAAGCGCCAGGGCGACCTGGTGGCCGATTTGTCCTCAATCGCCGGTCGGGCCCGACGGGGCCCGACCGGGATTGTGAGGCGGCGGGCGGGGAAGCAGGCGGGGCAGCGGGCGGCGACCCCATAGGATTGGGCCAAAACCGCACACCAACCCCTGAGGATCGCTGCATGCCTGGCATCACGCGCGAGGAGGTCGCCCACCTCGCCCGGCTGGCGCGTCTGGAGCTGAAGGGCGAAGAGCTAGAGCACTTCGCCGGTCAGCTCGACGACATCATCGGCGCGGTCGCCCGCGTCTCCGAGGTCGCCGACCAAGACGTACCGCCGACCTCCCACCCGCTGCCGCTGACGAACGTCATGCGCGCGGACGAGGTCCGTCCGTCGCTCACCCCCGCGCAGGCGCTCTCCGGCGCCCCGGCCCAGGAGCAGCAGCGTTTCAAGGTGCCGCAGATCCTGGGGGAGGACTAAAAGTCATGACGGACATCAGCACCATCATCAAGCTCACCGCGGCCGAGATCGCCGCGAAGGTCGCCTCCGGCGAGCTGACGGCCGTCGAGGTCACCGAGGCCCACCTGGCCCGGATCGACGCCGTCGACGAGAAGGTCCACGCCTTCCTGCACATCGACCGTGAGGGCGCGCTCGCGCAGGCCCGCGCCGTCGACGCCAAGCGTGAGGCGGGCGAGAAGCTCGGCCCGCTGGCCGGCGTGCCGCTCGCGCTCAAGGACATCTTCACCACCCAGGACATGCCGACCACCGTCGGTTCCAAGATCCTGGAGGGCTGGATCCCGCCGTACGACGCGACCCTCACCAAGAAGCTGAAGGCCGCCGACGTCGTCATCCTCGGCAAGACCAACATGGACGAGTTCGCCATGGGGTCCTCCACCGAGAACAGCGCCTACGGCCCGACCGGCAACCCCTGGGACCTCACCCGGATCCCCGGCGGCTCCGGCGGTGGCTCCGCCGCCGCGCTGGCCTCCTTCGAGGCGCCCCTGGCCATCGGCACGGACACCGGCGGCTCCATCCGCCAGCCCGCGGCCGTCACCGGCACCGTCGGCGTCAAGCCCACCTACGGCGGTGTGTCCCGCTACGGCATGGTCGCCTTCTCCTCCTCCCTCGACCAGGGCGGGCCCTGTGCCCGTACGGTCCTGGACGCGGCGCTGCTGCACGAGGCCATCGCCGGCCACGACCCGCTCGACTCGACGTCCATCGACGCCCCGGTCCCGCCGGTCGTCGAGGCCGCGCGCAACGGCTCCGTACAGGGCATGCGCGTCGGTGTCGTCAAGCAGTTCGCGGGCGAGGGCTACCAGGCCGGTGTCGTCCAGCGCTTCAACGAGTCGGTCGAGCTGCTGAAGTCGCTCGGCGCCACGGTCGTCGAGCTGGACTGCCCGTCCTTCGACCTCGCGCTGTCGGCGTACTACCTGATCGCGCCGTCCGAGTGCTCCTCGAACCTGGCCCGCTTCGACGCCATGCGCTACGGCCTGCGGGTCGGCGACGACGGCACGCGGTCCGCCGAGGACGTCACCGCCCTCACCCGTGAGGCCGGCTTCGGCGACGAGGTCAAGCGCCGCATCATCCTCGGTACGTACGCGCTCAGCTCCGGCTACTACGACGCGTACTACGGCTCGGCCCAGAAGGTCCGCACCCTCATCACCCAGGACTTCGAGAAGGCGTTCGAGCAGGTGGACGTCATCGTCTCGCCGACGACGCCCACCACCGCCTTCCCGATCGGCGAGCGTGCCGACGACCCGATGGCGATGTACCTCGCGGACCTCTGCACCATCCCGACCAACCTCGCCGGTAACTCCGCCATGTCGCTGCCCTGCGGCCTGGCCCCGGAGGACGGCCTCCCGGTCGGGCTGCAGATCATCGCCCCCGCCATGAAGGACGACCGGCTGTACAAGGTCGGAGCCGCCGTCGAGGCCGCCTTCGTGGAAAAGTGGGGACACCCGCTGATCGAGGAGGCTCCGTCACTGTGAGTGCAATGACCAAGAAGGCCAAGAACTTCAAGAAGTCCAAGTCCGGCGTGTACCTGTCGCTCGGCACCACCGCCTTCGGCGCCCTGAGTGTCGCGAAGCAGGCCAAGCTCGCCCGCCAGGAGAGCGACACGCTCCGGCTCATCGACGCTGCGGTCTCCGCCGCGGCGATCGTGACCGGTCTTGCGATCCTCTACCGCGAACTCAAGCGTCTCGGCGACGACGACGTCCTGCTGGGCTGAGAGGGAAAGTTTCACCGTGACTGTCATTGACCTGGAGTCGTACGAGGACGCCCTCGCGACGTACGACCCCGTCATGGGCCTCGAGGTCCATGTCGAGCTCGGCACCAAGACCAAGATGTTCTGCGGCTGCTCCACCGAGCTCAAGCAGGACGCCAACTCGCAGACCTGCCCGGTCTGCCTCGGACTGCCGGGCGCGCTTCCGGTCGTCAACGAGATCGGCGTCGAGTCCGCCATCAAGATCGGGCTCGCGCTGAACTGCGAGATCGCCGAGTGGTGCCGCTTCGCCCGGAAGAACTACTTCTATCCGGACATGCCGAAGAACTTCCAGACCTCCCAGTACGACGAACCGATCGCCTTCGACGGCTATCTGGACGTCCAGCTGGAGGACGGCGAGATCTTCCGCGTGCAGATCGAGCGCGCCCACATGGAGGAGGACACCGGCAAGTCGACGCACGTCGGCGGGGCCACCGGCCGTATCCACGGCGCCTCCCACTCGCTGCTCGATTACAACCGTGCGGGCATCCCGCTCATCGAGATCGTCACCAAGCCGATCGAGGGGGCCGGCGCACGCGCCCCCGAGGTCGCCAAGGCGTACGTCGCCGAGCTCCGCGAGCTCATCAAGGCCCTCGGTGTCTCGGATGCCCGGATGGAAATGGGCCAGATGCGCTGCGACGTGAACCTGTCGCTGCGCCCGCACGGCCGCGAGAAGTTCGGCACGCGCTCCGAGACGAAGAACGTGAACTCGCTGCGTTCCGTCGAGCGCGCGGCCCGCTTCGAGATCCAGCGCCACGCCGCGGTGCTGAACTCCGGCGGGACGATCGTGCAGGAGACCCGGCACTTCCACGAGGAGGACGGCTCCACCACGGCCGGCCGCATCAAGGACAACGCCGAGGACTACCGCTACTTCCCGGAGCCGGACCTCGTGCCCGTCGCCCCCGCCCGTGACTGGGTCGAGGAGCTCCGCAAGGGCCTTCCCGAGCTGCCGCGGCTGCGCCGTGCGCGGCTCAAGGAGGAGTGGGGCGTCTCGGAGCACGACATGCAGTCCATCCTCAACGCGGGCGCGGTCGACCTGATCGTCGCCACGACGGAGGCCGGCGCTCCTGCGGACCAGGCCCGCAAGTGGTGGATGGGCGAGCTCGCCCGCAACGCCAACGAGACCGGCCGCGGTCTCGACGAGCTGGGTGTCACCCCCGCGCAGGTCGCCCGGGTGGCCGAGCTCGTCGCCTCGGGCGACCTCAACGACAAGCTGGCCCGGCAGGTCCTGGAGGGCGTCCTCGCGGGCGAGGGCGACCCGGACACCGTCGTCGAGAAGCGCGGCCTGAAGGTCGTCTCGGACGAGGGCGCGCTGGGCACGGCCGTCGACGAGGCGATCGCCTCCAACGCGGCCATCGCCGACAAGATCCGTGGCGGCAAGGTCGCCGCGGCGGGCGCGCTGGTCGGTGCGGTCATGAAGGCCACCCGCGGCCAGGCGGACGCGGCACGCGTGCGCGAGCTGATCCTGGAGAAGCTCGGCGTCGAGGGCTGATCCCGGGACGGCCCGGCGCCGGAGGGCCGAGGCCTTCCGGGGGAGATGTGTGAACGAAGGGCGGTGCACCCCGGGCCACGGGGGCACCGCCCTTCGTCAGCCGCACCGGCCTTCGCGTGACGCACCGCCTTCCGTGTGAGCCGCGCCCTCGGTGTGAGGCGCGCCCTCGGTGTGAGCCGCGCCCTCGGTGTGAGGCGCGCCTTCCGTGTGAGCCGCGCCCTCGGTGTGAGCCGCGCCCTCGGTGTGAGGCGCGCCCTCTGTTCCGTGTGACAGCGGTGCCTTCCGTCGAGTCCTGTGACCATGGCCACGAAACGGGCAAATGATCACGATTCGCTGACAGAGTGAGTCATCCCAGGTCATGAGACTTTTGCGGGATGTTTCCCTTATCTCCCGACATGGGTCCACGAACCCTCAGGAGCACCTCCGTTGGCCGCCATCGCACGCTGGTGTCTCAGGCACCGCCTCGCCGCCGTCCTCATCTGGCTGCTCGCCCTCGGCGGCGCCGCCACCGCGGCGGGCTTCGCGGGTTCCGCGTACTCCAACGACTACGAGGTGCCCGGCACCGAGTCGGGGCGTGCGGGTGCGCTCCTCCGGGAGGGGTTCACGGACCTCGGCGGTGACACCGACACGGTGGTCTGGCACACCGAGGGCCCCACCGTCCGCGCCACCGACGTCGAACGCACGATGACCCGGACACTGGAGGCCGTCGAGGCCCTGCCCGGCGTCGGGGACGTCACCAGCCCCTACGGCCCGGCCGGCAACGGCCGGATCAGCGCGGACAGCCGCACCGCGTACGCCACGATCACCTTCGACCACCGGGCCGACGAGATCCCGAAGGAGCAGGCACAGGCCGTCGTCGACACCGCGAAGGCGGCCGGGAGCGACGGGCTCCAGGTCGAGCTCGGCGGCACCGCAGTAGCCCTGACCGAAGCACCGGCCCTCCACCTCAGTGAGGCCGTCGGGGTCGTCGTCGCCGCCCTCGTCCTCTTCCTCGCCTTCGGCTCGCTCGCCGCGAGCCTGCTGCCAGTCGCCATCGCCCTCGTCTCCGTCGGGACGGCGTACGCGGGCATCGTGCTGCTCGGCCACGTCATGACGGTCGCCGACTTCGCGCCGATGCTGGGCATGCTGATCGGGCTCGGCGTCGGCATCGACTACGCGCTGTTCATCGTCACCCGGCACCGCACAGGACTGCGCCGCGGCCTGTCCGTCACCGAGGCCGCGCAGAACGCCGTCGTGACGACGGGGCGCGCCGTCGTCTTCGCCGGAGCCACCGTCTGCGTCGCCCTGCTGGGCATGCTGGTCCTGCGGCTCGGTTTCCTCAACGGCGTCGCGATCGCCGCCTCCCTCACCGTGGTGCTGACCGTCGCCGCCTCCGTGACCCTGCTGCCGGCCCTGCTCTCCTTCATCGGCACGCGGGCGCTGAGCCGGCGTGAGCGCAGGCAGCTCGCCGAACACGGGCCGTCGCCCGAACGGATCACCGGCTTCGCCGCCCGCTGGTCCGGGTTCGTCGAACGGCACCCCAAGCTGCTCGGTGCGGTCGCCGCCGCAGTCATGGCGGTCCTTGCCCTGCCGGCCCTCGGTCTGCACCTGGGCACCTCCGACCAGGGCAACAACCCCGCCACGGCGACCACCCGGCAGGCGTACGACCTGCTGGCCGACGGGTTCGGTCCCGGCGTCAACGGGCCGCTGACGATCGCCGCCCACCTCGACGGGGCCGACGACCGGCTCGCCCTGGACGGTCTGCCCGGACTGCTCCGGACCACCGACGGCGTCTCCTCCGTGAGCCCGGTGGCGTACAGCAACAGCGGCGACACGGCGTTCGTCACCGTCGTCCCCGAGTCCGCGCCGCAGTCGCAGCGCACCAGCGAACTCGTCGACCGGCTGCGCGACGACGTACTGCCGCCGCTCCAGGACCACACGTCCCTCCAGGTCCATGTGGGCGGCGTGACCGCGAGCTACGACGACTTCGCCGAGATCATCATCGGCAAGCTCCCGCTCTTCGTCGGGGTCGTCATCGGCTTCGGCTGCCTGCTCCTGCTGCTGGCCTTCCGTTCCCTCGCGATCCCGCTGAAGGCCGCCGTGATGAACGTGGCCGCCGTCGCCGCCTCGTTCGGAGTCGTCGTCGCGGTCTTCCAGTGGGGCTGGGGCAGTGAGCTGCTGGGGCTCGGCAGCGCGGGCCCGATCGAGCCCTTCCTCCCGGTGATCATGGTGTCCGTCCTCTTCGGGCTCTCGATGGACTACCAGGTCTTCCTGGTCGGCCGGATGTACGAGGAGTGGCTGGAGACCGGGGACAACCGCAGATCCGTCCGGGTCGGCCTCGCCGAGACCGGTCGGGTGATCAACTCCGCGGCCGTCATCATGATCTCCGTCTTCCTCGCCTTCGTACTCAGCGGAGACCGCGTCATCGCCATGTTCGGCATCGCGCTGGCCGCCGCCGTCGCACTCGACGCCTTCGTCCTGCGCACCCTGCTGGTACCGGCCCTGATGCACCTGCTCGGCGGCGCGAACTGGTGGCTGCCCGCCCGGCTGGACCGCCTGCTCCCACGCATCAGCATCGAGCCGCCCGACCGCGCCGTGCCGCATGCGAAGATCCCCGGGGAGCGCGCCGACGACCAGGACCGGCTCGTCGCTCAGCGCACCCACTGAGACCGAGGAGAAGTATCTGTGTTCGCGGTGTCCCTGGGCGACGACGGGGCGCAGCTGCGCCCGCTCGAACCCTGGCAGGCGGAGGAGTTCCTGGCGCACATGGACCGGGCGCGCGGCCTGGTCGACCCGTGGATCCCGTTCGCCGCGGCTGCGACGGACCTCGATTCCGCGCGGTCACTCCTCCAGCGGTACGCGGACAAGCAGGCGGCCGACACCGGCCGGCTCCACGGAATCTGGCTGGACGGCACGCTCGTCGGGGGCGTCCTGTTCCGGATCTTCGACGCGGGGACCGGGAACTGCGAGATCGGCTGCTGGCTGGAGCCCGCGGGGGAGGGCCGTGGGCTGGTGAACCGGGCGTCGCGCAAGCTGATCGACTGGGCCGTCGACGTGCGGGGGATGCACCGGGTGGAGTGGATCGCCTCCGCCGCCAACACCCGCAGCGTCGCGGCGGCCGAGCGTCTGGGGATGACGCGCGACGGCGTACTGCGCGAGTCCTGCCTCTACCGGGGAGTGCGGCACGACCAGGAGATCTGGTCGGTACTGGCCTCCGAATGGCGTGCCGGGCGGGACTGAAGGGCGCGGCGCGTTAAGAAGGTTCTCATCCGGGCCCCCTAGCGTGCGGCGCATGAAGACCACCCCCTCCAAGACCACCTCCGCCGTCGACGACGACCGCGAGGAGAAGTCGGCAGCGGACGAGAGCGCCGTCGCGGACCTGACGAAGACGGAGCCCGACGCCGCCGCCGCCCCCGACAACACCCCCGACGCCGCGTCCGACGATGCCGTAGGACATGCGGACGCGGAGGACGACGACGACCTGGAGACCGACCCCTACGCCGAGGCGGAAGCCGCGGCGTCCGCCGGGGCCGGTGGCGGAGCCGCGGCCGTCGTCGCCGCCGCGCTCGGCGTCATCTCCCTCTCGGGCAGCTGGACCGGCCGGGTCGCCGCCGAGCGCGAGACCCTGATCGGCCAGATCAAGACCTCGGGCGGCGGCAGCGCAGCCCAGCAGATCTCCGAGATCTACGCCGACGGCTGGCACACCACCGCCCTCGTCGGCGGACTGTTCGCACTTCTGGCCCTGCTGGTCGGCGCCTTCGTCCTGGTCCGTCCCGCCTTCGGTCCCCCCGCCGCGGACCCGCAGCCGGGCTGGATCCGCTCCGTGGCCCTCGCGGGCGTCGCGCTCGGCGTGCTCGGCATCCTCATCTCCGTAGGGATGTACTTCGACCTCGTCGTCGGCCTGCCCGTCGCCGCCGGATGACGCGGCCGTTCCCTAAGGCATCCACGACCGGGGTCTAAGGCCCCCGCGCCGCGGAGATGCGGCAGCCGCCCGATGCGGCGGCAACCCCTGGCGGACGAGAGTGGGGGCACGGCGAACAGCCCGTGCCCCCGCTTTCGTCACCAGGGAGAAGAGATGTACGAGTACGAGATGCACCGCCTCGGCGCCACCGAGCTGATCCGGCTGGCTGACGAACAGCGCACCGTCCGCCAGGCCGTCCTCGCCCGCCGGGCCGCCCGCCGCTCGGCCTCCCGTGCCGGACGGGACGACACCGAAGGGCGGGTGAGCGGCGACCCGGACCGGTTCGCGCACGCCGCGTGACGATGGACGTCCGCGCTCCTGCCGCCACCACGGTGTCGGACCCGTGTGCGATGCTCGGCGACGTGGAGACCAACACCGTCAGCCCCGTGTTCGTCGGCCGAGCCGGTGAACTGGCCTCGCTCACCGACGCGCTCGCCCGTGCCTCGGCAGGGGAACCGCAGGCACTGCTCATCGGCGGCGAGGCAGGGGTCGGCAAGACCCGGCTCGTCGAGGAGTTCCTCAAGGCGGCCTGCCGTCGCGAAGCCGTCGTGGCCGTCGGAGGCTGTGTGGAGATCGGGGCCGACGGCCTGCCCTACGCCCCGTTCTCCACGGCGCTGCGCGCCCTGCGCCACGCCCTGCCCGAAGAACTGGCCGAGGCCCTCGCCGGACAGGAGGGCGAACTGGCCCGGCTGCTCCCCGAGCTGGGCGAGGCGGACCGGGCGGCGAACGACGAACACGGCACCGCCCGCCTCTTCGAACTCGCCGCCCGGCTGCTGGAGCGCATGTCCGCCGCCCGTACGGTCGTCCTCGTCCTGGAGGACCTGCACTGGGCCGACGCCTCCACCCGGCACCTTCTCGCCTACCTCTTCCGTACCCTGCGCGACGGCCGCCTCGTCGTCGTCGGGACGTACCGTGCCGACGACGTCCACCGTCGGCACCCGCTGCGCCCCCTCCTGGCCGAGCTGGACCGGCTCCGCACGGTGCGCCGCATCGAGCTCGACCGCTTCAGCCGCTCGGAGGTCGGCCGGCAGCTCACCGGCATCCTCGCCGTGACTCCCGAGGCCGCGCTCGTCGACGAGATCTTCGAACGCTCCGACGGCAACGCCTTCTTCGTCGAGGAGCTCGCCCGCAGCGTGGAGTGCTGCGGCGACAGCTCCCGGCTCTCCGACTCGCTGCGCGACCTCCTCCTCGTACGTGTCGAGGCGCTGCCCGAGAACGCCCAGCGGATCGCCAGGATCGTCGCCGAGGGCGGCTCCACCGTCGAACACCCGCTCCTGGCCGCCGTCGCCGGGCTCACCGAGGACGACCTCGACGAAGCGCTGCGGGCCGCGGTCGGCGCCAACCTCCTGCTGCCGGCCTCCGATTCCGACGGGTACCGTTTCCGGCACTCCCTGGTCCGTGAGGCCGTCAGTGATGACCTGCTGCCCGGCGAACGCACCCGCCTCAACCGGCGCTACGCCGAAGCGCTGGAGGCCGACCCGTCCCTCGTACGCGCCGGCGAACGCGCCGCCCGGCTCGCGAGCTACTGGTACGCCGCGCGCGACGCCGCCAAAGCCCTCCCGGCAGTCCTCGGCGCATCGGTCGAGGCCCGCCGCCGCTACGCCCACTCCGAGCAACTGCGCCTGCTGGAAAGGGCCATGGAGCTCTGGGACGACGTACCGGAAGAGGTCCGTGCCACCCTGCGCCCGCTGGACTACGCCGAGGTCTACCCGGGCTGCGGCCGCGACCCGGGGACGGCGCCGCTGCGCTACCTCGACCTGATGGCCGAGGCCACCGTCGCCGCCCGCTTCGGCGGCGACCGCGAACGGGCCCTGGCCATCGCCAAGAAGGCCCTGCGCGTCCTGGACGGCGACGCCGACCCGCTGCGCGCCGCGTGGTTCTGGGTGCAGCGCTCCCTGCTCACGCAGAACCTCACCCGGGGCGACGGATGGCAGGAGCTGGCCACGGCCCAGGAGCTGGTGCGCGGCCTGAGCCCGTCCTCGGTGCACGCCGACGTGCTGACCAACGTCGCGAGCTGGGGCGCCCTGCACCGGCCCGGCCCGGAGACACTGGCCGCGGCCGACCGCGCCGTGGAGTACGCCCGCCTCGTCGGCGACGAGTACACCGAGCTGCACGCCCGGCTCACCCGCGGCTGGCTCACCATCGACGCGGGCGGGGTCGAGGAAGGGCTCGCCGAGATGTACGCCGTCCGCGACCGGGCCGACGAGCTGCACCTGGTGGGAGTGACGAGCCGCGCCAGCATCAACCTGCCGTCCTCGCTGGAGTCCACCGGCCGCTCCCTGGAAGCCGTGGCCGCCGCCGACCATGGCATCCGGGTCTGCCACAGCCACGGCGTCCCCGACTCCGAGGCCTGGGTCCGGGCCAACCAGGCACAGTCCTACTTCTCGCTGGGGCACTGGGACGAGAGCCGGGCGGCCATCGACGCGGCGGCGCTCCTCGCACAGTCCCTCAAGTCCCAGGGACTCGTCGCCTCACGCCGCACCGAGCTGGCACTCGCCCGCGGTGACGTCGGCGAGGCCGAGGAGCAACTGGCGCTGAGCCGACGCTATTTCGGCCAGCACGATCCGCAGCCCCAGCATCTGATCAGCCCCGTCCGGTACGCCATGACACTGGCCGCCCAGCAGGGCCGGCTCCCCGAGGCGCGGGCCGCGTTCGAGGCGCACCCCGAGGAGGCCTTCCCGCCGGGGACCCAGCGCTACGCCCTGCCGCTGCTGTACGTGGCCGCGGCGGTCGAGGCCGACGCGCGCGGACTGCCCGTCATGGAACCGGGGCGGCCCGCGGTCCTCGCCCGGATCCGGAGCCATCTCAAGCGGCTGCCGACACTCGTGCCCGTATGGGCCGCCCACGGTCTGCTGATCGAGGCGGAACTGGCCCGGGCGGAGGGGACGGACACCCCGGAGGACTGGGCCCGCGTGGCTGTGGCCTTCACGCCGCTGCAGCGGCCGTACGAACTGGCGCAGGTCCGCCACCGCTGGGCGGAAGCGATACTCGCCGCGTCCGGTGACCGGGGTGCGGCCGCGGGGCTCCTGCGTGAGGCGCACGCGGTGGCGGAGCGGCTCGGGGCGCGACCGCTCGCCGAGAGCGTCGAACTGCTGGCCGGGCGGGCGCGGATCGCGCTCGCCGGGGCGGGTTCCGAGGGCTCCAGGGGGGCCGTGGATCCTGCCGGGGAGGAGGACGAGCCGGATCCCGGGCCCGCGGTGGACGCGATCGAGTCGTTCGGGCTGACATCACGGGAGCAGGAGGTGCACCGGCTGGTGGCGGCGGGGTACACCAACCGCCGGATCGCGGAGGAGCTGTACATCTCGCCGAAGACCGCGAGCGTGCACGTCTCCAACATCCTGGCCAAGCTGGGCGTCTCCAGCCGGGGCGAGGCGGCCGCACTCGCACATCGGTTCCGGTTGTACGCGGTGGGGTGAACGGGGGTTCGTCCTCGGGCCGGACGGGGGCGGGGCTCGGGCTGCGGTGGGGTGTCCTCAATCGTCGGACGGGCTTGATTCGGCCGGTGTGTGGTGTTCTCGGTCGCCGGACGGGCTTGATTTCGCCGGTGTGGGGTGTTCTCGGTCGTCGGGCGGGGTTGATTCGGTCCGTGTCGGGTGGCGGAGGGTCACCTTGCCCGACGTGAGGTCTATCGGGCCCCTCGCCGGGTCGCCGATGCCCAGGTCGACCCGGCTCAGTTCCAGCCGCTTCTGCTCCTCGGCCGTGTGCTTGCGGCCGGGCGCGAACAGTTCCTCGAAGAAGTTGAACACCGGCGCGCTCCCTCCGACAGGCCGCCCCGGCGCGCTACCGCACCTTCAGCAGCAGGATCCGGTCGTCCCCCGAATCGGGGGTGCCACGTCCGTCCGTGTTGCTCGTGACCACCCACAGCTTGTCACCGCCCGCGGTGACCACGGTCCGCAGCCGGCCGTACTTCCCCTCCAGGAACGCCTGGGGTGGTGCGAGAGGTTCCTCGGCCGCCGTACCCGACAACGGGATCCGCCACAGCCGCTCGCCGCGCAGCCCCGCCATCCAGATCGAACCCTCCGCGAACGCGATGCCGCTCGGGGACGCCTCCGAGGTCTTCCACTGGGCGACCGGGTCGACGTAACCGGACTCACCCTTCTCGCCCTCGACCTCGGGCCAGCCGTAGTTCTTCCCCGGCTCGATCCTGTTCAGCTCGTCCCAGGTGTCCTGGCCGAACTCGGCCGCCCAGAGCCGCTTGTCCCCGTCCCAGGCCATTCCCTGCACATTGCGGTGCCCGTACGAGTACACGACTGAGTCCGCCTCGGGGTTGCCGTGCACCGGCTCGCCGTCCGGCGTCATCCGCAGGATTTTGCCGGCCAGTGAGGACTTGTCCTGGGCGAGGCCCGTGTCGCCCGTCTCGCCGGTGCCCGCGTACAGCATCCGGTCGGGGCCGAACGCGATCCGGCCGCCGTTGTGGACGGAACCCTTCGGAATGCCCCGCAGGATCGTGTCCGGGGCGCCCAGCTGCTGCCCGGCCGGCTTCTCCTCGTCGTACTGCAGGCGGGCGATGCGGTTGTCCGAGGCCGTGGTGAAGTACACGTACACCAGATGGTCCGCGCCGAACGTCGGCGCGACCGCGAGGCCGAGCAGACCGCCCTCACCGGCCGGTGCGACGCCGGGCACGGAGCCCAGCAGTGTCTTCCTGCCGCTCTTCCCGTCGATCCGGCTGATCGTCGCCCCGTCGCGCGAGGCCACCAGCAGATCACCGCCCGGCAGCGCCGCCAGCCCCCAGGGGGACGCCAGGCCCTCCGTGAGCGTCGACACGACATCCACCGAGCCCTTCGCCGGCGGCAGGTCGGCCACCGGGCTCGACGAGGCCGCAGGCGTGGACGAGGCACTCGCCGGAGGAGAGGACGCGTCCTTCCCGCCGGCCGCCGAGCCGTCCGACGAGCAGGCGGACGACAGCAGCAGTGCGGCCGACGCGAACGCGGCCACCATCCCCTTGCGCACCGCAGGAGTTTGCACAGCACCGATCCTTTCGACGGTGAGCATGACCACCGTTCATACACCGCCGCTCCGCCGCGGGTTCCGATCTCCGCCAATTCTCCCGCCGCGCGATCAGTCCCACGACCCGCGGGCCCGCGGCAGCCCGGCGATCTCCGCCAGATCCCCGTCCGTGAGCACCACGGCCGCCGCACCCGCGTTCTCCACGGCCCACCGCTCCTGCTTCGCACCCGGCACCGGCACCACATGGCGGCCCTGCCGCAGCACCCACGCCAGTGCCACCTGCGCCGGAGTCGCGCCGTGCCGCTCCGCGATCCGCCGCAGACCCGCGACCACCGGCTGATTGGCCGCCATCATCTCCGCGGTGAAGCGCGGGTGCCTGGCCCGCGCATCGTCCGGTTCGAAGCCCTGGCCGGGCTTCAGCGTCCCCGTCAGGTAGCCGCTCCCGAGCGGCGTCGCGGCCAGCACACCCACACCCCGCGCCACACACCACGGCAGCAGGTCCTCCAGAGCCTCCGGCGCCCACACGGAGAGCTCCGCCTGGACCGCGCTCACGGGAAAGACCTGCTGCACACGCTCCAACTGCCGGATCGTTCCGTCATGCATCCGCGCCCCCGGCCGCCGCCCGGCGCGCGCACCCACCGCGCTCAGCCCCAGGGCCCGCACCTTGCCCGCCGCGACCAGGCCCGCCATCGCGCCCCAGGTCTCCTCCACCGGCACCTCCGGGTCGGCCCGGTGCAGCAGGTACAGATCGATCACATCGGTCTGCAGCCGCCGCAGCGAGGCGTCGCAGGCCCGGCGTACGTATCCGGGCCGCCCGTTGGCCACGACGTGCTGATCGCCGACCAGCAGACCGCACTTGGTCGAGAGGAACGCCTGCGACCTGCGTCCCCTGAGGGCCCGCCCGATCAACAGCTCATTGGTGAACGGGCCGTACATGTCGGCCGTGTCGAGCAGTTGGACGCCCGCGTCCAGTGCGGCGTGCACCGTCCGCAGCGAGCGGTCACCACGCTGTTGCGACGTGCTGTAGGCCCAGCTCATCGGCATACAGCCCAGCCCCACCGCGCCCACGGCGAGCGCCGCCGAGCCGATCGTCCTGCGCTCCAACTCCCCGAACCCTCCCTCGGTCCCGCCGTCACGGGACCACACGGCCCCCAAAGTAGCCTCTGCCGCCCCGCGCCCTTCGCATAGCCTCCTGACCATGACTTCCACACGGACTCCGACGCCCTCGACCGACGTCTGGCTGCCGATCGCCGCCGAAGAGATAGAGGGACTCCCCGAGGGTCTCAACTACCGATTCTGGGACGGCGGCCGGGACTACCCCGCGGACCCCGCGAACTGCGCCTTCTACGTGGTTCCGTACATGAAGGGCGCGGAGGTCGCGGTCCGTCCGCTCAAGGCCATGAGCGCGGTCCGGGTCGTGCAGACGCTCTCCGCCGGCATCGACCACGTGGAGCCGGGGCTCGGCCTGCTGCCCGCCGGGGTGCGGCTCTGCAACGCCAAGGGGGTGCACGAGGCGTCCACCGCCGAACTGACGCTCGCCCTGATCCTCGCCTCGCTGCGCGGGTTCCCCGGCTTCGTGCACGGCCAGGACAAGGAGGAGTGGCGGTCCGGTTTCTACCCGGCGCTCGCCGACAAGTCCGTCCTCATCGTGGGCTACGGATCGATCGGCGCGGCCATCGAGGACCGGCTCGAACCCTTCGAGTGCGCGCGGGTGGTGCGCGTCGCACGCTCCGCACGGGCAACCGGGCGCGGTCCCGTGCACGCACTCGACGAACTGCCCGCCCTGCTCCCCGCGGCGGACGTCGTCATCCTGTCCACCCCGCTGAACCCGTCCACACAAGGGCTGGTGGATGCGGGCTTCCTTGCCGCGATGCGGGACGGCGCACTCCTCGTGAACGTCGCACGGGGGCCGGTGGTGGACACCGCGGCGCTGCTCGCCGAGCTCGAATCCGGGCGTCTGCGGGCCGCACTCGACGTCACCGACCCGGAACCCCTGCCCGCGGGCCACCCCCTCTGGCATGCTCCCCACGTCCTCATCACACCCCATGTGGGCGGCAGCACCTCGGCGTTCCTGCCACGCGCCAAGCGGCTGCTCGCCGCACAGCTCACCCGGTTCGCAGCTGGACAGCCTGTCGACAACCTCGTACTCACGACCGATTGAACACGCCGCGCATCGGTCCGACTGCGCACCGTACCCACAACCCCCCTGGTGGTCACGGAGCGTAGAGAAACTATGTCGCTGAGTGACGACTCTGGTGTATCGTCCGGAGGGGGGCTGCGTCGTGGCAGGGACGGCGTCGAGGAGGAAGCGGAACGCGAGGGGGCGACGGACGATGTGCGGCCAGTGGACAGACGATCCGGTGCGGCGCGGCGGACAGGGGCGGCCGGTGGCGCCGAGGGCACCCGGCCCGACCCGGGGGGCTCTGCGGTGAGCGCCCTCGGGGCCCTGCTCTGCCGACCGGCCCACCGGAGCGCGGGCCTGCGCTCCCAACTGCTCCTCGCCGCCATCTGCGCGGGGTACGCGGTAGGGGCCGCCACCGGCTGGGGCTCGCCCGGACTGGCCCTGTTCATGGGCGACTTCGGACTCAGCGTCGCCGCTCTCGTCGCCGCCGTGTCGTGCTTCCTCTACGCCCGCACGAGCGGCATCCGGTTCCGGCCCGCATGGCTGCTCTTCTCGCTCTCCTCCGCCATGGCCGCCGGAGGCAACGCGGTCTGGGGGTGGTACGAGGTGGTGCTGGGCCGCCCCGTGCCCTCCCCGTCCCTCGCCGACCTCTTCTTCCTCTGCTTCGCGCCGCCCGCCATCGTCGGGCTGCTCGTACTCGCCAAACGGCCCGTGACCCGGGCCGGCTGGGTCTGCCTGGTGCTCGACGCCTGGCTGATCGGCGGGTCCCTGCTGACGCTCTCCTGGAGCCTCGCACTCGCCCACACCGCTCACGTCGCCAACGCCGAGGGCGAGAGCGTGGCCCGGGCGGCGCTCTCGCTCGCCTACCCGCTCCTCGACATCGTGCTGGTCTCCATGGTGCTCGCCCTGCACTTCCGGCGGGTCAACGTGAACCGCTCCGCGGTGAACACCGCCATCGCCGGGCTCGCCCTGACCGTGCTGTGCGACGCCCTGTTCATCTCACCGCTGCTGCGCTCCGCCTACAGCTCCGGACAGCTGCTGGACGCCGGCTGGTTCGCCGGCTCGCTGCTCCTGGCGTACGCGCCCTGGGGCGCCCGCAGCGTCGAGGACAACGCTGTCGCGCCCGGCCGCGAGCCACGCACCACCAGCCGCCCGATCGCCGGTTCCCTGGCCGCGCTCACGCCGTACCTGGCCGCCGCCGTCTGCACCCTCGGCATCCTCTACAACGTGGTCGAGGGCCGCGCGGTCGACCGGGTCGTCGTCCTCACCGGCTGCGCGGTCGTGCTCGCCCTGGTCGTCCGCCAGGCCATCATGCTCCTCGACAACATCGCCCTCACCCAGGAACTGGCACAGAAGGAGAACCACTTCCGCTCCCTGGTGCAGGGATCCAGCGACGTCATCATGATCGCCGCGCCCACCGGCGTCCTCCGCTACGTGAGCCCCGCCGCCGGTGGCGTCTACGGGCGCGAGGCCGAGGACCTCGTCGGGACCGAGCTGGCGTCGATCATCCACCCCGAGGACCTCGGGGGAGTCGTCCACGAGGTGCGGCGGTTCCTCGCCGCCCCGTCCCGCGAGGAGCCCACCACCCGGTTCGAGTGCCGCTTCCGGTCGGGCACCGGCGACTGGCTCCACGTCGAGTCCACCGTCAACCGCCACCAGGGCGGCCTGCTGCTCAACAGCCGCGACGTGACCGAACGGGTCAGGCTGCAGGCCCAGCTGCAGCACAACGCGGAGCACGACCCGCTCACCGACCTGCCCAACCGTGCCCTGTTCACGGCCCGGGTCGGCAAGGCCCTCGGCCGGCGGGCCGGTGATCCGGGCACGGCCGTCCTCTTCATCGACCTCGACGGCTTCAAGGCCGTCAACGACTCCATCGGCCATCAGGCGGGCGACGAGCTCCTCATCCAGGCCGCGCGCCGCCTCCACGAGTCCGTCCGCGCCTCGGACACCGCGGCACGCCTCGGGGGCGACGAATTCGCCGCGCTCATCGTCGGCGACGGCACCCGCGACCAGGCCGCCAGGGAGTGCCAGGTCCACGAGATCGCCGACCGGCTGCGTCTCACGCTCTCGCAGCCGTACCGGATCGGCGCCGGCGAGGTGCGGGTGGCCGCCTCCATCGGCGTCGCCTTCGCCGAGCCCTCCATCACGCCCAAGGACCTCATGCGCAACGCCGACCTCGCGATGTACCGCGCGAAGGCCGGCGGCAAGGACCGGGTCGAGCTGTACGCCCCCCAGATGCAGGCCGAGGTGGTGCGACGCTCCGAGCGCGCCGCCCGGCTCCGCACCGCTCTGCGCGAGGGTGAGTTCGCCCTGCTGCACCAGCCCGTCGTCCATCTGGCCAGCGGCACCGTGGCGGCCGTCGCCGCCCAGGCGCGCTGGCGCTCCACCCAGGGCATCCTGTTCACCCCCGCCGAATTCCTCCGGGTCGCCGACGGTGGCGACCGTGCCGCCGAGCTCGGCAGCTGGCTGCTGGAGGAGGCCGTCGAGCAGGCCGCCGAGCGGGCCAGGGCCGGACTCCAGGTCCCGGTCTCCGTCCGGGTGCCGGCCGGCCGGCTCCTGGACCGGACCCCGCCCTTCGGCTCCGTCGAGGCACTCCTCACCCGGCACGGACTGCCCTCCGGCGCCCTGATGATCGAGGTGTCCGACAGCGACCCGAGAGTCTCCTTCGACGAGCTCGAACAACGGCTGGTCGCGCTGCGCAGGCTCGGCGTCCGGATCGCGCTCGACGGCTTCGGCAGCGGATACGCCGCGATCAACGCCCTGCGCCGGCTCCCCATCGACGTACTGAAGCTGGACCGTGGCCTGGTCGAGGGCATCGTCGAGTCCGCGCGGCTGCACAAGATCACCAGCGGGCTGCTGCGGATCGCCTGCGACCTCGGCGTGCAGTCCGTGGCCGACGGGGTCGACGTACCCGAGCAGCTGCGCGCGCTGCGGGCCATGGGGTGCACGCACGGGCAGGGCATGGCCTTCGCCGGACCGCTCGACGAGTACCGGCTGCGGCGCACCCTGATCCGTGGGAAGTACCCCGTCCCGAGCGGCTGCCCGGCTGCTCAGCCCGTGCTCGCGGGCGGCTCGATCCCGCTCCAGAGCCGTTCACATAATGAGACCCCCGTCCCACCCACTTGACACCGCACGCGTGCCGGAGAGAGGGTCAATGCCATGCGCACCCGAATTCTCGTACTTGGAAAGCGCGTCGGCTGAAGCAGGGTCACTCATGGACACCCTGCAGACCGCACCGGCGCGCTCCCCTCGCTTGCCTCACGGCACGAGGGGTTTTTTGTTGCACCGGCGCCACCCAAAACCCCACAAACACCCCGCATAAACCCTCAGCTTCGAGAAGAGAATGCCGATGACCGAGCAGGCCACCGGGGCCCAGCACCCGCAGCCGCGGGCCCGTAACGGCGGACCGTCCTCCGCCTCCGTTGAGCACCTCACGGGCGCGCAGTCCCTCATCCGCTCTCTCGAGGAAGTCGGGGCCGACACCGTATTCGGCCTCCCTGGCGGTTGCATCCTTCCGGCGTACGACCCGCTGATGGACTCCACCCGGGTCCGTCACATCCTGGTCCGCCACGAGCAGGGTGCCGGTCACGCGGCCACGGGGTACGCGCAGGCCACCGGCAAGGTCGGTGTCTGCATGGTCACCTCGGGCCCCGGTGCCACCAACCTGGTCACCCCGATCGCCGACGCGGCCATGGATTCTGTGCCCCTCGTCGCGATCACCGGCCAGGTGGCCTCCGCGGCCATCGGCACCGACGCCTTCCAGGAAGCCGACATCTGCGGCATCACCATGCCGATCACGAAGCACAACTTCCTGGTCACCCGCGCCGAGGACATCGCGCACACCATCGCCGAGGCCTTCCACATCGCCTCCACCGGCCGCCCGGGACCGGTCCTCGTCGACATCGCCAAGGACGCGCTGCAGGCGAAGACGACCTTCAGCTGGCCGCCGTCGATGGACCTGCCCGGCTACCGCCCGGTCACCAAGCCGCACGCCAAGCAGATCCGCGAGGCCGCCAAGCTCATCACCCAGGCCAAGCGCCCGGTGCTGTACGTCGGCGGCGGCGTCATGAAGGCCGGTGCCACCGCGGAGCTGAAGGTCCTGGCAGAGCTCACCGGAGCGCCCGTCACCACCACCCTGATGGCGCTCGGCTCCTTCCCCGACAGCCACCCGCTGCACGTGGGAATGCCCGGCATGCACGGTTCGGTCACCGCCGTCACCGCGCTGCAGAAGGCCGACCTGATCGTCGCGCTCGGGGCCAGGTTCGACGACCGCGTCACCGGCAAGCTGGACAGTTTCGCGCCGTACGCCAAGATCGTGCACGCCGACATCGACCCCGCCGAGATCGGGAAGAACCGCGCCGCCGACGTGCCGATCGTCGGTGACGCCCGCGAGGTCATCGCCGACCTCGTCCAGGCGGTCCAGGCCGAGCACACCGAGGGCCACACCGGCGACTACGACGCCTGGTGGAAGGACCTCAACCGGTGGCGCGAGACCTATCCGGTCGGCTACGACCTGCCGGAGGACGGCAGCCTCTCGCCGCAGCAGGTCATCGAGCGCATCGGTGAACTCGCCCCCGAGGGCACGATCTTCGCCGCGGGCGTCGGCCAGCACCAGATGTGGGCCTCGCACTTCATCAACTACGAGCAGCCCTCCACCTGGCTGAACTCCGGCGGCGCCGGGACGATGGGGTACGCGGTCCCGGCCGCGATGGGAGCCAAGGCCGGCATGCCGGACCGCGCGGTCTGGGCGATCGACGGCGACGGCTGCTTCCAGATGACCAATCAGGAACTCACCACCTGCGCGCTCAACAACATCCCGATCAAGGTCGCGATCATCAACAACGGCGCGCTCGGGATGGTCCGCCAGTGGCAGACCCTGTTCTACAACCAGCGGTACTCCAACACCGTGCTGCACTCCGGCGCCGACACGGACGGCATCCCGGCCAAGGGCACCCGGGTGCCGGACTTCGTCAAGCTGTCCGAGGCCATGGGCTGCCACGCGATCCGCTGCGAGGACCCGGCCGACCTGGACAAGGTCATCGCCGAGGCCAACGCGATCAACGACCGCCCGGTCGTCGTCGACTTCATCGTCCACGAGGACGCCATGGTGTGGCCGATGGTCGCCGCCGGCACCTCCAACGACGAGGTCATGGCAGCCCGCGGTGTCCGCCCCGACTTCGGCGACAACGAAGACTGAGAGACAGAGAGAGACAGACTCATGTCCAGCAAGCACACCCTCTCCGTCCTGGTCGAGAACAAGCCAGGTGTCCTCGCCCGGATCACGGCCCTGTTCTCCCGGCGCGGCTTCAACATCGACTCGCTCGCGGTCGGTACCACCGAGCACCCCGACATCTCCCGCATCACCATCGTCGTGAATGTCGAGGGCCTGCCCCTCGAACAGGTGACCAAGCAGCTCAACAAGCTGGTCAACGTCCTGAAGATCGTCGAACTCGAGCCGTCCGCTGCGATCCAGCGGGAACTCGTCCTGGTGAAGGTCCGCGCCGACAACGAGACCCGCTCCCAGATCGTCGAGATCGTCCAGCTGTTCCGCGCCAAGACCGTGGACGTCTCCCCGGAGGCCGTCACGATCGAGGCCACCGGAGGTGCCGACAAGCTGGAGGCCATGCTCAAGATGCTGGAGCAGTTCGGCATCAAGGAGCTCGTCCAGTCCGGCACGATCGCCATAGGGCGCGGAGCGCGCTCGATCACCGACCGTTCTCTGCGCGCGCTCGACCGCTCGGCGTAATCATCCCGGGCGGCACCGGGGCCTGATCCGCCGGACGGGCCCCGACCGCTCGCATCGCGAGACCCGACAACGTTTCTGACGCACCCCGCCGTACGGTGGGACGCAACACCTGCACACCAAGGAGAAGACCCAGTGGCCGAGCTGTTCTACGACGACGATGCCGACCTGTCCATCATCCAGGGCCGCAAGGTCGCGGTCATCGGATACGGCAGCCAGGGCCACGCCCACGCGCTGTCGCTGCGCGACTCGGGTGTCGACGTCCGAGTCGGTCTGCACGAGGGCTCCAAGTCCAAGGCCAAGGCCGAGGAGCAGGGCCTGCGCGTGGTGACCCCCGCCGAGGCGTCCGCCGAGGCCGACGTCATCATGATCCTCGTCCCGGACCCGATCCAGGCCCAGGTCTACGAGGAGTCCATCAAGGACAACCTCAAGGACGGCGACGCGCTGTTCTTCGGCCACGGCCTGAACATCCGCTTCGACTTCATCAAGCCGCCGGCCAACGTCGACGTCTGCATGGTCGCCCCGAAGGGCCCGGGCCACCTCGTCCGCCGCCAGTACGAGGAGGGCCGCGGCGTCCCGTGCATCGTGGCCGTCGAGCAGGACGCCACCGGCAAGGGCCTGGAGCTCGCCCTCAGCTACGCGAAGGGCATCGGCGGCACGCGCGCCGGCGTCATCAAGACGACCTTCACCGAGGAGACCGAGACCGACCTGTTCGGTGAGCAGGCCGTCCTCTGCGGTGGCACCGCCGCCCTGGTCAAGGCCGGCTTCGAGACGCTGACCGAGGCCGGTTACCAGCCGGAGATCGCGTACTTCGAGTGCCTGCACGAGCTGAAGCTCATCGTCGACCTCATGTACGAGGGCGGCCTGGAGAAGATGCGCTGGTCCATCTCGGAGACCGCCGAGTGGGGCGACTACGTCACCGGCCCGCGCATCATCACGGACGCCACCAAGGCCGAGATGAAGAAGGTCCTCACCGAGATCCAGGACGGCACCTTCGCCAACGCCTGGATGGCCGAGTACCACAACGGTCTGCCCAAGTACAACGAGTACAAGAAGGCCGACAGCGACCACCTGCTGGAGACCACCGGCAAGGAACTGCGCAAGCTCATGAGCTGGGTCGACAACGACGACGCCTGAGTCCTGCCGGGGGCGGGTCCGCACGGACCCGCCCCCGGGCCGGCTCACCCCCGTGTCACTGCGGGGAGGGGCGGTGGCAGGAACGGTGCCGTACGTTCGTACAAGCCGTCCGCCTCGTGCGGGTGATCCTTCCACCGGAGCGCGGAATGCGTCCGGTCGCATGACTACACTGCTCAACACATATACGCGTCAGGGCCCACAGTGTCGTGCGTCTCCACGCGGCTAGCCCCTCCACCGCCTGCGGCCGTCGGGACGGCCGTCCGCACTGGACTTGTGAGGACACACGTGAGCTCGAAACCTGTCGTACTCATCGCTGAAGAGCTGTCGCCCGCCACGGTCGACGCTCTGGGTCCGGATTTCGAGATCCGGCACTGCAACGGCGCGGACCGCGCCGCACTCCTCCCCGCGATCGCCGATGCCGACGCGATCCTGGTGCGCTCCGCCACCAAGGTCGACGCCGAGGCCATCGCCGCCGCGAAGAAGCTCCGGGTCGTCGCCCGGGCCGGAGTCGGTCTGGACAACGTCGACGTCTCCTCGGCCACCAAGGCCGGTGTGATGGTCGTCAACGCGCCGACTTCCAACATCGTCACGGCCGCCGAGCTCGCCTGCGGCCTGCTCGTCGCCACCGCGCGCAACATCCCGCAGGCCAACACCGCCCTGAAGAACGGCGAGTGGAAGCGTTCCAAGTACACGGGTGTGGAGCTCAGCGAGAAGACCCTCGGCGTCGTCGGTCTCGGCCGCATCGGCGTGCTGGTCGCCCAGCGCATGTCCGCCTTCGGCATGAAGATCGTCGCGTACGACCCCTACGTGCAGCCCGCGCGCGCCGCGCAGATGGGCGTCAAGCTCCTCTCGCTGGACGAGCTGCTCGAGGTCTCCGACTTCATCACGGTGCACCTCCCCAAGACGCCCGAGACGCTGGGCCTGATCGGCGACGAGGCGCTGCACAAGGTGAAGCCCTCCGTGCGGATCGTCAACGCCGCACGCGGCGGCATCGTCGACGAGGAGGCGCTCGCCTCCGCCCTCAAGGAGGGCCGGGTCGCCGGAGCCGGTCTGGACGTGTACACCAAGGAGCCCTGCACGGACTCCCCGCTGTTCCAGTTCGACCAGGTCGTCTGCACCCCGCACCTCGGTGCCTCCACCGACGAGGCGCAGGAGAAGGCGGGCATCGCGGTCGCCAAGTCCGTCCGCCTCGCGCTCGCCGGTGAGCTCGTGCCCGACGCGGTCAACGTCCAGGGCGGTGTCATCGCCGAGGACGTACGTCCCGGACTGCCGCTCGCCGAGAAGCTCGGCCGTATCTTCACCGCGCTCGCGGGCGAGGTCGCGGCCCGCCTCGACGTCGAGGTCTACGGCGAGATCACCCAGCACGACGTGAAGGTGCTCGAACTCTCCGCGCTCAAGGGCGTGTTCGAGGACGTCGTCGACGAGACCGTGTCGTACGTCAACGCCCCGCTGTTCGCGCAGGAGCGCGGTGTCGAGGTCCGCCTCACCACCAGCTCCGAGTCGCCGGACCACCGCAACGTGGTGACCGTCCGCGGCACGCTGTCCAGCGGCGAGGAGGTCGCGGTCTCCGGCACGCTGGCCGGCCCCAAGAACCTCCAGAAGATCGTCGGCATCGGCGAGCATGACGTGGACCTGGCGCTCGCCGACCACATGGTCGTCCTGCGGTACGAGGACCGTCCGGGCGTCGTGGGCGCCGTCGGCAAGATCCTCGGTGAGGCCGGGCTGAACATCGCGGGCATGCAGGTCTCGCGGCAGGACGCGGGCGGCGAGGCGCTCGTCGTCCTCACCGTCGACGACACCATCCCGCAGTCGGTCCTGACCGAGATCGCCGAGGAGATCGGCGCCGCCTCGGCCCGTTCGGTGAACCTCACCGCCTGATCCACCGCCGTACGGCGACCGCACCCGGCAGGCAGACATCCGTCCGCCTGCCGGGTGCGCCGCTGTCCGGGGACCGGCGGACGGGCCGCAGGCGCGGGCCGGGTGCCGCGATAGGGTCGGCCTCCGGTATTGGGGGGACGACGGCCGACGGAGGGCTGGACGGTGGAGACCGGTGCGATTCTCATCGCGTTGATCGGCGTCTGCGGAACGCTGGCGGCGACCTGGCTGGCCCAGCGCAGCGCGGACCGCGTGAAGCGGCGGGAGCTGGAGCACGCCGAGCGGCAGCGCCGGGCCGAACACGAGGAACGCTCCCGGGAGGCGGTGCTCGAAGCACGCCGGTCCGGTTACGTGGTGCTGAACACCACGGCCCGCCGATACCTCACCGCCCTGCGGGACCGGGTCCACGCGCTGCGGCGCGGTACCTGGCCGGAGGAGGGCGCGGACGAGGTGGAGGAGTGCCGTACCGCCTACCTGGAGTCGTACGCGGAAGCCCAGATGATCGTCCCGGACACGCTGCTCGACGTCGCCCGGCGGGCCAACGCGGCGCTGAGCCGTACGTACGGACTGCTCAAGGCGGAGCAGAGCGGAACGGCGGGGGAGGGCGGGTCGCTGGACGCCGTAGGCGCCGGGACCGACGAGGCGCGGGATCTGCTCCATGAGCTGCGTGAGGCGATGCGGAGGGATCTGCGCGTCACCGACAGCACGGCTCCGGCCGTCCGGGAGCCCGGCGCCTGAGCGAACGCCCGCGCAGGGTCACCGCGCAGCAGGGCCTGGGTGCGCGCGGTCCCACATCAGGCCGTGGGTGCGTGCCGCCTCACAGACGAGCAGCCTTCAGCGCCATGTGCAGCAGCAGCCGGTCCTCGCCGTCGTTCAGGTCGAGCCCGGTGAGCTGCTGGACCCTTGTCAGCCGGTAGTAGAGCGTCTGGCGGTGGATGCCCAGCTCCGCCGCCGCCCGGCTCGCCTGGCCCGCGCAGTCGAGGAACACCTCGGCGGTGCGGGCCAGTTCCGTGTGCGGCTGGGTCAGCAGGGTGCGGACCGTGTGGTCGGGGGCGGTGCCCAAGTGCCGGGGCAGTGCGGCCAGCAGCCGGTACGGGCCGATGGCGGGCCAGCCGGCGACCGGTCCGAAGCGGGATTCGGCGGCGGCGGCACGGGCGGCGGACCGGGCCTCGTGCCAGGACACGGCCAGCTCCGCCAAGCCCCGGCGGGCGACCGCGATCCCGGCCGTGGCGTCGGGCGCCGCGGTCGCGCGCAGCCGGTCCGCGGCCGTCGTCGCCGGGTCCAGGACGTCGGGGGAGCGCAGCCGGACGAGCGCGGCGAGCGACGCCGCACCGGCTCCCGTCCCCACTCCCGTCGCGGTGACCATGGCGAGGGCCGCCGTCGACGGCACCGTACGTACCGACGGGGTCTCCCCCGGCCACGGGGTCACGCACACCACCGTGTGCAGCCCCTCCGCGTCCGGGCCGAGGGCCTCGCTCAGGGCGGCCACGGCCATGTCGTGCTGCCGGCCCCGCCCCGCGGCGAGCGCCGCGCCGAACTCCCGGGACAGGTCCGCGCCCGCCCGCGCCTCGTCGGCGAGGAGCGCCCCGATCCGGGCCGCGACCTCCATCGCCGCCGCCAGCTGTCCCTCGGTGGGCGCCGGATCCCGGTCGAGCAGCCACACGTACCCGAGGACGACACCCCGATGGCGTACCGGAAGGCAGATCCGGCCGCGGAACACCCCCGCCTCCGGAGCGGCCGGGATATGGACCGGTCCGGTCGCGCGGGTGATGCCGAAACCTTCGAACCAGGCGCGGACGGCCGGGGTGGACCGCCGGGTGAGGATCGAGCGCGTGCGGACGGGGTCCATGGCCGTGTCGTCGTCGCTGTCATGGGCCCCGAAGGCGACCAGGCCGAAATCCCGGTCCTCCAGGGTGGCAGGGGCGCCGAGCAGCGCGGAGATCTCGTCGACCAGCTCCTGGTAATCGCCCTTCACCCGGTCATTCTCGCACCCCTTCAGACAAATGTCTGAGGTGGCGGCCACAGATGCGTGACAGGTGTCGATGGCACACGATCGGATGGATCCTTAGATTTCACGGTGGTTCTCCGTGCCGTCCCGGTCTGTTCAGATGCATACCGATACGGCCCTCCTTCGTGCTTTCCGTCCCTCCGTGGAGGTGCCCCGTGCTGGGTCCCGTGATTCTCGCCGCGTCCCGCAGCGACAAGATGCGACGTTTCGTCTCGGCCGCCCCGGGCACCAAGCAGGTCGTCGACCGGTTCATCGCCGGTGAGACGGTCGACCAGGTCATCCGGATCGTCCAGGACTCGGCCGACCAGGACCTCGAGGTCACCCTGGACGTCGTGGGTGAGGACATCACCACCCCCGAGCAGGCCGCCGCCGCCCGTGACGCCTACCTGGAACTGATCGACCGCCTCAAGGACCTCGGCCTCGGTACCGGTGCCGAGATGTCGGTCAAGCTGTCGATGTTCGGCCAGTCCCTCGATGACGGCCACGAGCTGGCGCTCGCCAACATCCGCCCGGTCGTCGAGGCCGCCGCCGCGATCGGCACCACGGTCACGCTGGACGCCGAGGACCACACCACCCTCGACTCGATGTTCGCCATCCACGAGGAACTGCGGAAGGACTTCCCGCAGACCGGCTGTGTGATCCAGGCCTACCTGTTCCGCACCGAGGACGACGCCCGCCGCCTCGCCGCCATGGGCAGCCGGGTCCGCCTCGTGAAGGGCGCGTACAAGGAGCCCGCCTCCGTCGCGTACCAGCAGAAGCCGGAGATCGACAAGGCGTTCGTCCGGATCCTGAAGATCCTGATGCTGGGCGAGGGCTACCCGATGATCGGCTCCCACGACCCGCGCCTCATCGCCATCGGCCAGGAGCTCGCCCGCCAGGCCGGGCGCAAGCTGGACGAGTACGAGTTCCAGATGCTGTACGGCATCCGCAGCGACGAGCAGATCCGGCTCGCGGCCGAGGGCCACCGGATGCGCGTCTACACGGCGTACGGCACCGACTGGTACGGCTACTTCATGCGCCGCCTCGCGGAGAAGCCGGCCAACCTGCTGTTCTTCGCCCGCTCCGTCCTCACCAAGGGCTGAACCAAGGGCTGAGCCAAGAGCTGAGCCAAGAGCTGAACCAAGGGCGGACCCGCCCGGCCGACCACCCACCCCAACCAAGGAGACAAGGCACTCATGGACGCTGTGACCCAGGTCCCCGCGCCGGTCAACGAGCCGGTCCACTCCTACGCCCCGGGTTCCCCCGAGCGGGCCCGCCTGGAGGCGAAGCTCAAGGAGCTCGCCGAGAACCCGATCGACCTGCCGATGACCATCGGCGGCGAGAAGCGGATGGGTGGCGGCGAGCGCTTCGACGTCGTACAGCCGCACAACCACAAGGCCGTCATCGGTACGTTCGCCGGTGCCACGGAGCAGGACGCGCAGGACGCGATCGACGCCGCCCTCGCCGCCGCCCCGGCCTGGCGCGCGATGTCCTTCGACGACCGCGCCGCGATCATCCTGCGCGCCGCCGAGCTGCTGGCCGGCCCCTGGCGCGAGACGCTGGCCGCGTCCACGATGCTCGGACAGTCGAAGACCGCCCAGCAGGCCGAGATCGACTGTCCCTGCGAACTCGTCGACTTCTGGCGCTTCAACGTGCACTACGCCCGCCAGATCCTCGCCGAGCAGCCCCCGGCGAACTCTCCCGGCGTGTGGAACCGCATGGACCACCGCCCGCTCGAGGGCTTCGTCTACGCGATCACGCCCTTCAACTTCACCGCCATCGCGGGCAACCTGCCGACCGCGCCCGCCCTCATGGGCAACGTCGTGGTGTGGAAGCCGTCCCCGACGCAGACCCACGCCGCCGTGCTGCTGATGCGGCTCCTGGAGGAGGCGGGTCTGCCCAAGGGCGTCATCAACCTGGTCACGGGCGACGGCAAGGCCGTCTCCGAGGTGGCGCTGAACCACCGCGACCTGGCCGGCATCCACTTCACCGGCTCGACCCCCACCTTCCAGCACCTGTGGAAGACGGTCGGCAACAACATCGCCAACTACCGCACCTACCCGCGGCTCGTCGGCGAGACCGGTGGCAAGGACTTCGTCGTCGCGCACCCCAGTGCCGACCGTGCCGTCCTGAAGACCGCGCTGACCCGTGGCTCGTTCGAGTACCAGGGCCAGAAGTGCTCCGCGTCCTCCCGGGCGTACGTCCCCGCCTCCATCTGGAACTCCGGTTTCAAGGAGGAGTTCGCGGCCGAGGTCGACTCCATCACCCAGGGTGACGTCACCGACCTGTCGCACTTCATCGGCGCCGTCATCGACGAGCGCTCGTTCGCGAAGAACAAGGCCGCGATCGACCGCGCCCAGGCCGACCCGTCCTGCACGATCGTCGCCGGCGGTACGTACGACGACTCCGTCGGCTACTTCGTCCGCCCGACCGTCATCGTGTGCGACGACCCGGCCAACGAGGTCTTCACCACCGAGTACTTCGGCCCGATCCTCGCCGTCCACGTCTACGAGGACGAGAAGTACGACGCCATGCTGGAGCAGATGGAGTCGGTCTCCGACTACGCGCTGACCGGCGCCGTCATCTCCAACGACCGTGCGGCGGCCGCGTACACGATGGACAAGCTCCGCTACGCCGCGGGCAACTTCTACATCAACGACAAGTCGACCGGTGCCGTCGTCGGCCAGCAGCCCTTCGGCGGCGGCCGTGCCTCGGGCACCAACGACAAGGCGGGCGCCCCGCAGAACCTGCAGCGCTGGACACTGACCCGCGCCATCAAGGAGACGCTGGTCCCGCCGACCGACTACACCTACCCCCACCAGGGCTGACGCCCTCCGGGGCGCCCACCGCGGCGCCCCGCCCCGCACTCCGCCTCCCGACCGGCCCCCCTGCCGGCCGGGGGGCGGCTTCCATTTCCGGGCTCCCCGTCGCACGCAGGGCAAGAAGCCCCGGACGCCGTGGATCAGCCCTTCACGGTGAAGCCCGCCCGCAGCAGGACGTCGTCGCGCGAGGACGGACCGACGAGCAGCTCGAAGTCACCCGGCTCCACGACCCGGTGGCCCTCGGCGTCCACGAGCGTGCACGCCTCGACGGGCAGCTCCACCAGCACCTCGCGCGCCTCACCCGGGGCGAGCGTCACCTGCCGGTACGCCTTCAGCTCCTTCTCGGCCCACGTCACGGACGTCACCGTGTCGCTGATGTACACCTGAACGGTCTCCCGCACCGGCCGGGCGCCGGTGTTGTGGACGGTGACGCGCGCGCGGACCGTGTCGGCAGGCCCGACGGCCGTCGTCAGCACCTCCAGGTCCGCGTACCTGACCGTCGTGTAGCTCAGACCCTCGCCGAACACGAACGCCGGACGCTGGGTGAGGTCCGCGTACCGGGTGCCGTGCTGGCCACGGATCTGGTTGTAGTACGTCGGCTGCTGCCCCGCGTGCCGGGCGAAGGAGACCGGCAGCCGGCCCGACGGCTCGACCAGCCCGAGCAGCACCTCGGCCACCGCCCGGCCGCCCTCCATCCCCGGGTTGAAGGCGTGCACGATCGCCGCGGCGCCGAGCGCGGACGGCGGCAGGACCAGCGGCTTGGAGCTGATCACCACCACGACGAGCGGCTTGCCCGTCGCGGCCAGCGCGTCGAGCAACGCGACCTGGTCACCGACGAGTTCCAGGGTCGCGGTGGAGCGCCCCTCGCCGACGAGCTCGATGCGGTCGCCCACGACGGCGACGACGTAGTCGGCGGCCTCGGCCGCGGCGACCGCCACACCGATCAGCGCCTCGTCGGGCTCCGCCGGTACGACGACCTCGGGGCGCGGCTGCCCGTCGGGGAAGAACTCCCCCTCCGGGTCGGGCCCCACGGTGAGGATCCCGGCACCCCGCGCGTACGAAACGGTCCAGTCGGCCGGGGCGTGTGCGCGGAAGCCGTCGAGCACCGTACGGATCATGGCGCGCGGGTGGCCGTCCGGCAGCCAGTCCGCCTGGCCCGAGGCACCGGCCCAGTCTCCCAGCTGGGTCTGCGCGTCGTCGGCGTTGGGCCCGACGACGGCGACCGTACGCGGAGCCGTTCCCGCACCGGCGACGGCCCGCCCGTCCCGGCCCGCCACGAGCCCGCCGGCCAGCGGCAGGGTGCCGTCGTTGGTGAGCAGGACCAGCGAACGGCGGGCGGCCTCCAGATTCAGCACGGCGTGCCCCGCGCTGCCGATGACCTCGGCCTGCCGCGCCGCGTCGGGGTGGCGCGGATTCTCGAACAGGCCCAGCTCGAACTTCAGCGTCAGGACGCGCCGGACCGCCGCGTCGATCTCCGCCTCGTCGAGGGTGCCCCGCTCGACGGCCTGCTGCGCCCCCTCGAAGAACTTCGGCGTCGTCATCACCATGTCGTTGCCCGCGCGGACCGCCGCGGCGGCGGCCTGGGTGTAGTCGGCGTAGATCTGCTGCTCCCACACCATGCGGCCGACGTTGTCCCAGTCCGTGACCAGGGTGCCGGTGTAGCCCCACTCGCCGCGCAGCACCTCGTTCAGCAGCCAGTTGTTCACCGTGACGGGTACGCCGTCCATGGACTGGTAGCCGAGCATGAACGTACGGCAGCCCTCGCGGGCGACCCGCTCGAACGGGGGGAGGAACCAGGAGCGCAGCTTGCGCCGCGAGATGTCCGCCTCGCTCGCGTCACGGCCGCCCTGCGTCTCGGAGTAGCCCGCGAAGTGCTTGGCACACGCCAGGACCGCCGTCGGGTCGGCCAGGCCGTCGCCCTGGTAGCCGCGGACCATCGCCGAGGCGAGCTCGCCGATCAGGAACGGGTCCTCGCCGAACGTCTCGCTGATCCGGCCCCAGCGCAGATCACGGGTGATGCACAGGACCGGGGAGAACGTCCAGTGGACACCGGTCGCCGCGACCTCGACGGCCGTCGCCCTCGCGATGCGCTCCAGGAGCTCCGGGTCCCAGGTGGCGGCCATCCCGAGCTGAGTGGGGTAGATCGTCGCCCCCTCCCAGAAGGAGTGGCCGTGGATGCAGTCCTCCGCGACCAGCAGCGGGATGCGCAGACGCGTCTCCCCGGTGACCGCCGCGGCTTCGAGGACGCGCTCGGGCGAGGCGTGCAGGATCGAACCCACGTGCAGGTCCTCGATGAGGTGCCGTACCCCGTCCTTGGCGTTCAGCTGGAGCATCTGGCCGGTCTTCTCGGCCAGGGTCATACGGCCGAGGAGGTCCTCGACCCGGTCGGCGACGGGCAGCGCGGGGTCGAGATAGGGCAGGGAGGGGGCCACGGGGGGTCCTTTCACGACACGGTTCGGGTCCACCTTAGGGTCAATGCCGACCACCTGGTAGGTATCTTTCGCGGGAAGTGGATCCGGTGTGCGAATCTGATCGGTGACGACGGCCGGACCGGCAGACGAACAGCCGGCCGGGCCTCGGCAGCGGCGGACTGCGTGACTTCGACCGCCGACTGCCGACAGCCGCCCGCCGGACCTCGACAGCCGACAGGACACGGGAGAGTGGCGCGTGACCGCCGAAGCGCAGCGTGGCTACGCGAAGGGCCGGGCGAACGAAGCGCGGCGTGGCTACGCGAAGGGCCGGGCGAAGAGACGCGAGATCCTCGGCCAGGCCATGTCCCTGTTCGGCGAAGCCGGCTACCGGGGTGCCTCGCTGCGCGTGATCGCGACCCGGTGCGGGATGTCGCACCCCGGGCTGCTGCACCACTTCCCGACCAAGGAGTCCCTGCTGCTAGCGGTGCTCGAACACCGTGACGAGGTGGACGGCGAATGGCTGTCGGCGGGCGGGACGACGGGCGTCGACCGGCTGCGCAGATTCGCCGAGCTGGCCGCGCTGAACGCCGAGCGGCGCGGCATCGTCGAGCTGTTCACCGTGGTCTCCGCCGAAGCCACCTCCGCGGACCACCCCGCGCACGCGTACTTCGTGCGGCGCTACCGCAATTCCGTCGCCGACGCCGAACTCGCCTACCTCCAGGCGCGGGACGAGGGCGCCCTGCGGGACGGGATCGCCCCGCAGGCGGCGGGACAGCAGCTGATCGCCCTGATGGACGGGCTCCAGGTGCAGTGGCTGCTGGCCGACTGCGCGACAGACATGGCGGGCGTCCTGCGTGCCCACATCCAGACGCAGCTCACCATCAGGCTCTGAACACCCGTACGCCCAGGGGTGGTTCACCGTGTTTCCGGTCGCGGTCCACCGTGTCCGCGTGTCGGCGGGTCACCGCGCCGGTGCGCTCCTCCCCGGCACCTGCCCCGCCCCCCTCTCCGCCAACCGTCGTTGTCAGTGGTCGCCATTAGGTTCAGTGGTGTCCCGCCGACGTGGTGAGGACGCCCCCCTCGGTGTGCATTGGAGATGGCGCGTTGTCGGATTCAGATTGGGAGAGGTCGAGCACGGTACGGGTGGTGGCGCCCGCGCGACCGCGCAAGCTGGCCAAGGTCCCGTTCGTCGAGCTGGCCGACGGGCGGTTGCAAGGTGTGGTGTCCAGCGGCTCCGACATCGAGCGGGTCTACGTCTCGTCGGTCGTGGCCGGGACCTACGCCTTCGCTTGCAGCACCAACAACAACCGGCCCTGCGGCGGCGCCAGGGGCTCGTTCTGCAACCACATACGGGCCCTGATCACCGAGGCGGTACTCCAGTACGGCGCCGAGCGCGTCGCCCGCTACCTGAAGGCCGGGACCACGGACGGGGAGCCGAGCGCGCAGACCATCACCGGCGGCATGACCGCCGCCCGGCCGCCGCAGGGCGACACCGCGGCCGCCGCGCCCGTCTTCAGCAGGTTCCTGCGCCACCTCGCCTACCTGGAACTGGCCCCGACCACGGCGCCGTTGCCCGAGATGCAGTGGTTCCCGCCGAGCAGGGCGGTGGCGTGATGCGCGCCGACCTGCTGGCCGAACCCGTCACCGGGCTCGACGAGGCCCTGGCCGCCGTCGACGCCTTCGACCTGACACTCGTCGAGGGCCTGCTGCGCCCTCGGCCCGACCGGTCCGCCGGACCGACCGGGCTCGCCCGAGCCGTCGCGGGGACCCCGCTGGCAGCCAGGGTCGCCGAGGCGGCCGAGAAGGTCGTGGCCGGAGCGGCGGGCGAGGACCACTTCGTCGCGCTCGCCGCCGCCCGGACCGCACTGCTCGGCTCCGTCCACGACGCCCTGACGAACCGCGTCGGGGAGGCGACCGGCCGGCCACGCGGCGAGGACGCCGTCCCGCCGCCCGTCGGGCAGCCGGAAGCCAATCTGCTCGTCGCCGCCCGCTCCTGGCTCTCCGACCTGGCACGCGCCGGATGGCAGGGCATCGACCACGACGTGGTCTCCGGCTCGGCACCGATCATCTCCGCGATGCTCCCCGACCCGGCCCTGCGCCGCCTGGCGACACTCCTCGACGGATTCGCCGTGGAGCTGGCCGCGTCCTGCCCGGGCGCATCGCTGGAACGCGTACCGGTACGCCGCTGGGCGGACCTCTGGTCGCGCGGGATGCTGCTCACCCTGCCCGGCGCCGCCGGCATACCCCTCTCCGGTACGGCCACCGGCCGGCTGCTGCCCCTCGGCGTCGACCTGCGGGAGCACGCGACCGCCGTACAGGCCCAGGTCCACGCGGTGTTCGAGCCCGCGGACGGGACCGCGCCCCGCCTGGTGCGGGCGGGCGTGTCCGTGCCGAAACCCGACACGGTCGTGGGAGCCGGCCTCTGGCAGCTGCTCCGCCCGCACCTGTCGCTCCTGGCCGCGGCCGGCGACGGATGCTCGATGGACCTCACCGACATGCCGGTCACCGCCGACGGGGACCTGCTGTGGAGCGACGCGCACGCCCGCCGGGGCGAGCCCGCCGACGCGTTCGTCACCGCCCGCGTCGCCCTGCCCACCGCCACCGACGCCGTGACCGTGCCCCTCGACCGGCATCCGGCGGGCATCGCCGTCCCCGTGTTCCTGGAGGGCTACGACGCCGGGACGGACGACGACGGCGTACTGACGTTCACCGTCGCCGGTCATCCGCTCCCCGTCGACACGGACCGGATCCCCGCCGCGGGACCGCTCACCCCCGAGGCCGTCGCGGCCTCCGGCGCGTGCATCGGACTGCTCCGCTGGGACGCCGGGACGTATCGCGTCCAGCCTCTGGCCGTGGAGCGGACCGTACGGAAGAAGGCCGTCGCCCTCCACGCCGGGGGATGGGCCGGAGGTACGGCGGACAAGGCGGGCGTCAGGGCCGAGAAGGCCGCCACCGACGCCGTGGCCGTGCTGCGGGAGCGGGCCGGAAGGCTGCTGCGGAAATGACGGACCCCCAGACCGACCCCCAGACCGGCCCTCAGACCGACCTTCAGGCCGCGACGCAGGCCGACCCGCAGGCCGCGACGCAGGCCGGACACGTGCCCCTGCCCGGACACACGGCCCCGCCGGAGCCCGCCGGGCCCGACTCCCACGACAACCGCCGGCAGGTCCTCTACTGGCGCCTCCTCGCCCGCCTCTTCGACCCGGAGGAGCAGGCCACCCTGGAATCCGCGAGCCTGGCCGTCGTCGAGGACATCGGCCTGCCGTCCGCGCTGCTCGACCCACAGGCCTCCGTCGACTCCGTCGTGCAGCGCCACCCGGAGCTGGCCGACGAGTTCGACGGCCTGATGGCACCCGACCCCGGGAACGCTGCCGGTCCCGCCGGCGCCTCCCGCGACCGGGCCGCCGAAGTACGGCGCGCGGCCCTGGCGTCGAAGGTGCTGCTCAACGTCTTCGCGTCCGGCTCCGGCACCGTCACCGCCGGACAGCTGGCGCGCTGGCAGTCCGACGCCGGCTGGCTGGAGCGCGCGCTCGGCTGCACCCCCGGCCAACTGCGCGGCGGCCGGAGCGGACCGGGCGTCAGCCCGGCCGGCACCGGAGGCCGCGGCTCGAACCCCGACCTCAGCCGGCTGATCCCGGCGATCGGCCCCGCACTGGGCGCATTGGAGGCCGACCTGGTCAAACGCATGCACCTGCGGGAAGTGCTCGCCGACCCGAAGCTTGCCGCACAGCTCACCCCGAGCATGTCGCTGATCGAACAACTGTTGCGCGACAAGAACAACCTCTCGGGTGTGGCCCTGGCCAACGCCAAGGCGCTGATCCGCCGCTTCGTCGACGACGTCGCCGAAGTGCTGCGCACCCAGGTGGAGAAGTCCACGGTGGGCGCCCTGGACCGCTCCGTCCCGCCCAAGCGGGTGTTCCGCAACCTCGACATCGACCGCACCATCTGGAAGAACCTCACCAACTGGAGCCCGGAGGAGGAGCGGCTCTACGTCGACCGCCTCTACTACCGGCACACCGCCCGCAGGACGACACCCCAGCGACTGATCGTCGTGGTGGACCAGTCGGGCTCGATGGTCGACTCGATGGTGAACTGCACCATCCTGGCCTCGATCTTCGCCGGACTCCCCAAGGTGGACGTCCACCTGATCGCGTACGACACCCAGGCGCTCGACCTCACCCCATGGGTGCACGACCCCTTCGAGACCCTGCTGCGCACCAACCTCGGCGGCGGCACCGACGGCACGGTCGCCATGGCCCTGGCCCAGCCGAAGATCGCCGAGCCCCGCAACACCGTCGTCGTATGGATCTCCGACTTCTACGAATGGCAGACCGAGCCGCTGTTCGAGAGCATGGCGGCCATTCACCGCTCGGGCGCCAAATTCATCCCGGTCGGCTCGGTGACCAGCTCCGGCCGCGGCGTCGTCAACCCGTGGTTCCGGGAGCGTTTCAAGGATCTCGGCACGCCGGTGCTCTCCGGCCACATCCGCAAGCTCGTCCACGAACTCAAGACGTTCCTCGCCTAGAAAGGCCCTCACATGTCCGACCTGTTGCGCGCCCCCGCCGAGATCAAGTACGCCGAGGAGCTGGACTGGCTGGAGTCGATCGACGACAACCCCAAGCCCTTCTCGTGGCGCCTCTCCCCGAAGATGGTCCGCCTGTTCATCCTGGGCTCCGAGCGTTCGGACGGCCTGGACCGGGAGATCGCGCAGAAGTGGTACGGCGACCGCAGCTTCGTCGAGCGGTCCATCGTCACGCTGGCCTCCGACCGCGGCCTGCTCCTCATCGGCGACCCCGGCACCGGCAAGAGCTGGCTGGCCGAGCTGCTCTCCGCCGCGATCAGCCGCAACTCCACGCTCGTGGTGCAGGGCACCGCCGGCACCACCGAGGACCACATCAAGTACTCGTGGAACGTGTCCATGGTGATCGCCAAGGGGCAGTCCCGGGAGTCGATGATCCCCTCGCCGATCATGACCGCGATGGAGGCGGGCGCGATCGGCCGGTTCGAGGAGCTCACCCGCTCCACCAGTGACGTGCAGGACGCGCTGATCTCGATCCTGTCCGAGAAGTACATCTCGGTACCCGAACTGGACAGCGACGGCATCGTCTTCGCCAAGCCCGGTTTCTCGGTCATCGCCACCGCCAACAGCCGCGACCGGGGTGTCAACGACCTGTCGTCGGCACTCAAGCGCCGCTTCAACTTCGTCCGCATCCCGGTGGTGACGAACAAGAAGAGCGAGACGGAGATCGTCCGCTTCCGTACCGAGGAACTGCTGCGCCGCCACCAGATCGAGCTGGACGTGCCGCCGACGCTCCTCGACGTGCTGCTGCAGAGCTTCGCGGACCTGCGCGCCACAGCGGCCGCGGCCGGGAGCGACGACGAGAAGCTGGAATCGGCCCTCTCCACCGCCGAGCAGATCGGCGTACTGGAGGACGCGATCCTGCACAGCAACTTCTTCGGGGAGAGCGCCCTGACCGCACACACGCTGGCTTCCTCGCTCGTCGGGTCGCTGGCCCGGCGCGAGCCCGAGGACCTGGCCATCCTCAACAAGTACCTGCACGGTGTCGTCGAGCCGCGCAGCAAGGAGGAGGGCGGCTCCTGGCCCGAGTTCCTGGAGGGCGGCCGGGACGCGATCGCCACCCTGTCATGAGCGGCGCACCCGACGGGACCTTCACACAGCTGCGCGGACAACTGCAGGAGGCCGCCGCGACCTTCGCCGGCGGGCCCGACGCCCTGGAGGGCATCCTCCTCGGCCTCGTCGACGACGTCGACCGCGCGGTGCGCGAGCCGCTGGAGATCTTCCCCGTCTGCCACCACTCGCCCGCCTCCGCCCTCGCGATGGCGCGCCGGCTGCGGGAGAAGCAGCCCAAGGTCGTCTACCTGGAGCTGTGCGAGGACATGGCACCGCTGCTCACCGAACTGCGCAACTGCAGGCTCCCGGTGGCGGTCCAGTCGTTCGCGTCCGAGGTCGACGGCTTCCCGGCCGAGTGGGCACCGCTGTCGGTGGTCGCACCGATCACCGAGGCCTCCGCCGAATACCAGGCGATCGCGTACGCCCTCGACACCCCGGGCGTCGAGCTGGTCCTCGTCGACCGTTCCTCGGACCACGTCTTCCAGTGGGACCGGCGCGGCGAGCACGACGCGGGGCCGGCCGACCCGGACGCACCGCCCGCAGAGGAGGAGGCCGCGCTGCACGGTGACGCGGTCGGCGTGGAGATCGGCGATCTGCGCCCGCGCTTCGCCGAACTGGAGGAGCACCTGCTGCGCCACGGCAAGGTGCGGCACTGGTCGGAATGGTGGCACCAGTACGTGGAGCTGCCGCTCGGCGACAGCGACCACGACACCTACCGCCAGGTCATGCTCCTGATCGGCAGCCTCTTCCGGCGCCTCGCCCCCGGCGACCCGCACCGGGTGCGCGTCGACGAGGACCGCGAGCGCTACATGTGGACCAGGATGCGCGAACACCTTGCCGCGACCGGCACCGCGCCCGAGGACTGCCTCTACGTCTGCGGCGCCTTCCACGCGGCCAGCCGTGTCGAGGAGTTCGGCGTAGCGGGCAGCGACACCTTCGAGATCACCCCGCGCAGCGCCACCAAGTGGCTGCACGGCCTGATCCCGTCCAGCCACGCGGCGATCGAGGCGCAGTTCGGCCTCGCCTCCGGCTCGGTGTCGATCGCGGCGACCCTCTGGGCGAAGAACCTCCGGCGCACCCGCGTGAAGCCGTTCGCCCTCGCGGGGCAGACCGGGGCGAAGAAGCCGAGGCCCACGAAGACCTCGGCCGCCGCGGCCCCCGCACCGGACCTCCCGCCCTCGGACAGGCTGACCGGCTTCCTGCGGCAGCCACCGGTCCTGGACCGGCTGGACGAGGCCGAACTGCTCGGCTGGTCCGTGGAGATCGTGCGCGCCGCCCGCCGCAACGGCTACCTCGCCTCCACCGCCGACGCCATCGCGGTGTTCGAGACGTCGATCCTGCTGGCCGGGATGCGTGACCGGGCCAAGCCCACGCCGTACGACTTCCAGGACGCGGCCGTCACCTGCATAGAGAAGGACAGCGTGCCCGGCCGGCGCGACGTGCGCCGCCTCGTGGAGATCATGATGGGCGGCGACCGGGTTGGCCAGGTCGGCTACGACGCGCTGCCGCCCCTGGCCCGCGACGTGCACGACCGGCTCGCCCCGCTGAACCTCAAGCTCCAGCAGCGCGGTGTGCAGCGGGCCCTGCTGGACATCTCCTCCCGGCCGGAGCTGGAGCGCTGCTCCGACGTGCTGTGGATGCTGCGCCATCTGATGCCGGGCGGCGCGGCCCGCACGGTCATGGGCGAACGGAAGCTGGGGGAGCGGCCCATCCAGGAGTCGTGGGACCTCGCGCTGGGCACCCACCAGCGTGCGCTCATCGAGCTCGGCTACGAGGGCGTCAGCATCGAGCAGGTCCTGGAGCAGCGCCTGCGCCGCACCGCGTACGGACCACGGGCGACCGCGGCGACCGTCCTGGAAACCGTCGAGGACGCGACGCTGTACCTGCGCAGCCGCCGGCTCGCCGACGAGCTGGGCAACCGCGCCCTGGAGGTGCTGTCGGCCGAGCGCACGGTCGACGGCGCACCCGAGGTGCTGCGCCGGGTCCGGCGACTGCTGGCCTACTACCGCACCGGTGAACCCGTCCTGCCCCCGTGGATCGAGTCCTTCACCAAGGCCGGATACGCGCACTACTGCACCCTGCTGCCGACGGCGTTCACCGACGACGACGCCACCGTCCGGCAGGTCGGGGCGATGCTCGGCTTCCTGTTCGGCATGGAAGGGCTGGCGCTGTCGCTCGGCTGCGACCGGACCCAGCTGGAGCTGGCCCTCGTCCAGTCGCACCCGCAGGACCCGCCGAAGACGGCACTGCTGTGGGCGGCCCAGGTCCACCTGGGACACCTGACCCGGGCGGAACTGCGGGCGCGGTGCGACGAACTGCTCGGCAACCCCCTGGTGGTGCCCGCCTACCCGCGCTACCTCAGCGGATTCGTGCACGCCCTGGAGCCGGTGCCGGGTCTGGCCGACTTCGTCGTGGAAGCCGTGTCGAACGCCTTCGCACGGCTTCCGGACCCGGTGCTCCTGCCGTGGCTGCCGACCCTGATCACCACGCTGCGGGCGGACGGCTCCGAACTGGCGCCGCTGCTGATCCGCGAGGCCGGGCGGATCTTCCCCGGGCGGCTCGCCGCGCTGGACGAGTGGGTGCCACCGTGGCAGGCACAACCGGAGCCCGACGCGGGATCCACGGCACCGGCCGCGGACGGCGGCTGCGCGCTGCTCACCGCCCACCCCGCGACGTGCGACGCGGTCGCCGACCTGCTGGGCTGCGAAGGGACGTGGGAGACCACGGCCCCCGCCCCGGCGGGCGCCGCCCTGGCCGGCCGCCACCCGGACACGGCGGCAGCACTGGAGGCACTCCTGGCCGCGGCCCCCTGACACCACGCACCACGGGCCCGCGAGTCACGTCCGCACCCCGTCCGGGCCCCGTCCGCACCCCGTCCGCACCCCGTCCGCGCCCCGGAGGAACCCTTCCCCCGGGGCGCGGACGTGCTCGCAACACATCCCCCGTAGCACGCCTCGCTCGCGTCGCCGTCTCAGATAGTAGGAAGTCCGAGTATCTGTAGAGACAGATGACCCGAGCTGTCCTAACTTTGTAGAAGCCGAACGACTCGCATGATCCAGCGACTGGCGGTCGCGAGTGCGTGCCCCGAAGCAGGCAATCCCTGCGGCACCCGCTCCCCGCCCCTTCCGGCGCTTCGAAATCCCGATCCCGACCTCACGTTGCGCGGCCTCACGCCGTGCGAAGTCCCGATCTCGATATCCACGCGATCCCAAGGAGTCGATCATGGCCCAGACCACTGTTCGCCGTGTCCGTCACACCCCCCGCCCGACCGAGTCGGAGCGTAAGAACGCCGCAGCCGCCCTGCAGCGCGCCCTCGACCGCCGGGACAACGGCGGGTCGACCGGCCATTGACGCCCGGATCCCACCTCGCGGCACCGAAGAGCGCTGGTCCAGCCCTCGCGCGGCCCTCGCGCCGCACTCGTGCGGGGCGTTCCGGCCGTCCGGATCGTGGACAGCAGATGTCATGGGGTGGGACGGAGGGCTAGGGTGCGTCTATGTCTCGCAGCATCGATCTCGCAGTGATCCCCGGCGACGGTATCGGCCAGGAGGTCGTCACCCAGGGCCTCAAGGTCCTCAACGCTGTTCTCCCGCAGGATGTGAAGCTGGAGACCAAGGAGTACGACCTCGGCGCCCAGCGCTGGCACCGCACCGGTGAAACCCTCCCGGACGCGGAGCTGGAGGCCCTCAAGGGCCACGACGCCATCCTGCTCGGCGCCATCGGCGACCCCTCGGTGCCGTCGGGCGTACTGGAGCGCGGGCTGCTGCTCAAGCTGCGCTTCGCCTTCGACCACTACGTCAACCTGCGCCCGTCGAAGCTCTTCCCGAACACCGCGACGCCGCTGGCCGGCCGCCCGGAGATCGACTTCGTCGTCGTCCGCGAGGGCACCGAGGGCCCGTACACGGGCAACGGCGGCTCGCTGCGCACCGGTACGGAGCACGAGGTCGCCACCGAGGTCAGCGTCAACACGGCCTACGGTGTCGAGCGCGTCGTCCGTGACGCCTTCGTACGTGCCGCCGCCCGCCCGCGCAAGAAGCTGACGCTGGTCCACAAGAACAACGTCCTCGTGTACGCGGGTCACCTGTGGAAGAACATCTTCGACAAGGTCGCGGCCGAGTACCCCGAGGTCAGCACCGACTACCTGCACGTCGACGCCGCGACGATCTTCTTCGTCACCCAGCCGGAGCGCTTCGACGTCATCGTCACCGACAACCTCTTCGGTGACATCCTCACCGACCTCGCCGCGGCCGTGACCGGCGGCATCGGCCTGGCCGCGTCCGGCAACATCAACCCGACGGGCGCCTTCCCGTCCATGTTCGAGCCGGTCCACGGCACTGCCCCCGACATCGCGGGCCAGGGCAAGGCCGACCCGACCGCCACGATCCTCTCCGTCGCCCTCCTGCTGCGCCACCTCGGCTACGAGGCCGAGGCCGTGCGCATCGAGGACGCCGTCTCCGCCGACCTCGCGGAGCGCGAAGGCAAGGCCGCACGCACCACCGACGAGATCGGTGACGCGCTCGCAGTACGCGTAGCGAGCTGACCCGACGCCTTTACCTCGAAGCCGCCGGGTCGCATCCGCACCCGGCGGCTTCACCTTGCGGTCTCCGGGTGCCACCATCGACCCCGGACCGCATTCACGTCACCGCAAATACGTCATTTCGTGCACGGCCGCCCACGAGAGATAATCGAACGTGGGGCCGCGGCTTGCGGGAGAGCTCGGACGTCCTACAACCTGTCTGACATGTCGGACGGGAGCGGGCGTGAGCGCGGTCCATCACACACAAGACCGGTGAAGGACACGCACTCATGACGACGCCCACGATCGAGCTCAAGCCCTCCTCGAACCCGCTGTCCGAAGCGGAGCGCGAGGCGATCCTGGTCAACCCCGGATTCGGCCGCCACTTCACCGACCACATGGTGACGATCAGCTGGACCGAGGGCCGCGGCTGGCACGACGCCCAGCTCGTCCCGTACGGACCGCTGTCGATCGACCCCGCCAACATGACCCTGCACTACGCGCAGGAGATCTTCGAGGGCCTCAAGGCCTACCGGCAGAGCGACGGGTCGGTCGCCACGTTCCGCCCCGAGGTGAACGCCGCGCGCTTCCAGCGGTCCGCAGCCCGGCTCGCCATGCCCGAGCTCCCGGTCGAGACGTTCATCGAGGCGTGTGACGTCCTCGTCCAGCAGGACAAGGCGTGGGTTCCGGCGCACGGCGGCGAGGAGTCCCTCTACCTGCGCCCGTTCATGATCGCCTCGGAGGTCGGGCTGGGCGTGAAGCCCGCCAACTCCTACCTCTTCCTCGTCATCGCCTCCCCGGCCGGCGCCTACTTCCCCGGCGGTGTGAAGCCGGTCTCGATCTGGCTCTCCCAGGACCGGGTCCGCGCCGTCCCCGGCGGCATGGGCGACGCCAAGACCGGCGGCAACTACGCGGCCTCCCTCCTCGCCCAGGCCGAGGCCGCCGAGAAGGGCTGCGACCAGGTCGCCTACCTCGACGCGGTCGAGCACACGTGGGTCGAGGAACTGGGCGGCATGAACCTCTACTTCGTGTACGAGCAGGAGGACGGCGGCAAGCGCATCGTCACCCCCTCCCTCACTGGCTCGCTGCTCGCCGGCGTCACCCGTGACTCCCTGCTCACCGTCGCGCGCGACCTCGGCTACACCGCCGAGGAGTCCCGCGTCTCCATCGGCCAGTGGCGGGACGACACCGCGAACGGCACCCTCACCGAGGTCTTCGCCTGCGGCACCGCCGCGGTCATCACGCCCGTCGGCACGGTGAAGTCCGCGGACGGCGAGTGGACCCAGGGCGACGGCACCCCCGGCGAGGTCACCCTCAAGCTGCGCGAGCGCCTCCTGGACATCCAGCGAGGCACAGCCCAGGACCCCCACAACTGGATGCACCCCCTCGGCTAGCCCCGTGTCGCGGTCGCTGTGAGGCGGGGGACCGGGATATCGGGCATAACGCCCGCATTCCGGTCCCCCGCCTCACAACGACCCCCCGACCGCATGGTGAGACGGGGCGGGGGTGGGGGTGGGGCTGTGGGAGACTGCTGCTGTGTCCTCGTTCGCCATGATTATCGGCAGCAGGCGCGCCGGTCCGCAGTGACCGTCCGTACCACCACGTACGGCACGGCCATCGTGCCCCAGACCCGCGCGCAGACCTCTCGCACCCGCGAGGGGTTTTTTCGTTTTCCGGCCCCCACCACGGCCGGGGCGAGGCACGCGAGATGATGGGGGCAAGTGGAGCCGATTCGTCCGGATCCGCTCACCGACAGGAGTCAGACAGCATGACCACCAAGGCCACGGCCCCCGACGACAGTTTCCATGTCTTCGACACCACTCTGCGCGACGGTGCGCAGCGTGAAGGCATCAACCTGACGGTCGCGGACAAGCTGACCATCGCCCGGCATCTGGACGACTTCGGTGTGGGCTTCATCGAGGGCGGCTGGCCGGGTGCCAACCCCCGCGACACCGAGTTCTTCGCCCGCGCGCAGCAGGAGATCGAATTCCGGCACGCCCAGCTCGTCGCGTTCGGCGCCACGCGCAGAGCGGGCGGCAAGGCAGCCGAGGATCCGCAGGTGCAGGCGCTCCTCGCGTCGGGCGCCCCGGTGATCACCCTGGTGGCCAAGTCCCACGACCGCCATGTGGAACTGGCCCTGCGCACCACCCTGGAGGAGAACCTGGAGATGGTGCGCGACACCGTCTCCCACCTCCGCGAGCAGGGCCGCCGGGTCTTCGTCGACTGCGAGCACTTCTTCGACGGCTACCGCGCCAACGCGGAGTACGCCAAGGCCGTCGTACGCGCCGCCTCCGAGGCCGGTGCCGACGTGGTCATCCTCTGCGACACCAACGGCGGCATGCTTCCCGCCCAGGTCCAGGCCGTCGTCTCCACCGTCCTCGCCGACACCGGTGCCCGGCTCGGCATCCACGCCCAGGACGACACCGGCTGCGCCGTCGCCAACACCCTGGCCGCCGTCGACGCGGGCGCCACCCATGTGCAGTGCACCGCCAACGGCTACGGCGAGCGGGTCGGCAACGCCAACCTCTTCCCCGTCGTCGCCGCACTGGAGCTCAAGTACGGCAAGACCGTCCTGCCCGAGGGCGCGCTCGCCGACATGACCCGCATCTCGCACGCCATCGCCGAGGTCGTCAACCTCACGCCCTCCACCCACCAGCCGTACGTCGGTGTCTCCGCCTTCGCCCACAAGGCCGGACTGCACGCCTCCGCGATCAAGGTCGACCCGGACCTGTACCAGCACATCGACCCGGAGCTCGTCGGCAACACCATGCGGATGCTCGTCTCCGACATGGCGGGCCGTGCCTCCATCGAGCTCAAGGGCAAGGAGCTCGGGATCGACCTGGGCGACGACCGGGAGCTCGTCGGCCGGGTCGTCGCGCGGGTCAAGGAGCGCGAACTCAAGGGCTACACCTACGAGGCGGCCGACGCCTCCTTCGAGCTGCTGCTGCGTGCGGAGGTCGAAGGCAGGCCCCGCCGCTACTTCCGCATCGAGTCCTGGCGGGCCATCGTCGAGGACCGCCCCGACGGCACCCATGCCAACGAGGCGACCGTGAAGCTCTGGGCGAAGGGCGAGCGGATCGTCGCCACGGCCGAGGGCAACGGCCCCGTCAACGCCCTCGACCGGGCGCTGCGCGTCGGCCTGGAGCGGATCTACCCGCAGCTGGCCAAGCTGGAGCTGGTCGACTACAAGGTCCGCATCCTCGAAGGCCGCACCGGCACCGAATCCACCACCCGGGTACTGATCACCACGGGCGACGGATCCGGTGACTGGGCGACGGTCGGCGTGGCCGAGAACGTCATCGCCGCGTCCTGGCAGGCCCTGGAGGACGCGTACACCTACGGCCTGCTGCGGGCCGGCATCGAGCCCACCGACTGACGGACCCCCTACCGGAGCCGCCACTTCTGGTTGGCGGCTCCGGTGCAGGTCCAGATCTGGGCGCGGGTCCCGTTCGCCGAGGACTGGCCGGTCGCGTCGAGGCACTTGTCCGCGGCCGTGTTGACCACGTCCCCGGTCGAGGAGTTGTACGTCCAGCGCTGCGCTCCCGACCCGTTGCAGGCGTACAGCTGGACCTTTGCTCCGTCGGCCGTCGACCCCGAGGTCACGTCCAGGCAGGCGCCCAGGACCTTGACGGAACCGTCGCCGGAGACCGTCCAGCGCTGGTTGGCCGCGCCCGTGCAGTCCCAGAGCTGGACGGGCGTGCCGTCCACGCCGGTGTTGCCGGTGGCGTCCAGGCACTTGCCCCCGAGTCCGGTGAGGGCACCCGAGCTTCCGGACGAGCCGGACTGGGTGCCCGACCAGGTGAACGTCGCCGAGGTGCGGCCCGGCAGCGAGTAGGTGAACTTCTGTCCGCCCCAGTTGACCGTGACCTGCTGCGCCGACGTCGAACCGTTGTACGCGATCAGGGCCTTGGAGCCGTCCGGGTTGCGCCAGGCCACGTTCGGCACGGTGGAGCTCGCGGTGGAGGCGATACGGGCGGCGCCCGGCCGGACGTACTTCGTCAGGTGGCCCATCGTGTAGTACTCGATCGTGTAGTCGACCTGGCCGTGCCTGCTGTCCCCGTTGTGCACGGTGACCAGGCCGTCGCAGGTGCCGCAACCACCGTTGTGCGGGCCGCGGTTCTGGTCAACGGCCAGGGACCACTTGGTCACCGACTTCGCCCAGTTGCGGGTGTAGTCGATGATGTTCAGCATGTCCTCGCGCTGCTGGTCGGCGATCCAGGTGCCGCCCGAATGCTCGGTCTGGAAGGCGTCCAGCTGCGGGTACTGATCGTGCACGGCGGTCTGCTTCGCGATGTCGCCGCCGTAGCCGTGCCAGGCGATCCCGCCGAAGTTGGGGTGGCTGCGCACCGCGGCGTCGTCGACCGTCGCGGCGGCGTACGCGTCGTAGGTGTCCCAGTTCCAGTCGTGGGCCAGCACCTTGGCGGGGAGGCCTGCGGCCTGGAGTTTCGGCAGCAGCTCGCTCTTGGTGAAGTACGCGAGCCCCGAGCCGTTCCAGCTCATCGAGGGGTAGCCCGAGCAGCACGTCGGCTCGTTCTGCGCGGTGACGTAGTCGACGGTGACGCCCTGGTCCCGGTAGGCCTGGAGGTACTTCACGAAGTAGTCTGCGTAGACGCCGTAGTTCTCGGCCTTGAGCCAGCCCCCGTTCAGCTGCCCGTTGTCCTTCATCCAGGCCGGCGCGGTCCACGGTGAGGCGACCGTCGTGAGAGCCGGGTTGAGCTGCTCGGCCTGCTTCGTGAGCGGCAGCACGTCCTGCAGATCATGTGCGATCGAGAAGTTGGCGAGGCCCGGATCCGTCTGCCCGGCCGGCATGTCGTCGTACGTGTAGCCGAACCGCGCGAGGTCGGAACCACCCATCGGATTGCGTACGAACGAGAGCCCGATGCCGTCCGTGGGGGAGAACAGCTTCTTCATCGTCTCGTCGCGGGTCGCCTGGCTCAGCGCGCCGCTGCCCTTCATCAGCCACGCCGCCGTGTCCGTGAACGAGGCGCCGCCGCCGGTGAAGGTCTGGTACCGGGTGTTCTCGTCGACCGTGATGTTCGTGCCCGAGCCGCCGTTGCCCGCACCGAAGGCGACGGGTGTCTGCGCCTGGAGACCGCGGGTCACATGACGGCCGCCGGAGTCGTCCGTCGTGGTCAGCGCGATGTTCACGGTCTCGCCGGCCGCCTGCGCGGTACCGGAGGAGAGCCCGGCCAGGCCCGCGGTCGCGAGCGCCGTCGCGACGAGGACGCGCGCCGTTCTGTTTGTTCGGATCATGGCTGCTGCCTTTCTCGGCAGGGGCGTGGGGGAGGTGCCGTCGAACGAGCCGTGAGTGAACTGTTATTACGTGCTCGCGTCAAGAGGGCATTTCGTTCAGAAAATGAACGCAACGCTCGCCGGAGCTGCCGAGAACTACGGTACGGACCAATGTCGGTGTGAAGTATTGACGGCCCTGTTCCGGCGGGGTTAACTCCAGCCGCAACGCCGGTACCGGTTCCGGTACCGGTTGCGGAACCCGTGCCGAAGTCGAGCTCATCCGCTTGTCCCGCCCTGTCCTGCCTTGTCCCTGGAGGCCCGATGCGTGTCACCATCGCCGATGTCGCCCGCGAGGCCGGCGTCAGCAAGACGACCGTTTCGAGGGTCGTCAACCTCAAGGGCGAAGTGGACGGTTCCACGGCCGCCCGCGTTCGTGAAGTGATCGCACACCTCGGCTACGTGCCCAGTTCGGGCGCCGTCGGACTGGCCCGCGGCAGCAGTCGCACGGTCGGGATGCTGGTGCCCTCGCTCACCTGGCCGTGGATGGGTGAGGTGCTCCAGGGGGTCGTGGACACCGTCGAGGCCGCCGACTACGGGCTGCTCCTCTTCACCTGCAACCGGGGCGCCGAGTCCGTGGAGCGCTTCACCAGCCAGGTGTCGGCGCGCGCCTTCGACGGACTCGTCGTGGTCGAACCGGAGAACACCCTCGACCACCTCACCGCACTGCACCGGTCGGGCCTGCCGATCGTGCTCATCGACGACCGCGGCCACCACCCCGAATTCCCCTCCGTCGTGACCACCAACTACGAGGGAGGCGCGTCGGCCGCCCGTCATCTGCGGGCTTCGGGACGCACCAGACCCCTGGTCCTCACCGGCCCCGAACACTTCGGCTGCGTACGCGACCGGCTCGCGGGATTCCGCTCGGTCCTGCCCACCGACCTGGTCGTGAAGGGGGACTTCACCGAACGCTCCGGCCGGCTCGTCGTGGAGGAACTCCTTGCGGCCGGGGCGGAGTTCGACTCGGTCTTCGCCCACAACGACATCAGCGCGGCGGGTGTCCTGCGGGCCCTGCGCGGCGCGGGCCGCCGGGTCCCCGACGACATCGCGGTGATCGGCTTCGACGACATCCCCATGGCCGAACACACCGAACCCCCGCTGACCACCGTGCACCAGCCCACGCGGCAGATGGGCGAGACCGCGGCCCGCCTCCTGCTCTCCCACCTCAGCGGCACCGCCGTACCGGACGGGCCGGTCGTGTTGCCCACCGAACTGGTCGTGCGCCACTCGGCGCCCTGACGGAAGGGGCCCCGACGGACCCCTCGCCGTAACGGGAAGGCCCCGACGGGCCCACCTCCCCCGGCCCACCGACCCGCACCGCCCCCGCCCGTACCCGGCGCGCCGAGCGCTGCCCACTTCCCGGATCCCCAGACCGCAGTCCTCCTGGAGTCGACATGTCCGCACACCGCCGTCGCCACGCGCTGAGAGCGCTCTCGGTCGCCACCGCCGTGGTGGCACTCGCCACCGGTTGCTCCTCCGCCAACTCGGGCGCCAACAAGGGAGGCGGCGCCGGGGCCTCCGGCGTACTGACCCTCGGCAAGCCGGACGGGCCGCAGACGAACAACAGCAACCCGTTCCTGTCCACATCGGCGAGCGCCACCCTCGGCTACCGGCACATGATCTACGAGCCGCTGGCGATGACCAACCAGATCCGCCCCACCGACAAGGCGGACCCCTGGCTGGCGACGGAATGGGCCTGGGAGTCCAACTTCACGAAGGTCACCTTCACGCTCGACGACCGGGCGAAGTGGGCCGACGGCAAGCCGCTCACCGCCGCCGACGTCGCCTACACCTTCGAGCTGCTCAAGAAGCACCCCGCGCTCAACGGCAACGGCATCCCGTTCGACGGGGTCGCGGTGGAGGGCGAGAAGGTCGTCCTGACCTTCGAGGAGTCGCAGTTCGTCAACCAGAACAAGATCATCCAGACCTACATCGTGCCCAAGCACATCTGGGAGAAGGTCGAGAACCCGGAGACCTGGCCCAACCGCACCCCGGTCGGCTCCGGCCCGTACAAGCTGAAGACGTTCACCCCGCAGACCACCACCCTGACCGCCACGCCCACCTACTGGAAGGGCGAGACGAAGGTCAAGGAGCTCCGCTACACCGCGTACAACGACAACAGTGCGGCGACCACGGCGCTGGCCAACGGCAAGGTCGAGTGGTCGTTCGTCTTCATGCCGAACTACAAGCAGCTGTACATCGCCAAGGACCCGAAGAACCACAAGCTGTGGTTCCCCTCCGGGCTCGGCATCCACGGGCTGTGGTTCAACACCGCACGCAAGCCGTTCGACAACCCGGCGCTCCGCAAGGCGATGGCCATGGTCGTCGACCGCAAGGCGATCCACGTCCAGGCGCAGGCGACCCTCTACCCGGAGATCACCAACCCGACCGGCATCCCGCTGCCCGCAGGTGACCCGTTCCTCGCGCCGGAGTACAAGAACGCCACCACGAAGCCCGATCCGGCCGGCGCCAGGAAGATCCTCGACGAGGCGGGCTTCGAGCTCAGCGGCGGAGTGCTGAAGGACCCGGGCGGCAAGCCGGTGGAACTGACCTTCACCGACCCGGCCGGCTGGAACGACTACATCACCGGGCTCTCGATCATCAAGGACAGCATCAAGCAGCTCGGCATCGAGGCCAAGGTCAAGACGCAGACCGCCGAGGCCTGGGGCAACGACGTCGCCACCGGCAACTTCGACGCCACCCTGCACTGGACCAACAGCGGTGCCACGCCGTACGACATGTACCAGAACATCATGGACGGCGCGATCCTCCAGCCCGTCGGCAAGAGCTCCCAGCTCGGCAACTTCGGCCGCTTCAAGAGCCCCGAGGCCACCGCCGCGCTCAAGGACTACGCCAACGCCACGGACGACGCCACGCGCACGAAGGCCATGAACCTCCTCCAGAAGATCATGGTCGACGAGGCCCCGGTCATCCCGACGGCGGCAGCCCCCATCGGCGCCGAGTACTCCACGAAGAACTGGGTCGGCTGGCCGACCGAGGCCGACCCCTACGCGCCGCCGCAGCACACCCAGCCGACCGCGCTGGAGATCGTGCTGAACCTCAAGCCCGCCAAGTAAGTACGGGGAAGAACCGGCCATGACCAGCGAACAGTCCGCAGACGCGCGCACCGGGACCGATGTGGTGCTCGAAGCACGTGGAGTCACCAAGCACTTCCCCGTACGGCGCACCGGCCGAGACGTCCTCGCCCGCAGGCGCCGCACCGTCCACGCCGTCGACGACGTCTCGCTGAAGCTCCGGCGAGGCACCGTCACGGCCCTGGTGGGGGAGTCCGGCTCCGGGAAGTCCACCGTCGCACGGCTGCTCGCCCAGCTGTACCCGCTCACCGAGGGCGAGATCCAGCTGGGCGGCAAGGCGGTCAGGGCCGGACGCGGCCGGTCCTTCCGTACGTACGTGAAACAGGTCCAGCTGATCTTCCAGGACCCGTTCGCCTCGCTCAACCCGGTGCACACCGTGCGCTACCACCTCACCCGTGCGCTGAAGATCCACGGCCGGGCGGGGGACGGGGACGCGGACCTGGAGAAGAACCTGACCGCCCTGCTGGAACGCGTCCAGCTGACTCCTCCCCGTCAGTTCCTGGACAGATTCCCGCACGAGCTGTCGGGAGGGCAGCGCCAGCGCGTCGCGATCGCGCGCGCGCTCGGCGCCGACCCGCAGGTCCTGCTGGCCGACGAGCCCGTGTCGATGCTCGACGTGTCGATCCGGCTCGGCGTGCTCAACCTGCTGCGCGACCTCAAGGAGCGGCTGCACCTCGCGATCCTCTACATCACCCACGACATCGCCTCCGCCCGCTACTTCGCGGACACGACCCTGGTGATGTACGCGGGCCGGATCGTCGAGGGCGGGGACAGCGAGACCGTCACCCAGCACCCCGCGCACCCCTACACCCAGCTGCTGATCGCCTCCGCGCCCGACCCCGACCGGGTGGCCGACGAGGAGGAGCGGGAAGAGACCGGAAGCGGCGAACCGCCCTCCCTGATCGCCCCGCCGGACGGCTGCCGCTTCCACCCCCGCTGCCCGAAGGCCATGGAACGCTGCCGCACCGAACTGCCGCCGCGCTTCGACCTGGCGGACGGCCGATGGGCCGCCTGCTGGCTGTACGACGGCGCCGCGGCGGCGGGACAGGAGGCCGGCAGGTGAAGTACGTACTTCAGCGGCTCGCCTTCTACACCGTCACCGCGTGGGCCGCGATCACCATCAACTTCCTGATCCCGCGCCTGATGCCGGGCGACCCGGTCGAGGCCCTGATGAGCCGCTACCAGGGGCAGCTCGACACCAGCGCCATCGCGTCCCTGCGGGCACTGTTCGGGCTCGACGAGAACAAGTCCGGCTGGGAGCAGTACACCGACTACTGGTCGCACCTCCTGGACGGCGACCTCGGCCTGTCGTTCACCTTCTTCCCGACCCCGGTCGGCGAGGTCATCGCCCAGGCACTGCCGTGGACGCTCGCACTCGTCGGCATCACCACCCTGATCAGCTTCCTGCTCGGCACCGGGATCGGCGTCTACAGCGGCTGGCGGCGCGGCTCCTGGCTCGACGTGCTGCTGCCCGTCACCACGTTCATCTCCGCCGTCCCGTACTTCTGGCTCGGCCTCATCGCCATCGCGCTGTTCGCCGTGAAGTGGCCGCTCTTCCCCTTCGAAGGGGGATACGACAACTCCCTCGTCCCCGCCTTCGACTGGCCGTTCATCTCCAGCGCGCTCTACCACGGGGTGCTGCCCGGAGTGACGATCGTGCTCAGCGCCATCGCCGGCTGGATCCTCGGCATGCGCAACATGATGGTCACGGTCTCCTCCGAGGACTACGTGATGGTGGCGCAGGCCAAGGGGCTCTCCGAACGGCGCGTCATGTTCGGCTACGCCGCCCGCAACGCGATCCTCCCCAACATCTCCGGCTTCGCGCTCTCCCTCGGCTTCGTCGTCAGCGGCACGCTCCTCGTCGAGATGGTCTTCAACTACCCCGGCATCGGCTTCCAGCTCCTCCAGGCCGTAGGCGCCAAGGACTACCCGTTGATGCAGGGCGTCTTCCTGATCATCACGCTGTCCGTGCTCGCCGCGAACCTGCTCGCCGACATGGCCTACGCCCTCCTCGACCCCCGCACCCGGAAGGAGGCCTAGCGGGCCTCCGCCTCGCAGCCGCACGCACCAGACAACGCTCCCTGATCCGGCCCGGCCCGGAAGAAAGGCCCTTCCCATGGCCGTCATCACCACCGACGTCACCGCCGCACCGGCCGATGTCCCCGCCCCCGCGGCGCCCGGCCGGGCCAGGCTCCGCTTCCTGCGCGGTGGGAAGACCCGTACCGGGCTGCTGATCCTCGCGTTCTTCGCGGTCCTCGCCGTCGCGGGCCCCTGGCTCGCCCCGTACGACCCCGACGCGATGAGCGACGACCTGCTGCAGGCGCCGTCCGCCGCCCACTGGTTCGGCACCACCCACACCGGTCAGGACGTCCTCTCGCAGATCCTCGTCGGCACCCGCGGTGTGCTCGTCGTCGGCTTCCTGGCCGGCTTCCTCGCCACCGTGCTGTCCGTCCTGATCGGCGTCACGTCCGGCTTCCTCGGCGGCGCCGCCGACGAAGCCCTCTCGATGCTGTCCAACATCTTCCTGGTCATCCCCGGGCTGCCGCTGATCATCATCATCGCGAGCTTCGTCGAGGACACGACCGACCTGCTGATCGCCGCCGTCATCGCCCTGACCTCCTGGGCGTGGGGGTCACGCATCCTGCGCGCCCAGACCCTGTCCCTCAGACGCCGCGACTACGTGGAGGCGGCCCGCGCCACCGGCGAGTCCACCTGGCGGATCATCCTCTTCGAGATCATGCCGAACCTGACCGCCGTCATCGCGTCAGGCTTCGTCGGCACGGTCATCTTCGCCATCCTCTCGGAGATCACGCTCGCCTTTATCGGCGTCGCCGACATCTCCCACTGGAACTGGGGCACCGTGCTCTTCTGGGCCCAGTCCAACCAGGCACTCGCCCAGGGCGCCTGGTGGTGGTTCGTCCCCGCCGGCCTGTGCATCGCCCTCCTGGGGACCGCCCTCACCCTGATCAACTTCGGCATCGACGAGTTCGTCAACCCCCGGCTGCGCTCCGCGCCCGGCACCTCGCGGAAGGTCAGGATGCGGGTCGGCTTCACCCCGGTGGCCCGCACCGTCAAGCCCGGCAAGCCCGGCAAGGAGCAGAGCGAATGACCGCCGAGCCGATCCTCACGATCAGCGGACTGAACGTCGACTACGGCACCGGACCGAGCGGCGTGCACGCGCTGCGCGACATCGACCTCACCCTGCACCGCGGCGAAGTCCTCGGCCTGGCGGGCGAGTCGGGCTCCGGCAAGTCCACCCTCGCGTACGCCGTCACCCGGCTGCTCTCCCCGCCCGGGGTGATCACCGGCGGCGACGTCCACTACCACCGGCCGGGCGCCGAGCCCGTCGACATCCTCTCCCTCTCCCCGGACGCGCTGCGCGCCTTCCGCTGGCAGGAGCTGTCGATCGTGTTCCAGGGGGCGATGAACTCGCTCAACCCCGTGCACACCGTCCACAGCCAGCTCACCGACGTGCTCAAGGCGCACCGCCCCGGCATGCGCTCCGCCGAACGCACCGCGCGGGCCGGGGAACTGCTGACCCTGGTCGGCATCTCCGCCGACCGGCTGACCGCCTACCCGCATCAGCTCTCCGGCGGGATGCGGCAGCGCGTGATGATCGCGATGGCGCTCGCGCTGGAACCCGAGATCGTCGTCATGGACGAACCCACCACCGCGCTCGACGTCGTGATGCAGCGTCAGATTCTGCGCCGGCTGGTCCGGTTGAGGGAACAGCTCTCCTTCTCCGTCGTGTTCATCACCCACGACATCTCCCTGCTGATCGAATTCTCCGACCGGATCGCGATCATGTACGGGGGCCGGATCGTGGAGCAGGCGGGCGCTTCTGAGATCTACCGCGACCCCCGCCACCCCTACAGCGAAGGGCTGCTGCACTCCTTCCCCGCGCTGCACGGCCCCCGGCGCGAGCTCACCGGCATCCCGGGCACACCCCCGCACCTGTCCGCGATGCCGGCCGGTTGCGCCTTCCACCCGCGCTGCGGCAAGGCCCACGAGCCGTGCGGCGCACAGGTACCGGTCCTCGCCCCGCCGGAGGCGGGCCAGGACCGCGAAGTCGCCTGCTGGCTGCACACCCCGCCCGCCTGACCTCCTCCTCACGCCCACCGGACCCGACGGAGAACCATGAATCTCGCCACGCCCCGCGGCAGCCTGCGGCCCGCCGCCGTCCGGGGACTCCCTGCCGACTTCCGCTGGGGCGTCGCCACCTCCTCGTACCAGATCGAGGGGGCCGCCCAGGAGGACGGCCGCACCCCGTCCATCTGGGACACCTACTGCAGGGTCCCGGGCGCCGTGCACAACGCGGAGCACGGCGACACGGCCTGCGACCACTACCACCGGATGCCCCAGGACGTGGAACTGATCGCGGGCCTCGGCGTCGACACGTACCGCTTCTCGCTGGCCTGGCCGCGCATCCAGCCCGGCGGCCGGGGCCCCGCCAACGCCAAGGGCCTGGACTTCTACGAACGGCTGGTCGACGAGCTCCAGGACAAGGGCGTCACCCCCTGGATCACCCTCTACCACTGGGACCTGCCGCAGGAGCTGGAGGATGCCGGCGGCTGGCCCGCCCGCGACACCGCCTTCCGGTTCGCGGAGTACGCCATGCTCGCGTACGAGGCGCTCGGCGACCGGGTCGAGCACTGGACGACGCTGAACGAGCCGTGGTGCTCGGCGATGCTCGGCTACGCCTACGGGGTCCACGCCCCCGGCCGGAGCGACATGGGTGACGCCATGGCCGCCGTCCACCACCTGCTCCTGGGCCATGGTCTCGCCGCCCGGCAGATGCGCGAGGCGGCCGGTGACAACCCGCTCGAACTCGGCATCACCCTCAACCTCGGCACGGCCACCCCGGAGACCGGCAGCGAGGCCGACCGGGAGGCCTGCCGCCGCGCCGACGGCATGGGCACCCGCCTCTACCTCGACCCGATCGTCCGCGGCGCGTACCCGCGGGACATCATCGGCGACCTCGCGGCGCAGGGCATCGAACTGCCCGTCCAGGACGGCGACCTGGAAGCCATCGCCACCCCCCTCGACGTCCTCGGCGTCAACTTCTACCGCGGCGCCCTGTTCTCCGGAGTCACCGAGGACGGATCGCCGACCGACGCCGACGGCCTCCCCGTCACCCGCGGTGTGGAGCGCGACCTGCCCCGCACCGCGATGGACTGGGAGATCACCCCCACGGAGCTCACCGATCTGCTGCTGCGGCTCCAGCGTGACTACGCGCTGCCGACCGTCATCACCGAGAACGGGGCGGCCTTCGACGACACCGTCGCGGCCGACGGCTCCGTCCCCGACACCGACCGCACCGCCTATCTCGCCGACCACATCGCGGCCGTGTCCGAAGCCCGTTCGCGGGGCGCCGACGTCCGGGGCTACTTCGCCTGGTCGCTGATGGACAACTTCGAGTGGGCCTACGGCTACGACAAGCGGTTCGGGATCGTCCGGGTCGACTACGACACCCAGCGGCGGACGCTCAAGGACAGCGCCAAGTGGTACCGCGACACGATCCACCTCACCCGGAACGTCCGTCACGACTGACCTCCCCCGTGCCCAACCGTCACCAGAGCAGAGACGAGCCGCACATGCCACGCACACCGCACCACCGCGCACGTCACAGGGCGAGACCGGCCACGGCCGCGCTCGCCGCCGTCACCGTCCTGGCCGGACTGCTCGCAGGAGCCGTCCCCAGCGCGGCGGCCGAGGGCGACGAGCCCGCACCGGTCCTCGTCGACCGCTTCGAGGGCGAGGTGCCCCTCGGCAACCCGCCCGCCGACGCCCTCTTCACCTGGGGAGGCGACGCCGACGACCACCCCGCCCTGGAACTGAAGGAGCGCGCCGACGCCCCCGAGGGCGCCAAGGTCCTCCAGGGCACCTACGACATCAGCGCCTGGGGCGGACTCAGCCACGAGTTCGCCGTCGACCAGCCCCCGAAGAACTGGACCGCCCACAAGGGGATCCGCTTCTGGTGGTACGGGCAGAACACCGCCCCGCTGCCGCCCGGTTCGGGCAAGCGCATCAACTTCGAGATCAAGGACGGCGGCGCCAACGGCGGCGCGTCCGAGCTCTGGACCACGTCCTTCACCGACGACTGGGAGGGCTGGCACCAGGTCGAGATCCCGTTCGCCGACTTCGTCTACCGGGCCGACTACCAGCCCGTCGGCGGCATCGACCAGATCCTCGGCCTCGACGAGATGTGGGGCTACGCCCTCACGCTCCCGACCGGCGCCCCCGGCGCCTTCGCCATGGACGCCGTCGAGCTGTACGGGAAGGCCGACCCGGCCCTGAAGTCGAGCGTCGTCGTCGACTCGGCCGTGCACCCGGTCAAGGAGGGCGGCACCGCGGACATCAGGATCTCCGTCGCCACCACCGGATCGGTTCCCGTCGAGGAACCGGTCACCGTCGCGTACACCACCGAGGGCGGCAGCGCCGAGTCCGGCAAGGACTACACCCCGGTCACCGGCACCCACACCTTCCCGGCGGGCACCCCCTCCGGCACCACGCACACGGTGTCCGTGGCCACGGCCAGGGACAACGGCGCCGAGTCGGCCGAGACGATCCCGGTCACCCTCACCGTCACCGGTGCCAAGCCGCCCAAGGAGAACCCGCAGGTCGTCATCGACGCCCACGGCCTCCCGTACCAGAACGCCGAGCTTCCGGTGAAGAAGCGCGTCGCGGACCTGCTGTCCCGGATGTCGCCCGCCGAGAAGGCCGGCCAGATGACCCAGGCCGAACGCAACGCACTGCGGTCCCAGGGCGACATCGCCACGTACGACCTCGGCTCGCTGCTCTCCGGCGGCGGTTCCGTACCCACGCCCAACACGGCCGCGGCCTGGGCGAAGATGGTCGACGCCTACCAGCTGCGCGCCCAGGCGACCCGCTTCCAGATCCCGCTGATCTACGGCGTGGACGCGGTGCACGGCCACAACAACGTGATCGGCTCGACGATCATGCCGCACAACATCGGCATCGGCGCGGGCCGCGACCCGAAGCTCGCCGAGAAGACCGGGGCCGTCACCGCGAGCGAGGTGCGCGCCACCGGCATCCCCTGGGACTTCGCCCCCTGCGTGTGCGTGACCCGCGACGAGCGCTGGGGCCGTTCCTACGAGGCGTACGGCGAGGACCCGGCCCTGGTGGAAGCCATGGAGACGGTCATCACCGGCATGCAGGGCAGCCCCTCCGGCAAGGACCTGGACCGCAACGACAAGGTGCTGGCCAGCGCCAAGCACTTCGTCGGTGACGGGGGCACGGAGTTCGGCTCGTCCACCACCGGCTCGTACACCATCGACCAGGGCGTCACGAAGGTCACCCGCGAGGAGCTCGAAGCGGTCCACCTCGCACCGTTCGCCGAGTCCGTGAAGCGCGGCGTCGGCACGGTCATGCCGTCGTACTCCTCGCTCGACATCATCGGCGACGACGCCGGCCCGCTGAAGATGCACGCCCACGACGCGATGATCAACGGCGTGCTGAAGGACCGGATGGGCTTCGAGGGCTTCGTCATCAGCGACTGGCAGGCCATCGACCAGATCCCCGGCGACTACGCCAGTGACGTACGGACGTCCGTCAACGCCGGACTCGACATGATCATGGTCCCGACGGCGTACCAGGACTTCACGAAGACCCTCCAGGACGAGGTCACCGCCGGCCGGATCGGCCAGGACCGCATCGACGACGCGGTGTCCCGGATCCTCACCCAGAAGTTCCGCCTCGGCCTCTTCGAGAAGCCGTACGCCGACACCTCCCACCTGGACGAGGTCGGGTCGGCCGCCCACCGCACGGTCGCCCGCGAGGCGGCGGCCAAGTCCCAGGTCCTCCTGAAGAACGACGGCGCGGTCCTGCCGCTCAAGCCGTCCCAGAAGGTGTACGTCGCCGGATCCGACGCGGACGACCTCGGCAACCAGGCCGGCGGCTGGACGGTCAGCTGGCAGGGCGCCTCCGGGAGGACCACCACGGGTACGACGATCCTGGAGGGCATAAAGAAGAACACGGCCTCGGCCACCTTCTCCAGGGACGCCTCCGCCGACACGGACGGTCACGACGTCGGTGTCGTGGTCGTCGGCGAGACCCCGTACGCCGAAGGCATCGGAGACGTCGGCAACGGCCACGACCTGGAGCTCACGGCCGCCGACAAGGCAGCCGTCGACAAGGTCTGCGCGGCGATGAAGTGCGCCGTCCTGATCGTCTCCGGACGCCCGCAGCTCATCGGCGACAAGCTCGGTGACATCGACGCCCTGGTGGCCTCCTGGCTGCCGGGCACCGAGGGCGACGGCGTGGCCGACGTGCTCTACGGGAAGAAGGCCTTCACCGGACAGCTCCCGGTGACCTGGCCCAAGTCCGAGTCGCAGCTGCCGGTCAACGTCGGCGACGCGGCGTACGACCCGCAGTTCCCGTACGGCTGGGGACTGACCACCCTGAAGAAGGCCCCCGGAGGCGGCGAGCTCACCCTCACCGCCCTCGCCGCCGCCGCGAAGCTCGCGGAGAAGGCGGGCCTCGGAAAGACCGCGGCGGGCAGGGCGATCGTGGACCAGGCCAGGCTGCTGGTCCAGCAGAAGGCCGGGAGCACGCCGGCCGCCGCGGTGTCCAAGCCGTTCGCCGAGGCCGACCACCTGCTGCTCACCGGTGACCTCACCGGAGCGGTGGCGAAGCTGCGCACGGCGTACCGCGCCGCGTAATCAACTGGAGTGACCCCGGGTGGGCGGCGCATCCTTCGCCCACCCGGGTTACCTTCGGAGTATGCGGAAGAGGCTGTTCGCACCCTTGTGGGCCTGCCTGCTGCTGATACTCACGGCGGCCGTGCTGGCGATGTCCCCGGCTGCTCCGGCCGCCGCCCCCGCCACGGTCGACGAAGTGGGCCAGGCCCTGCGCGAGGACCCGGTGTACGTGGACCCGGCGGCGACCGGCCGGCTCTCGGCGGCCCAGGAGGGCGCCCTGGAGCAGAAGATCCTGGACGCCGACAAACCCGTGTTCGTCGCCGTGCTCCCGGCGACCTCCGAATTCCCCGAGGAGAACCTCCTCCAGAACATCCGTACCGACACCGGAATCACCGGCGTCTACGCCGTACGTCTCGGTGACGGATTCGACGCCGGTGCCGACCCGCAGGTGATGTCGGTCCGCGCGGTCGACAACCTCACCACGGCCGTCCAGGCACCCGGCACGGACACGGACGCCGCCACCCAGCTCAACGCCTTCGTCGACCGTGCCGTCGAACAGGCCCGGGGCAGCGCCCCCGCCTCCTGGTCCGGCGGCGGCGCCGAGGACGGCGCGGGCGGAACGGCGGCGACCGGTCTGATCGTGCTCGGTGCCGTGGCCGTGGCCGGCGGCGCGGGCGCGTACACGATCGTCCGCCGCAACCGGAAGCGCAAGGAGGAGGAAGAGAGGGCCTCCCTCGAGAAGCTCCGGGTCGTCGTCGACGAGGACATCACCGCGTACGGCGAAACCCTGGACCGGCTCGACTTCCACCCCGGCGAACCGGGCGCCGACGACGAGATGCGCGCGGACTACGAGCGGGCGCTCGATTCGTACGAGGACGCCAAATCCCGGATGGGCAACGCCCGGCACCCCTCCGACGTACGCGGAGTCACCAAGGCCCTGGAGGACGGCCGCTTCTCCCTGGCCGTCCTGGGGGCCCGGCGCAAGGGCCGCGAACTGCCGGCCCGGCGCCCGCCCTGCTTCTTCGACCCGCGCCACGGCCCGTCCGTCGCCGACGCCCTGTGGACCCCGTCCGGAGGCGCGGCCCGCGAGGTCCCCGTCTGCGGGGCCGACGAGGTGCGGCTGCGCGAGGGCGAGGAACCCATGGGTCGCACCGTCGACGTCGGCGACGGCCGCCGGCGCCCGTACTGGGAGGCGGGCCCGGCGTACGGCCCCTGGGCCGGCGGTTACTTCGGCGGCGGCCTGCTCCCCGGCCTGCTCGTCGGCACGATGCTCGGCTCGATGCTCTCGACCCCGGCGTACGCGGCGGAATACGGCGGCGGTGACTTCGGCGGGGGCGGCGGGGAGTGGAGCGGCGGCGACTTCTCCGGCTCCGACTTCGACTCGTCCGGATTCGGTGACGGAGGCGGTGGGTTCGGCGACGGCGGCGGTTTCGGCGGATTCGACGGCGGAGGATTCTGACCGGACCCACCGGACCCTTTGGTTCGGCGCGCGGCCCCTCGGCTACGCCGGGACGCAGGCGGCGCAGGTGCCGCGGTAGGTCACTTCCACGTCGGAGACCGTGAAGCCGAAGCGTTCGGCGTCCGGCAGGTCCGCGAGGAGATCGCCCACCGGATGCACGTCGCGGATCGTTCCGCAGCGTGCGCAGACCAGGTGCTGGTGCGGGCGGTGCGCGTTCGGGTCGTACCGCTTGGCGCGGCGGTCGGTCGAGACCTCCAGCACCTCACCGAGGCTCACCAGCTCACCCAGCGCGTTGTAGACGGTCGCCCGGGAGATCTCCGGGAGCTTCGCCACGGCACGCGCGTGCACCTCGTCGGCGGTCAGATGGACGTGCTCGCCGCCGAGGACCTCCGCCACCACACGCCGCTGCGCGGTCATGCGCCAGCCGCGTGCGCGGAGCCGTTCCAGGAGGTCACTCATGCGGAGCAGTCTAGCAGTGACTGGTACCAATTCCCGAACTGATACGGCTTTGGATGCTCACTTGACTTAGATGAAGTCCATCATAGGATTGGGTACGGCTGACGTCGAGGGGGGACGGGACACCACCAGGGCGGACGACCCGCGGACCAGGGTCGGACGCGCGGTGTCCGGGACGGCGTCGGTCGTGCGGCCGACGGGACACCGAGGTCCCGACGCACGCGACGAACAACTCACCGAGGAGCGAGCCTTGCCCGAGAACAACCAGAAGCCGCTGACCACGGTCGCCGGCGCACCGGTTCCCGACAACCAGAACTCCCTGACCGCCGGTCCGCGGGGCCCGATGCTCCTGCAGGACGTGTGGTTCCTGGAGAAGCTCGCGCACTTCGACCGCGAGGTCATCCCGGAGCGCCGGATGCACGCCAAGGGCTCGGGCGCGTTCGGGACCCTCACGGTGACCCATGACATCTCCCGGTACACCAGCGCCAAGATCTTCTCCGAGGTCGGCAAGAAGACCGAGATGTTCGCGCGCTTCTCCACGGTCGCGGGTGAGCGGGGTGCCGCCGACGCCGAGCGTGACATCCGCGGCTTCGCGCTGAAGTTCTACACCGACGAGGGCAACTGGGACCTCGTGGGCAACAACACCCCGGTGTTCTTCTTCCGTGATCCGCTGAAGTTCCCCGACCTCAACCACGCCGTGAAGCGGGACCCGCGCACCAACCTGCGCAACGCCGAGAACAACTGGGACTTCTGGACCAACCTCCCCGAGGCGCTCCATCAGGTCACCATCGTGATGTCGGACCGCGGCATCCCCGCGTCCTACCGGCACATGCACGGCTTCGGCTCGCACACCTACAGCCTGATCAACGCCGAGGGCGAGCGGTTCTGGGTGAAGTTCCACCACCGCACCCAGCAGGGCATCAAGAACCTCACCGACGCCGAGGCCGAGGTCCTGGTCGGCAAGGACCGCGAGTCCCACCAGCGCGACCTCTTCGACGCGATCGAGGACGGCGACTTCCCGAAGTGGAAGCTGTTCATCCAGGTCATGCCGGAGGCCGACGCCGACAACTACCGCTACCACCCCTTCGACCTCACCAAGGTCTGGTCGAAGAAGGACTACCCGCTGATCGAGGTCGGCGAGTGGGAGCTGAACCGCAACCCCGACAACTACTTCGCCGACGTGGAGCAGGTCGCCTTCACCCCGGCCAACGTGGTCCCGGGCATCAGCTACTCGCCCGACCGCATGCTGCAGGGCCGGCTGTTCTCCTACGGTGACGCCCAGCGCTACCGCCTGGGTGTCAACCACCACCAGATCCCGGTCAACGCGCCGAAGAACCCGGTGAACTCCTACCACCGCGACGGCGCCATGCGCATCGACGGCAACCAGGGCGCCACGCCCGGCATCGAGCCGAACTCGTACGGCCGCTGGCAGGAGCAGCCCGCCTACCGCGACCCCGCGCAGGCCGTGGGTGCCATCGCCGACCGGTTCAACTTCCGCGAGGACGACGACAACTACTTCGAGCAGCCCCGCATCCTGTTCCGGAACATGAGTCCCGAGCAGCAGCAGGTGCTCTTCGAGAACACCGCGCGGGCGATCGACGGCGCGTCGCAGGCGACCGTCGAGCGGCACATAGCCAACTGCGCCCAGGCCGACCCGGCCTACGGCGAAGGTGTCCGCAAGGCGATCGAGGCGCTGGCCGCAGGCACGCCCTGAGATGGAGGCACCGATGAACGACGCCGGACTGACTCCCGACCAGACCGGGCGGGTCGTGGAGATCGCCATGGAGCTGGCCCGGGAAGGCCGTACGGAGCAGCTGGCGGAGTTCGTCGACCACGGGCTCCCGGTCGACTCGGCCGACCCGGACGCGAACACGCTGCTCATGCTCGCCGCCTACCACGGGCACGCGGGGACGGTGAGCGCGCTGCTCGCCCGGGGCGCGGATCCGGACCTGCGCAACGTGCGTGACCAGGCACCCCTCGCGGGTGCGCTGTTCAAGGGCGAGGACGAGGTCGTGGCCGTGCTGCGCGCGGCCGGTGCCGACCTCGACGCGGGAACGCCGAGTGCGCGGGCCGCCGCGGCCATGTTCGGCCGGGAGCACCTGCTGGCCGGCTGAACAGCCCGGGAGGAGACGACGTCGGCGGGCTGCCGCGGGCCGCGGTCCAGGCCCTGCGTGGCCTTCGGCACCGCCCGCCGTAGAGGAAGGGGCCGGATCCTGTCCGGGGGACCGGCCCTTTCCGCCCGCCCGGTGGCATCGGCCCCGTACGGGTGACAAGGTGGCCGGGTGGACCGTGACGAGGTGGGCAAGCAGCTGCTGGACGGACTGACCGTCGACACCAGCAGGCCGGAACGGCCGGTGCTGCTCGACGAGCACGGCAGGCCCATCGAGACCTGGCGGGAGAACTACCCGTACGACCGCAAGGTCCGCCGCCGGGAGTACGAGCGGGCCAAGCGCGTCCTGCAGATCGAGATGCTGAAGCTGCAGCGCTGGACCAAGGACACCGGGGCGCGCGTCGTCGTGGCGTGCGAGGGCCGGGACGCGGCCGGCAAGGGCGGCACCATCCAGCGCTTCACCGAACGCCTCAACCCGCGTGGTGCGCGCATCGTGGCCCTGGACAAACCCACGGACCGCGAGCGCGGGCAGTGGTACTTCCAGCGTTACGTGGCCCATCTGCCGGCCCGTGGCGAGATCGTCTTCTTCGACCGCTCCTGGTACAACCGGGCCGGTGTCGAGCGTGTCATGGGCTTCTGCACGCCACCCGAGTACGAGCTCTTCCTCCGGCAGTGCCCGGCCTTCGAGGAGATGCTGGTGGACGACGGCATCGTCCTGGTGAAGTTCTGGTTCTCCGTCTCCCGGGCCGAACAGCGCACGCGCTTCGCCATCCGCCAGGTCGACCCCGTCCGCCAGTGGAAGCTCTCTCCCACGGACGTCGACTCCCTGGACCGCTGGGACGACTACACCACGGCAAAGATCGACATGTTCCGGGCCACCGACACCGGGCACGCCCCGTGGACCGTCGTGAAGAGCAACGACAAGCGCCGTGCCCGCCTCGAAGCCATGCGCAGCCTCCTCGCGCGCATCGACTACGCGGCGAAGGACCCCGGCGCGGTCGGCACACCGGACCCCCTGGTCGTGGGCCCCGCCGCCACCCTGCTGGAGCCGGGGGAGGAGGACACCTCGCTGTCCCCCACCCCCCTGGCCCGGCACACCGAGGGGCCGGGCGCACACCCGTAGAAGGACCGGCGGTCACGACCCCTGGGCATGCGCCACCCATTGCGGTCGGCCTGGCGGCCGTGGTCGTCTCGGGGCTGTTCAGCCTCATGGTGACCCGGTGGGCGGCTCCGCTCGACGAGGTCCACGGCGAACGCTTCACCCCCGTCCTCCTCGACGGCCGGGGTGCCGTCCCCCTCGCCTATGCGGCCTTCGCCTTCACGCTCGGGGCCTGTGCCGGACTGCTGATCCGCAGGGCCGTCCCGCGATGGCGGCCACCCTCGCCGTCTTCGTCGCGGTCCAGGTCCTCATGCCGTTCGCCGTCCGGCCGCACCTCATGACACCGGAACGCGCCGACGTGTCGCTCAGCTCCATCGTCATGCCCGGGGGGTGACGGCGAAACCTCCGCCGCGCGGCCCGAGTGGTCGGCCATGAACATCCTCCTGTCCGGCGACGGCGAAGCCGCCCACGTGGACGTGGGCGTGGGCGTGGCCAAGCCGGGCGCCTGGGTGGTGTCCGGCACCGGACCGGTGCGCGACTCGGCCGGCAGGCCCGTCACCGGGGCCGAGGGCTGCGCGAAGCGCGACATGGACCCCGTGAAGTGCTTCGCCGAGTCCGACCTCCACGTCGAGGTGGCCTACCACCCGGCCGACCGCTACTGGCCGTTCCAGTGGATCGAGACGGCGCTCTTCTTCGCCCTCGCAGCCCTCCTGACCGCCTTCTGCTGACGGAGGCTTCCGGTCGCAGGGAGCCTACGGACCGAAAGACGGGCGTTATGTCCGTTTTTCGCGTCCCTCCAATCCCACCCACCGCCAGGATGGCCGCCCGCTGCCGGGCGGACCGGGCTGGATGTCCGGCGGCGGCAGCGGTATGGGCAACGTCGGCTACCTGGCCCGCCTCGACGCCGACCGCTCCTTGACGCTCGTCGGGGCGCCGGGCGCCGGGCGGCGGCTGGGGCGTGGGGGAGCGGAACCCGGGCAGGACCGGCTTGTGCGAGTTTGCCGCTTCAGCAAGCAAGTTTGTCGAAGCGGGGCCTTGCGCGCACCATCTCCCGTAGATGGAGGTGTTTCGCATGAGCGACAAGAACCAGCGGTACGACGTGGTGGTGGTGGGCGGCGGGGCCGCCGGTCTGAGCGGTGCCCTGACGCTGTCCAGGGCGCGGCGGTCCGTGCTCGTGATCGACGCGGGCAGCCCGCGCAACGCGCCCGCGGGCCATGTGCACAACTACCTGGGCCGCGAGGGCACCCCGCCGACGGAGCTGCTGGCCATCGGCCGGGAGGAGGCGACCGGGTACGGGGCCGAGATCGTCGAGGGCAATGTCGTCTCGGCCGAGAAGGTGTCCGACGGCTTCCGTGTCGTGCGGGAGGACGGGAGCACCGTCCACGCCCGCCGCCTGCTCGTCACCACCGGAATCGTCGACGAGCTGCCGCCCGTGGAGGGCCTGGCCGAGCGCTGGGGCAAGGAGGTGCTGCACTGCCCGTACTGCCACGGGTGGGAGGTGCGGGACCAGGCCATCGGCATTCTGGCGGTCAGCCCCATGGCCCTGCACCACGCCCTGCTCTGGCGGCAGTGGTCCGACGACGTGGTGCTGTTCCGGCACGACCAGCCCGACTTCACCGACGAGGAGTACGAGCAGCTCGCCGCCCGGGGCGTTTCCGTCGTGGACGGCGAGGTGGCCGCGCTGGAGGTGGCGGACGACCGTGTCACCGGTGTACGGCTGGCCGGAGGCACGCTGATTCCGCGCGCGGCGCTCGTGGTCCAGCCGCGCTTCACCGCTCGCTCGGCGGTCCTGGAGAGCCTCGGCATCCGGCCCACCGAGCTGGAGGCCGGTGGTCACGTCGTCGGCACGTACATCGCGGCCGACCCCGCCGGGGCGACCGAGATGCCGGGCGTCCGGGTGGCCGGTAACGTCGCCAACCTCATGGAGCAGGTCGTCGGAGCGGCGGCCGCCGGGCTGAAGGCGGCCTCGATGATCAACATGGACCTCGTCACCGACGACACCCGCCGCGCGGTCGACGCCCGGCGCGCACCCTTCTCGGCCGAGGCTGAGCGTCAGGTCGCCGAGCGGGTGCTCGGAGACCGCCGTCACGGACTTCAGGAGACATCACGATGACCACCGACAGCACCCGTACCGACGCGGAGATGTGGGACGACCGCTACCGCGAGAGCGACCGGATCTGGAGCGGGAACCCCAACACGATGCTGGTCCGCGAGGTGGAGGGCCTGAAGCCGGGGCGGGCCCTGGACCTCGGCTGCGGTGAGGGGGCCGACGCGGTCTGGCTCGCCCGGCAGGGCTGGACGGTCACCGCCACCGACATCTCGCGGGTCGCCCTGGACCGGGCGGCCGTCCACGCGGCCGACGCCGATGTGGCCGACCGGATCGACCGGCAGTGGCACGACCTCGGGGCCACCTTCCCCGCGGGGGAGTACGACCTGGTCTCCGCCCAGTTCCTGCACTCCATGGGCGACCTGCCGCGCGAGGAGATCCTGCGCAAGGCCGCCGCGGCCGTCGCACCCGGCGGTGTCCTCCTGGTCGTCGGCCATGCCGGATTCCCGTCCTGGGAGCACGACCACCCGGATGTGGAGCTGCCCACGACGGACGAGGTCCTCGCGTCCCTGGAACTCCCCGAGGGAGAGTGGGAGGTGCTGCTCAGCGAGGAGCACGAGCGGATCCAGAACGACCCCGACGGCAATCCGACCACCCGTACCGACAACGCACTGAAGATCCGCCGCACGTCAGGACGGTGACGACGAGCGCCCGCCCCACTCCTGGATCGGAGTGACGGCGGGCGCGCTCGGTTCGGGCGTCGCGGGGTCAGGCCTGCGGGGCGGCCTTGATCGCGGAGATGTCGAAGTTCAGCTTCACCTTGTCGCTGACCATGACGCCGCCGGTCTCCAGCGCCGCGTTCCAGGTCAGGCCCCAGGCGGAGCGCAGGATGTCGGTGCTGCCCTCGAAGCCCACGCGCTCGTTGCCGTAGACGTCGGTGGCGGAGCCGTTGAACTCCAGGTCGATGGAGAGCGGGCGGGTGACGTCCTTGATGGTGAGGTCGCCGGTGACACGGTAGGTGTCGCCGCCGACCTGCTCGGCCTGCGTGGAGCGGAACGTCATGAGGGGGAACGTCTCGGCGTCGAAGAAGTCGCCGCTGACCAGGTGGCCGTCGCGGTCGGCGATGCCGGTGTCGACGCTGGCGATCTTGACGTCGATGGACGCGGAGGAGTTGGCCGGGTCGGTGCCGTCCAGCTTCAGCGTGCCCTCGTGCTCACCGAACGAGCCGCGGACGTTGGTGACCATGGCGTGGCGCACCGTGAAGCCGATGCTGCTGTGGGCCGGGTCGATGGTGTACTCACCGGTCAGCGCGGCCAGCGCCGGGTCCACCACGAGGGTGGCGGTGGTGGACGGGGCGACGTTGTTCTTGCGGTTGAACAGAGCCATGGCTCCTCCTCGGGGGACGTGTGAAACGAGTGGCCGTCGAAGTTCTTGTTTAACCTTCAACGAGATTCACTGTAGGCCCATCTTGTTCAAAGTTCAACATCTAGGTTCCCGAGGCCGCTCCGCGGGTCGGAATGTTCTCCGAACGGTCATGGGTGGCCCTCTGGCGGACGCGCGTAGAACCCGGCAGGATCTCCCTGCCCGACCCGCACGGCGCAGCGCCTTCCCAAATTGTCATGAGCAGGAGGAATCCCCCCATGCTGACCCGTCCGAGACTCCGCTCGGCCCTGACCGCCCTCGCCCTCGTCCTCGGTGTGCTCTTCGCACCGGGCGTCGGCGTCCTCGGCGGCGGCGCGACCGAGGCCCACGCCGTCACCAAGCTCACCCACTCCCAGGCCGCCTCCCGCTTCACCTCGTCCGGGATCACCTGGTCGTCGTCCGGCGGCTGCTCCGACCGGAACGTCTCCACCTGTACGTCCTTCGACCAGCTCAACCTGACCAGCGCCCAGGGCGCCCAGACGCTGAAGAGCGCCACGGGCTGCGCGCTCAACATCACCGGCGGCACCGAGACCGGGCACGCCGGTGGCACGTACTCGCACTGGAACGGCTACAAGCTCGACTTCGGCAAGACCACCTGCCTGACCAACTACGTGAAGGGCGTGTTCACCTACATCGGTGTGCGCGGTGACGGCGCACCCCAGTACCAGTCGGGCTCCGGCAACGTCTACGCCGACGAGGGCAACCACTGGGACGTGACGTACTACAACTGCGGCGGCTGCTGACCTCGGCGTCCCCGCGTACAGCGGTGCCCCCGTCCGGCGGGACGGGGGCACCCCTGTGTGCGGAGGTGGCGGGGGTCAGGACCCGACGCTCACCGTGAAGCGCCGCGGGTTGCCGTCGTGCGCGGCCCCGGAGACGTCCGGCTGGCCGTCCGGACGCACGTCGTCGTACGGGAACGCGTAGCCGATCGGCGAGTTGGCGTGGACGACGCGCGACCAGTGGTTGGTCACCGCACCCCGGTAGTAGTCCGCCACCGTCGTGCCGTTGGGCTGCTGCGGGTGGCTGAGCATGATCGACCGGTTGAAGCCCGCCGCGATCCTGGCCAGCAGTGCCTTCTTGTCGTCCGAGTCGCCCGGGTTGTTCGTGAACGGCCCGTGGTTGCAGGTGAAGATGTCCTTCGAGGTCGGCTTCACGAAGGTGTGCCCGCCCTCGAAGGTCAGCGTGTCACCGCTGACCCGGCCCGCGAGCGTGCCCCGGCCGCCCTGGAGGTCGATCCGCAGGTCGGTGGAGCGGTACTTCTCCCACACCTCGTCGATCTGCGCCGTGAACAGATCCCGGAACGGCATCTCGTCCGGCCGGTCGAAGAACGGCGCCATCAGGTTCTGCGGCGAGACCACCCGCAGGACCTTCCCGTCCGGGCCGCGGGTCACCAGCTTGTCCCAGGGCTGTCCGTCGGCAGCGGCCTGCGCCGTGAGGTCGTCGGCGATGCGCTGCACCGCGCCGTCCGGCAGCGGCGCCACGGTGTGCGTGCCGTCGCCCTCCAGGGTCAGACCGATGGGCAGCGCGGTCACCAGGTCGACGTAGCTGATGTTCGCGTAGATCTGCTGCGGGTTGAAGGTGAACTCGCAGAACGACCAGGTCCGCCCGTAGTTCGGGTCGGTCGGCGTCGCGAAGGCCGGCTCGACCAGCGACGGACCCGGGTTCAGATAGAAGTCCAGCTTGTCGTCGCGTACGAAGTAGACCCGCGCCCCGTACATCTGCGGCAGCGTCAGCACGACCGGGCCCGCGCCGGCGGGCTTCAGCGGGATGGCGCAGTCCACCGGCAACGGGGTCTGCGGGGCACCCGGCGAGTCCGGGCGGTAGACGCCGCCGTCGGGCCGCAGCAGCACCCAGCGGTCGGTGCCCTGCTCGTGGCCGGTGACGTACGCATGCACCGTGCCGGGCAACGACTTGTTCTCCAGTGCCAGTTCGCACGTGGCGGGCGCTGCCGAGGCGCGCGGGCTCAAGGCGCCGCCCCAGAGCGGACAGGTGAGCGCGGTCGCGGAGGCGGCGGCGCCCGTCAGGAACATTCTGCGCGAAATCACGAAGGGACTCCCGAGGTGTGGGGGGCCGCAGACGGGTCATGGGGGTGGGGGAGAGGTGATGCGGTGGGGGGTCGTCTGCGGTGCGCACCACTCTCGCCACGCCTGCCGCGAGCGTCAAGACTTAGGACTGAGAGCGCTCTCAGGAGAGGGGGTTTCTTCACAACCCGACACCGGGACAGCCGAAATGGCGACCCTCGGTCGCTCACCGTGCGCTCGTGGTGAACAGGAACCGAACGCGGCGCCCGATCCGGATCAACCGGACCCGCCCCGGACTGGCGCGGGGTGGTTGTTGGACTGGTAACGCCCCTTGGTCCGTGGGCCGTTGCCCCGGTGCCCGGATGCGGGGTCACTCAGTCCCCATGTCGCCCGGATTCAGTTCGGCAGCCGCGGTTCGCCGCTGCCTCAGTCGCTGTCCTCGCCCTCGTCAACACGGGCTCCCTCGCCGCCGCTGTCGAGTCCAACCCCACGTACGACAAGCCCTCGGGGGCCACCGGCGGCGACGACGCCCGCTTCTGGCACCAGGCCCGCAAGGCCGACGACGGCAGCGTCCGGGGCGGGTGTGGTCCGGCCGGTGGACCTACCGCGGCGAGGGCGCGCCGGAGGCGGAGAGCGGGGAGGACCTGCCCAGGGCGAAGGGCGTCGTCACGCCCGACGCCAACGGCGACAAGGCCGTCGACTGGCAGGACGGCGCCGTGGCCTTCCGGACCATCGGTATCGAGGCCCCGGAGGTCCGAGGACACCGCGAACCGGGTCGTCGCCCACATCCCGTTCAACTTCGCCAGCCAGGCCACCCACCCCTTCCTGCGCACCTTCGACACGTCAACCGGATCTCCCTCGCCACGGACGGCCTCGGCCGGCTCGCCGTGCTCAAGGGCTACGGCTCGGAGGGCCACGACTCAGCCCACCACGATTCAGCCCACCCCGACTCAGCCCACCCCGACTACGGCGGCAACCAACAAGCGGGCCGGCGGCCTGAAGGACCTCAACGCGCTGCTGAAGGGCGGCAGGAAGTGGGGCGCCACCTTAGGCGTCCACGTCAACGCCACCGAGGCCTACCCCGAGGCGAACGCGTTCGACGAGGAGCTCGTCGACACAACCGCCCCGGGCTGGAACTGGCTGAACCAGAGCTACTACCTCGATCACCGGCGGCGGCGACGGCAACGACCACGCCGACCGGGGCGGCGCCCGCTTCCACTGCGGAGGCTGACAGGACGGGCGGGGGGACGGCACCCTGACCCGGTGCCGTCCCTCTGCCATTCTGGTGTGCGGGCGTACCCCTCCCCGGTGCCTCCACGGCGTGGCGCGCGGACCGCCGTGTGCCCGACAGCACTGAACGGCTTTGTCGGAGCCCGACAAAGGAACAGCCCCATGAGCTGGCGGATGGGTTGCATCGCCCCCGGCTTCTGTCAGGAGCCACCAGGAAACGGGGCAGGAGACTGTTCGGAGTCGACGGCAGGGTTTCCGCGGTCGGCTTCGTAGGGTCGATGCATGACCGTTGTGGACGAAATCCCGGGCGAGCCGAGTCCGAGTGACACGCGTGGCCGGGTGGCCGAACTGCTGGCGCTGCGCGAGCAGGCACGGCGCGGACCGAGCGACCGGGCGACCGAGGCGCAGCATGCCAAGGGCAAGCTGACCGCCCGGGAGCGCATCGAGCTCCTCCTCGACCCCGGTTCGTTCAAGGAGGTCGAGCAGCTCCGCCGGCACCGGGCGACCGGTTTCGGCCTGGAGGCCAAGAAGCCCTACACGGACGGTGTCATCACCGGCTGGGGGACGGTCGAGGGCCGCACGGTCTTCGTGTACGCGCACGACTTCCGGATCTTCGGCGGGGCGCTGGGTGAGGCCCACGCCACGAAGATCCACAAGATCATGGACATGGCCATCTCGGCCGGTGCTCCGCTGGTCTCGCTGAACGACGGTGCCGGGGCCCGTATCCAGGAGGGCGTGTCCGCGCTCGCCGGGTACGGCGGGATCTTCCAGCGCAACACCCGTGCCTCCGGTGTCATCCCGCAGATCAGCGTGATGCTCGGCCCGTGCGCCGGCGGCGCGGCCTACAGTCCGGCGCTCACCGACTTCGTGTTCATGGTCCGTGAGACCTCGCAGATGTTCATCACCGGACCGGACGTCGTCAAGGCGGTCACCGGCGAGGAGATCACGCAGAACGGCCTCGGCGGCGCGGACGTGCACGCCGGGACCTCCGGCGTCGCGCACTTCGCGTACGACGACGAGGAGACCTGCATCGCCGAGGTCCGCTACCTGATCGGCATGCTCCCCTCCAACAACCGCGAGAACCCTCCCGTCGTACCGGGCGACGACCCGGCCGACCGGCGCGGCGACGTCCTCCTCGACCTCGTCCCGGCCGACGGCAACCGCCCCTACGACATGCACAAGGTCATCGAGGAACTCGTCGACGACGGCGACTTCCTGGAGATCCACGAACGCTGGGCCACCAACATCATCTGCGCACTGGCCCGGCTCGACGGCCACGTCGTCGGCATCGTGGCCAACCAGCCGCAGTCGCTGGCCGGTGTCCTGGACATCGAGGCGTCCGAGAAGGCCGCGCGATTCGTCCAGATGTGTGACGCGTTCAACATTCCGATCGTCACTCTGCTGGACGTACCCGGCTTCCTGCCCGGCGTCGATCAGGAGCACGGTGGAATCATCCGGCACGGCGCGAAGCTCCTGTACGCGTACTGCAACGCCACCGTGCCGAGGATCTCGCTGATCCTGCGCAAGGCCTACGGAGGTGCGTACATCGTCATGGACAGCCAGTCCATCGGAGCCGACCTCACCTACGCGTGGCCCACCAACGAGATCGCCGTCATGGGCGCCGAAGGTGCCGCCAACGTCATCTTCCGCCGTCAGATCGCGGACGCCGAGGACCCCGAAGCCATGCGGGCCCGCATGGTCAAGGAGTACAAGGCCGAGCTGATGCACCCCTACTACGCCGCGGAGCGCGGCCTGGTCGACGACGTCATCGACCCTGCCGAGACGCGTGAGGTGCTGATCGCCTCCCTCGCGATGCTCCGCAACAAGCACGCCGACCTGCCGTCCCGCAAGCACGGCAACCCGCCGCAGTAGCCGCAGCGACCCTGCCCGCCTACGCGACCCACTGCCCAGAAGACGGAGACACCATGAGCGCCACCCCCGCCGAGTCCGTGCTGCGCGTCGAGAAGGGCCAGGCCGGCCCCGAGGAGCTCGCGGCCGTCACCGCGGTCCTGCTCGCCCGTGCCGCCGCCCAGCCCGCCGCACCCGCCCACCGAGGCCGTGACACCGCCGGATGGCGCCGACTGGAGCGCACCCCCGGTTTCCGTGCCCCGCACAGCTGGCAGGGCTGAGAACGGCCCTCAGGCCGTTTCCCGGGCCCGGCCCGGAGCCCGCACCGACGAAGGCCCCGTACTCCTCAGGAGTACGGGGCCTTCGCCGTGCGGCGGCAGGGTCAGCGCAGGCGGGCCATCAGGGCGTGCTCGACCAGCGTGATGAGCGCGCTCTTGGCGTCCGTGCGGTGACGGGCGTCCGTCGTCAGGATGGGCGTGTCCGGCCCGATCTGCAGGGCTTCGCGCACCTCGTCCGGGGTGTAGGGCTGGTGTCCGTCGAAGCCGTTGAGGGCGATGACGAAGGGGAGGCCGCTGTTTTCGAAGTAGTCGACTGCGGGGAAGCAGTCGGCGAGGCGGCGGGTGTCGACGAGGACGACGGCGCCGATGGCGCCGCGGACCAGGTCGTCCCACATGAACCAGAAGCGGTCCTGTCCGGGGGTGCCGAACAGGTAGAGGATCAGGTCCTGGTCCAGGGTGATGCGTCCGAAGTCCATGGCCACCGTGGTGGTGGTCTTGTCCCCGGTGTGGGTCAGGTCGTCGATGCCCGCGGATGCGGACGTCATCACGGCTTCGGTGCGCAGCGGGTTGATCTCCGAAACGGCACCGACAAACGTGGTCTTACCCACGCCGAAGCCCCCTGCCACCACGATCTTCGCCGAGGTAGTGGAGCGGGCCGCTCCGCCGCTAGAGCTTGCGAAGTCCACTGAGCACCCTTTCGAGCAGTGTCACATCTGGTTGGCCGCCGGCGGTCTCGTCGCCGCCGGGCTGATGGATAGCGACGAGTCCGGCCTCGGCCAGGTCGGCGACGAGGATCCGGGCAACGCCGAGAGGGATCGAGAGCAGGGCCGAGATCTCGGCCACCGACTTGATCTCGATGCAGAGCCGGCAGATCCGCTGGTGCTCGGGCAACTGCCCTTGCAGCCTGGACGGATCCGCCGTGGTGCTGACCAGCGCCTCGATGGCGAGCTGGTAACGCGGCCGGGTCCGGCCGCCGGTCATGGCGTACGGACGGACCAGCGGGTTGTGCGCCGCGTGCCGCGAGGGCTCGGGCTCGTGCCGCTGGACCGGCTGGATGTGCGACGGCGGAGCGTCGTACCGCTGGGGCTGCTGCTGCGGCCACGACGGCTGCTGCTGCGGCCACCCGCCCTGAGCGTCCTGCTGCTGGTACGGCCGGTACGGCTGATAAGGGTCGTTCGAACCTTGTCTGCCGGGTACGGAGGGGCTGCCGAAACGGTTGTCACCTTGCTCACCCGGGACCCGCTGACCACCCTCGTACGGGTGTCCACCTGTGGGTGCTGTCACGTTTCCTCCTCCGACTGCCGGTCGTCATCCCAGTGGTGCCGCGCCACCGCACCCTATGGCGCGGTGACGAGAAACGCACTGTCTGTCTATTAGTTAAGAAGACTTCCCTGGAGTTCGGCACGGAGATCCGGTGTGAGGACGCTCCCCGCGCGGTCGACGAGAAGTGCCATTTCGTAACCAACCAGGCCGATATCGGCATCCGGGTGGGCGAGCACGGCGAGTGAGGACCCGTCCGAGATGGACATGATGAAGAGGAATCCTCGCTCCATCTCCACAACGGTCTGGTTCACGGCGCCGCCCTCGAAGATCCGGGAGGCACCCGCCGTCAGCGACGTCAGACCGGAGGCGACGGCCGCCAGCTGATCGGCACGGTCACGCGGGAATCCCTCGGACATCGCCAGCAGGAGTCCGTCGGCGGAGACCACCACCGTGTGCGACACCCCGGGGGTGTTGTCCACGAAGTTGGTGATCAACCAGTTGAGATTCTGCGCCGCCTGGCTCATCGGGCTCACACTAACGCTCCTGGTTGTAGGTATTACTGCTGTCCGACCCCGCGGTACGTCCCCGCAGCACGCCACGGCGCAGGTTGCTCAACCTGCCCCGTACGTCCTCGGGGGCGCGGGAGACCTGTGGGCCGCCCTGCTGGGTCTGCTCCGCGGTGCCCTCGACCAGGTTGGCCCTGGGCACGCGCCGGGGGAGCCCGGACGGGGTGATTCCGCCCGCCTTCGGGTCCTTGAGCTTCTCGGCCTGCTTCCAGCGCTCGTCGTTGGCCGAGCGCCAGTCGTCGGAGCCTTCCCCGTTCGCCTGTGCCGCCTGCGGCTCCGGCTGCTGTTCCTGCTGCGTGGGCCGCTGCCGCTGTTCCGGCAGGGCAGGCTGATCGTTTCCTCTACCGGTGGGCTGCCAGTGCTGCTGCCCGGCACCCCGGCGCGGGAGACCCGCGTCGGTCAGCTCGTGGCCGGCCTTCGGGGCCGGGTCCGAACGGTCGAAGCCTACGTGCTCCTGCGGCTCCTCGGGAGCGCTCGACAGTTCCGCTTCGGCCAGCCCGAGAGGATCGTACCCGTCCTGATACGTGCCTTGATCCGCCCAATCACCCTGGTCGGACAGGTCGGGCCGCGGCGCGAACGGGTCGGCGTACTGCTCCTGCTGGACCTCCGGAGCCGCGTAAGCGGCTTCCGCATAGCCGTTCTGCTGGGGCTGTGGAGCCTGCTGCTGGTGGCCACCCTCGGGGGCGTACCGGTCGTAGCCGGCCTCGTACCCCTGCGGTGCGTAGCCCTGCTGCTCCTGGGCGTACGGCTCGGGGGCGTACTGCTCCTGGCCGAACTGCTCCTGGGCGTACGGCTGTTGCGCATCCTCGCCGGGGAACGCCGGCCGCTCGCCACCTGTCTGCGCCTCCAGCGCGGCCCGTCGCTCCTCACGCATCAGCGAGCGGTTGACCGGATCCAGCTGGGGGGAGTCCGCCGCCGGGGTGTCGTAGCGCGAGTCGTCGAAGCCGAGCTCCGCCGCCGTACGCATCGGCAATTGCTGCGGCATCGGGTCGAAGGCCTGCGGCTCCGGCTGCTGCCCGGCCATGATCGAGGAGACGGTGAAGTCGTCCTGCGGGGCGGGCTCGCCACCGCCACCATGGGTGATGGCGTCCGGCAGCATGACCAGCGACGTGGTCCCCGCCTGCTCGCCCGAGGGGCGCAGCTGGACGCGGATGCCGTGCCGGTCGGCCAGCCGGCCGACCACGAACAGGCCCATGCGCTGGGACACCGCGGCGTCCACGGTCGGCGGGTTGGCCAGCTTGTGGTTGATGTCCGCGAAGTCCTCGGCGGTGAGGCCGATTCCCTTGTCGTGGATCTCGACCATGACGCGGCCGTCGGGCAGCCGGGTCGCGGTCACGCGCACCTTGGTCTGCGGGGAGGAGAACGTGGTGGCGTTCTCCAGGAGCTCGGCCAGCAGGTGCACGAGGTCGGTCACGGCCTGGCCGTGGATCTCGCTCTCCGGTACGCCGGTGAGCTCGATGCGCTCGTAGGACTCCACCTCGGAGGAGGCGGCCCGCAGCACGTCGACCAGCGGCACCGGCTGGTTCCAGCGGCGGCCGGGCTCCTCGCCGGCGAGAACGAGGAGGTTCTCGCCGTTGCGGCGCATACGGGTGGCCAGGTGGTCCAGCTTGAAGAGGCTCTCCAGCTGGTCCGGGTCGGCCTCGTTGTTCTCCAGGTCGGTGATGAGGGTCAGCTGGCCCTCGATGAGCGACTGGTTGCGGCGCGACAGGTTGGTGAAGATCGCGTTGACGTTGCCCCGCAGCATGGCCTGCTCGGCCGCCAGCCGGACCGCCTCGCGGTGCACCTGGTCGAAGGCGCGGGCGACCTCGCCGATCTCGTCCTGCGTGTTGATCGGGATCGGCTGCACCCGGGTGTCCACCCGGCCGGGCTCGGTCCGTGACAGCTGGTCGACGAGCATCGGCAGGCGCTGCTCGGCGATACCGAACGCGGCGGTGCGCAGCTGCCGCATCGAGCGGCTCATCTGGCGGGCCATGAGACCGGCGATGACGAAGGCCGCCAGCAGCGCGATGATCACGATCGCGGCGTTGGTGATCGCGTCGTTCCGGGCGTCGGCGGAGATCTCCGCGGCCTCGGTCACGGCCTTGTCGACGAGCTCGTTCTCGACCGTGGTGTAGCCGTCGAACTTGGCGGTGGCCGCGGCCATCCAGGTCTCCGGGGTGATCCCCTTGGCCTGCAGCTGCTCGGGGTTCTTCCCCTGGCCTATCTGCTGGGCCATGCCGTCGAAGACCGAACCGTCGATGCTCGGCGGCATCACGAACGGCTCACCGGTCGCGTCGGCCTGCGCCTTGGCGGCCTTGAGTTCCTTGGCGCCCTCGGCGGCCTTGCCGGCCATGACTTCCTTGAGCCGGGTCGCGTCGGCCTCCGTACCACCGGAGACGAACTCGCCGAGGGCGATCTGCTCCAGGTAGTTGTACGAGCCGAACGCCTTGATCTGGTCGTTGAACTTGCCCTGCTCCTGGCTCGGGCGCACCAGCAGGTGCATACCGATCGAGCGCTGGAGCGATTCAGCTGCCTTGGCCAGCTCGATCGCGTAGACGGTCCGGCCGTAGCTGGTGATGTTGCCGGTACCCAGGCCGAGCTCGTTGGAGAACTCCATCAGCGAGTGCTGGACCTTGGTGTAGCCCTCTTCGGTCTTCACCGGGTCCATCGCCTCGGCGTAGGCGGCCTTGCGAAGCTCGGGGAGCAGCGGCTCCTCCACCTGGAACAGCTTGAGGCGGCGCTCCAGGCCCTGCTTCTCCGGCATGCCCTGCACGGCGGCGGCGAACTTCTCCGCGGCGTCGTCCGTCGTGGCGCGCACCCGTTCCACCTCGGCGGCGGTGCGCTTGTTGGACAGCAGCGGCTGGGCGGTGAGGTCACGCTCGTTCAGCAGCGCCTGTCCGTACTCCGAGGCCGCGCGGACGACCTGCGCCGTCTTCTCGGCGTCCTGGGCCTCGTTCCAGGTGTCGATCGACCCCTTCACCTGGAAGCCGCCCATGATCAGGCCGACCAGGGCGGGTATCAGGAGGATCGCGTTCAGCCGGGTGGGCACCCGCCAGTTGCGCGGTGAGAGGCGACTGGTGCTGCCACCTGCCGGCGCCTCCTCGGACGTGCTCGCAGGCGGCACCGCAGCGCGCGGCGGCGGGGTGAAGTTGCCCCGTTCCGGCTGCGCCGCGGAGCCCTCGTTGCTTCGCCTCACTCGACCAACAACCTCTCGGCGTCGGCACCAACGTTGTGCCGGATTATTCGTTCAGGGCCGTACTGCTCGGTAGTTCGAGGCATTGCAGCATGCGGAAGGGCCGCGTTCCAAACAGTCGGAATGCTCAATTCCGGGTGGCCCACGTCTCGCACAAAACGGGCATAAAGAGCGAGCCCCGTCAAAAGGCGGGGCTCATGTGAGCGCAGTGGCACCGATCGGATGCGTCGGGTGTTGTTGCGGTTCCAATTCTCTGTCGAAATGTTATGAACACGGGGGCGGATCGTGTCGTAGGACACAGCCCGCCCCCGCTTGACTACAACAACTTCCGTAGATCAATACCGACTTGCAGTCACTTGAGCCGGGCCATCAGCGCGTGCTCCACCAGCGTGATCAGACCGCTCTTGGCATCGGCGCGGTGACGGGCGTCCGTCGTGATGATCGGTGCGTCCGGCCCGATCTGCAGGGCTTCGCGCACCTCCTCGGGGGTGTAGGGCTGGTGTCCGTCGAAGCCGTTGAGGGCGATGACGAAGGGGAGGCCGCTGTTTTCGAAGTAGTCGACTGCGGGGAAGCAGTCGGCGAGGCGGCGGGTGTCGACGAGGACGACGGCGCCGATGGCGCCGCGGACCAGGTCGTCCCACATGAACCAGAAGCGGTCCTGTCCGGGGGTGCCGAACAGGTAGAGGATCAGGTCCTGGTCCAGGGTGATGCGTCCGAAGTCCATGGCCACCGTGGTGGTGGTCTTGTCCCCGGTGTGGGTCAGGTCGTCGATGCCCGCGGATGCGGACGTCATCACGGCTTCGGTGCGCAGCGGGTTGATCTCCGAAACGGCACCGACAAACGTGGTCTTACCCACGCCGAAACCGCCCGCCACGACGATCTTCGCCGAAGTGGTGGCGCGGCCCGTGCCGCCACTAGAGCTTGCGAAGTCCACTGAGCACCCTTTCGAGCAGTGTCACATCCGGCGCGCCGCCGGCCTCTCCGTTACCCGGCTGGTGGATGGCCACCATGCCGGCTTCCGCCAGGTCCGCCACGAGGATCCTGGCCACACCCAGGGGCATGGACAGCAGGGCCGAGACCTCGGCCACCGACTTGACCTCGCGGCAGAGGTGGCAGATCCGCTGATGCTCCGGGAGCAGGGTCCCGAGGTGAGCGGGGTCTGCTGTTGTGCTGACCAGCGCCTCTATCGCGAGCTGGTAGCGCGGCCGGGTCCGGCCGCCGGTCATTGCGTAGGGACGGACCAGCGGCTGGTCGCCTTCACCGTCGTACGACGCGTGGTGCAGAGCGCCGTACGGATCAGGTGAGGCGGGTGGCGGGGTCATGAATCCTCCGGGCGTGACAGCAGGGTGTCGCCTTGCCGTCTGAAGGGGCCGGTGAGGGGGCTGAGGCGGCCGGACGGGTGAGGGTTTTGAGTAGTACCTGGGGGGATCGTGTCAAGTGTCCGCTGCATGGCCGCCTAGTGGAGCAGACTGCCTTGTAGTTCAGCGCGGAGATCAGGGGTGAGGACGGTACCCGCGCGGTCGACGAGGAGTGCCATCTCGTATCCGACCAGGCCGATGTCCGCGTCCGGGTGGGCGAGGACCGCCAGCGAGGAACCGTCCGAGATGGACATGAGGAAGAGGAATCCTCGCTCCATCTCCACAACGGTCTGGCTCACGGCGCCGCCTTCGAAGATCCGGGAGGCACCCGCTGTCAGCGACGTCAGACCGGAGGCGACGGCCGCCAGCTGATCGGCGCGGTCACGCGGGAAACCTTCGGACATCGCCAGCAGCAGGCCATCCGCGGAGACCACCACCGTGTGCGACACCCCTGGGGTGTTGTCCACGAAGTTGGTGATCAGCCAGTTCAGATTCTGCGCGGCCTGACTCATGGGGCTCAACTAACGCTCCTGCTGGTGAGTGGGGCCGAGTTGGAAACTGCCGGTAGACGGACCGTTGTTGGCCTGTCGTCCCTGCTGGATGCCCCGGCGGAGATTGGTCAGACGGCCGCGTACGTCATCGGGCGCACGCGAGACCTGGGGTCCGGACTCATGATTCTGCTGCTGAGCAGTGCCCGGCACCAAATTGGCACGTGGAACACGGCGGGGAAGTCCGGACGTTGTGATGCCGCCCGCAGCGGGCTTCTTGACGCGTTCCGCCTGCCGGACGAGTTCGTCGTTGGGCGAAGCGCGCCAGGAACTTGTGGCGGGCGTGTCGGCCGTGCCACGCCGCGGCATGGGCGGAGCTGGGATGCCCGCCGCCTCGGGAGCGGCCGGTGCCTGCGGCTCCGCGGCGGGCGGCTGACCGCCCTGCTGCACACCGTGGAACCAGTTCGTCTCCAGCGTGTCGTACAGCGGCGTACGCCCGTCGCCCGGACCGGCCGGCGGCAGCGCCTCGGGCAGCGCCGGACGGTACTGCGGCTCGGGCGCGGCCGGAGCCGGCGGGCGCGGTGCGCCGAAGTCCAGGTCGTCGCGCTGACGCGGCGCGGGCATCTGCTGGTGCTGCGGGGGCCCGTCGCCGAAGCCCTGGTTCTGCGGCGGCGCGTTGAAGTCGGGGCGGGCGAACTGCGCGGTGCTCGCCGCGTCCGGTACCTGCGGTACCTGGGGCGCCTGCGGTGCCGAGAAGTCGGGACGGGCGAACTCGGCCGTGGCGCCGGGGCCCTGACTGTCGTTCATCGGCGGACGCTGGTTCGGCGCGTCGAACGAGTACTGCGGGGCGGAGGTACCCGGGCGGGCGAACCTGCCGGAGTCGGGCTCCTCGTGACCGCGCGGGGCGTCCAGCGGCGTATGCCGGGGCGCACCCTGCTCCTCGACGCCCCAGCTCGTGTTCCGCGGACGCTGCGGCTGGGGGTTGCCGCCGGGCAGCTCGGCCCGCGGCGCGCCGGGTGGCGGCAGCTGGCGGCCGGGACCGCCGGGCTGCTGGAAGCCACCCTGGTCGCCCTGGCCGTGCTGGGCCTGCTGCGGCTGCGGAGCCTGCCGTGCCGGCGGACCGCTCTGCTGGCCCGGCCGGTTGGGCTGACTCGGACCGGAGTGACCGAACAGGTTGGGCCGGTTCGGGTCCGAACCCGCCGGGTCCTGCTGACCGCGTGCGCCCAGCCGTGCACCGCCGAAGGCACCGGAGAGTCCGCCGCCCTGACGCGGGCCCTCGGGCCTGCCCTGGTTCGGCAGACCGGGGGCCTGGCCGGGGCCCTGGGTGCTCGGGCCGGGGAAGCCGCCCGGCCGCTGCGGCTGACGGGGTCCGCCGTCGCGTGAGGGCAGCGCGGCCCGCGGACCGGAGCCCGCACCGACCTGCCCGCGCGGCCCGGAACCGGAGCCCAGGCCCTTGGCGGGTGCCCCGGGGGCACCGCCGAGACCGGGACGCTGGCCCGCGCCGGGAGCACCGCCACCGGCGAGAAGCCCGCCGGGAGCACCGGCCTGCTGGCCCGGGCCCTGCTTGGACGGCGGCTGCTTGCCACCCTGCGCGACCTCCATGGGCAGCATGACCAGCGCGGTCGTACCACCGGAGTCGGAGGGGCGCAGCTGGATCCGGATGCCGTGACGCAGGGACAGCCGGCCGACCACGAACAGACCCATGCGGCGGGACACCGAGACGTCCACGGTGGGCGGCGATGCGAGCCGCTCGTTGATCGCCGCCAGGTCCTCGGGGGAGAGGCCGATGCCGGTGTCGTGGATCTCGACGAGCACACGTCCGTCGGGCAGTGCGTGACCGGTGACCCGGACCTTCGTCTGCGGGGAGGAGAACGACGTGGCGTTCTCCAGCAGCTCGGCGAGGAGGTGCACGAGGTCGTTGACGACCCGGCCGGCCACTTCGGTGGCGGGCACCGCGGCCAGTTCGATGCGCTCGTACTGCTCCACCTCGGAGGCGGCGGCACGGAGCACGTCGACCAGCGGCACCGGACGGGTCCAGCGGCGGCCCGGCTCCTCGCCCGCGAGGACGAGGAGGTTCTCGCCGTTACGGCGCATACGGGTCGCGAGGTGGTCGAGCTTGAAGAGCGAGGACAGCTGGTCCGGGTCGGCCTCGCGCGACTCCAGTTCGGAGATGAGCGAGAGCTGACGCTGGATGAGGCCCTGGCTGCGGCGCGAGAGGTTGGTGAACATCGCGTTGACGTTGCCTCGCAGCAGCGCCTGCTCGGCGGCCAGTCGGACCGCCTCGCGGTGCACGTCGTCGAAGGCCGTGGCCACCTGGCCGATCTCGTCCCGGGTGTGCAGACCGACCGACTCGACGGAGGTGTCGACGTCCTGCGGGTCGGTCTCGGAGAGCTGCTTGACGAGCTCGGGCAGCCGGTCCTGGGCGACCCGGGTCGCGGTGTCCTGCAGTCGCCGCAGCGAGCGGATCATGGACCGCGCCACGACGAAGGCGCCGACCAGGGACACACCGAGGACGATGAGGATGACGGCACCGTTGAGGAGGGCGTCGCGCTGCGACTCGTCGCGCAGTTCGCGGGCCTTGGTCTCCATCTCACCGAGGAGGGTCTCCTCGATGGTGTCCATCGCCCCGATCTTGTTGGACGCCTGGTCGTACCAGTCCATGTACGTACGCGGGGTGCTGCCCTGCAGGCCCAGCGGGCTGTCGAGCACCTTCTTCGCGTACATGTCCGCGGAGTTGATCTCGGGGTTGCCGTTGTCCAGCGAGGCCAGCAGGTCCGTGGCGCTGGCCCCGGTGCTGGCGTAGGTCGTCTCGAACGTCTTGCGCGTCGTGTCTTCCTTGTTGAGCGCGTTGCGTCCGAAGGTCTTGTCGTTCTCGTCGAGGTCCGCCTTGCCGTTGCCGTCCGGCAGGGCCGCGGCGATGATCGCGCGCTGGACCGACGCGTACTCCTTGGAGGCCGAGAAGGCGGCCAGGGCGCGGGTGCGCTTGATCATTTCCGGGTTGCTGGTCGCCTGCGCCATGTCCTGCGAGAGGCTCAGCAGCGAGGTGATCAGCTGGCTGTACCGGTCGATGGTGTTGAGGCTGGGGGCGCCGTCGGCGTACGCGTCCTTGCGGATGCTGACGATGTCGCCCAGCTGGTTGCCGATCTGGCTGACGCTCGAGTGGATGCTGTCCAGCGCCTCGTCGCCCGGCGTGTTGCCGATGTCGTCGGTGGCGGCGAAGAAGGCGTCCTTGGCCCGGTCGGTCCGCTTCCGGGACTCGGTGACCTTGAAGTCGGTGGCCTTCACGCCGTTCGACAGCGGGCCGGCCGACCTGTCGCGCTCCTCCTGGAGCGCGTTGGCGAGGTCGGTCGCCTGCTTGGTCATGTCGGTGAGGATCCGCATGTGCTCCAACTGGTCCATGTCGTTCATGGACTCGTTGATGCGCATGCCGCCCAGGGTGGTCGCCGCGACCACGGGGAGGGCCAGCAGGGAGACCAGGCGCGTGCTGATGCGCCAGTTGCGCAGCGCCATGCGGGAGCCGGTGCTGGTGGGGCCGGTGGCCTCGGCGGGCGTGGGCGTCTCCGCGCCCGCGCTCGCCGTACCCGGTCGTTGTGCGCGGTCGCCGTTGTCGCCGGCTGCGGCCGGCCCGGGGTTCTGGGCGTGCTGGGGCGAGGAACCGCGGTCCGTCCCGCCGCGCGGCTCCTGTTCCGCCGGAGCGGTGCCATCCCTCTTGAAACGTCCCTGCACTAGCGTCGCAACCTCTGGACCAGGCGTCCCTCCGCGTACTGCGGGCGGGACGGTGTCGGCGTCGTGGGGCGCTGGACGCGCCCCATGGTGGTCGTGAGTGACCGGCGTACTTCCCCCTCCCGCCGCCACTCGGCGCGCCGTTGCGCCCTGCGCGCCGGGCCTGAAACCCGCGGCGGTGCGTGGAATTTCAGCACAGTGGGGGATCTCCAACAAGGCCCACGTACCGGGCTGTGACCTGGATGACACGGTGTGATGGGTGAGTAACAAGCAGTGGAGCGTGTTCAGGTGTAAATCGTATGAATAGGGTCGAGCGCGCAAGGGGTGCCGGGTGTCCCAGACGGGGGGATCGGGAGCGGAATGAGAGATTCAGTGACGCATTGTCTGATTTGTTTCAGGTGATCAGCTGCCTGTAATGGTGCATTTGTCGGCAACTTCGTGAGCAAACTCACACGATGATCGCTGTCTCATCCCCGCTCGCGCGGGGAATCGGATGTCTAGCCTGGCGCTTTACAGGGATGGCGAATCCGACAACCCGCGCCCCCTCCGGGCGGCGCCCCATTGACAAGGGTCCATACGGCAGATGAAGACGACGATGACGTTCCGCAACATTGCCAACCCCCGGCGCACCACGCTGGTGCACCTCAAGGACGCCGAGGGGCTGCAGAGGCCGGTACAGCCGGAACACGCCGTCGACCTGCCCACCCAGACGGCCAACCCCCGCCGCACCATCCTCATGGAAGCCCCCGCCCCCGCCCCCGCCCCCGCCCCGGCCGCGGGCTGACGCGCGAGCCCGCCCCGCCGCGCATCCGATGCGCGGATGTATCCCCCTCACCCGCGCAGGCGCCTCGCCCGGCGAGGGCTGCCCCGTCGCGCCGTCCGGCACGCACGCTCGCAGCGTCGGCCAGAAGCCCTGGTAGCGGAGCTACCAGGGCTTCCGTCCGCCTGGCGATCGCACGCACCGAACGGCGCTCCTCATGGGGCGGTCCTCGCCGGGCGAGGAGCTAGCCTGGAGCGTCAGTCTTCAGCCAGCCAGCAAGTGAGGGGCGACAGCAACCCGTGCGCATCGCCAGGTTCTCCATCGACGGCAATGTCGCCTTCGGCGCGGTCGAGGGCGACAGCCCCGACAGCCTCGTCCTCGACATCATCAAGGGCATCCCGTACGCCGACTTCGAGCTCTCCGGGACCAAGGTCCCGCTGAAGAAGGTCCGGCTGCTGCCGCCCGTGCTCCCCAACAAGGTCGTGGCCATCGGCCGCAACTACGTGGAACACGCCGCCGAGCTCGGCAACGAGGTCCCGGAAGTGCCCATCGTCTTCTTCAAGCCCACCACCTCGGTGATCGGCTCGGGCGACGCCATCGAATTCCCCTCCTTCTCCGAGGACCTGCACCACGAGGCCGAGCTGGCCGTGGTGATCGGCCGCATGTGCCGCGAGGTCCCGCGTGAGCGCGTCAAGGACGTCATCTTCGGCTACACCTGTGCCAACGACGTGACCGCCCGCGACATCCAGCAGCGCGAGAAGCAGTGGGCCCGGGCGAAGGGATTCGACACCTCCTGCCCGCTCGGCCCCTGGGTGGAGACCGACCTCGACCCCGGCAACCTGGCGATCCAGGCCACGGTCAACGGCGAGCAACGCCAGCTGGGCCGGACGAGCGACATGATCCGCTCCATCGAGGACCTGATCGTCCACATCACGGAAGCCATGACGCTGCTCCCGGGCGACGTGATCCTCACCGGAACCCCCGCAGGGGTCGGACCCCTGCACGTCGGCGACGAAGTCGCCGTCACCATCGAAGGCATCGGCACTCTCACCAACAAGGTGATCAAGCGTGGTTAACGGACCCGTCCGCGTACGTTTCTGTCCCTCCCCGACCGGCAACCCCCACGTGGGCCTGGTCCGGACAGCTCTCTTCAACTGGGCCTTCGCCCGGCACCACCAGGGCACCCTGGTCTTCCGCATCGAGGACACCGACGCGGCCCGCGACTCCGAGGAGTCCTACGAGCAGCTGCTCGACTCGATGCGCTGGCTCGGCATGGACTGGGACGAGGGCCCCGAGACCGGCGGCCCGCACGCCCCGTACCGCCAGTCGCAGCGCATGGACCTCTACAAGGACGTCGCCGAGAAGCTCCTCGCCGCCGACCACGCGTACCACTGCTACTGCACCACCGAGGAGCTCGACACCCGCCGCGACGCCGCCCGCGCCGCCGGCAAGCCGTCGGGTTACGACGGCCACTGCCGCGCGCTGACCGCCGAGCAGACCGCGGCGTACGAGGCCGAGGGCCGGACGTCCATCGTCCGGTTCCGGATGCCCGACGAGGCGATCACCTTCACCGACCTCGTCCGCGGCGACATCACCGTCCAGCCGGAGAACGTCCCGGACTACGGAATCGTCCGCGCCAACGGCGCCCCGCTCTACACGCTCGTCAACCCGGTCGACGACGCGCTGATGGAGATCACCCACGTCCTGCGCGGCGAGGACCTGCTCTCCTCCACCCCGCGCCAGATCGCCCTCTACAAGGCGCTCATCGAGCTGGGCATCGCCAAGGACACCCCCGCGTTCGGTCACCTCCCCTACGTCATGGGGGAGGGCAACAAGAAGCTCTCCAAGCGCGACCCGCAGGCCTCGCTCAACCTGTACCGCGAGCGCGGCTTCCTGGCCGAGGGTCTGGTCAACTACCTGTCCCTCCTGGGCTGGTCGATCGCCGAGGACCGCGACATCTTCACCCGGGACGAGCTGGTCGCCGCGTTCGACATCGCGGACGTCAACGCCAACCCGGCACGCTTCGACCTGAAGAAGGCCGAGCACGTCAACGCCGAGCACCTGCGGATGCTCGACGTGAAGACCTTCACCGAGGCCTGCGGCCCCTGGCTGAAGGCCCCCTTCGCCCCCTGGGCGCCCGAGGCGTTCGACGCGGCGCAGTTCGCGGAGATCGCCCCGCACGCCCAGACCCGCGTCACGGTCCTGTCGGACATCACGGCCAACGTGGACTTCCTCTTCCTGGACGAGCCCGTCGAGGACGAGGCGTCCTGGGCGAAGGCCATGAAGGAGGGCTCCGATGCCCTGCTCGTCACGGCCCGGGCGAAGCTGCTCGCCGCGGAGTGGAACGCCGAGGCGCTCAAGGCCGCGGTCCTCGCCGCCGGTGAGGAGCACGGCCTGAAGCTCGGCAAGGCGCAGGCCCCGGTCCGCGTGGCCGTCACCGGCCGCACGGTCGGCCTGCCGCTCTTCGAGTCCCTGGAGATCCTGGGCCGCGAGAAGACGATCGCCCGCATCGACGCGGCGCTCGCGAAGCTCACCGCGTAACTGTTCGGCGCGCACCGGAGGCCGGGAATCCCTTGGGGATTCCCGGCCTCCGGCCGTTCACGGCACCCTGCACCGCGCGCCGGTAGCGGAGTGCGGGCGTCCGGCATCCCCGCGTTCCGGGGCGGGTAGATTCGCGGGCATGGCGATTCGCGCGGTCCTCTGGGACGTGGACGACACGATCTTCGACTACGCGGGGTCGGACCGCACCGGTCTGCTGCGCCACCTCCGGGCGGAGGGGCTGGCCGACAGTGACGAGGACCACCACGGCCGCTGGATGCGTATCGCCTCGGTCCACTGGGCGCGCGTGGCCGCGGGGGAGTCCGACTGGTACGCGCACTGCCGGGACCGGGTCCGGGAGTTCCTGGACGCGGAGCTGACCGACGCGGACGCCGACGCGTGGTTCACCCGGTACGTCGGGCACTACGAGAGCTCCTGGGAGCTCTTCCCGGACACCGTGCCCGTGCTCGACGCGCTGGCCGGCACGCACCGGCACGCGATCCTGTCGAACTCCTCCGTCGACCACCAGGAACGCAAGCTGCGGGCCCTCGGTGTGCGCGACCGCTTCGAGGTGCTGCTGTGCGCGCAGGAGCTCGGCGTCTACAAGCCCGATGCCAGGGCCTTCCGTGCGGCCTGCGAGGCGCTGGAGCTCGACCCGCACGAAGTGCTCTACGTCGGGGACGAGCCGGACATCGACGCCGCCGGAGCCGTGGCCGCGGGTCTCACCGGGGTGTGGCTGGACCGGCGAGGGCAGGGCGGACGTCCCGAACTCGTCCGGATCACCGGCCTCGACGAGCTCCCCGGGCTGCTGGCAGGCAATACCCGTTTTGGAGCGCCGGACACCTTCGGGTAATGTTCTTCCTGCGCCGCCCGAGCGGGCCGAAAGATCCGGCCGGGAAGCGCAGACAGAAACAGAGCCCTCAGGGGTTGCGTTTCAGTGGGCTATGGTGTAATTGGCAACACTACGGTTTCTGGTACCGTCATTCTAGGTTCGAGTCCTGGTAGCCCAGCGCAAGACCCAAGTAACAAGCCCCCGTTGTGTAGCGGCCTAGCACGCTGCCCTCTCACGGCAGTAGCGCCGGTTCGAATCCGGTCGGGGGTACAGATCCTTCCCGCGAGAACATCTGGGTCGCACCCACGTACTCGATGCAGGATCGCTAGGGCCCCCGTTGTGTAGCGGCCTAGCACGCTGCCCTCTCACGGCAGTAGCGCCGGTTCGAATCCGGTCGGGGGTACTTGTCACACCATGGGCTATGGTGTAATTGGCAACACTACGGTTTCTGGTACCGTCATTCTAGGTTCGAGTCCTGGTAGCCCAGCGCAAGACCCAAGTAGCAAGCCCCCGTTGTGTAGCGGCCTAGCACGCTGCCCTCTCACGGCAGTAGCGCCGGTTCGAATCCGGTCGGGGGTACAACAGCTCGGTACGGAAAGGCTCTTCACCTCGGTGAAGGGCCTTCTTCGTGTTCCGCCGCACAGTCCGTTTTTTCGCCCCCCTCACACGGTCCGCTTCCGGCTCACAGCCCGTACCGCTGCGCGGCCTCCTCCGCCTGGGCCAGCCGGCGCAGTGACGCCAGCAGCGGCTCGTACAGCACGGCCGACGCGACAGCGGCCTCCACCTGCTCGCCCTCCGTGGGGAATTCCTCCATGGAGTCCAGGTCCCGCACCGCCACCCGCCGCATGACACGGGCCTGTTCGACGAGGTACTCCCCGTCGCAGGGGTAGCCGAGGCGGATGAGCGTGGCCACCGAGCCGACCAGTGAGCGGTGCGCGGGGGAGAGTTCGCCGAGCTCCTTCGCCGTCGACCAGCCCAGCTCCGTGAGCATCGCTGCCACTTCGGCGCGCGCGGTGGCCGTCTCCGGGGCGTCCTCGTCCGGTGCGGGACCGTGCGGCAGGGCCCACAGGGCGGCGCCCAGGCGGATCGTCAGACCGAGGGACTCGTCGTCGACATGGGCCAGCACCTCGCGGGCCGTGGCCACCGGGAGCCGGCCGACCTGGAGCAGTGCCCGCACCAGCCGCAGCCGACGCAGATGGCTCTCGTCGTACTCGGCCTGGGTAGCGCTGATCCGGACGCCTGCCGGGAGCAGCCGCTCACGCAGGTAGTACTTGATCGTCGCGGTCGACACGCCGCTCCGCTCGCTGAGTTCCGACAGTCGCACCTCTGCGCCTTCCTTTGCGCCGCCCCTCGGCGGTTCCACTATCCAACCATTGGATAGTGGAACTCTCTAATAGTGCGGGTGCAGATACTGGTGAAGCCGAATCCTGGCCGGACGGCCGCGGCGGCCGAGGGTGATGTCGTCGTCCTGCTGATCGGCATGCGTATCAACCACTGCTGGGGCGTGCGCCATTGGCTTCCGGTCCTCCTGGCGATGCCGCGCGTGCTCAGCGAGTTGGGCAAGGACCCGAGTGGGGGCCTGCTCGGCCACACGCCGCTGTCCGGCTCGCCCCGGACGTACTACGTCGTCCAGTACCGGTAGTCGAAGGGGAAGCTGTGCGCGTACGCCGCGGCTCCCGACACGTTCCACCGCAGGGCGTGGGCGATGGCCAACCGCAAGGAGAAGAAGTCCCGGCAGCACATGGGGCTGTGGCACGAGAGCTGCATCGTGCCCGAAGGGTCGTACGAGTCGGTCCACGCCGGCCTGTGGCCTGGCAGCGGCGACGGGTGTCCTGCCGATCGGGAAGCGGGGCCGGCGGGCGGCGGACCGTCTGGCGCATCGCGCGTCCGGGGGTGGTCACCGGGACGTCGGGCGTGCGTCGGGAGGGGCGTGCGTCGGAAGTAGGGGGCCGCCACGGCGCTGGGGCAGCCTTCGGAGAGGGGTGGTGGTGGGCGTGAGCGGGGTGCTCAGCCTGTGCGGCGCAGGGCCTCGCTCAGGCGGGCGGCGGAGTCGATGACCGCCTGGGCGTGCATCCGGCCCGGGTGACGGGTCAGCCGCTCGATCGGTCCAGAGACGGAGACGGCGGCGACCACCCGGTTCGACGGCCCGCGCACCGGCGCCGAGACCGAGGCCACGCCCGGCTCGCGCTCACCGATCGACTGGGCCCAGCCCCGCCGCCGTACGCCCGAGAGGGCCGTCGCCGTGAAGCGGGCACCCTGGAGGCCGCGGTGCAGCCGCTCCGGCTCCTCCCAGGCCATCAGGATCTGGGCGGAGGAACCCGCCTTCATGGTGAGCGTGGAGCCGACCGGCACGGTGTCCCGCAGTCCGGACAGCCGCTCCGCCGCCGCCACGCAGATCCGCATGTCGCCCTGCCGGCGGTAGAGCTGCGCGCTCTCGCCGGTGATGTCGCGCAGGTGGGTGAGTACCGGCCCGGCCGTCGCCAGGAGACGGTCCTCACCGGCTGCGGCCGCGAGCTCCGCGAGCCGGGGGCCGAGAATGAACCGGCCCTGCATGTCCCTCGCCACCATGCGGTGGTGTTCGAGTGCCACGGCCAGTCGATGTGCCGTGGGCCTTGCGAGCCCTGTCGCCGCGACCAGCCCGGCGAGGGTGGCCGGACCGGACTCCAGGGCGCTCAATACCAGAGCTGCCTTGTCGAGAACGCCGACGCCGCTAGAGTTGTCCATACGACGATACTCGCGTCTCACTCTGTGAAACGCAAGTTCAATTTTCTCCGGAAGTTGCGAACCTGTACGTGCGGCCACACGACGGCCCGTAGCCACCGCCCCGCTCGGGGGTCCGGACGGCGGCGCACCGAATCTCTAGTTGGGCCGGCGAAGACGCCGGCCGGAGGGAAAGCGATGGGTAGGACACTCGCGGAAAAGGTCTGGGACGACCACGTCGTCCGGCGCGCGGAGGGCGAGCCCGACCTTCTCTTCATCGATCTGCACCTGCTGCACGAGGTGACCAGCCCCCAGGCCTTCGACGGCCTGCGGCATGCGGGACGCCCCGTCCGGCGCCTCGACCTCACCATCGCCACCGAGGACCACAACACCCCGACCCTCGACATCGACAAGCCGATCGCCGACCCGGTCTCGCGCGTCCAGCTGGAGACCCTGCGCAAGAACTGCGCGGACTTCGGCGTCCGGCTGCACTCCCTGGGCGACGTCGAGCAGGGCGTCGTGCACGTGGTCGGCCCGCAGCTGGGCCTGACCCAGCCCGGCACCACGGTCGTCTGCGGCGACTCGCACACCTCCACCCACGGCGCGTTCGGCGCGCTGGCCTTCGGCATCGGCACCAGCCAGGTCGAGCACGTCCTGGCCACCCAGACGCTGCCCCTGGCCCGCCCCAGGACCATGGCGATCACCGTCGAGGGCGAACTCCCCGACAGCGTCACCGCCAAGGACCTGATCCTGGCGGTCATCGCCCGGATCGGCACCGGCGGCGGCCAGGGCTACATCCTCGAATACCGCGGCTCCGCCATCGAGAAGCTCTCGATGGAGGCCCGGATGACCATCTGCAACATGTCGATCGAGGCCGGTGCCCGCGCGGGCATGATCGCCCCGGACCGGACCACCTTCGACTACCTGCGGGGCCGCGACCACGCCCCGCAGGGCGAGGACTGGGACGCAGCCGTGGCGTACTGGGAGACGCTGCGCACCGACGACGACGCCGTCTTCGACGCCGAGGTCGTCATCGAGGCCGCCGAGCTCGCGCCGTTCGTCACCTGGGGCACCAACCCCGGCCAGGGCGCACCTCTGTCGGCCAACGTCCCCGACCCCGCTTCGTACGAGGACGCCTCCGAGCGCAACGCCGCGGAAAAGGCCCTGGAGTACATGGGGTTGACCGCCGGGCAGCCGCTGCGCGAGATCAACGTCGACACCGTCTTCGTAGGTTCCTGCACCAACGGCCGCATCGAGGACCTGCGCAACGCTGCCGCGATCCTGGACGGCCGTAAAGTCGCCGACGGCGTACGCATGCTGGTCGTCCCGGGCTCCGTCCGGGTCGCCCTGCAGGCCGTGGAGGAGGGCCTGGACAAGGTCTTCACCGCCGCCGGTGCCGAATGGCGGCACGCGGGCTGCTCGATGTGTCTGGGCATGAACCCCGACCAGCTGGCCCCCGGCGAGCGCTCCGCCTCCACCTCGAACCGCAACTTCGAGGGCAGGCAGGGCAAGGGCGGACGCACCCACCTGGTCTCCCCGCAGGTCGCCGCCGCCACCGCCGTGCTGGGCCATCTGGCCTCGCCCGCCGACCTGTCCGACGCCCGTACGCCCGCCGGAGTCTGAGAGCCATGGAAGCATTCACCGCACACACCGGCCGGGCCGTCCCGCTGCGCCGCAGCAACGTCGACACCGACCAGATCATCCCCGCGCACTGGCTGAAGAAGGTCACCCGCGACGGCTTCGAGGACGGCCTCTTCGAGGCCTGGCGCAAGGACGAGAACTTCGTCCTCAACCGCCCGGAGCGCGAGGGCGCCTCGGTCCTGGTCGCCGGACCCGACTTCGGCACGGGCTCGTCCCGTGAGCACGCCGTCTGGGCCCTGCAGAACTTCGGCTTCAAGACGGTCATCTCGTCCCGTTTCGCCGACATCTTCCGCGGTAACTCGCTGAAGAACGGTCTGTTGACCGTCGTCCTCGACCAGCAGGTCGTCGACGCGCTGTGGGACCTGGCGGAGGCCGATCCGACGGCAGAGATCACCGTCGACCTGGAGAAGCGGCAGGTTCTCGCCGAGGGAATCACCGCCGACTTCGAGCTCGACGAGAACGCTCGCTGGCGACTGCTGAACGGGCTCGACGACATCAGCCTCACCCTTCAGAACGAAGCGGACATTGCGACTTACGAGGCGGCCCGGCCGGCTCACAAGCCGCGCACAGTTAACGCCTGAGCAGCGCTTTTCCCGAACTGCGCCCCCTGCCTCCCGGCAGGGGGCGCAGTCGCTTGTTGAGACCCCCTCGGGCGACAACTCGCCCCAGATGGCACAATCGGTGCATGGAACGCGACAGCCAACTCGAGCTCTATGGCCTCGTCGCCGACCGATTGAAGGAAGCGCACTCAAGGGTGCGCGCACTGCAAGTCCCGGAGGGCGTAAGGGTGGCGCTGTCCCGGAAGCTGCTGGTCGTCACGGCCGCGGCTAAGCACGATCTCCCGGACGCGGCAAGGCGTCTGGACCGGTTGATGAAGGACCTCGACGAGGGCCGATTCCCCGAAGGTGACTGACTCTGCGGAAGAGTGCAGCGGTCGACTTCGTTGCGGCACTAGGGTGATTAGCCCGTTTCGTGTTTGATTTGCGGTATATATCTGCCTAACGTGCGAAAAAGCCTGGACAGTATCGTTCCGGCAATGTCTCCGAAGGGGAAGACGTGAACAAGGCGCAGCTCGTAGAAGCGATTGCCGACAAGGTCGGCGGCCGTCAGCAGGCCGCGGACGCTGTCGATGTGGTGCTCGACGCGATCGTCCGTGCGGTTGTCGCGGGGGATCGTGTCTCGGTCACCGGCTTCGGCTCGTTCGAAAAGGTCGACCGCCCCGCCCGGTACGCCCGCAACCCGCAGACGGGTGAGCGCGTCCGGGTCAAGAAGACGTCCGTGCCCCGCTTCCGTGCGGGACAGGGCTTCAAGGACCTGGTGAGCGGCTCGAAGAAGCTCCCCAAGAACGACGTCGCGGTGAAGAAGGCACCCAAGGGCAGCCTCTCCGGAGGATCTTCCACGCGTACGACGGCGAAGGCCGCGGCCAAGAAGGCCACCGCCAGGAAGGCCACGGCGCGCAAGACCACGGCGGCGGCGAAGAAGACCACGGCGGCCGCCAAGAAGACCACGGCGAAGACCACCGCCACGGCGAAGAAGACCACGGCGGCGGCGAAGAAGGCGACGCCGGCGAAGAAGGCGGCGACCACCAAGAAGGCCGTCGCCACCAAGACGGCGCCCGCCAAGAAGACCACGGCGAAGAAGGCGCCCGCGAAGAAGACCACGGCACGCAAGACCACAGCCAAGAAGGTCACCGCACGTAAGAAGTGAGACCGGGCACCGCTCGTTCCTCACACGCGCCGGGCCGGGCTCCCCGAGGGGAGCCCGGCCCGCGGGCTGTCCGGACGCGGCAAGGGCGGTTCAGAAGGTCTGCAGCGTCACCAGGGTGATCCGCAGCGCCTCGCCCGTGCCCTCGGTCTCGATCCGCACCCGCTGGCCCGGACGCAGCAGCCGCAGGCCGCCCGCGTCGAAGGCGGGGGCGTCGAAGTCCACCGGGGTGCCGTCGTCGAGCAGGACACTGCCGGTGCGGGTCTCGGAGTCGTACGTGAACGAGGTCGCCTGCATGGGCGGAACCCTATCGGTCCGCGGCAGGCGCCATCGAAGCACTCAGCCCCGCGGTGTACGGCCCCACACCCAGCGCCAGCGCCGCCCACAGGTCGTCGCCCGTGTCCACGTCCCTGCGGACCGAGTCGAGGCCGGGAGCCGAGATCTCCACCGCGCCCGACGCCAGATGCCTGGCCCGCGACGGACCGCCGAAAGCCGGCCGCAATTCCACACCCGGAGCCGCCGAAAGGAATGTCGTGCCGATTCCCTGCGCGTCGGTGACAAATGCGCGCGGGAATGCGGAGGAGAAATCGAGCACACGCGCCAGTTCCTCCGGGCGCAGCGCGGGCAGATCCGCGTTGAGCGCCGCCACCGCGGCACCGGGGCGCCTCGCGCGCACCGACCGGGCACCGTGCTCCAGGGCCGCGTTGAGCCCGGCCGCAGGCGCGTCCGCCACCGTGCGCGCGCCGAGGGCGGCCAGCGCGGCACCGGCCGCCGGGTCGTCCGTGACGACCACCACATCCCGCACCGCCGGGCAGGAGAGCGCGGCGGACACCGTGTCCTGGGCGAACGCCAGGGCCAGCCGCGGGCGCAGATCCCCGCCCGCCGCCCGCCCCAACCTGCTCTTGGCCCGTGCGAGCGGTTTCAGCGGGACGACCAGGGACCAGGAGCCGGTCGGGTCGGTGTTCGTGGCGATCTCCCCCTCCGTGCGCGTCAGGACTTATTCTCGCCTGCCGGTACGACAACCCGGAGGTCCGCCCCCGTGGGTGAGGCGTACGGTGTTCCCCACACAGCAGGGCCCGGGGGTACGGCAACACCGCCGTAAGCCAGGCAGACAGGTCAGTTCCTAGAGAAAGGCATCCGAGTGTCCCGCCGTAGAATCGGCTTCTGGTACCGGCTGGCGGCCGCCATCGCAAAACCGCCCCTGGTGGTTCTGTTCAAGCGGGACTGGCGGGGAATGGAACACATTCCGGCCGACGGTGGATTCATCACCGCGGTCAATCACAACTCGTATCTGGACCCGCTTTCGTACGGGCACTTCCAGTACAACACCGGGCGGGTGCCGAGGCTCCTCGCGAAGGCCGGACTGTTCAGGACGCCCTTTGTCGGAATGATGCTGCGTGGCACCGGACAGATCCCCGTCTACCGCGAGACGTCCAATGCGCTGGACGCTTTCCGTGCCGCCGTCGCCGCCATCGAACGGGGCGAATGCGTCGCTTTCTACCCGGAGGGAACCCTCACCCGCGACCCCGACATGTGGCCGATGGCCGGCAAGACCGGCGCCGCCCGTGTCGCGCTGATGACCAAGGCCCCCGTCATCCCCGTCGCGCAGTGGGGCGCCAACCTCGCGATGCCGCCGTACGCCAAGGAGAACAAGCTCCGGCTGTTCCCCCGCAAGACCCTCCAGGTGCAGGCCGGACCTCCCGTCGACCTCTCCCGTTTCCACGGGACCGAGCCGACACCCGAGGTGCTGCGTGAGGTCACCGAGGTCATCATGGCCGCGATCACCGCCCAGCTCGAAGTGGTACGCGGCGAGACGGCGCCCACGGAGCTCTACGATCACCGCAAGGCCCGTGCTGAACAGCGGCGCAAGGCAGACGGAAAGGGACCCACGTGACGCACCCCGTAAAAGCGGCCGTCTTCGGAACCGGCTCATGGGGTACGGCCTTCGCCATGGTCCTCGCCGACGCCGGCTGCGAGGTCACCCTCTGGGGCCGCCGTGCCGAAGTCGCCGAGGCGATCAACACGACCCGTACCAACCCGGACTACCTGCCGGGAATCGAGCTCCCCGCCTCGGTCCGCGCCACCACCGACGCCGCCGAGGCGCTGCGCGGCGCCGACTTCGCGGTCCTGGCCGTGCCCTCGCAGACGCTGCGCGCCAACCTCGCCGACTGGGCACCGCACCTGGAGCCCCGCACCGTGCTCGTCTCCCTGATGAAGGGCGTCGAACTCGGCACGGCCAAGCGGATGAGCGAGGTCATCGAGGACGTCACCAAGGTCACCCCGGACCGCATCGCCGTCGTGACCGGCCCCAACCTGGCCAAGGAGATCGCCGAGCGCCGGCCCGCCGCGGCCGTGGTGGCCTGCTCGGACGAGTCCGTGGCCCAGCGCCTCCAGGCCGCCTGCCACACCCCGTACTTCCGCCCCTACACCAACACCGACGTGGTCGGCTGCGAACTGGGCGGCGCCGTCAAGAACGTCATCGGCCTCGCCGTGGGCATCGCCGACGGCATGGGCCTCGGCGACAACACCAAGGGCTCGCTCATCACCCGCGGCCTCGCCGAGACCACCCGGCTGGGCGTCGCCATGGGTGCCGACCCGCTGACCTTCTCCGGACTCGCGGGCCTCGGCGACCTGGTGGCGACCTGCTCGTCGCCGCTGTCGCGCAACCACACCTTCGGCACCAACCTCGGCCGCGGGATGACGCTCCAGGAGACCGTCGCCGTCACCAGGCAGACCGCCGAAGGCGTCAAGTCCTGCGAATCCGTACGGGATCTGGCACGCAGGCACGGTGTCGACATGCCCCTCACCGAGACGGTCGTCGGTATCGTCCACGAGGGCAAGTCGCCGATGGCCGCGCTCAAGGAACTGATGTCGCGCAGCGCCAAGCCGGAGCGACGCTGACTCAGCCCTTACCAGCAGGTACGCTCATCGCGATATGAGCAGCCAGAACCTCCCCCAGAGCCCTGAGAGCCACGTGAGCTCCGAGCAGAGCTCCGAGCAGAGCTCCGAGCAGCGCCGTAAGCCGCGTGTGGCGGTCGTGTTCGGCGGCCGGAGCTCCGAACACGGAATCTCGGTCGTCACCGCCGGTGCCGTGATGAACGCCATCGACCGGACGAAGTACGACGTCCTGCCGATCGGCATCACCACGGACGGCCGTTGGGCCCTCACGGCCGACGACCCGGCCCGCATGGCCATCACGGACCGACAGGTACCGAACGTGGACCAGCTGGCCGGGTCCGCGCGGGGGGCCGTGGCGCTCTCCGTCGACCCCGGCAACCGCGAGGTCGTGTACGGCGAACCGGGCGCGGTGCCCACGGTGCTCGGCGAGGTCGACGTCGTCTTCCCCGTGCTGCACGGCCCGTACGGCGAGGACGGCACGCTCCAGGGGCTCCTGGAGCTCTCCGGCGTGCCGTACGTCGGCGCCGGTGTCCTCGCCTCGGCGGTCGGCCAGGACAAGGAGTACATGAAGCGGGTGTTCACCTCCTTCGGGCTGCCGGTCGGCCCGTACGAGGTCGTCCGCCCCCGCGAGTGGGAGTCCGACCGCCCCGCCGCCCGCAAGCGCATCATGGAGTTCGCGGCCGAGCACGGCTGGCCGCTCTTCATCAAGCCCGCCCGCGGCGGCTCCTCGATGGGCATCACCAAGGTCGACGACGCCGCCGGGCTCGACGAGGCGATCGAGGAGGCCCGCCGGCACGACCCCAAGTTCCTCGTGGAGTCCCTGCTGCGCGGCCGGGAGATCGAGTGCGGCGTGCTGGAGTTCGAGGACGGACCGCGCGCCAGCGTGCCCGCCGAGATCCCGCCGGTCACCGCGCACGACTTCTACGACTTCGAGGCCAAGTACATCGACTCGGCGGCCGGTCTGGTCCCCGCGCCGCTCACCGAGGAGCAGACCGCCGAGGTCCAGCGGCTCGCCGTCGAGGCCTTCGAGGCCACCTCCTGCGAGGGCCTGGTGCGCGCCGACTTCTTCCTCACCGAGGACGGCACGTTCGTCATCAACGAGATCAACACCATGCCCGGCTTCACGCCCATCTCCATGTTCCCCCGCATGTGGCAGGAGACCGGGGTGGACTACCCGGAGCTGGTGGACCGGCTGGTCCAGGCGGCACTCGGCCGCTCCACCGGACTGCGCTGACCCCCGACGCCCGCGCCTTCCCCGCACACCCTGCGGGGGAGGCGACTAGAGGCTTTCGGGAACCGTCTCTTCCACAGGTACGGCGAACGCGGACAGCGGGGTGATGTCATGGGCGTACTCCACCCCGAGCGTCACCTCGACGTACGCCTTGCGGTACGTGGTCGTGAACCGCGGACCGGCGTCATCCCGCTGCTCCAGCAGCCAGTTGACGCCGTCCGCGTCGACACCCCTGGACTGGGCATCGTCCATCTTCACGGGCCGGGGGACGCCGCAGCGCAGTACGATCGCCCCGTCCCCCCAGCCGGCGGTCAGCACCGAGTCCGGTCCGGGGTCACTCCGTTCCAGGCCGACGACGGTCTTCGGCAGCGCCTTGTGCAGATCCCCGCAGTACGCGGCGGCCTCCGACGACGGCGTGGGAACCGTGACCGAGGGCTGTCCGGCACAGCCCGCCGCGGCCAGGACGGCCAGGGCGGCGGACGGTACGAGAAGTGCGGAGCGGCGGGACCGGCGGCGGGTGTGCGTCACCGGACCAGCGTAGACGGGGGTCAGAGGTGAACGACCGGGCAGGTCAGGGTTCGTGTGATGCCGTCCACCTGCTGGACCTTGGCGACCACCATGCGGCCGAGCGCGTCCACCGTGTCGGCCTGCGCGCGCACGATCACGTCGTAGGGGCCTGTGACGTCCTCTGCCTGGATAACTCCCGGAAGTTTGGCGATGGTCTCGGCGACGATCGACGCCTTGCCCACCTCTGTCTGGATAAGGATGTACGCCTGTACCACGGAACCTCCAGGGCGGCCACGAGGATCATGTGGGGGAAAGGGAAGCCACGTTATCGCGTCGCCGAGGGCCGCGGGGAGACCTGCGGGCGGGTTGACGCCCCCAGCGTGGCGTCCGCACCACAGAAGTTGACGTATCTCCTGACGGTACCGACAGCAGTGAGGGCTCGCGACCGCAAGCCCACCGGAGCAGAAGGGGGACAGCGGTGCCCGTACGTCCCGGGGCTGCCGGCTCCCGCCGTCAGCCTGTCCACGGTCCGGACCTCCGGCCGCTGAAGCAGCCCGGACAGGTGTCCGGTGCGATAAATGAGAGGTGAGTCTCGGTGAAGGGAACCGTGGGCGAGTTGGGGGAGTTCGGGCTCATCAGAGAGCTCACTTCCCGGCTCACCACCACTCCGGCGGTACGGCTGGGACCCGGCGACGACGCCGCGGTCGTGGCCGCTCCCGACCGCAGGGTCGTGGCCAGTACGGACATCCTGCTGGAAGGGCGGCACTTCCGCCGCGACTGGTCGACGGCGTACGACGTCGGCCGCAAGGCGGCCGCACAGAACCTCGCCGACATCGCGGCCATGGGCGCCGTGCCCACCGCGCTGCTCCTCGGCCTCGTCGTCCCCGCCGACCTCCCGGTCACCTGGGCCGCCGAGCTGATGGACGGACTGCGTGACGAGTGCCAGGTCGCCGGTGCGGCCGTCGTCGGCGGTGACGTCGTCGGCGGCGACACCATCACCGTGGCGATCACCGCGCTCGGCGACCTGCGCAACCACGAACCCGTCACCCGGGGCGGCGCACGGCCCGGGGACGTCGTGGCCGTCACCGGCTGGCTCGGCTGGTCCGCCGCCGGATTCGCCGTGCTCTCCCGCGGATTCCGCTCACCCCGCGCCTTCGTGGAGGCCCACCGGCGCCCCGAACCGCCGTACCACGCGGGCCCCGCGGCGGCCGGACTCGGCGCCACGGCCATGACGGACGTCAGCGACGGGCTCGTCGCCGACCTCGGGCACATCGCCGAGGCCAGCCAGGTCCGGATCGATCTGCGCTCCGGGCTGATCGACATCCCCTCGCAGATGTCCGACATCGGGCAGGCCGTCGGCGTCGACCCGCTGCAGTGGGTGCTCACCGGAGGAGAGGACCACGCGATCGTGGCGACGTTCCCGCCGGACGTGAAGCTCCCGGCCCGCTGGAAGGTGATCGGCGAGGTCCTCAACCCGTCCGCGCTGCCCCAGGTCACCGTCGACGGGGCACCCTGGACGAGCAAGGGCGGCTGGGACCATTTCGGCTCCATCGAGGACGCCCAGTAGATTCCCGGGCATGACCGCACCCACCGCTGTACCGCCCCGCGTGCTCACCGTCGCCGGATCCGACTCCGGCGGCGGTGCGGGCATCCAGGCGGACCTGAAGACGATGCTGGCGCTGGGCGCCCACGGGATGAGCGTGCTGACCGCGGTGACCGCCCAGAACTCCCTGGGCGTGCAGGGCGCGTGGGAACTCCCCGCCGAAGCCGTACGCGCCCAGTACCGCAGCGTCGTCGACGACATCGGCGTACAGGCCGTGAAGACCGGAATGCTGGCGTCGGCCGAGCTCGTCGACACCGTCGCCGGACTCCTCGCGGAGACCGGCGCACCCGTCGTCGTCGATCCCGTCGGGATCTCCAAGCACGGGGACACGCTGCTGGCCGCCGAGGCACTCGACTCCGTACGCACCCGGCTGCTGCCCGTCGCGACGGTGGCCACCCCGAACCTCGACGAGGTGACCCAGCTCACCGGCCTCACGGTCACCGACGAGCCGGGCATGCGGCGGGCCGCCGCAGAACTGCTCTCCTACGGGCCGCGCTGGGTGGTCGTCAAGGGCGGCCACCTGCCGGGCGAGGCCGTGGACCTGCTGACGGACGGCAGCGAGGAGCACTGGCTGCGCGCCCCGCGGCACGACAACCGGCACACCCACGGCACGGGCTGCACCCTGGCCTCCGCGATCGCCTGCGGACTCGCCGCGGGCCAGGACGTGCCGACCGCGGTACGGGCCGCCAAGGCCTACGTCACCGGAGCCATCGCGGCGGGATTCGCCCTGGGCGGCGGGACAGGCCCCGTCGACCACGCCTGGACGACCCGCACCCGCTGACCGCCACCACGGCGCCGGGCACCCGGGCACAGCAAAAAGCCGGTCCACCGAGGTGGACCGGCTTTTTGGGCAACCGGAAGGCTGCGCTACGACGAGACGTCAGCGCGCGACCTTGCCGGCCTTGATGCACGAGGTGCAGACGTTGAGCCGCTTCGGCGTCCGACCGACCACGGCACGCACGCGCTGGATGTTGGGATTCCAGCGACGGGACGTACGGCGGTGCGAGTGCGAAATGCTGTTGCCGAAGCTCGGCCCCTTGCCGCAAACGTCGCAGTTGGCAGCCACGGGTCACTCCAAAGACTTCAGATGCACTTACAGTGAATTCCGGCGCGCCGGAATCATTTTACTGAAGTGGCGGTACCGGAGGAATGGCCCGGCTCTCGCCGGGCAACCGAAGCAGCATACAACGCCTGCGTCGGGGATACGAAACTACCACGGGTTGCCGGACCGCCCGCCCCACCCCTGTCCCCGCCCTGGGCATCCCGCGAGGACTACTCTGCGGTGCAGCCAGCCCCGCCACGGCCGTCCCGAGGAGGACCAACGGTGCCGCAGTCCCCCGACGATCTGGACGCCGTCGCGGTGCGCACCTGGTGCTCACTGGCGCTGGAGGCCCTGGGCCGCGAGCGCGAGGCGATCGACGCGATCAACGTCTATCCCGTCGCCGACGGGGACACCGGCACCAACCTCTACCTGACCGTGGAGTCCGCGGCGGCGGCCGTCGAAGCCGTCTTCGCGGCCCACGAGACCGGCTCCACCGTGCCCGCCCCCGCCGACGCCGTACGCGCCATGGCGCACGGCGCCCTGATCGGCGCACGCGGGAACTCCGGCACGATCCTGGCCCAGCTGCTGCGCGGCATGGCGGGAGTGCTGGCCGAGGCGGGTGACGCGGATCACCTGCGTACCGCCCTCGCCGAGGCTGCCACCGCCGCACGGTCGGCCGTCGCCCATCCCGTCGAGGGCACGGTACTGACGGTCGCCGCCGCGGCCGCCGAGGCCGCCGGGGCCACCGCCGCGACCGCCGGACTCACGGCCGTGCTCGAAGCCGCCCACGAAGGGGCGCGCACCGCGCTGGCCGCGACCCCGGGCCAACTCGCCGTCCTCGGCCGCGCCGGTGTCGTGGACGCGGGCGGACAAGGGCTCGTGACCGTGCTCGGGGCGCTGCTGGAAGCCGTCGGCGGACAGGCCCCGCCGCGCACGCCGCAGATCACCCCGGAGACCCTGCCCCTGGTTGGCGACTGCGCCCAGGAGGGCCCGGACAGCGGTCCCGCCTTCGAGGTGATCTACCTGCTGGAGGCCCGTGACGACGCCGTCGACCGGCTGCGGGGCAGGCTGGACGCGCTGGGTGACTCACTCGTCGTGGTCGGCGGTGACGGCCTGTGGAACGTCCACGTCCATGTCGACGACGCGGGGGCGGCCGTGGAGGCCGGGGTCGAGGCGGGCCGGCCGTACCGGATCCGCATCACCCACTTCGCCGCCGACCGCGTCCGGGCGCACCGTGAACCCGCCCAGCGCGCGGTCGTCGTCGTGGTCCCCGGCGACGGGCTCTCCGCCCTCTGTACGGAGGCCGGGGCGACCACCGTGCTGGCCCGCCCCGGGGAGCCGCCCGCCAGCGGCGAACTGGTCGACGCGATCCGCCGGGCCCACGCCCGCGAGGTCGTCCTGCTGCCCAACGACGCGGACCTGCGCCACACCGCCGCCGCTGCCGCCGAACAGGCCAGGACCGAGGGCGTCCGCGTCGCCCTGGTCCCCACCCGGGCGGCCGTCCAGGGCATCGCCGCGCTCGCCGTCCACGAACCGGACCGCAGCTTCGACGAGGACGTGGTCGCGATGACCGCGGCGGCCGGCGCCACCCGGTACGCCGAACTGGCCGTCGCCGAAAGGCAGTCGTGGACCATGGCCGGCATCTGCCAGGCCGGCGACATGCTCGGCCTGATCGACGGTGACGTCGCCGTCATCGGCGAGGACGTCGAAGGCACCGCCCGCACGGTCCTGGACCGGATGCTGTCGTCGGGCGGCGAACTCGTCACCCTCGTCCTCGGCGAGGACGTCCCCGACGCCCTGGCCGACGCCCTGGGGGAACACGTCCGCGAGGGCTACCTGGCCGTCGACACCGTGGTCTACCGGGGCGGCCACCAGGCCGCGCCCCTGCTGATCGGCGTCGAGTAGCGCGTACCCGGTGCGGCGCCCTGCGGCGGTGTCAGTGGCGTGGTGTGCAATGGACCACGTGTCCGCGTTCGATGAACCCCTCAAGAAACTGCTCGGCGGAGCCACCGCGAAGGTGATGGCCGAGCACCTCGACCTGCACACGGTCGGCGACCTGCTGCACCACTACCCCCGGCGCTACGAGGAGCGGGGCCGCCTCACGGCGCTCACCGACCTCCCGCTGGACGAGCACGTGACGGTCGTCGCCCAGGTCGTCGACGCGCGGATCATGATGTTCAACAACGGCCGCGGCAAACGCCTCGAAGTCACCCTCACCGACGGCAGCGGCAGACTCCAGCTGGTCTTCTTCGGCCACGGCGTCCACAAGCCGCACAAGGAACTGCTCCCAGGCCGGCGGGCGATGTTCGCGGGCAAGGCGTCCGTCTTCAACCGGAAGATGCAGCTCGCGCACCCCACGTACCAGCTCCTCGACGCGCGCGACGAGGACGATGCGACCGAGGCCGTCGACGCCTTCGCCGGGCAGCTCCTGCCGATCTACCCCGCCTGCAAGCAGCTCGACTCCTGGCGGATCGCCAAGGCCGTCGACACGGTCCTGCCCAGCGCGCAGGACGCCGTCGACCCGCTGCCCGGGACGCTCCGGGAAGGACGCGGATTCGTCCCGCTGCCCGAGGCCCTGCTCAAGATCCACCGTCCGCACACCAAGGCGGACGTCGCGGCCGCGCGGGAGCGGCTGAAGTGGGACGAGGCCTTCGTCCTCCAGGTCGCGCTCGCCCGCCGCCGCTACGCGGACACCCAGCTCCCCGCGGTGGCCCGCGGATCCGTCCCCGGCGGACTGCTCGACGCCTTCGACGCCAAGCTGCCCTTCACGCTCACCGAAGGCCAGCGGAAGGTCACCGGCGAGATCTTCGCCGACCTGGCGACCGAACACCCGATGCACCGGCTGCTGCAGGGCGAGGTGGGATCGGGAAAGACGATGGTCGCCCTGCGCGCCATGCTCACCGTCGTCGACGCGGGCGGCCAGGCAGCGATGCTCGCCCCCACCGAGGTGCTCGCCCAGCAGCACCACCGGTCCGTCACCGAGATGATGGGCGAGCTCGCCGAAGGCGGGATGCTGGGCGGCTCCGACCGGGGCACCAAGGTGGTGCTGCTCACCGGGTCCATGGGCGTCCCGGCCCGCCGTCAGGCACTGCTCGACCTGGTCACCGGCGAGGCCGGGATCGTCATCGGCACCCACGCGCTGATCGAGGACAAGGTGCGCTTCCACGACCTCGGCCTGGTCGTCGTCGACGAACAGCACCGCTTCGGCGTGGAACAGCGCGACGCCCTGCGCTCCAAGGGCGAGCAGCCGCCGCACCTGCTCGTCATGACGGCCACACCCATTCCCCGTACGGTCGCGATGACCGTCTTCGGGGACCTGGAGACCTCCGTCCTGGACCAGCTCCCGGCCGGCCGCTCGCCCATCGCCAGCCATGTCGTACCCGCCAAGGACAAGCCCCACTTCCTCAGCCGCGCCTGGGAACGCGTCCGCGAGGAGGTGGAGAACGGCCACCAGGCCTACGTGGTCTGCCCCCGCATCGGGGACGACGCCGACGAGGCCGCCGAGAAGAAGAAGGGGAAGAAGCAGGCCGACGCCCCGTCGGCCGCCGACGACGCCGAGAAGCGTCCGCCGCTCGCCGTGCTGGAGATCGCCGGACAGCTCCGCAAGGGCGCGCTCACCGGCCTCCGGATCGAGGTGCTGCACGGCAGGATGCACCCCGACGACAAGGACGACGTGATGCGCAGGTTCGCCGCCGGCGAGGTCGACGTCCTGGTCGCCACCACCGTCATCGAGGTCGGGGTCAACGTCCCGAACGCCACCGCGATGGTCATCATGGACGCCGACCGCTTCGGCGTCTCCCAGCTGCACCAGCTGCGGGGCCGCGTGGGGCGGGGCTCGGCACCCGGCCTCTGCCTCCTGGTCAGCGAGGCCCACGAGGCGAGCCCCGCCCGGGCCAGGCTCTCCGCCGTCGCCGCCACCCTCGACGGTTTCGAGCTGTCCAGGATCGACCTCGAACAGCGCCGCGAGGGCGATGTCCTCGGCCAGGCACAGTCCGGCGTCCGCTCCTCCCTGCGTGTGCTCAGCGTCATCGACGACGAGGAGGTCATCGCGGCGGCCCGCGAGGAGGCCGTCCGCGTCGTCGCGGACGATCCCGCGCTGGAGCGGCTTCCCGAACTGCGCACCGCGCTGGACGCGCTCCTGGACAAGGACCGGGAGGAATACCTCGACAAGGGGTGACCAGGGCCGGATCCGCACCGACGCCATATCGTGGGGAGTACGGCACGCGTCCCGTCCTGTGTGCCGCCCGCGACCCTAGGACCAGACACCCATGACCCGCGTGATCGCCGGATCGGCCGGCGGACGCCGCCTGGCCGTACCGCCCGGCACCGGCACCCGCCCCACCTCCGACCGTGCGCGCGAGGGCCTCTTCTCCACCTGGGAAGCGCTCCTGGGCACCCTCGACGGCATCCGTGTCGCCGACCTGTACGCGGGCTCCGGCGCCGTCGGACTGGAGGCGCTCTCCCGCGGGGCGGTCCACGCACTGCTCGTCGAGCCCGACGCCAAGGCCGTCCGCACCGTCCGTGACAACGTCCGCACCCTGGGTCTTCCCGGCGCCGAGGTCCGTGCGGGCAAAGCGGAACAGATCGTGACGGGACCGGCTCCCGCGGACCCGTACGACGTGGTGTTCCTCGACCCGCCGTACGCCGTCACCGATGGCGATCTTTGCGAGATACTGCTCACACTCCGTGCTCAGGGGTGGCTCACGGGCGATGCGCTCGTCACGGTGGAACGGAGCACCAGAGGCGGGGAATTCGACTGGCCCGAGGGATTCGAACCACTGCGGTCCCGTCGCTACGGCGAGGGGACGCTTTGGTACGGTCGCGCCGCCTCTACGTGCGAAGACGCACGATGACCGCATCGGAGAGCGAGGGAACCACGTTGCGCCGCGCCGTCTGTCCGGGGTCGTTCGACCCCATCACCAACGGACATCTCGACATCATCGGACGAGCCTCGAAGCTGTACGACGTCGTGCACGTCGCCGTGATGATCAACCAGTCCAAGAAGGGGCTGTTCACGGTCGACGAGCGGATGGAGCTGATCCGCGAGGTCACCGCCGACTTCGGCAACGTCGAGGTCGAGTCCTTCCACGGCCTGCTGGTCGACTTCTGCAAGCAGCGCGACATCCCGGCGATCGTGAAGGGCCTGCGGGCCGTGAGCGACTTCGACTACGAGCTGCAGATGGCCCAGATGAACAACGGGCTCTCGGGGGTCGAGACGCTCTTCGTGCCGACGAACCCGACCTACAGCTTCCTGTCGTCCTCGCTGGTCAAGGAGGTCGCCACCTGGGGCGGCGACGTGTCGCACCTGCTGCCGCCACCGGTCCACGCGGCCCTCGCGGAGCGTCTCGGCCAGAAGTGATGTGCTGACCGTCCGTCACCAGGTGTCGGACGGGAGGCGACTGGCCTTACAGTCGTCCCGTCCGTCTCCAACAGCAGCAGAGAGTGGCGAGCACACGGTGGACGTGCAGAAGAAGCTCGACGAGATCGTCGAAACGGTCGGGAACGCCCGCTCCATGCCCATGTCGGCGTCCTGCGTGGTCAACCGCGCCGAGCTGCTCGCGATGCTCGAGGAGGTCCGGGAGGCCCTGCCCGGCTCGCTCGCCCACGCCGAGGAGCTCATCGGCGGCCGTGAGCAGCTCGTCGAGCAGGCCCGGCAGGAGGCCGAGCGGATCGTGGAGTCCGCCCGGGCCCAGCGCGGCTCGCTGATCTCCGACACCGAGATCGCCCGGCGGTCCCAGGCGGAGGCCGAGCGGATCCTGTCCGAGGCCCGCAGGGAGGCCGACGAGGTCCGCGGCGAGGCCGACGAGTACGTCGACAGCAAGCTCGCCAACTTCGAGGTCGTCCTCACCAAGACCATCGGCTCCGTCGACCGCGGCCGGGAGAAGCTTCTGGGCCGCAGCGAGGGGCTCGACGCGCAGGGCTACGAGGACCCGGACTTCGCCGAGGCGCCCGAGCGCAGCGCGGACCCCGAGACGCTCAGGCGTCGCGCGGACGACTACGTCGACACCAAGCTCGGTGCCTTCGAGGCCGTCCTGGCCAAGACCCTGGAAGCCGTCGGCCGCGGCCGGCAGAAGCTGCACGGCCGGGTGGCCACGGACGACCTGGGCGCGCACATGGCGGCCCAGGACGCCGCGGGCGGGCACCTGCGCACCAGCGACGAGGACCACTGGGCGGGGCTGGCCGAGATCTCCACCCCGGAGCCCCAGCAGCCCCTGTACGCGGAGCCCGCGCAGCCGGACTACGTGCCGGTGGCGGACTACCAGGACCCCGCGCGGGCAGGTTTCCCGGTGCAGGCCCAGCCGGATTTCCCGGCGCAGGTCCAGCCCGAGCCGCAGTACGCGCAGACGTACGCCTACCAGGACCAGCCGCTGCAGGCCGACCCGTACGCCGGCTACCAGCAGCAGCCGGACCCCTACGCCGGCTACCAGCAGCAGGGCTACGACCCGAACCAGCCGCAGCAGCAGGAGTACGGCTGGCAGCAGCAGGCCCAGGTGCCCGCGCAGCAGGGCGAGAGTGCGCTCGACGAGACCAGCCTGTTCGACACCAGCATGATCGATCTGGAACAGCTCCGCCGGTACGAACAGGAGCGCTGAGCGGGGGCTGCCGGAGGGCGGCCGGACCGGATTGGGAGCTGGGCGTCACGTCCAGTATCCTGGATCCTCGGTCGCGCGTATGTCCGCGATCCCGGCTGCCCGCTTTCCCTTCGGATCGAGGGCGGTCGCTCCGGAAGCCGCACATTGCACATGATTTTCGAAAGCAGGAAAAGCCCTGAACGGTCACCTCGACCACCGCAACCCCCTCGTGTTCGATACGCGCGAGCTGGGTCGGCGTCCCGGTGCCCTCAAGCGGCTCACCCGCTCGGTGGAAGCACCCAAGGATCTCGGTATCGACGGGGTCATCGGCGTGCCGGAGAAGGCGCCCCTGGTGCTGGACCTCCGCCTCGAATCGGTCATGGAAGGGGTGCTTGTCACAGGCACCGCCCGTGCAACGGCCGAGGGGGAGTGCGTAAGGTGTCTGGAGCCGCTGCGCCTTGAGGTCGAGGCGGACTTCCAGGAAATGTTCTCGTACCCTGACGCCGATGACCGGAACCGCAGCAGGACCGCGGATCCGGTCGACGACGCCGAGGACGACGAGGACAGGTTCTTCCTCGAGGACGGCTTGTTCGACCTCGAGTCTGTGCTGCGTGACGCGGTGGTGCTCGCACTGCCGCTGCAGCCGGTGTGCAAGGAGACCTGTGCCGGTCTGTGTTCCGAATGCGGAATCAGGCTGGACGAGAACCCGGGCCACCACCACGACGCCGTCGACATTCGTTGGGCGGCACTGCAAGGACTCGCCGATACCGTTCAGGACGGCGAGAAGGACAACATGGGCGGCGCCGAAGCTGGCGTCGACGAGAAGCAGGAGAAGTAGCCGTGGCTGTTCCGAAGCGGAAGATGTCGCGCAGCAACACGCGCCACCGCCGGTCGCAGTGGAAGGCTGCGGTCCCCACCCTGGTTTCGTGCGAGCGTTGCCAGGAGCCGAAGCTCCAGCACATTGCGTGCCCGAGCTGCGGCACCTACAACAAGCGCCAGGTCCTCGAGGTCTGAGCGGCTGGTGAGAGGCACGATGTCTGAGTTGTCCAGCGCCAAGAAGCAGGCAGACAACGTCAACACGGCCTCGTCCCACACGCTTCTGGAAGGGCGGCTCGGGTATCACCTCGAGTCCGCCCTTCTGGTGCGTGCGCTGACCCATCGTTCGTACGCATATGAGAACGGCGGTCTGCCCACCAACGAGCGGCTCGAATTCCTCGGGGATTCGGTGCTCGGCCTGGTGGTCACGGACACGCTGTACCGCACCCACCCCGACCTGCCCGAAGGCCAGCTGGCCAAGTTGCGGGCCGCGGTGGTCAACTCACGTGCACTTGCGGAAGTGGGCCGCGGCCTAGAACTCGGCTCCTTCATCCGGCTCGGCCGCGGTGAAGAGGGTACGGGTGGCCGGGACAAGGCTTCCATCCTCGCCGACACCCTTGAAGCGGTGATCGGCGCCGTCTATCTCGACCAGGGCCTCGGTGTGGCCTCGGAGCTGGTGCACCGGCTCTTCGACCCACTGATCGACAGGTCCTCGAACCTCGGTGCCGGCCTGGACTGGAAGACCAGTCTCCAGGAGCTCACCGCGAGCGAGAGCCTCGGAGTCCCCGAGTACCTCGTCACGGAGACCGGTCCGGATCACGAGAAGACCTTCACTGCTGCCGCTCGCGTCGGTGGTGTCTCGTACGGCACCGGCACCGGCCGTAGCAAGAAGGAAGCGGAGCAGCAGGCGGCGGAATCCGCCTGGCGCGAGATCAGCGCCGCCGCGGAAGCGCGGGAGGCCGTGGCGAAAGCCGCTGTCGACGGAGGGGCCGCCGACACCCCTGCCGACCCGTCGCCGAACACGGACGCAGCTCCTGCCTGAACCACCCGAGAGCCCCCCGGTGCCGTGTGCACCGGGGGGCTCTCGTTGTCTTCCCCCGTGCCGAAGGAGTCACCGTGCCCGAACTGCCCGAGGTCGAAGTCGTCCGGAGGGGCCTGGAGCGCTGGGTCGCCGGCCGTACGGTCGACGACGTCGAGGTCCTGCACCCGCGTGCGGTCCGGCGTCACCTCGCGGGCGGCGTGGACTTCGCGGCCCGGCTGCGCGGCCTGCGCTTCGGCACGGCGATGCGCCGCGGCAAGTACCTCTGGGTGCCGTTGGACGAGGCCGTGCCGTCGGACGACGCCGGGTCCTCACTGCTGGGGCACCTCGGCATGAGCGGTCAGTTGCTCGTGCAGCCCGCCAAGACCCCCGACGAGAAGCACCTGCGCGTCAGGATCCGTTTCGACGACGCCCTCGGCACCGAGCTGCGCTTCGTCGACCAGCGCACCTTCGGCGGGCTGTCGCTCCACGACAACACCCCCGACGGGCTGCCCGACGTCATCGCGCACATCGCCCGCGACCCCCTCGACCCGGCCTTCGACGACGCCGCGTTCCACACGGCGCTGCGCCTGCGACGTACGACGGTCAAGCGAGCCCTGCTCGACCAGTCGCTGATCAGCGGCGTCGGCAACATCTACGCGGACGAGGCGCTCTGGCGCAGCAGACTGCACTACGAGCGGCCGACGGCGACGCTGACCCGGCCGAGGACGGCGGAGCTGCTCGGCCACATCCGGGACGTGATGCGCGAGGCCCTCGACCAGGGCGGTACCAGTTTCGACAGCCTGTACGTCAATGTGAACGGCGAGTCCGGCTACTTCGACCGGTCGCTCGACGCGTACGGCCGGGAGGACGAACCCTGCCGCCGCTGCGGGACACCGATGCGCCGGAGGCCGTGGATGAACCGGTCCAGCTACTTCTGCCCGCGCTGCCAGCGTCCACCGCGCACGGGCTGACCCGCCCGGACGGGACGGGCTCAGGCTTCGCGGGCCCCGTCGTACCGTCCGCGGGCGTCCAGCACCTCGGGCATCCGGCCCTCCACCAGCTGGATGAGCCCAGCCAGCCGACCCGCGACCTCGTGGCCCAGGGGCGTCAGCTCGTAGTCGACGCGCGGCGGATTGGTGGGCTGGGCCTCACGGTGCACCAGACCGTCGCGCTCCAGCGCGTGCAGCGTCTGGGAGAGCATCTTCTCGCTGACCCCGTCGACACGGCGGCGCAGCTCGTTGAAGCGGAGCCTGTTCCCGTGCAACGCCCCCAGGGTCAGGCCGCCCCAACGGCCGGTGATGTGCTCCAGCGTCTCCCGGGAGGGGCACTGCCGGGAGAAGGCGTCGAAGGACGGGGTACCGCCCTCGCGCTCCGTCGCTGCCTCACTCATGCCCGCCAGCTTACGCCCGCGCAGCGCTTACCCGAGGTGAGCGCTGCGCGGGCGTAAGCCGGTTGTCGGCGGGACGTACCAACGTGCCCGCAGCGTCCTGTCGATCTTTGTGCGTCTGGGGAGCCACGATGCCCCACGTGGCCACCCGACTCCAACGCCACCGGGACGAAGCTGCGGCTGGCCCGCCTGGACGCAGCCCGCGAACTGGCCGGACTGCGAGGCCGGACACCGGATGGAACACCTTCTGACCGTCACCGGCGACATCCGGCTGGGCGACTGCGGCGGTGTCTACTTCTTCCACTGCCGCCGGTGCCGCGGCCTCCCGTGGGACTGGCGCTTCGACTACTGGCACTGACAGCGACGGCCGGGGAGGCCGACAGGGCCTGCGGAGGCGTGCGGGCTTGTCAGAAGCCGAAGTCCTGCGTCCACCAGGGGCCGCCCGAACCGTTGTGCACACCCACGCCGAGCGTCGTGTAGTCGCAGTTGAGAATGTTTGCACGGTGGCCGTCGCTGTTCATCCACGCGTCCATGACCGCCTGCGCGTCGGCCTGGCCGCGGGCTATGTTCTCCCCGCCGAGACCCTCGACGCCGGCCTTCGCGGCGCGGTCCCAGGGGGTCGCCCCGTCCGGGTCCGTGTGGTCGAAGAAGCCGCGGGCGGCCATGTCCTCGCTGAAGGCCTGGGCGAGCGCGGTCAACGAGGCCCGGGCGGTGACCGGGCTGCAGCCGACCTTGGCGCGCTCCTGGTTGACCAGGGCGAGCACCTCCGCCTGCACGGACGTGTCGGCCGGGGCCTCGGTCGTACGGCTCGGCGAGGGGGAAGCGGTCCTCGGAGCGGCCGGGGCCTTCGTGGCCGGGGCTGAGCTCTTCTGTGACGCGGTCGGAGCCTTGGTCGGCGCCGGGGCCTTCGTCTTCTTCTTCTCGGCCGGCTTCGAAGCGGTGACCGAGGGCTTCTTGCTCGGAGTGGCGGAGGCGGACTTCGAGGGCGCCGCGGAACGCTCGCCACCCCGGGTGGCCTGCGCGGACGCGGAGGCCGATGCCCGGTCGGTCGGCTCGGTGGAGGAGCCGCCCTGGGTCAGCAGGTCGGGGGCGCCGCCGGCGCGGACCTGGTCGGCGGAGGTGCCGCCGCTGACGCTGTAGGTGTCGCCGCCCGGCAGCAGACCCGATGCGACGGCGACCGCACCTACGGCCACTGCCGCGGACACACCGAGAAGACCCGTGCGCAGGGGCGCTCCGGCCCGCTTCTTCCGGCGGGCACCACGGTGCCCGCCTGCCACGCCCGCCGTCTGCTCAGCTGCGGGGGCTGCGCCTGCGCGTCGATGGCGTCCCATGCGCGTGCCTTCCTCGTGCTCGGCGGCGCCGCTGCGACGTCACCGTGTTCACCGTCTGTCTCACCCGTTCGGGTGAGGCTATTTCGACGGGACTGTACGCCATGACGTAATGGGCCGACGTGCTCCTCGGGCAATTGGCCGGTTAGCGTTCGAGCATGAACGAAGACGCACGACTCGTCGTATGGGTACGCGGCCGAGTACAGCAAGTAGGCTTCCGCTGGTTCACCAGGGCAAATGCTTTGGAGATCGGAGGCCTCACCGGCTTCGCCCTCAATCTCGACGACGGGCGGGTGCAGGTTGTCGCCGAGGGGCCACGTGAGAATTGCCACCGTCTGCTCGACTGGCTCGCATCCGACGACACACCCGGCCGCGTGGACGGCGTGACTGAGATCTGGGACACCCCGCGCGGTGTTTATGAGGGATTCGCGATCCGTTGAGACCGGCCCGCAAAAGGAGGCCCGGATCCGCTCCGTATCCGGGGCGCCGCGAGGGGTGACGGAGAACGCCCGGAAGGCCGCGCACCCGAAATGACCTGCGAAAGTACCCGGCGGCGGGGCATGGTTGCCAAGAGGCGGATGTCATGCCAGGCTGCGGCATTGACGAAGATCTCCACGCCCTTCGGGACCCCGCAGATGAGTCGCGCCGCATGATCGTCCGGCCGCGCGCCCCCGGGACACCCGGCTACACGGCGTGTGATCGTGTTGACCGTCAAACTTTTTGGTGAGACGCTGAAAACCCCGCGCACCTTAGCTGTTTGGCAGAGTTGGTTGCAGCAGAACCGCAGTGATGACAGAGCGCTGCCGAGCACCGCGGGTGCGATTCCCTCACGACCCACACCGCATCGGTCGGTCACTCAGTGTGGAGGACCATCCTCATGGCAAAGGCGCTTCTCGGTTACGTCGGCGGTTCCGACCCGCGACTCCTCGCCGAGATGCGACGGCTCCAGCAGCGCGTCCAGGACCTGGAATCCGAGCTCGTACGGATCCAGGACGAGAACGACGCGCTCAATGCCGCCGCCCAGCACCAAGAGTCGCTGCTCGACAGCATCGACATCGACGTACCTCAGGCGGAGCCCGCGCTGACCTGACCCATCGCCCCGCCGGGGCCGGTCGGGCTGCTCGTGCCAGCCGCTTGAGATCACCACTGGAATGTCTTCGTCACGGATCGCTGTCCTGGAACGCACCGCAGTCCTCGAAAGCCGTGGACTGCTCGTGATCCGGTCCGTCCGCGATCCGTCACGCAGGACTGTGTGAGATTCAACTGTGCGAGATCAAAAGGGACGCTTCGGCGTCCCTTCTTTCTTTCCCCGGTCCGCCCCCGATGTATCGCTCTTCGCTTACCGTCTGATGTGCCCTGCACCTTCATCAGCGAAACCGAGAGTGAAAGGTAGAGTCCGGCGGCGTGCACCTCAAGGCCCTGACCCTGCGTGGTTTCAAATCATTCGCCTCCGCCACGACCCTGCGGTTCGAACCGGGGATCACCTGCGTCGTCGGGCCCAATGGGTCCGGTAAATCCAATGTGGTGGACGCGCTCTCCTGGGTCATGGGGGAGCAGGGGGCCAAAAGCCTGCGCGGCGGCAAGATGGAAGACGTGATCTTCGCCGGCACCACCGGAAGGCCACCGCTCGGCCGGGCGGAAGTGTCGCTGACCATCGACAATTCCGACGGTGCGCTGCCCATCGAGTACGCCGAGGTGACGATCACCCGGATCATGTTCCGCAACGGTGGCAGCGAATACCAGATCAATGGCGACACCTGCCGGCTGCTCGACATCCAGGAACTCCTCTCGGACTCCGGTATCGGCCGCGAGATGCACGTCATCGTCGGGCAGGGCCGGCTGGACTCCGTACTGCACGCCGATCCGATGGGGCGCCGCGCCTTCATCGAGGAGGCGGCGGGTGTGCTCAAGCACCGTAAGCGCAAGGAGAAGGCGCTGCGGAAGCTGGAGGCGATGGGCGCCAACCTCGCCCGCGTCCAGGACCTGACCGACGAACTCCGGCGCCAGCTCAAGCCCCTGGGCCGGCAGGCGGCCGTGGCCCGCCGGGCCGCCGTCATCCAGGCCGACCTGCGGGACGCCCGGCTGCGGCTGCTCGCCGACGACCTGGTGAGCCTCAGGGAGGCGCTGCGCAGCGAGATCGCCGACGAAGCGGCCCTCAAGCAGCGCCGGGAGGCCGCGGAGGCCGCCCTCAGGACGGCGCTCGCCCGCGAGGCCGACCTGGAGGACGAGGTACGGCGGCTGGCGCCGAGGCTGCAGCGCGCCCAGCAGACCTGGTACGAACTCTCGCAGCTGGCCGAGCGCGTGCGGGGCACGATCTCGCTCGCCGACGCCCGGGTCAAGAGCGCCACCGCCGCCCCGGAGGAGGAGCGGCGCGGGCGGGACCCCGAGGACATGGAGCGCGAGGCAGCCAGGATCCGTGAGCAGGAGGCGGAGCTGGAGGCCGCGCTGGAGGCCGCGGAACACGCGCTGGAGGACACGACCGCGCACCGGGCCGAGCTGGAAAGGGAGTTGGCCGCCGAGGAACGCAGGCTCAAGGACGCCGCCCGTGCCATCGCCGACCGGCGCGAAGGGCTCGCCCGGCTGAACGGGCAGGTCAACGCCGCCCGCAGCCGCGCCGGTTCGGCGCAGGCCGAGATCGACCGGCTGGCCGCCTCCCGCGACGAGGCACGGGAGCGCGCCGTCGCCGCGCAGGAGGAGTACGAGCAGTTGAAGGCCGAGGTCGACGGACTGGACGCGGGCGACGCGGAGCTGGCGGAGCGGCACGACACGGCCAAGCGGGAGCTCGCCGAGGCGGAGTCGGCGCTCGGCGCCGCACGGGAGGCGGCCACCGCCGCGGAACGGAAGCGCGCCGCGGTCGCCGCCCGCCACGAGGCGCTCTCCCTGGGGCTGCGCCGCAAGGACGGCACCGGAGTCCTGCTCGGCGCGGGGGACCGGCTGCCGGGACTGCTCGGGCCGGCCGCCGAGCTGCTCACCGTGGCTTCCGGGTACGAGGTCGCGGTGGCGGCCGCGCTCGGCGCCGCCGCCGACGCGATCGCCGTACGGGACCCGGCCACGGCGGCCGACGCGATCCGGCTGCTGCGCAAGCAGGACGCGGGCCGTGCGGCACTGCTGCCGGCGGGTACGGGTGCCGGGCAGGTACCGGGGCAGGCCGACGGGCCGGATCCCGCGCCGGCCCTGGGCCAGGTGCCCGTGCAGGGGCCGGGGGCCCCGCAGCACGGCACCACGGGCGAAGAGGTGCGGCTGCGGCAACCGGTTCCGGCCGTGGCCGGCCCGGGCGTCGCCGCCGAGGGGCAGGACGCACCCGCTCCGGCCGTCGCCGCGGCGGGACCGGACGCGCCCGCCGTCTCCTCCCTGGTGCGGGGCCCCGCCGAACTGATGGGGGCCGTACGGCTGCTGGTCCGCGACATGGTCGTCGTCGGCACCCTGGCGGACGCCGAGGACCTGGTCGCCGCCCATCCCGGGCTGACCGCCGTGACCGGCGAGGGCGACGTGCTGAGCGCGCACTTCGCGCACGGCGGATCCGCCGGGGCGCCCAGCCTGCTGGAGGTGCAGGCCTCGGTCGACGAGGCCGCCGCCGAGCTGGCCGAGCTCGTCGTGCGGTGCGAGGAGCTCGCGGGGGCCCAGCGGCTCGCCGCCGGACGGCGCCAGGAGGGGGCCGCCCGTGTGGAGGAGCTGGGGGACCGGCGCAGGGCTGCCGAGCGGGAGAAGTCCGGGGTGGCCCAGCAGCTCGGCCGGCTGGCCGGGCAGGCCAGGGGCGCCGCCGGGGAGGCCGAGCGGACGACCGCCTCGGCGGCCAGGGCCCAGGAGGCGCTGGAGCGGGCGACCGAGGAGGCGGAGGAGCTCGCGGAACGCCTGCTGGTCGCGGAGGAGACCCCGGTCGAGGAGGAACCCGACACCTCCGTACGGGACAGGCTCGCCGCCGACGGTGCCAACGCGCGCCAGACCGAGATGGAGGCCCGCCTCCAGGTCCGTACCCACGAGGAACGGGTGAAGGGACTCGCCGGGCGGGCCGACGCCCTCGACCGCGGGGCCCGCGCCGAGCGTGAGGCCCGCACCCGCGCCGAGCAGCGCCGCGCCCGGCTGCGCCACGAGGCGGCCGTGGCCGCCGCCGTGGCGTCCGGCGCCCGTCAGCTGCTCGCCCACGTAGAGGTCTCCGTCGTACGGGCCGGGGAGGAACGGGCCACGGCCGAGGCCGCGAAGGCGGAACGCGAACGCGAGCTGGCAGCCGAGCGCGGCCGGGGCCGCGACCTCAAGAACGAGCTCGACCGGCTGACCGACTCGGTGCACCGCGGCGAGGTGCTCGGCGCCGAGAAGCGGCTGCGCGTGGAGCAGCTGGAGACGAAGGCGCTGGAGGAGTTCGGTGTGGAGCCGGCCGGGCTGGCCGCCGAGTACGGGCCCGGCCAGCTGGTCCCACCGTCCCCGGCCGCCGACGGCGAGGAGCTTCCGGAGGACCCGGAGCACCCGCGCAACCAGCCGAAGCCGTTCGTCAGGGCGGAGCAGGAGAAGCGGCTCAAGGCGGCCGAACGGGCGTATCAGCAACTCGGGAAGGTGAATCCGCTCGCCCTCGAGGAGTTCTCGGCGCTGGAGGAGCGGCACAAGTTCCTCTCCGAGCAGCTCGAAGACCTGAAGAAGACACGGGCCGACCTGATGCAGGTGATCAAGGAGGTCGACGAACGGGTCGAGCAGGTGTTCACCGAGGCGTTCCGGGACACCGCCCGCGAGTTCGAAGGCGTCTTCTCACGTCTCTTCCCCGGCGGGGAGGGCCGGCTCGTCCTCACCGATCCGGACAACATGCTGACGACCGGACTGGATGTCGAGGCCAGGCCGCCGGGCAAGAAGGTCAAGCGGCTCTCGCTGCTGTCGGGAGGCGAGAGATCCCTTACGGCCGTTGCCCTTCTGGTCTCCATCTTCAAGGCCAGGCCGAGTCCCTTCTACGTCATGGACGAGGTCGAGGCGGCGCTCGACGACACCAATCTGCAGCGTCTGATCCGGCTGATGGAGGAGCTCCAGGAGAGCTCCCAGCTCATCGTGATCACGCATCAGAAGAGGACGATGGAGGTCGCCGACGCGCTGTACGGCGTCTCCATGCAGGGTGACGGGGTCTCCAAGGTGATCAGCCAGCGCCTGCGCTGACGGCCTGCCGTGCCGGGTGAGGTGTGGTCACTCACCCTTCACCAAATCTTCAATACCTGAACATACCTTTTGTGGGTTCCTGGGTACTTGTCTGCTCGTTCCGAGTTCACCCAAGTCTTGACTTCGAAACTTGAACGCATAACCTCAGCAAAGTTGTTTTTACCTTCAAGTGGTGGTCAGCCGTAAGTTGTGCGCCACTGGGAGGGCTCACCCCCCACGCCTGACGTTGCGGCCAGGCACCAGGAGTTTCATGTGACCAGCACACCGCGCGGACCGGAGCCCGGAGCCCGGGAGGCCCACCCGGACCATCTCGGCCATGTCATCTTCATCACGGCGGCCGCGGCCATGGGCGGCTTCCTCTTCGGCTACGACAGTTCCGTGATCAACGGTGCCGTCGAGGCGATCCGTGACCGGTACGACATCGGCTCGGGAACACTGGCCCAGGTCATCGCCATCGCCCTGATCGGCTGTGCGATCGGGGCGGCCACGGCGGGACGCATCGCCGACCGCATCGGCCGCATCCGCTGTATGCAGATCTCCTCGGTGCTGTTCACCGTCAGCGCTGTCGGATCCGCGCTGCCGTTCGCCCTGTGGGACCTCGCCATGTGGCGCATCATCGGCGGCTTCGCGATCGGCATGGCCTCGGTCATCGGCCCGGCCTACATCGCCGAGGTCTCGCCGCCCGCCTACCGCGGCCGCCTGGGCTCCTTCCAGCAGGCCGCCATCGTCATCGGCATCGCGATCTCGCAGCTGGTCAACTACGGCATCCTGCAGATCGCCGACGGCGACCAGCGCGGCGAGATCGGCGGCTTCGAGGCCTGGCAGTGGATGCTGGGCGTCATGGTCGTGCCCGCCATCCTCTACGGTCTGCTGTCGTTCGCGATCCCCGAGTCGCCGCGCTTCCTCATCTCCGTGGGCAAGAAGGACCGGGCCCGGAAGATCCTGGAAGAGGTCGAGGGCAAGAACGTCGACCTCGACGCGCGGGTCGACGAGATCGAAACGGCCATGCACCGCGAGCACAAGTCGAAGTTCAGCGACCTGCTCGGAAGCCGCTTCGGCTTCCTGCCGATCGTCTGGGTCGGCATCGGCCTGTCCGTGTTCCAGCAACTCGTCGGCATCAACGTCGCCTTCTACTACTCCGCGACGCTGTGGCAGTCCGTCGGCATCGACCCGACCGACTCGTTCTTCTACTCCTTCACCACGTCGATCATCAACATCATCGGCACGGTGATCGCCATGATCCTCGTGGACCGGGTGGGCCGCCGGCCGCTCGCGCTCATCGGTTCGGTCGGTATGGCCGTGGCGCTGGCCTTCGAGGCGTGGGCCTTCTCCGCGGACCTGGTGGACGGCAAACTCCCGACCACGCAGGGCACGGTGGCCCTGATCGCCGCCCACGTCTTCGTCCTCTTCTTCGCACTGTCGTGGGGTGTCGTCGTCTGGGTCTTCCTCGGCGAGATGTTCCCGAACCGCATCCGTGCGGCAGCCCTCGGCGTCGCCGCCTCGGCGCAGTGGATCGCCAACTGGGCGATCACCGCGAGCTTCCCGAGCCTGTCCGACTGGAACCTGTCGGGTACCTACATCATCTACACATGCTTCGCCGTGCTCTCGATCCCCTTCGTGCTCAAGTTCGTGAAGGAGACCAAGGGCAAGGCGCTGGAGGAGATGGGCTGATCCCCGCTGCCCCTCTCCTCGGAACCGGGCACTGCCCCGGTCCGGCCCATGCCGGACCGGGGCAGTGCTGTACCGGGGTGTACGCGCCGGCAGGTTGTACCGCGTCGGCAGGGCGTACCGCGTCGGCAGGTTGTGTCGGCGGTGCGGCGCCGGACCGTACATGCGGTGGTCTGCCCGCCGTCACCTCAGAAGGCCACGGGCTCGCCGCCCGTGCGGTCGGCCGGGCGCGGCAGCAGCGCGTACACGCCCGCCGCGACGACCATCGTCGCGGCCCAGCCCAGCCCGCTCCGCCCGATCCAGGTGGTGGCCAGCGGCCCGGTGAACCACTCGACCCCGGTGAACAGCAGCCCCACCACGAGGGCCGTCGCCCAGGCGGTCATGGCCTGCCAGCAGTAGCCGGACGCGTACCAGTAGGCGCTGCGGGGCGTGGTGTCCATGAGCGCCGCGGAGTCGTACGTCCGCCCACGCAGCAGATCCACGCCGAACACCCCGATCCAGGCGGAGAACGTCACGCCGAGCAGCGTCAGGAACGAGACGAACGTGTCGATGAAGCTGGTCGCCACCAGCATCAGCAGTCCGCCGAGCAGCAGGCTGATCGTGGCGTTGACGCCCACCGCCCAGGCGCGGGGGATGGCGAAGCCGAGCGTCTGCGCGGTGAATCCGGCTGAGTACATCGACATCGCGTTGATCAGCACCATGCCGACGACGGCGATGAGCAGGTACGGCACGGCGATCCACACCGGCAGCAGCGCGCCGATGAAGGACACCGGATCCTTCGTGACGGCCAGGTCCGGTGTGCCCACCGCCATCACCGCGCCCATCATGACCATCGGCAGCACCGTGACGAGCGCTCCGCCCACGGTCGCGGCGACCATCGCCCGGCCGGACGCGGAACGCGGCAGATAGCGGGCGAAGTCCGGGGCGGAAGGAACCCAGCTGATGCCCCCGGCGGCCAGCGTCCCGATTCCCGCGATCGTCATCGCCACCGTGCCCGCGGGCCGGTCCAGGACCGCCCGCCACTGCGTCGAGCCGATCAGGTGCATGAGTACGAGAAGGCTGGCGCCCCCGAAGAGGTAGGCGGAGACCGGACAGCACACCCGCAGTGCCCTGATGCCGAGCCCCGAGACCAGGAAGCTGCAGGCGACGAAGGAGGTGAGGGTCACCAGCATCAGCGTGCTCGTGCTCCGGACATCGAACAGCAGGTTGAGCACCGCCAGCAGGGCGTAGGAGCCGGTGACCGCGTTGACCGACTCCCAGCCCCAGCGGGCCACCCACAGCAGGGCTCCGGGGAAGAGGTTGCCGCGCTGTCCGAAAGCCGCCCGGGAGAGGGCCATGCCCGGGGCGCCGCCCCGCTTCCCGGCGACCGAGACGAGGCCGACCAGACCGAAGGACAGCACGGGTGCCGTGGCCGCGACGGCCAGCACCTGCCAGAAGTTCAGCCCGTCGAAGACGGTGAGTCCCGCACCCACCGTGAGCAGCAGCACCGTCGTGTTGGCCGCCACCCAGGTGAAGAAGAGAGTGCGGACCCGGCCGGTGCGCTCGGTTTCGGGGACGGGATCCAGGCCTCGGTTCTCCACGGGCAGTAGCGTACCTTTACCACCAAAAGGCGCATAACACCCTTCCGTCCGGTCGGACGGAACCCGGGAACCGCGCCCGGACGACGGCCGTGGCCGATACTGGACAGGTTATGGAAATCGTCATCCTTGCTGTCATCATCGCCCTGGTCGCGGTCGGCCTGATCAGCGGGCTCGTGGTCAGCAGCCGCAAGAAGAAGCAGCTGCCGCCCTCGGCGCCGTCGAGCACGCCGACCATCACTCCTCCCGCCGAACCCCACGCCGGTGAGGAAGCCGAGGCGCCGCGCGACGAAGCGCGGCGCACCATCGAGGAGGTCGGTCCCCCCGGCGACGGGACTCCGGTCGGGGAAGCCCCCGTGGTCATCGAGCCGGAGATCCCCGCGCTCGAGGTCCCCGAGCCCACCGCGGGCCGTCTGGTACGGCTCCGCGCGCGGCTCGCCCGCTCGCAGAACTCGTTGGGCAAGGGGCTGCTCACGCTCCTGTCGCGCGACAACCTCGACGAGGACACCTGGGAGGAGATCGAGGACACGCTCCTCACCGCCGACGTCGGCGTCGCCCCCACCCAGGAGCTGGTGGAGCGGCTCCGTGAGCGGGTCCGTGTCCTCGGCACCCGTACCCCCGAAGGGCTGCGCGCGCTGCTGCGCGAGGAGCTCGTCGCCCTGCTCGGCCCCGACCTCGACCGTGCGGTCAGGACGGAGGGAGGCGCCGAGACGCCCGGCGTCGTGATGGTCGTCGGGGTCAACGGCACCGGCAAGACGACCACGACGGGCAAGCTCGCCCGGGTGCTCGTCGCCGACGGCCGCAGCGTCGTGCTCGGCGCGGCGGACACCTTCCGTGCCGCGGCCGCCGACCAGCTCCAGACCTGGGGCGAGCGCGTCGGCGCCCGGACGGTCCGCGGGCCCGAGGGCGGAGACCCGGCGTCGATCGCCTTCGACGCCGTGAAGGAGGGCATCGCCGAGGGCGCCGACGTGGTGCTCATCGACACCGCCGGCCGTCTGCACACCAAGACGGGCCTCATGGACGAGCTCGGCAAGGTCAAGCGGGTCGTCGAGAAGCACGGGCCGCTCGACGAGATCCTTCTCGTCCTGGACTCCACGACCGGGCAGAACGGACTCGTCCAGGCACGGGTGTTCGCCGAGGTCGTCGACATCACCGGCATCGTCCTCACCAAGCTGGACGGCACCGCCAAGGGCGGCATCGTGATCGCCGTCCAGCGCGAGCTGGGCGTACCGGTGAAGCTCATCGGCCTTGGTGAAGGGCCGGACGACCTGGCACCGTTCGAGCCGGAGGCCTTCGTCGACGCGCTGATCGGCGACTGACCGCGGACACTCCCGCGTACGACGGAAGGGCGGTGGACCCGAGGAGGGTCCACCGCCCTTCCGGCATCACGAGCGGTGGCATATGTACGCCAGGGTGCCGAGCAGCAGCCGTGCCTGCGGAGGAGTCACCGCCGTGTCCGGGACCGGCGGGCGCAGCCAGCGGACCGGGCCGAGCCCGCCGAGGTCGGAGGGGGGAGCGGTGATGTACGCGCCCGGGCCGAACGCCCGCAGATCCAGGTCCGCGTCGTCCCAGCCCATCCGGTAGAGCAGCCCGGGCAGACCGTTCGCGGCCCCGGGAGCGACGAAGAACTGCGTCCGGCCGGTCGGCGTCACCGTCACCGGCCCCAGCGGCAGTCCCATCCGCTCCATCCGGACCAGGGCGTTCCGGCCGGCGGCCTCCGCGACGTCGAGCACGTCGAAGGTACGGCCCACCGGAAGCAGCATCGAGGCTCCCGGCACCTCCGCCCAGGCGTCCGCGGCGACGTCGAGGGCGGCGCCCGCCGGTACCTCACGGGCGAAGTCCAACGGATGGGCGCCGGGGGCGAGGCAGCGGGCGTCGCCGCACGAACAGACTCCGGCCGAGGCCCGCACACCCGGTGCCACCGCCCAGCCCCACAGCCCCGTGTACTCCGCCACAGCGGTCGCCCCGGCCGCCGCACGGCCGCGCCGCCGCGAGCCGGGACGCATCTCGCGGATGCCGCCGATCGTGAAGCCCATGCCCCCTCCAACGGGTCCGACTCACCGGTGGTTACGACCTGGAGGCACTGAACGTCCTCCGTCGTCACCGCGGACCCTGCGGCACGCGGAGCGGGCCTCAAGGGGTACGCGACTCTGCCGCGCGCCCCCGAATGCTTCACACGCTTACCTCTGATCGCGGCATGTCAAGTGAATCGCGGACCGTGCCGAGCGGGTTCATCCGAAGGGGTGGCGAATGGTGGCGTTTCACCAATCGCCCTCGCCGGGGCGGTGATCGTAGGATTACCGTCGGTACCCGAACCCTGCAATTGCATGCGCCGACGGGTATGCCCCAGGCAACCCGTTTCTCTGTTCGACGGCGCGCAACGTCCGTACGGGCAGCGTCGATGCACGGCATTCTGATAGAGGTTCGCGCGACAGGTTTCAGCGGGATGGGGGCGTTCCAGTGAGTGGCAGCGGCGCAGGCGAGACGAATGCCGGGAAGCGCCCCAACGGGCAATTGGGATCGTGGTTCGTGCGCAGCGGCTGGTCCAAGGGCGAGCTCGCACGCCAGGTGAACCGGCGGGCACGCCAGATGGGCGCGCACCACGTCAGCACCGACACCTCCCGGGTGCGACGCTGGCTCGACGGCGAACAGCCCCGCGAGCCGATCCCGCGCATCCTCTCCGAGCTCTTCTCCGAACGCTTCGGCGCGGTCGTCGCCGTGGAGGACCTCGGGCTGCGCGCCGCCCACCAGTCGCCTTCGGTGGCCGGGGTGGACCTGCCCTGGGCAGGCCCGCAGACCGTCGCGCTGCTCAGCGAGTTCTCCCGCAGCGACCTCATGCTGGCCCGGCGGGGCTTCCTCGGCAGCTCCCTCGCCCTGGCCGCGGGCCCCACCCTCATCGAGCCGATGCAGCGCTGGCTGGTGCCCGTCGCCCCGTCGGGGCAGCCCGAGCCGGCGCAGATGTCCACGGAGAGCCGCCCCTCGCGGCTCTCCCGGCCCGAGCTGGACCTGCTGGAGTCCACCACGGCGATGTTCCGCCAGTGGGACGCGCAGTGCGGCGGCGGACTGCGCCGCAAGGCCGTCGTCGGCCAACTCCACGAGGTCACCGACCTGTTGCAGGAGCCCCAGCCCGCGGAGACCGCCCGGCGCCTGTTCCGGTGCGCGGCCGAACTGGCCGAACTGGCGGGCTGGATGAGCTACGACGTGGGTCTCCAGCCCACCGCCCAGAAGTACTTCGTGCTCGCCCTGCACGCCTCCAAGGAGGCCGGTGACAAGCCACTGGGTTCGTACATCCTGTCCAGCATGAGCCGCCAGATGATTCACCTCGGACGGCCCGACGACGCACTCGAACTCATCCATCTCGCCCAGTACGGCAGCCGGGACTGCGCCACCGCGCGCACCCAGGCCATGCTGTATGCGATGGAGGCGCGCGCGTACGCCAACATGGGCCAGCCCAGCAAGTGCAAACGAGCGGTACGGATGGCCGAGGACACCTTCGCCGACGCCGTGCTCGACGGCGAGCCCGAGCCCGACTGGATCCGCTTCTTCTCCGACGCCGAACTGCACGGGGAGAACGCCCACTCCTACCGTGACCTGGCCTATGTCGCCGGCCGCAGCCCCACGTACGCCTCGCTCGCCGAGCCCGCCATGTCCCGCGCCGTCGAGCTCTTCAGCGACGACGACGAGCACCAGAGGTCCTACGCGCTCAATCTGATCGGCATGGCGACCGTCCATCTCCTCAAGCGCGAGCCCGAGGAGTCGACCGTGCCGGCCACCGAGGCCCTGAGGGTCGCCAGGAAGGTCAGGTCGGAGCGCGTCAACACCCGGCTCCGCAAGACCGTCGACACCGCTGCCAGGGACTTCGGTGACGTACCCGCGGTCGCGCGGCTCACCGACCTGCTCACCGAACAGCTCCCGGAGACCGCCGAAGCGGTCTGACCGGCACTCCTGCCACCGGCCACGACAGCCATCCCGTACAGCCCGACTCGGCTCCCCCGTTGCCAGGTCAGCGGGTGGCCGCCGTGGCCGGTTCACGCTTTCGGGGTCCCCGCGGCACCGTATGCGGCGCAGGCAGCATGGTAGGCAGCACAACGGCTCCGACACTCGCGATTCATTCGGACGTAACACATCGCGCCCCTTCGTCACTGCGGTGAAACATCGTGCGGCATTCGTGGAAACCGTGCTGCGCGAATCTCATGGCGCATAACCGGCCCGCACCTTTTCACCGTGGTCCCGCACCCCCGCACGTGGCCGCACCGACGACGAGGAGACGCCGATGCCCCCAGGCATCACGACGCTTGCCGCAGACGCCCCGACGCTGTCTGCCGCCAATACCGGGTTCATGCTCATCTGCTCCGCGATGGTGATGCTGATGACCCCGGGCCTGGCCTTCTTCTACGGAGGCATGGTCCGCGTCAAGAGCACCCTGAACATGCTGATGATGAGCTTCATCAGCCTCGGGATCGTCACGGTCCTGTGGGTTCTCTACGGATTCAGTCTCACCTTCGGCACCGACGTCGGCTCAGTCATCGGCTGGAGCTCGGACTTCGTCGGCCTCAGCGGAATCGGCGTCACGGAGCTCTGGGACGGCTACACCATCCCGATCTACGTCTTCTCCGTCTTCCAGCTGATGTTCGCCGTGCTCACCCCGGCCCTCATCAGCGGTGCCCTCGCCGACCGGGTCAAGTTCACCTCCTGGGCGCTGTTCGTCGCGCTGTGGGTCACCGTCGTCTACTTCCCGGTCGCGCACTGGGTCTGGGGCGCCGGCGGCTGGCTCTTCGAGCTGGGTGTCATCGACTTCGCCGGTGGTACGGCCGTCCACATCAACGCGGGTGCCGCGGCGCTCGGCGTGATCCTGGTCATCGGCAAGCGGGTCGGCTTCAAGAAGGACCCGATGCGGCCGCACAGCCTGCCGCTCGTCATGCTCGGCGCCGCGCTCCTGTGGTTCGGCTGGTTCGGCTTCAACGCCGGCTCGTGGCTCGGCAACGACGACGGTGTCGGCGCGGTCATGTTCGTCAACACCCAGGTCGCCACCGGTGCGGCAGTCCTGGGCTGGCTCGCCTACGAGAAGATCCGCCACGGCTCCTTCACCACCCTGGGTGCGGCGTCCGGCGCCGTCGCCGGTCTCGTCGCCATCACCCCCGCAGGCGGTGCGGTCAGCCCGCTGGGCGCCATCGCGATCGGTGTCATCGCCGGTGTCCTGTGCGCCATGGCCGTCGGCCTCAAGTACAAGCTCGGTTACGACGACTCCCTGGACGTCGTCGGCGTCCACCTCGTCGGCGGCGTCATCGGCTCCCTCCTCGTCGGCTTCTTCGCCACCGGCGGAGTGCAGTCCGACGCCAAGGGCCTCTTCTACGGCGGCGGCCTCGACCAGCTCGGCAAGCAGGCCGTCGGAGTGTTCGCGGTCCTCGCGTACTCTCTGGTCGTCTCCGCGGTCCTCGCCTTCATCCTGGACAAGACGATCGGGATGCGCGTCTCCGAGGACGACGAGATCTCGGGCATCGACCAGGTCGAACACGCCGAGACCGCGTACGACTTCAGCGGCGCCGGCGGCGGCGCGGCCACGCGCACCGCACCTCCGGCGCCCGGCGCCACGGCAGCCCCGACGAACAAGAAGGTGGACGCATGAAGCTCATCACCGCAGTCGTGAAGCCACACAGGCTGGACGAGATCAAGGAGGCCCTCCAGGCCTTCGGCGTCCAGGGCCTGACGGTCACGGAAGCCAGCGGTTACGGGCGGCAGCGCGGACACACCGAGGTCTACCGGGGCGCCGAGTACACCGTCGACCTCGTACCGAAGATCCGCATCGAGGTCCTCGTCGAGGACGAGGACGCCGAACAGCTCATCGACGTGGTGGTCAAGGCCGCCCGTACGGGCAAGATCGGTGACGGCAAGGTCTGGAGCGTCCCGGTCGAGACCGCGATCCGCGTACGGACCGGCGAACGCGGCCCGGACGCACTCTGACCGACGGTTCCAGTGAACGGAAAGGCAGCTGGGTGACGAGCACCGAAGTGACCACCGAATCCGAGGACTCGGGACCCAGCGGCTACGCGGCGGCCCGGCTGCGCCTTCTCCAGGAGAAGACGCAGTCCGGGCCGCCGCGCCGTGCGGCCCTCGCCCGCCTCACCGACGACTGGCTGACCGCGCTGTTCACCACGGCCGCCGAGGAGTCGGGCGTCCGGGGCGCGGCCCTCGTCGCCGTCGGCGGGTACGGCCGTGGCGAACTCTCCCCGCGCAGCGACCTCGACCTCCTGCTCCTGCACGACGGCAGCGCCGGCGCCGCGGCGATCGCGGCACTCGCCGACCGCGTCTGGTACCCCGTCTGGGACCTCGGGCTGGCCCTCGACCACTCCGTACGCACCCCCGGCGAAGCACGCTCGACCGCGAGGGAGGACCTCAAGGTCCAGCTCGGACTGCTCGACGCGCGCCCCGTCGCCGGAGACCTCGGCCTGGTCGCGGGACTGCGCACCACGATCCTCGCGGACTGGCGCAACCAGGCCCCCGAACGCCTCCCCGCCCTCGACGAACTCTGCCGGGAACGGGCCGAACGCATGGGTGAGCTCCAGTTCCTCCTGGAGCCCGACCTGAAGGAGGCCCGCGGCGGTCTCCGCGATGCCACCGCCCTGCGCGCCGTCGCCGCCTCCTGGGTCGCGGACGCCCCCCGCGAAGGACTCGCCGAAGCCCGCCGCACCCTCCTCGACGCACGCGACGCCCTCCACCTCACCACCGGCCGGGCCACCGACCGCCTCGCCCTCCAGGAACAGGACCAGGTCGCCGGAGCCCTCGGCCTCCTCGACTCCGACGCCCTGCTGCGGCAGGTGTACGAGGCCGCCAGGACGGTCTCGTACGCCACCGACGTCACCTGGCGCGAGGTCAACCGCGTCCTGCGCGCGCGCTCCGTACGCCCCCGGCTGCGGGCGATCCTCGGCGGCGGCGCCAAGGCCGCCCCGGAACGCACCCCGCTCGCCGAGGGCGTCGTCGAGGCGGACGGCGAAGTCGTCCTCGCACGCACCGCACGCCCCGAGAAGGACGCCGTCCTCACCCTCAGGGCCGCCGCCGCGGCGGCCGAGGCCGGACTGCCGCTCTCCCGCCACCTCGTACGCCACCTCAGGACCGCCGCCCAGCCCCTGCCCGTGCCGTGGCCCCCGGAGGCCCGCGAGGAGCTCGTCACCCTGCTCGGTGCCGGCGAACCCACCGTCGGCGTCTGGGAGGCACTGGAAGCGGAAGGCATCATCACCCGGCTCCTGCCCGACTGGGAGCGGGTGCACTGCAGGCCGCAGCGCAACCCCGTCCACACCTGGACCGTCGACCGCCACCTCGTCGAGACGGCCGTGCGCGCCGCCTCCCTGACCCGCCGCGTCGGCCGCCCCGACCTCCTCCTGGTCTCGGCCCTGCTCCACGACATCGGCAAGGGCTGGCCCGGGGACCACTCCGTCGCCGGTGAGGTCATCGCCCGCGACATGGCCGCCCGCATCGGCTTCGACAAGCAGGACGTCGGGGTCGTCGCCACCGTCGTACGCCACCACCTCCTGCTCATCGAGACCGCCACCCGGCGTGACCTGGACGACCCCGCGACCGTGCGGTCCGTCGCCGACGCCGTGGGCAGCGCCTCCACGCTGGAACTCCTGCACGCCCTCACCGAGGCCGACGCGCTGGCCACCGGCCCCGCCGCGTGGAGCTCCTGGCGCGCCTCACTCGTCACGGACCTGGTCAAACGCGTCGCCGCGCTCCTCGCCGGCGAGGAGCCCGCCGAACCGGAACCGCTCGCGCCCAGCGCCGAGCAGGAGCGCCTCGCCGTCGAGGCGCTCCGCACCGGCGAGCCCGTCCTCTCCCTGCACACCCACCCCGAAGCCGTCCCCGAGGACGGCGAACCGGAACCCGTCGGCGTCGAACTCCTCATCGCGCTGCCGGACCGCCCCGGGGTGCTGCCCGCGGCGGCCGGAGTCCTCGCGCTGCACCGCCTCACCGTCCGCGCAGCCGATCTGCGCTCCGTCGAGCTCCCCACCGAGCTGGGCGACCCGGCCGACCTGCTGGTGCTCAGCTGGCGGGTCGCCGCCGAGTACGGATCCCTCCCGCAGGCCGCCAGGCTCCGCGCCGACCTCGTACGCGCCCTGGACGGCTCCCTGGACATCCGGGCCCGCCTCGCCGAACGTGAGGCCGCCTATCCGAGGCGGCGCGGGGTCAAGGCGCCGCCGCCCAGGGTCACCGTCGCGGCGGCGGGCTCGCGGCTCGCCACGGTGATCGAGGTACGAGCCCAGGACGCCCCCGGTCTGCTGCACCGGATCGGCCGGGCGCTGGAACAGACCGCCGTACGGGTCCGCAGCGCCCATGTGTCGACGCTGGGCGCCAACGCGGTGGACGCCTTCTACGTCACGGACGCGGACGGCGCCCCGCTGGCCAGGGAACGGGCGACGGAGGTGGCCAGGGAGGTGGAGAAGGCGCTGGGGTGACCCCGGCACTGGCTCTTTTCGTCATGCGTGACGGAGGCCGGTACCTGGCCGTTCGTCACGAGAAATGGGCGAGGTCTTTGCGTTCGGCGGGGTCCGGATACCCTGGAGGGCGATTGACCTGCCACCCACCCCCGACCCTGAGGACCGACGAGCGCCGTGTTCGATACTCTCTCCGACCGCCTTGCCGCGACTTTCAAGAACCTCAGGGGCAAGGGCCGCTTGTCCGAGGCGGACATCGACGCCACGGCTCGCGAGATCCGTATCGCCCTGCTCGAGGCCGACGTCGCCCTGCCCGTCGTCCGGTCCTTCATCGCCAACGTCAAGGAACGGGCGCGGGGGGTCGAGGTCTCCCAGTCGCTGAATCCGGCGCAGCAGATGATCAAGATCGTCAACGAGGAGCTCGTCGGCATCCTCGGTGGCGAGACCCGGCGGCTCCGGTTCGCCAAGACCGCGCCGACCGTGATCATGCTCGCGGGTCTGCAGGGTGCCGGTAAGACGACCCTCGCCGGAAAGCTCGGTCTCTGGCTCAAGAGCCAGGGCCACTCCCCGCTGCTCGTCGCCTGTGACCTCCAGCGCCCCAACGCCGTCAACCAGCTGAGCGTCGTCGCCGACCGCGCAGGTGTCGCGGTGTACGCGCCGGAGCCCGGCAACGGCGTCGGTGACCCGGTCAAGGTCGCCAAGGACTCCATCGAGTTCGCCAGGACCAAGATCCACGACATCGTCATCGTCGACACCGCCGGCCGCCTCGGCATCGACCAGGAGCTGATGCGGCAGGCCGCGGACATCCGCGACGCCGTCAGCCCCGACGAGATCCTCTTCGTCGTCGACGCGATGATCGGCCAGGACGCGGTCAACACCGCCGAGGCCTTCCGTGACGGCGTCGGCTTCGACGGCGTGGTGCTCTCCAAGCTCGACGGTGACGCCCGCGGTGGTGCCGCCCTGTCGATCGCCCACGTCACGGGCAAGCAGATCATGTTCGCGTCGAACGGTGAGAAGCTCGAGGACTTCGACGCCTTCCACCCCGACCGCATGGCGTCCCGCATCCTCGACATGGGCGACCTGCTCACCCTGATCGAGCAGGCGGAGAAGACCTTCAGTCAGGAAGAGGCCGCCAAAATGGCCTCCAAGCTGGCGTCGAGCAAGGGCAAGGACTTCACGCTCGACGACTTCCTGGCACAGATGGAGCAGGTCCGGAAGATGGGTTCCATCTCCAAGCTGCTCGGGATGCTGCCCGGCATGGGGCAGATCAAGGACCAGATCAGCAACATCGACGAGCGGGACGTGGACCGCACGGCCGCGATCATCAAGTCGATGACCCCGCACGAGCGCGCCGAGCCCACGGTGATCAACGGCTCGCGCCGGGCCCGCATCGCCAAGGGTTCGGGTGTCGAGGTCTCCGCCGTGAAGAACCTCGTCGAGCGGTTCTTCGAGGCCCGCAAGATGATGTCGAAGATGGCCCAGGGCGGCGGGATGCCCGGGATGCCCGGCATGCCGGGCATGGGTGGCGGCCCCGGCCGTCAGAAGAAGCAGGTCAAGCAGGCCAAGGGCAAGCGCAAGAGCGGCAACCCGATGAAGCGGAAGGCCGAGGAGCAGGCCGCGGCCGCCCGTCGCGAGCAGGCGGCGGCGCAGGGCGGCGCCTTCGGGCTGCCGGCCCAGGAGGACAAGAACTTCGAACTGCCGGACGAGTTCAAGAAGTTCATGGGCTGACCGGCCTGCCACGGACACGGAAGGGGCGCCCCGCTCGGCGGGGCGCCCCTTCGTCGTGCCGTACGGCCCCGTCAGGCCACGCACACCAGATAGCGGAAGACGTTCGGCATCCAGACCGTGCCGTCGGGCCGCACGTGCGGATGCAGCGCCTCGGCGACCTCCTTCTCCACCTGCGAACGGTCCGTCGCCCGGATCGCCGCGTCGAACAGTCCGGTCGACAGCAGACCGCGCACCGCGCTGTCCATGTCCGCGTAACCGAACGGGCAGGAGACCCGGCCCGAGCCGTCCGGCTTCAGCCCGGCCCGCGCCGCCACCTCCTCCAGGTCGTCCCGCAACGCCGGGCGCCAGCCGCTCCCGGAGCGCGCGGTACGCGACGACTCGGCGAGGCGGGCCGCCACCCGGAGCACCGGTGCGGTGGCGCAGCGCTCCGGCGGTCCCCAGCCGGTCAGCACCACGGTGGCCCCTCGCGCGGCCAGCGGGACTGCGGAGCTGAGAGCGGGCGCGAGCCCCTCGGAGTCACCGTCCGCGCAGCCGATCGGATTGAACGCGGTGAGCAGGTTGTACGGCGCGTCCCCGGCCGGAGCCGCCGCCGACGGGACGCCGTCCACGAGCCTCGCCCGCGACGGCGGGGCCGCTCCGGCCGGATCCTGCCCCGGACCGGACACGAGGCGCTCGCGCGCCAGGGCGAGCCGTTCACGGTCGGTGTCGCAGCCGGTGACGCGCGCCCCGCGGGACGCCGCGATCAGCAGCGCCAGCCCGGAACCGCAGCCGATGGAGAGCATCCGGGTGCCGGCTCCGACTTCGAGCCGTTCGAACACCGCTTCGTAGAGCGGTGCCAGCATGCGCTCCTGGATCTCGGCCCAGTCACGGGCACGGGTACCGGCGTCCACCGTGGCGGACGAGTCCGCATACCTGTGGTGCCGGACGAGCGTTGGTGTCATGGAATGCGCCCCAATCCGCCGAGAGGTCGGTCGTGCCCGAGTGAGGTCCCCCATGTACAGGTGCGCCGTGCTCCGTGCGTCACATGGTGCGTGTGCCGCGCTCCGTGCCTGCCGTGCCGTGCGCGCGCCGCCTTTCCGCGCGCCCACAGTCCCCGTATGTCAGAGAACTCCGCATCCGCTGTCCCGTCCAGGGGCTGGCCGGGCCGGATGGCATTTGCTCGCGCGCCCCGGTCGTGCGCCCCGGCTTCCCGGTCGTGGTGGCGGGTGCCGGGAGCGGCACGCCTGCTGCTCGCTCCTCACAGTCTTACCCGACACGCGGGACGCAGCACGTCGAGGGCTCCGGGCCCGGTGCGGCACGGGTTCGTGGCGGTCGTTCCGGGCCGGGTAATGTCGCTCGCGGGTGCCCGTCCACGGTCGGCGCGTACGACACGCTACGTACCGTCTTGGTGTGAGCTGTGTGACTTCTCCGCAGATCTGCGCACCCGCCCTCCTCCGGACGCATCAGCGGCAACTGACTGGTACGTGCAAATTATTTGGGATGCCCCGGAATAGGAACACCGGAGCCCTCAGGCTCGTTATCACGACGTGAGCACGACACCACCTGTACTTGCCGCAGAGCTGGCACAGGCGTGGGCCGACATTCAGCGGTACCACTCCGAGCTGCCCGATCTTGCCGCGCCAGAGTCCCTGATCGGAGAGTCCTCGTCCGCCTGTGGCGCCGAGCTCTCCTTCGAACGACTGCTCCACGAGGCAGTCCACGGCATCGCCGCCGCACGAGGTGTCCGGGACACCTCGCGGGCCGGCCGCTACCACAACCGACGCTTCCTCGCGATCGCCGAGGAGCTGGGCCTCGACCATGCCGAGGAGCCCCACCCCAGCAGCGGATTCTCGTTGGTGACGCTGAATCCCGAGGCCAGACGCAGATACCGCCCGACGATGGAACGGCTCCAGCGTGCGCTCAAGGCGCACACCGTGGCCACCGCCGCCGACACCAAGCGTTCCTTCCGCGGCCCCGCCGCCCGGCACGGCTCCTCCGGAGGAGGCGTGCGGGTCAAGGCCGTCTGTGACTGCGGACGCAATGTCCGCGTCGTTCCCTCGGTCCTCGCCCAGGCGCCGATCGTCTGCGGCGGGTGCGGCAAGCCGTTCCGTATCCCCGAAGCGGCGGTCGCGGTGGGGTGACCCGATGTGGTGTGGCACAATGGCTAGCTGTACTCGACAGTCGCATAGGACCCCTCTCTCCTCCGGCTGACGCGTCCGTCGGGCACTCCGAGTACCGCAACCCCACGTGGCATCTTGTTGTGCCCAACCACGTCATAGACCAGGAGACACCACTTCCGTGGCAGTCAAGATCAAGCTGAAGCGTCTGGGCAAGATCCGTTCGCCTCACTACCGCATCGTCGTCGCCGACTCCCGTACCCGCCGTGACGGCAGGGCCATCGAGGAGATCGGCCTGTACCACCCGGTGCAGAACCCCTCGCGCATCGAGGTCAACGCAGAGCGCGCGCAGTACTGGCTGTCCGTCGGCGCCCAGCCGACCGAGCCCGTCCTCGCGATCCTGAAGCTCACCGGTGACTGGCAGGCCCACAAGGGCCTCCCGGCCCCCGCGCCGCTGCTGCAGCCGGAGCCCAAGGCCGACAAGCGCGCCCTGTTCGAGGCCCTTACCTCGGACGGCGACGAGGCCAAGGGTGAGGCCATCACCCAGAAGGCCAAGAAGTCGGACAAGAAGGCGGACGAGGCGGCCGACGCTGCCGCGTCCACCGAGTCGACCGAGGCCTGAGCATGCTCGAGGAGGCTCTTGAGCACCTCGTGAAGGGCATCGTCGACAACCCCGACGATGTGCAGGTCGCCTCGCGTGACCTGCGCCGTGGACGTGTGCTCGAGGTCCGGGTTCACCCTGACGACCTCGGCAAGGTGATCGGCCGTAACGGCCGCACCGCGCGCGCCCTGCGTACCGTCGTGGGTGCCATCGGTGGTCGTGGTATCCGTGTCGACCTCGTCGATGTGGACCAGGTTCGCTGAAAGAGTTGAACACCGGCCGGGGCCGGGGAGGGCTTTCGAGCCGTCCCCGGCCTTTGTCGTCCCTACATCATCACCGGGAGAAGTAGCGTGCAGTTGGTAGTTGCGCGGATCGGTCGCGCCCACGGCATCAAGGGCGAGGTCACCGTCGAGGTGCGCACCGACGAGCCCGAGCTCCGGCTCGGGCCCGGGGCCGTCCTGGCCACGGAGCCGGCGGAGACGGGGCCCCTGACGATCGAGGCCGGCCGGGTGCACAGCGGCAGGCTGCTGCTGCGGTTCGCGGGCGTACGGGACCGTACGGCGGCCGAGGCGCTCCGCAACACCCTGCTGATCGCCGACGTGGACCCGGAGGAACTTCCCGAGGACCCCGAGGAGTTCTACGACCACCAGCTGATGGACCTCGACGTGGTCCTCGCGGACGGTACGGAGATCGGCCGGATCACCGAGATCACGCATCTGCCGTCCCAGGACCTGTTCATCGTGGAGCGTCCGGACGGCAGCGAGGTGATGATCCCGTTCGTCGAGGAGATCGTCAGCGAGATCGATCTGGAGGAGCAGCGGGCCGTCATCACACCGCCGCCCGGCCTGATCGACGAGAGCGAGGCCGTCGTCGCGTCCACGCGTGACGCGGAGGACGAGGACGAGGCCGCCGACGGGGGAGACGGTACGGCGGCCGACACGAACGGCGACGCGGCCACGAAGGGCGACGCGTGATGCGGCTCGACGTCGTCACGATCTTCCCCGAGTACCTGGAACCGCTGAACGTCTCGCTCGTCGGCAAGGCGCGCTCCCGGGGCAGCCTGGACGTGCAGGTCCACGACCTGCGGGACTGGACGTACGACCGGCACAACACGGTGGACGACACCCCGTACGGCGGCGGCCCCGGCATGGTCATGAAGACCGAGCCGTGGGGCGAGGCCCTCGACGAGGCGCTGGCCGACGGCTACGAGGCCGGGGCGCACTCCCCGGTGCTCGTTGTGCCCACACCCAGCGGGAGGCCGTTCACCCAGGAGCTGGCCGTCGAGCTCTCGGAACGGCCGTGGCTGATCTTCGCCCCCGCGCGGTACGAGGGCATCGACCGCAGGGTGACGGAGGAGTACGCCACCCGGATGCCGGTCGTCGAGGTGTCCATCGGCGACTACGTCCTGGCCGGCGGGGAAGCCGCCGTCCTGGTGATCACGGAGGCGGTGGCCCGGCTGCTGCCCGGAGTGCTCGGCAACGCGGAATCGCACCGGGACGACTCCTTCGCGCCCGGGGCCATGGCCGACCTGCTCGAAGGGCCGGTGTACACGAAGCCCCCCGAGTGGCGCGGGCGCGGTATTCCGGACGTCCTGCTCAGCGGTCACCACGGCAGGATCGCCCGCTGGCGCAGGGACGAGGCCTTCCGCCGTACCGCCCTCAACCGGCCCGATCTCATCGAGCGTCGCGACGCCGCGGGCTTCGACAAGAAGGACCGCGAGATCCTCTCCATCCTCGGCTGGTCCCCGGAGCCGGGCGGACGATTTTGGCGAAGGCCCGAGGCCGTGGAAGAATAGGTCCGCTGTACGTCCGGCGTGCGCCCCTGCCACAGGGGGAACGACGCCCGCCCGATGCGATCAGCATCCGAACTTCACCCTCTCCCGTCGATGACCTGTGGCATCGGCGAAGAAAGCAGACAACATGGCTTCCCTGCTCGATGGCGTCAACGCCGCCTCGCTCCGTACCGACCTCCCGGCGTTCCGCCCCGGTGACACGGTCAACGTCCACGTGCGCGTGATCGAGGGCAACCGCTCCCGTATCCAGCAGTTCAAGGGCATCGTCATCCGCCGCCAGGGCTCGGGCGTCAGCGAGACCTTCACGGTCCGCAAGGTCTCCTTCAGCGTCGGCGTCGAGCGCACCTTCCCGGTGCACAGCCCGATCTTCGAGAAGATCGAGCTCGTCACCCGCGGTGACGTCCGTCGCGCCAAGCTGTACTTCCTCCGTGAGCTGCGCGGCAAGGCCGCGAAGATCAAGGAGAAGCGCGACCGCTGATTCCCCTCCGGCGTCCACAGCGCAGCCGGATAGAATCCGGCTCCGATGGACACGGAAGCACAGCACACGGAGCGCGATCGCTCCTCCGCCCCCGCAGACGGGACGGAGGAGGGGTCGCGCTTCGCGCATGTCACGGACCGCGCCGCCGAGACGATGTCCTGGGGGCGGGCCGTGTTCCTGGGGATGCTCTGCACGGTCGCCCTGCTGCTGTTCAGCGCGTTCGTGCTGCAGCCCTTCCTCATTCCCAGCCGCTCGATGGAACCCACGCTGAAGGTGGGGGACCGGGTGCTCGTCAACAAACTGGCGTACCGTTTCGGCTCCGAGCCACGGCGTGGTGACGTGGTGGTCTTCGACGGCACCGGCTCCTTCGTGCAGGAGTCGCCCGACGAGAACCCCGTCACCGCCCTGCTGAGCGGGGCGGCCGCGTCCCTGGGGCTGGCCGAACCCGCCGAGACCGACTTCGTGAAGCGGGTGGTGGGCGTGGGGGGCGATCGCGTGGTCTGCTGCGACGAGCGGGGGAGGCTCGAGGTGAACGGCAGCCCGGTGGACGAGGAGTACCTGTACCCGGGCGGCAAGCCGTCCGAGGTCGCCTTCGACATCGTGGTGCCCGACGGCACGCTGTGGGTGATGGGCGACCACCGCGGCAACTCGCGTGACTCCCGCGACCACCTGGGACAGCCTGGAGGCGGAATGGTGCCCGTAGAGCGGGTGATCGGGCGCGTCGACTGGCTGGGCTGGCCGCTCGGCAGGATCGGCTCCCTGGAGGGCACCGGTGCCTTCACCGGCATACGGCCGCCGGGCGCCTCGCATGGGTAACCGGGGGCGCAGGCGCGGAGAACCGGGCACGGACGTTCCGCTGCCCACCGGGAGCCGGCCGACCACGGCCCGCTCGCTGCCGACCCGGGCCGAACGCCGCAAACTGGCCCGCAAGGTGAAGCGTCGTCGGCGCAGGTCCGCGATCAAGGAGATACCGCTCCTCGTCCTGGTGGCGCTGCTGATAGCCCTGATGCTCAAGACCTTCCTCGTGCAGGCCTTCGTGATCCCGTCCGGATCGATGGAGCAGACCATCCGGATCGGCGACCGGGTACTCGTCGACAAACTGACACCGTGGTTCGGCTCCGAACCGCAGCGCGGTGACGTCGTCGTCTTCAAGGACCCCGGCGGCTGGCTGCAGCAGGAGAACGCCGACACCCAGGACCCGCCGGTCGGCGTCAAACAGGTCAAGGAACTCCTGACGTTCATCGGACTGCTGCCCTCCGACGACGAGCAGGATCTGATCAAGCGTGTGGTGGCCGTCGGGGGCGACACCGTGAAGTGCTGCGGCACGGACGGCAAGGTCACCGTCAACGGCGTACCGCTCGACGAGCCCTACCTGCATCCCGGCAACGAGCCGTCCACGCTCCAATTCGAGGTAAAGGTTCCGCAGGGCCGCATCTTCGTGATGGGGGACCACCGGTCCAATTCGGCCGACTCCCGGTTTCACCTCGACGAACCGGGCGAGGGCACGGTCTCGGAGGACGAGGTCGTGGGGCGGGCTGTCGTGATCGCCTGGCCGTTTGGTCACTGGCGGAGGCTCGAGGAGCCCGGAACGTTCGCCTCGGTCCCCGACGGGAGCGCCGGGACGACGGCTGGGGCGGTCCCGTCGAATAGTGTGTCCTCCCAGGATCGCAACGGAATGGTCCTGCTCCCGACCCCTGCGGAACTCCCGCTCGTTATGGGAGTGGTGGGCCTGCGCCGAATCGCGCGTGGGCGGTGGCACGGAGTGAGGAGTGGATGTGGGGGATTTGGCGGTCGGCGCACGATCCGGACACGACGAACCCGAGGACCGGCCCTCGAACGGCGGGATCCCGGTGGAGGCGGAGGGTGACGACGACTCCCGGGGCGGCAGTACGGCGCAGAAGAAGCCGCGCTCCTTCTGGAAGGAATTGCCGATCCTCATCGGCATCGCGCTCATTCTCGCGCTGCTGATCAAGACGTTCCTGGTGCAGGCGTTCTCGATCCCCTCGGACTCCATGCAGAACACGCTGCAGCGGGGCGACCGGGTGCTGGTCGACAAGCTGACGCCGTGGTTCGGCTCGGAGCCCGAGCGCGGCGAGGTCGTCGTCTTCCACGACCCGGGCGGCTGGCTGGAGGACACCGCGACGCCCGAACCGAACGCGGTGCAGAAGTTCCTGAGCTTCATCGGACTGATGCCGTCCGCCGAGGAGAAGGACCTGATCAAGCGTGTGATCGCGATCGGTGGCGACACCGTGCAGTGCAAGAAGAACGGGCCGGTGACGGTCAACGGCAAGGCGCTGGACGACAAGTCGTTCATCTTCGAGGGCAACAGTGCCTGCGACGACGAGCCCTTCGGGCCGATCAAGGTGCCCGAGGGCCGGATCTGGGTGATGGGTGACCACCGCCAGAATTCGCTGGACTCCCGCTACCACCAGGAACTGCCCGGACAGGGCACGGTGTCCACGGACGAGGTCGTCGGACGGGCCATCGTCATCGCATGGCCGGTCAACCGCTGGGCGACCCTGCCGGTCCCGAGCACCTTCGACCAGCCGGGGCTGAACGCCGCGGCGGCCGTGGTGCCGGGAGCACTCGGTGTAGCCGGAGCGCTGCCCCTCGTGTTCTGGCGTCGCCGGAGGCTGACCAGCGGGCGTACCGACGGGTAGGGTGCCGACTCGGATCAGCGATTGTCGATCTCCGACGGGGAGCGCTGGGATGAGTGGAACAGGACGTACGGATGGCGGCCGCGGTCGGCTCGGCAACACGTTGTCGAACCTGGCCGTGGCCGTCGGCTGTGTGCTCTTCCTCGGCGGCTTCGCCTGGGGAGCGATGGTGTACAAGCCGTACACCGTGCCGACGGACTCGATGTCCCCGACGGTGAACGCCGGGGAACGGGTGCTCGCGCAGCGGATAGAGGGCGCCGACGTACGGCGCGGAGATGTGGTCGTCTTCACGGATTCGACCTGGGGCGACGTGCCGATGGTGAAGCGGGTCGTCGGAGTGGGCGGGGACAAGGTCGCCTGCTGCGACGCCGACGGACGGCTGACCGTCAACGGCAATCCCATCGAAGAACCGTATCTGCGGGCGAAGGGCGGGGCCGCGCTCGTCCCGACCGACGGCGGGGGCCCTGCCTCCGTCCAGAACTTCACCGCCGAGGTGCCCGACGGGCAGCTCTTCCTCCTCGGGGACGAGCGGGCGACCTCGATGGACTCGCGGGTGCACCTGGAGGACCCGGGGCAGGGTTCGGTACCGCGCGGCGCCGTGGAGGCACGGGTGGATGCCGTGGCCTGGCCCATGAACGGCATGCTCGACCGGCCGGCGGCCTTCGCGGCGCTGCCCGGCGGGGTGTCGTCCAGCGGGCCGCTGCCGCTGCAGATCGGGGCCCTGGTGGTGGGCGTGCTCCTCATCCTCGGCGGGGCCTCCTACGGGCCGCTCGCGGCCCGTTCCGCCCGCAGGAAGCGGCCGGGGGTCTCCTCCGGTGACCGCTGAGGCACGCAAGGTCGCACGGGTCGTGCTCCTGGACCCTGACGACCGGATTCTGCTGCTCCACGGTTTCGAGCCCGCGGACCCGGCGACGAGCTGGTGGTTCACACCGGGCGGCGGCCTGGAGGGCGACGAAAGCCGGGAGGACGCGGCCTTGCGCGAGCTCGCCGAGGAAACGGGCATCACGGACGTCGAGCTCGGCCCCGTGCTGTGGACCCGGATCTGCTCGTTCCCGTTCGACGGGCGGCGCTGGGACCAGGACGAGTGGTACTTCCTGGCTCGAACGGCACAGACCGCCACGGACCAGAAGGGCCTCACGGAACTGGAGCGGCGCAGTGTTGCCGGTCTGAGGTGGTGGACTTCCGCCGAACTTCTCACGACGCGTGAGACGGTGTACCCGACCAGGCTCGCCGGGCTGCTGCGCACGCTGCTCGACGAGGGTTCCCCACGCGTTCCGCTGGTTCTCGCCCCCGAAATCGTCTAATAGGCCAGGGGCGCGGGTGGCTGACGCACAATGGGGGGACGCACGGCTGAAGGGGAACATGCCATGAGCGCCGAGGACCTCGAGAAGTACGAGACCGAGATGGAGCTGAAGCTCTACCGGGAGTACCGCGACGTCGTCGGTCTGTTCAAATACGTGATCGAGACCGAGCGGCGTTTCTACCTCACCAACGACTACGAGATGCAGGTGCACTCGGTCCAGGGCGAGGTCTTCTTCGAGGTCTCCATGGCGGACGCGTGGGTCTGGGACATGTACCGGCCTGCCAGGTTCGTCAAGCAGGTGCGCGTGCTGACCTTCAAGGACGTGAACATCGAGGAGCTCAACAAGAGCGATCTCGAACTTCCGGGCAGCTGAATCCGGGCATCCGGCTTTCCCGTAGAGGTTCCGGCCCGCGGCTGGTGAACACGGCCGGGTGGTGGGGCGCGGTGAGAGCTGACAGAAGGGGCCCGGGCACGGATCGAGCCACTGCTGCCCCCGCGGGAGAGCGGAGGCGAGGCAGCAGACGGCGTTGATCACCACCAGGTGGTCGACACGATCCTGTGGAGACTCCGCACCGGCGCCCCGCTCCTTGCCCACGGCTCGGTCTCGCCTGCCCGGCTTGGCCGCAGGCAGGGTGAGACCGACCGGTGCGGCTCAGAGGGTTCGGTGGCGCGCCAGGTCGGCTTCCGAGTGGTTGATCCGCCCTCACGCGGGCCTCCGTCCGGGCTGTCCCACTCGTCCGGGTGGCCGGGATATACACAACGACCGGGTTATCCACCAAGATCCAACAGATCGGGCGGGGCGCGTCAGAGTCGGTACCGGAGGTGGTGCCGATATGAACGCACGGGGGGCACTCGGGCGGTACGGCGAGGACGTGGCGGCACGGCTGCTGGCCGACGCTGGCATGTCCGTACTGCAACGCAACTGGCGTTGTCGCACGGGAGAGATCGACATCGTGGCCAGGGACGGCGACGCGGTGGTCGTCTGCGAGGTGAAGACCCGAAGGGCGGGATCCTTCGAGCATCCGATGGAGGCCGTCACACCGGCCAAGGCCGACCGGCTGCGGCGGCTCGCCGAGGTCTGGCTCGACCGGCACGGCGGACCGCCACCGGGCGGGGTCAGGATCGATCTGGTCGGTGTGGTCCTGCCCAGGCGCGGGGCGCCGGTCGTCGAGCATGTGCGGGGCGTGGCCTGATGGGGTTCGCGCGGGCGTGTTCGGTGGCGCTGGTGGGCGTCGAGGGTGTGGTGGTGGAGGTCCAGGCCGACCTGGAGCCGGGCGTGGCGGCGTTCACGCTGGTCGGGCTTCCGGACAAGAGCCTGGTGGAAAGCCGGGACAGGGTCAGGGCCGCCGTGGTGAACTCCGGGGCCGAGTGGCCGCAGAAGAAGCTCACGGTAGGGCTGTCCCCGGCCTCCGTGCCGAAGAGCGGATCGGGATTCGACCTCGCCGTCGCGTGCGCGGTTCTCGGTGCGGCGGAGCGGATCGATCCGGCGGCGATCGCCGATGTGGTGATGATCGGGGAGCTGGGGCTGGACGGCCGGGTGCACCCGGTGCGCGGGGTGCTGCCCGCGGTGCTCGCGGCGGCGGAGGCGGGCTATCGCCAGGTCGTCGTTCCCGAGCACACCGCGGGGGAGGCCGCCCTCGTACCGGGCGTCTCCGTCCTCGGCGTACGGAGCCTGCGCCAGCTGATCGCCGTGCTCGGCGACGAACCGGTGCCGGACGAGCCCGGCGCCGACCGGGGCCGTCCCGACGCCAGGCCGGCCGGGCTGATGCTGCCGGGTGCGGGCGTCGGCGCGGGACTCGCCGTGCTCGGTGCCGCCGGTGCGGGGCACCGGCCCGATCTGGCGGACGTCGCAGGTCAGGCCAGGGCGCGCAAGGCGCTGGAGGTCGCGGCGGCAGGCGGGCACCATCTGATGCTCTCGGGGCCGCCCGGTGCGGGGAAGACCATGCTGGCCGAGCGGCTCACGGCGATCCTGCCGCCGCTGACCCGGCAGGAATCCCTCGAAGTGACGGCGGTCCACTCGGTGGCGGGCATCCTCCCGCCGGGCGAACCCCTGGTCACCAGGGCGCCTTACTGCGCACCGCACCACTCGGCGACGATGCAGTCGCTCGTGGGCGGTGGCAACGGCCTGCCGCGGCCGGGAGCGGTCTCGCTGGCCCACCGGGGCGTGCTCTTCCTGGACGAGGCCCCGGAATTCTCGGCGCGGGCACTGGACGCGCTGCGCCAGCCCCTGGAATCCGGGCACGTGGTGGTCGCCCGGGCGGCGGGGGTGGTGCGGCTGCCCGCCCGGTTCCTGATGATCCTGGCCGCGAACCCCTGCCCGTGCGGCCGGCACACACTGATCGGTGCGGGCTGCGAGTGCCCGCCTTCGGTGATCCGCCGGTACCAGGCCAGGCTCTCCGGCCCGCTGCTGGACCGGGTGGACCTCCGGGTCGAGGTCGAGCCGGTCGACCGGGCGGACCTGATGGGGCGTGGCGTCCGGGGGGAGACCTCGGCCGAGGTCGCCGACCGGGTGCGGCAGGCCCGGGTACGGGCCGCCGAACGGCTGGCGGGCACCTCCTGGACCACCAACAGCGAGGTGCCTGGCCATGAGCTCCGCACCCGGCTGCTCGCGGCTCCCGGGGCGCTGATGGCGGCCGAGCGGGACATGGAGCGGGGCATCCTCACCGCCCGTGGCCTGGACCGGGTCCTGCGCGTGGCGTGGACGGTGGCCGATCTGAGAGCGGCCGACCGCCCGGACGCCTCCGACATCGCGGTGGCCCTGGAGCTGCGGACCGGCATCCATCGCGGCGTCCCGATGCACGCCGGTGCCCGGTGAACGGCCCGCGCGCCGACGGCCTGCCGACTGCGGGTATGCGCACCGTCGAGGGTTCCCCCACCGTCCCCGTCCCCGTCCCTGTCCCCGTCCCCGGTCTGCCTGTTGCGGGCGAACCGCCGGCCTCCGGCATCGCGCAGGCCGTCAGTGACCGTGAGCGGATGGCGCGGGCCGCCCTGACCCGCGTGTTCGAGCCGGGGGACGAACGAGGAGGCCGCTGGCTCCGGGAGACCGGCGCCAGCGAGCTGATACGGCGTCTCACCGACGGGGACGGCTCGGCGCGGGCGCTGAGGGGGATGACCGCCGCGCGGCTCGGCGGATTCCGCTTGCGGGCCGCGACGGCCGACCCCGGCCGGGACCTCGCGGACGCGGCCGCTGCAGGCGCGCGGTTCGTCTGTCCCGGCGACCGGGAGTGGCCCACCCAGCTCGACGACCTGGGTGACGCGCGGCCCATCGGGCTCTGGGTGCGCGGTCGGCCGGACCTGCGGTTGTGGGCGCTGCGTTCGGTCGCCGTGGTCGGCGCCCGGGCCTGCACACCGTACGGGGCGCACATGGCGGCGACCCTCGCTGCGGGGCTGGCCGAGCGTGGCTGGGTGGTGGTGTCCGGCGCCGCGTTCGGGGTCGACGGCGCGGCCCATCGCGGGGCGCTGGCCGCGGGCGGGGCGACCCTGGCGGTGCTGGCCTGCGGGGTGGACGTCGCCTACCCCCGGGGGCACGCCGAGCTCATCGGACGGATGGTGGAACAGGGACTGGTCATCGGAGAGTTGCCGCCGTCGGACCATCCGACGCGCAGCAGATTCATCCTCCGGAACAGGGTGATCGCTGCGCTCACCCGCGGGACGGTCGTGGTGGAGGCCGAATTCCGCAGCGGATCGCTGGTCACCGCAAGGAACGCGCAGCGGCTGGGCAGGTTCACCATGGGGGTGCCCGGGCCAGCCACCAGCGGGCTGTCGGCCGGGGTCCATGAACTCCTCCGGGGCGAGGGCGTCCTGGTCACCGACGCCGCCGAAATCTGCGAGCTGGTGGGCGAGATGGGCGACCTCGCCCCCGTCCGGAGGGGCCCCGTGCTGCCACGGGACCTGCTCGACGACGTCTCCGCACGGGTCCTGGACGCGCTGCCCGGGCAGGGGGCGATCCGCGGGCGGGACGTGGCCCGTGGATCGGGGACCTCGACGGACGAAGCACTCGGGCGGTTGTACGAACTGCACTCACTGGGGTTCGTCGAACGCGAGGGCGACGGATGGCGGTTGACGCGGGGACCGACACGCAATGGGGACGCGCGGCGAGGCGGTACTTGACCCGGGGCATTCGGGTGAAAAGGTATGCCGACGACCTCGGCGGTGCCTGGTCGGGCCTCCGGAGCTGGTGAACGGCGCCGGACCGGAGGGCCGGCCGTGTCCGACGACGGAGGAAATGAAACGGAATCACACAGCGCGGATCCATTGTCCGGCGCGCACCGCAACACTTCAGTCACGCTACGCTCACAAGGAATCCGCCCCAGAGACACGTCCCAGCACTTCACGGCAGAACGGCTCAAGGCACCACATGCCCCAGCACACCTCCGGGTCTGACCGCGCGGCAGTACCACCGGCTGCGCGTGGCACTGTGCGCCCTCCAGCCCCTTCCTCGCTGGAGGAGTTGTGGCGTTCCTACAAGACCACGGGGGACGGGCGGCTGCGGGAGCAGCTGATCCTGCACTACTCGCCGCTGGTCAAGTACGTGGCGGGCCGGGTGAGTGTGGGCCTGCCGTCCAACGTGGAGCAGGCGGACTTCGTCTCCTCGGGGGTCTTCGGGCTGATCGACGCCATCGAGAAGTTCGACATCGAGCGCGCCATCAAGTTCGAGACCTACGCGATCACCAGGATCCGCGGCGCGATGATCGACGAACTGCGGGCACTGGACTGGATCCCGAGGTCCGTGCGGCAGAAGGCGCGCAACGTCGAACGCGCCTACGCCACGCTGGAGGCCCAGCTGCGGCGTACGCCGTCCGAGGCCGAGGTCGCCGCGGAGATGGGCATCGCGCTGGAGGAACTGCACGCTGTTTTCAGCCAGTTGTCACTCGCCAACGTGGTGGCGCTGGAGGAACTGCTGCACGTCGGCGGTGAGAGCGGCGACCGGCTGAGCCTGATGGACACCCTCGAGGACACCGCCGCCGACAACCCGGTCGAGGTCGCCGAGGACCGCGAGCTGAGACGGCTGCTCGCCCGCGCCATCAACACCCTCCCGGAACGGGAGAAGACCGTGGTCACCCTCTACTACTACGAGGGACTCACCCTCGCCGAGATCGGCAACGTCCTCGGGGTCACCGAGAGCCGTGTCAGCCAGATCCACACGAAGTCGGTGCTGCAGCTCCGCGCGAAACTGGCCGACGCCGGACGCTGAGCCCGGGCGGCTTCGGCCACCCGATCGCGGACACGCACCTCCCGCCGGACACCTGCCGCCGTAGAGTGGAGGCGTGCCCAGGATTCGAGCGGCCTCCGTGGCCGAGCACCGGACCATGCAGCGCGGCGCCCTCCTGGACGCCGCGCGCTCCCTGCTGTCCGAGGGCGGTACGGAGGCGCTGACCTTCCCCGCTCTCGCCGAGCGCACGGGCCTCGCCAGGTCCTCCGTCTACGAGTACTTCCGCTCCCGCGCGGCCGTGGTCGAGGAGCTCTGCGCCGTCGACTTCCCCGTCTGGGCGGCCGAGGTCGAGAGCGCGATGGGCCGGGCCGACAGCCCCGAGGAGAAGATCGAGGCGTATGTGCGCCGACAGCTCGGTCTGGTCGGGGACCGGCGGCACCGGGCCGTCGTCGCGATCTCGGCGAGCGAGCTGGACGCGGGCGCGCGGGAGAAGATCCGGGCCGCGCACGGCGGACTGATCGCCATGATCGTCGAGGCCCTGGGCGATCTGGGCCACACCGAGCCGAGGCTCGCCGCGATGCTGTTGCAGGGCTCCGTGGACGCGGCGGTTCGCCGCATCGAGCTGGGTGCGGAGGAGCCGGGCCTCGTCGCCGACGCCGCCGTGGCCATGGTCCTGCGCGGCGTACGGGGCTGAGCCGGCCCGTACCCCACGCTGCCGTCGCCAGGAGCAGCACCGCGAGCGGCCCGTATCCCGCCGACGCGTGCGCCAGCGGCCCGTACCCCGCCGGTGAGTGCGCCAGCGGCCCGTACCCCGCCGGTGAGTGCGCCCGCCTTCCGTAGCCCGCCGTGCCATGCCTGCTCATGCCGGGACCGGCCGTGCGCCGGGCTGGGGCGGTCCCCGGCAGCGGTACGCCGAACACCGGCAGCAGCCGGGACGGCCCCCTGTGCAGCAGTGACGGCGGGAGCAGTGACAGCGGATCCAGATAGACGTCGCCGCGCCGCAGCCCCCAGTGCAGACAGCCGGACGCGCAGTGGGACGGCCCCGGCCCCGTCATCCCCACCGCCTGCCCCGCGACCACCTCGTCGCCCTTCCCGACCCGCGCCAGGACCGGCTCGTACGTGAAGCGCAGCGCGGGCTCGCCGCTCCCGGCCACCTCGACGGAGAGCACCCCGCGCCCCGCCACCTGCCCCGCGAAAACGACCCGGCCCGGGGCCGCGGCCCGCACCGGTGTACCCGGCGGGGCGGCGAGGTCGACGCCGCGATGGCCCGGCCCGTACGGACCGGCGGGCGGCTCCCACCCCCGTACGACGAGGGGCCGCCCGGCGAGCGGCCAGGCCCGGTCGTCGACCGGTGCGGGCATCCGTGGTGCGGCCGCCGCCCCGGTGCGGAACCCTCCCGACAGCACCACGAGCAGTGCCGTCAGCACGGTCAGCAGGGCCGTCGCGACCCGCCGCGCGGGCGGGCCGGCGCAGGGCATGCGCGGGATGGCTCCAGGTGTGGGGTGCATGACGGAACGATCTCCCGGCCGCCCGTTCCGCGGGGATCATGGTCCGGATCTGTGGACAGCCGACCCGTTGTGGACATCGCCGTCACCCGGCACCCGACGGGTCCCGTACACTTCTTCTGGCGATCCGGGTCACCGGGTCGACTTCGCACGCCCCGCCACCTCCCTCTCTGTGGAGGTGGCCGCGCTCCTCGGTCCCTCGTGGCACGGCGCGTCGGGGCGTCAGGCGCGACAGCAATCCTGCGGTCGCGATAACCGAGTACCTCAAGGAGTACGGCCATGGCCGTCGTCACGATGCGGGAGCTGCTGGAAAGCGGCGTCCACTTCGGTCACCAGACCCGTCGCTGGAACCCGAAGATGAAGCGCTTCATCTTCACCGAGCGCAACGGCATCTACATCATCGACCTGCTCCAGTCGCTGTCGTACATCGACCGCGCCTACGAGTTCGTCAAGGAGACCGTCGCCCACGGCGGCTCCATCATGTTCGTGGGTACGAAGAAGCAGGCGCAGGAGGCCATCGCCGAGCAGGCGACGCGCGTCGGCATGCCGTACGTCAACCAGCGTTGGCTCGGTGGCATGCTCACCAACTTCTCCACCGTCTACAAGCGCCTTCAGCGTCTGAAGGAGCTCGAGCTCATCGACTTCGAGGACGTGGCCGCCTCCGGCCTCACCAAGAAGGAGCTCCTGGTCCTCTCCCGCGAGAAGGCCAAGCTGGAGAAGACCCTCGGTGGTATCCGCGAGATGCAGAAGGTGCCGAGCGCCGTCTGGATCGTCGACACCAAGAAGGAGCACATCGCCGTCGGTGAGGCGCGCAAGCTCCACATCCCGGTCGTCGCGATCCTCGACACCAACTGCGACCCCGACGAGGTCGACTACAAGATTCCGGGCAACGACGACGCGATCCGCTCCGTCACCCTGCTCACCCGCGTGATCGCCGACGCCGTCGCCGAGGGCCTCATCGCCCGTTCCGGTGCCGCCACCGGTGACTCGAAGCCGGGCGAGAAGGCCGCCGGCGAGCCGCTCGCCGAGTGGGAGCGCGACCTGCTCGAGGGCGAGAAGAAGGACGACGCCGAGGTTCAGTCCTCCGCCGAGACCGAGAAGGCCGCCGACGCCGAGCCGGCCGCCGCCGCTGCCGAGCAGGACGAGGCCCCGGCTGCCGAGGCCCCCGCCGCCGAGACCGAGGCTCCGGCCGCGGACGGCGAGCAGGCCTGACACCCGTCAGTCACGGCTGAAGACGGCGGGGGCCGGTGCGCAGGCACCGCCCCCGCCGTTCACCCGTAGATCTTTCAGACTTCGAGAGAGAAAACAGACTCATGGCGAACTACACCGCCGCTGACGTCAAGAAGCTCCGCGAGCTCACCGGCGCCGGCATGATGGACTGCAAGAAGGCGCTCGACGAGGCCGACGGCAACGTCGACGGCGCCGTCGAGGCGCTCCGTATCAAGGGCCAGAAGGGCGTCGCCAAGCGCGAAGGCCGTTCTGCCGAGAACGGTGCCGTCGTCTCCCTCATCTCCGAGGACAAGACGTCCGGCGTCCTGCTCGAGCTGAAGTGCGAGACGGACTTCGTCGCCAAGGGCGAGAAGTTCCAGACCGTCGCCAACACGCTCGCCGCGCACGTTGCCGCGACCTCCCCGGCCGACATCGAGGCGCTGCTCGCCTCGGAGATCGAGGCCGGCAAGACCGTCCAGGCGTACGTGGACGAGGCCAACGCCAACCTCGGCGAGAAGATCGTCCTGGACCGCTTCGCGCAGTTCACCGGCGGTTTCGTGGCTGCGTACATGCACCGCACGATGCCCGACCTCCCGCCGCAGGTCGGCGTCCTCGTCCAGCTGGACAAGGAGAACGCCGAGGTCGCCAAGGACGTCGCGCAGCACATCGCCGCCTTCGCGCCGAAGTACCTCAACCGCGACGAGGTCCCGGCCGAGACGGTCGAGAACGAGCGTCGTGTCGCCGAGGCCACCTCGCGTGAGGAGGGCAAGCCCGAGGCCGCCCTCCCGAAGATCGTCGAGGGTCGCGTCAACGGCTTCTTCAAGGACGTCGTCGTCCTGGAGCAGGCGTTCGCCAAGGACAACAAGAAGTCGGTCCAGAAGGTCCTGGACGAGGCCGGCGTCAGCCTGACGCGCTTCGCGCGCATCAAGGTCGGCATCTGAGTCCGTCCGCGAACAACGGTGGACCCCGATAGGGTCTGGTGCAGTCGTCGGCCGCACCCATGCCGGACGACCGCAGAACTGACGAGGAGGCCATTGCCGCTGAGGGACAACAGACCCACGGCAATGGCCTTCTTCGTATGTGCACGAGGAGAATCTCCATGAACAAGGGCGCGGACGCCACACAGGGTGACCACAAGCGCGACGACGGCAAGATTTCCGGACGCTTCATGCTGAAGCTGTCCGGCGAGGCCTTCGCCGGCGGCGGGGGTCTCGGTGTCGACCCCGATGTCGTGCACGCCATCGCCCGCGAGATCGCCGCGGTCGTACGAGACGGCGCGGAGATCGCGATCGTCATCGGCGGCGGCAACTTCTTCCGTGGCGCCGAGCTCCAGCAGCGCGGCATGGACCGGGCGCGGTCCGACTACATGGGCATGCTCGGCACGGTCATGAACTGCCTGGCGCTGCAGGACTTCCTGGAGAAGGAAGGCATCGACTCGCGCGTCCAGACCGCCATCACCATGGGCCAGGTCGCGGAGCCCTACATCCCGCTCCGTGCCGTACGGCACATGGAGAAGGGGCGTGTCGTGATCTTCGGTGCCGGTATGGGGATGCCGTACTTCTCCACCGACACGACGGCCGCCCAGCGCGCCCTGGAGATCGACGCCGAGGCGCTCCTGATGGGCAAGAACGGGGTGGACGGGGTCTACGACTCCGACCCGAGGACCAACCCCGGCGCGGTGAAGTTCGACGCACTGGAGTACGGCGAGGTCATCGCCCGCGACCTCAAGGTCGCCGACGCCACCGCGATCACGCTCTGCCGCGACAACCAGCTCCCGATCCTCGTCTTCGAGCTGACCGCGGAGGGCAATATCGCCCGTGCGGTCAAGGGTGAGAAGATCGGCACGCTCGTGAGCGACCGGAGCACCCGGGCCTGACGGCCCAAAGGATGGACAACGGCCTGCCGGTCGGACACCGTGCAGGTGAGGACGCGACGCAGGATCCGCAGGGCCCGACGATGCCGGGTCCACCCAAGACACGCAGGAGCACGTGGTGATCGAAGAAATCCTCCTCGAGGCCGAGGAGAAGATGGAGAAGACCGTCGTGGTCGCCAAAGAGGACTTTGCGGCGATCCGTACCGGCCGTGCGCACCCGGCGATGTTCAACAAGATCGTCGCCGACTACTACGGCGCGCTGACCCCGATCAACCAGCTGGCCTCGTTCTCGGTTCCCGAGCCGCGGATGGCCGTGGTGACTCCGTTCGACAAGACCGCGCTGCGCAACATCGAGCAGGCGATCCGTGACTCCGACCTCGGCGTCAACCCGAGCAACGACGGCAACATCATCCGAGTGACGTTCCCGGAGCTCACCCAGGACCGCCGCAAGGAGTACATCAAGGTCGCCAGGACCAAGGCCGAGGACTCCAAGATCTCGATCCGGGCGATCCGCCGCAAGGCCAAGGAGACGCTCGACAAGCTCGTCAAGGACAAGGAGTCCGGCGAGGACGAGGTCCGTCGCGCGGAGAAGGAGCTCGACGACACCACCGCGAAGTACGTCGCACAGGTGGACGAGCTGCTCAAGCACAAGGAAGCCGAGCTGCTCGAGGTCTGATGAACGACTCTTCCTGGGGCGCCCCGCAGGGAGCCGGTTACTGGGGTGCGCCCGAGATGGGGGCCGCTTCGGCGGGTCCTGCCTACGATGTGCACGGCGCCCAGCAGACTCGGCCCATGCCCATCGTGCCGGACGTTCCCGACGCAGGTAGAGACGCTGACGACCGTGACGACCGGAACGGGGACGCCGTCGCGCGTGTCAGCGGCCCCCTGTTCCGTGACGAGAAGCCGCAGGAGCCCATGTCCACCCCGTTGCCGTCACCCCCGCCGCAGAAGAAGCGCGCGGGGCGTGATCTGCGTGCCGCGATAGGGGTCGGCCTCGGGCTCGGCGCGCTCGTCGCCGGGTCGCTCTTCATCGTCAAGGCCGTCTTCGTCGGTGTCGTCGTGCTCGCGGTGGTGGTGGGGCTCTGGGAACTCACCTCCCGTCTCAAGGAACGCAAGGGGATCAACGCCCCTCTCGTGCCGCTCGCCGTCGGTGGCGCCGCCATGGTGGTCGCCGGCTACGTGCGGGGCGCGGAGGGTGCGTGGGTGGCCATGGCGCTCACGGCGCTCGCGGTCCTCGTCTGGCGGATGACGGAGCCTCCGGAGGGATACCTCAAGGACGTCACGGCCGGTGTCTTCGCCGTGTTCTACGTGCCGTTCCTGGCGACGTTCGTCAGCATGATGCTCACCGCGGACGACGGTTCGTGGCGGGTGCTGACCTTCCTGTTGCTCACGGTGGTCGCCGACACCGGCGCGTACGCCGTCGGCTGGCGCTTCGGCACGCACAAGCTGGCACCTCGGATCAGTCCCGGGAAGACCCGCGAGGGCCTGTTCGGTGCGATCGGCTTCGCGATGGCCGCCGGCGCGCTCTGCATGCAGTTCCTGATCGACGACGGCAGCTGGTGGCAGGGGCTCCTGCTGGGTCTCGCCGTCGCGGCCAGCGCCACGCTCGGCGACCTGGGCGAGTCCATGATCAAGCGGGACCTCGGCATCAAGGACATGGGCACGCTCCTGCCGGGCCACGGCGGCATCATGGACCGGCTCGACTCGCTGCTGCCGACCGCGCCGGTCGTCTGGCTGCTGCTGGTGCTGTTCGTCGGATCCAGCTGATCAGGCTCCGTATGCATGCCGCCTGACCTGCGGTTTTTCGGTTGAGGGTCCGTTGTCCACAGGGCGGCGGGCCCTTACTCGTATGTCTGCGACACTGGAAGAACCATGCCTAAGCCCGGAGAACTCCAGTTTGTCGCGCCCCGCGGAGCCAAGCAGCCGCCGCGGCACCTCGCCGACCTCACCCCCGACGAGCGCAAGGAAGCAGTCGCCGCGACCGGCGAGAAGCCCTTCCGCGCCAAGCAGCTGTCGCAGCACTACTTCGCGCGGTACGCGCACGACCCGGCCGAGTGGAGCAACATCCCGGCCGGGTCGCGGGAGAAGCTCGCCGAGGCGCTGTTCCCGGACCTGATGTCCGTGGTGCGCCACATCAGCTGCGACGACGACACCACCCGTAAGACGCTCTGGAAGCTGCACGACGGGACGCTCGTCGAGTCCGTCCTCATGCGCTATCCGGACCGGGTGACTATGTGCATCTCGTCGCAGGCAGGGTGCGGGATGAACTGCCCGTTCTGCGCGACCGGGCAGGCCGGCCTCGACCGCAATCTGTCGACCGCCGAGATCGTGCACCAGATCGTGGACGGGATGCGGGCGCTGCGCGACGGCGAGGTTCCGGGCGGACCCGCGCGGCTGTCCAACATCGTCTTCATGGGCATGGGCGAGCCCCTGGCCAACTACAAGCGGGTGGTCGGGGCGATCCGACGGCTGACGGACCCGGAGCCGGACGGCCTCGGACTCTCGCAGCGCGGGATCACCGTCTCCACGGTGGGCCTGGTGCCGGCCATGCTGCGTTTCGCCGACGAGGGCTTCAAGTGCCGCCTCGCCGTCTCGCTGCACGCCCCCGACGACGAGCTGCGTGACACCCTCGTCCCCGTGAACACCCGCTGGAACGTCCGGGAGGTCCTGGACGCGGCGTGGGAGTACGCGGACAAGTCCGGCCGGCGCATCTCCATCGAGTACGCGCTGATCCGGGACATCAACGACCAGGCGTGGCGGGGTGACCGGCTGGGACGGCTGCTCAAGGGCAAGCGGGTCCACGTCAACCTGATCCCGCTGAATCCGACGCCCGGGTCGAAGTGGACCGCTTCACGGCCCGAGGACGAGAAGGCGTTCGTCGACGCGATCGCCGCCCACGGCGTGCCGGTCACGGTCCGGGACACCCGGGGCCAGGAGATCGACGGAGCCTGCGGACAGCTCGCCGCCTCCGAGCGCTGAGACCCGGTACGGCCCGGCGAGCCCGGGCCGTACCGGTCAGGCGGAGCCCGGTCGGCCGGGCCGCCAAAGAGCGGTGCGTCTCGCCGGTACGCCTGACGCGTCGCACCGATACGGCCGGTTCACCAGCCGGAATCGGCCGGTGTAGCCTGGTCCGAAAATCAACTTCATATTCCGACAGGGGAGCGCCACAGCGCTGAGAGTGCGGCACCGAGGACAGGTCGGCCGCAGACCCTCTGAACCTCGCCCGGGTCATTCCGGGTAGGAAGTTCGGACAGTACTCAAGCTGTTGCGCCCTGCCCGCTCACGGAGCGGTCGGGGCCGCGTCTCTTCCTGGTCATCTCCAGGAGGAATCACATGAACACCACCACGAAGTACGCCGCGACGGCGCTCGCCGCCGCGCTCGGCGTCACCGTGCTCGCCGGCTGTGGCGGCACCGACGACGCCTCGGGCTCCGAGGGCTCCAAGACCGTCACCCTGGTCAGCCACGACTCCTTCAACGCCTCGGACGCCGTCCTGAAGGCGTTCACGAAAGAGACCGGTTACGAGGTCAAGGTGCTGAAGAGCGGTGACGCCGGTGCCGCGCTCAACCAGGAGATCCTGACCAAGGGCTCCCCGCGCGGCGACGTGTTCTTCGGCGTCGACAACACGCTGCTCTCCCGCGCCCTGGACAACGGTCTGTTCACGCCGTACGAGGCGAAGGGCCTCGACCGGGTCGCGGCGGACACCCAGCTCGACACCGCCGAGCACCGCGTCACGCCCGTCGACACCGGTGACATCTGCGTCAACTACGACAAGAAGTACTTCGCGGACAAGAAGCTCGACCCGCCGCAGTCCTTCGACGACCTGCTGAAGCCCGCGTACAAGAACCTCCTCGTCACCGAGAACGCCGCGACCTCCTCGCCCGGCCTCGGCTTCCTCCTCGGCACGGTCGCCACCTACGGCGAGACCGGCTACCAGGACTACTGGAAGAAGCTGAAGAGCAACGGGGTCAAGGTCGTAGACGGCTGGGAGCAGGCGTACAACGAGGAGTTCTCCGGCTCCGCGGGCGGCAAGAAGACCAAGGCCGACCGGCCGCTCGTCGTCTCCTACGCCTCCAGCCCGCCCGTCGAGGTGCTGTACGCCGAGCCGCAGCCCACCGAGGCACCCACCGGGGTCGCCACCGGCACCTGCTTCCGCCAGATCGAATTCGCGGGCCTGCTGGACGGTGCGAAGAACGAGGCCGGAGGCAAGGCGCTGCTGGACTTCCTGATCGGCAAGCAGTTCCAGGAGGACATGCCGCTGAACATGTTCGTGAACCCGGTCGCGAAGGACGCGAAGCTGCCGGAGCTCTTCACGAAGTTCGGTGAGACCGTCGACAAGCCGACGACGGTGGCCCCGGAGAAGATCGCCAAGAACCGTGAGCAGTGGGTCCAGTCATGGTCCTCGCTCGTCGTGAAGTAGTCACGCGTCCCGCGCGCGGGGGGAACGCGGCGCGGCTCGGCCTGATGGCCCTGCCCGTCGCGTTCTTCGCGCTGTTCTTCGCCTACCCCGTCGTCGCGATCGTCGGCCGGGGGCTGAAGGCGGACGGCGTCTGGCAGTTCGGCCGGATCGGCGAGGTGCTGAGCCGGCCGGACATCGCCGACGTCCTCTGGTTCACCACCTGGCAGGCGCTCGCGTCGACCGGGCTCACCCTGCTGATCGCGCTTCCGGGCGCCTACGTCTTCGCCCGGTTCGACTTCCCGGGCAAGAACCTGCTGCGCGCCGTCGTGACCGTGCCGTTCGTCCTGCCGACCGTCGTCGTGGGCACGGCGTTCCTCGCGGTGCTGGGGCGCGGCGGATTCCTCGACGAACTGTGGGGCGTCCGGCTCGACACCACGGTCTGGGCGATCCTCCTCGCCCACGTGTTCTTCAACTACGCGGTCGTCGTACGGACCGTGGGCGGCCTGTGGTCGCAGCTCGACCCCCGCCAGGAGGAGGCCGCCCGGGTACTCGGCGCCGGACGTCTCGCCGCCTGGCGGCGGGTGACCCTGCCCGCGCTGGCGCCGGCCGTGGGCGCCGCCGCCCTGATGGTCTTCCTCTTCACGTTCACCTCCTTCGGAGTCGTCCAGATCCTCGGCGGTCCCGCGTACTCCACGCTGGAGGTGGAGATCTACCGGCAGACCGCGCAGCTGCTCGACCTGCCGACGGCCGCCGTGCTGACCCTGGTGCAGTTCGCCGCGGTCGGCGGGATCCTCGCCGTACATGCCTGGACCGTACGGCGCAGGGAGACGGCGCTGAAGCTGGTCGACCCGGCGCAGACCGCCCGCCCGCCGCGCGGATTCGGGCAGCGGGCGCTGCTCGGCGGGGTGCTGCTGACGATCCTGCTGCTGATCGTGGTGCCGCTCGGCGTGCTGGTGGAACGCTCCCTGGGCACCTCCGGCGGATACGGCTTCGGCTTCTACCGCGCCCTGCAGTCCGCCGACGCGAGCGGCTCCACCTTCCTGGTCCCGCCGCTCGAAGCCATCGGGAACTCGCTGCGGTACGCGCTGGTCGCGACCGGCATCGCCCTGGTGATCGGCGGCCTCGCCGCCGCTGCCCTGACCCGGCGGGCGGGACCGCTGGTGCGCGGCTTCGACGCGCTGCTGATGCTGCCGCTCGGGGTGTCCGCGGTCACCGTCGGCTTCGGCTTCCTGATCACGCTCGACGAACCGCCGTTCGACCTGCGTACGTCCTGGATCCTCGTCCCGCTCGCCCAGGCGCTCGTGGGCGTCCCCTTCGTCGTACGCACCATGCTGCCCGTCCTGCGGGCGGTCGACGGCCGGCTGCGGGAGGCGGCGGCGGTGCTCGGTGCCTCACCGCTGCGGGCCTGGCGCGAGGTCGACCTGCCGCTGGTGCGCCGGGCGCTGCTGGTGGCCGCCGGGTTCGCGTTCGCCGTGTCGCTGGGCGAGTTCGGCGCGACGGTGTTCATCGCACGCCCCGACAACCCGACCCTGCCGGTCGCGGTCGCGCGGCTGCTGGGGCGCTCCGGCGAGCTCAACTACGGGCAGGCGATGGCCCTCAGCACGATCCTGATGCTCGTCTGCGCGGTGTCGCTGCTCCTGCTCGAACGTGTCCGTACCGACCGATCCGGGGAGTTCTAGATGCTGGCACTGGATTCGGCCACGGTCCGCTTCGGGGAGCGGACCGCACTGGACGCTGTGGACCTGGAGGTCGCCGACCACGAGATCGTCTGTGTCCTGGGTCCGAGCGGCAGCGGCAAGTCGACGCTGTTGCGGGTCGTCGCCGGGCTGCAACGGCTGGACGGCGGACGGGTGCTCCTGGACGGCGCCGACCAGGCCTCGGTGCCCGTGCACCGGCGCGGGCTCGGCCTGATGTTCCAGGACCACCAGCTGTTCCCGCACCGGGACGCCGGGGCGAACGTCGCCTTCGGGCTGCGGATGCACGGAGTCTCCCGCGCGGAGCGTGACCGCAGGGCCGACGAACTCCTCGACCTGGTCGGCCTGCCCGGCGCCGGTCGCCGGGCCGTCGCCGCCCTGTCCGGCGGCGAGCAGCAGCGTGTGGCCCTCGCCCGCGCGCTGGCGCCCCGCCCGAAACTGCTGATGCTGGACGAGCCGCTGGGGCAGCTGGACCGCAGCCTGCGCGAACGCCTCGTCGTCGAACTCCGCACTCTCTTCGGCCGGCTGGGTACGACGGTGCTCGCGGTCACCCATGACCAGGGCGAGGCCTTCGCCCTCGCCGACCGGGTGGTGGTCATGCGGGACGGCCGGATCGCCCAGGTGGGCACCCCGCTGGAGGTCTGGCAGCGGCCCGCGTCCGCGTTCGTCGCCCGCTTCCTGGGCTTCGACAACGTGGTGGAGGCGACGGTGGCGGGCACCTCCGCGGACACAGTCTGGGGCAAGGTGCCGGTGCCGGACGGTTCGCCCGCCGGCCGGTGCGAGCTGCTCGTCCGGCCCGCCGGGGTACGGATCGGCGGGCCGGAGGCCGGGCTGCGCTGCACCGTGGGCCCGCGCACCTTCCGGGGCCACCATGTCGCCGTGACCCTGCACCCCGGCGACGGGCCCGCCCTGGAGGCGGAGTGCGGGCTGCGGGACACGCCGGACGAGGGCGCCGTGGTCGGCGTGACGTTCGACGCGGCGGAGACCGTGGTCCTGCCCCCGGCCGGCCCGCACTGATCCTCACGGTCAGCGGGTCAGCAGGTCAGCGGGTCACCAGGTCGCCGGATCGGCGGCAGGACGGCGCGTCAGCCGGTCAGGCGGGCGAGCGCCTCCGGGGCCTCGTCGACCGTGTCGACCAGTGCGATGCGTGACTCCATCGCCCGGCCCGCCGCCAGCGCGCTCAGCAGCGGCCAGGCCGGCAGCTTCTCCGTCCAGTGCGCGCGGCCCACCAGCACCATCGGCGTGGGGGCCGAACGCGACTCGTAGTAGTTCGGTGTCGTGTTGTCGAAGATCTCCTGCACGGTCCCGGCCGCGCCGGGCAGGAAGATCACACCCGCGGTCGAGCGGGCCAGCAGCCCGTCCTCGCGCAGGGCGTTCGCGAAGTACTTGGCGATGTGGTCGGCGAACGCGTTCGGCGGCTCGTGGCCGTAGAACCACGTGGGGATCGCGACCGAGGAACCCCCGGCGGGCCAGCGCTCCCGTACGGCGAAGGCCGCCGTCGCCCAGTCGGTCACCGACGGGTCGAACGACGGCGTGGAGGCGAGGAGTTCGCAGGCCTTGACCAGCATCGCGTCGGAGTGCGGTGCCGCGTAGGCGCCCAGGTTGGCGGCCTCCATGGCCCCCGGCCCACCGCCCGTCGCCACGGTCAGACCACTGCGGGCCAGGGCCCTGCCCAGCACGGCGGCCTCCCGGTACGCCTCGGTGCCGCGCGCCATCGCGTGGCCGCCCATGACACCCACCACCCGTGCACCGGTGAGGTGTTCGTCCAGGGCGTCGGACACCGCGTCGTCGTGGAGCGCCCGCAGCATCGATGAGAAGACGTCACCGTCGGACTTCGTCCGCTGGAACCAGCGGTACGCGTGCGCGTCGGGCGTCACCTCGTAACCACCGTCCGCGAGACCCTCGTACAACGCGTCGGGGGTGTAGAGCAGACCGCGGTACGGGTCGAAGGGCAGCCCGGGCACGGGCGGGAAGACGAAGGCCCCGTCCGCCCGTATCTTCGCCTCCGCGCCGGAATCCATCCGGCAGCCGAGGAAGACCGCGCCCCGGGTGTCGGTCGCGAGCAGCGCCGCGCCGCGGTCCGTCAGGTCGACGGACTGGACCCGATGACCTGTCAGGGTCCCTGCGGCGACGGCCAGGTCGAAAGCGGCGAGCGTCTCGATCTCGACGCCGGATGCGCAGGTGTTCTCGTCCGGGTTCTCCACGCCGCCATGCTACGGATCGGCCGACAGGGCCGTCACCCCGTCAGCGGCAGCGCAGCCAGCTCCGCGATCACCCAGGTCAGCGGGGCGAACACGACCAGCAGCATCGCCGCGCGCAGGGCGGTGGCGGTGCGCAGGGCGGAGGCCGGAGCGCCCATCCGCAGCAGGGTCCCGGCCGTTCGGGCCCGGGCCTGCTTCGCCTCCAGGGCGGAGGTCAGGAGCGTCGCCAGGGTGCAGCCCAGGACGAGTGCGGCGCCGAGCGCGGTGAGGGGGCCGAAGGGGCGCGGGCCTCCGGTGTACAGCACCGAGGCCGCGATCACCCCGGACACCACCGCGCAGACAACCCCGAGCGGCCGCCCGATCCGGGACGCCTCGTCCATCAGGACCCGGCCGGCCAGCAGCCGTACGGCCCCGGGGCGCACGGCCTGGAGCAGCCGCCCGCACAGGTACGTGAGGCCCGGACCTGCCATGGCCAGACCGATCGCGGTGAGGGTCCAGCCGGCCAGCACGCCCGCCGGGGTGGAGTCGAGCCGGCCGGGCAGCGGGAAGGGGGTGCCCGCCGAGCCGCGGCTCGTGTACGCCTCGACCGCCAGGCCTGCGGCGGTGAGCGCCACGCCCCACGGCAGCCCCGTCGGCGCGGGCGCCGGGGCGAGCAGGTCCTCGGTCTCCTGGGCCTCGGACGGCGCGGCCGGCCGGGAACGCAGGGCGAGTCCACTGGCCGCCGCCGAGACCAGCGGCACGAGGGCCAGCAGCGTGAGCGCCGCGGCCAGCGGCAACGGGGTTCCCGCGCCCAGGAATTCGGCCGCGCCGCCGTCGAACGGCAGCCCCGTCAGATCGCCCCGCAGGTGGAGGAAGAAGAGCAGCGCCACCATCGAACCCAGCGTGGTGGACACCGCGGTGGAGACCGCCGCGAGCGCGGTCAGCCGGACCGGCCCGAGCCCGGCGTCGAAGAGCCCTGGGCGCGGGCGGGTGCTCGGGTCCGTCCGCGCGACCGCGACCGCGAACTGGACGGTCGCGGCCAGCGGCACGGCGCACCACAGCAGCCGCAGGACGGAACCGGAGGTGTGCGCCGGGTGCCCGGAGGCGTATCCCAGGGTGCACAGCAGCAGGAATCCGACGCCGGCCGATGCCGCGGCGAGGAGCAGCCGCCGCATCAGGACCAGGGGACGGGATCCGCGGGTCAGACGGAGAGCGAGCACGCCGACCGGCCCTCCGGATCGGACACGGCGGGCAGGGCGACGGTGGTGACACGGCGGCCGTCGAGCAGTGAGACCGCACGGTCGGCGAGGGTGGCGACCTCCGCGTCATGGGTGGCGAGCACGACCGTGATGCCGTGGGACCGGGCCGCCGTGGTGAGCGTGCGCAGCAGCTGTGAGCGCTCCGCCCGGTGCAGCGTCGCCGTGGGCTCGTCCGCGAAGAGCACGGTCGGTGCGGCGGTCAGCGCACGGGCCACGGAGACCCGCTGCCGCTGTGCCTGGAGCAGGGTGTGCGGCCGTTTCCTGGCGAGTGCGCCGATGTCCAGGCGCTCCAGCCACTCCGTCGCCGCCTTCTTCGCCGCCCGGTGCGAGACGCCCCGCAGCAGCAGGGGCAGGGCCGCGTTCTCCCAGGTGGTCAGCTCCGGTACGAGCTGGGGTTCGGCGGCGATCCAGGCGAACCGGTCGCGGCGCAGCTTTTCGCGCAGCCGCGGGCCCATGGTGTGCACGGGGACGCTGTTGAACCAGACCTCGCCCTGCTGGGGCACCAACTGGCCGGAGAGGCAGTGCAGCAGCGTCGTCTTGCCGCTCCCGCGCGGACCGGTCACGGCGAGGACCTCGCTGTCGCGGACCCCGAGGGAGACACCACCGAGCCCCGGGGATCCGTTGTGGGTGTGGTGCAGGGAACGAGCCCAGATCACGTCGTTGTCCGGCGGGGCCACCATGGCGTACACCTCGGTTCAGATCAGATTTCCCGTCCCCCGATCGGGGGAACGAAGACAGGGCCGATCGGTCACTCGGCACGCTAGGGAGTCGGACCGGGGTGTCGGGACAGCACGCGGCCCGGATCCACCCCTTCTCACTCGAACGGGTGGATCCGGGCCGTAGGGACCGTATGAAATGACTGCCGGAAGCGGTGCTGCCGGTGGCCGCGGCGTCGGTCAGAGCTTCGTCCAGGCCTCCGTCAGGACGGCCCGCAGGATGCCCTCGATCTCGTCGAAGGTCGACTGGTCGGAGATCAGCGGCGGGGCGAGCTGGACGACCGGGTCACCGCGGTCGTCGGCCCGGCAGTACAGACCGTTCTCGTACAGCGCCTTGGAGAGGAAGCCGTACAGGACGCGCTCGGTCTCCTCGTCGGTGAAGGTCTCCTTGGTCGCCTTGTCCTTCACCAGCTCGATGCCGTAGAAGAAACCGTTGCCGCGGACGTCGCCGACGATCGGCAGGTCGTGCAGCTTCCGCAGCGTGGTCAGGAAGGCGTTCTCGTTGTCCAGGACGTGCTGGTTGAGGCCCTCGCGCTCGAAGATGTCGAGGTTGGCGAGACCGACCGCGGCGGAGACCGGGTGGCCGCCGAAGGTGTAGCCGTGCAGGAAGGTGTTGCCGCCCTCGTAGAACGGCTCGGCCAGCCGGTCGGAGATGATGCAGGCGCCGATGGGGGAGTAGCCCGACGTCATGCCCTTGGCGCAGGTGATCATGTCCGGTACGTAGCCGAACTTGTCGCACGCGAACATCGTGCCCAGCCGGCCGAAGGCGCAGATGACCTCGTCGGAGACGAGCAGCACGTCGTGCCGGTCGCATATCTCGCGCACCCGCTGGAAGTATCCGGGCGGCGGCGGGAAGCAGCCGCCGGCGTTCTGCACGGGCTCCAGGAAGACGGCCGCGACGGTGTCCGCGCCCTCGAAGAGGATCTCCTGCTCGATCTGGTCGGCGGCCCAGCGGCCGAAGGCCTCCGGGTCGTCGCCGAAGAGGGGCGCGCGGTAGATGTTGGTGTTCGGCACCTTGTGCGCGCCGGGCACCAGCGGCTCGAACGGGGCCTTGAGCGCGGGCAGTCCGGTGATCGACAGGGCGCCCTGCGGGGTGCCGTGATAGGCGACCGCACGCGAGATGACCTTGTACTTGGTCGGCTTGCCCTTGAGCTTGAAGTACTGCTTGGCCAGCTTCCAGGCCGTCTCCACGGCCTCGCCGCCGCCCGTGGTGAAGAAGACCTTGTTGAGGTCGCCCGGAGCGTAGTCCGCGAGCCGCTCGGCGAGTTCGACGGCCTTGGGGTGGGCGTACGACCAGATCGGGAAGAAGGCCAGCTCCTGCGCCTGCTTGTACGCCGTCTCGGCGAGCTCGTGGCGGCCGTGTCCGGCGTTGACGACGAACAGGCCGGAGAGACCGTCGAGGTAGCGCTTGCCCTTGTCGTCGTAGATGTAGGTGCCCTCGCCACGCACGATGGTGGGAACGGGCGCGTTCTCGTAGTCCGACATGCGGGTGAAGTGCATCCACAGGTGGTCGTACGCGGTCCGGCTGAGGTCCTTGCTCACGGCTATCGGGTTCCCCACATGTAGGTCTGCTTCTTGAGCTTGAGGTAGACGAAGCTTTCGGTGGAGCGCACACCGGGTACGGCCCGGATGCGTTTGTTGATCGTCTCCAGCAGGTGGTCGTCGTCCTCGCAGACGATCTCCACCATCAGGTCGAAGGAGCCCGCGGTCATCACCACGTACTCGCACTCGGTCATCGCCGCCAGGGCCTCGGCGACGGGATCGACATCGCCCTCGACGTTGACACCGACCATCGCCTGACGCCGGAACCCCACCGTCAGCGGATCCGTGACGGCGACGATCTGCATCACGCCCTGGTCGAGCAGCTTCTGCACGCGCTGGCGCACCGCCGCCTCGGACAGGCCCACCGCCTTGCCTATCGCGGCGTACGGCCGACGGCCGTCCTCCTGGAGCTGTTCGATGATCGCGAGGGAGACGGCATCGACCGTCGGTGACGATCCGTTCCCGGTCCTGGAGTCTGCGCTACGACTGGCCACGCCCCCACTCTGCACCGCGACTCGTCTGTCTGGCAAGCCTGAATCGATGAAATTCGTTGTCTGGGCACCTTGATGTAACTGAATCCGAAGTTCGCGGCGGGTGGGTATGTCGAAAGCGTCACCGGAGCGTCTAGGGTGGATGTCTCACCCATCGGACAGCCGACAGGAGGGGTGGTTGTGACCACCGAGGTGCGCCGTCTGCGCAACTACATCAACGGAGAGTTCCGGGACGCCGCGGACGGGCGGACCATCGACGTGGTCAACCCGGTGACGGAGGAGGTCTACGCGACCTCGCCGCTCTCCGGGCAGGCCGACGTCGATGCTGCCATGGACGCTGCCGCAGCCGCGTTCCCGGCCTGGCGCGACGCGACGCCCGCCGAGCGCCAGAAGGCACTGCTGAAGATCGCGGACGCCTTCGAGGAGCGGGCCGAGGACCTCGTCGCGGTCGAGTCGGAGAACACCGGCAAGCCGCTGGAGCTCACCCGCACCGAAGAGGTTCCGCCGGTGGTGGACCAGATCCGCTTCTTCGCGGGCGCCGCCCGGCTGCTCGAAGGCCGCTCGGCCGGTGAGTACATGGAGAACCTGACCTCGATCGTGCGCCGCGAGCCGGTGGGCGTCTGCGCCCAGGTCGCCCCGTGGAACTACCCGATGATGATGGCCGTCTGGAAGTTCGCCCCGGCGCTCGCCGCGGGCAACACCGTCGTCATCAAGCCGTCCGACACCACCCCGGCGTCGACCGTGCTGATCGCCGAGATCATCGGACAGATCCTGCCCAAGGGCGTCTTCAACGTCATCTGCGGCGACCGGGAGACCGGCCGTGCGATGGTCGAGCACCCGACCCCGGCGATGGCCTCCATCACCGGCTCGGTGCGGGCCGGCATGCAGGTCGCCGAGTCCGCCGCCAAGGACGTCAAGCGGGTCCACCTGGAGCTCGGGGGCAAGGCGCCCGTCGTCGTGTTCGAGGACACCGACATCGCCAAGGCCGTCGAGGGCATTTCCGTCGCCGGCTACTTCAACGCCGGCCAGGACTGTACGGCCGCGACCCGCGTCCTGGTCCACGAGTCCATCCACGACGAGTTCGTCACGGCACTCGCCAAGGCGGCGGCCGACACGAAGACCGGCCTGCCGGACGACGAGGACGTGCTGTACGGCCCGCTCAACAACGCCAACCAGCTGGTGCAGGTCAGCGGGTTCATCGAGCGGCTCCCCGCGCACGCCAAGGTCGAGGCGGGCGGCCACCGGGTCGGCGACAAGGGGTACTTCTACGCCCCGACCGTCGTCTCCGGCCTCCGGCAGGACGACGAGATCGTCCAGCACGAGGTCTTCGGACCCGTCATCACCGTCCAGTCCTTCACTGACGAGGCCCAGGCGCTCGCGTACGCCAACGGCGTCGAGTACGCGCTGGCCTCCTCGGTGTGGACCAAGGACCACGCCCGCGCGATGCGGATGTCGAAGAACCTCGACTTCGGCTGTGTGTGGATCAACACCCACATCCCGCTCGCCGCCGAGATGCCGCACGGCGGCTTCAAGAGGTCCGGCTACGGCAAGGACCTCTCGGCGTACGGCTTCGAGGACTACACCCGGATCAAGCACGTCATGACGTCGCTGGACGACTGACCGGCGCGCGGTGTGCGGGACGGCCCCGGGCTCCGGCCCGGGGCCGTCCGCGTTCCCGGGGGCCTTCCTCCGACGCGTCCGGTGTCATCGACAGGATGTGCAGGCCGGGGCGGTTCCGCTGGACGGCCGGTCCGTTGTCCGGCGCCCCGCCGGACCGGCATCCTGCGCGGGTGCGCTCGATTCCGGACCACCTCACGTCCCGTCGTTCCCTGCTGCGCGGCCTCGGTGCCGGAGCGGCCGGTGCCGCCCTGGCCGGCTGCGGGGTGCCCGCCGCGTATGTGGAACCGGGGGACCGCTCCGGCCCCGACGGCTCGGCCGGTGACCGCTCGCTGCACTTCGCCAACTGGCCGCTCTACATCGACACCGCCGACGAGTCCAGGCGGCCCACGCTCGACGCTCCCCGCGGAGGACCGGGATCTCCGTCACGTACGCCGAGGAGATCAACGACAACGACGAGTTCTTCGGGAAGATCTGCCACGCGCTGATGAACCACCAGCAGACCGGCCGGGACCTCGTCGTCGTCAGCGACTGGATGGCCGCCCGGTTCGTACGGCTGGGCCGGGTGCAGGAGATGGACCGGTCGCGGCAGCCCGACGTCGCCAGGTACCTGGACCCGCAGCTGCGTCCGCCCGCCTTCGACGAGGGGCGGCTGTGCAGCGTGCCGTGGCAGTCCGGCATCGCCTACAGCCGCGCGAGGCTCGGCCGGGAGATCCACACACGGGCGAGCTCCGGGCGGACGACCTGCGCGGCCGGGTCACACTCCTGTCCTGGCTCGGCGAGGCGTTCGCACTGCTCATGCAGGGCAACGGGGCCGACGTCACCCGGTGGACCGCCGACGACTTCCACGAGATGTTCGATCAGGTGGAGAAGCACGTGAGCTCCGGGCACATCCGCCGCCTCACCGGAAACGACTACATCAAGGACCTGGCCGACGGCGATGTGCTCGCCTGCCAGGCGTACTCGGGGGACGTCATCCAGCCGCAGGCCGACAACCCCGCATCGAGTTCGTGGCGCCCGAGGAGGGTGCCGAACTCCGGGCGGAATCGCTCGTGATCCCCAACCTGGCCCGCCACGGACGCAACGCGGAGCGGCTCGTCGACCACTACTACGAGCCGGAGGCCGCCGCCGAGCCGGCCGCCTGGGTCAACTACGTCTGCCAGGATCTCCCGGCGGCCCGGGAGATCGAGGCCTCCTCGAAGGACGAGGAGACTGCCGCGCTCCCCGAGGACCCGCTGATCTTCCGGACGACGCGATGCGCCGACGGCTGGCCATCGCCCGGGACGTCACCTCAAAGGAGCGCACCGGCTTCGCCGACGAGTGGAACTCCATCGTCGGCCTCTGAGCCGCCGAAGGGCCGGAGGCGAGTGTCCCGGCAGGCCGTCGGGCGCGGCGCCACCCCCCACTTTTGAACGTGTTCATGATGGGCGTACGCTGCGGACATGAGCGAGCGAGCCCTCTTGCGGCGCATACGCGTGTGGTTGGTCGTCTTCATCGTCTGCCTGGTGCTGAGCGGTCTGACCGCCTTCCCGCTGGTGCACGAACTCCGCTGGGCGGAGGACCTGTTGCAGTCCCCCGTCTCACCCGTCCCCGAGCACTTCCCGGCGCTGATGGAGTGGATCACCAGGGTCCGGACCGGTCTCGACGAGGCCGACGCGAACCACCCCTTCGTGCTCTACGGCACCGACTGGCTGGCCTTCGCCCACCTGGTCATCGCCGTCGCCTTCTACGGCCCCTACCGCGATCCGGTCCGCAACATCTGGGTCATCGAATTCGGCATGATCGCCTGCGCCGGGATCATCCCGCTGGCCCTCATCTGCGGGCCGATCCGGGACATCCCCTTCTGGTGGACCGTCATCGACATGTCCTTCGGGGTCTTCGGCGTCATCCCGCTGTTGCTCGTCCACCGCATGATCAAGCGACTGGAAGCGGTGCGGGTGGAGCCCGTCCCGGTGCCGGCCTGACTCGTCCGGCCGGCGGGGCGGCCGAGCGGGGCGCCGCGAACGGCATGGAGACGGCGGCCCGCCCCGGCAGCGTCACACCGGCATCGACGGCCCGGACCGGCGCGGCATCCACCGGTTCCCCGGACCCACCGGTTCCCCGGACCCACCGGTTCCCCGGCACCCGCATCAGGGTTTCCGGCCCACCGCGCCGAACTGGGCCACCGGAGCGGGCCGGGGGCCGCCGTCGGGGCGCCAGTGCGCGCACGACACGATGCCCGGGTCCAGGAGGTCGAGGCCGTCGAGGAACGAGGCGAACTCGGACCGGCTGCGGGCGGTGATCGGCGGGGTTGCGTTCTTGTTCCAGAAGCTCATCGCGGCCTCGTTGCCCTCGCCGCCCAGTTCCAGCGTGGGGTGGGTGAGCACCAGGTGGCTGCCGGACGGCAGCGCGCCCATCAGCCCGTCCACGACGGACCGTGCCTCGTCCGTGTCCAGGACGAAGTTGAGGATGCCGAGCATCATCACCGCGACCGGGCGCCGCAGGTCCAGGGTCCGCGCCGCGGCCCGCAGGATGCGCTCCGGGTCGCGGGCGTCCGCGTCGAGGTATTCGGTGGCTCCCTCGGGCGAGCTGGTGAGCAGGGCGCGCGCGTGCGCGAGCACGGTCGGGTCGTTGTCGACATAGACGACGCGGGCGTCGGGCGCCGTGTGCTGGGCGACCTCATGGGTGTTGTCCGCGGTCGGCAGACCGGTTCCTATGTCCAGGAACTGGCCGATGCCGACGTCCCCGGCCAGATGCTGCACCACCCGGCCGAGGAACGCACGGTCGGCGCGGGCCACTTCGCCGATGCTGGGATACATGCCGGTGACCCGGTCGCCGACCACGCGGTCCACGGGGTAGTTGTCCCGGCCGCCCAGCCAGTAGTTCCACACCCGGGCGTTGTGGGCGATGTCGGAACGGATTCGGGCGGGTGCCGTGCGGGGGTCGGTCACGTCTGCTCCTCTGGTGCCGGTCCGGTGCGTCACGCGTGATGCGGCACCCATGATGCCGGACCGATCAAGAGGTGGCGCGGGACGGCGACTTGGCCAACTGGGCGCGCAGGGTGTCGATCCGGTTGGTGGTGATCGAGTCGACGCCGTACGCGACCAGCCGGCGCATGGTGCGTCCGGTGTCGGCCGTCCAGGCGGAGACCAGCAGACCGTCCCGGTGGATACGGTCCGTCAGCTCGCGGCTCACCAGGCCGAACCGGTAGTTCAGCCAGTGCGGCCGCACCGCGTCGAGCAGGACGGGCCGGGGCGGGGCGAGTGTCGTCCAGGTCAGCGCGATCTCGGCGGACGGGTCCGCCGCGCGCACCCGCAGCATCGCGTCCGTGTCCGCGCAGTAGTACACGCGCCCGTCCGCCCCGCACTCGCGGACCACGCCCGTGACCGCCCGTACGGACGCGTCCGTCGAGCCCGGCAGGTCGATCATGAGCCGGTGGGCACCGGCGGCGGCCAGGGCCTCACGCAGGGTGGGGATCCCGCCGCCGGTCATCTCCACCAGCTCCCGGTGATCGACCCGGTCCAGGCGGACGTCATGGCCCCACAGGCGTTCCAGGGTGGAGTCGTGGAGCAGGACGGGCACCTTGTCACGGGTGACCCGGACGTCGATCTCGACCGCGTCCGCCCCCCGATCCACGGCGGACCGGATCGAGGGGAGCGTGTTCTCGCGGGCACGGTACGGATCGCCGCGGTGGGCCACGGCGGTGACGGTGAGGGCCATGGGTCCATTGTGACCACGGGGTCACCCGGCGGGGGGAGCCTCCAGCCAGTTCGTCGTGTACGTGTCGATCTCGGCGGCCAGTGTCCGCTTCCCCGCCGCGTCGAGGAACGACGCCTCGACGGCGTTCTTCGCGAGGCCGGCCAGACCGCGCTCGTCGAGGCCGAGCAGCCGTGCGGCCACCGCGTACTCGTTGTTGAGGTCGGTACCGAACATGGGCGGGTCGTCGCTGTTGACGGTGACGAGGACGCCTGCCTCCACCATCTCCTTCAACGGGTGCTGTTCGATGTCGGCGACGGCGCGGGTGGCGATGTTCGACGTTGGGCACACCTCCAGCGCGATGCGGTGCTCGGCGAGGTGTGCCAGCAGCCTCGGGTCCTGGACGGAGCTCGTGCCGTGGCCGATGCGCTCGGCGCGCAGCACGGTCAGCGCGTCCCAGACGGTCTGCGGGCCCGTGGTCTCCCCGGCGTGCGGGACGGAGTGCAGACCCTCGGCGATCGCCCGGTCGAAATACGGCTTGAACTGCGGGCGGCCCACGCCGATCTCGGGTCCGCCGAGACCGAAGGAGACGAGCCCCTCGGGCCGCAGGCCGACCGCGAGCCGGGTGGTCTCCTCGGCGGCTTCGAGACCGGCCTCGCCCGGGATGTCGAAGCACCAGCGCAGGACGACGCCCAGCTCCGCCTCGGCAGCCTTTCGGGCGTCCTCGATCGCCTCCATGAAGCCCTGTTCGGGGATGCCCCGGCGGGTCGAGCTGAACGGGGTGATGGTCAGCTCCGCGTAGCGGATGTTCTGCCGCGCCATGTCCCGGGCCACCTCGAACGTCAGCAGCCGGACGTCCTCGGGGGTGCGGACCAGGTCCACGACCGAGAGGTAGACGTCGATGAAGTGGCCGAAGTCGGTGAAGGTGAAGAAGTCCGACAGCGCCTCCGGGTCCGTGGGGACCTTGGAGTCTGGGTGGTGGGCAGCCAGTTCCGCCACGATGCGGGGCGAGGCCGAACCGACGTGGTGGACGTGGAGCTCGGCCTTGGGCAGCCCCGCGATGAAGGGGTGCAGGTCGTTCATCGGATTCTCCCGGATCTCTGATATCGGCCGGGCACACCGGCTGCACCGATCATCGTAGGCGGGGCCCGGCGGCCCGGAGGCGGGCCGTAGCATGGCGGGACCACGATGGGGGAGGCCCATGTCAGACAACACGCAGCAGCCCGGGGGCGGGGCCGCGCCACGCGATCCGTGGGCGCCGCCGGACAGCAGGGTGGACCTCGGCAAGCAGTCCGAGGCCCGTCCGCCGACCGTGCACGACCAGCAGACGGTCACGTCCATGCCCAGCGCCGACCCGGGCCGCGGACCGATACCGAGTGCGGCCGGAGGATTCGGCCCGCCGCAGGCCGACATACCGCCGCCGCCCGTCGCGCCGAACGGCCCCGGCCACACCATGATGCCGAACGGACCCGTTGCGCCGCCCGCCGGCCAGTACGGCTACCCCGCGCCCACCCCGCCCGCGGCCCCGTACGGCGGCTACCCGGGATACCCCGGCTACGGCGGCCAGCCCGCCTGGGGCGGCCCGGCGCCCGCGAACGGCCTCGGGACCGCCGCGATGGTGCTCGGCATCGTCGCGGTGGTCGGCTTCTGCCTCTACGGGGTCAACATCATCCTCGGGATCCTCGCGCTGATCTTCGGCATCATCGGCCTCGGCCGTGCCAAGCGCGGTGAGGCCACCAACCGGGGCATGGCGATCGCCGGGATCATCCTCGGCTCCGTCGGTGTGGTCCTCGGCTCGGTGATCCTCGGCTTCATCATCTGGGCGGCCACGAACGCCGAGAGCGACGACTTCGACGACTCCTACGACCCGTACCCCACCTCGCTGGTCGTCGGCGCCACGCGCTGACCGGAGGAGAACCGCCACTCGTGGCGGGGTCAGGGACCACGCGTCCCGGACCCCGCCACGCGCCGTCTCACCGCGCGCGCAGCCGTGAACGCGCCTCCATGAGCGCGAAGCCCAGCAGATTCAGCCCCCGCCAGGCCGCCGGGTCCCCGGTCCGCGGATCGTCCTTCGCCAGCCCGATGCCCCAGATCCGGTCCATCGGGCTCGCCTCGACGAGCACCCGTTCCCCCGTGCCCAGCAGGTACGCCCGCAGCGCGGGGTCCTGCCCGAACTTGTGCACGCTGCCCGCCACCACCAGGCCGAACCGCTCACGTATCCACACGCCGTCGTCGAAGTTCCGGACCAGCCGGCCCACCTTCTTCGCCGCCGCCGGGCTGCTCGCGGCCACGGCCTGCGCCTCGGCCTCCGCGTCACCGAAGAGGCGGGCCTTGCCGGCCATCATCCAGTGCTCGGCCGACGCGTAGGTCACCGAATCCACCGTGAACGGCGCCGGCCACCACTGGCTGAGACAGCTCTCACCGAGCCGGCCGTCCGGACGGGGCCGATGCCCCCAGAACGCCAGGTACTTCACGCTCTCGCCGCGTGCCGCCCGAGCGAGAAGGCCGTCCATGCAACTCTGCTCCATGACAGCCGAGTCTGGCATCCACCACTGACAGTCCGTACGGGGATTTCCGCAACCGCGCGACACATCGTCGACAGATTCCGTCGCGTAACCAAAAGGAAACAACGGAATCACTTGTTGGTGGAGGTCCTCTCTGTCAGGATCGGCACTCAATTCAAGAAGAAGCTACGCCGCTCCCGTTCTGCGGGGACGGCCCAGGAGAGCGTCATGGGTAACGGCTTCCAGATGCAGGACCGCTTCGCCGGCGGTGCGCAGTACATCGGCGGACGGCTGCGGCCCGGCACGTCGGGGCGCCACCAGGAGGTGGTGAACCCCGCCACGGGCGAGACCGTGTACCGCTACGAACTGGCCGGAACCGACGAGGTGGACGCGGCCGTCGCCGCGGCCCGTGGGGCGTTCCCCGGCTGGTCCGGCGCCACTCCCGCCGAGCGGTCCGAACTGCTGCACCGCTTCGCCGCCGTACTCGCCGCGCAGGCCGAGGACTTCGCGTACGCCGAATCCCTGCAGTGCGGCAAGCCGGTCAAGCTCTCCACCGAGTTCGACGTGCCCGGCACCGTCGACAACACCGCGTTCTTCGCGGGCGCCGCCCGCCACCTGGAAGGGAAGTCGGCCGGCGAGTACAGCGGCGACCACACCTCCTACGTACGCCGTGAGCCCCTCGGGGTCGTCGGCTCCATCGCGCCCTGGAACTACCCGCTCCAGATGGCGGCCTGGAAGATCCTGCCGGCCGTCGCCGCGGGCAACACCGTCGTGCTGAAGCCCGCCGAGATCACCCCGCTGACCTCGCTCATGTTCGCGCAGGCCGCCACGGAGGCGGGCATCCCCGACGGCGTGATCAACATCGTCTCCGGGGCGGGCAGGGACGCCGGCGAACACCTCGTCGGCCACCTGGACGTCGTGATGACCTCCTTCACCGGCTCGACCGCGGTCGGCAGGCGGGTCGCCGAGATCGCCGCCACCACCGTCAAGCGCCTCCACCTGGAACTCGGCGGCAAGGCGCCGTTCCTCGTGTTCGACGACGCCGACCTCGACGCCGCGGTCAACGGGGCGGTCGCCGGAGCCCTCATCAACACCGGCCAGGACTGCACGGCCGCCACCCGCGCCTATGTGCAGCGGCCGCTGTACGACGCCTTCGTCGCGGGCGTCGCCGGACTCATGGAGACCGTACGGCTCGGCGACCCCTTCGACCCGTCCACCGACCTCGGCCCGCTGATCAGCCGTCAGCAGCGCGACCGGGTCGCGGGGTTCGTCGAGCGTGCCCGGGCGTACGCCACCGTCGTCACCGGCGGCGAGGCCCCCGGCGGCGACCTCGCGGAGGGGGCGTACTACCGGCCGACCCTGATCACGGGCGCCGCCCAGGACAGCGAGATCGTGACCTCGGAGATCTTCGGCCCGGTCCTGGTCGTCCTGCCCTTCGACACCGACGACGAGGGAATCCGCCTCGCCAACGACACCCCCTACGGGCTCGCCGCCTCCGCCTGGAGCCGCGACCTGTACCGGGCGAACCGCGCCACCCGTGAGCTGAGGGCGGGCTGCGTGTGGATCAACGACCACATCCCGATCATCAGCGAGATGCCGCACGGCGGATACAAGGCCAGCGGCTTCGGTAAGGACATGTCGTCGTACTCGTTCGATGAGTACACACAGGTCAAGCACGTCATGTACGACAACACCGCGGTGGCCGCGAAGGACTGGCACCGCACCGTCTTCGGGGACCGATAGCAGGCCGCCACCCGGCGGCCCCACCCACCCGAAAGGGCAACGCGTATGCAGGAGTACGAGGCCGAGAGCCTCTCCGCGCCACAGCTGGCGGCCATGAGGCGCAGCCTGGCAGGCGGCAGGGGTGCCCTCACCCGCCGTTCACTTCTCCGTGCTTCGGGCATGGGCGCGCTGGCGCTCGGCGGCCTCGGCACGCTGAGCGCGTGCGGCATCCCGCCCGCGAAGCGGGAAGGGGGCGCCGCTGCGGCCTCGGACGACCACTCGGCCCAGGAGAAACGGATCACCTTCTCCAACTGGACCGAGTACATGGACGTCGGTGAGGACGAGAAGAGCCGTCCGACCCTGGAGGCGTTCACGAAACGCACCGGGATCACGGTCAAGTACACCGAGGACATCAACGACAACGTCGAGTTCTTCGGGAAGATCAAACCGCAGCTCGCCGCGGGACAGGACACCGGCCGCGACCTGATCATCGTCACCGACTGGCTCGCCGCGCGCATCATCCGGCTCGGCTGGGCGCAGAAGCTCGACCCGGCGAACCTGCCGCACGCGTTCGCCAACCTCTCGGCACAGTTCCGCAGCCCGGACTGGGACCCGGGACGCGCCTACTCCTATCCCTGGACCGGCATACCCACCGTCATCGCCTACAACGAGAAGGCGACCGGCGGCCGGAAGGTCGACTCCGTCACCCAGCTGCTCGACGACCCGAAGCTCAAGGGCAAGGTCTCCTTCCTCTCCGAGATGCGCGACTCGGTCGGCATGACCCTCCTCGACATGGGCAAGGACCCCGGCTCGTTCACCGACGCCGACTACGACGCGGCGATAGGCCGGATCCAGAAGGGCGTCGACAAGAAACAGATACGCCGCTTCACCGGCAACGACTACACCGCGGACCTCAGCAAGGGCGACATCGCGGCCTGCGTCGCCTGGGCCGGCGACATCATCCAGCTCCAGGCCGACAACCCGGACATCAAGTTCACGATCCCGGCCGCCGGCTACATCACGTCGAGCGACAACATGCTGGTCCCGGCCAGGGCCCGGCACAAGACCAACGCCGAGAAGCTCATGGACTACTACTACGAGCCCCCGGTCGCCGCCCAGCTCGCCGCGTACATCAACTACGTCTGTCCGGTGGACGGGGTCGCCGCGGAACTCGCGAAGATCGACGAGTCGATGGCCTCCAACACACTGATCCTCCCGGACAAGGAGATGGCCGCGAAGTCGCGCTCCTTCCGCTCGCTCAGCGCCGAGGAAGAGACGGCGTACGAGGAGAAGTTCGCCAAGCTGATCGGCGCCTGACCGGGCCGGTCCCTGAGCGGCCCGTCCCTTCATCGGCGCCCGATCTGCCCGTACGCTCCACGGCGCCGATTCGGCCCGTCCCCCCCCTTCCTCCCGAACTCCCCCGACACCACTGGGACTGCGACCCATGACACAGCGGCAGACAGCGGGCGGCGACGTCCGACTCACCGGGATCAGCAAGACCTACGGCTCCTTCACCGCCGTGCAGCCACTCGACCTGACCGTCCCGCAGGGCTCCTTCTTCGCCCTGCTCGGCGCGTCCGGCTGCGGCAAGACCACCACCCTGCGGATGATCGCGGGCCTGGAGGAGGCCACCACCGGCACGGTCTCGCTCGGCGGCACGGACATCACGGACCTGCCCCCGTACAAACGGCCCGTCAACACCGTCTTCCAGAGCTACGCGCTCTTCCCGCACCTCGACGTCACCGAGAACATCGCCTTCGGGCTGCGCCGCCGCGGCATCAAGTCCGTGAAGAAGCAGGTCGGCGAGATGCTGGAGCTCGTCCAGCTCGGCGACTTCGCCCACCGCAAACCGCACCAGCTCTCCGGCGGCCAGCAGCAGCGCGTGGCCGTGGCCCGCGCCCTCATCAACCACCCCCAGGTCCTCCTCCTGGACGAGCCCCTCGGCGCCCTGGACCTCAAGCTGCGCCGCCAGATGCAGCTCGAACTCAAACGGATCCAGACCGAGGTCGGCATCACCTTCATCCATGTCACCCACGACCAGGAGGAGGCCATGACCATGGCCGACACCGTCGCGGTGATGAACGGCGGCCGGGTCGAACAGCTCGGCGCCCCCGCCGACCTCTACGAGAACCCGCGGACCACCTTCGTGGCGAACTTCCTGGGAACCTCCAACCTCATCGAGGGCGACGTCGTCTCGGCGGCCACCGACATCGTCGCCGCCGCCGGCGGCGGAACGGTACGGCTGCCCGCCGGGCGATGTCCCGCCGAGGTGACGACCGGCGGCAAGCTGCTCCTCGGCGTCCGTCCCGAGAAGATCTCCCTCGCCCACGCCGACGAGGCGGAGTCCATACCCGACGGCCGTAACCGCGTCACCGGAAGGATCATCGACTCCAGCTTCATCGGCGTCTCCACCCAGTACGTCGTGGAGAGCCCCGCGGGCAAGGCGCTGCAGGTGTACGAGCAGAACATCGAGAGGGACACCCGGCTCGTCCCGGGCGCCGAGGTCGTCCTGCACTGGAACCCGGCCCACACCTTCGGCCTGGACGCCGACCAGCCGATGGACGCCGGTGTGGAGAGCGTGGAGGACGCCGCGTGAGCGTCACCGACGCGCCACCGGCGCCGGCCACCGAACCGGTGGTCCGCAAGCGGTCCACCCGCAGGCGGCTCGTCCCGTACTGGCTGCTGCTCCCCGGAATCCTGTGGCTGCTCGTCTTCTTCGCGCTGCCGATGGTCTACCAGGCGTCGACCTCCGTGCAGACCGGATCCCTGGAGAAGGGTTTCGAGGTCACCTGGCACTTCCGGACGTACTGGGACGCCTTCGCCGACTACTACCCGCAGTTCGTCCGCTCCCTGCTCTACGCCGGCTCCGCCACGCTCCTGTGCCTGCTGCTCGGCTATCCGCTCGCGTACCTGATCGCCTTCAAGGCCGGCCGCTGGCGCAACCTGGTGCTCGTGCTGGTCATCGCGCCGTTCTTCACCAGCTTCCTGATCCGGACGCTCGCCTGGAAGACGATCCTCGCGGACGGCGGCGCGGTCGTCGACGTGCTGGACACCCTGCACGTCCTGGACGTCACCAGCTGGCTCGGCTGGACCGAGAACAACCGGGTCCTGGCCACCCCGCTGGCCGTCGTCTGCGGTCTGACGTACAACTTCCTGCCGTTCATGATCCTGCCGCTCTACACCTCGCTGGAGCGGATCGACGGCCGGCTGCACGAGGCGGCGGGCGACCTGTACGCCACCCCCACCACCACCTTCCGCAAGGTGACGTTCCCGCTGTCCATGCCCGGGGTGGTCTCCGGCACCCTGCTGACCTTCATCCCGGCCAGCGGCGACTACGTCAACGCGGAACTGCTCGGCTCCACCGACACCAAGATGGTCGGCAGCGTCATCCAGACGCAGTTCCTGCGCGTCCTGGACTACCCGACCGCGGCCGCCCTCTCGTTCATCCTCATGGCGGTCGTCCTGCTCGTGGTCACCGTCTACATCCGCCGCTCCGGGACGGAGGACCTGGTCTGATGGCCGTACTTCGCCTGCTTCGCCGGAACCTGGTCGTGATCGCGGGTCTGCTGACCCTCGCCTACATGATCCTGCCCAACGTCGTCGTGATGGTGTTCTCCTTCAACAAGCCGAACGGGCGCTTCAACTACGCCTGGCAGCGCTTCTCGCTGGACGCCTGGAAGGACCCCTGCGGCGTCGCCGACCTCTGCGGCTCGCTCTCGCTCTCGCTGCGGATCGCCTTCTGGGCGACGCTCGGCGCGACGGCACTCGGCACGATGATCGCCTTCGCGCTGGTCCGCTACCGCTTCCGGGCGCGCGGCGCGATCAACTCGCTGATCTTCCTCCCGATGGCGATGCCCGAGGTCGTCATGGCCGCCTCGCTGCTCACGCTCTTCCTCAACATGGGCGCCGAGCTCGGCTTCTGGACCGTGCTGATCGCACACATCATGTTCTGCCTCAGCTTCGTGGTGACGGCGGTCAAGGCGCGTGTGATGTCGATGGACCCGAGGCTGGAGGAGGCGGCCCGCGATCTCTACGCCGGGCCCGTGCAGACCTTCCTCCGGGTGACCCTGCCCATCGCCGCCCCCGGAATCGCCGCAGGAGCGCTGCTCGCCTTCGCGCTCTCCTTCGACGACTTCATCATCACCAATTTCAACGCGGGTTCCACGGTCACGTTCCCCATGTTCGTCTGGGGATCGGCGCAGCGCGGAACACCCGTACAGATCAACGTCATCGGGACGGCCATGTTCGTCCTCGCCGTGGCGGTGGTGCTCCTCGGCCAGCTCATAGCGAACCGGCGGAAGAGCAGAGCAGGAAAATAGGCACCTCTAAGGAGTTGGAAACCATGGCCCCGGACGCCATGCGTACTGCCGCACATTCACTCTCCGACGCACGCCCCCTCTCCTACTGGCTCGACGACCCGGGAAAGCCCGGAGCGCTCCCCGCGCTCACCGGCGACGAACGGTGCGACCTCCTCGTCGTCGGCGGCGGCTACAGCGGACTGTGGACCGCGCTGCTCGCCAAGGAACGGGACCTTGGGCGCGATGTCGTGCTCGTCGAGGGACACGAGGTGGGCTGGGCCGCCTCGGGCCGCAACGGCGGATTCTGCGCCGCCTCGCTGACCCATGGCCTGGCCAACGGACTGGAACGCTGGCCGGAGGAGATCGGGGAACTGGAGGAGCTGGGCGGCCGGAACCTCGACGCCATCGAGGCGGCCGTCGCCCGCTACTCCATCGACTGCGACTTCGAGCGGACCGGCGAGATCGATGTGGCCACCGAGCCGCACCAGCTCGACGAGCTGCGGGAATGGCACCGCCGGACCCAGGAGCTCGGCTTTTCGGGGGTGGAGTTCCTGGACCGGGACCAGGTCCGCGCCCAGGTCGACTCACCGACCTTCCTGGGCGGCCTGTGGGACCGGCGAGGGGTCGCCATGCTGCACCCCGCGAAGCTCGCCTGGGGGCTGAAGCGGGCCTGCCTGAGCCTGGGCGTGCGGATCTTCGAGCACACCCGGGCCCTGGAACTCGCCCGGTCGGGCGCGGGCATGGCGGTGCGCACCCCCTACGGCAGGGTCTTCGCCCGCGATGTGGCCCTCGGGACGAACATCTTCCCGTCGCTGGTCAAGCGGGTGCGCCCGTACACCGTCCCGGTGTACGACTACGCGCTGATGACCGAACCCCTGAACGTGGAACAGCTCGCCTCGATCGGCTGGGGAAATCGCCAGGGCCTGGGCGACAGCGCGAATCAGTTCCACTATTTCCGGATCTCCTCGGACAACCGGATCCTGTGGGGCGGATACGACGCGATCTACCCCTACGGCGGGCGTCTTGATTCCACGCTCGACCAGCGTCCGGAGACGTTCCTGAAACTCGCCGGGCAGTTCTTCGAGTGTTTTCCGCAGCTTTCCGGAGTGCGTTTCAGTCATGCCTGGGGCGGTGCGATCGACACCTGTTCCCGCTTTTCCGCATTCTTCGGAACAGCCTTTCGCGGGCGGGTCGCCTATGCCGCCGGATACACCGGACTGGGCGTCGGAGCCACCCGATTCGGGGCGGACGTGATGCTCGACCTGCTCTCCGGTGAGGAGACGGGACGCACCGCTCTCGGAATGGTCCGCTCGAAACCGATGCCGTTCCCGCCCGAGCCGTTCGCCTGGACGGGGATCGAACTCACCAAGCGGTCGCTCGCCCGTGCGGACAGCCACGGCGGGCACCGCAACCTGTGGCTGCGCGCCATGGACCGGATGGGGCTCGGTTTCGACAGCTGAGCAGGGACGACGGGGCGGCCTGGTTCTCGGTCCCTGAGCAGCCGTGACGGCGTGACCCAGCTCACTGCCGATGAGTAGCCGAAGCCGCGTCATGATCCGGGCCAATCCCTCTCTCCCCCGTGAACGCACCGGCGGAACCCCGTCGGTGCCCACGGGGAAGGAGAGGCAGTCCATGACCGCCACGGGGGCGAAAGCCGCAGTCGAATGGCTGGTATCGGTCGCACCGGATCCGGACGCGCGCAGGTGGGAGTGGGAGCGCAGTCCCCAGGGGATCGCGCTCCTTCCCGCCGGAAAGCGCTGGGACGTACTGATCCTTCCGGGCGAGCTGGGCTATCCGACGCTCGACGTGCTCACCCGGCTCGTCGACCGGCCCGGACCGGTGCTCGCCGATTTCGGGGATTCCCGCATGGGCTTCTTCGTGCCGCCGGGTACGGCGGCGCGTTGGCTCGGCGCGGGTGTCCGCGGTGCGGGTCCGGGCACCTGGATCGTCATCCCCGACCCGGGCCGCACGGTCGGCGGGGTGCGCTGGGTGATCCAGCCGGACGGGTCGGGGACCCTCACCGACCCGGCCCTCCTGGAGCTCGCGATGCACGAGGCCGCGGCCGCCCGCGGAGCCCATGACGCCGGGGGAGGTGAGGGGTGACGTACTGCCAGAGGTCTTGACAACCGCATTGGTCTGGACCATGTTGTGCGCGGCCCCACTCAATTCCCCCCTGTACGGAGGCTGTTGTGGAACGCACCGGACCACCCGTCCGATTTTCCGGACTTCTGGCCGCCTTCTCGGCTGCCCTGCTCGCCGTCGGCGGACTGGTCGCCTCGGCGCCGGCCGCCGGTGCGGCCGACGCCGACCTCGCGCGCAACGGCGGCTTCGAGGCCGGACTCGACGGCTGGAGCTGTACGGGCGGAAGCGGAGCCGCCGTCACCACGCCCGTGCACAGTGGTACGTCGGCGCTGAAGGCGACCCCGGCCGGCAGCGACAACGCCAGGTGCTCCCAGACCGTGACGGTGAAGCCCGACTCCGCGTACACGCTGAGCGCGTGGGTGCAGGGCAGTTACGTCTACCTCGGCGCCTCCGGCACCGGCACCACCGACGTCTCGGCCTGGACCCAGTCCGCCGGTGCGTACAAGCAGCTCACCACCACGTTCCGCACCGGGCCGGCCACCACCTCCGTGACCGTCTACACCCACGGCTGGTACGGCACTCCGGCCTACTACGCCGACGACCTCACCCTGACCGGTCCCGGCGGCGATCCCGTCGTCGTGCCCGCAGCGCCCACCGGGCTGCGCGCCGGGACGGCCACCTCGTCCTCGGTCCCGCTGTCCTGGACGGCGTCCTCCGGAGCGACCGGCTACCACGTCTACCGCAACGGTACGAAGGTCCTCGACACCACCGGCACCTCGGCGACCGTGACGGGACTGGCCGCGTCCACCGCGTACAGCTTCCAGGTGACCGCGGCCAACGCCGCGGGGGAGTCCGCCAGGTCCGCCGCCGTCGGTGCCACCACGACCGCGGGCGGCGGTGGCACCGACGGGGGCCTCCCGGCCCACGCCCTCGTCGGCTACCTGCACTCCAGCTTCGCCAACGGCTCCGGCTACACGCGGATGGCGGACGTGCCCGACTCGTGGGACGTCATCAACCTCGCCTTCGGCGAGCCGACGTCCGTCACCTCCGGCGACATCCGCTTCTCGCTCTGCCCCGCCGCCGAGTGCCCGGGCGTGGAGACCGAGGCGGAGTTCAAGGCCGCAGTCAAGGCCAAGCAGGCCGCCGGCAAGAAGGTGCTGATCTCCATCGGCGGCCAGAACGGACAGGTGCAGCTCGCCTCCACCGCCGCTCGCGACACCTTCGTCTCCTCCGTCAGCAAGATCATCGACACCTACGGACTCGACGGCCTGGACATCGACTTCGAGGGCCACTCGCTCTCGCTGAACACCGGGGACACCGACTTCCGCAGCCCGACGACCCCCGTCATCGTCAATCTGATCTCCGCGGTGAAGACCCTCAAGGCCAAGTACGGCGACGGCTTCGTCCTCACCATGGCCCCCGAGACCTTCTTCGTACAGCTCGGCTACCAGTACTACGGCTCGGGCCCCTGGGGCGGCCAGGACCCGCGCGCCGGCGCCTACCTGCCGGTCATCCACGCACTGCGCGACGACCTCACCCTGCTGCACGTCCAGGACTACAACTCGGGGTCCATCATGGGCCTGGACAACCAGTACCACTCCATGGGCGGCGCCGACTTCCACATCGCCATGACCGACATGCTGCTCACCGGCTTCCCCGTGGCCGGGGACCAGGCCAAGGTCTTCCCGGCGCTGCGCCCCGAGCAGGTCGCCTTCGGCCTCCCGGCCTCCACCCAGGCGGGCAACGGTCACACCTCGCCCGCCGAGGTCACCAAGGCGCTGAACTGCCTCACGAAGAAGACCGACTGTGGCGCGTACCAGACCCACGGCACCTGGTCCGGGCTCCGCGGGCTGATGACCTGGTCCATCAACTGGGACCGCTTCAACAACTGGGAGTTCTCGAAGAACTTCGACGCCTACTTCGGCAGCTGACCGCCCGCGGCACCACTACGGCCGGACCTGACCGCCCGCAGTGCCGCTCGCAGGGCGAGCACCAGTACCGCGCCCAGGCACCAGCCGGCGAGCACGTCCAGCGGCCAGTGGTAGCCGCGCAGCACCAGACCGGTGCTCGTCGTCGCCGTGAGCAGGACGGCGGCGACGAGCATCATCCATGACCGCCGCACCCCGTACGGCGCGAGCAGCAGGGCCGCCGCCCCGTACGCCACCGCCGCCGTGGCCGTGTGGCCCGAGGGGTAGTAGCCGGTGGCCTCCGTCAGCGGGCCCTGCCGGTCCGTCCACAGCTTGAGTGGCACGACCAGCGCGGGTACGGCCGCCATGGCCGCGACGGCGTACAGCGCCGCCCGGCGGGCACCGCGGAACCACGCGAAGAGGACCGCGCACGCCAGCACCGGAACGGCGACCTCCATGTTGCCGAGATCGGCGAAGAGGTCGGTGAGCCGGGCCGGCCCGCGCCCGGCCAGCTCCAGCCCGAGGCGCTCGTCGGGGCCGAGCAGGGGGCCGTCGGCCACGACCTGCCAGGTGACCACCGCGAAGACCGCCAGCAGCGCCGACACCTGGAGAACGAGAAGAACCGGCCACCGGGGAACAGGGGGGATTGTTCCGGGGTGGCCGGTCGGATCGGTTTGCCGCGCGCCCCGGGGGGTGTGGGGCGAGCGGCCATCCGATCGGTGAGGAGTTCCGGAGCCCGAAGCTCCAGCGGTGTGCGCAAGGGCACGGCCGGGTCGGTGCGGGGGGAGCCCCGGCCCGGCATCGCTCGCAGTCTCCTGCGAGCGGGGTGTTTCTCTCATCTGCGGAAACCGTACGTCAGGGGAAGGGTGGTCCGACAGCGCCCACGGTAACCCGCCATTGCCCCCGCACACCTTCTTCACAGGCCCTCACCGGGGTGCCGGTCATTGCCGCCGAAAACGGCCCACGACCGGCCCCGCGCCGGCCCACGACCGGCCTCGCGCCGGCCCACGGCCCACGACCGGCCCCGGCCCGCGACCGCGCCGACCCGGTCCCGCCCCGCCCGCCCGGATCAGATCCGGGCGAAGGCCCCCTCGATGATGTCCAGACCCTCGTTCAGCAGGTCCTCGCCGATGACCAGCGGCGGCAGGAAACGCAGGACGTTGCCGTACGTGCCGCAGGTCAGCACCAACAGGCCCTCCGCGTGGCAGGCCTTGGCCAGTGCCCCCGCGGCGGCCGCGTCGGGGTCCTTGGTGCCGGACTTCACCAGCTCGATCGCGATCATCGCGCCACGGCCGCGGATGTCACCGATGATGTCGCCGTTCGGGAGCTTCGCCCGGAGCTCGGCGAGGCGGCCCTTCATGACCTCCTCGATGCGCCTGGCCTTCCCGTTCAGGTCCAGCTCGCGCATCGTCTCGATGGCACCGAGCGCGCCCGCGCACGCCACCGGGTTGCCGCCGTACGTGCCACCGAGGCCGCCGGAGTGCGCGGCGTCCATGATCTCGGCGCGGCCGGTCACCGCGGAGAGCGGCAGACCGCCCGCGATGCCCTTCGCCGTGGTGATCAGGTCCGGGACGATGCCCTCGTCCTCGCAGGCGAACCACTGGCCGGTGCGGCAGAAGCCGGACTGGATCTCGTCCGCGACGAAGACGATGCCGTTGTCCTTCGCGAACTGCGCGATCGCCGGCAGGAAGCCCTTGGCCGGCTCGATGAACCCGCCCTCGCCGAGGACCGGCTCGATGATGATCGCGGCGACGTTGTCCGCGCCGATCTGCTTGGTGATCTCGTCGATGGCCTGCGCGGACGCCTCGGCACCGGCGTTCTCGGCACCGGTCGGCCAGCGGTAGCCGTACGCCACCGGGACGCGGTAGACCTCCGGCGCGAACGGACCGAAGCCCTGCTTGTACGGCATGTTCTTCGCCGTCAGCGCCATCGTCAGGTTCGTGCGGCCGTGGTAGCCGTGGTCGAACACGACGACCGCGGTCCGCTTGGTCCAGGCGCGGGCGATCTTCACGGCGTTCTCGACGGCCTCGGCGCCCGAGTTGAACAGCGCCGACTTCTTCGGGTGGTCGCCCGGCGTCAGCTCCGCGAGCTGCTCGCAGACCTCGACGTACCCCTCGTACGGCGTGACCATGAAACAGGTGTGGGTGAAGTCGGCGAGCTGCGCCGAGGCGCGGCGCACGACCGCCTCGGCCGAGGCGCCCACCGACGTCACGGCGATACCGGAACCGAAGTCGATCAGCCGGTTGCCGTCCACGTCCTCGATGATCCCGCCGCCCGCCCGGGCGGTGAACACCGGCAGCGTGGAACCCACGCCCGCGGCGACCGCCGCGACACGGCGAGCCTGCAGCTCCACCGACTTCGGGCCGGGAATGGCGGTGACGAGGCGGCGCTCCTGCGGAATGTCGGACATGCGGGGCTCCTGGGGGTGTTTCGGACGCTTCTCTTTCTGCAGGCTAGGGGCGGGTACGGGCCGCGGGCATGCTCCGATCGGGAGTGGTGGGGGCGTGTCCTTGTCCGCCACGGACAGATGACCGGACGACGACACCGCACGGCCGCCACCGACGCCATCCGGCCGCATTGCTGAACTCCCCCTGTCCTGGCACTAGATTGGCCGGTGCAGAAGGCGGGACCTGGCTGGTCAGGGGGCGGCGGTTCATGGACACCGAAGGCATGTACGAGGCACGCGGCACGGGCGCGGCGGTGCCCCGCCCGGCGGGACCACCGCCGTCCGCACCGCCACGTCCGGCGGCACCGCCCCCCGGGCACGCCCCGGCGCCCGGCCCGAGCCTGGCGGAATGGCTGCGCACCCCGCGCCCCGTAAGGGAACCCGGCGTCTGGCGGTACGGACACACCCCGCGCCCGCCGGAGAAGCCCGAAGGGGTGTCCGACCGCTCCCTGCTGGTGGGCGTGCTGATCTCCGCGCTCTGCGGGCTGCTCCTGTGGTCTCTGTGGCGCAACGGCTACATCCCCTACCGCCTCGTGCCGCTGAAGCTCTTCACCCCGGGGGACTGGTGGTACGCGGGTACGTTCGGCGGCCCCAGGACGATCGAGGGCTCCGACGCCCTCACGGTCTACGAGGCCGTCCTCTTCGGTCTCCTCGTCTACGGGTGCGGACGCCTGGGAAACTGGTCCGAGATCTTCCGGCGCCATGTCGCCGTACGCGGGCAGCCCTTCCTCGCCCTGGCGACGGCCGCCGCCGGCGCGCTCGCCCAGTTCCTCGTCTGGAAGGACGCCGTGCCGGTCGTCAGGCCGGTGCTGATCCTCGTCGCCTCGGTCGCGGGCGGCGAGGTCTTCCAGAGCCAGACCGTGGTCAACGTGATCTACACACTGATCGCCCTCGGAGTGCTCTGGCCGTTCGCCCGCCTCGGCCGCTGGCGCGAGCTGACCGGCGACCGCCTCAAGGGCCGCTCCGCCGCCCCGCCGGCCCCGTCCGCGGCCCCGGAGGCAGCCACCCCCGAACAGTGGCCGGAACTTCGCGCGGCAGGGCAGACCGACGCCGCCGAAGCCCTCACCGCCGAGGTGCGCACCGGCCGGATGAACGACGTCGACGTCGCGCGCCTGCGCCATGCCTGGACCGTGGGCCGGGCGCACCCCGACCGGCTGGCGGCGCTCACCGAGGCGGTGCTCCGCACCGGCGGCGCCGCCGCTCTGCACCCGTCCGGCGCCCGCGACCTGCCGCGGCGCACCGCCCGCCACGACCTGCTCACCGGCCAGGTCCGCATCGGCGGCTGCGCCGAGGACCCGCACAACCCGTACGCCCGCCGCGGTTCGGGCGTCGCGCTGGAACCCGCCCTGCTCGGCACCTCTCTGCTGGCGGTCGGACCGCCGGGGGCCGGCAAGTCCGACCGGCTGGTGCGGCCGGTCGTCGAGTCCCTCGCCCTCCAGGCCCTCGCCGGGCGGGCGGCAGTGCTCGCCGTCGGCGGTACCGGGGGACAGCTCGGCCCCGACGACGCGTACGACGTCGTGGTGCGGATCGGCGACCCGGCCTCCGTGCACGACTTCGACCTGTACGGCGGCACGACCGACCCCGACGAGGCCGCGGGCGTGCTCGCGGAGGGGCTCGTCGGCGATGTGACCAACCTGGACAGCAGGCGTGCCGCCACCGTGCTCGCCCAGCTGCTCGGCCCCTACCGCGCGGTCCACGGCCACTTTCCCGGGGTGCCCGCGCTCCGCGAGCTCCTCGACGGCGACCAGGACGCGATCGACGAGCTGCGGGAGGCCCTCGGAGCGGGCGCCCACCAGGCGATGCTCCGCGAACTGGAGGCACGCACCCGGCAGAAGGGCGGGTCAGGCGACCCCGGATCCGTGCTCGCCGACCGGATCGCGCTGCTCGACCGCCCCGCCTTCGCGTCGTTCTTCGCCACCGGGCCGCAGGCCCGCCCCTTCTCGCTGCGGTCCCTGGAACACCTGCCCCTGCGGGTCAGGATCGACCTCCCCGAACGCGCGCACGCCGAGGCGTCCCGGCTGCTGGCCCGGCTCGTCCTCGCCCAGTTCACCGCGATCGCCGCCGCCCGCACCGACCGGTCGCTCTTCGTCTGCCTGGTCCTGGACGACGCCACGCACACCGTCACCGCCGAGACGGTCCGGGGTGTCCGGCGACTGCGCTCCGTCAACGCGGGCGCCGTCCTCACCCTGCGTACCGTCGACGACGTGCCCGAGAGCCTGCACACCGCGCTGCTCGGCGCGGTCGGCTGCTGCATGGCCTTCTCCGGAGTCACCACCTGGGACGGGAAGCGCTTCGCGGAGGTCTGGGGCAAGGAGTGGGTGGAGACCCGGGAGGTCGCCCAGCACGCGGTCTTCGCGGACCAGCCGTTCACCCGCGCCCTGCACGGCCTGCGTAAACTCGTCACCGGCAAGGCCGTGACCAGGGACGCCGTGACCGTGCGGCGCGTCGAACGGGAGCGTTGGTCGGCCTCCGAGCTTGCGTACTCGCTGCCCGCCGGACACGCCGTGCTCTCGCTGACGACGGTGGACGGCGAGCACGCGCCCCCGCTGCTGGTCGAGCTGGGCGGCTGACCCCCGGGCCGGTGACGAGGACCCTGCCGCCCTGGCAGAATCGCCTGCGGCCGTCTGTACGGGACGGCGCAATCGACTCCCAGAGGTCCGGCTGTCCCATGCCCCCCACTCTCGCCTCGCTCGTCCAGCACTCGGTGCTCAAGCTCACCGTCCGGGCGGGCGCGGACCGGCTCGGCACACCGGTCCGCTGGGCGCACGCCAGCGAGCTCGCCGACCCCGTCCCGTACATGGAGGGCGGTGAGCTGCTCCTCGTCACCGCGACCAACCTCGACGCCGAGGACCCCGCCACGATGCGCCGGTACGTGCGGCGGCTGGTGGGCGCCGGAGTCGCCGGGCTCGGCTTCGCCGTCGGCGTCACCTACGAGGACATCCCGCCGGCCCTGGTCGACGCGGCCGAGGAAGCCGGCCTGCCGCTCCTCGAAGTGCCCCGGCGTACGCCGTTCCTGGCCATCAGCAAGGCGGTGTCCGCGGCGATCGCCGCCGACCAGTACCGGGCCGTCACCGCCGGTTTCGAGGCCCAGCGCGAGCTGACCCGGGCCGCACTCGCCGGGGACGGTCCCGCCGAACTCCTCACCCGCCTCGCCGCGCACGTCGACGGCTGGGCCGCGCTGTACGACACCTCGGGCGCCGTCGTCGCCGCCGCACCCGACTGGGCGGCCCGCCGCGCCGCCCGGCTCACCCCCGACGTGGAACGTCTGCGCGACCGCCCCGCCCCGGCCAGCGTCGTCGTCGGCGACGCCGACGACCGGGTCGAGCTCCAGTCCCTGGGCACCGGCCGCCGCGCCCGCGGCGCGCTGGCCGTCGGCACGGGGGCGGCACTGGGCACGGCCGAACGGTACGCGGTGCACTCGGCGGTGGCCCTGCTGACCCTGACCACGGCCCGCTCCCGCGCACTCCAGGGCGCCGAGCAGCGCCTCGGCGCGGCGGTCCTGCGGATGCTGCTGGCCGGGCAGTCCGACCACGCCCGGGCCGTCGCCGGGGACCTGTACGGGGATCTGCTCGACGCCCCCTTCCGGCTGCTGATCGCGGAGGCGCCCGAGCCGGCCGTCCCCGAGCTGCTCGCCGAGACGATGGAGGCCGCGGCGGCCCGGTCCGGCGAGACGCTGCTGCTGGTGCCCGAGGGCGAACGGATCGTGGTGCTGGCCGCGGACGGCGGTGCGGCGGTCGCGGCCAGCGCGGCGTACGCCCTGGCGCAGGAGGACCGCCCGGCGCGCGAGCCGGGCAACGACGACGGCGACGTGGTCGTTGGCCTGTCCGCCCCGTCGGGCCCGATCGCCGTGGCCGCCGCGTACAAGCAGGCCGAGCAGGCCCTCTCCGTCGCCCGCCGGCGGGGCAGGGCCCTGGTCGAGCACGAGGAGCTCGCGGCGGGCTCGGTCCTGCCGCTCCTCGCCGACGACGCCGTACGGGCCTTCGCCGACGGGATACTGCGGCCCCTGAACGAACACGACGCGAAGGGCCGCGGCGACCTGGTCGCGTCGCTGCGCGCCTGGCTCTCCCGGCACGGCCAGTGGGACGCGGCCGCAGCGGACCTGGGCGTCCACCGCCACACCCTGCGCTACCGGATGCGCCGGGTGGAGGAGATCCTGGGCCGGTCCCTGGACGACCCGGACGTCCGGATGGAGCTGTGGCTCGCCCTGAAGACGACTGCGGCCTCCTCAGGCACACCGTGAACCACCCGGGCCCCGGCGGACGACCCCCGGGCCCCGGCGGACGACCCCCGGGCCCCGGCGGACGACCCCCGGGCCGGGACGGACGACCCCCGGGCCCCGACGGATGAATCCTGGGCTCCGGCTGACGGGCCCCGGGCCGGGACGGACGACCCCCGGGCCCCGACGGATGAAACCTGGGCTCCGGCTGACGACCCCCGGGCCCCGGCTGATGCCGCCAGGGCCTGCTTCCGGGGCTCTTGCTGTGCGTTGCGCCTGCTTCCGGGGCTCTTGCTGTGCGTTGCGCCCGCCTCCGGGGCTCCCGCCGCGCGCCCTCGGTTCCGCCGGGCGTCCGCTTGCGGCGGTCCCGCTGTCGGGCGTGCCCGCCTCCGGCGGCCCGGTACCGGCGCACCGTTCCGCGGTGTCGACGGCCCCCGGCGGCCCCCGCTGCTCGGCCTCCGCCGCACCCGGCGGTGCGCTCGTCCTCCCGCGGCGCACCCCGGGCCCAGGTCCGCCCCTTCCAGCGGCCCACCGCACCGTCCGTCCCCCTCGACAAACCGGCGCGTCGCCGCCCCCCTCCGCTCCACGCCGGACAAACGCCATCCGCGCCCGGGCGTCCTACGGTGGGGAGGAGGGCGCCCCCGTGGTGCCCGCGATCTCGTTCACCACCCCCGAAGGGCCGGAACCGCCATGACTTCCACCCACGCCTTCTGGCTGGCCGGCCGACGGGCCACCGGCGAGGACAGTTTCGACGTCACCAACCCGTGGGACGGCCGGCTCGTCGGCACGGTCGGCGTGCCGACCGAGGCCCAGGTCGAGGAGGCCGTCGCCGCCGCGTACGCCGTCCGCGAGGAGTTCGCCGCGACCCCCGCCCACGTGCGGGCCGCCGCCCTCGACCACGTCGTACGACGCCTCACCGAGCGCACCGAGGAGATCGCCCAGCTGATCTCCGCCGAGAACGGCAAGCCCATCAAGTGGGCCCGGGGCGAGGTCGGCCGTGCCGTCTCGGTCTTCCGGTTCGCCTCCGAGGAGGCCCGCCGCTTCAACGGCGGCGACGCCCAGCGGCTGGACACGGACGCCGGTGGCACCGGCCGCCTCGCGCTGACCCGGCGTTTCCCGCGCGGCCCCGTCCTCGGCATCTCGCCCTTCAACTTCCCGCTCAACCTGAGCGCCCACAAGGTCGCCCCGGCCATCGCCGTCGGCGCGCCGATCATCCTCAAGCCCGCCCCGGCCACCCCCCTCTCGTCCCTGGTCCTGGGCGAGCTGCTCGCCGAGACAGACCTCCCGGCCGGCTCCTGGTCCGTCCTGACCGTGCCCAACGACCGGATGCCCGCCCTGGTGAAGGACGAGCGGCTGCCCGTGATCTCCTTCACCGGGTCAGGACCGGTCGGCTACTCGATCATGGAGTCGGTGCCGCGCAAGCACTGCACCCTGGAGCTCGGCGGCAACGGCGCGGCCGTCGTCCTCGCCGACTACGCCTCCGAACAGGACCTCGACTGGGCCGCGACCCGCATCGCGACGTTCTCCAACTACCAGGGCGGCCAGTCCTGCATCTCGGTGCAGCGCGTCATCGCCGACACCTCGGTCTACGACCGGCTCGTCCCGAAGATCGTCGCGGCCGTCGAGGCGCTGGTGACCGGCGACCCCTCCGACGCGGCCACCGATGTCGGCCCGCTGGTCGACGAGAACGCGGCCCGCCGTGTCGAGTCCTGGGTCGACGAGGCCGTGGCGGCAGGAGCGGCACTGCTCACCGGCGGCAAGCGCGACGGGGCCACCTACGCCCCGACCGTCCTCACCGACCTCCCCGCCGACTCCAGGATCGCCTGCGAAGAGGTCTTCGGCCCGGTCCTGTCCGTGCAGCGGACCGACGGTGAGGCCGAGGCCTTCACCGCCGTCAACGCCTCCGACTACGGGCTGCAGGCGGGCGTCTTCACCCACGACCTGCAGACCGCGTTCCGCGCCCACCGCGCCCTGGAGGTCGGCGGCGTGGTCATCGGCGACGTCCCCTCGTACCGCGCCGACCAGATGCCGTACGGCGGCGTCAAGCAGTCCGGCGTGGGCCGTGAGGGCGTGCGGTACGCGATGGACGACTACACCTACGAGCGGGTGCTCGTCCTCACCGGCCTGGCCCTGTAGCCCGGACGGGGAACGGACCGGCCGGAGCCCACGGTGCGGGGGCTCCGGCCGGTCCTGTTCGTCTCCCGCAGGGCAGCCGCAGCCTCAGACGCCCGGCGCGTGCCCACCGCCCTGCCGGAGTCGCGGCCCGTGCCGAAGCAAGGAACAGGTTCGACGTCACAGAACGCTGACGGTCAAGGAGCACGCTCAGTAGTCCGCCACTCGTGGCGGGTGTACTCGAGCACCGCGGGATACGAGTCCGGGGCTGCTCCTCGTATCGCTCAGTCCAGACCGTAGGCGCGGACCAACGTCTGGGTGACGGTGGCGCCGTCAGCGGTCGTGAGCTCCACCTTCAGATGGACATAGCCACTGCTTGCCGGCACCCCGGGCACGGTGGCGATCTTCTGCGTGCCGGTGCCGGTGACCGACAGCTCGGTCCAGTCGCCGGCGGGGATTCCCGCCACCGAGCTCTGCGATCCGGCTGCGAACATGACCTTCGTCCGGGTGATCGGGACGGGCTTTCCGCTGGATGCGTCGGTGACGGCCGAGAGCCGGATCGGTACGGCGGTGCCACCGGAGACGGTGTTGGTCAGCTGGAGCGGCAGATCGAGAACGGGCACCGGGGCGTCCTGTGCCCCCTGGCGCGCAGCGCTGGTGCGGAACGTCCATGCCGTCTCCTGGGCGATCCCGATCGACCAACGGATGGCACCCTGGTCGACCGGCCGCTGCCAGGCCGCCCGGGCCGTGATGGTGGCCTCGTCATCGGGCAGGGAGATCGCCCCGTTCTCGTACGTGGCCGGCTTCCCGTCGACGTTGACGTTCAGGAGGCGGCTGTCCGGGGAGGCGCCGAGGGCGTCGTGCCCGCCGGCGTCGGCGAACCACGGGACGCTCACCAGCAGTCGGTTGGTGTCGCGTCGGAACAGTGAGGTGCCGGCGGTCGACAGAGACATCCCACTGGGCACCTTGTACCAGGTCGTCGTCTCCTGGCCGGCGGTCCGGGTCCGCGGGCCGTCGAAAGCCCCACCGGCGTTGAAGACTGCGGGCGCCACGATGCTGGTCCAGGCGACATCGGGATCCGCGGTGAAGTAGTCGGTTCGCTCGGCGGGTGCGAGGACCCCGACGGTGCTGCCGGCTGCGTACAGCGAGCTCGACATTCCGGGGATCTTGAACCGCATGTCGGTCGAGAGGGTGCGGCTGTCGCCCTGGGTGTAGTAGCCGGCCCGCTGGGCGGACAGGTCACTGTCGTTCACCTGCTTGACTCCCGCAGCCACCGTGCCGCTCGTGAGCCACGCGAGGTTGTAGACGTACGGGCTCGTCTCCGGCTGCTCTCCGGACCAGCGCAGTACCTCCGGGCCGGCGGCGACCGCGGCTGCCAACCGTGCGCCCTCGTCGGAGCGGACGCTGATGACGGGGATCGGTGCCCCGGTGCCTCCCGTCGGAGTCACCTTGCCGACGATGTCCGGGTAGTGGACGATCACCGCGACCGCGCCCACCCGGGCGGCGTCCTGGGCAATCCTGTTGACCGGCCACGACCCCTTGGCCGCGACGAGTGCGACCTTCCCGGTCAGGTCCTGGTCGAGGACCGTGGCCCAGTCGACCGCGACGAGTGGCGCCTCGCCCTGACCGTGCAGCGGCGGAGTCTGCGCCACCGACCAGTAGTCGAACGGTCCGGCCTGGGTGGAGACCGTCGCCCGGGGTGCGTACGCGCGGGTCGTCAGACCGGACGTGAACCGGTCGTCCTGCGGCCCCTCCGAGTCGGTGTAGACGGCGTCGACGTACGACGGAGCGGTGGCGAAGCTCGACTGCATGATGCCGTTGCCGGTCAGGTCGTAGGTGTAGCCGACTGTGTACCCGAACGACTGACTGGGCCGGTCCGTCCGCCACCTCGGCCGGCGCGCGTCGCGCGCGTCGAGGGTGATCGTCGTGTCGCCGTCGATCTTGAGGTTGTGCCGGGCGAGGAACGCCAGCGACGTCACACCGCTGGCATTGGTGGGCTCGTCACGTGTCATGACATCCGAGGCGATCGTGTACCTGCCGAGCGGCAACCGCGTGGTGACGGTGCCCTTGGCGCCGAACCCGAGGTGCTTCGCCTGGCCGCGGACCGGGTCTATGAGGTCCCACGTGGACGGTGAGGCCGCTGGGTTGCCGAACCTGTCGATGCCGACGACGGTCACGTCCGCGGACGGCTCCTCGAGGTGAAGAGTGAACGGCACCTCGACCTGGACACCCTCTGCGGTGCCGACCAGTCGGCCGGTGACCGTGCCGTAGGCGACATCCTTGACCGGCAGCCGGGGGTCGATCCGCAGCTTGACGGGGGCGTCCTGGCCGCCGCCCACCGTCAGCCGGCTCTCGACCGGCAGGACCATCGCGTCGGGCACGGGGGTCGCGCCGTCCCCACCGACGAGCTCCTCGACCCGGAGCTTCAGCTTGACGGGCGTGCTGCCGAGGTTGGTGAAGGTGGCCGATGCCTCCGTGACGGGGAGCGACTTCTGCGGGTAGGAGAACTCGCCAAGTTGCAGGTTGGGCTGCGCGACCACCTGCTGGGTGACGGCGCGACCCACGTCCATCGGGCCGGCTCCCTGCTCCAGCACGTCCGCGCCGGTGTCGTCGGCCGAAGAGGTGAGCACCTTCTTGACCTCCGCCGGGGTGAGGTCGGGCCGGGCGTCGAGCACGAGCGCCGCGCCGCCCGCGACGTGCGGGGTCGCCATCGAGGTGCCCGAGTAGGAGACGTATGCCAGGTCGCCCCGGCCGCCGGCGCGGGCGGCGACCACGTCGACGCCCTGCGACGCGATGTCCGGCTTGGCGGCGGTGCCGCCGAAAACCGGGCCGCGCGAGGTGAAGGACGCCGTGTCGTTGTGCCGGTCCACGGCGCCGACGGTGAGCGCGGCGGGTGCACACCCCGGCGTCGACACCGAGCCGGGCAGGCCGGAGTTGCCGGCCGCGATCACGAAGAGCGCCTGGTCGCTGAGCGCTTGGACGGCATCGACGCTGGGGCCCTCGCACGCGGCGCCGACGGCGCCGAGTGACATCGACACCACCTTCGCACCGTTGTCGACGGCCCACTGCATCCCCTGGATGATCCCGGAGGTGTACCCCGCGCCCGCGTTGTCGAGCACCTTGCCGATGAGCAGGTCAGTGCCTGGCGCCATCCCCGCGTACGTGCCCTGCGATGCGGCACCCGTCCCGGCGAGTGTCGAGGCCGTGTGAGTCCCGTGGCCGTGGCGGTCCATGACGCCCTGCCCACCGATGAAGCTGCGCTCGGCGACCACGCGGCCGGCGAAGTCCGGGTGACCGGTGTCGTAGCCCGTGTCGAGGACAGCAACTCTCACGCCGGAGCCGTCGTAGCCGAGCTGGTGGGCGACGTCGGCGCCGGTGCGCGGCACCGTCGGGCTGAGGGTGTCGCCACCCTTGTCGGAGGAGTGCACGACGTCGTCCAGCCAGATCCGGGCAGCCGGCAGGCGCTGGACCGACGGCGTCGAGGTGGTGCCGTTCTGCGCAGCCAGCGGCGTGCCCGCCGGGGCTATGGAGCGCCAGACACCGGCGGCGTGGCCCTTGCGGACCCGAACGGCCGCGCCCTGGATGACGGAAAGCTGCGAGGTGACGTCGGCTCCGGCCGGTGCGTCCTTCGCAAGCTTCTCAGCCTCTTGCGGGGTCGGGTAGGTGACGATCACGGGCAGGGTTTCGCTGCTGTCGTCCCCGTACCCGTCGGCGAGCAGCTTGGTGATGTTGAACAGGTCGCGGTCCACCGTGCCGGCGTCGATCTGGGCCTCGATCCCGGCCGGGAAGACGTAGGTGCCTCCGGCGTCGGTGAACGTCGTGAACAGGGCGTCCTGTCCTGAGGCGTCCCGCAGGCGTGCGTCGGCCAGGCGGCCGTTGGCAGTGACGTGCGCCGTGACCGCGTCGCCGGTGACGAGCGTGATGGTCCGCGCCTGGCCTTCGGGTGTCGTGGCGACGGCGGGGGGCGGGTCGTCGGCTCTAGCGGCCTCGGTCCCGAGCGTCGGGAGGGCGGCGAACAAGACCAGAGCGGCAAGGGCGCTGACCGGGCGGAGGCCGCCACGGTGATCGGACATGCGTAACTCCTGGGTGAACAGTGAGGGTGGGTCCTGCCGTACTCTCGCCCAATTGACGTCGCCTGCGATCGACTCATGCATGGCGAGATTCCGACATGGCGGAAACCCCACACCCGGCGCACGCTGGGAACCGTCCGTGAAGTACAGATCTCTGGACGCCCGGTCGCCGAGGTGGCCCGGGAGCTCGGTGTCCACAAGGCAGCACTGCGGCTACGGGTCCGCCAGGCCGAGGCCGACCGCGGCAGCCGGCTCGACTGCTCACCACCGCCGAGCGGCCGAACTCGTACAACTCCGCAAAGAGCCAGCCGAGTTGCGGCACGGGCTCTGTCGTGGATCCTGTGATGCCGCTCAGCGAGGCGGACAGAGCCGCCCCCGCAGACTGAGAGGGGTGACGGTGAGCTCGACAGGAGCGCGGGTGGTCGGCGTCATCCCTGACGTGGAGGCTCGGGAACTTCCGGACCGTTACGTCCATCTCATACGGCCAGGAAGACCTGAGCGGCAGACGAGTCGGGCTGTACGCCGGGGTCTGTCGCCCGGTCGCCTCGCGGCGGCCGGGGAGACGGCCATCCGTCTAGGACCGGCATTGCAACCGGTCTCGTGCGGTCTACCCGTGAACTCGGGCGGGCAGCCCTCGAACGTTCACGCAGGGCCGTCTTGCGACGGCCCCACGGCTCTGGCCACCTGGCCCTACGACCATCGTCAAGAGATCAGTTGGGCGGGTTGTGGGTCTGTTCCGGAGCGGGCGCGGTGTTGGATGTGCTGGTCCAGCTGGCGAGTATGCCGAGTGCTTCGGCGGAGGCTGAGGCGGGTTCGGGGGAGTAGCTGGCGAGGCTCTGCTCGGGGTCGTCCTCGGCGGCGAGGACGACGTAGTCGAGGGTGAGGTCGCCGACGAGCGGGTGGTGCAGGTGCTTGGTTCCTGTGGTGTGCGCCTGGACGTCGTGGTCGGTCCAGAGGGCATCACACCACATGAAGTCACACCGGACGCGGTCGCTGCTCCGAGGAACCATCGGGTGCTGCACCGCGCTGATGGCCGCCGGACTGTCCGCCGGGTCTGCCCACGCCGACGAGACGCACACCAATTCGCACAACGCGCCCCGGGTGGGTCTCATCCAGACCGGGCAGATCGATGATCCCCTGGAGGATGTGCTGGAGCACGCGGCGATCCTGGGCACCACGTACGTCTTCGACCGAGTCACATCCCGGGGAGACCACCCACGATTCGCCCGGCCGTGGGCGGCCTCGGATTCCGACGAGGTCGCCCGACCGGCGGAGCGGTTCCGCCGCACGGTGGTGGGGCCGACGCGGATCGGGTAGATACGGACGAGTGGTACCGATCGGCACGCGTACGGCCAGACCCCTACCCCGACTCGCGGCGAGGTGAGCTCCTCATGTCCGCCCCATCCGACACCCCTCAGGCTCCCAAGGTCACCGAGCGTGAAGCACGGCAGGTGGCCGAGGCCGCCCGCGAACAGGACTGGCGCAAGCCGAGCTTCGCGAAGGAACTCTTCCTCGGACGCTTCCGGCTCGACCTGATCCACCCGCACCCCGCGCCACCCGCCGACGACGTACGGCGAGGCGAGGCCTACCTCGCCCGGCTGCGCGAATTCTGCGAGACCCGCATCGACGGGGCGCTCATCGAGCGCGAGGCCAGGATTCCCGACGAGGTCGTCAACGGCCTCAAGGAACTCGGTGCCCTCGGCATGAAGATCGAGACCAAGTACGGAGGCCTGGGGCTGACCCAGGTCTACTACAACAAGGCGCTGGCCCTGGTCGGTTCGGCCAGCCCCTCGCTCGGCGCGCTGCTCTCCGCCCACCAGTCCATCGGCGTACCGCAGCCGCTGAAGATGTTCGGCACCCAGGAGCAGAAGGACGCCTTCCTGCCCCGTCTGGCCCGCACGGACATCTCTGCCTTCCTCCTCACCGAACCCGATGTCGGCTCCGACCCGGCCAGGCTCGCGACCTCGGCCGTCCCCGAGGGCGACGACTACGTCCTGGACGGGGTGAAGCTCTGGACGACCAACGGCGTCGTCGCCGACCTGCTCGTCGTCATGGCCCGCGTCCCGCGGTCCGAGGGCCACAAGGGCGGCATCACGGCCTTCGTCGTCGAGGCGGACTCCCCGGGCATCACCGTGGAGCACCGCAACGCCTTCATGGGGCTGCGGGGCATCGAGAACGGGGTGACCCGCTTCCACAGGGTCCGGGTGCCGGCCGGCAACCGGATCGGACCCGAGGGCGCAGGTCTCAAGATCGCCCTCACCACGCTCAACACCGGCCGCCTCTCGCTGCCCGCCATGTGTGTCGGCGTCGGGAAGTGGTCCCTGAAGATCGCCCGCGAATGGTCGGCGGTCCGCGAGCAGTGGGGCAGGGCGGTCGCCCGCCACGAGGCGGTCGGCGCGAAGATCTCCTTCATCGCCGCCACCACCTTCGCCCTGGAGGCCGTCGTCGACCTCTCCTCGCAGATGGCCGACGAGAACCGCAACGACATCCGCATCGAGGCCGCCCTGGCCAAGCTGTACGGCTCCGAGATGGGCTGGCTCATCTCCGACGAGCTGGTCCAGATCCGCGGCGGACGAGGCTTCGAGACCGCCGCCTCGCTCGCCGCCCGCGGTGAACGCGCCGTCCCCGCCGAGCAGATGCTCCGCGACATGCGGATCAACCGGATCTTCGAGGGCTCCACGGAGATCATGCACCTGCTGATCGCCCGCGAGGCCGTCGACGCCCACCTCAAGGTGGCCGGGGACATCATCGACCCCGACAAGCCGTTCTCCGACAAGGCGAGGGCGGGCGCCAACGCTGCCGGGTTCTACGCACGCTGGCTCCCCAAGCTGGTCGGCGGACCCGGCCAGCTCCCCGGCGCGTACGCCGAGTTCCGCATCCAGGGCCACCCCGACCTCTCCACCCACCTCCGGTTCGTCGAACGTTCAGCCCGCAAGCTGGCCCGCTCGACCTTCTACGCGATGTCCCGCTGGCAGGGCCGCATGGAGACCAAGCAGGGCTTCCTCGGCCGGATCGTCGACATCGGCGCCGAACTCTTCGCGATGAGCGCCGCCTGCGTCCGCGCCGAACACCTGCGGGTCAACGACGACCACGGCCGCGAGGCGTACCAGCTCGCCGATGTGTTCTGCCGGCAGTCCCGCATCCGGGTGGAGGAGCTCTTCAACCGGCTCTGGTCCAACACCGACGACATCGACCGGCGGGTGGTCGACGGAGTCCTCTCCGGTACGTACACCTGGCTGGAGGACGGCGTCATCGACCCCAGCGGCGACGGCCCCTGGATCGCCGACGCCACCCCCGGCCCGGCCACCGGGGAGAACGTCCACCGCCCCATCCGCTGAACCGGCATCCCCGCGGGGCGCGTCCACTGCCCGGATTCGCCCCGCGGGTGCGCCCGCCGCACGGCAAGATGTGTGCCCGTGACCATAACCAACATCCCCGGCTCCAAGTCCGTCACCGCCCGCGCCCTGTTCCTGGCCGCCGCCGCGAACGGCACCACCACCCTCCTGAGGCCCCTGCACTCGGACGACACCGAGGGATTCACCGAAGGGCTGACCCGCCTCGGATACGAGGTGACGCGCGAGCCGGACCGCTGGCACATCGAGGGCCGCCCCTCCGGTCCCGCCGTCACCGACGCCGAGGTCCACTGCCGCGACGGGGCCACCACCGCACGCTTCCTGCCGACGCTCGTGGCCGCCGCGGCCACCGGCTCGTACCGCTTCGACGCCTCCGCGCAGATGCGCCGGCGCCCCCTCGCCCCGCTCACCGAGGCCCTGCGGACCCTCGGCGTCGACCTGCGCCACGAGGGCGCGGAGGGCCACCACCCGCTGCGGATCGAGGCGTCCGGCGTCAAGGGCGGCGAACTGACCCTGGACGCGGGGGAGTCGTCCCAGTACCTCACCGCCCTGCTCATGCTCGGACCGCTCACCGCCGAAGGGCTCCGGATCGACGTCACGGAGCTCGTGTCGGCCCCGTACATCGAGATCACCCTTTCGATGATGCGCAGTTTCGGTGTCGAGGTCGTCCGGGAGGGGAACACCTTCACCGTCCCTCCGGGCGGCTACCGCGCCACCACGTACGCCGTCGAGCCCGACGCGTCCACCGCGAGCTACTTCTTCGCCGCGGCGGCCCTCACCGGCCGCGAGGTCACCGTCCCCGGCCTCGGCACGGACGCGCTCCAGGGCGACCTGCGCTTCACCGACGTCCTTCGCCGCATGGGCGCCGAGGTGCGCACCACGGCCGACGCGACGACGGTCCGGTCCACCGGATCCCTCCGCGGCCTCACCGTCAACATGCGTGACATCTCCGACACGATGCCCACCCTCGCCGCGATCGCCCCGTACGCCACCTCACCCGTACGCATCGAGGACGTGGCCAACACCCGGGTCAAGGAGTGCGACCGGCTGGAGGCCTGCGCGTCGAACCTGCGGCGGATGGGCATCACCGTGCACACCGGGCACGACTGGATCGAGATCCACCCCGGCACGCCCCGCCCCGTCGAGATCGCCACCCACGGCGACCACCGCATCGTGATGTCGTTCGCGGTCGCCGGACTGCGCGCACCAGGAATGAGCTACGACGACCCCGGCTGCGTACGCAAGACGTTCCCCGGATTCCACGAGGCGTTCGCGGAGTTCTCCGGCTGACGGGAAAACGCCGTGCGACCGGACGGCGGCGGCACCTACCCTGCGCCCATGATGCCCCGGAACGATGTCCTGGCCATCCTGTCCGTGCTCCGACGGGCCGGAGCCGACGTGGTGATCGCCGGAGGCTGGGGCATCGACGCCCTGCTCGGCGAGGAGACCCGCGAGCACCGGGACCTCGACCTCCTGCACGTCCGGGAGCAGGAGCCCGCCCTCGACCGGGCAGGCCGGGAGTGCGCCGGAGGCCTGACCGAGGAGCGGGCCGTCGCGCGGGCCACGTACGAGAAGGCCGAACCCACCGCACTGCCCGCCTTCGCGGACGAGGCCGACGAGGCGAAGGCGTACCGCTTCACCGTCCTCGACGTGAAGGGGAAGCTCAGGCTGTACGAGTACCTCACCGTCGTGCGCTCCGGTTCGACCACGCTCGCCTTCCGCGCCGAGATCCTGGGCACGAAGGACATCGGCGGGGTCCCGCAGGACGTCATGGCCGCCCAGTGGAGGAAATTCCGTGCGACACGGGCCTGAGCCACGCGCCGACGGGGACGCACTGTCGGAGCGCACAGCCGATGCGGCAACAATGGGGGGCATGAGCGACAGCCCCGTACCCCTCGCCGATCCGCATCTCGTATTCGACGCCGCGGACGGACGCCGGGACCTTGTGATCCTCGGCTCCACCGGGTCCATCGGCACCCAGGCCATCGACCTGGTGCTGCGCAACCCCGACCGCTTCCGTGTCACGGCGCTGTCCGCCGCGGGCGGCCGGGTCGAGCTCCTCGCAGAGCAGGCGCGTCAGCTGCGGGTGCGTACGGTCGCGGTCGCCGCCGAGGACAAGGTGCCCGCGCTGCGCGAGGCCCTGAGCGCGCGGTACGGCACCGCGGAGCCGCTGCCCGAGATCCTGGCCGGGCCCGACGCCGCCACGGAACTCGCCGCGAGCGACTGCCACACCGTGCTCAACGGGATCACCGGTTCGATCGGCCTGGCCCCCACGCTCGCCGCGCTGGAGGCGGGCCGCACGCTCGCCCTCGCCAACAAGGAGTCGCTGATCGTCGGCGGACCGCTGGTGAAGGCACTCGCGGCCCCCGGCCAGATCATCCCGGTCGACTCCGAGCACGCCGCGCTCTTCCAGGCCCTCGCCGCCGGAAAGCGCGCCGACGTGCGCAAGCTCGTCGTGACCGCGTCCGGCGGGCCGTTCCGCGGCCGGACCCGGAGCGAGCTGGCCGACGTCACCCGCGAGCAGGCCCTGGCGCACCCGACCTGGGCCATGGGCCCGGTCATCACCGTCAACTCGGCGACCCTGGTCAACAAGGGACTGGAGGTCATCGAGGCGCATCTTCTCTACGACATTCCGTTCGACCGGATCGAGGTCGTCGTCCACCCCCAGTCGTACGTTCACTCGATGGTGGAGTTCACCGACGGTTCCACCCTCGCCCAGGCCACCCCGCCCGACATGCGCGGCCCGATCGCCATCGGGCTCGGCTGGCCCGAGCGCGTCCCCGACGCGGCCCCCGCCTTCGACTGGACGAAGGCCTCCAGCTGGGAGTTCTTCCCGCTGGACACCGAGGCGTTCCCGTCCGTCGGGCTCGCCCGGCACGTGGGCACGCTCGGCGGCACGGCACCCGCGGTGTTCAACGCCGCGAACGAGGAGTGCGTGGACGCGTTCCTGGCGGGACGGCTGCCCTTCAACGGAATCATGGATACGGTCACAGCTGTGGTGGCCGAACACGGCACCCCCGCCACGGGAACTTCACTGAGGGTCGCGGACGTCCTCGAAGCGGAGACCTGGGCCCGGTCCCGGGCCAGGAAACTCTCGGCGGAAGCGACAGCGGAGGCGCGCGCATGAGTATGACGACGATTCTGATGACGACCCTGGGGATCGCCATCTTCGCCGTGGGCCTGCTGTTCTCGATCGCGTGGCACGAGCTGGGCCACCTCTCGACCGCCAAGCTCTTCGGCATCCGGGTGCCGCAGTACATGGTCGGCTTCGGCCCGACGGTCTGGTCGCGCAAGAAGGGCGACACCGAGTACGGCATCAAGGCCATCCCCGCGGGCGGCTACATCCGGATGATCGGCATGTTCCCGCCGGGAGCCGACGGACGGCTCGAGGCGCGCTCCACCTCCCCCTGGCGAGGCATGATCGAGGACGCCAGGTCCGCAGCCTTCGAGGAGCTCCAGCCGGGCGACGAGAGCAGACTCTTCTACACGCGCAAGCCGTGGAAGCGCGTGATCGTGATGTTCGCCGGACCGTTCATGAACCTGGTCCTGGCCGTCGCGATCTTCATGGGCGTGGCCATGACCTTCGGCTTCCAGACCCAGACCACCGAGGTCGCCGGCGTCCAGCAGTGCGTGATCGCGCAGAGCGAGAACCGCGACACCTGCAAGGCCTCCGACCCGGTCTCGCCCGCCAAGGCGGCCGGACTGCAGGAGGGCGACAAGATCGTCGCCTTCGACGGCCGGAAGATCGACGACTGGGCGACCCTCTCGGACCGGATCCGGCAGACCGTCGGCCCGGCCACCATCACCGTGGAGCGCGACGGCAGGGAACAGACCCTGAACGCCGTGCTGAGGAAGAACGCCGTCGCGAAGAAGGACGCCGACGGCCAGGTCGTCCCCGACCAATACATCACCGCCGGCTACCTCGGCTTCGCCGCCGACACGGAGATCCTGCCGCTCTCCTTCGGCGACTCGGTCGTCCGCATGGGCGACATGATCGAGAACGGCGTCGATTCGATCATCGCGCTGCCGTCCAAGATCCCCGACCTGTGGAATGCCGCCTTCAGCGACGGCGAGCGCGCCGACGACTCCCCGGTCGGTGTGGTCGGCGCGGCCAGGATCGGCGGCGAGGTGATGAACCTCGACATCCCCGCGCAGAACCAGATCGCGATGATGCTGTTCCTGCTGGCCGGCTTCAACCTCTCGCTGTTCCTCTTCAACATGCTGCCCCTGCTGCCGCTGGACGGCGGGCACATCGCCGGCGCGCTCTGGGAATCCCTGCGCCGCAACATCGCCCGGGTGTTCAAGCGCCCCGACCCCGGACCGTTCGACGTGGCCAAGCTGATGCCGGTCGCCTATGTCGTCGCCGGGATCTTCATCTGCTTCACGCTGCTGGTGCTGGTCGCCGACATCGTGAACCCCGTCAAGATCACCTGATACCTCTCGTGTCCCACGGGTGGCGGCCGGACATACAGATGCTGTCCGGCCACTCACCGCCGGGGTGACTTGCCGACGGGGTGCGCCCGGTATACGTCCGGTGCCGTAACCTCGAAGCCTGGAGCCCGCCGTTCTCGGGACCTCGATCCACACCTTGGGGATGCACAGCGCATGACTGCGATTTCTCTCGGAATGCCGGCCGTTCCGACCAAGCTCGCCGAACGACGGGTCAGCCGTCAGATCCAGGTCGGGTCGGTGGCGGTCGGCGGGGACGCACCGGTCTCGGTGCAGTCGATGACGACGACACGTACGTCGGACATCGGCGCGACGCTGCAGCAGATCGCGGAGCTGACGGCGTCCGGCTGTCAGATCGTGCGGGTGGCGTGCCCGACCCAGGACGACGCGGACGCGCTGTCGACGATCGCCCGCAAGTCGCAGATCCCGGTGATCGCGGACATCCATTTCCAGCCGAAGTACGTGTTCGCCGCGATCGACGCGGGGTGCGCGGCGGTCCGGGTGAACCCGGGCAACATCAAGCAGTTCGACGACAAGGTCAAGGAGATCGCGAAGGCGGCCGGTGACGCGGGGACGCCGATCCGCATCGGCGTGAACGCCGGCTCCCTGGACGCGCGACTGCTGAAGAAGTACGGCAAGGCGACGCCGGAGGCCCTGGTGGAGTCGGCGCTGTGGGAGGCGTCGCTGTTCGAGGAGCACGGCTTCCGGGACATCAAGATCTCGGTGAAGCACAACGACCCGGTCGTGATGGTGAACGCCTACCGTCAGCTGGCCGCGCAGTCCGACTACCCGCTGCACCTGGGTGTGACGGAGGCCGGCCCCGCGTTCCAGGGGACGATCAAGTCCGCCGTGGCGTTCGGCGCGCTGCTCTCCGAGGGGATCGGGGACACGATCCGCGTCTCGCTGTCGGCCCCTCCGGCGGAGGAGGTCAAGGTCGGTCTGCAGATCCTCGAGGCGCTGAACCTGAAGCAGCGGCGTCTGGAGATCGTGTCGTGCCCGTCGTGCGGGCGCGCGCAGGTGGACGTGTACAAGCTGGCCGACCAGGTCAGTGCGGGACTGGAGGGCATGGAGGTCCCGCTGCGGGTCGCCGTGATGGGCTGCGTCGTGAACGGCCCCGGCGAGGCCCGTGAGGCGGACCTGGGCGTCGCGTCCGGCAACGGCAAGGGCCAGATCTTCGTGAAGGGCGAGGTCATCAAGACCGTCCCGGAGTCGAAGATCGTGGAGACCCTCATCGAGGAAGCCATGAAGATCGCCGAGCAGATGGAGAAGGACGGCATCGCCTCCGGCGAGCCCCAGGTCTCCATCGCGGGCTGACCCCACCCGACACCGTGCCCCGCAGGGCCCGCCCTGCGGGGCACAGCCGTGTCCGCGGCCGGCCGCCCACCCGCATCCCGTGCGGGCGGCGCCTCTCAGCCTTGTTGGGTACAGTGCGGAAATCAGCAGACCATATGGTGAGGCCCCCCAGTGTTGACGCAGACCACCACCCGGGTCCTCGACCCGAGCGAGCTCCCCGCCGCGCTCGCGATCCTCGAGAGCGAACCCGTGGACAACGCGTTCGTGATGTCCCGCGTCCAGGTCGCGGGCCTTGATCCCTGGCGTCTCGGCGGCGAGATGTGGGGCTGGTACGCCGACGGCCGACTGCGCTCGCTCTGCTACTCCGGCGCCAATCTCGTACCCATCTGCGCCACCCCCGATGCCGTCCGGGCCTTCGCCGACCGTGCCCGGCGGGCCGGACGCCGCTGCTCGTCCATCGTCGGCCCCGCCGGTCCCACCGCCCAGCTGTGGCGGCTCCTCGAACCGAGCTGGGGGCCCGCCCGCGAGGTCCGGCCCAACCAGCCGCTCATGGTCACCGAGAGCCCTTCCGCCGAGGTCGCGCCCGACCCCCTCGTCCGCCGCATCCGCAAGGACGAGGTGGAGGTGCTCATGCCGGCGTGCGTGGCCATGTTCACCGAGGAGGTCGGCATCTCCCCGCTCGCCGGTGACGGCGGGCTCCTCTACCAGGCGAGGGTCGCCGAGCTGATCGGCACCGGCCGCTCCTTCGCCCGGATCGAGGACGGCAAGGTCGTCTTCAAGGCGGAGATCGGCGCGGCCACCCCCCGGGCCTGCCAGATCCAGGGCGTCTGGGTCGCCCCCGAATTCCGCGGCCGTGGCCTCTCCGAGACGGGAATGGCAGCCGTCCTGCGCTACGCGCTGGCCGATGTGGCACCGGTCGTCAGCCTGTACGTCAACGACTACAACACCGCCGCACGCAGGGCCTACAGCCGCGTCGGCTTCCGCGAGACCGGTGCGTTCATGAGCGTGCTGTTCTGACCGGGCGGCCCGGCCAGTAGGGTTCCGGCATGGCAGCAGCAACCCCCGCATCCCCCCGGGGCTCCGGGGCCCCCGACATCGTGGTCGGACCGCTCGACCTCGTCGCGCACGTCGACGAGGCCCTGGCGGTGCAGGCCGTCGCCTTCGGCCTCTCCCAGGACGAGATCGACGTACGCCGCCATATCGTGCTCCGGCACCTCGACCACCCGCAGGCCCGCGCACTCGGTGCCACGACCCCTGACGGGCGGCTCGTCGGATTCGTCTACGGCCTGCCGAACAACCGCGCCCACTGGTGGTCCACCGTCGTCGAGCCGTACCTGCGCGCCACCGGTTCCGAGCGGTGGCTCGACGACTCGTTCGTGATCACCGAACTCCACGTCCACCCGGAGTTCCAGCAGCGCGGCATCGGCCGCAGCCTGATCACCACCATCACGGACGCCGTCGGACAGCCCCGCTCGATCCTCTCCGCCATCGACACGGAGAGCCCCGCCCGGGGTCTCTACCGCGCCCTCGGCTACCAGGACCTGGCCCGGCAGGTGCTCTTCCCCAGCGCTCCCATGCCCTACGCGGTGATGGGCGCGCCCCTTCCGCTGCGCCGCCCCTGAACGAATCGATTTCCGCCCGCGCGGGGCACACGGCTAACCTCGGGCCCACCACCCTTCCGAGCAGGAGTTCATCATGGCCCAGGTCCAGCGCATGTCCCGATTGATGATCAAGACACTGCGCGACGACCCGGCGGACGCCGAGACGCTCAACCACAAGCTCCTCGTCCGGGCCGGATACGTACGTCGCACCGCAGCCGGTATCTGGACCTGGCTCCCGCTCGGCAAGAAGGTCCTGGAGAACATCACCCGCGTCGTCCGCGAGGAGATGGACGCCATCGGCGGCCAGGAGGTCCTGCTGCCCGCACTGCTCCCCAAGGAGCCGTACGAGGCGAGCGGCCGGTACGACGAGTACGGCGACCTGCTGTTCCGGCTCAAGGACCGCAAGGGCTCCGAATACCTCCTCGGCCCGACCCACGAGGAGATCTTCACCCAGGTCGTCAAGGACATGTGCTCGTCCTACAAGGACCTGCCCGTGATCCTCTACCAGATCCAGACCAAGTACCGCGACGAGGCCCGCCCCCGCGCCGGAGTGCTGCGCGGCCGTGAGTTCCAGATGAAGGACTCGTACTCCTTCGACACCACCGACGAGGGGCTCGTCGAGGCGTACCAGGCGCACCGCGCCGCCTACATCCGGATCTTCGAGCGCCTCGGCCTCGACCACCGCATCGTCTCCGCCGTCTCCGGTGCCATGGGCGGCTCGGCGTCCGAGGAGTTCCTGGCGCCCGCCCCGGCCGGCGAGGACACCTTCGTCGACTGCCCGAACTGCGACTACGCCGCCAACACGGAGGCCGTGACCTTCAAGGCCGCCCCCGCCGACGGTTCCGTGGTGGGCCCCGTCGAGGAGCTGGACACCCCCGACACCCCGACCATCGAGACGCTGGCCGCCCACCTCGGCGTCCTGGCCTCCGAAACCCTGAAGAACCTCCTGGTCAAGGTCGACGGCGAGATCGTGGCCGTGGGCGTGCCCGGTGACCGCGAGGTCGACCTCGGCAAGCTCGGCGAGCACCTCGCCCCCGCCGTCGTCGAGCTCGTCACCGCCGAGGACTTCGTGGGCCGCCCCGACCTGGTGCGCGGCTACGTCGGCCCGCAGGGCCTGGAGAAGGTCCGCTACATCGCGGACCCCCGCATCGCCCCCGGCACCGCCTGGATCACGGGTGCCAACAAGGAGGGCAAGCACGCGAAGAACGTCGTCGCGGGCCGTGACTTCGAGGTCGACGACCAGCTCGACGTGGTCGTCGTCCAGCCGGGCGACCCCTGCCCCAACTGCGGGACCGGCCTGCGGGTGGACCGCGCCATCGAGATCGGCCACATCTTCCAGCTCGGCCGCAAGTACGCCGACATCTTCTCCCTCGACGTCCTCGGCCAGCAGGGCAAGCCCGTCCGCGTCACGATGGGCTCGTACGGCATCGGTGTCTCCCGTGCGGTGGCCGCCCTCGCCGAGCAGACCGCCGACGACAAGGGCCTGTGCTGGCCCCGTGAGATCGGGCCCGCCGACGTCCACGTCGTCGCCGCGGGCAAGGCGCTCCAGACCGAACTGGCCCTCGACGTCTCCGAGAAGCTCGGATCCGCGGGCGTCCGTGTCCTGGTCGACGACCGCCCGGGCATCTCGCCCGGCGTGAAGTTCACCGACTCCGAGCTCATCGGCGTCCCGCAGATCCTCGTCGCCGGCCGCCGTTCGGCCGAGGGCGTCCTGGAACTGAAGGACCGGCGTACGGGCGAGCGCGAGGAGCTCACCGTCGACGAGGCGATCGCCCGCCTGACCGCGCGGAGCTGACCCGCACCCGGCGGAAACGCAAAGGGGCCCCCACAGCCGTGGGGGCCCCTTTGCGCGTCGTGCCGCACACACCACGCGTCGTGCCGCAGCCGCCGCGTCCCGTGCCACGGCCTCCCGGCGGCCGTGCTACAGCCAGCCGGCGAACTCCAGTGCCAGCTCCCCGTCCTGTCTGCGGCCCACGGACAGCGCACGCGTGCCGGACTCCACGGCCCGGAACAGCGTCCAGCCCCGCAGGCGTGACTGGTCCACCTCCAGCGCGTCCGCCAGCTTCTTGACCCGGCGCCGTGCCGTCGCCGCGCCGCCCGGCGAAGCGATCAGATCCTCGACCCGGTCGCGCACCAGCCTGGCCAGGTCGTAGGCGCGCTCACCCACCAGCGGCTCCGGACCGACCGCCAGCCACGGAGCACGCTCGCCCGAGAGCACCTTGCTCTGCCGGAAGTTGCCGTGCAGCAGCAGGAGTTCGGGGGAGTGCGCGACCAACTCCTCACGGGCCTCCAGCGCCGAGGACACCAGTGGTCCGAGCTCCGGGTCCGCCGCCGCGGCCTCCCGCATCGGCTCCGTCCGCCGGGCGGTCCGCTCGGCGACCGTCTCGAAGGAGTGACCGGCCGGCGGCTCGACCCACAGCCGCCGCAGTGTGCCCGAGGCCTCCAGCAGGGCCTTCGCCTCGGGGAGGGAACGCAGGGACACCTCGTGGTGCAGCCGCTCCAGCAGCAGCGAGCCGCCGGTGGGCGCGGGGGCCAGCAGCTCCACCGCACCCCAGCCGTTCCAGTGGGCGAGCGCCGCCCGCTCCGGGGCGGGCGCGGCGGCGGGCGGGGCGATCTTCAGGACGGCCGCCGTGCCGTCCGGCCGGGTCACCAGCAGGACGAGGCTGCTGCGTCCGCCCGGGGCGACCACCCGGTCGAGGGTGACCCCCTCGGCGGACAGCGCCTCGCCGGTGAGTGCGGGGAGCCGCCCGAGCCAGTCGGCCGCGGCGGCGTCCCCGCACGTCTCGCCGAGCGCTCGCACCAGACGCTGCGGCGGTTCGAAACCCATACGTGCCTTGTTCCCTTTCCGATCCTGCTTCAGCCCGTGGCGCCCGTGGCGCCTGCCTCCGCCGTTCCGTCCGACGGATCTGCCGCGGCCTTCTCGGCGAGCCCCGGAAAGGCTACGCCGGTGCCGCGCCAGCGAACCGCGCGCACGGCGGCCTCCCGGAGCGCGCCCGCTGCCTCCCGCCGCAGCGGCCCCTCGGCAGCCCGTACGAGATCGGAGTAGACGCCCGCGACCCGGTCCTCCAGCACGGCGGCGAGCCGCAGCGCGGCCGACGGGTCCGGCACCGCGAACGGCAGAGCGTACGCGGCGTCCGCCGCCACCGGCGTACCGCCCAGGTCACGGACGGTCCGTACCAGCGCGTCACGGCGGGCCCGGTGCGCGTCATGGGCCGTCTTCGCGTCGGTGCGCCGGCCGCCCTCCAGACGGCCGCCCAGTACCCCGTAGCCGTACACCGCGGCGTGCTCCGCGGCCAGCGCCGCCTGCGCGGCCGTCAGCGGGCCCTTGCCGTCGTCCTGCCCGGTACCGTCGGTCATGACGAGGTCTCCTTGGCCAGCTCGGTCAGCAGGTACGCGTGGACCGCTCCGGCGGCGGCGACCGAGGCCAGCAGCCGGGCCAGCTCGGGTCCGGCCTTCACCAGGGTCCTGGCGCGTTCGTCGGCCACCCGCCGCTCCTCGGCAGCCAGTTCCTTCAGGGCGGCCTTCGGGTCCGCGGGCGGAGCCGGGGGTGCGGCGGCCTTCGGGTCCGCGGGGGCGGGCTTCTTCGCCACGCTCCCGGAGAGCGCCGAGGCGTGTTCGCGCACGGCGGCCCCGAGCGGCGCGAGTCCGGCCGCCGTCGTCGGATGGAGGGCCGCCACCTGCTCGTACCGGGTGAGCAGTGCGGTGCTGGCGCGGGCGGCGGCCGTCCGCAGCGCCGTCTCGGCACGCAGCGAGGCGGTCCGTGCGCCGGTGGAGCCGGACCCGAGGCGTGCCGTTCCCGACCCCTCGCCGCTACCGCACCCTGTCAGTACCGCGCCCAGGGCGACCGCTCCCGTGCTGGTGAGCGCGTTCCTGCGCGTCGTCCCCGTGCGCCGCACTTGTCTCCTTCGATCTGGTTTCTGACAGATCCTGTCCCGAAATGATCACCGCGGCTGAGCGTACCCGCGGTCCGGCGGGAGGCGGACGGCAACACCCCTGCGGACCGGATACCCTTTGACCTGACACGCGACGATCCCCACAACAGCACACGCGGCCGAGGAGTCACCCGGATGAGCACCACCCAGAGCGAGAGGCTGCGCGGGCTGCTCGAACCGCTCGTCAGCGCCAAGGACCTGGATCTCGAAGAGATCGAGGTGTCCCGGGCGGGCCGCCGGAGGGTGCTGCGGGTCATCGTCGACTCCGAGGACGGCGTGGAGCTCGACACCTGCGCCGAGCTGAGCCGCACGATCTCCGAGACCCTCGACGAGACAGACGCGATGGGCGACGACGAGTACGTCCTCGAAGTGAGCTCTCCGGGCGCCGACCGCCCGTTGACCGAGCACCGCCACTACGTACGCGCCATCGGCCGACTGGTGAAGCTGAGCCTGCACACCGGGGAACCGGCCGACGAGCTGGTGGTCCGCATCCTCGCCGTCGACGACGAGGGAATCGACCTGGAGGTGCCGGGCGTCAAGGGCCGCAGGCCCACGTCGCGCCGTGTCGTCTTCGACGAGATCGCCAAGGCGCGCGTGGAGATCGAATTCAACCGCAAGGACAAGAAGGAAGAGGAGGCGTAGCCGTGGACATCGATGTGAAGCTTTTGAAGGGCTTGGCGCAGGACAAGGAGATCCCCTTCGACGTGCTCGTCGGGGCGATCGAGTCGGCCCTCCTCATCGCGTACCACCGCACCGAGGGCAGTCACCGCCGGGCGCGCGTCGAGCTGGACGCCGGCGGCCACGTCGTGGTGTGGGCGAAGGAGGACCCGGCCGATCTTGAGGAGGGCCAGGAGCCCAAGGAGTTCGACGACACCCCGTCCGGCTTCGGCCGTATCGCCGCTACCACCGCCAAGCAGGTCATCCTGCAGCGGCTGCGCGACGCCGAGGACGACAGGACGTTCGGTGAGTACGCCGGACACGAGGGCGACGTCGTCACGGGCCTCGTCCAGCAGGGCAAGGACCCGAAGAACGTCCTCGTCGACATCGGCAAGCTGGAAGCGATCCTGCCCGTGCAGGAGCAGGTGCCGGGCGAGGAGTACACCCACGGCCTGCGGCTGCGCACCTACGTCGTACGGGTGGCCAAGGGTGTGCGCGGTCCGTCCGTGACGCTCTCGCGCACCCACCCCAACCTCGTGAAGAAGCTCTTCGCGCTGGAGGTCCCGGAGATCGCGGACGGATCGGTCGTCATCGAGGCCATCGCCCGCGAGGCCGGCCACCGCACCAAGATCGCCGTACGCTCCACCCGGGCCGGCCTGAACCCCAAGGGCGCCTGCATCGGCCCGATGGGCAGCCGTGTGCGCAACGTCATGGCCGAGCTGCACGGTGAGAAGATCGACATCGTGGACTGGTCGGACGACCCGGCCGAGATGGTCGCCAACGCCCTGTCACCCGCACGGGTGAGCGAGGTCGAGGTCGTGGACCTCGGGACCCGCTCCGCACGGGTGACGGTGCCCGACTACCAGCTGTCGCTGGCGATCGGCAAGGAGGGCCAGAACGCCCGCCTCGCCGCCCGGCTCACCGGCTGGCGGATCGACATCCGGCCGGACACCGAGACCGGTGAGGAGCGCGACATCGCCGACCGTGAGCGCGCCGAGCGCGCCCGGGAGCGGTCCGAGCGCGGCTGAGACACGGACGTCCGAAGGGCCCGCTCCGGCGGTTCCTCCGGGGTGCCCGAAGGAATAGATCGAGGCGTCATGCCGCTGAGATCACGACAACATCCGTTCGATTCTTGCCCCAAAGGGGTGAGGTCGGTGCGGGGAGGTAGACTTAAACGTGTCTGGCCGGACGCACGCCCGCGCTTGCCCCGAACGAACCTGTGTGGGATGCCGGGAGCGGGCGGCCAAGAGCGAGCTGCTGCGCATCGTGGTGGACGGGGGAGAAGTCGTCCCTGATCCACGCGGTACGCTGCCCGGCCGGGGTGCGTATGTGCACCCGGTCTCTGTCTGTCTCGACCTGGCGGTCCGCCGCCGGGCATTCCCCCGGGCCTTCAAGGCCAAGGGGCCGTTCGATTCCGCGGCACTGCAGCGGTTCGTCGAGCGGGTGACACCGCAAGAAAAGTGAACGGCACGGGTCCCCGTGCGGTCAGGTACCTCGCGAGTTGGAAGTAGGTCGAGATTGCGATGAGCACTCGATGAGTACGCGATGAGTACGCCCATGAAGTAGCGACGGTCCGGCGGTAACCCGGACCTAAAAGGAGCGAAGTGGCTAAGGTCCGGGTATACGAACTCGCCAAGGAGTTCGGGGTTGAGAGCAAGGTCGTCATGGCCAAGCTCCAAGAACTCGGTGAATTCGTCCGTTCGGCGTCCTCGACCATCGAGGCGCCGGTCGTACGCAAGTTGACTGACGCACTGCAGGGTCCCGGTGGAAACGCCGGCAAGTCCGCTGCAAAGCCTGGCGCGCCCCGCAAGGCCGCCCCCTCGAAGCCCGCAGCGCCCTCCCCGGCCGCTGCGGCACGTCCCGCTGCCCCGAAGCCCGGCGCCCCGGCCCCCAAGCCGGCCGCCGCCGAGGCTCCTGAGAGCAGCACCCCCGCGGCGCCCTCCGCGCCGTCCGCAGGCCCGCGTCCGGGTCCGAAGCCGGCTCCCAAGCCCGCTCCGGTCACTCCGGTGCCCGCCGCCGAGTTCTCGGCTCCGGCACCGGCTCAGCCGGCCGCACCCCAGCAGCCCCAGGCCCCGCGTCCCGCGGGTGCCACCCCGGGTCCCCGCCCCGCCCGTCCGGCTCCGGCCGGCGGTCAGCGTGACGGTGGCCGCGGTGGCGAGCGTGACGGTGGCCGTGGCGGCGAGCGTGACGGCGGTCGTGGCGGCGAGCGTGGCGGCGACCGTCCGGCACGTCCCGCAGGCCAGGGCGCACCGCGCCCCGGCGGCGCACGTCCGGCGGGTCCCCGCCCCGGTAACAACCCCTTCACCTCCGGCGGCTCCACCGGCATGGCGCGCCCCCAGGCGCCCCGTCCCGGCGGTGCCCCGCGCCCCGGCGGCGGTCAGGAGCGCCCCGGCGCCCCGCGCCCCCAGGGTGGTCCCGGCGGCGCCCCGCGCCCGCAGGGTCAGGGTGGCGCACGTCCGTCCCCGGGCGGCATGCCCCGTCCGCAGTCCCCGCGTCCCGGCGGCGGCGCAGGTGCCCCCTCGGGTAACCGTCCGAACCCGGGCATGATGCCGCAGCGTCCCGCTGCGGGTCCGCGTCCCGGCGGTGGCCCCGGTGGCGGTGGCCGTGGTCCCGGCGGCGGTGGCGGCGCAGGCCGTCCCGGCGGTGGCGGCGGCGGTCGTCCCGGTGGCGGCGGCTTCGCAGGCCGTCCGGCCGGTCCCGGTGGCGGTGGCGGCGGTTTCGCAGGCCGTCCCGGTGGTCCCGGTGGCGGTGGCGGCGCAGGCCGTCCCGGTGGCGGCGGCGGCTTCGGCGGTCGTCCCGGCTTCGGTGGACGTCCCGGCGGCCCGGGTGCCCGTGGTGGCACACAGGGTGCGTTCGGCCGTCCCGGCGGTCCCGCGCGTCGTGGCCGCAAGTCGAAGAGGCAGAGGCGCCAGGAGTACGAGGCCATGCAGGCCCCGTCGGTGGGCGGCGTCATGCTGCCCCGTGGCAACGGACAGGCTGTCCGGCTGTCGCGCGGTGCTTCCCTCACCGACTTCGCCGAGAAGATCAACGCCAACCCGGCGTCGCTCGTCGGCGTGATGATGAACCTCGGCGAGATGGTCACTGCCACGCAGTCCGTCTCCGACGAGACGCTGAAGATGCTCGCGGACGAAATGAACTTCGTCCTGGAGATCGTCAGCCCCGAGGAGGAGGACCGCGAGCTGCTCGAGTCCTTCGACATCGAGTTCGGCGAGGACGAGGGCGGCGAAGAGGCCCTGGTCTCCCGTCCGCCGGTCGTGACCGTCATGGGTCACGTCGACCACGGTAAGACCCGACTGCTGGACGCGATCCGCAAGACGAACGTCATCGCGGGCGAGGCCGGCGGCATCACGCAGCACATCGGTGCGTACCAGGTCGGCGCCGAGGTCAACGGCGAGGACCGCCGGATCACCTTCATCGACACCCCGGGTCACGAGGCGTTCACCGCCATGCGTGCACGTGGTGCGAAGTCCACCGACATCGCGATCCTCGTGGTGGCGGCGAACGACGGTGTGATGCCCCAGACGATCGAGGCGCTGAACCACGCCAAGGCGGCCGACGTGCCGATCGTGGTCGCGGTCAACAAGATCGACGTCGAGGGTGCGGACCCGACCAAGGTGCGCGGTCAGCTCACCGAGTTCGGTCTGGTGGCCGAGGAGTACGGCGGCGACACGATGTTCGTCGACATCTCCGCCAAGCAGGGCCTCAACATCGAGGCTCTTCTGGAGGCCGTCGTCCTCACCGCCGACGCCTCGCTCGACCTGCGGGCCAACCCGGAGCAGGACGCGCAGGGTATTGCGATCGAGTCCCACCTCGACCGCGGCCGCGGTGCCGTCGCGACCGTCCTGGTCCAGCGAGGCACGCTGCGGGTCGGCGACACGATGGTGGTCGGCGACGCGTACGGCCGAGTCCGCGCGATGCTCGACGACAAGGGCGAGAACGTCGAGGAAGCGGGTCCCTCGACCCCCGTCCTCGTGCTCGGTCTCACCAACGTCCCGGGTGCCGGCGACAACTTCCTGGTCGTCGACGAGGACCGTACGGCCCGTCAGATCGCCGAGAAGCGTGCCGCTCGTGAGCGCAACGCCAACTTCGCCCGCAAGGGTGTCCGGTTCTCCCTGGAGAACCTGGACGAGGCGCTCAAGGCCGGTCTGGTCCAGGAGCTCAACCTCATCATCAAGGGCGACGCGTCCGGTTCGGTGGAGGCTCTCGAGTCCTCGCTGCTCCAGCTCGACGTCGGTGAAGAGGTCGACATCCGGGTCCTGCACCGCGGTGTGGGTGCGGTCACCGAGTCGGACATCGACCTGGCGACCGGCTCCGACGCCATCGTGATCGGCTTCAACGTGCGCGCCGCAGGGCGTGCCGCGCAGATGGCCGACCGCGAAGGTGTGGACGTCCGGTACTACTCGGTCATCTACCAGGCGATCGAAGAGATCGAAGCGGCCCTCAAGGGCATGCTCAAGCCGGAGTACGAAGAGGTCGAGCTCGGTACGGCGGAGATCCGCGAGATCTTCCGCTCGTCCAAGCTGGGCAACATCGCCGGTGTGCTGGTCCGGTCCGGCGAGGTCAAGCGCAACACCAAGGCGCGCCTGCTCCGCGACGGCAAGGTCATCGCGGAGAACCTCAACATCTCCGGTCTGCGCCGCTTCAAGGACGACGTCACCGAGATCCGCGAAGGCTTCGAGGGCGGTATCAACCTCGGAAACTTCAACGACATCAAGATCGACGACGTCATCGCGACGTACGAGATGCGCGAGAAGCCGCGAGGCTGATCCACGGGGAACCCCGGGGGGTGACCCCCGGACTCTCCTGCACGGTCGGGGCCGGTCGACGGGTCGTATTTCCGTCGATCGGCCCCGGCCGTTCCGTGTACGGTTCGGGTGTTCCCGCCGAGTGACGGCGGGGCGTGGCTGTGCCGGTCCGGGGGCGCCCCGGCACCGGCCACAGCCCCCGAACCCGAACCGGCGGGACATCCGGACATACATGTATGTGGGGACACTGTCCTTCGATCTGCTCCTCGGCGACGTACGGTCGTTGAAGGAGAAACGCTCCATCGTCCGCCCGATCGTCGCCGAGATCCACCGCAGGTTCGGGGTGAGCGTCGCGGAGACGGGCGACCAGGATCTCCACCGCAGGGCCCGGATCGGTCTTGCCGTGGTCTCCGGGGACACCGGGCACCTCACAGACGTACTCGACCGGTGCGAGCGGATGATCGCCGGCCGGCCGGAGGTGGAGCTGCTGTCCGTACGGCGGCGGCTGCACAACGACGAAGAAGACTGAGCACGTTCAAGAAGGAGACGGACCAGTGGCCGACAACGCGCGGGCAAAGAAGCTGGCAGACCTCATCCAGGTGGTGGTCGCCGAGAAACTGCAGCGCGGTATCAAGGACCCGCGTCTGGGCACGCATGTGACCATCACGGACACCCGGGTCACCGGCGACCTGCGGGAGGCCACGGTCTTCTACACGGTCTACGGCGACGACGAGGAGCGGGCGTCCGCGGCGGCCGGGCTGGAGAGCGCCAAGGGCATCCTGCGCTCGGCGGTCGGCGCGGCGGCGGGGACGAAGTTCACCCCGACCCTCGCCTTCGTGGCGGACGCCCTGCCGGACAACGCCAAGGCGATCGAGGACCTCCTCGACCGGGCACGGGCCTCGGACGCCAAGGTCCGCGAGGCCTCCTCGGGCGCCACGTACGCCGGTGACGCGGACCCGTACCGCAAGCCGGAGGACGAGGACGAGAACGGCGAGGGTTCACCTTCCGCATGACGCAGAACAAAACGCCGGACGGACTTGTCATCGTCGACAAGCCGTCCGGCTTCACTTCGCATGACGTCGTGGCCAAGATGCGCGGCATCGCCCGGACCCGGCGGGTCGGCCACGCCGGCACGCTGGACCCGATGGCGACCGGTGTCCTGGTGCTCGGCGTCGAGAGGGCGACCAAGCTGCTCGGTCACCTCGCCCTGACCGAGAAGGAGTACCTCGGTACGATCCGGCTCGGCCAGGACACCGTCACCGACGACGCCGAGGGCGAGATCACCTCGTCCACCGACGCCTCGGGCGTCACCCGTGAGGGCATCGACGCCGGGGTGGCCGCGCTGAGCGGCCCGATCATGCAGGTGCCGTCGAAGGTCAGCGCCATCAAGATCGACGGCAAGCGGTCGTACGCCCGGGTGCGCGGCGGCGAGGAGTTCGAGATTCCGGCCCGTCCGGTGACCATCTCGTCCTTCCGCGTCTACGACGTCCGCGAGGCGGTCGCCGAGGACGGCACCCCCGTCGTCGACCTGGTCGTCTCCGTCGTCTGCTCCTCGGGCACGTACATCCGCGCCCTGGCCCGCGACCTCGGCGCCGGACTCGGCGTCGGCGGGCACCTGACCGCGCTGCGGCGCACCCGGGTCGGCCCGTACGGGATCGACGCCGCCCGGACGCTGGAGCAGCACCAGCAGGAGCTGACCGTGATGCCGGTGGCCGAGGCCGCGGCCTCGGCGTTCCCCCGCTGGGACGTCGACGAGAAGCGCGCCAAGCTGCTGCTCAACGGTGTTCGGGTCGACATGCCGGCGTATCCGCCGGGGCCGGTCGGGGTCTTCGGACCAGACGGGACCTTCCTGGTACTTGTCGAGGAGCAGAAGGGCAAGGCCAGGAGCCTCGCCGTCTTCGCCTGAGGACCACCCTCTGAGAGGGCCGGTCCATCGTGGAGCGGGCAGACCCCCCGGTGCCCGCTCCACGATCCCCCTCCCGCGACCATTCCTGTCCACGGGTTGCCGCGGATTCACCCCGATGGACGGGCGCTCGGAGTGACGGAGGGGTGTGAGGGGGGCGCTTCGGCCTCTCGCGCTTCTCGTACCGACCACCCGGGATCTACCGTCGGACCATGGGTAGCGGGGACCGGTCGGAACTGGTAAAAATCTGCGATCAGGCCGGCCGGCCGCGAGGGACCGGATTCGTCGCGGACGACCGCGGGACGGTCGTCACCAGCCATCAGGCCGTCGGTTCCGCCACGGCCCTGGTGCTGCACGCGGCGGACGGCCGTACCTGCCCGGTCGGGCCCGACGACATCACCGCGCTGCCCGGTCTGGGGCTCGCCCTGCTGCGCACCGGAGGGCCCGAGGTCCTCGGTGCGGAGCCGCTGCCCATCGCCGTACGCGACCGGGTCGGGACGGGCACCTACGTGCGGATCGCCGCCCACGGCTGGCGGGAGGCGCGGGTGCTCGGCACTACCCCGGCGACGTACGCGGAGGGCGGGCGCAGCCACCCGATGGGCGAGGTGCTGGAACTCGCCCTCGGCACGGACGGACGCGACGCGCTCCGGTCGGGTGGGGCGGCCGTCGGCGGGCCGGTGACGGACCCACGCACCGGGGCCGTCCTGGGTGTGCTCTCCACCGCGCTCACGGCCGGTCACGAGGCGGCGGGGCTCGCGGTGCCGCTCGTCGGCCGGGAGCACGGCCGGGGTGCCGAAGGTCCGCTCGCCGAACTGCTGCGCCGCAACGCGGGCGGGGTCCCCGGATACGGCTGCGACCTCAACCTCGCGGGTGCCCTCCAGCTGACCGCGACCTCGCTCGGCCACACGGGCCGGCAGGGAAGCGTGGAAGCGGTCGAACGCCCGCACGTCGGAGCGGAGTTCACCGCTTTCGAGACCGGTACGGGGCCCGTTCTGGGCCTCGTCGGAGGTCCGGGGACGGGCCGTACCACCGAACTGGCCGCGCTGGCCGGCCGCCGGGCCGGCGGGCCGGTGCCGGCGCTCACGCTCTGGCTGCGCGGCGCCGATCTGCACGCCGGCGACACCTCGGTCGCCGACGCGATGACGCGTGCGCTCCGGGGCTCCGGGCGGATCGTCACCGCGGCCGGGGCCCGGGGCGACATGACGACGGCCACCCCTGAGCGGGTGGCCCGCCTCGCCGCCGCGTCCGGGAACCCGCTGCTCGTCGTCGTGGACGGCCCCGAGGAGATGCCGCCGCTGCTGGCCCACCGGCTCGCCGAATGGACCCGGGGAACGGCCGCGTGGCTGCGCGCGCACGGGGCGCGGATGGTCGTCGCCTGCCGCCCGGAGCACTGGGAGACCGCCGGCGCGCTCTACGCCTCGGACGCCCTGCACCACCCTGAACGGCCCGCCCGGGGTCTGCCGCCTGCCGTCCGGCTGGGCGACCTGACCGCGGACCAGGCCGAGCGGGCCAGGCAGCGGTACGGCATTCCGCCGGACGCCATCGCCCCGGGCCACGACCGGCATCCGCTCACCCTGCGGCTGCTCGCCGAGGTGCGGGCGGCGCTGCCGCCCGACGTGCCGGGCAGGCCCGGCACGGAGGAGGTCTTCGCCGCCCACCTGGACCTGGCGTGCGTCCGGATCGCCGTCCGTATCGGGGCGGAGGCCGAGCCCCGGCTCCGGGGCACCGCGGTCCGCAGGCTCGCGGCCAAGGTGGCGGGCCAGGTCCACGAGGCGGCCCGGCGCTGCCTCGGGCCGGGCCAGGGAGAGCTGGACCGGGCCACGTTCGAGGAGATCTTCCCCTGGCGCACGGGGTGGGCACCCGCCGTCCTCACCGAGGGACTGCTGGCCCCGGCGGGCGCCGGATACCGCTTCGCCCACGAGGAGTTGGGCGACTGGCTCCAGGGCGCGCACCTGGACCTCGACGCCGCGCTGCGTTCCCTGGTGCACCGCTGGCACACGGAGAGCGCACTCGTGCCCGCCGGGCCTTCCGGGCCTTCCCGGGGCGTGGGGGCGCTGCGGTCGGTCGCCCCGCCGGAGGATCCGGAGGCGGAACCCCGCAACCTCCCCGTCCCGCGTCACCGCATCGGCCCGGTCATCCAGGCGATGCTCCTGCTGGAGCGTCGCCAGGGAACGGCCGCGCCGGCCCACCGGATGGCCGACCTCATCGAGGCGATGGACCGGCTGCCCGCGGCGGAGGACGCCGGTACGGCGGTCCGGCCCGCCGACGCCTCGTGGTGGGCGTCCCATCTGCTGCGGGAGAGCCTCCTGCGGGTCCCCGACGCACGGCCGTACCTCGGGGTGCTGCGGGTGCTCACCGGACGGATCACCCGGCGTTCCCGGGCCGGTGGCGGACCGGCGGGGCTCGGGCCGTACGCCGTGTTCGGGCCGTGGTTCTGGCGGCGGATCCGGCTGCCCGAGGACGACCGGATCGACCTGCTCCGCAGGCTCGTGCCCGCCGACGGCGCCCCGCGCGCCGAAGGCTCCGCAGGCGCGGTCGGCACTTCGCGCACCGAGGGTTCTCCGCGCCATGAAGGTTCTCCGGGGCCCGGGGGATCTCCGGGGCCTGGCGGTTCCCCGGGGCCCGGGGGTTCTCCACACTCCGGGGGCTATGCACACTCCGACGGCGCCCCGCGCCCCGAAGCCTTCGCGCGGGCCGACGGGGGCGAGCGGTATCTGGACGCCGTGGCCCGGCGCCTCACCGTCCACCCGCGGACCGTGCAGCCGCTGCTCTGCCGATGGTTCACCGACGAGACCCCGCTGACCGCCGACGCGAGCCCGCAGCCCGTCGGCGACGGCGGGCGGATGCGGCTCACCGTGGCCGCCGCCGCACAGGCCCTCCTGTACGCCCGCCGCGACCTCGCCGTCGACGACCTGACCGAGGCGCTCGTCGACTCCGGCCACCCGCGCGCCGCCGAACTCCTCACCGCGCTCGCCGAGGAGGAGCCCTCCGCGCTCTGCCGGGCCGTCGACCGGTGGGCACGCGACGAGGAGCGCCCCGAACGGCGCGCCGCCGCCGCGCTCCACGCCACACTCACCGCGGGCCTCGCGATCACGGAGACCGACCGCGCCCTGCTGCGCGGCTCCGCGCTCGTCCTGCTGGCCCGGCCCGACGACACCGTCCTGCACGCCCCGGCGCTCACACTCCTCGTACGCGACCCGAGGACCCGGGGCCGCTACCTGCCCCAGGCCCTGCGGGTCTTCGCCGCCGGGGACCCCAGACTGCCCGTGGCCCTGCTGGCCGAGGTGCTCCCGGAGTTCCCGGAGCCGGTGATCGCCGCCCTGGGGGCCAGGCTCTCGCTGCCCGGGGAGGCCGCCGACGACGTACTGCGGACGCTGGCGGGGTTGGACACCCCCGCCCTCGCCCTGCACGCCCCCGGCCTCGTACGGCAGTACATCGACAGCCACCCCGCGGACGGGGCGCAGGCCGCCGCGTACGTCGAGCTGCGGCTGGAGCACAGCCCGGCCGCCCGCGCGCTGCTGCTGCCCCTGGTGACCGGGCTGCTGCGGGACCGACCCGCGCCGCCGCCGGTACGCGCCGCCCTGGCCCGGGTGCTCGCCGCCCCGGGGAGCGCGGCCTCGCGCCCGCTGCGGGCCGAGCTGCTGGAGGTACTGCTGGACTTCGAGCAGGACACCGGCAGGGACCCCGAGGTGCTCTGCGCGCTGCTCCGGGCCGCCGCGGGGGGCTCCGGACGGCGCCCCGAGGTCCGCACGAGGGCGCTGGTGCACCGTACCGGGATGCTCCTCGCACGCACGACCGAAGGCGCCGCCCGCTTCGACCGCGGGCTGGTCGAACTCGCCCGTGACGTGCCCGGATTCGCGGCGCTCGTCACCGGCTGGCTCGACGACGCCCCACAGGAGTGGGCGGCCGTCGTGGGCCCCGGCGCCCGACGGACGATGGAAACGATGGACAGATCACAGTCCGGGTTGCCGATGCCGATGCAGGCGGCAGGACGTGAGCATGGCAGTCTTAGACCTGCGTAATGGACATACACACGTACACAGGTTCGGGCGAGGAGCGGTCACAGTGCAGTGCTGGCGCGGCTTGGAGGACATCCCCGAGGACTGGGGTCGCAGCGTCGTCACCATCGGTTCCTACGACGGAGTGCACCGCGGGCACCAGCTGATCATCGGCCGGGCCGTCGAGCGGGCGCGTGAGCTCGGGGTTCCCTCCGTGGCCGTCACCTTCGCCCCGCACCCCAGCGAGGTCGTGCGCCCCGGCACCCACCCGCCGCTGCTCGCCCCGCACCACCGGCGTGCCGAGCTGATGGCGGACCTGGGCGTGGACGCGGTGCTGATCCTGCCGTTCACGGCCGAGTTCTCGAAGCTGGCGCCCGCCGACTTCATCGCGAAGGTCCTCGTCGACAAGCTGCACGCACAACTGGTCATCGAGGGCCCGAACTTCCGCTTCGGGCACCGGGCGGCGGGCAACGTCGCGCTGCTGGCCGAGCTCGGCGCGACGTACGACTACCGCGTCGAGGTCATCGACCTCTTCGTGAGCGGGGACGCGGGCGGCGGCGAGCCGTTCTCCTCCACCCTCACCCGCCGGCTGATCGCCGAAGGCGACGTGGCGGGAGCCGCCGAGATCCTCGGCCGCCCGCACCGGGTGGAGGGCATCGTGGTGCGCGGCGCGCAGCGCGGCCGCGAGCTCGGCTTCCCGACGGCGAACGTGGAGACCCTCCCGCACACCGCGATCCCCGCCGACGGGGTCTACGCGGGCTGGCTGACCGTGAACGGCGAGGCCATGCCCGCCGCGATCTCCGTCGGCACGAACCCGCAGTTCGACGGCACGGAGCGGACGGTGGAGGCGTACGCGATCGACCGTGTCGGCCTCGACCTGTACGGGCTGCACGTCGCGGTCGACTTCCTCGCGTACGTACGCGGCATGCTGAAGTTCGACTCGATCGACGACCTGCTCGTGGCGATGGCCGCCGACGTGAAGCGGTGCGGCGAGCTGATCGCCGCGTACGACCCGGCCTGACGCTCCCCGCGGTGCGCCCGGCGGCGCCCCGGGGCATCGTCGGAGGAGGACCGTCGAGCCGGGAGGTCGTCCGCCGTGCGTGAACTGCTGTCGGAACTGCGCGCCTGGCACGACGCCGGTACGCCCTTCGCCCTGGCCACGGTCGTGGCGGTCCGGGGCAGCGCACCGCGTGCGCCCGGTGCCGTGATGGCGGTCTCCGCCGACGGGACGGTGGCGGGCAGCGTCTCCGGGGGGTGCGTCGAGAGCGATGTGTACGAGGCCGCCACCGAGGCGCTCGCCACGGGTGTCCCGCTGCTGCGGACGTACGGCATCAGCGACGACGAGGCCTTCGGGGTCGGACTGACCTGCGGCGGCACGATCGACGTCCTGGTGCGGCCGTACACCACGGCGGACGGCCGCGACCGGCTGCGCGGGCTTGTCGACACGATCGCACGCGGGGAGCCGGTGGCGGTCGCGACCGTCGTCTCCGGAACGGCACCCGCGGGCGCCGCGCGGACGGTCCTGGCCGACCGGGCCACCGGCTCGCTCGGCGACGAAGGGCTCGACGCCGCCGTCACCGACGACGCGCGCGGGCTCCTCGCCCAGGGAGCCACCGGAGTCCAGCGGTACGGCCCGCACGGCGAACGCCGGATGCAGGACGTCACCGTCTTCGTCCAGACGTACGCCCCGGCACCCCGCATGCTCGTCTTCGGGGCCATCGACCACGCGGCGGCCACGGCACGCATCGGTTCCTTCCTCGGCTACCGGGTGACGGTCTGCGACGCACGGCCGGCCTTCGCCACCCGGGAGCGCTTCCCCACGGCCGACGAGGTGGTCTGCGCGTGGCCGCACACCTACCTGGAGTCGACCGCGGTGGACGCCCGCACGGTCATCTGCGTGCTGACGCACGACCCGAAGTTCGACGTGCCGCTGCTGGCCACGGCGCTGCGCACGCCCGCCGCGTACATCGGTGCGATGGGCAGCAGGCGCACCCACCAGGACCGGATCCAACGGCTCCGCGACGCCGGGGTGGACGAGGCGGGACTGGCCCGCCTCGCCTCACCCGTGGGCCTCGACCTCGGCGCCCGTACGCCCGAGGAGACGGCCGTCTCCATCGCCGCCGAGATCATCCAGCACCGCTGGGGCGGTACGGGCCGCCCGCTGGCCGAACTGACCGGAACGATCCACCACCGTCCCTGAGCACGGATCGGGGCAGCCCCGCCCGCTCGGCACGGCTCCGGCCGCCGGCCGGACTCAGCCCCCGGCCGAAGCAGGTTCGGGCTTCGCCGCCGCCCAGTGGCAGGCCACCTGCGTCCGGCCCCCGCCCTCCAGCACCGGCAGGTCCTTCGTGCGGCACGCGTCCGCCACCCCCGCGCGTTCCGCCTCGCCCGACGCGAGGACCTGGCAGCGGGCATGGAAACGGCAGCCCGACGGCACCTTCGACGGGTCCGGCGGCTCCCCGGTCAGGATCACCGGGTCGCCCTCCGCCTCCGGCAGCACGGACAGCAGCGCCTGCGTGTACGGGTGCCGGGGTGCCGTGAGGATCTGCTCCACGTCACCCGTCTCGACGATCCGGCCCAGATACATCACCGCCACCCGGTCCGCGATGTTCCACGCCAGCCCCAGGTCGTGCGTGACCACCAGCGCAGACAGGCCCAGCTCGTCGCGCAGCCGCAGCAGCAGGGCCAGGATCTCGCCGCGCACCGACGCGTCCAGCGACGCCACCGGCTCGTCCGCGACGATGAGCTCGGGCTCCAGGACCAGTGCGCCCGCGATCACCACGCGCTGGCGCTGACCGCCGGACAGCTCGTGCGGATACCGCAGGAAGAACCGCTCAGGGGGCCGCAGCCCCGCCCGCGCCAGCGCCCCCGCCACCGCGGTCCGCTCGTCGCCCGTGTACCCGTGGATGCGCAGGCCCTCCGCCACCGCGTCGTACACCGTGTGCCGGGGGTTGAGGGAGCCGCTGGGGTCCTGCAGCACCAGCTGCACCCGCTTGCGGTACGCCTTGAGGGCCCGCCCCGAGTAGTCGAGCGGCTTGCCGCCGAACGTGACCCGGCCGGACGTGGCGGGCACCAGGCCCAGCAGGGAGCGGGCGAGCGTCGTCTTGCCGCAGCCGGACTCGCCGACCAGGGCGACGATCTCGCCGGGCCGGATGTCGAGGTCGACGCCGTCGACGGCACGCGCCGTCGCCGCCCCGCGCCGTCCGGGGAAGGCGACCCTCAGGGCCTCCGCGCTGAGCAGGGGGGCCGGGGGAGTGGCGGTCATGTGGTGCTCCTTGCCGTGTCGCCGCCATGCGGCCGGGGCGTCGTGACGGCATCCGGGTCCATCAGCACGCAGGCCGCCCGCCGGTCCTCACCGGCAGGCCGCAGCTCCTGTTCCTCGGTGGCGCAGGAGTCCAGTGCCACGGGGCAGCGCGGATGGAACGTACAGCCGGACGGCAGCGCCGACGGGTCCGGCGGGTCGCCCGGCAGACCGCGCGGAGCGTGCCGGGACGTGAGGTCGCCGATCCGGGGGAAGGCGGCCGACAGCGCGTTGCCGTACGGGTGCCTGGCGTTCTCGTACACCTGTTTGGCGGGACCCTCCTCGACGATCCGGCCCGCGTACATCACCGACAGGCGGTCGCAGGTGTCGGAGAGCACCGCCAGGTCATGGCTGATCATGATGAGCCCGAGGTCCTGGTCGGCGACGAGCTGCTCGATCAGCCGCAGGATCTGGGCCTGGATCATCACGTCGAGCGCGGTGGTCGGCTCGTCGGCGATGATCAGCCGCGGGTCGCAGGCCAGCGCCATGGCGATCATCACGCGCTGGCGCTGCCCGCCGGACAGCTCGTGGGGATAGGCGTCGGCCCGCGCGGCGGGAAGCCCCACCTGTTCCAGCAGTTCGCCCGCCCGCTTGTGCGCGGCGGCCGGGGTGGCCTTCTTGTGCAGCAGGATCGGCTCGGCGATCTGGTCCCCGATCCGGTGCACGGCGTTCAGCGAGTGCATCGCGCCCTGGAAGACGATCGACGCCCCCGCCCAGCGCACCGCGCGCAGCCGGCCCCACTTCATGGTGAGGACGTCCTCACCGTCCAGCAGGATCTGGCCGCTGAGGGTCGCGGTCGCGGGCAGCAGCCGCAGCAGCGCGAGCGCCAGCGTCGACTTCCCGCAGCCGGACTCCCCGGCGATACCGAGCTTCTGGCCCGCCTCGACCCGCAGATCGACGCCCCGTACGGCGGGGACGGCGGAGTCTCCCGCGCCGTAGGTGATGTGGAGGTTCCTGACGTCGAGCAACGGCTGCCGGGTCTCCGGTTCCTTAACTGTCTCTGTCTTCACAGCGGTCAACGGGTCACCCCCAGCTTGGGGTTGAGCACGGACTCGATCGTGCGGCCGCACAGCGTGAACGCGAGGGCGACGACAGCGATGGCGAGTCCGGGCGGAGCGAGGTACCACCAGTTGCCGGAGCTGACCGCCCCGGCCTCACGGGCGTCCTGGAGCAGCCCGCCCCAGGAGACGATCGTCGGATCGCCGAGCCCGAGGAAGGCGAGGGTCGCCTCGGTGAGGATGGCCATGGAGATCACCAGCGTGGTCTGGGCGAGCACCAGGGGCATCACATTGGGCAGCACATGCCGGGACATGATGTGGCCGTGGCCCCCGCCGAGCGCCTTGGAGCGCTCGATGTACGGACGTGACTCCACGGACAGCGTCTGCGCACGGACCAGCCGCGCCGTCGTCGGCCAGGTCGTCACGCCGATGGCGAGGACCGTCGTCCAGACGGACCGCGAGAGCACCGTGGCCAGCGCGATGGCCAGCACCAGGGTCGGCATCACGAGGAACCAGTCGGTGACCCGCATGACGACGTTCCCGTACCAGCCCTTGAAGTGACCCGCCGTGATGCCCACCACGGTCCCGATGGCCACCGTGAGGAACGCGGCGAGCAGGCCGACGGTCAGCGAGACCCGCGTCCCCCACACGAGCAGGGCCAGCAGGCTGCGGCCGAACTGGTCGGTTCCGAGCGGGAATTCGGCGCTTGGCGACTCCATTGGACCGCCCGGCGCCTGGGTGACGCTCTGCGAGTCCGCTCCCACCAGCAGCGGGGCGAACAACGCGATCAGGGCGATCAGCGCGAGCACGGCAAGGCCGGCGAGGCCGGCCCGGTGGCTGCGGTACTCACGCCAGAAGCGGGCGGCGGCATGACGCCTCCGGGCCCGGGTGAGGGCACGCGGGCTGATGGTCTTCACCGCGTCGGTCGTGGTCGTCATCGGCCCACCCGGGGATCGAGGAGCGGATAGATCACATCGGCGAGCGTGTTCATCAGGATCACCGCAGCGGCGAAGACGAAGAACAGCGCCTGCACCAGTGGCAGGTCGGGCACGCTCAGGGCCTGGTAGAAGAGCCCGCCGAGGCCGGGCCAGGAGAACACCGTCTCCACCAGGATCGCTCCCGCGACGGTGTGGCCCAGGTTGACGAAGAGCAGCGTCACCGTCGGCAGCATCGCGTTCGGTACGGCATGACGGCGGCGTACGAGGTCGTCGCGCAGCCCCTTCGCCCGTGCCGTCGTCAGGTAGTCGCTGCCCATCTCGTCGAGCAGCGAGGAGCGCATCACCAGCAGGGTGCGCGCGTACTCGACGGCGACGAGGGTGACGACCGGCAGGACCAGGTGGTGGGCGACGTCGAGGACGTAGCCGAAGCCGCTGGAGTTGCCCGATTCCATGCCGCCCGTCGGGAAGAGACCCGGGATCGGGCCGATGCCCACCGACAGGGTGACGATCAGGAGCAGGCCGAGCCAGAACGACGGCACCGAGTACAGCGTCAGGGCGAAGGCCGTGTGGAAGCGGTCCCCGGCCGAGCCGTTGCGCCAGGCGGACCTGGCACCCAGCCAGATGCCGATCGCCGTGTAGATCACGAAGGCGGTACCGGTGAGCAGCAGCGTCGCGGGCAGCGCCTCGGAGATCTTGTCCATGACGGGTGCGCGGAACTGGTAGGACGTGCCGAAGTCCCCGGTCAGGGCCTTGCCGCAGTACTGGGTGAACTGCTGCCAGAGCGGCAGGTCCAGCCCGAATTCCCGGCGCATCGCGGCGATCTGCTCGGTGGAGACCTGCCGGCCACCCGTCATCTGCTTGACCGGGTCGCCGGGGATCATCCGGAAGAGGAAGAAGCTGGTGACGAGCACGGCGAACAGCGAGACGGCCGCACCGGCCAGCTTGCCCGCCGCATAACGGAGATAGGCGGTCGTGCTGCGGGCACGCGGACTGCGGGCCGACGGCCCGGCCGGAGCCGGGCCGTCGGCCTGCACAGTGTCCACGCCCGCCGCGCTCTTCAGGAGCGCGGGAGTGCTTTCTGTGCTCATGGACTATTCACGGTCTTCCGCGGTGGAACGACGACGCATGGCGAACAGCAGCCCGCCACCGGCGAGGACGACTACGGCGATTCCGACACCGATGAGGACTCCGGTGGAGCTGCCGCTGTCGCCGGACGAACCGCCCGACGCACCGGAGGCCGGGACCGCCGACCACCAGCTCCAGTAACCGTCCTGGCCGAAGATGTTCCCCGCATCGGAGGGCATCGTCGTGATGGACTTGATCTGGTCGGTGCGGTAGGCCTCGACAGCATTCGGGTACGCCATGACATTCATGTACCCCGTGTCGTACAGCCGCGACTCCATCTGCTTGACGAGGTCAGCCCGTTTGGCGGGGTCGTACTCCGCGAGCTGCTTCGCGTACAGCGCGTCGTACTGCTTGTCGCAGATGAAGTTGTCGGTCGCCGCCGACTCCTTCGCCTTGGACGGGAGCGCGGCGCAGGTGTGGATCGACATCACGAAGTCGGGGTCCGGGTTGACGGACCAGCCGTCGAAGGCGAGGTCGTACTCACCCGCGTACCAGGGGTCGGAGACGTTGTCCCGGCAGTCGACCTTCAGGCCGACCCCGAGGTCGCCCCACCACTCCTGGAGGTACTTGCCGATCGCCTTGTCGTTCGGGTCCGTGGCGTGGCACAGGATGCGGAAGTCGAGCGGCTTGCCGTCCTTGCCGGCCCGCTTGCCCGCGCCGTTCTTCTTGTAGCCCGCCTGGTCGAGGAGCGCACCGGCCTTCGCCGGGTCGTAGGCGAGTTTCTGTTCGGCCGTCGGCTTCCAGAAGTACGAGCCGTAGCGGGGCGGGATGTAGCCCTCGCCCTCTATGGCGTGGCCCTGGAAGACCTTGTCGATGATGGTCGTGCGGTCGACGCTCATGAAGAGCGCCTGACGGACCTTCTGGTCCAGGAGCGCCGGATGTCCGTCGCCGAACTTCTTGCCGTCCTTGGTCTGCGCGCCGGGGTTGGTGGCCAGTGCGTAGAAGCGCCGGCCGGGGGCATCGTTCACCTTGATGTTCTCGGCGGTCTTCAGCGACGCGGCCTGCGCGGGCGTCAGGCTCGGGCTGCCGGCCACGAAGGAAACTTCACCCTTTCGGAGGGCGGCGACGGCTGCGTCCTGGTCCTTGTAGTACCGGAAGACGAGCTCGTCGAACTTGGGAGCGCCCCGCCAGAAGTCCTTGTTGGCCTTCAGCTTCACATAGCTGTCGACCTTGTAGTCCGTCAGGATGAACGGCCCGTTGCCGACGATCGGGAACTTCGTGTCGTTGTTGAACTTCGAGAAGTCGCCGACCTTCTCCCAGACGTGCTTGGGAACGATGGGCACATCCAGCGCCGTCATCGTGGCCTGAGGCTGCTTCAGCTCTATGACCAGCTTGTCCGGACTCGGCGCGGTCACCGTCTTGAAGTTGCCGACGAAACTGCCGTTCGACGTGGCGGCGGCCTCGTCGGTCATCATCTTGTTGAAGGTCCACGCCGCGTCCTCGGCGGTCGCCTTCTCGCCGTCCGACCACTTCGAGTCGTCCCGGATGGTGTACGTCCACGTCAGCTTGTCCGCCGAGGCCTCCCACTCGGTGGCGAGCGCGGGGATCGTGTGGCTGTCCTTGGCGTCGTAGTTGGTGAGGTAGTCGTACATCAGCCGGTGGATGCTAGTGGACACCAGCCGCTGCGCGAGGAACGGGCTCAGGGAGTCGACACTCTGCGCGACCGCGACCGTGAGCGTCGACTTCCCGTCGGCCGCCTGTGCCTCCTGCGCGGCGGGACCGACCGGGTTGCCGGGGACGACCGATCCGGCGGCCAGCGCCAACGCGGCGGCCCCGGAGGCAAGGAGGATGCGCACGCGGCCCCGTGTGCGGGGAGAGCGTGGGGGGAATCTTGTGACCATAGGACGTAGACCTCGCGTCTTGACTCGCACGGTGAAGGCGGGCAGATCTCTGGTTCGCCAGCTGGTGAAGCGAAGGTTTATCAGCGCCGGTCGAGTCACGTCAACGGTCCACCAAACCGCGTGTGGTCTGCGGGAATACAAGAAGGGCCCGCACCGTGGGAACGGTGCGAGCCCTCATTGGTTTAGACCTCTACTGCCTTACTGCTGAGGCGCCGGCGGCGGCTGCGGAGGGTACTGCTGCCGGCCTGCCGGCGGAACGGGACCTTGCAGTTCCGGCTGTCCGGGCTGATGTGCCTGGCCATCGGCGTGCGGGGCCCTCGGAGCCGGTCCGGCCGGGTTCGCGCCCGACTGCGCCTGGGAGGGCGGTGACTGCTGCCAGCCGTTCTGCTGCGCACCCGGACCGGGGTGCGGCGGATAGGGCTGCTGCGGCGCCGCGCCCTGCTGCTGCGGAGGCTGCTGGCCGCCGTACGGCTGCTGTCCCCCGTACGGCGGTTGTCCTCCGTACGGCTGCTGCGGATACGGCTGTTGGGGGTGCTGCGGCTGTCCGGGCTGCGGCTGCGGCGGGTACGGCTGCTGGGGCTGTCCGGGCTGCGGCTGCCCCGGGTACGGCTGCTGCTGAGGTGTGTACTGCTGTTGTCCGGGCATCGGAGGGGCGAACTGCGGCGGCGGGTTGCTGCCCTCCGCCGTCCACAGCCCCTGCTGCTGCTGGGCCCGCTGGAAGTCCTCGGCGACGAGCGCGGAGAGGTTGAAGTACGCCTCGCGCGTCTTCGGGCGCATCATGTCCAGGTCGACCTCGGCGCCCGCCGACAGGTGTTCGTCGAACGGCACGACCACCACACCGCGGCAGCGCGTCTCGAAGTGCTGGACGATGTCGTCGACCTTGATCATCTTTCCGGTCTCGCGGACACCGGAGATGACGGTGAGCGAACGCTGCACCAGATCCGCGTAGCCGTGCGCCGACAGCCAGTCCAGCGTGGTGGACGCGCTGGACGCGCCGTCGACGGACGGCGTCGAGATGATGATCAGCTGGTCGGCGAGGTCCAGCACGCCGCGCATCGCGCTGTAGAGCAGACCGGTGCCCGAGTCGGTGAGGATGATTGGGTACTGCTTGCCCAGGACGCCGATCGCCCGGCGGTAGTCCTCGTCGTTGAACGTCGTGGAGACCGCCGGGTCCACGTCGTTGGCGATGATCTCCAGACCGGAGGAGGCCTGCGAGGTGAAGCGGCGGATGTCCATGTACGAGTTGAGGTACGGGATCGCCTGGACCAGGTCGCGGATGGTGGCCCCGGTCTCACGGCGCACCCGGCGGCCGAGCGTACCGGCGTCCGGGTTGGCGTCGATGGCGAGGATCTTGTCCTGCCGCTCGGTGGCCAGGGTCGAGCCGAGCGCGGTCGTCGTCGTGGTCTTGCCGACGCCGCCCTTGAGGCTGATGACCGCGATCCGGTAGCAGGACAGCACCGGGGTGCGGATCAGCTCCAGCTTGCGCTGCCGCTCGATCTCCTCCTTCTTGCCGCCCAGCTTGAATCGGGAGGCACCGGAGGGGTTGCGGCTGCTCTTCGCCTTCTGCTTGCCCCGGACCAGCCGGTCGGAGGAGAGCTCGACCGCGGCCGTGTAGCCGAGCGGAGCGCCCGGCACGGAACGCTCACGCTGGTCATGGGTCACCGGCGTGGGCCAGGCGGCGCCGGTACGCGGATCGACGGGCGGGGCCTGGGGGGCGGGCTGCTGGGGCTGGTACGCCTCGGGCTGTTGCTGTTGCTGTTGCTGTTGCTGCGGCTGCGGCTGCTGGTGCGGAGCGGCCGGAGCGGGCAGGTTGGGCGTGGCCCGGGCCGGCTGCTGGGGGATCTGCGGAGGGAGCGGGGCACCCTGCGCGGGCAGGTGCGGGGCCTGCGGCGGGAAACCGTAACCGGGCTGGGGCTGCGCCTGCGGTGGGAAACCGTAGCCGGGCTGCTGCTGGGGCTGCGCCTGGGCCGGGGGCAGTTGAGGTGCGCCCTGCGCCGGGAAATGCTGCTGCGGCGGCGCCTGCGCGGGCCACTGCGGTGCGGGCTGGGGCGCGCCGGGCTGCGGCGCGGCAGGCTGCGGCGCGGCAGGCTGGAAGGCCGGCGGCAGCGGCGGAACGGCACCCGGCGCGGGCGGCGCGGGGGACCACGGCGCCGGTACGTTCGACCGCGCGGCGTACTGGGGGGCGTCGGCAGGAGACGCGCCCTGGGGCGCCGCGTCCGTGGTGGGGCCGGCGAGGTCCGCGGGCGCGTCGGCCTTCGAGGCGTCCGTCGCGGGCAGCTCGTCGGCCGCCCGTACGGAATCCGCGGCGGTGTTCGTGTCGGCGTGCGTGCCGGTGCCGGTGTTGGTGCCCGGATCCGGGGCGGAGGCGTCCGTGATCTTCTCGGACTCGCCGGACCTCTCGTTCACCGGAACGGATGGGTCCGCCTCGATGTCCCCGGCCTCGGTGGTGGAACCTGCCGTGGCGTCCTGCGCCGTTCCGGCCGAGGGCGCGTCAGGAACGGAAGCCGACGACACGGCGGCCTCGGCCTCGGCCGCCGCCTCGCGCTCCGCGATCTCCTGCTTCAGCGCGGCGGGGGAGAACCGCATCGTCGCGCCACTCTCCAGATCACCGCCGCCGAACGGATCGGCCGCACCGCTCCCGGCACCCGTCCCCTCGGAACCGGCCGAAGCCGAAGCCGGACCCGCCGCCCCGGTCTCGGAAGACGGCACGGACGGCGCGGACGGCGCGGACGGCGCAGCGGGCACAGCCGGCGCGGGCGGAGCCGGCGACCAGTTCTGCTCGAATCCGCCCCCGGCGGGCAGCCCCGGCACCGGAGCCCCGTGCGGCGGCGGAGGCGGCGCCAGATGCGACCCCGCCCCGCCCGACGAGTCCCCCGACGCGCTCTGCGTGTACCAGGCGGGCGGGGTGTAGTCGATGGTGAACTCACCCGTCATCTCTGCGGGCTCCGCGTCGGACGACTCGTCGACGGGCGTGTTCCATCCCCCGCGGATCTCGTCCCGATCGCCGTTCACTTTGCCTCCTGGTGTGGTCGAGCACCCTTGTGCCGTGGTGGGCGGGGGCGACCGTTCCCGTTGTCCGGTCCGCCCGGCTCTCCCCCCTTGCGACGCGCAGTGCCTGCCCGCAGGTTCCTCTGCCGCGCCCGCACCCACCCTAATCGCCAGGGGGCGTGCTACGGCAGGCCGTATCGCACGGGAGGACTGTCCAGTAGGTCACGCCGCGCCTACAAGTGAACGAACTGTGCAGGAGTGGGCAGGTCGAAGTGGTCGAAAGGGCGCATCCGATGACGGAACACGATCCGTACGCGGCTCTTACGCTGCCCTCACGTGCGAGCGCTCCGCGGGAACGCTCAGTCCATCCGGCGCGCGCTGCCCAGCAGTCCGGACTCGGCGTCGGTGGCCTGGGTCATCACGAACTGCCGGTCCCGGTCCGTGCACCACAGCGTGACGCCGTCGGCCAGGGTGGACAGCGCCTGGGTCTCGGCGGCCGGCAGATTCATGATCCGGCCGATCTGTGCCGCCTCGTCGGGGGAGACCCGCTGGACGCCGACGAGGGCCGACTTCTCCATCAGCCGTGGGGCCACCGGGCTCAGATACGGCAGCAGGGTCACCACCGACTGCCAGGGCCCCGCCACCACGCGCCCGCGCGGCGGCCGCATGCCGCAGTCGCGCACCACGACCACCGGGGACCCGGCCGAGGCACCCTGCGGCGGGATCCGGCCCACGTCGTGCAGCGAGACGCACGGCTGCCCGCCGCCCGCCGCCTGTGCGAGAGCCGTCCAGGCCTGCGACCGCCCCGTCTCGACGGCGATCCGGGCACCCGTCGCCGCCGTACGCAGCGCCAGGACCTGGGCGGTCCACAGTCCGCCGATCAGCGTGACCTCGTACGGAGTCGGCCGGTTGATGCCCAGCACCGCCGGGCGTCCCTCCGCGTCCACCCCGATGACCGTGCCGTCGTCACCGACGGGCAGTGCCAGCGAGGCCAGTTCGTCGAACGACACCGTGTGCCGGCCGCGACGCGGACCGATCAGACCGAATCCCAGCCGGGACCGGGAGCTCGTGGTGGCGGACATCAGCGGGTACCCCCGAGCGGCAGCGTGGCGAGCACACCGGGCAGCTGCTCGCGGTCCAGCCGCACCAGCGACGCCTTGACGCCGCGCGCGGTGCGCTCCAGTTCGTGCCGGGCGGCGAGGAGTTCCTCGTCGCTGCGCCCGGTGATGCGGATGTGCCCCGTGACCGAGACCGCCGAGCGGTCGCCGTGCCCCAGCGTCAGGCTGAACGTCGTGGCGAGTGCCGGGACGGAGGTCAGCAGGGCGACCAACTGCGGCATCGACGCCCCGCCGCCGCCCAGGTGCGGCCAGCGGCTCACCCAGTAGCTGGTGTGCCAGCGGTCGTCGCAGCGCCAGGTGCGCGAGGACTCCTCGGTACGACGGCCCGGCGTCTCCGTCCGGCTGGCCTGCGCCATCGCCGACGGGCTGACGCACGCCGAGGTCGCGATCGCCGAGATCAGTTCCTGCTCGGTGAGCACGGTCGCCCGGAACCCGGCACCGGTCAGCCGGCTCGCGAGCTGGTCCGCCGCGCGTACGGCGCACTTCTGCGCCCCGACGATCCCGCCGCCGCGCGCCGCCACCGCCTCCGGGCAGAGCTCCGGGTCCAGCTTCAGCGCGATCCAGGTGACCCGCAGCGCGGGCGAACCCGTCCGGGCCTGCAACGGCGCGTAGTTCCGCGCCGCCACCGACTGCGGCGGCAGGTGCGGGGCGGGAGCCGGCTGGGTGTGCTGCACGATCTGCGCCGACTCCAGCCGGATCCCGTCGACCTCCAGCACGTCCCGTACGAGCGTCAGGGGCAGCGGCCGTTCCGAGCGGTCCGGGCGCAGCGCGGTGGCGTCCGACTCGACCTGGACGACGGCCGAGAGGTAGGTGCCGTCGCCGATCATCCCGACCGGGCGGCGGTCGCGGTCGCTGAACGAGTAGGTACGCAAAGCCGGTTCGCACTCCACGGCGGGCGCCAGCCCTGGCTCCGTACCCGCGGGCAGGACCAGGGAGGCGGCCCGGCGGCTGCGCGTGCGCAGTGCGAGGACGGTGCTCAGCCACTCCGGGAGCGACCGGCGGTGCCTGCGGACGACGGCGAGCAGCACCAGCACCGCGGCGACGACACCCGCGGGCACGAGGAGCAGCGGCTCGATCACCCACGCGGCGAGCAGCAGCGCAGCCGCGATCTCGACCAGTACAAGCTGTTGCAATCGGAACGAACCGACCTGTCCGGCGCGTCCGTTCAGCCGCGGAGCGGCGGCGCCACCGGAGCCGGAGGGGCCACCGGGAGCCGTACGCGAACCTCTGCGGGAGACCCCCCGGCGGCCGGATCCGGGACCCCCGGACGGCTGCGTGTTCCCGGCCGGACGTGTCCGTGTCGCGGAAGCCATCATTCCGGCATTCCCCCGTTCATAAGGCCCCAACTCAACCCGATCGCCCCTGTCCCGCCGGGGCTTCGGCGGCTGGATCACCCTACCCGCCCCATCGGCGGCCACGATCAGCAGGCATAGTAGGGGGCCGGTCCGGCACCAGGTCCGGTATCCGGGGTCCGGCACAGGGGACGGGGATGCGTACGCTCCTGGGCCGCGCGGGGAGACACGGGAGACAGACACACTCATGGCATCACGGCGGGATGAGCTCAACGCGTACACCTTTGCGAAGAAGCGCACGGTGGCCGCATTCCTCCAACCCTCGCCCACAGGTACGGAGGAGGGTGCCCCGCGCCCGCTGCGCGCCGTCGTCCCGAGCCTGATCGTCGGCGCGCTGTTCGTGGCGGGTTTCGGCGCCTGGGGGATGTTCAAGCCCACGGCGCCCAAGGACTGGGACAAGCCCGGCACCAAGGTGATCGTCGGCAAGAAGTCCACCACCCGGTACGTCGTGCTCTCCACGGGCAAGGGCAAGGACAGCAAGACCCTCCTCCACCCGGTGCTCAACCTGGCCTCCGCCAGACTCCTGCTGACCCCGCAGCAGTTCGACGTCGTCCAGGTCGGCGACGACATCCTGGACGCCGGCAAGCCCCCGCGCGGGCCGATCCTCGGCATCCCGTACGCCCCCGACCGGCTGCCCGAGGCGAAGGACGCGGGCACCGCCAAGCGGTGGGCGGTCTGCGAGCAGCCCGGAGGCAAGGGGAACACCGTGCAGAAGGCGGCCTTCGTCTTCGCCGAGCGGGAGGACAGGCTGACCGAGGGCAAGCAGCAGCTGAGCGGAGGCCAGGTCCTCTACGTCCAGGGGCAGGACAAGGCCCGCTACCTCGTCGACGCGAGCGGCACCAAATACCGCATCGACGAGAGCGCCACGGACAACGGCCACCTGACCAACGCCCTGGTCGGCAGCAGGCAGCCGCAGGCCGTCACCGACGACTGGCTGGCCACCCTGCACGACGGCAGTCCGCTCGTCTTCCCGCAGATCCCCGGAACGGTCGGCGCACCCGCGAACATCGAGGGCCAGCTCTCCGCCGAGGAGAACAAGGTCGGCATGGTCCTGCGGACCAGGACCGGCGAGGGCACCACCCACTACCTCGTCCTGGACGGCAAGGTCCAGCCGGTCTCCGAATTCACGGCCTGGCTCCTGATCAACTCCCCGCAGACGGCGCCGCTGAACCTCGACAGCGAGGCACGCTCCGTCGGCCTGCAGGACTTCGTCCCGGACACCCGGACCTTCGCGGGGCAGGCGAGCCGCTGGCCCGCCCACAAGGCCGAGCAGGTCAACTCGGCAGGCGGCGGCAGCCGGGACACCGTGTGCAGCGTGCTGCGCAAGGTCGACGACAAGGGACGTACGACGCTGTCCACCTGGGCGGGCACCGCCTATCCGGCCGTGATCAACGCCGGAGGCACCAGCACCTACGTCACCCCGGGCAGCGGACTGCTCTACACGCAGGTCCAGGGCGAGCAGACGAGCCCCGACGGTTCGCTCTTCCTGGTGACCGACACCGGGCTGCGGTACGCGGTCCAGGCGAACGGCGACAGCGACGCCGAGCGCTCCGACATCGGCGCCGGGGACCAGCAGGCACAGGACGGCAGGCCCGAGGCCAGCCAGGCGCAGATCCGGCTCGGCTACGAGAAGGTGACGCCCACGCTCGTGCCGATCGCCTGGTCGGACTTCCTGGCCAAGGGCCCCCGGCTCGACACCAACAGCGCACGCCAGCCCCAGGGCTCGTAGCCGCGGACACCACGACGAACGCGGGACACGGGGGAGAGGAACAGATGTTGTACCGGAAGACGGCTGCGGTGGCGGCGGCCACCGCCGCACTGGCCGCACTGGCGGCACCGCACACCGCGTACGCCGACGGAGGAGCGCGGGACAGCGCCCGGCCGGCCCTCGACGGCAGCGGCGAGTGCACCTTCCCGATGAAGGAGCAGTTCGAGGGCCGCCCCTGGCCGCTGCAGCGCGTCCTGCTCGACGAACTGTGGCAGGACACCAAGGGCAAGGGCGTCAAGGTCGCGGTCATCGACACCGGTGTGGACATCGCCAATCCGCAGCTCAAGGAGGCCGTCGACACCTCGGCGGGACGCAACCTCCTCAAGGGCGGCAAGAGCGACGGCACCACCGACGAGGTCGGCCACGGCACCAAGGTCGCCGGCATCATCGCCGCACGTCCCCGTGAGGGAACCGGATTCGTCGGACTGGCCCCCGAGGCCACGATCATCCCGATCCGGCAGAACGACGAGAAGAACAGCGGCAAGGACACCACGATGGCCACCGCGATCGACCACGCGATCGCCGAGGGGGCCGGGGTCATCAACATCTCCCAGGACACCACCAAGGCGCTCACCGAGGACTCCGCACTGGGCAGGGCCGTGGCCAGGGCACTCGCCAAGGACATCGTCGTCGTCGCCTCCGCGGGCAACGACGGCATGGACGGAAAACTCAAGAACACCTACCCGGCGGCCTTCCCCGGCGTCCTCGCCGTCGCCTCCTCGGACCGCAACAACGAACGGGCCGCCTTCTCCCAGGCCGGTGAGTTCGTCGGGGTGGCCGCCCCGGGCGTCGACATCGTCTCCACCGTCCCGGGCGACGGCCAGTGCACCGACAACGGGACCAGCTTCTCCGCGCCGTACGTCGCGGGCGTCGCCGCCCTCCTCGTCGCCAAGTACCCCGACTGGACGGCGGCCGAGATCGTCGCCCGCATCGAGCAGACCGCCGAGCGCTCCGTCAACGGCCACGACGCCTTCGTCGGCTGGGGCGTCGTCGACCCCGTACGGGCCCTCGCGGGGGGCAAGGACGACGTCCCGTCGCCGGCCGCACGCCCCGACCCGGCACCGCCCAGGGCACCGGCGCCGGAGCCCGCGTATCTCGCGATGTCCGAGACCCCGCAGGAACGGAGCGAGCGCTACGCCACCTACGCCCTGGCCCTGGCGGCCGTCCTCGTGTGCGTCGTGACCGGCACCGCGACAGTCGTCCGGGATGTCCGGCGACGTCGTGATGTGGGCTGAGATCGCGCGACGGTGAGGTGTGTCTCTCGCCGTGAAGCCCGGTTGGGCAGAGATGACGAAGTGGCTAGGGTGGCAGCAGACTTCACGTGTGTGACGGGGGAACGAGAAGTGGACGAGCCTGATTCCGGGGTGCGCGAGCACCGCCGGGCGCTTCTTGGAACCCGTTCAGAATCCCTGTCCGCAACCTGCGGACAGGCCCGGGAACTGAGAGATAGGACCTCCGGATGAGCAACACCGGTGCGGGTTTCGGACTTGCCGACGATCCGATCATCCAGGCGAAGAACAAGATCGTCGACACCGCGGAAGCGGTCTCCAGGCAGGCCCGTGAGCTCGCCGACATCCTTGCGACCGTCAGCGCGGGCTGGACCGGTGTCGGCGCCGGCGGATTCTCGTCCGCACAGGTCGTCATCAATGAGGACCACGACGAGATCCGGCGCCTGCTGCAGGTGCTCCTCAACGGTGTGAGCCAGACCAAGAACCTCAGCAACGCCAACGACGACGAGGTCCGCGCGGCCTTCAACTCGGTGAAGGAGTCCGCCTCCTCGGGCAACTCCTCCGGGCTCAACAACGTCTGAGCCAGGCCGTAGCACCCTTTTCACAGACAGAGAACACCGGAGGAGCAGACCATGCCCGGAGCAGACCCGAACACCAAGGTCAGGTACGAGAGCGTCCAGGAGATCGCGAACCGCATCCGTGTGGTGTCGCGCAACATCATCAAGGACCTCGAAGACATGGACACCGCCCTCAAGGTCGTCACCGACACCTGGGACGGTGAGGCCCACGGCGGGTACGTCGCCCTCCAGGGGAAGTACAAGGGCAAGGCCGACCACATGAAGGACCGCCTGGAGCAGGTCGCGAAGATCATCGAGAACGGTAAGGACAGCTACCGTTCCACCGACCTCAAGTCCTCGCGCCTGTTCACCGAGGCGTACTGACCCGGGAACCGCACACGGAAGAGGGGCACGGCCCGGTGGGCGTGCCCCTCTTCCGTGTCCCCGTCCGCGCGAGGGCCTACTTCAGGTCGAACTCGCCGTCCCGCGCACCCAGGACGAAGGCACGCCACTCGGCCTCCGTGTAGCGCAGCACGGTCTCCGGATCGAGCGAGGACCGCATCGCGACGGCACCGTCCGGCAGATACGCGATCTCGACCCGCTCCTCGGCCTCCTCGGTACCGGGGGCGCTCAGCCACTCGACTCCCGAGATGTCGAGCGCGTACAACTCGTCCTTCTCCTGCTGGGTGCCCATCAGACGCCTTTCGTGTTCCGCGGCGGAGTGCGTCACCGCCGGTGGCTCCATGTTCGTGGCCTGCGCGCCGATTATCCCCGCACCACCGGGACCGGGGGACCAGGAGCGCGATTCCGGCCCCCGCGGCCCGGCGGCGACGGTAAGGTCCCCCGCTCCGCGGCGGCCGGACGTACCGCCGCCCGCTTCCGCGCTTGCGGGGACGTACCCCGCACCCACGCCGTACGCCGGAGGGGCCCCGCACGCCGGTGCGAGGGCCCCTCCGTCAGGTCGTGTACGCCTCAGCGCTGCTCGGGCAGCCGCCCGGTCTGCACCAGCGGCGTCCCGCGCCGGCGCGACGCGAAGTACCCGCGCCCCGGCGGCATCGTGTGCCCACGGACCGACCCGATGAGATCGCCCTCGGACGGATCACCGGACAGCACCACACCCTGCGCTCCCAGCTCCTTGATGCGCTGCATGAAGCCCTCGTACATCGACCTCGACGCCCCCGCCGAGTTGCGCGCGATGATGAACCGGACCCCGGTGTCCCGGGCGAACGGCAGGTACTCCGCGAGCGGCGCCAGCGGATTGCCCGCGTTCGTGGCCACCAGGTCGTAGTCGTCGACGATGATGAAGATCTGCGGCCCCGACCACCAACTGCGGTCCCGCAGCTGCTGCGGCGTCACATCGGTCGGGGGCTGCCGCCGCGAGAACACACCCGCGAGCGCCTCCATGTGCATCTGCATCGCACTCGCCATCGGCGCGTACTCCAGCAGGTGCGACTCCGGCAGCGCCCCCAGCAGGGCCCGCCGGTAGTCACCGACGACGATCTTCGCCTCGTCCGGGGAGTAGCGCTCCGCGATCTGCTTGGCGATCAGCCGCAGCAGGTTGGTCTTGCCGGACTCGCTCTCCCCGAAGATCAGGAAGAACGGATCCGTCTCGAAGTCGACGAAGACCGGCTCCAGGGACGTCTCGTCGATACCGATCGCGACACCCCGCTCGGGGAACTCGAAGCCCTTGGGCAGCTGGTCCGCCGGAAGCTTGCGCGGCAGCAGCCGCACGGCGGGCGCGGACGGCCCCGACCAGCTGGACTTCACCGTCGCGACGAACGCCGCGGTGCCTTCGGAGAGGTCCGTGCCGCTGCTGACGGAGTCGATGCGCGGCAGGGCGCCCATGAAGTGCAGCTTCTCCGGGACCTGACCACGGCCGGGCACACCCGCAGGGACGTTCGCCGCGACCTTGCGGTCGAACTCCGAGTCCATGACGTCACCGAGCCGCAGTTCGAGCCGCCCGAGGATCTGGTCCTTCAGCGCCGCCCGCACCTCCATGTAGCGGGCCGCCGTGATCACCACATGGATGCCGTAGCCGAGCCCGCGTGAGGCGATGTCCGTGACGACCTGCTCCAGGCCCTCGTACTCGGCCCGGAAACCGCCCCAGCCGTCGATGACCAGGAACACGTCCCCCCACGCCTCGCCGGGCAGCTCACCCCGGGCACGCTTGCGCCGGTAGGTGGCGATGGAGTCGATGGAATGGGCCCGGAAGAACTCCTCGCGCCGGGTGAGCACGCCCCCGACCTCCGCGACCGTCCGGCGCACCCGCTCCGGGTCCAGCCGCGACGCCATCCCGCCGACATGCGGCAGGTCCGCCAGCGAGACGAGACCGCCACCGCCGAAGTCCAGACCGTAGAACTGCACCTCGTGCGGGGTGTGGGTGAGCGCGAAGGAGGAGACCAACGCCCGCATGATGGTCGACTTCCCGGACTGCGGACCACCCACGACCAGCATGTGCCCGGCCGCACCGGAGAAGTCCCGGTACAGCACCTCACGCCGCTGCTCGAACGGCTTGTCGATCAGGCCGAGCGGAACGGCCAGCCCACCGGGCCGCGTGTACTCGGTCGCCGTGAACCCCCGGTCCGTGGTCGCCGCCAGCCCCGGCAGCAGCTGGTCCAGCGTCGGCGCCCGGTCCAGCGGCGGCAGCCACACCTGGTGGGCGGGCACGCCCTGCCCCTCCAGCCGCCGCACGATCACATCGAGCACCGTGTCGGCGAGCGCGTCGTCGTCCGCCGCCTGCGCCGCCAGGTGCGCCGGATCGGGCGCCGCGTACACCACCGGCACCGGCGAGGCACTGAACACCGCGGGCCGCCGCTCGATCGGCAGCTGCCCCACCGACAGATCCGGGCCGCCCGTGCGGTACGCCCCCGACACGTACGCCGCCTTGAAACGGGTCATCTCGTCCGTGCCGAACTTCAGATAGCCGGAACCCGGCACCGACGGCAGGTGGTACGCGTCCGGCACACCCAGCGCCGTACGCGACTCGGCCGCCGAGAAGGTCCGCAGACCGATCCGGTACGAGAGGTACGTGTCCAGGCCGCGCAGCTTGCCCTCCTCCAGGCGCTGAGAGGCCAGCAGCAGATGCACACCCAGCGAACGGCCGATCCGGCCGATCTGGATGAACATGTCGATGAAGTCCGGCTTGGCGGTCAGGAGTTCGGAGAACTCGTCGATGACCAGCACCAGCGAGGCCAGCGGCTCCAGCGCGGCGCCCGCGCCCCGGGCCTTCTCGTAGTCGTGGATGTTGGCGTAGTTGCCCGCCGACCGCAGCAGCTCCTGCCTGCGCTGCAGTTCACCGCGGATCGCGTCGCCCATGCGGTCGACCAGGGTCAGATCGTCCGCGAGGTTGGTGATGACCGCCGCCACGTGCGGCATCTGAGACATCCCGGCGAACGTCGCACCGCCCTTGAAGTCGGCGAGCACGAAGTTCAGCGTCTCCGAGGAATGTGTCACCGCGAGCCCGAGCACCAACGTCCGCAGCAGCTCCGACTTGCCGGAACCCGTCGCCCCGACACACAGCCCGTGCGGACCCATGCCCTCCTGCGCGGCCTCCTTGAGGTCCAGCATCACCGGCTGGCCGTCCTCGCCGACACCGATGGGCACCCGCAGCCGCTCCGACACCGACCGGGGCCGCCAGGTGCGCGCCACGTCGACCGAGGCCGCGTCCCCCAGATTCAGCAGATCCGTGAAGTCCAGGTTGGCCAGCAGCGGTTCGTCGTCGTCGCCCCCGCCCATCCGCAGCGGCGCCAGCTGCCGGGCCAGCGCCTCCGCGGCCTCCGGCGACATGGAGTCCGGCACACCCTCGTACGCCAGACCGGCACCGGACTCCAGGCGCAACAGCCCCGGCCGCACCACGATCGACAGCCCGCCACGCGGCTCGTCGAGCTCGCCCGGCACCACCTCGACGATCGTCACGCCCTGCAGGCCCTCGGCCGCCGCGAACAGCGAGTCCGGCGGCACCATCCCACCGTCCAGGACCACCACGATGTGCGGCTGGTCCAGCACCGGCTGGCTCTCCCGCCCGAACCGCGGCCGCCCGTCGAGCCGGCCGGCCAGCAGCGACTCCAGCTCACCCAGGTCGTCCCCGAACAGCCGCTTCGTCCCGGCCCCGTCCACCTGGCCCGGAACCTGCGTGTGCGGCAGCCACTTCGTCCAGTCCCAGCGCCCCACGGCCCCCGGCGCCGCGACCACGGCGACCATCAGGTCCTCGGGGGAGTGCAGCGTCACCAGCTGAGCCACCAGCGACCGCGCCGTCGACTGCGCCGCGTCCGGCCGCCCGGAGACGGTCACGTGGTAGAAGGCCCGCATCGAGACCGCCATCGGCAGTCCGTCCAGCGTCCCGTGCACCGCCAGGAACTGCTGCATCGCCCCCGCGGACATGGGCTCCAGCTCATCCACCGGGGCGGTGTCCGGAGCGACCAGCGGAGTCGACAGCTGCTGCGCCCCGAGCCCCAGCCGCACCTGCGCGAAGTCCTTGTCGCCGACCCGCCGCTCCCACACCCGGCTGCCCTCGGCCACCACCGACCAGAGCTGCTCCGGCGCCGGGTGCAGATACAGCTGCACATCGCGCTGGGCACGCGCCGTCCGGCGCACCGTCCGCCGGGTCTGGGCAAGGTACTTGAGGTAGTCACGTCGGACATCGCCCATTTGCCCCTGCGTACCGCGACGGTGCCGGACGATCTGCGCGACCACCATTCCGACGGTCGAGACCAGCATCAGAACACCCATGATCCGCATGAACGGAGGTGCCTGCGGCGAGAAGAAGAAGACCACCGACGAGCCCATGCCGAGGACCGGCAGGATCTGCATCAGCATGCCCTCCTGCTGCCCGCGCGGCAGTTCGGGAGGCGCTTCCAACGTCAACTCGTCCGCGGGTACTTCCGGCGGCAGAGACCGCGGAGGTCGTTTCACGACGATCTGGCTCACCGGAACATCAATCCCTCAATACGGACGGGCGGAAGGCCGGTCTGGTCCGCACCGACGCCCCCGTGGCTGCGTTTGCTGCGGACTTGCCTCCGCGCGACGGTGATCCTACGTGCAGATCACTTCCACCCCTCCCGGTAGGGTGGCGCGCGCACTGTGCGCAACCGCGAATCAGGGGGACCAGACACGTGAGTACGACCGCAGCGACAGGCTTCTGCCGCGTCACTGTCGTGGCACCCGACAGCCGCATCGACGTCGCCCTTCCGGAAGACATCGCGGTCGCCGACGTCTACCCCGAGATACTGCGTCTCACGGGACAGACCCAGGCGGCCGGAACACCCACCGGCTATCACCTCGTACGCCGCGACGGAACCGTCCTCGACGGCGCCCGCACACTCTCCGCCCAACAAGTGCTCGACGGCGAACTCCTCAGCCTGCGGCCCTTCGCGCAGTCGCTGCCACCCGCCGTCTTCGACGACGTCTCGGACGCCGTCGCCTCGGCCGTCACCCGCGACCGCCACCTGTGGAGCGACGAACTCCTGCGCGGCGCCGGGCTGGTGGGCGGCGTCCTGCTGCTCGTCCTGATGGGCTTCGTGCTCTGGTTCGCGGACCCCGTACGCCACGACATGCACAGCCTGCCCGGCATCATCGCCGGCTCCGCGGGACTCCTGCTGACCGCCTTCGCGGGAGTGCGCGCCAGGGTCTACGGGGACCGGGCCACGGCCGTCGCCCTCGGGCTCGGCGCGCTGCCCCTCGTCCTCATCGCCGGCTCCGGCATCATCGGCGCCGACGCGGGCCAGGGCCCCGGACGGCTGCAGTTCCTGCTCGGCTGCGTCGCCGTCCTGCTCGCCTCCGTCGTCCTGGTCGCCCTCACCCCGAGCGGTGACGCGCCGTTCGTCGCGGCGACCTTCCTCGCCACCGTCGGCACTCTCGCCACCTTCGTCGCGATCCTCACCGAGGCCTCCGCCACCGAGACCGCGGCCGTCACCGTCGTCGTCGCCCTCGGCCTGGTCGCCTTCCTGCCGGGACTCTCCGCCCGCTTCGCCCGGCTGCCCATCGGCTACGCGTCGCCGCGCACCGCCCCCGCCGGCTACGACGACGACTCCTTCACCGGGCCGGGCGCCGGACCCGAGGCCGGCGCCGAGCCCGTCGACGCCGACCGCATCGCCGCCCAGGCCCGCCGCGGCCACGAGATGCTCCTCGGCCTCGTCGGCGGCTGCGCCGCCGTCGTCGTCGGATCCGCCGCCGTGCTCGGCTTCTCCAGCAGCATCTGGGGCCAGATCCTCGCCCTCACCGCCGGACTCGCGATGCTGCTGCGCGCCCGCCTCTTCCGCTACACCTCCCAGGTCGCCTGCGTCCTGGTGGCCGGCATCGGGGCGACGGGCCTGCTCGTCCTCGGCCTCTCGCTCAACCCGCCGGCCGACCTGCTGTACGACCTGGTGCGCTACGGGGACCGTGGCTCCCTGGACATCCGTACGATCTGGCTCTCCGCGGCCGTCGCCGCGGGAGCGGCCCTGCTCACCGCGATCGGCCTGGTCATCCCGCGCAAGGGCCTCTCACCCTTCTGGGGCCGGCTGCTCGACCTCACGGAGAGTGCCCTGCTGCTCTCCCTGGTCCCGCTCTGCCTGGCCGTACTGGACGTCTTCACGCGCGCCAGGGCCATGACCGGCTGATACCCGTCGGAGGCACTCCGGACGGCTGGTACTCTGACCAGTGGCCGTTTGTGTACGCGTCCCCGGATCATCCTGAGGGCTGCGCTCATCGGACCTTCGCCTCCGAGTCACGAAAGCTCCCCTGAGATCAAGACCAGGGGCACTCGTAGGCGCATCGAACACCAAGAGGAGTACGCGTGCCGCTCGACGCCGCTACGAAGAAGCAGATCATGTCCGAGTTCGCCCAGAAGGAGGGTGACACCGGATCCCCCGAGGTCCAGGTCGCCATGCTCTCCCGCCGGATCTCGGACCTGACGGAGCACCTCAAGACGCACAAGCACGACCACCACTCCCGTCGTGGTCTGCTGATCCTGGTCGGCCAGCGTCGCCGCCTCCTTCAGTACCTGGCCAAGAAGGACATCCAGCGCTTCCGTGCGCTCGTCGACCGCCTCGGCATCCGCCGCGGTGCGGCCGGCGGCGCCAAGTAAGGACGCTGTGAGAGGGAGCGGTTCCCCCATTCCAGGGGGCCGCTCCCTTTGCTGTACGTGCGGGACCGGGGTCAGGCTCAGTAACCTGGACGCACGACAACAGAACGAGGAGAGGCGCGCCACGGCCGCCGCCGGTCCTCGGTAGTGGCCCCCGGGACAACGCCCGGGAGCTTCGATCGAAGACCGGCCCGCACACACGGTGCGCTTCTCCGCACCGTCCTCCGCCACACGGGCGGCAGGACGAAAGACGACGAGTATGGAGAAATCACTAGTGGAGAACGAGACCCACTACGCCGAAGCCGTGATCGACAACGGCACCTTCGGCACCCGCACTATCCGCTTCGAGACGGGCCGCCTGGCCAAGCAGGCCGCCGGCTCCGCCGTCGCGTACCTGGACGACGACACCATGGTGCTGTCGGCCACCACCGCTTCCAAGCGGCCCAAGGACCAGCTCGACTTCTTCCCCCTCACGGTGGACGTCGAGGAGCGCCAGTACGCGGCCGGAAAGATCCCCGGATCCTTCTTCCGCCGTGAGGGCCGGCCCTCCGAGGACGCGATCCTCACCTGCCGCCTGATCGACCGCCCGCTGCGCCCCTCCTTCAAGAAGGGCCTGCGCAACGAGATCCAGATCGTCGAGACGATCATGGCGCTCAACCCCGACCACCTGTACGACGTGGTCGCGATCAACGCCGCGTCCGCCTCCACGATCCTGGCGGGCCTGCCCTTCTCCGGCCCGATCGGCGCCACCCGCGTCGCCCTGATCAAGGGCCAGTGGGTCGCCTTCCCGACGCACACCGAGCTCGAGGACGCCGTCTTCGACATGGTCGTCGCCGGTCGCGTCCTGGAGGACGGCGACGTCGCGATCATGATGGTCGAGGCCGAGGCCACCGAGAAGACCATCCAGCTCGTCAAGGACGGTGCCGAGGCCCCGACCGAAGAGGTCGTCGCCGCCGGTCTCGAGGCCGCGAAGCCCTTCATCAAGGCGCTCTGCAAGGCCCAGTCCGACCTCGCCGCCAAGGCCGCCAAGCCCACCGGCGAGTTCCCGGTCTTCCTCGACTACCAGGACGACGTCCTGGAGGCGCTCACCAAGGCCGTCCGCACCGAGCTCGCCAAGGCGCTCACCATCGCCGGCAAGCAGGAGCGCGAGGCGGAGCTGGACCGCATCAAGGAGATCGCGGGCGAGAAGCTCCTCCCGGCCTTCGAGGGCCGCGAGAAGGAGATCTCCGGTGCCTACCGCGCGCTGACCAAGAAGCTGGTCCGCGAGCGCGTCATCAAGGACAAGGTCCGCATCGACGGCCGTGGCGTCACGGACATCCGTACGCTCGCCGCCGAGGTCGAGGCCATCCCGCGCGTGCACGGCTCGGCGCTGTTCGAGCGTGGCGAGACCCAGATCCTGGGCGTCACCACCCTCAACATGCTCCGCATGGAGCAGCAGCTGGACACCCTTTCGCCGGTGACCCGCAAGCGCTACATGCACAACTACAACTTCCCGCCGTACTCCGTCGGTGAGACCGGCCGCGTGGGCTCGCCCAAGCGCCGCGAGATCGGCCACGGCGCGCTCGCCGAGCGCGCCATCGTGCCGGTGCTGCCGTCGCGCGAGGAGTTCCCCTACGCGATCCGCCAGGTCTCCGAGGCGCTGGGCTCCAACGGCTCGACGTCCATGGGCTCGGTCTGCGCATCCACCATGTCCCTGCTGAACGCCGGTGTGCCCCTCAAGGCCGCCGTCGCCGGTATCGCCATGGGCCTGATCTCCGAGGAGATCGACGGCAAGACCCACTACGTCGCCCTCACCGACATCCTCGGTGCGGAGGACGCCTTCGGCGACATGGACTTCAAGGTCGCCGGTACGAAGCAGTTCGTGACCGCGCTCCAGCTCGACACCAAGCTCGACGGCATCCCCGCCTCGGTCCTGGCCGCCGCGCTGAAGCAGGCCCGTGACGCGCGCCTCCACATCCTCGATGTGATGAACGAGGCCATCGACGTCCCGGACGAGATGTCCCCGAACGCCCCGCGGATCATCACCGTCAAGATCCCGGTGGACAAGATCGGTGAGGTCATCGGCCCCAAGGGCAAGATGATCAACCAGATCCAGGAGGACACCGGCGCCGACATCACGATCGAGGACGACGGCACCATCTACATCGGTGCCCAGCAGGGCTCGCAGGCCGAGGCCGCCCGCGCCACGATCAACGCGATCGCCAACCCGACCATGCCGGAGGTCGGCGAGCGCTACCTGGGTACGGTCGTCAAGACCACCACCTTCGGTGCGTTCGTCTCCCTGATGCCCGGCAAGGACGGCCTGCTGCACATCTCGCAGATCCGCAAGCTCGCCGGTGGCAAGCGCGTGGAGAACGTCGAGGACGTGCTCGGCGTCGGCGCCAAGGTCCAGGTCGAGATCGCGGAGATCGACTCCCGCGGCAAGCTCTCCCTCATCCCCGTCGTCGAGGGCGAAGAGGACGAGAAGAAGGACGACACCGACAAGTGACGTCCCGTAGTTCCGTGACGACGGCCCGCCCCTCCTCGGAGGGGCGGGCCGTCGCCCGTACCCAAACGCTTCTCAAGGGCACCAACGGCATCGGCACCGTCCGCCGTACCGTCCTCCCCGGCGGCCTCCGGGTCGTCACGGAGACCCTGCCCTCCGTCCGCTCCGCCACCTTCGGGATCTGGGCCAACGTCGGATCACGCGACGAGACGCCCACCCTGAACGGCGCGACGCACTACCTCGAACACCTCCTCTTCAAGGGCACCGCCAAGCGCAGCGCCCTCGACATCTCCTCCGCGATCGACGCGGTCGGCGGCGAGATGAACGCCTTCACGGCGAAGGAGTACACCTGCTACTACGCGCGGGTCCTGGACACCGACCTGCCGCTGGCCATCGACGTCGTCTGCGACATGCTGACCGGCTCGCTGATCGCACCCGAGGACGTCGACGCCGAGCGCGGCGTCATCCTCGAAGAGATCGCCATGACGGAGGACGACCCGGGCGACTGTGTGCACGACCTGTTCGCGCACACCATGCTCGGCGACACACCGCTCGGCCGTCCGGTCCTCGGTACGGTCGACACGGTCAACGCCCTGAACCGCGGCCAGATCGCCCGCTTCTACAAGAAGCACTACGACCCCACCCACCTGGTCGTCGCGGCGGCGGGCAACGTCGACCACGCCACCGTCGTACGCCAGGTCCGCAAGGCCTTCGAGCGCGCCGGTGCCCTCACCCGCACCGACGCGGTCCCCACCGCGCCGCGCGAGGGCTCCCGCCCCCTGCGCACCGCCGGCCGGGTCGAACTGCTGAACCGCAAGACCGAGCAGGCCCACGTAGTCCTCGGCATGCCCGGTCTGGCCAGGACCGACGAGCGCCGCTGGGCGCTCGGCGTCCTGAACACCGCCCTCGGCGGAGGCATGAGCTCACGCCTCTTCCAGGAGGTACGGGAGAAGCGCGGCCTCGCCTACAGCGTGTACTCGTACACCTCGGGCTTCGCCGACTGCGGGCTCTTCGGTGTGTACGCGGGCTGCCGTCCCAGCCAGGTGCACGACGTCCTGAAGATCTGCCGCGACGAGCTCGACCGCGCGGCGACGGACGGTCTCGGCGACGAGGAGATCGGCCGCGCCATCGGCCAGCTCGCCGGCTCGACCGTCCTCGGCCTGGAGGACACCGGTGCGCTGATGAACCGCATCGGCAAGAGCGAGCTCTGCTGGGGCGAGCAGATGTCGGTCGACGACATGCTGGCGAAGATCGCGGCGGTCACCCCCGACGAGGTCCGCGCGGTCGCCGCCGACGTCCTGGGCCACCGGCCCTCGCTGTCGGTCATCGGCCCGCTCAAGGACAAGCAGGCGGACCGCCTCCACGAAACGGTCTCCTGACCCGGTTTCTCCACCTCTCAGTCAAGGAAGCAGAGCACATGAGCAAGCTGCGCGTGGCCGTTCTCGGTGCCCAGGGACGCATCGGGTCCGAGGCGGTACGAGCCGTCGAGGCCGCCGACGACATGGAGCTGGTGGCCGCACTCGGCCGCGGCGACAAGCTGGAGACTCTCACGGAAACCGGCGCCCAGGCCGTCGTCGAACTCACCACCCCCGCGTCGGTGATGGACAACCTCGACTTCTGTGTCCGGCACGGCATCCACGCGGTCGTCGGCACCACCGGCTGGACCGACGAACGGCTCGCGCAGCTGAACACCTGGCTCTCCGGCTCCCCGGAGACCGGTGTGCTCATCGCGCCGAACTTCTCCATCGGCGCGGTCCTCACCATGAAGTTCGCGGAGCAGGCCGCCCGCTACTTCGAGTCGGTCGAGGTCATCGAGCTCCACCACCCCAACAAGGCCGACGCCCCTTCCGGCACCGCCACCCGCACCGCCCAGCTGATCGCCGCGGCCCGCGACAAGGCCGGCTGCGCCCCGCAGCCGGACGCCACCGCCACGGCACTGGACGGCGCCCGCGGCGCGGACGTCGACGGAGTCCCGGTCCACTCGGTCCGGCTCCGCGGTCTCCTCGCCCACCAGGAGGTCCTGCTGGGCGGCGAGGGCGAGACCCTCACCCTCCGGCACGACTCGCTGCACCACAGCAGCTTCATGCCGGGCATCCTGCTCGGCACCCGCCGCGTGGTGACCACTCCCGGCCTCACCTTCGGCCTGGAACACTTCCTCGACCTGAACTGACTGGGCCCAACCCATGCGCGCAAAGCTCACCTACGTCGTCACCGCCGCCGCCCTGGTCCTCTACTTCGTACTGGCCGGCAGCCGTGGCGTCCTGCTCATCCGGCACGGCACCCTGCTCACGGTCACCTTCGGAGTGGCGGTGCTGATCCTGCCGGTGATCGGGGTCTGGTTCCTCTGGAAGAACACCCAGTTCGTCCGCAGGGCCAACGCCCTCGCGGCGGAACTGGACGCGGCGGGCGGCCTGCCCGTCGACGAGCTGCTGCGCACCCCGTCCGGGCGTATCGACCGGGACTCCGCCGACGCCGTGTTCGCACGGCGCCGCGAGGAGACCGAGGACAGCCCGGACGACTGGCGCTGCTGGTTCCGGCTGGCCGTCGCCTACCAGGACGCCAGGGACACCCCACGGGCCCGTAAGGCGATGCAGCGCGCCATCGCCCTGCACGCGAACAAGCCGGTACGCGCCTGATCGGCGCCCACCGGCTCGTCCTGTCGTTCCACCGCTGTCCCGACCGGGGCCGTCCTTCCGGGCGGCCCCGATCGCGTCAGCCCACGACGCTGTACTCGTCGCCCCAGGCCTCGATCGTGTCGGTGGCACGCTCGAAGGCCTCACCACGGGCCAGGAAGTCCGCGTTGTGGTCGGTGACCAGGGGAGGCAGTGTCTCGCCGCTCCGGCGCACCACCACCAGGGCCTGGCCCTGGACGGTGCGCGGGAACCCGAGCCACTTCACCGGCTGCTGGACCGTCCGGACCGCCGACGCACCGCTCCACGGCACGGTGGTGGTACGGAAGAAGCCCACCCGGCGCACGCCGTGCCGGCTGACCCAGGCACCGACCCGCAGCAGGCGCAGTGCGCAGGCGATCACCAGACCGGCGAGCACGAAGCACGCGGTGGCGGCCGACAGCGATCCGGCCAACGAGATGATCATGGCCGCGAGCAGCACGAACGACGCGAGCAGCAGCAGGGTGGCCGCTGCTGCGACCCGCCACGGGCCGAGGCGGTAGGGCCGTCGCCAGGTGTCGTGGTCGTCGAACGGCAGCGCGATGTCCTCTGCGCCCGCGTCGAATGCGCGGTCGGCCGTCAGAAAGGGCAGGGGCACGACTGATCCTCACTCACAAGCACGCTCGATTGCTGTGCCCGGTGAGGCTACCGAGCAGCCCCCCGGCCGACCACCCCAGGGGGCCCGTCAGGAGCATCGGGGACGGGTCAGCGGTGCCGGGACGCCTCGGAAGACTGGCTGTGCGACGGCGTCGGGTCCGTTTCGAGAGCGGGCAGCCCGAAGAGCAGCGACCCGGCGAAACCGGCGATCAGGGTCAGCCCCACGAGGGAGCGGCCGGCCAGCTGGGAGACGCTGGCACGCGCGCGGGGCGGCGGAGTGACATTACTGCGGAACCGGTCGGCCTCGGCCACGAACGAGAACGGGACGGATTCACGCCGGCGGAACATGAGGAGACTCTCCTTGAACTCTGTAACGGGTGCTGCTGATGAGTCAGACGTACGGGAGCCCCGATCGGTGCCCCGAATCGCCGAACCGGCCGAAGAATTCCTGCGGACGGCTGCGGGTCCCCCGCACGGCTGTGCCTGGGCGGCGCCTTCCCGGCAGTCACGGGAAAATGCGCGCCGACCGGGCCCGTAGAGTGGACGCCGCCCGAGCGACGCCATTGGAAGGACCCCCGCCGGTGACCGACACCCCCGAGCCCACGAAGGCCCACTTCCGCAGCGATGTCACCGTCGACCTGGTGAAATCCGCCGCCGGTGACTCCGATGTGCTGTTCGCAGCCCGTGTTTCCACGGCCGGTGAGCAGTCCCTGGAGGAGGTCACCAAGGACCCGGAGCGCTCCAAGGGGCTCATCAACTACCTGATGCGGGACCGGCACGGCAGCCCGTTCGAGCACAATTCGATGACCTTCTTCATCAGCGCCCCGATCTTCGTGTTCCGCGAGTTCATGCGGCATCGCGTCGGCTGGTCGTACAACGAGGAATCGGGCCGCTACAGGGAGCTGGAACCGGTCTTCTACGTCCCGGGGGAGTCCCGCAAGCTCATCCAGCAGGGCCGTCCCGGCAAGTACGAATTCGTCGAGGGAACCCCGGAGCAGCACGCGCTCACCAGCCGTGCCATGGAGGATTCCTACCGCCAGGCCTACGACGCCTACCAGGAGATGCTCGCCGCCGGAGTCGCCCGCGAGGTCGCCCGCGCGGTGCTCCCCGTAGGCCTGTTCTCCTCGATGTACGCCACCTGCAACGCGCGGTCGCTGATGCACTTCCTCGGCCTGCGTACCCAGCACGAGCTGGCGAAGGTGCCGTCCTTCCCGCAGCGCGAGATCGAAATGGTCGGCGAACAGATGGAACAGCACTGGCAGCGGCTCATGCCGCTCACTCATGCCGCCTTCAACAAAAACGGACGGGTAGCCCCGTAGGCGGTGTCCGTATTGCGGCGTTTCGTGAAGTTCATCTAGGCTGATCAAACGGACCCGGCACTGCCTGAACCCCCGAGCAGGCAGTGCCGGGCTCCTCTTCCCCGTCCCCCCGAGGGGGCACGGCGCTCCGAGCAACGAGTAGCGTGTTACCCATGGCTCCGATCTCCACTCCGCAGACCCCCTTCGGGCGGGTCCTCACTGCTATGGTCACGCCCTTCACGGCGGACGGCGCACTCGACCTCGACGGCGCCCAGCGGCTCGCCGCCCACCTGGTGGACGCAGGCAACGACGGCCTGGTCGTCAACGGCACCACCGGTGAGTCCCCGACCACCAGCGACGCGGAGAAAGACCAGCTCGTACGGGCTGTACTCGAAGCCGTCGGAGACCGGGCCCACGTCGTCGCCGGCATCGGCACCAACGACACCCGGCACAGCGTCGAACTCGCCCGGACCGCCGAGCGGACCGGAGCCCACGGCCTCCTCGCGGTCACCCCGTACTACAACAAGCCGCCGCAGGAGGGCCTGCTCCGGCACTTCAGCGCCATCGCGGACTCCACCGGCCTGCCGGTGATGCTCTACGACATTCCCGGCCGCAGCGGTGTGCCGATCGACACGGAGACACTCGTACGGCTCGCCGAGCACCCCCGCATCGTCGCGAACAAGGACGCCAAGGGAGACCTGGGCCGCGCCAGCTGGGCCATCGCCGAGTCCGGCCTCGCCTGGTACTCCGGCGACGACATGCTGAACCTCCCGCTGCTCTCGGTCGGCGCCGTCGGTGTGGTCTCCGTCGTCGGCCACGTCGTCACCCCGGACCTGCGCGCCCTCATCGAGGCCTACCTCGGGGGCGAGGTACAGAAGGCCACCGAGATCCACCAGAAGCTGCTCCCGGTCTTCACCGGGATGTTCCGCACCCAGGGTGTGATCACCACCAAGGCCGCTCTCACCCTGCAGGGCCTGCCCGCCGGTCCGCTGCGCCTCCCTCTGGTGGAACTCACCGCACAGGAGACGGCCCAGCTCAAGATCGATCTGGCGGCCGGCGGGGTACAGCTGTAACCACGGACTTCACAACTGAATACGCGAGGTCACTCGCAACAGAAACACCCACCTGACAACAGCAAGTGCACGAATGACATGCGCGCCACGTGCCCTCAGCGGTACGTGGCGCGCGTGGTAAGGAGAGTCTTTTGAGTCATCCGCATCCTGAACTCGGTACCCCGCCGAAGCTGCCGAAGGGCGCCCTGCGGGTCACCCCGCTCGGTGGCCTGGGCGAAATCGGCCGCAACATGACGGTCTTCGAATACGGAGGCCGCCTGCTCATCGTCGACTGCGGCGTTCTCTTCCCCGAGGAGGAGCAGCCCGGCATCGACCTGATCCTGCCGGACTTCACCACCATCAGGGACCGCCTGGACGACATCGAGGGCATCGTCCTCACGCACGGCCACGAGGACCACATCGGTGCCGTCCCCTATCTGCTCCGGCTGAAGGCGGACATCCCGCTCATCGGCTCCAAGCTGACCCTCGCGCTCATCGAGGCCAAGCTCCAGGAGCACCGGATCCGTCCCTACACCCTTGAGGTGACCGAGGGACAGCGTGAGCGCATCGGTGTCTTCGACTGCGAGTTCGTCGCGGTCAACCACTCCATCCCGGACGCCCTCGCGGTCGCCATCCGCACCCCTGCGGGCATGGCTGTCGTGACCGGCGACTTCAAGATGGACCAGCTGCCGCTGGACGGGCGCCTCACCGACCTGCACGCGTTCGCCCGGCTGAGCGAGGAGGGCATCGACCTTCTGCTCTCCGACTCGACGAACGCCGAGGTCCCCGGCTTCGTGCCGCCGGAGCGGGACATCTCCAACGTCCTGCGCACGGTGTTCGCGAACGCCCAGAAGCGCATCATCGTGGCCAGCTTCGCCAGCCACGTCCACCGCATCCAGCAGATCCTGGACGCCGCGCACGAGTACGGCCGCAGGGTCGCGTTCGTCGGCCGCTCCATGGTCCGGAACATGGGCATCGCCCGTGACCTGGGCTATCTGAAGGTGCCCGCGGGCCTGGTCGTCGATGTCAAGACGCTGGACGACCTGCCGGACGACGAGGTCGTGCTGGTCTGCACGGGTTCGCAGGGTGAGCCGATGGCCGCGCTCTCACGCATGGCCAACCGTGACCACCAGATCCGGATCGTCCCGGGCGACACCGTGATCCTGGCGTCGTCCCTGATCCCCGGCAACGAGAACGCGGTCTACCGCGTGATCAACGGCCTGACCCGCTGGGGTGCGAACGTCATCCACAAGGGCAACGCCAAGGTCCACGTCTCGGGCCACGCCTCGGCCGGCGAGCTGTTGTACTTCTACAACATCTGCAAGCCGAAGAACCTGATGCCGGTGCACGGCGAATGGCGCCACCTCAGGGCCAACGCGGAACTCGGTGCGCTGACCGGTGTGCCGAAGGACCACATCGTCATCGCCGAGGACGGCGTGGTCGTCGACCTCGTCGACGGCAAGGCCAAGATCGTCGGCAAGGTCCAGGCCGGTTACGTGTACGTCGACGGCCTCTCGGTCGGCGACGTCACGGAGACCTCCCTCAAGGACCGCCGCATCCTCGGCGACGAGGGGATCATCTCGGTCTTCATCGTGGTGGACAGCTCCTCCGGCAAGATCGTGGGCGGTCCTCACATCCAGGCCCGCGGCTCCGGCATCGACGACGGTGCGTTCACCGCCGTGGTGCCCAAGGTCGAGGAAGCCCTGAACAAGTCGGCGCAGGACGGGGTCATGGAGCCGCACCAGCTCCAGCAGCTGGTCCGTCGCACGGTGGGCAAGTGGGTTTCCGACACCTACCGCCGGCGTCCGATGATCCTTCCGGTCGTCGTCGAGGTCTGATCCGACGTCACCGGCCTGGAGCGGGGCGCCTCGATTTGCATCGTGGCGCCCCGCTCCAGTACGTTTACGGCTCCGCCTGACCGGGAAGCACCGCGCGCAGCCATGCGCCGGAGCGGACCGCACGGGGCGGGAATTCCGACTCAGAATCTCTGATAAAGTCGGATCCGCCGAAAGGCAAAGGCCGCTCCGCAGGCCGCTGGATTCAAATTCGGACCGGAAACGGAACGGAAAAGAGTCTGGTAAAGTCGGACTCGCCGGAAAGGGAAACGCGAAAGCGAAGAACTGGAAAGCGAAACCCGCTTCGATCGGGAATCGGACACGAAAGAGTCTGATAGAGTCGGAAACGCAAGAACGAAGGGAAGCGCCCGGAGGGCCCCGGTGAAACGGGACCGAAGGAAGCGTCCGTTCCTTGAGAACTCAACAGCGTGCCAAAAGTCAACGCCAGATATGTTGATACCCCGGCCTGCTTCGGCAGGTTGGTGGTTCCTTTGAAAAGTCCTGCCGGTCCTTCGGGTCTGGTAGGCAACAACAGCGAGGACGCTGTGAACGACCGGTCTTATTCCGACCTGGTCGTTCCGCTCTCGTGTTGTGATCCCGATTACGGGAAAACATTCACGGAGAGTTTGATCCTGGCTCAGGACGAACGCTGGCGGCGTGCTTAACACATGCAAGTCGAACGATGAAGCCTTTCGGGGTGGATTAGTGGCGAACGGGTGAGTAACACGTGGGCAATCTGCCCTTCACTCTGGGACAAGCCCTGGAAACGGGGTCTAATACCGGATAACACTCTGTCCCTCATGGGGCGGAGTTAAAAGCTCCGGCGGTGAAGGATGAGCCCGCGGCCTATCAGCTTGTTGGTGGGGTAATGGCCTACCAAGGCGACGACGGGTAGCCGGCCTGAGAGGGCGACCGGCCACACTGGGACTGAGACACGGCCCAGACTCCTACGGGAGGCAGCAGTGGGGAATATTGCACAATGGGCGAAAGCCTGATGCAGCGACGCCGCGTGAGGGATGACGGCCTTCGGGTTGTAAACCTCTTTCAGCAGGGAAGAAGCGAAAGTGACGGTACCTGCAGAAGAAGCGCCGGCTAACTACGTGCCAGCAGCCGCGGTAATACGTAGGGCGCAAGCGTTGTCCGGAATTATTGGGCGTAAAGAGCTCGTAGGCGGCTTGTCACGTCGGATGTGAAAGCTCGGGGCTTAACCCCGAGTCTGCATTCGATACGGGCTAGCTAGAGTGTGGTAGGGGAGATCGGAATTCCTGGTGTAGCGGTGAAATGCGCAGATATCAGGAGGAACACCGGTGGCGAAGGCGGATCTCTGGGCCATTACTGACGCTGAGGAGCGAAAGCGTGGGGAGCGAACAGGATTAGATACCCTGGTAGTCCACGCCGTAAACGTTGGGAACTAGGTGTTGGCGACATTCCACGTCGTCGGTGCCGCAGCTAACGCATTAAGTTCCCCGCCTGGGGAGTACGGCCGCAAGGCTAAAACTCAAAGGAATTGACGGGGGCCCGCACAAGCAGCGGAGCATGTGGCTTAATTCGACGCAACGCGAAGAACCTTACCAAGGCTTGACATATACCGGAAAGCATCAGAGATGGTGCCCCCCTTGTGGTCGGTATACAGGTGGTGCATGGCTGTCGTCAGCTCGTGTCGTGAGATGTTGGGTTAAGTCCCGCAACGAGCGCAACCCTTGTTCTGTGTTGCCAGCATGCCCTTCGGGGTGATGGGGACTCACAGGAGACTGCCGGGGTCAACTCGGAGGAAGGTGGGGACGACGTCAAGTCATCATGCCCCTTATGTCTTGGGCTGCACACGTGCTACAATGGCCGGTACAATGAGCTGCGATGCCGCGAGGCGGAGCGAATCTCAAAAAGCCGGTCTCAGTTCGGATTGGGGTCTGCAACTCGACCCCATGAAGTCGGAGTTGCTAGTAATCGCAGATCAGCATTGCTGCGGTGAATACGTTCCCGGGCCTTGTACACACCGCCCGTCACGTCACGAAAGTCGGTAACACCCGAAGCCGGTGGCCCAACCCCTTGTGGGAGGGAGCTGTCGAAGGTGGGACTGGCGATTGGGACGAAGTCGTAACAAGGTAGCCGTACCGGAAGGTGCGGCTGGATCACCTCCTTTCTAAGGAGCATCTAGATTCCGCAAGGAGTCCAGAGACCATTACGTCGGCAAATGTTCGACGGTGGTTGCTCATGGGTGGAACGTTGACTATTCGGCACGACAGGTTGTTTTCATGAGTACTGCTTCGGCGTGGAAAGTGAAGGGGATCGGTCGGGTCGGGCACGCTGTTGGGTATCTGAAGGTGCGGGCTTTTTTAGTCTGGATCTTCGGTTGCCGGCCCCAGTGCACTCACCTGTAAGGGTGGGGTGATGGGTGGCTGGTCGTTGTTTGAGAACTGCACAGTGGACGCGAGCATCTGTGGCCAAGTTTTTAAGGGCGCACGGTGGATGCCTTGGCACCAGGAACCGATGAAGGACGTGGGAGGCCACGATAGTCCCCGGGGAGCTGTCAACCAAGCTTTGATCCGGGGGTTTCCGAATGGGGAAACCCGGCAGTCGTCATGGGCTGTCACCCGCTGCTGAACACATAGGCAGTGTGGAGGGAACGCGGGGAAGTGAAACATCTCAGTACCCGCAGGAAGAGAAAACAACCGTGATTCCGGGAGTAGTGGCGAGCGAAACTGGATGAGGCCAAACCGTATGTGTGTGATACCCGGCAGGGGTTGCGCATACGGGGTTGTGGGATCTCTCTTTCATAGTCTGCCGGCTGTGAGACGAGTCAGAAACCGTTGGTGTAGGCGAAGGACATGCGAAAGGTCCGGCGTAGAGGGTAAGACCCCCGTAGCTGAAACATCAACGGCTCGTTTGAGAGACACCCAAGTAGCACGGGGCCCGAGAAATCCCGTGTGAATCTGGCGGGACCACCCGCTAAGCCTAAATATTCCCTGGTGACCGATAGCGGATAGTACCGTGAGGGAATGGTGAAAAGTACCGCGGGAGCGGAGTGAAATAGTACCTGAAACCGTGTGCCTACAAGCCGTGGGAGCGTCGCTGTTGTTCTTCGGAGCAACAGTCGTGACTGCGTGCCTTTTGAAGAATGAGCCTGCGAGTTAGCGGTGTGTAGCGAGGTTAACCCGTGTGGGGAAGCCGTAGCGAAAGCGAGTCCGAATAGGGCGATTGAGTTGCACGCTCTAGACCCGAAGCGGAGTGATCTAGCCATGGGCAGGTTGAAGCGGAGGTAAGACTTCGTGGAGGACCGAACCCACCAGGGTTGAAAACCTGGGGGATGACCTGTGGTTAGGGGTGAAAGGCCAATCAAACTCCGTGATAGCTGGTTCTCCCCGAAATGCATTTAGGTGCAGCGTCGTGTGTTTCTTGCCGGAGGTAGAGCACTGGATAGGCGATGGGCCCTACCGGGTTACTGACCTTAGCCAAACTCCGAATGCCGGTAAGTGAGAGCACGGCAGTGAGACTGTGGGGGATAAGCTCCATGGTCGAGAGGGAAACAGCCCAGAGCATCGACTAAGGCCCCTAAGCGTACGCTAAGTGGGAAAGGATGTGGAGTCGCAGAGACAACCAGGAGGTTGGCTTAGAAGCAGCCACCCTTGAAAGAGTGCGTAATAGCTCACTGGTCAAGTGATTCCGCGCCGACAATGTAGCGGGGCTCAAGCGTACCGCCGAAGTCGTGTCATTCATACACATATCCCCAACGGGAGTATGGATGGGTAGGGGAGCGTCGTGTGCCGGGTGAAGCAGCCGCGGAAGCGAGTTGTGGACGGTTCACGAGTGAGAATGCAGGCATGAGTAGCGATACACACGTGAGAAACGTGTGCGCCGATTGACTAAGGGTTCCTGGGTCAAGCTGATCTGCCCAGGGTAAGTCGGGACCTAAGGCGAGGCCGACAGGCGTAGTCGATGGACAACCGGTTGATATTCCGGTACCCGCTTTGAAACGCCCAATACTGAATCAGGCGATGCTAAGTCCGTGAAGCCGGCCCGATCTCTTCGGAGTTGAGGGTAGTGGTGGAGCCGATGAACCAGACTTGTATTAGGTAAGCGATGGGGTGACGCAGGAAGGTAGTCCAGCCCGGGCGGTGGTAGTTCCCGGGGTAAGGGTGTAGGCCGTGTGGTAGGTAAATCCGTCACACGTTAAGGCTGAGACCTGATGCCGAGCCGATTGTGGTGAAGTGGATGATCCTATGCTGTCGAGAAAAGCCTCTAGCGAGTTTCATGGCGGCCCGTACCCTAAACCGACTCAGGTAGTCAGGTAGAGAATACCGAGGCGTTCGGGTGAACTATGGTTAAGGAACTCGGCAAAATGCCCCCGTAACTTCGGGAGAAGGGGGGCCATCACTGGTGATTGGATTTACTCCATGAGCTGGGGGTGGCCGCAGAGACCAGCGAGAAGCGACTGTTTACTAAAAACACAGGTCCGTGCGAAGCCGTAAGGCGATGTATACGGACTGACGCCTGCCCGGTGCTGGAACGTTAAGGGGACCGGTTAGTGCACTTTCGGGTGTGCGAAGCTGAGAACTTAAGCGCCAGTAAACGGCGGTGGTAACTATAACCATCCTAAGGTAGCGAAATTCCTTGTCGGGTAAGTTCCGACCTGCACGAATGGCGTAACGACTTCTCGACTGTCTCAACCATAGGCCCGGTGAAATTGCACTACGAGTAAAGATGCTCGTTTCGCGCAGCAGGACGGAAAGACCCCGGGACCTTTACTATAGTTTGATATTGGTGTTCGGTTCGGCTTGTGTAGGATAGGTGGGAGACTTTGAAGCGGCCACGCCAGTGGTTGTGGAGTCGTCGTTGAAATACCACTCTGGTCGTGCTGGATGTCTAACCTGGGTCCGTGATCCGGATCAGGGACAGTGTCTGATGGGTAGTTTAACTGGGGCGGTTGCCTCCTAAAGAGTAACGGAGGCGCCCAAAGGTTCCCTCAGCCTGGTTGGCAATCAGGTGTTGAGTGTAAGTGCACAAGGGAGCTTGACTGTGAGACCGACGGGTCGAGCAGGGACGAAAGTCGGGACTAGTGATCCGGCAGTGGCTTGTGGAAGCGCTGTCGCTCAACGGATAAAAGGTACCCCGGGGATAACAGGCTGATCTTCCCCAAGAGTCCATATCGACGGGATGGTTTGGCACCTCGATGTCGGCTCGTCGCATCCTGGGGCTGGAGTCGGTCCCAAGGGTTGGGCTGTTCGCCCATTAAAGCGGTACGCGAGCTGGGTTTAGAACGTCGTGAGACAGTTCGGTCCCTATCCGCTGTGCGCGTAGGAATATTGAGAAGGGCTGTCCCTAGTACGAGAGGACCGGGACGGACGAACCTCTGGTGTGCCAGTTGTCCTGCCAAGGGCATGGCTGGTTGGCTACGTTCGGAAAGGATAACCGCTGAAAGCATCTAAGCGGGAAGCCTGCTTCGAGATGAGTATTCCCACCACCTTGAGTGGTTAAGGCTCCCAGTAGACGACTGGGTTGATAGGCCAGATGTGGAAGCCCGGTAACGGGTGGAGCTGACTGGTACTAATAGGCCGAGGGCTTGTCCTCAGTTGCTCGCGTCCACTGTGTTAGTTCTGAAATAACGAACGGCTGTGTTTATGTCCGGTGTTGGTTAATTTCATAGTGTTTCGGTGGTCATTGCGTTAGGGAAACGCCCGGTTACATTCCGAACCCGGAAGCTAAGCCTTTCAGCGCCGATGGTACTGCAGGGGGGACCCTGTGGGAGAGTAGGACGCCGCCGAACAATTATTCCGGGAAAGCCCCGTGCCCTTTGTGGCACGGGGCTTTTCTGCGTTCGCGACCCTGTTCACTCCCCTGCATCGCGGCGTGCGTCGCACGTCCCCGGGTGAGGGTGCGGGTGTGTTGAGGTGCCGGCGACATCGCGGCAGATTCTTCGAACAGAAGGTTTTGAGCACCCTCGGATTCAGGGTATGCTTTAGCTCGTTGCCGCAGGGCGACAGGTAACAGGCCCCAATAGCTCAGTCGGTAGAGCGTCTCCATGGTAAGGAGAAGGTCTGCGGTTCGATTCCGCATTGGGGCTCTATGAGACGAAAGGCTCCCGCCACTGGCGGGGGCCTTTCTCGTGTCCGGACACCGGAGGCTCTTGCGGGCCGATCCGAGCGAAGGTTCTTCACCGGTACCTGTGCCGGCGTGCCAACGCCTCCACATGCGCAGCAGCTGAAAACCTCTTGCGCCGTCGGCCGGGCACCCGACACCAAGCTTCGGTACGACAAGGAGCACAGGATGACGACCGTCCGGGTACATTGAACGAATTCTGCTGGACGGACCTCAAGACCCGCGACCCGGCCGACACGGTCACCTACTTCTCGAAGACACTGGACCGGAGCTTCGCGGTGGACGAGGAGGACTGGCCCAAGGCCACCAAGACAGCCATCGATGGCCACCTGGTCGGCGGTGTGAGTGACGTGGCGAACCCCGTCTACCCACCGGGAACCCCCGCCCACATCGCCTGCTACGTGGCAGTCGACGATGTCGATCACCGTGTCGAAGCGGCGACGGCGAATGGCGCTCGCCTGGCCCTTCGTCCTTTCGACGCAGGCGATCAGGGGCGCATGGCGACAATGATCGATCCGGTCGGCGCCGCCTTCTCACTGTGGCAGCCACACCACTTCACCGGGTGGAGGTTCCCGACCCGGCTGTCGGGTGCTCCCCACCGCATGGTCCTGGCCTGCGACCAGCCCGACAAAGTCCGGCACTGCTACGAGGAGACGACTGGCGCCCCTCTGATCTGCGGAGATTCCACCGTCGCACCCGGACCCGGCGCATCCACCCCGCAGTGGGCACTTGTCGTCGGCGTCGTTGATCCGGAGGGCGTCGTCGCCCGCGCACACGACCACGGCCAAGACCTGGTGACCTGGTCGGACGAGGTCGGTCGTCGTGTCGTGCGGTTGAGCAGCCCGGAGGGACCGGCCTTCCAGGTTCGCCACGTGGAGCAGTAGCTCGGTCCTCGACCACGCGGTGCCGGCCGGGGGCCGAGCCGCCACCCTCGGCCCGGGACATCCGGACCCGGCGAACCTGTGCGGTTCGCAGCACTAGAAGTTCTGCGGCTCCGGGACGCGCATCGCCAGGATCGCCATGTCGTCCGAGGCAGGCTCCGCGGCGAAACGCTCGACCGCCCGCAGGATGCGTCCCGCCACCGCGCCGGCCGTCAGGCCCGTACACATGGCGAGGACATCGGCCAGACCGTCGTCACCCAACATGCGGGCCCCCTCGCGCCGTTCGGTGACTCCGTCGGTGACGCAGAGGAGGACATCACCCGGATCGAGGGTGACCTCCTGCTCGTACAGCTCCAGGTCCTCGATGACGCCGAGCAGCGGCTGCGGTTCCGCCGCCGCCTCCACGGTGCCGTCCTGGCGCAGGCGCAGCGGGAGTGGGTGCCCCGCACACACCACCTTCAGGAGGGCACTGCCGTCCTCCTGCGGCCACAACTCCCCGTACAGGAGCGTGAGGAAGCGACTGCGGGCACCCTCGTCGAGGATGGCGGCGTTCAGCCGCTCCAGCACCGCCGGGCCACCGAAGCCCTCCCTGGCCAGCAGGCGCAGGGCATGACGGGCGAGGCCCGTGACAGCCGCGGCCTCCGGTCCCGTACCGCAGACGTCGCCGATGGCGAAGCCGTAGGCACCGTCGCGGATCGGGAACACGTCGTAGAAGTCGCCGCCGACCTCGTTGCCCTCGCCCGCCGCGCGGTAGATGACCTCGATCTCGACATTCGGCACATCGGGCAGACCCGGCGGCAGCAGGCTGCGCTGGAGGGACTGGCTGATGGCCATGCGCTCCGAGTACAGGCGGGCGTTGTCCAGGGCCAGTGCGGCCCGTCGGGACAGGTCCTCGGCCAGTTCCAGGATCTCCTGGCGGAAGTGGTCGTCGGACGGCTTCCCGAGCGTCAGCATGCCGATCACGCGGTTCCTCGCGACGAGCGGCAGAACCACCGTCTCGCCACCCACCGCGGCCGCGGTCGCCAGCGTCGTGCGGGTCGCCGCCCCCATGCTCAGAGGCGCGTCCCGGCTCAGCGTGCGCGTGGACACCCGCAGGGCCGCCTGGTGACCCGCAGCGGCCGGGGCAGGCCAGATGCGGGCGCCCGGGGCCGGGACGGGGTCAGGCGGGTCGATGGAGGACAGCAGGGCCTTCAGGCCGTCGATACGTTCCTCGTCCTCGTGCAGGACGTACGAGAGGTACGGCTCCGAGAACTGGTCGGCGATCGTGTACACGGCGCACCAGGTGGCCAGCGTGGGCACGGTCATCTGTGCCATCAGCGCCAGGGTCTGGTCCCGGTCCAGGGTGCCGGCCAGCAGGTCCGAGGCCTCGACCAGGAAGGACAGCGAACCGCGGCGCAGACGCTCCAGCTCACCGAGCCTGGCCGACTCGACGGCCAGCGCGATGCGGTCGGCCGCGAACTGGAGGCGCAGGGCCTCCTCGTTCGAATACCGCCCCGCCGCCTCCGCGGCGACACCCAGGGAGCCCGTGAGCCGGCCCTCGACCTTGAGGGGGACCGTGACGACCGAACGCATCCCCGTGTCGCTGAGCAGCGGCACGGCGCCGGGCACGGCCGTCAGGTCCTCGTGGACCGCCGGCATCCGGGCGGAACCGTAGCGACCCGTTCCCGCCTCGACGGGAACCCTGGCGAATCGCTGACGGGCCGAGGGCAGACCGGTCGTCGCCCGGACCTCCAGCTCCGTCTCGTCATCCGTGGCCAGCAGCAGGAACGCGGAGTCGGCGTCGAGCATGTCGCGCGCCCGTTCGACCGTGCGCTGCAGCAGGCCGTCGAGGTCGTCCGGGGCGGGAGAGCCGATGAACACCTCGAACGGGTCCGTCGTGCGGTTCTCGGCCGAGGAGTCGGAAACGGGGGCGCGCACCGGGCTCTGCAGCACCGCGCGCTCGTAATCACGTACGAGGAGGCAGACCGTGGACGGCTCGCCCCCGGTGTCGCGGACCCTGAGGTGCGACGCGTACACCGCGATGACGCGGCCGTCGGCGCCGCGGATGCCGTAGCTGCCCTCCCAGCGGGAGAGCTGCAGGGCGTCGGCGATACCGGTGTTCGTGCCGGGAGTGTGAGGCCAGGCCGCGATGTCCGTGAGCTGCTTGCCCGTGACCTGGTCCGCCGCGTACCCGAAGAGGAAAGCCGCGTCGTCGTTCCACGCGGCGATGGAACCCGAACTGTCGATCTGGACGACGGCCACCCGAACCCGCTCGTCGGTGACGGGGAGGAGTGCCGTGGGCAGGACCGGTCCCGCGGAACGGATGCCCACCGGGCGGTCCGGAAGATCGAGCTGGAACCAGACGTGTTTGTGCGTGGGGGAGTACTCGACACCCCAGCGCGAAGCGAGCGCCGCGCAGAGCAGCAGACCACGGCCGCCCTCCCGGTCGGGGCTGCCGAAATCCAGACCGGAGCTCTGGAGCGGGATCTCCCTCTCCGGATAGTGGTCGGCGACCTCGACGCGCACGCCCTCCTCGGTGCGCAGACACAGCACATCCGCGGCCGTGCCCGCGTGCACGACCGCATTGGTCACGAGCTCGCTGGTCAGGACGACGGCGTCATCGACGACATCGGTGTAACCCCAACCCTGGAGGGTGTCGCGGACGAAGGCGCGGGCGGTCGCGACCGAGCGTCCGACCGGATCGAAGGTGGCAGCCGCGCGCGCGGTGATCACAGCACTCCCCATATGGTGTCTCGTCGCTTCCCCGAGTCGTGTGCCCGTTTCTCGCCGCTTCGATTCGCCTGCCAGGCTAGACGCTCGCCGGGTGTCCCGGGTACACGAGGGCGGACTTGTGCGCACAGGCCCCCGGTGGTTGTGCGCGGGCGCACAACTATGGGGTCCCCGGTGAGGGAAATGAGGCAACCATCCGACCTTGCACCCCGTCCGGTTCCCGCCTGGTACGTTTCAACGATTTGACGTCCGCATGGTCACCCGTCGACGGTGTGCTGTGGCGGTGAGCCAAAGTGGAAGTGGGCAAACTTCCGACAACGGCCCGAGCGATACGGTCAACCCCTGCGGGAGGGACACGGTGGAGTCTGGCGTGGCGGCGCGGGGTTCAGGAACGCGCACAAAAGGCGGACAGCCCGTGAAGAAACAGCGCAATGGGACCATCGACGTGGACGCGGCAGCTCTGAACAGACTGCTCGCGGCTCTCGTGGCGATGCGCGACGGCAATTTCCGCAGGCGGCTCACCGTCTCGGGCGACGGCGTGCTCACGGAGATCGCGGCGGTCTTCAACGAGGTGGCCGACCGCAATCTGCATCTGACGGGCGAGCTCGCCCGGGTGCGCCGCGTGGTCGGGCGTGAGGGAAAGCTCACGGAGCGCCTGGAGACCGGTGCCTGCGAGGGATCCTGGGCAGCCGCGATCGATGCCTCCAACGAGCTCGTCGACGACCTGGCGCGCCCGGTGTCCGAGGTCGGACGGGTGCTCTCCGCCGTCGCCGACGGTGATCTCGAGCAGCGCATGGAGCTGCGGTCGCACACGGCGGACGAGACGGTACGGCCGCTGCGCGGCGAGTTCCTGAGGGTCGCCCGTACGGTCAACAACCTGGTCGACCAGCTCTCCGCGTTCACCGAGCAGGTGACCCGGGTCGCGGTCGAGGTCGGCACCGAGGGCAAGCTCGGCGGGCAGGCGCAGGTGCGTGGCATGTCCGGGTCGTGGAAAGACCTCACGGACTCCGTGAACACCATGGCGTACCGGCTGACGGCACAGGTCCGTGACATCGCCCTGGTGACGACGGCCGTCGCCAAGGGGGACCTGTCGCGGAAGGTCACCGTCCATGTGGCCGGTGAGATGCTCCAGTTGAAGAACACCGTCAACACGATGGTCGACCAGCTGTCCTCGTTCTCCTCCGAGGTGACCCGGGTCGCCCGCGAGGTGGGTACGGAGGGCGAGCTCGGCGGTCAGGCGACGGTGCCCGGAGTGGCCGGGGTCTGGAAGGACCTCACCGACTCCGTCAACACGATGGCGGGGAACCTCACCTCCCAGGTGCGCGGTATCGCGGAGGTGACGACCGCGGTCGCCAACGGAGACCTGTCCCAGAAGGTCACGGTGAGCGCGCGCGGCGAGGTCGCGCAACTCGCCGAGACGATCAACCAGATGACCGAGACACTGCGTACCTTCGCGGACGAAGTGACGCGTGTGGCCAGCGAGGTCGGCGGCGAGGGACTGCTCGGCGGCCAGGCCCAGGTGCCCGGCGCGGCCGGCACATGGAAGGACCTCACCGACTCGGTGAACACGGTCTTCCGGAACCTGACGACGCAGGTACGGGACATCGCCCAGGTGACGACGGCGGTGGCCAGCGGTGACATGACGCAGAAGGTCACGGTCGACGTGGCCGGCGAGATGCTGGAGCTGAAGAACACCGTCAACACGATGGTGGACCAGCTCCAGGCCTTCGGTTCGGAGGTGACCCGCGTCGCGCGCGAGGTCGGCGTCGAGGGCCGGCTCGGCGGGCAGGCGGAGGTGCCGGGCGCGGCGGGGACGTGGAAGGACCTCACCGACTCGGTGAACACCGCCTTCCGGAACCTGACGGGCCAGGTCCGTGACATCGCGCAGGTGACGACGGCGGTCGCCAACGGCGACCTGTCGCAGAAGGTCACGGTCGACGTGGCCGGCGAGATGCTGGAGCTGAAGAACACTGTCAACACGATGGTGGCGCAGCTGTCGAACTTCGCCGACCAGGTGACGCGGATGGCGCGTGACGTGGGTACCGAGGGCCGCCTCGGCGGCCAGGCGCGTGTCGACGGCGTCTCCGGTACGTGGAAGGAACTCACCGACTCCGTCAATTTCATGGCGGGGAACCTGACCTCCCAGGTGCGTCAGATCGCCCAGGTGACCACGGCGGTGGCGCGGGGTGACCTGTCGCAGAAGATCGACGTGGACGCCCGGGGCGAGATCCTGGAGCTGAAGAACACCATCAACACGATGGTCGACCAGCTCTCCGCGTTCGCCGACCAGGTGACCCGGGTGGCCCGCGAGGTGGGCACGGACGGGCGGCTCGGCGGTCAGGCACAGGTCCCCGGCGTGGCCGGTGTGTGGCGTGACCTGACCGACTCGGTGAACGGCATGGCGGGCAACCTCACCGCTCAGGTCCGCAACATCGCGCAGGTCGCCACGGCGGTGGCGCGGGGTGACCTGTCGCAGAAGATCGACGTGGACGCCCGGGGCGAGATCCTGGAGCTGAAGAACACCCTCAACACGATGGTCGACCAGCTGTCGAACTTCGCGGAGCAGGTGACCAGGGTCTCCCGCGAGGTGGGCACGGAGGGCATGCTCGGCGGTCAGGCGGAGGTGCAGGGCGTCTCCGGTACGTGGAAGGACCTCACCCAGTCCGTCAACGGCATGGCGAACAACCTCACCCTCCAGGTGCGCAACATCGCCGAGGTGACCACCGCGGTCGCCAAGGGTGATCTCTCCAAGAAGATCACCGTCGACGCCAAGGGCGAGATCCTCGAACTGGTGACGACGGTCAACACGATGGTCGACCAGCTGCTCAACTTCGCCGACGAGGTGACGAGGGTGGCGCGCGAGGTGGGCACGGAGGGCATCCTCGGCGGTCAGGCGCGGGTGCGCGGTGCGACGGGCATCTGGAAGGACCTCAGCGACAACGTCAACCTGATGGCCAACAACCTGACCAGTCAGGTGCGCAACATCTCCCGGGTCTCGTCCGCGGTCGCCAACGGCGATCTGACCAAGAAGGTCACCGTGGAGGCGCGCGGCGAGGTGGCCGAGCTCGCCGACACCGTCAACACGATGGTGACGACCCTTTCCTCGTTCGCGGACGAGGTCACCCGGGTGGCGCGCGAGGTGGGCACCGAGGGCGAACTGGGCGGCCAGGCACGGGTTCCCGGAGTTTCCGGCACCTGGAAGGACCTCACCGAGTCGGTGAACTCGATGGCGTCCAACCTGACCGGTCAGGTGCGCCAGATCGCCACGGTCACCACGGCCATCGCCAAGGGCGACCTCACCAAGAAGATCGACATCGACGCACGCGGCGAGATCCTGGAGCTGAAGAACACCATCAACACGATGGTGGCGCAGCTGTCGAACTTCGCCGACCAGGTGACCCGGGTGGCCCGCGAGGTGGGCACCGAGGGGCAGCTGGGCGGCCAGGCGCGGGTGCGGGACGTCGACGGGACCTGGCGCGACCTCACCGAGTCGGTGAACGAGATGGCCGGGAACCTGACCCGTCAGGTGCGCGCCATCGCCGCGGTGGCCACCGCGGTGACCCGGGGCGATCTCAACCTCAAGATCGACGTCGACGCGGCCGGCGAGATCCAGGTGCTGCAGGACAACATCAATACGATGATCGCCAACCTGCGCGACACCACCCTGACCAACAAGGAACAGGACTGGCTCAAGGGCAACCTCGCCCGGATCTCCGGTCTGATGCAGGGCCGCCGTGACCTGGACGACGTCGCCTCGCTGATCATGAGCGAGCTGACCCCCGTCGTCTCGGCCCAGCACGGAGCGTTCTTCCTGGCCATGACGACGGGCGACACCGACGAGGTGGGAGCCGAAGGCGGCAAGGACAGCTCGTACGAGCTGCGCATGCGGGGCAGTTACGGCTACTCCGCGGGCTCCATGCCGACCTCCTTCCGGCCCGGCGAGACGCTCATCGGCACGGCGGCCGAGGAGAAGCGGACCATCCAGGTGGACAACGTGCCGCCGGGATACCTGAAGATCTCCTCCGGGCTCGGCGAGGCGCCGCCCGCGCATGTGATCGTGCTGCCGGTGCTCTTCGAGGGCAAGGTCCTCGGTGTGATCGAACTGGCCTCGTTCCAGCCGTTCACGCACATCCAGCGGGACTTCCTCAACCAGCTCGCCGAGATGATCGCGACGAGCGTCAACACCATCAGCGTCAACACCAAGACCGAGAAGCTCCTGGAGCAGTCCCAGGAGCTCACCGAACAGCTGCGTGACCGCTCCCAGGAGCTGGAGAACCGGCAGAAGGCACTCCAGGCCTCCAATGCCGAGCTGGAGGAGAAGGCCGAGCTGCTGGCGCAGCAGAACCGCGACATCGAGGTGAAGAACACCGAGATCGAGGAGGCCCGGCAGGTCCTGGAGGAACGCGCCGAACAGCTCGCGGTCTCGATGCGCTACAAGTCCGAGTTCCTGGCGAACATGTCGCACGAGCTGCGTACGCCGCTCAACTCGCTGCTCATCCTGGCCAAGCTGCTCGCGGACAACGCGGAGGGCAACCTCTCGCCCAAGCAGGTGGAGTTCGCCGAGACGATCCACGGGGCGGGTTCCGACCTGCTCCAGCTGATCAACGACATCCTCGACCTGTCCAAGGTCGAGGCGGGCAAGATGGACGTCAGCCCGACGCGGATCGCGCTGGTCCAGCTGGTCGACTACGTGGAGGCGACGTTCCGGCCGCTCACCGCGGAGAAGGGCCTCGACTTCTCCGTACGGGTGTCCCCGGAGCTGCCCGCCACGCTGCACACGGACGAGCAGCGGCTGCTCCAGGTGCTGCGCAACCTGCTGTCCAACGCGGTGAAGTTCACCGACACCGGCGCGGTGGAGCTGGTGATCCGGCCGGCCGGCGCCGATGTGCCCAACGCCATCAGGGAGCATCTGCTGGAGGCCGGTTCGCTGCGTGACGCCGACGGTGACCTGATCGCCTTCTCGGTCACCGACACCGGGATCGGCATCGCGTCCAGCAAGATGCTGGTGATCTTCGAGGCGTTCAAGCAGGCGGACGGCACGACCAGTCGCAAATACGGGGGCACGGGACTCGGCCTCTCCATCAGCCGGGAGATCGCCCGCCTGCTGGGCGGCGAGATCCACGCGGCCAGCGAACCGGGACGGGGCTCGACGTTCACGCTGTACCTGCCGCTGCACCCTAGCGAGCTGCCGCCGCAGGGCTACCCGCAGATGGGGCCCGGTCCCATCGAGTTCCGCAGCGGTTCCACCGAGGACTCCCCGCAGTTGGAGTCCTCGCAGCGGACCGGCTCCGAGCCGCCCCTGGGCGATCCGGCCAACTCCGCCGGGATCTTCCGGCGCCGCCGCAAGGCCCTGGGCACTGCGGCGCAGCGCCCTGCCCTGGCGGACGGCAGGGCAGGGCAGGAGACCGCGGCGCCCCAGGAGTGGGTGCAGGGCGCGCAGGACGAGCAGGAGCCCCGCAGGACGTTCCGCTTCCACGGGGAGAAGGTGCTGATCGTCGACGACGACATCCGTAACGTCTTCGCCCTCACGAGCGTGCTGGAGCAGCACGGACTGTCGGTGCTGTACGCGGAGAACGGGCGTGAGGGCATCGAAGTCCTGGAGCAGCACGACGATGTGACGATCGTACTGATGGACATCATGATGCCCGAGATGGACGGCTACGCCACGACGACGGCGATCCGGCGGATGCCCCAGTTCGCGGGACTCCCGATCGTCGCGCTCACCGCGAAGGCGATGAAGGGCGACCGGGAGAAGGCGATCGACTGCGGTGCCTCCGACTACGTCACCAAGCCGGTCGATTCCGATCATCTGTTGTCAGTGATGGAGAACTGGATGCGCGGAGAGTGACCGGGCGGGCGGCGCCCGGTCGGTCGTCGTCGACCGGTGTGCCCGAAAGGGTGTGAGTGCGCGGAATCCGGGGAACCTTCTGGTCTCGCGCCGCGTTTCCGCTACGTGCACAGTGACATCGCGGTGACAGGGTGTGGTGACAGGCGGGGTGCGGCTACCATGACCGGCACAAGGACGGACGGCGTAAGGGAGTCGTCCCCTGGGGCGGCACCCGGTGCGATTCCGGGGCGAGGAGGGCGGGCCATGATGCAGAAGGCCAAGATCCTCCTGGTCGATGACCGGCCGGAGAATCTGCTCGCGCTGGAGGCCATCCTCTCCGCGCTCGATCAGACACTGGTCCGGGCATCGTCAGGGGAGGAGGCGCTCAAAGCGCTGCTCACGGACGACTTCGCGGTCATTCTGCTGGACGTTCAGATGCCCGGCATGGACGGTTTCGAGACGGCCGCGCACATCAAGCGGCGGGAGCGGACCCGGGACATCCCGATCATCTTCCTCACCGCGATCAACCACGGTCCGCACCACACCTTCCGGGGTTATGCGGCAGGTGCGGTGGACTACATCTCGAAGCCCTTCGACCCCTGGGTGCTGCGCGCCAAGGTCTCGGTCTTCGTCGAGCTGTACACGAAGAACTGTCAGCTGCGTGAACAGGCGGCGCTGCTGCGGCTCCAGCTCGAAGGCGGTACACACACCGGCTCGGACGAGAAGGAGCCGGCGAGTCTGCTCGCGGAGCTCTCGGCACGGCTCGCCGCGGTCGAGGAGCAGGCGGAGGCGCTCTCCAAACAGCTGGACGACGAATCGGCGGACGCCGCGGCCGTGGCGACCGCGGCCCACCTTGAACGCAAGCTCACCGGACTGCGCCGCGCGCTCGACGCGCTGGAGCCCGGTACGGGCGGTTCCGCGGTCGTCCTGCCCTCGCAGAACTGAGCCGCGGCGGTTGAGACCGCGTCAGTTCGGCGCCCGTACAAGGCGACACGGACGGGTGAAGGCGTAGGCACACGTGTCCACCGCCGTCGGCACCGGTAACCTCAGTCACATGGCCTCACGTACGTCCGGCAAGGGTTCCCAGGGCACGGCGGGCACCGCGAAGCGCGCCGGCCGTGCCCAGGGACCGGCGAAGAAAGCCGCGCCCGCGAAGAAGACCGCGGCGAAGAAGACCGCGCCCGCGAAGAAGGCACCCGCCAAGAAGACGGCGGCCAGGAAGCCCGCGCCCAAACCCGCACCGTCCCCCACCGGGGGCGTCTACCGCCTGGTGCGGGCCCTCTGGCTGGGGACGGCACACGGCGTGGGTGCGGTGTTCCGCTCCATAGGGCGCGGAGCGAAGGGCCTCGATCCCGCGCACCGCAAGGACGGTCTCGCGCTGCTGCTCCTCGGCCTCGGACTGGTCGTCGCGGCGGGCACCTGGTCACACCTCCAGGGACCTGTCGGCGATCTCGTCGAGATGCTGGTCACCGGAGCGTTCGGCAGGCTCGATCTGCTCGTGCCGATACTGCTGGGTGCCGTCGCCGTCCGGCTGATCCTCTATCCGGAGAAGCCCGAGGCCAACGGCCGTATCGTCATCGGGCTTTCCGCCCTCGTCATCGGGGTGCTCGGCCAGGTCCACATCGCCTGCGGGTCGCCCGGCCGCGAGGACGGCACCGACGCCATGCAGGACGCCGGCGGGCTGATCGGCTGGGCGGCCTCCAAGCCGCTCGTCTTCACGATGGGCGAGGTGCTCGCCGTCCCGCTGCTCCTGCTGCTGACGGTCTTCGGGCTTCTCGTCGTCACGGCCACCCCGGTCAACGCCATTCCCCAGCGGCTGCGGCAGCTCGGTGTGCGGCTCGGCATCGTCGACCCGGCACCCGAGCCCGGGGACGACGACAGCGACGACGAGCGCTACGACGAGCAGTGGCGCGACGCGCTGCCCGAGGGCTCGCGGCGGTCCGCGGCCCGTCGGCCGGGGAGCGACGACGTGTACGACGCGGACCTGGCCGAAGGAGAGGCACTGGCCAGGCGCCGCCGGCCGCGCAGGCCATCCGCCCAGCCCGCGATGAACCGCACCATGGACGCCGTGGACGTGGCGGCAGCCGCCGCGGCCGCCCTCGACGGGGCGGTGCTCAACGGCATGCCGCCGTCGCCGGTCGTCGCCGACCTGACGCAGGGCGTCTCCGCCGACCGGGAGCGGAGCGGGTCACCGGTGCCCGGGGCGAGGACGGCCGAGAAGGCCACCCCGGGCGACCGGGACGCCGGGAAGTCGGCGTCCGGCGGCGTGCCCGACCTGACCAAGCCCGCCCCCGAGCGTTCCCAGCCGCTGCCGGCCCGCGCCGAGCAGCTCCAGCTCTCCGGCGACATCACCTACGCCCTGCCGTCCCTCGACCTGCTGGAGCGCGGCGGGCCCGGCAAGACGCGCAGCGCGGCCAACGACGTGGTCGTCGCCTCGCTGACGAACGTCTTCACCGAGTTCAAGGTCGACGCGGCCGTCACCGGCTTCACCCGCGGCCCGACGGTCACGCGGTACGAGGTGGAGCTCGGGCCGGCCGTCAAGGTCGAGCGGATCACCGCCCTGACCAAGAACATCGCGTACGCCGTCGCCAGTCCGGACGTACGGATCATCTCTCCGATCCCGGGCAAGTCCGCGGTCGGTATCGAGATCCCCAACTCCGACCGGGAGATGGTCAATCTCGGCGACGTCCTGCGCCTCGCGGACGCGGCGGAGGACGACCACCCGATGCTGGTGGCGCTCGGCAAGAACGTCGAGGGCGGCTACGAGATGGCCAACCTGGCGAAGATGCCGCACGTCCTGGTCGCGGGCGCGACCGGTTCCGGCAAGTCCTCGTGCATCAACTGCCTGATCACCTCGGTCATGGTGCGGGCGACCCCGGAGGACGTGCGGATGGTGCTCGTCGACCCCAAGCGCGTCGAGCTCACCGCGTACGAAGGCATCCCGCACCTGATCACGCCGATCATCACCAACCCGAAGAAGGCCGCCGAGGCCCTCCAGTGGGTCGTACGGGAGATGGACCTGCGCTACGACGACCTCGCGGCGTTCGGGTACCGGCACATCGACGACTTCAACCACGCCGTGCGCAGCGGCAAGGCCAAGGCCCCCGAAGGCAGCGAGCGGGAGCTCAGCCCCTACCCGTACCTGCTGGTCATCGTCGACGAGCTCGCGGACCTGATGATGGTCGCGCCGCGCGACGTCGAGGACTCCATCGTCCGCATCACCCAGCTGGCGCGGGCCGCGGGCATCCACCTGGTGCTGGCCACGCAGCGTCCCTCGGTCGACGTCGTGACCGGTCTGATCAAGGCCAACGTGCCGTCCCGGCTGGCCTTCGCGACGTCCTCGCTCGCCGACAGCCGCGTCATCCTCGACCAGCCCGGCGCCGAGAAGCTCATCGGAAAGGGTGACGGGCTGTTCCTGCCGATGGGGGCGAACAAGCCGACCCGTATGCAGGGGGCGTTCGTCACCGAGGACGAGGTCGCGGCGATCGTCCAGCACTGCAAGGATCAGATGGCCCCGGTCTTCCGCGAGGACGTGGTCGTCGGCACCAAGCAGAAGAAGGAGATCGACGAGGACATCGGTGACGACCTCGATCTGCTCTGCCAGGCGGCGGAGCTCGTCGTCTCCACCCAGTTCGGCTCGACGTCCATGCTCCAGCGCAAGCTCCGGGTCGGCTTCGCGAAGGCGGGCCGACTCATGGACCTGATGGAATCGCGCAACATCGTCGGCCCCAGCGAGGGCTCCAAGGCGCGCGACGTCCTGGTGAAACCGGACGAACTCGACGGGGTGTTGGCAGTGATTCGTGGGGAAACCGCTTCGTAAGATTTTTTTGCGGGCAACCGTTTCGCCCGGTCGTACGTCAAGTTGAAGGGAGGAGCAGTGGGATGATCGGTTCCGCACTCCGTCCCCTGCCCTGCCCGAGGGGCTGTCCGGCGAACCCGATGGCGTACAAAGTCGTCCCTCCCGGTTGCCCCACCCTTTCGTACCACCCCTAGACTGAACATCCAGCAGGTGGCTCACGCTCGAAAGGCGCCCCCGTGTCCATCGGCAACTCCCCCGAAGACGACCGGCCTTCGATCGGTCGCGCTCTCCAGCAGGCTCGTATCGCCGCAGGTCTGACGGTCGAGGAAGTCAGCAGCTCCACCCGGGTGCGCATCCCCATCGTGCACGCGATCGAGACGGACGACTTCTCCCGCTGCGGCGGCGACGTGTACGCACGCGGACACATCCGCATGCTCGCCCGCGCCGTCCTGCTCGACCCGGATCCGCTGATCGCGCAGTTCGACGCCGAACACGGCGGCCGTCCTGCGCCCACTCCCGCGGCGCCGCTGTTCGAGGCGGAACGGATCCGTTCCGAACCCCGTCGGCCGAACTGGACCGCGGCCATGGTCGCGGCGATCGTCGCCGTGGTCGGCTTCGTCGGTTTCACGCTGTTCAACGGCACCGACGACGACTCCGGCGCGACCCAGGTCGCCGAAGGCTCGACACCCGACAAGACCACCCCCAAGCCCACCGCCACCAAGCCGGCCGACCCCAAGCCCGTGCCCTCCGAAAGCGCCATCGCCGCCGCCCCGCGCGACAAGGTGACGGTGAAGCTGAGCGCCACCGAGGGCAAGAGCTGGATCTCCGCCAAGGACCACAACGGACGGCTGCTCTTCGACGGGCTGCTGCTCCAGGGCGACTCCAAGACCTTCCAGGACAAGGAGCGGGTCGACCTCGTCCTCGGTGACGCCGGAGCCATCGAGCTCTTCGTCAACGGCAAGAAGGTCGAAGACCGGTTCGAGCCGGGACAGGTCGAACGCCTCTCGTACACGAAGGGCGACCCCGAGGTCGGCTGACCTCGCGTCCCAGGCATCTCTTTTCGGTGAGCGTCCGGCGGCCCTGCCGGGCGCTCACCGTTTCCGTTTTCCTTCCGCTTCACCGGGCTTCCGGTCACTCCCCGTAGCGTTGAACCCTGCACGGCAGGACGTGGTCCGGGACAAAGTAGTCTTGAGCCCATGCCCGAACGCCGTACCGTCGCCCTTGTCACTCTTGGCTGCGCCCGTAACGAGGTGGACTCGGAGGAGCTTGCAGGCCGCTTGGCAGCGGACGGCTGGGATCTCGTCGAGAACGCCTCCGATGCGGATGTCGCCGTCGTCAACACCTGTGGATTCGTCGAAGCCGCCAAGAAGGACTCCGTCGACGCCCTGCTCGAAGCCAATGATCTGAAGGATCACGGCAGAACCCAGGCCGTCGTGGCCGTCGGCTGCATGGCCGAGCGCTACGGCAAGGACCTTGCCGAGGCGCTGCCGGAAGCGGACGGGGTCCTCGGATTCGACGACTACGCCGACATCTCCGACCGCCTGCAGACCATCCTCAACGGTGGCATCCACGCCTCCCACACCCCGCGGGACCGGCGCAAGCTGCTCCCGATCAGCCCGGCCGAGCGGCAGGACGCCGCCGTCGCGCTGCCCGGCCACGCCCAGGAGATCGCCCCGGCCCCCGCGGACCTGCCGGACGGCGTCGCGCCGGTCTCCGGGCCGCGGGCACCGCTGCGCCGCAGGCTGGGCACCAGCCCGGTCGCCTCGGTGAAGCTCGCCTCCGGCTGCGACCGCCGCTGCTCCTTCTGCGCCATCCCGTCCTTCCGGGGTTCCTTCATCTCCCGGCGCCCCTCGGACGTGCTGGGGGAGACGCGCTGGCTCGCCGAGCAGGGCGTCAAGGAGGTCATGCTGGTCTCCGAGAACAACACGTCGTACGGCAAGGACCTCGGCGACATCAGGCTCCTGGAGACTCTGCTGCCCGAGCTGGCCGACGTCGACGGCATCGAGCGGATCCGCGTCAGTTACCTCCAGCCCGCCGAGATGCGCCCCGGGCTGATCGACGTGCTCACCTCGACCCCGAAGGTCGCCCCGTATTTCGACCTCTCCTTCCAGCACTCCGCCCCGGGGGTGCTGCGGGCGATGCGCCGGTTCGGCGATACGGACCGTTTCCTGGAGCTCCTGGACACCATCCGGGGCAAGGCGCCGCAGGCCGGTGCCCGGTCGAACTTCATCGTCGGCTTCCCGGGGGAGACCGAGGCGGATCTCGCCGAACTGGAACGCTTCCTCACCGGAGCGCGCCTGGACGCCATCGGCGTCTTCGGGTACTCCGACGAGGAGGGCACCGAAGCGGTCGGTTACGAGAACAAGCTGGACGCCGACGTCATCGCCGAACGCCTCGCCCACATCTCGCAGCTGGCCGAGGAGCTCACCTCGCAGCGTGCCGAGGAGCGGGTCGGCGAGACCCTCCAGGTCCTCGTCGAGTCCGTGGAGTCCGACGAGGACGGGGAGGTCGCGGTGGGCCGCGCGGCCCACCAGGCGCCGGAAACGGACGGCCAGGTCGTCTTCACCACACGCGAGGGGCTCGTGCCGGGCCGTATGGTCGAGGCAAAGGCAGTGGGCACCGAGGGAGTGGACCTCGTGGCCGAACACCACGAGCTTGCGGAGGCAGCCAGATGACGGGAGCCCCGGCATCCGCGGCAGGCGGCTCCGGCGCGACGCCGGTACCCCGCGGCGGCAAGCTGGGTGCGACGGCCGTCAACCAGGCCGGCCTGTGGAACATCGCCAACATCCTCACCATGGTGCGGCTGCTGCTGGTCCCGGGCTTCGTCATGCTGCTCCTGCACGACGGCGGTTACGACCCGGTCTGGCGTGCGTTCGCCTGGGCCGCGTTCGCCGTCGCGATGATCACCGACCTCTTCGACGGTCACCTCGCGCGTGCGTACAACCTGGTCACGGACTTCGGGAAGATCGCCGACCCGATCGCCGACAAGGCGATCATGGGCGCGGCCCTGATCAGCCTCTCCTGGCTCGGGGACCTGCCGTGGTGGATCACCGGTGTGATCCTCTTCAGGGAACTGGGCATCACGCTCATGCGGTTCTGGGTCATCCGGCACGCGGTGATCCCGGCCAGCCGGGGCGGCAAGATGAAGACGCTGGCCCAGGGCACGGCCGTGGGCATGTACGTCTTGGTGCTGACCGGGCCGCTGGCCACCTTGCGCTTCTGGGTGATGATGGCGGCCGTCGTGCTCACGGTCGTCACGGGGCTCGACTACGTACGCCAGGCCGTCGTGCTGCGCCGCAAGGGCCTCGCCGCCGAGCGGGCCGCGGCCCTGGAGGCGGTCACGGCGGCCGGTGCGGGTCCGGGTGCCGGTGTGGGCACGGGGCCCGGTGCGGGCGCGGGCAGTGCTCCCGGCGAAGGTGTCGCTGTGGGCGAGGGTGTCGTGAAGCCCTCCGCGGGGGCCAGAGGTGCGGCGGAGGCCGAGCGGTGACGTCCGGGGCGGCCCGGGTGCTGCGCCGGCTGGGGGAGCGTGGTGAGACGCTCGCCGTCGCCGAGTCCCTGACGGGCGGCCTGGTGGCCGCGGAGCTGACCTCGGTGCCCGGTGCCTCGCAGTCCTTCCGCGGGTCCGTCACGGCGTACGCCACGACCCTCAAGCGGGACCTGCTGGGCGTCGAGGGGGCCCTCCTCGACGAGCGGGGGGCGGTCGACCCCGATGTCGCGCTCGCCATGGCGGCCGGTGTACGACGGAACCTGGGCGCGGACTGGGGTGTGTCGACCACCGGTGTCGCGGGACCCGACGCGCAGGACGGCAAGGCCGTCGGGACGGTCTACGTGGCCGTTTCCGGGCCGGGCGGCGTACAGAAAGTCGCCGAGCTGAGGTTGAACGGCGGGCGTGCGGACATCCGTAAAGAGAGTGTACGGAGCGTGCTCGAGCTGCTCTCCGGCGAACTCGGCGAAAATGCGAGGGCACAGGATACGGAACAGAACGGGGGGAATTGATGTTTGCAGCCCTGAGTGAACACGACATCGCTCCCCGCACGGCCGCAGCGCAAGGCGGTACGGTGGGGCGTGAAGGATGCGGCTACGCGGTCCGAGGAGGGAGCCACCGATGATTCTGCTCCGTCGCCTGCTTGGTGACGTGCTGCGTCGGCAGCGCCAGCGCCAAGGCCGTACTCTGCGCGAAGTCTCCTCGTCCGCCCGAGTCTCGCTCGGCTATCTCTCCGAGGTGGAGCGGGGGCAGAAGGAGGCATCCTCCGAGCTGCTCTCCGCCATTTGCGACGCGCTTGACGTACGGATGTCCGAGCTCATGCGTGAAGTGAGCGATGAACTGTCCCTGGCTGAGCTGGCCGAGTCGGCAGCTGCCAGCGACCCGGTGCCTGTGCCGGTACGCCCAATGCTCAATTCGGTCTCCGTGACGTCGGTGGCAGGCGTGCCGACGGGACGCGTGACCATCAAGGCGCCCGCGGAAGCGGTGGATGTCGTCGCCGCCTGACCTGCGTGGTTCATGGTGAACCGGAAGCCCCGGCCGGCCCTTTGTGGGCCCGGCCGGGGCTTCCGGCATTCCGGGTGTGCGGAGCCGGTCGCCGGGCAGGCGTGATGTGAGGCCGGGTGACGGCCCCTCGGGAAGTCGCCCGAATGACTCTTTTGTGTCGTATGTGCCATCGTGGACAGGTGGTAAGCCGAACAGCTGTCTGTACTGCTATCTGATCGGAGAGGTGCATGTCTGTCGTGAAGAGCCCACTGTCCGAAGGCGACCGCAAGGTCGTGGGAGACGCGCTCCAAGGCGCTCTGGTCGACCTGATCGACCTCTCCCTGGCGGCCAAGCAGGTCCACTGGAATGTGGTCGGTCCGCGCTTCCGGTCCGTGCACCTACAGCTCGACGAGGTCGTGGACACGGCGCGGCAGCACTCGGACACGGTCGCGGAGAGGGCGTCCGCCATCGGCGTCAATCCGGACGGGCGGTCCCGCACCCTGGCGAAGACGACGGCCATCGACTCCGTGCCCGACGGCTGGATCAAGGACGTGGACGCGGTACGGGCACTCGTGGACGCCCTTCGTGTGGTCGTCGACCGCATGAGGGAGCGGATCGAGGCGACCGCCGAGCCGGACCCCGTCAGCCAGGACATCCTGATCACGCTGACGGCGGACCTCGAGAAGCATGCGTGGATGTTCCAGGCGGAGAGCGCCTGACCGTTCTCCTGCCCGGCCGTCCGACCACCTGACCAGCGAGCGAGGAGCCGAAGATGACCGACGACAACGCCAAGGACAAGCTCAAGGGCAAGGCCAAGGAAGCGACCGGCAAGCTCACCGGTGACCGGCGCAAGGAGACCGAGGGCAAGACCGACCAGGCCAAGGCCAAGGCGGAAGGCGCTCTGGGTGAGGCCGGTGAACGCGCCAAGGGCGTGAAGGACTCCCTGACCGACGGCGACGGGCGTTAGGCCCAGGCGCCTTCCGCGGAACTTCCCTGCCTGTTAGCGCGACTACGTGCCCCCGCCGATTTCTTGTGGCGGGGGCACAGTCATGGGACGCGGGATGCAGGCGGAGCGGTCCCGGGGGAAACTGCGGGAAGGGCCGCGGTCCACCTTCAGGCGTGGCGGCCCTGGGAGAGAGCGCGAGTCTTCGGTCTGTTCACGCCGTGCACGCTGGGCAATGCACCGATGCGCCCCTCCGTCAGAAGATCGAGCCGTACCGGCGTCGGCCGGAGGAGGCAGGCATGGTGCGCCGATGGGTGCCGCTGCTCGTCCTCGGCGGCGTGTGGTGGTGGGCGGTGCTGAGGCTGCTGCTGGAGCCGCAGCACGCCGGCCTCGTCGAGGGTGCCGTGGCAGCGGGCGGGTGGGGGCTGAGTCTGCTGCCCGTCCACGTGGCGGCGCTCGCACGGCCCGGCCGTGAGGACGGGCAGGGCGACGACGGAGGATCCGGGGCTGGGCGCCCCGATCCGTGACGGGTCCGCGGGCGGCCCTGATCTGTGGCAGCCGGTCTCCGGGCGGCCGTGATCTGTGAGCAAGTCTCCGAGCGGCCCCGAGGGGCGACCAGGTCTCCGACTGGTCCGATCCGTGGCAGGTGACCGAGGGTGAGCGTTCTTCGAGGTGCTTCTCAGCCGGTGGGGCCCGACTGGCACCGCGGACACCAGTAGGTGGGGCGGCCGTCCTGGTCCGCCGAACGGATCGGCGTACGGCAGCGCAGACAGGGGCGGTGGGTGCGGCCGTAGACGAAGAGCCGTTCGGGCGCGCCGCCCCGGCCGAGGGCGGCGGTGGGGCCCGTCGTGGTCCGGGTCGGGCGGTCGCGGTTCGCCTGCAGAAGCCGCTCGGCCGTGTCCACCAGACCTGCGGCGAGGGGCAGCGGAAGCTCACCCACGGGCAGCCAGGGGGTGACGCGGGCGAGGAAGCAGAGCTCGCACTTGTAGACATTGCCGATACCGGCCAGGTTGCGCTGGTCCAGCAGTGCCTCGCCCAGGGGGCGCGTGGGTTCCGCGAGCAGATTGCGCAGGGCGGCGTCCGGGTCCCAGCCGGGTCCCAGCAGATCGGGGCCGAGGTGGCCGACGACCCGCTCCTCGTCCTGGGTGCGGAGCAGCTCCAGAACGGGGAGGCGATAGCCGACGGCGGTGTGCTCCGCGGTGGCGAGCACCGCCCGGATCTGATGGGCGGGGCCGCCCTGCCAGCGTTCGCCCGGACCGTAGACGCGCCAGGCGCCGTCCATCCGCAGATGGCTGTGGAGGGTGAGCCCGCCCTCGAAACGGGTCAGGAGGTGCTTGCCGCGTGCGGCGACATCGAGGACGGTCCGGCCCGTCAGGTCGGCCGTGGCGAACCGTGGCACCCGAAGATCGGAGCGGGTCAGTACATGGCCCGCGAGCGCCGTGTCGAGACGCCTGGCGGTCTGCAGGACGGTGTCACCTTCGGGCATGCGTCCATGATGCGCGGCGCCCGCCCCGTACGGTGCCTGCGACAGCCCCGCGGGCGGCCGGGCCGGACGGGGCGCCGGGCAGCCCCACGAGCCGGGGCCGTCCCCAGGGCCGGGCGTCGGCTCGTACGAGAGCGAGGACCGGGCGCTCCTCCTCCCGGTCTCAGGCGCGCAGACGCAACCCCCTCGGCGTGGCGAGGAAGCCGGCCGCCTCCAGGGTGCGCCCCAGGGGGGAGGTGAGGGACGAGGCGCCGTTGGTGCGCTCCACCGTGACCGTGCCGAGCGTTCCCGCGCGGGCCGCCGACGCGAGCGCCTCGGCCGCCGCGACGAGTGCCGGGTCGGCGGGGTCGGCCGGCCAGGCCAGCAGCGTCTTGCCGCCGCGCTCCATGTACAGCGTCAGCTCGCCGTCGACAAGAACGACCAGCGCCCCCGCCTTGCGGCCCGGTTTGTGCCCCGCGCCGTCCGGGGACTCGGGCCAGGGCAGCGCGGCGCCGTACGCGTTGGCCGGGTCGGCTGCCGCGAGGACCAGCGCGCGGGGTGCCGTGCCGGGGTCCCTGCGGTCGCGGGCGGTGGACGCGGCCCGCAGCCGGTCCACGGCGCCGTCCATCGCGAACTGGGCCGCTCCCAGACCCTCGACGACATACCCGCGGCGCGCCTGCCCGCTGTCCTCGAACGCGGCGAGGACGCGGTACGTCGCCGAGAACCCGCCTTCGACACCCTCGGCCTGCACCGCGCCGCGGGTCACCACACCGTGGCGGTCGAGGAGCGTCCGGGCCAGGGCATGCGCGCGGTGGGTCCGCTCGGGCTCGGCCGGAGGCAGCAGCGACCAGCGTCCCGACACGGTCGGCGGGCCGGTGCGGGACGCCGGACGGGCGGCCGCGGTGAGTGACCCGTAACGGCCGCGCGGCACACTGCGCTTCGCGCGGTGCGCGGTGGAACCCGCCGTGCGCCCCGAGCCGAGGAGCGAGCGCAGCGGGGCGAGGGTGTCGTTGGTGAGACGGCCGGACCAGACCAGGTCCCAGAGGATTTCGGCCAGTTGGGGGTCCGTGCAGTCCGGGTGGGTGGTGGCGCGCACCTGGTCGGCGATCTGCCGGAAGAAGAGTCCGTAACCGCCGGACAGGACGGTGAGGACCGATTCGTGCAGTGCGGTCTGCTCCAGCGGATGGGGCGGCGGCAGGAGCAGTGGCGCGCTGTCGGCGAGGTAGAGGGACAGCCAGCCGTCCTTTCCGGGGAGCGATCCCACACCGGCCCAGACGACCTCGCCGGTGGTCGTGAGCTCGTCGAGCAGGGCGGGGGAGTACCCCGCGACACGGCTCGGCAGGATCAGCTTCTCCAGCGCCGACGCGGGGACCGGGGCGCCCTGCAACTGCTCGATGGCACGGGCCAGTCCGTCGATTCCGCGCAGGCTGTTGTCGCCGAGATGCTGCCACTGGGGCAGGAAGCCCGCCAGCGCGGCCGGGGGCACCGGCTCCAGCTCCTCGCGGAGCGCGGCGAGCGAACGGCGTCGCAGCCGCCGCAGCACCGTGGCGTCGCACCACTCCTGGCCGATGCCCGCAGGATGGAACTCGCCCTGGACGACGCGGCCCGAAGCGGCGAGCCGCTGCAACGCGCCCTCGGTGACGGCGGTACCGAGGCCGAAGCGGCCTGCCGCCCGGGTGGTGGTGAACGGGCCGTGCGTACGCGCGTGACGGGCGAGCAGGTCGCCGAGCGGATCCTTCACCGGCTCGGTGAAGGCCTCGGGAACACCCACGGGCAGCGCGGTGCCGAGCGCGTCCCGCAGCCGGCCCGCGTCCTCGACGGCCGCCCAGTGCGCGGATCCGCCGATGCGTACCCGGATGGACCGCCGGGCCGTCTCCAGCTCCGGCGCCCACTGCGGCTCCGCGCCGCGCTCGGCCAGCTCGGCGTCGGTGAGCGGGCCGAGGACGCGCAGGAGATCGGCGACACCCTCGACGTCCTTGATCCTCCGGTCCTCGGTCAGCCACTGCAGTTCCCGCTCCAGCTCGCCCAGGACATCGGCGTCCAGCAGCTCGCGGAGCTCCGCCTGTCCGAGCAGCTCGGCCAGCAGGTGGGAGTCGAGCGAGAGCGCGGCTGCCCGCCGCTCGGCGAGCGGGGAGTCACCCTCGTACAGGAACTGTGCGACGTAGCCGAAGAGGAGCGAGCGGGCGAACGGCGACGGCTCGGGGGTGGTCACCTCGACCAGGCGGATGCGGCGCGCCTCCAGATCGCCCATCAGCTCCGTCAGCCCGGGGACGTCGAAGACGTCCTGGAGGCACTCCCGGACCGCCTCCAGGACGATCGGGAAGGAACCGAATTCGGAGGCCACCTGGAGCAGCTGGGACGCGCGCTGGCGCTGCTGCCAGAGCGGAGTGCGCTTTCCCGGGCTGCGCCGGGGCAACAGCAGTGCACGCGCCGCGCATTCGCGGAACCGGGAGGCGAACAAGGCCGAACCGCCCACCTGTTCCGTGACGACCTGGCCGATCTCCCCCTTGTCGAAGACCACATCGGCGGCACCCACGGGTGGCTGGTCACTGTCGAATCCGGCACCGGGGAAGACCGGTCCCGGCGCACGGGGCGCCTCCTGGCCGGGATCCGCCCGTACGGGATCGAAGTCCAGGAAGTCCGCACCCATCAGGTCGGCGTCGGGCAGGCGCAGCACGATGCCGTCGTCCGCGTGCATGACCTGGGCGTCCATGCCGTACCGCTCGCCGAGCCGGGCGGACAGGGCGAGTGCCCACGGGGCGTGGACCTGGGCGCCGAACGGCGAATGCACCACGACCCGCCAGTCACCCAGCTCGTCGCGGAACCGCTCGACGAGAATCGTCCGGTCGTCGGGGACATGGCCGCAGGCACGCCGCTGCTCGTCCAGGTACGACAGGATGTTGTCCGCCGCCCAGGCGTCGAGGCCCGCGGCGAGCAGGCGGAGCCGGGCGTCCTCGGGAGACAGCCCGCCGACCTCCCGCAGGAACGCGCCCAGCGCACGGCCCAGCTCCAGCGGGCGGCCCAGCTGGTCGCCCTTCCAGAACGGCAGGCGTCCCGGCACGCCGGGGGCGGGCGTGACGAGGACCCGGTCCCTGGTGATGTCCTCGATCCGCCAGGACGTCGTGCCCAGGGTGAAGACGTCGCCGACCCGTGACTCGTACACCATCTCCTCGTCCAGCTCACCGACCCGTCCGCCCCCCTTCTTCGGGTCGGAACCGGCGAGGAAGACGCCGAAGAGGCCACGGTCGGGAATGGTGCCGCCCGAGGTGACGGCGAGCCGCTGGGCGCCCGGGCGGCCCGTGACCGTACCGGCGACGCGGTCCCACACCACGCGGGGGCGCAGCTCCGCGAAGGCGTCGGACGGATAGCGCCCGGCGAGCATGTCGAGCACGGCGGTGAACGCGGATTCGGGGAGCGACGCGAACGGCGCGGCCCGGCGGACGAGGGCCAGCAGGTCGTCCGCCTGCCGGGTGTCGAGCGCGACCACGGCGACGATCTGCTGGGCGAGCACGTCCAGCGGGTTGGACGGGATGCGCAGCGCCTCGATGGCACCCACCCGCATCCGTTCGGTGACGACGGCCGCCTGGACCAGGTCCCCCCGGTATTTGGGGAAGACGACGCCGGTGGACACGGCACCCACCTGGTGCCCGGCGCGGCCCACCCGCTGCAGCCCCGAGGCGACGGACGGCGGCGACTCGACCTGGATCACCAGATCGACCGCACCCATGTCGATGCCCAGCTCCAGGCTCGATGTGGCGACCACGGCGGGCAGCCGGCCCGCCTTGAGATCCTCCTCGACCTGGGAGCGCTGCTCCTTGGAAACGGAGCCGTGGTGCGCGCGGGCCAGGAGCGCGGGCGCCCCCTTGGCCGCCCCGGACTGAGCCATGATCTCCGCGGGGGAGTGGGACTCCGGCAGCGGTCCGACGGACGTCTGCTCCTCGAACACGGTGCCCGTCGCCCGCTCGTACGCGATCTCGTTGAGCCGGTTGCACAGACGCTCGGCCAGCCGCCGCGAATTGGCGAACACGATCGTGGAGCGGTGCGCCTGGACGAGATCGGCGATGCGCTCCTCGACATGCGGCCAGATCGATGGTTTGTCCGACTGACCGGACCCGCTGTCGGTGGCCGGGGAACCGCCCAGCTCACCGAGATCCTCCACCGGGACGACGACGGAGAGGTCGAACTCCTTGGCCGACGGGGGCTGGACGATCTCCACCCGTCGCTGCGGCGAAAGGAACCGCGCAACCTCGTCGACCGGGCGGACCGTCGCCGACAGGCCGATACGACGGGCGGGCCGCGGCAGCAGCTCGTCCAGACGCTCCAGGGACACGGCGAGATGGGCACCGCGCTTCGTCCCCGCGACGGCGTGCACCTCGTCCAGGATGACCGTCTCGACCCCCGCCAGCGCCTCCCGGGCCGACGAGGTGAGCATCAGGAACAGCGACTCGGGAGTGGTGATGAGGATGTCCGGGGGCCTCGTCGCCATCGAGCGGCGCTCGGCCGGCGGGGTGTCGCCGGAACGGATCCCCACCCGCACCTCCGGCTCGGGCAGCCCCAGCCGCACCGACTCCTGGCGGATGCCCGTCAGCGGCGAGCGCAGATTGCGCTCCACATCGACCGCGAGTGCCTTCAGGGGCGACACGTACAGCACGCGGCAGCGCTTCCTGGCCTCCGCGGGCGGCGGGACGGCCGCGAGCCGGTCCAGCGAGGCGAGGAAGGCGGCGAGCGTCTTCCCCGATCCGGTCGGTGCGACGACCAGCACGTCGGAACCCTCGCCGATGGCCCGCCAGGCGCCCTCCTGCGCCGCGGTGGGCGCGTCGAAGGCACCCGTGAACCAGCTGCGGGTCGCGGGCGAGAACGAATCGAGTGCGGAACCGGCCATGCCACCCATCGTGCACCCCGGCACTGACATCGGGCGGCGAACGTGCCCCGACGCTCACCTCCCGAACTGCGGACATGGGGCCGGACCTGTGAGAATGCCCGTATGGCGGCAGCGGACGCACCGAAGGAGTGGGCGAGGTACTGGCAGTACGCGGAACTGCCCGAACTCGATCTGCTCCGCGCCCGGTACGTCCGCCACACCTTCCCGCGCCACAGCCACGAGGGCTACGTCTTCGGCACGATCACCCAGGGCATCGAGGACGTCGGACTGCCCGACGGCACCGTGCACGCCGGTCCCGGCACGGTCGTCATGATCAACCCGGAGGTGCCGCACACGGCCCGCGCCGGAGTGCCGGAAGGATGGGTGTACGCCACGCTCTACCCCTCCGCACAGGTGATCAACGACATCGCGGCCGACCTGACGAGCCTGCGCGGCACCGTCGGCTTCGCGGAGACCAGCGCCGTGGACGCGCAGGCCGCCCGGCTGATCTCGGAGGTCCACCGGGCGGCGGAGGAGGGCAACGCGCTGGCGGCCGACAGCGTCCTGCGCGTCATGGTCGCCGGACTGCTCGACCGCCACGGCAGCGTGCTGCCCGCCAGGGCACTCCACTCCGCCGGCGCCCGCGACGCCGCCCGCGCGCGAGCCGTACTGGAGGAGCGGATGGACCGGCCGCCGACCCTGGAGACGCTCGCGGCCGAACTGGGCACCCGGCCGTTCGCACTGCTGCGGGCCTTCAAGAAGCAGTACGGGATGCCCCCGCACACCTGGCTCACCGACGCCCGGGTGCGCCGGGCACGCCGCATGCTCGACGCGGGGACCGCGCCCGCCGCGGCGGCCACCGCCGTCGGCTTCACCGACCAGCCGCATCTCAACCGTCACTTCACCCGGATCGTGGGAGTGCCTCCGGGCGCCTACCAGCGCGAACGTGCAAGAACGTACAAGACCGGTGCCGCCCCCTCCCCGTAACGTGCCGGGCGTGGCAGAACGAACAGCACCCCCTCAGAGCGCCGGAGTGCCCGGCGCCACGGCCGATGTCCCACGCGCGCCCACGGAGAAGCCGGACTCCGCGGTCGTCCGGGACGCACTCGGCGTCGGCATAGCCGTGGGGCTCTCCGGCTTCGCCTTCGGCGTCACCTCCGCCGGATCCGGACTGCCCCTGTTGCAGACCTGCGCGCTCAGCCTCCTCGTCTTCACCGGCGCCTCACAGTTCGCCCTGGTCGGCGCGCTCGCGGCCGGCGGCAATCCGTACACCGCGGCGGCCGGGGCGTTCTTCCTGGGCGTACGCAACGCCTTCTACGGGCTGCGGCTGTCCCAGCTGCTCTCCCTGCCACGCGCGCTGCGCCCGTTCGCCGCCCAGTGGGTCATCGACGAGACGACCGCGGTCACCCTGGCCCAGCCCACCCGCCGTGCCGCCCGCATCGGCTTCACCGTCACCGGGCTCACCCTCTACGTCCTGTGGAACCTGACCACCCTGGTCGGTGCCCTCGGGGCGGAGGCCCTCGGCGACACCGACACCTGGGGTCTGGACGCGGCGAGCCCGGCCGTGTTCCTGGCCCTGCTCGCGCCGATGCTGAAGACCACCGGGGAGCGTCTCACGGCAGGGCTCGCGGTCCTGCCGGCGCTGGGGCTCCTGCCGGTCCTGCCGGCGGGCGTGCCCGTGCTCCTGTCGGCCCTGGCCGCCCCCGTCGTGCTCTTCCTGATGGGGCGCGGGAAGAAGGGCACGGACGGGACCGCCACCGACCGTACGACGAAGACCCGGGAGGGCCGATGAACATCTGGATCGCCATCGGACTCACCGCCGTGGGCTGCTACCTCGCGAAGCTCCTGGGACTGCTCGTACCCGCCGGAATGCTGGAGCGGCCCCTCGTGCAACGGCTGGCAGCGCTCCTGCCGGTGGCGCTGCTCGCGGCCCTCACCGCCCAGCAGACGTTCGGCGACGGCCAACAGATGGTGCTGGACGCCCGGGCCGCAGGGCTCGCCGCAGCGGCCCTGGCACTCGTCCTGCGGGCCCCCTTCCTCGTCGTGGTCGGCGCCGCCGTCGTGGTCACCGCGGGGGTACGCGCCCTGGCGTAGGCGACGTCGCGGATCAGCGGAGGCCACGTCCGTACGCCCGGAGGGTCTGCAGGGCCTTGAGCGTCACGATCGGGCGCCCCTCCAGGGCCGTACCGGGCGCCCACTGCCGCCAGCTCACCGGCCAGCCCCCGTCCCCTTCCTGCTCACCCGACAGATGGTCCAGAGAGGCCTCCAGCTCGGCCTCGCTGAACCAGCGGCGCGCGAACGACCCGGGGGTGCGGGCGTAGTCGTACGGGAAGTGGTGCTCCCCCGGCGCGTAACCGGGCGCCACCGGGTACTCGGCACGCCGCCGCGGATCCAGCACCACCAGGCGCTGCTCACGGACCAGGTGCCCCAGCCGGTCGGCGGCGGCTTCCGCGCGTGCCCGGTCGGGGACGCCGTCGAGGAAGGCGACTGCCGCCTCGATCTCGTACGGGTGCGACTGCTCCAGCGCGTCGACGGCGGCCCAGCAGAAGTCGGTGGCCCGGAACAGCCAGGCGTGCCACACCTGGTTGCGGTGCAGCAGCCCGACCACGGGCCCCGTGGCCAGCAGTTCGGCGGGCGGGTCGTCGACGACCGGGATGAAGGGAGCGGCGGGATAACCGCGCTGCGAGGGGTGGAGCGCGGGCAGAGCTCCCTCCTTCGTCGACACGTCGGTCAGATAGCGGCAGATCCGCTCGACGCGCATACCGCCGCAACGCCCGATCGAGTCGAGGACGCTCAGGGCGTGCGCGGTGTGCAGCGGCTGGCTCACCGGCCCGCGCAGGTCGGGTTCGAGCGCGTGACCGTAGCCGCCGTCCTCGTTCAGATAGGCGGCGAGGGCGGTCTCCACGGCGTCCGCGCTCCCGTCCAGGAAGAGATGGGCGAACCGCCGCTGTTCGAGGACACGGGCGGTGAGCCAGATGAACTGCTCGGCGCGGGCGAGGGTACTTGCTCCGGTTCCAGCCATGGACCGACCGTAGAGGGCGAAGCACCGCCGAAAGGGCCCACCCGGCTCGGCTGCACTCTCAGGAGCGGGATACTGAAGGCATGCGGTTGACGATTTTCTGGGAACGGATGGCGGACCACTTCGGTGAGGGGTACGCCGATTCCTTCGCGCGCGATCATGTGATGACCGAGCTCGGGGGCCGTACGGTGCACGAGGCACTGGCCGCCGGCTGGGAGACCAAGGACGTCTGGCGCGGGGTCTGTTCGGCGGTCGGCATTCCGGCCGACAAGCGCTGAACGTCACGGCCCCGCCGACGGGCACGGCGACCCGGTCCCGGCTGTCGCAGCGGTGAGCGAGACTTGTCCCGTGGCACCGACAGACGAGACCGCCCAGACCCAGCCGTCCGAACAGCCGCCCGTCCCGCCGGCCGATCCAACCGACCCGCCGCCCGGCACCGGCCCCGTCCGCATGCCCGGATGGCTGCCGCGCGCGATGGTCATGGCACTGGCGCTCTACGGATGCTTCCAGCTCGGCAGCTGGGCGTTCGACCAGCTCATCGGACTGCTGACCAACATCCTCATCGCCTTCTTCCTGGCCCTCGCGATCGAACCGGCGGTCAGCCGCATGGCCGGGCGCGGGATGCGTCGCGGGCTCGCCACCTTCGTGGTCTTCCTCGGTGTGCTGATCGCCGGGGCCGGCTTCGTCGTCCTGCTGGGGTCGATGCTGGCGGGCCAGATCGTCGACATGGTCGAGGACTTCCCCCAGTACCTCGACTCGGTGATCAACTGGGTCAACGAGACCTTCCGCACCGACCTCTCCCGGGTCGAGGTGCAGGACAGCCTGCTGCACTCCGACTGGCTCCAGAGATACGTCCAGAACAGTGCGACCGGAGTGCTCGACATCTCCACCACCGTGCTCGGCGGGCTGTTCCGGCTGCTGACGATCTTCCTGTTCTCGTTCTACTTCGCGGCCGACGGCCCCCGGCTGAGGCGTGCGCTGTGCTCCGTGCTGCCGCCCGCCCGGCAGGCCGAGGTTCTGCGCGCCTGGGAGATCGCGGTCGACAAGACCGGCGGCTACCTCTACTCGCGCGGACTGATGGCACTGATCTCCGGCGCGGCGCACTACGTCCTGCTGGTGACCCTCGGGGTGCCCTACGCTCCGGCGCTCGCGGTCTGGGTCGGCCTGGTCTCCCAGTTCATCCCCACGATCGGCACGTACCTGGCCGGTGCGCTCCCCATGCTGATCGCCTTCACCGTCGACCCCTGGTACGCGCTGTGGGTGCTCGGATTCGTCGTGGTCTACCAGCAGTTCGAGAACTACGTGCTGCAGCCGAAGCTCACCTCCAGGACGGTCGACATCCACCCTGCCGTCGCCTTCGGATCGGTGGTCGCGGGCACCGCGCTGATGGGAGCGGTCGGAGCGCTGATCGCGATCCCGGCCATCGCGACCCTCCAGGCGTTCCTGGGCGCGTACGTGAAGCGCTACGCCGTCACGGACGACCCGAGGATGCACAGCAGCCACCGGTGGAGCCGCGGCGAGCCGGTGCTGACGCGGATCCGCCGGGCGATCAGGAGCCGCCGGGAACGCGACCGGGAAGGGTGAGGCGGGGGCGGCCGGACGGTGTCGGGTCGTGGTCAGCGGGGCCGACGGCCGTCGAGACCGGTGAAGCCGTAGGCCCGCGCCAACTGCCCGCTCGACAGCGACTGCCCGTTCCAGCACGCCACCCCCGGGTCCCGCGCCAGTGCGGTCACGGCCCGCCCGACGAACGCGGGTGACTCGGAGATGGCGAAGTGGGGCGAGTGGGCGACGGCGTCACACCAGTTCGCCTCGGTGACCCCGTGGGCCTGGAGCATGGCCTCGGACCGAAGCCAGCCGGGAGTGAGCGGCATGGCGGTCGCCCCCGTGCGGCCCCAGCTCGTGCCCTGGCGCGAACGCCATCCGGTTCACCGCGGCCTTCACCAGGTCGTGGAAGAACGACACCCGGTAACGGGTGGCGTTGTACTCGTCCGTGCCGTCGGTCACCTCGACGACCAGAGGCTGCCCGGTGTCGCGATGAAGAGGGGCAGCGCGAAGTGGCTGGTGATCGCTCGGGTGTCGACGGCCAGGCGCAGCGTGTGCGGTCCGGTGTCCAGGGAGGATTCCCGGACCGTCTCCCCCACTCGATCTCCGCGCCCCAGATGTCGTTCACGAGGACGTGCAGAGCGCCCTGCTTGGTGCGGATGCGCGCCATCAGTGCGCTGACCTGCGAAGGTATGAGGTGGTCCACCTGGACGGGATGCCGTGGCCGCTCGCCTCGTGGACGAGCGCGGCGGTCTCCTCGATGGTCTCCGGCCGGTCCGTCTCCGGCGGCTCCGACCGCTCAGAGCCGCTCGTGCGCCCCGTGGCGTACACGGTGGCACCGGCCGTTCCCAGCTGTGCGGCGTTGCCCCGACCGGCGCCGCGTGTGCCCCCGGCGACGAGGGCGGCCTTGCCCGACAGGCCGCGCGGATCGTGCGCACCACTCGGACCACTCGGAGGTGTCGTCGGCGGTGTCGTCACCCTGGCGACAGAAATATGCATGATGTTTGTCACTCGCCATTGACGTGGTGATCGGCAACTGTTATAGGGCGGTACTCTCGGCCGCATCGGCCCGGCATGGTGCGCTTGACATCGAAATCGAACATCCATTCTCATGGAATTCCGGCCGGGTTTTCCCGGGCCCGGCCGCGGAGTTGTCCACAGGCCGGGAGGACGTCGATGCCCATTGTCAGTGGCAGGGGTTAGCGTCTGTGACGTGAAGCGATCGACTCAAGTAAATCGGGTGGAACCCATGGCAGGAACCGACCGCGAGAAGGCGTTGGACGCCGCACTCGCACAGATTGAACGGCAATTCGGCAAGGGCGCGGTGATGCGCCTCGGTGAGCGGCCGAACGAGCCGATCGAGGTGATCCCCACCGGATCGACCGCGCTGGACGTGGCGCTCGGCGTCGGCGGTCTGCCGCGCGGCCGTGTGGTGGAGGTGTACGGGCCGGAGTCCTCCGGTAAGACGACGCTGACGCTGCACGCTGTGGCGAACGCGCAGAAGCTCGGCGGATCGGTGGCGTTCATCGACGCGGAGCACGCCCTCGACCCCGAGTACGCGAAGAAGCTCGGCGTCGACATCGACAACCTCATCCTGTCGCAGCCGGACAACGGTGAACAGGCGCTGGAAATTGTGGACATGCTGGTCCGCTCCGGTGCGCTGGACCTGATCGTCATCGACTCCGTCGCGGCGCTCGTGCCCCGTGCGGAGATCGAGGGCGAGATGGGTGACTCGCACGTGGGTCTGCAGGCCCGTCTGATGAGCCAGGCGCTCCGTAAGATCACCAGCGCGCTCAACCAGTCCAAGACCACCGCGATCTTCATCAACCAGCTGCGCGAGAAGATCGGTGTGATGTTCGGTTCGCCGGAGACCACCACCGGTGGCCGGGCGCTGAAGTTCTACGCCTCGGTGCGTCTGGACATCCGGCGTATCGAGACGCTGAAGGACGGGACCGACGCCGTCGGAAACCGTACCCGCGTCAAGGTCGTCAAGAACAAGGTCGCGCCGCCGTTCAAGCAGGCGGAGTTCGACATCCTCTACGGCCAGGGCATCAGCCGCGAGGGCGGCCTGATCGACATGGGTGTGGACCACGGCTTCGTCCGCAAGGCCGGCGCCTGGTACACCTACGAGGGCGACCAGCTCGGCCAGGGCAAGGAGAACGCCCGCAACTTCCTCAAGGACAACCCCGATCTCGCCAATGAGATCGAGAAGAAGATCCTGGAGAAGCTCGGCATCGGTGTCCGTCCGGCGGACCCGGCGACGGAGGCGCCCGCCGTCACCACCGCCGATGCCACGGCGGCGGCGGCCGACGGGGCCGCGAAGTCGGTGCCCGCTCCCGCGGCCAAGGCCAAGCCCGCCAAGACCGCGGCGGCCAAGAGCTAGGCCGTGACGCGTCGCACGGAGTGGTCGGGCACCGGCATGGGAGCGGGTCCCGGCCCTGAATTCGCCGCAGAGTCCACCGAAGGCTCTCCGGGACCCGGCCGGGGGGCCGGGTTCGGCGAGGGGGCGGGCCGGCGTTCCCGCTCCCGCTCCAGAAGCAGCGGTTCCCCCTCCTCGTCGAGGGCCGAGAAGGGGGAACCGCGAGACCCGGTCGAGCAGGCGCGCGACATCTGTCTGAGGCTGCTCACCGGAACCCCGCGGACCCGTAAGCAACTCGCCGACGCCTTGCGCAAGCGGGAGATCCCCGACGAGGCGGCGGAGGAAGTGCTGTCGCGCTTCGTGGACGTCGGGCTGATCGACGACGCGGCGTTCGCGGACGCCTGGGTCGAGTCCCGGCACCACGGCAGAGGGCTGGCCCGTCGTGCTCTCGCACGCGAGCTGCGCACCAAGGGGGTGGACTCCGCCGTCATCGACGAGGCGGTGGGGCAGCTCGATCCGGAGCAGGAGGAGGAGACGGCCAGGGAACTGGTGGCGCGCAAACTCCGCTCCACGCGCGGACTGGACCGCGACAAGCGCCTGCGCCGACTGGCGGGCATGCTCGCGCGCAAGGGGTACGGGGAGGGCATGGCCTTGCGCGTGGTGCGCCAGGCACTCGAAGCGGAGGGCGAGGACACGGAAGGGCTGGACGAGCCGTTCTGAATGGGGGCGGGCCACGGGGGACGACGGGGATCACGGGGGACCGGGGGGACCGCGGGGGCGGGACCACGTGCGACGGGGCGAGGGGGAACAGGGAAGGCGCCGCACGGGGGCGGTGCGACGGGGCGGTGCAGCGGTGGCGGAGGGGGCCACCGCTGCCGGTCCGCCCGGAGTCCGGTCCCGGGACGGCGGCCCTGGCCCGGGGCGAACGTTCTTTCCGGGCCGGCCGCCGTCCGGGGCGGGGAGTGCGCGCAAGTCCTTGCCAGGGGCGAGTCGTTCGTCGGAGCAGGCAGGCTCCCGGGCGTGGACGAGCTGTTCGTTCACGACGCGCACCACTCGGCCGAGGGGACGAGTCGATCGTCGAGGGTCGGTGTCCGGCCCGGGGGTGACTCGTTCGTCGAGGAGCGGGCAGGGGCCGGGCTCTTCAGTGCCCGGCCAGGGACGCCCGGCGGATCGTCGCGTCGAGCAGAGACAGGGCGTCCGAGGCGGTGCGGCCGGGGTGCCGGTTCCAGGGGCCGATCAGACCGTTCCAGCCCTGTGAGCGCAGTTCGGTGATCAGCCAGGCGCCTGCCCGGTCCACGGTGTCGAGGGAGCCGTAGCCGAGCCTGTGCGCGGTCAGCATGGCCCCGCACAGGCACCGCGCGCCGCGGGCGTTGCGCAGCCGGTACGGGGTGTTCTGCCAGCCCCACTCGGTCAGTACCTGCCGTGCGTAGCCGAGGTGGACGGAGGGGCGCACATCGGGCTGCCCGATGCGGCGCCAGGTGTGGAGGCGCTCGGGCAGTACCGCGCCCAGTCTCCCGGGAAGCCGTCGTTCCCCCGGAGGCCGGGCAGGCAGCGCCCGCAGCGATTCGTCGATCAGGCGGTCCACGGGCACGGACAGCAGGGCCCGCCAGTCGGACGGAGCCAGGGGCAGGGGCTGGGGCTGGGGCACCGCCCCACCCGTGGCGGGTACCGGCAGGACCGGCTCGGGCGTGGTGCGCTCCCAGCCCGTGACGATCCGCTGCCACACATCCGTGTCATGGAGCCGGGAGGCCTGGGCATCGAGCTGATCAGGGTCGAGCTGATCAGAGCTGTACCGATCGGAGCTGTACCGATCAGGGTTGCACCGGTCCTGGCTGAGACGAACGTCGGTTTCCATCAGCGCGACATCTCCGTACATTCCGATCCTCAGTGATGAGGCGAATGTCCGTCGCGCGAGGGGATCGCTCCACCGGGGAGCAGCGTTCGGGTGTGTCAGAGGGTCATTCGGCCCTGCCCGGAGTCGGGAGAGCGACCGGGAGCCCCGCAGCGCGCCAGGCCTGGAAGCCGCCGACCAGGTCCGTGGCCCTGCGCAGTCCCAGCTGTCGCAGGGACGCGACCGCGAGGCTCGACGCGTACCCCTCGTTGCAGATCACCACGACCGGCAGATCATGGCTCACCGCCTCCGGAGCGCGGTGGCTGCCCAGCGGGTCGAGCCGCCACTCCAGCTCGTTGCGCTCGATGACCAGCGCCCCGGGGATGAGGCCGTCCTTCTCGCGCAGGGCCGCGTATCGGATGTCCACCAGCAGCGCCCCCTCGGCCGACGCGGCAGCGGCCTCCGCCGGGCCGATCCGTTCGTAGCCGGCCCGGGTCCGCTCCAGCAGTTCGTCGATCCCGACCCGCTCCGCACGGTCCTGCTGTGTGCCGCTCACTGCCAGTCCTCCGGGCGCTCGGTCTGCTCCAGGCGGAGCACCGCACCCGCGCGGCTGTACCGGCGGATCTGCGGAAGGGGCGGGTAGTAGGCGTGCACGGACACGGCGTGCTCGTCCCCGGACTCGTTCAGCACCTCGTGCACATGGTGCTGTCCGAAGGCCCTGCCCCGCCCCGTGGTCAGCTCCCGGGTCCGGTCGATGCCCTTGTTCAGTTCGAGGGTCTTCCAGCCGTCGGTGGGCAGGCGGGCGGCCAGCGAGTGCTCCCTGAGAGCGCCTGCGGCGACGGTGAACGCGCCGATCGACTCGGCGTGGTCGTGCCAGCCGGTACCCGTGCCGGGCGGCCAGCCGATCAGCCAGGCCTCACTGCCGCCGGGGCCGTCGAGCCGGAGCCAGGTGCGGCCCTCGGGATCGAGCGGGAGCGCGGCGACGAGTGCGGGATCGTCAGCGGTGCGGCGGACGAAGTCGAGGAGTTCCGCGGCGGTCGGGCCGGAGACGTCGGCAACGGGCGCGGGCGTGGGCAGGGAAGGGATGGGTGCAGACACGGAGACCGTCCTGGGAGTTCGCGTGGGAGCACGGTCGTGCGGGGGGAAACAGCACGGCGCGGCAGAGGCGGCGAGTCAGCAGGACGGGCGACACACGCAGCCCGCATAGCGGACGAGGTCCATATGGACCCTCCGCCACAGGCGCACATCGGTGTCGGTCATGATCTGGAGTACACCATGTGCGCCTGCGACGGTCAATTGACGTCCGCGGTCCGGTCGGAGCCCGTGGGAGTGCGTTCCTCGTCCGAGTGCGCCGTGGTGACAGGACCCCCGCGCGCCGCGTCCGCCGCAGCGAAGAGCTCCGCCGCGCGGACCCCGCTGAAGGCCGCCACGAGGTGTCCGTCCGGCCTGACCAGCAGCACGGTGTGCGCCGTCGCCCCCGGATAGCTCTCGGTCACCAGGAGCTCGGCCTTCACGGGCAGGGCGTCCACGGCCTCCACCAGCCGGGGCATGACCCCCGCGGTCAGCCAGTGCCGCCGGTCCCACACCCCGGTGCCCGGCGCGACCAGGATCACCAGCAGATGCCCCAGCCCCAGGCGTTCGCGCAGCCGCACCGTCTTCCCGTCCGGTGCCGTCACCCGCACATCGGTGACCGGCGCACCGGGGGGCGTACCCACCGCGGTGTGTGCGCCGGCGTGTGGGGGCGAAAGGGGGGAGTACGTGTACGAGGGGGGCGCACCAAGGGGGCCGCACCCCAGGTGACCATCGGCCAGCAAGGTGTCGTGCCCGCGCGCGCTGCCCGGTACCAGCGTCCGCAGACCCGCGCCGCCCCGCAGTATCGGCAGCGACTGGTCGGCGGCGCGCAGCCGGGAGGCGACCGCGGCCCTGCGCTCCGCCTGGTAGCTGTCGAGCAGCACCTCGGAGGCGTCCTGGTGCCAGGCCTGGGCGAGCTTCCAGGCAAGGTTCTCGGCGTCCCGCAGTCCCTCGTCCAGTCCCTGGGTGCCGAGCGCCCCCAGCAGGTGGGCGGCGTCCCCGGCCAGGAAGGCCCGCTTCGACCGCCACCGCCGGGCCAGCCGGTGGTGCAGCGTGTAGACGCCGGTGTCCAGCAGTTCGTAGGCCGGGGTCTCCCCGCACCAGCCCGCCAGCGTGTCGCGGATCCGGGTGATCAGGGCGTCGGGGGTGACGAGCTCGCCGCGCGGCGGAAGGAGCCAGTCCAGCCGCCACACACCGTCCGGGAGCGGCCGGGCCGTGACTTCGGCACCTCCGGTACGCCAGGGCGGTGCCCGGTGCAGCACGGCCTCGCCGGGCCACGGGAGTTCGGCTCGGAGGGCGGCGACGGCGTGCCGCTCCACCGCCGTCCGACCGGGGAACCTGATGTCCAGAAGCTTGCGCACGGTGGACCTGGCGCCGTCGCAGCCGACCAGATAGCTCCCGCGCCACCAGGTCGAACCGGGTTCCCTGGTGTGCACGGTGACACCGTCCGGGTCCTGCTCCAGCGTGTCGATCCGGCTGAACGGCACCATGCGTACCAGGCCCTGCGCGGCGACTGCGGCCCGCAGCCCCTGGGTGAGGGCGTGCTGCGGCAGGTGGACGGGCGCGGGCAGCGGAACCGCGCCCTCCTCCTCGCCGAGGGGGACGGCGCGCACCAGTTGCTTGCGCCGCACGGACCGCCAGCCGGTCCAGCGCAGCCCCTCGTCGTGGAGCGCCGAACAGCCGAGGCGTTCGACCAGGTCCGCGGTGTCCTCGCGCAGTACGACGGTGCGGGCGGGGCGCGGTTCTTCCCTGCCTGGCCCTTCGTCGAGGACGACGGTGGGGACGCCCTGAGCCGCGAGGGCGAGCGACAGCGCCAGCCCGACCGGGCCGGCGCCGACGACGATCACCGGGTCCACGGTGCGAAACCTCCAACGCCGGCAGTCGGAACAGGGAGGGAGGAGGGGGTGGCGGCGGCGGAGGTTCGGGGCGCGATCACAGAACGTATGCAACCTACTGCCGGTGCTTGCGTCAAGTGACGCCGGAACGTGGCGGGGGGCGCGGCAACTGCGCCGGCGCCCCCCGTGGGTTCAACTGTCGACGGGTCGTCAGACCGCGCGCCCGTCCTCGATCACGAGCGACGCCTTGCCGATGGGCTCGACGCCCCCGCCAGGTCCTGTACCGACCGTGGCGCCCGTGCTCTTCTTCCCTCGCCGCAGCCTGGCTTCGAGCCAGCTGGCGAACGAGGTGAGAGCGAAGTTCACCGCGATGAAGATCAGCGCGATGATGGTGAAGCACGCGATGGTGTTCGCCCCGTAGTTCGCGCTCATCGGACGGACCGACGCGAGCAGCTCGGGGAAGGTGAGCACCGCACCGCCGAGAGCGGTGTCCTTGACGATGACCACGATCTGGCTGACGATCGCGGGCAGCATGGCGGTGACCGACTGCGGCAGCAGTACGTACCGCATGGTCTGGCCCTTGCGCATGCCGATCGCCTTCGCGGCGTCGGTCTGCCCGTGCGGGAGGGACAGGATCCCGGCCCGGACGATCTCGGCGAGGACCGAGGCGTTGTACAGCACGAGACCCGTGACGACGGCGTACAGCGGGCGCACGTCGCTGGCGATGTCGGTGAACTCCGAGAACGCGGCGTTCGCCGTGATCATCAGGATGAGCACGGGGATGGCGCGGAAGAACTCCACGACGATGCCGGACGGCATCCGCATCCAACGGTGGTCCGAGAGCCGGCCGATACCGAACAGCGCTCCGAGCGGCAGCGCGATCAACAGGGCGAAGAACGCGGCCTTGAGCGTGTTCTGGAGACCCGGCCAGATGTAGGTCTCCCACGGCTGGGAACTCGTGAAGAACGGCTCCCACTTGACCCAGTCGAGCTGGTGCTTCTCGTTGAGGGCGCCGTAGACCCACCAGACCGCCGCGACAAGAGCCACAACGAAGACGGCCGTGTACAGGACGTTGCGCCGCTTGGCGCGGGGCCCCTGTGCGTCGAACAGTACGGACGTCGTCATCGCTTCACCGCCACCTTCTTGCTCACCCAGCCGAGGAGGAGCCCGGTCGGGAGGGTGAGGCAGATGAATCCGAACGCGAAGACGGCGGAGATCAGAATCAGTTGTGCCTCTGCTTCGATCATGTCCTTCATCAGGTACGCCGCCTCGACGACACCGATCGCCGCGGCGACGGTGGTGTTCTTGGTCAGCGCGATCAGCACGTTGGCCAGCGGGTTCACGACCGAGCGGAAGGCCTGCGGGAGGATGATCAGCCGCAGCACCTGGGTGAAGCTCAGCCCGAGTGCCCGTGCCGCCTCGGCCTGGCCCGCCGGCACCGTGTTGATGCCCGAGCGCAGCGCCTCGCAGACGAAGGCGGCCGTGTAGAGGGCGAGCGCGAGTACCGCGAGCCGGAAGTTGATGGTCTCGAAGTTGTCGCCGCCGCCGAGGGTGACCTGCAAGGTCTGGAAGAGGCCCAGCGACGCGAAGACGATGATGACGGTCAGCGGGATGTTGCGGACAACGTTCACATAAGCGGTGCCGAAGCCGCGCATCAGGGGGACCGGGCCGACCCGCATACCGGCCAGCAGCGTTCCCCATATGAGGGAACCGAGGGCGGAGTAGACGGTGAGTTTCACCGTCACCCAGAAGGCCCCCAGTAGGTCGTAACCTTCAAGAAAGTCGAACACGATCTCCCGTGCTTCCAGGTGTGGGGAGGGTTCGGTGCGCCGCCTCGACGGCGGCGCACCTCATGTCGGCCCGGTTTCGGACCGCCCTGTGACGGGAGCCCTACTTGACGACGTTGCCGATGGCCGGCGCGGGCTCGTTCTTGTAGCTGGCGGGACCGAAGTTGGCCTCGACCGCCTTGTCCCACGCACCGTCCGAGACCATCTTGGTGAGCGCGGCGTCGATCTTCTTCTTGAGGTCGGCGTCGCCCTTCTTCAGGCCGATGCCGTAGTTCTCGTTGGTCATCTTGAAGCCGGCCAGCTTGAACTTGCCCTTGTGGGCCTCCTGCGCGGCGTATCCGGCGAGGATGGAGTCGTCCGTGGTCAGCGCGTCGATGGCCTTGTTCTCCAGGCCGGTGAGGCACTCGGAGTAGCCGCCGTAGTTCTGCAGCTGGGCCTTGGGCGCCAGCTTCTCCTTGACGTTCTTCGCGGAGGTCGAACCGGTGACGGAACAGAGCTTCTTGTCGTTGAGGTCCTCGGGCGACTTGATGGAGTCGTCGTCGGCCCGGACGAGGACGTCCTGGTGCGCGAGGAGGTACGGGCCCGCGAAGTCGACCTTCTGCAGACGCTCGTCGTTGATGGAGTACGTCGCCGCGATGAACTTCACGTCGCCGCGCTCGATGGCGGTCTCGCGGTCGGCGCTCTTCGTCTCGACGAAGCTGATGTTCTTGGCGTCGAAGCCGAGCTCCTTGGCGATGTACGTGGCGACATCGACGTCGAAGCCGGCGAACTTGCCGTCGGGCGTCTTCAGGCCCAGACCGGGCTGGTCGATCTTGATGCCGATGGTGATCTTCTCGCCGCCGCCGGAGCCCGCGGCGTCGTCCTTGTCTTCGGAGCCGCAGGCGGTGGCGGTGAGGGCGAGCGCGAGCACGGCGGCCGAGGCGGCGGTGACCTTACGAAGCTGCATGGTGGAATTCCCTGTGGTTGACGCGATGTTGGTGATCAGCTGGTCCGGAGAGCAGCCGTGCGGGATCAGTGGTGAAGGATCTTCGACAGGAAGTCCTTGGCCCGGTCACTGCGCGGGTTGCTGAAGAACTGGTCGGGCACCGCCTCTTCGACGATCTTCCCGTCGGCCATGAAGACGACCCGGTTGGCCGCCGACCTGGCGAAGCCCATCTCGTGGGTGACGACGACCATGGTCATCCCGTCCCGGGCGAGCTGCTGCATGACCTCCAGCACCTCGTTGATCATTTCCGGGTCGAGCGCCGACGTCGGCTCGTCGAACAGCATGACCTTGGGGTCCATCGCCAACGCGCGTGCGATGGCGACGCGTTGCTGCTGACCGCCGGAGAGCTGCGACGGGTACTTGTCGGCCTGTGTGGCCACGCCCACCCGGTCGAGCAGTGAACGCGCCTTCTCCTCTGCGGCAGCCTTGTCCATCTTGCGGACCTTGAGCTGGCCCAGCATCACGTTCTCGAGCACCGTCTTGTGCGCGAAGAGATTGAACGACTGGAAGACCATGCCGACGTCTGCACGCAGCCTGGCCAGCTCCTTACCCTCCTGGGGCAGTGGCTTGCCGTCGATCGTGATCGCGCCCGAGTCGATCGTCTCCAAGCGGTTGATCGTGCGGCACAGCGTGGACTTCCCGGACCCTGAGGGTCCGATGACGACGACTACCTCGCCACGGGCGATGGTCAGGTCGATGTCCTGGAGCACATGCAGCGCGCCGAAGTGCTTGTTGACGTTGCTCAGTACGACAAGGTCGTCTCCCGCAGGTGCGGCATCCTCGGCGGCCTTGGTCACTGAAACTCCGCTCATCGGCTTTTTGCTCCGTCCTCCTCGGTTAGGGGAAGACCCTAGTGACGCAGTGCGATCAGCGTCATTACATCTGAGCGGAAATTGAGCATAACGATCCGGCCGCAACCGGACACTCCGCGTGAACGGGACGCCTCGATGCGCACGGAGGCGTACCGGGTGGGTAACGGAAACCCGCTGGTAACGGGGAGGGTCTTGACTGGCGTACCGGTCATCGGCGTGGATGCCCTGGTACGGACGAAGTGAATCGCCGGCGTACGCGAGGGCTCGCCCGGCGGAACGGCCGTCGGCCATCACGCATAGTTTTCACCGGGCCCGGAAACGTCGGACGGAGAGGGGGGCCATGAGACTGCTGCTCGTCGAGGACGACAACCATGTCGCGGCGGCCCTGTCCGCCGTGCTCGCACGCCACGGGTTCCAGGTGGTGCACGCCCGCAGCGGCGAGGAGGCCCTGCAGGCGCTGCTGCCCGCGGAGAAGGAACCCTTCGGGGTCGTGCTCCTCGACCTCGGCCTGCCCGACCAGGACGGCTACGAGGTCTGCGGGAAGATCCGCAAGCGCTCCGCGATCCCCGTGATCATGGTGACGGCACGCGCGGACGTCCGCTCGCGGATCCACGGCCTCAACCTCGGCGCGGACGACTACGTCGTCAAGCCGTACGACACCGGCGAGCTCCTCGCCCGGATCCATGCCGTCGCCCGGCGCAGGACGGCCGGCGAGGACACCGGACCGACCCCGCTGGCGGCCCTGCGGCTCGGACCGGTCGACATCGAGCTGCCGACCCGCCGGGTCAGCGTCGACGGCCAGGAGGTCCAGCTCACCCGCAAGGAGTTCGACCTGCTCGCGCTGCTCGCGCAGCGTCCCGGCGTGGTCTTCCGCCGGGAGCAGATCATCAGCGAGGTGTGGCGGACCAGCTGGGAGGGAACGGGCCGCACCCTCGAGGTGCACGTGGCGTCGCTGCGTTCCAAGCTGCGGCTCCCCGCACTGATCGAGACCGTGCGAGGCGTCGGTTACCGGCTCGTCGCGCCGTCCGCCTAGGACGTCCGTTCCCCGTGCGCACCCGTCTGCTCCCCCTGCTCATCATCCTGATGGCCGCCGTCCTGCTCGCCCTCGGATTTCCGCTGGCCGTGCGGGTGGCCGCCGCCGAACAGCAGCGCGTCGTCATCGACCGGATCGACGACACGGCACGCTTCGCCGCGCTCGCCCAGTTCGTCAGCGAACCCGTCGACGGCAGCGACGAACGGCAGCGGATCCTGCAGACCGAACTCGAGGCGTACAACTCGGTGTACGGGATCAGGGCAGGGGTCTTCTACCGCGACGACAGACCCCTCGCCAAGGCTCCCGCCTCCTGGCTCCTGCCGTCCGAGGGCGAAGGGCGCGAGGCGTTCAAGGAAGCCCTGCTCGGCCGCCGTTCCCACGACCCGCCCCAGGTCTGGCCCGGTCAGGACGGCCGGCTCGTCGTCGCCTCACCGGTCGTGCGGGACGGAGACGTGGTCGCCGTCGTGGTGACCGACTCGCCGACCGACGGCATGCGTTCCCGGACGCTGCGCGGCTGGCTGCTCATCGCGCTCGGCGAGGGCGCGGCCATGCTGGTGGCGGTCGGCGCCGCGTTCCGCCTCACCGGATGGGTGCTCCTGCCCGTACGGATCCTGGACGCGGCCACCCACGACATCGCCAGCGGCCGGATGCGGTCCCGGGTCGCCGCCTCCGGAGGACCGCCGGAACTCAGACGGCTGGCCCGGTCGTTCAACGAGATGGCCGACAACGTCGAGGACGTGCTGGAGCAGCAGCGCGCCTTCGTCGCCGACGCCTCGCACCAGCTGCGCAACCCACTGGCCGCGCTGCTCCTGCGGATCGAGCTCCTCGCCCTCGAACTCCCCGAGGGCAACGAGGAGATCGCCTCGGTGCGCACCGAGGGCAAGCGCCTCGCCCAGGTCCTGGACGACCTGCTCGACCTCGCGCTGGCCGAGCACGCGGAGGCGGACCTCCGGCTCACGGACATCGGAGCGCTCACGGCCGAGCGGGTCGCCTCGTGGCGCCCGCTCGCCGAGGAGAAGGGCGTACGGCTGACCCTGGACGGCGCCGCCGCGATGACCGGCTGGGCCGACCCGATCGCCCTCTCCAGCGCGCTGGACGCCGTCATCGACAACGCGCTGAAGTTCACCCCGGAGGGCCAGGAGGTCCGGGTCACCGCCGGATCCGACGGCTCGGGCGCGACGGTCGTCGTCACCGACCAGGGGCCCGGGCTCACCGAACATGAGCTGGAGCGCATCGGTGACCGCTTCTGGCGCAGCAACCGCCACCAGAACATCAAGGGATCCGGTCTCGGGCTCTCCATCTCGCGCGCGCTGCTCACCACGGGCGGCGGCTCGATCGGCTACGGCAGGAACGAGCCGCACGGTCTGCGGGTGACGGTCACGGTGCCGCGGAACCCGCCCCACGTGTGAGCGCGGTGCCGCGCGACCCCCCACGCGTGAGCGCGACGGTCAGGGCTTGGCGGAACGGTAGTAGCGCTGGGCGCCCTCGTGCAGCGGCAGCGGATCGGTGTAGATCGCCGTCCGCAGGTCGACCAGCTGCGCCGCGTGCACCTCACGCCCGATCCGGTCCCGGCTGTCGATGACGGTCCGGGTGAACGCCTCCGTCATCAGCGGATCCGTACGGTCCGTCGTGATCAGCAGATTGGCGACCGCGACCGTCGGCACGGGCTGTCCCTGGTGCGCGTGGTCGTACGCGTCGGCCGGCATCGCCGCCGAGCGGTAGTGGCGGGTGGACCCGCCGACCGCCTGGAGTTCGCTGATCAGCTCGTCCTCCAGCGGGACCAGCCGGATGGCGAACTTGTCCGCGAGGTCCTCCACCGCACCGGTCGGCAGCCCGCCGGACCAGAAGAAGGCGTCCAGCCGGCCGTCGGCCAGCCTCGCGGGCATCGTGTCGATGCCCGCCTCGACCGGGGTGATGTCCTCGGCCGGATCGATGCCCGCCGCCCTCATCAGCCGGTCGGCGACGAGGAGCACCCCCGACCCCTGCTGCCCCACGCCGACCCGCTTGCCCCGCAGATCGGCGACCGTCCGGATCCCGGAGTCCCGGGGCACGACGAGCTGGACGTAGTCGTCGTAGAGCCGGACGCAGCCGCGCAGCCGCTCGGCGCCGGGCTTCCCGCTCTGCAGGTAGGTGGCCACCGCGTCGGCTGTGGCGACGGTGAAGTCCGCCTCGCCCGTCGCCACCCGCTCGATGTTCTGCTGGGAGCCCACGCTGCTCTTCAGCCGTATCGACACCTTGGGCATGTCCTTGGCCAGCGCGCTCTCGAGCCGCTCCCCGTAGCGCTGGTAGACCCCGCTGCGTACGCCGGTGGAGAAGGTGAGGGAACCGCTGGGCTCCGGCTCCCCGAGGGGGGACACCCACCACAGCAGCAGCCCGAGAACGACCGCGGCGGCGGCGCCCCCCTGAAGGGTGCGTCGGCGGCCGAATCGGGACAGTGCGTGCAGCATGGCGCGATCCTGCCAGGCCGTGCCCCGTCCTGGCCAGGCCCGATTCCCCGGCAGGGGCCCAGAAGGCTCCGGCGGCGGGAGAAGTGCCATCACCGCCTACCCTTGTCCCATGACCAGCGGCAACCGGAGCGAAGCAGTGGACGTCCAGAAGAGCTACGAGGTACGCACTTACGGGTGCCAGATGAACGTCCACGACTCCGAACGCTTGTCGGGGCTTCTTGAGGACGCCGGTTACGTACCGGCCCCGGCGGGATCCGACGGGGACGCCGACGTCGTCGTCTTCAACACCTGTGCGGTGCGGGAGAACGCCGACAACAAGCTGTACGGCAACCTCGGCCGTCTCGCCCCGATGAAGACCAGGCGCCCCGGGATGCAGATCGCCGTCGGCGGCTGCCTGGCGCAGAAGGACCGCGACACCATCGTCGAGCGGGCACCCTGGGTGGACGTCGTCTTCGGCACGCACAACATCGGCAAGCTGCCGGTCCTCCTGGAGCGCGCCCGCGTCCAGGAGGAGGCGCAGGTGGAGATCGCCGAGTCCCTGGAGGCGTTCCCCTCCACGCTGCCCACCCGGCGCGAGTCCGCGTACGCGGCCTGGGTGTCGATCTCCGTGGGCTGCAACAACACCTGCACGTTCTGTATCGTCCCGGCGCTGCGCGGCAAGGAGAAGGACCGCCGCACCGGCGACATCCTGGCCGAGATCGAGGCGCTCGTCGGCGAGGGCGTCAGCGAGATCACGCTGCTCGGCCAGAACGTGAACGCCTACGGCTCCGACATCGGCGACCGTGAGGCCTTCTCCAAGCTGCTGCGCGCCTGCGGCGCCGTCGAGGGTCTGGAGCGCGTCCGCTTCACCTCGCCCCACCCGCGTGACTTCACCGACGACGTGATCGCCGCGATGGCCGAGACGCCGAACGTCATGCCGCAGCTCCACATGCCGATGCAGTCGGGCTCGGACACCGTCCTGAAGGCCATGCGCCGCTCGTACCGCCAGGAGCGCTTCCTGGGGATCATCGAGAAGGTGCGCGCCGCGATGCCGGACGCCGCGATCTCCACCGACATCATCGTGGGCTTCCCGGGCGAGACCGAGGAGGACTTCGAACAGACTTTGCACGCGGTGCGTGAGGCCCGTTTCGCCAACGCCTTCACCTTCCAGTACTCCAAGCGCCCCGGGACGCCCGCCGCGGACATGGACGGGCAGATCCCCAAGGAGGTCGTCCAGGAGCGCTACATGCGCCTGTCCGCCCTCCAGGAGGAGATCTCCTGGGAGGAGAACAAGAAGCAGGTCGGCCGCGTCCTGGAGGTCATGGTCGCGGAGGGCGAGGGCCGCAAGGACGGGGCCACCCAGCGCCTCTCCGGGCGCGCCCCGGACAACCGCCTGGTGCACTTCACCAAGCCCGACCAGGAGGTGCGCCCCGGGGACGTCGTGACCGTGGAGATCACCTACGCCGCCCCGCACCACCTGCTCGCCGAGGGCGCGCCGCTGGGCGTCCGGCTCACCCGGTCGGGTGAGGCCTGGGAGAAGCGCAACCGGGCGGCCGCCCCGAAGCCCGCCGGAGTCATGCTGGGACTGCCCGGTGTCGGAGCTCCCGCCCCGCTGCCCGCCGCGGCGGCCCCCGGGTGCGGCCTCGGCTGAAGGCCGGGACCCCGGGTGCGGTCACGGCCGGACGCAGGTAGCCGGTTCCGGCGCCCGCGACCCTCGCCGGAAGCCGTCGCAGTACGCTGACCGGCATGCTTGTCGCCGCCGCCGTCTGTCCCTGCCCACCGCTGCTGGTTCCCGAGGTGGCCACGGGAGCCGCACCCGAGCTCGACGCCGCGCGGAGCGCGTGCGTCGACGCCCTGGGTGTGCTCGCCGCCGCCCGGCCCGATCTGCTGATCGTGGCAGGGCCCGCCGGAACGGACGGCCCCGGTGTCTTCCCCGCGGGCTCGGAGGGCTCCTTCGCCGGATACGGCGTCGGCCTCACCGTACGGCTCGGGGAGGCCGACGCCGCGTCCCCGGCACCGGAGCGCCGGCTCCCGGCGTCCCTCGCCGTCGGCGCCTGGCTGCTGGCCCGCACCCGGTGGGCGGGCGCCCCGGTCGAGGGGCTCGGGGTGGGGGAGACGCTGGCCGCCGACCGCTGTGCGCGGGCCGGACAGGAACTCGCGGCCCGGGCGGACAGGGTCGCGCTGCTCGTGATGGGCGACGGCAGTGCGTGCCGCACGGTCAAGGCACCCGGCTATCTCGACGAGCGGGCGGTGGACTTCGACGCGGCGGTGACGCGCGCCCTGGGCGACGCCGACCTCACCGCGCTGAGCACGCTGGACGCGTCACTCGCGTACGAACTGAAGGCGGCGGGCCGGGCGCCCTGGCAGGTGCTCGCGGGCGCCGCCCAGGGGGCCGGGCTCGTCGGCCGGCTGCTGTACGAGGACGCTCCGTACGGTGTGGGTTACACCGTCGCCGCATGGTCGTGATCCGTCCGCCGGTGCGCACGAGGGCCCTCACCGACAGGGGACAGGCGTAGGGGCCGCGGAGCTGATCGCTCGCGGCCCCTGTCGGTACCCGGGTCAGGACGCGGGTGGTGCGGGCGGCGCACCGCCCTCGTTCTTGTGGCCCAGGCGGTCGACCGCGCCCTTGGCCTTCTGCGTGCCGGACACGATCTTGTCGCTGTACTTGCCCTTGGTCTTTCGGTCGACCGTACGAGCGGCCTTGTCGATCTTGTCCCCGTGCTGGTGCGCGAAGTCGCCCACCTTGTCCTTGGCCGGGGCCAGCTTGGCCTTCAGGTTGTCCAGGAAACCCATGGGTCACCTTCCGTGCTGAGGGACTGTGGTCACATTTTACCCGTGCGGGGGCAAATGTACGTGACTCGCCGTGTCCGGCCGCGCGACGGGGCAACGACCGCGGCCCCGGAACGTCACTTCGCTCGTTCGGGAAGCGTCCCGAAGTTTGAGACACTGTCTCAGTGAGAAGATCAGCTCCCACCCCCCGCGTCATCACCGTCGTCGGCCCCACCGCCGCCGGAAAGTCCGATCTGGGCGTGTACCTGGCCCAGCAGCTCGGGGGTGAGGTGGTCAACGCCGACTCCATGCAGCTCTACCGCGGGATGGACATCGGCACGGCGAAGCTCACACGTCCCGAGCGCGGTGAGATCCCGCACCATCTGCTGGACATCTGGGATGTCACCGAGGCCGCCAGCGTCGCCGAGTACCAGCGTCTCGCCCGTGCGGAGATCGACCGGCTGCTGGCCGAGGGGCGCACTCCCGTCCTGGTGGGCGGCTCGGGCCTCTACGTGAAGGGCGCGATCGACGCCCTGGAGTTCCCCGGCACGGATCCCGCGGTGCGCGCCCGGCTCGAACAGGAACTGACGGACAAGGGCTCCGGGGCCCTTCACCTCCGGCTCGCCGCCGCGGACCCGGAGGCCGCCCGCGCCATCCTGGCCAGCAACGGACGGCGCATCGTCCGGGCCCTGGAAGTCATCGAGATCACGGGCAAACCCTTCACCGCCAACCTCCCGGGCGACGAAGCCGTGTACGACGCCGTCCAGATCGGTGTCGACGTCGAACGCCCGGAACTCGACGAGCGCATCCGCGCCCGGGTGGACCGGATGTGGGAAGCCGGGCTGGTGGACGAGGTGCGTGCCCTGGAGGCACTGGGGCTGCGCGACGGCCGTACGGCCTCCCGGGCGCTCGGCTACCAGCAGGTCCTGGCCGCGCTCGCGGGGGAGTGCACCGAGGACGAGGCGCGCGCCGAGACCGTACGCGCCACCAAACGCTTCGCGCGCCGTCAGGACTCGTGGTTCCGCCGCGACCCGCGCGTCCGGTGGCTGAGCGGCGCGGCGGAACAGCGCGGGGAACTCCCGCACCGGGCGCTGGCGTTGGTCGAACGAGCGGTTACATCCTGATCACGTGATGGCATCGGGACGCTCCGCCCGTCATTTCGGTGCCCCGGAGCGTGCCATCATCGAGCATCGATCGACCAGTGGAGTCCGAGTATGGGAGGGCGCGTGGCGATGGAGGCCGGCCCTCGCGACACAGACCAGGACGCACCGGATACGCAGCACGAGGCAGGACGTCTGAGCCCCGACGGGCCCGACGAGCTCGATGTGACCCCCGAGGTCGAGGTCGAGCTGCGCCCCGCCCGCCGCATGCGGATCTGGCAGCTCGCACCGATCGTCATGCTGGCCGCGCTCGGCTCCCTGATGTTCGCCTTCCCGCTCGCCTTCGAGTTCGGTGACGGCGGTGCCGTCGTGGCGATGCTCGGACTGCTCATCAGCTGCTGCGCCGCGGGCTGGGGCATGATGGCGGCGCGTCGCGTGGGCCACACCTGGCCCGGCACGGCCGCCAAGGAATCGGGCGGACGGCCCGACTGGCGCGTGATCGTGCTGTACGTCGCCGTGTGCGCCGGACTGGTCGCACTCGCCGTCTGGCGCGTCGCCCGCCTCCGCTCCTGAGCCGGGGAGCCCGCCGGTCCCGGTGGGCGGACCGGTTCCGCGGGCTGTCGGTCCTGCCTCGTACAGTTGGACCGTGAGCACTTCGCAGATCCCCTTCCTCAAGGGCCACGGCACCGAGAACGACTTCGTGATCGTTCCCGACCCGGACAACGCCGTCGACCTGCCGGCCTCCCTCGTCGCGCGGCTGTGCGACCGCCGGGCGGGCATCGGCGGCGACGGTCTGCTGCACGTCGTACGGTCCGCCGCGCACCCCGAGGCTTCGGACATGGCCGGACAGGCCGAGTGGTTCATGGACTACCGCAACGCGGACGGTTCGATCGCCGAGATGTGCGGCAACGGCGTGCGCGTCTTCGCCCACCACCTCCAGCGCGCCGGACTCGTCGAGGAGGGCGACCTGGCCGTCGCCACCCGGGGCGGGGTCAAGCGGGTGCACATCGCCAAGGACGGCGCCATCACGGTCTCCATGGGACGCGCCGCGCTCCCCGCCGGCGGTGTCACCGTCACGGTCGACGGCCGCAGCTGGGACGCCCGGAACGTGAACATGGGCAATCCGCACGCCGTCGCGTTCGTCGAGGACCTGGCCCACGCCGGGGACCTGCGCTCCGCACCGGTGTTCGGCCCGGAATCCGTCTACCCGGACGGCGTCAACATCGAGTTCGTCGTGGACCGCGGACCGCGCCATGTGGCCATGCGTGTCCACGAGCGCGGCTCCGGCGAGACCCGCTCCTGCGGTACGGGCGCCTGTGCCGTGGCCGTCGCCGCCGCCCGCAGGGACGGCGTCGACCCCGCGGAGGCCGGCTCCCCGGCCACGTACACGGTGGACCTCCCCGGCGGCACGCTGGTGATCACCGAGTACCCGGACGGCGGGGTCGACATGACAGGGCCGGCCGTGATCGTCGCCGAGGGCCTGATCGATCCCGGACTGCTCGAACCGACGCGCCAGGGTTTCGCTTCGGCGCGCTAGGGTTTCGCTCGAATGGGTGATCCGTTTCACGCTGGGCGAGAGCTGGACTGCGCCACGTGGTGGGGTCGGTAGCATCAAGCACCGGCCCCGAGGCGCATCCGCGTCTCCCACCGCCGGTCGACGTTGCCGGAGGTGCCCCATGAGCGCAGAGGCCACCAATCCAGGTGTTCCCCTTCGCAAGCGCAGTCGTCCCAGGATCGATCTGCGCAGACTCGGTCGTGTGGCCCTGCTCGGGCCGGTCTCCCGTGACCGGCTGCCCGATGCCATCGGGCATGTCGCGGAGGCCCACCGCGCGCACCATCCGGACGCCGATCTCACCATCCTGCGCCGGGCCTATCTCCTCGCGGAGTCCTCCCACCGCGGTCAGATGCGCAAGAGCGGCGAGCCGTACATCACGCATCCGCTGGCGGTGACGCTGATCCTCGCCGAACTCGGCGCGGAGACCACGACCCTGACGGCCTCACTCCTCCACGACACCGTGGAGGACACCGATGTGACGCTCACTCAGGTACGCGAGGAATTCGGCGACGAGGTCTGCTACCTGGTCGACGGGGTCACCAAGCTGGAGAAGGTCGACTACGGCGCGGCCGCCGAACCCGAGACCTTCCGCAAGATGCTCGTCGCCACGGGCAACGACGTGCGGGTCATGTCGATCAAGCTCGCCGACCGGCTGCACAACATGCGCACCCTCGGTGTCATGCGCCCCGAGAAACAGGTCAGGATCGCCAAGGTCACCCGCGACGTGCTCATCCCGCTCGCCGAACGCCTCGGTGTCCAGGCGCTCAAGACCGAGCTGGAGGACCTCGTCTTCGCGATCCTCCACCCCGAGGAGTACGCGCACACCCGGTCCCTGATCGCCGCCTCGGAGGGCGGGCAGGACCCGCTCGCGGAGATCGCGGAGAGCGTCAGATCGACCCTGCGGGAAGCCGACGTCACGGCCGAAGTGCTCATCAGGCCACGCCACTTCGTCTCCGTGCACCGGGTCAGGATCAAACGCGGGGAACTGCGCGGAACCGACTTCGGACGGCTGCTGGTGCTGGTCGGCGAGGACGCCGACTGCTACGCGGTCCTGGGCGAACTGCACACCTGTTTCACCCCGGTGATCTCCGAGTTCAAGGACTTCATCGCGGCCCCGAAATTCAACCTCTACCAGTCGCTGCACACCGCCGTCGTCGGCCCGGAGGGCGCGGTCGCCGAAGTCCTCATCCGTACGCACCGGATGCACAAGGTCGCCGAGGCCGGCGTCGTCGCACTCGGCAACCCCTACACCGCGGACGGCGCCACCGCCCCGCACCAGGCCGAGCCCGCGGACGGTGAGCGCGCCGACCCGACCAGGCCCGGCTGGCTCTCCCGCCTCCTGGACTGGCAGGAGTCCGCCACCGACCCCGACACGTTCTGGACCACCCTGCGCGCCGACCTCGCCCAGGACCGCGAGATCACGGTCTTCCGCACCGACGGCGGGACGCTCGGGCTCCCCGCGGGCGCCAGCTGCGTCGACGCCGCGTACGCGCAGTACGGCGACGCAGCGCACGGCTCCATCGGGGCCCGGGTCAACGGCCGTCTGGCCACGCTCAGCACCGTACTGAACGACGGCGACACCGTGCAGCCGCTGCTCGCCCAGGACGCTTCCTCCGGGCCCTCACCCGAGTGGCTCGGCCATGTCCGTACGCCGACCGCGAGGATCGCCATCACCGGCTGGCTCGACGCCCACCCCGACGGCGCCCAGCCGCACGGCAGGCCCGTGGAGCCGAGGCCGCAGCACCAGCCCGCGGACGAGACGGCGAACGGCCGGGGCAGGGCGGACAGCCGGGCCGCGGGCGTCGTCGTGGACACGCCCGGTGTGCCGGTCCGTCTCGCCGGCTGCTGCACGCCCGTACCGCCCGACGACATCATCGGGTGCACCGTGCGCGGCGGGGCGGTCACCGTGCACCGGACGGAGTGTCCGGCGGCGGCCCGGGTGAAGACGATCGGCCGCGCGGCCGTCGGGGCCCGCTGGAACGACACGGGCGACTGGAGCGACCCCGCCGACTACCGGGTCACCCTCGTCGCCGAGTCCTTCGGCCGCCCCCGGCTGCTCGCCGACCTGACCGAGGCCATCGCCACCGCGGACGCCGCCATCGTCGCCGCCACCGTCGAACCGCCCAGCGAACAGCGCGTCCGGCACACCTACACGCTGCAGCTCCCGGACGCGGCGGGGCTGCCCGGACTGATGCGGGCGATGCGTGACGTACCCGGCGTGTACGACGTGAGCCGGGCCCAGCAGCCCGCCACCACGGTCTGACCCGCCGCCCTGCCGGTTCCCGGCGACCCGTTCGGGTGGTGCGGCGCGCGCCACCCCCGCACGGGGAGTTCCCGCTGGTAGCGGTAGTCCATGCCGCTCACCTCCCGTCGACTGCGCGCCGCCCTGCTGGCCACCGCCTCGGCCACCCTCGTCGCCGCGACCCTGCCCGCGCCCGAACCGCTGGGCATCGGCGACCGCCTGTTCCCGCTGCTCGGCAACCCCGGGTACGACGTCCTCTCGTACGACATCTCCCTCGACTACGGGGGCAGCAACACCGAGCCGCTCGACGCCGTCACCAGGATCGACGCGCGCACCACCGAACCCCTGGAACGGATCAACCTGGACTTCGCGCGGGGTACCGTCCGATCCGTCGAAGTCAACGGCCTGCGCTCGGAGTTCGCCACCGAGAAGGAGGACCTCGTCGTGCGGGCGCCCGCACGCCTCCCGGCCGGCGTGCCCGTACGCATCACCGTCCGGCACACCAGCGACCCCTCCGGCGACCAGGCCAACGGCGGATGGGTCCGGACCGCCGACGGCCTCGCCATGGCCAACCAGGCCGACGCCGCGCACCGGGTCTTCCCCGGCAACGACCACCCCGCCGACAAGGCCCTCTTCACCTTCCGGGTCACCGCACCGCAGGAACTCACGGTCGTCGCCGGCGGCCTGCCCGCAGGGAAGCACCGGCGGGGCGCCACGACCACCTGGACCTACCGCACCGAACACCCGATGGCCACCGAGCTGGCCCAGGTCTCCATCGGCCGCTCCGCCGTCCGGCACCGGACCGCGGCGCACGGGCTGCCGCTGCGCGACGTGGTGCCCGCGGCCGACCGGAAGAAGCTGGAACCCTGGCTGCGCAAGACCCCCGGGCAGCTGGCGTGGATGGAGGAACAGGTCGGGCCCTACCCGTTCGAGACGTACGGACTACTGGTCGCGGACACGGAGACCGGCTTCGAGCTGGAGACCCAGACGCTCTCGCTCTTCGAGCGTTCTCTGTTCACCGAGCCCGGATACCCCGAGTGGTACATCGACTCGATCATGGTCCACGAGCTCGCCCACCAGTGGTTCGGCAACAGCGTCTCGCCCGCGGCCTGGTCCGACCTGTGGCTCAACGAAGGACACGCCACCTGGTACGAGGCCCGCTACGCCGAGGAGCACGCGAAGAAGCCCATGGAGCGGCGGATGCGCGAGGCGTACGCCCGGTCCGACGCCTGGCGCGCGGCCGGCGGACCGCCCGCGCACCCCGACGTCCCGTCCCCGGACCACAAGATCAGCCTGTTCCGGCCCGTGGTGTACGACGGCAGCGCGCTCGTCCTGTACGCGCTCCGCGAGGAGATCGGCGAAGCCGCATTCGACCGCCTGGAGCGGACCTGGGTGCGCAGGCACAGGGACGAGTCGGCGACCACCGCGGACTTCACCGGGCTGGCGTCGAGGATCGCGGGCCGGGACCTGACCACGTTCTTCGACGGCTGGCTGTACGGGGAGAAGACGCCGCCCATGCCCGGGCACCCGGACTGGCGCAGCGCCGAGCCCGGGGGCGCGGCCGGCCCGCAGGGCTCGGCGACCGCCCGGAAGCCCGAATGACGGGCCCGGCGGGCGGCTGCCGGCGCGGGCCGCGGGCCGGGTAAACCCGCGTGACGAGCCCGGCGAGGACATGCCACTATCAACGCGTCGGCACGACGGCCGGCCGGTGGATCCCACCTCAGGGAATCATCCGGCGGGGTCACACGTTGTGACTGACGTATCGGACTTCTATCGACGTAAGGATCCAATGACCTCCTCTTCTTCCCTTCCCCAGGACGCGCAGGACGCGCAGAGTGCCACGGAACCCACCTCCGAGAGCCTCACCGAGAGCCTTCGGGCCGACGCCCTGATGGAAGAGGACGTCGCCTGGAGCCACGAGATCGACGGGGAGCGGGACGGCGAACAGCTCGACCGTTCCGAGCGTGCGGCGCTGCGCCGCGTGGCCGGTCTCTCCACGGAGCTCGAGGACGTCACCGAGGTCGAGTACCGACAGCTGCGCCTGGAGCGCGTGGTGCTGGTCGGTGTCTGGACATCGGGGACGGTGCACGACGCGGAGATCTCGCTCGCCGAGCTGGCGGCGCTGGCCGAGACGGCGGGCGCCCAGGTGCTCGACGCCGTGTTCCAGCGGCGCGACAAGCCCGACCCGGCCACGTACATCGGCTCGGGCAAGGCCCTGGAGCTGCGCGACATCGTTCTCGAGTCCGGCGCCGACACCGTCGTCTGCGACGGTGAGCTCAGCCCCGGCCAGCTGATCCACCTGGAAGACGTCGTCAAGGTCAAGGTGGTCGACCGGACCGCCCTGATCCTCGACATCTTCGCCCAGCACGCCAAGTCCCGTGAGGGCAAGGCGCAGGTCTCGCTGGCACAGATGCAGTACATGCTGCCCCGCCTGCGCGGCTGGGGTCAGTCGCTCTCCCGGCAGATGGGTGGCGGCGGATCCAGCGGCGGCGGCGGGATGGCGACCCGTGGTCCCGGTGAGACCAAGATCGAGACGGACCGGCGACGGATCCGCGAGAAGATGGCGAAGATGCGCCGGGAGATCGCGGAGATGAAGACGGGCCGCGAGATCAAGCGGCAGGAGCGCAGGCGCAACAAGGTGCCTTCGGTCGCCATCGCCGGATACACCAACGCGGGCAAGTCCTCGCTGCTCAACCGGCTCACCGGTGCGGGCGTCCTGGTGGAGAACTCCCTGTTCGCCACCCTGGACCCGACCGTGCGCCGGGCCGAGACACCGAGCGGCCGGATCTACACCCTGGCCGACACCGTCGGGTTCGTGCGCCACCTTCCGCACCACCTCGTCGAGGCGTTCCGCTCCACCATGGAGGAGGTCGGCGAGTCCGATCTCATCCTGCACGTGGTGGACGGCTCCCACCCGGTGCCCGAGGAACAGCTCGCCGCCGTGCGTGAGGTGATCCGGGAGGTCGGGGCGGTCGACGTCCCCGAGGTCGTCGTGATCAACAAGGCGGACGCGGCGGACCCGCTCGTCCTCCAGCGGCTGCTGCGCACCGAGAAGCACGCGATCGCCGTGTCGGCGCGGACCGGCGCGGGCATCGACGAGCTGCTGGCGCTCATCGACTCCGAGCTGCCGAGGCCGTCCGTCGAGATCGAGGCACTCGTGCCCTACATCCAGGGCGGACTCGTCTCCCGGGTGCACGCCGAGGGCGAGGTGATCTCCGAGGAGCACACGGCGGAGGGCACCCTGCTCAAGGCACTGGTGCACGAGGAGCTCGGAGCGGAGCTCGCGACCTTCGTGCCCGTGGCTCCCTGACGTACCGCCGCGCACAGCCGGATGGCCCGGCCCCCTCGCCGAGGGGGCCGGGCCATCCGGCTGTGCGTCCTGCGGGCCGTCCGGTCCGTCGGCCCCGGCCGGCGACCGCCGCACCGAGGACCGCGGACAACGGGCCTACTGTCCCGCGTACTTCTTACTGACCGAGTCGTAGATGCCCTTGGCCTCCGTGCCGAGGCGGGGGCCGGCCAGCCAGCCGGCCGTCACCGGGCCGATCGAGGTGTTCGAGACCAGGGCCGGCTTACCGTCCTGGCCCTTGGCCACCCAGCCACCGCCGGAGGAACCACCGGTCATCGTGCACCCGATGCGGTACATCGTCGGCTGCTCCTCGAAGACCGAGAGCCGACCGGGCCTGTCCGTGCACTGGAGCGCCTTCTGGCCGTCGAACGGCGGAGCCGCCGGGTAACCGGTCGCCGTCATGCTGTCCATCTCCGGGACGGCCGGGGCGTTGAAGTCGACGGGGAGCGCCGAACCGACGGTCTCCTCCAGGGACTTGCCCGTCGAGCCCTTCTCCGGGGTGACCTGCAGGACCGCGAAGTCGTACGGGGCGCCCTGGCCGCCGGACGCCGCGCCCTGGGCGATCCACTGCTCGGACGTCTGCGCCCACTGGCCCCACCACACACCGTACGGAGCGACCTCCTCCTTGGGTGCGTTCTGCAGCTCGGCCACCGAGAGACCGGTGTTGTTGTACGACGGGACGAAGGCGATGTTGCGGTACCAGCCGCCCTTCTTGCCCGCGTGCACGCAGTGCCCCGCCGTCCACACCATGTTGGACTTCCCGGGGTTGGCCGGGTCCTTCACCACGGTCGCGGAACAGACCATCGATCCCTCGGGACCGTCGAAGAACAGCTTGCCGGACTCCGGGGCGTTGTCGTGGTACGGCGTCTGCAGGCCGGCGGCCTGGACCGGGGCGGGGGTCGGGTCGGTCACCCCGTCGTCGCCCGAGATGTCGCTGTCGACCGGGTTCTCCGGGGCCTTGTCGGCATCCCGCATCCGGTCCGGGTCCCAGAGGTCCTCGATGATCGGGTTGACGTAGTCCTTGGCCTCACGCAGCCACTTGTCCTTGTCCCAGTTCTTCCACTCGCCGTCCCTCCACTTGTCGAGGTCGATCCCGTGCTCCTTGAGCCGGTCCTTCAGATCGTCCGGGATCGTGACCTTGCCGTCGGAAGCCTGGCTCGCGGCGTCGCTCGGCGTCTTCGCCCCGTCCTCCTCCGGCCCGCAGGCGGTGGCGGTGAACGTCAGGACCGCGGCGAGGGCCGCCGCGGCGAACACGGGGGAGGTGCGGCGGGCGCTCCTCCCGCGGCGTGCGGTGTCGATCGGGCGCATGGGTCGCATCTGGTGATCCCCCTGGGACTTCGTCACTGACTTCGGTACTGCACTGCGGACTGCCCGGTGCGTGCGGCGCCGTCCCGTGGAACCGCGGCCCACCCGAGGACGTCGGGGCGGCGGCCCCGTGCCGAGTGCGGCCCCCACTATGCCGGTGCCGATGGGGACGGTCTGCGGCAGGGCCACGGTTCCGTCTCCGCAAGGATCTTCCGATTTACCCGTGATCCCTGGCGTCCCGCGTCGTTGGTACGTACGGGGGCACCGGGACAGCGTTCACCCGCGCGGTCCGTACCTGGGGCAACGTACCGACGTGCAACGCAACTGTTACAGCAGGAGGACCCACAGCCGTGGCCGTGACCGAACCAGCTCCGGTGGCACTTCCCCCTGCGCACGAGGGGATTCTGCGACGTCAGGCACTGCGTGAATCGGCGGCCCGCACATACGCGCGCTCCCTGCCGATCGTGCCGGTGCGGGCCAGGGGCATGACGATCGAGGGTGCCGACGGGCGCCGCTACCTCGACTGTCTGTCCGGGGCCGGCACCCTGGCGCTCGGCCACAACCACCCCGTGGTGCTCGAAGCCATCAGGAACGTCATCGACTCCGGCGCACCCCTGCACGTCCTCGACCTCGCCACACCTGTCAAGGACGCCTTCACGACCGAGCTGTTCGCCACCCTGCCCAGGGAACTCGCCGACAACGGGCGGATCCAGTTCTGCGGACCGGCCGGGACGGACGCCGTCGAAGCGGCGTTCAAGCTGGTGCGCGCCGCGACCGGACGCAGCGAACTCCTCGCCTTCACCGGCGCGTACCACGGGATGACCGCCGGGGCGCTGGCCGCGTCCGGCGGCGCCCCGGACGTACGTGTGACCCGGCTGCCCTTCCCGCAGAACTACCGCTGCCCGTTCGGGACCGGCGGCGAGCGGGGCGAGGACATCGGCGCGCGCTGGACCGAGTACCTGCTGGACGACCCCAAGGGCGGGGTGCCCTCCCCGGCGGGCATGATCCTGGAGCCCGTCCAGGGCGAGGGCGGAGTGAATCCCGCCCCGGACGGCTGGCTGCGCCGGATGCGGGAGATCACCCGGACCCGCTCCATCCCGCTGATCGCGGACGAGGTGCAGACCGGCGTCGGCCGGACCGGGAAGTTCTGGGCCGTCGGGCACAGCGGAGTCGTCCCCGACGTGATGGTCCTGTCCAAGGCCATCGGCGGTTCGCTGCCGCTCGCCGTGATCGTCTACCGCTCCGAACTCGACACCTGGCAGCCGGGCGCCCACGCCGGCACCTTCCGGGGCAACCAGCTCGCCATGGCGGCCGGTGCGGCCACCCTCGCGTACGTACGGGAGAACCGGCTCGCCGAGCGTGCCGCGACGCTCGGCGCGCGGATGCTCGCCCGTCTGCAGGCCCTGAGCGCGGACCACCCGAGCATGGGTGACGTCCGGGGCCGCGGCCTGATGATCGGCATCGAGCTCGTCGACCCCGAGGCCGCTCCGGCCACCGTCACCGAGGAGAGCGGCAGCGCCCCGCCGCCCGACCCCGCACTCGCCGTCGCGGTCCAGCAGGAATGCCTGCGCCGCGGCCTCATCGTCGAACTCGGCGGACGCCACGGTGCCGTGGTCCGACTGCTCCCCCCGCTCACCCTCACCGACGAACAGGCAACGGCGGTCGTCGACCGCCTCGCCGACGCGCTGCGAGCCGCAGAGCGCTCCCCGCACCGTCGGGCCGCTGCCGGGCCGACCCGCTGATCCCGGACCCCTCACAAGGAAGACCGCCGTGAACCCCACCCCTGCACCCGAGGCCGACGGCCCTCCCACCAGCCAGCAGCGAGGACAGGAGCTGCCGGACAGCCTCCTGACCGTCGAGTCGACGACCGTGCCGCGCCAGAAGGCGGGCCCTCACGGCACCCTGCGCGACACCGCGGGCACCTCCGCCCCCACGGGAACGCTCCAGGCCGCCGGGCCCGAGGACCCGCACCCCCTCGGCCATACGGATCCGCTCGACCACCCCGACCCCGTCCGTGCCGCGGACACGGCGGGCACCGAGAACCTGCTGCGCTGCTGGGTACGGGAGAACGACCTGCCCCGGCCGCAGGGCGGCTCGCTGCGCATCCCGCTGCCCGCCAGCGGCACTGCCCTCCTCGTCCCCGTCGGCCACTGGTCCGCGACGGGATGGCACCGCTTCGGCGCCCCCGCCCTGGAGAACGCACCGGCCGGCGCACCGCACGCCGACGCCGTCACCGTGGCCTCCCTCATCGGACGCGAGAGCGACCGGAACGCCGGCACGGACCTCGTGGCCCGGGTCGCCGACTCGGTACGCCACACCGCCGCGTTCATCGCGGAGCGCAGGCGCACACCCGACGCGTCCCCCGAGGCCGACCTGTTCCTCACGGCCGAACAGTCACTCGTCCTCGGCCACCCGCTGCACCCCACCCCCAAGAGCCGCGAAGGTCTCTCCGAGTCCGAGACGCTCCTCTACTCACCCGAACTGCGCGGCTCCTTCCCGCTCCACTGGATGGCCGTCGACCGGTCCGTGCTGGCCACCGAGTCGTCCTGGACACGGGCGGGCCGCCCGGTCCCGGCGGAGGAGCTCCTGGCGCCCCATGCCGACGGGCTGCGCCTGCCCGACGGGGCCGCGGCCCTCCCGCTCCACCCCTGGCAGGCAGCCGAGCTCATGCGCCGCCCGGCGGTCGCCGAGCTCTTCGACAAGGGCCTCCTGCACGACCTCGGTCCGTACGGGGAACGCTGGCACCCCACCTCCTCCGTCCGCACCGTCCACCGGCCCGGCGCGGAGGTCATGCTGAAGCTCTCCCTGGGCGTACGCATCACCAACTCCCGCCGGGAGAACCTGCGTAAGGAACTCCACCGCGGTGCCGAGGTCCACCGGCTGCTCAGCACCGGACTGGCCGACCGGTGGAGGAAGACGCACCCGGGCTTCGACATCGTCCGGGACCCCGCCTGGCTCGCCGTCGACGCCCCGGACGGCAGCCCCGTCCCCGGCCTCGACGTCATGCTCCGGCACAATCCGTTCGGCCCGGCGGACGACGCCGTGTGCATCGCCGGACTCACGGCCCCGCGCCCCTGGCCCGGACGTGCCGGTACGCACTCCCGGCTCGCGCAGACCGTCTCGGACCTCGCCGCCCGCACGGGCCGGACGACCGGAGCCGTCTGCGCCGAGTGGTTCCTGCGCTACCTCGACCGGGTGGTCCTGCCCGTCCTGTGGCTCGACGCCCACGCGGGCGTCGCCCTGGAGGCCCACCAGCAGAACACCCTCGTGCTCCTCGACCGGGACGGCTGGCCCGTCGGCGGCCGGTACCGCGACAACCAGGGCTACTACTTCCGCGAGTCCCACCGCGCCGCCCTGGAGCGCAGGCTCCCCGGCATCGGCGCCGTCAGCGACACCTTCGTCTCCGACGCGGTCACCGACGAACGGCTCGCCTACTACCTCGGCATCAACAACGTCTTCGGTCTCATCGGCGCCTTCGGCGCCCAGCGACTGGCCGACGAACGGCTGCTCCTCGCCGCGTTCCGGCGGTTCCTCGAAGGGAATGTCACGCTGGGCTCCCCGCTGCCGGCGTACCTGCTCGGAACCACTCAACTGCGCTGCAAGGCAAACCTGCTGACCCGGCTGCACGGCCTGGACGAGCTCGTCGGACCGGTGGACACCCAGTCCGTCTACGTCACCATCGCCAACCCCCTCCACACCTGAGAGACACGACTGCCCGCACCCACGAGAGGAGAGCGTCACGGTGCGTCCCGCCGATGCGCACACCGGGGCCGGAACCGGCGCCGCGGCCCCACCCGACGCGAGCGGCGTCGAGGACACCCTGGAGCTGCGGCTCACCGAAGAGCTGCTGGCCCTGCTCGCCGACAGCCCGTCGGCGAGCGCCCCCCGGCCCGACGCTCCCGATCTGCTCGGCGGTCCGGGCACCTGGCGCCCCGTCACCACGTCCGCCGGGGTGTTCCAACTGGTCGAGGTGGAGCTCGAACGCGACCTCGGGGTGATCAGCCGCTGGATGAACGACCCTGCCGTCGCCGCCTTCTGGGAGCTCGCCGGGCCGGAACCGGTCACCGCCGGGCACCTGCGCCGGCAGCTCCAAGGCGACGGCCGCAGCGTCCCCTGCCTCGGTGTGCTCGGCGGCAGGCCCATGAGCTACTGGGAGATCTACCGCGCGGATCTCGACCCGCTGGCCCGCCACTACCCGTCCCGCCCCCATGACATCGGTGTCCACCTCCTCATCGGAGGTGTGGGCAACCGGGGCCGGGGCATCGGCACCGTACTGCTCAGGGCCGTCTCCGACCTCGTACTGGACAACCGTCCGCCCTGTGCCCGTGTCGTCGCCGAGCCGGACCTGCGCAACACCCCTTCCGTCTCGGCCTTCCTGAGTGCCGGCTTCCGCTTCGCCGCCGAGGTCGAACTGCCTGACAAGCGGGCCGCCCTCATGGTCCGCGACCGTGCGCACCGTGCCCAGCTGTGAACAACTCGCCGCGCAGAATCCCCTGCTCGAACCCCATCGGTCCCACCCGGAGGAGTCCCCGTGCCGACATACCCTGCGAGCCACACACCGGCGGAGCCGCACCTTCCGCTCGACATACCGGAGCTGAACCCGGCGGTCTGGGACCGGGCGGCGGTGCGGCTGCTCGCGAAGATGCTCGGTGAGTTCGCCTACGAGGAAGTCGTCGTCCCCGTGCCGCAGGCGGACGACGACGCGAGCACCGACGGCTACGCGCTGCCGCTCGACGACGGCGCCATCCTGCGATTCCGTGCCCGGCGAGGCGTGTACGGCAGTTGGCGCATCGACCCGGAGTCGATCCGGGAGACCCCTGCGGGGACGGCCGGGGGAGGAGCCGGGGGGACGGCCCGGGACGGGGCGCCGTGGACCGGCCAGGACGGCACGCGGGAGACTGCCCCGGGGGACCGGACGCCGGGGACGGCCCAGGCAGGGAGCCCGGGGACCGCACCGAACGGGAGCCCGGGGACGGCACAGAACGGGAGCCCGGGGACGGCCCAGGTCGGAAGCGGTCAGGGCACACCGTTCCGGGATCCGCTGAGGTTCCTCGCCCGCGCCCGCCACCTCCTCGGCCTCGACGGAGCCACGCTCGGTCACCTCGTCCGCGAGCTCACCACCACACTCACGGCCGACGCCCGGCTCGACCACACCGCGCTCCCGGCGGCGCAGCTCGCGGACCTCCCGTACGCGGAGCTCGAAGGGCACCAGACCGGCCACCCCTGGCTCGTCGCGAACAAGGGGCGCCTCGGCTTCTCCGCCGCCGACGCCGCCCGCTTCACCCCTGAAGCGCGCACAGCCACCAGACTGCCCTGGATCGCCGTCGGCAAGCACATAGCCGACTACCGGGGCGTGGCCCGGCTCGCCGCTCCCGAGCACCTCTACGCCCAGGAGCTCGACCCGCCCGTCCGGGCCTCGTTCGCCGCCGCCCTGCGTACCCGGGGCCTCGACCCCGAGGGCTATCTGCTCCTTCCGGTGCACCCCTGGCAGTGGGACGAATGGATCGTCCCCCTCTTCGCCCCGGCGATCGCCGACGGCGCCATCGTGCCCCTGCACACGGACGACGACCTCCGGCTCCCGCAGCAGTCCATCCGTACGTTCACCAACATCGGCCGCCCGGACCGGCACACGGTCAAACTGCCGTTGTCGATCCTCAACACCCTCGTCTGGCGCGGTCTCCCGACCGCCCGCACGCTCGCCGCCCCGGCGGTCACCGCCTGGGTCCAGGCGCTGCGCGACAACGACCCCTTCCTGCGGGACACCTGCGGGGTCATCCTGCTCGGCGAGGTCGCCTCGGTGGCGGTCGAGCACCCGCTCTACGACCACCTCCCCGAGACGCCCTACCAGTTCAAGGAGATCCTCGGCGCGATCTGGCGGGAGCCCCTGCAGCCCCGGCTCGCGCCGGGGGAGCGGGCCCGTACGCTGGCCTCGCTGCTGCACACGGATCCCGAGGGCCGCGCCTTCACCGCCGAGCTGGTCGCCCGCTCGGGACTGAGCCCGGCCGTCTGGCTGACCCGCCTGTTCGCGGCGGTCCTGCCCCCGCTCCTGCACTTCCTGTACCGCTACGGCACCGTCTTCTCCCCGCACGGCGAGAACGCCATCGTCGTCTTCGACGAGAACGACGTGCCGGTACGCCTCGCGATCAAGGACTTCGTCGACGACGTGAACGTCAGCGCCAGGCCGCTGCCCGAGCACGCCGGGATGCCGGCGGACGTCCGCGCCATCCTGCTGACGGAAGAGCCCTCGTTCCTGACCCAGTTCATCCACTCGGGACTCCTGGTGGGCGTGTTCCGCTATCTGTCCCCGCTCTGCGAGGAACAGCTCGACGTACCGGAGGGTGAATTCTGGTCACTCGTCCGTGCCGAGATCCTGCGCCACCACGCACGCTTCCCCGAGCTCAAGGAGCGGTTCGAGATCTTCGACATGCTGACGCCCACGATCAAGCGGCTCTGCCTCAACCGCAACCGGCTGCATCTGGACGGTTACCGTGACCGGCCGGAGCGCCCGCACGCCGCGGTCCACGGCACGGTCCCCAATCCGCTGCACCTCTCCGCGTGAGTCCGGGAGTGATCGCTGTTGTCAGTGGTGCGCCGTAGGGTGGTCGGGCTATGACGAAGCCATCTCTCCCCGAGCTCCTCCACGCCGCCGTGACCGCCGTCGGCGGCACGGAACGCCCCGGCCAGGCCTCCATGGCCGAGGCCGTCGCCGCGGCTGTCGACGACAACGCCCACCTGCTCGTCCAAGCCGGTACCGGCACGGGCAAGTCCCTCGGCTACCTGGTGCCCGCGCTGGCCCACGGGGAGCGCGTCGTGGTGGCCACGGCGACCCTCGCCCTCCAGCGCCAGCTGGTCGAGCGGGACCTGCCGCGTACGGTCGAGGCGTTGCACCCGCTGCTGCGTCGCCGCCCCCAGTTCGCGATGCTCAAGGGCCGGTCGAACTACCTCTGCCTGCACCGGCTCCATGAAGGGGTCCCGCAGGACGAGGAGGAGGGGCTCTTCGACCAGTTCGAGGCGGCGGCCCCGTCGAGCAAGCTGGGCCAGGACCTGCTGCGCATGCGGGACTGGGCGGACGAGACGGAGACAGGCGACCGGGACGACCTCACCCCCGGTGTGTCGGACCGGGCGTGGGCGCAGATCTCGGTCTCCTCGCGCGAGTGCCTGGGTGCGACGAAGTGCGCGTACGGGGCGGAGTGCTTCGCCGAGATGGCCCGCGAGCGGGCCAAGCTCGCCGATGTCGTCGTCACCAACCACGCGCTGCTCGCCATCGACGCGATCGAAGGCGCCCCGGTGCTCCCGCAGCACGAGGTGCTGATCGTCGACGAGGCCCATGAGCTGGTCTCCCGGGTCACCGGTGTGGCCACCGGCGAGCTCACCCCCGGCCAGGTGAACCGTGCGGTGCGCCGCGCGGCGAAGCTGGTGAACGAGAAGGCGGCCGATGCCCTGCAGACCGCCTCCGAGGGGTTCGAGCGGGTCATGGAGCTGGCCCTTCCGGGACGCCTGGAGGAGGTTCCGGAGGACCTCGGGTACGCGCTGATGGCGCTGCGTGACGCCGCCCGTACGGTGATCTCCGCGCTCGGCGCCACCCGGGACAAGTCCGTCCAGGACGAGGACGCCGTCCGGAAGCAGGCCATGGCGTCGGTCGAGTCCATCCACAGTGTCGCGGAGCGCATCACGCAGGGCTCCGAGTACGACGTCGTCTGGTACGAGCGCCACGACCGCTTCGGAGCGTCCGTGCGCGTCGCTCCGCTCTCCGTGTCGGGGCTGCTGCGGGAGAAGCTCTTTACCGACCGCTCGGTGGTCCTCACCTCGGCGACCCTGAAGCTGGGCGGGGACTTCAACGGGGTGGGTGCCTCGCTGGGCCTCGCACCCGAAGGCACGGCGGGCGACGACATCCCGCAGTGGAAGGGCCTGGACGTCGGCTCCCCGTTCGACTATCCGAAGCAGGGCATCCTGTACGTCGCCCGGCACCTGGCCACGCCGGGCCGGGAGGGATCCCGCACCGACATGATGGACGAGCTCGCGGATCTGGTGGACGCGGCAGGGGGGCGCACCCTGGGGCTGTTCTCCTCCATGCGGGCGGCCCAGGCCGCCGCCGAGGAGCTGCGCGGCCGGCAGGACAGGACCATCCTGCTGCAGGGCGAGGAGACGCTCGGGGAACTGATCAAGAACTTCGCCGCGGATCCCGGGACCTGCCTGTTCGGGACGCTCTCGCTGTGGCAGGGCGTCGACGTCCCCGGGCCGAGCTGCCAGCTCGTGGTCATGGACCGGATTCCCTTCCCACGGCCGGACGACCCGCTGATGAGCGCGCGCCAGAAGGCGGTCGAGGAGGGCGGTGGAAACGGCTTCATGGCGGTCGCGGCGACCCATGCCGCCCTGCTCATGGCCCAGGGCGCCGGCCGGCTCGTGCGGGCCACGGGGGACAAGGGCGTCGTCGCCGTACTCGACCCCCGGCTGGCCAACGCCCGGTACGGGAGCTATCTGCGGGCCTCGCTGCCGGACTTCTGGTACACCACCGACCGGAACCAGGCGCGGCGCTCGCTCGCGGCCATCGACGCGGCCGCCCAGGCCGCCGTCGAGTAGTCCGGCCGAGCGGCCGCGAGGGGCGGTCGGGCCCTGTACGCAGGCACGTATGCCCGGCACGCGTGCGGACTGTCCTGCCGAGCTGCTCCGCGTGCGGGGACACAGCAGGGCCCCGGGATCGGCGCAGTGATCCCGGGGCCCGGTCGGGACCGGCGGATGTCAGACCCGCCGCAGCACCGCCACGACCTTGCCCAGGATCGTCGCCTCGTCGCCGGGAATCGGCTGGTACGCGGAGTTGTGCGGGAGCAGCCAGACATGGCCGTCCTCGCGCTTGAACCGCTTCACCGTGGCTTCGCCGTCCAGCATGGCGGCCACGATGTCCCCGTTCTCCGCGACGGGCTGGCGCCGGACCGTGACCCAGTCACCGTCCATGATCGCCGCTTCGATCATCGAGTCGCCGACGACCTTCAGGACGAACAGCTCGCCGTCACCGACCAGCTGGCGGGGCAGCGGGAAGACGTCCTCGACGGACTCCTCGGCGAGGATCGGCCCACCCGCGGCGATCCTGCCGACCAGCGGTACGTACGAAGCGGCCGGCTTCCCCGTGGTGTCGGTGGGCTGCGTGCTGGGCTGGTCCGAACCGCGGACCTCGTACGCGCGAGGGCGGTGCGGGTCGCGGCGCAGGAAACCCTTGCGCTCCAGAGCCATCAGCTGGTGGGCGACGGACGAGGTGCTGGACAGCCCCACGGCCTGACCGATCTCCCGCATCGACGGGGGATATCCCCGGCGCTGCACGGAATCCCGGATGACCTCGATCACGCGCCGCTGCCGGTCCGTGAGCCCCGAACTGTCCGCCCGGATTCCCGGGGGGCGGCCGGGCAAGGAGCGCGCAGGCCTCGCGGGCTCTGGGCCCTCCGTGTTCGTGCCGGAGTCATTCATGGCAGGCACCGGCTCAAGTCGGCTCTGGGAGCGGTGGTCCTGGGCAGTGATGGTGGCACTGTCTGCGGTGGTGGTCACGTCGGCCCCTCTCGAATGGTCTCCCTAGTTAGGCAACGGTAGTAGCTTTCGAAAGGTTGCGCCAAACACACGTTCGAGTGAAAAACAAATAAAGGACTGTTGCGGGTTGGCCGTGAGGTGTATGAGCAGGTGCTCGCCGACCGGATCGGCACCGGGATCCGGCGGTGGATACCGTGGCGGATCCCGGGGTTCACGCTAGCGCCCGCGCGCCCGTCACCGGTGCGCGGGGGTGCGGGCGCAGGCGGGCCGGCGTATGCCCGCGAGGAGTGTCGCCGCGGCGTTCCGGAGCTCCCGCGCCAGTCTGCCACCCGGGAGCCCGTGAACCGGGCGGCCACGCGTTTCCCGTACCCTCGTGCCGGGTCGTACGCTGCCTCCGGGCCGCCCGGGAAGCGCGACACGCGCTAGGGCGGGAGTGGAGTAAAACCCTAGATCTAGTGGTTGGATTGCCTCGGCCACCCAGAAGTAGTGGTCCCTGGTCTCTCGGGACCAAGTACATCGCCTATGCTGGTGACTGCCGCGAAGGGTCCGTTCCGGACCTGAGCAGGCTATTCGGTCGTGCCGTGAAGGAGGGTTGGGAAACCATGCACTGCCCCTTCTGCAGGCACCCCGACAGCAGGGTCGTCGACAGTCGCACCACGGACGACGGGACGTCGATCCGGCGCCGTCGTCAGTGCCCCGACTGCTCCCGTCGCTTCACGACGGTGGAGACCTGCTCACTGATGGTGGTCAAGCGCAGCGGTGTGACCGAGCCCTTCAGCAGGACCAAGGTCATCTCGGGTGTCCGCAAGGCCTGCCAGGGGCGCCCCGTCACGGAGGACGCACTCGCGAAGCTCGGCCAGCGGGTCGAGGAGGCGGTGCGGGCCACCGGCAGCGCGGAGCTGACCACGCACGACGTCGGTCTGGCCATACTCGGCCCTCTGCAGGAGCTCGACCTCGTCGCGTACCTGCGCTTCGCATCCGTGTACCGGGCGTTCAACTCGCTCGAAGACTTCGAGGCCGCCATCGCGGAACTCCGCGAGCAACGGCCTCCCGCAGGGAACGGCGGAAGCGGCGAGACCCTTGAGGTCCCCGCCCCCGCCGCTGTCGCCGCTGACTGATCACCCGGCTGACCGGCGGGGGCAGTGAGGCCGGAAGCGGGCGGCAACAAGACCTGTTCCGTGGCGCCGTACGCGGCGTCCGGAGCATTCAGACACAGACTGTGCCCTGGGAAGTTCTGGGCACTTCAGGGCGTTTTTGCCCATGTATGGGAGGCGGCATGACAGAGACGGCGAGCGGCCCGGCACGAGGTTCCCGCACCAAGGGGACCAAGTCGACTGCGACCAAGCAGGGCCTGCGCATCGAGCGCATCCACACCTCTCCCGGCGTGCATCCGTACGACGAGGTCGTGTGGGAGCGCCGTGACGTCGTCATGACCAACTGGCGCGACGGCTCGATCAACTTCGAGCAGCGTGGCGTCGAGTTCCCCGACTTCTGGTCGGTGAACGCGGTCAACATCGTCACCAGCAAGTACTTCCGGGGCGCTGTCGGTACGCCGCAGCGCGAGACCGGTCTGCGACAGCTGATCGACCGGATCGTGAAGACGTACCGGAAGGCTGGTGAGGACTACGACTACTTCGCCTCTCCCGCCGACGCCGAGATCTTCGAGCACGAGCTGGCGTACGCCCTCCTGCACCAGATCTTCAGCTTCAACTCGCCGGTCTGGTTCAACGTCGGCACGCCCCAGCCGCAGCAGGTCTCGGCCTGCTTCATCCTGGCCGTCGACGACTCCATGGAGTCGATCCTCGACTGGTACAAGGAAGAGGGAATGATCTTCAAGGGCGGCTCGGGCGCCGGCTTGAACCTCTCCCGTATCCGCTCCTCCAAGGAGCTGCTCTCCTCCGGTGGCAACGCCTCCGGCCCGGTCTCCTTCATGCGGGGCGCCGACGCGTCCGCCGGAACGATCAAGTCCGGTGGCGCGACCCGCCGCGCGGCCAAGATGGTCATCCTCGACGTCGACCACCCCGACATCGAGAACTTCATCGAGACCAAGGTGAAGGAGGAGGAGAAGATCCGCGCCCTGCGCGACGCGGGCTTCGACATGGACCTGGGCGGCGACGACATCACGTCCGTCCAGTACCAGAACGCCAACAACTCGGTCCGCGTGAACGACGAGTTCATGAAGGCCGTCGAGTCCGGCGGGAAGTTCGGGCTGCGCGCCCGTATGACCGGTGACGTCATCGAAGAGGTCGAGGCCAAGTCCCTCTTCCGCAAGATGGCCGAGGCGGCCTGGGCCTGCGCCGACCCGGGCATCCAGTACGACGACACGATCAACCAGTGGCACACCTGCCCGGAGTCCGGCCGGATCAACGGCTCGAACCCCTGCAGCGAGTACATGCACCTGGACAACACCTCGTGCAACCTCGCCTCGCTGAACCTGATGAAGTTCCTCAAGGACGACGGCGAGGGGCACCAGTCCTTCGAGGTCGAGCGCTTCGCCAAGGTCGTCGAGCTGGTCATCACCGCGATGGACATCTCGATCTGCTTCGCGGACTTCCCGACCCAGAAGATCGGCGAGAACACCCGCGCCTACCGTCAGCTGGGCATCGGTTACGCCAACCTGGGCGCCCTCCTGATGGCGACCGGTCACGCGTACGACAGCGACGGCGGCCGTGCGCTCGCCGGCGCCATCACGTCGCTGATGACGGGCACCTCCTACCGGCGCTCCGCCGAGCTGGCCGCCGTCGTCGGCCCGTACGACGGCTACGCCCGCAACGCCGAGCCGCACCAGCGCGTCATGAAGCAGCATTCCGACGCCAACGGCAGGGCCGTCCACGTGGACGACCTGGACTCGCCGATCTGGGCCGCCGCCACGGAGGCCTGGCAGGACGTGATCCGCCTCGGCGCGAAGAACGGCTTCCGCAACGCGCAGGCCTCGGTCATCGCCCCCACCGGCACCATCGGTCTCGCGATGTCCTGCGACACCACCGGCCTGGAGCCCGACCTCGCCCTGGTCAAGTTCAAGAAGCTGGTCGGCGGCGGCTCGATGCAGATCGTCAACGGCACGGTGCCGCAGGCGCTGCGCCGCCTCGGCTACCAGCCGGAGCAGATCGAGGCGGTCGTCGCCCACATCGCCGAGAACGGCAACGTGATCGACGCTCCCGGTCTGAAGACCGAGCACTACGAGGTCTTCGACTGCGCCATGGGCGAGCGTTCCATCTCCGCGATGGGCCACGTCCGCATGATGGCGGCCATCCAGCCGTGGATCTCGGGCGCCCTCTCCAAGACGGTCAACCTGCCGGAGACGGCGACCGTCGAGGACGTCGAGGAGGTCTACTTCGAGGCCTGGAAGATGGGCGTCAAGGCGCTCGCGATCTACCGCGACAACTGCAAGGTCGGCCAGCCCCTCTCCGCCAAGACCAAGGAGAAGGAGAAGGTGGCGGTCACCGCCAAGGCCGAGAACACCATTCGTACGGCCGTCGAGAAGGTCGTCGAGTACCGTCCGGTCCGCAAGCGTCTGCCCAAGGGCCGTCCGGGGATCACCACCTCCTTCACGGTGGGTGGCGCCGAAGGCTACATGACCGCCAATTCCTACCCGGACGACGGTCTCGGTGAGGTCTTCCTGAAGATGTCCAAGCAGGGCTCGACCCTCGCGGGCATGATGGACGCCTTCTCGATCGCGGTCTCGGTCGGTCTGCAGTACGGCGTGCCGCTGGAGACGTACGTCTCCAAGTTCACCAACATGCGCTTCGAGCCGGCCGGTATGACGGACGACCCGGACGTGCGGATGGCGCAGTCGATCGTCGACTACATCTTCCGCCGCCTGGCGCTCGACTTCCTGCCGTTCGAGACCCGTTCGGCACTCGGCATCCACTCCGCCGAGGAGCGTCAGCGTCACCTGGACACCGGTTCGTACGAGCCCTCCTTCGGGGACGACGAGCTCGATGTCGAGAGCCTGGCCCAGTCGGCTCCCGTGCACGTGGAGCCGCTGAGGGCGGTCGCTCCGTCCAAGGAGAGCGCGGCCGAGACGCCCGCTCCCAGGACCGCGCACACCTCGGCCGAGCTGGTCGAGATGCAGCTCGGCATCAGCGCGGACGCCCCGCTCTGCTTCTCCTGCGGTACGAAGATGCAGCGCGCCGGATCCTGCTACATCTGCGAGGGCTGCGGCTCGACCAGCGGTTGCAGCTGATAGCTGACATCGGACCGAAGTGAGGGGGGCACCGGCCACGGCCGGTGCCCCCCTTGGCATGTCACGCCGCCGGCGGGCCCGACGAGGGCCGCCGGTCGTGGGTGGCGGCGGGGCCCCGGACTCCGGTTCCGTCGTGGGGCACGGGCCGGGGCCCGCCGTCGAGGTCGACGCAGCGCATCACCGCGGGTACGCGGGCGGGTCGGCCTGTTCCGCCTTGTTCCGCCTGTTCCAGGGGTCCCGGGGGTGCACGATCGTGGGCATGTCCCGCCAGATCCCTGCGAACTCGGCCGCCGGGCCGCTGTTCGACGGGTCCGCGTTCGCGGCGGGCCGGAATCCGGCCGTCAGTTCGTGGGAGACCTGCCCGCCCGGGCTGGCGCTCAGCGCCGCCGACAGGTCGTTGGAGTGCGGGTGCCGCTCGTCGTCGACCGGACTCCGGTCCTCGCCGGGACTGGCGGCGCGTGGACCCCGTCGGGTATCAGCCGGCGCGGTTTCCCATCACCGTGGCGAACGCGTCGGGATCGCCGTCGAACCCGCGAACGGCGGAGTGGAACCCCCAGGATCCCGTCTCGTCCCGGGTGAATTCGGCAACGACGGCGGCCGTGGCGGCCTGGACGCCGGAGAAGTCGTCCTCCGCGAGGTTGGTGTAACCCTCACGGATCTGTACCGCTGTCTGCTCTATGTGACCGAAGGTCTTCCGGCCGTCACGCTGCTGGATGGCGACGCCGACGACGACCCTGGCGTACGTGTCCGAGAGCCGGTCCAGCTCGATGGTCATGACCTCGTCGAAGCCGAAGCCCTGACCGGTCCTGCTGTCCCGGTTCAGGGTGATCGTGCCGTCGGGTGACCTGCTGTCGAAGTGCACGAGATACGCAGGGCTGCCGTACGGTGCGCTCGCCTCGTAGGTGGCCGCGATGATGTCGAGGTCGTTGGCCGGTTCACCGGTCGGGCTGGGGTCCCACTTGACCCTCACTTCGACCTTCTCGATGTCCTTGTTGGGAGTGCTCATCGGACTTCCCTTCCTGCTGCTGGGCCGACGGAGCTCTTGCACCACAGATCATGTCCGTAACTGTCGGCGGATCCAACCGCGTTGGGAACGGAAGGCGGAATCGGGCCATCGCGTGGCCCGATGTGGGCCGTCGCCGACGCCCTCGTGCTGTCGGACCGTCAGGTGCGTGACCCGTGCCACTCGGGGCGCCGTACGATGGCGCAGTGCTGGTCAAGTGGATTCGTTGCACCGTGGTGGACCGTCGCGGATTCGAGCGGGGGCAGCGAAAGTGGGCGGGGCTGCTCGACGAGCCCGGATTCAGGGGGCAGGGCGGCGGGTGGAGCCGAGGGCGGCCCGAGGTCGCCCATGTGTTCGCCTTCTGGGAGAACCGCGTCTTCTACGACTCGTTCATGGCACGTGAGCACGACCGGCTGGCCGCCGGGCAGTCCGGCACGCACAAGGACATGCAGGTCAAGCTCTTCGAGTACCGGTTCGATGTGAAGACCGGCTTCGAGCCGCACTTCACCGACGCGGACGTGGTCAGGGTGGCGCACAGCCAGGTGTACGAGGACCGCGTCGACCACTTCGCCCTCATGCAGCAGAGGGTGTGGAACCCGGCGATGGCCGGTTCTCCCGGCATGCTGCGCGGAGTGTTCGGCGAGGCGCCGGGGCACGAGTTCCTGGTGCTGTCGATGTGGCAGTCGAGCGCCGAGCGGGGCAAGTACCGGCCCGAAGGCCTTGCCCGGCTCTCGGCGCGGGCGGAGACCGAGAGGGACGTCGCGGCGCTGGCGGGGGACGTGGTGCAGCTGGAACCGTCCTGGACGGTCTGACCGGCGGTGTTCCGGTCGTCTCCCGCTGTCTTCCCCGTACGGCGGTGGTTTCCTCGGGGGGCACACGCCGTTCCCTTGGTCACATACGCCGGATGGAGCTCGCACGACTGCTCGATCGCGCCGGACAGCATCTAGGGTCGACGCATGGCACGACCGCACCGCATAGTTCTCGTCCGGCACGGCGAGTCCGAGGGCAACGCCGACGACACGGTCTACGAACGGGAACCCGACCACGCGCTGAGACTCACCGCGGCCGGACTGCGTCAGGCGCGGGAGACGGGTGCCGGTCTGCGCGAACAGTTCGGGTCCGAGCGGGTCAGTGTCTACGTCTCGCCCTACCGCCGCACGCACGAGACGTTCAGATCGTTCGGCCTCGACCTGGAGCACGTACGGGTCAGGGAGGAACCCCGGCTGCGCGAGCAGGACTGGGGAAACTGGCAGGACCGTGACGACGTCCGGCTGCAGAAGGCCTACCGGGACGCGTACGGACACTTCTTCTACCGCTTCGCGCAGGGAGAGTCCGGTGCGGACGTGTACGACCGCGTCGGTGCGTTCCTCGAGAGCCTCCACCGCAGCTTCGAGGACCCCGATCACCCTGAGAACGTCCTGCTGGTCACCCATGGACTGACCATGAGGCTCTTCTGCATGCGCTGGTTCCACTGGTCGGTGGCGGAGTTCGAATCGCTGTCCAATCCTGGGAACGGTGAGACCAGGACGCTGCTGCTCGGTGCGAACGGCCGCTATACGCTCGACCGGCCCTTCGAACAGTGGCGCACCCCTGAGCCGTACGGGATCACCGGATAGAGTGGCAGGGCGATGACCGTTGACTCCGCTTTCGACCGACGCTTCGAACGTGCCATGGCCAGCCTGCGTGGACTGTCCGTGGGAGACGCCCTCGGCTCCCAGTTCTTCGTCCCGGCCAACTACCCACTGCTCAAGAACCGGGCTCTGCCGCCCGGCCACTGGCAGTGGACCGACGACACGGAAATGGCCTGCTCCGTGGTCGCCGTCCTGGCCGCCCACGGGCGCATCGACCAGGACGCACTCGCCCGCTCCTTCGCCACGCACCACGACTTCGACCGGGGCTACGGGCCCGCGGTGAACCGCATGCTCCGGCTGGTCAGGGAGGGCGGCGACTGGCGCGAGCTGTCGTCCGCGCTGTTCCAGGGACAGGGTTCCTGGGGCAACGGTTCGGCCATGCGTATCGCTCCACTGGGTGCCTGGTACGCGGGCGACCCGGAGCAGGCCACACATCAGGCCGAGATCTCGTCGTACACCACGCATCAGCACCGTGAGGCCGTCGTCGGCGCCATGGCCGTGGCGGCCGCCGCCTCGCTCGCGGCCGCACCGGACGGGCCGCCGACGCCGGAGGCGCTGCTCGACGGTGTCGTCGCGCTCGTGCCACGCAGCGCGGTCGGGGCCGGGCTGCGCAGGGCGCGCGACATGCTGGACTACCGGGACGCGGGGACGGTCGCCGCGGTGCTCGGCAACGGCCGGCGCACGAGTGCGCACGACACCGTGCCGTTCGCCCTCTGGTCGGCCGCGCGAAGCCTCGGCGACTTCGAACAGGCGTTCTGGGTGACGGCTCAGGCGGGCGGCGACGTGGACACCACGTGCGCCATCGTCGGCGGAGTCGTCGCCGCGGGTCCGGCCGGTGCTCCGCCGGACGACTGGCTGGCCCGGACGGAGGAGCCACCGGACTGGCTCCCGCGGTCGCTCGGCTGACCCTCCGCCGGACGGGCTTCATGGCGTGCTGCCGGGCACCGTGCGGCTCCGGGCCCGGCGTCGCACGTTTCGCCGATGGGCGACGGTTTCCGCCCGTCATGCAGCGTTCACTGTCACGGTCCTGCCACAGCGTGCCCGCGAGGCGGTCGACGCACCCGCGCGGGGCTACTCTTTCGGCCACACAGCCCTCATTGATCTTGAAGGGCGTGCGCCTAAAGAGACTCCGGGGACACCGCGCCGCGATGTGGCCGCGCGAGGGGACCCGGTGGGGGAGGGGTCACCCATGTCCGATCAACCGTCCGGGGCGAACAGCCGGCCGGAGAGGCCACCGTCGTCCGAGGACGCCGAGAAGGCCGCACCCGGAGCTGTGCCACCCGCGCCATCCGTGCCGGAGAGCGACGCACCCGGCCTGTCCGGACAGGAGAGGTCCGGACAGCAAGGGGCCGTACGGCAGGATTCCGCCGGGGTGGCATCGGTCCCGCCCCAGAACTACGGCCCGAACGTACCGTCGGTGCCCGCGTACCTTAAGGCGCCGCCGCCGGCCGACCCGTGGCAGCGCCGGGCACGGGCGCAGGGACAGCCGCCCGCCGCGCTGTCCCGGCTGCGGCCCTCGGCGCCGCCCTCGATCGGGGCCGCCACGCTCTGGTCCGTCCTCGCCACCGCCCTGCTCAGCGGCCTGCTGCTCGGTGACGGCCTGGGTCTGAACCTGCTCATCGTCGCGGTGCCCGCTGCCCTGGCGGCGTTCTTCGCCGCGCGGACGGCAGGCCGCAGACTCCGGCCCTGGACCGCTGTCTGGGCGGTCGGCGGCCTGGCACTCCTGGCCGTTCCGGCGCTCCGGGACGCGGGATGGCCGACGTTCCTCGCCGTGGTGTGCGCCCTTTCCCTCGGATCGCTCGCGCTCCACGGCAGCCGGAGCTGGCCGGGGGTGCTCCTCGGATCGCTGGGGCTGTTCCCGTCGGTCGTGCCCGGGCTGCGCTGGGGCTGGCGCGGTGTGCGCGACCGTGCGGACGACTCCCGGGGCCGGGTGCGGACCGCGGTGCGCACTTCCGCGGTGGCCCTCGTGCTGCTCGTCGTGTTCGGAGCGCTCTTCGCCAGTGCCGACGCCGCTTTCGCCGATCTCCTGGGCAGCCTCACGCCCGACGCGTCGATCGGTGACAGCCCCTGGCGTGTGTTCCTCTTCGTGCTCGGCCTGGCCGGCGCCCTTGCCGCCGCGTACAGCGCCGCCGCGCCGGTGCGCTGGGACGGCATCACCCTCCGTCCGGGGCCGGCCCGGAACCGGGTGGAGTGGGCTCTGCCGCTGATCGTGCTCAACCTCCTCTTCGCGGCGTTCATCGCCCTCCAGCTCGTCGTACTGCTCGGCGGCTACGACAAGGTGCTGGACGAGACGGGGCTCCTCCCCGCCGAGTACGCACGCCAGGGCTTCTGGCAGCTGCTCTGGGCCACGGTGCTGACCTTGCTCGTCATCGCACTCGCACTGCGCTGGGCACCTCGCTCCGGACCGCGCGACCGTACCCTGGTCCGGAGCGTCCTGGGCGTCCTGTGCGTGCTCACGCTCGTCGTCGTGGCCTCCGCGCTGCGCCGCATGGACCTGTACGTGGACGCCTTCGGCCTGACCAGGCTGCGGATCTCCGTGACCGCCGTGGAGCTCTGGCTCGGAGTCGTACTGGTCCTCATCCTCGCGGCGGGCGTATTCGGCGCGAAACTGCTGCCGCGCGCCGTCGCGGTGAGCGCCGCGGTCGGCGTACTCGCCTTCGGGCTGATCTCGCCCGACGGGATGATCGCGGAGCAGAGCATCGAGCGGCACGGCTCCGACAAGACGATCGACGTCCTGTACCTCCGCGATCTCTCCGCCGATGCCGTACCGGCGTTGAACAAGCTGCCGGAGCCGTATCGGTCCTGCGCCCTGGAGAGGATCCAGCGCAACCTGGAGACGTCGGACGCCCCTTGGTACGCCACCAGCTGGGGCGAAGACAGGGCCCGGGACATCCTGAAGGGGCACCTCGCGGAGGACCGCGGGAGCCTGTGCTACGGCCTCGGCGGCCAGGACGGCGAGCGGGAGGGGTACGAGGAGGAGGACTCCTACGACCCGAACTGATTCCGGATCCGCGGTTCCTGATGTCCGGACAGCACCGTGCGGGCCGTCCCCCGGAGATCCGGGAGGCGGCCCGCCGTCGTCTCCGGGGCGGTCCTACGCGCCGGGACCGGCCGCGGCGGACCTGCCGCTCAGCGCGTCCAGGTCGCTCTTGCGTACCCGGACCACCAGCGCCGCGGTCAGCAGGGCGAGCACCACCATGGCGACCGCCGCCGTGAAGGCCGTGGCGATGCCCTGGGTGAGCACCTCGTGCCCCCACGGGGCCGGCATCTCGTGCGTCCGGGCGAACCCGGCCTTCTGCTCGGGCGTCGCCTGCGCCAGGAAGGAGGGGAGCTGCTTCTCCGCCTCGTTGCGGCTGGCCGTGCCGAACACGGTGACCAGGATGGACAGGCCCAGAGAGCCGCCGACCTGCTGGCTGGCGTTGAGGAGGCCCGACGCGGCTCCGGCCTCGTGCTGGGCCACCCCGGAGACCGCAGTCAGGGTCAGCGTGACGAAGTTCAGCCCCATACCGAAGCCGAAGAGGAGCATCGGCCCGAGCACACCGCTCACATAGGAGCTGTCGGGCGAGATGAGCGTCTGCCAGAAGAGGCCGAGCCCGGTGATCGCCGACCCGACGACCATGAACGGTTTCGGCCCGAGCACCGGAAGCAGCCGCTGGGAGAGCCCGGCTCCCGTGATGATCGCGACCGTCACGGGAAGGAACGCCAGGCCGGACTCGATCGGGCTGTAGTCCAGCACGTTCTGGACGAACAGCACGATGAAGAAGAACATGCCGAACATGGCCGCGGCCAGACTGAGCATGATCAGGTAAGTACCCGCACGGTTCCGGTCCGCGAACATCCGCAGCGGGGTGATCGGTTCCTTGACGCGCGATTCGATGAGGACGAACGCCGCGAGGAGGACCACCGCGGCGCCGAAGGACGACAGCGTGAGCGCGTCGCTCCACCCTTCCTCGGAGGCGCGGATGAATCCGTACACCAGCGAGGCCATGCCGAGGGTGGAGGCCAGTGCCCCGGATATGTCGAAGCGGCCCGGATGCTTCTCGGACTCGGAGATGTACATCGGCGCCAGGACCGCGATCAGCACACCGATGGGCACGTTGACGAACAGGACCCAGCGCCAGTCGAGCCACTCTGTGAGCATGCCGCCGGTCAGCAGCCCGATCGCGCCGCCGCCCGCCGACACGGCGGCGAACACCCCGAACGCCCGGTTGCGTTCCGGCCCTTCGGGGAACGTCGTGGTGATCAGGGCGAGCGAGGTCGGCGACGCGATGGCGCCCCCGACGCCCTGCAACGCGCGGGCCACCAGCAGCTGCCAGGGCTCCTGGGCGAGTCCGCCCAGGAATGAGGCGACGGTGAAGACCAGGATCCCCGTCATGAAGACCCGGCGGCGGCCCAGGATGTCACCGGCCCTGCCGCCCAGCAGCAGCAGTCCGCCGAAGGTGAGCGTGTAGGCGCTCAGCACCCAGGAGAGGTCGGTCGTGGAGAAGCTGAGTGCGTCCTGGATGTGCGGGAGCGCGATGTTGACGATCGTGGCGTCGAGTACAACCATCAACTGACATGCGGCAATGACGGTGAGGGCTATCCCCGGACGCCCCTGCCGTCGTGCCGCACCGGGTTTGCCCTGTGTTTTTAACTGAGATGTTGTCACTATGGGTCCCCCCACAAGGAGTTAGTGAACGAAACCGTTCACTGTCGCGCCAACGGTAGTGAGTCCCCGTTAGTGAACGCAAGCGTTCACTGAAGTTGCTGCCGTCGGTGTGATGCGTTCGGGTGTGCGCGTCGTCGGTACCGGGTCCGCTCAGGCCCGCGACGGTGTGCGCCTCCCTGTCCGACGGAGAACTGCTGATGACTTCCTCGCGTCCCACGGCCGCCGCCCGGCCCGGGCCGGTGTCCCTGCGCCGCCGCGGTCCGGTGCTGGAGCGCGCCATCCTCGATGCCGCCCTCGAACAGCTGAGCACGGTGGGGTGGGGCGGGCTGACGATGGAGGGCGTCGCGGCCGGTGCCCGGACGGGCAAGGCCGCCGTCTACCGGCGATGGCCGTCGAAGGAGGACCTGGTCGCGGATGCGCTCCGGGCCGGGCTCCCGGCGCTCGAGGACGCTCCCGATCACGGCGGGATCCGTGAGGACCTCTACGACGTGTGCCGCAGGGTGCGGGACGCGATGCTGTCGGAGCCGGGTCTGGCGTTGCGATCCGTCCTTCACGAGTGCGATGTGAGAACGGCCGAGCGCTTCCAGACCGTGATCGTCGGCGGAATGATCGAACCCTCCATCGCGCTCTTCCGGGAGGTCATCAGCCGTGGTGTCGCACGGGGTGAGGTCCGGGCGGACGCCATGAGCGGGATGGTGTTCGATGTCATTCCCGCGATGATGATGTACCGCTCCAAGGTGTGCGGCAGTGAATGGCCGGACGACGAGATCGCGCAGATGATCGACCAGGTCATGGTGCCGCTCTTCCGCGCGTGAGGTCTGTGGCTCGGCGTGCGAGGCCCCCGGGTCCGTGTGTGAGGTCTGTGGTTCCGCGCGTGAGAGCCCGGGGCCGTGTGTGAGGCCTGTGGTCCGTGCGTGACAGCTCCCTTTCCGTGTGTGAGGCCCGCGGATTCGTGCGTGAGGCGTTCCCGGTGGACGATCCGGCGCACCGGTTCGCCGCGTTCAGTGCACGGCCGGACGCGGGTGGTCGCATCGACCGGTGCCCCGGGGTGTTCTTGGCGCGGCCATCGGCGTACCCTGGCAGGCGCCATGCCGTACGAACCACCCACGCACACCGTCGAGCGCTCACTGCGCGCTACCTCCGGTGCCAGGACCGTCGCCGGTGTCGATGAGGTCGGACGCGGAGCGTGGGCCGGCCCCGTCACCGTGTGCGCGGCCGTCACCGGGCTCCGTAGACCCCCGGAAGGCCTCACCGACTCCAAACTGATCAGTCCCAAGCGCCGTGCGGAACTCGCACCGCTGCTCGAGGACTGGGTCACGGCCTACGGGCTGGGGCACGCCTCACCGCTGGAGATCGACGACCTCGGGATGACAGCCGCACTCCGGCTCGCCGCGGTCAGGGCCCTCGGCGCGCTGCCCGTGCGGCCGGACGCCGTGATCCTCGACGGCAAGCACGACTACCTCGGCCCTCCCTGGAACGTCCGCACCGTGATCAAGGGTGACCAGTCCTGCATCGCCGTCGCCGCGGCCTCGGTGATCGCGAAGGTCCGCCGGGACGCGATGATGGCTGAACTGGGCGCGGATTCGGGGCAGTACACAGACTTCGCCTTCGGCGCGAACGCGGGATATCCGTCCCCGGTACACCGGGCCGCGCTGGAGGAGTGGGGACCCACACCTCACCATCGCCTCAGCTGGGCCTATCTCGACGCGCTGCCACGGTGGCAGCATCTGAAGAAGGTCCGTTTCTCCGCCGAGGCGGCCGCACTGGAAAGCGGGGGCCAGCTCGGCTTCGACTTCTGATCGCACAGGCGTACCCACCCGGCGTGCAGCGCCGGCGATTTTCGATGGACAACCAACCACTCATGCCTCATATCCCCGAGGAGTCTCAGATTCCCGAGAGCGCCCAGGGTCCCCGCGTCACTCCGGCCGCCGGCCGTACCGCGCCGACCCCCCGTCCCGTACCTGGTCCGCGTTCCGTGGCCACGCCGCGTCCCGGCCCCGCGCGGCCCGGGCCGCGTCCCACTCCCGTCCCTCCCACCGCGGCGCGTCCCGCCGGGCGCAGCAAGCAGCCGGAGAATCGTTCCTCGGCGCAGCTCCAGCTGATCCCGGCCTCGGCCGACGGTGCGCTCGCCGCCGCCGACGAGGCCGTCGACCTGCTGCTCGACTCGGGCCGCGCACCCGGCGACATCCTGGTCCTGACCACGGACGAGCAGCACCCCTGGGCCGCGCACGAACTCTCCTTCGGGGAGGCCGCGTACTGGGCCCAGCACGATGCCGGTGACGATGTCTTCTTCGCGCACGTGTCGAAGACCGACCGCTGCGCATCCCGTTCGGTGGTCGTCGTCGCTGTGAACGGCGACGTCGACGACAGTGCCACCCGCGCGCTCTCCGTCGCGCGTGAGCGCGCCGGTGCGCTGCTGATCTTCTGCGGAGACCCGCAGAAGATCAACTCCGTGTTCGGCGCCGACGTCTGAGCCGTAGTCCGGGCGCCGACGTCTGACGTCTGAGCTGTACGTCCGTGGGTCCTGGCCGTCCGAGAGGGCGCCCGGGACCCACGTCCCGTTTCAGCGGGCCGCAGTCCGCCGCAGAGCCTCCGCGGCCCCGCCACCGGTGCGCAGGGGAACCGGGTCGTGATCGGTGAAGGCGTCGGCCAGGGCGGACGGCTGGGACAGGGAACTGGGCCTGCGGCCGCCCCTGCCCTCGCCGAGGACCTGCCAGCCGCCCCGGGTCAGGGTGATGTACGCCCCGCAGCGAAGGCCGTGGAGTGTGCAGGCGTCCCGTAGCCCCCACATCCACGCCCCGTCCTCCTCGGTCCACCGCTCGTCCCCTTCGCGGCAGTACAGCAGGACGGCCGTGCGCACGGGGGTGCGGCGGCGCAGGTCGTGCGGCACGACCCGGCGCAGATGGGCCAGCAAGGAGTTGCGGAACTCCCAGCCGTCGGCGGCCACGGTGGTCCGCCGGGCGAACGAGGCGCTGGCCGTGAGCCGCTCCTCGTGGTCGAGGACGGCGACGACCGCCGTGGCCGGGGTGGGTCTGTGCCGTGCGTGGAGGCCGCTGACGACCTCACGCGGGCTGCGCAGCAGTGGTATGCCGGCTGCCGCCCACTCGGCCGGTTCGAGCATCCGGGCAAGGCTGTTGACGGATCCGGCGGATACCGGGGACGTCGACAGTGAAGTGGCTGCGGACGGAGCGAATCCGAAGGTCACGGTCCTCCCTTCGCTACGCGCCCACGGTGCGGGCAGGGTCGAGTGAGGGCGCGCCGCGGCACAGCCCTTCCGGGCCCGCGAAGGGACGGTGCGGGGAGCGATTCCAATTCTTCCTGTCGTATCGGCAGGCGGCAACGAGCAATTGGCGTGGCTGACGGATATCGGACGGAATGACACGGATATCCCTGCCCGTTCGGTACCGGGATGAAGCCAACATCACGCCTGAACCGCGAGGACCAGCGGAAACACCCCCTCGGCGCCCGCCCGGCGCAGGAGCCGCGTGGCGACAGCGAGCGTCCAGCCGGTGTCGGAGAGGTCGTCCACGAGCAGGACGGGACCGCCCGCCGACGCGAGCGCTTCGGCCAGTGCGGGCTCCACGACCAGAGCCTCGTGCAGGGCCCTCACCCGCTGGGCGCTGTTGGTCTGCGAGAAACGGAGATCCTCTGTCCCCGGTGCGTAGGAGACGGTCCCCAGCAGGGGCATCCGGCCCACCTCCGCGATACCGCTGCCCAGAGAGTGCACCAACTGCGGCCTGCGCCGGGAGGCAACCGTCACGACACCGACGGGCCGGGGCACCGCGTCCGGAGCCCGGGAGGCCCAACCTCCCGGTCCCTTCGCCCAGTCGGTGATGACCGTGACCACCGCGCTCGCCACGTCGTCGGGAACGGGGGTGTCCGGAGCCTCGGCCGCGAGCATCGGGCGGAGCCTGTTGCCCCAGCCGATGTCCGAGAGCCGGCCGAGCGCCCGGCCCGGGAACGCCAGCTCCCCCGCCGGGATACGGCCCTTGAGATCCACCCCCACCGCTGCCAGCCCGGTGGGCCACATCTTGCGGGGCTCCACGTCCACCCCGGGACGGCCGAGCTCTCCCCGTGCCCCGTCCAGCGCCGTGGTGGAGACCTTGTCGTCGAACCGCGCCCCCGCACAGTTGTCACAGCGTCCGCACGCCGTGGCCTCCTCGTCGTCCAGCTGGCGCCGGAGGAACTCCATGCGGCAACTCGTACCCGAGGCGTAGTCCCGCATGGCCTGTTGTTCGGCGGCCCGCTGCCGGGCGACCCAGGCATAGCGCTCGGCGTCGTAGACCCAGGGTTCGCCCGTGGAGATCCAGCCGCCCTTCACCCGCTTCACCGCGCCGTCGACGTCCAGCACCTTGAGCATCGTCTCCAGGCGGGTGCGCCGCAGGTCGACCAGCGGCTCCATAGCAGGCAGCGAGAGAGGTCTGCCCGCCTGGGCGAGGACATCCAGGGTGCGCCGCACCTGCTCCTCGGGAGGGAAGGCGACCGAGGCGAAGTACTGCCAGATGGCCTCGTCCTCCTTGCCGGGCAGCAGCAGGACTTCGGCGTGCTCGACCCCACGTCCCGCACGTCCGACCTGCTGGTAGTACGCGATGGGGGAGGACGGCGATCCCAGATGCACGACGAACCCGAGGTCGGGCTTGTCGAAACCCATACCCAGCGCGGACGTGGCCACCAGAGCCTTGACCTTGTTTGCCAGCAGATCGTCCTCGGCCTGCTGCCGGTCGGCGTTCTCGGTCCGGCCGGTGTACGACGTCACCGTGTGCCCGCACCGGCGCAGGTAGGAGGTGACCTCCTCGGCGGCCGCGACCGTGAGCGTGTAGATGATCCCGGAACCCGGGAGTTCGCCGAGGTGGTCGCCCAGCCAGGCCAGACGGTGTGCGGCGTTGGGCAGTTGGAGCACACCGAGGCTCAGGCTCTCCCGGTCCAGCGGGCCACGCAGGACCAGCGCGTCCGTGCCCGCGCCCGTGCCGAGCTGTTCCGCGACGTCCGCGGTGACTCGCGCGTTGGCCGTCGCGGTGGTGGCGAGCACCGGGACGCCGGAGGGGAGGTCCGCGAGCATGGTCCGCAGCCGTCGGTAGTCGGGCCGGAAGTCGTGCCCCCAGTCGGAGATGCAGTGGGCCTCGTCGACCACCAGCAGCCCGGTCGCGGCAGCGAGCTCCGGCAGGACCTGGTCGCGGAAATCGGGGTTGTTGAGGCGCTCCGGGCTGACGAGCAGCACATCCACTTCCCCCGCCGCCACCTCCGCCCGGACGGTGTCCCACTCCTCGGTGTTCGAGGAGTTGATGGTGCGGGCGCTGATGCCGGCCCTGGCGGCCGCGGCCACCTGGTTGCGCATCAGCGCGAGCAGGGGCGAGACGATCACGGTCGGGCCGCTGCCCTGTGCGCGCAGCAGTGAGGTCGCCACGAAATACACTGCGGACTTGCCCCACCCCGTCCGTTGTACGACCAGGGCCCTGCGCTTGTCGGCGACGAGCGCCTCGATGGCCCGCCACTGGTCCTCACGCAGCCGGGCGGCGCCGGTGGCGTCCCCGACGAGGCGGGCAAGTACGGAATCGGCCGAGGCTCTGAGCTCTGCGCGGTCTGGGTTGGTCATGCCCCCATGCAACCCGATGCCTGAGACAAACCGCGAACGACCGCCCGCCCCTGTGGATAACTTTATCCACAGGGGTCGCGGAAATCGGCGGCCCGCGGGACGGTCATGCCATGAACAAACACCACGAATCCACCGAACCGGCCGACGAGCAGCAGATCACCCTGCGCGGTCCCGCCGAGCTTGCCGACGCCCTCCCGTACCTGATGGGATTCCACCCGAACGACAGCGTGGTCATGGTGGCCCTCCACGGCGGCCGGGGGCGCTTCGGCGGGAGGCTCAGGCTGGGCATCCCGCAATCGCCGACCGAGTGGGCGCCGATCGCGGACCAGCTGGCGCAGTGTCTGATCTCGGGCAGTGAGAAGCGTGACTCACGCCCGGACGCGATCGTCGTCTTCGTCTGCCAGGACCCTGCCGAGGGCGAGAGCGGTCATGAAGCCATGGAGCGCTTGAGGCCCTTGGCGCAGCGCCTGCGCACGGCTTGCGGGGCGCTCGACGTTCCCGTGCTCGAGGCGCTCTGCATCTCGGACGGCCGTTACTGGTCCTACTGCTGCCCCGATGAGCGCTGCTGCCCGGTCGAGGGCAATCCGCTGGCGCTCCCGGGGACGACGGTGATGGCGGCGGCCGCCGCCTACGCGGGAATTCAGGTACGTGGATCGCTGCGGGACATGGAGACGCGCCTCATGCCGTGGGGTTTCCCTGCGGGCGCGGAACAGGAAAGGGCGCTGGACTCCGCAGGGGCCGTGATGGTGTCCAGGATCCTCGACCCGGACGGACGGAGCGAGGTCGCGGGGGAGACCCTGCGACTGGCACGTGAGCTCATGGAACGTCTCGGGCGGGCACCTGCGGCCGTACCCACCGACGCGGACACCCACGACGACCGTCTCATCGGCACGGACGAGGCCGCGGCCGTGATCCTCGGCCTTCAGGACCGGGGGACCAGGGACCGGGCCGCGGAGTGGATGGAGGGCCGTGAGGCGGAGACGGCCCTGCGGCTGTGGCGGGCGCTCGCCCGTCGCTGCGTCGGCCCGTACGTGGAGCACTCCGCCGCGCCACTGGCCCTGGCCGGCTGGGTCTCCTGGTCCACCGGTGACGAACCGGGCGCCAGGGTCGCGTTGGGGCTCGCGCTGCGGGCCGATCCCAACTACACGTTCGCCCAACTGCTGCACCAGGCGTGCAACGAAGGCCTGGACCCGGAAACACTGCGACGCTGCCTCCGCGGCGAGCGCAGCCTGCGGGCGGGGCGCGGCAGTGACGACGACAGTGGGAGTGGCAGCGACGGCAGGTGTGACGGACGCGGGGCCAGGCGGGCGGAGCGGCGGCCGGGGCCCACACGTACATCGGGCGCGAAGCGGAGGACGTCGACCAGGCCGACGCCCGGCACCGCCCGCGCCGGCTCTGCCGTGGCCCGACGCCGTTCCCGTGGTCCGCAACGCCAGGGGCAGGCGCAGGGAGGACGGGGACAAGCGCAGGCGCAGGGGCAGCGCGGCACCAGGAGCGGCCGCTGACCGACCGTCGGCCGGACGGGTTCCACCGGGCCGCACGGGGGCGGTCGCGGCGGAAGCCTTCGTCGGGTCGGAGGGCGGGGGACCAGCCTTTTGAAAGGAGGCGGACCAACATCGCGAACGGAGTGTTTATCGTCAGGAAGACGACTATGATTTCGGCATGCCGCCCTACGACCCGTCGACGTTCCCGCCGTTCGCAGTCACCGTCGACCTGGTTGTGCTCACGGTGCGCCGCCACGCGCTCTGCGCACTGGTGGTGCGCCGCGGTGAGTCGCCGTTCCAGGGCCGGTGGGCACTACCGGGCGGATTCGTCAGAACCGATGAGGATCTTGGTGCCGCGGCAGCGCGTGAGCTCGTCGAGGAGACCGGACTCTGCGCACACGATCCAGCCACTCCCGCCGTAGGGAATGGCGCCCACCTCGAGCAGTTGGCCACTTACGGAGACCCGGGGCGTGACCCGAGGATGAGGGTCGTCAGCGTCGCGCACCTCGCGCTGGCCCCCGATCTTCCCGCGCCTCGCGCGGGTGGTGACGCCAACAGCGCGCGGTGGGCCCCTGTCGAGGATCTCGTCGGCCCCGACGGCGGTTTCGGTCGCGACGGCGAACAGTCCGCCCCGTTGGCCTTCGACCACGCCAGGATTCTCGACGACGGGGTGGAGCGGGCTCGGTCCAAGATCGAATACTCCTCGCTGGCCACGGCGTTCTGCCCGCCGGAGTTCACGGTCGGCGAGCTGCGCCGGGTGTACGAAGCGGTGTGGGGTGTGGTTCTGGACCCCCGGAACTTCCACCGCAAGGTGACTGGCACGCCGGGCTTCCTCGTTCCGTCCGGCGGGACTACCACGCGGCAGGGGGGCCGTCCCGCGCAGCTGTTCCGGGCCGGTGCGGCCACCGTGCTCAATCCGCCGATGCTGCGCCCCGAGGTCTGAGCCCGAACGCTCGATGCGGGAGGTTCGAGGCCGGTCGTGCCGTACCCGACCCGACGCCCGGAGCCCGCGGGCGCGGGTGGAAGTCCGACAAGGCCTGGTGTTCCGTACGCGCGGACGTCTCCGAACACGGAACGCCCACCGGAACGCCCACTGGAACGATGTCGGACGCCACTGGAACAATGCTGCACCAAAAGTCTGAAATGTCGCGTTATCTTGCCTGGGTACCCCACCCTGCCGCTGAGCGGTCTCACCCTCCGCGAGAGAAGCGATGCTCCAGGCCATCGGACTCACCAGCACCCCCCGCCGCGACCTCCCCTCCGCCGTGGACGACCTGACCTTCGAAGCCCCTTCCGGCCGCGTCACCGTACTTCTCGGCGCTCCGGGCTCCGGCAAGACCACCGCCCTTCGTCTGATGCTCGAACTCGAATCCGGACGGGGCGTCACCTACTTCCGAGGCCGGCCCCTGCACCGCATCGGCCACCCCGCCCGCGAGGTGGGTGTGCTTCTCGGTGACGTACCCGGCCACCCCGCGCGCACCGCCCGCGGCCAGCTCCGGATGCTTTGCGCCGCTGCGGGGGTTCCCGCGTCACGAGCCGACGAACTGCTCGACGTCGTCGGTCTGGCGGGGCTCGGGGACCAGCGCATCGGCGCCCTCTCGGCCGGCATGGACCGTCGTCTCGGGATCGCGTCCGCGCTGCTCGGAGATCCGCACACGCTCGTTCTCGACGAGCCCGCCAAGGGCCTCTCTCCGCGGGAGAAGGGCTGGCTGCACGGCCTGCTGCGCGCGCATGCTGCCGAGGGCGGCACCGTCCTGCACACCACCAGCGACCCCAAGGAGGCCGCCCGCGCTGCCGACCGTGTGGTCACCATCGACGACGGACGCCTCGTCGCCGACCAGGACGTCGCCGACTTCTCCCGCACCCGTCTGCGGCCCAGGGTCGCCGTGCGGACACCGCACGCAGCCAGGCTGGCCGCCGTGGTCAGCCGTGAGGCGCGCGCGGCCAGGCGCTCCGTCGAAGTCGTCGCCGAGGACGGCAGTCGGCTGTCGGTGTACGGCAGTAGTTGCGCAGAGGTCGGGGACGCGGCGTACCGGCACGGCGTGCCCCTGCACCAACTCGCCGACGAGACCGGCGATACGGGTCCGGTCACGGTTCCCGGCGCAGGTCCGGCGAGAACGGTCGTACCGGGCCCCGCGTCGTCGGTGGCGGTCTCGGAGCTGCCTCCGCCGATTCCCGTCCGTCCAGCCCGCGGCCCGCTCCGGCCCGTGCGATACGAACTGCGCCGCCTGTTCGGCGTCAGGACGACCACCCTGATCATGGTGGCCGTCCTACTGGCATCGGCGGGCCTCTCCGTCCTCCTGGCCCGCTCGGGCCGCACGCCCCTGCCCGATCTCCTGGTCGCCTGGCCGGATCTGCTGCCTCTCCCGCCCGCGGCCTTCGGCGCCGGTCTGCTCGGCGCCCTCTCCTTCGGTGACGAGTTCCGCTACCCGGCGCTCGCCGCGGGGCGGGGGACGGTCCCGCGGCGCCTCGGGCTCCTGCTGGCCAAGCTGGGGGTGTCCGCCGTTGTCGCGCTGCTGCTTGCCCTGTTGTCCGTCCTGGCGGATGCCGAGGCGCTGCGCCTCGTCTACGGCGGTGACTTGGTCCACGTACCGGCCAACGCTCCGCAGCTGGCCGCCGGTTGGGCAGGTCTGTCGGTCGGATGTGCCTGGGCCGGGCTGCTGGCCGCCGGCGTCTTCCGTGTGACGGGCGCCGGGGTCGCCGCGGTGCTCGCCGTTCCCGTCCTGGTCGTTCCGCTGGTGCAGAAGCTGCTCGCGGGACCGTCCGTCCGTTCGATCGCGGGGCTCCCCGGCCGACTGCGTGAACTCGCCTGGCTGCAATGGCCGTACGAAACCGACCGGTGGGCCATGGCCGCGGTGAGGGTCGTGGCGCACCCCGTGGGGGTGGCGCTCTCCCTGTCGTTGTCCGCCCTGATCTGCGCGTATGCGTTCACCAGTCTTCGAGGGAGAGCCCGTTGGTGAGCGCGGTGCGCCGGTATGGCGGCCGAGCGCACGCAACTCTCCCGGAAACGTGCGATTTCTCCCTATAACGCGTCAATTGTGTGGCGGGTGCCGATCACCCTTTCGTGTGCTTTTCACCAAAGACCTCAAGGGCTGCGCGAGCCACGCCGACAAAGGATGCGTGAGTACCCTTGCGCACACCATGATGACCGCCGCCCGCTCCGCCGACTCCGGCCCGGGCGAACTCGACCGCTATCCCTACACGGAGGCGCCGGCCGGCGAGCGCGCCGCCCTCCGTTCCTGGGGCGGTTCCGATTCCGAACTGGGGCGGGCGAGCCGGCGCGGCACGGCCAGTCGCGGCCGTGGGCTTCACGGCCAACTGGTCCAGCAGCTCGGCCAGATGATCGTTTCCGGTGACCTCGGTGCCGACCGGCCGCTCGTTCCGGAGGAGATCGGCCAGCGATTCGAGGTCTCCCGCACCGTTGTGAGGGAGTCCTTGCGCGTCCTCGAAGCGAAGGGCCTGGTCAGCGCCCGGCCCAACGTGGGCACCCGGGTCCGGCCGGTCAGCGACTGGAACCTCCTGGACCCCGACATCATCGAATGGCGGGCCTTCGGTCCCCAGCGCGACGACCAGCGCCGCGAGCTGGCTCAGCTCCGTTGGACGATCGAGCCGCTGGCCGCCCGGCTGGCCGCCGGTCATGGGCGTGAGGACATTCAGCAGCGCCTCGGCGAGATGATCGAGATCATGGGCCACGCGATGGGGCACGGGGATGCCATCACGTTCTCCCGAGCGGACGCGGAGTTCCACTCCCTGCTCATCCAGGCGGCGGGCAACCGCATGCTGGAGCATCTGTCCGGCATCGTGTCCGCGGCTCTGCATGTTTCCGGTGGGCCCGTCACGGGATGCGACCGGCCCACGGAGGCGTCGCTCGGACACCACGCGCGGATCGTCGAGGCTCTGGCGTCCGGAGACTCTGCCGCCGCCGAGGCGGCGATGAGGCAGCTGCTCGTCGTCCACCTGGACGGGGAGCCCGTGGTTCCCGCGCCTCGCGAGCACTGAGCGCGACACGGCCGGGGCGTGCGGACCGTATGCCGCCGGACTCTCATAGTCCGGCGGCATAATTATACGTATATGTGAAGTCTGGTTCTGTTTGTCGCAAATGAGGTGTGACTGGGGCCACGCGGTTTGGGCGTAACACTCCTCGAAACAGTGCGATGACTTAAGAGGTGACCGCCGCGGAAGGAATACAGCAGCCACACAGTGCGCTGTGCAGTTCTGAGGCCAAGCCCGCGCCGTCGGCGACATCCCCAGCCGCCGGTCGTCGGTTCCAGCTCTCTCCAGGGCCGGGCCGGAAGCCGTTTCCATCGTTCCGAGAGGTTGTTCGTGTCGGCCAGCACATCCCGTACGCTCCCGCCGGAGATCGCCGAGTCCGAGTCTGTGATGGCGCTCATCGAGCGGGGAAAGGCTGATGGGCAGATCGCCGGCGATGACGTGCGTCGGGCCTTCGAGGCTGACCAGATTCCGCCAACCCAGTGGAAGAACGTTCTGCGCAGCCTCAACCAGATCCTCGAGGAAGAGGGTGTGACGCTGATGGTCAGTGCCGCGGAGTCGCCGAAGCGCGCCCGCAAGAGCGTCGCAGCGAAGAGCCCGGTCAAGCGCACCGCCACCAAGACCGTCGCGGCCAAGACGACCGTGACGCGGACCGTCGCGGCCACTGCCGCCCCGGCGGCCGGGAGTGCGGACGCGGCGGCCGACGACGCTGCCGTTGCCGCTCCGGCGAAGAAGACCGCAGCCAAGAAGACGGCTGCCAAGAAGACCGCCGTGAAGAAGACCGCAGCCAAGAAGACGGCTGCCAAGAAGTCCGGCAAGCAGGACGACGAGCTCCTCGACGGCGACGAGGCGGCCGAGGAAGTCAAGGCCGGCAAGGGTGAGGAAGAGGAGGGCGAGGGCGAGAACAAGGGCTTCGTCCTCTCCGACGACGACGAGGACGACGCACCTGCGCAGCAGGTCGCCGTCGCCGGCGCCACGGCCGACCCGGTCAAGGACTACCTGAAGCAGATCGGCAAGGTCCCCCTCCTCAATGCCGAGCAGGAGGTGGAGCTCGCCAAGCGCATCGAGGCAGGCCTCTTCGCCGAGGACAAGCTGGCCAACTCCGACAAGCTCGCACCGAAGCTCAAGCGCGAGCTGGAGATCATCGCCGAGGACGGCCGCCGGGCCAAGAACCACCTGCTGGAGGCAAACCTCCGGCTCGTGGTCTCGCTGGCCAAGCGCTACACCGGTCGCGGCATGCTCTTCCTGGACCTGATCCAGGAGGGCAACCTCGGTCTGATCCGCGCGGTGGAGAAGTTCGACTACACCAAGGGCTACAAGTTCTCCACGTACGCCACCTGGTGGATCCGTCAGGCGATCACCCGCGCCATGGCCGACCAGGCCCGCACCATCCGTATCCCGGTGCACATGGTCGAGGTCATCAACAAGCTCGCGCGGGTGCAGCGCCAGATGCTCCAGGACCTGGGCCGTGAGCCCACCCCGGAGGAACTGGCCAAGGAGCTCGACATGACCCCGGAGAAGGTCATCGAGGTCCAGAAGTACGGCCGTGAGCCCATTTCGCTCCACACGCCGCTGGGCGAGGACGGGGACAGCGAGTTCGGAGACCTCATCGAGGACTCCGAGGCGGTCGTCCCGGCCGACGCGGTCAGTTTCACGCTGCTCCAGGAGCAGCTGCACTCGGTTCTCGACACGCTCTCCGAGCGTGAGGCGGGCGTGGTCTCGATGCGCTTCGGCCTCACCGACGGTCAGCCGAAGACGCTGGACGAGATCGGCAAGGTCTACGGCGTGACGCGCGAGCGCATCCGTCAGATCGAGTCGAAGACGATGTCCAAGCTTCGTCACCCGTCGCGTTCGCAGGTACTGCGCGACTACCTCGACTAGACCGAGGACGGACACGACGGGGGCCCGGAACCTTGTGAGGTTCCGGGCCCTCCGTTCGTGTGCGGGTGCGGTCCGCACCCGTGCGGATGACGCTGAGTGGGCACTGTTCACCTCGGCGTCAGGAGTTTCCATGTCCCGCGTTGTCGTCCGTGCCCTCCCTGTGGCGTTTGCCCTGGCGGTCGGTGCGACCCTCATACCGCTCGGTCCACCGGCTCCTGCCGCCGCGGACAGCATCGTGGTGGGCGGCAGGCCGGTCCCCGTCGCCGACAGCCCCTGGGTCGTGGCTCTGTCGAGCCGTGCCCGGTTCGGAGGAACCCGCGCCGGGCAGTTCTGCGGCGGGGTGGCGATCGCGCCCACGAAGGTCCTCACGGCTGCGCACTGCCTGAGGCAGGACGTCCTGGGTGCCGCAGTCCCGGAGGTACCCGATCTGCGTGTCATCAGCGGCCGGGACGAGCTGAGCGGACCCGGCGGCCAGGAGATCCCGGTGCGCTCGGCCCGGGTCAATCCTCGGTACGACCCGCGGACCAACGCCGCCGACCTGGCGGTGCTCACCCTGGACCGGGCGCTGCCGGAGGGAAACGTCATCCCGATGGCAGGGGCCGGGAACGCGGCCTACGAGCCGGGCACGGCCGCGACGGTGTACGGCTGGGGGGACACGACCGGCTACGGGGCTTACGCGTCCGTCCTGCACGCTGCGAAAGTGCGGGTGCTGTCGGACAGCGCCTGTAAGCGGGCGTACCCCGGCGGCCTGCAGGGCTCGTACGACGCCTCGACGATGCTCTGCGCCGGTAACACGGCCGGGGGGCGGGATGCGTGCCAGGGCGACAGCGGAGGCCCGCTGGTGGCCCGTGGGCGCCTCGTCGGCCTTGTCTCCTGGGGCAGCGGCTGCGGGAGCCCGGGCAGCCCCGGTGTGTACACGCGCGTCTCGGCAGCCATCCGGTGGATGGCCGCTCAGCGCTGACTGCCAGGCCTGCCGGTCGCCTCGGTCCGGAGGTACGAGAACGGGCGGCTTCCCCGTGGGGAGGCCGCCCGTCGGCCGGTCCTGGACCGGACCCCTGGCTCGTCGTGGATGCGAGGTGTCAGTGTTGTTCCTCGTCGGCGGCACTTGCCTGCACGGCAGTGAGCCGATCTGTCTCATCCTGTATTTCCGCGGCGATCTTCTTGAGTTCCGGCTCGAACTTGCGTCCGTGGTGGGCGCAGAAGAGCAGTTCACCGCCGCTGATCAGGACGACGCGCAGATATGCCTGGGCGCCGCAACGGTCACAGCGGTCTGCTGCGGTCAGCGGGCTCGCGGGGGTCAGAACAGTAGTCACGTCGCCTCTTCTCTAGCTCGACGAGCTGTCGTACCAGGGTCAACATCCAACCAGGCCGAAAACGTTCCCGCTCGTGGCTTTTCTTCGAAACTTCTTCTCGGGATGGCTGTCCGTTGCCGGTTGGCGGCGAATGTGCCGTATTGCGTAGCGCTACGGTTTCGCGTTGCTTGTGTGGGCTCGTCCGCCGGCTGGCTTGCCGGTTGTTCATGAGGACGTGCCCGGAGCCTAAATGGTTCATGCCTCGAAGGGAACGTGATGTGCACGTCACTCCCACGAATGATCGAACGCGTATACGAAGCTGGACTAGCATAAGGATTCCCCCCTGGGTGGCGTTACAACCGCTCTACCAGGCCTCGGTAGGCTCTCAGCGGCTACCGAGGCCGAGCCCGTTACCCACTGGGCCCCAAATGAAATTCAGCGAGGAGCGAACCGCGTGACCGCCGATTCCGTGCCGTCCACTGCGCTGCTGACCGGAGCAGGCGGCGCAGACAGGGACAGCTCCAACTACACCGCGCGGCACCTTCTCGTACTCGAGGGGCTCGAAGCGGTCCGCAAACGCCCCGGGATGTACATCGGGTCCACGGACAGCCGCGGACTCATGCACTGCCTCTGGGAGATCATCGACAACTCGGTCGACGAGGCTCTCGGCGGTTACTGCGACACCATCGAGGTCATCCTCCACGACGACACCTCCGTCGAGGTCCGCGACAACGGCCGTGGCATCCCGGTGGACGTCGAGCCCAAGACGGGCCTCTCCGGCATCGAGGTCGTCATGACCAAGCTGCACGCGGGCGGAAAGTTCGGCGGCGGCTCCTACGCCGCCTCCGGCGGCCTGCACGGCGTCGGGGCCTCGGTCGTGAACGCGCTCTCCGCGCGGCTCGACGTCGAGGTCGACCGCAACAGCTCGACGCACTCGATCAGTTTCCGGCGCGGCGTTCCGGGCATGTTCACCGAGCAGGGGCCGGACAGTCCCTTCGACCCGGCCAACGGCCTGCGCAAGGGGAAGCGCGTCCCGAAGACCCGTACGGGTACCCGGGTGAGGTACTGGGCGGACCGGCAGATCTTCCTCAAGGACGCCAAGCTCAACCTGGAGACGCTGTACCAGCGGGCCCGCCAGACCGCGTTCCTCGTCCCCGGCCTCACCATCGTCGTGCGGGACGAGCGGGGCATCGACGGCGAGGGCAAGACCGAGGAGACGTTCCGCTTCGACGGCGGAATCAGTGAGTTCTGCGAGTACCTGGCCCAGGACAAGGCCGTCTGCGACGTCCAGCGCCTGACCGGCACGGGGACGTTCAAGGAGACCGTCCCGGTCCTGGACGAGCGCGGTCACATGACGGCGACCGAGGTCACCCGTGAGCTGGCCGTCGATATCGCGCTCCGCTGGGGCACCGGGTACGACACCAACGTCAAGTCCTTCGTCAACATCATCGCCACCCCCAAGGGCGGCACCCATGTCTCCGGTTTCGAGCGTTCCCTCACCAGGACGGTCAACGAGGCCCTGCGCTCCGCGAAGATGCTGCGCGTGGCCGAGGACGACGTCGTCAAGGACGACGCCCTCGAAGGCCTCACCGCTGTCGTGACCGTACGGCTGGCGGAGCCCCAGTTCGAGGGGCAGACCAAGGAGGTGCTGGGCACCTCCGCGGCCAACCGGATCGTGGCCAACGTGGTGTCCAAGGAGCTCAAGGCATTCCTGACCTCCACCAAGCGCGACGCCAAGGCCCAGGCCAGGGCGGTGCTGGACAAGGCGGTGGCCGCCGCCCGTACCCGCATCGCGGCCCGGCAGCACAAGGACGCGCAGCGCCGTAAGACCGCACTGGAGTCCTCCTCGCTGCCGGCCAAGCTCGCCGACTGCCGCAGCGACGACGTGGAGCGGAGCGAGCTCTTCATCGTGGAGGGCGACTCCGCGCTCGGTACCGCCAAGCTGGCCCGGAACAGTGAATTCCAGGCTCTGCTGCCGATCCGCGGGAAGATCCTCAACGTCCAGAAGTCGTCCGTGTCGGACATGCTCAAGAACGCCGAGTGCGGTGCGATCATCCAGGTCATAGGAGCGGGTTCCGGACGCACCTTCGACATCGACGCCGCCCGCTACGGCAAGATCGTCCTGCTCGTCGACGCCGATGTCGACGGCGCCCACATCCGGTGCCTGCTGCTCACGCTCTTCCAGCGCTACATGCGGCCGATGGTCGAGGCGGGGCGGGTCTTCGCCGCGGTGCCCCCGCTGCACCGGATCGAGCTCGTCCAGCCCAAGAAGGGCCAGGACAAGTACGTCTACACCTACTCCGACAACGAACTGCGGCAGACGTTGCTGGAGCTGCAGCGCAAGAACGTCCGGTTCAAGGACTCGATCCAGCGCTACAAGGGTCTCGGCGAGATGGACGCCGACCAGCTGGCGGAGACCACGATGGACCCGCGCCACCGCACGCTGCGACGGATCAACATCGGCGACCTGGAATCCTCCGAACAGATCTTCGACCTGCTGATGGGCAACGAGGTCGCGCCGCGCAAGGAGTTCATCACCAGCTCGGCTGCCACACTGGACCGCTCGCGTATCGACGTCTGAATCGTCTCCACCCGTGGGTGGAGACGATGTCTCCACCCACGATCAACCCGTGAGCCGATCCCCTGATCCGGACGTTTCCGTAGCGTCGAAGGCATCGAACCTTCCCGTGTCTCGGAGGCCGTCATGCCCGGGTTCTTCAATGTTCTGGTGATCGCTGCGGTCGTGGCGATCACCGTGGTCCGTCAGTTCTCCGATCGGCGGACCGGCGACGAGAAGCGCTGGTGGGTTCTGCCGGGGATCCTGCTCCTGGTCGCCGCCCGCGAGGACGGGGGGCTCGATCCGCACCACGAGGCTCTGCCGGCCGTGATTCTCGGTGCCGGGCTCCTGCTGGGGCTGGTCACCGGGGCAGGCCGGCACCGGACCGCACGGCTGTGGCGCGGTCCGGACGACTCGGTCTGGAGCAGAGGTACCAGGGTCACCGTCTTCGTCTGGGCGGGAGGTCTCGCTCTGGGGGCTTCGCTGGCCGGGGCCGCGGTGCTGCTCGGCATACACCAGGGATCCGGGGCCCTCCTCATGTCGCTCGCGGTGATGCTGCTGGCGCGCAGCGGCGTGCTTGCCGCCCTGCGGGCCAGGGGCCTGCGTGGGCAGTACGTCGTTCCGGCCGCCGTGACCGGCGGCGGGCTGTCGCTGCCGGCCGGGACCGCGTGTGGTGCGGGTGCGCCGTGACCGCCCTGGAGAGGCTCCCGCTCTCCGCCGCGGTGCCGCTCACCGCGGCGGCACTCGCGGCCTACGCGGTCGGCAAGGACGACGGCTGGCTCACCACGGTGATCACCACGGGCAGCCTGTGCCTGGGGGGATACGTTCTGCGGCTCGACGCCGAGGCCCGTGGCAATGCCCAGCGGCTCCTTGCCCAGGAGAAGGCGGCGAGGGCGGCGGAGGCCGGGACTGCCGCTCTGGCGGAGCGCTCCAGAATCGCCAGGGAGATCCACGACGTGCTCGCCCACAGCCTCTCCGCGCAGCTGGTGCATCTGGAAGCGGCCCGGCTGCTGATCGAGCGGGAGCCGTCCGGAGGATTCCGCGACCAGGTGCTGGAGAGAGTGGTCGCGGCGCGCTCCATGGCCGCTGAAGGGCTCGCCGAGACGCGCCAGGCGCTCTCCGCGCTCCGTGGGGAGATGACCCCGGTGGAGGACTTCCTGCGGCAGCTCGTGGCCGGGGAGTCCGCCGATGTCCGCGTGACGGGGGAGCCGAGACCGCTGGGCGCCGAGGCCTCGCAGGCGGTGCGAAGGGTGGCGCAGGAGGCCCTGACCAACACCCGGAAACATGCTCCGGGGGCCGCGGTCTCCGTACTGCTGGAGTACCTGCCGGATGCGGTGGTACTGGAGGTGCGGGATCCGGGGGGCCGGCGCCGGGAGGACGAGCTCGCTGTCGGTGGGTCCGGATACGGTCTTCTGGGGATGAGGGAACGCGCGGAACTGCTCGGGGGGACGCTGGATGCAGGACCGGAAGAGGAGGGCTTCGTGGTGAGTCTGTGGGTGCCTGCGTGACTGCGCGGGTGGTGGTGGCCGATGACCAGGCGGTGGTGCGTGAAGGCATCGTCATGCTGTTGGGCCTGTTGCCCGGCATCGAGGTGGTCGGCGCCGCGAAGGACGGTGACGAGGCCGTCGCGCTCGTTGCAGAGAAGGCGCCCGACGTGGTCCTGATGGATCTGCGGATGCCCCGTTGCGACGGAGTGGAGGCGACCCGCCGGATCCGCAGGGACCATCCACGGACACAGGTGGTGGTGCTCACGACCTTCGCGGACGACGATTCGCTGTTCACCGCGCTGCAGGCCGGTGCGCGGGGCTATCTGACCAAGGACGCGCGCGGCGAGGAGATCGTGCGGGCCATCGAGGCCGTGGTGTCGGGAGAGGCCGGCCTTTCGCCGAAGGTGCAGCGACGGCTGCTGGAGCGGGTCACCGCGCAGACCGTTCCGGCCGGCTTTCCGGTTCCGGCCGGGCTGCCCGACGGGCTCACCCCCAGGGAGGCCGAGGTGCTGGTGCTGATCGCCGAAGGACTTTCCAACGCCGAGATCGCCCGGACCCTGCACATCTCGCAGGCCACGGTGAAGACCCACATCAACAACCTCTTCGCCAAGACGGGAACACGTGACCGAGCACAGGCCGTGCGCTACGCGTACGGCCGGGGTCTCGCACAGCCGCCCGGGGCTTCCTTCACCTGAACTGGTGAAGCCCGGCGAATGAAGTGCCCGGGATCTTCCCGATCTGCCCATTCTTGGCTACGCGGCCGAAAAGGCTCGTGGACAAGGGAGTTGTTCGGTGGAGAAGGAAGCAGGGCCGGATGCCGCAGCGACGCGGCTCGACGACCCGTGGTACGACGCGCCGGTCGCGGGGTGGGGCGAGCCAGACGGCACGGAGGGCTCCGTGCCCGACGCGCGGCCCGGACCGGCGGCGCAGCAAGGCCGCAGCGCAGCCGACATCTATCTGGAGGTGCAGCGCAGCGCGCCCTTCCGCGACGTGCGCCGCCGCTACCGGAGGTTCGTGGTTCCTGCGGCGGCAGCCTTCCTGCTCTGGTACCTCGCCTACGTGGTCGCCGCCACCACCGCCCCCGGTCTGATGGCACGTCCCGTCGTCGGCGCTCTCAATGTGGCGATGATCGCGGGGCTCGGACAGTTCCTCACCACGTTCCTGCTCACCTGGGCGTATGCGCGTCATGCGCGACTGCACCGTGACCGGGCTGCGCTGGAACTGCGCTGGGACACCCAGGAGATGACGAGAGGGATCGGCCGGTGAGCGGGGACCACCAGACGCTGGCGCTGCTGTTGTTCAGCGTGTTCATCGCCGTGACGCTCGGCATCACCACATGGGTGAGCCGGAACAGGCAGGGATCCGCCGAGGAGTTCTACGCGGGCGGGAGGCTGTTCTCGCCCATGGAGAACGGATTCGCCATCGCCGGTGACTACATGTCCGCCGCGTCCTTCCTCGGTATCTCCGGTCTGATCGCCCTCTTCGGCTACGACGGCATTCTGTATTCGGTCGGCTTCCTCGTGGCCTGGCTCGTCGTCCTGCTCCTCGTCGCCGAACTCGTACGCAATTGCGGACGGTTCACCCTCGCCGACGTGGTCGCCGCGCGCATGGCCGAGCGTCCGGTGCGCACCGCCGTGGGCACGTCGTCCGTCACCGTCTCGGTGCTGTACCTGGTGGCGCAGATGGTCGGTGCAGGCAGCCTCGTCGCCCTGCTCCTGGGCGGCACGAGCGGCACTGCACGGTCCTGGACCGTGGTCGGCGTCGGGGCGCTCATGGTGATCTACGTGTCGCTCGGCGGTATGCGCGCCACGACCTGGATCCAGATCGTCAAGGCCGTCCTGCTGATGTCCGGAGCCGTCGTGCTCACCGTGCTCGTCCTCGCGCACTTCCACGGCAACGTCAACACCCTCCTCGACACCGCCGCCGAACGCAGCGGGCACGGCAGGGACTTCCTCTCACCCGGGCTCAGGTACGGCGGGAGCTGGACCGCGCGGTTCGACTTCATCAGCCTCGGCCTGGCACTCGTGCTCGGCACCGCCGGCCTGCCGCACATCCTGTCGCGCTTCTACACCGTGCCCACCGCCCGCGCGGCCCGGCGTTCCGTCGTCTGGTCCATCGGGCTGATCGGCAGCTTCTACCTGATGACGATCGTGCTCGGGTTCGGAGCGGCCGCCCTCGTGGGTTCCGCGGACCTTCGGGCCTCCAACGCCTCGGGGAACACCGCGGTCCCGCTCCTGGCCCTCGTACTGGGAGGCGGTGAGGGATCCACCGGGGGCACGGTGCTCTTCGCCGTCGTCGCCGCCATCGCCTTCGCGACGATCCTCGCGGTCGTCGCCGGGATCACCCTGGCCTCCTCCGCGTCCGTCGCCCATGACCTCTACGCGACGTTCAGGCGTCCGGGGGCCAAGCAGCGCAGCGAGGTCGCCGTGGCCAGGGTCGCCGCGGCGGGCGTCGGAGCGGTGGCCATCGGCCTCGGTCTGCTCGCCCAGAATCTGAACGTCGCGTTCCTGGTGGGGCTGGCTTTCGCGGTCGCGGCTTCGGCCAACCTTCCGGCGCTGCTCTACGCGCTGTTCTGGCGGAACTTCACCACACGGGGGGCGGTCTGGGCCGTGTACGGGGGGCTGATCCCCGCTGTTCTGCTCGTCCTGCTCTCGCCCGTCGTGTCGGGAAGCCCGGCCTCCCTCTTCCCGGGGGTGGACTTCCAGCTCTTCCCCCTGGAGAACCCCGGGCTGGTGTCCATTCCGGCCGGTTTCCTCGCCGGCTGGATCGGCACGGTCACCTCGCACGAGCCCTCCGACGAGGCCAAGCACGCCGAGACGGAGGTCCGGTCGCTCACCGGAGCGGGCGCGGCCTAGACCCGGCTCCGGCAGGGCCACGGGCTCCCGCGGCAGGGAGACGAGCTCCTGGCTGGTCAACGGCCTCCAGCCAGGGCGTCGGGCTTCGGCCGGGCGGCGGCGTCAGGAGTCCGCGGCCCAGGTGTAGCGGTGTTCCGGGCGGCCGGTCTCGCCGTACCGCAGGGACAGTCGTACCCGGCCGGTGCGTTCCAGCAGCTTCAGGTAGCGCTGGGCGGTCTGCCGGCTCATTCCCGCGCTCTCCGCGATCTCCTGCGCGGAGAGCGGCCCGCCGGCGGTGCGCAGGGCCTGGCGGACCAGCTCCGCGGTCGTCGGCGAATGGCCCTTGGGCAGATCGGCCCCCTCCGTCGCCCACAGGCCGCCGAACAGCCGGTCCACCTGCGTCTGCTCGGCCTCGCCGCCGCCCTCGAAGGTGCGGCGCAGCTCGGCGTACGCCTCCAGCTTGGTGCGCAGCCCCGTGTACGCGAACGGCTTCACCAGGTACTGCAGCGCACCGTGGCGCATCGCGGCCTGCACCGTCGCGACATCGCGTGCCGCCGTCACCATGATCACGTCGGTGTGGTGTCCGAGCGCGCGCAGCTCGCGCACCACGGCCAGGCCGTTGCGGTCCGGCAGGTAATGGTCGAGCAGGATCAGGTCGATCGGCACCTCGTCGATCCTGGTGAGGGCCTCCGTGGCGGAGTGGGCCAGGGCGGCCACCCGGAATCCGGGTACCTTCGCGACGTAGGCCGCGTTGATCTGCGCGACCCGGACGTCGTCGTCCACGACCAGGACCTGGATCACGGGGAGTCTCCTGTTGCCGCCGGTTGTACGCGTGCCGACGGGCCACCGTCCGGGTCCGGTTCGCGCAGCGCTTCCGGGAGGACGACGGTGAACACCGCCCCGCCGTCGGGCGAGTCCGACACGGACACACTGCCGCCCTGACGTTCCGCGAGGCGGCGCACGAGCGGCAGGCCCAGGCCGCGCTTGCCGTGGGCGGGGAGATCCTTGGTGGACCAGCCCTCGACGAAGATCGATTCACGGCGGCCGGACGGCACGCCCGGACCGCTGTCGTGCACCCGCAGCACCACCGTACGGCCTTCGGCCCGCAGCCCGACCTCGATCCGGGCGTCCGTCGACCCCGCGGCCGCGTCCAGGGCGTTGTCCACCAGGTTGCCGACGACCGTGACGAGGCCGCGTGGGTCCACCAACCGGTCCGGCAGGAGGGTTCCGGGCGCCATGCGCAGGGAGACGCCCCGTTCCGCGGCCACTGTCGCCTTGCCGACCAGGAGCGCGGCCAGCAGTGGGTCGTGGACCTTCTCGGTGACCTGCTCGGCGGTGGCCCGGTGGACGCCGACGACCTCCGTGACGAACTCCATCGCGTCCTCGTGCATCTCCAGCTCCAGCAGCCCCAGGAGGGTGTGCAGCCGGTTCGCGTGCTCGTGGTCCTGGGCGCGGAGCGCGTCGATCAGGCCGCGGGTGGAGTCGAGTTCGCGGCCGAGGTATTCCAGCTCGGTACGGTCGCGCAGAGTGGCCACGGCCCCGCCGTCGTCGGTGGGCATCCGGTTGACGAGCAGCACACGGCTGCCGCTGACCGCCACGAGGTCGTCCCCGACGACCCGTCCTGCCAGTACGTCGGCGGTCCTGCCTGCGCCCAGGGCCTCGGTGAGCGGCCGGCCGGCGGCGTCGGGGCCAAGGCCGAGCAGGCGCTGCGCCTCGTCGTTCAGCAGCCGGATGCGCCCCGTGCGGTCGAGCGCGACGACGCCCTCACGGATGCTGTGCAGCATGGCCTCGCGCTCCGTCAGCAGGGCCGAGATGTCGGAGAACGCCAGGTCGTGTGTCTGCCGCTGGAGGCGGCGGGAGATGAGATAGGCGGCCAGCGCCCCCACGGCCAGCGCCCCGCCCGCGTAGGCCAGCAGCCCCGGGATCGTCGCGAGGAGCCGGGCGCGGACGCTGTCGTACGCGATCCCGACCGACACGGCACCCACGATCCGGTCCGATCCGTCACGCAGTGGCACCTTGCCGCGGGCCGAGCGTCCGAGGGTGCCGTTGTCGATCTCCATCACCGACCTGCCCGCGAGCGCGGTACTGGGGTCGGTGGACACGACCTGGCCGATCCGGGCGGCGTCCGTATGGGACCAGCGCACGCCCCGCTTGTCCATGATCACGACGTACTCCGCGCCGGTGAGGCGCCTGATCCGCTCGGCCACGGTCTGAACGGGGCCGCCGGGGGCCGGTTCGGTGGTGAGCAGCGACACAGCGATCTGCTGCTGCGCCGCCGTGCTCTGCGCGATCGCCAGGGCCCGGCGCATCGCCTGGTCGTCGAGCTGGGCGCTGAGCGGCGCCAGGAAGAGGCCGGTGACCAGCACCGTGACACCGGTGATGATGGCCAGCTGCATCAGCAGGACCTGGGAGAAGACCCGCTTCGGCCAGCCGAGCCGGCGCAAGACCCGCGGGGTGGTCGGTGAGGCACTCATCGTACGAACGGTAAGGGGCGATCCGGCGTTCCTGAAATTGCCGCCCGATGATCTCCGCTCCTGCGGGGGAGTCCCTGCGGCCCTCCCCCGCAGGCAGGACCGAAGGCAGGCTGCCGAGCAGGACCGCAAGCAGCCCGCAGAGCAGGACCGCAAGCAGCCCACAGTGCAGGACCGCAGGCAGGCCTGGAGAGGGCCCGCAGGCATCCATACGCGGCGAACCCCTTGCCTCCGGCCCTTCCGTCTGTGAGCGTTCAACGGGTTCACCCTCAACGCAATCATCTTGCGTTTTTTGCGCTAATCTTGCGTTCATGACGCGACGACTTGCTCAAGTTGCCAAGAAGGTAGGAGTCAGCGAGGCCACGGTCAGCCGGGTGCTGAACGGCAAGCCGGGCGTCTCCGACGCCACCCGGCAGTCCGTCCTCTCCGCGCTCGACGTCCTCGGCTACGAGCGTCCCACGCAGTTGCGTGGCGAGCGGGCGCGGCTGGTCGGGCTGGTCCTTCCAGAGCTGCAGAACCCGATCTTCCCGGCCTTCGCCGAAGTGGTCGGCGGCGCGCTCGCCCAGCAGGGGCTGACCCCGGTGCTGTGTACGCAGACCAAGGGCGGCGTCTCCGAGGCCGACTACGTCGAACTCCTCCTCCAGCAGCAGGTCTCCGGGGTCGTCTTCGCGGGCGGGCTCTATCACCAGGCCGACGCCCCGCACGACCACTACAAGGTGCTCGCCGACCGCAAGATCCCGGTCGTTCTGATCAACGCCGCCATCGCACACCTCGGATTCCCGGGCGTCTCGTGCGACGACTCGGTCGCCGTCGAACAGGCCTGGCGCCACCTCGTCTCGCTCGGACACGAACGGATCGGTCTGGTCCTCGGCCCGTCCGACCACGTGCCCTCGCAGCGCAAGCTCGCCGCCGCCCGGGCGCTCGCCGAGGAGTCCGGGACCACCGTGCCCGACGAGTGGGTGGCCCGGGCGATGTTCTCGCTGGAGGGCGGGCAGGCCGCCGCCATGCGGCTGCTCGACCAGGGGGTCACCGGCATCATCTGTGCCAGCGACCCGCTCGCCCTGGGCGCCGTGCGCGCGGCGCGCCGCCGCGGGCTGTCGGTGCCCGCCGACGTCTCGGTCGTCGGCTACGACGACTCGGCGTTCATGAACTGCACCGAGCCGCCGCTGACCACCGTGCGCCAGCCCATCGAGGCCATGGGCCGGGCCGCGGTCGAGCTGCTTTCGGTACAGATCGGGGGGCGTACGGTGCCGTCCGACGAGCTCCTCTTCGAACCGGAACTGGTCGTACGCGGTTCGACGGCCCAACCGCCCCGCGAAAATTCCCGCTGATTGTAGCTAATTTGCAGGACCGGCCCCTGCCGGGATGGGTAGCGGCTGCGGCGGGCGCGGCCCCGTGTACTGCCCGCTGGGCCGTATCCGCAGGGGCCGTTCCGCGTACTCCTCCAGCGCGTGGGCGATCCAGCCGGCCGTGCGGGACACCGCGAACACCGTCTCGCCGGCCTCCGCGGGCATGCCGCACGCGACCGAGAGGACGGCCAGCGCGAGGTCGACATTGGCGTGCAGGGGTGTGTGCCGAGCAGCGGTGGCGACCACGTCACGGGCCGCCTCCAGTGCCGGTGCCGCCCTCGGTACGTCCGCGAGCAGGGCGAACAGCAGTCGGGCCCGCGGATCCTCGCCCGTGTAGAGACGGTGTCCCAGCCCCGGCACCCGGCGGCCGGTACGGAGATGGTCGGCGACGACCGGCGCGGCGCCGCCCCGCTCCATCACCTCGGACAGCATCCGGTGCGCCAGGCCGCTAGCGGCGCCGTGCAACGGCCCCTCCAGGACGCCCAGCCCGGCGGAGACCACCGCGTACGGATGTGCGTGGGCGGACGCGGCGACGCGTGCCGCCAGTGTCGAGGCCGCCAGATCGTGATCGGCCAGCAGCGCCAGAGCGGTGTCGAGCACGGTCAGTGCCGCCGCGTCGGCCGGCTGGCCCGAGAGCCTCGGCCACAGCCTGCGGGCCAGCCGGTCGCCGTCACCGGCCTCCTCGCCCGTCACCGGCAGGGCGCCCACCAGCGTGGGGATCAGGCCGCGTGCACTGCTCAGCACCCCCCGGGGGGAGAGGTCGAACCGGAGTGGATCGGCGGCGGCGGCAGCGGCGACGGCCACCCGCAGCCGGTCCGTCGGGCCGCTGTGCGCCGGCAGGGCCGCGACCGTCCGTCGTGCGGCCGTGAGGGATTCGGCGGGCGCCCGGAAGCGGACGTCCGGGCGCAGCTCACCGGTCCAGATCCACTCGGCGACCTCCTCGTAGCCGTGGTGGCGGGCCAGTTCCGTCGCGTCGACGCCGCGGAAGTAGTACCGGTCGTGCTCGATGATGGTGATGCCCGTACGGAAGGTCAGGTCACCGGCCGCGAGGGAGGGATCCCGGCGCCCGGTGCGCCGCGCCAGCGCTTCGACCTCGGCGGCGTCGAACGTGCTGCCGCGCCCGCCGGGAGCGCGTCTGCTGCTGAGCTGCCCTCTGCTCACGTACGCGTACACGGTCTCGGGCTTCACACCGAGCAGCCCGGCCGTCTCCCGGGTCGTCAGCCGGCGTGCCTCCCCGGCGTTCCCGGATTCGGGTCCCGATGTCGATTCTTCCGCGTGTTCCGTACCGGCCCCGTGCGCCGCGTCGTGCGTCATGCCCCCACCGTATCCATATCCATCGGCATCCATCATGGCTTTACATTGATTCAATCAATATTGACACGCCTGAAGTCAATCATGGACTGTTGAATCAATGTTCGACTCATGGTTGAGGGAGAGACCGGAAATGCCTGCTCCGAGCACCGAAACCGCCCCGCTCGACGTGCCCCGCGGCCTCGCCGGCGTGATCGTGACCGACACCGCGCTCGGCGACGTCCGAGGGCGCGAGGGTTTCTACCACTACCGGCACTACTCGGCGATCGAGCTGGCGCAGCGGCGCAGCTTCGAGGACGTCTGGTACCTGATGTTCCACGGCGAGCTCCCCACCCGGCCCGCGAGCGCCGACTTCGCCGCCCGTACGGCGCGCCTGCGCCACCTGCCCGCCGAGGTGCGGGAGGCGCTGCCCGGCATCGCCCGGGCGGGCGTCGTCTCCGGTCCGCTGGCCGGACTGCGCACCGCGCTGTCGCTGCTCGGGGCCTCGGCCGGATTCCGCCCCGTGTACGACATCGACGCCGACCGCCGCCGCGACGACGCGCTCGCCCTCTGCGCCGCCGTACCCACCCTGTTGACCGCCCTGCACCGGCTCGGCCAGGGCCTCGAACCGGTCGAACCGTGCGACGACCTGCCCTTCGCCGCGAACTACCTCTACATGCTCACCGGCGCGGAACCGGACGCCGCCCGGGCGGGGGCCGTCGAGCAGTACCTCATCTCCACCGTCGACCACGGTTTCAACGCCTCGACGTTCACCGCCAGGGTGGTCGCCTCCACCGGCGCGGACACGGCGGCCTGCCTGGTCGCCGCGGTCGGCGCGCTGTCCGGCCCGCTGCACGGCGGAGCGCCCAGCCGGGCCCTGGACACCCTGGACGCCATCGGGACCCCGGACCGCATCGACGGCTGGATCCGTGAACAGGTCCTCGCCGGTGGCCGGATCATGGGCTTCGGCCACCCCGTCTACCGCACCGAGGACCCGCGCTCACGGATGCTGCGCTCGATCGCCCAGGGCTTCGGCGGCCCGCTCGTCGACTTCGCCGTCGAGGTGGAACGCCAGGTGGAGGCCATCCTCGCCGAGCTCAAGCCGGGGCGTGAGCTGCACACCAACGTGGAGTTCTACGCCGGGGTCGTCATGGAGCTCTGCGGGCTGCCGCGCGAGATGTTCACCCCCACCTTCTGCGCGGCGCGGGTGGTCGGCTGGAGCGCCAATATCCTGGAGCAGGCGGAGGACTCGAAGATCATCCGCCCGGCGGCCCGCTACGTAGGGACCCCGCCGCCGCACCCCGTACCGGCACCCTGACCGACCCCGAGGAAGGCCCCTGTTGACACCGCCCCGCACCCCGCAGATCCCGGTCGTCGTCCTGGCGGGGTTCCTGGGATCCGGCAAGACGACCCTGCTCAACCATCTGCTGCGCAATCGCGCGGGCAACCGGATCGGGGTGATCGTCAACGACTTCGGGTCCATCGAGATCGACGCCATGACCGTCGCGGGGCAGGTCGGCTCGACCGTCTCCCTGGGTAACGGCTGCCTGTGCTGCGCCGTTGACGCGAGCGAGCTCGACACCTTCCTGGAGACCCTGACCAGGCCCGTCGCCCGCCTCGACGTGATCGTCATCGAGGCGAGCGGCCTCGCCGAGCCCCAGGAACTCGTACGGATGCTGCTGGCCAGCGACAACCCGCGCATCCGGTACGGGGGACTGGTCGAGGTCGTCGACGCCGCCGAATTCATGACCACGCGGGAGCGCCACCCCGAGATCGCCCGCCACCTCACGGTCGCCGACCTCGTCGTACTGAACAAGACGGACCGGGTGACGGAAGCGGATATGGACGCCGTCCGGGAGGCCGTGGCGACGTCCGGGGGGCGGGCGGCGGTCATCGGCGCCGCGTACGGACGGATCGACCCGGAGCTGCTCTTCGATCCGGCGCTCAGGGCGGACGAGGACGACACCGTCCGCCAACTGACCTTCGAGGACCTGCTCCAGGAGACGGAGAACGATCACGGCAGCCACCTGCACACGGCGTATGAGAGCGTCTCCTTCACCGCCGGCGTGCCGATGAACCCCCGCCGCTTCATGGCGTTCCTCGACTCCAGGCCCGAAGGCCTCTACCGGATCAAGGGCTTCGCCGACTTCGGCGCGGCCGACCGGGGCAACCGCTACACCGTGCACGCCGTCGGCAGGTTCCTGCGCTTCGTCCCGCAGTCGTGGGCACGGGACGAAGCACGGCTCACGCAACTGGTGCTGATCGGCTCCGGCATCGACGCCGAGGCACTGCACAAGGAGCTCGCGGCCTGCCGGGAAACACCGCAGGACGCCCCCGAGGCGCTGGAGCGCAGCATGTGGGGCGTCCTGCGGTACGTACAACAGCCGGAGGAACAAGAGCCGGGAGAACAGCCCGAACAACAGCAGGATCCCGAACATCGGCCGGGCGAGCATCCGGAGCGACAGCCGGACGCCGACGGGACCGTGTGACGACCGGACGGCGACAGGGCCGGGCCACGCCCGGGACCGTGCGACGGCGGGCCCGGCGACGGGGCCCGCTCAGGCCCCCGCCGCCGGCCCGCCGGACGGCTACAGCGGTCCGGCGATCACCGCGACCGGTCCGATCAGCGGTGTCCCCGAACCGTCGCGACGCGGATCCGGGGCCGGCAGCTCCGCCGGCGCGCCGTTCTGCTGCGCGGCCCGGGCCGGAACACCGCCCGCCCAGGCGAACACCAGGACGTCCTCCCCCTTGAGGAAGCGCTGGCAGCGCACCCCGCCGGTGGCCCGGCCCTTGCGCGGGTACTGGTCGAACGGGGTGAGCTTCGAGGTCAGCTCCGAATCGTCCAGCGTGCCGTGCGACCCGGCCACCGTGAACACCACGGCGTCCACCGCCGGATCCACCGCCGTGAACGAGAGCACCGTGGCCCCCGCCGTGAGCTTGACGCCCGCCATGCCACCCGCCGGACGGCCCTGCGGACGCACCTGCGCCGCCGGATAGCGCAGCAGCTGGGCGTCGGACGTGATGAAGACCAGGTCCTCCTCGCCCGTACGCAGCTCCGTCGCGCCGACGATGCGGTCACCGTCCTTGAGGGTGATGACCTCCAACTCGTCCTTGTTCGCCGGATAGTCGGGCACCACGCGCTTCACCACCCCCTGCAGGGTGCCGATGGCCAGCCCGGGCGACTCCTCGTCCAGGGTGGTCAGGCAGACCAGCTCCTCGTCCGTCCCCAGCGTGAGGAACTCCGAGACCTGCGCCCCTCCCGAGAGATTGGGAGCCGCGTGGGTGTCCGGCAGCTGCGGGAGATCGATCACCGACAGCCGCAGCAGCCGCCCGGTGGACGTCACCGCGCCCACGTCACCGCGTGCCGTCGCGGGGACGGCCGAGACGATCACGTCGTGCTTGGTGCGCTTGGCGTCCTCGGCCACGACGATCGGGTCGGCGTTGGCCGTACGGGCCAGCAGGCCCGTCGAGGAGAGGAGCACCTGGCACGGGTCGTCGGCGACCTCCAGCGGCACGGAGGCAACCTGCGAACCGGCCGACTCCAGCAGCACCGTGCGCCGGTCGGTGCCGAACTTCTTCGCCACCGCGGCCAGTTCGGCGGAGACGAGCTTGCGCAGCTCCGCGTCCGAGTCCAGGATCGCCGTCAGCTTGGCGATCTCGTCGGCGAGCCGGTCGCGCTCGCCCTCCAGCTCGATCCGGTCGAACCGGGTGAGCCTGCGCAGCGGCGTGTCCAGGATGTACTGCGTCTGGATCTCGCTCAGCGAGAAGCGCTCCATCAGGCGCTCCTTCGCCTGCGCCGAGTTGTCGCTGTCCCGGATGAGGCGGATGACCTCGTCGATGTCGAGCAGGGCGACGAGGAGGCCCTCGACCAGGTGCAGCCGGTCACGGCGCTTGGTCCTGCGGAACTCGCTGCGCCGGCGCACGACCTCGAAGCGGTGGTCGAGGTAGACCTCCAGGAGCTCCTTGAGCCCCAGGGTGAGCGGCTGCCCGTCGACCAGTGCCACGTTGTTGATGCCGAAGGTCTCCTCCATCGGCGTCAGCTTGTAGAGCTGCTCCAGCACGGCCTCCGGCACGAAGCCGTTCTTGACCTCGATCACCAGACGCAGTCCGTGCGCCCGGTCCGTGAGGTCCTTGACGTCCGCGATGCCCTGGAGCTTCTTCGACCCGACCAGGTCCTTGATCTTGGCGATCACCTTCTCCGGGCCGACGCTGAAGGGGAGTTCCGTCACGACGAGACCCTTACGGCGGGCCGTGACGTTCTCTATGGCGACGGTGGCGCGGATCTTGAACGTGCCACGCCCGGCCGCGTACGCGTCCTTGATGCCGCCGAGACCGACGATCCGCCCGCCGGTCGGCAGGTCGGGACCGGGGACGAAGCGCATCAGGGTCTCGAGGTCGGCGGCCGGATGCCTGATGAGATGGCGGGCGGCGGCGATCACCTCTCCGAGGTTGTGCGGGGGCATGTTGGTGGCCATGCCGACGGCGATCCCGGACGCGCCGTTGACCAGGAGGTTCGGGTACGCCGCGGGGAGGACGACCGGTTCCCGCTCCTGGCCGTCGTAGTTCGCCTGGTAGTCGACGGTGTCCTCGTCGATGGACTCCGTCATCAGTGACGTGGCGTCGGCCATCCGGCACTCGGTGTACCGCATGGCGGCCGGCGGGTCGTCGTTGCCGAGCGAGCCGAAGTTGCCGTGACCGTCGACGAGGGGCAGACGCATCGAGAACGGCTGTGCCATGCGCACCAGTGCGTCATAGATCGACGCGTCACCGTGCGGGTGCAACTTGCCCATCACTTCGCCGACGACGCGGGCGCACTTCACATAGCCGCGGTCGGGGCGCAGCCCCATCTCGTTCATCTGGGACACGATGCGGCGGTGCACGGGCTTCATGCCGTCGCGGGCGTCGGGCAGAGCGCGGGAGTAGATCACCGAGTACGCGTACTCGAGGAAGGAGCCCTGCATTTCGTCGACGACGTCGATGTCGAGGATCTTCTCCTCGAAGTCGTCCGGCGGCGGGGTTTTCGTGCTGCGGCGGGCCATCGCGGCTGCGACTCCTTCACAGATTCTGTCGGGCAACCTCAGGTTCTGACGCCGACCATTGTGGACCGCCGCACCGACAACGCCGACCTCGACCCGTCCGAAGTGGTCTCCAGGGCCTCCGCGGAGCCCCTGTTTACGGCAGCATCTACGACAACATTCACGGAACGGGAACTTCGCCAGGTGCCCGTGCGCTTGCTTACAGTGGCAGGTCCGGCAGGAAATCCTGTATCGATCGAAGGGACGTACATGCCCATGGGTCACACGGCCACAGCCCAGGCCGGTTCCGGCGGCTTGACGGCGACCGAGCACCGCTTGGCCAACGGCCTGCGCGTGGTGCTCTCCGAGGACCATCTGACCCCGGTCGCCGCGGTCTGCCTCTGGTACGACGTCGGTTCCCGCCACGAGGTCAAGGGGCGTACCGGCCTCGCCCACCTCTTCGAGCACCTGATGTTCCAGGGCTCCGGCCAGGTCAAGGGGAACGGGCACTTCGAGCTGGTTCAGGGGGCCGGGGGCTCCCTCAACGGCACCACCAGCTTCGAGCGCACCAACTACTTCGAGACGATGCCCACGCATCAGCTGGAGCTGGCCCTGTGGCTCGAGGCCGACCGGATGGGCTCGCTGCTCGCCGCGCTCGACGAGGAGTCCATGGAGAACCAGCGCGACGTCGTCAAGAACGAGCGCCGCCAGCGGTACGACAACGTCCCGTACGGCACGGCGTTCGAGAAGCTCACAGCCCTCGCGTACCCGGAGGGCCACCCGTACCACCACACGCCGATCGGGTCGATGGCCGACCTGGACGCAGCCACGCTGGACGACGCGCAGGCGTTCTTCCGCACGTACTACGCGCCGAACAACGCGGTGCTCTCCGTGGTCGGGGACATCGACCCGGAGCAGACGCTCGCCTGGATCGAGAAGTACTTCGGTTCGATCCCCTCCCACGACGGCAAGCAGCCGCCGCGCGACGGCACACTGCCCGGCACCATCGGTGAGCAACTGCGCGAAGTGGTCCACGAGGAGGTCCCCGCGCGCGCCCTGATGGCCGCCTACCGGCTGCCGCACGACGGCACCCGTGAGTGCGACGCCGCGGACCTGGCGCTGACCGTGCTGGGCGGCGGCGAGTCGTCCCGCCTGCACAACCGCCTGGTCCGCCGCGACCGTACGGCGGTGGCCGCCGGATTCGGGCTGCTCCGGCTCTCCGGAGCACCCTCGCTGGGCTGGCTGGACGTCAAGACGTCCGGTGGCGTCGAGGTGCCGCAGATCGAGACGGCCGTCGACGAGGAGCTCGCCCGGTTCGCCGCCGAGGGCCCCACGCCCGAGGAAATGGAACGGGCACAGGCCCAGTTGGAGCGGGAGTGGCTGGACCGGCTCGGTACGGTCGCGGGCCGCGCCGACGAACTGTGCCGGTACGCCGTGCTGTTCGGTGACCCGCAGCTCGCCCTGACCGCGGTGGGGCGGGTGCTCGACGTCACCGCCCAGGAGGTCCAGGAGGCCGCCCGGGCGCATCTGCGTCCCGACAACCGTGCCGTCCTGGTGTACGAGCCGGTCGACGCCGACGAGACGGACGGCACCGACGCGCCCGAGGGGGCCGACAAGTGAGCGACGCCGCCGTGACTGGAGTAGCGATGGAGTACCACCCGCAGCCGACCGCAGGCGAGGCCAGGCCCTGGGCCTTCCCCGCGCCCGAGCGCGGCGCTCTGCCCAACGGCCTGACCGTCCTGCGCTGCCACCGCCCCGGCCAGCAGGTCGTCGCCGTGGAGATCTTCCTGGACGCCCCCCTGGACACCGAGCCCGAGGGCCTGGACGGCGTGGCCACGATCATGGCGCGTGCGCTGTCCGAGGGAACGGACAAGCGCTCCGCCGAGGAGTTCGCCGCCGAGCTGGAGCGCTGCGGTGCCACGCTCGACGCGCACGCCGACCACCCGGGTGTCCGGGTCTCCCTGGAGGTCCCGGTCTCCCGGCTGGCCAAGGCGCTCGGCCTGGTCGCCGAGGCGCTGCGGGCCCCGGCCTTCACCGAGAGCGAGGTGGAGCGCCTGGTGGGCAACCGGCTCGACGAGATCCCGCACGAGCAGGCCAACCCGGCCCGCCGCGCCGCCAAGCAGCTCTCCAAGGAGCTCTTCCCCGAGACGGCGCGGATGTCGCGACCGCGCCAGGGGACCGAGGAGACGGTGCGCCGCATCGACGCCGCGGCCGTACGTGCCTTCTACGACGCGCATGTCCGCCCGTCCACCGCGACGGCCGTGATCGTCGGTGACCTCACCGGGGTCGACCTGGACGAGCTGCTCGCCGACACCGTCGGTGACTGGTCGGGCAACGCCGCCGTGTCCCGCCCGGTACCGCCCATCACCGCGGACGACACCGGTCGTGTGGTCATCGTCGACCGTCCGGGAGCCGTACAGACCCAGCTGCTGATCGGCCGGATCGGCGCCGACCGGCACGACAGTGTGTGGCCCGCCCAGGTCCTCGGCACGTACTGCCTGGGAGGCACCCTCACCTCCCGGCTGGACCGGGTGCTGCGCGAGGAGAAGGGCTACACCTACGGGGTCCGCGCCTTCGGGCAGGTGCTGCGCTCGACCGCACCCGGATCGGCCTCCGGGGCGACCGGTGCCGCGATGCTCGCCATCAGCGGTTCCGTGGACACGGAGTCCACCGGACCCGCGCTGGACGACCTCTGGAAGGTCCTGCGCACCCTGGCGGCCGAGGGGCTCACGGACGCCGAGCGCGAGACCGCCGTGCAGAACCTCGTGGGCGTCGCTCCGCTGAAGTTCGAGACGGCCGCCTCCGTCGCCGGCACCCTGGCCGACCAGATGGAGCAGCACCTCCCGGACGACTACCAGGCCCAGCTGTACGCCCGCCTGGCCGAGACCGGCACGGTGGAGGCCACCGCCGCGGTGGTCAACGCCTTCCCCGTCGACCGGCTGGTCACCGTCCTCGTCGGGGACGCCGCACAGATCGCGGACCCCGTCAGGGCGCTCGGCATCGGCGAGGTGTCGGTCGTCAGCGGCTGACCTATCGGAGCAGATCCGGACCCCGGTGAGGACGTTCTCGCCGGGGTCCTCCTATTTGTCCGTGTTCGCGTGGAATATCGCCCGATCTGTTGTGGGATGTGCGACAAAAGGCCTGATCCGTTTGGCGTCGGAAAGCTGCCCGGCCTAGCGTCGGCCCGGCTGTCCGCCAGACATATGCCGCGTCCGCGGCGCCGGACAGTCATCGCCGAGTCCCCGTCAGGCGCGAGCCTGGGGAGCCGGGGACCCACGAAGTCCCTGGGGTGAATCGGATGCCTGCGCCCCCGCACGGGGCGGAGGAGTCCGTAGGAGACCTTCCTGCTCCGAACCCGTCAGCTAACCCGGTAGGCGAGAAGGAAGGAAAGGACCAGCCCCTCCATGGCGTTCACCCGTGCCACCGGGAAGCACCGTGCCCCGAGCCGCCTGACGCGCAGGAGCGCCCAGGTCGCCGGCATCGCGGCTCTGGCCACCACCGGCGTCATCGGCGGTGTGTCCTCCCCGGCCCTCGCCGCGGACTCCGAGGCCCCCACCGCGGGCAGCACCGGCCTGACCCAGGCCGTCGCGATCGACTCCACCCTCGCCGACCAGATCGCCGCCCAGGCGAAGGCCCAGCAGCACCAGGCCGACCTCGCCGCCAAGGCCGAAGCGAAGGCGAAGGCGGCAGCCAGGGCGAAGGCCGAGGCCGAGCGCAAGGCCGAAGCCCGTGCGGCCGAGGCCCGTGAGGCCAAGGCGCGCGCCGCCCGCGCGGCCGAGCGAGCCCGGCTGAACGCCTTCCACCTCCCGGTTGCCGGCTCCCAGGTGACCACCGGCTACAAGTCCGGCGGCGCCCTCTGGTCCTCCGGCAGCCACTCCGGCGTGGACTTCCGGGCCGCGTCCGGCAGTTCCGTCGTCGCGGTGGGCGCCGGCACGGTCGTCGAGGCCGGCTGGGGCGGGGCGTACGGCAACAACATCGTGCTCCGGATGACGGACGGCACGTACACCCAGTACGGCCACCTCTCGTCGATCGGCGTCTCGGTCGGTCAGAGCGTCACGTCCGGCCAGCAGATAGGCCTGTCCGGCTCGACCGGCAACTCCACCGGACCGCACCTGCACTTCGAGGCGCGGACCACCCCCGAGTACGGCTCCGACATGGACCCCGTCGCCTACCTCCGCGCGCACGGCGTCCAGGTCTGACCCCGCCTCGCCCCGCAGCGACGACGAAGGCCCCGGCACCCGCCGGGGCCTTCGTCGTACCACCGGGGGAGGCGCGCCGAAGCTCCGCGGAAGTGATTTCCGGTCAGAAGATATGCATGGATTTTGCTCTGCCGTCGGAAATTCCGACGGATTGCAATAGAGTCACAGAACAGGCGTCGATCGGCCGCGTTTCGCGGGGATTAAGGCGGAGGTTCGGACATGCGCATTCCCGCGCATTCGGTATGCACGGCAATCCGTGACGACATCGTCTCCGGTGGCTTCGAGCGTGGTAGCCGCCTCACCGAAGAGGTGCTCGCGCGTCGCTACGGGGTTTCCCGTGTCCCGGTACGCGAGGCACTGCGCACCCTGGAGTCCGAGGGGTTCGTCGTCACCCGTCGGCATGCCGGGGCCTGCGTCGCCGAGCCCACGGAGCAGGAGGCCGCCGACCTCCTGGAGATGCGGATGCTCCTGGAGCCGCTGGGTGCCGCACGCGCCGCGCAGCGCCGCACGGAGGCACACCTCAAGGTGCTCCGCGGCCTGGTCAGGCTGGGGCAGGAGCGCGTGCGCCGGGGTGAGGGGGAGGATCTGCGCTCCCTCGGCGGCTGGTTCCACGAGACACTTGCCCAGGCTTCGGGCAGCCCGGCGCTGATCGCGCTGCTCACCCAGCTCCGGCACAAGATCGCCTGGATGTACGTGGTCGATCAGCCGGGCCGCCCTGCCGACTCCTGGGCCGAGCACGGTGCCCTCGTGGACGCCGTGGCACGCGGCGACGCGGAACGGGCCAGGACGATCGCCGCCCAGCACGCGGAGCGCGCCACGGCCGCACACCGGCTGCGCCGCACGGACCGGCCGGGGAACGCGGCGGGTCCGTCCCGGGTGAGGGCTTCGCAACACGCCGTAAACACCGCGGGCGTCCGCCATTAACAATTGCACCGTATACAAAGAAGGTAATTGTCGAGGGGCTTTCTTTTTGCTGCCCTAATTCGGGTCGGCCGGGCATTTTCCCCGCTGGCCCGCCCGTCCTTGCGTGAACAGAAAAGCCGCGGTACCCCGAGGGGTACCGCGGCTTTGCCGCAGAAAGAATTCCGGCACGGGCCGGCCGGTTCAGACGGTCTCCGGAAGCTCCTCGAGCCCTTCGGCGACCAGCTTCGCCAGACGGTCCAGGGCGGCCTCCGAGTTGTCCGCCTCGGACGCGAGCACGATCTCCTCGCCACCCTGCGCGCCCAGGCCGAGCACCGCGAGCATGGACGCGGCGTTCACCGGGGAGCCATCGGCCCTGGCGATCGTCACGGGCACGCCGGAGGCCGTGGCGGCACGGACGAAGATGGAAGCGGGGCGGGCGTGCAGGCCCTCGGCCCAACCGACGTTGACGCGGCGCTCAGCCATTGGTTCTGCCCTTCACGTATCAATAGGTTGTCTAGACCAGTCTCTCATGCAGTGCGTACTGCTGTGCCCGGCCTCCGGCCCGGCGGGCCACCGCCGATCGGCCCCCTCAGCGTGCCCGCGCACCGAACCCTCCGCTACCGGTGCGACGAGCCGTAGGCTTTGCCCATGGAGCCCACGCCGGAGCAGAGTCCGCACCATGCGTACCCCGATCACTGGGAGGCGGACGTGGTGCTCCGCGACGGTGGCACCGCGCGGATCAGGCCCATCACCACGGACGACGCCGACCGGCTGGTCAGCTTCTACGAGCAGGTCTCCGACGAGTCGAAGTACTACCGCTTCTTCGCCCCGTATCCGCGTCTCTCGGCCAAGGACGTGCACCGCTTCACCCATCACGACTACGTCGACCGGGTGGGTCTGGCCGTCACGATCGGCGGGGAGTTCATCGCCACCGTCCGCTACGACCGGATCAACGAACAGGGCAGACCCGCCACGGCACCCGCCGACGAGGCCGAGGTCGCCTTCCTCGTCCAGGACGCCCACCAGGGCCGCGGCGTGGCCTCGGCGCTCCTCGAACACATCGCGGCGGTCGCCCGCGAGCGGGGCATCCGCCGGTTCGCCGCCGAGGTGCTGCCCGCGAACAACAAGATGATCAAGGTGTTCCGGGATGCCGGATACACCCAGCAGCGGAGCTTCGAGGACGGGTCCGTCCACCTCACGCTCGACCTGGAACCGACCGCCGAGTCCCTCGCCGTCCAGCGCGGTCGTGAGCAGCGGGCCGAGTCGCGCTCCGTGCAGCGGCTGCTGGCCCCCGGCTCCGTCGCCGTCGTCGGCACCGGGCGCGCGCCAGGCGGAGTCGGCCGCACCGTCCTGCGCAACCTGCTCGGATCCGGTTTCACCGGACGCACGTACGCCGTGAACCGGTCCTTCGGCGAAGGCACGGCCACGGTCGACGGCGTCCCCGCGCACCGCTCCGTCGGTGAGATCGGCGAACAGGTCGACCTCGCGATCGTCGCCGTCCCCGCCGACCGGGTCCCGGAGGCCGTCGCCGACTGTGGTGAACACGGGGTCCAGGGCCTCGTCGTCCTCTCCGCCGGCTACGCCGAGCGCGGTGCCGAGGGACGGGAACGGCAGCGCGAACTGGTCCGGCAGGCACGCTCGTACGGCATGCGGATCATCGGCCCGAACGCCTTCGGCATCATCAACACCTCCGACTCCGTCCGCCTGAACGCCTCCCTCGCTCCCGAGTCGCCCGAGGCCGGGCGCATCGGCCTCTTCACCCAGTCCGGCGCGATCGGCATCGCCGTCCTGTCCGGCCTGTACCGGCGCGGCGCGGGGCTGTCGACCTTCATCTCGGCGGGCAACCGCGCCGACGTCTCCGGGAACGACTTCCTGCAGTACTGGTTCGAGGACCAGGACACCGACGTGGCCCTGCTCTACCTCGAGTCGCTCGGCAACCCGCGCAAGTTCACCCGGCTCGCGCGCCGGACCGCCGCGGTGAAGCCCGTGGTCGTGGTCAAGGGAGCCCGGCACAGCGGCTCCACCCCGCCCGGACACGCTGTGCCGGTCAGCCGGATCCCCGACGCGACGGTCTCCGCCCTGATGCGCCAGGCCGGGGTGATCCGCGTCGACACGGTGACGGAGATGGTCGACGCGGGGCTGCTCCTCGCCGGCCAGCCACTGCCGGCCGGTCCCCGGGTGGCGATCCTCGGCAACTCCGAGTCCCTCGGCCTCCTCACGTACGACGCCTGCCTGGCCGAGGGGCTGCGCCCGCGACCGCCCCGCGACCTCACCACGGCGGCGGGCCCCAAGGACTTCCGGTACGCGCTGGCCGAGGCGCTCGCCGACCGGACCTGCGACGCCGTGATCGTGACGGCGATCCCGTGGGTGGGGGACAACGGCGAGGCGGAGACCGGCGACGGCGAGGTGCTCGCCGCCGCGCTGCGCGAGGCCGCGGCCACGGGGCCGGCCAAGCCGGTGGCGGTCGTGCACGTGGAGATGGGCGGCCTGGCTCAAGCCCTGGCCGCCGCGGCGAGCACGGCCACCCCGCCCGTGAACGGCGCCCCGTCACCCGGCGTTGTCCCGGAGCCCGGACCGGACAGCGGCCCCACGCGCCCCGCGGGCTCGGCCCCAGCGGGTCCGGGCCTCGGCACAGGTCCGGGCTCGGCCCCAGCGGGCGCGGGCCTGGGCGCGGGAACGGGCTCGGCCCCAGCGGGCGCGCCGCCATCGCAAGCGACCGCGGACACGAGCGCCCGGGACACGAGCGCCCAGGGCACGGACGGGCGGGACACGAGCGCCCAGGGCACGGACGTCCGCGACACGGCCGCCCAGGGCACGGACGGCCGCGGCACGGACGGCCCCCCGGCGAGCACGGGCCCCGGCGGCTCCGGCCCGCCCCAGGCACCGAGCGCGCCCCGGACCAGCACCCTCCGGCCGCCCGGAACCCCGCCCGCCGTCCCCGCCCTGTCCGGCACGGCGGGACCCGAGACCGGCGCGGTGGACGCCGACGCACGCGCCCCGGAGACCCGTGTCGGGCGCATCCCCGCCTACCCCGCGGCCGAGCGGGCCGTCCGGGCCCTCGCCGAGGCAGTGAAGTACGCCCAGTGGCGGCGCCAGGCGGCCACCCCCGGCAAGGTCCCCGAATTCCTGGACGACACCATCGACGAGCCGGGCACCGCCGCCCTGATCGAGCGGCTGCTCGGCCCCGGGCCCGACCCGCGCGGCCGTCCGCTCACCCCTGACGAGGCCCGCGAACTGCTCGGCCTCTACGGGATCTCCGTACGGCCCGCCCTCCCGGCCCCCGACGCGGAGGCGGCCGTCACCGCCGCCGCGCGGCTCGGCTACCCGGTGGCACTCAAGACCACCGCCCCCCATCTCCGCCACCGCGCGGACCTCGGCGGTGTCCGGCTCGACCTCGTGAACGAGAGCGCCCTGCGCCGCGCCTACGAGGAACTGACCGACCTGCTCGGCACCCCCACTGAGCTGCGGCCCGTCGTCCAGGCCATGGCACCGCGCGGGGTGGACACCGTCGTACGCGCCTCGATCGACGCCGCCGCCGGAGCCGTTCTCTCCTTCGGCCTGGCCGGAGCGCCCTCCGAACTGCTCGGTGACACCGCCCACCGGCTCGTGCCCGTCACCGACCGCGACGCCGCGGAGCTGATCCGCTCCATCAGGGCGGCGCCGGTGCTGTTCGGCTGGCGTGGTTCCGCGCCGGCGGACACCGCGGCGCTCGAAGAGCTCCTGCTGCGGGTCTCCCGGCTGGTCGACGACCACCCCGAAGTGGTCTCGGTCGCCCTGGAGCCCGTCGTCGTCGCCACACACGGCCTGACCGTGCTCGGGGCGAGCGTCCGGCTCGCCCCGCCGCCGGCCCGCACCGACCTGGGTCCCCGCCGCCTCTCCAGTTACTGACCACTCACCCGTCACGGAGCCGCGCACGGCGTCCCCGGCAGTCACCGGCCCCCCGTAGGATGGTCCGCATGGCAAAGACCGGTACGACGACCCAGGGGCTGCGCGCGGCGATCGAGCGCAGCGGCTACTACCCGGCCCTCGTGGCCGAGGCGGTGGAGGCCGCCGTCGGCGGGGAGCCGGTCGCGTCGTACCTGGTGCACCAGGAGACCACCTTCGACTCCAACGAGGTGCGCCGCCATGTCACGGTCCTCGTCCTGACGGACACCCGCTTCATCGTCAGCCACACCGACGAACAGGCAGCCGACACCAGCTCCCCGACCCCGTACGCCACGACGTCCACCGAGTCGGTCAAGCTCGACCGGATCTCGTCCGTCGTGGTCTCCCGTGTGGTCGCCAACCCCGAGAAGTACGTGCCCGGCACCCTGCCCCGTGAGGTCGTCCTGACGATCGGCTGGGGTGCGGTCTCCCGGCTCGACCTCGAACCCGCCGCCTGCGGCGACCCCAACTGCGAGGCCGACCACGGCTACACGGGCAGCTCCACCGCCGACGACCTGAGCCTGCGCGTCAGCGAGGCCGGGGACGGCCCGGACACCGTGCGCCAGACCCTCGCCTTCGCCCAGGCGCTCTCCGAGGCCACCGCCGCGACGCCGGCGACCGGTCGCTGATGGTCCAGCCGGCCTGGCAGGACCCCGTTCTGCTCGCTCCCGACACCGCTCCCGCGCCCGAGTACGGCAGCGGATCGCTCGCCGACCTGCTGCCGACGCTCGCCGCGGGTCAGGGCGTACCCGGCTTCGAGGCGACGATCGCGGAGCTCACACCCGCCGACCGGAACTGCGTCTTCCTGATCGACGGGCTCGGCTGGGAACAGATCAAGGCCCACCCGGACGAGGCCCCCTTCCTGCACTCCTTGCTCCCCACCTCCCGCGGTGGCACCGGCCGCCCGATCACGGCGGGCTTCCCGGCTACGACGGCGACCTCCCTCGCCTCGGTCGGTACGGGGCTGCCCCCCGGCGAGCACGGCCTTCCCGGCTACACCGCGCGCAATCCGGAGACCGGCGCGCTGATGAACCAGCTCCGCTGGAAGCCGTGGACCGAGCCCAAGGTCTGGCAGCCGTACCCCACGGTCTTCAAGCTCGCCGACGCCGCGGGCGTGCGCACCGCCCAGGTCTCCGCGCCCGACTTCGAGCAGACCCCGCTCACCAAGGTCGCGCTCAGCGGCGGGTCCTTCCTCGGCCGGCTGTCCGGAGAGGACCGGATGGACCTCGCCGCCGAGCGGCTCGCCGCCGGTGACCGGTCCCTCGTCTACACGTACTACAGCGAGGTCGACGGCAAGGGCCACCGCTTCGGTGTCGACTCCGACGCCTGGCGGGGCCAGCTGATGTACGTCGACGGGCTCGCCCGGCGCCTCGCCGAGCAGCTCCCGCCCCGCTCGGCGCTGTACGTCACCGCCGACCACGGCATGATCGACATCCCGTTCGACGAGCAGTCCCGGATCGACTTCGACGAGGACTGGGAGCTCCGCGCGGGAGTGGCCCTGCTCGGCGGCGAGGGCCGCGCCCGCCATGTGTACGCGGTTCCCGGGGCCGAGGCCGATGTGCTGACCGTCTGGCGCGAGGTGCTCGGCGAGCAGTTCTGGGTGGCGAGCAGGGACGAGGCCATCGCGGCCGGCTGGTTCGGCCCGCGGATCGACGAGCGCGTGTACGGCAGGATCGGCGACGTGGTGGCGGCGGCCCACGACGACGTGGTGATCACCGCCTCGGTCAACGAGCCCCACGAATCGGCCATGGTCGGCATGCACGGCTCGCTGACACCGGTGGAACAGCTTGTCCCGCTCCTCGAAGTACGCTCGTAACCCCTGCCTCCCCCGAACCGCACCGCACCCGAAAGGCGCTCGACTTCTCATGCCCGAGCTTGTGTTCTTCTCCGGAACGATGGACTGCGGGAAGAGCACGCTGGCCCTCCAGATCGGCCACAACCGGTCGGCCCGCGGGCTGCAGGGCGTGATCTTCACCCGTGACGACAGGGCGGGTGAAGGCAAGTTGTCCTCGCGGTTGGGCCTGGTGACGGAGGCTGTCGAGGCGGACGAGGGGATGGACCTGTACGCGTACCTGGTCGCCCAGCTGACCAAGGGCGGCAGGGTCGACTACGTGATCGTGGACGAAGCGCAGTTCCTGGCACCGGCTCAGATCGATCAACTGGCACGCGTCGTGGACGACTTGGACATGGACGTCTTCGCTTTCGGTATCACGACGGACTTCCGCACGAGGCTGTTTCCCGGGTCGCAGCGACTGATCGAGCTGGCCGACCGGATCGAGCAGCTGCAGGTCGAGGCCCTCTGCTGGTGTGGGGCCCGCGCCACTCACAACGCGCGGACCATAGACGGCGAGATGGTCGTCCAGGGGGCACAGGTCGTGGTCGGTGATGTGAACCGGCCGATGGGCGAGATCGGCTACGAGGTCCTCTGCCGCCGTCATCACCGGCGCCGGATGACTGCCGCGTCTGCTCGCACGGGTGCGCTGTCTCCGGATGTTCTGCCTGTGTCATCCGCTTGATGCCCGGACCGGGACGGAGCGGCGCGACGTCCGGACGCGTGCTCGACTCAGGCGTGCACCTGCCCAACCAGGTACGTAACGACAAGTTCCGCACCATGGCGGAGCTGATCGGCATCCACCCGCCTTCGGACACCACGTGCCGCACGGTGCGCGCGTTCATGCTCCGCAACCGCTGAACCGCCACCGGCGCCGGGCGGGTGCCTTCGATCATGAGACGCCCGGCACCGCTGTGCCGCACACCGGTCCCGCGCTGAGGCAGTATGGGCGCACGAGGGGATCGCTCTCATCACGAAGTCCTCGCGGCCCGACGGCACTTGTGCCCCCAGCCACGGGGTTTGCGCTCCCGCCGGAGGAGAAGGGCACGACGGTTGGCTGAGGAGAGGACGGTCCCGGCCCCGTCGGCCTGGACGGCGCTGTCCGGTCGGTACGGACGTGCCGTCGCCAGGGCATGCGACCTGGGTGTCGTGCTGGTGGTCCTGGTGACGGCGCAGTACTACAGCGCTGAGTACGACCTGCTGTTGGGCGGGCTGATGGCACTGTGCCTGCTGGCCCGCAGACGGTTCCCCGGCACGGTGACGGCAGCCGTCCTGGCGCTGAGCGTCGTCCAGTTCGTCCTGCACGGACTGCCCGAACTTCCACTGGCGTCGGCGCCGGCCTCGTACGACGTGGCTGTGATGTTCGCCATGATGTCGGTCATCCACCATTCCCGGACCACCTGGATGCCGTATCTCGCGGGCGGCGTGGTGCTGCTGGCCGGGTCGGTGGGGGTGCAGGTTCCCGGCATCGAGCCGTTCGTCGATCTCGAATCGCTCCTGGTCTTCTGGGGACTGACACTGACGGTCTGGCTGACGGCCTTCGCCCTGCACACGCGGCGCCTCTACGCCGAGAGCCAGGCGGCCCGCGCCCTGCACGTCGAGCGGGAACAGGAGCAGCGGGTCCGGCTGGCCGCGGCCCTGGAGCGGGCCGAGACAGCCCGTGAACTGCACGACGTGGTGGCGCACAGCCTGGCCGTCATGATCCTTCAGGCCGACGGCGCCGAGTCCGTGCTGCGGAAGTCGCCGGACACGGCGCAGTCCGCGCTGAAGACGATCGCGGCGACGGGCCGGGACGCGATCGACGACATGCACCGCATCGTCCGGGTGCTGCGCGAGGGAAACCCGCCGGACTCCGCCGACAGCGGCCCGGCACGGCGTCTGGTCACCCTCGACGAGCAACCTGCTGCCACAACTGACGGCGTACGAGAACATCGTGCTGCCCGTCACCATGTCCGGCGGGCGCCCGGACCGCGAGCTGGTGGACCATCTCTGCGAAGTCCTCGGCATCGCCCACCGGGTGTCGCACCGCCCCGCCGAGCTGTCCGGGGGCCAGCAGCAGCGGGTCGCCGTGGCCCGTGCGCTGGTGGCCCGGTCGGCGGTGGTCTTCGCCGACGAACCCACCGGCAACCTCGACTCCCGGGCCGGTGCCGAAGTCCTCACCATGCTGCGCCGGTCCGTCGACGACCTCGGCCAGTCGGTCGTGACGGTCACCCACGACCCCGCGGCCGCGGGGTACGCGGACCGGGTGCTGACCCTCGCGGACGGACGTGTCGTGAAGGACGAGCACACCGCTCCCTCCGGGTGGGCCGCCGCACCCGCCACCGACGTCATACGGAGGCGGCGAGTAGCCGCAAGGCGGCCGGGAAGCTGTCCCCCACCGGGGCTGGTGACGGACGCGGGCGAGTCGTCCCGCGAGATGAACCTCCACCGGCATGTCATCGTCGGCGACGCCAACCAGCAGGCGGACGAGGTCGGTTACGAGGTGCTCCGCCGATGCCACCACCGGCGCAGGATGACCGGCGCGGCAGCCCGCGCGGCGGCCCTCTCGCCGGGCATGCGGCCCGTCACCTCGGCCGGCTTCCCGCCGTCCCGGCGGGCCCTGGTTCAGCGGCCCGTCGACCGCACCATCGTGAACACCGCACCCTCCGGGTCCGCGACGGTGGCCAGCCTTCCGCTCGACGCGTCCCGGGGCGGCTGCAGCACATGTCCGCCGAGCTCCACGACGCGCGCGGCGGCCTCGTCGGTGTCGGCGACCTCGAAGTAGGTCATCCAGTGCGGCCCCCGGTCACGCGGTAGGGCGTGCCCCACACCGTGCAGGGCGGCCACCGGCCGGCCCTCCAGGTGCAGCGTCTGGTAGTCGAAGTCGGCCGAGACGACCGCCTCCGTCTCGAAGCCGAAAACGGCCTGGTAGAACTTGGCGACCGAAGAGGTCTCCCGGGTCACCAGCTCATTCCACACCGGGGTGCCGGGAGCACCGGCCAGGGCCGTGCCGAGGTGCTCGGCCGCCTGCCAGATGCCGAAGACCGCCCCGCCCGGGTCCGAGGCGATCGCGAGCCGTCCCGCGCGGCCGGCGTCGAGCGGCCCGACGGCCACGGTGCCGCCGCAGGAACGGATGGCCTCGGCGGTGGCGTCGGCGTCCTCCGTGGCGAGGTAGGTCGTCCAGGCGATCGGAAGGTGCCGGTCGGGCGGAAGCTGCCCGATGCCCGCCACATCCTTCCCGCGCAGCAGGGCACGGACGTACGGCCCCAACTGCTCGGGGCCCGGCCGGAACTCCCAGCCGAACAACTGGCCGTAGAAATCCTGGGTCGCGGTCAGGCCGTGCACGATCAGACTCACCCAGCACGGTGCGCCGGGCGTGCGCCGGGTGGCAGCCTCGGTCATCTTCTTCTCTCTCCTCGTGCCATCGGGGCGGCCGTACGGGGGCGGGAGCCGGCCGTAAAGGGGGAGAGGGGCCGGTGCGCCGTACAGCGGTACGGATACGGTCGTGTGCGCTCCGTGCAGATGCTCGCACCACAGGGCTCCCCAGGCACCCCGGCCGCGCCGCGTTTCGGCGTACCGGTCGCCAGGAAGCCGGGTTTGGTGCGGTACATCCCTTTCGGATTCGCGCGCCGCGGGGGCCGCCCGTGCGCGAAGATGGCAGCTATGAAGCCCATCATCACCGCATCCGAATATGCGAGCGAGTCGGCAGGAGCGCGTCCGCCGGTACTCCTGGACATCCGCTGGCAGCTGGGCGGTCCGCACGGCCGCCCCGACTACGACGCCGGACACCTCCCCGGCGCGGTGTTCGTCGACCTCGACACGGAGCTCGCGGGCCCGGCGGGCAGCGGCGGCCGCCACCCCCTGCCGGACCTGGAGACCTTCGGGGCCGTCATGCGGCGGGCCGGGGTCTCCCGGGACACTCCGGTGGTGGTCTACGACGGCGGACAGGGCTGGGCCGCGGCCCGTGCCTGGTGGCTGCTGCGCTGGACGGGGCACCCCGATGTCAGGGTGCTGGACGGCGGTCTCGGGGCGTGGGCCGGCGAGCTCGACACGAAGACGCCGGAACCCGCCGAGGGCGACTTCCGGCCGGTTCCGGGAGCGGTTCCCCTGCTGGACGCCGACGGGGCCGCCGCGCTGGCCGACTCCGGTCTGCTGCTCGACGCGCGGGCCGCGGAGCGCTACCGGGGTGACGTGGAGCCGATCGACCGGGTGGGCGGCCACATCCCGGGAGCGGTCTCCGCCCCCACCGCCCTGAACGTCGCCGAGGACGGACGCTTCCTTCCCGCCGACGCGCTGGCCTCCCGGTTCTCCGCCCTGGGAGCCGACGGCGACACGGAGGTCGGAGTCTACTGCGGCTCGGGTGTCTCGGGCGCCCACCAGGTGCTGGCACTGGAGATCGCCGGACACCGTGCGGCCCTGTACGCGGGCTCCTGGTCGGAATGGTCCTCGGACGAGTCCCGCCCCGTCGCCACCGGCCCGGACCCTCGGTAACGCACCGCGGACCCGGACGGGGCGAGGGCCCGTACGCAGCGGCGTACGGGCCCTCGCCATGCCACGGCCATCCGGACCGGTCCTCAGTCCTGCTTCTTCCGGCGTGTGCCGAAGACGATCTCGTCCCAGCTGGGCACGGCCGCCCGCCGTCCCGGACGGACGCCGTCCGCCTCTGCCTGCCGGTCCGTCGTACCGGTCAGCCGGTCGCGGTGGCCGGCCACCGCACGGGGCATCAGGACGTCCGCGTACGCGGAACCGGCGCCCGCCGAGGCCGCCGGAGCCGAGGGCTCGTCGACCTCGGGATCCTGGGACGCGGGCTCGATCGCGGGCGGCTCGGGCTGGGTCGGCCGCTCGGGCACGACCATGTCGCCGCGGAAGCTCGGCACCGCCTCCAGGAGGCTGGTCAGCGAGTCGCGCTCGACGGCCGACACGCCGCCGATGCGCTCCTCCGGTTCCGGTGCCGGGGGAGCGGGGCGCTCGATCTGGCGATCGAGCGCGCGGTCCAGCGGCCGGTCGCGCGGCAGCCGGGCGATCCGGGGCACGAACGGGAAGCTCGGCTCCGGAGCGGTGACGTCGTCGGTCTCACCGATCAGCGAACGGGCTTCCTCGTCCACGGCCTGGACCAGGCGGCGCGGTGGGTCGTACGTCCAGCTCGCCGAGTGCGGTTCGCCCGCGACCCGATAGACGAGGAGGACTTCCCAGGTGCCGTCGTCCCGGCGCCAGGAGTCCCACTGGACGGTCTCCCGGTCGGCGCCGCGCAGCAGGAGTCGCTCCTGCACCGCCTCGCCGAGCTGGGGGCCGGTGTTCTCGCCGGGACGGCGCACAGGAGTCTTCCGGGCCCGCTCGGCCATGAAGGCACGCTCCGCGAGCACGGGGCCCTCGAAGCGGCGCACACGGTCCACCGGGATCCCGGCGAACTGGGCGACCTCCTCCGCGGAGGCACCGGCTCGTATCCGGGCCTGGATGTCGCGGGGGCGGAGGTGGCTCTCCACCTCGATCTCGATCTGGCCGAGCCGGGCGCGGTCGTTGCGCACGGCGGCGCGCAGCCGCTCATCGATCGGAAGCGTGTACTCCGTGCTGTCCGCAGCCTTGAGCACCAGTCGTGTGCCGTCGTTTGAGACGGCCACGACACGCAGTTCGGGCATGGGAACCTCCCGGGTGGTGCCTGCCGACGTCACGTGCGTCGCTGCTTCCGCTAGTCGAGTGTGACCTGCCCGGGTTCAGCCTGTCACAACCTTGCCAAGTTACCCGGCGTGTCGGGCATTGGCCCTGGATCGCCGCGCCGACCCGGTCGCCTGCCGCGCGACGGAGGCTGACCTGGCTGGTCACTCCATCTCGCAGACGCCCGTGCGATGCCGCGGTGCCGCCGGTTCGAGTGCCGCCTTCGGCCCCCTCCCGTCAAGCCCGGATACTCATGTGGGAGTCCGGCCCCAGGGCTCGCCACAGTACTCCATTCGGGCCACCGGGGTGGACCGGCGCGCCGCCGAAGTTCTCGCCGGACACGGGAGTCGGGTTACCCAGTTGCCCGCGATATGCCCTCAATGCGTGTGCTGCTTCACAGAATCTCCAGGAACGGAACTATTCGCTTCGCTCATATGTCCCTTCCTGGTGCAAGGTGGGGTGGTTGTCGAGCAAGGGCTGGTAATGGTTCAGAAGCCGCGAAATGATGCGGAACACAAGGAAAGGCGCATAGATCTGAGTCTCCCGCAGGTCGCGGGCAGCGCCGTCGCGGCCGTCGCGGCAGCGGTGATGGCCTCGCAGCTGGGTGTGTACGGCACGATCGCCGGTGCTGGTGTGATGAGCGTGGTGGCCACCTGCGGGGGATCGGTCTTCCAGCACTTCTTCCGGCGCACGGGGGAGCAGATCCGCGAGGTCACCGTCCAGGTGAAGCATCCGGGCGGCCGTCAGGTGACCGTGCACACACGGGAGACGGCTGCGGCGGAGCGGAGCGGCCGGGAGGGAACGGAGGCCCCTGCGGCGGCGACCCCACCGGACGACGGCGCCACGACGGTCCTGCGTACGGCGGAACCGGACCCCGGACGGACGCGACTGCTGCGGCCGGACCCGGAGCGGACGCAGCTCCTGCACACGGCGGAATCCGGCCCCGAGCGGACGCGGCTCCTGCGCGCGAAGGAATCCGGCCCGGAGCGGACGCGGCTCCTGAGGCCCGACCCCGAGCGGATGCGGTTGCCCGGCTCCGGCCCGTCCGACGACGTCTACTCCGACGGGCACACGCACGGCACCCGTATCCGGGGCTGGAAGCGCTCGGCCCTGGCCGCAGCCGCGGTCTTCGCCGTGTCGATGACCGGCATCACCACGTACGAACTGGTCTCCGGCAACGGCCTCAGCGGCAGCGGCAGCGGGGCGACGACCGTCGGCTCCGTCGTGCGCGGCGACCGGGATGCCGGAACGGCGGACCCCACGCCCTCGTCCGGCACCGACCAGGAACGGGACGACGATCAGGAGGTCCCGTCCGGCAGCGGCACGGGGACGGCCCCCGGGACCGACCCGGCTGCCGGGACGAGCGCGACACCGGACACCGGCACGGGCGGTGCGTCGACGGACGAGCCCGCCCCCACACCCTCCGGCAGCGCCTCCTCGCCCGATCCGACCGCCACGCCGACGGCGCCCGAGGAAGGCGTGCCGGCCGCACCGGACCCGACCGGCGAAGCGCCGACGCAGCAGCAGGACGGGGCCACGGCGGAGACGGACACCGCTCGGTGACCGGGGCGGGGTGCCCGGACCGGGCACCCCGGCTCAGTCGCCGAGCACCCGGCGCAGGTAGTCGTTGGCGAACAGCCGGTCCGGGTCGAGCCGGTCGCGTACGGCGGTGAACTCACCGAACCTCGGGTACGCCCCGGCCAGGTAGCCGGCGTCCCGGGTGTGGATCTTCCCCCAGTGCGGACGGCCCTCGTACCCCGTCATGATCCGCTCGACCGCGGTGAAGTACGCCTGGTACGGCGTGCCCCGGTACATGTGCACCGCGATGTACGCACTCTCCCGGCCCGAGGCCGTGGAGAGCGCGACGTCGTCCGCGGGTGCCGTGCGGACCTCCACCGGGAAGCCCACCCGCAGCGGCGAGCGCTCGACCATGGCCCTGACCTCGCGCAGCGCCTCGACCGCGGACTCGCGCGGCAGGGCGTACTCCATCTCGACGAAGCGCACCCGCCGGGGGCTGGTGAAGACCTTGTAGGGGATGTCGGTGTACGTGCGGGCCGACAGCGCGCGGCTGGAGATCCTGGCGATGGCCGGGACGGTCCGGGGGACGGCACGGCCGACCGAACACGCGACCTGGAAGACCCCGTTGGAGAGGAGCTCGTCGTCGATCCAGCCGCTGATCCTGCCGGGCGGGGCCGCGGGGCCCGCGCTGCGGTTGTTGCGCTTGGTGTTGCAGTTGCCGGTGTGGGGGAACCAGTAGAACTCGAAGTGCTCGTTCTCGGCGACCAGCTGATCGAAGTCGGCCGTGACCCGGTCGAAGGACATCGGTTCCTCACGCGCAGTCAGCAGGAAGACCGGTTCCACGGCGAAGGTGATCGCGCTGATCACGCCGAGCGCCCCGAGCCCGATCCGGGCGGCGGCGAAGACATCGGGATTCTCGTCCGGGGAGCAGCGCAGGACCGTGCCGTCGGCGGTGACCAGCTCCAGCGCACGGATCTGCGCGGATATCGACGCCGAGTCGCGGCCGGTGCCGTGGGTACCCGTGGAGGTGGCCCCGGCGACCGTCTGCTCCATGATGTCGCCCATGTTGGTGAGCGACAGTCCCTCCCGCGCGAGTGCGGCGTTGAGCCGCTTCAGCGGGGTGCCGGCCTCGACGGTCACCGTCATCGCCGTACGGTCGATGTCCCGGATGCCGGTGAGCAGGTCCGGACGTATGAGCACACCGTCGGTGGCCGCGGTCGCGGTGAACGAATGACCGGTGCCGGCCGGCTTGACCTTCAGGCCGTCCTCCCCGGCCCTGCGGAGCACCTCGGCGAGCTCGTCGACGGAGGCGGGGGACACGGTCCGTACGGGCCGGGCGGTGACGTTGCCCGCCCAGTTACGCCACGTGCTCGTGGTCCGTGCGTAGGTCTCGGTCATCTTCCCCGCGCCCTCCCGTAGGAACCGGCCCGGTGAGCCGGCGATACCCCAGGAACGCCACCGCGGCCGCGAGCGCTCCGGCCGCGACGGGCACCACGTACCCCGCCTCGGCTCCGGAGGCGTCGACCACCCAGCCGGCGGCGGAGGAGCCGAGCGCCACCCCGACCGAGAGTCCGGTACTGGTCCAGGTCATGCCCTCGGTCAGCTGGGTGCGCGGTACGTGCTGCTCGACGAGGGCCATGGTGGTGACCATCGTCGGTGCGATGGCGAGACCCGCGACAAAGAGCGCCACGGCCAGGAACGGCAGGCTCCCGGCCATTTGGAGGGGGATCATACTCACGGCCATCGCGCAGACCCCCAGCAGCCATCTGGTGGACGGCTTCCCCTTGAGGTGCAGCAGACCGAAGACGGCACCCGCGAGGCAGGACCCCAGGGCGTAGACCGCCAGCACCAGGCTGGCCGCCGCTTTGTGGCCCTGCTCCTCGGCGAAGGCCACCGTCACCACGGCGACCGCGCCGAAGATCGCGCCGGTCGCGACGAAGGTGACCACCAGCACCTGGAGGCCGGTCGAGCGCAGCGCCGAACCGCCGGAGTGGTGCTTCTTCGGGTGCGGACGAGGCTCGGTGGCACGCTGGGCCGTCAGCCAGAACACGCCGATCAGCAGGAACACGACGGCGATCAGCGGCCCGGCCTCCGGAAACCAGGCGGTGGACAGGCCGATGGAGATGATCGGGCCGAAGATGAAGCACACCTCGTCGGCGATCGACTCCCAGGCGTACGCGGTGTGCAGCTGACGGCCCGTGCCCCGGCAGATCTCCGCCCAGCGAGGCCCGCACCATCGACCCCATGCTCGGGACGCAGCCCGCGCCGGCGGCGAAGACGAACAGGGTCCAGTCCGGCAGTCGCTGCTGGGCGCAGATCAGCAGGCCCGCGACCGCCGCGGCCGGGAGCAGGGCGGCGGGGCGCAGCACACGGCGCTGCCCGTAACGGTCGACCAGCCGGGAGATCTGCGGCCCCATCACCGCGGCGGCCATGGCGAGCGTCGCGGAGAGCGCACCCGTCAGCCCGTAGCGGCCGGTGATCTGGGACACCATCGTCACCACACCGATCCCCATCATGGACAGCGGCATCCGGCCGCCGAGAACGCCCGGGTTCCGGGGGCGGCGAAGACGGCGCGGTAGGGGCTGGGCACGAGGACTCCGGTGAAACCTGTCAGGTGTGCAGGTGGCCGATACAGCTTACGGGCGGCGGGGGTGCCCCGGACCGCGCCGGCATCGGTTGCCGGACCGCGCCGATGTCGGTTGCCGGACCGCCGGAGGCGAGTGGCAGGATCGGGTACATGTCCGATCTGCGCGATCCCGCTCCCTACGACGCCCTCCTGCTGCTCTCCTTCGGCGGTCCCGAAGGCCCGGACGACGTGGTCCCGTTCCTGGCGAACGTGACACGCGGCCGGGGCATCCCCGAAGAACGGCTGAAGGAGGTCGGCAAGCACTACTTCCTCTTCGGCGGGGTCAGCCCGATCAACGCGCAGAACCGGGCGCTGCTCGACGCGCTGCGCAAGGACTTCGCGGACCACGGCCTCGACCTGCCGGTGTACTGGGGCAACCGGAACTGGGCTCCGTACCTCACCGACACCCTCCGCGAGATGATCACGGACGGGCGCCGCCGGATCGCCGTCCTCGCCACCAGCGCCTACGCCTCGTACTCGGGCTGCCGCCAGTACCGCGAGAACCTCGCGGAGTCGCTGTCCGCCCTGGAGGCCGAGGGGCTGCCGGTCCCACGGGTGGACAAGCTGCGCCACTACTTCAACCACCCCGGCTTCGTACGGCCCATGGTGGACGGCGTGCTGGCCTCGCTGGCAGACCTCCCCGAGGACGCAAGGGCGGGCGCGCACCTCGCGTTCACCACGCATTCCATCCCCACCGCGGCGGCCGACACCTCGGGTCCCGAGGAGACGCACGGCGACGGCGGCTCCTACGTGGCCGAGCACCTCGACGTCGCCCGGGTGATCGTCGAGGCCGTGCGCGAGGAGACCGGCACCACCTACCCGTGGCAGCTCGTCTACCAGTCGCGCAGCGGCGCCCCGCACATCCCGTGGCTGGAGCCCGACATCTGCGACCACCTGGAGGCCCTCCACGCCGACGGCGTCCCGGCGGTCGTCATGGCCCCCATCGGCTTCGTCTCGGACCACATGGAGGTCCTCTACGACCTCGACACGGAGGCCACCGAGAAGGCCGCGGAGCTGGGACTGCCGGTACGCCGGTCCGCGACGGTCGGCGCGGACCCCCGGTTCGCCGCGGCCGTGCGCGAGCTCCTCCTGGAACGCGCCGCCACCGAACAGGGCCTCCCGGCGCGACGGTGCGCCCTGGGAGAGCTCGGCCCCTCCCACGACCTCTGCCCGGTCGGCTGCTGTCAGGCCAGGGCCCTCAAGCCCGCCGCCGCGGGCGCCGACAGCCCGTACGCCTAGGCCTCCCGCTCAGGCCTCCCGTTCGGACCATGCAGGGCCGATCCGAACGAAGGACCCTGGTCAGCCCGTGAACCCTCACCCTGGAGCGTTGTGACCGATCCCTTCCTGACCGAACTGCTCGACCTCGCCCTGGAAGCGGCCCGCCGGGCCGGAGCCCTGCTGCGCGACGGCCGCCCCGCCGACCTGGGGGTGCACGCGACGAAGTCCAGCCCCATCGACGTCGTCACCGAGATGGACATCCGGGCGGAGAAGCTGATCACGGGCTTCCTGGCCGGGCGCCGGCCGGGCGACGGCTTCCTCGGCGAGGAGGGGGCCAGCTCCGAGGGCACCAGCGGTGTCCGGTGGGTCATCGACCCGCTCGACGGCACGGTGAACTACCTCTACGGGCTGCCGACCTGGGCCGTCTCCATCGCCGCCGAGCGCGACGGCGAGCGGGTCGTCGGCGTGGTCGAGGCCCCGATGCGCCGCGAGACGTTCCACGCGGTGCTCGGCGGCGGAGCGTACGGGAACGGGGAGGCGCTGCACTGCCGCCCCGCACCACCGCTCGCCGAGGCCCTCGTGTCGACCGGCTTCAACTACGTCACCGAGGTACGCACCCACCAGGCGGCCGTAGCCCAGCGGCTGATCCCGCGCCTGCGCGACATCCGGCGCGGCGGATCGGCCGCGGTCGACCTCTGCGACGTGGCCGCGGGGCGGCTCGACGGCTACTACGAACGCGGACTCCACCCGTGGGACCTGGCCGCCGGCGACCTCATCGCCCGGGAGGCCGGCGCGCTCACCGGAGGCCGCCCCGGACGCCCCGCGGACCGGGACCTGACCGTCGCCGCGTCGCCGGGGGTCTTCGAGCCCCTGCAGGTGATCCTGGAAGACCTAGGGGCCTGGCACGACTGACCCCGCTCCCGAGTCCCTGGCGGGGGCTGAGAGCCCACGGAACGCGAAGAGGGCCCAGGGTGCCGGTACCGGCACCCTGGGCCCTCTCCTGGCGGCTCAGACGCTTGTGGCGCCGATTTCGACGCCGTGCTCGGCGGCGAGACGGTGCAGGTCGTCCAGCTCTCCCTGCTCGACATCCGCGAGGAAGTCGTCGCCCGTCTCACGAGCCCTCGTGAGATCGGATTCGGTGGTCTTGATTCGTTGCAGCAGACCTGCGGTGAAAGCGTCCATGAAGCGCCCCCTCATCGTGGGTCGGTGGCACGGGGGTGTGCCCGGATTCCCCCGGCCGGTGACCGGAGGGCGGGTGATCACGCAGTCCCTCTGGGAGCAGAGCGGGCTGTGGTACGCCACAGGCATGGCGTGATCGCGGGTGTGAAATCGTCCTCCCCTGGCCGGGTACGGGAGAAACCTCAACTGGCCCGGGAATCCGATGGTTTCCCCGGAGCCGCAGTCCGGCCCGCGTCGTCTTACCGCCGGTTTATGTGCGTTACGGGCAGGATGGACGCGCACAGTCGGTGCCGCTGACGTGCAGCGAGCGGCCACAACGGGGGCCGCTCGCCGTATTTCTGGAGATCTAGGGAAGGACTGCGCCGTGCGCGTACTCGTCGTCGAGGACGAGCAACTGCTCGCCGATGCGGTGGCCACCGGACTGCGCCGGGAGGCCATGGCCGTCGACGTCGTCTACGACGGAGCCGCGGCTCTGGAGCGCGTCGGGGTCAACGACTACGACGTCGTCGTGCTGGACCGGGACCTCCCGCTGGTGCACGGTGACGACGTCTGCCGGAAGATCGTCGAGCTCGGCATGCCCACCCGGGTGCTCATGCTCACCGCTTCCGGTGACGTCAGCGACCGGGTCGAGGGCCTGGAGCTCGGTGCGGACGACTATCTGCCCAAGCCCTTCGCCTTCAGCGAGCTGACCGCCCGGGTGCGGGCCCTGGGGCGCCGCACCACGGTCGCGCTGCCGCCCGTGCTGGAGCGGGCCGGCATCAAGCTCGACCCCAACCGCCGTGAGGTCTTCCGGAACGAGCAGGAGATCCAGCTCGCCCCGAAGGAATTCGCCGTACTGGAGGTCCTGATGCGCAGCGAGGGCGCGGTCGTCTCGGCCGAGCAGCTGCTGGAGAAGGCCTGGGACGAGAACACCGACCCCTTCACGAACGTGGTGCGGGTCACGGTCATGACCCTGCGACGGAAGCTCGGCGAGCCTCCCGTCATCGTCACCGTCCCCGGCTCCGGCTACCGGATCTGAGGACCTGATGGCAGCGTCCCCGGGGCCGGTGCCCGTGCCCCCGAAGCCCACCTGGGAGCCCAAACAGCAGGAGGCCCCCTACCCCTGGCTGCGTCCGACCATCCGGATACGGCTCACGCTGCTGTACGGCGGCATGTTCCTGATCGCGGGCATCCTGCTGCTCTCGATCATCTACATGCTGGCCGCGCAGGCACTCAACGACGCCGGCGGCCTCGTCTTCCAGGTCTCCGGGACGAGCGTGCGGATCTCCAGCGACACCTGTCCGCAGCTCGGCTCCGCGCAGACCAACGGCCAGCTCAACGAGATGATCAAGGACTGCACCGCCGCCCAGCGGCAGCACGCCCTGGACAGCCTGCTCAACAGGGCGCTGCTCGCCCTCGTGGGCCTCAGCATCATCGCCTTCGCGTTCGGCTACGCCATGGCGGGCCGCGTCCTGTCCCCGCTGGGCCGGATCAACCGCACCGCCCGCAGGGTGGCCGGCACGGACCTGTCCCGCCGGATCGAGCTGGACGGCCCGGACGACGAGCTCAAGGAGCTCGCCGACACCTTCGACGAGATGCTGGACCGTCTGGAACGGGCCTTCACGGCCCAGCAGCGGTTCGTGGGCAACGCTTCGCACGAGCTGCGCACACCGCTCGCGATCAACCGCACGCTGCTGGAGGTCCACCTCTCCGACCCGGAGGCCCCGCCGGAGCTCCAGCAGCTCGGCAAGACGCTCCTGGCGACCAACGAGCGCAGCGAGCAGCTGGTCGAGGGCCTGCTGCTGCTCGCCCGCAGCGACAACCAGATCGTCGAACGCAAGCCTGTCGACCTGGCGGAGGTCGCCGACCGCGCCATCGACCAGGCCCGCGCGGAGGCGGCGGCGAAGGGTGTGGAGGTGCGCGGGGAGCGCGTACCCGCCGTCGTGCAGGGCAACGGCGTCCTCCTGGAACGGATCGCGCTGAACCTCGTGCAGAACGCCGTGCGCTACAACGTGCCGGACGACGGCTGGGTGGAGGTCGACACGGAGATCCAGCCGGGGCAGGCGCTCCTGGTGGTATCGAACACAGGTCCTGTGGTGCCCGCCTACGAGATCGACAACATCTTCGAGCCGTTCAGGCGGCTGCGTACGGAACGCACAGGCAGCGACAAGGGTGTGGGGCTCGGCCTGTCGATCGCGCGGTCCGTCGCGCGGGCGCACGGAGGCCGTATCATCGCGGAGCCCCGCGAGGGTGGTGGTCTCGTGATGCGCGTCACCCTGCCGGTCTGAGAGGCTTCGCCTGTGAAGCCGCATTGGATCGCTCTGTTCGCTTTGGGCGGAAATTGCGAGGCCTGTTTCCGTTCTGTCCCTGTGTGATCGATCACAGGAGCGATTTTGGGTCTCTCTACTCTCCGTGATCACGGCTCTGCCCGAAAGCCGGTAAACGTCCGGGTTTCCAGGGGGCATTATCACGGGAAGTACACGGGGTGGCGCCCGTGAAAGCACGGCGATCGGACCGTGTACGGTCCCCATCGCCACCCAAGCTGATCGCTCTCGAGAGGTCCGGTTGGGTGTCGATTGAGTAACAGACCTTGATGTGAGGCAAAATCTCCGCCTCAGGTCGGGCACAAGTCCGGCCTCTCACGCGTTACGTGCGCTGAGACACCGCAGCAACCCATGAGGGGGAGAGCGACATGGCAACGGATTACGACACCCCACGGAAGACCGACGACGACGTCGATCAGGACAGCCTCGAAGAGCTCAAGGCTCGTCGGAGCGACAAGACGGCATCCGCCGTCGACGTGGACGAGTTCGACGCGGCAGAAGGACTGGAGCTGCCCGGCGCAGACCTGTCCAACGAAGAGCTGGCCGTGCGGGTCCTGCCCAAGCAGGCCGATGAGTTCACCTGCATGAGCTGCTTCCTGGTTCACCACCGGAGCCAGCTGGCGCGCGAGAAGAACGGCCAGCCCATCTGCCGCGACTGCGACTGAGGCCGGCCGGCCGTGGCAGGCGACACACCGTTCCGGAAGCGGCGCTTGCGGCGCACGAAGGCGTCGGGGGCGCATCAGGGCGGCACGGGCCCGGCAGAGGGCGCGAGCCCCACTGCCGAGCATCAGGCCGCCCTGCCGGCCTCCGGTGCATCTGACGACGAGCGGGGCCGTCCGGCCTCGCTCGAAGCAGTCCGGACAGCGGGCCCTTCACCGGGGCCCGGGCAGGACGGCCCGACGGAATCGACGGGGTCAGGCCGTCTGCGCACATTGAAACGAGGCGTACGCAAGGGCGGGGAGAGCGCCGGAACCGTCGTCGGCCAGCTGGCCGACCGGATCATCGACGTGGCTCCCCGCATCCCTGTGCGCGACCTCGCGACCCTGCGGAAGCAGTTCCCGGGACTCGGCCCCGAAGAGCTCGCCGACAAGCTCGTCGCGGGCGCGTGCAACGCCACCGCGACCGTCGGCGCGGGCATCGGGGCAGCGGCCATGATGCCCGTACCCCCGGCCATGCTCGCCGAGCTGGCCGCCGAGATCACCGGCGTGGCGGTCATCGAGATGAAGCTCGTCGCCGAGCTCCACGAGGTCTACGGCCGGCGCCCGCCGGGCAACATCGGGCAGCGCAGCACCGCGTATCTGACGTCCTGGACCGAGGAGCGCGGCATCGATGTCTCGCGCCCCGCCACCCTGAACGCCGCGCTCGGCGGGCAGATGAAGCGTGAGCTGCGCCAGCAGATCATGAAGCGCATGGTGCGCGACCTGCCGAATCTCATCCCGTTCATGATCGGCGCCGCGGTCGGCGCGATGATGAACCGCAGGGACACCAGAAAGCTCGCCGACCGGGTCAGGAACGACCTGCGGCGCCATCGGGTCGACTGGGACAGGCTCCCGGAGCTCCCGCCGCTGGAACAGCCCGTGGTACCCGCGGAGGAACTGCCCAAGGGGCTCGACGGCCCCGGCCGCTGAGGGGTCAGGCAGGCACGGCCGCGAGCGCCGCCACCAGGGTCTGCGGCTCCCGGGTCGACAGATAGACGTACGGTGTCGGGTCGGCCGGATCCGTGACCTTCACCCGCACCGCCGTCGGGATGTAGCTGCGCAGCACCATGAACGCGCGGGCGTCCGCCTTGTGCGAGCGCCAGGCACGCGCCTCCTCCCCGTCCAGCACCTCGGCGTCACCGAGCGCCGAGAGCGGGATCCGCGCGTCGCCCGCGACGAGGGTGCCCGCCACGACCCGGATGCGCGCGGAGCCGTACGAACTCACGGCCAGGGCCGACGCCACCGTGCCGCCCGCCAGGCCTCCGAGCATGGGCAGGACGCCGAGCGGCAGGAGCATCAGGGCACAGGCGACGCCGACCCCGAAGGCGATGAACCACCACGAACGGGGTGCGGTGAGACGTTCGTCGAAGGGCGGTGCGGAAGGCTGCATGAAACCAAGCTTGGCACGGCGCGACCCGCGGTCGGCAGCGCGGGTAAGGTCTGCGCCTGTGAGTGGAACATCTACACGTCTGACACCCCCGGCCGACGCCGTGGGGCCGGTCAGGCATCCCGACGCCCCGGCACCCGGTGAGCTCCTCGGCTCGCACTACGAACACTGTTTCGGCTGCGGCAGCGGACAGCCGCACGGGCTGCACCTCCAGGCACGCGCCGGAGAGGGTGTGAGCGTCACCGCGGAGTTCACCGTGAAGCCCGCCCACCAGGGCGCTCCGGGACTCGCGCACGGCGGTGTCCTGGCCACGGCGATGGACGAGACGCTCGGTGCGCTGAGCTGGCTGCTGCGGGTGATCGCCGTGACCGGCCGCCTGGAGACCGACTACGTCCGGCCGGTACCGGTCGACACGGTGCTCTTCCTGGAGGCCGAGGTCACCGCGGTGCACCGGCGGAAGATCTACTGCCGGGCGACCGGCCGGACCGGAGGCCCGGAGGGGCCCGTCGCGGTCCGTGCCGAAGCTCTCTTCATCGAGGTCAAGGTGGACCACTTCATCGAGAACGGCCGGCCCGAGGAGATCGAGGCCGCGATGTCGGACCCGGACCAGGTCAGGCGTGCCCGCGCCTTCGAGGTGAACCCCTGATGCGCCACCCCGTCGACGTACTGATCCGCCGTGTCGATCCGGACGTGCCGATTCCGGCGTACGGGCACCCGGGCGACGCCGGTGCCGATCTGGTGACCACCGAGGCGGCCGAGCTCGCCCCCGGCGAACGGGCGGTGCTCCCCACCGGGGTGTCGATCGCACTGCCCGACGGGTACGCGGCCTTCGTGCACCCCCGCTCAGGCCTCGCGGCCCGCTGCGGAGTGGCCCTCGTGAATGCCCCCGGGACGGTTGATGCCGGGTACCGTGGGGAGATCAAGGTAATCGTGGTCAATCTCGACCCACGCGAGACCGTGCGGTTCGAGCGGTTCGACCGGATTGCCCAACTGGTCGTCCAGCAGGTCGAGAAGATCCGCTTCCACGAGGTGGCGGAACTCCCCGGTTCGGCGCGGGCCGAGGGTGGCTTCGGGTCCACGGGCGGTCATGCCGCGGTGGATGGCGTCACGGGCGGTAACACCCAGGGTGGGAACAGCTACGCTTCGGTCGTATCCGACCGGGAAGGACAGTGACGTGTTCGGACGTCGCAAGAACAGTGGTTCCGCCGAGGACAAGGCGGACGAGACGCGCGAGGCCGAGCAGGTCGCCGACGAGCTCGACGGTACCGACGGGGCCGCGGACAGCGGCTCGCGCCGGACGAACCTCCCCCCGGCCCCCCGGCCGGACGGGCCGTGGGACATCTCCGAGGTCTCCCAGCCCGGCGAGGGCCGGGTGGACCTGGGCGGCATCTTCGTGCCCGGGGTCGAGGGCATGGAGCTGCGGGTGGAGGTGGCCGGCGACGCGATCGTCGCGGCGACCGTCGTGCTGCGTGACAGCGCGGTCCAGCTGCAGGCCTTCGCCGCTCCCAAGAAGGAGGGCATCTGGGGCGAGGTGCGCGAGGAGATCGCCTCGGGCATCACCCAGCAGGGCGGGATCATCGACGAGGTCGAGGGTCCGCTGGGCTGGGAGCTGCGCGCCCAGGTCCCCGTACAGCTCCCCGACGGGACGAACGGCGTCCAGCTCGTGCGCTTCATCGGGGTCGACGGGCCGCGCTGGTTCCTGCGCGGTGTGATCTCCGGTCAGGGCGCCGTGCAGCCGGAGGCCGCCGGACTGCTGGAGACGATCTTCCGGGACACCGTGGTGGTCCGTGGCGACGGCCCGATGGCTCCGCGCGACCCGATCGTCCTCAAGCTCCCCAACGACGCCCAGATGGTGCCCGAGGGTGTGCAGCAGGAGGACCAGGAGAACTCGAAGTTCTCCGGTGGCATGGGCCAGCTCCAGCGCGGACCCGAGATCACCGAGGTGCGCTGACCGCGCGCGGCGGTACGTTCCGGCCGGTGGGCCGTACCCTCACGGGGGTACGGCCCACCGCCGTTCGAGGACCAGGCACCGGCGGCCGTCACGGCCCCCGGGGCCGTTGCCCCGGCGCGTGCCTCATGCACATACTGGCGGCGGCCGAAAGGCGCCGCGCGAGGCGGCGTACGCACGGGGGAGAGCGATGACACAGAGCACCGGCGGACAGAGCGGCACGGCCCTGGCCGAAAGCCCGGCCGACGGGCCGATGGTGCGGGTCGAGGACCTGCACCGCTCGTACGGGACCGGCGCCGCCGCCGTGCACGCCCTGCGCGGGGTCTCCTTCGAGATTCCCCGGGGCGAGCTCGTGGCGCTCAAGGGCCGGTCGGGCTCCGGCAAGACAACGCTGCTCAACCTGGTCGGCGGTCTCGACATCCCGGACCGCGGCCGGATCACCGTCGGCGGCACCGAGCTCTCCGGGCTCGGCGAGGACGGGCTGCTGGAGCTGCGCAGGGACCGGATCGGCTTCATCTTCCAGTCGTTCGGCCTGATCCCGATCCTGACCGCGGCGGAGAACATCGGCGTACCCATGCGGCTGCGCAAGGCCGACCCGCGTGAGCGCGAGGACCGGGTCGCGCTGCTGCTCTCCCTGGTGGGCCTGGGCGACCACGCGCAACAGCGCCCCGGAGAGCTCTCCGGCGGCCAGCAGCAGCGCGTCGCCATCGCCCGCGCGCTCGCCAACCGGCCCGCCCTCCTGATCGCCGACGAGCCCACCGGGCAGCTCGACGCGGAGACCGGCCTCGCCGTCATGGAACTGCTGCGCGCCGTGGTCCGCAGCGAGGGCGTCACCGTCCTCGTAGCCACCCACGACCCGCATCTGCTCGGCTTCGCCGACCGGGTCCTGGAGCTGAGCGACGGGCACATCGTCGAACAGGTGTGACCTGCTGAGTCGCGTCAGAATCCCGTCAATACGGACCCCGGGCACATCCCTGCGGCCCGGATGCCGGAAATTCTCGGGGTAGCTTCGGGGGGACGGCTCCCCGATCGGCGGCGGCCGGTTCAGAGAAGACAATGGGGCCATGGCGCGCGGCAAGCTTCGGATCTACCTGGGTGCGGCACCCGGCGTCGGCAAGACGTACGCGATGCTGTCCGAGGCCCACCGCCGGGTTGAACGGGGCACGGACTGCGTCGTCGCGTTCGTGGAGCACTACGAACGGCACCGCACCGAGGTCCTGCTGCACGGTCTGGAGCAGATCCGCCGACGCGACATCCGATACCGCTCCACCGTCTTCTCCGAGATGGACGTCGACGCGGTCCTGGAGCGGGCGCCCGCTGTGGCCCTCGTGGACGAGCTGGCCCACACCAATGTGCCCGGGTCCCGCAACGCCAAGCGCTGGCAGGACGTCGAGGAGCTGCTGCGGGCGGGCATCGACGTGATCTCCACCGTCAACATCCAGCACCTGGAGTCCCTCGGCGACGTGGTCGAGTCGATAACGGGTGTACGGCAGCAGGAGACGATCCCCGACGAGGTCGCCCGCAGGGCCGACCAGATCGAGCTTGTCGACATGTCGCCCCAGGCGCTGCGCCGCCGCATGGCCCACGGCAACATCTACCGGTCCGACAAGGTGGACGCGGCCCTGTCCAACTACTTCCGCCCCGGCAACCTCACCGCCCTGCGCGAACTGGCCCTGCTCTGGGTCGCCGACCGTGTAGACGAATACCTCCAGCAGTACCGCGGCGAGCACGACATCCGCACCACCTGGCAGGCCCGCGAACGCATCGTCGTCGGACTGACCGGCGGCCCCGAGGGCCGTACGCTCATCCGCCGCGCGTCCCGGATGGCCGCCAAGGGCTCCGGCAGCGAGATCCTCGCCGTGTACATCGCCCGCAGCGACGGACTGACCTCCGCGTCGCCCAAGGAGCTCGCCGTCCAGCGCACCCTCGTCGAGGACCTGGGCGGGACGTTCCACCACGTCATCGGCGACGACATACCCTCGGCGCTCCTCGCCTTCGCCCGGGGCGTCAACGCCACCCAGGTCGTCCTCGGCTCCAGCCGTCGCAAGACCTGGCAGTACATCTACGGACCGGGCGTCGGCGCCACCGTCGCCCGCGAGTCCGGCCCCGACCTGGACGTCCACATCGTCACGCACGAGGCGGTCGCCAAGGGACGCGGGCTGCCCATCGCCCGGGGCGCCCGGCTCGGCCGCACCCGGATCATCTGGGGCTGGGCGGTGGGCGTCGGCGGACCGGTACTCCTCACGCTGCTCCTGCACGGCATGGAGAACGGGCCGGGGCTCGCCAACGACGTACTGCTCTTCCTGTTCATGACCGTCACCGCGGCGTTGCTCGGCGGGCTGGCCCCCGCTCTGGCCTCCGCGGCCGTCGGCTCCATGCTCCTCAACTACTGGTTCACCCCGCCCACCCACACCCTCACCGTGCAGGACCCGGAGAACTTCGTCGCCATCGTGATCTTCTTCGCGGTGGCGGTCGCGGTCGCCTCCGTCGTCGACCTGGCGGCCCGGCGTACCCACCAGGCCGCCAGACTGCGCGCCGAGTCGGAGATACTCTCCGCCCTGGCCGGGAGCGTCCTGCGCGGCGAGACGGCCCTGGACGCCCTGCTGGAGCGGGTCCGGGAGACGTTCGGCATGGAGTCCGTCGCGCTGCTGGAGCGGCAGAGCGACGTCGATCCGTGGACCTGCGCCGGATCCGTCGGGCCCGCGCCGGTGGCCAGGCCCGACGACGCGGACGTGGACATGCCCGTCGGCGACCACATGGCGCTGGCGCTGTCCGGACGGGTGCTGCCCGCCGAGGACCGCCGGGTGCTCGGCGCCTTCGCCGCGCAGGCCGCCGTCGTGCTCGACCGGCAGCGCCTGGTGGGGGAGGCGGAGACCGCCCGCCGGCTCGCCGAGGGCAACCGGATCAGGACCGCGCTGCTCGCCGCCGTCAGCCACGACCTGCGCACCCCCCTCGCCGCTATCAAGGCCGCCGTCAGCTCGCTGCGCTCCGACGACGTCTCCTGGTCCGAGGAGGACGAGGCCGAGCTCCTCGCGGGCATCGAGGACGGTGCCGACCGCCTGGACCACCTGGTCGGCAACCTGCTCGACATGTCCCGCCTGCAGACCGGCACCGTCACCCCGCTGATCCGCGAGATCGACCTCGACGAGGTCGTCCCGATGGCCCTCGGCGGCGTCCCCGAGGGCAGCGTCGACCTCGACATCCCCGAGACGCTGCCGATGGTCGCCGTCGACCCCGGCCTGCTGGAACGGGCCGTCGCCAACATCGTCGAGAACGCCGTCAAGTACAGCCCCCGCGGGGAACGAGTCACCGTCGCCGCCAGCACGCTCGGCGAACGCGTCGAGCTGCGGGTGGCCGACCGGGGCCGTGGCGTCCCCGACGAGGGCAAGGAGCGTATCTTCGAGCCCTTCCAGCGGTACGGCGACGCCCCGCGCGGCGCCGGGGTCGGCCTCGGCCTCGCCGTCGCCCGCGGCTTCGTGGACTCCATGGGAGGCACGCTGGGCGCCGAGGACACCCCCGGGGGCGGTCTCACCATGGTCCTCACGCTCAAGGCCATACCCGGACAGGTGCGGGACGGCCCCGGGCCGCCCGAGCAGGACATCTCATGAGGTCCCAGGGGCACACCCCCACCCCGTACACACCCTCCGGAAAGGCAGGACCGCGATGACCCGGGTGCTTGTGGTCGACGACGAGCCGCAGATCGTACGCGCCCTCGTGATCAACCTGAAGGCGCGCAGGTACGAGGTGGACGCCGCACCCGACGGCGCGACCGCCCTGCAGCTCGCCGCCGCCCGGCACCCCGACGTCGTCGTCCTGGACCTCGGCCTGCCCGACATGGACGGCGTCGAGGTGATCAAGGGGCTGCGCGGCTGGACCCGCGTACCGATCCTCGTGCTCTCCGCCCGGCACACCTCCGACGAGAAGGTCGAAGCCCTGGACGCCGGCGCCGACGACTACGTCACCAAGCCGTTCGGCATGGACGAGCTCCTGGCCCGGCTGCGGGCCGCCGTACGCCGGGCCGAACCGGTCGGCCCGGACGGCGCCGACGACCTCGTGATCGTCGAGACCGAGGCGTTCACGGTGGACCTCGCGGCGAAGAAGGTCCACCGGGAGGGCCGCGACGTGCGGCTCACCCCCACGGAGTGGCACCTCCTGGAGGTGCTGGTCCGCAACGCGGGCCGGCTCGTCAGCCAGAAGCAGCTGCTCCAGGAGGTCTGGGGCCCGTCCTACGGCACCGAGACGAACTACCTCCGGGTCTACATGGCGCAGCTGCGCCGCAAGCTGGAGGCCGATCCCGCGCACCCCCGGCACTTCGTGACCGAACCCGGCATGGGGTACCGCTTCGAGCGCGGCTGACCCGCTTCCCCCGGCCACTCGGGTCCTCCGTTCGGGTGACACCCCTTATCACAGGAGACCGGTACCCTTCGGGTATGAGCGCTGTTCCCCGATTCGAGAAGGCCGGCAAGGCTTCGCGGCCGTCCGGCCGCTTCCGTCGCATGCTCGACCGGCTGTCCAGCTCCCAGGAGGACCTGGAGTCCGAGGAGCTGCAGGAGGACACGCACGCGTCGGGCTGCACGCGGATCTCCGAATGCACGGACCGCCAGATCGTCAAGGTGACTGGTACCTTGCGGACCGTCACCCTGCGCCCGCGGGCGGGAGTGCCCGCCCTGGAGGCGGAGCTCTTCGACGGCACCGCGCCGCTCGACGTGGTCTGGCTGGGCCGTCGCTCGATCGTCGGCATAGAACCGGGCCGTAAGATCATCGCCTCGGGCCGCATCGCCATGAGTCACGGGCGCCGGGTGCTGTTCAACCCCACATACGAACTCCGACCGCTCGGCAAGGAGTAGCCGGTGACGCCTCTCGACAAGCCGACATCCGACAGGGACCAGCCCCACCGCACCGACCAGCAGGACGCCGAGGCGAAGGCCGTCACGGAAGCCGCGCTCTTCGAGGCCTTCGGCGGCGTGCGCGGCATGGTGGAGACAGTTCTGCCCGGGCTGCTCTTCGTCACGATCTTCACCCTGAACAAGGACCTGAAGGCCTCGGCCGTCGCCGCGCTGGCGCTGTCCCTGGTCCTCGTCGTCGTACGCCTGGTCCGCAAGGACACCGTCAAGCACGCCTTCAGTGGTGTCTTCGGTGTGGCCTTCGGCGTGGTCTTCGCGATGATGACGGGCAACGCCAAGGACTTCTACCTGCCGGGCATGATCTACACGCTCGGCCTGGCGCTGGCCTACCTCGGCACGACCCTCGCGGGGGTGCCGCTGATCGGCCTGATCCTCGGCCCGGTCTTCAAGGAGAACCTCTCCTGGCGCACCAGGAATCCGGGGCGCAAGAAGGCCTACGCCAAGGCCAGTTACGCGTGGGGGCTGATCCTCCTCGCCAAGTGCGCGATCCTCTTCCCGCTGTACTGGTGGGCCGACACCACGCAGTTCGGCTGGGTGCTGGTCTCGCTCAAGATCCCGCCGTTCCTGCTCGCGGTGTATCTGACCTGGGTCTTCCTCGCCAAGGCGCCGCCGCCCATCGACGTCTTCGCGGAGATGGAGGCGGAGGAGGAGGCCGAGAAGGCCCGTAAGGCAGCGCAGAGCGCCCGGGCCGCCGAGGCCCGCCACCACGACGCCTGACCGCGCCCGAACGCCGGTACCTCGCGGACACGGGAGAGGGGCCCGGAACCATGACTCATGGTTCCGGGCCCCTCTCCCGTCTCGCGCTGTCGTCCGACGCAGCTGTCGCCCGGCTCAGCTCTCGTCCGAGGGATCGCGGCGGACCGACAACAGGTCCTCCAGCTGCTCCTCGCGCGCCTGGGCGGCCACGAACAGCAGCTCGTCACCGGCCTCCAGGGTCTCCTCGGGGCTCGGCGTCAGGACGCGCGTACCCCGGATGATGGTGACCAGCGAAGTGTCCTCGGGCCAGGCCACAGCGCCGATCCGGGTGCCGGCCAGCGCCGACTCCGGGGGCAGCGTCAGCTCGACCAGGTTGGCGTCGCCGTGGCTGAAGCGCAGCAGCCGGACCAGATCACCGACGCTCACCGCCTCCTCGACCAGGGCGGACATCAGCCGCGGTGTGGAGACCGCGACATCGACGCCCCAGGACTCGTTGAACAGCCACTCGTTCTTCGGGTTGTTCACCCGGGCGACGACCCGCGGAACGCCGTACTCGGTCTTGGCGAGCAGCGAGACGACCAGGTTGACCTTGTCGTCGCCGGTCGCGGCGATCACGACGTTGCACCGCTGCAGCGCCGCCTCGTCGAGCGAGGTGATCTCACAGGCGTCCGCGAGCAGCCACTCGGCCATCGGGACCCGCTCCACCGAGATGGCGGTCGGCGCCTTGTCGATCAGCAGCACCTCGTGCCCGTTCTCCAGGAGTTCGGCCGCGATGGAACGGCCCACCGCACCCGCCCCGGCAATCGCCACGCGCATCAGTGACCGCCCTCCTCAGGACCTTCGGCGAAGGCCTCCTCGACCTTCGCGATCTCGTCCGTCCGCATCATCACGTGGACCAGGTCGCCCTCCTGCAGCACCGTCTGCGACGTCGGCAGTATGGCCTCGCCCAACCGGGTGAGGAAGGCCACGCGGACCCCCGTCTCCTCCTGCAGCGTGCTGATCTTGTGGCCGATCCAGGACGGCGTCGTGTGCACCTCCGCGAGCTGCACACCTCCGCTCGGGTCCCGCCACAGCGGCTCCGCGCCCGACGGCAGCAGCCGCCGCAGCATCTGGTCCGCGGTCCAGCGCACCGTGGCGACGGTGGGGATACCGAGACGCTGGTACACCTCGGCACGCCGGGGGTCGTAGATGCGGGCCGCGACGTTGTCGATGGAGAACATCTCGCGGGCCACCCGGGCCGCGATGATGTTGGAGTTGTCGCCGCTGCTCACCGCGGCGAACGCCCCCGCCTCCTCGATCCCGGCCTCGCGCAGCGTGTCCTGGTCGAAGCCGACCCCGTTGACCCGCCGACCGCCGAACCCGGCACCGAGACGGCGGAACGCCGTGGGGTCCTGGTCGATCACGGCGACCGTGTGTCCCTGCTGCTCCAGGGTCTGTGCGAGAGCGGCTCCGACACGCCCGCAGCCCATGATGACGATGTGCACCGTGCGCCTACCTCGCCGTCCTGGTCGTCCGGATGACCTGCGAAAACACCCTGCTCACACTTCTTTCTCCGCTTGCGGGGCAAACCGATGGGGCCATCGCCTTCGACGCTGCCCTGGGATGAGCTTATGCGGCCGGGTATCCGCCGCCTCATCCGAGTGTGCGCATCCCGGGCGCACCGGGCAAAGGAGGGGCCCGAAGGGGTCCGCCGACCGTCCGGCCCGCAAGGATTCCGTTAAGGATTCCATGGACTTTCGCGGTGAGCGCGGGTAATTATGAAGGTTTTCCCGGTACCGAGCGGGTGGTGCCTCGGTCGCCTGTCGCGACAGCGCTTACGATCCTCAGCGTGTCCAAACTGACCGACCTGCCCAAACGGATCCTGATCGGCCGGGCGCTGCGCAGTGACAAGCTCGGGGAAACACTCCTCCCCAAGCGCATCGCGCTGCCCGTCTTCGCGTCCGACCCGCTGTCCTCGGTGGCGTACGCACCCGGCGAAGTCCTCCTCGTGCTGTCCATCGCGGGTGTGTCGGCATACCGCTTCAGCCCGTGGATCGCCGCCGCCGTGGTGGTCCTCATGTTCACCGTGGTCGCCTCCTACCGGCAGAACGTGCGTGCCTACCCGAGCGGCGGCGGCGACTACGAGGTCGCCAACACCAACCTGGGGCGGAAGGCCGGTCTGACCGTCGCCAGCGCGCTCCTCGTCGACTACGTCCTCACCGTCGCCGTGTCCATCTCCTCCGGCGTGGAGAACCTCGGCTCCGCGATCCCGTTCGTCGTCGAGCACAAGACGGTCTTCGCGATCGGCGCCATCGTGCTGCTGACGCTGATGAACCTGCGCGGCGTGAAGGAGTCGGGCAAGCTCTTCGCCATCCCGACGTACCTGTTCGTGGCCGGGGTCTTCATCATGATCCTCTGGGGCGCGTTCCGCGGGCTGGTCCTCGGCGAGACCATGCACGCGCCGACCTCGGACTACGAGATCAAGCCCGAGCACCAGGGGCTGGCCGGCTTCGCCCTCGTCTTCCTGCTCCTGCGGGCCTTCTCCTCCGGCTGCGCGGCGCTCACCGGCGTCGAGGCGATCAGCAACGGCGTACCCGCCTTCCGCAAGCCGAAGAGCAAGAACGCGGCCACCACCCTCGCCGCGATGGGCCTGCTGGCCGTCACCATGTTCTGCGGCATCATCGGCCTGGCCATGGCCACCGACGTCAAGATGGCGGAGAACCCCGCGGAGGACCTGCTCCACAACGGCACCGCGGTCGGCGCCGGCTTCGTCCAGGACCCGGTGATCTCCCAGGTCGCGGCGGCGGTCTTCGGCGACGGCACGTTCTTCTTCGTGCTCCTGGCCGCGGCCACCGCCCTCGTGCTCTTCCTCGCCGCCAACACCGCGTACAACGGCTTCCCGCTGCTCGGCTCGATCCTGGCCCAGGACCGCTACCTGCCGCGCCAACTGCACACCCGCGGCGACCGGCTGGCCTTCTCCAACGGCATCGTCCTGCTGGCCGGAGCCGCGATCCTCCTCGTCTGGATCTACGGGGCCGACTCCACGCGGCTCATCCAGCTCTACATCGTCGGTGTCTTCGTCTCCTTCACGCTCAGTCAGACCGGCATGGTGCGGCACTGGAACCGCCACCTGCGCAGCGAGCGCGACCCGGCCAAGCGCCGGCACATGGTCCGCTCGCGGGCGATCAACACCTTCGGCGCCTTCTTCACGGGCCTGGTGCTCGTCGTCGTCCTGGCGACGAAATTCACCCACGGGGCCTGGGTGGCGCTGCTCGGCATGGTGATCTTCTACGGAACGATGACCGCGATCCGTAAGCACTACGACCGGGTCACCGAGGAGATCGCGGCGACCGACGCCCCGACCGACGACACGCTCCGGCCCTCGCGCGTCCACTCCATCGTCCTGGTCTCCAAGCTCCACCGGCCCACCCTGCGCGCGCTCGCCTACGCCAAGCTGGTGCGCTCGGACCAGTTGGAGGCGCTCTCCATCAGCGTCGACCACGCCGAGACCAAGGCGCTCAAGGAGGAATGGGAGCGGCGCGGCATCGACATCCCGCTGAAGATCCTCGACTCGCCGTACCGCGAGGTGACCCGGCCGGTCATCGAATACGTGAAGGGCCTGCGCAAGGACCGGCCCCGTGACGTGGTCAGCGTCTACATCCCCGAGTACGTCGTCGGCCACTGGTACGAGCACCTGCTGCACAACCAGAGCGCCCTGCGGCTCAAGGGCCGGCTGCTGTTCACACCGGGTGTGATGGTGACCTCGGTGCCGTACCAGCTGGAGTCCTCCGAGGCCGCGAAGCTGCGGGCCAGGAAGCGCGCGGACTGGACCGCGCCCGGCTCGGTCCGCCGGGGTCCCGTGGAGCGGCGCCACAAGGACTCCGGCCACCGGAGCTGACCGGGCACGCGCTTGTGGTAAGCGGTCGGCCGGCACCCACGTAGACTCGTGGGTTGTTGTCCGGCCGCTTTCCCTTTGATCTCTGGAGCCACCCCCTCATGCAGAACGAATCCACATCGTCGCAGGCCGGGGAGTCTCTGATCGGTCGGGAGTACGAGGTCGAGGTCGGCCCCGTCGCCCACGGCGGCCACTGCATCGCCCGCACCGACGAGGGCCAGGTGCTCTTCGTGCGGCACACCCTCCCCGGTGAGAAGGTCGTCGCCCGGGTCACCGAGGGCGAGAGTGACTCCCGCTTCCTGCGCGCCGACGCGGTCACCGTCATCGACGCGTCCAAGGACCGGGTCGAGGCCCCCTGTCCCTACGCGGGCCCCGGCAAGTGCGGCGGCTGCGACTGGCAGCACGCCAAGCCCGGTGCCCAGCGCCGCCTCAAGGGCGAAGTGATCACCGAGCAGCTCCAGCGTCTCGCGGGCCTCACCCCCGAGGAGGCCGGCTGGGACGGCACCGTCATGCCGGCCGAGGGCGACAAGCTCCCGCCGGGCCAGGTCCCCGCGTGGCGCACCCGCGTCCAGTACGCGATCGACCAGGACGGCGTGGCCGGACTGCGCAAGCACCGCTCGCACGAGGTCCAGCCGATCGACCACTGCATGATCGCCGCCCCCGGCGTCTCCGAGCTGGGCATCGAGAAGCAGGACTGGCCGCAGATGGCCACGGTGGAGGCCATCTCGGCGACCGGCTCCCACGACCGCCAGGTCATCCTGACCCCGCGCGAGGGCGGCCGGCTCCCGCTGGTCGAGCTCGACAAGCCCGTCTCCGTGCTCCGTGTCGACGAGAAGGACGGCGGAGTCCACCGCGTCCACGGCCGCGCCTTCGTCCGCGAGCGGGCCGACGACCGTACGTACCGCGTCGGCTCGGGCGGCTTCTGGCAGGTCCACCCGCAGGCGGCTGACACCCTCGTCCGCGCGGTCATGCAGGGCCTGCTGCCCCGCAAGAACGACATGGCGCTCGACCTGTACTGCGGGGTCGGCCTCTTCGCCGGAGCCATCGGCCAGCGCATCGGGGAGAAGGGCGCGGTGCTCGGCATCGAGTCCGGCAAGCGCGCAGTCGAGGACGCCCGGCACAACCTGAAGGACCTGGACCGGGTCCGCATCGAGCACGGCAAGGTCGACCAGATCCTGCCGCGCACGGGCATCACCGAGTGCGACCTGATCGTCCTGGACCCGCCGCGCGCGGGCGCGGGCAAGCAGGTCGTCAAGCAGCTCTCGACCCTGGGCGCCCGCCGTATCGCGTACGTCGCGTGCGACCCGGCGGCGCTGGCACGGGACCTGGCGTACTTCCGGGAGGGCGGGTACAGGGTGCGGACGCTGCGGGTGTTCGATCTGTTCCCGATGACGCACCACGTGGAGTGCGTGGCGATCCTTGAACCCATCGCAAAGAGCGCCTGACCTGCAAGTTCGGGTGATGTGTGTTATGTGCGCTGTGGGCGGTACGGGCGATATCTTGACGCTGAAATGACGCTCTGCGATGCATCTTGACGCTCATTTGACGCTCGTTTTGATGGGTCGTCAGGTGTGTTGCTTTGCTGATCAGGTGGCCTCCTGACTGTGCGGGTGTGGCAAGGTGCCGGGAATTTCGTGGCGCCGAGCGGGCCTGTTTTGAGGGGCTGGCGCGCGTGTGCTGCGTTTCCATCTCGCCTGTATGCGCCTGGCGACTACGAAACCCTGCCAGACCGCTCTCAAACGGTGGTCCACCTCGCCAGGGCCGATCTCATGGCCCCGCCTCACCCGCGAGACGACCGTCTTCTGCGGCGATCCGACCCCCATCGAGGGAGCGAGGTTGTGGCTGAGGCGTGTCTACCTGTCGGTGAGCGTGGAGAGCCGAATGGATTCAGTGAGGGCGGTTTCCGCGCCCGTTGAGTCCATGAGGCGTGCGGCGAGTGTTGCTTCGGCCAGACGGGAGGGGAGCGCCTCGCTGAACTTGAGACCGCGGATCGCGTGGCTGTCGACTTGGGGGAGGGCGAGGTTCGCTTGGGCGTCGCGCAAGGCGTTCTGCCAGCGTGGCGGTGTGAGGTCCTCGCGAAGCCGGATCCAGTCGCCGTTCGTCCGGCGGTGCGGAACGACGACGGAGGGGAGCGTGGCGGACAGTGTGGCGTTCGCGCGGTGCCCGGCCCAGGTCCACCATCGAACGTCCCCGCCGTCGCGCCGGACGATCAGAGTTCCGCCGGGGTGGACGGTGTCCAGGAACGTCTCGCGTGCTTCTGCGAGCCGCAGAGAGGCCCGGTTGGTGAGACGTACCGGAGGGTCTTCTCCCAGCAGGACGTCCCTGGTCGCACGAGTGAGGGTGAAGGAGCGGACACGCTCGGCTCCGAACCCGTTCCAGCGGGCGCGCCCGCCTTCGTCGACCGGTTCCACGAAGCAGCGCTTGCGGTGCCAGTCGATGTACGTCACCTGCCAGTTGCGGCCCGCGAGCAGGAGTCGGCGAGGGCCTTCGATTTCCTCGGTGAGCAGGTCGGGGTCGGTGCGACCGATTTCGGTACGGCCGTTGAACACGGTGAACTCGGGGGGTGCGGTGAAGACGGCGGTGAGATTCATGAAGTGGCGGTGCCCGTAGCGGCGTTCTGCCTCGGGGCCGATGAACAGCAGGCCGCCGTCCTGGTCCAGATACCCCTCTTGGACGAGGTGGTTGACGACAGGCTCGGCTCCGGCCCGGAACGGGATGAGTCCGTTCCACCACTGCTGCCAGAGATTTTCGCCGACCCGGTGTTCCTGAAGGCACAACGCGAGGAGCTGCTGGGCGATCAGGTGACGCGGCTCTGGAGGGGCGATGACGGGTTCGACCCAGCCGCGGGACCACTGCAGGAGCAGAGCTGCTGAGGAGAGTAGGGCCTCCTCGCTCACCGCGAGGAACAGGCAGTTGCGGAGAGTGCCCGGTCGGCGGCCGGTCCGTCCGATGCGTTGAAGGAACCCAACGAGCCGAACCCACATAGGACACGGTCTTAGGGGGTCGGTGACCGACGTCAGGCGGTGCGCCGCGTCGTAACCGTACGTAGTGCAAGAGCTGTTGGCGTCGGTGCTTGACCAATCACGCTGTGCGCGTCTTCACAAGAACTGCTGCTCCACGAGATGCGTCTTGATCTACGGTTGTGCACCATCCGCGATGAGAATGGGGGAGGGGCCATGGAGCAGGCAAGGACAGCTCTTGCCGAGCGGATAGGCAAGCAGAGGGCGGGGGACGGCGACCCGCGGGCTCTGGTCGGTGAGATGCGCCGTTCCATCCTCCTGGTGCCGGTGGTCGGCGGCGGACTGTGGTCGGCGTGGTCGGGTGGAGTGCGCTGGGTCTGCGGGTTCACCGACGAGGCGGCGCTCGCCCGGTTCGCCCTCAGCCACGCTTCCGGTGACCGGCCCATGGAGTACGCGGCGCTGCTGGGTGCCCGGATCGTGGACGAGGTGGTGCCGTCGCTGGACGGGCCCGCCGGGTTGGCCGTCGACATTGCGACCGAGGACGGGTCGATGTTCTTCCCGCCGGCTGCCGGGATTGTGCCGGACGCTGTCGCGTTGGACGTGGGCTCCGAAGGGAGCGGGCGATGAGCGTAGACGGTGGGGACCTCAGCTTCGGCAAGGCGTCCGTCGTTAAGTTCACGCAGGGCTTGGGCTCGACGATCGACCAGCTCGGTGAACTCGGTGGGTCGACCGGTTCGGTGATGGGCAAGGGCTTCTCGGAGCTGTCCATGACCGGGATGGAGGCCGGGCACCACGGCCTGTCCGTCGACTTCGAGGACTTCTGTGAACGCTGGGAGTGGGGTGTGCGAGCCCTGGTGGGCGACGCCAGTGCGATAGCCGACCGACTCGGACTTGCGGCGGGCACCCAGTGGGAGCACGACCAGTACATCGAGGGCACGTTCAAGGTCGGCGTGAACTCGGTGATGGGCGGGAGCCCGCACGCCACCGAGGAGGAGATCACCCAGCAGGGTTGGGGCGACGTGTTCACTCCGGATTACCTGGACCCGGACTGGAGCGCCGATTCGTTCGAGCAGGCCGGTCAGGAGATGGAGCAGACGTGGAAGGACACCGGCCGCACTGTCCTGACCGAGGGCCAGGGCGGCCAGCGGTCCGAGATGCTCAAGGACGAGCTCGGCCTTTCCGACGACCAGTGGAACCGGGCGCTGGACGACGCCTTTGGCCCGTCGCCGGAGGAACGCGCCCTGCGGGCGCAGCAGCAGACTGAGCCCGGGGGGAACTGACTGTGGGTATCGGCGACTTCGTCAGTGACATCACGCCCGACTCGGTCGAGAGCGTCGTCGAGGACGGCGTCGAGTGGGCCGGCAACCGTGTCGAGGACGCGGGGAACTGGACCGCCGACCGGCTGGATGACGCCGGCTGGGAGTCCGGTGCGGACTGGGTCCGCGAGCAGTCCCGCTCCGTCGCCAACCGGATGGGCGCCGAGGTCGACGAGATGGACCTCGGGCAGACCGAGGACAAGACCAAGCTGATCTACGGCAGCGCGGGCAAGCTCGACGCCACCGCCAGAAGACTCCGGTCCTTCCAGACGGCCTTCGATACCACCGGCGACGGTCTCAAGAGCCTCGACTCCTCCCAGCTCAAGGGCGAGGCGGCCGACGCACTGCGCACCGCGGTGAGCACCCAGCCGCCCAAGTGGTACGCCGCCGCCGATGCCAGCGAGAAGGCGGTCGGCGCACTGGAGGCGTTCGCCGACACCGTCACCTGGGCGCAGGGACAGGCACAGACGGCGATCGACAAGTGGAAGGAGGGTGTCAAGGCGTCCGAGGAAGCCGCCGACGCCCACCGAGCGAAGGTCGACGATTACAACGCGGCCGTCGACCGCTACAACGCCCAGCCCGCCGACAAACGCAAGCCGTCCTCGCTCCCTCCCATGCCCGCGGCTACGTTCGAGGACCCCGGCAGGAAGCTGATGCAGGAGGCGCAGGACATCCTCGCCGAGGCCCGTAAGCAGCGGAACTCGGCGGCGGAGACCGCACGCACGGCGGTCCGCGCCGCCCGCGACATGGCCCCGGAGAAGCCGTCGTACGCCGAGCAGCTGGGCCACGGGCTCCAAGAGCTGCAGATCATGGGCGACCACGTCGGCGGCGGCATCATCAAGGGCACGGCAGGGATCCTCAACTTCGTCCGCCAAGTCAATCCCCTTGACCCGTACAACCTCACGCACCCGGCTGAGTACGCCACGTCCCTCAATAGCCTGGCCGCGGGGCTGGTGATCGCCGCCAACGACCCCGTCGGGACCGGCAAGCAGATGATCGGCGACTTCATGAAGGACCCGGCCGAGGGCTTCGGCCGGCTGATTCCCGACCTGGCGCTGACCGCCGCCACCGGCGGCGGCGGCGCCGCGGTGAAGGGCGTGCGCGCCATCAAGGAGGCCGCCGAAGCCGCGAGGCTCCGCAAGCTGGTCGACGACGTCCCGGACGGAACCCACAGCACCCCGGACGGCGACCGCAAGCAGGGCGGCGATCCGGTGGACCTCGCCACGGGCCGGATGTACCTGCCCCAGACCGACGTCGAGCTTCCCGGCATCCTGCCGGTGGTCTTCACCCGCCGCACCGAGTCGGGTTGTGCGGTCGGCCGTTTCGTGGGGCCCGCCTGGACGTCCACCGTCGACGAGCGTCTACAGATCGACGCCGTCGGCGTCCTTCACGTCACTGCCGAAGGGCTCCTGGTCCCGTACCCGCACCCGGCCCCCGGCGCGCCCACCGCACCGGCGACCGGTCGGTCCCGCACCCTGCTGGCCCGCGATGTCGATGGCGACTACATGGTCACCGCCCTGGACAGCGGCCTGACGTTCCACTTCACCGCGCCGTCCGGCAGCGAACCGGGGGGCGACGGAACCGCCTGGCTGTCAGAAGTGACCGAACGCAACGGCCACACGATCCACATCGACCGCGGCGAGGACGGTCTGCCTCTGGCGCTGGTCCATTCGGCGGGTCACCAGGTGACGCTGTCGGCCGCCGACGGCCTGGTCACTGCCCTGGCCCTGGCCGGTGCGGGCGAGGACGGCGCCGACCTGCCCTTGATGGCCTACGGCTACGAGGACGGCAATCTCACCACCGTCACCAAGCCGTCCGGCGCCACCACCACCTACGTCTATGACGACCGTCGGCGCGTCATCGCCTGGATCGACTCGAACAACAGCCGCTACGACTACCTCTATGACGACCGCGACCGCGTCGTGGCGGAGGGCGGCGAGGCCGGCCACGTCCAGATCAGCCTGGCCTACACCGACCCGGACCCCGAAACCGGTCACCACGCGACCACACTCACCACCGCCGACGGGCACGCGACCCGCCACCTGTTCGGCCCCGGTTGCCGTCTCCTGGCCGTCACCGACCCGCTCGGCCACACCACCCAGTTCACCTACGACCCGCGCGGCAACACACGCACCCGCACCGACCCGTTGGGTCTGACCACCGCCTTCTCGTACGATGAGCATGACCGGCTGATCTCCGCCGTCCGCCCTGACGGAAGCGAACTGCGCACCGTGCGTGGCCAATTCGGCCTGCCGACCGAGGTCTACGGTCCGGGTGGCGCCCGCACGGTCCACGCGTTCGACGAACACGGCAACCGCACGGCGGTCACCGACCCGGCCGGCGCCATCACCCGCTACACCTACGACAGCGGCGGGCGGCTCACCTCGGTCACCGACGCCCTCGGCGCCACGACACACGCGGTGTGCAACGCGGCGGGACTGCCCGTGGAGGTGACCGACCCGGCAGGGGCTGTCACCCGCACCCAGCGCGACGCCCTCGGCAGACCGGTCCGCGTCACCGACCCGGCCGGCGCCGTCACCTGCTTCGAGTGGGACGCGGACGGGCAGCTCGCCCGGCGTACCGGGCCCGACGGGGCCACGGAAACGTGGACGTACGACGGCGAGGGCAACCTCCTCACCCGCACCGAGGCGTCCGGCGATGTCACCCGCTTCGAGTACACCCACTTCGACCTCCCACTCGCCCGTATCCACCCCGACGGCGCACGGTTCGAGTTCGAGCACGACGCCGAGCTGCGCCTCACCCGTGTCCACAACCCGCAGGGGCTGACCTGGACCTACGAGTACGACGCAGCCGGAAACGTCCTCTCCGAGACCGACTTCGACGGCCGCACACTCAGCTACGAGGTGGACGCGGCGGGACGGCTCGCCGTCCGTACTGACGCGCTCGGCGGGACCATCTCGTTCGAGCGTGACCAACTGGGCCAAGTGATCAGCAAGGACGTCGACGGTCGTGTGACGACCTACGGCCACGACCTTGCCGGACGTCTCCTGGAGGCCGCCGGACCGGACAGCGAACTCCGGTACCAGTACGACCGGCGCGGGCTCACGAAGACGGAACTCGTCGACGGCCGCCCCACCACGTATGCCTACGACGTCCTGGGCCGCCGAACCCGCCGAATCACCCCCACCGGCCACGTCACCACCTACACCTACGGCGCCGATGGAATGCCCAACCGCCTGACCAGCGGCGATCGGCGGATCGACTTCACGCACGACGTGGCCGGCCGGGAACTCGCCCGCGTCTTCAGCGACGCGGTCACCGTGACCTCTGCCTGGGACGCGGCCGGAAGGCTGGCCGAGCAGCAGGTCACCGCGTCAGGGCGTACCGTCAACAGCCGCGCCTACTCCTACCGCGCCGACGGTCAGCTGACCTCCGCCGCTGACCGGCTGACGGGCACTCGGACCTTCGACCTGGACCGGGCTGGCCGGGTCACCGCCGTCCACGCCCAAGGATGGACGGAGCGGTACGCCTACGACGACGCCGGCAACCAGACCTCGGCGTCCTGGCCGTCCGGCCACCCCGGCCATGAAGCCACCGGGCCACGCAACTACACCGGCACCACCGTCACCCGGGCCGGCGATGTGCGCTTCGAGCACGACGCCCTCGGCCGGGTGATCCTGCGTCGGAAGGCCCGCCTCTCCCGCAAGCCCGACATCTGGCGCTACACATGGGACACGGAGAACCGCCTCACCTCCGTGACCACCCCCGACGGGACCCGGTGGAGGTACCGCTACGACCCGCTGGGCCGACGCACCGCGAAGCAGCGCATGGCGGACGACGGTGAGAGCGTGGTCGAGGAGGTCCGGTTCACCTGGGACGGCCTGACCCTGTGCGAACAGACCAGCCACGGACCCGACCAGCTGAACACGGTCGCCCTCACCTGGGACCACCGCGGCCATACCCCCCTGGCCCAGACCGAGCGCATCCTCACCGCCGACGACCGGCAGAACGAGATCGACCGCCGCTTCTTCGCCATCGCCACCGACCTCATCGGCACCCCCACCGAACTGATCGACGAATCCGGCGACATCGCCTGGCGCTCCCGTGCCACGCTGTGGGGCACCACCGCATGGGCACGCGACGGCAGCACCTACACCCCTCTCCGCTTCCCGGGCCAGTACTACGACCCCGAGACCGGCCTCCACTACAACTACCTCCGCCACTACGACCCGGAGACCGGCCGCTACGTTTCCCCCGACCCCCTCGGCCTCGCCCCTGCCCCGAACCCCGTCGGCTACGTGGACAACCCGACCACCGCGTCGGACCCGCTGGGGCTCATGCCCAAGTACCCGAAGGAGGAGAAGGCACAGAAGCGGATCGACAGGATCTTGGACGGCATCGTGGAGAGGGCAGAGAACGGCGGGTTCAAGAAACACGCCGACTACCACGGCGACACGGGGCACGCCTTCACCGACGAACGAGTCCTGGAAATTCTGAAGAGCCCCGATGCCGTGTACCAGTCATCGGGCCAAGCAGGAAACTTCCTCTTTCGGAAGGACAATGACATTGCCGTGGTGTATGGGCCCGGCTCCAAGCAGGGCCAGGCCATCACGGCGTACGGAGAGTCGGGCATCAAGGGGGAATCCGGTGCGAGGGCGCTCGGTGGCAGTCCGTTGGACCCTGGTAAGCCAGTTACCCACGAGGACATCGTGGAGGGCAGAATCCCTGGCAAGTTCGGCAACCTGGCCCCGGGAGTGCAGATCAGATGAGGCAGGGATGACCATGAAATTGTCGTTCGACGGCGACTGGCGTGCAACGGTGACGGATGATCCGCTGCACACCACCCCTCGCTTCGCAGGCGACTCCGTGCGCGTCATGCACTATGCGGACGTGATGGAGCGCGAGCGGTTCGTCGCGCATAGCTTCGGTAGCCAGCACTGGCTGTGGGATACGCCGGACGTCTTCCGGTTCGACCGGGACAGCCGGCAGCTGGTCGGGGCCGAACTCCAGATGCCGTATGTGTCCGCGAACGCCGAGACCTTCGCCGGCGTTCCCGTCCTGCCCGAGGTTCGTCCGGGCGGGCTCCGTGCGGACGAGATCCGGGACTTCCGCCACGAGATGTGTACGGTGCTGTGTCGGGCTCCCGGCGATGCCGTGCTGGCCTGCTTTCGTGACCTCGATGTCCTCGATAGACCCCTGGATGCCTGTGTCGGCATCGCACCAGACGTGGCGCTTCTCGTCCAGGACGGTACCGTCGTCGGCTGGAGCATCACCGACCCCGCGCGGTACCTCACCGCCGCGCACACCGCTCCCGACTCGGGCTCGCCTTCCGCGGCCACGCGTCGTCTGCTCACTGAATGCCTGGACCTGGTCACCTCGCCGTTGGTCGACGACGTGGTGGACGGTGAACCTGCCGCGCTGACCCGCCTCCGGGCCGCCGACGAGACCCTCCGAGCCCAGCACGAAGACCGGCACCGGGCTGACGCCCTGCTCGCCTTGATCGCCACTTACGTGGACGATTACGCAACGTGAAGGTGAACCGGCCGGCGGTGGATGGTTCGTACGGTGACGAGCGATGAGACTCGTCCTCGACGGCGACTGGAGTGCGACGGTGACGGGCAATCTCCTGTGCATCTGTCCGCGCTTCGACTTCCGGGGCCAGTGTGTGCGCGTCGCGGAGTACGCGGACGTGAAGGAATGGCAACAGTCCCTCGGGGACACCTTCGGCAGCCAGGAGTGGCTGTGGGACGACCCCGACGAGCTCCGGTTCGACCCGGACAGCCGGGAACTGGTCGGGGCCGGGTTCCGCCTGCCCCACGAGGCTGCCGACACTGAGGACTGTGCCCGACTTCCTGCCGTACCCGCCGTCCACCCGGGCGGACTTCGCGCCGAAGAGGTCCGGGACTTCCGCTTGGAGGTGACCACCGAGCTCTGCCGTGCCCCAGAGGATGCCGTACTGACCTGTCTGCGTGACCTCGATGTCCTGGACGAGCCGCTGGAGGCACGCGTCGGTATCGCCCCGGACGTGGCACTTCTCGTTCAGGACGGCGCCGTCGTCGGGTGGAGCCTGACCGACCCGGTCCGGTACGTGACCACCGGGTTCGCCGCCCCCGACCCGGCTCCTCCCGCCCCGTCGACCCGGGCCCTGTTCACCGCGTGCATGGACCTCGTCACCACGCCGTGGCTGGACGCGGTGCGGCGCCGTGATCCGGCAGCCCTGTCCGCCTTGCGGGAGCTTGACCGCAGGCTGCGTGACCAGCGTGAGGACCGGAACCGGGCCGACGCGCTCCTCGCTCTGATCGGCGAACTGGTCGAGTAGTACGGCAGCCGTTGACGGTCGGCCGCAGGCGTGCGAGGCGTTGTTCACTGTTCATGCTTGCCGATGCCGTGTTGCGTGCGGGTGACCCGGTCCGGTCGCCGGTGGGCGAGCACCGCTGCGGACGCGGGCTCCGCGACACGCCTGCCGTGACGCTCATTTGACGCTCCGAGCCCTGAAAGCCCGCCTGCAGAGTCGGCAAACCTATCTGACCTGCAGTTTCTCTCACATCGACTATCGGTGACGTCTTTTCGATGACCCACCATGTGGAGTGCGTCGCGATCCTTGAACCTGCAACGAAGGGCCTTTGACCTGCTGGTTTCCCAACTTTCGGGAAACCGGGCAGGTCGCGTCGACATGTCTTCATGGGCGCATCATCTGGAGTGCGTGACGCTCCTTGAGCCTCTCGAAAAGGCCGCTGACCTGCAGATTCGGAGGGTGTGCGTGGCGTGTGCCACTCCCGATCCGGGCGACGACATGGTGCTGACAGGGCATCTTGACGCTCACCTGACGCCCCTTCTGATGGGGCGTCAGGTGAACTGCTGGGCTGTCAGGTGTTCAGGGGAACTGTCACAGCTGCCGGGTGGGGCGGCTTGGCTCGCCGCCGACGTCGACAACCTGTCAGCGCCGACGGCCACGCGATACAGCGCTCCGGCGTCGTCTCCTCAGAGTCGACCGAGGAAGCGCGAACCTGCTCACCTCGGAGTCCTGTCTGTCCAGCCTCGACATGCCCTGCACCAGCCCGAACCGATCGCACCACACTCAAGCCGGTGGATCCGCGCTGAACTGAGCCAGAACAAGGAGCGGCCTCCGGGGCCGATCGGCCCCGGAGGCTCCTTTGCCAGCGGCCTTGACGCTGGCGGCATACGTCGACCTGCGGCCGGGGATCCGAACCCCGTATTTCGTCCTTACGGAGCGAAAGGGGTATAGGACAAGGCGGTGTCCACAACCTCTTCTGCCGTCAAGCCGTCCGTAAAACCTTCCATGTCGGGATGGTAGATGAGATTGAGTACGCGAGGATGAGGAACGCTCGCTTCGAGAATCTCCACGAGCCTATCGACTTCCTCCTCCGTCCCGTGGTCCGCCATAATTTTGCGAACGAGCTCGACGAGCTGATCGCGGGTAAGGTCACGCGCGCCCATCACACCTCACTGATGATAGTTGGGGTCCAGTACCTCGGCATGATACCGAGGCGTTACAACCACCAGATTGTCCAGATCGTAGACGCCGCCGCCATGTTGAATCGGTTTTACGTGATGGAGGACGTACTTGTTGTTCCTTCCCACGGCTTGCTGATTCGCCACAAATGGCGCCCTGCCGGCAGCCATACGTGTCCTGTTTGATTTACTGAAGCCTGCTGCCAACCCTGAGTCACTGGCAACGGCTTTCCAGAAAGCCTCGCGAAAATCCCCGAATGTCTTGAAGGATTTCCCCTGCAGCTGTCGGCCGATCTGTCCCGGGATTTTCCCCGTACTTCCATGGGTTCCCTTCAGCCACCCACCAGATATATCGGACAGACGCCCGCCACCTGTTACAGCGCCTGGAGAGTTCCTTAGCTCTGTGGCCGTCCTGGCCCCCGTAATGGCGGGGCGACTGCTTAGCCCTTCGGCGCCCAGGGCCGACGTCTCGGGCTCGACCGCTTGTCGCCTCCAGCCGCTGAGGCCGCCGACCCCGACGAGGGCCACTTGCTGGGTGAGTTCGTCGGCGGCTTCCGCGTACAGGTCGGCGAGTGCGTCGCAGCCTTGTTGGCGGAGCATGTACTCGGCGCGGTAGAGGCGGTAGGCGGGGCGGACGGGGAGGTACTTGTCGAGGAAGGCCCCGGCGCCGCCGTTCTCGCCGGTGAAGGCGTCCTGCGCGTCACCGAGGAACACGAACGGTGACTTGACGACGTCGGCGAAGGCGTCACCGAAAATGCCCAGCACGTCGCCGATGCCGTCGACGCTGTCGTTCGGGTCTTCGGGGGTACGGCCGCTCGGGTCGGTCAGGAGGGTGGGTACGTTGTCGGCGTATGCGTACGGGGACACATGGGGGCTTGAGGTGCTGCGGGTCACCGGGTCGGTGCTGTTGAAGCGGCCGGTGGCCGGGGTGTACTGGCGGGCGTGGAGGTCGAGGTTGCCGGTGGTGGTTTCGTACCGGGCGCCGGTGTAAGAGGGGGTGCTTGCGGGTGCGCCTCCGGTGACGGTTCCCAGGACGCGGGTGCCGTAGGGGTCGTAGGCCCAGCGCTGGTGGAGGGTGCCGGTGCTGCTGGTGACGTCGAGCGGTGAGCCCTGGGTGTCGTGGTGGTAGTAGAAGACCGCGCCCGTACCGGTTTTGGCGGCTGCGGGCTGGCCGATCGGGTCGTAGCGGTAGGACTGCTTGACGGTCCAGGCGCTGTCGTACTCGGTGGCGAGGATCGGCAGGGGTGCGTTGGGGTCCCACTGGGTGCGGCTGGTGACCGCACCGTCCTGGAGCGTGGCGACCTGATTGCCACTGGCATCGTGGTCGTAGGTGTAGTCGGTGCCCGCGACGGTGGCGGTGGAGATCTGTCCGGCCAGGTCGTAGGTGAAGGTGTTGGCGCCGGCCTTTGTCTGGTTGCCGTCCGCGTCGTATGCGTATGCGGTGGTGCTGGTCCCGGCGGTGGTGGAGGTGAGCTGGTCGGCGTCGTCGTAGGCGTAGTTGGTTGACGTGGCGCCGAGGGTGGAGGTCAGGCGGTTGCCGACCTTGTCGTAGGTGTAGGACGTGGTGCGGGTGGCGGCGCAGCCGGTGATCCAGGGCTGGGGGTAGCAGCCGGAGGTGAGGCGGCCCGCGGTGTCGTAGGTCTGGTCGTAGCCGCCGGTGCCGACTCCGGCCCGGGTGACGTCGACGCGGGTGGGCAGGCCGGCCGCCGAGAGGGTCAGGGCGGTCTTGGTGACTGTCGTGCCCGCCTTGGCGGAGGTGACGGCGGTGACGCGGCCCGCCCGGTCGTAGGTGCGTTCCTCGGTCTCCGTGTTGGGCAGTGCCGTCCTGGTGAGGTTGCCCGCCGCGTCGGAGGTGTAGGTGGTGGTGGCGCCGTCGGCCGTCATCGTGGCGGTGCGGCCGTCGTTGTCGTACGTGTAGCCGATCGTGTTGCCGTCGGAGTACTTACGGGTGAGCATCTGCCCGGCGGCGTCGTAGGTGTAGGCGAAGCCGCGGGTCTTGGTGAGGTCACCGACCGCGTTGTAGACGAAGTCCTCGGAGATCTTCGCGTTGGCACGGGCAGTCATCTGTCCGGCGTCGTCGTAGCCGAGGGTGACGTCCGGCGTGGTGTCCGAGTAGTCGATCTTGGTGACCAGACCGCGGGCGTCGTACGTCCGGGTGGTGGTGCCGCGGGGCGTCGTCACCTTGACCGGATTGCTGTCCGCGTCGTACGCGTACGTCGTCGCCCGGTCCAGGGGGTCGGTGACCGACGTCAGGCGGTGCGCGGCGTCGTAACCGTAGGTGGTGACGTGGTTGTTGGCGTCGGTCCGGCCGGTGACGTTGCCGACTGTGTCGTAGCCGTAGGTGGTGGCCGCGCCGCCGGGGGCTGTGACGGTGGTCAGCTGGTCGAGCTTGTTGTAGCTGTAGGTGGTGGCGCGCTGGTCGGCGTCCGTGCTCCGGGTGACTTTTCCGACGGCGTCGTACTCGGTTCTGGTCACGTTTCCGAGCGGGTCGGTGACGGCGGTCGGATTGCCCGACGGGTCGTAGTCGTAGGTGGTGGTGTACTGGGCGGGGGAGGCGCCGGTTGTGTTGCCCCGCGGGTTGACGGCGGTGGCCTGGCGGCCGTCGTCGTCGTAGGTCCAGCTCTCCTTGTTGCCCAGGGGCGAGGTGCTGCTGAGCAGGTTCCCGTCGTCGTCGTAGGTGTAGGTGCTGGTCTTGCTCAGCTGGTTGGTGCTGCTGGTCAGCCGATTGTTCTTGTCGTAGACGGAGAGGGTCGTCTTGCCTGCGGCGTCGGTGACCTTGGTGACGTTGTCGTTGGCGTCGTACGTGTAGCCGGTGGTGTGTCCGAGCTGGTCGGTGTTTACCAGCGGCCGGTTGATCGCGTCGTAGGTCGTGGTGGTGAACGCACCGGTGGGACCGGTGACCTTGGTGCTGTTGCCGGCGGCGTCGTAGGCGTAGTTGGTGGTGTGGGCGGCCGGGTCGGCGCCGCCGACGTTGCCGCGCGGGGAGACGCTGGTGAGCGGGCGTCCGACCTTGTCGTAGGTGTAGGTGGTCTTGTTGCCGGCGGCGTCCGTCTCGGAGGCGAGGTGTCCGGCGGCGCTGTAGGTGCGGGTGACGAACTTGCCCGCCGCGTCTGTCGTTCGGGTCAGGTGCCCGGCATCGTCGTAGGCGAATGCCGTGGTGCCGCCCTCAGGGTTCTTCGCGGTGAGGAGCTGCTCCGCACCGTTGTAGGTGTAGGACGTGGTGCGGCCCAGCGGATCGGTGGCCGAGCTGAGCAGCCCTCGCCCGTCGTAGGCGTACCTCGTTGTGTAGGCGGCGGGGTCGGCGCCGGTGACGTTGCCACGAGGGTCCGTCTTGGTCAGGATCCGCCCGGCCGCGTCGTAGGTGAACGTCGCCTTTTCACCCAGGGGTGTGGTCACCGATGTCCGGTTGCCGGCTGTGTCGTAGCCGTAGGTGGTGACCTTGCCCCGTGGTGTCTTGACCGTCTGTATGGCGCCGAGTGTCGTGTACGTGTAGGCGGTGGTGCCGCCGAGCGGGTCGGTGGTCGTCGTCAGCTGGTTGGACGTGTTGTATGCGTACGTGGTCTGGTTGCCGCGGCCGTCGGTGTGGCTGGTGATGTTGCCCGACGTGTCGTAGGTCCAGATCTCCTTGTAGCCGAGCCCCGACGGCGAACTGCGCGTGAGCATCCGGCCGGCGCTGTCGTACGTCATCGACGTGGTGTTGCCGCGCTGGTCGGTGACGCCCACGGGCCGCAGATTGCGGTCGTAGTCGTAGGTGATGCTCTTGCCGTACGGGTCGATGGTCGACATGAGGACGTTGCCGGAGTACACGTCGGTCCACACGCCGCCGTCGGGCGCCGTGGTGTGCGACTCGCGGCTGCCGTCCCAGGTGAACGTGGTCGTCTTGGTGTTCTGGTCGGTCTGGGAAGTGATCCGGCCTGCGGTGTCGTAGGTGTTGCTGACCTTGCCGCCTGCGGGGTCGGTGTACGACGACAGCCGCTTGTTCGCGTCATACGCGTAGGAAGAGGTCTTTCCGGCAGGGTCGGCCACCGAAGTCAGCAGACCACCGGTGTAGCCGTAGGACACCGATGTCGTGTCCGGCAGAGCCACCTTGGACAGCAGCCCGTCGGCGCCGACCGTGAACGTCGTCGTGCGCCCGGCGGCGTCCTTGACGGAGGCGAGCTTGCCGGACGCGTACGTCAGGTTCAGCCCCTTTCCTGCCTTGTCCACGACGGAAACGAGCTGACCACCGCTGGTGAAGGTCCGCTTGGTGTGGTCGGGCGTGGTCAGGATGTAGTCGCTGGTGCCTTTGACCAGCTTGGCTGCCGACCCGGCCGGGGCCTTGTACGTTCCGTCGCTGTTCTGCGTGAAGACGAACGACGCCCCGTCGTCCGCCTGGTAGGTGACCTTTCCCGTCGCGACCGTGAGCTTCGAGTCGAACGGTGTCGCCCAGCCGCGCCCCAGAAGGCCGGCCGTGGCCGAGTCGGAACGGTACGTGCGTTCCAGGGCTAGTGGCACGCCTGGGCCGACCAGGGAGGCGTCGGTGAGCTGCTCGAAGAACATGCCGGTCGCCGTGTTGACCGGGTCCGCACGGTGGGCCTGCGCGTAGCAGGTGCAGATGCCCGCCTGCGCTCCGGGAATGTCAGGCGTGTAGAAGGCTTCCACGAGGGGAGAGGTGGTTCCGCCCGGACTCGAAGACCCGTCGGTGCCGGTGAGGAAGATCCAGGCGTAGTACTTCTTGCCGTCCTCGAGATGCCCCCCGAGCGTGCTGCCGCTCCACCAGAAGCACTGGTCGGCAGGGTAGGAGTTGCTCGGCCACCACCCGTAGCACCAGGCGCCGTTGTCGAGGTAGCGGCCTGAAGGGTCGCCGGTGGTGCGTTTGATCTCCTGCTGGTGGACGTAGTTCCCCGCCTCGTCGCGGACATAGAGCCACATCCCGGATACCGAGGACGCCGTCGTACCCGCCGGCAGCTGCAGTTGCCCGCCGATCGACAACATCGCCGGGTAAGCAGTGGCGTACGCGCTGACCCACGTGGGATTCCCTGTTGCCTGTGTGCCGAACGGAGTCGCCGATCTGCTCGCGGCCGGGCCTCGGTCGGCGGGTTCGGTGGGACGGGGGTGCGGTGTGCCGGACCGCTTTTCTGCGCGCGGGTCGATGTAGCTGTGCATGGGGGACAGCTCGTCCCGGTCCTGCTTCACTTGCTGGCGTCTCTCGGCCAGCGTCATGGCCTTGGGCGGCTTCGGGAGGTCCGCAGCGGTTCTCGCCTCGGCCGTCCGTATGGCGGTCGATGGGGGTATGGAGGTCTGTTGGCCTCCGGGGGATGCCCAGGAGGGGATGACCCCTGCGACAGCCAGGAGAGCCAGAGCCAGGAGCGTTGTGAGGAGTCTTCGCGCTTGTGTGCGCACAGTGCATCACCCGTGAGTAAGTCGTGAACAGAGTCGGGGTGATGCTTGATCCAAAAGTGGATCGAACTAACGCAGGGCGGTGGATGGGGCTGGATCCTGATGCGTCGCACCGAACGGTGCCCGGTGTGTCCCCTGGTCGCGGGGTCAACCAGCCGTCCCCTGGTGGGCGATTGGCGTGAACACGCCGTCCTGCCCTGAAGGCGGTAGTTGAACCCCCGGAGAGCAGCCGGCCAATCCTGGGTTTCTGTTCGGTGACTGGCGTGGTTGTGGCGAGTGGTGGGGGAGTGAAAGGTGCGCCTCGTTCGCGGACCTCACTTGCTGTCGACGTGCGGGAGCGGAACACCGGGCCGACGCTGAGCACTGCATGTCGGCGGCGGCCTGACGTTCAGCCGGTGCCATGGTGGGCTGTCGGTGCATTCGTCGTTCCTGCTCTATGGAGGACGTGACCGCGCAGCGGATCTCCCGAGCTGGCTGCCGCTGCTGTGACGCTCCGGCCCACTCGCCGTCCGGCCGGCGGACCGAGAAATCGGGTCTGACGTGCAGGTTCTCCGGCCCCCGTCGATTGTGATGTGTTCTCGATGAGCTCGCACGTGGAGTGGCGATCCTTGAGCCTGCTGACAAGGGCGCCTGACCTGCGGGTTTGTAGCGTGGGGCGGTCGCTCGACCTGTTTCCCTCCGCGTATGACGTGGACCGTGCCGGGTGGCTGACGAACGGCTCCGACCTGAGGTTATGTGGACGGCGTACTAGGCAGGGGTCTGTGCCCCGATCATCGAGGAGCCGGTTCGACGCTCATCCGACGCCACTCCTGAGGGAGTATCAGCAGTTGCGTGTCATGCCCGGGGAAACGGCTCGTCGCTGAGAGCTTGGCTATTGCTTCCCGCCGACGCCGTCGAGGGTCTTGGGCGCGCGTCAGTATGAGGAGCGGGTACCGGACGAGACCGGAAGTTGAATCGGACGGGCCCGAGGAGAGCTGCGTGGCCTTGCCTACCGATTGCCATGGCCGAGTATGGTCGCAACGGGTGCAACTCCCGCTGACGCCAGCACCGCGGCGCCGACCAGACCGGCGTCGGGCCCCAGCTCAGCGGGCACGACGCGCAGCTCCTTCAGGAACGGCATCGCCGCGTAGCGCCGCAGGTGGCGAGTGAGCGGTTCGAAGAACACCTCGCCGGACTGAGCGACACCGCCCCCGACAACGGCGATGTCGATCTCGACCAGCGCCGCCGTGGCGGCGATGCCCGCCGCCAATGCGCGGGCCGCCCGGTCGAACGCGGCGATGGCGGCCGCTTCTCCGGTTCGAGCCGCCGCCGCGACCCCTGCTGCGTCTGCCGTCAGAGGTGCTTGCCATCCGAGAGCAAGCGCGTGCCGGGTGATGGCGGTACCACTGGCGATGGCTTCCAGACAGCCTCTCGCTCCGCACGGGCAGGCTTCACCGTCGAAGTCGATGCTGATGTGGCCGAGGTGACCGGCATTGCCTGTGAGCCCGTGGTGCACGCTGCCGTTGAGCACCAGGCCGGCGCCCACACCCGTCGACACCACGAGGCACAGGGCGTTCCTGTGTCCGCGTGCCGCGCCGTGGCGATGCTCGGCGGCGGTCATCGCCACGGCGTCCCCCGCCAGCGCCACCTGCCGATGGCCCACAGCCGGATGCCTCGCGACGGATTCGATGAGGGGAAAGTTCCTCCAGGCGGGAATGTTGACGGGACTCACGGTCCCGTGTGCCAGGTCGATCGGGCCGGCGCTGCCGATGCCCACCGCCCGAACTCTTCCCCACAGAGGGCTGGCGGACAGGGCGCCCATCACTTCGTGAACCGCACCGACGAGTACGTCGGCGGGTTCCCGCGCAGGGGTGGCGCGGCGCGCACGGTGAACCAGAACGCCATCCCGGTCGACCAGGGCGCCCGCAATTTTGGTTCCGCCGATATCGAGGGCGGCGATCAGGCCATCGTTCATGGGTTGAGCCGCCGGCCAATGACTACTCACGGTGATGTTCCTCTGTGTAGGGGTGGCATGTGCGGTTCGGTGAGCCGACCACATCACACCATTGCCTGACAACGTTGTCCAGGTGCTGGCGAGGCGGCGTCGCCCGGCGCGTTCAAGAGCCGATTGATTTAGTCAAGGTTTAGTAAAGCTGCTGATCAGGGCCTTGTGAAGGCTCTGAAATCCAGGTGGACCGGTCTATGGACATTGCCTCCGCGTTACGTCTACGTTGAGCGCTCATCGGGCCGGGGCGGCGGGAGTCCCTGCGGCTTCCCTCTGGGCTTGATGTCGGTAGTCGTGCAGTGAGGGGTGGAGAAAATGCATAGAGCTGGTGTGGTTCTGGTGGCCACGATATTGGCTGCTGTCACGGCATGTAGTGGTCAGAGGGATGCGACGAGTGGTGAGATCGCGGCTCCGCCGAGCGATCCCGCGAAGGTGTCTGGCGGCATTACGGTTCTGACCAACAGGACGGACCAGATTGCTGACGGGTCGTTGAAGAAGTACGCGGCCGAGTTCAACAAGATCTACCCGGGTGTGAAGGTCAAGTTCGAAGGGCTGACCGACTACGAGGGCGAGACCAGGATCCGGATGAACACCGAGAACTATGGTGACGTCCTCCTGATCCCCAACTCCCTCTCCGTCGAGCAGTACCCCAACTTCTTCGCGCCGCTCGGGAGTTCCATCAAACTGTCGGCGACGTTCGACTACACCGACCATGCCACGGTGGATGGCAAGGTCTACGGTCTGGCCAACATCGGGGTGGCGAACGGGTTCGTCTACAACAAGGCGGTCTGGGAGAAGGCCGGTATCAAGGACTGGCCCGCCACGCCCGAGGAGTTCGTCGCGGACCTGGCGACGATCAAGGCGAAGACGGATGCCGTCCCTTACTACACGAACTACAAGGACGGCTGGCCCCTCACCAACTGGACCAACGCCATCGGCTCGCCCTCCTGCGACTCCGGGGCCTACGACTCCCTGGCAAAGACCGAGGAGCCCTGGAGCAGCGGATCGGACCTCTACGAGATCGACAAGCTCCTCTACACGATCGTCGAGAAGAAGCTGTCGGAGCCCGACCCGACCACCACCAACTGGGAAGACTCCAAGGCGCAGATCGGATCCGGCAAGGTCGCATCGATGTGGCTGGGGTCCTGGGCGATCTCCCAGATGCGGGCCGGAGCGGAGGCCGCCGGGAAGAACCCCGACGACATCGCATTCATGCCGTTCCCGGCGCAGCGTGACGGGACGTACTGCTCCGTCTTGCGCCCTGACTACCAGTACGCGGTCAACGCGCACTCCGACAACAAGGAAGCGGCGCGGGCGTGGCTCGACTGGTACATCACCAAGTCGGGCCAGGCCGCCAGCGAAGGGTCCATCTCCTCGGTCAAGGGCGCTCCGCTGCCGAACACGCTCAACGCGTTCTCCGACAACGATGTCACCCTGATCCCGCAGCACCAGGAATACGTCGTCGACGTCAACAAGATCGACAAGGCGTCCGAGATCGGGATCACCGCGCAGGGCTATCGGCAGAAGCTGGTCGACGTCGCCCGGGGAGCGGCCGACGGGGACATGGACAGCTACTTCGGTGAGCTGAACGGGAAGTGGGCCGAGGCGCAGCAGACCCTCGGCGGCTGACCATGCTGCGGCACGGTGAGACCCCGACCAGGACAGCCGCGCTGCGAGCCGCCCGAACAGGGCCCCGCATGAGCATTTCGCCGTGCCGCCTCCCCGAGATCCGCCCGACAGGGAACCCACCACGAGGAACCGTGAGATGACCGTTGCCCATAAGACCCGTGCAGGGGGGCTCGCCGCGGGCCGGCGAACCACACCGCCGCCGAAGCCTGCCCCCGGCCGGCCACGCGCCGGCAGGCGGCGCCGCGCCGCGGCCCTGACCCCCTGGCTCTTCCTGGCCGCGCCTCTGGCGCTGCTGCTGATGTTCACGTTCCTGCCGGTGGCGGACATGATCGGCTACAGCTTCACCGACTGGGACGGCATCAGCCCTTCGCGCTCCTTTGTGGGCGAGGAGAACTACACCGATCTGGTGACGCGGCCCGCGCGGTTCGAGGTGTTTCTCGTCAGCGGGTTCTACCTGGCGGCGTCGTTCCTTCAGATCGCGCTTGCGCTGTACTTCGCCACGGTCCTCAGTTTCAACACCCGGTTCCGCAACCTGTTCAAGGGTCTGCTGTTCTTTCCCTATCTGATCAACGGGGTGGCCGTCGGGTTTGTGTTCCTGTATTTCTTCCAGCCCGACGGCACTCTCGACACGCTGCTGCGGCTGGTCGGTGCGGAGGGCGAGCACCTGTGGCTCGGCGACCCGGACCTGGCCAATCCCTCGCTCGCGGGGGTGTCTGTCTGGCGCTTCATGGGCCTGAACATGGTGCTGTTCCTCGGTGCGATCCAGTCCATTCCCCCGCACCTGTACGAGGCGGCGGAGCTGGACGGGGCCAACCGCCGGCAGCAGTTCCGGCACATCATCGCACCCAGCATCAAGCCGATCATCAGCCTGAGTTTCATACTCGCCGTTTCCGGGTCTCTGGCTGTCTTCGAGATCCCCTACATCATGACCGGTGGCGCCAACGGCACCGAGACGTTCGTCATCCAGACGGTCAAGCTGGCCTTCCAGTTCGACAAGGTCGGCCTGGCCTCGGCGTCCGCCGTCGTCCTGCTGCTCCTGATCCTGCTGATCACCTGGGTCCAGCGTCGGCTGTTTCCCGAGGAGAGGGTGGAGCTCTCATGACCACCGACCTGTCTGCCCCGGCCCGGCGCGGGGTCAACGGCGGCCGTTCCGTACCGCCCGGAATCCCGGTCGTCCTGAAGTACCTGTCACTGCTCCTGGCTTCGGCAGTCGTCCTCGTGCCCCTCGCCGTCGTTCTGCTGACCTCGCTCAAGACCGAGTCGGAGGTGGCGAACAGCGGCCCGCTGGCACTGCCCGGTGACTGGTCCAACTTCACCAACTACGCGACCGCCATCGAGCAAGGTGCGATGCTGAGGGCGTTCGGCAACACGACACTGATCCTCGTGGTCTCCACCGCGGGGACGGTGCTGATCGGCTCGATGACCGCCTATGCCATCGACCGCTTCCAGTTCCGCCTCAAAAAGCTGGTGATGGGTCTCTTCCTGCTGGCGACGCTGGTGCCAAGCGTCACCACACAGGTCGCGACGTTCCAGGTGATCGACGATCTCGGCGCGTTCAACAGCCGGTGGGCACCGATCCTGCTGTACACCGGCACCGACATCGTCTCGATCTACATCTTCCTGCAGTTCATCCGGTCCATCCCCGTCTCCCTGGACGAGGCCGCGCGCATCGACGGCGCCAACTCCTGGACGATCTACCGGAAAATCATCCTCCCGATGCTGCGACCGGCCATCGCCACCGTCGTCATCGTCAAGGGCATCGCGATCTACAACGACTTCTACGTGCCCTTCCTCTACATGCCAGACCCCGAACTCGGCACCATCTCCACCGCCCTGTTCCGGTTCAAGGGCCCCTTCGGCGCTCATTGGGAGACCATCTCCGCCGGCACGATCGTCGTGATCGTGCCGACCCTGATCGTCTTCCTGGCGCTGCAGCGCTTCATCTACAGCGGATTCGCGGCCGGTTCCACCAAATGACCTGCCCGCCCACCGCGCCCCGCACTACATCTCAAGGAGCACGCATGAAGGTCCGCACGCCGCTGTCCCAGGGGTGGACGCTGCGCCTGAACACCGACCGCGGCACCCCGCAGGACGCGCCCCCGCAGCTGGCCGGAACCACCGTGCCGGCACAGGTGCCCGGCTGCGTCCACACCGACCTCATGGCGGCGGATCTGCTCGCCGACCCGTATCTGGACCGCAACGAGTCGGAGGCTGCCTGGGTGGGCCGTGCCGACTGGTCCTACGCGACCGAACTGCCCCAGCGCGACTGCACCTTCGAGCGTGCCGAACTGGTCTTCGACGGGCTGGACACGGTCGCCGCCGTCCATGCTGCCGGCCGGCTGCTGGGGCGTACCCGGAACATGCACCGTTCCTACCGGTTCGACGTCACCGACCTGCTGGTCGACGGTCCGGCGCCGCTCGAAGTCGCCTTCACGTCCGCGTACACCGAGGCCGAGGCGGTCCGAGAGGCGCTGGGTCAGCGGCCCAACTCCTATCCCGAGCCGTTCAACTACCTACGTAAAATGGCCTGCTCGTTCGGCTGGGACTGGGGCCCCACCCTGGTGACGGCCGGCGTGTGGCGTGAGGCGCGCATCGAGCAGTGGTCCACCGCCCGGCTGGCCGAGGTCCGTCCGCAGGTCACCGTCGCGGGTGACGGGAGCGGCATCGTCGAGATCACCGTCGATCTGGACCGCACGACGAGCGGTCAGAACCGGCCGCTGCGTCTGGTGGCCACGGTCGGTGACGTCTCCTCGGAGATCACCGTCGCGCCCGCAGCCAGGACCGCCACCGTGACCGTACAAACCCCGGACGTGAAGCTGTGGTGGCCGCGCGGCTACGGCGACCAGCCACTGTACGCGTGCACCGTCGTGCTGGAGGACGGCGACGACGGCCACGCCCTGGACGCGTGGGAGCGACGCATCGGCTTCCGCACGATCGAACTCGACACGTCCCCGGACGTGCACGGAAGCGCCTTCACCCTGGTCGTCAACGGCACCCCGGTCTTCGCCCGGGGGGTGAACTGGATACCCGACGACGTCTTCCCCACACGCGTCACCGCCGACCGCTACCGCACCCGTCTCACCCAGGCCGCAGACGCGGGTGTGGACCTGGTACGCGTATGGGGCGGCGGGATCTATGAGGACCGGGCCTTCTACGACGTCTGCGACGAGCTGGGCCTGATGGTCTGGCAGGACTTCCTCTTCGCCTGCGCCGCCTACCCGGAGGAGCAGCCGCTGCGCTCCGAGATCGAGGCCGAGGCCCGGGAGAACGTGGTCCGGCTGATGCCCCATCCCTCGCTGGTGCTGTGGAACGGCAACAACGAGAACCTCTGGGGCTTCGCCGACTGGGGGTGGGAGCAGGAACTCGCCGGAGGATCATGGGGGGAGGGCTACTACCTGGGTCTACTGCCCCGCATCGTGGCGCAGACGGACCCGACGCGGCCTTACTGGGCGGGCAGCCCCTGGTCCGGGTCCTGGAACCACACTCCGAACGACCCCGACCACGGCACCGCGCACTCGTGGGAGGTGTGGAACCGCCGAGATTACAGCGACTACCTCACCACGGTGCCCCGCTTCGTCGCGGAGTTCGGCTGGCAGGCCCCGCCGACCCACGCCACCCTGGAACGCGCGCTGTCCGAAAGGCCGCTGACCGCCGATTCGCCCGGCATGCTGCACCACCAGAAGGCGGAGGACGGCAATGGCAAGCTGAACCGGGGGCTCGACCACCACTTCGCCCCGCCGGCCGACTTCGACACCTGGCACTACCTGACCCAACTGAACCAGGCGCGCGCGGTCGCCACCGGGGTGGAGCACTGGCGCTCCCACTGGCCCCGGTGCGCCGGCACGGTGCTGTGGCAGCTCAACGACTGCTGGCCGGTGACCTCCTGGGCGGCGATCGACGGTGACGCCCGGTTCAAGCCGCTGTACTTCGAGATGCGCCGTCTGTACGCCGACCGGCTGCTGACACTCCAGCTCCGGGACAGCGCCCTGGTCGTCGCGGGCTGCAACCAGAGTGCCGCCACGTGGGACACCACCGTCACGGTCCGGCGGATGGACGCGGACGGAACGGTGCTGGCAAGCGCCGAGGTCATGCTCAAGGCCGCAGGGAACAGTGTGGCTCTGGAGGCGTTGCCCCGCTCGGTCGCCGAGTTCGGCGACGCGCGCCGGGAGTTCCTCGTCGCCGACGCGGACGGCTCGCGTGCCGTGCACTTCACCTGCGCCGACCGTGAGTTCGCCTACCCGGCCGCCTCCTACGACGTCCGGGTGAGCGAGGGGGGCGGAAACGGTGTCGCGGTCACGGTCACCGCCGCCGGGCTTGTACGGGACCTGGTGCTGCAGGCCGACCGGCTGGCCCCGGACGCCGGCACCGATCACGGGCGGGTCACCCTGCTGCCCGGCGAGACCTTCACCTGGCATGTCACCGGCTGGGAGCGCCCCACCGCGGAGGCCGCGGGCGGCGCGCTGTTCTGCGTCAACGGGGCTGCCGGCCGTGAGTGAGGCACCTGCACGCCGGTCCGGGCGCGTCACCATCAACGATGTGGCCGCCCGGGCCGGGGTGTCGCGAGGAGCGGTGTCCCTGGCGTTCAACAACCGGCCCGGTGTCTCGGAAGCCACGCGTGAACGCATCATGGAGGCAGTCACCGAGCTGGGCTGGGTGCCGAGCCAGACCGCGATCAAGCTGTCCGGATCCGCTACCGGAGCTGCGGACACCGTCGGCCTGGTCATCGCCCGGCCGGCGCGGCAGCTCGGGCTGGAGCCGTTCTACATGGAGTTCATCTCCGGGGCCGAGTCCGTCCTGGAGGAACACCGGTGCTCCCTGCTCCTGCACCTGGTGCGCGACGTCACTCAGGAGATAGCCGTCCACCGCGAGTGGTGGCAGTCGCGCCGGATCGCCGGTTCCATCCTGGTCGACATCCAGCAGAACGATCCCCGGGTCACCGAATTGGCGGCGATCGGGCTACCGGCCGTCGCGGTCGGCCACCCGTCGCTGACCGGTGGGTTCACCTCGGTGTGGACCGATGACGAGGCTGCCGTGCAGGAGGCGGTGCGCTACCTCGCTGCCCTTGGGCACCGACGGATCGCAAGGGTGGGTGGCCATCCGTCGCTCGGCCACACCATCATCCGCACTGCCGCGCTGAACACGATCGTGGCCGAACTCGGACTGGAGCCGGCCCGCAGCGTCACCACCGACTACTCGGGGGAGCAGGGTGCCCGGGCGACCCGGTCGCTGCTGGCCTCCCCGCGCCGCCCCACGGCCATCGTCTACGACAACGACATCATGGCCGTCGCCGGTCTGTCCGTCGCCGCCGAGATGGGGCTGGACGTACCGAGGGACGTCAGCCTGATCGCCTGGGACGACTCGCAGCTGTGCCAGCTCACGCATCCCACCCTCTCGGCCATGAGCCATGACGTGTTCGGCTTCGGCGCCGACGTGACCCGTCGGCTGTTCGACGTAGTCCACCGCCGCGACGTGTCGTCCGGCCCGGCCGCTCCGCCCGTACTGCTGCCCCGGGGCAGCAGCGCACCCCCGCGGCAACCCACCGACTGACGACGGCCAAGGCAGCACCCCGGCCGGATACCCACTCCGGACCGGGCAGGCTTGCCGTCGTCCCCCAGCCCTCTTGAGCCAAAGCCAGGTTTGCCATGCCCCGACACCGCCGAAGAACCCCTGCCGCCCTCCTGACGGTCGGCGCTCTCGTCACCACCACCGCCGCATCGTCCCCGCCACCGCTGATCCGCCGAGCCGGACCGCAGACGCCTTCGTGCAGCGGGAGGGGACCTCACTGACGCTGCAGGGTGAGCCGTTCCGCTTCGCGGGCACCAACCTGTCCGGCTCGGCCTGGACGAGAACGTGGGCGGGATCGACCACCCCACCCACTTCCGTATTCGGCGACGCGCTCAAGACGGCACGCGTCATGGGGGAACGGCGTCTGCCCGCCCTCCCTGTCACCCCACCGCTGATCACTTCGATCACCAAGCGGTCCGGTATCCACGAGATAGCCTGGCGTGGCACCGTCGGCGCCCACACCTACCGTGTCCAGCGCTCCGTGCGCGGTGCACACGGTCCGTGGACAACACTCACCACGACTCCGGTCGGCGACATCGACACGCCGTGGCTCGACGCCACGACTCCGCGGACTCAGGCGTCGTACCGGGTGAGTGCCCTCGACCGGGCCGGGCGCATCCTCGCCACATCTGCGCCCCTGGGCGCCGGTCCGAGCCAGGATGTCGAGGCCGGTCCGAGCCAGGATGTCGAGGTGGACACGCTCCAGGGCTGGGCACGCATGTCAGCGCACAGCGACAGTCTGCAACGCGAACCCGACGGCGACGGCGTTCACGGCCACCGACTGACCTGACCGATCTGCCGGGCACAACAGCCCTGACCGTGCCCGGGACCCGTGCGCCGCCCTCGCCGGACGACGGCGGCGCACTCTCATGCCCCACCCCTCTCCCCGGAGGACCCCGTGACCGCACCTTCCCTCCTCAGCCCCGCCGTACGTAACCATCCCTGGGGCTCACGCACCGCGATTCCCGCTCTCCTCGGGCAGCGGCCCGACGGCGAACCACAGGCCGAACTCTGGTTCGGCGCGCACCGCGTCGTCCCATCGCTTCTCCCCGACCGGCCCGGCCGCCCTGACCTGGCAGCCGCCGTCACCGCCGACCCGCTCAGGGAACTGGGGGAGGCGAGCCTGGCCGCTCACGGCCCCGAACTCCCCTTCCTGCCCAAAGTGCTCGCAGCCGAGCGGGCGCTGTCGGTGCAGGTGCATCCCACACGCCGGCAGGCGCAGAACGGCCATGACCGAGAGGAAGCGGCCGGAGTGCCGCTCGACGCCCCGCACCGCACGTTCGAAGACCGCAACCACAAGCCGGAACTGCTGTGTGCACTGGAGCCCTTCGAGGCGCTCTGCGGCTTCCGGGAGCCGGCCCGCACAGCCGAGCTGCTCGATGCCCTGGCGGTGCCCGAACTCCGCCGCTGGTCAGTCGTTCTCCACTCGCGGCCTGCGCACGAAGCCCTCAGCCGCACGCTTCGCGCGGCCCTGCGCGCTCCCGAGCGGCTCGTGCGCACCGTATCCGCCGCCCTGCCCCGGCTGACCGCGTCCCCAGATCCTTGGAGCAACGCCGGCGCCGCCTACGCGGCCGTCGCAGAAGACTTCCCCGGTGACCCCGGGCTTCTCGCAGCACTGCTGCTCAACCAGGTTCGTCTCGACGCAGAAGAAGCCCTGTACCGAGGGGCAGGCGTGCCGCACGCATATGTGCGGGGAACCGGCGTGGAGATCACGGCCAACTCGGACAACGTCCTGCGCTGCGGCTTGACCGACAAGCACGTCGACACCGTGCTGCCGGCCGACATCGTGGACTGCACTCCGATGAGACCCGCAGTCATGCGGCCCACTCCCACCGGGCCGGCCGGTGAGACCGAATTCTGTTCTCCGACAGAGGAGTTCGTTCTCTCGCGCCTGGAGACAGGTACCGAAGCCGTGAGCGTGACCGACCCCGGGCCGCAGGTGCTGCTCTGTCTCGTCGGCCACGTACGCCTGACGTCGGGTCCGCCCCTCTCCCGGGGCGCGGCCGTGTTCGTGCCCGCGGGAAGCCCGTGTGAGGTGACCGGCGGAGGAGCGGTGCTCCACCGCGCGCGAGTACCCCTGTCCGCCGCTTCATGAGGCTCGCGACCAGAGAGTGGGGGACCGGCCCCCGCACAGCCGTGCTCGTGCACGGCATCATGACAGATTCACGCACGTGGAACCGTGTCGCACCGGCCGTCGCAGACAGCGGCTACCGGGTCATCGCCGTCGACCTGCGCGGTCATGGAGGAAGTGACCACGGCGCCACCTACACTCCCGCCGTCCTGGCCACCGACCTGATCGAAACCGTGCCTCCGGCCCCCGACCTCGCCATCGGCCACTCACTGGGCTCAGCCGTACTGCTGCTCGCCACACCCCGACTGCGCTGTGCCCGAGCCGTCCACTGCGACCCCGCATGGGTGAACCGGCCCCGAGACCTGGCCGCCCTGCGCGCCGCCAAGTACGCCACCTGGCGAGAACTGCGGGCCGAGCACCCGCTCTGGCATGACGAGGACATCACCGCCGAGCACCAGGCGCTGGAGACCTGGGATCCAAGCTCCGTCGACGCCCTGGCGCACTTGCCCGGCCTGCCCGCCGCCCCGGCCGTGCCGTCCCTGGTGCTGCTCGCCGACCCCAGCGAACGGATTCCACCGGCCCCGGCCGCGACGCTGCGCAGCCGGGGATGGCACACGCGAACGGTGGACGGTGCAGGACACACCGTCCACCGTGACGATCCCGTCGGGTTTCTCCGTGGGCTGTCCGGATGGCTGTGATCACACCCGAACGCTTGCCTCAGGGCGAAGATGAACAGCCGTCGGGCCCCTTCGGCCCGACCCGGATCAGGAGCCGCGAGTTCGCCCCGGCGATGGCGACAAGGGCATCAGGGGAGGCTGACCTCGCCCTGGTTCAGAACGCGGGGGTGGAAGTACGCCGCTTGGATCTCGGCGTTGGTGTTGTTCCCCCGCAGATGCTCGGACCACATCATGAACCATGCCCATTGCGGCTGGCTCTGCAGCATCGCGGCGGTCGGCATCTTGCCGATTTCCCCGATGGCCATGGGCTTTGTCCCGGCGATGTTCCTCATCTGCTGGTAATCGCCGGAACTTGGGTGGTTCTTGTACCAGACGTCGAGTGACACGACATCGGCGTACGAATTTCCGGGGTAGTAGTTGCTCCACCCGCCGGCCGGGTTGTCCTGCACGTTCCACACCCAGATGAGGTTGTCCAGCCCCTTCGTTCCCGCGAGATAGTCGCGCGTGATCTGGAAGAGTCGGGCACTTCCGTTGGTACCCGGCCGGTTGCCCCACCAGTTCCACGATTCGTTCATCTCGTGGAACGGCCGGAAGAGCACGGGGACTCCCGCGTTCTTCAGCTGCTGGAGGTAGGGGACGACCTCGTCGAGACGCTGCTTCCAGGTGTTGTTCAGTGTGCTGCCGTTGGTGAGGATCTGCGAGAACTGCGCGTTGGATAGGTTCGACTTCACACCGCCCTCGAACGCGCAGGTGCTTCCGCCGGTCGGCGGACAGGCGTGCCAGGTCAGAGATACCAGCGACCCGTTGGCCCACTCGGTCTTCGCCTGGTCGACCACACGTTGGCGATTGGCCACGTCCGCAGCGTTGAACATCAGATCGCCGCCCCACAGGCCCGGGTACTGCCCGGTGACGTCCTTGACCTGTTGCGTGTACTGCCCCGGAGCCGAAGCGGGCTCCTTGTTGTGCTGTCCGGAAACGATGCTGGTTCCGGAGATGGAGCGCAGATAGTTCACTACGTTCTGCTTGGGCGTCGCGGGAAACGCCTGCGCGGACTCCGCCGCCGGCCAAACGAATGCTGCCGTGAATACGGCTGCGGCAGTCAAGGCGGAAGTGGCAAAGCGTCGTGTTTTTCTCACTGGCATCCCTGCTTTCGTGGCGGAGCGGAAATGCTCGACGTCATGAAGGTGGCGGAATCTGCAGTTCTCGTCAACGGTTCACGTTGCCTCTCATTGCCAGCAGACAACATAATTTACTTAACGTTTCCTAAACGTGGCACATTTTTCGCTGCTTGTCCTCTATGTGCGCTCCGCGTCATGGCTCGAACTGCGTACCGACATGGCCCGCCCCCAGTGGTGTCGTGCCGCGCCGCCGACCCACGTGCCCAGACCGGGCCGGGTGTTGTGCGGAACCGGGCGCCACCCTTTCCGGTCGGTGTGGTCGATGACGTCGCCGACAACCTGCGCCAGGACCGCATCCTCGACGAAGCGGCCGAAAGTGCCGACCCTGCTCCGGCTGATGCGCCGCCTGCTCCGCATCACCGAGCAGACCGTCATGCGCTACATCAGGCGCCGCCCACCCTGAACGAACCACCAAACTTCCCCGATGGTGCCCTGGCCGAGGGGCATGCCCCTCGGGGCTACCTCTTCTGCTGGGACGCCGGCTCGGCGGTGTGGGGGGCGGTCATGTCGAGCAGGAGCATGGCGTCGTGCTCGGGGGTGCCGGGTTCGGCGATGTAGACGCCGAAGCGGTGACCGGGGGTTCCTTCCAGGGCCATGCCCTGGAAGTCGAGGGTGATCTTTCCGACCTGGGGGTGCTGGAAGGTCTTGGTGGTGATCTTCCGGCCGGTGACGTCGTAGCGGTCCCAGAGCCTGGCGAAGTCGGGGCTCTTCAGGAGCAGCTCGCCGACGAGCTGGGTGAGGTCGGGGGCGTCGGGGTCCGTGCCGGCCAGGGCACGCAGCCGGGAGACGCAGTGCCGGATCTGGTTGTCCCAGTCAGGGAAGACCTCGCGGGCGGCGGGGTGGAGGAAGAGATAACGGCCGAGGTTGCGCCGGGTGGCCGGCCAGTCCGCCAGGCCGGGGTACAGGGCGAGTCCGCCGGGGTTGTGGGCGAGGACGTCCATGCTGCGGCTGACGACGTAGGCCGGGCTAGGGCGCACGGCTTCCAGCAGCAGCTTCAGGTGCGGGCGCACGGTACGGCTGGGGGCGGGGGCGGCCTGGGGTGCGTAGTGGGCGGCGCGGACGGCGAGGTCGCGCAGATGCTGGTGTTCGGCGTCGTCGAGCTGGAGGGCGCGGGCGAGCGCGTCGATCACTGCGGGGCTGGGGCGGGTTTCCTTGCCGCGTTCCAGGCGGGTGTAGTAGTCGATGCTGACCCCGGCGAGCGTGGCCAGTTCCTCGCGCCGCAGTCCCGGAGTGCGGCGGACGCCGGGGCCCGGGGTGAGCCCGGCGGACCGGGGGCTGGTCTGGGTGCGGCGGGCGCGCAGGAAGCGTGCCAGCTCTTCGCCGCTGCTGTGCTGCTCAGGTGCCATACCGCCAGTGTCTCTCCGCCTTCGGTGCGACATGCGTGCTGAGGGGGGCCCTGTCACACCCCCGCTGGCCACCCCCTGGAACATCCCGGCCTGCCTGCGGCGGCTGTGAAGGGGCACGGTTGACGGTGTTGCACCGTGCCCGGCGCCCGCCGCCCAGGCACATCCCCGATGGCCCGGCCCGCTCCGATGGCGTGCCGCTCGTGTGCGGGGAACGGTGGACGTGGTGAACGGCGACATGGCTGGTCAGGCCCGCCTGGCCTGCACAGCGGAAGGGACTGACGATGACGGACTGGAACGGTACGGATCTGGAGAAGATCGCTGCGGCCGAGGAGCTGGACCTGGCATCCGAACGGGCGAACGGCACCCTGCGCGAACCGGTGACGATGTGGGTGGTCCGCGCCGGAGACCATCTGTACGTCCGCTCGGTCAAGGGCACCGACGGTCCCTGGTACCGGGGCACGCAGTCCCGCCACCAGGGCCGTATCGACGCCGGCGGCGTCCGCCAGGGCGTCACCTTCCACCCGACCGACCCCGACGAGTACCCGGGTGTGGACGCCGCCTACCGGCAGAAGTACGGGCACTGCACAAGCATCGTCGAGCACGTCCTCACCGACCGGTCCCGCGCCTCCACCCTGCGCCTCGAACCACGCTGATCAGCCCGTCGGCAGTCAGCTACCCACAGTTACGAAAGGCAAGATCTTCCATGCGTGCCACCTTCATGTACGGCCCCGGCGACGTCCGGGTCGAGAACGTCCCCAACCCGAAGATCGTCGACCCCACCGACGCGATCGTCCGGATCACCCTCGCCTGTGTCTGCGGCTCCGACCTGCACCCCTACCACTCGATGGACAAGACCGACGAGGGCGTACCGATGGGGCACGAGTTCCTCGGCATCGTCGAGGAGACCGGCTCCGACGTGCGCGGACTCAAGCGCGGTGACTTCGTCGTCTCCCCGTTCGCGTTCGCCGACAACACCTGTCCGATCTGCCGGGACGGCTTCCACACCGCCTGCCCGCACGGCGGCTGGTACGGCGCCGGAGGCGTCGGCGGAGCGCAGGCCGAGGCCATCCGCGTCCCCCAGGCCGACGGCACACTGGTGAAGCTGCCCACGGATGTGGACAAGGCCCTGCTGCCGTCGCTGCTCGCTCTGAGCGATGTGTACCTCACCGGCTACCACGCCGCCCACATGGGCCGGGTCGAGCCCGGCAAGACCGTCACCGTGATCGGCGACGGCGCGGTGGGCCTGTCCGCCGTGCTGGCTTCGCGCCGGATGGGCGCGGAGAAGATCATCCTCATGGGCCGGCACACCTCCCGCACCGACCTCGGCAAGGAGTGGGGCGCCACCGACGTCGTCGCCGAGCGCGGCGAGGAAGGCATCGCCAAGGTGATGGACCTGACCGGCGGCGCAGGCTCCCACGTCGTGCTGGAGGCGGTCGGGCTGATGCCCGCCTACGAGCAGGCGTACGGCGTCGTGCGGCCCGGCGGGATCATCTCCCGCGTCGGTGTCCCGCAGTACGAGGAGGCCCCGGTCGGCTTCGGGTCGCTGTTCGGGAAGAACGCCGGTCTGACCGGCGGGCCCGCCCCGGTGCGCGCCTACCTGGAGCCCGCGATCGCCGACGTGTTCGCCGGCCGGATCGACCCGGGCCGGGTGTTCGACGCCGAGGTCTCCCTGGACCAGGTCGCGGACGCGTACAAGGCCATGGACGACCGCACCAACCTCAAGGTCGTGGTCCGCCCGTGACCGCACGCAAGCCCAACCCCGCCGCCACCGCCGCGCACGAGCGGCTCTTCCCCGGCCACGTCTCCACCCTCGCGGTCACCGATCCGGAACTGATCGAGTACTTCGACAACTTCGCCTTCGACGAGGCCCTGCAGCACACGCAGAAGCTGCCGGAGCGAACCCGGCTGATGACGCAGCTCGCCGCGATGATCGCCGCCGGCGCCCTCGCCGAATACCAGGTGATGCTCGGCGCCGCCCTCACCATCGGCGTCACCCCGGTGCAGGCGAAGGAGATCGTCTACCAGGCCGTGCCGTACGCCGGTATGGCCCGCGTCTTCGACTTCCTGCACGCCACCAATCAGGTGCTCACCGACCGCGGCATCGCACTGCCCCTGGAAGGCCAGTCCACCACCGGTCCGGGCACCCGGATGGAGCAGGGCCTGGCGGTCCAGAAGCAGATCGTCGGCGAGAAGGCCGTGGACGCCATGTACGCGAACGCCCCCGAGGACGAGCAGCACATCCAGCGGTTCCTGAGCGGCAACTGCTTCGGCGACCACTACACCCGCACCGGCATCGACGTCCCCACCCGGGAACTGCTCACCTTCGCGATGCTCGCCGCGCTCGGCGGCGCCGACGCCCAGGTCAAGGGACACGTCGCCGCGAACCTCAACGTCGGCAACACCCGCGCCACCCTCCTCGCCGTCCTGACCGGCCTGCTGCCGTTCATCGGCTACCCCCGCACCCTCAACGCCCTGGCCGCCCTCGACGCCAACGCGCCGGCCGACACCGCCCCGACCACGAAGAAGGGCAACGCATGACCACCCGTACCTGGCTCATCACCGGCGTCAGCAGAGGCTTCGGCCACGCCCTGACCACCCGGCTCCTGGAACGCGGCGACACGGTCATCGGCACCGTCCGCAACCTGGACAAGGTCGCTGACCTGCGTGAGCAGTACCCCGACATCTTCCGGCCGGAGATCCTCGACGTCACCGACACCGCCGCCGTGCGCAAGACGGTGGACGCGGCGTTCGCCGCCGGCCGTGTCGACGTGATCGTCTCCAACGCGGGCTACGGTCTGTTCGGCGCCGCCGAGGAGATCACCGATGCCCAGGTCGATCACATCATCGCCACCAACCTCACCGGCTCCATCACCCTGATCCGCGCGGCCCTGCCGCACCTGCGCGCCCAGGGCGGCGGACGCATTGTGCAGATGTCCACCTACGGCGGACAGGTCGCCTTCCCCGGCAACTCCATGTACCACGCTGCCAAGTGGGGCATCGAGGGGTTCGCCGAGGCGGTCGCCCAGGAAGTCGCCCCGTTCGGCATCGGTGTGACGATCGTCGAGCCCGGCGGGGCGCGTACCGAGTTCCGCTATGGCAGCGCCCAGGTCGCCGACCCGATCGACGCCTACGAGGGCAACCCCGCACACGCCTTCAAGGTCATGCTCGACCCCGCCAACGGCCTCGCCCCCGGCGACCCCCAGCGCATGGCCGCGGCCATCATCGAGTCCGCCGACACCGAGCCGGCCCCGCTGCGGATGATGCTCGGCTCCCAGGCACTGGACTCCACCCTCGGGGTGCTGCGCAAGCGGATCGAGGACTTCGAGGCCCAGCGCGACCTGGCGGCCTCCACCGATTTCCCCGCCGGGGAATAGCTCCCCGCCCCCACTCACGCGCTCGGTCGCGCCGATCACCCGCGTTCAACCTGTCAGGAGAGGAACGGCTATGAAGCACGTCAAGCTGGGTGACCTGGAGGTTTCCCGGATCGGTCTGGGCGCGATGGGCATGTCCCACGGTCTCACCGGCGCCGGAAGCGATGACGCCGAATCCATCCGCACCATCCACCGGGCCGTCGACCTCGGCGTCACCCTCATCGACACCGCCGAGATCTACGGCCCCTACACCAACGAGAACCTCCTCGGCCAGGCCCTCAAGGGCCGCCGCGACCAAGTCGTCCTCGCCACCAAGTTCGGCATGATCGACCACGGCGGCGCCGGCGCCTGGAACCTCAACTCCACCCCCGCCAACATCCGCACCTCGGTCGAAGGATCGCTGAAGCGGCTGGGAACCGACCACATCGACCTGTACTACCAGCACCGCGTCGACCCGAACACCCCCATCGAGGAGACCGCCGGAGCCGTCGCCGAACTGATCACCGAGGGCAAGGTCCGCCACTTCGGACTGTCCGAGGCCGGTCCCGACACCATCCGCCGCGCCCACACCGTGCACCCCGTCACCGCCGTCCAGTCCGAGTACTCGCTGTGGACCCGCGGGATCGAGGACCGCGTCCTGCCTGTGCTGCGGGAACTGGGTATCGGCCTGGTGCCGTTCTCCCCGCTCGGGCACGGCTTCCTCACCGGCACCGTCCGCAATGAGAACGACTTCGAGGAGGGCGACTTCCGGCGCGGCAACCCGCGCTTCACCGGCGAGAACTTCCAGCGCAACCTGGCCCTCGCCGACGCAGTCCAGGCCATCGCCGCCCAGGTCGGCGCCACACCGGCGCAGGTCGCCATCGCCTGGCTGCTGGCCCAGGGCGACGACATCGCCCCCATCCCCGGCACCAAGCGTGTCGCCCGCGTCGAGGAGAACACCGCCGCGGACAGCATCCAGCTCAGCGACGAGGTGCTGTCCAAGCTCTCCAGCCTCCCCCCGGCCGCCGGCGACACCCACACCGAAGCGGGCCTGGCCATGCTGGAACGCTGACCTGCCTCTCCTTCCCCGCCACACCGCCCAGTACGAAAGCAAGGAGCATCCCGTGGAGTTCGTCAAGCCGCAGCCCACCGGCAAGGGCCCTGAGGACTGGTTCAACGGGGACGTCTGGTTCGACGTCATCCACGCCGGTCAGGAACCCTCCCGCCTGCGCGCCAACATGGTGCGCTTCGCCCCTGGCGCCCGCACCGCCTGGCATCACCACGCCATCGGCCAGACCCTGCACGTCGTCTCCGGTGTCGCCCTGGTCGGCACCCGCGACGGGGTCGTCTTCGAGGCCCACCCCGGCGAGACGGTGACCTGCCCGCCCGGCGAGGAGCACTGGCACGGGGCCACCGAGGACAACTTCATGCAGCACCTCGCCCTGTGGGACGCCACCGCCCCCGATGACGACCGGCCCGAGACCACCTGGCTGGAACATGTCACCGACGAGCAGTACAACGCCCCTCGCACCCGCGCACGCTGACGCTCGCACACGAAGGGGGAGCAGCTCACGCCCGAGACGATGACTGCCCTGTTCGGCGGCGTCGGCCCCGACTGGACCGCCCGCCAGATCCGTGTGCCCCAGCCGGGGCCCGGGCAGATCGTTGTGGGCGGGTCACCTGTCCGGTGCCGAACGGGCTGCGAAGTCCGCGAACCAGGCGAGCATCTCGGGGTGGGTCACCGATCCTTCGCTGCTGACGTCGGAGACAGGGGAGCCCTGCAGAATGCGCTTGACGGGTACTTCGAGCTTCTTGCCGGTGAGCGTGCGCGGGACGGCGGGGACCGGGACGATCACGTCGGGCACGTGGCGCGGGGACAGCCGTTGCCTGATGGCTGCGGCTATCCGCTCGCGCAGTCCGTCGTTCAGTGCGATGCCGTCAGCGGTCACGACGAACAGGGGCATGAAGTAGCCACCGTCGGGCTGTTCCACGCCGATGACGAGACTGTCGGCGACTTCGGGGAGCTGCTCGACGACGGCGTAGATGTCGGCGGAGCCCATCCGTATGCCCATGCGGTTGAGGGTGGAGTCGGAGCGGCCGGCGACGACGACCGACAGGTCCGCGTCGACGGTGACCCAGTCGCCGTGCCGCCAGATCCCTGGGTAGGTGTCGAAATAGCTGGCCCGGTAGCGGGCGCCGTCGGGGTCGCCGACGAAGTGGAGGGGCATGGACGGCAGCGGCGCGGTCACCACCAGCTCGCCCTGTTCACCTGTCAGGGGGTGCCCGCCGGGATCCCAGGAGGCCAGTGCGACGCCGAGCGCGGGGCACTGGATCCGGCCCACGCGTACGGGCAGCAGGGGGGAACCGCCTGCGAGAACCGAGCAGATGTCGGTACCGCCACAGATCGACTGCAGCCAGACGCTCGGCGGGAGCCGGTCGTGGACCCACCGCCAGGTGCTGGGGGCCAGGGACGATCCGGTCTGGAGTACGGAACGCAGTCGCTCGAGACCGAGCTCGGCCGCGGGACGCGTGTCCGACTTCTCCACGGCGGCGAGGTAGGCCGCGCCCACGCCGACCATGGTGGCGCCGGTCTGTTCGGCGATCCGCCAGGCCCCGTTGATGTCCGGAAAGGTGGGGCTGCCGTCGTACAGGATGATCGTGGTGCCGTGCAACAGGCCACCGACCAGGAAGTTCCAGACCATCCAGCTCGTGGACGTGAGGAAGAGGTAGCGGTCGTCGGCGCGCAGATCCGCGCCCAGGCCCAGTGCCTTGAGCAGCTCGACCACGATGCCACCGTGACCTTGAACGATCCCCTTGGGTATCCCGGTCGTCCCGGACGACCACAGGATCCACAAGGGGTGGTCGAAGGGCACGTCGGCGAATTCCAGTGGCGACGCGGCGGCCGGCAGCGCGGACCAGGCGTGCTGTTCGATCCCGTGCCGCGTCGGCCATGGCTCGGCCGGGGTGGGGAAGACGTTGTCGACCGCGAGGACGTGACGCAGGGTGGGCAGTCCGTCCGCGAGCTCGGCGATCTCGGGGCGTCTGTCGTAGGTCTTGCCGCCGTAGCGGTATCCGTCCGCGGCCACGAGGACGGTCGGCTGCGCCTGCCGCAGCCGGGCGAGCACGCTGGGGGTGCCGAAGTCCGGGGAGCACGCCGTCCACACGGCGCCGACGGCGGCCGTGGCCAGCAGGGCGACGACGGTCTGCGGGAGGTTCGGAAGGTACGCGGCCACACAGTCGCCGGGCCCCACGCCCATGCGGCGCAGGGCAGCCGCGACGTCCGCGACCTGGCGGCGCAGTTCCTGCCACGAGGTCTCCACGGGCGTGCCGCCCTCGGCCACGCTGATCAGCGCCGGGCGGGCGTCCGTGGCCCGGGCGAAGCACCGCTCGGCGAAGTTCAGCCGGGCGCCGGGAAACCAGACGGCGCCCGGCATCGACGCATCACCCAGCACCTCGTCGTACCGGGTGACCGCATCCAGCCCGTAGAACTCCCAGACCGCCGACCAGAAGCCGGGCAGGTCGGTGGAGCTCCACCGCCACAGCTCGGAGTAGTCGGAGAAGCGCAGCCCCCGCACCTCGCTCACCCATTCCATGAAGCACACGACGTTGGAGTCCTCCAACTCGCGGCGACCGGGAGACCACAGCAGGTCGGTGTCGGTGTTCATCGTTGCCTTTCGCGGGGCTGAGCGGGGGCTGTGCGGTGGATCAGCTCTGTTCGAGCTCGCGGAGCAGTTCTTCGGCGCGCGGCCACGGGCCATGGCCGGAGGCGGGATTGAGGTGGCCGACCTCGCCGAGTTCCACGAGGCGCCCGCCCCAGTTCCGGGCCAGCTCGGCGACGCGTTCGACGGTGCCCAGAGGGTCGTTCGAGCTGGCCGCGACGATGCTGGGGAAGGGCAGCGGCGAGCGGGGCACGGGTGTCCAGCCGTTCTTGTCGAGCACCTCGGGAGTGGGGTAACCCTCCGGCAGCGGCTTCTCGAAGTCGGGCGGCGTCACCAGCAGCGCCCCCCGCACCGGGGCCGCGTGCTCCTGGGACCAGTGGACGGTGGTGATCACACCGGCGCTGTGGGCGACCAGCACCACCGGTCCCTCGATCTCCGCCACCACCTCGTCCAGCGCGGCCACGCGGGCCTCGCGGCTGAGCTGGTCCCGCGTCAGCGGGGGGACGGTACGGACCGTGCGGCCCGCCTGGGTGAGCCGGGTCGCCAGCAGGGTCTGCCAGTGTTCCTCGACGTGGTCGCGCAGACCGGGGACGATCACGACCACCGGCTCGGTGGTACGGCTCATGGGGAGGTCTCCGATTCCTTGGGCTCCGCCACCGGGCCGAGCCCGGTCAGACGGCGCAGATCACGGTCGTAGTGGCGGCGGCCGACCAGGAAGGCGCCGGTGGCCGCGATCGCCACGAGCGGGACGAGCTGGAGTGCGCCGAGCAGACCGAGCCGGTCCGCGAGCGCGCCGGTGACGGCGGGGCCGGGGGCCAGTCCGAGCAGGCTCTGGGCCAGCGTGAGCGTGGCGAACGCCGTCGCGGCGATGGCCGCGGGGGTCAGGTTCGCCACCATGGCGGCACCCGGCCCGGCCGTTCCGGCGCACAGCAGGGCTCCCAGCCCCAGTACCACCAGCTGTGCCGGGCCGGTCGGCATGCGGAAGGCGGTCATCAGCAGGACGAGGGAGCCCACACTGCAGCTGATGGCGACGGCCCACTTACGGATCGGGGCGCGCCGGCTGATCCGGTCCGAGGCGATTCCGCCGGCGACCATGCCGATTCCGATCACGAGGGCAAAGAGTCCGGCGGTCGCACCGGCCTTCGCGGTCGGCATGTCGTAGTAGCGGTTGAAGTAGCTGGGCAGCCAGGCGATCAGGGTGCCTGCGATGAACAGCTGGAGACCGCTGCCGATGTAGGCGCTGATCACCGAGACGGAGGAGAACAGCCGTGGGAGGAGCACGCGCAGAGGGGTCCGTGGGTCGGTGCCGTTCTTGCCCTCGGGCGGATCCTGCCTCGGGGCCAGCCGCTTCTCCGTGACCACGACGGCGTAGACGCCCGCGAGCACCAGGCCGAAGACGCCCATCGCGGCGAACGCCCAGCGCCAGCCGTACGCCTGCGCCACGGCGCCGCCGATGGACATGCCCAGGACCGAGCCGAAGGCTCCGCCGGCGATGAAGGCCCCGGAGAGGGTCGCCCGTAGGGCGCGCGGGAAGACGCTCAGGACGACGGCGATGCCGACACTGCCGTACGCGGCCTCACCGACGCCGACGAGGAGCCGGCCGATGAACATCTGGCCGTAGCTCGCCGCCACCGCACAGCCCAGGGTCGCCAGGCTCCACAAGGTCGCCGCGATGACCAGGGATCTCACCCTGCCCCATCGGTCGGCCAGCAGCGAGAGCGGAACGGTGAGCAGACCGACCATCAGGGCCACGACGCCGCTGAGGGAGCCCAGGCGGGCGTCCGAGAGCAGCCAGTCGGCCTTCAGCATCGGGAAGACGGCGTTGAGGACCTGCCGGGACATGTAGTCCGAGAGCAGAAGTCCGAAACTCAGTGCAAAGACGACCCAGGCGTAGCGCCGGGACACGGGCCACTCCGAGGAACCGGAACCGGTTCTGCCCGGGGCGGATTCCGCAGTGGTGAGAAACCCCATTGTCATCACCTCGACTGCTCGGGAAAAGGATAGGGAAGGGTCAGAACGGTCCGTCGCCGACGATTCCGGCGCGCTCCATCCGGCGGACGGCGGGCCAGTAGTCCTGGACGGCGTAGTGCTGGGTGGAGCGGTTGTCCCAGATGGCGACGCTGTTCGGCGTCCAGCGCCAGCGCACCTGGTACTCGGGGACTGCGGCCTGGCTGATCAGGTAGTTCAGGAGGAGGCCCGCGCCGGGGGCGTAGTCCTGCCCGAAGCGCACGTTCTCGGGCGTGTGGTAGTTGACGAAGTGCGTCGTGAAGGCGTTGACGAAGAGGATCTGTTCGCCGGTCTCGGGGTGGGTGCGCACCACCGGGTGCTCCGCGTCGGGGAACTGTGCCTTGAGCGCCTGACGCTTCTCCTGCGGCATGACGGCACCGAAGGTGGCCTCGATGCTGTGCCTGGCCCGCAGCCCCTGGATCTGGGTCCTGATGTGCTCCGGGAGCCGGCGGTGGGCCTCGGCCATGTTGACCCAGATCGTGTCCCCGCCCACCGGAGGCGTCTCGACGCAGCGCAGCACGGCGCCCATGGACGGCTTCTCACGCCAGGTGCCGTCGGTGTGCAACGCGTTCTCGTAGTGCTCCGGCGCGCTGTCCAGGTCCTTGTAGATCCGCACGAGGCCGGGGTGGTCGGGGTCGCTGCCGGCGACCGGGTGGTCCTCCAGCGGGCCGAAGCGCTCGGCGAAGGCGACGTGTTCTGCGCGCGTGATGTCCTGGTCCCGCAGGAACAGCACCTTGTACTGCAGGAGCAGGGCCCTGATCTCGGCGAACAGTTCGTCGTCGCGGGAGGCGTCGCCGAGGTTCACGCCGGAGAGTTCGGCGCCGATGGTGCAGGTCAGTGGCTCGGCCTTGATCGAGCCGAGGGAGTGGGCGCGCACCGACGCGGGCGCGCCCCCCTGCTGGGTGAGAGTCTTTTCCATGGTGCTTCCTCCTCTAGAGAGTGGTGGTGCCGCGTGAGCCGCCAGGGGTTCAGAGGACGAAGACGGACGATCCCGTGGTCCGTCCCGCCTCCAGCTCGCGGTGCGCCTGTTCGGCTTCCTCGAGCGCGTAGCGCTGGTTGATCTCGATGGCGATGCGTCCGGAGGCCACGTGGTCGAAGAGTTCCCCCGCCAGCTCGGCCCGCTCCACGGGGTCGGCGATGTAGTCGGCGAGCGCCGGCCGGGTGACGAAGAGGGAGCCGCTGACGGCAAGCTGCATGGCGTCGATGGGCGGGACCGGCCCGGAGGCCGTACCGAAGCAGACCAGCAGACCGCGGCGCCGGAGCGAGGCGAGGGAGGCGGCGTAGGTGGTCCTGCCGACGCTGTCGAAGGCGACCGGGACCCCGGCGCCGTCGGTCAGTTCGCGCACCCGCTCGGCCACGTTCTCGCGCCGGTAGTGGATGACGTGGTCGCAGCCGTGGGCGCGGGCGAGCTCGGCCTTCTCCTCCGTGGAGACGGTGCCGATGACGGTCAGCCCGAGCAGTTTGGCCCACTGGCAGACGATGAGGCCGACGCCGCCCGCGGCCGCGGTCAGCAGGATCGTGTCGCCGGCCTTCAGCGGGTGGATCCTGCGCAGCAGGTACGCGGAGGTGAGGCCGCGCATGGTCATCGCGGCGGCGGTCTCGAAGCCGATGCCGTCCGGCAGCCGGATCAGGGAGTCGGCGGGCATGACCCGTTCCGTGCTGTAGGCGCCGAGCGGGCTGCCGGTGTACGTGACCCGGTCGCCCTCGGTGACGCGGGTGACGCCCTCGCCCACCGCCTCGACCACACCCGCGGCCTCGACACCCAGCCCGGCGGGCAGCGGCGCCGGATACAGGCCGCTGCGGAAGTAGGTGTCGGCGAAGTTGAGTCCGACGGCTTCGTGCCGGATCCGTACCTCGCCCGGGCCGGGGTCGCCGACGACGACCTCTTCCCGGCGCAGGACCTCGGGACCGCCGGTCTCCTTGAAGCGAATGGCGTGCGCCATGGACGTGCTCCGTTGTTCGTGGGAGGTGAGGAGAGAGAACAGGGCCGTCGGTGACCGGGGACGTGACCCCGACGGCCCTGTGGGTTCGCGCGGGTGCGCGGCTCGGCGCGGTGGTCCCGTGCCGTGATCAGACGTCGCGCAGCATGAAGCCGCGCTGACCGGGACGGCGGTTCGGCACCATGCCGAGGCGGGCCAGCGTCTCGTCGGCGCCCGAGTAGGTCTCGCCGAGCTGGTAGATCTTCCTGGCCTCCGCGCCGGTCGCGATGTCACGGCCGAGCGCCTCGGAGATCTGCACCATCTGCTCGACCTGCTCGACGCTGGACATGCGCTCGCCCTTGCGCCGCCACAGGTTGTCCTCGTTGCCCACCCGGACGTGGACGCCGAGCGCGATGCCGATCGCGTTCATGGGTGCCACGGCGCGCATGGAGCTCTCGATGGTCAGGACGGCGCCGTCGGGGGCGCGACGGACGAACTCGATGAGGTCGGCCGGGTGGCGGCCGGCGAAACCGCCGCCGATCGCCACGTAGTTGAGGATCAGCGGGCCCGTGTGGATACCGGCCCGGATGAGCCGCTCGACGGTTTCGAGCTGGGCCAGGGTGGCGAGCTGGAAGTGCGGCTGGATGCCGCTCGCGGCCAGACGCTTGAGGTGCTCCAGGTAGAAGTCGGGGCCCGCTTCGACGACCATGTCGCGGTACGCCTTGTAGTAATCGGGCTTCGCGATCGACGTGCCCTCCAGATCGTCGTCGTTCATGATCTCGACGATGTTCATCTGGCTGGTGTTGATCGCGATCGTCACCTGGTCCGGCGCGGGGTCCAGGTCGGCCAGCATGTGGCGGGTGTCGTAGCTCAGCCACTTCGCCTCACCGCCCTCACCCTCGGGGGCGAAGGAGATCGAGCCGCCGACCTGCAGCACCATGTCCGGCACGGCCTCGCGCAGCCGGCCCATGAGCTCGTTGAACTTGGACATCCGCTTGGAGCCCTTGCCGTCGAGCTCGCGTACGTGGATGTGGAGCACGGTGGCGCCGGCGTTGTAGCAGTCGACGGCCGCCTGGACGTGCTCGTCCATCGTCAGGGGAAGGTCGTCGGCGTCCCCGGGCAGCCACTCCGGCCCGTAGGGGGCGGCCTGGATCACCAGTTTTTCCTGGTTCTCCGGGAAAAGTGAGTCGTCGTGGAAGTGCACGGTCCGTCTCCTTCGTGCGGTCGGTGATCATTCGCCGGGAGCATCGCCGCGTGCGATGCCGGGGCATGAGATGTCCGGCGAGGATCGATGCGGGTCACCGGGGGACAGCGGGCGCAGGGCGGCCCGGGTACGTTCGACCGTTCCGGAGGGGACGTGCACGGGGGGTGGTACGGCTCTTCTCCGGCGGCCGACCGCGTCTCTGCGGTGCTGCAAACGTAGGGGCGAACACCCGCGCTCGCTTGACCCGCGGGGACGGATAACTTGTCATTTGGGGACATCGCCCGTGCGTCACGCTGCGTGAGCCGACGCGACCGGCCGGGCACGTGCCGCCCGTGGGATCAGTCCTGGCCGGGGAGCTGCTGCCGGTTCCCGCCGCTGCGCCACGCCCTCGGGCTGCACCCGAACTGTTCGCGGAACCAGCGCGAGAAGGCGCTCAGCGACGAGAAACCGAGAAGGTCGGAGATCTCCGTCAGGGAACGCCGCGGATTCGCGACGAACTGCTCGGCGAGATGCGTGCGGGTGGCGTTGAGGAGCGAGGAGAACGTCTCGCCCGAATCGGCCAGATGCCGGTGGACGGTGCGCCGGTCGACGCCCAGGCTGCGCGCGACCTGCTCGATCGAGCAGCGCCCGCTCGGCAGGAGGACCTCGATCAGCTCCCGTACCCGGTCCGCGGTGGTGGTGTCCCTGGGGACCGCGATCGCCTCGAAGTACTGGTGTGCGTACTCCCGCAGCAGCGGGTCCGCCATCGCGTTGGGCGCATCGAGGTCGGCGGCGTAGAAGACTATGCCGTCGAACTCGCGATCGAACTCCACCGACTCGCCGAACGTGCGTCGGTGCGTCGAGGTGTCCACCGGTGCGGGGTGCCTGAACCAGACGGACAGCGGCTGCCACCGCGGGTGAAGGAAGCCGCGCAGGATCTGGTGGAAGGCGGCGACGACCAGGTCCGTGGCCTGCCTGCTCTCCGTCACCTCGCCGAGCCGCAGGTCGACCCTCAACGTGGCCAGCCCGTCGCCTTCGGACAGCTGGGCGTTCAGGATCTCGTTGTACATGTGCTGATGGCGGATCAGCAGTCTCAGTGCGCTCCGTACGTCAGGTTCCTCGCGTACGACCAGGCTGACGGGGCCGAGGTTGGAGAGGCGCCGGAAATCGGCCATCAGCACGCCGAAGTCCTCGTGCCCCGAGGCGACTGCCGACAGCTCCAGCACCTGGACCGCGGCCGCCCCGGAGATCCATCGGTCCTGGACCGCGAGGGCGGCGGTGTCCAGGCCCGCGCGCTTCATCAGAGGCTGCGGGTCGATGCCCAGTGCGCGGCACAGTTCGACATAGCCGCTGAGGGCTGCGGTACGGACCAGGGGCTTCATACGTACCCTCCGAGGCTGTCCAGGTGTCCCGAAAAGGTAAGTCAGATGTCACGCCAGGACAAGTATGGTGTGAACGCGCGACCTAGCATGGCGTCCGTTCACCGGCCGCCCGGCTCGATGCGGCACCCCCCTGGGGCCGGTGGACGGGCGACGGTACGGAGGCGCACATGACCGGTACGACGGACACAGGCAAGGCGCTGGACGCGCCCTGTTCGGGCCCCTCGGTGTGGCGAGGCGGAGATCTGGTGAACCGCGAGGAGTGGATCCTGCGGCTCTCGCCGCGCCACCTCGCCGAGATCGACTCCGCCCTGGGGGAGGCGCGCAGGCGCGACCTCACACTGCTGAAGCTGACAGCGGCCGACTTCCCGCTCCCCGTGCTCGCCGGTGAGCTGGAGCGCATCGCCAGGACACTGGAGCACGGACGCGGGTTCGCGATCGTGAAGGGCCTCCCGGTCGAACGGCTGGGCGAGCCGGCCGCGAGCACCGTCTTCTGGGGCCTCGGCCAGCACCTGGGGCGTCCGGTCCCGCAGAACGCGGACGGGCACATGCTCGGCCACGTCCGGGACACCGGCCGCAGCCTGACCGATCCGGCGACACGCGGCTACCAGACCCGGGCGGCGCTGCCGTTCCACACCGACAGGACCGATCTGCTCGCGCTGCTTCCGCTGCGGGCGCCCCGCACGGGAGGGCTCACCTCCCTGGTCAGCTCGGCGGCGGTGCACAACGCGGTGCTGGACCTGCGCCCCGATCTGGCCGGGCGCCTGTACCGCACCTACTTCTTCGACCGCCGGGAGGAGCACGCTCCCGGGGAGACGCCGTACGCGGCCGTCCCGCTCGTGGCCCGGCCGGAAGGGGCACCGAGCATGCGCTACCACCGCTGCTACCTGGAGTCCGCCCAGCGTTTCCCCCAGGTGCCCCGGCTGGAGCGGGCGGACCTGGAGCTGTTCGACCTCATCGACGACGTGGCGGGCTCCCCGGAGTTCCGGCTCGACATCGACCTTCAGGTCGGCGACCTGCTGCTGGTCAACACCCGGACGGTCATGCACGCGCGAGCGGAGTTCGAGGACCACGCCCAGCCCGCACTCAAGCGCCACCTGCTGCGGCTCTGGCTGGCCCTGCCGCACCGCCCCCGTACCGAGGACGCTCGCGGCGGGGTCACCCCTCGCGATGTGATCCGCCCCCGGAATGCCGCGTCGCAGGACGAGACGAACCCAAGGAGACAGCCATGACCAACCTCGCCACATTCCTGGTGGACTCCGCCGCGGCCCAGGGTGATCGCATCGCCGTGCGCCACGACGACAGCACCCTCACCTACGCCGAACTGGACGAAGCGAGCGCCAGAGTCGCCGCCCTCCTGCGCGACCGCGGCGTCCGGCCCGGCGACCGCGTCGCGCTGACCATGCCCAACGTGCCGCTGTTCCCGGTCGTCTACTACGGCATCCTGCGGGTGGGCGGCGTGGTCGTGCCGATGAATCCGCTCCTCAAGGCCCGCGAGGTGGCCTTCGCCCTGCGCGACTGCGGGGCACGGATCGCGCTGGTGTTCCCCCTGTTCGCGGACGAGGTCGAGAAGGCCGCCGCCGAGACCGGAACGGCATGTGTGGTGACCGAGCCCTCGGCCTTCGACGACGTGCTGCGGGCTCACGAACCGATGCCCGGCATCGTCAGCCGTACCGATGACGATCCGGCCCTCATCCTCTACACCTCGGGCACGACCGGTACACCGAAGGGGGCCGAGCTGTCCCACCGGAACCTGGCCACCAACACCGCCACCGCGGCCGAGACACTGCTCCAGGTCGGACCCGGCGACGTGCTCTTCGGCGGTCTGCCGCTCTTCCACGCCTTCGGCCAGACCTGTGCGCTGAACACGGCCGTCGCCGCCGGCGCCACACTGACCCTCCTGCCGCGGTTCGAGCCGCAGCGCGCCCTGGAGATCATGGCCCGCGACGGGGTCACCGTGTTCCTCGGCGTGCCGACGATGTACGCGGCGCTGCTCCACGCCCCGCTGCCCGAAGGCTTCGACACCCACTGGCTGCGCCTGGCCGTCTCGGGCGGCGCCTCGCTTCCGGTCGAGGTGCTGCACGGCTTCGAGCGGCGCTTCGGCGCCACGGTGCTGGAGGGATACGGGCTCTCCGAGACCTCACCGGTCGCCGCCTTCAACCACCCCGACCGCCCGCGCAAGGCGGGCTCGATCGGGCAGCCCATCCGCGGAGTCGAGATGCAGCTCGTCGCCGAGGACGGCGGGGCGGTGCCCCCGGGCGAGGTCGGTGAGATCGCGATCCGCGGCGAGAACCTCATGACCGGCTACTGGAACCGTCCCGAGGCCACGGCGGAAGCCGTTCGCGAGGGATGGTTCCACAGCGGTGATCTGGCCCGTGTCGACGAGGACGGCTTCTACTTCATCGTCGACCGCAAGAAGGACCTGATCATCCGCGGCGGCTACAACGTCTACCCGCGTGAGATCGAGGAGGTGCTGTACGAGCACCCGGCCGTCGCCGAAGCCGCGGTGGTCGGCGTGCCGCACCCGGTCCACGGCGAGGAGATCGCAGCGGTGATCACACTCCGGTCCGGTGCGAGTGCCACGGCCGAGGAGATCCGCGACCACGTCAAGGACCGGGTCGCGGCATACAAGTACCCCCGGATCGTCACCTTCACGGCCGAGCTCCCCAAGGGCCCCACCGGCAAGATCCTCAAGCGCGAGATCGTGGTCACCGATCGGTGAATCACGCGCCGACGCGCTGTAGCGGCACCCCGGCGTGCGGGCTGGGACGACGAGGGGCGGTCCGGTGGGCCTGCCGCCGTCCTCCCGGCGATCCCGGTCCCGTACGCGGTTCGGCCACGCCGTGGACGGGGGAGTACGCCGTTCCCGGGGGCGGGTCGAGGGAGGGGGCACGTCATGACGCCCGGCCGACCCCGGTCGGCAGCCGGAGGCGCACGGGATCGATGCCGTCCCGCTGCGGCAGCGGGGCGGCGGGCGGCTTCGCCCGCCCCCTCACCGGCCGGTGCCCGGACGCGCGGTCCGGACTCCGGCCGGCTGTGGCGGTCACTGCGCTGTCCTTCTGACGGGCGGTGCCCGGACGGTGGTCCCTACGGGCTCACCATCTCAACGAGCCACTGGCCCCCGGCGCACATCCACCGGGTACGCGCCACTGTCCGGGCACCACTTCCATCCGAAGGGGGCGGTGAGGGGGAGAGGGTGTCCGCTACTTCGTGCCGAGGTAGTAGCTGACCTGCGGCGGCTGGTTGTATCCGGTGTTCTGCCAGGCGATCCCGAGCCGGTACACGGGGTCACTCATCAGTGTGGGCAGCCGGAACTCGGTGGGGTGCGGGGTGGTGTACAGCCGCAGTGCCGTGGAGTCCGTGTTGCGCCAGAGCATTTCCTCGCGCCAGTCGCCGAGGAGGTCGGCGGAGAGGGCGGGGCTGCCCTTGGTCCAGTTGTTGGACTTGGCGTCCTGGTCGTACCAGATACGGGTCAGTTCGGTGGAGCCGGTGTACTTCAGCACCTGGGCGTAGCCGACACCCGCCGTGCCCGACCAGCGGTGGTCCAGGAGCTCACGGTTGGCGTCGCCGTCCCACCAGATGGCGGAGTTGTACGAGGCCCCGCCGCCGAACGTCGGGACCGCGTCGCTGATCTTCGTACCGTTGGCCGCGTAGAGCCCGCCGCCGCTCGACCAGCACTCGGCACCGGCGTGAGTGCGGGTCAGGTCCGCGCAGATGCCCCGCCCGACGTCCGTGCCGGTCTTGGTGCCCCACAGGATCTGGCCGGTCCTCGCGTCATGCATCTCGTAGCCGTAGGCGGAGTCGGTGTGCTCGTGCACGTTGAAGGATTCGAGGCCGGGCCGGGACGGGTTCAGGTCACCCACGTGCACGGCGTCGCCGTGCCCGAGCTTGGTGGTCCACAGCCCGCTCCCGTTGTCGTCGACGGCCATGGCGCCGTAGACGATCTCGTCCTTGCCGTCCGCGTCCACGTCGGCGACCGCGAGGTTGTGGTTGCCCTGCTGGTCGAAGCCCTTGCCGTAGTTGGTGGAGCTGTTGGTGTCGAACTTCCAGCGGCGGCTCAGGTCGGTGCCGTTCCAGTCGTACGCGGCGACCGCGATGCGCTCGTAGATGCCCCGGCTGAAGATCATGCTGGGCGAGGAACCGTTGAGGTACGCGGTCGCGGAGAGCAGCCGCCCTTCCCGGTTGCCCCAGGTGTCGCCCCAGTCCGAGACGGCGCCTCGAGCGGGCTCGAAGGGCACGGAGTCCATCACCCTGCCGGTCTGCCCGTTGAAGACGGACAGATACTCGGGGCCGCTCAGCACCGCGCAGTTGGCCGCGAGGTGCGAGGCCGACGCGTCGCCGATGACGGTGCCCGCGGAGTCCCTGGAGCCGTCCGAGGTGCGCGCGGCCACCTCGGCCCTGCCGTCGCCGTCGTAGTCGTACACCTGGAACGAGTCGTAGTGCGAGCCGCTGCGCACATTCGTCCCGAGGTTGACGCGCCACAGCCGCTTGCCGCTCAGCTCGTACGCGTCGTAGAGAGTCGGCCCGGTGCACGTGCCGGAGTTGGCCACGTCGGTGGCATTGGACGGCACCCACTTCAGCACCAGTTCGTAGGCGCCGTCGCCGTCCAGGTCCGCGGTGGAGGCGTCGTTGGCGGCGTAGGTGTAGGCGACGCCGTCGCGCGTGGTTCCGCCCGCAGGCTTGTCGAGGGGGATGTCGAGACGGCCCGAGGCCCAGACCCCCGCCTTCTCGCCGGGCTGCTCGACGCCGTTCACCAGGGCGCGGACCTCGTACGCGGAGGTGGAACTGCCGCCTGTGTCAAGAAAGTTGGTCTTGCCGGTCTCCGTGATCAGTGTCGAACCGCGGTACAGCTTGAAGGAGACACTCTCCGCGTCGCTGCCGAGCATCCGCCAGGTGACCAGCACGCCACCGCTCGCGGGCACGGCGACCAGGCCGCGATCCAGCTTCTCGGCCACGCGTGCGGCGGCCAGTGCCGCAGTGGCCTTGTTGGCGGGTGCGGAGACCTCCTCCGCCGCACCCGCCGACTGGCCGGCCGCCAGCACACCCGCGGTCACGGTGAGCGTGGTGGCGAGCACCCCTCCCGCGAACATGCGGCCGCGGCGGCGACGGTGGGAAGCATGGATGGATCGGGGCATAGTGACCTCGTCGTCATCGTCGTGGAGGGACCGATACGTATCCTGGTCGCCGCCGCTGCCAGGAAGGTTGCCGCCCGCACGGAGTCCGAGCCGGCGGAAATCCGGGCCACCGTCGGCCGTTTGACCTGCGGTGTGTACGCCTCTATCGTTCGGCGTTCGACATTCCAGATGATGTACGAAATTCTGAACAACGCAGTTTCGGGTCGGTGAGCGAGGTGCCCATGTGTGCGGCCGTGGATGACGCGACGAGGGAGTTCGATGCCTTCTTCGAAGCGCACTTCGCCGAACTCTCACGCCTCGCCCACTTGCTGACCGGCGACGCGGCCGGGGCGGACGACCTCGCGGCGGACGCCCTCCTCGCGCTCTGGCGGCGCTGGGACCGGATGCGCGCCGCCGAGTATCCGGTCGCGTACGCCCGTGGAGTGGTGGCCAACATGGCGCGCAGCCGTATCCGCAGCGCGGTGCGCGAGCGAAGACGGGTCACGCTGTTCTGGTCGAGCCAGAGCGAGGTGACGGACGGCCCGGACGTGTCCGGCGTGATCGACGTCCGGGAGGCGCTGGGCAGACTGCCGTTCCGCAAGCGCGCCTGCGTGGTGCTGCGGCACGCGTTCGATCTCTCCGAGAAGGACACGGCCCTCGCCCTGGGGGTCTCGGTGGGTACGGTGAAGAGCCAGACGTCGAAGGGAATGGCCGAACTGCAGCGTCAGTTGACGCCGCTTCCCGGAGTGGAACGGGTACGGACCGCGGCCCCGGGAGGGAGGACGGCATGAAGGACGACGAACTGCGGCGCCGGCTGCGCGGCGCCGCGCATACGCACAGACCCGACCGGGAGCGTATGCGGGCCCGCGTGGAGCGGGGCATGGGCGGTCACGAGGCGGCTGCCGCGCACCGGCCCCCCGGGCCGGCGATGTCCTGGCTGCGCGTCGTGAGCGCGACGGCGTCCGTGGCCGGTGTCTTCGCCGTCGCCGGGTACGCGGTCGCCTCCTCCGTGAACGAGGAGGCCCCGAATCCGCAGAGCGTGGTGACGACTTCCGCCCCCATGGACACACCCGCCGCCCCGTCGTCGGCCCCGGTACCGCTCCGCACGTCCGCGTCACCCACCACGGCCGCACCCCGGCCGACCGGGACTCCGCACACGAAGCGCCCGTCCGACGCGTCGAGGAGCGAGCCTTCGGAGAGTCCGACGGCGGCGGACCTGCTGTGGGCCGACGGCTCCATCGACCCGGGCAGCAGCATCCACTGGGCGCAGAGCAACGTCACCGTCAAGGCGAGGAAACCACTGGCCTCCCTCACCGTCGAACTGCGCGTCGCGCTGACCGCCGAAGTCGCGGACACCGGCAGCTGGCGCTCGTTGCCCGCGGAGGACTTCGACGCCTCGGTGTCCGAGGACGACGGCTTCCTCGTCTACCGGTGGACCCTGAGGGCGGGCCGGACCGTCCCCGTCGGCGCGCACGTCTTCGCGGGGCAGTACGACCACGCCCAGGGGCAGCGGAACGCCTATGGCGATGTGTACACCGTCCAGGCAGGCACCTCAGGGTCCCCGGGGGAACAGGACGACTGGCGGGGCGACTTCGCACCGTCCTCGGACTGAGGGGGTGTCGGGTGACCTCTGACCCGGCGGCCACGCCCTGGCACGCACGCTTCCCGCGTTGTCGTCGGTCGGCGGCGTTCCGCGTCGCCCCCCTCCTCCGCCGTGGAACCGCACGCACCGGAACCGCACGCACCGGACCGCGTCCGCTTTCCGATCCGAGGTCACCCGACAGCCTCCGAGGCTCCGGGACCTGCGTCAGGAGTTCTCCGATTCCGCGGCAACCCCCGGGCCGGGCGGCGGCGACCAGTGAATGAAAGGTCACCTCCACACCCCGAGGAATGGAACACATGAGTCAACTCAGTGGACGCTCCGAACTGCGCAAGGGCCGCAAGCGGCGCCTGACGCGGCGCCGCGCCATCGGCGCGCTGACCGCCGCGGTCGGACTCACCGGCGCCGCCGTCGTCACCAACGTCATGCTGTCGCCGGCCGGTGCCGCCGCTGCCTGGCCCACTCCCAAGGGCAAGCAGGCGGTGTCCGCCAGCATCGAGGTGTCGGGCACGTACGACGGCGGTCTCAAGCGCTTCTACGGCAGCGGAGAGCTGGGCGGCGACGGCCAGGAAGAGGGCCAGGACCCCATATTCAAGCTGAAGGACGGCGCCGTCCTGAAGAACGTCGTCATCGGCTCGCCCGCCGCGGACGGCATCCACTGCGCGGGCAGCTGCACGCTGCAGAACGTCTGGTGGGAGGACGTCGGCGAGGACGCCGCGACCTTCAAGGGCAAGTCCGCGAGCTCCGTGTACACGGTGTACGGCGGCGGCGCCCGGAAGGCCTCCGACAAGGTCTTCCAGTTCAACGGGGCCGGCAAGCTCGTCATCACGAAGTTCCAGGTGTCGGAGTTCGGCAAGCTGGTCCGCTCCTGCGGCAACTGCTCGACGCAGTACAAGCGGACGATCATCGTGAACGACGTCGACATCACCGCTCCCGGCAAGTCGCTCGTCGGCATCAACACCAACTACGGCGACACCGCGGCGCTGCGCAACATCCGCATCCACGGCGACAGCGGCAAGAAGATCTCCACCTGTGACCGGTTCACCGGCAACAACACGGGTGCCGAGCCGCCGAAGACGGGCACGGGCCCCGACGGCACGTACTGCCGCTTCACGGCCTCCGACATCACGTACCAGTAACCGCAACGACACGCGCGCCCCCGCCGGCCTGACCCGGCGGGGGCGTCGCTGTGCGCGCGGCTCAGTCCATGGTGGAGCCGATCGTGCTGCTGCCCGTGGTCAGGAAGGCCGTCGCGGGGAGCGAGCCGTCCGCCAGGCGGGCGCCGTACACGGTGGCGGCATCCGTGGACCTGAAGGCGGGCGTCGCCACCCCGCTGTCCCAGTTGTTGCCCGCCGACACCGTGGAACTTCCCAGCTTCGCGAGCCCGGTGGTGTTGCTCACCGCGAGGTTCCCGGCGAGCCGGGCCTTTCCGGTGGCGAAGTAGTAGCCGGACTCCTTGTTGACGTAAGCCGTATTGCGGTTCAGGAGGATCTGGCCCGGGTTGCTGTTCTCGGTGAAGCCGTGGAGCGTGTTGTCCCAGGCCGCGTTGTTGTTCACCACGTGCGCGGCGACGGCACCGCCGCCACCGAGCTTGAAGCCGTTGCCGTTGCCCTCGAAGGCGGGGTCGTTCCAGCGGTTCCTGCCGTTGCCGAACGCCCAGGTGTGCTCGATGGTGACGGCGCTCGCGAACTGCCACAGGTCCAAGCCGTCGTCCGCGTTGTTGAAGAGGCGCGCCCCGGTGATCCTGTTGCCGGTACCGGAACCGAACTTCACCGCGATCCCGTCGGCGTTCTGCCCGTGGTTCGCGGCATCGTAGTTGCCGTGACTGTCCAGGTTCTGGACGAGGTTGCCGGTCGTTCCGTCGCCGCGCAGGGTGAATCCGGAATCACCGTTGTCCGCGGTGACCATGTTCTTGAAGATGCCGCCGACGGACGAGGTCACGACGAAGCCCTGGGCGGGGGACTTCTGGAAGGTGACGTTCTGGACGGTCCAGTAGTCGCCGTAGATCCCGGCGAGCCAGGACCCCGCGGGCAGCTTCGAGCCGTCGATCCGCACCTTCTCGCTGCCGTACGCGGTGAGGGTGATCCGCGCGGCCGCCGTGCCGTTGGCCGTGCTCTTCAGGGTGGTGGTCGGGTAGTAGGTGCCGCCGCGGACCTGGATGACGGTGCCGGCCGTGGCCTGGGCGACCGCGCTCTGCAGTGCCGCGGTCGTCGAGACGACCACGGTCCCGGCGGCGTCGGCCTCATCCTGCGCGAGACCCAGGAAGGCGCCTCCCGCGCCGGCCGCGGCGACGGCGGCGACGGCGACGGCGAGCGTACGGGTCCTGCGGTGGCGTCCGGTGCTGCTCACAGCAGTCGGGTCCTTTCCTAGAGGTGCTGGTAGGGCGGCGGCCCGCACCCACATGGGCGGTGCCGCCTCCACCCCCCTGTCGCCACAGGGTGCCGGATGAGTTGCCGGGCACAAGCGGCCGACCCGGACGTCTTCCGGCCGACCCGCGTCCGGAACAGGCAGCCCGCGAACACCAGGTCACGGTCACCGGGCCACTACCGGTCGATTCCACCCGCCGGCACCGCAAGAACGACGGCTTCGGCCGCGACGAGTTCCACATCGAGCGGCACGCGGGGACCTGTCCTCCTCCCGGCACTTGCGGACAACGAGCGGTGCGCGGAGGGTCAACGGGCGGCGGGACGTCCGTCCTGGCGTGTTCCTTCCCGCCGACGGATGCCGCCGCGGGTCAGATCTGCTTCTCGCCTCCGTCGACGTAGAGGTTGGCTCCCAGGAAGAAGCTGCTCTGCTCGGAGGCGAGGAAAGCCACCACGTCGGCGACCTCGTCCGTGCGCCCGATCCGGCCGAGTGGGACGACTCCGGTGAAGTCGGACTTGGTGACGGGCGTGTCCGGCGTGTCGACCAGGGCGTCGAGTCCAGGGGTGTCGATGGTGCCGGGGGAGATCGCGTTGACCCGGATGTTGCGGTCCTTGAGCTCGTTGGCCCAGGTCCGGGCGAAGGAACGCACCGCTGCCTTGGAGGCCGCGTACGTGCCGAACGCCGCCACACCGTCGTCGGCGCGCACCGAGGAGTTGAGGATCACCGATGCGCCGTCGTTGAGCAGCGGCAGCGCCTTCTGCACAGTGAACAGTGTGCCCCGGACATTGACGCCGAAGGCCTGGTCGAAGTGCTCCTCGGAGACCTCCTCCAGTGTCGCGAACGACGCGGTGGCGGCGTTCGCGAAGACCACGTCCAGGCCCCGGCCCCGGACACGGACCGCGTCGTACAGGCGGTCCAGGTCGGCCAGGTCGGAGATGTCACCCGTCACCGCGGTGGCCGCTGCCGGGCCGATGGTCTCCACGGCCCTGTCCAGCTCGGTCTTGCGCCTGCCCGTGATGAACACGTGTGCACCCTCGGCCGCCAGTCGTACGGCGCTGGCCAGACCGATCCCCGTGCTGCCGCCGGTGATGACGGCGGTCTTGCCTTCGAGCTGCCCCATGTCAACAACCTCCACGAAGTTCGGTACCGATCGGTACTGAAAAGACGCTAGCACATCTGCACCGACCGGTACGGAAGGGGTATGGTGATCCCCATGGAGATGACGCGGAAGGCACCGATCGGCCGGCCGAGGGGCTTCGACGCCGATGAGGCCCTTGAGCGCGCCATGCGGGTCTTCTGGGAGCAGGGCTACGAAGGCGCCAGCCTCACCGCCCTGACCAGCGCGATGGGAATCACCCGTACCAGCATGTACGCGGCCTTCGGGAACAAGGAGGACCTGTTCCGCAAGGCATTGGAGCGCTACGCCGAAGGTCCCGCCTCCTACGGCGCCCAGGCCGTGCGGGAGGCGACCGCCCGGCAGGTGGCCACCGTGTTCCTGCGTGGCTCCGTCCGGGCCACGACCCACCCCGGTTCGCCTGCCGGGTGCCTCGGCGTCCAGGGCTCCCTCGCCGCCGGCGACCCGGGCGGCAACGCCCGCGACGTCCTCGTCGCCTGGCGCAACGAGCACACCGCCCGCCTCCGTGACAGGTTCCGGCGAGCCGTCGACGAAGGCGATCTGCCCCCCGGTACCGATCCCGGAGTGCTCGCCCGCTACCTCATGACCGTCGCGAACGGCATCGCGGTCCAAGCCGCCAGCGGTGCCACCCGTGACGACCTGCAGATGGTGGCCGACATGGCCATGCAGAGCTGGCCGCCTACCTGACGGCCTTGACGGCCTTGACGGCCCTGACGGCCCTGACGGTCGAGGGCGTCGGCGGAGGATCCGTGGAGCGAAGTGTGGAGCGCCGCGGTGCCGGACGGTTCGGCGAGCGCGGGCAGGCGGGATCGCCGACGCGCGCCGTGCCGAGGGGTGAGGCGCGCGTACTCACCCGGTACTGACGAAACCGCCCATCTCGATCGGGCCGTTCACCATTTCCCGGTGACCGTTCCAGAGGCCGGTGTCGAAGGCGAAGTGCTTGTGCGGCCGACTCGTCGGATCGGCCGGTGGACAGGCGCCGGCCTCTGGGGCGGTGAGCGGACCCGCCGTCGCCGGCCCTGCTGCGGTGACGGTGCCCACAGCGCCCGTCGCTGTCGCGGCCATGCCGCTGACCAGTACGCCCCGCCTCGTGACTCCGCTGAAGGTTTCGTCGCTCATGTGCACTCCTTGCCTCGATGTAAAGCCCATGAATCGGACAGCAGACGTAGGATGTCTGCTGTCCGGCGGTCAGGGGGCGGCCACGTGAGGCAAGACCCTTGCGGCTACTTCGTGAATGTCATCGACCGGCAGGCCGGGCATCGGAGAGCTCTCGCCTCGGACCGCGCCGCCGACAGGCGCATTTCCTGTCGGCGAGGGACGCCGGTTCGAGTGCGACGCGGTCTCGGCGAGGTGATCGGCCGTCCGGGGCGCCGGGAGCGGGTGTCACCGGCCGGGTTGATGACCCCTCATGTGTCTGTGCACGAGACAGACGCTGCTCTCGCCTTCGATGCCCTTCATCGCGACCTGTCGACGACCGTCGGCGGCGTTCTGGCATGGGACCCATCACCCCCTCGGCGGGGTGAGGACGGTTCCACGGCCTGTCAGCCGAAGGCGGCGGCCAACCGTCCGACGACTTCACCGCGCTCGAGCCGGCCGACCCTGCGGCGATGTCCTCGAACGCGATTTCGGTGATGCGCGCGGACAGCTCGCCTCCGGCGCTGCCTCTCCCTGCTGGTGCGAGCAGGGCAGGGGCGGTGTAGGGAGGAGTCATGTCGCAGCGCGAGGAACGACTTCGCCGGCCGGTGCGTGCGGGTCGGGCGTGGGTCGCCGTCCCTGTCGCGTGGATCGTCGCCGTGTCCGTGACCGACGTTTTCGCGCCGTCCGACATCCATCTGGGTCCGCTGCTCGTCGCCGCCCCGGCGATCACGCCGTCGGTCGGCGGGCCCCGGACGGTGGGTCTGGTCGCCGCACTGGCGGTGGTCGCGCAGACGGCCATCGGGGTGCTGCGCGATCCGGACGAGCTGCTCTCGGCCAACCATGAGGCACAGATCATCGCCCTGGTGCTGGTCAGCACGAGTCTCGTGATCTTCTGCGTCCTGCGGGATCGCCACGCCAGAGAGCTGGCGCAGGTGCGCTACGTGTCCGACGCCGCCCAGCGTGTGGTCCTGCCGCCGCTGCCCGAGCAGGTCGGACCGCTGCGCGTCGCCTCCCTCTACCTTGCCGCGGAGGCCGAGGCGCAGATCGGCGGGGACCTGTACGCGGTGGCCCGTACCACCTCGGGCACCCGGCTGATCGTCGGCGACGTGCGGGGCAAGGGGATCTCCGCGGTCAATGACGCCGCCCTGCTGCTCGGAGCGTTCCGCGTCGCGGCCCACCGTCGGGCGAGCCTGGGCGAGCTGCTGACGTACCTCGACCGGAGCGTGTGCTGGGACCTGACGGAGCAGGGCGAGTCGGACCGGTACGGAGAAACGTTCATCACCGCCACCGTCCTGGACATCCCCGACGGGGACGGCCCGGTCCAGATGATCTCCTGCGGGCACCCGCCGCCGCTCGTTCTGCGCGACGGCCGGCCGACGACGATGTACGCCCCACGTCCCGCACCTCCGCTGGGCCTGGGTGAACTGACGCATCCGCTCTACCACGTGGACAGCTTCCCGTTCGAGCCGGGAGACCTTCTGCTGCTGTACACGGACGGTGTCACCGAGGCCCGCGACTCCACCGGCGCCTTCTACCCGCTCGCCGAGCGCGTCACCGGCTGGACCGAAACCGACCCCGATGCCTTCCTCGGCCGTCTCCGGCGCGACCTGCTGCACCACGTCGGCGGATACCTGAACGACGACGCCGCCATGATCGTCATCGAGCGGACCGCCACGCCCAGGGCCTGATCACCCGGCCGATCCAGCTGTCCGCCCCGGGCCACCCACCGGTGAGGGGCCGCCGTCGTCGCCCTTCACGTCGGAACGCCCGGGGCACTCCGGCAGCACCGCGCGTTCCTCGGTGCGTACGGCGGGGATCCAGGCGGTGGAGGGCGGGGCCTCGGTCGGCAGGCGGACGTGGAACCAGCGGGTGGACCGCCGGTCCTCCTCGTCGATGATGGGCTCCCCGTCCAGCACCTCGCAGTCGGCGGTCAGCACGTCGCCGTGCCACACCCTGCTCGGTACGACGTTCTCCGCCGTGTAGGGCCGCCTGGGGTCGATCGCCAGACCCAGGCTGCACCGCGGGGCCCGGTCGGCCCGCTCCCGGCAGGCCCGTTCCGCGTTGTACACCTGGATCGTGACACCCGCAGGTCCGGGAGGCGTGGCCGATGTCGCCCGTATCGCGTCCGAGCACAGGGCCGCGCCGGCGATCCCGCACAGCGCCGTGGCCAGGACGGCGGCGCGGGCCCGGCCACCCCGCCTCCGTGCCGCCCCGGGCGCCTCCTGGTGTGCGGCGATGCGGGCGAGCAGGCTCTCCGCGGTGTGCGGGGCGCGGGTCTCGTGGGTCGGTGCGAGGCAGTCGGCGGCCAGCGCACGCCAGAACGGCGGCACGGTGTGGTCCATGCGCAGCGGCGTACGCCCCTCGCCGTACTCCTGGACCGCGGCGCCCCGTGCCACGGGTGTGGCCCCGGCGAACGGTGAGCCGCCCGACGCGAACACCTCGTGGATGACGATGCCCAGCGCCCAGATGTCCGCGGTCGGCCGGACCCGTACGCCGAGTTCGCCGAGGGGAGCCCTCCAGCGCTCGGGCGGGAAGTAGTCCAGGGTGCCCATCGGTGGCGCGTACCCGTGGGTCCCCGTCAGCTCCGTCGCGAGGCCGAAGTCGGAGAGCTTCACGGAGCGGTCCCGGCCCAGCAGGACGTTCTCCGGCTTGAGGTCCGCGTGGACCCAGCCCGCCCGGTGGAGATGGGCGAGCCCTTCACAGATACCCGCGATCAGCCGGCCGCGATCAGCCTCCGGAACCCCCGCGTCGACCAGTTCCCGCAGACTGCCGGCGGCCCGCTCCATGACCAGCACGATCGCGCCCTCCAGGGAGGGGCGGTCGGGTGCGGCGAGAACGAACCACTCCAGGAGGCCGATCAGCCGGGGATGCCCGGCCCTGCGCCCTAGCTCGACCTCGCGGCGGGCGGACTCCACGATCCTGCGCGCCTGACGTGGCGCGAGCCCGGCCGTGGGCATGATCTTGAGCGCGACATCGGCAGGGCCCGGAGGCCGGGCTGTCCCGCCGGTCGGGGCCGGGTGCGCGTCGGCCGGATGCCCGTCGGCCGGATGCCCGTCGGCCGGGGGAGCATCAGCCGGGCGCGCCGCGTACACCGTGGACCACCCCCCGGAACCGATCAGCCGGTCGACCACCCAGTTCCCGACCTGACTGCCGGGTGGCAGCACGTCCGTCAGGTCGCATCCCGTGGCGCCCCCCGGGCCGTGCGGCGGTCTCATCGCGTGGCCTGCCGCTCCCGCCCTCCGGCTCTTGCCAGGGGCGGCAACAGCCGGAGGTGCTCCTCCCGTACGAGCCCGAACCGCAGCGCCAGCCCGACGATCTCCTCCCGCTTGCCGTTGCGCCGGTCGCCCTTGCCGGGCTCGGGTGCGTCCGGGACGCCGATGCGCAGCTTCTCCCCGGCGAGGTAGTCGATGTGCGAACTCACCGCCCGCGCCGTCAGCTCACCGCAGGTGGGGTGACCCCGGAGCCGTTCGACGATCTTGGGAGTGGTGGGGACCGCCACGCGCGACTGGTCACGCAGGCGCGGTTCGCAGAGCGCGACGAGGACGAGGAAGTACGTGGCCGTCTCGTTCAGGGAATACGCGGTGACCGTGCTGCTCCCCCAGGGGACACCCATGGCCTCGGGGTCCAGATAGACGTGGTCGGGGGCGAACACCTGGAAGGAGACCGGGACTTCACCGCGCGTGGGCAGCACGACGCGGGAGAACTCGAACGGGATCGGCGCCCCGACCCGGCGTGGTGGAACCCGCAGGTATTCCCCCGCCCCCTCCGGGTTCTCCACGAGATAGCTGTGGGTGGTGCTGTGGTTCGTCAACTGCCAGTGGTCGTCGGTCACTCGGATCTCCCCGGCGATCCGGGAGATCGCCGGGTCGTCGAGGCGCAGCTCGACGGGGATCCTCGCGGAGCCCCGTCCGAAGCGGGCGACTTCGCCAGGACCCAGCCGTAACGTCACCGCGTCACCGTGCGGTTCGCCGCCGTCGGCGCCACCGTTTCCCCGCGGCAGATGGACGACTACGCCACTCACCGCTCCCCCGTTCCACGCGTCGCTTGCCGGACCAGCGGAACGATACTCATCTCCCGGGGGAGTACACCGGCGCACTTCGGCCACATCGCCGGAACTGGTCGTTCCGGGCTGTGGATGACCCGTCCGGACCGCGCGCAGTGGGGAAAGTCACCGTACGGGGAGGGCAGGAGTCCGGGGCGGGTGAGGGGTGGGGGCCGAGGCAGCGCCGTCCGGTCACCTGACGGGATTCGTACGCTCCGTTCAGAGGGTGGGGCTGCCCGACACGAGGGGCGCGACCGTGCGGTCCCCGAAGGACGTCCACGGCTGCCATCCGCCGCTGGGAACTGTCTGGACGCGGGTCCGGACCCTGCCCGCGGCGGTGACGGCGAAGACGTGCAGCCGCCCGGTGGCGTCGAGCGCCGCCGTGGGAGTGGCGACGAGCCGGATGCCGGGTTCGCCGAACTCACCGCCGGGGTGTACGTCGCCGCCGGGAGCGACCTGCCAGCGGTGGTCGAGCCGGGCTCCGCCGGGCGTCAGGGAGAACGCCTCCAGCCGGCCGTCGGCGTTCACGGCGAACGCCGGGGCGGCGGCGCTCCAGCCGAACAGCGGCAGCCACTCGCCCCAGCCGCCGTTCGGCACGGCCTGCCGCCGGAGGAAGGTGCCCGCCCCCGACGGTCCGACGGCGGCGACGGCGAGTCGGCCGCTGCCGTCCCGGGCCACCTGGGGCGCGGCGCCGGCCGCGGCGCCGAATCGGTGCCATGACGCGGTCCAGGGACCGCCGGGGGTCTCCTGCCAACGGTGGTCGATGCCCGCCCCGCCGGGTGCGAGGGCGAACACCTCCAACCGGCCGTCGGCGTTCGCGGCGACAACCGGTGGAGCGCCCGCCGGCCCGCCGAATCCGGGCTCCCAGGGGTCCCAGGCCAGGGACCCGGCCGCCCTCTGCCGTCGCCGTGCGAAGGAGGCGCCGCCGGGGCTCGGGGCGAAGACCTCCAGCCGGCCGTAGGCGTCGCGGGCGACGGCGGGAGCCGCACCGGCCGGGCCGCCGAACTCCTCCCAGTCGTACCAGCCGCCGTCCGGCCGCTGCACCCGGTGGTGCAGGTCGGCGCCGCCCGGGGCGAGCGAGAACACCTCGAGCCTGCCGTCGGTGGTGCGCCCGAGTGCGGGAACCGCACCGGCCGGACCCCCGAAGGGCTCCCACTGCGACCAGCTGTCCGTGTGCGGGTCGAGCTGGACGCGCCGTAGCATCGCCCGGTCGGTGGCGTCGAGTGCGAACACCGTCAGGCGGCCGTCCACGTCGAGGCCGGCCACCGGGTTGTCGGGGCTCTGCCACGGCGCTGGTGTGTCCCGCCACGACAGGGGCGCCATGTACAGCCCGTTCCGGAACCAGCCCGCCGCACCGGCGTACCAGTTCTCCCCGTCACGGACCACCTCCACGGCGTGACCGGGCACATGCCCCGTGTATCCGGCGAGCTCGAAACGGAACGGATCCCGGGACGCGAGGACGTCGGTGCCCTCGTAGCCGTTGCGCGGACCGATGAACAGGTAGTACCAGCCGTCCCGTTCGACGACATACGGCGACTCGGTGACCGAGACGGTCGTGTCCGTGCTCGCGTCGGTGAACACGACGCCCGGCTCGCTCCAGTGACGCAGATCGGCGGACCGCCGGTGGGCGACGACGTGGTGGCCGCCGGGGCCGGAGAGCTCGGTGTAGTACATGACCCACTCGCCGCCGGCCCGCAGCACCATCGGGTCACGCGCCACGAGCCCCCGGAACAGCGGGCCGGACGGTTCGCGGGTCCAGGTGGACAGGTCGGTCGACGTGGCGAGGTTGATCGCCGCGCCGTTCGCGCCGCCCGCGGCGTAGAACATCCAGAATCCGCCGTCCGCCTCGACGACGTGCGGCGCCCACAGGTGTTCCTCACCGAAGTAGGACGGGTCGACGACGAGCGCGTCGGGGTGGCTGGTCCACGGTCCGTACGGGTTCGGCGCGGAGGCGTGGGCGAAGGAGATCTCCGCCGCGCTGTCCGGTGCCTCGCCGCGCGGCGCACTGTTCCCGACGATGCCGAACAGGTGCCACCGGCCCTGTGCCTTGATCAACGTGTGGTCGTTGAGATACCGCGGGCCTGCGGAGGTGGACGGGTCGTAGACGTACGCGAAGGGTCCCGCGGCGACCTGGTGAGGGGGCGGGGCGTCCTCGGAGGCCGCGGCGGCGATGCCCTGGCCGGCGCCCAGGAACGGGAGGGCGCCGGCGCCGGCCGCACCGAGTAGCAGGCTCCGTCTGCTGATCGCAAGCATGAGTTCCTTCGGAGGGTCAGCCGACCGCGGGGCCGGCGGAGTTGTTGAGCCAGATCCATTCGGACCAGGTCGCGAAGCCGGTCTGCCATGTGTGGAAGGTGCCGGCGTGGCTGGTGCCGAACACCTCGATGCGGCCGTCGGCGTTGGTGGCGGCGGTGACCTCGGTGCCACCGGTGCCGAAGGCCGCCCATGCGCTGTAGGGGGCGTTCACGGCGGTCTGCCAGATGTGCATGGCCGTGGTGCCGCTCATGGCGAAGACTTCGACGCGGCCGTCGGGGGTGCGTTCGCTGGTGAGCTGTGAGTCCGCGGGACCGCCCATGGGTTCCCATCCGGACCAACCGGTGGGGCTCGTCTGGTACTTGTGGAAGACGCCGACCGGACCCGAGGCGAACACCTCCAGACGGCCGTCGGTATTGTGATCGACCGTCAGGTCGTGGCCGCCCTCGCCGAATCCGGCCCACGGGGACCAGTCACCGTCGGGTGCGTTCTGGTAGCGGTGCTGGAAGGTGCTGCCGTTGAGAGCGAAGACCTCCAGGCGCCCGTCGGGTGCCTTCCCCATCTCCACCCGGCTGTCGGCGGGTCCGCCGCCCGTGGACTCCCATCCCGACCAGCCGCCGTTCGGGGCGACTTGATACCGGTGGAAGAGCCCTGCCGGGCCCGAGGCGTAGACCTCGATGCGGCCGTCGGCGTTGACACCGGCCGCGGTGTCCTTGCCGCCACCGCCGAAGGTCTCCCATCCCGACCAGTTGCCGGACGCGCTCAACTGCCAGCGGTGCTGGAAGGTGTCCCCGTTGATGGCGAGAAGTTCCAGGCGTCCGTCGGCGTTCGGCGCGAGGGCGAGCTCGGCGTTGCCGGGGCCGCCGAGCGATTCCCACTCCGACCAGTTGCCGTTGGCCTCCTGCTGCCAGGCGTGGTGGATGCCGCCGGCTCCTGCGGCGAACAGCTCCAGGCGCCCGTCCGCGGACCGGGCCGACACGACCCGGCCCGACTCCGCCGGATACACCGGCGGTCGGGGCCGCGGACCACTGCCCGGGGTGCAGGGGAGTACGACGCCGCGCTCGGCGAGGTAGACCTCGGGGTCGATGCCGTAGGAGGTGGACGGGTCTCCCCAGATCCGCAGGTGGAGGTGGGGTCCGGTGGACTGTCCCTCGGAGCCCATCAGAGCGATCTGCCGGCCGGCCAGGACACGGTCGCCGACGGAGACGTCCCGCCGGGTCATGTGCCCGTACTCGGAGATCCTTCCGTCGGGGTGCCGGATCCGGATCCACTGGCCGTAGCCGCTCTCGTACCCGGAGATGGTCACCTCGCCGTCGCCCACGGCGTAGATCGGAGTGCCGACGGAGTTGGCGATGTCGACGCCGTTGTGGCCGTCGTGGAAGTGCTGGGACACGAAGCCGGCGGCCGGGCAGGCCGCGGGGGCGGCGACAGCGGTACGGGCGGCGGCGGCCGGAGTCGCGGGCAGCAGCAGCGTGGGCGGCAACAGAGCGGCTGTCGCCGCGAGAACCCAGGTCTGCGTGCGTCGGGAAAGCCCTGGAAGCACGAGTCCTCCTCCCCTTGGCAGTCTCGGGGTGAGTGGGATGGACGGTCGGGGTCGTGCGGACGGGCGGTACGGAAGCTAGCAACAGCGCGGGCCCGGGAGACCCCGGAAGGTTACGGACTGACAGGCGGGAGCGGGTCGGCTAGGCGCCTGCTGTCGCCGGTCGTCGAGGTGAGCGCCCACGCACCGGGCGGCGGCGCTGTCCGAGCAGTGGTTCACGGCGATGGACAGCGCCGCCGCCGGCGAGCTCCGGCGTGATCCGAACGAGAGGCCTCAGTTCATCGCGGGGCCGGAATCGTTCAGCCAGGCCCATGGGGACCAGGTGGCGAAGCCGGTCTGCCATCGGTGGTAGACACCGGCGTGGCTGGTACCGAACACCTCGATGCGACCGTCGGCGTTGTTGCCCGCACCGATCGACGTGCCGCCGCCGCCGAAGTTCTCCCACTGCGAGAACGCCGCGTTCGGGCCCGTCTGCCAGGCATGGCTCGCGGTGGTGGCGTTGATCGCGAACACCTCGACCCGCCCGTCGACCGAACGCGACGTGGCCAGTTCGGCGTCCGGGATCCCGCCGGTTCCGGTCCACTCGGACCACGAGGTGGGGCTGGTCTGCCAGCGGTGGAACACCCCGTCGGCGTTGGAGGCGAACACCTCCAGTCTGCCGTCCTGGTTGTGGCCGGCGGTGACGGCGCGTCCTCCGGTGCCGAAGTTCTCCCAGGCGGACCACCCGCCGTTGACGCCGGTCTGGAACAGGTGCTCGAACGTCGAGTCGGACAGTGCGAAGACCTCAAGTCGGCCGTCGGGCGCGTTCTCCATGGCGAGGCGCGCGTGGGCCGGACCGCCGTGGGTGCCTTCCCAGGCGGCCCAGCCACCGCTGGGCGCGGTCTGCCAGCGGTGGAACACCCCGTCCGCGTTGGAGGCGAACACCTCGATCCGGCCGTCGGCGTTGTTGCCCGCCGCCAGTCGTGACCCCCCGGTGCCGAAGTTCTCCCAGGCCGACCACTCGGCGCTGGGTCCGGTCTGCCACATGTGATCGAGCGTGCTGTCCGACAGCGCGAACAGCTCCAGTCGCCCGTCCGCGTTGGACGCCACCGCCAGCTGGGCGTTGCGCGGCCCGCCCACGGCCCGCCACGGCGACCAGGCGCCGTTCACCGCGGTCTGCCAGGCGTGATGGACGCCGTCCGCACCGGCGGCGAACGCCTCCATGCGTCCGTCCGCGGACCGCCCGGACACGACCCGGCCGGAGGCGTAGGGGTGCTTGGGGCCGGCGCTCGTACCGGACCACAACGCGTTGGCGATCAGTGTGGCGTCGCCCGCCTCGATCCCGTACAGGTAACGCAGGTCCTCCCTCGGTTGCTGCACACGCCAGCAGACCTCGCCGATCGGCGCGTTGTTCCACGAACCGCCCGGATACAGCTGTTCCATCGCGTCGAGGAAGGCGTTGGTGGCGTACGCCGGGTTCAGGCGCTGCTCCCGGGTGCCCCACCAGTCCTGCTGCTGGAACAGTCCGATGCTGGTGTGGTCGACGGCCTCGGAGTAGTTGTTCATGCTGGTTTCCACGATGATCGTGGCGATGGCGGTCGCCGCGGCTCGCTGATTGAGCCCCCGGTCCTTCACCGCCTGCGTGACCATGCGCGCGCAGGACATCTTGTACGCGTTCAGATAGCCGGCCATCTTCGCGCCGAGCTGCGGGTTGAGCTGGTCGGCCATGACGCCGTCGGTGGCCGACGGACCCGCCGGGTCGCACGGCGCCGTCGGAATGGCCAGGCCCTGAGGGCCGCTGAAATACCGGGAGACACCGGACCGGTCGTCGCCCGCCCCCGGAGCGGGTTCGGGCCGGGCGACGGCGACCGAGGTCGTCATCCCGATGACCAGCGCCCAGATACCTGTCAGCAAGGCCAGTGCGGTGCATATGCGGTATGAGCCGCGTCTTTCCATGGGGGTGCCCTTCCGTCGTGAACTCCGGTCGTCGGCGGCCGACAGTAGGAAGCACCGATGAAATACCGATGGAATCGGCCTTCCCGCGTGCGTTTCATCGGGATGTCATCGGCCACTGCCAAGGTCCTGAGCCGTAGGCAGACCCCCATGGGAAGGAATCGGATGCGAGCGAAGAGGACCACGGCCGCGTTGGCCGGACTTCTGCTGACGGCGGGGCTTTCGGCGATGCAGACGTCCACGGCGCAGGCGGCAGCGGCTCCGTGCGTGGGCACTTACACGATCGTCGTCGGCGGCACGGGAAGCTCGTGGAACAACGACGGCTTCACCGGCGACATCCAGCAGCACGTCGGGTATCCCACCCAGATTCCCAACGGCGCGAGCGCCCGGGCGGGCGTCGACGAGCTGAACCGGCTGGTGCGCGACCAGCGTGCCGCGTGCCCGGGCCAGCACGTCAAGATGGGCGGGTACTCCCTGGGTGCCGCGGTGGTGCACACCTGGGTCACCGAGAACTGGCAGACCTTCGACAACGTGAACGCCGTTCTCATCGCCGACCCGAAGCGTCAGGGAAACCCCGGCGCCAACGGGGGATCCGTGCCGTTCGGCGGTATCGTCGGTGCCCCGCTCGCCGGTGCCGACAGGTTCTTCGGCGACGTACCGGTCAAGACGATCTGTCACTGGGACTACGTCTGCGACGAGTCCGCCGGCATCTGGACGTACCCGCACAACCATGTCGTGAACTACCCCGAGGACTTCAACATGGATCACCACAACGACAGCGCCGACGAGCAGTGGTACAACGGCGCCTGGTACCCCGCCGCCTGGTGATCAGGGGCCGCTGGACCCTGCCGAGGGGATGAGGCCGAGACCGGCCTCGTCACCGCGCAGGATCATCTGGTGCGCCCGCCGCAGCATCCGGCTCGGAGCAACCCCGAGGTTGTCGGCGAGAAGGCGGCGGGCGCGCTCGAACACCGTCAGGGCGTCGGCCTGGCGCCCGTTACGGAACAGGGCCCGCATCAGCATCGCGGCCAACGGCTCGTTGAGGGGATGCGCGGCCGACAGGGCGAACAGCTCGGCAATCGCCTGCGCGTCCTGGCCCAGGCGCAGTTGCCACTCCAGTTTCCGCTGCACGATCGCGATCCTGCGCTCGGCGAGCCGCAGCCGCTCCAGCTCGGCGAGCGGCCCCGGCAGGCCGGCCAGGGGTTCGTCGCGGAACAGCTCCAGCGCCTGGGTACAGAGACGGACCACATCGAGGGGGTCACCCGCGCGATCGGCCTTCCCGATGCCGGTGACGAGCTTTTCCAGGCGTGCCACGTCCACGTCGACGGCGCCGGGGACCAGCCGGTATCCACGGAGTCCGCGCTCGATGACCGAGTCCGGACCGCCCCCGACGCGCAGGGCCTTGCGTAACCGGTAGATGTACACCGGCACCACGTTCGCGACCGGCGGCTCCATCCCCCATACGCCGTCGAGCAGTTCCTGCTGACTGAAGGACCGCCCCGCGACCGGCGCCAGGGCCGCCAGGACGGCTTGCTGGCGCAGATGCCCCAGGTTCAGGGGCCGGCCGTCCCGCCATGCCTGTAACGGCCCGAGCAGGGAGATCCGTACCCTCGGCCCCGCCGCCCGCACGGAGACGCTCCGGGGAGCCGGTCCCACCGGCCGCGTGCGGGGGCCGTTGCCGGGGACGGCCAGACCGCAGTCGAAGGCGTGGACGATGGCGGCGGCCCGGTCACGCAGACCGAGCTTCACCAGGATCCGCGCGAGGTGCTCGGCCACGGTGTCCTCCGGGATGGCGAGAGCGGCGGCGATCTCGTCGTCCCGCAGGCCGCAGCCGACCGCGGAGAGCACCTGGCGTTCCTGATTCCTGAGCGTGGCGGTGGGGCGGAAGGTGGTGACGGTCGTCGGCATCGCTGCTCCCCGGGCTCCGGACGGGTCGGTCTGGCGGGCGTCGACAAGTTAGTGGGGGGAGCGTCGGGCGGGGCATCCGGAACGATCCGGAGTGACACGTGCGGGTTCCCGAGGGGGCGGCGGACGGGGGGCGTACAGCCGCCCGGCCGTCGTCGGCTCGTCCGGACGCGGCGGTACCGGGCGGTCCCGGCCCGTGTCCGCGCTCAGGCGCGCGGTCCGGCGCCGTGCAGCAGGGTGTCGATGATGCGGGCGGCCAGGGTGTCGGTGTCGATGCCGGTGTCGTCCGGGCTCCCGTGCAGGGATTCCCCGAGGAGCGCGTAGTAGACCCGCCGTAGCCAGTAGAGGTCGGCCGCCTCGTCGACGAGCCCTTCCGCACGGGCCCGCTCCAGCACGGTGATGCAGCGTCGGCCGATGTTCTGGTGCAGAGCGGCCGCTTCGCTGTCCGGATCGGCCGGCAGTTCCAGGGCGAATGTCCAGGCACCCTTCACCTCCAGCACATTGGCCGTGATCCGGTGCAGGGCCACCAGGGGAGGGGCTGTGTCCGGGCGGCCGTCCTCCACGGCCTGGGCGAGCTGGCGGGCGGCAGACGAGACCAGCGCCTCGATCAGCGCCTGCCGGTGGGCGAATCGCCGGTGGATCGTCGTCCTGGCCACCCCCGCCGCCGTCGCGATCTGCTCCATCGACGCGCCCGGATCCGTGGACAGCACACGTTCGGCCGCCTCCAGGATCGCGCGCACGCTGCGCTCCGCGTCCGCCCGCAACGGTCGTGCCCCTGTCCCACCCATGGCGCCTCCCACTCATCCGCTTGACCTCCAAAACGATACACCGCTGCACCATCTCCGAAATATCTGAGTCAAAGCTGTTGCAGTTACCTAGTGAGTAGGTACTCTCCTGTCTCAGTTGCTCATCGAGTGAAGGAGTCTTCCCATGCACAGCGCAGCGCTCGTCACCGGTGCCTCATCCGGACTCGGCGCGGAGTTCGCCGCACAGCTCGCCGCCCGTGGGCACGATCTGGTCCTGGTGGCGCGTTCCGAGGACCGGCTCACCGCCCTCGCCGAGCGTCTGACCTCGGAGCACGGCATCCGCGCCCATGTCCTGGTCCAGGACCTCGCCGAGCCCGACGCGGCACGGCGGATCGCCGACCGGCTCACCGCCCGTGGCCTCGGCGTCGACCTGCTGGTCAACAACGCGGGGTTCGGCACGTGCGGCCGTTTCGAGGACATAGACCCGGGCCGTGACCACGATCAGCTGATGGTCAACGTCGTCGCGCTCGTCGACCTCACCCACGCGCTGCTCCCCGGCATGCTGGAACGCGGCACGGGCGCGGTCGTCAACGTCGCCTCCACCGCGGCCTTCCAGCCCTCCCCGTACTTCGCCGTCTACAGCGCGGCCAAGGGCTTCGTGCTGAACTTCGGGCTCGCCCTGCGCCAGGAGTACCGCGGGCGTGGCATCCGCGTGCTCACCCTGTGCCCCGGGCCGGTGGACACCCCCTTCTTCGAGGCGATCGGCACCCGCAAGGCGGCCGTCAACGGCTCGATGACCACTCCGGAGCCGGTCGTACGCTCCGCCCTGCGCGCACTCGACCGCGACCGCGGCTACGTCACCCCAGGACTCGGCAACGCCCTGGCCGCACATCTGCTGCCCCGTCGGCCGCGCACCCTGGTCGCCGCCGTCGCCGAACGCGTCACCCGTAAGGTCCTCACCCCCTCGGGCACCGCCCCGCAGCCGAAGGAGTACTCGGCATGAGTTCCTCCACGGTGCCGGCCGCGGGCGCCGCCGCCGCGATGCTGCTCGTCGGCACGTCGACCGCCGTCTCCGCGACGATCGCCGACTACCCCGTCCTCGGCGGCCAGGCCCTGCGCTACGCGCTCGCCGCGGCGATCCTCCTCGCCGTCGTACGCCACCGGCGCTTACCCCGGGCGGGCCTGACGCCCCGTGACTTCCTGCTGCTGGCGGCACTGGCCGCCACCGGCCTGGCCGGCTTCAACATCCTCCTGGTGGAGGCCACCCGGCACGCGAGCCCCGCCATGATCGGCACCGTGGTCGGAGCGATCCCCGTCGTCCTGGCCCTCGTCGGGCCGTTGACGCAACGCCGCCGGCCCGCCGCCCGCATCGTCGGAGCCGCGGCGGTCGTGACCCTCGGGGCGGCCGTCGCCGCCGGGCTCGGTGGTGGCAGTGCGCACGGCGTGCTGCTGTCGCTGGGGGCGCTCGCCGGCGAGGTCGCCTTCTCCCTGCTCGCCCTTCCCCTGCTGCCCGGACTCGGCCCCTTGAGGGTCGCCGCCTATTCCGCGGCACTGTCCGTGCCCATGCTGCTGGCCGCGAGCATCGCCCTGGACGGGACCAGTGCCCTGCGCCTGCCCACCCCCACCGAAGCGGCTGCTTTCGCCTACCTCGGCGCACTCGTCACGGCCATCGCCTTCTTCCTCTGGTACGACGCGCTGCGACGACTGGGTGCCGAACGAGCCGGACTCTTCGCCGGACTCGTCCCGGTGGGCGCGTTGCTCACCACCGTCGCACTCGGACTCGGCGAGGCGGGCCTCGCGGACGTCGCCGGCGCCCTGCTCGTCGCCACGGGTGTCGTCATCGGGCTGCGCCGACCGGCGGCGAGCGGCGGTGTGGTGCGGGGCGGCGGCTCCGGCCGATGGGCCCGTGCTTCCTCCGGCCTCACGTCGTCGAGGCGCGGTCGAGGGCGACGGGGTGCGCCGAGTGACCGCGAGGCCAGGCCGTGAGGGCGGCTCCGCGCGCCACCGTCCGTGATCAGGTCGACCAGACGACCCTGCCGTTGTGCACGATGGCCACCTTGGCGTCGGCCCGGAAGACCAGCTGGGCGCCGCCGTGGTCGTGGGTCTTGGAAGCCCAGATCGGACGGTCGTCGCCGTTGTGGATGACGAGGTTGCCGTCGGGCTGGAAGATCGCACGGTGGTTCTGGCCGAAGGTCATGGCCGCCCAGATGGGCTTGTCGTGCTCGTTGTAGACGACGAGGTTGCCGTCGGCCTGCATGATCATGCGGATGCGGTTGGTGGTCCAGGCCTGGTCGACCTCCAGGACGCTGGGCGCGGAGACGGTCACCGTGGTCCAGTCCGGTTCGGGAGCCACCTTGGGCTTCGGCTCGGACGTGGTCCTCTTCGCCCCCGGGGTCTTCGCCGGGGAGGGTGCGGGCGGTGCGGGGGCGACGGCAGCCTTCGGGGGCTCGACCGCCTTCGGCTTCTCCTTGGTCGGGGACGGGCTGGGCTTCCCCGCCACGTAGTCCTCAAGGGCCGCGGGGGCGGAATTCGGGTTGAGGACGGTGTCGGCACCTCCCGCCACCGGGCGCATGGGCGTGTTGTCCGGCCCCTTGTCGTTGGCGCTCCCCACCAGCAGCAGGGGTATCGCTACCAGGGCCGCGCCGATGAAGGCGGCCCCCGCCAGGACCGGGGCACCCGGGCGTCCGCCGTTGACGCCGGTGGCGGTCTTCGTGCCCGGTGCCGCCACGGCTGTCGTCGCCACGCCGACGCCCTCCTCGGGCGCCTCGGCGGTCGGTGCGGCGGCCGGAGCCGGGGTGGCGGCGGTGCTCCCGGCCGGCGTGGTGCCGGACTCCGCCTCGGGGGTGGCGGCTGCCGCGGCCGGAGTCTCCTCGGCCGGCGGGGAGGCCGGGGGACCGGTCACGGCCTCCTGTTCGCCGGGGGTGGTGGCCGCCGCCGCGTTCGCGCCGGGGGCGGGTTGCTGGGAGGACATGCGGTACTCCTTCTCGGTGGCGGAGCCGTTGGTGCGCAGCGGTCCGATGGGCCTGGCGTACACCTGCTGGCCCGCGGGGGAGTTGGCGATCGCCGGACCGTGGTGGGCCGGGTCCCCGGTCCTCGCCGTCGAGATCCGCGCGACCCTGCGCGAGGGCGGCCGCTGGTCCGGCGGCTTTCCGAACTGTGAGGCATACCCGAACGAACGGCCACGTTCCGGATGTCCGGGCGGGTGAGGCACCGTACGCCGAAGAGGCCGATGGCGTACACAACGTAGCCGGTCGTGGGGGCGCGGACCGGCCTCTCGCCCCGACACCTCCGTTCGCTATGTCCTCCTGTGCCTCACTGCTCCCGGAAAGTTCTCCACTCGGTCAGTAAACGGACACATGGACGCCTCAAACGGGCGCTGGGTGAAACCCCATGGACACAGCTCATGTGACATCCTGTTGACTCCCCGATCTGATCAGCGTCGGCGTGCGAGCGCATGCCGTTCAGCACCTGAGAGTGCGTACAGACCCAAGAGTTCAGGTGGAGATGCGGCCCGGAGAACATCAAGAGGCCTTGAGCGGCGGCCCGTTCGGCAGCCCTGAATCCTCCGCCCCGACTGCCGACCCCGAACCCCCCGGCATACCCGAGGCCGTGAAGGCCGCAGCCCGCCGGGCGCCGGGGCACTGGGTCGGGGTGGTGGACCCGGAGTGGACCGAGGAGCGGACGCCGGCCGAGTGGGCGGTGCTGGGGGAGTGGCAGTCGGACGAGAGCGGGGGCGTGGGCGAATACCGCGCCAACCCGGCGTACCGGCCGTCGGCGCGCGTGCTCGGCTGGCCGGAGCCCACCGACCCGGTGGACGCGGCGGCGCAGCGAGCCGCCACGGGTTACGGCTCGGTGGAGGCGGCGCTCGCCGCGCTCGCGGAGGCGGACGTCACCGTGGTGCGTGGTCCGGACGGCGGGCCGCTCACGGCCGCCGGGCGGGACGGGGCGCCGGTGGTCCTGCTGTACACCTCACCCGTACACGAGCTCATGCCCGCGGCGCTTCTCCATGACGCGTCCTCAGCACAGGAACTGGCCCGCTCGCTGCTGGGTTCCGGCACCATGCTGATGGTCAACGCGGGGGCCGCGGCCCCCCTCTTCGTACCGGCGGACAGCCTTCTCGATGCTGCGCGGGCCGCAGACGTCGCGAGAATGTCCGCAGCCGACGCCGCGGCCGTGGAGGGTGCCGGCGCCACGGCGGTGACCCCCTCCGCGGACCGGACCGACAGCCCATCCGAACCCTGGCCCCGTACCACAGGGAGGACCCCGTGACGCGTTCGTCCCAACAACCCCCAGTCTCCTCATCTCCGCAGGTTCGTGCGGAGTCCGCTGCCGAGGAGCCCGTCGCGAGCGCATCGACCGCCGCTCCTGATGCCCCCGGCCCCACCCCCTCCACCGCCGCCGAGCCCAGGTCCGGGCCCGCGGAGGCGGAGGCCGCCGGAAACGCCCGTAAGGAGACCCCCGAGACCCCCGGGACCCCGGAGACCGAAGGGGAGGCCGGGAAGGCGTCCGGAGAGGCCGGAGAGGGCACGACCACCGCGCCCGAGGCCGCCCCCGGCGGCGCCCCGTCCGAGCCCGAGGCCGACCCCGGTGCCGCCGCTGTCGCGCAGAGCCGTCTGCCCGCGCTCGTACGGACCATGACCGCGACCGCGATCGGCCGGCCGCAGCAAAAGGCCGGGCCGGTGGGCAGGCCGGGCAAGGCGGTACTGGCCGGGGCCGCGGTGGCGGGGGCGCTGCTCGTGTCGGTGCCGCTGCTGGTAATCGCCGGGAACGACGACAAGGGCCCCGAGCGGCCGTCGGTGGCGGCGGCGGGGACCGTGCTCGACGGGAGCGGGCAGGAGGCGCCGGGCGACTTCGCGGTGACCCCCGACGGCACGGGTTCCCCGACCGCCGAGGACAGGAAGAAGGACACCGACGACCCGGCGTCCGGGAAGCCGGGGCAGAAGGCACCGGTGCCGGACAAGGCCGAGGACACGCCGAAGAAGGCCGCCGAGCCGGAGGCGCAGCCGAAGGAGCAGCCGAAGGAGCAGAGCGGCACGAAGGAGGCCGGCAGTGCGCAGAAGCAGCCCGCGAAGGCCCCTCCGGCCGTCACCTTCAGCGCCGCCGTCTCCTTCCGCAGCCATCTCTCGGGCCGTTGCATCGACGTACCGAACCACGACTTCAGCGACGGCAAGGCACTGCACGTGTGGGACTGCAACAACGCCCCCGCGCAGATGTGGCGGTTCGCGTCGGACGGCACCATCCGCATCAAGGACAAGTGCCTGGACGTCGCCAACGCGAACTTCAGCAACGGCACCCCCATCCAGATCGCCTGGTGCAACGGCAACGCCGCCCAGAAGTTCGCCCTGAACGGCGCCCACGATCTGGTCAACACGGCCGTCGGCATGTGCGTCGACATCGCGGGTGCCAACCGGGACCGGGGGGCGGCCCTGCAACTGTTGACCTGCACGGGCAACGACGCCCAGAAGTGGAGCACCTGACCGCAACGCCTCGACGCCGGGAGCGCCGCTCCCGGAACCCGTACGCACCGGGGACGAGGCATGATGGCATCGTCGGCTCGCCGACAAGCGCCCCCGGCGAATGGGGGAGTCCGCATATGACGCCGCCGTAGCAAGGAGGTTGGTGCGTGTCGCGCCAGGTACTGTCGGTCGGTCCCAAGGACCGCTATCGGACGATCGGTGAGGCACTCGCCGCAGCCCGTACCGGTGCGCTCATCAGCGTCCGGCCCGGGACGTACGCGGAGAACCTGGTGGTCAGCACCAGGGTCACCCTCACCGCCGCCGAGGGGCGGGGAACGGTGGAGATCCGGCCTCGCTCGGGCAGCGTGATCGCGCTGCGCGCCGACGCCGTGATGCTCTCCGAACTGACCCTGCGCGGCGGCGACGCCGAACTGCCCGCCGTGGACGTGCGGCGCGGGCAGGCCGCGTTCGACGGCTGCGAAATAGTCGGCGCCGCCTGGACCGCGATGCTGGCCGGCGGGACAGGCTCCCTCGTGCTGCGGGACTGCAGGGTGAGCAACCCGCAGGGCGCCGGCATCGTGGTGACCTCGGCAACACCCACCACCGTGGAGTCCAGCACGCTCGAACACCTCGGCACCAGCGGCCTGGTCCTCGCCGAGCAGGGCGAGGCACGCGTCCGTGACTGCACGGTACGAGACGCCCGCGGCAACGGCCTGCTCGCCAACGGCGAGACCCGCGGCACCGTCGAGGACTGCGACATCTCCTCCACCGACAAGCCGTCCATCGCGCTGGAGGAGAACTCCGCCGTCTCGGTCGTCCGTACCGTCGTGCACGACACCAGCACCGGTGTGCACCTGAGCAGCAAGGGCCGCACGACGCTGGAGGACGTCCGTGTCACCGGAGCCTCCGGGAACGGGATCGCGCTGGCCGGGGGCACCGACCCGGTGCTGCGCCGCTGCCGCGTCTCACGCGTCCGCGGACACGGTGTGGTGGTCACCGACCGGTCGCGTGGCACCTTCGAGGACTGCTGGGTGGACGGCGCGCAGGGCGCGGCGCTGCGGGTCGCCGGTGCCTCCTCGCCCGCACTCACCGGCCTGACCGTCCGCGACTGCGACGGGGCGGGGCTGCTCCTGGAGGAGGACTCGGCGCCGGAGCTGGACCGCCTGGAGGTGATCGGCGGCTCGCCCGCGGTCGCTGTGCTCGGCGGCGCCAACCCGCTGCTGCGCCGTGCCCGGCTCGTGGAGCCCGTCGGCGACGGCATCGCGGCCACCAGGAACGCCCGGGGCCGCGCCGAGGACTGCGAGATCGTCCGGCCGAAGGGAGCGGGCGTGCGTGTGGCCTCCGGCAGCACCCTCTACCTGGCCGGTGGCGGGGTCTCCGACACCGCCACCAGCGGCCTGGTCGTGGAGGACGGCGGCAACGTCACCGTCCGCGACTTCCGCGTCGAGATGTCCGGCGAAGAGGGCATGGTGGTCGCCGCCGGCGGCGAGCTGACCGCCAACCGCACCGCGGTGCACGCCCCCAAGGGCCACGGCTACCTGCTCCACGAGGGCGCGCTCGCCTCGCTCAGCGGCTGCGAGGCCACCGGTGGTGCCCAGGACGGCTTCCGGGTGGAGTCCACCGCACCGGTCTCGCTGGTCAACTGCCTCGCCCGGGAGAACGAGGGCGGCGGCCTGGTGCAGACGGCACCCGGCGAACGGCTCGCCGTGGAGGGCCTGAACAGCACGGGCAACGGCAAGCGGGACGCCTGGGGCACTGGCAGCGCGGAGAACACCGACCCGGCCGGTTCCGGCGCCGCGGACGCGCCCCCGACGGACCGGGCGGACGGCCCGCTCGGCGCCCTCAACGCGCTGATCGGCCTGGAGAACGTGAAGCAGCAGGTGCGTACGCTGGTCAATCTGACCCAGCTCGCCCAGCGCCGCCAGCAACTCGGCATGCCCGCACCGCCGATGAGCAGACACCTGGTCTTCGCAGGTCCGCCCGGCACCGGCAAGACCACCGTCGCCCGCCTCTACGGGGCGATCCTGGCCGAGCTGGGATCGTTGCGCAGCGGGCACCTGGTGGAGGTCTCCCGCGCCGACCTGGTCGCCCAGGTCGTCGGCGGTACCGCCATCAAGACCTCCGAGACCTTCCAACGGGCGCTCGGTGGCGTGCTGTTCGTCGACGAGGCGTACACGCTCACCGCGGACAGCGGAAACGGCGGCGCGGACTTCGGCCGCGAGGCGGTGGACACCCTGCTGAAGCTGATGGAGGACCACCGCGACGACGTGGTGGTGGTCGCGGCCGGTTACTCCCGTGAGATGGACTCCTTCCTCGGCTCCAACCCCGGTCTCGCGTCCCGTTTCTCGCGGACCGTCGAGTTCGAGAACTACTCGGTGCCCGACCTGGTCGCGATCATGGAGAGCATGTGCTCCCAGCACCAGTACGAGCTGGGCGAGGGCACCGCGGAGGCGCTCGCCGCGCACTTCGGGGCGATGCCGAGGGACGCCGGTTTCGGTAACGGCCGTGCCGCGCGCGGGGTGTTCGAGGAGATGGTGGACCGGCAGGCGGTCCGGCTCTCCGAACAGGCGCAGGTCGGCGAACGCGATCTGCGCATGCTGCTTCCGGAGGACGTCTCCGTGACCGCCGCGGCGAAGGCCTCCGAGGCCGCCGTACCGGACGACGACCCGCTGACCCGCCTCGGGGACATGATCGGCCTGGCCGAGGTGAAGCGCGAGGTCGCGAACCTGGTCAACCTCATCACCACGGCCCGCCACCGTGCGGCGGCCGGGCTGCCGGTCCCCTCGCTCAGCAACCACCTGGTCTTCACCGGTCCGCCCGGCACCGGCAAGACGACCGTCGCCCGCCTCTACGGGGAGGTCCTGACCCAGCTCGGGGTCCTCGACCGGGGCCAGCTGATCGAGGCGGCCCGCGCCGACCTGGTCGGCCGCTACATCGGCCACACCGCCCAGCTCACCCGCGAGGTCTTCGAACGGGCCCGTGGTGGCGTGCTGTTCATCGACGAGGCGTACACCCTCACCCCGCGCGGCGGCGGCGCCGACTTCGGCCAGGAGGCGGTGGACACCCTGCTGAAACTGATGGAGGACCACCGCGACGAGGTGGTCGTCATCGTCGCCGGCTACACCGACGAGATGGAGCGCTTCCTCGCCTCCAACCCGGGGCTCTCCTCCCGCTTCCCGCGTCGCATCGCCTTCGCCGACTACTCCTCCGAGGAACTGGTCACCATCGTGCGGGCCCAGGCCACACACATGGGTTACGAGTGCGGACCCGGCACCGGCCCGCTGCTCAAGGAGTACTTCGACTCGATGCCCCGCGACCGTTCCTTCGGCAACGCCCGCCTCGCCCGCCAGGTGGTCGAGTCGATGGTCACCCAGCAGGCGGGACGGCTCAGTTCGCTGGCCGCACCCACCCTGGACGACCTGCGCGTCCTCCTGCCCGCCGACGTCACCGCCGTGGCACCGGAGGTGGCTCCCCGATGAGGCCGCCCGCACGCCGGATCGCCGGCCTGCTGTCCGGTGCTGGCCTCACCGCCGCGCTGCTGCTGGCCACGGCCGTACCGGCACAGGCCCTGCCCCCGTCGGGTGTCCCCGCGGCCGACGGGAAGAAGGGCCAGGAACTGCCGGGCATGCCCTTCGCCCTCGATCCCGAGGCCGAGGCGGTGGCCTGCACCCCCGCCTCCCGTGAGAAGGCGAAGAAGCAGGACTGGTCACGCCAGCGCCTCGACCTGGACCGGCTGCATCAGCACAGCACCGGTGCGGGCGTGACCGTCGCCCTGATAGGCACCGGTGTCGCCCCCGACGCGGCCGGGCTCGCCGGCCGGGTCACCGCCCCGGGCGAGGCCGCTGACGACTGCGTGGGACACGGTACGTTCCTGGCGGGGCTGATCGCCGGGACCGGCGGGGACAGTCCCCGTCTCGCCGGGGTCGCCCCGGGCGCGAAGATCCTGGCCCTGCGCGGCACCGACCGGCGCGGGCAGGCGGACTCCGGCCTCGTGGTGGACGCGCTGCGCGCGGCGACCGAGGCCGGTGCCGGGGTGATCGCGGTCGCGGTGGCCCTGCCGCGCCAGGACGCGGCGCTGAGCGGTGCGGTCGCCGACGCCCGCCGCGCGGGCGCGGTGGTCGTCGCGGCGGCCACCCCGGACCCGCCGTCCCGGGGCGGCACCGACGAGGTTCCGTCCCGCACCTACTGGCCGGCCGGTGAACCCGGCGTCCTCTCGGTCGCCGACATGCTTCCCGGCGGCACCCGCCCGGACGGCTCCCTGCCCACCGACGGCATCGACCTGGCCGCCCCCGGCGCCGGAGTGGTCTCCGGTGGCCCGCGCGGCGAGGGCCACTACCTCGGCGCGGGCGTCCCGGTGGCGACCGCCTACGCCGCGGGGGCCGCCGCGGCCGTCCGCGCCGCCCACCCCGACGACTCGCCGGACGACGTCATCCGCCGTCTGACCGCCACCGCGTACCCCGCCGACATCCCCCAGCTGGACGCCTACGCCGCCGTCACCACGGTCCTCGGCGACTCCGCCGAGCCCGCCGCGGCCGAGCCCGCCGCAGCCCCCGTGACCGTCCGCGACACGTCCGTCGCGGACCGGGCCGCCGGCCGCGCCGTCCTCTTCGTCCTGCTGGGATCCGCCGCCGTCCTGGCCGTCCTCTGGGCCGTCCTCGCCTTCTCCCGGGCCCGCGCCCGGGGCTGGCGTCCGGCGGGAGCGGGCGGAACCGGAGAGGCCTGAGGGCCTCTCCCCGTCGGGTGCCGTACGAAGGACTGTGGGGGCCACCACCGGTGGCCCCCACAGTCCTTCGTACCGACTCTCAGTCCTGCACCTGGCTCTCCTCCACCAGTGCCGTCTGCATCAACCGCGGCCGGCGGCGGGCGATGTGAAGCGCCCGGCCCGGCGGGAGGTTGAGGGGCTTCGCGTCACCGAAGAGGCGGCCCTCCGTGGGCGGGCAGGAGAGCAGGACGGCGGGGTTGTTGGCCTCGTCGAGCCGGCGGATGAGCCCGTCGCTGAGGCCGCGGCCCGCGCCCATGGCGCTGCGGGCCACGACCACGTGCAGACCCATCTCGAAGCCGAGGGTCAGATTCTCGAAGAGCGGCTCGAACGGACTCTGGAAGGAGTTGCCGGACACCATGTCGTAGTCGTCGACCAGGATGAAGAGACGCGGGCCGGTCCACCAGTCGCACCGGCGCATCCGCCCGGGGGCGATGTCCGCGCCGGGGACGCGTGCCTTCATCGCGCGGGCCGCGCCCTCGATCGTCTCCTTGAGGTTGTCCAGGGAGATCACGTGCCCGATGCGGTACTCCTCGGGGATGGCGTCCACCAGGGTGCGGCGGTAGTCCACCGCGATGATCTTCGCCTCCTCCGGGGTGTAGCGGTCGGTGATGCCCCTGGTGATACGGCGCAGCAGATTGGTCTTGCCGCTCTCGGTGTCGCCGACCACGATCAGGTGCGGCGTACGGCTGAAGTCGTGCCAGACCGGTTCCAGCGCGTCCTGGTCGATACCGAGCGGGAGCCGCATGCCGCCGCCCTCGGTCGCCTCGGGCGCGGGGAGGTCGGCCAGCGGGAGCCGGTGCGGCAGCATCCGGACCTGCGGGGCGGCCGGGCCGCTCCAGTGCCGGGCGATCTCGGCGACCAGATGGGCGACGCCCTCACCGAGATCGTCCAGGGAGCCGCTGCCGTCCAGCCGGGGCAGGCCCGCCAGGAAGTGCATCTTGCTGTCGGCGGTGATGCCCCGGCCGCCGCTGCGCGGCACCGAGCGGGCCTTGCGGGTGTCGATCTCCGAGTCCATCGGGTCACCCATCCGCAGTTCCAGGCGGGTGGCCGCCTGGTCGCGGACCTGGGCGGACAGCTCCACCCAGCGGGTGGTCGTGATGATCAGGTGGATGCCGTAGTTGAGGCCACGGGCGGCGAGTTCGTTGAACTTCGGGATCAGGTCGTCGTAGTCCTGGCGGACCGTGGACCAGCCGTCGACCACCATGAACACGTCGCCGAAGGGCTCGTCGGGGAACTCCCCGGCGGCCCGGCGGCGGCGGTAGGACTGCATGGAGTCCAGGGTGTGGTCCACGAAGAACTGCTCGCGGCGGGCGAGCAGCGTCATCACCTCGGCGACGGCCCGGTGCACCCGCTCCGGGTTGAGCCGCGCCGCGACGCCGCCGACGTGGGGCAGGGCGGCGAGCTGCGAGAGGCCGCCGCCGCCGAAGTCGAGGCAGAAGAACTGGATCTCGGCCGGGGTGTGGGTGAGGGCGAGGGCGGCGATCAGGGTGCGGGCGAGTGTGGACTTGCCGCTCTGCGAACCGCCCGCGACGGCGATGTGGCCGCCGGCCCCGGAGAGGTCCACGACCAGCGGGTCGCGGCGCTGCTCGAAGGGCTTGTCCACGAGACCGACCGGGACCCGCAGTCTGCCGTTGCCCGGCCAGCCGGCGGCGGTGAGGCCGCGCTCCGGGTCGGGAGCGATGCCGGGCAGCAGGGCGTCCAGCGGGGAAGGCTCGTCCAGCGGCGGAAGCCACACCTGGTGGGCCGCGGGTCCCGAGCCGCGCAGCCGGTCGAGAGCCACGTCGAGCAGGGCCTCCTCCTCGCCCGCCTCCTCGGTCTCCGGCTCGGGCTCGGTCACGGGGTCCAAGGTGCGCGGCACCACCCAGCCACTGGTCCACGGCACCACCTGGCTGGCCACCCGGGCCTGGATCACCGCACCCGTGCGGCGCCGGTACGTGCCGGAGGAGTACGCCGCCCGGAACCGGGTCAGGGCCTCCACACCGGACTTCAGGTATCCGCTGCCCGGCTGGGCCGGCAGCTCGTAGGCGTCCGGGACGCCGAGCACGCCACGGCTCTCCATCGCGGAGAAGGTGCGCAGGCCGATGCGGTACGAGAGATGGCTCTCCAGCTGGTGCATACGGCCCTCGTCCAGGCGCTGCGAGGCGAGCAGCAGATGGACCCCGAGGGAGCGGCCGAGGCGGCCGATCATCACGAACAGGTCCATGAACTCCCGGTGCGCGGAAAGTAGTTCGCTGAACTCGTCGACCACCACGAACAGGCTGGGCAGCGGGGTGAGGTCCGTCCCCCCGGCACGGGCGCGCTCGTACTCCAGGGCGGAGGTGTAGTTGCCGGCGGAGCGCAACAGCTCCTGACGTCTGATGAGTTCCCCGTGCAGGGCGTCCTGCATGCGCTCTACCAGGGCGACTTCGTCGGCGAGGTTCGTGATGACGGCGGAGGTGTGCGGGAGTTCCTCCAGGCCGAGGAAGGTGGCGCCGCCCTTGAAGTCGACCAGGATGAAGTTGAGCGTCTCGGAGGAGTTGGTCAGGGCGAGGCCGAGGACGAGGGTGCGCAGGAGCTCGCTCTTGCCGGAGCCGGTGGCGCCGATCAGCATGCCGTGCGGGCCCATACCGCCCTGCGCGGACTCCTTGATGTCGAGGTCGACCGGGCGGCCGTCGACACCGACCGCGATCGGTACCCGGAGCCGGGTGGACCCGGTGTGCCGGTCGAAGAGGGTCTGCGGGTCGTGCCGGTGCAGGTCGGGTATGCCGAGCAGCGTGGTCAGCTCCACGTCGCTGTCCATCGGCTGCGCGATGTCGGTGCCCAGGCTCATCCGGCGAGGGGTGAGCAGCCGGGCCAGTGACTCCGCGCCCAGGGTGCCGAGCCGGTCGGGCCGGCCGAGCGGTACGGAGCGCTCCTTGCGGCTGCGGTCGGTGCGCACCAGGCTCACCTGGTCGGCGTCGACGGTCAGCCTCAGCGTGTTGCGGCCCGGGCGCCAGCGCAGCGCCCCCGACATGTCGAGGGCCAGGGCGTTGCGGTAGCCGTGTCCCTCCCAGCGGTGGCCCTCGGGGACGGTGACGCCGTCCAGGACGATGACCGTGTAGGGCTCGTCGCGGCTGGGCCGGGCGTCCTGGTCGAAGCCGGGGCGTTCGGCGAACTCGGCGCCGAGCAGGTCGTCCAGTTCGGTGAGGTCGGCGGTGATACGGCGTGCCTGGCCGGCGCCGTCCTCCTCGTACGGATCCAGGGTGTGCGGGAGCCACTTGGCCCATTCCCAGTCGGGCCGCCGCTCGTCACTGACGCAGAGGGCTATCCACAGCTCCTCCGGGGCGTGGAACACCGCGAGCTGCCCCAGCACGGCACGCACCAGAGCGCGTACCGCCTCGGTGCCGGGGTCCTCGTCCGGATTGCCGGGTCCTTCCCCGGGCGGCGGGGTGCCCGGCTCGGCGGGGTCCTGGCCGGGTGTCTCCTCGGGGCGCAGCAGGATCCGGGCCGAGGAGCGCAGGTAGAGGCCGAGGGGCTGTCCGGGGATGGTGGAGTAGGCACGGACGAAGCGGCGCAGGGCATGCGCGCAGAGCGGTTCGAGGTCCTCGACCGGGCGGGTGGAGACCGGATTCAGCGTGAGGGCGAGCTGCTGCTCGCCGACCGCGAGCCGGACCTCGCCGAAGTCCTCGTCGGCCGGGCGGCGTTCCCACAGGCGTGAGGTACGGGCCAGCGAGCGGAGCGACGAGGGCTCCGGATGGCGCCAGGCGAGCGCCCGCTGCTGCTCCGCGATGGTGGTGCGGACCCGCTTGCGGATCTGCGCCAGGTAGCGCAGGTAGTCGCGGCGTTCACCCTTCAGGCGCTGCTTGCGCTCGCTGGAGCGGCGCATCAGCTGCCCGAGCAGCATGGCACCGGCGGAGAGCGCCATGACGCCCATCGCCAGATACATGAAGACGCCGTTCCCGCCACCGGGGCGCAGGAACATCAGCATCATCGACACCGACATCAGCGCCATCGGCAAATAGGTCCAGATCGCCGAGGTGTCGGGCACCGATTCGGCGAGGACCGGCGGCTCCTGGAGGGTCAATTGCCCTTCGGGCATCTCCGGCCCGCGCCTGCGGGCCGGGCGGCGAAACAGCACGACACTCAAGGGAACTGAACCTCCGGTTCACTGAACTTTCCGGCCCGCACCGAAATTCCGGCGCACCCGGTGGTGGAAAAGACCGCACCGCGTTGATTCCCCGGGTCTCGCATGACGCACGGCGGAACGCCGGACGAGTGTTTCGAGCGGATGTCGGAGGCGGTCAACTTCTGTGATGGCCAACCACATAACGGATATATGGCGTCCGGTCCGCAGCACGACCCGGTGGTCGTAGGCAGTAGTGTGCATTCACGGAACGCGACCTGTCCACGCGGGAGCGGTCGTTGACGGTCCCGCGGACACAATTTCTCTGCCGGGCCCCCAGGTTCACGGCCGGGCGGACCTTCCGTACTGTTCGCACATTCCCTCTCGCGGGGAAGTCCTCCTGTCAAAGCCTTCCGGAAGGCGAGAGTTCAGCTGATGACCGACAGCACGGTGGCCGATTCGTGCCGCCTGACCGTACGTGCACCGAGTGTCAGTGTCGATCTGGCGGTGCCCGCCGACGTGCCGGTCGCCGATCTGCTGCCCACACTGCTGCGTTACGTCGGCGAGGAGGCCGAGGAGGCCGGACTCGACCACGCCGGCTGGGTACTCCAGAGACTGGGTGACGCCCCGCTCGACGAGGAGACCACCCTGGCCCGCGCCGGGCTGGCCGACGGTGCGGTGCTCTACCTGCGCCCGCACACCGAGGCCCTGCCCGAGGCGCGGCTCGACGACCTGGTGGACGGGATAGCCGAGACCGTGGGCCGCCGGCTGCACACCTGGTCCGCCGGGGCGGCCCGCGGCCTGCTGGTGGGCACCGCCGTGGCGACCGTGCTGACCGCCCTCGTCCTGGTGTTCCGGCCGGGGGTGACGACCGGCTCCGGCGGCTCCCGGGCGGCCTGCGCGGGCCTTGTCGGGCTGCTCCTGCTCGCGGGAGCGGGCTCCGCCAGCCGCGCGGTCGGCGACCGTCTCTCCGCGACCGCTCTGGGCCTGCTGGTCGCACCGTGCCTGGCGCTGGTCGGCTGGATGCTGCCCGGCGGCGACCTGACCGGCCCCGACGCGGGCCAGGTCGTGGGCGCCCGGCTGCTGGCGGCGGGCGCCGCGGGTGCGGGTGGCGCAGTCCTCGCCCTCGCCGCCACCGCGGTCGGCGCCCCGGCTCTGCTGGCCACCGCACTGGTCGCGGTGGCCGCCGCGATCTCCGGGGCCCTGATGGGGTACACGGGCCTGGGCGTCCCGGCCGCCGTGGCACTGGTGGCCACGGCGGTCACGCTCGCCGCCGGGACGGTGGCACCGTTCGCCTTCAAGCTGGCAGGGATGCGGATGCCGGCACTGCCGTCGACCGCCGGCCAGCTCCAGGAAGGCATCGACCCCTACGCGGGCGACGAGGTCGCCGAACGCACCGAACTGGCCGGACGCTGGGTCACCGCGCTCTTCGCCGCCACCGGCACCGTCGCCGCCGCCGCCCTGGTGGTCCTCGCCGAGAACCCGGACCTGCCCGAGGTGCTGACCGGGCTCGCGCTGAGCCTCCTGCTGCTCCTGCACTGCCGTGGCCTGGTCCACATCGGTCAGCGGCTGACCCTGGCGATCCCAGGGATCCTGGGCCTGCTGCTGATGGCCAGGGCCTGGGCCGTGGACAGTGACGCGGACGGCCGCGTCGTGGTCTTCGGAGTGCTGCTCGCCGCCGCGGCCGGACTCGTGGCCGCCTCCTGGACGGTGCCCGGCCGCCGGGTGCTGCCCTACTGGGGCCGTGCGGCGGAGATGGCGCACACCGGCCTCGCCGTCGCACTCCTGCCGCTCAGCCTGTGGGTGGCGGGTCTCTTCGGCTGGCTGCGCGGCCTGTTCGGCTGAACGCGGCCGTACGCCGTCACATGGGAACGAGTTGAGGAGAGGCTGTGCAGTCCAAGCGCGACCAGGTACAGGCCCACGGGTTCATGATGGGCAGGCTCAGTTCGGGCCTGCTGACGGCCGACCCGGACGCCCCGGAGAGCCCGCTCGGACGTACCACCCGGGGCGTGGTCTTCGGCGTCCTGGTGACCGTCCTGATCGGCGCGTGCGCCACCGTGTACGGATTGCTGCGCCCGGGCGGCAACGACGGCTGGCGCGACGCGAGAACCCTCGTGGTCAACCGTGACACCGGTGCCCGGTATCTGTGGACCGGTACCGACGGCGTGCTCCACCCGGTACGCAACTACACCTCGGCGCGGCTGATCGGCGGCTCCGACCTGGCGACCGTGGACGTCGCCACCGCCTCGCTGCAGGACGTCCCCGTGGGGGCCCCGGCCGGCATACCCGGTGCGCCTGACGCCCTGCCCGGACCCGGTCAGCTCGACGACGGTGCCTGGCACATGTGCGTCACCGGGCCGGACGGGGCGGTGCCCAGCACCTCCGGTGCGGTGTCGGGCGCCGGGGTGGAGAAGCCGGGCGCCACCACGGTGGTCGCCGGGGCGCCCCTGGACTCCCGTGGCGTCGGCGCCGACCGAGGGGTGCTGGTGCGCGGCCCGGACCGTACCGAGTACCTGGTGTGGCGGGGCAGCAGGCTGGCGCTGGACCGTGCCGCCGACGCCCGCAACGCCCTCGGGTACGGCTCCGAGCAGCCCATGCCGGTCTCGGCGGCCTTCCTCGACGCCCTGGCCCCCGGCCCCGCCCTGAAGCCGCCGGAGGTCCCCGGGCGCGGCGGGAAGGGGCCCGAGCTCGGCGGTGAAGCCAGCCGGATCGGCCAGCTGTTCGAGGTCAGTGTGCCCGGCGGCGGCAGTACGTACCACCTGCTGCGCAAGGACGGCCTGGTGCCGCTGACCCGGCTGGGCGCCGCGCTGGTGCTGGGTGACCCGGCCACGCAGAAGGACGCCTACGAGGGGAAGTCGCCCGAGGTGCGCGCCGTCGGCGCGGACGCGCTGCGCGAGCACCGGGCGAAGGGCTCGGGCACCGCCGGGTCCGCGGAGCTGCCGGAGACACCGCCGGCCGCGCAGTCGGTGCCGCGCGGCACAGCGCTCTGCGCGCAGGTGGACGGCGACCACGGCGGCGCCCGGATCAAGTCGGTGCTGGTCCCGCTGGTCGACTTGGCCCCGGTCGCGGTGTCGGAAGGCACCGCCCAGCCGCTGGAGGAGGCCTGTGTCCGGACGGACGCCACGGTCGTACGGCCCGGTCACGGAGCCCTGGTCCGGGCCCTGCACGCGAGCGGTGCCGCGCACGCAGGAACCACCTACCTGGTGGCGGAGAACGGCGTGAAGTACCGAGTTTCGGCCAAGGATTCCCTGGCGGCGCTCGGGTACGGGGACGGGGACATCAGCTCGGTCCCCGCGCCGCTGCTCGCGGCCCTTCCGACCGGCGCCGACCTGGACCCGGCCGCCGCCTCCGGCGCCGCGGACACCAAGGTCACGGCCCCGCGGTGCGGTGGTGACGCGGGGACGGAGCAGGGCGGGGGGAAGAGCCCGACGGACGGGGGCGGCCAGGTGGACAAGACGGACCGGGCGGCTGCCGAGGAAGCGCCGGGCACGGTCGGCTCGGCACCCTGAATTCCGACAAACAGTGCATACGGCGTCGAAGAAAAGGAAAAGGGGAGGGGTGGCGTAACCTCCGTCCGAACTCCTGGCGCCCGGGGTTGATCCGGTGCGGACCGAGCACGATGAGAAACCTCAGAATTTGCTCAAATCTTTTTCGCGGGCCGGACTCCTCCGGTGCCACGGCCTACGCTCGATTCGCGGGAAACGGGCGGCCTCGATGACCGTTTCCGTCAATCGCCCGCCCGCTTCCCGACCGTTTCACCTACTGGGGAGGTGAGTTGGCGTTCGGGAAGCTCCGGAACGTGCCGTGGGCCCCGTTCATTCCGCCGAAACACTCACACAACTCCATTGCTGTACAAGGGTTCTGGCGAGCTGGCCTATGCTCAAATCTTCCCAACATACGTTGCGCCGGACGGTGGATTCTCTTTAGCCTCAGCGGGCAACGGTGCGAGGAGACTCGCCTGAACGAAGGGAGCGTGACATGGCAGACGGTTCCGCAAGGAAAGCGGACTATGCCAAGGGCTTGGGGGGTGTCTCCTCTCTGGAGCAGGCCCGGGACGCGGTCGAGAAGATCCAGAACAACGTCGCCGAGGTCGCGGCGCGTTCGGGCGTCGGCGGTGACGAGGGCCAGGCCCTGCTGAAGCTCTTCCGCAGCTGGAACTCCGAGGCGCAGAAGGTCGTCGTCCAGATCAGCAAGATGGTCGACGCCCTCCAGGAGAACGTGACCTCGGCCAACCGCCTCGCGAAGGAGAACCAGGACCTGACCGAGGTGCTCAACAGCAAGACCAGTCAAGGCGTCTTCGAAGCGCTGCGCTGACCCACCCCTGCGGCACCCGGCCCCCTGTGGGGAGGCCGGCACCCGTGAGCTTCCCGGGCCCCGGCGCCCGGACACCCGAGAGGAGACGTCATGGCCGACGGCATCATCGATGTGCAGTACTCCACGGTCCGGAACGCGATTGAGGAGCTGAAGGGCCAGACCCAGCAGATCATCACCACCCTCAACAACCTGGAGGACGAGCTGAAGCCGCTCGTCATGTCCTGGGAGGGTGACGACCAGCACACGTACCGCGGAGTCCAGGCGGAGTGGGACCAGGCCACCAAGAACATGGCCCTGCTGCTCGGCGACAGCGGTGATCTGGTCCAGAGCATCCACGACAACCACTCACGCGACGAGCGCAAGAGCGCCGACAACTGGGGCGGTGTGCGGGCTCGCTGAGACCTTCCGTTCGGATCATGCCGGGGCACACGTGCCCCGGCATGATCCGAACGAGAGGTTCCTGGGTCCTGCCGGGCGGCTCCTCATCGTCCGGCCGGCTCGTATTCCGTGGTCCGGTACCGAACGGCAGGAGGACGTCCCATGGCCGGTGAGAAGGCCGACGTCAAGCATTTCGACCTCAAGCAGATGGAGAACTTCCGGGACAACGAGGTGCAGCCGGTGTACGCCGCCGCGAAGAAGCACCGCGAGGACGGCGACGGGAAGCACATCCGGCCGCTCGGCCACCTCGTCGACGGGCACACCAGCGCGGACAACCTCGTTCAGGGCCAGCAGCTCCTGCGTATCGGCAAGATGACCACCGAGACCCTGGTCTCGGGACCCAAGCTGATCGAGGGCGTCCGTACCGCGGCCGAGGCCATCGACAAGCTGCTGGGCGACCAGATGGGCCTCTTCAAGGAGCTGAAGGAGGCTCTCACCGAGACCATCGAGGAGGCCAACAAGACCAAGGACAAGAACCTGAACGCGATCGACGCCCAGACGCTGCTCCAGACCTTCGACGAGGTCGACGCGCTGACGAGCGGGTCATCGGAGAAGACCGGCACCTGAGCGCGTGCGGCGGCGGCGCACCGGCCGTCCAGCCACACGTACATGAGAGAGACCCGGCCGCACGCCCACAGGTAGGGGCGGTGCGCCGGCGCGGACGACAACCGACCAGAAAGGGTGCCCGGTGGCCGATCGGTACGATCCCACATCCGTCGCCAAAATCGACAAGTACGACGACGTCGGCGGAGCGTCGGCCGACACCTGGGCCGCCCTGGTCACCCACATCACCGGCTATCCGGTGCCGGACCGCTCCACCGTCTTCGACACGCTCCGCTCCGCTCACGGCGGCAAGCTCTTCCGGATGGACATCAAGGAGCGCAGCCTCAGCATGCTCGTCAAGGACTCCGGGTTCCTGACGAACAAGGGTGAGGACTACGACATCTGGTTCTTCGACAGCGGCAAGAAGCGTTCGATCATGCAGGCCCGCATCGTCTTCGAGGGGCGGGTGAAGGTCGGTGACGAGGTCATCTTCGCCGGTACCGACTCCAACGACGTCGAGAACGTCGAGGTCCGGGAAGGCAACGAGTTCACGGACTACCACAAGGACAAGTTCAGCACCGTCCCGCTCGCCCAGTACATGAACGGGCCGCGGGCGGCGCTCCTCGCGCTGTTGAAGGGCGGAACGGAGAACGCCCGGTTCAGTAACCTGGGTGTGGCCGAGGAATCCGTGGTGGACCTGGCGTCCTTCACCACCACGGGGGAGTCCTTCGACTACGCGGCCAAGTTCTTCAAGGACCACGCGCCGCTGCTCAAGGACTGGGAGGACCGCTTCGGCCGGGACGACGCCAGCTGGAAGGGTGAGGCGGCGGAGGTCTTCCGCGGCCTGCTGAAGAAGGTCCGCGAGAACTACGACAGCTACGTCGAGACCTTCAACTCCTCGGTCGGCACGGGAGACGCGACCGGGACGGGCAACACGGTGTACTCCCGTGCGCTGTCGCTGGGCCGCTCGTACCTGGTGGACGCCGCCAGCACGCTGTTGAACGCGTGGCTGGAGTGGGCGAAGTCCCCGTACTACGACCCGCACCGGGTGCTGCGCTACGTCCTGGACGACCTCGCCCAGTGGGTGGACACGAACAACGTGGCCAAGACGGACATCAAGTCCCACACCACCCGGTACATCACGACGGTCTCCCACAGCCCGCAGGGCGGCTTCTCCCAGGTGCATCCCGACTACGGGGACCTCGCCGACATCGCCAACTGGGCGAAGGTCGGCGACAAGGCGGTCGAGATCTGGAACAAGGGCGTCGACGACCACCTGGTCACCCCCGCCCGCGGGGTGCAGTCGAAACTGAACAACCAGTTCCTCGACCTGGGCAAGGACTTCGCCGAAAGCGTCCCCAAGCCGAAGTCGACCAGCACGGCCTCGGAGGAGTACGAGAAGAGGAAGCTGGAGGAGGAGAAGAAGGAGATCAAGAAGGAGAACGAGGAGAACAAGCAGTACCAGGAGGAGCTGCGGAAGGAGCAGGAGCGGCAGCGCGACGAGGACAAGCAGTACCAGGACGAGCTCCGCGAGGAACAGGAGCGGCAGCGCGACGAGGACAAGAAATACCAGGACGGGCTGCGGGAGGAGCAGAACCGGCAGCGCGACGAGGACAAGCAGTACCAGGACGAGCTCCGCGAGGAACAGCGGCGTGAGCAGGAGGAGGCCAAGAACCTCCAGGAAGAGCTGCGGAACGAGCAGAACCAGCAGCGCGACGAGGACAAGCAGTACGCGGGAGAGCTCCGCGAGGAGCAGCGGCGTGAGCAGGAAGAGGCCCAGCGCGAGGCCGAGGAACAGCAGAAGGTCATGGAGGAGAGCCTCGGTGGGATCAACGACCCCAACGCGGTCGGCGAGCAGAACCTCGGCAACCTCGACGACCTGCTGAACCAGAAGATCCCGGTCACCGAGAGCGTCGGTGACCTCGGCGGCGACCAGTCGTCCACAGTGGTGCCGCCCTCCGTGTCCCAGAACCTCGGCAGCCTGGGCAACCTCAACAACGCGGGCGGGTCCAAGAGCGCCACCGACGCGGCCAACGACGCGATATCCCAGAATCTGGGCAACCTCGGTGACCTGAACGGTGGTTCCGGCGGCTCTCTGGAGACTCCGACCGGCGGCAGTACGGACCTCAGCGACGGCAAGCTCACCACGGAGTTCCCGGACGGCAGTTCGAGTACGTTCGATCCGGACAGCGGGCTGGTCACGACCACGCATCCGGACGGGAGTGTGACCACGCAGGATCTGGGTGACGGCATCAAGGTGACGAACCCGGACGGGTCGGTCACTTCGCTGGGTGACGACGGCAAGCTGACGACCACGTTCCCGGACGGTTCGACGCAGACCGTCGACCCGTCGACCGGTCAGGCCGTCACCACCGATCCGGACGGCAACACGACCACGCAGAACCTCGGCAGCCTCGGGAACCTGAACGGTTCCAACGGCCTGGGCGACCTCGGCGACATCAACGCCGACCTGCCCACCGAGTCGACCGGGAACCTCGGTGACCTGAACGGTGGTTCCGGCGGCTCCCTGGAGACTCCGACCGGCGGCAGTACGGACCTCGGCGACGGCAAGCTCACCACGGAGTTCCCGGACGGCAGTTCGAGTACGTTCGATCCGGACAGCGGGCTGGTCACGACCACGCATCCGGACGGGAGTGTGACCACGCAGGATCTGGGTGACGGCATCAAGGTGACGAACCCGGACGGGTCGGTCACTTCGCTGGGTGACGACGGCAAGCTGACGACCACGTTCCCGGACGGTTCGACGCAGACCGTCGACCCGTCGACCGGTCAGGCCGTCACCACCGATCCGGACGGCAACACGACCACGCAGAACCTCGGCAGCCTCGGGAACCTGAACGGTTCCAACGGCCTCGGCGACCTCGGCAGCATCAACGGCCTGGAGACGCCGACGGGCGGGCACACCGCCTTCGTGAACGACGACTTCGCCACCACGTTCGCCGACGGCAGCAAGGCCGTCTTCGACCCGGACAGCGGAACGTTCACCAGCACCGGCCCGGACGGCTCCACCGTGGACACTGACCTCACCCACGGGGCGAAGGTGACCAACCCGGACGGCTCCACCACCTTCCTGGACGACGGCAAGCTGACCACCACCTTCCCGGACGGCAGCAAGCAGGTCATCGACCCGGAGACCGGCATCACCACCGTCACCGACCCGCAGGGCAAGACCGAGACGATCGACCTGAAGGGCCTCAACACGTCCGTCGGTACGGGTGGTTCGGGTGGGCTCGGCGATCTGGGCAGCCTCGACGGCCTCAACGGGATCGGTGGCGGCAACGGGATCGGTGGCGACGGAACCACCAGCCGGGACGTGCCGTTCTCCGAACTGGGCGTCGGCGGTGGCCAGGTGGGCGCGGGGGCTTCCGGCGGCGGTCTCTCCGGAGCCGGCTCCGTCTCCCTGGACGGCCTCGGCGCGTCCGGGGTCGCCCCCCTCTCCGACAGTGCTACCGCCGGCGCGGGCACCCCGCTCGCCGCCGCCACGGGAGGCACCCCCGGCGCCCCAGGCACACCCGGCAGCCCCGGCATGCCGATGGGCGGCGGCATGGGCGGTACGGGCGCGGGCGGAGAGAAGGGCAACGGTGAGCGGGTACGCGCCGTCCTGGTGGACGCGGCCGAGGAGAGCGAGCGCCGCAACCGCCGTCGGCGCAGCCCGTGGAACCGGCAGGAGGACAGTGACACCTTCCTGGCCCCGGCCTCCCGGGTGACGACCACGGGTTCGGGCGGCGGTTCCCAGGAGGGGGAGGAGGAGCCCGGGCGCAGGCCCACCACGTCCGCCGACTACCTGGAGGAGGACGCGGACGTGTGGGGCACCGAGGAGGGCGGCACCCCGGCCGTCATCGGCCGATGACGGACTCCGTCCGACCCCGGCTTCCGGGGCGAGGTCACCACCAGGCAAGATCTACACAGCAGTTGCCCGACCGGCAGACCAGGGCCCTGTGCGGGGACGCCGCAGTTCAGGACCCAGGAAGTACCCACCGGACGTACGAGCGTCCGGATGTGCGGAGAGACCGACGGAGAGGGAGGGAGCGAGCATGACGGAACCGCTGGAGAAGCGCCTGGAGAAGGCCATGGCCGAACTCGAGGCGGCCCAGGAGGCGGTCGCGCGCACCGAGCGTGAGCTGCGGACGGCGTCGTTCACGGCACTCTCCTCCGACCGTGCGGTCCGTGCCACAGCGGGCCCGCAGGGTGAGCTGGCCGGGATCGACTTCCTGGAGGGCAAGTACCGCGACATGTCCCCGCAGGAGCTGGCCGCCAGCGTCCTGGAGGCGTCGGGCGCGGCGCGCCTGAAGATGAACCGGCACGTGATGAAGGCGCTTGCGCCCTTCTCCGAGCCCAGCAGCAACGTGCCGGAGCTGAAGGGCTTCGAGATGGACTGGGAGCGCGTCTTCGGCCCCGAGGTACTGCACGAGGACGGCGGCGACCCGGCACGGGGTGCTCAGGGCGCCCCTGTCTGGCGGGACGCGCTCGGCGACGAGGGAGAGGACTGACGATGGGGCAGCGGTACTACGTAGACCCGCATCGCATCGAAGCCCTGGCGAAGCAGCTGGAGGAGATCGGCACCCTGACCAGGAGCATGACCGAGGAGTTCCTCGACGAACTGGCTCCCACGGTGAAGTGGCCCGGCACGGAAGGTGACTTCGCGGAGAAGGCCAAGCCGCAGGAGCAGAAGGAACGCCAGACGACCAAGGACACCATGCTGTCCATCCGCGACGCACTGGTGGGCATCACCGACGCCACGCTCAGCCAGGTCCGGATGATGAAGGACACCCGCGACCACAACATCGAGAGTGTCGAGCAGGGCACCAACCGCATCGACACCGACGGACTCGACGGCGACCCGGGCGGGCATGGCCGCCGCTGACCCCGTCTCCGCAGGCCGCTCCCTGACCACGCCGGGAGCGGCCGCTCCGTCCTGCCCGCGTGGGCTCCAGGACGGTCCCCGATGAGCATCCAGGTCTCACCCGAGGTCAACGCGATGATCTTCATCCTCACCGGGGAGAGGCTCATGGACGCGGACGAGGACCTCGCGTACGAGAGCCGTCGGCCCTACTCCGGCCTGGGCCGCAAGCTGGACAGGCTGTCCTCGCTGATCGACAAGTCGGTCCACGACATCGGCGAGTCCATGCCGGACGACCTCGCCAAGTCGTACGGCAAAGCGATGGGGATGCTCGTCGACGACGGCGGGAAGAACTACCTGCGCGACTTCGCCGACCAGCTCGAAAAGATCGCCGAGGGCCGGCGCAAGACCTCCATGGACATCATGGAGTCCAAGTGGCAGATCATCGCCGAGATCATCCGGCTGCTCATCGAGATCGCCATCTATCTCGCGCTGTCCTTCTTCACCGGAGGCGCCTCGGCCAGCCAGATCATGCTGGCCAAGATGCGCAGCCGCTTCCTCATCCTCACCACGCTCAGCCACCTGCTCCAGCGGCTGCACCTGGCGCCCTCGCTGACCGAGGCGTTCGCCGAGGCGTTCACGACGTTCGCGGTGCGGCTGGCGATGATGAACTTCGCCCCGGACGGCCGCCGCCCCGACGGCATCGACTGGAGCGACATCGGCAAGGCCGCCGCGTTCGGTGCCGCGGCGGGCTTCCTGACCAGCGTCTTCGACAGCTTCGCGAGAAGCATCGTCAAGAGCTTCGACAGCAACTTCCTGAAGAACAGCCCGGACGTCGGCTTCAAGAACAATCCCAACCTGAAGAACAACCCGAAGCTCGACGTCGACAGCCTCTCCCCGAACCCCAAGCCGAATCCGGACCCCGCCCCGAAGCCCGACCGCGACAGCCTCATCAACGGCCGCCCCGACCCCACCCCGCACGGGAACGGCCCGAACCCTCCGGGCAACGTGCCGGTCACCTTCCGGAACAACCCGCTCTCCTTCCGGAACAACACCGAGCTGTGGCGGAACAACCAGCTCCTGCGCAACAACGCGGACCGGCCGGGTGCGCTGGCCGGGCACTACGGGATCAAGGGGACGGCCGACTTCCTCGCCGCCGGCGCCGGCGAGGCACTCGCGGAGATCCTGATCAAGGGCGCCTTCGACGGCGACTGGTCCACCAGCTGGTCCACCTTCGTCGGCGCGGGCATCAGCAGCCAGGTCGAGGCCACGCTCGGCGACACCGCCGTGAACAGCGCCGCCGAACTGCGCCACGTCATCGACAAGCTGCGCCACCAGCCGCCGACGGTCTCCGGCGGCGACATCGGCTCGGACAGCTCGTCGTCTTCCGGTGACGCAGGGGCGGACCGTGCCGACGGTCCCTCGCGTACGGACACGTCGGGCGGCGGCGGCCCCGCCCTCGGCTCACCGCCGCCGGGCACCCCGCAGACCGTCGGGCAGGGGCAGGGGCAGGGGCAGGGGGATGTGGGTGGCACGCAGTCGCCCCCGCCGTACGTCGCGGAGAACCCGCCGCCGTACATGTCCCAGAACCCACCGCCGTACTCCGCGGGCACCCTGCCCGCGAGCGCCGTCGAGAACGAACTGTGGCAGCAGGTCCACCACGGCTCCGCCGAAGTACGTGACCAGGCGCTGCGTGATCTCGCCGCCGTGCGCGGCGCCCAGCCGCCCGGCAGCGTCGAGATCGGTGTCCGCGACAGCCTGCACGGCAACTTGTCGCAGCTGCCCGAGGTCCGGGTCGTCCCCGCCGGGAACAGTCCGGCCGCCCAGGTGGACACGGACGAGGTACGCCGCGCCCTCGACGGGTTCGGCACCCAGGTCACGGTGGACCCTCCGATCACGGTGGGCGCCGCCCCCGGCGCGGGGGGCGACCCGGCGACGGTGGACACCGCGGCACCGGTGAACAGCCCGACCACGGTGGGCACTCCGGGCACCTCCGGCAACAGCCCCGCCCCGGCCCCGGGCGGCTCCTCCGTACCCCCGGCCGGGAACGACGCCGACCCGGTGCCGGGCCACGGCTCGGACGTACGGTCGGACGACGCGGCGGGCGGGCAGCAGGGTGCCGCGCCCGGTACATCCCCGGAGAACGTTGCCGTGGACGTACCGGCGAACCCGGCTGTCACGTCGCCGGGGAGCGACGTCCAGGGGGCCGGGCAGAACAACGCCCAAGGGTCTGCGGAGGAGCCGGCCGGGCAGGACGACGACCGTACGGTCACGGCGCCGGACCAGGGCAACGGCGCTCCCGTCGCCCCGGGCGGCCTTGCCAACTCCGCCGCTCCTGGCACGGGCAGCGGTGCACGGCCGGGTGGTGTTCCCGCCACCGGAGGTACCACGGCGCCCACCGCCCCACCCCCCCAGGGCACCCGCACCCCGGACGGCACAGCCCCGGCGGACGGTTCACCGACCGGGACGGACGGCTCCTCGCAGACCGCACCCTCCCCGGAGGCCGTCGACCCGGCAGGGACCGACGTCACGCCGGACTCCGTGGAAAGCGGCGTCCCGGCCGTCGACCCCGCCACCGTTACGGCCCCTGCCGTCGACCCCGGCACCGCTCCGCCGAAGGTGGGCACCGTCGGCTCGTTCGCCGACAGCGGCGACGTACGCGATGTCAGCGGTCCAGCCGACGTGAAGCCGGACCTCGCTCGCGCCGGGAACCCCGGGTCCACCCAGGCGCCACCCCTGACGATCGTGGTGTCGGAGGTGCCGCCACCGGGGGAGGGGTCGCCGGAGGCGGCCGAACTCCTGGACGGTGCCGGGACCGACCGGGCCGTCGTACTCGGGCCGGCGGTCGCCCCGGACGGGGCCGGGCGTCCCGTACGCGCCGCGGTCGAGCTGACCCGCGAGGGGCCGGGCGCCCCGGTCCAGGTCCGCCCGCTCACGGGCCCGACGCCGGCAGGGACGGCTGACGGCACCACGGACACCGCGTTCCCCGGCGCGGACGTGCTGCTGCCGTTGGCCGACGCACTCGGCCCGATGCCCCGTCCCGTCACCGAGAGCGCCCCCACGACCGACGCCCCGGCCACACCTCCGCCGACGGTGCTCCCGGAGAAGGCGACATCCGCACACGGTGGCGGAGTCACCCCGGACTTCGCGGCCGTCACCGCGACGGACAAGCTCGCCACCCTGTCGCGCCCCTGGGCCGAGACGGCCACCGAGCTGCACCTGGAGTCGGACAAGGGCGAAAGAGGCGGCGACGGGACCGGCGGACAGGTCACCGGCCTCGGCGCCGGACAGGGCACCGGGCACGACGTACCCCCGCCCGCGCCGACCACGTCGGAATCCTCACCCCCGGCACCGCCCGTGGCACTTGCCCCGGCGGCCCGGATCGTCGTACGCCCTGCGGACAGCGGCGCCACCGGCGGCAGCGACGGGTCGCGGCGGCCGGAGGACGAGCCGGCCGTCGTCACCCTGGACGGCCTCACGGTTCCGCTCAGCCAACTGCGGCGCCTGGTACCGGACGCCCCGGTGCAGCCCGCACCGGGGCGTGCCGTCCGGATGCTGACCATTTCGCAGAGCCCGGCCGAGGACGGTACGTCACGCGACGCGGGGCGCCGTGGGCTGCTCGGCCAGGACACCTTCCGCGGTGTACGCACGGTGTCCGCCCCCGCCTCCCCTTCCGCCCGCCTGCGGGAGGACTCCGCCGTGGGCGCGGAATCGGCGCCGGCCTCCCCCCGTACGGTCTTCACCGGTCCGCCGGCCCCGCTCCCGGGCGCGGGCACCGAGCAGGGCGCCGACTACTTCGTGGGGCACGGCACTCCCCGCACCGTCACGCTCGGCACCGACGACTCGGCGCGGCCCAGCGTGAAGGTCAGCGGTGTGCAGCTCGGTGAAGTGCTCAAGTCCTGGGCGGAGGACGGCGATCAGGACCGGCCGCTGGTGCTGTTCTCCTGCGAGACGGGACAGCAGCCCCGGATCGCGGGCCTGCCGGTCGCGCAGCACGTGGCGAACCGGACAGGGCGGACGGTGTACGCGCCGACCAGCGAGGTGGGCACGGCCCGCAACCGGGACGGTGAGGTCCGGGCGGTGCTCACCGAAGGCGCGGACGGGCCCGGGCGCTGGCGGCTGTTCACCCCCGAGCCCAGCGGCGAACTCCTGGACCGGGCGGCGCGCGATGCCGGACTGCACGCGGGCCCGGGCCCGGCCGACGCGTTCGCCCGCGCCCGCACCCTCCAACAGATCCGCACGCTGCGCGACGCACTCGGCCCGGACGCCGAACAGCAGCCCGGGAACGCGGAGTTGCTCGCCGGGCTGGCGTACGTGGACGGTCTGCGCTGGCTGAGCGCGGACAGCGCGGCCCGCTACGGTGACGGCCGCATGACCCCGGACCTGCTGCGCCGCATGGTGACCGACTGGCACACCGCCACCGGTGCCACGACCGCAGGCACACCGACCGGTCCCGCCGCCGATCCCACCCCCGAGCAGTACACCGCGTTCCTGCGCGCGGCGGCCGGGTTGCGGGCCGGTGCCGGCCCCGGGACCACGCTGGACGAGCTGCTGCCCCCGCCGACGCCCGAGCTGCCCTTGACCACATCTGTCTCGCAGGAGGACGTGCGCGGACTCTCGTACTCGCCGTCGGCGCAGATCGCCTGGGCGCTGTCGAGCACACCGCTGCTGCTCTCCGACCTGGCCCTCGGCCCCGAGGACACCGTCGAGTTGGCGCGTCGTCTGAGCGACCCGGCGCACACGAGCGCCGTCGACGAGGAACGGCCGACACCCCCTCCGCCCAGGACGGGTGAGGTGAATTCGTATGCGGCGCGTCATGAGTACGGGATTCCGGAGAAGAATTTCAAGGGATTCCGTGATCTGGCGCGGGCGAAGAATGTGGTCATCGATGTGCGTCCGACGAATCCTCTGGCTCCGAAGTGGCTTGATGCGGGGGCGTTGGCGAAGCCGCAGGACATAAAGGCCAAGACGGTGAACGAGGTCGATGTTCTTCTGGGGGCTGATCCGGGGAATATTGGGTTGGTCGGTTATTTCAAGCCGGTGATGCCTGGGGTCGGGGTTGTTCCGGAGGGTGCTTCGGACAGGGTTCTGTCGCGTTTCAATCAGCGTTTGACGGAGTATCACGAGCTGGCCGGGAAGATGGCGGCTTTCGAGGCGGAGAACCGGTTCGTCGTCGAGGGTGGTGTGGTCTTCGGGGTGGGGGAGGACGGTGGTCGGCGTCCGATCACCGGTGATCATGATTTGTTCGATGTGTCGACGCCGGACGGTACGCGGATCACGCATCCGGCGCATGATGCGCTGATCGAGGAGATGCGGGCGAAGGACATCGCTGTGATGCACGGCGCGCACATGTTCTGGAATCCGCCCACCGCCTTCGACAAATCCATTTTCGACAAGATCGTGGGTTCCCATCAGGGCCCTGCGGGTGAGCCGCTGCTCCGTTTCACCCCCGGCAGCGACCACGCCCAACTCACCTGGCCCAAGCCGCTCAGGACGGGTGAGGTGAATTCGTATGCGGCGCGTCATGAGTACGGGATTCCGGAGAAGAATTTCAAGGGATTCCGTGATCTGGCGCGGGCGAAGAATGTGGTCATCGATGTGCGTCCGACGAATCCTCTGGCTCCGAAGTGGCTTGATGCGGGGGCGTTGGCGAAGCCGCAGGACATCAAGGCCAAGACGGTGAACGAGGTCGATGTTCTTCTGGGGGCTGATCCGGGGAATATTGGGTTGGTCGGTTATTTCAAGCCGGTGATGCCTGGGGTCGGGGTTGTTCCGGAGGGTGCTTCGGACAGGGTTCTGTCGCGTTTCAATCAGCGTTTGACGGAGTATCACGAGCTGGCCGGGAAGATGGCGGCTTTCGAGGCGGAGAACCGGTTCGTCGTCGAGGGTGGTGTGGTCTTCGGGGTGGGGGAGGACGGTGGTCGGCGTCCGATCACCGGTGATCATGATTTGTTCGATGTGTCGACGCCGGACGGTACGCGGATCACGCATCCGGCGCATGATGCGCTGATCGAGGAGATGCGGGCGAAGGACATCGCTGTGATGCACGGCGCGCACATGTTCTGGAATCCGCCCACCGCCTTCGACAAATCCATTTTCGACAAGATCGTGGGTTCCCATCAGGGCCCTGCGGGTGAGCCGCTGCTCCGTTTCACCCCCGGCAGCGACCACGCCCAACTCACCTATGCCGGACCGGACAAGCCGACGCCCGGCCTGTCTCCGAACACACCGGTCTCGCAGGAGGACGTGCGCGGACTCTCCTACGCGCCGTCGGCGGAGGCCGCCTGGGCGCTGTCGAGCGCACCGCTGCCGCTGTCCGAACTGGCCCTCGGCCCCGAGGACACCGCCGAACTGGTCCGCCGCAGGCCCGACCTGGTGTCCGCGACCGGCCGGCCGGAGAGCCTCGCCGAGAGCCTGAACGTCTTCAGCAAGGGCACCGTGACGACGCCGACGACGCCCGACCCGGCGGACCTCGTCCGGGCCGACAACCTCGTCTTCCGCCGGGTGGACGCCCGTCCCGACGGGAACTGCCTCTTCCGGGCGGTGCTCGACAGCGCGCGCGGCAGGGACGTACCGCCCGCCTGGGCCGCACGGAACATCGCCGGGCTGCGCGGTCTGGTGCGCGACCGTGTCAACGGCAGCGAGCTGGGCGCCGTCGCCGACACCGTCGTACCGGACCCGGTGTTCACCGTGGTGGACGACCTGCGGATACGCGCCCTTGCCGGGGTCCATGACGCGGACGAGCAGCGCAGGATCACCGAGGAGTGGAACCGCGTCGCACAGGCGGTCATCACCGACGGCGACCCCGGCCGATGGCAGCGGATCCTCGCCGACAGCGGCTATCCGCAGCTCGCCCAGGTGGCGCCCACACCCGCCGACGCGCGGCGGCTCGGCGGGCGCGGCCTGCTCGCCGCCGCCGCGGAGCACACCGGACTCTGGTCGTCTCCCTTCGCGGACCTGCTCCCGGACGCGCTCGCACAGACCCTCGACCTCGACCTGCGCCTCGTACGGCCCGACCCGCTGGGGGCGGGCGCGCTCCTCGTCACCGAGCTGCGCCCGGGCGGCCCCGGTGGCACCCTGCACCTGGCGTACAACGGGACCGACCACTACGACGCCCTGGTTCCCACCGCTGAACCGGATCCGGAGCCGCCCACGGTGACGCCGGACATCCAGGAGCCGGAGGGTTCCGACCCGTTCGGGGAGTGGCTGCGCAGCATGGGCGGGATCACCGACCTCGGCAGCCCCGGCTCCGAGACCCCCGACCCGGGCGACCCCGTACCGCTGGAGACCCAGCTCGACCGGTACCGCCCGACGCGGCTGCTGACCGGCGAGGACGCCCCGCCGCCGGGCACGGCCCCACGCACCGTCACCTTCGAGGACGGCAGCCGGCTGCCCACCGTCCTGATCAGCCCGGGCGCCGATCCGCACGACGGGAGCCCGGGCGCTCGCCCGGACGGAGCCCCGCAGTCCCCGCCGACCGGGCTCCTCACCGGCCTAGGGACCCTCACCCTGCGCTCGCCCGAGCAGGTGGCCCAGGAGATCCTCGGCAAGCTGCCGAAGAAGCTTCGCGCCCAGTTCGACGAGGCGGAACTGCTGCGCCTGCTGACCGAGCAGCCCGGCGCCTTCACCGCCCCGCGCGGCGCCCGTTTCGTGGGCCGGGAGAAGTCCGGGGTCGGCCATGAGATGACGGTCGAGGCCGTCCCGTACCACCGCTGGGAGCGTTTCTCCGATGTGAACGGCGGTACCGTCCGGGTGGACACCATGCGGCGCGGCCAGGCCGGCACGGGCGGCGGACGCAGCGTCGGTTTCGGGCGCCGGATCGCCGGCGCGCTGAGCATGGGCCCGCCGCTCAGCTGGATGCTGAAGATCGGCGTCTCACTGGGCTGGACCCGCAGGACCGACTACGCCCTGGGCACCCAGGCGTACAACCAGTCCGAATACCGGGCCGTGGAAGGCTCGCACCTGCACCTGGACGACGTCCACTACCGGGTGCGGGTGGAGCGCGTCACCGAGACGCCGAGCCAGAGCGGCCAGAAGACGACCGGCCTGCCCGACTCACCCGCGCAGGGCCCGCGCTGGCAGCGCAGCCCGGTGCACACCGCGGAGTTCGCCATGCGGGACGGGCTGGCCTGGCGGCTGCCCGACGACCTCACCGTGCCGTTCAAGGGGCCACGGCGGGCGCCGGAGACCCTCACCTTCCCGGAGGGGATCGAGCCACGGATCACCGACACCACCGGCCTGCACCTGGTGGACCCGCCGGAGGACGTGGCGCTTGCCATCTCCGGTGCGCGGCCCGGCAGTTCGGCGCACCGCGCGCTGGTCTCCTATGTCCGGCCCGGGCGGCTGCTCGGCCTGTTCGGGCGGTTCGCCGGGCCGGTCAGCGGACCTGAGCTGACCCGCGGCAGCGGTCAGCACCCGCTGGGGCACCTGGTCGTGGAGCGGTCGGTTCCGCACCGGGCCACCCTGGTCACCGAGTCGGTCAAGGCGGAGTTGCGCGACCTCACCCAGACCTCGTACCAGAACCAGCGCGGCCACGTCCGCGACACCCGTCTCGGCATTCAGGTCACCGCCGGGCCGAACCACATGTTCGTGGGCGCGGAGGGGGGGACGGACGTACGCCTTCAGGGCGGCCCGATGGTCCGCGCGGACATCAGCGCGGGGCGGGGCCACTACCTCGGGAACGATGCGGCCCGCAAGACCACCGGTCGCGTCCGTAACCATCCGCTCGCGCTCTACCGGGTGGAACGCACCCTGATGGTGCGCAAGGCCGGCGAGCCGCCGTCCGCGGCCCGCCCTGTCCGGGTGGTCAGCCTGGACTGGATCTCCACCCATGACGCGCGGCGGCTCGCGGGCTGGGACAGCCGTACGCCCGGACAGACGAGCGGCCTGAACCCCGACGCCCGGCCGCCGGTGCCGTGGTACCTCACCCAGGAGGACCCGGTGCACCTGAGCGGCCAGGTCCGCGCCGAGGGTTTCCGCCCCGACCGCCCGCTGGGGCCGGTACCCGACCTGGACCTGGACCAGGACCAGCAGCAGGAGCCGGTGCAGGACCAGGACCAGGACCCGGTGCAGGACCAGCAACAGGACCCGGTGCAGGACCAGCAACAGGAGCAGGAGCAGGATCAGCAGAACCTGTCCGGGAGCCAGGAGTCGTCGCCGCAGAGCACGACGCAGCCGGACACCCAGGCTCCGACCACGGCGCAGGACACGGACCAGCAGCCTCGTACCGAGCAGAACCAGGACGGGCAACCCGCAGACGGGCAACCCGCCCCCCAGGACCCCATGCGGGCCTTCGCCGACAGCGTCCTGGACACCCTGCACCGTTCGTACCCGTCGCTGTTCGCCCCGCCGCTCATGCTGCGGCACCCGCGGCTCGCCAGGTTCTGGTACGGCGACGGGCGGCTTCGGACCGCGCTGCACAACGACCGCCAGGTACGCGAGGCGCTGAACCGGCCCACTCTGGCCCAGAGCCTGGACGACCTGACCACCACCGGTGTCCCGGTCGCCCTCACCGAGGAGGGCAGGGCGACCCGCGGCCACCACATCCTGACCCTCCGGGCGCGGCTCACCGACCGGCGGTTCGAGACCACCCTGAGCGAACGCTCGCTGCGCAACGCGGTGATCGGCACCGAGGTCTCCGGCCAGGGGCAGCAGGCGGCCACCACCCTCTCCGGCGGGCTGGAGGTGGGGGCCTCACCGCGTGACCACGAGAAGGTGACCGAGGCCAAGCTGCCGCGCAAGACCGGCAACGTGGCCCTCGGCGCCCGCTACGCGAGGACGACGCAGAAGGCCACCCGGAGCACGGTCGCTGTCGCCCATGACCATCTGACGTTCCAGAACGGCGCAGACCTCTACAGCTACCAGGTGGAGCTGGGCGCTTCCTTCGAGGGGCACCGCCGCCCGCGCGGCTGGGCCCGGCTCCTCACGGTGGGCCTGCTGGGTGCGGGCTTCTTCGTCAGCAGGGTCCAGGAGCGTCCGCTGTTCAGCCGGGGCAGCGAGACCGTGGGACGGGTGGAGCTGGCCGTGCCGTCCGCGCACGGCTCCGACCGCTACGCCCCCGCCGACCCGCCCGTCGGCGGCACGGCACCCGCGCCCACGCCCGTGCCGCAGCGCCGCTCCGCCCTCGAGGCGGACCAGCTCCTCGACGGCACCCGCCCGCTGCCCACGGCGGACTCGGACGACCGGCAGCTCGTCCGGCGGCTGCTGAGCGCCCCGCACGTGGTGCTCAGCGCCGAGGGCGGGCCGCAGCGCCAACAGCTGATGCAGGACACCGCCGACCGCGCCTCCGGCACCTCCTGGCACGTCAGCGCGCCCGGTGCCCCGGTGCGCACCGCTTTGCGCCGGGCGATGGCGAACCTGAGCGTTGCCGGGCAACTCGGCCAGTACCTCGGCCCGTTCGGCTCCCGCGTCACCGGGCTGAACGGCGCCGGCCCGTTCCGGACCCACTACCTGAAGGCCGCGGTCCGCGGCGAACTGCACAACGTACGGGTCAAGAGCGACCCCAAGCCGGCCAGCTTCGAGGCCACCATCGGCAACGAGCACCGCATCATGGGCAACACGACCAAGGCCTCACGCGTCACCCTCGGTGTCCAGGGCGGCTACATGCCGCTCCACCAGCGCGAGGGCCACCAGCCGGTCGTCGGCACCTACGCGACCGCCATCCAGTACGCCTGGGGCAAGGGCAGCAGCGTCTCGGACACCCTCACCTCGGGGCGCACCACCACCCTCACCTTCGCCGGGCGGATGTACCTGGTGGTCGCCGACGTCGCGGAGACCATCGCGGTGCGCGACCGCTGGACGGCCATGATGGGTGCGGTGGGCACCCGCGCCGGGGCCGGCGTCAGCTCCGTGGCCGGGCGGATGTCCGCGCGACTCGCGCGCGGCCTCGCCCCGCGAAGGGCCGCCGCCGCGCTCCAGCGCATCCAGGACGCGGTGATGTTCCACCTGCCGATGCAGGATGCCATCGAGGCCGGGCTCGCCCCGGACGGTCTGGGCACCACCACGCCGCGCAACCTCGGCGGCGGCTACCGGGTGCCCGCCTTCCTGCGCCGACGCCGCTTCCCCACACACCCCAGTGGTCAGCTCGACGCCAGTCACGCGGCGCGGCTGCTGATGGGGAAGCTGGAGAAGATCGGCGTGCCCTCGCACGACCGGGAACAGGTCCTCCAGCGCCTCTCCCCGGACTTCCTCCGCGCCAACCTGCACGAGCTGACGACCGACGGGATGACCCTGCCGGTCCGCTACCGGGCCTGGACCAGCCCGCACCACCTGCCGGTGGGCGGCAGCCCCGGACAGGTCCGGTTCAAGCTGACCCCGGTCACCACCACGGTGGCCGGGCTGCGCACCGGCTACGAACTGGAGGACTACCGCAACACCGCACGCGACAAGGCCGACGACACCTCGCAGGACCGCGGCGGAGACGTGACCCTCAGTGTCGCCGAGCGCGAGACAAAGCCCGACGGCACCTCGCAGGACCGCGGCGGAGACGTGACAAAGCACGGCGCCCTCCTCGCCAACCCCTCCGTCCAGGGCACCACGGGCCAGCAGCGGTCGAGCGTCCGGACCGTGGCCGCCGGCAGCACCTCGATGCCGAACATCGCCACCACCCAGGCGCACGCCGAGATCGTCACCAGTTACACCCTCACCGTCACCATGACGGACGCGACCGGCGAACGGCTCTCCCCGCGGGCCGTCGCCCCGGTCGGCAGCCTCAACGAGATCTTTCCCGCCGGCCTGCTCACCCCGGACGGCGACGGTGCCGAGGGTGCGCTCACCGAGCAGGAGGTGCCGGAACCGGAGCGCGCCGTGCGGCTGCTGACCGCCGCCCAGGCACGCCCGGAGGGCATCTCCGCCTGGCGCACCTCCGCCGCCGCCGACGGCGCCGACCCGGACGTCCTGCCCTTCGACGACCGGATCGGATCCGGCATCCTCGCCGTGGACATCCGCGGTGCGGCCAATGTGCAGGACGCCCTGACCCTCGCCACCGCGCGTGCCGACGGCGTCGGGGACGGCGACCTCGGCAAGCGGCACACCGGCGACATCCTCGACGAACGGGTGCGCAAGGCCCGTCTCACCCCGCTCACCGGCCTCGGCACCGTCCCGGCCCAGGCCCAGCAGGAGGCCACCGCGCAGACGGGCCTGACCGCAGGCTTCCGCGAGGCGCTCGGCGCCGGCGGCTCGCCGCTGCCCGCCCAGGCCTCCGCCCACCTCTTCGGCCAGTTCCACACCGCCGACTCCCGCCTCTACGCGAAGATGCACCGCCGCGGCGCCCAGCTGCTCGCCGTGGAGAACAAGCCGCGCATGGAGGCGATGCAGCGGCAGAAGACCTCCGACGCGCTGGATGCCGGCACCACCGACAGCATGGAGGGCGCGGTGGGCGTCGCCCCGGTGTTCGACTCCAGTAAGGCGGGCACCGTCATTCCGGGTGCCGCGGTCCCGATCGGCGGAGCGACCGACGGCACCGCGCTCAAGGGCACCGCGGACACCACTCTCGGCACCCACCTCAAGGTCCTCACCGACCGCAGCATGCTCTTCGCACTGCCGGTGAGCTGGCTGTCGGTGGCCGAGGTGGACCACCGGATGACCGACAACCGCGTGCTGCACGCGCTCGGCAAGGCCAAGCGCGGCCCGCGCGCCGCCGAGGCCGAGACCACCGCCCTGGTCTGGCTGCGTGAGGACATCGCCCGCGACTACGGCCTCCTGGACGACACCACGTTCCCTGAGGAGGTCCGCGCCGCCTGGGACGACCTGGCCAAGGCGGCGGGCGACCTCGCCACCGCCGAGAAGGGCTACTACGACGCCCGGGCACGGGCCCGGGAGACGTGGCTCGACCTGAGCGCCGAGGAACAGACTGCATTCGACGGCGGCCATACCGACCGGCCGACCGTCCTGCCGCGTTCCGTGGCCCAGTCCCCGGCCGTCGGCGCCTGGCAGGCCGCCCGCGAGGAGGTCCGCCGCTGGCAGGAGCGCCTCGACGCCACCGCCGCGGACCATCACCGGCTGAACCTCGCCGCCTCCCGCCTCACCGCCCACCATCAGGGTTCGGCCTTGGTCCCCGTACCGGACCGGCCGCAGGAGTACACCGAGCCGGCATGGCGCTCCGAGGCGCCGGAGCCGTACGGGATCACCGACGGAACCGACTCCGCCCTCCGCACCCTCACCTCGCCGGACGGCACCACGGTGCGTGAGGTGCACGAGATGCCGCACGACGGCGCCTCGTTCTTCCACGCCCTGCTTGCCGCGGCCGAGGTCCGGGGCCGGCTGCCCCACCTGCTCGGCAGCGACCTCGCAGGCCGCTTCGCGGGCGCCCCCGGCGACCCGGAGGTCACCGCCGAGGCCATCGGCGCCGCCCGGGACCGCCTTGCCTGGGCGTTGGGCGAGGACGGCAACGAGGATCTGCTCGACGCCCTCGCCATGGACGTCGCCGACACCTTCGCGCAGGACGAACTGGATGCCGCGGGCGTGGTGCTGACCCCGGCGCAGCAGGCCGAGTTCGACGCCTTCGGCCGTCTTCCGCTGACGTTCTGGCCGACGCCGGACCAGCGGGTGGCCCTGGCGATCGCCGCCCTGTCCCGCCCGTTCGCGAGTGAGCCGAGCCCGGCCGGCGCCGGGCAACCGGACGGCGTACCGGCCCCGCCGGAGCGCAGGGCCGGCGACAACGGCGGCGCCGACCTGCTGCCCGCCCTTGCCGCGCGAGTCCTCGGGACTCCGCTGACCGTGGTGACCGGTGAGGGCCGCGATCAGCTGTTCCTCCCGCACGGCATCGATCCCGCAGCCGTGGATCCGACAACCGACCCGGTGCTGTTCTCCGCCGACGGTTTCTTCCACGCCGCCCTCCCGCCGGGGAATCCGGTCCCGGTCACCGCCGCGCTGCCGGCCCCGGTGACCGCCGGCGTCTCGGGCACGGACAGCACGCTCCCGGCGAAGCCGCCCGCCCATCGCAGCCACACCACCGCGCCCTGGCTGCCGCCCGCCGACAGCAGCCACCCGCGCTACCGCCTCGCCCGCGACGGCGTCCTCACCGCACCCGACGGCGCCACATACACCCAGGGCACACCCACCGGACGCGGCAACGGCTTCTTCGGGGCGCTCTCCACGGCCCTGAGCCAGGCGGCCGAGCAGCCCGGACGGGACGCAGGCGAGGCGACACTCCTGCGCACCCGGTCCGCAACGCGGCCCGCCACGCTGCTGCGACTCAACGGCCTGCCCGGCGACCCTGCCGAGCGCGACTCCCTGTTCGTACCACCGCCCCTCGTACCGCTCGACGGTGCACCCGCTCCGAGCACGGAAGCCCTGGAAAGCCATCTGCGCCGCCACCTTGCCGAGGCGCCCTGGGGTCCCGGGGCGGACCGGGCGGTCGCCGAGTGGGCCGCCGCCGCGACCGGAACCACCGTCACCCTGATCGAGGAGAACGGCACCGCCCACACCTATCCCGGCCCGGCCGGCGAGAACGGCCCGCACGTCCGGCTCCGCCGCCGGGGGGGCGACTTCGTCCCGCTGGTCCCGCACACTCCGGCTCCGGCAACCGGCCCGGCGACGGGGACCACCCTGAAGAAGGGGACACAGACCACTCCGAAGAAGGGGGCGCAGACCGACAAAACCGTGGAGGACGTCGTTACGACGCAGGACGCCACGACGCAGGACGTCGTTACGACGGAGGACGTCGTTACGACGGAGGACGCTGCGACGCAGGACGTTGTTCCGGCGGAGGATGTTGTTCCGGCGGAGGACGCTGCGACGCAGGACGTTGTTCCGACGGAGGACGCTGCGACGCAGGATGTCGTTCCGGCGGAGGATGTTGTTCCGGCGGAGGACGCTGCGACGCAGGACGTTGTTCCGGCGGAGGATGTTGTTTCGGCGGAGGACGCTGCGACGCAGGATGTCGTTCCGGCGGAGGATGTTGTTCCGGCGGAGGACGCTGCGACGCAGGATGTCGTTCCGGCGGAGGATGTTGTTTCGGCGGAGGACGCTGCGACGCAGGACGCCGCCGCGACGAAGGACACGCCCCCTGTCGGCACCGTTCCGCCGGTCCCGGAGCACGAGTCGACGCTCCTGGACCCGCGGCAGGAGGACCCGGCGTCCGTGCCGTTGCCTTTGTCACCGCTGCCGTCGCCGGTCGGGTCCCCACCTCCGTCGCCGGTCGTTACCCCGGTCGTGGAGCACGAGTCGCCGTCCCCGTCCCTGTCCCTGCGCCAGCAGGACCCGGCCCTCCTCCCGCTGCCCCCGTCCCCGATCGCGTCCCCGACCGACGGTGACCTGCCGGGCCTCCAGGGTGAGGAGGAGGCGTACGAGCTGACCACGCTGTCCGGCCGGCCGGGTCCCTCGCGCTCCGACGCCGAGGCTCTGGCGCAGTTCCGGTTCACCGACGACACCAGCGACTCCGACAGCGACAGCGACTCAGACTCCGACGAGGGCGACACCCACAGCACGCACGAGACATGGCTCGACCTCCTCTTCGGACCCGCCGCCCGGCACGACTACTCGCCCGAGATGCGTGTCGGCACGGCGCTGTCGCTGCGGGAACTCGCCCAGGCGGGCCCGGAGCGTTCGTCCGTGGCCACCGGCGCCCGCGACACCCTCCACGACCTGGCCAGGCGGGTCCTGAACCTCGGTCCCGACACCGCGGTGAGTGAGCGGCACCTTCTGCTCCTCGGGTCCCTGGCCCTCGGCGCGGCCCCCGCCGACCTGGCCGACGCGGGCGCCCTCGGCGCGTACCTGAGGCGGCACGACGCCGCCCTGGGCCGGGGGACCGCGCTGGTGTCGCAGGACGGCACCGTGCGGAACTGGACCGGCACCGGGGACCAGGTGCCGCCCCTCGACTCGTACGCGCTGGAGGGCGAGGACGGCCGGGTGAGCGCATGGCCCGCGCCCTGGTCGGACCCGTACGTGGTGCTCGCCCAGGAGAACGGCGACGCGGTCCTGCTGCACACGCCACGCGGCACGTTGACGATGGACGACCCCGGGGAGTTCGCCCGGCTCATCGCACGGGACCCGGCGCGGCCCGCGGACGCCGATGTCGTCCTGGCCTCCCCCCACCAGGACGCCGAGAACCTGGCGCGGCACGTCGCCGATCTGACCGGGGCCAGGGTCTGGTACTCGGAGCACGGCCCCCGCCCGACCACGGACTGGCGGACCGGCACCGAACGCATCACGCTGGGCCCCGCCGGGGACGGTGCCGGCCGGGTATGGGCTTCCGTCCGGCCGGGCCAGGACGCCGACGTGGAAGGCGACTTCGACGACCTCCTCGGCCTGTACGAACGTGCCTCCGACTCCGACTCCGACTCCGACTCCGACTCCGACTCCGACTCCCGACGCGGCGACGGGATCGCGGCACGTCGGGCGGACCCGCTGACCACGACGGACTACGGCGTCGTGGACGACAGCGGCGAAGGTGTGCTGTTCCGCAAGCCCGGCGGGATCCGGGGCAGTTGGCAGACACCGCAGGCGCTGAGGGACACCGAGGGCGCGCCCGGACTCGCCATGTCCGTACAGGAGTACAGCAGGACGCTCGTCAACGACCGGCCCGCGTTGCGGATCTCCACGGACCGCACGCTCGCGGTCGAGGACAACGCATACGGGCAGCAGGTCTTCGCCACGCCGGAAGCCGTCGCGAGCGCCTCCGTCCAGCTTGCACGGGCCGGCCTCGCGGTGCGGCTGCGGGCCGACGAGGACCTGAGCATCATCCTGCCCACGCCCGACGGCGGCAGCAGGCGGCTGTTCCGCGTCACCCCGCTCTTCCTGACCCGCTCCGGCGAATCGACGGAGGAGGTCTGCCGGGACTTCGCCGACATGCTGGCCGACGGCTCCCGTACGTCCCACATGGTCTTCCGCACCCCGGAGAGCGGCCCGGCGGTCACCGCACCGGTCAACGCCTCCGACGGGGCCGAGGTCACCGGCACCCATCACCTCGCCGACACCCTGAGCCACGTCGCGGACGGCGACATTCGGGCGGAGTCGACGGATCCGGTGTGGGCGGCCTCCGTCGTCCGGCAGGACGACCGGCCCACCGGTGGCGACGGGGGTCCGCTGCCCGGCCGCGCGTACGGCGGCGCGCTGAGCCTCCACCAGCCGGAGGACCCACGCCGAGACGCCCTGTCGGACGCCGCACGCCGCATCGGGGTCAACGAGCACGCGTGGGCCGACATCGGCGAGGGCTACGTCTTCCAGTCCGTGGCCGCAGCGGGTGCCGAGGGCCAGCCGAGCCTCGAACAGAACTTCGCCAAGCCGCAGAACGCCGCCGGCGGCTCGCACTTCGGCTACCACTTCGCCACCGTGGTCCTGGCCAGCGAGGACGGCAGCCACCAGATCTCCCTGGAGAACCACGCGCGAGCCTCGGTACGCAACCAACGGCACCGCAGAGCCGTCCGGGCGAACCTGGACACGCTCCGGCTGGACGAACTGCGGGAGAACGCGGCGCGACTGCGTCAGGAGATCGAGGGGCGGCAGGAGGCCGGGGACGACACACACCTCGCGGAGCTGCGCGGCCACCTCGACCTGACCCTGGCCATGGTCCGGGCCCACCAGGCGCGGACGGAGATGCTGGCCGCACCGGCCGGTTCACCCGAACGCGCCGCGGCCGAGCGCACGCTGGAGGGCGCGACCCGCGCCGCCGCGCTCCGCGTCGGACAGCTCGAAGCCGTCATTCCGGGCAAGCGGCAGTGGTACATGCGGATGTACGCGCAGCGTCCGGGCGAGTCCGCCCATGACACCAACGCCGAACTGCTGGGCGACAAGCCCTCCGACGAGGCCAATCCGCTCACCGCCGTCGTGCTCCGCGGCCAGCTGGCACTGCCGGTGTCCGTCTCCTTCGCCAAGGACGCCCGGCAGACGCCCGAGAGCGCGAAGCACCCCGTCCGGCATCTGGCCAGGATCGTGGCCAGAGCAGGGCTGTGGAACGCCGCGAACGGGCTGCCGCTGCCGGACGTCAGGATCAGCGGGCCGCGCAGCGCCCGCCTGCTCGGCCGGGACCTCACCAGGACACGTACCCAGGCGGTCGCCGTCTCGTTCCGGCAGGAGCTCGCCGAGGCCCTCGCGGGGTATCAGGACGGCACCCCGCAACCGCACCTCACCGCCGACCGCTTCACCGTGGAGCCGGTCGTGCTGCGTGGCCGCCGGCCCTTCACCGGCGACGCGGGCACCGCCCACGTGGACATCACCGTCGACGACCACCGGGGCGGACCCCGGCAGATCGCCACCCGGGGTCCGCGCGGGGGGCTGCCGGGCGGCTCACGCGACGACGGGCTCGACCCGGTGGCGGAACAGTGGCCGATCGGCCGCCCGGTCACCGTCATGCGGCCCCGCTACGGCGTCGACCCGGGCTCCGTCGTGTCCGTCGCCGCCGTACCCACGAGCGACGTGTCCGTGACCGGCGTACCGGCGAACCCCGGGACCGGGAAGGGCAAAGCCCCGGCCGTCGAGACCGCGGACCACGTACCGGACCACGTACCGGACCGGTGGTTCACCTACACGCGTTCCGCCGAGTCCCGCTCGGAGCCCTTCCGTTACGAGGTCGCCGACACCGGGCACATCAGGCTGCCCGGAGGGGAGGAGATCCCGCCGACCGGGTGGACGCGCTTCGGCCACGACTTCGTCCACGGGACGACGGGCGCGCTCCTGCGGGGCGACAGCGGGTGGATCGGCCGGGTGGACAACATGGACACGCTCTCGGTCGTGCTGGCGGACCTGGACCAGGACTCCGCGCCCCACCGGGTCGTGGCGGACTCCGCGGCCCTGTACCTGGTCCCGGAGGGCGACGGCGCCACCGCTCTGCGCATCCCGCTGCGGGAGGCCCCCGAGCCCCTCGCCGTCCCACAGCCCGTACCGCCTCCGCCCGCACGCCTCGACGACCGGCCCCGGTACGTCGTGCGATCGGCCTTCGACGTACGGCGTTTCACGCACGACGGTGAGATCGTCACCGACCTGACCGTGCGGCTCGCCCTCCGCCCGGGGGACGGGCAGGCCGACCCGGACGCCGTCATGGCACGGGTGCTCCAGGGCGTGGAGGAGTTCTACAACCGGCCGGGGCACAGGCTGCCCGACGGAGACAGGCTGCACGTCACCGTCGAGCAGGTCCAGCCGGACCAGGAGCCCCACCTGACGGTCGATCTCGTCGCCCGGGACCAGCGGATGAACCAGCGGGCGTGGTGGGCCGACGCCGACCCGGTGGACTTCGCGCACGAGCTCGCCCACCAGTTGTTCCTGCGGGACGAGACGCGCGACGCGAGCAACCCCGGCCGGCTCCACGCGCCCGGAAGCCTCCTCGGCCCGTTCCGCGAGCAGGCCCCCGACGGACTCGCGCAGAGCGGGCTGCGCCCCCGCCACCTCCAGCTGTGGGCCGCGGTGGCCGGAGAGATCACGCCGCACACCTCGCCGGAGGGGACGAGCTGGGCCGACGCGCGGAAGAACGCGACGGCCGAGCTCCGGGAGCCCGCCTGGGTCGACCCCGTGTCGCTCCCCGCACCCTCCCCGCAGACCGGTCCGGACGGCGCGGTGCCGCCCCCGCTGCCCCCGGGACACGCCCTGCCCGCACTGGCGGAGGCGTCCGACGAATCGGAGTCCGACCCGGACTCCGGCAACGGCGCCGACCGGCAGTCCTGGGCCGACCCGGGCTGGCTGGACGCCCTGTTCGGCCCCCGGCGCGGCAGCATTCCGCGCGCCAGGCTCCGGGAGACCTCCGAGGCGCTGTACGACCTCGTCCGGGCGGACGCGGGCAGGAACCCGACGCCGCAGGCGCTGCGCAACGGGATGATCCGCCTCACCCGGCAGGTCCTGCACATGAGGAGCGGAGCCCGGCCGGGGCCCGCGGACTTCCTGCTGCTCGGTTCGCTGGGGCTCGACGCCTCCTCGGACGACCTCGCGAGCGCCGACGTCCTCGCCCGGTACTTCATCGAGCGGCAGATCGAGACAGTGCGGGGCGCCCTGGGCGAGGGCACGCAGCTGCGCGACGACGAAGGGAACGCCGTCGGGCGAGACTTCACCGGAGCCGGAGCCGGAGCCGGAGCCGGGCTGCCCACGCTCGAGCTGGAGTCCTACGCCGTGCGCGGACGGGGCCGTGCCATCGCACGGCCCGCCCCGTGGCGGAACCCGTACCTGGTCGTGGCCGAGGCGGCCGGCCGGGCCGTCGAGATCGCCCTGCCGGGGCGGACCTTCCGGGTGGACAGCGCCGACGAACTGGCCATGCTCATCTCGTACGACGCCCGAAGGCCCCGCGGCGCGGACATCGTCCTGGCGCTCCCCCCGGAGTACGCCGCGACCGTCGCGTCCCTCGTCGCCGGGACGACGGGCCGACGCGTCTGGTACCCCGAGGCGCCGGGCGGGGTGGCCACGCGTCCGACGGCCGGCACCCGCCACCTCATGCTGGACCTGAACGACGGCGACACCGGTACGGGCTGGGCCTTTGCCGCCCCACCCGCGGACGGCGGGCTGCCCGGAGCACGCGACCCCGGCAGCGAGAGCGACACGGACACCGCGCCGTACCCGGACAGCGACGACGACCGGTCCAGCAGCGACGGGGACGCCGAGTTCGACCGGCTGGCCGACCAGGCAGTACTCGAACGGCAGATCGAAGGGCGCCGCCCCCGGCCGCTGACGACGCGCGACTACGGTGTCATCGACAAGCGAGGCACCGGTGTCCTGTTCACCCGGCCGCTGCCGCGGTCCGTCGGAGAGGTCCGGGCAGGTGACGGCCCCGACGCTCTGCTCCTGCCGCGCCAGGACCACGGGAACGTCCCCATGGCCGACCGGCCGCCGCTGCACATCTCCGAGGACCGGACGCTGGCGATCCTCGCGGCCGAGGACGGCACGACCGGGCACGGCCGGCAGGTCTACGCCACGCGCGCGGCGATCGAGCGCTCGTCGGCACGGCTGACCGCTGCCGGGGCGGGTGTCCGGCTGAAGGCCGACGGGGCGACCGGTGTGCTGCTGCCGAAGGAGGACGGTTCGTACGGTGAGCCGCTGTTCCGGGTGGAGCCGGAGTTCCTGACGGCCTCCGGTGGTTCGGAGCACGCCTTCACGCGGGACTTCGCCCAGATGGTGGCAGGCTCGGCGACCGCGCCCCTGTCCCACATCGCCTTCCGGGGCCCCGACGGCAACGTCGTCTCGACGGCACCGGTGAACGGGCTGCACGCCCGGGAGGTCACCGGAACCCACCACCTGGCCCAGGCGCTGTCCGAGGTCGCCGAGGGCACACGCCCCGCCTCCGACGTCACGCCCCGCTGGGCCGCCCGCCAGGCAGGCAGGGACAACCGCTTCACCGGCGGTGTCGTGGGCGCGCCCACACCGGGCGAGCGTTACGGCCGTGCCCTGAGCTACGAGCCGCACGACAACCCGCTGCGTACCCCGCTGGCCTCCGCCGCCCGGCGCATCGGCGTCAACGAGTACGCGTGGGCAGGGGTCGGCGAGGGCTATCTGATCCAGTCGGTCAGCACCACGAACGGCAGCGGCGCACAACTGTTCACGCACAACCACGCCAAGCCCGGCGACCGGGTGGGACCCCACGCCCCGTACCACTTCGCGCAGGTGGTGCTGGACAGCGAGGACGGCACCCACCAGATCACGCTGGAGAACGAGACCCACTCCCGGAGCGAGATCCCGGCCGAGCTCCTCGACGACGTCATCGAGGAGAACCTCGACCGCTACGGCGAGGACGAGCTCACCCGGCTGGCCGTCGGGGCCGAGCTGCGTGTCGCCGAGGCAACGCGAAACGGCGCGGACGAGGCGGAGACCGACCGCCTGCGGGACTTCGCGCGGGTGGCGAGGGCCCTGGCCGATGTGCACCAGGCCGAAGACCTGCCGTGGTACTTCGACGCGGACCGGCCCGAGCGCGCGCTGGCGCAGCGCGAGGCGGCACAGGCGCGCTCACGCGCCAGGGAACTGATCAGGGCCACCGCACCGGTGACGGCGGGCAAGGACCTGTGGTCCTTCCGGGCGTACAGCAGGCGCCCGGGGGAGTCGGCGCACGAGGTCAACGCGGCGCTGCTGTCGGAGTCCTCGCCCGCGGTGGCCAACCCGCTGACGACGGTCGTGCTGCACGGCCACGCGCCGCGTCCCTACCAGCGGACGGTCCGCTTCGAGGAGGGGGAGCGCGGCACCCCCGCCGACGCGGACGGCACGATCGACGGCCTTGCCCTGGCGCTGGCACGCGCGGGACTGTGGAACCGGGCCCACGGTCTGCCGATGCCGACGGTCACCCTCACCGGGCACGGCAACCGCTCGCAGTCCAGCGGCCGACGCAGGGCCGACGCCGTCGCCAAGGCGCTCGCGGCCAGGCTGGCCCAGGTCCTGGACACCTTCCAGACGGGCCGGGGCGGACCGCGCGTCGGCGTACGGGACTTCGGGCTCAGCAAGGCCGCCAAGCGGGTGCGCAGCGCCACCGACCCGGCCCAGGGGCGGCTGGTGACGATCGAGATCGACGATCACCGCCTGGTCCCGCAGGCGCCGTCGGGCCGCACGACGCCCGTCGAGGAACCGGCCCGGTCCGACGCGCCCGCACCCACCCGGCCGACGACCGCCGAGTCCGCCCCCACCGACGTGCCCGCCCCCACCGACGTGCCCGCCCCCACCGACGTGCCCGCCCCCACCACCGGGCGCACCAGGTCCCGGCCGCCGGGCCGTTCCGCGCAGGCGAGCCCGGAGCGCAGGAACAGCGAGGCGCCCCCGTGGGTCCTGGCACGCATCCGCTACGCCGAGGAGTCGGTCGCCTTCGACCGGCGGCTGGGCGAGTACCTGGCCGAACACGAGGCGGTGACAGCCGAGTTCAGGAAGATGGCGGGTGCCGCGTGGACGGCCGCGCGGCAGAGGCACCCGCGCGCGCTGGCGACGTTCGGCGACACCAGCAAGTTCAAGGCGGGTGTCGTCGGCACGTCCCGCGAGGCCCTCCAGCGGGTGGTGAGGAGCGGGAACCTGCGGGAGCTCGTGGCGTTCCTGTACGAGGGGATCTCCAGCGATCTCGTACCGGAGATGCTCGGCGGTGCCGAGGAGCAGCACCCGGAGATCGCCGCGGAACGGCCCGACAGACGGCAGCGGGAGACCTACGCCGAATACATGCGGCGCGCCGGGGAGATCCAGGCGTCCGACCTGACCCTCGCGGAGAAGCAGGCCGCGCTCGGGGAGCTGCCGCAGCCCGTCGCGGACCCGGCGCACCCGGACGACGCGCGTCCGCCGCTGAGCGAGGCGGAGCGCCGGCACGCGGTCGGCGAGACCGGGCTGACCTGGATGCCGGCGACGGCGGTGTACGACCTCGCGATGAGCGCCGAATTCCAGGGACTCTCCGAGGACTCCGGCGGTCTGGTGGCGACCGGCACCGCAGGATCCACGTACCGCTTCCTGCTGCACGCCGCCCGCATGCGGGAGCAGTGGGGCCTCGACCTGGACCTCGGTCTGATCCGGGCCGGGATGCTGGCCATCTCGCTGACGGTAGGTCACCACACCGTCCACGAGGTCATGCGCGGCGCCCAACTGGCGCTGAACGACGTGCCCGGCCATGACCCGGCCCTCGACTACACGGACAACTGGGGCCGGTACTGGAACATCTACCCGCTCGACGAGCAGGAGCTGCGGGAGAACGTCGCGCGGGACGGACTCTTCCCCGACGAGCACGCCCGGGCGCTGCTGGACGAGCTGGAGCCGACGCCCGCCACGGGCACCGTGACGCGTGAGGACGGCACCCGGACCGTGCTGTCGCACCGTCCGGGACCGCGCCCGATCCACACCCGGCCCGTCGCCGCCGAGCCGAACCATCCGGTCGCGCAGATGCCGAACCCTCCCGCCACGCGGATGCCGGACCTTTCGGCCGCGTACCGGGGCGCCGCCCCCAGGCCCCAGGAGGTGTCGCCCCGCGTGGCGGAGGGCCACCGCGAAGCGGTCCTCGACGTGCTGTACGGCCTGGGCGCCCTGAACGGTGTCGCCCGGGAGCGGGCCGCCGAAGGGCTGGAGAGGCTGGACCGGCTGCGGTCGGGGGACCCGGAGCTGCGGGGCGGCTTCCTGGACCTGGACGCACTGGCCCGCCGGGTGCTGCTGCTCGGCCCCTCCGACACCGTGAACGTGGCGGCGCGCGGAGCCCTGGTACGGCTGGTGACGGCCCCGTTCACCACCGGCGCCGGCACTCTGCCCGCGCTGTCCGCCCACTACCTGGCCCAACGCGGAGCGTTCCACAAGGACTTCAGGCTCACCGACACCCAGGGCCGCCCGCGCGGCTGGAACTGGCTCGGCCAGTCCCTGCCGGCCGACTTCGATCCGGGCAGCACCGGCCGGGTCTCGCGCGCCCCCGACGGGACGACCGGCCACAGCGGGCCCGAGGCCGCGCCATGGCTTCCCACGCCGGGCGGCCCCGACCCGTACCTCGTGCTGCTCGGCAGCCGTTCCGACGCGGTCGTGGTGCGGGGGCTCGGCGGGTTCGCCCGTCCCGTACGGCCCGAGGTGTTCCACGAGCTGATGGCCCTCGACCGGAATCTGACGGGCCGTCCGGGGCCGCTGCTGCTCCACGTCGCCCGGTCCACCGCCGCGTCCCTGGACCTGCCGCGCGGGCTTTCCGACCGGCTCGGCCGAGAGGTGTGGGCCACCACCGGGCGGTCCGCGATCGGACGTCTCCCCGGCCTCCCGGACCGCTCGATGGTCCTGCTGCTGGACGAGGACCGGCAGGCGCCCCGGGGCCAGTGGTTCGCCAACACGCCCGCCACGGGCCCCAACTCACCCGAAGACCCGGCGAACGGCCAGGTCAGCGCCCTCTCCATCGCCCACCACGGCCACCGGTCCACGGGCTACATCTCGATGGACCTCGCCGGTTCGGACGACGGCGGCTGGTCGCGGACGCTCACGCACGGCCGGCTGGGGACGGTCACGTCCTACACGCACCAGCGCACCGCCTACGACGCCCGGGGCGCCACCTCCCTCGTGCCCTGGGCCGAACTCAACCTGCCGGCACCGTACTTCCCCAACAACCACGGCCTGCCGGGCTCCGTCATGTGGCACACGCCCCAGGGGGAACGGAGCGAGGACGGGCCGCAGTTCGCCCGCAGGCTCGCCCGCCGCCGCAGCCTGGTCTCGCTCGCCCCCGAGCACCCCGTGGTGCTGCTCATCTGCTACGCGGCGGCGGCACCCGGCATCGGCGAGATGCACGGACTGCACATCGACGGTCCGCTGCCGTTCGTGCCCGACCCGCTCGCGGCCGTCGCGGTCGGCCAGCACACGGCCAACGAGACGGGCCGCACGGTCTTCGCGACCACCCTGATGAACGCCGCCGTCCAGCCGCGGAACGGCGACCAGGACGCCTACCTCAGCCTCCACACCGACGCGCGGGGCCGCGCCTACCCGTGGGTCATGTTCACGCCGGAACCGGCCGGGGACGCGCTGGACGGGCGGGCCCGCGACGCCGGGCTGCACCAGGGCCCCGGACCCGCCTCCGAGGCGACACGCGAGCGGACCCTGCGGCTCGTACGGGCGCTGCGCCAGATCTTCGGCCCCACGGTCGACGAGACCCCGGAACATCCGGTGCTGCTGCGCGGTATCGGCGCGCTCGACCTGATGCGCGAGGCCGATCCCCAGCTGAACCGCGACGGCGTACGCGCGTTCACCCTTGACCTGTACGAGCAGCTCCTCACCCGGTTCCACGGACTCCCGCCGGGGCCGGTCCCGCAGTTCACACCGGACGCCCACCGGAGCCTGCTGACGCAAGCGGCCCGCCTCCGGGACGCCGGCCCGGTCGGCCCCCTGACCGACCGGATCGCGCTCCCGCACCTGGTCCACCTGCTGACGGGCTCCGCCGCCATGCCCCACCGCGAGAACATCGCCCGGCAGGTGCTGGGACTCGACGCCTGGGCGCCCGTGGGTGAGGCCGAGTGGTCGCGGCTGCTGTGGGCGTCGTACAAGGTCGCGATGGCGACCGGCCACGTGGATCCGGGCACGTACGCCGCCGCGGTGCTGCACCTGCCCGCCCCCGACCCGGCGCGATTCGGCGAAGCCGTCCTCGTGGCACGGCAGGCGGCGGCCGTCGGCCGCGACCCGTGGCAGCTGGGCGAGGTGGCCGCCCATCACCTGGAGCGGCAGGGCGCGTTGGAGGCCGACCGGCTCCTGACGGACGACGACGGCGACGCCTGGGGCAGGCTGCTGGACGGCACCTCCCGCCCGCAGGGCACGTTCGACCACGGCGTCGTCACCCTGCTGGGACACGCGCCCGACGGCTCGCTCGTACCGGTCGGCACCCAGCCCGCCCCCTGGGCGGCCGACCCGCACCGCCCGAGGCCCTTCGTGTACGTCGCCGACGGTGACGCGGACGGGCTGCGGATGCCGGGACCGGTGCCGCCCGGCGAGTTCGGCGAACTGGTCTTCCGTGACCCGGAGTTGCTGGCCGAGGACGGGTATGCCGAGGTCATCGCGGTGGTGCCGCACGGCAGGCCGTCCGGTGCGCGGCCGGTGGAGGGCAGCATCCCGGGCGAGGGCGCCCGGAACTCGGCGCGGAACTGGTGGGCCACCCACAGCGCCACCACGCTCCACCACGACCCGGCGACCGGGACGTACACCGTCGCCGTGCTCCCGGGCCCGGACGGGCAGCCGGCCACGGCGGGCGGCTGGGGGCGGATCACGCGTACCGAGGGCGACGGCACCGGCACCACGGGCACGGCGACGGCGACGAACGCGCCGGCGCCCCGTACGCCCGTGACGGCCGGCGCCCCCTCGGACCTCGACGCCGCCCGGGACGCGCACGCGCAGGCTGTGACCGCGCTCGGCGAGGCCGCCGCCGAAGCCGCGACGACGGAGCGGGCCGGCGGTGACGCGACGACGGCCGCGGACGCCTGGGCCGGGGTCGACGAGGCGCGCAGCCGGCTGGAGGACGCCGAGGCGCGGATGTGGGCCCTGGGTGTCGCACCGGGCGCGGACCGCTCCGGCACCGCTGACGCGGCCCCGGTCGTCCCGAGGGACGCCGGTGAACGCCGTTGGACCGCAGATCAGTTGACCGAAGGCGACCTGCCGTCCGGCCTGGCCGGGCCCGGCAGCGAAGAGACGGTCGGCCCGCAGGACCTGGAGGCCGCGGGCGTCACGCTCTCCGTCGGGCAGCGGACCGAGATGATGCTGCGCGGCGACGGCAGGCTGCCCGCCGGTGCACTGTCGCCGCTGGACCTCGTCCGGGTGCGGATGGCAGGGCACGGCACCTGGTCCGGCACGACGGACACGGTGGCCGCGAACGCGTCGCGTCGGCTGTGGGCGCGCGCGTACGCCGCCTTCGCGGGTGCCGCCCCCGAGGGTACGGACGAGACCGACACCACCCGTGCCTGGGACGCCGCCGTCGCCCTGGTGCTGCCGGCGGAGCCGCACCCGGGCATCGCCGACTCCCGGTACGCCGGTGACGGCTTCCGCGACGCGGTGCGCCGGGTCGCAGGCCACGTGCTGGAGGCGGGCTCCGGGGCCGTACCCGCGTCCGCCGTCGAACTGGCCGACACGCTCCGCTCCGGCCTGGGCCTGCGGCAGCGCCGGCCCGCGCCCGCCACGGACACCGTGGGAGCCGCCGGGGCCGGTGCGAGGACGGAGCCGGTGCCGACGGCCCAGTCGGGCGCCGGTGCCGACATGCCCGACACCGGGATGGCCGATGCCGATACGGACACGGCCGACGCCGAGACAGCCGATACGGAGACGGCCGACGCAGGCATGCCCGACACAGACATGGCCGACACCGACATGCCCGACACCGACATGGCCGAGATCGACATGTCGATCCTCGACGAACTCGGCCTGGGCGCAATCAACTTCGGTGACATCGACATGTCCGCCTGGGACGACCTCGACACCGGCGGCTTCGACCTCGACCTGCCCGGACCGGTCCCCGCCGACCTGGACGCGACCGGCCCGGACGACGTGACCGACCTGGACATGGCCGATCCGGAGCCGACCGGCCCGGACATGACCGCGCTGGACACCGGCGGCGGGCGGTCGGTCTTCGTCGCGCCGGCGACCACCGCGTCCGCCCTGCCGCCCGGTCCCCTGCCGCGGCTGAGCCTCGTGACGTACGCCCAGGGGGAGACACGGCCCTCCGCCGATGCCGAGGAGAGCGTCGAACGACTGGCGTCCCAGGTGGCGAGAGCCGGTCTGCGCAACCGGCTCTCGCGGGTACCGCTGCCGAAGGTCGACATCGCCGGGTTCGGGGCCGACGCCCGCGGGGCCGGTACCGCCCAGGTGCGGGAACAGGCCGCGCGGCAGAAGGGCGACCAGCGGGCCAGGACCGCGCACGATCTGTTCGTCCGGAAGCTCGACGACGCGCTGCGCGCCCTCCAGGAGAACCTGCCGGCGGGACGGACACGGCTGACCGCGGCCGACTTCAAGATCACTGCGCGCGGCCGTGCACGCACACCGGGGCGGAGCGGCACCGCAGGCCTCACCGAGCCCGTGAACCACGCGGACCTGGGCCGACAGGCCACGATCTCCCTCACCTCGCCGGGTCACGCGGCCGCGGTCGAGGCCCTGGACGGGCTGCGCCGCGACGACCGGGCGCTGCGCGCCGGGGCGTTCGACGTGGACGCGGTCGCCCGGCGCGTCCTGCGCCTGGGCCCCTCCGTCCTCGTCGACCCGGAGATGCGCAGGGACCTCTACACCATGGTGGAGAGGGCGCTCGCGGCCGGGCGGGCGTCCGGTCTGGCCGCCCTCGCGGCGTTCGCCCTCCAGGAGGAGGGCGTCCTCGCCGCCGACCGTGCCCGGTACGTCCTCATGGGCGGGGACCGGGTTCCGGGCCTGAACTGGGCCGGATCCGACGTCGTCGAACTGAACAGCATGTTCGTGGACGACCTCAGGCCCGATCAGGCGGGCGGTTTCACGCCGACCGGACTCGCGGGCTTCTCCCCCTGGGCGTTCGAGGCGACCCCGTACACCGTCCTGGCCGACGGCAGTCACGACACCGTGACGGCACGGCTGCCGGACGGGACGACACGGGACCTCGGCCCCGACGAGTTCGCCGAACTGGTCGCGGCCGACCCGGCGTGGCAGGGCCTGCCGGCCGCCACCCCGATCGTGCTGGCCGTCCCGTCCGCGGGTGACCGCTACCTGGAACTGCCGCGCAAGCTCGCGGAACGCACCGGCCGCACCGTATGGGTCCACAGCGGCGTGGCCCGGCGCCACCCCGATCCGTTCGGGCAGAGCACCATCGCCGTGATCTGGCGGGACGGGCTGCCGCACGGTTCGTGGATCCCGGTCCGGCCCGGTCTCGCACCCGACGCCGACGACGACGCACCGTCCTGGCACCGCGACGTGCTGACCCAGCCCATCGTCAGCACCCTCACCGGGCAGCAGATCGGCCGCAGCCTGCACGATCCCGCCGAACTCGCCGAGTCACGCGAGGACAACTTCAGCGGTCTCGACCAGATGACGCTGTTCGTGCACTACAACCGCGCCACCGGCACGTACTCCGCCAAGCTCCCGCTGGTGGACCCCGGACCCAAGGACAAGGCGTACCACCTGGCGGGCCACGGCCTGCCGGGCAGCCTGGTGCTGCCCCTGACCGGCGGCGGGTCGCGGACGGCCGACCGGCACGAGGCGGGGCAGTGGCTACAGCGGCGCAAGAGCCTGTCGAGCCTGCCCGGTGACCACTGGATCGACATGGTGGTCTGCTACTCCTCGGCCCCGCGGGACAGCGCCGTGCAGGACCTCTCCCGGGTCGGCGACTCCTTCCCCGTACCGTTCGCCGCCGACCCGCTCTCCGACGACGCCCTCTCCCTGGGACAGCACCTGGCGAACGTCACCGGGCGCACGGTGCGCCTGTCCTACGCCCTGCAGGGGGCGTTCAGATATCAGGACGACCCCGTGCGGGTGCTGTTCACCGACGCGCGCGGACGCCGATGGTGGTGGGAGAACAGCCGTCCGGAGCCCGGCGAGGCCGAACTGGACCGGCTGGCGGAGACGGCCGGTCTCGGAAGCGTGCCGTCGCCGAGGAGCCGGGCCGAACTGCTCCGTGTGGTCCGCGCCTTGAGGCTGCTCCTCGGGCAGGAGGTGCAGGACTCCGCCGACTATCCGACCCTGATCCGCGGGACCGGCGCCATCGTCAACATGTGGCACGCCGATCCGGACCTCGGCGCGACCGGCCCGTTCTCGCCGGACCTGCTGCGCCGGGTGGTCGCCGCGCACCCGGAGGCCGCGTCCGGGGTGGACCGTCAGGTCACCCGCCGTGTGCTGGCCGCGGCCGCACAGGCCTGGCAGAACGGGCCCTCCCTGCCGGTGAGCCGGTTCGTCGCCCTGCCGGTGCCGCACTCGGCGGCCCGGTGGCTCAAGGACACCGCGGCGGTGGACGCGGCAGCCGTCGCGGCACTGAAGCTCTCCGGCCCCGGTGCCGTGGGCGGAGCCGAGCGGGCGCGGATGTTCTGGGCGCGGGTCAGGGCCGAGGAGACGTCGGCCGCGGCTCCGGACGCGGACGCCCTCACCATGAGGGTGCGGCACCTCGACCCCGCCGCCGGGGTGGACGACGCGCTGCGCGAGGAGGCGCTGCTCCTGCTGACCCGGGGCTTCGCGGCGGGCCGGGACATGGCCGACCCGAACGCCGCCGCCGCGTACGACCTGGAGACGCGCGGCGCGTTCGACCGGTCGGCGTCGCCCACGACCATGGGATCCGCCACGGGCGGCGGCCGGGACTGGGCGGACGGGTCGGCGCTCCTGCCCGAACTGAGCAGGTTCCGGACGCCGAGCACTCTCGCCGACGCCCCGTGGTCCGGGCAGGACGAGTACGGCAAGGACAAGCCGGTCCCGCACCTGGCGCTGGCGTACGTGGACATGCTGGACCCCGACCACCTCCAGGTGAGCTTCGGCGGCTCCTCCTACGAGGTGGCCGCCGCGGAGTTCGCCGAACTGCTCGCCGCGGACCCGGAGTTGAGCCGTAAGGAGCTGACGACCCCCGTCCTTCTGGTGCTGTCCGGATTCGGCGGGCCGCCGCCCGGCTTCGCGGACACGGTCGCCCAGCGGCTCGGCCGGAGCGTGTGGTGGAGCCCCTTCCCGGCGGACCTGTCCGGGAGGGACGACGTGGGCAGCCCCGTGCCCGCCCTCATCGACTCGGTGCTCAGCATGACCAGCCCGACGGCCACCGACTGGCAGGAGGCACGGCCCGTCGACCCGGACGCGACCGAGGAGGGCCCGCGCCCCGTCGAGCCGCCGCTGCCCGCGGGGCGGCCCGGCCCGGCACGTCCGGCCGAGGGCGGTCCCGAGTGGGCCTTCGCCCCGACGGCCGGCGCGACCGGGACACCGGACTCGTCCGTGTCCTCCCCTGCCACGTCCACCGCCTCACTTCCGTCGGCGGGCGCCGTCGCCGCGGCGTCGGACCCGCTGCTCTCCGGCACCACGCTGATGACCGGTCCCCAGGGCACCTCGCGCGGGCGCGACTGGACCGGCACCGGCATCGAGCACGTCGACGCCTCGCGGATCCGGCTCCACGAACAGCGGGGCGGCGCGCTGCGGACGGTGTCCGAAGGGGCCTCGCCGTGGGGGGACGCGGCCTACGTGGTGGCGGCCGAGGGAGGCCACGACGAGGCCCTGTTCGCCGCCGGCCGGGAGCTGGACCCGCAAGCCGTGGCGGACCTGCTGGCAGCCGATCCCGAGCTGGCTTCACTGCCGGACGATGTGCCGGTGGTGCTGGTGAGCCCGTACGCGGGCGCCCAGCAGGGGCAGTTGGCGCAGGTGGTGGCACAGCGGCTGGGCCGCAGGGTCTGGGCGCCCAGCGGCGACGGACGCCTCACGGGCCCCACGGGCGAAGCCACGGGGGACGTGGCCGCCGCCGAAGCCGCCCCTGCCGCTCCGGTCGCGTACGTGCCCGCGCTCATCGACTCCGACCCCGACGACGCGTACGGCGACTGGGTGCCCTTCGACCCGGCGCCGGACGGGACCGGGCAGCCCGTGGACCGTGAATGGGTCACGGTGGACGGCATCCGGTTCCGGGACAGCGACGTGGACACCCGCCCGCTGGTCGGGGCGGACCACCGCTTCGAGGGCCGCGAGTCGATGCCCGACGACGGTCGCAGACGGCTGCGGGAGCGACGGCTGAGGCTGTATCGCGGCATGCGGGAGCGCACACACGTACTCGGTCTCGGCGACACGTTCCACACGGTCGGCTCCGAGGAGACCGCCCCGGACCCGGAGGCCTCGGTCTACACCTTCCACGCCCACGGCGTCCCCGGCGGGCTGAAGCTGGTCCGCAAGGACGGCCGGGTGCTGCTGCTCGGCGCCGAGGACGGCGGACGCTACATCGGCGGGCTGCCCGAGGTGGTCGCGCGGGCGGCCGGGGACGAACTCCACGTGGCGAGCTGCTACGGCGCCGTGGCGGGCGACCCGCTGCGCGAGCAGTCCCTCATCAGGCCCGCGCCGCTCGTCGAGGACCCCCTGGAGGAGGTCGCGCTCGCGCAGCACGCCGCCAACCACAGCGGGCGCACCACCACCGCCGCGACCGGCAGGACGGGATACAACGACACCGTGCGACTGCTCGCGGCGACACCCGACAAAACCCTGGCACGCATGGAGACCTTCCGCCCCGAACCGGTGCACAGGACGGCGGAGTTGACCGAGGCGGCCGGCCTGCTTCCCCTCCCGCACCCCACGGGACTTCCCGCCTGGGACGACGAAGGGCCGCGCGCCCTGCGGCTCGTACGGGCACTGCGGCAGGTCTTCGGCAACGAGGTCGAGGCCGACCGCGGTGTGCCGGGCGGACGTCACGAGAGGCTGCTGCGCGGGATCGGCGCGCTGGAGACGCTACGGGCGAACGACCCGGCGCTGAGCGCGCTCACCCCGCTGCGCATGGAGCTGTGGCAGCTCCTCGCACCGGCACCCGACGGATCCGGCCCGCGACCCGCCGACTACGAGGCCGTGCTCGACCGCGCCCTGGCCGCCCCGAAGGACGCCGCGCTCACCGCCGTATGGGAGACCCCCGCGCTGCGGGCCGCGCTGGACCGGATCGCCGCAGGTGGCGAAGCGGCCGTGCGCGCGGTGCTGCGGACACCCACGGGTCCGCTCACGCCCCGCGCCTACGCCCGCGCGCTGTGGGCGATGACCGGCGCCTCCCGGCTGCTGGACGCCAAGTCGGCCTCGGAGCAGGAGGACTGGGGGCGCGTGGCGCTCCACCTGCCCGCCGACGCCCGGTGGGACGCGACGGCCGGGGCACGGCTGCGGGAGCTGGCCGAACAGGCCGTCGCCGCCGGACGGGACACCGGCCACATGGACGAACTGGCCGTCTTCCACCTGGAGACGCTGGGGGCGTTCGACGCCGAGGGCCGGATCCGCAGGCCCGACGGGACTCTCCAGGGCCGCAACTGGGGCCCCACACCGACCCCCGGCGGGCTGGACCCCTCGCGCCTGTACGCCGCCGGCACCGGCACGCCGGAGTTCGCCCCGTGGACCCAGGAGGGCGCCGCCGATCCGTACTTCGTGTACGCGGAGACGAACACGGCCGGTGCCGTGGTCCTGCGGCTGCCGGGCGGCACCGTGCGGGCCACCGTGAACGAGTTCTTCGCCCTGCTGGAGTCCGACCCGGAGCTTTCGTCGACCGGCCGGCACCGGCCTCTGGCCCTGCTGGTGCCCGGTATCGGAACAGGGCGGCGGAGCGCCCAGCAGCACTACTCCCTCAGGAACGACCGGACCGTATGGAGCTACGACGGCGCGTTCACGCTGTCCGGGGGCGGCGCGACGCGTCCGGGCCGGGTGACGGTCCGCCCGCAGCGGGTGCCGGCGCAGGACTCCGACGCCCGGCGGTCCGGCGGCTGGCACCGGACCGTGCCGCGGATCCCGGCCGGTGAACCGACCGGCGCTACGGGCACGGTGGACGCTGCGAGGACTGCCGAGTGGAACGCGCCCGTCGCCGGGGCGACTTCCACGGCGCAGTCCCTGCCGTACTCGGCTGACGGACAGTTCGACCGGCGCTTCGAGGCGACGCTGGAAGCCTTCCCGGTGGCGGCCTCCACCGAACGGCACACCGTGTGGGGCTACGGCCAGGAGGATGCGGAATTCCACGTGTTCGTGGCCGAGGTGCCGTCACTCGGACTGCGCGGTGAGTACAACCCCGACGGCCCGTCCGCGGGCGGTGTCACCGACATGGCGGGACGGGTGTACTCCGACGGTCCGGCCTGGGACTGGTACCTTCCCGGCCGCGGTCTCGTCGCCTCCTCCCGGCTGCTGACGGTGCCGAACAGCGAGGTCGACCCGGTACCCGTCGGCTGGCCCGCCACCGGACCGGTGAGCCCGACCCCGCCCGTCGACCCGGCCACCGTCGCCGCGGACCCGGCCGCGCTGGCGGGCGCCACACTCCCCGAGGCGATGTGGCGCGACCACGACGGCCCGCTGTACCGCTTCAGCCCCGACGGGCCCGAGCAGGTCTTCGCCGAGGGCCTCAGGCCGTACGGCCCCGACATGGTGCACCTCATCGACCACGTCTACGGCGGCAGTTCCCTGGTCCCGTACACCGCGTTCGCCAGCGCGACCGCGAACCGCGACTACGTGCGCGACAGCGCCCGCGCGAACCCGATGGGCGCCCCAGCCCTGCACCGCCGCTACCGCTGGCGCTACGACATCCAGGTCCCCGGCGGCATCGACGTGAACGCCACCCTGGGCCTGGCCTCGCCCTTCCCCGACCAGGAGGAGGTGCTCTTCCCCGGAGGCGTCGACCGCCGGTACATCCGCGGCGCGCAGCCGATGGCGTACGGCATGCCGCTCGGACCGTACGTCGCCAACCCGCACTTCGGACCGGCCGATCCGCCCACCGGCAGCGGGGACGCCGTCGTCGTGGACGCGGACTTCGCGGGTCCGGCCTCCGGCCCGGTACTCGAATCGTTCCCGGCACTGTCCCTGGATTCGGACTCCGACCCGGATTCGGACGATGACCCGCGGCCGTTGCTGTCGAGGGGTGATGACTCGGATTCGGACGATGACCCGCGGCCGTTGCTGTCGAGGGGTGATGACTCGGATTCGGACGATGACCCGCGGCCGTTGCTGTCGAGGGATGACGACCCGGATTCGGACGACGAGCCAGGGCCGTTGCTGTCACGGAGCCGGGAGCCGTCCACGGGCCGCGAGGCCACCCCGGTGCCCCGGGGTTCCCGACGGGACGCCGAGCCTGACAACTCCCCGGCGCCCGAGGAGGCGCCCGCCGCACCCGACTGGGCCCTGGCACGCGTCCGTTACGCGGAGGAAGCCCTCCACTTCGAGCAGCGGCTGGCCGCGTACCTGGGCGGGAACGAGCAGGTCAACGCGGAGTTCGGCAAGGTCGTGCGGTCCCTCTGGCTGATCGCCCTGCACAACCGCACGGACTACCGGATGTTCGGCAGCGACAGCGGTGAGGACGGCGGTGCCGTCGGGACCTCGTACGAGAACCTGGCGCGGGTGGTGGAGTCCGGCAACCTGCGCGAGCGGGTGACGTTCCTGTTCAACGGGGTGGCCAGGCAGCTCGTCCCGTACCTCCTGGGCGGTGAGGAGCCCCCGCACCCCGTCATCGTGCTGGAGCGCCGTGACCGGCACCGGAGCGAGCAACTCAGGCGGTACGAGCGGGAGCGCGCCGAACTCCGCGCGGCGGAGCTGGATCCCGAGGACGAGGCGCAGGAGATGGAGGAGCTGGAGGCGTTGCTGCGGACCGCGCTTCGGCCGCACGAGGTCCGGCCCGAACTGAGCCCGGCCGAACGGCGCCTCGCGGTCCGGGAGGGAACCCTGCTCTGGTCACCCGCCGGCCTGACGCACACGCTGCCGATGTCCGCCGACTTCCAGGCGCGTTCCGAGGACTCCGGCGGCCTGGTGCTGACCGGCACCTCGGGCAGCGCCTACCGGATCCTCACGCACGTGGCCCGGCTCCACCGGCTCGCCGGTGTGCCCGTGGACCTCGGCCTGATCAGGGCCGGGCTGCTGAGTGTGCTGATGGGCGTGGGCCACCACAGCTTCCACGAGGTGATGACCGGAGCCCAGCACGCCCTGGACGAGAGCGACCCCACGGCGGCCCCGGTCTACGTCAACAACTGGGGCCGGTACTGGGACGTCCACCCCCTGACCGAGGAGGAGCTGCGGACCTACGTCGCCCGCGAAGGGCTGTTCCCGGACGAGCACGCCCGTGCGCTGCTCGCCGAGTTGGAAGCCGCGAAGGCCGCGAAGGCCGAAGAGTCCGGGAAGGCCGCCGGGGCGGGGGCGGGGAACGACGGCGGTGCGCACGGGTGATGAGATGTCTTCTTCCGCGAGCCGGGCATCCGCGCGGCATGACCGTCTGGAGCGACCCACATGCCGACCTCTAGCGGGACCTCTGGCGGGATCTCTGCCTCCGGCGGGCAGCCGGACGGCGCCCGTGGGCCGATACCCGCCCCCGGCGTGGCGCCCGCTCCCGTATCCGCGCGTCCGTCCGGCACCGTCCTGCGCGGCGAGCCGGACTTCCCCGTGCCGCCCGAGGACATCGTCGCCGCGGCCCGTACCGCCCCCGACCACTGGCTTTCGGTGACCGATCGGCACTGGCTCGGCGAGACGGACGACGAACCCGCGCCCCCGTGGGCCGTACTCGGCCGCTGGCGCGGCGACGCGCACGGCGAGATCGTCGCGTGGGAGGCCAACCCGGACTACCGCCCCTCGCCCGCCGCGCTCGGATGGGCACCACCGGTCGACGACGCCGACGCGGCCGTCCACCTGGCCGCCACCGGATACGGTCCGGACGCGGACGTCGCGGAGGCCCTGGCGGAGGCCGGCGAGGTGGCCGTGTGCGTGGCCGAGGACGGGGAACCGGCGTGGACCAGGGCACCCGGCGGTGCGCTCGCGGTGCCCGTCTTCCCGGTGTCGTCACACGCGTCCGCGGACCGCCTGCCCGCGCACGTGACGATGACGCTCCCCGACCTCCTCGACCGGCTGCCGCCCGGCCGGGACGTGATGTTCCTCAGCGCGTCCGCGCCCGCCGCCCTGCTCGTCCCGGCGGGCGAACTGCGGGCCCGGTGGCAGGGGACGACGGGCGGCTCCGCACCCGGCGCCCCGGCCAGGACCGGCACCGACGCACCCACCCCGAGCAAGCGAGGACAAGATGACTGAGCCCGGCGCCGAAACCTCCGTCGCACCCCTGGGCCCCGTGCCGCCCGAGGAGTTCGTCCGGGCCGCCGGAGGGGCACCCGACCACTGGCTCTACCTCACCGACCCCGCCTGGCAGGGGGAGGGCCCGCCACCCGCGTGGGCCGTGGTCGGTCAGTGGCGCTCCGACTCCGACGGCGAGATCGTCGAGTGGGAGGACAACGAGGAGTACAGGCCGTCACCCGAGGCGATGGGATGGCCCGATCCCGCTGATGACGTGGACCGCGCCATCCAGCTCGCCACCACCGGATACGGCCCGGCGGAGGACGTCACCGCCGCCCTGGCGGGCACCGAGGTCGCGGTGCTGGTCACGGCGGACGGCGAGCCGGTGAGCGCGTCGGCGCCCGACGGCACGGCCGTGGTGCCGGTCTACACGTCACCTCGATACCTCGGGGCCGCAGGCCAGTTGGGCTTCGAACGGATGCCCGTCGCGGACCTGCTCGACCGCATCCCTCCGGGTCACAGCCTGTGCCTCAACAGCTCGGCCCCGGTCAGCATGGTGCTGCCCACGGACGGACTCGCGGAGGTGCTGCGCGAGGCGGCGAAGGACGTGGAGGACGCCGGGGAAACGGAAGCCCTCCGGGAGACGTCCGCGCGCTAGGGGGCGTAGCGAACACCCCGGGTTCGTCCGCATGTGCGGTGAACTCGCCTTCTCCGTCGTGGACTTCACCGCCCGGAGCCGTGCGGCCGCGAAGTGGACACACCGCGGCCTGCTCGACGCCTCACCCTCCGCGGCCGACAGGGACCACGAACGCGACCGTTGGCTGAAGCGAACATTCCGCATACGGCAAGAGCCTTGTCAGGCTGGCGGCGGCAGCCCTATTGTCGCGGACAGAAAGCGCTTTCCCCGTTCTGGAGCTTCGCTCCGGTGGGCGTGGCCTCCGAGGCGCCCACCGTAGCTTCCGCATGGGCCGGTGCCGGCTCCGGCGGGTCGTCCGTGTTGGTCGAGGCGTCGTGATCCGGCGGTCCGGCCGACGGGGAGTGGGAGCGCGACCATGGCCGGCACTTCCGGAAGTGCCGGCCCGGTGGCCACGGAACGGCCGGCTCGATCGCATCAAGGAACGACGTCGCAACCGGGCCGACGAGGCCCCGCCCGGCGCAGGTCGGCTGCCGCCAAGGCCTGCCGTCCTGGAATGACATGAGCATGCCATTCATCTGTGCTCGGCATTAGTAACGAATAGGGAGAAATGAGCATGAAGAGACCAGTCGCGCTGCGACTCTATGCGGCCCTGGCCACGACGGCCCTGGCGGTCGCGACCGGTGCGGTCATGTCGATGCCCTCGGCCTCGGCGGCGGTGACCGGTAGCGCCACCGGCTACGCCACCCAGAACGGTGGGACCACCGGCGGTGCGGGCGGGCAGACGGTACGGGCCACCACGGGGACCGCGATCCACGCGGCCCTGTGCGGCCGGGCCAGCAGCAGCACCCCGATCACCATCGAGGTCGAGGGGACGATCAACCACGGCAACACCACCCAGGTGTCGGGCGACAGCTGCAACACCGCCGCGGGCGTGATCGAGCTCAAGCAGATCAGCAACGTCACGATCGTCGGTGTCGGCAGCGGAGCCGTGTTCGACCAACTGGGCATCCACATCCGCCAGTCCAGCAACATCATCATCCAGAACGTGACCGTCCGGAACGTCAAGAAGTCCGGCTCGCCCACGTCCAACGGCGGTGACGCGATCGGCATGGAGAGCGACGTCCGCAACGTCTGGGTCGATCACACCACCCTCGAAGCCTCGGGCGGGGAGTCGGAAGGCTTCGACGGCCTCTTCGACATGAAGGACAACACCCAGTACGTGACGCTGTCCTACAGCACCCTGCGCAACTCCGGTCGCGGTGGCCTCGTCGGGTCCAGCGAGACCGAGCTCTCGAACGGCTTCATCACCTACCACCACAACCTGTACGAGAACATCGACTCCCGCACACCCCTGCTGCGGGGCGGCATCGCGCACATCTACAACAACTACTACGTGAAGCTCAACGAGTCCGGGATCAACTCCCGGGCGGGTGCCCGCGCCAAGGTGGACAACAACTACTTCAAGGACTCCAAGGACGTCCTGGGCACCTTCTACACCGACGCGGCCGGCTACTGGCAGGTCAGCGGCAACACGTTCGACAACGTGACCTGGTCCAGCCGCAGCAGCGAGAACAACCCTGCCGGGCCCGACCCGCAGTCCAACACCACGGTCAGCATCCCGTACGCCTTCAGCCTCGACGCCGCCAGTTGTGTGCCGGCCGTCGTGACCGAGACTGCGGGTGCCGACAAGGGGCTGAAGGTGTCGAACGGCAGCTGCTCGCCGACCACGCCGACCCCCACGCCGACCACGCCCACCCCGGACCCCACCACGCCCACCCCGGACCCGACCACCCCCACGCCTGACCCGACCCAGCCCGCCGGGACCAACCTCAGCATCGGCGCCGGTGCCGACGGCTCCAGCAAGGCAAGTGGGACGAGCTTCGGCAACGTGCGGGACGGCGACCTGAACACCTACTGGTCCCCGGCCGGTTCGACCGGTTCCGTCTCGGTCAAGTGGTCCTCGGCCACCACCGTGTCCAGCATCAACATCCGTGAGGCAGCGGGCTCCGCGGGCAGCATCGGATCCTGGCGGGTCGTCAACGCCGACACCGGCGCCGTCCTGACCTCCGGCAGCGGTGCGGGCGTCATCGCCGTACCCCGGACCTCGCTGAGCAAGATCACCTTCGAGATCACCGGCTCGACCGGCACCCCGAAGATCGCCGAGTTCGAGACGTACGCCGGCTAGCGGGAGCGGTCCCGGCATCCGTCCGGGACCGGCACCATACGAATCACCCGGATCCGGAGCAGAGCGCGCGGCGGCCACGCCGCGACCTCCACCTGCTCCTGATGCCCGGCACGGGGGCCGTCGCACGCGACGGCCCCCGACTCCGACTCCTGCTGGGCGGATCCGGAACTCCCGGCGGCCGCCCGGCCACGGCAGCCGTCCGGGACCCACCGTCGGTCCGGATCCGCCCCGCGCAGCTCACCGGGGCGGACACACCACAGGAAACGACGTCCGAGCGGCCGGCTCTACGCGGCCGGCCCCGGAGCCGTGGACCACGTCTCCGGCCGCCAGATCGCGGAGCGCTGGAGGGACTGCGGGCAGTGCTTGAAGACCTCGTCCATCTCGATCAGGATCGCGAGGTCCGGGCGCCGGCCCTTCACCGCCATCAGATCGAAGAACGGCGCGTCCGTCAGGACGCGTGCCCGGCCGTTGAGCCGGAGGACCTCCTTGCCACCGGGGACGAGGTGGAGGAGACCGACGTGCGGGTTCTCCAGGATGTTCCGCAGGCTGTCACCCCTGCGATTCCCCTGGCGCTCGGGCAGGGCGACCGTCGCCCCGTCCACGACATGGACGAATCCGGGGACGTCGCCGCGCGGCGACGCGTCGCAGTTCCCGGCCGCGTCCGAGGTGGACAGCACACAGAACGTGGATTCGGCCAGCACCGCCCGGTCCTCGGCGTCGAGCCGCTGCCTGACCTTCTCGATCACGATCGGGTGCGGAGTGCCGAGCAGTTCACGGAGTTCCGCGCCCGATCCGAGTCCGACGTAACCCTCGCGGCTGACGGAAGCCGTGGCGAGGACGGGCGAGGGGCCGTGCGACATGCGAACTCCGAGGTCGGGAGGCGAAGGGTCCGGTCCGGGGCCGAACGCCCGGATCGGGCTCTGACGGGGTCCGGATTCCGCCCAGGCCCATGGCTGAACATCTGATATTAGGTTCACCTTAGTTGAAGCTCCGACAGTGTGATCAGGGGGTTCCGGGAGGGTGACGTACGCGCACCGCCGCCCTGCCCGATCGCGCCCGTGGGACGGCGCGCACTCCGGCCGACCCGCAGACGGCCGGCCCCGATATTCGGCTGCGGCGGTCCTAGGGGCCTCCCATACTGGGCGGGCTCGACCTCCCACGTCCCGAAGGGACACCTCAGCGTGCAGGCTGCCGTCACCGTCACTCCCGCCCGGATCCCCGACCTGCTGCTCGGACTCGCCACCGTGCGGCCCGTGTTCCTCTGGGGAGCGCCCGGCATCGGCAAGTCCTCGCTCGTACGCGGCTTCGCCGAGTCGCTGGGCCTGGAGTGCGTCAGCCTCCTCGGGACGCAGCTCGCACCGGAGGACCTCATCGGCGTGCCGCAGATCCGTGACGGGCGTTCCGTGTTCTGCCCGCCCGAGAGCATCGCGCGCGACGAGCCGTACTGCCTCTTCCTCGACGAGCTGAACGCCGCCTCCCCCGATGTCCAGAAGGCCTTCTACTCGCTGATCCTGGACCGGCGGATCGGATCGTACGAGCTGCCCGCCGGCTCGATCGTCATCGGGGCCGGCAACCGCGCCACGGACAACGCGCTGGCCAGGCCCATCGCTTCCGCCCTGGTCAACCGGCTCACCCATGTCCACCTGCGGGCCTCGGCCGCGGACTGGCTGGTGTGGGCGGGGGAGAACGGCATCCACCCCTGGGTGACGGACTACGTCACCGACCGCCCCGACCACCTGTGGTCGCAGCCGCCCAAGACCGAGGAACCCTTCTCCACACCCCGCTCCTGGCACATGCTGTCCGACGCCCTGCACTCCTTCGGCCCGGGCATCGGCGAGGAGACGCTGAAGGTGATCGTGCACGGCACGCTGACACCGGCGCACGCCGTCTCCTTCTGCGGATACGCGAAGATCGTGCGCCACACCTTCGGCATCGAGGCGATCCTCAAGGGCGACGCCTCCTGGCCGGCCCGGATCGAGGACCGTGACCTCCTCTACTACCTGGCCGAGGCGTTCCGCGGACGGCTGGTGAAGGAACTCCCGCGGCAGAGGGAACACGTCTCCGAGTCGATGCGGCAGACCTCCTACAGGGCCAAGTCGCTGCTCGTGCGGCTCGCGGAGATCTCGGTCGAGGTCGCGCAGACCGTCATCGCGGACGACGCCGACGGCCAGCCCGTACTGCCCGCCTGGTTCCTCGTCGAGGCGGCACGCGACATGCCCCGGCTGGTCGAGGCCCGGCGATGAACGCGACGGCCGGCAAGGGCGGGAAGAACAAGCGCGACAAGCCCGACCCGGCCGCCGAGGCCTTCGCGGCGGGACTCGTGCTCCTCAACCGGAACCCGGCCTTCGGCGCGGTCGCGTTCTCCGTCTGCCGGCAGCCCAGGTGCGCCCTGACCCCGGCAGGGGGACTGGCGGCCGTCACCTCCGGCGGCGCCGTCCACGTACACCCCACGAAGCGGGCGGAGCCGGCCGAATGGGCCTGGGTCCTTGCCCACTGCGCGCTGCACCTGGGCTTCGGCCATGTGCCCGCCTCCAAGGACGAACCGCGCGTACAGCCCGACAGGTACGACCTCGCCGCCCGCTGCACCGTCGTCAACCGCTTCCTGCTCACCTTCCCGATGGGCCGTCCCCCCGACCACCTGCCCGCCTCCTACCCGGCCGGCGACGAGGAACAGCTCGCCGCCCGCTGGCGACGCGACGGCATCCCCGCCGCCTACGAGCAGTGCGGCACCGCGGGCGGGCACCCCGACCAGGTGCTCACGACCTGGAACGCGTGGAACACCGCCGTCCCCGACTGGGAGACCGCCTTCGCCCGCGCGCTCACCCGCAGCGTCTCCACCGCCATGGACGCGGCGGGCGGCCGCCTCGACCGGGAGACCGGGGAGCGCACCCCGCAGCAGCCCTGGGACCGCGCGCTGAACTGGTTCGTGTCCTCGTACCCGCTGCTCGGCGGACTCGCCGCGGGACTCTCCGTCGTGGCCGACGCCGAACTCGCCCGCGCGCAGGGCATCGCGATCGCCGCGGTGAGCTCGGCAGCCGGCGAGATCTATGTCAACCCGCTGCGCGCACTCACCGACGAGGAATGGCGGTTCGTCCTCGCCCACGAGATGCTGCACGCCGCCCTGCGCCACGGCGAACGCCGAGGTGGCCGGGACCCGTTCCTCTTCAACGTCGCGGCCGACTACGTCGTCAACGACTGGCTCGTGCAGATGCGCGTCGGCGACATGCCCGAGGGCCTGCTGTACGACCCGGAGCTGCGCGGCCTGTCCACGGAGGAGGTGTACGACCGGATCGCGGGCGACCTGCGCCGCCGACGACGGCTCGCGACCCTGCGGGGCAGAGGGGCCGGTGACATCCTCGGCGAGCCGCTGCCGCACGCCGGCGCCCGCCCGTACGCGGACCTGGACGACTTCTACCGGCGGGGCCTCGTGCAGGGATTCGACCTGCACCGGTACGGCGAGCGCGGACTGCTGCCCGCCGGACTGGTCCAGGAGATCCGGGCACTGGCCCACCCGCCCGTGCCGTGGGACGCGCGCCTGGCCCGCTGGTTCGACGAGTACGTCCCCCGGCCGGAGCCCGTACGCTCCTACGCCCGCCCCGCCCGGCGGCAGGCGTCGACCCCGGACATCCCGCGCGCGGGCCGGTACTTCCCGCCCCAGGAGACGGCCCGCTGCACCTTCGGCGTCGTGCTCGACACGTCCGGCTCGATGAGCAGCGCCCTGCTCGGCAAAGCCCTCGGCGCCATCGCCTCGTACGCCGAGGCACGCGACGTACCGGCGGCGCGTGTGGTGTTCTGCGACGCGGCGGCGTACGACGCGGGGTACCTGCCGCCCTCCGAGATCGCGGGCCGGGTGCGGGTGCGCGGCCGGGGCGGGACCGAACTCCAGCCGGGCATCGACCTGTTGCGGCGGGCCGACGACTTCCCGGCGGCGGCCCCCGTGCTCGTCATCACCGACGGCTGGTGCGACACCCTGCGGATCCGCCGCGAGCACGCCTTCCTGATTCCGCAGGGCGCCTCCCTGCCGTTCACGCCACGCGGCCCGGTGTTCCGGCTCAGCTGAGGGCCGTGCGTCCTGGGCACCCCGCGCGCCGCGTCCCGGGCACCGGCCCTGCGCGTGCGTCCCGGGTACCCGCCCGGGACCGCCGGGGGCAGGCTACGGCTTGCGTCCCACCGCCACGTAGCCCGCGCTGATGATGTCCTCCTGGCCGGGGATCGGGTCACCGAGCTCGGGGTGCCAGGCCTCGGCCGCCACGATGCCGGGTTCGACCACGTCCAGCCCTTCGAAGAACGCGGCGAACTGGGCGCGGTTGCGCGGCGCCAGCGTCAGCGTGTTTCTCCTGTACATCTCGTCCACCTTGCGGGCCTCCTCCGGGTGGAAGTCGGCGGTGAGGTGGGAGATGACCACATGACTGCCCGGCGCCAGCACACCGGTCAGCCGGTCCACCAGCTCGTACGCGCCGTCCTCGTCGCTCACGAAGTGCAGCAGCGAGATCAGGGACAGGGCCACCGGCTTGCCGAAGTCCAGGGTGTTGCTCGCGTGTTCGAGGATGGCGTCCACGTCGCGGGCGTCGGCCTGCACGTAGTCGATGGCACCTTCCGGAGTGCCGCTCAGCAGCGCCTCCGCATGGGCCAGCACGATCGGGTCGTTGTCGCAGTAGACGACCCGGGTGGTGGGTTCGGCCCGCTGGGCCACCTGGTGGAGGTTGGGTTCGGTGGGTATCCCCGTACCGATGTCGAGGAACTGGCGGATGCCCTGGCCGGCCAGCCAGCGCGTTGCCCGGTGCATGAACGCGCGGTTCACCTTCGCCATTACCGGGACACCCGGCTCCACGGCGAGCATCTGACGGCCCATCGCCTCGTCCACCGGGTAGTTGTCCTTGCCGCCGAGGAACCAGTCGTACATCCGCGCGGGATGAGGCTTGCTGGTGTCGATGTGCAGCGCGGCGGCGTCGTTGCCCGGTCGGGACATGGCGAACTCCAGGTGCGTGAAGAAAGAGTGGATGATCGGCGCACTGCAAGAATAGGCAACTCCGGTGCGACAGAAGCCGGGTTGGCCGCACCGCCCGGCCCGGAATGCCTTCACGGAGACGGCACGGACGCCCTTCGAGGAGCGTCCGGCGGGCCGACTGGCGGACCTCGACCGGCAGGGGCCGGCGGACAGGTGACGACACCCGTCCGCCGGTTCCTGGCCCACCTCAGGACCGAGGGACCTCCGCACGGACCGTGCGGGCGGCCGACACCAGGTTCTCCAGCGAGGACCGCGTCTCGGGCCGGCCGCGCGTCTTCAGCCCGCAGTCGGGGCCGACCCACAGCCGCTCGGCCGGGATGGCCTCCTGCGGAGCAGGGCCGCGGGCTCCGCCACGCTCGGCACGCGGGGCGAGTGGATGTCACAGATGCCCGGTCCGGCCTCGTAGTCGTCCTGCGTGATACTCCGGTGGCCGTCGTTCCCGATCCGGAGGTGGACGAGCGTCAGGTCCCCGGAGACATGGCAGGGGGTGAAGAGGTGGCCGACGTCCGCCGGCCCCGATGCGGCCACGGCGCTGTCCAGCCGGACGCGGTGACCGAGCCGGCGGTGGCGTGGCACCCGGCGCTCGTACAGCAGTGCCCACAGGGCGGCGGCCACCGCCAGGAGGGCCACCGCGAGGGCGGCGCCCCGCCCGAACCACGTGTCCGTCATGGGACCGGGCGTCCCCGACAACTCGGCTTCCCGGACACCCTATTCCCAGGGTTCACCGCCTATTGGACCTACCCGTACCGCTCATGACGAATGGTCGGTGGACGCTGCTCCCACGTCTTCCGCTTCCGCCTCCCGGTGGTGTGCGGAATCCGCGATCAGGGCGGCTCGCGTTCACTTTCCGTGGTGGCCGCACCGCCCCGGTAAGGCGGCCGGGCACGCAGTCGCGAAACCTTCACATTGTCTCCATGGCGCCATGAGGGGGCCATTCCGACCGTAAGTACACGGTAGGTGCAGGGAATTAACCAAACGCACGATGATAAGATCATCTGACTTCCAGTTGGGCTGACGGTGTGGGGGGCATCCCGAGGGATGCAATCCGTGGTTCCACTTTTGGAGTGGCCTTCCCGGCCGTGCCCGCACCGTGGTATTTCCAGCCCCGGTCTGTGCGGCATGCCGAGCGGGTACCAAGACGTATCCATAGCCATGGCACTTGAAGTGAGTCTCATGACATTTCCCAACGGCCCCACCACTTGGGCACTGGCTGTCGTAGCGCTGGTCGCGCTTGTCGCTGTGGGCGCCGTCCTGCGGGCTCGAGTGACCAACGTCGGGCTGCGCAGACAGAACGCTCAACTGCTGCGGGAGCGCGAGACGCTGCTGCAGCACCGGGAACAGCTCCAGGCGGTGAACTCCGACCTGTCCCGTCGTCACGACGCAGAGCTGTCCGAAGTCCGAAAGGACGCCGAGGAGGAGACGAAGACAGTCCTCAAAGCCGCGGTACGTACCCTTCAGGGTCTCGCGGACGAACAGCAGCTGGTCATCGAGAAGGCCCAGACGAAGTATGGCGACGACCCACAGATCCTCGCCGATCTGATGGCCATCGACCACACGAACAACCAGTTCGGGCGGCGGTCGCAGGGCATCGCGGTGCTGTGCGGCGGCTGGCTCGGACGCCGGGAGGCCGTCGCCTCGGCCTACGACGTGGCCCGCAGTGCCCAGGGCCGTATCCGGCAGTTCGACCGGGTGCGGATCAACGGGCAGGTGAACTTCTCGGTGGTCAGCCGGGCGGTTGAGCCGGTGGCGGTGGTGCTGGCGGAGCTGCTCGCCAACGCGACCAACTACTCCGCGCCCGGCACCCCCGTGGAGATCAACATCCAGGCGGTCCCCAGGGGTGTCTGTCTCATCGTGGACGACGCGGGTCTTGGTATGGGGCAGGAGGAGAAGGACCGCGCCGCGGCACTTCTCGCACCCCAGGCCGCGATCAGCGTCTCCAGCCTGGGCATCCCCCCGCAGTTCGGGTTCGCCGTCTCCGGCCTGCTGGCCGCCCGATACGGATTCAAGGTCTCGGTCGACTCGGTATCCCCCTATGGAGGCGTGCGCGCAGTGGTTCTCCTGCCCGATGAGCTGCTGAGCGGTGATGTGCCCCCGCCGGCCGCCCACGAGGTGTACCGCGAGGAGGCGCCGGAGCCCTCGCTGTACGAGGCCCCGGCACCGGCCCCCACCCCGCTGTTCCCCTCGGCCGTACAGACCGCAGCCGCCCGGCCCGTGGTCAAGGACACCACCGCCGGCGGCCTGCCCAAGCGCCGCCGCCAGAGCCCCGTCTCCGTGGTGCCCCCGGCAGCCTCCGAGCACGAGCCGGTGCCCGGCAACGAGGCCACGGCATCCCGACTGGGCGCGTTCCAGCGCGGAACCCGGTCCGGGCGCGACACGACGACCACGGAAGGATCCGAGATCCAGTGAACCCCGATCTGTCCTGGGTGCTCAACGACGTACTCCAGGTGCCCGGCGCTCAGCATGCGATCCTCGTCTCCGCAGACGGCCTGCTGCTCGCCAGTTCCGACGAGATCGGCAGGGACGACGCGGAGACGGTCGCCGCCGCGATGAGCTCGATGCAGTCACTGAGCCGGGCCGTCGCCCCGTTCGTCGGACGGCAGTCGCCCGGCAGATGGCGGCAGACGCTCCTCGAGTACGAGGGCGGCTGGATCTTCCTCATCGCGGCGGGCAGCGGCGCCTACCTCGCCGCGGCCGCGGTGGCCGACGTGGACATGGAGGCCATGTCCTTCCGCATGCAGCAGCTGGTCAGCGCTCTGGGGAAGGCGATGTCCACACCTCCGCGCCAGAGTGCGGGAAGCGGCACGTGACGTCGCCGGGCGAGGAACAGCAGGTCAGCGGCGGTTTCGTCCGGTCCTACGTCATCACCGGCGGACGCGGACTGCCGGAGGCGGACGAGCTGACCCTCGTCACGCTGGTCACCATCGCTCCCGACCGGGAGCCGTACCGGAATCCGAGCCCGGAGATCCGGGCGATCTGGGAGCTGTGCTCCGGCGGTTACCTGTCGGTGGCCGAGGTGGCCGGCCGGCTGGAACTCCCGGTCGGTGTGGTTCGCCTCCTGCTGAAGGACCTGTCGGATCAGGGGCACTTACTGCGACGTAAGATGCCGCCCCCCGCTCAACTGGTTGACAAGAAGATCCTCGAGGAGGTGTTGCATGGACTCCAGGCCCGTTTCGGCTGAGAACATCTATGTGCCGGACGCGGTCCAGCGCGCGGTGAAGATCCTGGTCATCGGGCACTTCGCCGTGGGTAAGACGACGATCATCGGCACCCTCTCCGAGATCAAGCCGCTGCGTACCGAGGAACGGATGACGCAGGCCGCGGCAGACATCGACGACCTCCGGGGCGCGCCGGGCAAGCAGACCACCACGGTCGCGCTCGACTTCGGACGTCTGACACTCAGCGACGAGCTGGTGCTGTACCTCTTCGGTACACCCGGCCAGCAGCGGTTCGTGGAGTTGTGGGAGGACATGGCCCGCGGTTCGCTCGGCGCCCTGCTCCTCGTCGACCCCGCCCGGCTCGCCGACACGTTCCCCGTCATCGACCTGGTCGAGAAGTACGGACTGGAGTACGCCGTCGCGGTCAACAGCTTCGACCCCGACACCCGGCACGAGGAGGAGGAACTGCGTGAAGCCCTCGACCTCCTGCCGGACACCCCGGTCGTGTACTGCGACGCCCGGGACCGGGACTCGTCCGCGAGGACACTGATCACGCTCGTCCGGCATCTCCTCGCCCGGGCCGCCTGACACCGTTCCCTTCCGCCGTCCACCGCGGTGCCCGCCACGGCCCGCGAATCTTGCAGAGGAAGCACACATGGACTCTCGTTCGAGAGCCACTGACGACAACCCGCCCCCCGAGTGCCCCATGCACCGGGGACGGCAGACGTCCCTGTACGGGGCGGAGTTCGCGGCGGATCCCCACCGCGTCTACGACGCGTTCAGGGCGCACGGCCCCGTGGCGCCGATCGAGCTGGCACCCGGCGTCGAGGCGAACCTGGTCGTGGAGCACGAAGCGGCCCTGCGCGTGCTGCAGAACCCGGCCCTCTTCGCCCGCGACTCCCGGCGCTGGAACGCTCTCCAGGAAGGCCGGGTCCCGCTCGACAGCCCCGTGCTGCCGATGATGGCCTACCGGCCCAACTGCCTGTTCACGGACGGCACCGAGCACCTTCGCCTGCGCAAAGCGGTCACCGAGAGCCTCGGCCGCCTCAACGCGAGCCGGCTGAGCCGGGACGTCGAGCGCATCGCCGACTACCTCATCGACCAGTTCATCGAGCGAGGCAGCGCGGACCTGCTCAACGAGTACGCCAAGCTCCTCCCGCTGCTGCTCTTCAACCAGCTCTTCGGGTGCCCCAGCGACATCGGCGACCGTCTGACCCGCTACATGTCGGCGATCTTCGACGGGGAGGACGTGCTGCGGGCCAACGCCGAACTGACGGACTGTCTGATGGAACTCGTCGCCCTGAAGCGGCGGGTGCCCGGCGAGGACATCACGTCCTGGCTGATCCAGCACCCGGCGGGCCTGCGGGACGAGGAGCTCAAGGACCAGCTCGTCATGCTGATGGGTGCGGGCGTCGAGCCGGAGCGCAACCTCATCGGCAACGCGCTGCTCCTCATGCTGTCCGCGGACGGCCCCGGGTCGGACCGGGCAGGCTCCGGGATGCTTGTCGAGGACGCGCTCAACGAGGTGCTCTGGGACAACGCGCCCATCGCCAACTACGCGACGCACTTCCCGGTCCGGGACGTGGACCTGGGCGGGACGATACTCGCGGCGGGCACTCCCGTACTGATCAGCTTCGCGGCAGCGAACAGTGACCCGGCGCTCACCGACGCGCGGCGGACGCTGAGCAAGGGTGCCCACCTCGCCTGGGGCGCGGGTCCGCACGTCTGCCCGGCGAAGTCTCCGGCCCAGCTGATCGCCCTCACCGCGATCGAGAAGATCCTCAACGTCCTGCCGGACGTGACGCTGGCCCGCCCCGCCTCGGAAGCGGAATGGCGTCCGGGGCCGTTCCACCGGGCCCTGGTCTCCCTGCCGGTCCGGTTCACGCCCAGTGCCATGCGGCATACCCCTGCAATCGGACAGTCCGCCTCCGCTTCTCTGGCGGTTGATCGCGTGGGTCCTGCACCGGTGTACCGCGAGGTCACGGAGCCGCAGAAGAGTTCAAAGGGATGGTGGAGTTCCTTCCTGGACGTCTTCCGGGTGTGAGACCTCCGGTGTCACCGCGCCACGTGCTTCACACAATCACCACGTGTCGCGGTGACACCGACCGCCCCAACTGTGACGTGGGCAACATCGATTCGTGCATGGTGCTGACAAGCGGAGGGGAGGTTCTTGATGGTAACCAGGCGTCAAGGCTAGGAACCTCTGCGTGAGCACCATCAGTGACACCGCCAGACCCCCCGTCGATCGACGCACCCTTGTCTCACTTCTCAGGCGCCTCAACTCCCCGGTCGGGCAGGCCGATCCCTACCCCCTCCTGGGCGAGCTCAGATCCATGGGAGACGTCGTGCCCGCCCCTTGGGGCGGCGCGTACTTCGTCACCGGATTCGACGCGTGCAACCAGGTCCTTCGCGGACGCGAATGGCTTGCGCCGGACTTCGCCTGGCAGGAGCGGCAGGCGCACACGGAACGCTGGGAGGCACCCGCCACCCAGGAGATGACGAAGACCCTCTCACGCCTCAACGCCCCCGAGCACACCTGCCAGCGGCGCAGCCTGGGGAATCTCTTCGACCGCCAGACCATCGAGCGGATGACCCCGGACGTCGACCGCGACGTCAGCCGCCTCCTCGACGGCCTGGCGGAGCAACTGCGTACCGGACCGGCCGATTTCGCCGAGACGGTCAGCGAACAGCTGCCGATCAGCACCGTCGGCGCGTGGCTGTCCCTCCCCCCGGAGGACTACCCGCACCTTCTGGAGATCACCCACGACCAGGTGTACGCACAGGAACTGCTGCCCAGCAGGAGCCAGCTCGCAGTCTCGGCGGAGGCGACGCTACGGCTGCGGGCATACTTCACGGAGCTGATACGGAAGCGGCGCGCCACTCCGGGGGACGACGTACTGAGCGGCTGGATACGCACCTGGGACGAGCTCGAACCCGACCGTGAGGTGGCGGACGAGGTCCTCTACCGGCTGACCATGTTCATCACCATCGCCTCGCTGGAGACCACCGCGACGCTGCTCTCGTCCGTGGTGTGGCACCTGCTCGACGAACCGGGCCGCTGGACCTGGCTGCGGGAGCACCCCGAACACATCGAGGCGTCCATCGACGAGGCCCTTCGATACGACCCGCCCATACACATCAACACACGCGTCGCCGCAGCCGATACGGAGCTGGCAGGGGTCCGGGTGGCGAAGGACACCATGGTCCACGTGATGTACGGTGCCGCCAACCATGATCCACGCCGCAACCCGGATCCGCACACCTTCGACATCCTCCGTGCCGGAAGCCACCTCACCTTCGGAGGTGGTGCGCACTACTGCCTGGGCGCCGCCCTCGCCCGACTGGAGACCCGCTCCATGCTCACCCAGCTCCTGCGCCGCTTCCCCGCACTGCGCGCCGAATCGCCCCCCGTGTTCGCCTCCCGCATGGTCTTCAGACGGGTCACCTCGCTGAGTGTCGCGATATGAAGCTCTCGATGCCGGCCTTCCTCCAGTCCCAGGGGCAGACCGCCCACCCGGTGCGCACCCTGCGCGAGGGGCCCGTCCTGCGCGTGGAACTGAACGATCCCGAGAACGGGAACGTGGTCAGCGGCGCGATGCTGGACGGTCTGCTCGCCGTCCTGGCCGTACCGGACCCCGAGGTGCGGGTGCTCGTGCTGAGCGCGGCGGGGGAGGACTTCTGCCTGGGCGGTGACCGCACCGAGTTCGCCGACTGGCTGGACGACGACCCCACCGGGCGCGGCATCCGCATCGCGGGCGACAAGGCACGCCGGGTCTGCGAGGCCCTCTCCACGAGCCAGGCCGTGACCATCGCCGCCGTGCAGGGCAAGGTCATCGGCGCAGGCCTCGCCCTCGCCCTCTCCTGCGACCTCCGGGTCGGTACCGACACTGCGAGCTTCAGGCTGCCGGAGCTGGCCCTCGGCCTGCCCACCGCCTGGGGTGGGGTCCTTCCCCGGCTGATCCACGAGGTGGGAGCGGCTCGCGCCCGCGAACTCATCCTCACGGGACGCGCCTTCGACGCGACGGAGGCGTACGGCCTGTCCGTCCTGCAGCGCGTCGTACCCGAGGACGCCCTCGACGAGGCCGTACGTGCGTGGGCCAAGCCCATAGTCCGCCGCCCCGAGGCCGCCCTGCGGGTCACCAAGGCCGTACTCAACTCCTACGCCGCGCCCACCCGGCTGGGCGATCCGTCCCTGCTGGACGCGGAGCTCCTGGCCTCGGTCGCCGCCGCGACCAGGCGGACGCGCGGCACGGGCGGGGCAGGGCCGGTGCCGATCCGGTAGGGCCGCCGCCGCATCGCACTGCCGCATCGTGCCGCCGTCCGCCCGCCTGCCCGTACGAGAGGGCGGGCGATGCCGGCACAGCGGCACGCGTCGTGTCCTGGGTACGGAGCCGTGCGCGGCGTCGGCTTGCGGCCGGGGGCGGGGGACGGCAGGGTTCGGAGGCGTGGCCACTCTGCTGATCGTTCATCACACTCCTTCGCCGAACTGTCAGACGCTGTTCGAGGCAGTGGTCTCCGGCGCCACGACGGACGGGATCGAGGGGGTCCAGGTCGTACGCCGCGCGGCGCTCGCCGCCACGGCGTCCGACGTGCTCGCCGCCGACGGCTTTCTCCTCGGCACGCCTGCCAACCTCGGCTACCTCTCCGGTGCGCTGAAGCACTTCTTCGACCAGGTGTACTACCCCTGTCTGGACTCGACGCAGGGCCGGCCCTTCGGCTATTACGTGCACGGCGGCAACGACGTCACCGGTGCCGTGCGGGCCATGGAGTCGATCACGGCGGGCCTGGGCTGGCGCCGCGCTGCTGACGCCGTGACGGTGACGGGGGAGCCGGGCAAGGCCGACATCGAGGCGTGCTGGGAACTGGGCGCGACGATCGCCGCAGGGCTGATGGACTGACGGACCGGCCCGCCCGTCAGAGGCCGCCGAGCTCGGCCATCAGGTCCGCGTCGCGCATCCCCGGCAGGACGTAGCCCTCGCTCTCGTCCCACGGGACGTCCAGGTCGTCCATGTGCACCCGCCAGTCGGCCCCGTCGAGGGCACGGCGCAACTCCGTCACGGAGTCGAGCACATGGGCGATCACGGGCAGGAGACGACCGGGTTCGAACGGCATCTTGGTGGAGCCCGCCAGGATCTGACCCCTGTCGCCGTCGGCCTGCTCGTACACGTACAGGCTCTCCTCGTCCTCGTAGGGGAAGGACGCCGCGTGGGCGGCGATGATGCGCGTGACGGAAGCCGCCTCGGACGCGGTCAGCGGTTCCGTGCGGAGGGCCGTGTAATAGAGGGAGACGCTCATACCGTGAGCGTAGGACGTCGGTCTGACAACGCGGGATCGCCCGACGCACCGCAAGGGCCGGAGACTCCCTGGCGCGTCGGGCGGTACGGCGGTCAGGTGCGGTCGATGTGCACGCTGGTCGACTTCACACGGGCGGTGGCCTGCATACCGACCTCCAGGCCCAGCTCTTCCACGGCCTCCCGGGTGAGGAGCGAGACGAGCCGGTGCGGGCCCGCCTGGATCTCGACCTGGGCCGCGACGTCACCGAGCTTCACCGCCGTGACGATGCCGGGGAAGGCGTTGCGTGCCGAGGTGTACGAGGTCTCCTCGTCGCCGGTGCCCGCCTGGGCGACCTCGACGGAGAACGCGGCCAGATCACGGCCGTCGACGAGCCTGCGCCCGTTCTCGTCGCGATGGGTCGCGACCCGGCCGGCATCCGCCCAGCGGCGGGCGGTGTCGGGGCTGACGCCGAGGAGACGCGCCGCCTGCCCGATCGTGTAGGACTGCATGTGCCACACCTTAGGCGCCGGGGGACTCGTCCCGCGGACGGGCCGCCCCGGCGGGATTCCGCCAAGTCCGGTCGTCCGCCGGAGCCGTACGCCCCTCCTCGATTCCCCGGACCACACCGCTCCGGCCCCCGCCGGAAGCGGGACCGCCGCCACCGAGTCCGCCCGGAGCGTGTCGCAGGCGGGGCGGAGCGGGGCGAAACCCCCCGACCGGCGGAGGTGGAGCCATCTCGGCCATCTCCGCACCGGTTGCTTGACCGGGACCTGCCGGACGGATTGCCTGAACGCCCCCAGGACGGCTTCGGACAAGGAGACGGCGATGGACCAGGCCGACGCAGCACAGGAGTTGAGCTATCCGATCGCCGGCACCACGGCCCTGGGGCCCCCGGCCGAATGGGCGAGGCTCCGGCAGCAGTGCCCCGTGGCGAAGGTCAGACTGCCCAGCGGTGACGAGGCGTCCCTGCTCACCCGGTACGAGGACGTCAAGCAGGTCCTGTCCGACCCCCGGTTCTCCCGGCTGCTGAACGCCGACGACGCGGCACGGATCTCGGACAGCGACTCCGGCGGTGTGTTCAACGAGGGCATGGTCACCACGCTCCCCCAGGGCGGCGAGGAGCATCAGAGGTGGCGGCGGTCGGTGGTGAAGTGGTTCACCGCCAAGCGCATGGCCGCGCTGCGGCCCGGCATCGAGGCGATGACCGAGCGGCTCGTCGACGACATGCTGGGACACGGACACCCGGCGGACCTCAAGGCATCCATCGCGTTCCCGCTGCCGGTGTGGGTGATCTGCGACCTGCTGGGCGTCCCGGACTCGGACCGTGAGCGATTCGCCCACTGGTCCGACAGCATCCTCAACCTGAACCGCTACACCCAGGAGGAAGTTGTCGCGTCCCAGGTGGAGTTCGACGAATACATGAGCGGTCACGTCGCCGCCAAGCGGGCCCGGCCCACCGACGACCTGCTCAGCTCCCTGATCGGGTCCCGGGACACCGGGAGCGGTGGGATGCCGGACCGGGAACTGGTGGCCACCGGGCAGGCGCTGCTCGTCGCCGGCCACGAGACGACCGCCAACATGATCGCCAAGATGGTGGCCATGCTGCTCGTCGACCGCAGCCGCTGGGAGCGGCTGCTGGGGGACCGCTCGCTGGTGCGCTCGACGGTCGAGGAGGCGCTGCGCTTCGACGCCAACCCCGGAATCGGAATGCCGCGGTACATCGGTGAGGACACCGCGGTGGGCGGTACGGTGCTGCCGCGCGGGACGACCGTGATGTGCAGCATGGCCGCGGCCAACCGCGACGGGACCGTGTTCGACGGTGCCGAGGACATGATGCTCGACCGCGCGCCGAACGCCCACCTGGCGTTCGGCGCCGGTTCCCACTCCTGTCTCGGACAGGCGCTCGCCCGTACGGAGCTGCAGACGGTGCTGGACGTCCTGCTCCGCCGGCTCCCGTCACTGGACCTCGCGGTCCCCGCCGGGGACCTGCGCCGGCTGGAGGGCCTGATCGTCGGCGGGCTGGCCGAGCTGCCGGTCAGATGGTGAGCCCGGCAGACCGGCGACCGCAACCCCGCCCGGTCCGCCCGGTCCGCCCGGTCCGCCCGGTCCGCCCGGTCCGCACGGGCCGGGCGGGCCGGGCGGGCCCGAGCGTGACGGAAGCGTCCCGGCCCGCCGGGACGGAACGGAGGCAGCCATGAAAGTCACCGTCGACCAGGACACCTGCTGCGGCGCGGGTCAGTGTGTGCTGCTCGCACCGGACGTGTTCGACCAGCGGGAGGACGACGGAATCGTCGTCCTCCTCGATGCCACGCCTCCGGTCCGACTGCATACCGCGGTCCGTGAGTCGGCGGAGGTGTGTCCCGCGCAAGCCATCGGCGTGAGCGAGGACAGGTGACCCGGCCGTCCTCCGCGACGGCCGTCGGGACCCGGCCCCGGGACCGCCGACCACCGTGAAGGCACCGCGCCGCCGGGGCGGCCGACGCGGCGCGGAGCCGGGCGGCACACCTCCTGGGGGCCGCCCGCCGCTGTCCCGGCCCGTCGGCCACCCGCCCCGGGAAGCCCTGCACGCCGAGTCCCGGGGCGTCCGGGTGACATGGCGACCGATCCTGAGCCCGCGCACCCGTCCCCGGTCCGTGCCGCACCGCATCGGGCCGGGAGCCGATCTCCGACGTCTTCGCCACGGGGCCTCCGCGGGAGGGCGCAGCTGGGCCGCGGGCGGCCCCTCGGCGACACCCTGGTGCCGCGATCCGGCCTCCTGAGGCCCTACCGCTCGTCGTCGCGGGGGAGGTGTGCCCGAGGCGCGGATCGCCGCCACCGCGCACCGTACGGGTCTGGAGCCCGGCCGTGTCACCGGAAGTCGGCCCGGGGCACCGCCACGTGCGCCCTCGCACCTCCCGCCGCCGCCGGACCGGTCCGGTGGGTGTGATGTTCGGGGCACGCCTGTCGCTGGGCCTGAGGGAGGAGCAGGTCCTCCCTCAGGACAGACGGGGAGTCGCAGGTGAGGGGACGGAGCGTGTGCAGCCGGATTCCGGTGCCCGGACGCGCGTTACGCGGCGTACGCGCGCGAGGGGGCGGCCGGTGATCCCCCGGCCCATCGAGGCACTGGAGCGGCTGCTGCCGACGACGTACGGCATCGACGAGCAGGTTGACTGGGCCGTGGCGGAAGCGCGGTGGGGCGCCTCCTTCCCCGCCGACTACAAGGCCTTCATGGGCGCCTACGGGGAGGGGTCCGTCGACGACGCGATCGCCGTGCACCGACCACTGCCCGCCGACACTCCCGACGGGTGCCGCCCGGCCGATGCCATGGCCGACGGGACCGGTGCCGTCCGCGAGGTGTGGCGGGCGGAGGCCGACGAGATCTGGGCCGATCCGGCCGGGCCGGACATGATGCTCGATCCCGGTGCGCTGCTCGCCTGGGGAACGACCACCGAGTCGGACATCCTGTGCTGGCTGACGACGGACGAGGACCCCGACTGCTGGCCCGTGGTGGTCTGCGGCAGGCACACCGTGCCGACCTTCGCGTTGTACCGCTTCGGGATGGCCGAGTTCCTCCGCAGGCTGCTGGCCGGCGGCTTCGACTCCGTGCCCCTCAGCGTGGACAGGGTGAGGAGGCGGAAGTCGCACGCTTTCGTGAGCCTGGTCGTCCAGCGGGCCCGCCGCAGGGCCGGCCTCGACCCCTGGACAGGCGAACTGCCGGGCGGCTGAGGCACCCGGCACCACGGCACCGGGCCGCGGTGCCGTACGGGGCCTGTGTGCCGCGTGCCGGGCTCAGTGCGGCCTCCAGGTGAGCTTGCCGCCGCCCACCCACCGGACCGCCGCCGGGTCGTCGAGGTCGTGGACCGTGATGCCGGCCGCCCGCGCCGCGAACAGCACGTCCGTCATCGAGGTCGCCCGGCCGGCCGTCTCCCCGTCGATCTGCAGGATGCGGAAGGGCGGATCACCGGCCTGGACGGGCAGGACGGTGATCCGCGGGTTCGTGGGGTCCTGCGGGTCCGTGGAGCTCTGAGCGTTCCGTGGGTTCCGGGGGCTCTCGGGGTCGGGGTGCGCGCTGTCGGCCATGCGCTGATCGATTCCACGCGGCTGCCACCGGTATGCCCGGAAGCGCGCCGGTGGGCCGTATGCCCGAGTTAGGGCGTTATTGGGGATTCGCCCCGTAATCCATAAAAGGCCATTTCGTGCGACCCGTGAGGTTCCAGCGGAGTGCAAATCACCCTTTTCGGACCTCGTGACCAGAGTCACTCCCGCGCGTCCCGGACGCATCGACATGTCGACCGGTTCCCTTGTGCGCCACGAAGGTTGGCTTCGCGGGTGTGGGGCGGATTACATGAATTCCTGTGAATCGATCTTGCGGATGAATTGTGATCACCAATTCGGGGCTTGTTCCTTTCGCTATTTCTCGCCTACGGTCACCCTCACTCCGGATGGAACGCCGAATCCTGCCGCCGTCCGGGAACCCGACCACATCTCGTACGGCAGGAGCGGGGGACCCAGGTAAGCGCCGATCCGGCATCCGGAGCGGCTCGGGGTGAAGTCGCATTCACGTGCGGCCGGGCATCTCCAGCCCGAACCCGACAGCTCACTTCGCAGGCGGCGGAGAGGAATTCACCATGCCCGGAATGGGTAAGCACCGTAGTTCCAGGACCAGTTCGCTGACCCGCGGCATCATCGCCGTGAGCACGGGCGGAGCTGCTCTCGCCCTCCCCGTGATCGGCGCGACCGGAGCCTTCGCCGCCCCGGCGCAGCCGGTCGCCGTCGAAAAGGCGGCCACGTCGACTGCCGTGTCCGGCAAGGCGATTGCCGCACAGAAGTCCGCGCCCGTCACCTATTCCGTGATCATTGGCGATTCCCTTTCCAAGATCGCGCGTCAGCATTCCGTCGACGGCGGCTGGAAGGCGCTGTACGACGACAACCGAAAGGCTGTCGGCACAAACCCCGACCTCATTCACGCCGGTCTGAAGCTGACGATCGGCGCGAAGGCCGAGAGCAAGCCGGCGGAGAAGGCCGGAACGGCGGACAAGGCCGAATCCGAGACGTCCGGTTCCGCCGGCCGTGCCGAGCAGGGCGCCGACCGTGCCGATCGCTCGGACCGCACCGACACCGCGCTCGCCGCGCAGGGTGCGCCCGCTGCGGAGCCCGCGGCCGCTCCCGCCGCCGCGCCGGCCACGTACACGAACGACCTCGACGGCTGGATCAAGGAGTCGCTGGCGGTCATGGCCGAGCACGGCATCCCCGGCAGCTACGACGGCATCCACCGCAACATCATGCGTGAGTCCTCGGGCAACCCGATGGCCATCAACAACTGGGACTCGAACGCCGCCGCGGGCATCCCGTCCAAGGGTCTGCTGCAGGTGATCGACCCGACCTTCCAGGCCTACCACGTGCCCGGTACGTCGACGGACAGCTACGACCCGGTCGCCAACATCACGGCCGCGTGCAACTACGCCGCCGACCGGTACGGCTCGATCGACAACGTGTTCGGCGCCTACTGAGACATCACCGTGTGACAGCGGAGCACGGCCGACGGGTGGTGCGGGTTCGGAAGAACCCGCACCACCCGTCGGCCGTTTCCGGCGTGGTGGCGGTCAGTCACCGACGTGGGGCACGAGCTTGCCGCGGGTGCGGTCCGACGAGCCGGCAGGGCCTCGGCCGCCTTCTCGCGCTACCGGGTCGGGGCGGCGTCGTAGTCGTGCCGGGACCGCTCCACCTCGCCCAGGTTGGCGGTGGCCCATTCCGAGAGGCGGGCGAACAGCGGCGCGAGACTGCGGCCGAGCTCACTGATCTCGTACTCGACCCGGGGCGGGATCTCCGCGTGATACGTGCGCACGACCAGGCCGTCGCGCTCCAGCTGCCGCAGCCGTTGGGTGAGCACCTTCGGGGTGATCCGGGCGATGCGCCGCTCCAGCTCGCCGAACCGCTGGCGGCCGTGGGCGTGCAGGGTCCACAGGATCGGTGTCGTCCACCGGCTGAACACGATGTCCACGACCGGGGAGATGGGGCAGGCCTGCTCGGGATCGTCCTGGGCGTGGCCTGCCGTCGCGGAGGCCGTGGGGGCTGCCGGATCGGCCATGCGAGTTCCCTTCGGCACAGTCACTTTCCTGTAGGTACCTACTATATCGGCGGTGTTAGCGTCCCCGGGTCGGAGCGGGGGACACCCTCCCTGCGACGTTCCCGCCCGTGTCGGCGGGGGCAACCACGCGGTGTGACAGGGGAGTTGTTCATGATCGTCGTAACGGGTGCAACGGGGAACGTCGGCCGGCCGCTCGTACGGGCTCTGGCCGGGGCGGGCGAGTGGGTGACAGCGGTGTCCCGAGGGGTGCCGGACGCGGCCCTTCCGGACGGTGTCCGCCACCGGCGGGCGGACCTCACCGAGCCGGAGGGCCTGCGTGACGTGTTCGACGGCGCCGACGCGCTGTTCCTGCACGACACCGGAGCGGGCGCGTATCTGGTCGGGCCGCAGGAGATCGTCGGGGTCGCGAAGGCCGCCGGGATCGGCCGGATCGTGCTGCTGTCCTCCCAGGGGGTCGTCACCAGGCCGGAGTCGGCCTCCCACGGAGGTACGGGGCAGTCCTTCGAGGACGCGGTCCGGGGGTCGGGGGCACGGTGGACGATCCTGCGGCCCGGCGGCTTCTACTCCAACGCGTACGCCTGGGCCGAGTCGGTCCGTACACGGCGGACCGTCGCCGCGCCGTTCGGTGACGTAGGCCTCCCGGCCGTCGATCCGGAGGACATCGCAGCGGTGGCTGCCGCGGCCCTGTGCGAGGACGGGCACGCCGGGAAGGCCTACGAGCTGACCGGCCCCGCCCTCACCACGCCCCGGGAACGGGCCGCGGCGATCGGGGAGGCGCTCGGTGAGCCGGTCCGCTTCGTCGAGCAGACCCGGGAGGAGGCCCGTTCGCAGATGCTGGCGTTCATGCCCGAGCCCGTGGTCGGGACCACTCTCGCGATCCTCGGCGAGCCCACCCCGGCGGAGCGGCGGATCAGCCCCGACATCGAGCGGGTACTGGGCCGCGCACCGGGTACGTTCGCCCACTGGGCCCGGCGCAATGCCGTCGCGTTCCGGTAGATTCCGCCGCCGAGCCGCACGGCCCGGCCCCGGGGCGACTGGTCACGTACAGGTTCGTCGACCATACTGCCCGCCGTGGAGCAGCGTATAGAGTCCAACACGAAACCCGAGTTCGCCGCGGGCACAGACCCGGCGTACATCCCCGGCCTGACGGCCCCTGCCCCCGCGCGGACGGAGGGGGGAGCGGAGAAGGCGCCGGAGGACGCCGAGGCGTCCGGTGCGACCGCCGGGGACGATGTGACGGCTGCGGCCGACGACGCCCGGACGACGGACACGGTGCGGGATGCCGACGAGTCGGACGCGGCGCCGGACGCCGAGGCGGAGCCCGCCACCTCCGCGTCGCGCGAGGACGGTGACGAGGGCGACGCCGAGGAGGCGGACGGCCCTGTCTTCGAGGTCAGCGACCGGCGCGGATCCATCAGGGTGGACCGGGACGGCGTCCGGTTCACGCTGGACGACCAGGAGGCGGAGTTCGACTGGGCCGAGATCGGCGCGGTCGAGGTCAAGACCGCCCGCTTCGGGCGCCGGTTCACCGTCACGGTGCACGTGTCGAGCCGCCGGTGGTTCAACGCCGAGGTCGAGGCGGAGGCCCGGAGCAGTCTCAAGGAGTGGGCGGCGGACCTCGACGCGGCGCTGGACGCCTACTTCGAAGAGGACTGACCGCGGTACGGCGCCGTGGCGTGCCGTGGGCCGGGCGGGCGAACCCCCGGCACACGGCACGGCTCAGCCGTGCTCAGCCCGCGGTGGCTCCGTCGAGCACCACCGACCGGGTCAGATGGCGGGGGAGGTCCGGGTCGAGGCCTCGGGCAGCCGCGCGGGCGATCGCCAGCCGCTGGACCCGGACCAGGTCGGCCAGCGGGTCCAGGCCGCTCTCCACCCAGCGGGCGCCGGTCGCCCGTACCTGTTCCGCGAGGCCCTCCGGCGCGGGGCCGAACATCCAGGTCGCCGTCCCGGCCGTGGCGATGCTGATGGGGCCGTGGCGGTACTCCATCGCCGGATAGGACTCCGTCCAGGACAGGGACGCCTCCTTCATCTTCAGCGCCGCCTCGTTGGCGAGCCCGACCGTCCAGCCTCGGCCCAGGAAGCTGAACTGGGTGCAGTCCAGCAGCCCTTCCGGCAACGGCTCCGCCAGTGCGGTCTCCGCGTCCCGTACGACGTCGTCGGTGTGCAGCCCGAGACGGGCGCGGAACAGGGTGAGCGCGGTCGTGGCGAACCGCGTCTGCACGACGGACCGTTCGTCGGCGAAGTCCAGGACGACCACCTCGTCGGCCGCCGTCATCACGGCGGTCCGCGGGTCCGCCGTCACCGCGACCGTGCGGGTTGTTCCCCGCAGCCGGGTCAGCAGGTCGAGCACCTCGGTCGTGGTGCCCGAACGGGTCAGGGCAACGACCCGGTCGTACGAGCGGCCGACGGGGAACTCCGACGCGGCGAAGGCGTCCGACTCGCCCTGCCCGGAGCCCTCGCGGAGCGAGGCGTAGGCCTGAGCCATGTAGTACGACGTTCCGCAGCCGACGACGGCGATGCGCTCACCCGTGGCGGGCAGGACTTCCGCCCGGTCGGCCGCGACCTCCGCTGCGCGACGCCAGCACTCGGGCTGGCCGGCTGTCTCGGTTTCGACATGGGACATGTCCGCACTCCGCTTCCGCTGCTGTTCGCACCTGGGGTGGCTGGGTGAAATCGGAACCCGTTTGTTCAATTCTGCATGTTACATGGCCCAATCAAGCAAGAACAAGCATTTGGTTCATTCCTTGAGGGTCGTAGTGGCGGCTGTTTTCGGCCATGCTCAGCGGGTAGTCGGCGTGATGAGGTTCCGTCGCTTCCGTGCGGGTATCTGCCGCGTGGCTCGGTTTAGGCGGGTGATATCCCGCCATTGTCCGGAAAGCCCTGTCTGTGAGTGCGTCGTGGCAACCCCGGACGGTCACCCTCGCGCGACGGGTGACCGAAGCGAGGGGCGATTTTGCGTCAATGGCCACATGGGTTGGCTGAGTTCGAACGCGCGGCCGGATCGAGGTCGGCATAATCGCCCCATGTCGATCACGGGTGGGGACATCGTCGACCTCCGCACGGACCTGTACGCCTGGCTGCCGCCCAGGCGGGGCTGGGGGCTGGCCAACTGCGGGCTCCTCGTGTCACCGCGCCGCGCGCTGTGGATCGACACCCCGTACGACCCCTTGCTGGCCGGAAAGTTCCTGGTCGAGAGCGAGAAGCTGCTGCCCGACGGGGTGATTGTCGACCGGGTGATCGTCACGCATGCCAACGGGGACCACTACTGGGGTGCCGGGGTGCTGCCGGACGCGGAGATCATCGCGACCCGGGAGGCCAAGGAGCACATCCACTACGAGCCCACCCCGCAGCAGCAGCACGCCCTGGTGGCCGGGGGTGATCCGGCCACCCCCCTAGGCGCCTACCTGGGCCGCCACTTCGGGGACTTCGACTGGTCGGCCACAGACCCGGTGCGCCCGACGACGTACTTCACCGGAGAGCTCGAACTGACCCTGGGCGACTACGCGGTCCAGGTGTCGGCCCTGCCGCCCGCGCACACCACCGGTGACCTGATCGTGTATCTGCCCACGCAGCGCACGGTGTTCAGCGGCGACGTCATCTTCTCCTCCACCCCGGAGCAGCCCGGGGACCACCCGGTGCACTGGGCCGGCCCGCTGGACAACGTGATCGACGCCTGTGAGCGCGTACTGGCCACCGGCGCCGAGGTGATCGTGCCCGGCCACGGCCCGGTGCTCGGCCCGGACGGGGTACGGGACCACATCGGCTACCTCTCGTACGTACGCGAGCGCGCCCACGCCCTCCACGCGGCAGGTGTGCCGGTACCCGAGGCGGCACGCCGGGTGATCCGGGAGGGGCGCTACCCCGCACTGGGACTGCCCGAACGGCTGGTGGTGACCATCGGCAGCGAATACCGGCACCTCGACGGCTCGGCGCTCCCCGGTGTCCTGCAGGTGATGTCCGAGGTGGCGGCGCTCGCGCACGAGACCGAGGCGTGCTGTACGGGCGGTGGACCGGAGTGACGGCGGACCGGAGCGACAGACGGATACCCCGCCGCCCCGCGGCGTGCACACCGTGCCCGACAACAGAGACGCGGTGACGCCGTGCTGGGATGGATCGTCGCCCTGGTCGCCTTCGTGGCGGCGATATGGGCCGCCGTACAGACCGACCGGGCCCGGAAGGACGCCTACGGGGCCGCGGCCCGCGCCGAGCTGATCGACCGCCAGCTGAAAGCTGCCGAGGCCCGCACGCTCGCCCTCACCGAGGAGATACGCCAGCTGGGCGAGAAGCGGATCCCCGCCGCGGCGACCGCACTCTCGCACCGGGCCGCACCCGTGCCCGGCCTGCGGGAGGCCGCCGGCATCGGGGGCGAGGCCGCACGCCTGCTGACCGAGGCCGTACAAGCCGCCGGCACAGCGGTCCTGGAGGAACGCCGACGGGTCGACGCAGCGGCCAGGTCGGCCATGCGCGGCACCTCGGCCAAGATCCAGTCGCTGCTCAACCAGTCCCAGCACCTGCTGCAGGAACTCCAGCACGAGTACGACGACCCGCGGATCCTGCAGCTCGACTTCCGCAACGAACTGGCCCTGCGCCGCACGCAGGCCACCGCCGTGCTCTGTGACGCCTGGCCCGGACTCGCCCGGCAGAACTCCTCGCTCGTCGAGGTCGTGCTCGGCGCCCAGTCCAGGGTCGCGGGGTACGAGCGGATCAAGGTCGCCAACCATCTGCGCCAGGAACGCCTCGCCCTGGTCGCCCGGGCCGCCGAGCCCTTCGCGATCGCGCTCGCGGAACTGCTGGCCAACGCCGCGGCGTACTCGCACCCGGACACCGAGGTGCCGGTGACGGTCCAGCAGACCGCGGGGCGCGGCGCCCTGGTCCTGGTCGACGACGCCGGCATCGGCATGGACGGCGACGCGCTCAAGCGGGCCCGCGCGCTCCTGGCCGGACCCGACGAGGTGCTGCTCACCGAGCTGGGGGATCCGCCGCAGACCGGATTCGCCGTGGTGGGGCGGCTCGTCGCACGGTACGGCTTCAGCTGCCACATCGAGTCCTCCCCGTACGGGGGCATGCGCGCGATGCTTCGTATCCCGGCCCATCTGCTGACGGTGATGGACGACGACCGCACCCTGTCCGTGCTCGCGCCACAGCCCGTGCACGCGCGCGGCGTCGCACCCGCCGGCACGGAGACCCCCCGGAGCGGCGGTTCAGGGACCCCCGCGCCCGAGGAGACGGCCGAACCCGCCGCGACCGAGGCACCGGCAGACGATGTGCCGGCCGGTCCTGCGGCCGGACTGCCGAGCCGGCGCCGCAGGACCCGCCGGGTACCCGCAGCCGTTCCGGCCGCCTCCGGCGAGGAGGCCGACGAGACCGTGGACCGTACCCCCGAACAGGCCGGGGCCTCCTGGACGGCCCTTCAGGAAGGCACCCTCAGCGGCAGGAAGGCACCGGGCGGGGACGCGCCCGGCGGAGGCGTCCCCACGCCCCCGGCATCTTCATCGGACGACCAAGGAGACGACACGTGAGCACCACCCCCACCACCGGTGACCTCGCCTGGGTGCTGACCCCGCTGCTGGAACTCCCCGGCGTGCAGCACGCCGTGGTCGCCACCGGTGACGGTCTCGTCGAAGGCGCCTCGCCCGGCCTGGACCGCGCGTCCGCCGAGCGGGTCGCGGCGATGACGGCCACGCTGCACGCGTCGGCCCGCGCCTTCACCATGGCCTTCACGGAGGCCGAGTCGCCCCGCCTGGCCCAGACGGTCGTGGAGTCCGACCTGGGCTTCGCCATCGTCGTCCCCGCGGGCAGGAACACCACCCTGGCCCTGTTCGCGGCCCCCGACGCGCACCTGGGGAACATCGCCTACCAGATGCAGGTGCAGGTCACCGCGCTGACCCGGGCGATGCACGCCCCCACCCGCCAGCCGGACGGTGCCGCCCGGCCATGACCCCCGGCCCAGGGCGCCGCCTGATTCCCGCGTACCTCGTCACCGGTGGCAGAACCACCCCCACCGGTCCCGCGCTCGACCGGCTCGCCGTGCTCATCCGTGCGGATGAGCGACTGCCGCCGGACACCGGTTCGGAGCAGCGCAGACTGTGTGAACTCCTGGAACCAGGAGCCCTCACCGTCGTCGAGTGCGCCGCGCATCTGGACCTGCCGGTCAGCGCCACGGTCTTCCTGGCCACGGACCTCGTGGCCGCCGGACATCTGCACGCTCGACCACCGATCCCCAGTGCCGGTGAGATCGACCGGTCGCTCGTCGAGAGGCTGCTCGTTGGACTCCGTTCCCTCCACTGACCGGGACGGCATCGGCTATCTGCCGAGTGCCGCCGAGACCCTGATGAAACTCGTCGTCACGGGTCCCTTCGGCGTGGGCAAGACGACCCTGATCCGTACGCTGTCGGAGATCCCGACCCTGCACACGGAAGAGGCGATGACGCAGTCCAGTACGGGACTCGACGACACCGCCGGCCTTCCGGAGAAGACCACGACCACGGTCGCCGTCGACTTCGGCCGGCTGACCGTCCAGGACGACCTGGTGCTGTACATGTTCGGCACCCCCGGGCAGGAACGCTTCTTCCCGCTCTGGGCGGACATCGCGCGCGGTGCGCTCGGCGCCCTCGTCATGGCCGACACCCGCCGTCTGGAGGACTCCTTCGCCGTCATGGACATGGTCGAGGAACAGGGCCTGCCGTACGCCGTCGCCGTGAACCACTTCCCCGACGCCCCCGCCCACACGGACGAGGTGCTGCGCAAGCACCTCGACCTCGACCCACGGACCCCGCTGGTGCAGTGCGACGCACGCGAGCGACGCGGCAGCATCGATGCCCTGATCGCCCTCGCCGAGCACGCGCTGACCTGCCTGCCCCCGTCCCAGGACCCGTCATGACCCTGTCCGCGCCCTCGCCCCACGAGCCGCTCGCCCTGTACGGCCCCGAGTTCGCCGCCGATCCGCACGGCCACTACCGCAGGCTGCGGGCCCAGGGGCCGCTGGCCCGGGTCCGCGTCGCCCCGGGGATCGACGCGATGCTCGTCACGGACTACCAGGCGGCCGTCGACCTGCTGCGCGACACCGACACCTTCACCAAGGACCCGCGCGCCTGGCAGGCGGGCGTGCCCGCCGACTCGCCCGTCCTGCCGGTGCTCGGGCACCGGCCCACCGCGCTGTTCACCGACGGTGCCGTCCACACCCGTTACCGCGACGCCATCAACGACACCCTGGGCCTGATCGAGCCGCACCTGCTGCGGGCCGAGGTCTCCCGGGTCGCCCAGAAGCTCATCGGCGAGTTCTCGGCCACCGGCACCGGCGACCTCATCGCCCAGTACGCCCGCATGCTTCCCCTGCACGTCTTCACCGCGGCCTTCGGCGTGCCACCGCAGGACAGCCGGCGGATCGTCCTGGGTGTCGCGGGCATGATGGATCCGGCCGGGGGCGCGGCAGCCGCGTACGCCGACCTGGTCAGGGTCGTCACCGACCTCGTCGCGGACCGCCGGGCCCGGCCCGGCCGGGACCTGACCACCTATCTGCTCGAGCATCCGGCCGGCCTCGCCGACGACGAGGCCGTGCGTCAGATCACACTCATCTTCAGCGCGGGCCACGACCCGACGACCAACCTCATCGGCAACGCGCTGCTGCGCATGCTCAGCGACACCCGGTACGGGGGCTCCCTGCACGGCGGTGCGACGACCGCGCAGGACGCGATCGCCGAGGTGCTGTGGCGGGACCCCCCGATCGCCAACCTGGGGGCGCACTACCCCCGGCACGACACCGAGTTCCACGGGGTGGCGCTGCGGGCGGGGCAGCTTCTCATGGTCTCCTTCGCCGCGGCCAACACGCAGTCGCTGCACGTCGGTTCGGACTCCGCCGCGCGTTCCGGCGAGGGCGCCCATCTCGCCTGGTCCACCGGGCCGCACCGGTGCCCGGCGAAGCAGCCCGCCCTGCTGATGGCGATCACCGCGATCGAGCAGCTCACCAGCCAGCTCTGCGACCTGGAACTGGCCGTCGACGCCGCCGACCTGGTCTGGCGGCCCGGGCCCTTCCACCGCGCCCCGGCCCATCTTCCGGTCCGTTTCACCCCGCTCGACACGCTCCCCGAACAGGACGTCCGCCGCGCGGAGCAGGATGCCGATCATGTTCCGGACCGTGTCGGTGGTACGCCGAACGGGTGAGGGGCGAGAGAATTGCCCCATGGACAGCGAGCGCAGCCGGCGCACAGCCAACCGGCATACGGACGGGGTGGTTCTGTGAGCAGGTACGACAGGTACGACGCCACCGACGAACAGTGGGAAGGGCTCGCCCAGGTCGTACCCCTGAGGGGGCGTAACGAATGGCCGTCCCGGGTCGACCACCGCGGGGTCGCGGCGGAGGAGACCGCCGAGCAACGCCGTCTGGTCGTCCTGCGGGTCCAGGTGTTCGCGGATGCCCGCGAGGTGGCCGAGTACCTGGTGGCGCAGATTCCGGTGCTGCTCGACCTGACCGGGGCCGAGAACGACGTGGCCAAGCGGATCCTGGACTTCAGCAGCGGCGTGGTCTTCGGGCTCGGCAGCGGGATGCACCGGGTCGACCGCAACGTCTTCCTGCTCGCCCCGGTGGGCATGGAGGTCGAGGGAGTCACGGCGGCGGGCGTACCTCAATCGTAGGAAGGCTGTGGGGGCGGAACGGTTCGCCGGTCGAGGGCGTGCGTACGGTCCGCTCATGACTGTGATCTCCACGGGGAGCACCACGACGCCGTCCGGTCGAGCGGCCCGCCTCGCGGGTCCCGCCGGCCCCGTCCGTCCCGCCCGACCTGCCTGTCCCGTCGTCAGCGAACTCCGGCTCGCCGCCTTCGCCTCGCACCGCCGTGCCGTCATCCCGCTCGGTCCGCTCACCCTGCTCGCCGGGGTCAGCGGTACGGGTAAGTCGACCGCTCTGCGCGCGTACGAGGCGCTGGCGCGGCTGGCCGCCGGCGATCCGCTGGAGGACGTGTTCCCCGATCCGGCGGCCTGGGTGCCCGAACGGGCCGGGGCCGACGCGCAGGGCCGGCGGGGATTCCGGCTGGGCTGCACCGTGGAGGGACCGGCGGGGCCGGTGCGGCTGGACCTGGCCGTCCAGGCCGAACCCACCCTCCGCATCGTCGGTGAGCGTCTGTCGGACGGCGCCGAGACCCTGCTGAGCACGGCGTTGCGCGATCCCGGCCGGTCGGCCGTCCAGGCGGCCTGGCACACCGCGGGGGCGGTCGCCGTGACCCGGGCCCCGTTCCCCGACGACCGGCTCGGCACGGCGTTGCTGCCGCTGCGGGTGGCGGGCGCGACGGACGGGGAGCTGCGGGTGCTGGCCGCCGCCGAGCAGGTGGTGGTGGCCCTGCGGCCGGCCTTCGTCTGCGATCCGCAGCCGCGGCGGATGCGGGCGACGGTGCCGGTCGGTGAAGGGCGGCTGACGTCCAGCTGCGACAACCTCGCCGAGGTGCTGTACCGCACCCACGGCCAGTGCGCGCAGCGGCACGCCCGGCTGGTCGCCAGCGCGCACACGGGGTGCGCGGGGCAGGTGACCGGGCTGACCGTCGAGCGGCTCGGGGACGGCACGGTGCAGGCGAGGACCGAACGCGGGCCGGGGTACAGCACACCTCTGGGACGCCTCGGCGACGGTGAGCTCCGGTATCTGGCCTTCGCCCTCGTCCTGCTGACCGGCCCCCATGTCCTGGCCGTGGACCCGGCGGCGGAGGTTCCTTCGGCGATGCAGGCGCTCACCGTGCTGGCCGACGGGTTCGACCGGAGCCTGGACGTCCGGCAGACGGGGGAACTGCTCGCGCTGGCCGCGTCGATCTGCGCGTCCGGGCACATGCGTCTGCTGGCGACGGTCACGGAGGCGACCGCGGCATCCGCCCGCGGGACGGAGGGCGTGACAGTGGTAGACCTGGCACCGTGACGGAACTGGATGTAGCGGGACTGCAGCGGCGGCTGGCCGAATTCGCGGCGGCACGGGACTGGGAGCCCTTCCACACCCCCAAGAACCTGGCCGTCGCGCTGAGCGTCGAGGCGTCCGAACTCGTCGAGATCTTCCAGTGGCTGACGCCGGAACAGTCGGCGCGGGTGATGGAGGACCCCGGAACGGCGCATCGCGTCGCGGACGAGGTCGCGGACGTCCTGGCGTATCTGCTGCAGTTCTGCGAGGTGTTGGGCGTCGACGCGCTGGCCGCGCTGGCTGCGAAGATCGAACGGAATGAGACGCGCTTTCCGGTGCCTGACCGCTCCGATTCACCGGATCGTCACTCTTCGGAGTGATCGACTTATCCACAATCGACTTCCTGTCCACAGATTTCCGATTTCCTCTGGCTTTACGGTGCCACTCACCTCACTGTGGGTAATGAAAGAGGTGAGCGGGTTTCGTACGGATGGTCTCGGCGACGGGGGAGTCACATGGAAGCGGAGCGGCTGATCGAGGCGGGCCGGCGGGCGCTGGCGGAGAGCCGGGGAGCGCCGGCCGTCATGGCGGAGGCCTGGCAGGCGCAGGCGCTCGCCCGTGCGGTCGGCGGGCAGCTGGTGCGGTGCGGGCCGGCGGAGTTACGCACGGAGGCGCGGGGCCTCGGTGAGATCGGCGGTCCGGGTGCCGCGGTGCTCGACCACCCGTTGGTCGCGGCGGGCGGTGTCCGAGCGGCCCAGCTCTCCGAAGTGGCCGTGGTGCCGCGGGCCTTGGAGGCGCTTGCCCGGTTGTTGGGCGACGCGGGGATCGCCCTCGTCGGTGTCGCCTGCGACACGGAGGAGGAAGGGCTCTACTGGCAGTGCATCGAGGCGATAGACGCGGTCGACGAGTCGGTGGACCGGGTGCACGGCATGCTGAGACGGCTGGCGGAGCAGGAGCGCGAGCGGGAGCCCGACCAGGAGCGTGACGGTCCGTACGGGGTGATCCGCGGACCCGCGGGGTTCGTGCCAGGCCCGTCCTGAGCGGAGGGGGACGGCGGATCCGAAGGTGCAGGATGGAGGTATGGATCTTCGAATCTTCACCGAGCCCCAGCAAGGGGCGAGCTACGACACCCTGCTCACCGTCGCCCAGGCCACCGAGGACCTGGGCTTCGACGCCTTCTACCGGTCCGACCACTATCTACGCATGGGCGCCGGGGACGGGCTGCCCGGCCCGACCGACGCCTGGATCACCCTGGCCGGACTCGCCCGTGAGACGAAGCGGATCCGGCTCGGCACGCTCATGACGGCGGGCACCTTCCGCCTGCCCGGTGTGCTGGCCATCCAGGTGGCGCAGGTCGACCAGATGTCCGGCGGCAGGGTCGAGCTGGGCCTGGGCGCGGGCTGGTTCGAGGAGGAGCACAAGGCGTACGGCATTCCGTTCCCGAAGGAGAAGTTCGGCCGCCTGGAGGAGCAGCTGGCGATCGTCACCGGTCTGTGGGGGACCGGCACCGGCAAGACCTTCAGCTACGACGGCACGTACTACCAGCTCACCGACTCGCCTGCGCTGCCCAAGCCGGCGCAGGCCAAGGTGCCGGTCCTGATCGGCGGCCACGGCGCGGTCCGTACCCCGCGGCTGGCCGCCCGGTATGCGGACGAGTTCAACATCCCCTTCGCGTCGATCGAGGACAGCGAGAAGCAGTTCGGCCGCGTCAGGAAGGCGGCGAAGGCGGCCGGCCGGGCACCGGAGGACCTGGTGTACTCCAACGCCCTGGTGGTCTGCGTCGGCCGGACCGACGCGGAGGTCGCCCGGCGCGCGTCCGCCATCGGCCGGGACGTCGAGGACCTGAAGGCGAACGGGCTGGCGGGCTCACCCGACGAGGTGGTCGACAAGATCGGCCGGTACGCGGCGATCGGCGCGTCCCGGATCTACCTCCAGGTCCTGGACCTGCACGATCTGGAGCATCTGGAACTCATCTCGTCGCAGGTCCAGTCCCAGCTGAACTGAGCTGAGCTGAGCTGAGCAGAACCGCGGTGCCTTGAACCGCACCGAACCAGGCCGGCCCGAACCGACCGGAACCGACCCCGGGTTCGGCCGCCGTGAAGACAGGAGCAGCTGTGCGATCCGTCCGAAACCCCGGTGTCCCGCCCGGTCGTCCGCCCGGTCGTCCGCTCGGTGACGCGCTCGCCGAGGGGACCGTCGTGCTGGACGGCGGTCTCTCCAACCAGCTGAGGGCGCAGGGGTGCGATCTCTCCGACGCGCTGTGGTCGGCCCGGCTCCTGGCCGACGCGCCGGAACAGATCGAGGCCGCCCACACGGCCTATGTGCGGGCGGGCGCACAGGTGCTCATCACCGCCAGCTACCAGGCGACCTTCGAGGGGTTCGGGCGGCGCGGCATCGGGAGGGACCGGGCCGCGGAGCTGATCGCCGGCAGCGTGGGACTGGCCCGCCGGGCCGGCGCGGTGACCGGGCGGGAGGTCTGGGTCGCCGCGTCGGTCGGCCCGTACGGGGCGATGCTCGCGGACGGCAGCGAGTACCGAGGCCGCTACGGGCTGACCGGGCGGGAGCTGGAGCGCTTCCACCGGCCCAGGGTGGAGGCGCTGGTGGTGGCGGACCCCGATGTGCTCGCCCTGGAGACGGTGCCCGACATCGACGAGGCCGAGGCGCTGCTGCGGGTGGTCCGGGAGTTCCAGGTTCCCGTCTGGCTCTCGTACACCGTGGCGGGGGACCGGACCAGGGCCGGACAGCCGCTGGGGGAGGCGTTCGCCGTGGCGGCGGGGGTCGACCAGGTCGTGGCCGTCGGGGTCAACTGCTGCGATCCCGCCGACGCGGACCGTGCGGTGGAGGTGGCGGCGGCCGTGACGGGGAAACCCGTGGTCGTCTACCCGAACAGCGGCGAGGAGTGGGACGCGGAGGGGCGGGGATGGACCGGGCGGGGCACCTTCGATCCGGGGCGGGTGCGGGACTGGCAGCGGGCCGGGGCACGGCTGGTCGGGGGGTGCTGCCGGGTCGGCCCGTCCGAGATCGCCGAACTGGCGGCGCTGCGAGAGCCGATCGGGCCGTGAAAATGCCTGGTGGGGGGTGGGGCGCGAGGCCATACTCGGACAGGTGTTCCTGACTATCAGTACGACCGGCACCCCTGAGCGTCCCGCCACCGATCTCGGCTTCCTGCTGCACAAGCATCCCGAGAAGGCGCAGACGTTCTCCACCTCGCACGGCACCGCGCACGTCTTCTACCCCGAGGCGTCCGCGGAGCGGTGCACGGCCGCGCTGCTGCTGGAGGTGGATCCGGTGGCGCTGGTGCGGCGGGGCAAGGGAAAGGGCCGGGGCGGCGCGCCCGACGCGGCGCTCGCGCAGTACGTCAACGACCGGCCCTACGCGGCATCGTCCCTGCTCTCGGTCGCGATGGCGACGGTCTTCAAGTCCGCGCTGAACGGGGCCTGCAGGGCCATGCCCGAGCGGGCCCAGGAGCCCCTGACGCTGTGCGTCGAGGTGCCCGCCCTGCCGGCCCGCGGGGGCGCCGAGCTCGTCCACAAGCTCTTCGGCCCGCTCGGCTGGACGCGGGTGGACGCCGTGGCCGTACCACTGGACGAGCAGTTCCCCGAGTGGGGCGACTCGCGCTACGTACGGCTCGTGCTGGAGGGGGAGCTGAGGCTCGCCGACGCGCTGCGCCAGCTGTATGTGCTGCTCCCGGTGCTCGACGACGCCAAGCACTACTGGGTGGCGCCCGACGAGGTGGACAAGCTGCTCCGCGCCGGTGAGGGCTGGCTGGCCGATCACCCCGAGCAGAAGCTCATCACCAGCCGTTATCTGTCCCGCCGTTGGGGGCTGACCCGGCAGGCGATGGAGCGGCTGGAGCTGGTGCGGCTGGCCGAGTCGGACGACCTGGGGGTGGAGAGCGTCGACAACGCCGTGGACGAGACCACCGACACCGAGGAGAGGCCCGTGCCGCTCGCCGAGCAGCGCCGTGCGGCGATCCTGGAGGCGCTGCGCGCCGCCGGGGCGAGCAGGGTGCTCGACCTGGGCTGCGGACAGGGCCAGTTGGTGCAGGCGCTGCTCAAGGACGTCCGCTTCACCGAGATCGTCGGCGTCGACGTGTCGATGCGCGCCCTCACCATCGCCTCGCGCCGGCTGAAGCTGGACCGGATGGGCGAGCGGCAGGCCGCGCGGGTCACCCTCCGGCAGGGCGCCCTCACCTACACGGACAAGCAGCTGAAGGGGTACGACGCCGCGGTGCTCAGCGAGGTGATCGAGCACCTCGACCTGCCGCGGCTCCCGGCCCTGGAGTACGCGGTGTTCGGCTCGGCACGACCGCAGACCGTGCTGGTGACCACGCCGAACGTCGAGTACAACGTCCGCTGGGACACGCTCCCGGCCGGACACGTACGGCACGGCGATCACCGCTTCGAGTGGACCAGGGAGGAATTCCGGGACTGGGCGGGGCAGGTGGCCGGGCGCCACGGCTACGCGGTGACGTACGTGCCGGTGGGGCCGGACGACCCGGAGGTGGGACCGCCCACCCAGATGGCCGTCTTCACGATGACCACGGCGGACGCGGTGTCCGGCGGGACCGACGACACGACGAAGGAGACGAAGGCCGCATGACCAGTACCTCTCGCACCCTGCCGGTGACCGACCTGTCCCTCGTGGTGCTCATCGGCGCCAGCGGTTCCGGAAAGTCCACCTTCGCCCGCAAGCACTTCAAGCCCACCGAGATCGTCTCGTCCGACTTCTGCCGCGGCCTCGTCGCCGACGACGAGAACGACCAGGGCGCCAGCGGTGACGCCTTCGACGTGCTGTACTACATCGCGGGCAAGCGGCTCGCCGCCGGACGGCTCACGGTCGTCGACGCCACCAACGTGCAGGCGGAGAGCCGCAAGAAGCTCGTCCAGCTGGCCCGGGAGTACGACGTACTGCCCATCGCCGTCGTGCTGGACCTGCCCGAGGAGGTCTGCCTCGCGCGCAACGCCGGACGCCCCGACCGGGCCGGCATGCCCCGCCATGTCGTCGCACGCCACCGTCGTGAGCTCCGTCGCTCGCTGCGCGGACTGGAGCGCGAAGGCTTCCGCAAGGTGCACATCCTGCGCACCGAGGAGGAGGCCGACAGCGCCGAAGTCGTCCTGGAGCGCCGCTACAACGACCTCAGGCACCTCACCGGCCCCTTCGACATCATCGGCGACATCCATGGCTGCAGCTCCGAGCTGGAGTCCCTGCTCGGCAAACTCGGTTACACCGACGGCGCGCACCCGGACGGGCGCACCGCGGTGTTCGTCGGCGACCTCGTCGACCGGGGCCCCGACAGTCCCGGCGTGCTGCGCCGTGTGATGTCCATGGTGGCCGAGGGCAACGCCCTGTGTGTACCCGGCAACCACGAGAACAAGCTCGGCCGCTACCTCAAGGGGAGGAAGGTGCAGGTCAGGTACGGCCTCGCCGAGACCATCGAGCAGCTGGAGCGGGTGGACGCCGAGGACCCGGAATTCCGGGAGCGGGTCAAGGAGTTCATCGACGGGCTGGTCAGCCACTACGTCCTGGACGACGGCAAGCTGGTCGTCTGCCACGCAGGCCTGCCCGAGAAGTACCACGGGCGCACGTCCGGCCGGGTCCGTTCGTACGCGCTGTACGGGGACACGACCGGCGAGACCGACGAGTTCGGGCTGCCCGTGCGCTATCCGTGGGCGGAGGACTATCGCGGCCGTGCCGCCGTGGTCTACGGCCACACACCGGTCCCCACCACGTCCTGGGTCAACAACACCCTCTGCCTGGACACCGGAGCGGTCTTCGGCGGCAGGATGACCGCGCTGCGCTGGCCCGAGCGCGAGATCGTCGACGTACCGGCCGAGAAGGTCTGGTACGAGCCGGCGAAGCCGCTGACGACCGAGGCGCCCGGAGGCAGGGAGGGCCGTCCGCTGGACCTCGCCGACGTGCAGGGCCGCCGGATCGTGGAGACCCGGCAGATGGGCCGCATCGCGGTGCGCGAGGAGAACGCGGCGGCCGCGCTCGAAGTCATGAGCCGCTTCGCCGTCGACCCGAGACTGCTGGCCTACCTCCCGCCGACCATGGCCCCGACAGCGACCTCGCGCGAGGAGGGCTTCCTGGAGCATCCGGCCGAGGCCTTCGCCCAGTACCGCACGGACGGGGTCGCCAAGGTCGTCTGCGAGGAGAAGCACATGGGCTCGCGCGCGGTGGCACTGGTGTGCCGCGACGCGGACACGGCCCGCGAGCGCTTCGGGACCGACGGCCCCACCGGCGCCCTGCACACCCGCACCGGGCGGCCGTTCCTGGACGACGCGGCGCTCACCGAGGTGATCCTCGGAAGGCTCCGCACGGCCGTCACCGCCGCCGGACTCTGGGAGGAGTGGGACACCGACTGGGTGCTGCTGGACGCCGAGCTCATGCCCTGGTCCCTGAAGGCGGCCGGGCTGCTGCGCTCGCAGTACGCGGCCGTCGGCGCCGCGTCGGGTGCGGTGCTGCCCGTGGCCGGTGACGCCCTGGCCGCGGCGGAGGCCCGCGGTGTGGATGTCGGCGCGCTCGCGGGCCGTCAGCGGGAGCGCGCCGCGGACGCCACCGCGTTCACCGAGGCGTACCGCCGCTACTGCTGGAGCACCGAGGGGCTCGACGGGGTCCGGCTCGCGCCGTTCCAGATCCTCGCCGTGCGGGGGCGTTCGCTCGCTTCCGTGCCGCACGACGAGCAACTGGCCTGGCTGGACCGCCTCGTCGAGCACGACCCGACCGGACTGCTCCAGGTCACCCGTCGCCTCGTCGTCGACACCGGCGACGACGCCTCCGTGCGCGCCGGCGTCGACTGGTGGCTGGAGATGACCGGGCGCGGCGGAGAGGGCATGGTCGTCAAGCCGCTCGGCGCCCTGGTGCGGGACGAGAAGGGCAGGCTCGTCCAGCCGGGCATCAAGGTGCGCGGCCGGGAGTACCTGCGGATCATCTACGGCCCCGAGTACACGCGCCCGGAGAATCTGGACCGGCTGCGTGGACGGTTCCTCGGCCACAAGCGGTCGCTGGCCCTGCGCGAGTACGTCCTCGGCCTGGAGGCGCTGGACCGGCTGGCCGAGGGGGAGCCGCTGTGGCGGATCCACGAGGCGGTCTTCGCGGTGCTCGCCCTGGAGTCGGAGCCGGTCGACCCCCGGCTCTGAGGGCAGTCCGAAGGATGTCCGAGGCGTGGCCTCTCCCTGCCGGACACCGGTGCGGAGAGGCCGAGACGCCTCACCGCGCGGACGCGAGTCACCTCATGTCCGACAGTCCGCGCTCGGGTTCTCCGACTCCGGCGGCCTCTGCTACGGGACGGACACGAGCAACGGCGAGCCGGTGTTCGTCAAGGAGGCCCGTCCCCTCACGGACTGCTGGGGCGTCGGCGAGGAGCGCTGGGACGCACCGTGCTTCCTGCGGCGCGAGTTCGCCATGCTGGGGCGCCTGGGGGATCTCGGCTTCTGCCCCGGCCCCGTGGACCTCTTCGAGGGGTCGGAGCACACGTTCCCCGGCGAACAGCGCGTCTTCGCCACGGGTATGCGCAGCTACTGGGCTCGTAACGATGTCGTCATCGCCCCCTACATCCGCTCGCCCGGTCGCGGTCGACGTGTGGGTGGAGAAAATCCGTCAGGTGCCGTGGAACCGATCCGCATGGTGGACGCCGTACACCGGAAGGGAGCGCTGATCGGAGATCTCTCACCCGAGAACATCCTGATCGACCCCGATTCCACGAAGATGTGGATCGTCGACTTCGAGAGCGCCGTCACGACGGACGACGAAGCACCGCATACTCGCGCCCGCGCACTGGGCGCGAACGGCAGAGGCAGGGAAACAGCGGGCGGTTCGCAGGGGTGAACGATGCTCCGCGCGGTGAGGATGGATACATGGGATTCCATGTCGACTCCGAGGCCGGGCGGCTGCGCCGCGTCATCCTGCACCGCCCCGATCTGGAACTGAAGCGGCTCACCCCCAGCAACAAGGACGCGCTCCTGTTCGACGACGTGCTGTGGGTGCGCCGCGCCAGGGAGGAGCACGACGGTTTCGCCGACGTCCTGCGCGACCGGGGTGTGGAGGTCCATCTCTTCGGTGATCTGCTCCGGGAGTCCCTCGACATCCCGGTGGCGCGGCGGCTGGTCCTCGACCGGGTCTTCGATGAGAAGGAGTACGGCCCGCTCGCCACCGAGCATCTGCGGGCCGCCTTCGAGGAGCTGTCCGCCGCCGAGCTGACCGAGGCGCTGGTCGGCGGGATGACCAAACGGGAGTTCCTGGAGCGGCACGCCGAGCCGATCTCCGTCCGCTTCCACGTCATGGACCTGGACGACTTCCTCCTCAACCCGCTGCCCAACCACCTCTTCACCCGGGACACCTCGGCGTGGATCTACGACGGGGTGTCGATCAACGCGATGCGCTGGCCGGCCAGGCAGCGCGAGACCGTGCACTTCGAGGCGATCTACCGGCACCACCCGCTGTTCACCGGTCCGGAGGCGGGCCCCTTCCACCACTGGTCGGAAGGCCAGCACGACTACCCGTCCACCATCGAGGGCGGCGACGTCCTCGTCATCGGCCGGGGTGCCGTCCTGATCGGGATGAGTGAACGCACCACCCCGCAGGCCGTCGAGATGCTGGCCAGGGGCCTCTTCGACGCCGGCTCGGCCCGCACGATCGTGGCGCTCGACATGCCCAAGCGCCGTGCGTTCATGCACCTCGACACGGTGATGACGATGATCGACGGGGACACGTTCACGCAGTACGCCGGACTCGGGATGCTCCGGTCCTACACGATCGAGCCCGGCAGCGGCCCCCGCGAGCTGAAGGTCACCGACCATCCGCCCGAGCACATGCACCGGGCCATCGCCGCCGCGCTCGGCCTCGACACGATCCGGGTCCTCACCGCCACCCAGGACGTCCACGCCGCCGAGCGCGAGCAGTGGGACGACGGGTGCAACGTGCTGGCCGTGGAGCCGGGCGTCGTGGTGGCGTACGAGCGCAACGCCACCACGAACACCTATCTGCGGAAGCAGGGCATCGAGGTCATAGAGATCCGAGGCAGCGAACTGGGCCGGGGCCGTGGTGGTCCGCGCTGCATGAGCTGTCCGGTGGTGCGCGACCCGGTGTGAGCTGCCCCGGTGCTCCCCGTGCCGGTGATTCCCGCGGGCTTCCACACCAGGGGGCTGTATAGCAATGCAGGGTCTCGTATAGACTTCCAGGGTCTCTCTGTACGCATGCCCTCAGCCCGACCCAGGAGCAGTCACCATGGCCATAGACCTCGTAGGCCGCCACTTCCTCAAGGAGCTGGATTTCACGGCCGAGGAGTTCCGCGGCCTGATCGCCCTGGCGGCAGAGCTCAAGGCCGCGAAGAAGGCCGGCGAGGAAGCGCGGCGGCTGACCGGCAAGAGCATCGCGCTGATCTTCGAGAAGACCTCCACCCGTACCCGCTGCGCCTTCGAGGTGGCCGCCGCCGACCAGGGGGCGTCCACGACGTACCTGGACCCCTCCGGTTCCCAGATGGGGCACAAGGAGTCGGTGAAGGACACGGCACGGGTGCTCGGCCGGATGTTCGACGGTATCGAGTACCGGGGTGACAGCCAGCAGGCCGTCGAGGAACTGGCCGCGTACGGCGGGGTCCCCGTCTTCAACGGCCTCACGGACGACTGGCACCCGACCCAGATGCTCGCGGACATCCTCACGATGACCGAGCACAGCGAGAAGCCGCTGGAGGAGCTCGCCTTCGCCTACCTCGGTGACGCTCGCTTCAACATGGGAAACTCCTACCTGATCACGGGTGCCCTGCTCGGCATGGACGTCCGGATCGTCGCGCCCGCGGCCTACTGGCCGGCCCGGGAGATCGTGGACCGTGCCCACGAGCTCGCCCGGTCGAGCGGTGCGCGGGTCACCCTCACCGAGGACATCGCCGAAGGCGTCCTGGGCGCCGACTTCGTCGCCACCGACGTCTGGGTCTCCATGGGTGAGCCCAAGGAGGTGTGGGACGAGCGCATCACCGCCCTCGCGGGCTACGCCGTGACCATGGACGTCCTGCGCGCCACCGGCAACGACGCCGTGAAGTTCCTGCACTGCCTCCCGGCCTTCCACGACCTCGGCACGAAGGTGGGCCGCGACATCCACGCGCGGCACGGACTGACGGCGCTGGAGGTCACCGACGAGGTCTTCGAGTCCGCGCACTCCGTGGTCTTCGACGAGGCGGAGAACCGGATGCACACCATCAAGGCCGTCCTCGTGGCCACCATGGCCGGGTAAGCGGCTGCCAGGGCCGGGTAGCGGCGGCCAGGGTCGAACGCAGGGCGGCGGAACGTATGATCATGCACCTGATTGGGTAAATATGCGTATGAATGGCTATTATGGTGCCGCTTGACGGGGTTCGGGCCCGCACGCTCGAACCCCTTTTCCGTGCGTGCGGGCCCCTGGTCCACGCAGGCCGCAGCCCTCCCCGCGGGCAGGCCCCCTGCCCCCACGGGCTCCCCGCACACGCTCAACCGGAGAAGAGCGTCCCCCACGCCCCGGCCCCCCACGCCCCGGCGAAGCCGTCGTACGTGACCCGGGCGTGCGTCAAGAGCCCCGGGCTGCTGGTTGCCGAGTCCGGCGCCGACCTGGAAGGCCACGGCCTGCGGCGCGCCATGGGGCTGTTCCAGCTCGTCCGCTTCGGTGTCGGCGCGATCGTCGGCACCGGGATCTTCGTCGGCCTGTCCGGCAGCGTCGCCGAGGCGGGTCCCGCCGTGGTGGTCTCCTTCGTCCTCGCCGCGATCACCTGCATCCTCACCGCCTTCTCCTTCGCCGAGCTCGGCGGTGCCGCCGCAACCCGGAGGTGAAGCGCTCCTTCCGGGTGCCGCTGTATCCGCTCAGCCCGGTGCTGGGCGTCGCGTTCTGCCTGTACCTGATCTACGGGACCGGCTGGACGACCTGGCTGCAGTTCGTGGTCTTCCTGGCCGTCGGCGCGCTCGCCTACGCCGGTTACGGGCGTAGCAGGTCGCGGCTGGTCAGCTCCGCGGGGACGGGCCCGGCTGCTTCGGGACCGAAGGAAGGGTGAACCAGACCGCCTTGCCGTGCTCCGTGGTGCGGTGACCGCACGCCGAGCTGAGGGTGCGGATCAGGAGCAGGCCGCGGCCGTGCTCCTGCCAGAGGTCGGGCTGACTGCCGGGGCCGGGGCGGGACAGGTCGCCTGGCGGGTCCGGGTCGTGGTCGTGGACCTCCACCTGGCAGCCGGTCGCCATCAGCTCGACCACCAGCTCGATGGGCCCGGCGCCGTTCGTGTGCTCCACGGCGTTCGCGACCAGCTCGGCGGTGAGGAGCTCGGCGGTATCGCTGTCCGCCGGCGCCTCGATGTCCGCCAGCGCCGTCCGGATGAGGGCGCGGGCGATGGGCACCGCGGCCGTGGAGTGCGGCAGGGCGATGCGCCAGGAGGTGGGTGCGGGCGGGGGAGCGGGGGCGTCGGGGGACAAGGCGGGTTTCCGTTCGGGAGCGGGACTTCCTGTACGGGACTCATGTTCCGGGTCCGCGGTTCCCGGGCCCTGTTCCAGGGCCGGTGTTCCGGGACCGCGGTAGCGGGGGACGGCTGCACCAGGAGTTCCGTATCGGGACTTCCTGCGTTCAACCATACGAAGTGCAGCGCCTCAGACATAGAGGCGGCCGACCGGTACAAAGGGGACCTTCGCCACATCGGCCTCACCGATCGTTTATCGCGCTCTCATGACGGAAGTCACGTATGAGTGATAACTTCGAAGCGGATCAGCAGCAGTCCGACGGCTGGAGGGGACCCTTCCATGAGCCCGTTCACCGGCTCCGCTCCGCACACGGAGCGCTGGCAGCACCTGCGCCTGACGCTGGACGACGGCGTGGCGACCGTCACCCTCGCCCGCCCCGAGAAGCTCAACGCGCTCACCTTCGGCGCCTACGCCGACCTGCGTGACCTCCTGGCCGAGCTCTCCCGCGAAGGCACCGTACGCGCGCTCGTGCTCGCCGGGGAGGGGCGCGGATTCTGCTCCGGCGGCGACGTCGACGAGATCATCGGCGCCACGCTCGCGATGGACACCGCCCAGCTCCTGGACTTCAACCGGATGACCGGCCTGGTCGTCCGGGCCCTGCGGGAATGCCCCTTCCCCGTCGTCGCCGCCGTGCACGGGGTCGCCGCCGGGGCCGGAGCCGTGCTCGCCCTCGCCGCCGACTTCCGTGTCGCCGACCCGTCGGCCCGCTTCGCCTTCCTCTTCACCCGGGTCGGCCTCTCCGGCGGCGACATGGGCGCCGCCTACCTGCTGCCCCGGGTCGTCGGCCTCGGCCACGCCACCCGGCTCCTGATGCTCGGCGAACCCGTCCGCGCCCCCGAGGCGGAACGCATCGGGCTGATCAGCGAGCTCGCCGAGGAAGGACGGGCCGACGCGCAGGCCGCGGCGCTCGCCCGCAGGCTGGCCGAGGGCCCCGCCCTCGCCCTCGCCCGGACGAAGGCTCTGCTCACCGCCGAGCTCGACATGCCGCTGGCCGCGTCCGTGGAGATGGACGCCGCCACGCAGGCCCTCCTGATGACCGGCGAGGACTATGCGGAGTTCCATGCCGCCTTCACCGAGAAGCGGCCGCCGAAGTGGCAGGGCCGGTAGCGGTGTCCCCCTCGGACCCGCGGCCGGGCACCGGGCGGATCGCCGTCATCGGCGGCGGCCCGGGTGGCCTCTACGCGGCGGCCCTCCTCAAGCGCCTCGACCCCCGGCGCGAGGTCACCGTCTGGGAGCGCAACGCACCCGACGACACGTTCGGCTTCGGGGTGGTCCTGTCCGACGAGACGCTCGGCGGCATCGAGCACGCCGACCCCGTCGTGTACCGCGCGCTGCGGGACGAGTTCGTCCGCTGGGACACCATCGACGTCGTCCACCGCGGTGCCGTCCACACCTCGGGCGGCCACGGCTTCGCCGCCCTCGGCCGCCGACGGCTGCTGCGGATCCTGCACGCCCGCTGCGAATCCCTCGGCGTACGCCTCCGCTTCCGGACCCCCGCCCCGCCCGCCGCCGAGCTCGCCGCCCGGCACGACCTGGTGATCGCCGCGGACGGGGTGCACAGCGCCACCCGCGAGGCCCACGCCGCCGAATTCGGCCCCCGGATCACCACCCACCGCAACCGCTACATCTGGCTCGCCGCGGACTTCGCGTTCGACGCCTTCCGCTTCGAGACCGCCGAGACCGCGCACGGCGTGACGCAGTTGCACGCCTACCCCTTCTCACCCGACGCCTCCACCGTGATCGTCGAGATGCGCGAAGAGGTCTGGCGGGCGGCCGGGCTCGACACCCGCGACATCGCCGGGTCCACCGAACACTGCGCCAAGATCTTCGCGGACGCACTCGGCGGCCGGCCGCTGCGCTCCAACAACTCCTCCTGGCTCACCTTCGCCACCGTCACCAACTCCCGCTGGTCGCACGGCAACACGGTCCTCATCGGCGACGCCGCCCACACCGCCCACTTCTCCATCGGCTCCGGCACCAAGCTCGCCGTCGAGGACGCCCTCGCACTGGCCGCCTGCATCGAGGAACAGCCCGACCTGCCCACCGCCCTCGCCGCGTACGAGGCGGAGCGCCGCCCGGTCGTCCTGTCCACCCAGCGCGCGGCGGCGGCCAGCCTGCGCTGGTTCGAGGAACTCCCGCAGTACATGGACCAGCCGCCCCGCCGGTTCGCGTTCAACCTCCTCACCCGCAGCCGCCGCGTCACCCACGGCAACCTCCGGCTGCGCGACCCCGGCTTCACCGGGGCGGTCGAGGAGGAGTTCGGCTGTCCGCCCGGCACCCCGCCGATGTTCACACCGCTCCGCCTGCGCGGCCTCGAACTGCGCAACCGCGTCGTCGTCTCGCCCATGGACATGTACTCCGCCGTCGACGGGATGCCCGGCGACTTCCACCTCGTCCACCTCGGCGCCCGCGCACTCGGCGGCGCCGGCCTCACCATGACCGAGATGGTGTGCGTGAGCCCCGAAGGCCGTATCACCCCCGGCTGCACCGGACTGTGGACCGACGCACAGGAAGCGGCCTGGACCAGGATCACCCGCTTCGTCCACGACTCCGCCCCCGGCGCGGCGATCGGCGTCCAGCTCGGCCACTCCGGCCGCAAGGGCTCCACGAAGCTGATGTGGGACGGCATCGACCAGCCCCTGGACGAGGGCAACTGGCCGGTCGCCGCCGCCTCCCCGATCCCGTACACCCCGGGCGCCGGCCAGATCCCGTACGCCCTGGACCGGGCCGGACTCGACACCGTCCGCGAGCGGTTCACCGACGCCGCCCGGCGGGCCGCCCGCTGCGGATTCGACCTCCTCGAACTGCACTGCGCGCACGGCTACCTGCTCTCCGGCTTCCTCTCCCCGCTCACCAACCGGCGCACCGACGCCCACGGCGGACCGCTGGAGAACCGCCTCCGCTTCCCCCTGGAGGTCTTCGACGCGGTCCGCGAGGTCTGGCCCGAGGACCGGCCCATGACCGTCCGGATCTCCGCGACCGACTGGGCCGAGGGCGGCACGAGCCCCGAGGACGCCCTCGGGATCGCCCGCGCCTTCGCCGCACACGGCGCCGACGCCATCGACGTCTCCACCGGCCAGGTCGTCCCGGACGAACACCCCGAGTACGGCCGCTCCTACCAGACCCCGTACGCCGACCGGATCCGCAACGCCCTGGACGTCCCCGTCATCGCGGTCGGCGCCATCTCCTCCTGGGACGACGTCAATTCGCTGCTCCTCGCCGGCCGCGCCGACCTCTGCGCCCTGGCCCGCCCCCACCTGTACGACCCGCACTGGACCCTGCACGCGGCCGCCGAACAGGGCTACGAGGGGACGGGCGCCCCCTGGCCCCTCCCGTACCGCGCGGGCAGCCGCACCCCGCCGACGGGCCGCACCGACGCACCCAGGCCCCGGCTCACCCTGGGCTGAGCGTCAGGCACTCGTGGCAGCGGCAGGGCAGCGGATGAGGTGCGCCCCACGAGGTGGCGCGGTACTCGGCCGCCAGCCGTCCGGGCAGGGCGGCCGGCTCCCCCGCGTCCTCCCGGCCCGACAGGCAGCCGCCCACGCCGGCCTCCTCGCACAGTCGCAGTACGGTCGGGCTGTGGACCGGCACGGAGCGGAAGGTGCGCAGGTTGCGCGTCGCCATGCCGATCGTGATGTACGTGCCCGTGCGGCGGCCGCGCCCGATCGTGGTCAGCTGCTCGTGGGCCGTTCCCGGATACGTCGCGATCACATGCATCTTCGAGCCGCCCCGGCAGGACTTGGTGCCCGGCCGCAGCTCCTGTCCGCCGTCCCCGTACCGCCGCCACCGCACCACGGTCGCGGCCACGAGCCAGACCTGCCCAAGGGGCGCATCCCCGGCCCCGTCCGTCACTTGGGCTCCGCGGTGATCAGCAGCCGGTCGGAGACCGGCTCGTAACCGATGCGCCGGTACACGCCGTTGCTCGTCGGGTTCGCGAGGTCGGTGAACAGCAGTACCTCCCGCACGCCCGCCGCCCGCGCGGCCCGGCTCACCTCGGCCGTCACCGCCGCCGCGTACCCCCGCCCCCGGTGCTCCGGTGGTGTGTAGACGGTCGCCACCCGGACCGTGCCCGCGATCCGGCGGGAGACCCCGGCCATCGACACGGGCACCCCCGCGTCCTCCCAGAGTGTCAGCCCGCCGTCCGTCGTCCGCTCGTCGACGAGCCGCTCGGCATGCGTGCCCGGCCGGCCGACCTGTTCGGCGAACGCCAGATGCCAGTCCACCAGCAGGGCCCGGTCGGCCCCCGTCGCGGCGCGCGGCAGGCCGGTGGGGGCCGGGGAAGGCGGGGCCAACTCGCCCAGGCGGTACAGCCGTTGCTCCTGCTCGACGCGATGGCCCGGCCAGTGTGCCGCCAGCGCGACGGCCGTGGCGCGGTCCGCGTCGACCCCGCTCATCGGGAACACTTCGATCAGCGGGGCGACCGCCTCCGGGGCCACCGTACCCAGCAGCGGCGGATACGGCGGAGTCCGCACCAGCGTCCCCGCGACCTCACTGTCGTCCCCGCGCCACCAGCCGAGCACCGGGGCGCCCTCGCCGTACGCGTGCGGGCCGCCACGCCGCAGCGTCCCGGTGACGGTCAGCACCAGGGTGTTCTCGACGGGCCGCGCCGTCAGCGAGGCCCCGGCCGCGTCCAGGAAGACGTCGACGTCATCGGTGAAGGTCCAGGTCATGCCTCATCGTGCCGGTTCGACCGGCCGGCGGGCATCCGGATTCCATCAGGTGGCCCGCGCGTGCACGAACAGGGCCCCGGCATCCCGCAGCCGGGTGTGCAGCAGCCCGAACACCTCCGCCGAGCGGGCCCCCGGCCAGTCCTTCGGCAGCAGCTCCCCGGGCAGCCCCGGATCCGCGTACGGCAGCCGCCGCCAGGAATCCAGCGCCGGGAGGTAGTCCCGGTACGCCTCCTGCGGATCCGGCACCGACCCGGCGGGCCTCGCCTGCCAGGACCGGAGCACGGGTTCCTGCCGCTCCAGGAAGTCCAGATGGAGCCCGGCGACCGCGTCCAGGTCCCACCAGCGCGCCACGGACTCCTTCGTCGCGGCGAAACCGAGGTGCTCCCCGCGGAACAGCTCGACGTACGGGGCCAGTTCCAGCCGCTCCAGGGTGTGCCGCGTCTCCTCGTACAGCCCGGCGGGAGCGATCCACACACCGGGCGCCGCCGTGCCGAAGCCGAGCCGGCCGAGCCGGGAGCGCAGCAGGTGCCGCTTGTGGCGTTCGGCCTCCGGTACGGAGAAGACGGCGAGCACCCAGCCGTCCCGGAGCCGGGGCTCCGGACGGCGGTAGATCCGCCGGTCCCCGTCGTCCAGCAACTGCCGGGCGTCGGGCGACAGCGCGTACCCCGCCGCGCCGTCCGCCGTCCGGGCGGGCACCAGCAGTTCACGGCGCTTGAGCCGCGACACGGAGGAACGCACGGACGGGGCGTCGACGCCGACGGCGTGCAACAGCCGGATCAGCTCGGACACCGCCAGCGGCGCGTTGCCGGGGGAACGCCCGTACGCGCCGTAGAGGGTGACGATCAGGGAACGGGGGGTGTGCTCGGCCACGCGATCACTCTAGAGCGCCCGTGCCACGCAGCCGGAAGCGCTGGAGCTTTCCGGTCGCCGTCCGGGGAAGCGCGGGCAGGAACTCGAAGACGCGCGGGCACTTGTGCGGAGCCAGCTCGGACCTCATGTGCCTGCGCAGGGCGTCGGCGGACTGCTCCGCACCCGCGCGCAGCACCACGTACGCCGCCACGATCTGGCCGCGCAGCTCGTCCTCCCGGCCCACCACCGCGGCCTCCACCACCTCGGGGTGGCGCAGGAGCGCTTCTTCCACCTCGGGACCGGCGATGTTGTAACCGGACGAGATGATCATGTCGTCGGCGCGGGCGACGTACCGGAAGTACCCGTCGGGCTCGCGGACGTAGGTGTCGCCGGTGATGTTCCAGCCGTGGCGCACATAGGCGCGCTGACGCTCGTCGGCGAGGTAGCGGCAGCCGACCGGGCCGCGTACCGCGAGCAGGCCGGGTACGCCGTCGGGCAGTTCCTCGCCGTCGTCGTCCACCACCCGCGCCCGCCAGCCGGGCACCGGCCTGCCCGTGGTACCCGGGCGGATGGCGTCGTCGGCCGCCGAGATGAAGATGTGCAGCAGCTCGGTGGCGCCGATGCCGTTGATGATGCGCAGCCCCGTCCGCTCGTACCAGGAGTGCCAGGTCGCGGCGGGCAGATTCTCCCCCGCCGAGACGCAGCGCCGCAGCGCGGACAGGTCGTGGCCGTCGAGCGCGTCGAGCATCAGGCGGTACGCGGTCGGCGCGGTGAACAGCACCGACACCCGGTGGGCGGCGAGCGCGGGCAGCAGCCGTCCGGGCCCGGCCTGTTCCAGCAGCAGCGCCGACGCACCGGCCCGCAGCGGAAAGATCACCAGACCGCCGAGCCCGAACGTGAAGCCCAGTGGCGGGCTGCCCGTGAACACGTCGTCCGGGACCGGCCGCAGGATGTGGCGGGCGAAGGTGTCGGCGACGGCCAGCACGTCACGGTGGACGTGCATGCAGCCCTTGGGCCGTCCGGTGGTCCCCGAGGTGAACGCGATGAGCGCCACGTCGTCGGCGGCGGTGTCCACCGCCCGGTACGGCCCAGGCCGGGCCGCCGCGAGCGTCGTCAGGTCGTCGGGTCCGCCGCCGCCGTACGTGGTGATCCGCAGCCCGGGCACCCGCGCCCCCACCAGGTCGTCGACGGACCTGATGTCGCACAGCGCGTGGCCGACCCTGGCGAGCGAGCAGACCGTGGCGAGCTCCGCCGCCCGCTGCTGGGCCAGGACCGTCACGGCGACCGCGCCCGCCTTCATCACCGCGAGCCAGCAGGCCGCGAGCCAGGGGGTGGTGGGGCCGCGCAGCAGCACCCGGTTGCCGGGGACGACACCCAGATCGGAGGTCAGCACCCGGGCGATCCGGTCCACCCGGTCCCGCAGCTCCCCGTAGCTCCAGACGCCGCCGTCGGCGGTGCGGAACGCGGGGCGGTCCGGGCCGAGGCGGTCGACGGTCCGGTCGAGGAGCTCGTACCCGCAGTTCAGACGGTCCGGATAGCGCAGCTCGGGCAGGTCGAAGACCAGCTCGGGCCACTGGCCGGCGGGCGGGAGATGGTCGCGCGCGAACGTGTCGGTGTGCGCACTCGCGGTATCTGACGGCTTCATGAAGCATCGCCCCCTAGTCGCCCTTGGAGCGTATCGTTTGGGTGACGGTAGTCAACGGTCCGCGATAAGTCCGCAACGAGTCAGCGATACGTCGCGACAAGAGAGGCGCCGGTATGACGGCATTCTCGCTCGAACCCGGTCAGACCGCCTGGTGTGACGAGCTGTACGCACTCGCCCGGGGGCAGCTGCGCCCCCTCGCCGAGAAGAGCGAGCCCGGCCGGGTCGACCGCCCGCTGCTCGCCGCGCTCGGCGAGCTCGGCCTGCTGGACCGGATGCTTCGCTCCGGTGCGCTGGACCTCTGCCTGCTGCGCGAATCGCTGGCACGCGGCTGCACCGAGGCCGAGACCGCACTCGCGCTGCAGGGCCTGGGCACCTACCCCGTCGTCCAGGCGGGCACCCCGGCTCAGCGCGGACGCTGGCTCCCCGAGGTGCGCGCGGGCCGCGCCGTCGCCGCGTTCGCGCTCAGCGAGCCGGATGCCGGATCGGACGCGGCGGCCCTGGCACTCGCAGCCCGCCGCACCCCGGACGGCTGGCGGCTGACCGGCGAGAAGTGCTGGATCTCCAACGCCCCGGAGGCCGACTTCTACACCGTCTTCGCCCGCACGACCGAAGGCGCCGGAGCGCGCGGGGTCACCGCGTTCCTCGTCCCCGCGGACCGTCGGGGGCTCAGCGGCACGGCCCTGGACATGCTCTCCCCGCACCCCATCGGGACCCTGGCCTTCGACGGCGTACCCGTCACCGCCCAGGACGTGCTCGGGGAGACGGACCGGGGCTTCCGGGTCGCGATGGACACCCTGAACCTCTTCCGGCCCAGCGTCGGCGCGTTCGCCGTCGGCATGGCGCGTGCCGCGCTCGACGCCACCCTGGAGCACACGGCGCGCCGCACCGCGTTCGGCGGCCCGCTCAAGGACCTGCAGGCCGTCTCCCACCAGGTCGCCGAGATGGCCACCCGCACCGAGGCCGCCCGCCTCCTGGTGTACGCCGCCGCCGCGGCCCACGACGCGGGCGAGCCCGGTGTACCCCGGCGCGCCGCGATGGCCAAGCTGTACGCCACGGAGACCGCGCAGTACGTCGTCGACGCGGCCGTCCAGCTGCACGGCGCACGGGCCCTGCGCCGCGGCCATCTGCTCGAACACCTCTACCGCGAGGTCCGCGCGCCCCGGATCTACGAGGGCGCCACCGAGGTACAGCGCACCATCATCGCCAAGGAGCTGTACGCGACCCAGGAGACGCCCGCATGAATCCCCTCACCCGGATCAACCCACCCGAACTCGCCCCGCCCACCGGCTTCTCGCACGCCGTGACCGCCACCGGCGGCCGGCTGGTCTTCCTGGCCGGCCAGACCGCCCTGGACGGGGACGGGAAGGTCGTCGGCGCCACCCTGCCCGAGCAGTTCGAGACGGCACTCGGCAATCTGCTCACCGCCCTGCGCGCGGCGGGCGGCTCCCCGGCGTCCCTGGCCCGGGTCACCGTGTACGCCACCGATGTCGCGGACTACCGCTCCCACGCCCCCGAACTGGGCAGGATCTGGCGCCGGCTCGCGGGGCGCGAGTACCCGGCGATGGCGGTGATCGGAGCGGCCAGGCTCTGGGACGAGCAGGCCCTGGTCGAGCTCGACGGCATCGCGGTGCTCGACTGATGCACGACCGAAGCACGGCGCGACCGGCGCGCCCCGCGCGGGCGCCGGGAACGAGACCGGGGCAGCCGGTCCGTCCGGCTGCCCCGACGGGGAATCACGTCATACGGCTGTTCAGTACGGCTTGGCCAGCACATGGGCGGCGCCCGGGATGCCGATCTTCAGGAGCTCGTCCTCCTCGGGGGTCGTACCCGTTCCCGTCTCCTGCTTCAGGATCGCGCGCGACAGGTTCTGCACGAACATGGCGCGCGGCCGGCGGCGGGCCTCCCAGGCGGCGAGCGCCGCGGGCACGTCGTCCTCGGCGTCCAGCGACTGGGCGAGGACCAGCGCGTCCTCCACCGCCATCGCCGCACCCTGGGCGAGGTGCGGTGTGCTCGCGTGCGCGGCGTCACCGGCGATGACGACCCGGCCGACGTGCCAGGGATCCTCCACCGTGACCTGCGAGATGCGCGAGTACACGACGGCGTCCGGATCCTTGACGTGCGTGAGTGCCTCGGCGACCGGTCCGGAGAACACGGTGAGGCGCTCCGCGAGCTGCTCGTGGGCCCGCGCGGGGTCCGGCCGGAAGTCCGACTCCTCGGCGAACACCGCGCCCAGGTACATCAGTTCGTCCGTGATCGGGGTGAGCAGCGCCTTCGCGGCCTGATTGCCGGTGCTCATCACGACACCCTGGATCCCGGGCTGACGCGGCACGGTGACCCGCCAGTTGGCGAAGCCGGTGTACTCGGGGGTGAAACGGTCGCCGTAGAGCCGGGTCCGCAGCGGGGAGCCGATGCCGTCGAAGCCGACGACCAGGTCCCAGCGGGCGGACGAGCCGTCCGACAGGGTCACCTCGACGCCGGAACCGTCGTCGGCCAGCTCGACGATTGTCGTACCGAAGCGGATCCCCACCCCGGCGGCGACGGCGGCGTCGCCGAGCACATTCGCCAGGGCCGGGCGCGGTATGCCGTTGTTCGAGGGGGCGTCGTCCATGCGGGGCTGCGGGATCTTGGCGAGCGTGGCGCCGGCCGGGTCGCAGATGGTCAGCACCTCCCACTCGAAGCCGGCGGCGACGCACGCGTCGAGCACGCCGATCTCGCGCATGACGTGGAGCGCGTTGGACGGCTGGATGATGCCGACGCCGAGGGCGTCCAGCTGGTCCCGGAGCTCGGCGACCTCGACGGTGTGACCACGCCGGGCGAGCGCGACGGCGAGGGTCAGCCCGCCGATGCCGCCGCCATGTACCAGTACACGAAGGGGTGTTGCCATCTCAGGTCTCTCCAGAGCGAGAAATAAGGAAGTAAGGAGGTGAGGGACGGGGTGGAGGGCCGGTCAGCGGACCGCGGCGGGCAGGCTCATCAGGTGGTCGACCAGGGCCAGCAGCACGTCGCGGCCGAACGGCCTCTCCCGGACGTCGCCGATCAGCAGCGGGACATGCGGATCCAGGTCGAGGGCGGCCCGGATCTCCTCCGTGGTACGGGTGTTGCGCCCGTGGAAGCAGTTGATCGCCACCACGAAGGGGATGTCCCGGCTCTCGAAGAAGTCGATCGAGGCGAAGCTGGTCTCGAGCCGACGGGTGTCGGCGATCACGACACCGCCGAGCGCCCCGTTGACCAGGTCGTTCCACATGAACCAGAAGCGTTCCTGGCCCGGTGTGCCGAAGAGGTACACCACCAGCTCCGGGCTGACCGTGATGCGGCCGAAGTCCAGGGCCACGGTCGTGGTGTCCTTCCGGCCGACGCCGGCCAGGTCGTCGACACCGATGCTGGCCTTGGTGAGGTACTCCTCGGTGCGCAGCGGGGCGACTTCGCTGACGGCGCCCACCAGGGTCGTCTTTCCGACGCCGAAACCACCGGCTATGAGGATCTTGACGGCGGAGGGCGCCGTCTGGCTGGTTGTCATCTTGGGTCAGAGTCTCCGGAGTCCGTCACGTACGGCGGCCAGCAGGCCCATGTCGGCCCCGCCGGATGCCCGCGCCACCGTCAGTGGGGCGCGGGCCAGCAGCAGGCCCTGGGACACCAGATCCGCCAGCAGGATCTTGGTCACCGAGACCGGCAGGTCGAGGTCGGCGGAGACCTCGGCGACCGCGGCCGGCCGGCGGCAGCGGTCGAGGATGATGCGGTGCTCCGGCTGGAGCCGGCCCGCGCGCAGGGCCACGCCGTGCTCGTCCACCGGCCGGTCGGCTGTGGTGAGCACGGTGATGAGGCTGAAGTCGTCCCGTTCGGGGGCGGTTCGGCCACGGGTGATGGTGTACGGGCGCACCATCGTGCCCGCTCCGTCCTCCTCGGCCTCCTCCTCGTCCCAGTAGGGCGTCACACCCGCTGCCCGTTCCCGGTACCGAAGGCGTCGAACTCGCCGCGCACGGGCGCGATGAGCTTCTGGCCGACCTGCTGGACGAGGTTGTGCATCGCCAGCGACATGACCTCGGCGTCGACCTCCTGGGACGCGACGACCGCGAGGTGGGTGCCCTGGCCGGCCGTGATGATGAACAGCCAGAGATCGGCCAGTTCGACGATCACCTGGTGCACGGTGCCGCCGTTGAACAGCTGGCCGACCCCGCGGGCGAGGCTCTGCTGGCCGGTGCATATCGCGGCGAGCCGCTCGGCGTCGGCCCGGTCGATGGTCCGTGAGTGGCTCACCACCAGGCCGTCGTCGGACAGCAGCACGGCGTTCACGGTCTCGGCGACCGAGTCCACCAAACCGTCGAGCAGCCAGTCCAGGTCCTGGAGGGTGGCCGTTGTGCGAGTCATGACCGTTCTTCTCTCGTGGGAAGGGAGGGGGCGGGCGGGCGCGGCGATTCCTCCGCCGCGCGGGCCGCGCGCGACCTGCGCTGGAACGCCCCGATCGCGGCCCCGGCCCGACGGGGGGCCGGCCGAAGCAGCGGGTTCTCGTCCCAGCTCGGGGGCTTGGGTGCGGAGGTGCGGGCGGCGGGGCCGACCCGCAGCTCGTCCACCAGGCTGGCCTGGCGCACCCGCCGGGGGAGCGGGGGCTCGGCACCCTCCGCCGCCGGAGCGGCGTCCGGCCCGGGAAGAGCCGGCCGTTCGGGCGGGAGCGGTGCCGCGGAGACCGCCGGGGGCAGCTGCGGTGCCTGCGGGTGGCGCGTCACGGCGGCGTGGTCGGACGCACCGTAGGACTGCCGGTCGGTGTCGGTCCCGGCCGGGTACGGGGGCGGGTACGACGAACTCGGCGCCGGGTACGGGTCCTGGTCCTCGGCGGCCGGGTAGGCGTGGCCGGGCACGGGGTACTGGCCCGCCGCAGTCATGTAAGGCTGCTCCTGGCCGGAGTACCCGCCTTCGGACGCGGAGTACGCGCCGTCCGGCCCGGCGTACGCGAGGTCGTCCCCGGCGTACGGCCCTTCGGGCCCGGGGCAGGAGGTGTCACCGGTGGCGTAGGGCCGGTCCGCGTCGGGGTGGGCGGGGCTACCGGTGGTGTACGGCCTGGCATCCGGGAAGGCGGAGTCGCCCTCGGCGTACGGTGCCGCGTCGGCGTAGGCGCCACCGCTGCCGGCGTACGGCTGTTCCGCGTCGGCGTACAGGGTGTCGCCCGTGGCGTACGGGGAGCCGGTCCCGGGGTACGGGGTGTCTGTCGTGCCGTACGGCTGTCCGGTGGGCGGGAAGGGCTGACCGGACACCCTGTACGGCTCCTCGGCAGCCGCGTTCGGCGGGTCCTGCCGCGGGTACGGGGCCTCCGGCCGGTCCTCCGTGCCGTAGGGAACCGGCTGCTCGGGCGGGTCCTGCCCGGCCGTGCGGCCGGACCGTGCGGTGTGGTCGGCCAGGGCCGTGACACCGGCCAGCGCCTTGCCCTGTACCCGCGTCGGCAGCGCACCCGGAGCCGCGGGGGCGGCGTCCGGCGGACGCCGCGCGGTGACCGGGGCGGGCGACGGTACGCCCACCGGGCGGGAACCCGGCTCGGCCACGGTCAGTTCGTCGGGCACGAGCACGACCACGCGGGTACCGCCGAAGGCGGACGGCCGGAATTCGACCCGCAGCCCGTGCTGGTCCGCGAGGCGCGCGATCACGTACAAGCCGAGCCGGATGTCCTCGGAGTGCGCCAGCACGTCCATCCGGGGCGGACGGCTCATCAGCTCGTTCGCCTCGGCCAGCTGCGCCTCGTCCATGCCGAGACCGCGGTCCTCGACCTCGATGGCCAGACCCCGGCTCACCTCGGCGGCGCGGACCTCGACCGGGCTGGGCGGCCGGGAGAAGCTCAGCGCGTTCTCGATGAGCTCCGCCAGGACGTGGGAGACCGGGCCGACGGCCCGTTCGGACAGCCAGGGGGAGCCGTCGAGATCGAGCACCACCCGGCGGTAGTCCTGCACCTCGCCCTGCGCGGAACGCATGACGTCCAGCAGGGGTACGGGCTTGCGCCAGCGCCGGTGCGGCGAACCGCCGGCGAGGATCACCAGGTTCTCCTCGTACCGGCGCAGACGCGCCGTGAGGTGGTCCAGGTCGAAGAGGCCGTCGAGCACCTCGGGGTCCTCGTGCTTGCGCTCCAGCTCGTCCAGCTTCTTGAGCTGCTGGCCGATCAACTGCTGGGTGCGGCGCGCGATGCGCTGCAGCAGCCGCTCGAAGCCACGGTGCTGGTCGGCCTGTTTGACGGCGGCCTGCAGGGCACTGGTACGCGCCTGGTTGAGCGCGCTGCCGAGCCGGGTGAGCTCGTCACCGCCCTCGGCCGGCGTCTCGATCGCGCGGGCCTCGGCCTCGACATCGATCTTCTCGCCCTGCGCCAGCCGTTCCACGACCTCGGGCAGCGCCCGCTCCAGCTCCTCGGCCCGCTCCTGCAGACCGCCGATGCGCAGACGGAGGTTACGGGTGAGGCGCCAGGTGGTCAGGATGACCGCGATGACCGCGAGCAGGCCGATCACCGTGGTGAGCACCATCTTGAGCAGCAGGGAGAGGATGCTGCTCTTGCCGTTCTCGACGACGGCGGCGGTGCGCTTCTCCATCAGTTCGACGAGCTGCGGGGTGACGTCGTCCATGGCCTGACGCCAGGTCTTCTCGTCGGCCTCCAGCGCGACGAACCCCGCGCTGTCCGGCAAGGCCGGGCGCAGGACCTTCTCCTCGACCTCCGTCTTGCCGGCCCAGGCCGGCCCGTCGATGATCTCCTGCCACTCGGCCCGTTCGTCCTCGGGCAGATACGGGAGCACCTTGTTGCCGGCCTGGAAGGACTGGGCGGACACGGACTCCCGGACCTGCTGGAGGTCCTCGGTGCTCAGCTTGCCCGCGGGCCAGCCCCGGGCCAGGATCGCGTCCGAGCGGGAGATCATCTCCTTGGTCCAGAAAAGGTCCACCAGCGTCTGGGACAGCGTGGTCACCCTGCCGTTGTCCACGTGGCTGAGCGCCGCGAAGAGCTTGAGGTCCACGGCGATCAGATCGGTGTAGTACCCGTAGACGGCCTTCTGCTGCTCGTCGTCACCCTCGTCGACGAGGGTGCGCTGCGCGGGCAGCTGGTTGATCGCCTCCCGGGCCCTGCCGACCGCGTCCCGAACCTCTTCGGGCGCGTCGTCGGCGTTCACGTCCGAGAGGGACTGGAAGGTCTCGATCGCGTCGTCCGTGAGCGTGCGCTGCTGCTTCAGCGCCGTGTCGGAGTCGCCGGGACGGGCCAGCGCCTCCGCGCTGAGCCGACGCTCCTCCTGCAGGTTGTAGTACACGATGTTGGACGGTTGGCCCGCTTGCTCGGCCAAGAGTCCCTGGGCTGCCTGGCGCTGGAAGTCGAGCAGTGTCTGGCCACTGGTGACCGCCCAGAGGGCTGCCAGTGCGACACCGGGGACGATGGCCAGTACGAGTAGGGCTGTCCGCAACGACATGGGTGTCGAGTCGGTCCGCCGTGACGCGCGCGTGCGCAGGGGATGCTCCTTGACAGTGGTGTCAGCCGGTGACTGATCAAATCCATTGAGAACTTGGACACATGGATATTAGTCACAGTGTAAAAATGAAGAGTAGGCGGGCTCACACGTGCAACACGGCGTGCCCACAGTTCCTTCACCGTTCCCCGTGACGTACCGGGCCGGTCGCTCCGCCCGAGTAGCGGCCCACCTGCTCCGGGGTGAGCCTGGAGGGGTGGGTGTCCCACACGCGGGTTCCCGCACGTAGGTGTCCGGCACCGGCCGTACAGGGAAGGACCGTGGTGACCAGCGAACCGCCCCCGCACCCCGCGACCAGGTCGTACGAGGGTGACGGCATCACCGTCAGCTACGACGCGCACCGCTGCCTGCACGCCGCGGAGTGCGTCCACGGGCTGCCGGACGTCTTCCAGGTCGGACGCAGGCCGTGGATCATGCCCCGGCACGCCTCGGCCGACGACGTCGCCGACGTCATCCACCGCTGCCCGAGCGGGGCGCTCGCCTACCACCGCACCGACGGGATGCCCGACGAGGTCCCCGACGTGCCGACGCACGTCTCCCTGCACGCCGACGGGGTCGTCCATGTGCGCGGAGACCTGGAGGTGGCCACTCCGGAAGGCCCCATGCAGGAGACGCGGGTGATGGTGTGCGGCTGCGGACTGACGGGGAACGCGCCGTTCTGTGATCACAGTGGGGCGTGTGCCCGCCACGTCTGAACGGGCGGAGGAACGGAGGCCGGGCTCCCGGCGGGTCCCGACCGGCGGGAAACGGTGGACGGCTGCCCGGCGGGAAGCAGCGGCCCGGCGCCAGGTGGGACCGGCCCGCCGGGAATCAGCGGCCGGGGGGCCGCGCGGCGCGCCGGACGGGTGAACGGAGCTGGGCGATATATCTGTATTCGGTGCCCTTTGTTCCGGATACCTCCTCGTGATCGCGCTCATCGTCTGCCATTTCGCCCTGGCAGCCTGCGCGCGTCCGCTGGTGCGGTGGTTCGGCAGGCACGCCTTCGTCGTGCTAGCGCTGCCCCCCGCGGCGGCCACCGTCTGGGCGGCGACGCAATGGAGCACCACGGCGGCAGGGCGGTCGGCCGACCAGGCCTGGGAGTGGATCCCGGCGTACGACGTCTGGGTGGGCCTGCGACTGGACGCGCTCGCCGAGCTGATGGTGCTGCTCGCGGCAGGTGTGGGCACGCTCGTCCTGCTGTACTGCGCCTCCTACTTCACCGACGACTCCCCTCAACTGGCCTCGTTCGCCGGGAACCTGCTGGCCTTCGCCGGTGCGATGCTCGCGCTCGTTCTCGCCGACGACCTCATCACCCTCTACGTGTTCTGGGAACTGACCACGGTCTTCTCCTACCTCCTCATCGGCCACGCCAGCGAACGCAAACAGAACCGCCGCTCCGCCCTCCAGGCACTCACCGTCACCACGCTCGGCGGCCTCGCCATGCTGGTCGGCTTCCTGATCCTCGGTCAGGCGGCCGGCACCTACCGGATCTCCGCGATCGTCGCCGACCCGCCGGAGCCCACCCTCGCCGTGTCGGTGGCCGTCGTCCTCGTCCTGTGCGGGGCGCTGTCGAAGTCGGCGATCTGGCCGTTCAGCCTCTGGCTCCCGAACGCCATGGCCGCACCCACCCCCGTCAGCGCCTACCTGCACGCCGCGGCCATGGTCAAGGCCGGTGTCTACCTGGTGGCGCGGCTGGCCCCCGCCTTCGCCGACGTCCCCGTCTGGCGGCCCGTCGTCCTCGTGCTCGGCGGCGCGACCATGCTCCTCGGCGGTTGGCGGGCGCTGCGCCTCCACGACCTGAAACTCCTCCTCGCCTACGGAACCGTCAGCCAGCTCGGCTTCCTCGTCGTCCTCGCCGGGGCCGGCACCCGGGACGCCGCACTCGCCGCCGCCGCGATGATCCTGGGTCACGCCCTGTTCAAAGCCGCGCTGTTCCTCGTCACCGGCATCGTCGACCGTGCGACCGGCACCCGTGACGTGCGCAGACTCTCCGGCGTCGGCCGCGCGGCGCCGTACCTCTGCACGGTCGCCGTGCTCGCCGCCGCCTCCATGGCCGCGGTGCCGCCGCTGCTCGGCTTCGCCGCGAAGGAGGCCGCCTTCCACGCGCTGCAGCACGGCGACACCGTGGACCACTGGGTGCTCGCCGTCACCGTCGTCGGCTCCGTGCTGACCGTCGCGTACACCCTCCGCTTCGTGTGGGGTGCGTTCTTCCGCAAGCCCGGGGTCGCCGACACCCCCGTGCGCAGTGTCGGTGCCGCCTTCCTCGCCCCGCCCGCTGTCCTCGCCGTGGCCGGTCTGGTCCTCGGCCCCGGAGTCGGGTGGACGGACCGGCTGTTCGCCGCGTACGCCGACACCTTCCCCACGCCCGCCCACCCCTACCACCTGGCGCTCTGGCACGGCTTCGGAACGGTCCTGCTGCTGTCCGCCCTCACCTGGGCGGGCGGTGCCGTGCTCTTCGCCGGACGTACCACCGTCACCCGGATCTCCCGGCGGATCGCCTGGCCGACCGCCGACAGCGTCTTCGGCCACCTCCTGCTCGGCCTGGAACGCATCGCCCTGCAGGTCACCGGATTTGTCCAGCGCGGCTCCCTGTCCGTCTACCTGGCCACCACCCTGCTGGTGATGCTGGCCGGACAACTGGCGGTCCTGATCACCGACCGCCCCTGGGAAGGAGCGGTCGCCCCCCGGGCGTGGGACACCCCGCTCCAGGGCGCCGTGGCCGTGCTGACCTGCGCGGCGGCCCTGCTCTGCCTGACCGTCAGCCGCCGGATGAAGGCCGTCGTCCTCGCGGGACTCACCGGGTACGGAGCCGCGCTGCTCTTCGTCGTCCAGGGCGCCCCCGATCTGGCACTCACCCAGTTCTGCGTGGAGACCGTGTCGATGATCGTGTTCGTCCTGGTGCTGCGCCGGATGCCGGTGCACTTCCAGGAGTCGGTCAGTCACTGGCGGCGCGCGATCCGTGTCCCGGTGGCGCTCGGCGCCGCGGCGACGCTCGGCGTGGTCGTCTGGGTGGCGGGCGCCTCGCGTGTCGCCGCACCGGCCGGCGCGGCCATGGTCGAGGAGGTCGCCCACCACGGGCTCAAGGACGTCGTGGCCACCATCCTCGTCGACCTGCGCGCCTGGGACACGATGGGGGAGTCCGCCGTCCTCGCCGCCGCCGCGATCGGCGTGACCAGCCTCATCTACCTGCACCGCCGCAGCGAAGGACCCATGACCCGGGAGGAACTGCGCGGCGCCACCGCCTGGTCGCTGACCGGCCACCGGCTGACCGGACTGCCGCAGGGCGACGACACCGCCCCCGAACGCGACTGGCTGGCCGCCGGTTCGACCCTCGCGCCCGAACACCGGTCCGTGGTCTTCGAGGTGGTGGCCCGGCTGGTCTTCCACCCGATCCTCGTCCTCTCCCTGTACCTCCTGTTCTGCGCGGAGAACATGCCGGGCGGCGGCTTCGTCGGCGGACTCGTCGCCGGACTCGCCTTCATCACCCGCTACCTGGCGGGCGGCCGGTTCGAACTCGCCGAGGCCGCCCCGCTGCAGCCCGGCCTCTTCACCGGACTCGGCCTCTTCCTGTCCACCGGGGTCGCCCTCCTCGGCCTCGCGGAGGGCACGGTCCTCCACGCGTGGACGTACCACGGGCAGCTGCCCGTGTTCGGCGACTACCACCTGGCGACGCCGGTCCTCTTCGACTTCGGTGTCTACCTGCTGGTCCTCGGCGTGGTCCTGGACATCGTCCGGGCGCTGGGAGCCAAGGTCGACCGGCAGATCGAACGCGCGGCGGGCGCACTCGCCCCCGCGCCCGGGACGGGGGACACCGGCCGATGACGGTCAGCGTCTCGCTCCTCGCCACCGCCGTGGTCCTCTGCGCGGTCGGCGGCATTCTCATGCTCACCCGGCCGCTCACCCGCATCCTGCTCGGCGCGGTGATCGCCGGCAACGGCATCAACCTGCTGGTGCTCTCCGCGACCGGATCCGCCGGAGCGGCACCGCTCCTCTACGGCGTACCGCTGCGCCGGGTCACCGACCCGCTGCCGCAGGCCATCGCGCTCACCGCCATCGTCATCACCCTCGCCACCACGGCGTTCCTGCTCGCCATGGCCTACCGCAGCCACCAGCTGACCGGCACGGACGAGGTCCACGACGACCTGGAGGACCGGCGCGTCGTGCTGCGGGCCGAGGTGCTGGGGGAGTGGGCCGAGCTGCGCGAGGAGTACCGGACGGAGTCCGGCCGGACACCGGAGGAACGGGCCCGCTACCGCGGGGAACGCCGCCGGCTGCGCGCCCGGCTGCACGCCGACCGCGCACTCCAGGCCCGGGGCCGGGACGCCTCAGGCGACCTGTGGCACGACGTGCTGGGCGCCGACCCGGAGGACTACCCGGTCAGCACCGCACCCGGTACCCATGGCCAGGACCCCGACCGAGGAGCCGCCGGATGAACGCGCTCGTCCCGCTGCCGGTGCTGCTGCCGCTCTGCGCCACCGGGCTGAGCCTCGCCTTCGGCACCCGGCTCGCCCGCTTCCAGCGCATCATCAGCGTCGCCGTGCTCACCGCCGTACTCGGACTCTCGGTCGCCCTCATGATCGTGTCCGACCGCGAGGGCCCGCTGTCCGTGCACCTGGGCGACTTCGCCCCGCCGCTCGGTATCACCCTGGTCGCCGACCGGCTGTCCGGGCTGATGCTGACCGTCTCCTCGGCCGTCACCCTCTCCGTGCTGGTCTACTCGCTCGGCCAGGGCATGGCCGACCGGGACAAGGAGACACCGGTCGCGGTGTTCCACCCCGCCTATCTCATCCTGCTCGCCGGGGTGTCCTGCACCTTCCTCGCGGGTGACCTCGTGAACCTCTACGTCGGCTTCGAGATCATGCTGGTCGCCAGCTTCGTCCTGCTCACGCTCGGCGGCACCGGCCCCCGGATCCGGGCCGGCTCCACCTACGTGATCATCTCGCTGTTCTCCTCGATGCTGTTCCTGACCGCCATCGCCATGACGTACGCCGCGACGGGCACCGCCAACTTCGCCCAGCTGGCGGTCCGGCTGCCCGAACTCCCGCTCGGCGTACAGACCCTGATCCAGGCGATGCTGCTCACCGTCTTCGCGATCAAGGCCGCCGTCTTCCCCCTCGCTGCCTGGCTCCCCGACTCCTACCCGACCGCCCCCGCACCCGTCACCGCTGTCTTCGCCGGCCTGCTGACGAAGGTCGGCATCTACTGCATGCTGCGCACGGAAACCCTGCTCTTCCCCGGCAACCGGCTCGGTGACCTGCTGATGGCCGCCGCGCTCGCCTCCATGGTCGTGGGCATCCTCGGAGCGGTCGCGCAGACCGACCTGAAACGGCTGCTGTCCTTCACCCTCATCAGCCACATCGGCTACATGGTCTTCGGGATCGGCCTCGCCACCCGGGACGCGTACGGCGGCGCGATCTTCTACGTGGCCCACCACATCACCGTCCAGACCACCCTCTTCCTCGTCGCCGGCCTCATGGAACGCCGGGGCGGCACCAACGAGCTCACCCGGCTCGGCGGACTGGCCAGGGCCGCCCCGCTCCTCGCGGTCCTCTTCTTCGTCCCCGCGATGAACCTCGCCGGGATCCCCCCGCTGTCCGGCTTCATCGGCAAACTCGGCCTCATGCGCGCCGGTGTCGCCGACGGCGGCGTCTGGGCCTGGATCCTCGTCGCCGGGGCGACCGTGACCAGCCTGCTCACGCTGTACGTGATGGCCAAGGTCTGGAACCTGGCCTTCTGGCGCGCCGAACCCCCCGACCAGGCCGCCTTCGGCACCGTCCTGGAGTCCGCCGACGAGAGCGACGACGACGCCGACACCGGCCCCGACCGCATTTTCGGCAGCGGCGACGAACGCGTCCTCGGCGTCCCCGGGCCGGCCGGCCAGGCCGTCGCCGCCACCCTGCACGGACGGGCCGTCACCACCACGACCCGGCCGCCCCGCGCGATGACCGCCGCCACCGCGGGCGCCGTGGCACTCGGTCTCGCCTTCACCGTGCTGGCGGGGCCGCTGGCCGCCTACACCGACCGCTCGGCCGCCGAACTCATCGCGCGGACCCCCTATGTGGAGGAGGTACTCGGCCCGTGAGGCGCTTCGTCACCCTGTCCTTCCGTGACCCCGACCTGCCCCCCTTCAGCTGCGCGTTCCCCGGCCGCCGGGGCCGCGTGCTGGACCTGCCGCTGATCGCCTGGCTCACCCTGATCTGGGTGCTGCTCTGGTCCACCCTGACCTGGGCCAACGTCGTCACCGGCGTGGTCGTCGCGGTGGCAGTCTGCCTGGCGTTCCCGCTGCCCAAGGTCGACCTCGGGCTGCGGCTCCACCCGTGGGGCATCCTCGTCCTCGCCGGATACCTGCTCTACGACATGTACACCTCGGGCGTGAAGGTCACCCGGCAGATCTTCGCCGGACGTCCGCACCGGCCCGCCGTCATCGGCGTACCGCTGCGCTGCCGCAGCGACCTGATGCTCGCCGCCACCGCCGTCGCCGTGTCCAACGTGCCCGGCGGCTCCGTCATCGAGGTGCGCCGGGCCACCGGCACGGTCTTCCTGCACGTGCTCGACGCGGACCGGCCGGAGGCGCTGGATGCCGCCCGGCGTTCCGTCCGGCGGCTGGAGGCCCTGACGGTACGGGCGTTCGGGACCAGGGACGAGATCGACCGGGTGTCCGCGCCACCACCCCCGACCGGGCGGCCCGGCGAACCGGGGGAGGGCTCATGAACGGCCCCGACACCGTCGACCGGGTGCTGCTCACCGCCGCCGTGGTGGTCCTCGTCGTCGCGGGGGCGCTGCTGCTCGTCCGGATCTGGCGCGGCCCCTCCATGCTGGACCGCGCGATCGCCCTGGACGTCGGCGCCGCACTGATCATCGCCGGACTCGGCGCCAAGTCGGCGATAGCCCTGGACCCCTTCTACTTCCCGGTCATGCTGGTCCTCGCGTTCCTCGGCTTCACCGGGTCGGTGGGCATCGCCCGCTTCATCGCCGTACGCGACCGGCCGCTCTCGCGCCGGACCCCCGCAGGGAAGGACGAGCCGGAATGAACGTCCCGCTGCAGATCAGCGACACGGCCGGTGCGGTCCTGGTGTTCGCCGGTGCGGTGATCTGCCTCCTCGGGGCGATCGGCATGCTGCGGCTGCCCGACGTCCTGTCCCGCAGCCACGCCGCGACCAAGCCGCAGACCCTCGGCCTGCTGCTCGTGCTGGCCGGGGTCGCGCTGCGGCTGCGCAGCGGCATGGACCTCGCGACGCTGGCTCTCATCGGCTTCTTCCAGCTGCTGACCAGCCCCGTGGCGTCCCACCTGGTGGCCCGGTCGGCCTACCGGACCGGTCAGGTCGGGCACAGCGAACTGCTCTTCGACGACCTCGACGAACAGCTCACGGAGCCCGGACCCGAACCGCGCCCGGAGCAGGACTGACCCTGCTCAGGCTCCCGGCAGCCGGTCCAGGAACCCGCTGACCGAGCTGATCCGGCCGTCCCCGGCCAGGGTGATCACATCGGACCCGGCCACCGGGGCCGAGCCGTCGGCCCGGGAGACCAGGTCCCAGGTGAAGCGGGCCAGGCCGTGGTGCGCGTCCGGCGCCCCGGTGGGGACGAGGTCGAAGCCGGGGAACTGCTCCCGCGCCCCGCCGATCACCGCGACCAGCCCGTCGTGGCCACGTACCTCGGCCAGCGGATCGGTGTACGTGGCGTCCTTTGTGAAGGCCGCGGCCACCGCCTTCGTACGCTCCTCGGCGGTGTCCGCGTTCCACGCGGCGAAGTAGCGCAGGACGGCGTCCTCGTGAACGGTCATGATCTGTTCCCTCCCGGAAGCCAGGTGTCCGCCGCCACGGTGTTCGCGGCGTCGTGAACAGCCTGTCCCGGGTCCGGTGGCACGTCGATTACCTGCCAGGTCATGCCGCCGGACGGTACGGACCACCCCTGCCCGTCCCCGTACGTCTGCCATGATGCAGCGGACAGTTCGGCCGGGCGCTGGGGGGCGTATGGAAAGCACGGGTACGGTGCTGCGCGAATTGCGCGGCGCACAGAAGTCGTCCAGGGGCGTCTCGCTCTACTCGCGGTACGTGAACCGGCCGGCCGGACGCCTGCTGGCGGCGGGGGCATACCGCACCGGACTGACGCCCAATCAGGTAACCCTGATCAGCGCGGCGTTCACCTTCCCGGGGCTCGCCGCGGTGGCGCTCGCCGAGCCGTCCTGGTGGCTCGGTGCCGTCGTCTACGCCGCTCTGGCCGTCGGCTTCGCCTTCGACTCGGCGGACGGGCAGCTCGCCCGGCTGACGGGACGGGGTGGTCCGGACGGCGAATGGCTCGACCACGTCGTGGACTGCGCCAAGATGATCCTCGTCCACACCGCCGTGCTGATCTCCTTCTACCGCTACACCGAACTGCCCTCGGAAGCCTGGCTGTTGCTGCCGCTCGGTTTCCTGTTCACCGCCGTGCTGACCTTCTGCGCCGGCCTGCTGCGGGAGCAGCTGGGCAGGGCCGCGGCCCGGACGGCGCCCGCGGCCGGCGGCGCCACGGCCCCGGTGTCCCGGGTGCGGGCCGTGGCGCTGCTGCCCGCGGACTACGGGGTGTTCTGCCTGGTCTTCCTGCTGCTCGGCGCACCCGGCGTCTTCCGGGCCGGATACGCCCTGCTCGCCGCCGTGCACGCCCTGTTCCTCGTGGCCTTCCTGGCCAAGTGGTTCAGGGAGCTGAAAGCGCTCCGGGCCGGCTGACGAGCACGTCCAGTGCCCGGCGCAGCCGGGTGCTGGACGTGTGCACCGTGTACGGGAAGTAGACGACCTCCACGCCCACTTCGGCGAAGTCGCGCTCCAGGCGCTTCCCCTTCTCGGTGCCCCGCCAGTCGTCCCCCTTGAAGATGACGTCGAAGCGCACCTGCTGCCACGTCTCGACCTTGTCCGGAACCGTCTCCACGAACGCCGCGTCCACGAAACGCACGCTCCGCACGATCTCCAGACGTTCGGTCAGCGGAATCACCGGTCTGTGGCCCTTGGCGAGCGCGGCCATCTCGTCGGAGACGACCCCCGCCACCAGGTAGTCGCACTGGCTGCGGGCGTGCCGCAGGATGTTCAGGTGGCCGACGTGGAACAGGTCGTACACCCCCGGTGCGTAACCGACCCTGTGCTGCACCATCCGTTCTCTCCCCCCACGGTGGAACTGGTCCGACGACCTTACTGTGAAGAACACTTGTGCAATGCGTGAACGGATAAGCTCAAGGGGAGGCTGTTCCGGGGGGAAGGCGATCGCGCGATGTCCGCTGCCGAGCATCACAAACCGTTCGTGAACCGCAGAGTTCTCGTTGTCTCCACCAACTACGCCCCCGAGCTGACGGGCATCGGCCCGTACGCCACCCAACTCGCCGAACACTGGGCGGCATCGGGCGCAAGGACCCAGGTCCTGACCGGTATGCCGCACTACCCGGCCTGGCGCGTCGACGAGCGGTACCGGGGTGTGTGGCGGAAGCACGAGGTCCGCGAGGGTGTGAGCGTGCACCGGCGGCGCCACTACGTGCCGCCCCGGCAGAGCGCCCTGCGCCGGGCCGCGTTCGAGGCGTCCGTGCTCGCCCACGGGACACTGGCCCCGCCGCCGGGACGGCCCGACGTCGTGGTCTCCCAGATGCCGAGCCTCGCGGGCGGCGTCATCGCCGCCCGTATCGCCCGCCGCCACCGCGTCCCCCACATACCCGTCGTCCAGGACCTGATGGGGGCCGCCGCCGCGCAGAGCGGTATCCGCGGCGGGGACAGGGCGGCGTCGGTCGCGGCGGCGGCCGAGCGGTACGCGCTGCGCGGCGCCGCGGTCGTCGGGGTGATCCACGAGAGCTTCGTGCCGGGGGTCACCGCCCTCGGCGTGGATCCCGGGCGCATCCGCCTCGTCCCCAACTGGACCCATGTGGAGGGCCCTTCGGGCGACCGGGCCGCCACCCGGAAGAGGCTCGGCTGGCGCGAGGGCACCCCGGTGCTCCTGCACTCCGGGAACATGGGCCTCAAGCAGGGGCTCGACGTGCTGGTGGAGCTGGCCCGGCTGGCCCCCGGCATCCGTGTCGTGCTCATGGGCGACGGCAACCAGCGCGCCGGGCTGCGCGAGCGCGCCGGGGAACTGCCCAACGTCGACTTCCTGCCGCCCGCCGGGCCGGACGAGTTCACCGATGTGCTCGCCGCCGCCGATGTGCTCGCGGTGACCCAGCGGGCCTCCGTGCTCGACATGAGCGTGCCGTCCAAACTCACCTCCTACTTCGTCTCGGGCCGCCCCGTCGTCGCCTCGGTGGCCGACGAGGGCGGCACCGCCGACGAGGTGCGCCGCTCCGGTGCGGGAGTCCTCGTCGCCCCCGAGGACCCGGCGGCACTCCTCGCCGCCGTACGGAAGTTCGCCGAGGACCCGCAGGCGGCGGACGCCCTGGGCGCGCAGGGGCCCCGGTACGTCGCACACCACCTGAGCCGGGAGGCGGGCCTCGCCCGCTTCGACGCCCTGCTCACCGAGGTCCTCGGGGACGCACAAGGGAGAGCACGCCGATGACGCATCCGATCCGCACCCTGGACGACCAGGACGAACCGGCGCTGCTGCGGGACCAGTTCCGCCAGCTCCTGCGCTATCGCGCGCTCCTCGCCGGGGGCGTCGTCGTCGGCCTGCTGGGCGGCGGTTTCCTCGCCCTGGGCGGAGAGGCCACCTACACCGCCACCGGTGAGGTGCAGGTCCGCTCGGCGACCGCCGACCCCTTCGCCACCGGCGCGTCCGCGGACAAGGGCATCAACATCGGCTCCGAGCGGCAGACCGCCGTCAGCGACACCGTGGGCACCCTGGCCGCCCGCACCCTGGCCTCCAAGGGCGACCCGGTCGACGCGGGCGAGCTCCTCTCCGGCCTCCAGGTCACCAACCCGCCCAACACCCTGACCCTGCGCTTCTCCTACACCGCCGGCACCCCCGCCCTGGCGAAGACCCGGGCCGGCGCGCTGGCCAGCGCCTACCTCCAGATACGCAGACAGCGCACCGAGGGCAGCATCGACAACATGGCCGAGGGCTACCGGGCCCAGCTGAAGCCGCTCGTCGAGCAGCGCGACCAACTGGAGGAGCAGACGGGCGGGACCGGCGCCGAGGACACGGAGAGCGCACGGGCCAACCTCGTCGTCGCCATCTCCGAGCTCAACCGGAAGATCGTGGAGCTGAACGCGCTCGACACCACCCCGGGCTATCTGAACAAGAAGCCCGTCGAACCCACCGTGCCCACCGGCGCCGGCCTGCCCCTGCTGCTGGGACTGGGCGGCGTGGTGGGACTCGCTCTCGGACTGCTGCTGTCCTGGGTGCGGCTCGTCTTCGACCCGGCCGTACGCTCCACCCGCGAGCTCGTCCGCTCGCTGGGCGCCCCGCTGCTCGGCACGCTGCCCCGGGAGCGGGGATCCGCACGGGAGATCCTCGCCATCGGACGCGGCGACAGCAGACTCGCCGAGGAGTACCGGGCGGTCGCCTTCCGGCTCGCCTACGACCCGGCTTTCGCCAGCAGCCGACGGCTGCTGGTCACGGCACCGCGCGGCGACAACGCGGCGGCGGCAGCGGCCGCCGCGAACCTCGCCGCCGCCTTCGCCGAGATGGGCCGCGAGGTCCTGCTCGTCGAGGCCGACCTCCGGACGCCGTCCATGGCCGCCGAGCTGGGCCGGGCGGCGCGCGAGGCCCGGCCCCGCTGGGCGACCACCGAGGACGAGGACGGCAGCTGGCCCTCGGGCAGCCGCTGCACGGTCGACGTACCCGGCTCCGGTGCCTTCACCCTGATCGCCGGCCGGCCCGTCGACAACGTGCCCCGCGCGCTGACCTCAGCGCCCGTCGGCCGGATCGTCGCCGAGGGCGACCGGCCGGGAACCGTCGTCATCGTGCTGGCCCCGCCCGTCCTGTCGTACGCGGACGCCGTGGCCCTCGTCGACCGGGTGGAGGGGGTCGTCATCGTCTGCGACCTGCGCGAGGTGCACCGCAGCGACCTGGAACGCATCCGCGAGATCATCGGTGCGTCCGGCGGTTCCGTGCTCGGGGCGCTCCTCCAGCCGGGCCGCAGCCGGCTCGCGCTCAAGGAGCGCCGGACACGCAGGAAGTCCGGCGGCGGCAGGCGGCGCGGCGGCCCGGGTCCCGGAGCCCCCGCCTCCACCGAGAACTCCGGGACCGCCTCCCCGTCCGACGGCACACAAGGGCCGGAGACCACCGGCGACCCCACCGCGACGCTCGGACTGCGCTTCCCGTTCGGCAGCCCCGCCGGGCGCCGGTGAGGGCACGCACCGCGATCGTCTGCTCGGTCGCGGACCAGGGTGTGGCCGCGCTGACCAACATCCTGGTCCTGGTGGCGGCGGCCCGGCTCTCCACCGTGGCCGACTTCGCCCGCTTCTCGGCGGTCTACCTCGTCTTCACCGTGCTGCTCGGCGTCTCCGGCGCGTACACCGGGCAGCCGCTGGTGCTGCGGCGCGGCGGGGACGAGGAGACCGCCGGGGCGTGCAGGTCGGCGGTCCTGTTCACGGTGCTCGCCGCCGCGGCCGTCGGTGTCCCGCTCGCCGCGGTGTGCCTGTTCCTCCCCGGGGACACCTCACGCGCCCTGGCCATGCTGGGACTCGTACTGCCGGTGGTCCTCGGCCAGGACGCCATGCGGTACGCCTTCTCCACGCTCCACCTGCCGCACGCGGCGCTGGCCGGTGACACCCTGCGACTGGCATGCGTCCTGGGGGCACTGGCCGTGCAGCCGCACGGGACGGGGGCGGCGAGGCTCGTCCTCGTCTGGGGGCTGTCCGCGCTGCCCGCCCTGCTCCTGTCCGCCGTCCTGCTGCACCGCCGGGCGGCCGGAACACCCCTGCGGATGCGGGTCCTGCTCAAGCGCGGGCACCTCGGCCGGCGCTTCGTCGTGGAGTTCGGCGTGGGCAACGCCACCAGCCAGCTGTCCGTGCTGGGGCTCGGCGCCGTCGGCAACCCCCTGGTGGTCGGCGCGCTGCGGGGGGCGACCACGCTCTTCGGGCCGCTCAACGTCCTCTACACCTCCGCCACCGGCTTCGGCCCTCCGCTCCTTCGCCGGCTCGACTGCGAACGCCGCCGGGTACGCGCCACCGCGGCACTCGCCGCCGTGCTGGCCGCGACCGCCGCGGCCTGGGCCACCGTGCTTGCCCTGCTGCCCGACGCGGCGGGCCGGCAACTGCTCGGCGACACCTGGCCCACGGCGGCGGCCCTGCTGCCCGCGACCGGCAGCCAGTACGCGGCTATGGCCGTCGGCACCTGCGGACTGCTGGCCCTGCGGATGCTGGACCCCCGCACGACCCTGTCCGTCCAGGTGGTCTTCTCGCTCCTCGCCGTCACCTTCCTGGCCGGCGGCTACGCGCTCGCCGGTGTGCCGGGGGCGGCCTGGGGCCTGTGCCTCGGCTCCGTCTGCAAGGCCGTAGCCACCTGGACCCGGGTGGCCCGGCTGCGCCGCCGGAAGGGTGCGCGCCCGGACCCGGTCAGCGCTGACGCGGTGTCCGCCTGAAGCTGGTCACCAGCAGCAGACACAGGGCGGCGATGGCGAGCTTGCCCGCCGACTGCAGCAGCGGCCCGCGCAACAGGATGAAGGTGTATCCGGCGATGAGCGGCGCCGCGACGGCCAGAACACTGCCCGGCCCGTCGCGGAGCACCGCGAGCGCGTACCGCCGGTCGGTGCGCGCCGCCCCGTAACCGATCAGGGCGAGACCGCCGACCATGCCCGCCGGGCCGAAGTCCACCCAGAACTCGGTCCACAGCGGCGCCGAGAGGTTGGTCATGTTCATCCCCATCCACTGGCCCACCCGGACGCCGGTGTCCTCCGGTTTCCCGCTCCACACCGCGCGCGGCACGAAGAACAGCCCGGTGCCCGCGAACTGCCGGCCGTAGGTGTGGCCCCGGGTGTCGACCCAGGAGATGGTGTTGGCGAACATCACCGTCTGGTCGTAGTCCTTGGTGGCCAGCGGCTCGAAGGCGGACGCGGACTGGACGGGCCGGTACCCCTCGTCGTCGTACCGGAAGCGGTCCGCGTACGGGAACAGCACCAGCGCCCCCACCACACCCGTCGCCAGCACCGAACGGTACATCGCCGAGCTGCTGGGGAACGCGGTGAACAGGAGCGAGACCAGGACCGTCAGGAACCAGTAACGGGCGTTGGAGACCGGGTTGTTGACGACCAGGTTGAGGGCCAGGAGCGCCGTCCAGACCAGAACGGTCGAGGGGGAGCGCCGGGCCCCGCGCGAGGTCACCAGACGCCGGGTCCAGAAGAGCAGCGCCAGCAGCGCGGGCACGGTGCCGAAACCCTTCAGGAACGCCGAGCCCACGTTCGACTCGGTGGCCGCGACGCCGCTGACCGCGACCGACGCGCTGATCTCCTGCCGACTGGAGAAGAAGATGGCGGGCCCGCCCAGCTTCATCACGTAGTAGCCGCTCGCCGCGAACGCCAGCAGCACCAGCAGCCGCAGCCTGACCCGGTGCGCGGTCGCCGGGCCGCCCCGCCCGTCCGGGGCGGCCCGCCGGCGGGTCAGCGGACGCCGGGACGCCAGCAGCGCCCCGAGGTCGAACGCGGCACAGCCCACCAGGATCAGCGAGACCGCGGTCACCAGGTCCGACCGGGGTCCGACCATCGGCGTCGGCGTCTGCCCGATGACGGCCTGCGCGAACGGCGCCACCCCCATCGCGATGTACACGAACATCCAGAACACGCCCTGCAGCAACCGCCGCCGCGTGGACAGGATCATCGTCGCCAGCCGCGCTCCCGCGTAGCAGGTCAGGACCAGCTGCAGCCAGTACGCGTTGTCGCGGACGCCCGAACCGGGCTGCGCGGCGATCACCGCGGGCAGGAAGCAGACCAGCCCCAGGATGAGCGGCACCGACAGCGCCCGGGACAGCATCGTCCACGACATGGGTTTCGCCGGGGGCGGCACCGGCGTGCGCGGGCGCCCCGGACCCGGGGCGGGCGCAGCCGCCTGCGCCTCGTGCACGGACGTCATGGCCCCCCGTTCGCCCGACCTCATGGCCGATGAACACTCTAACGAATCAGCCCACTTGGGGTGATCGGATGACTAGTCTGTGAACAGTTTGCCGAGGCCGAGGGGAACCCTGGTGAAGGTCCTGCACATCGTCACACTGCACACCCCGGACCACGCGTTCGGCGGGCCGACGAGGGTCGCGCTCAACCTGTCCAAGGTCCAGCGGGCGCACGGCGACGACGCCCGCATCATGGCGCTCGGCGACGGCTTCGACGGTGTACTGCCCGACGAGGTGGAAGGCGTGCCCGTCCACCTCTTCCAGGCCCGCCACCTGCTCCCGATGTTCGAGGTCAGCGGCATCACCTCGGGCGCCCTGCTGCGCACGGCGCGCCGCATGATGCGCGGCGCCGACCTCGTCCACGTCCACCTCATGCGCGACCTGGTGACCCTGCCCGCCGCGCTGCTGGCCCTGGCCACCCGTACGCCGCTGGTCGTCCAGACGCACGGCATGGTCGACCCGACGGAGAAGCGGGTCGCCCAGCTGACCGATCTGCTGGGCGTCCGCACGGTGCTGCGCCGCGCCGACGCCGTGCTGCACCTGACGGAGACGGAACGCGTCGACGTGAACGCCGTCGCCGCCCCGGTCGCGCTCACCAACACCGTACGGCTGGTCAACGGCGTGCGGCCGCAGGAGCGCAAGCCCGCCCGGGAGCGGGGCCGGCCGCCGACCGTCCTCTTCCTCGCCCGGATCCAGGAGCGCAAGCGCCCCGAGGACTTCGTCGGCGCGATGCCCACAGTCCTGGCGAAGCACCCCGACGCCAGGTTCGTGCTGGCCGGCCCGGACACCGGGGCGCTGCCCGGCACTCTCGCGCTGGCCCGCCGGCTCGGCGTGCTGGACTCGCTGGACCATGTGGGACCCCTCGGCCACGAGGAGGTGCTGGCCGCCGGACGGCAGGCCGATGTCTACGTCCTGCCGTCGATCGAGGAGCCGCTCGGTGTCTCGGTCCTGGAGGCGATGTCCGTCGGCACCCCCGCCGTCATCACCCGCACCTGCGGTCTCGGCCCCGACGTTGCGGAGGCCGGTGCGGGCCGGGTGATCGACAGCAGGGTCGGTGAGGACGCCGCCAACGCGGAGAAGGTCGCGCAGGCGGTCCTGGAACTCCTGGAACCGGAGGCCGGTGAGCAGGCGGGCAAGGCCGCGTGGGACCTGGTCAACGGGCACTTCACCATCGAGGCCGTCACCCGCACCCTCCGGCAGACCTACGAGGACGTGGTCCGCCGGAGGAGATGACGGCTCAGCCGGTCCTTGCCTCCCGGGACTTGAGGGCGATCTGCCAGCGGTAGAAGCTCATCGCCAGCGCGAAGTCCAGACCGGCCCGCCCGTCCAGGAAGCCCCGCCGGTAGACGTACATGTAGACGAAGGACACCAGCGGCTTGAACGGTGCCTTGTGGAAGAGCTGCCCCTGACGGGACTTCACCTTCCGCACCTGCTCCTTGACCTCGGGGTGGTGCTCCAGCCAGGCCTCCCAGTCCGAGTAGCGGTTGTGCCGCTCGAACCAGGCGGTGACCGGGTCCAGGTCCTGGTGCTCGATGGGGTTCCGCAGCGAGCCGGCCGTCGCCGCCACCGGCTGATAGTGCCCCTCGACCTCCCCGATCCCGGGTGCGGCCAGGTCGCCGACCTCCGGGTAGTGGCAGCGGGTGCGGTCGGTCAGGGACCGCTTGCGGATGGTGTAGCCGTGCCGCAGCCGCTTGCCCGAGAACCAGTAGCCCAGCGGGATGTCGTACGCGGCGGGCCTGTCGCCGGCCGGGTCGGCGAAGACCTGCCGCAGCTCGGCCAGGAGCCCCGGACTCAGCCGCTCGTCGCCGTCCAGCAGCAGGATCCAGTCCAGGTCCGTGCGGACGTTCTCCAGGCACCACTGCTTCTTGCGCGGATGGCCCCCGTCCCAGGTGTACGTGACCACCTCGGCCCCGCACTCCTCGGCGATCTGCGCCGTGCCGTCCGTGCTGTGGGAGTCCACGACGACGACCGCCTCGAAGTGGCCGAGCACCGACTTCACCGCCTCGGCGATGTTCAGGCCCTCGTTCTTCGTGGGGATCGCCACGGCGATGGGGAGCCTGGCGGGGAGCTTGCTCAACTGTCGTCTCCTTCGGGCAGCCAGGCGTAGCAGCCTGTGGAGGTGAACGTGCGGGCGGACTCCGGGACGGTGAGCTCCACCCGCTTCCCGGTGCCGGAGGACCCCGACACCAGCGCCTTGCCGTTCGCCCCCGTCAGCTGCCAGCTGCAGTCCCCGGTGGGCGAGGGGGCGTGGTAGCGGCCCGGCCGGAGCTTCCTGCCGGTGTGCGTGCCGTCGGCGTAACCCAGTGCCGCCTCGTCCACCAGGTCCTGGTGCTGGGGGCAGAGATGCGCCACCGCCGGCTTCGCGTCGGCCACCTCGCCGGTGAGGACCGCGCCGACGGCGATGTCCCGGTCGGCCTTGACCAGGTAGCGGAGCCGGTCGCAGGTCTCCTGGCCGGTCTGGAGCACGGCGGCCGGGTCCATCCCCTTCGGGACGCGGTCGGTCAGGTACTCCCTCTGCTTCTTGGTGAACGAGCCCGTGGCCGGGGTGATCCCCGAGGCGGGCTCCTTCGGAGCCGCGCTCGTCGTCCCGGCGTCAGGGCCGGCCGGCCCTGACGAGGTGGAGGGTTCTGCCGCCGGCCCGGCGACGGCGGGCGCGGAGGTGGACGGCCTGCCGCCCGCGGCGGTCTCCTCGCTCCCGCCGCCGGACGAGCCGCAGGCGGCCAGCGCCGCCGTCGCGAGAGCGACGACGGCGCCGGCCAGGTACGGATGCCTCATCAGCCCGTCCTCAGGGCGTAGTGCGCGCTGATCTGGGAAGAGGTCAGCGCGGCCGGGTACACGGCTGTCTCGTCGATCTGCCCGGTGAAGAAGTTGCTGGTCGGACGGTTGGCCCAGTTGTTCAGGTTGTCCCCGCCGACCCGCCAGTAGCCGGGGTAGTTCTCGTTGGTGGTGTAGAGCGAGTTGGACGCCCGCAGCTGCCCGTCGACGTACAGCGCGATGCCGCCGGTGCCCTGGGTGGCGACGACGTGGTGCCAGTTGCCGTCGTTGAAGGCGCCTGACGTGGTGATGGTGCGGCGGCCCCCGCTGTAGACCCCGAAGACCAGCCGGCCGTCGTTGGCCATGTACACGTGCTTGTCGAAGCGCGTGCTGTTCTGCATGGTCAGGTTGCCGAACCCGATGATCTTGCCGCCCCGGGTGGTGGTGGTCTTGATCCAGGTCTCCACGGAGAACCGGATGGGCTGCGGGTGCTGCCGGTTGCTGTAGGCGTACTCGCTGCTGCCGTCGAAACCGATCGCGGTCGAGTCACCGGCGACGGCGGCCGGCGTCTGCCGGTAGGCGGGCGCGTTGCGCAGGAATCCGTTGTTCATCCCGCCCGTCGTGTCGGACGCGAAGGTGGACGTGCCCTCGTCGTAGCGCCAGTACAGCTGGGCGCCGTCGGACAGCACCCGGGCCGGGTAGGGCTCCGTCGTGGCGGCGACGGTCGCCGACTGGGCGGGGGACTTGGCACTGGTGTTGGTGCCGTCACTCACACTGATGCGGTAGGAGTGGGTCTCACCCACCACCACCTCGGTGTCGGTCCACTTCAGCTGCGGCCGGTTCCAGAAGAGCGAGTACCCCGTCGTGGTGTGGACGGGTGTGCTCGCCCCGTCCTTGTAGATCCGGTAGGTCAGCTCCCCGTCGTCCGTGTCGAAACTGGTCTGCCAGTTCACGTCGATCCGTCCCGGGGTGACCGTCGAGAGACTGACGTTGGGCACCCACGGCGCCCCGGTGTCCGGACCGTCGGCGAAGCGGGTCAGGCCCTGCTGCGCCGCGCCGTTGACGGTGGTGAACTCCCCGCCGACCCAGAGGTAGTGGTGGCCCCCCTTGCCGGTCTGGGCCATCACCCGGGGTCCGACGGGTTCACCGATGCCGTCGTTCGTGTCCGGGAACCAGGGCAGCAGCGTCGGGTCGTCGACGGACTGGGCCAGCAGGTGCTTGCGCGGCTGGTCCGGGAATCCGCCCATGCTGGCGCAGTCATGGGCGTGGCTTCCGCTGTACAGCACGCCCGAGTGGACCAGGACGGCCTGGGTGGCGCCCAGGCAGGTGTCCCGCCAGCGCTGCTGGTAGTCGTCGAGGTCGATGGCGATGCGGCCGTCGAACACCCCGCCGCCGGTGCCCTCGTTGGCGGTGTAGAGGCCGGTCGCGTCCGTCGTGAGGTCCTGCACCGTGGAGGTGTTCGGGATGAAGCCCGGGTAGCTCTTGGTCAGCGCCCCCGTGGTGGCGTCGACCACGGCCAGCGCGTGCGAGGTGGTGCCGTTCACGGTGAAGAAGTCACCGCCGAGCGCCACGTGCTGTCCGTCGGGTGTCACCTGTACGGCCCGGGCGACCTCGTCGGCGTTGGCCGTCCAGGGGAGCAGGCCGGCGCCCGACGCGGTGACCGCGGCGAACTTGTTCCTGGTCTGGCCCCCCGCGCTGTTGAAGTCACCGCCCAGGTAGACGGTGTCCGCGGTGGCGTCCAGGGCCCGCACCGTCGCCGAGACGGAGATCTTGAAGTCCTGGCGCGGGGTGCAGGTCGCCGTGTCGATGGCCGCGACATTGCTGACGCCCTGCCCGTTCACCGCCCCGAACTGTCCGCCCGCGTACAGCGTCTGTCCGTCGGGCGACAGCGCCAGCGCCCGGACCGTGGCGGTCCCGGAGGTCATCGTGAACGACAGGTCGCACCCCGTCGGTGCTCCCGTCGCCGCGTCGAACGCGGCGAAGTTCACGGCCGGCTGCTCGGAGGTGCCGGCCGGCGCGTCCGGCGGCCGGACGGTGGAGAAGGTGCCGCCGGCGTACACGACGCCGTTGTCCGCGGCGGCCAACGACCAGACGATGCCGTTGGTCTGCCAGGTGGTGAGATCGTCCGCGGTGATCGCCACCGGAGGTGTCAGCGCCGCCGCCGGGGAGGCCCCGGCCGCGGTCGACAGGGCTCCGGCGAACAGACAGAGCGCGGCGGAGGCGGCCCGCACACGGCCGCGTTTCCCGGGTCCCCGTCCTGTACTTCCGTTCATCTGATTCCTCCATGGATACTCCGCCGTTCACGGCGGAGAGGAAACGGGCTCCTGCGGAGCAGGGCAACGAACTGCGCCGGCAGGCCGCGGTTGCCTCGCTCGACCAGATGCGGAAACCGTCCGTCCCGCTGCTTGTCAGGGCGAGTGAGGAGAGGGAGTCCATGGCCCGGCCGGCCGGCGGGGTGAGCGCGGCGTCCGAGACGTCCGGGTCCTCTCATCGGTCCACCCGCACGGCCGCTCCGGTCAGCTGGTCGGCCAGCAGCCGGATGTCCGCGTCGACCATGATCCTGGCCAGCTCCTGGGACTTCACGTCGGGCTTCCAGCCGAGCAGTTCCTCTGCCTTGGACGCGTCACCGATCAGCGCGTCCACCTCGCTGGGACGCTCGTACTTCGGGTCGTAGCGGACGTGCTCGGCCCAGTCCAGGCCCGCGTGCTCGAAGGCGTACTCGAGGAACTGCCGGACGCTGACCCCCACGCCGGTGGCCACCACGTAGTCGTCGGGAGTGTCGCACTGGAGCATCCGCCACATCGCCTCCACGTACTCGGGGGCGTATCCCCAGTCCCGTACGGCGTCGAGGTTGCCCAGGTGCAGCCGGTCCTGGAGTCCCGCCTTGATCCGGGCGACCCCGCGGGTGATCTTGCGGGTCACGAACGTCTCGCCGCGGCGCGGGGACTCGTGGTTGAACAGGATTCCGTTGGCGGCGAACATGCCGTACGCCTCACGGTAGTTGACCGTCGCCCAGTACGAGTAGACCTTGGCCACGCTGTACGGACTGCGCGGGTGGAAGGGCGTTCTCTCGTTCTGCGGGGGCGGGTTGGCGCCGAACATCTCGGAGGACGACGCCTGGTAGATCCGGGTCTCGATGCCGCTGGCGCGGACCGCCTCCAGGAGCCGGACGGTGCCGAGTCCGGTGACGTCGCCGGTGTACAGCGGCGCGTCGAAGGAGACCCGGACGTGCGACTGCGCACCCAGGTTGTAGACCTCGTCGGGGCGTATGTCACGCAGCAGGTTCACGAGGGCGACGCCGTCGGAAAGGTCGGCGTGATGGAGCAGGAAGGAGCGATTCGCTTCCTCGGGCCCCTGGTAGATGTGGTCGATCCGCTCCGTGTTGAAGCTGGACGAACGGCGTATCAGGCCGTGGACGGTGTACCCCTTCTCCAGCAGCAGCTCCGCCAGGTACGAACCGTCCTGACCGGTAACGCCCGTGATGAACGCGGTTCTTGCCATGACTTCCCCCCTCTGTGGTCGCCCGATGGGCGGTTGGTTCACCGAAATATCTTGATCTGAGCGCATTGCGGCAAAAGGTCACCGAGGCGCGGTACGGCTGACACAATCCGGGCCATGACGACTGATCTCCCCGGCCCTTCCCAGGAATCCGCCCGCCCCCTCCTGCGACCCGGCGCCCGCATATTCGTCGCGGGCCACCGAGGTCTCGTCGGCTCGGCGCTGCTGCGCCGTCTCACCGCCGACGGGCACGAGGTGATCACCCGCGGGCGGGAGGACCTCGATCTGCGCGACGCGGCGGCGACCGGGACGTTCCTGCGGGACGTCCGCCCGGACGCCGTGGTCGTGGCCGCAGCCAAGGTGGGCGGGATCATGGCCAACAGCGCCTACCCGGTGCAGTTCCTGGAGGAGAACCTGCGCATCCAGCTCAGCGTGATCGCGGGTGCGCACGCCGCCGGGACCGAGCGGCTGCTCTTCCTCGGCTCGTCCTGCATCTACCCCAGGCTCGCCCCGCAGCCGATCCGCGAGGACTCGCTGCTCACCGGCCCGCTGGAGCCGACCAACGAGGCCTACGCACTGGCCAAGATCGCCGGGATCGTGCAGGTCCAGTCCTACCGCCGGCAGTACGGCGCCTCGTACATCAGCGCCATGCCCACCAATCTCTACGGCCCCGGGGACAACTTCGACCTGGAGTCCTCGCACGTGCTGCCCGCCCTGATCCGCCGCTTCCACGAGGCGAAGCGGGACGGGGCACCCGAGGTCACCCTGTGGGGATCCGGCAGCCCCCGCCGTGAGTTCCTGCACGTGGACGACCTCGCCACCGCGTGCGCACGGCTGCTGGAGGCATACGACGGAGACGAGCCGGTCAACATCGGCTGCGGCGACGACCTCACGATCCGGGAACTCGCCGAGACCGTACGGGATGTGACGGCCTATCAGGGGCGCATCACGTGGGACACCTCGAAGCCCGACGGCACCCCGCGCAAGCTCCTCGACGTGTCCCGCCTCTCCTCCCTCGGCTTCGAGCCGCAGATCCCGCTGCGGGACGGCATCGCCCGCACCTACGCCTGGTGGCTCGGTCAGCTCGCCCCGCGCGGCTGACCGCCCGGCCCGGTGGCCGCGGTGCCCCTGGACTTCCCGCACGCGTTCCCCCGCCGCTCTCAGTACGCCCCGCGGCCGTCGGTGACGGCACGCACCGTACGGGCGATCAGGCCCATGTCCGTGGCCACCGACCAGTTGTCGACGTACCAGAGGTCCAGCGACACCGTCTCCTGCCAGGACAGGTCCGAACGCCCGCTGACCTGCCACAGACCGGTCAGCCCCGGTCTGACGGCCAGCCGCCGCAGCTCCCGCTCGTCGTAGCGCGAGACCTCCTCCGGCAGCGGAGGACGCGGGCCCACCAGGGACATGTCACCCCGCAGGACGTTGAGGAGCTGCGGGAGCTCGTCGACGGACGTCCGGCGCAGCGCGTGGCCGATCCGGGTGACCCGCGGATCGCGACGCATCTTGAACATCGGACCCTCGCTCTCGTTCGCCGCCGAGAGCTGCTCCCTGCGCGACTCCGCGTCGGCCACCATCGTGCGGAACTTCCACATGGTGAACGGCCGGTTGTGGCGCCCGTGGCGGGTCTGCCGGTGGAAGACGGGCCCGGGTGAGGTGAGCCGTACCGCCAGCGCGACGCAGAAGAACATCGGTGCGAGCACCAGCAGTCCGAGCGCCGCGCCGCCCCGGTCGACGACGGTCTTGAGCACCGCCTGCGCACCGCGCCGCAGCGGCGGCGCGACATGCAGCAGCGTCAGCCCCGCCGCGGAGGCCGGGCGCACCCGGGCCGCGGCGATCCCTGACAGCTCTGAGAGCACGCAGAGCGCGAGCCCGCTGTCGTGCAGGCCCCACGACAGCCGGCGCAGCCGGTCGTCGTCGAGCCGCGGGCCGGGTGCGACGAGCACCAGATCCGCGTCATGGGTGAAGGCCCCGCCGAGCACCGTGGACACGTCGTCGTGGGCCCGCTCGGGAGCGAGCCGCCCCGGTACCGGCATCCCGCAGTTCGGTACCGCAGGCCCGACCGGAACCGCCGCCACCACCGCGTACGCGTGATCCGTACGGGAGCTGAGCAGGCCGACCGTGCGGTCCAGCCCCGCCGCCTCGCCGACCACCAGCACCCGCCGGGCCGCTCCCCGCCGGGCGGACAGCCGCCGGGCCGCCGCGGCGAGCACCGCCACGGCCAGACCGGGCACCAGGGCCGCGACGGCGGTCGCCGGGTCCAGGGCCCCGCCCGTCACGGCCAGGAGCACGGCGAGCACCCCTACGAGCACCAGCCAGTCGCCGAACGGATTCCCCCGGACCCGTCCGGCATCCCGTACCGCGTACCGGCCGCGCGCGGCGCGCACGCCGGCCCAGGCAGCCGCGGCCACCGCTGCGGCGATCGGTGCCCCCGGCCGATCACCGGCGCGCAGCACCAGCAGGGCCGGAAATCCCAGCCCCAGTAAGTCCGTCAGGACCAGGAGCGGCAGGTGCCGTCCCGGCTTCCGCTTCGCCCCCGGCCGGCCCGCGCGGTCGCGCGGCACGGCCGGGGCCGTCCACAACTCCTCCGGATTCGCCGGACGGTTCCGGGCCGCGGCGGTACGCGGCCGTGACGCGCCCGCGAACCCCACGGTCCCGGATATATCCGATTCAGGTATTTCGACATGCCCCATGAACCCCCCAGTCACAGTTGCATCCCCACAAACGGGGCGCATCCGTCGATCCGGGGGATGACGGATGCGCCCTCGCTCGGTGCACGATATCCACACACGTGCCATTTCGCTGGGGTTCTCGTGAAGTTCAGACAGGCCGGATCGCCCGACTCCCGCCCCATTCCGTAATGGATCTCCTGGCCTGTGCGCAGTTGTTGGGATCTGATGGCTTCGGGCAAGTGCTTGCGCCGGGTGCCGGGGGGCCAGGGCACCACCGAGGCGTTCCTGTGCGCCTCGCCGACGGCCTATGCGCATGACCCTCCCAGGCATGGCCCCGCCCCGTGACGGCGGTTCAACTGGTCCCGGGGAACCCGGAACCGGTCGATTGCCACATCACCCACCACGGGAGGCGTCCGATGACAACACCTCTGGCCGACTACGCGCAGTTCGCCGGGAAGCGGATCGCGATCGTCGAGAACATGCAGAACCACCCGTTCGTCCTGGGTCTGCGGCAGGCGCAGGAACACGGCCTTGAAGTGTGGCTGCTGACCGGTGACCGGTCCTGGTACACCCACGGCCACGACTGGGAAAGCCATCCGCTCGCCCGGGTGGACCGGGTGATCGACGTCGACACCACCGACCTCGAAGCGGTGCTGTCCGTGGTCACCGGTGAGGACGGGAACCCCCTGGTCGACGGGCTGACCTCGTTCTCCGACTACCACACCGAGCTCGCCGCGCACGCCGCCCGGCGCCTCGGACTGCCCGGCCCCGACCCGGCCGCCGTACGCACCGCCAACATCAAGGACCAGCTGCGGATCGCGCTCGGCGACGAGCCGTTCAACATCCCGCACGTGCTCGTGAGCCACCGGGCCCAGCTCGACGAGGCGGCCCGCCGGCTCGGCTTCCCGATGATCGCCAAACCCCCTGCGGAGGCGATCAGTTACGGGGTCCGCCGGGTCGACGACATGGACCCGGCGCCCCCTACGACGGGGGGACCAGCTACCGCCCCGGCGCCCGCTTCGGCCCGCGGGCGATCCGCAGCGAGTCCGGCCTGATCCACGGGGTCGGCATCGACCGGGGGCCCGGCACCTTCGACCTCATCGACTGCGTGGACGGCGGGGACATCGACCTCACCCCGTTCAACATGCACATCGCGATGGAGACCGCCCACCGGCACCTGCGCGAACTCCTCAAGGACAACGCCGCCTTCCTGATGCTCGGCGGCGACCACTCGCTCACCCTGGCCGCCCTGCGGTCCGTCGCCGAGCAGCACGGCCCCGTCGCCGTCGTCCACCTCGACGCGCACTCCGACACCAACCCCGCTTTCTACGGAGGGGAGTTCCACCACGGGACGCCCTTCCGGCACGCCATCGACGAGGGGCTCGTCGACCCGCGGCGCACCGTGCAGATAGGCATCCGGGGCCACAACCCCCAGCCAGACTCACTGCACTTCGCCCGCGGCAAGGGCGTACGCATCGTCACCACCGACGAGTTCGTGGAGACCGGTGTCCCCGGTATGCACGCGCTCGTCCAGGAGCTCATCGGCGACCGCCCCGTCTACGTGTCGGTCGCATCGACGTCGCCGACCCCGCGTTCGCCCCCGGTACGGGCACCCCCGCACCCGGCGGGCTGTCCTCCCGCGAGGTCCTCGCCATGCTGCGCTGGGTCGGCGAGCTGCGGCCGGTCGGCTTCGACGTCATGGAGGTCTCGCCCCCGTACGACCACGCCGGGATCACCTCCGTCCTGGCGACCGAGATCGGCGCGGAACTGCTGTTCCAGTACGCCCGCGCCCACATCAAAGGAAGGAACCTCGCGTGACCGTCATCGACTGCACCGCACTCCGCGACGAACTTCTGGACCTCGTCACCAGGCTGCCCACGGTTCCCCGTCAGGACCTGCGGGCCTTCCTGGACGCCGCCCTGGACGCGGCCGGCGAACTGCCCGCACCCGTCGCCGAAGCCCTGGACTCGTTCAACGAACGGGGAAACGAGGACGGATACCTGCTGCTGCGCGGACTGCCCGTGGAAGCGGCCGACCGGCTGCCGCGGACCCCGGAGTCCACTCCGGCGCCGGTGGACCGCCCGCTGCTCACCATGGAGGCGATACTCGGCATCGTCGGCCGCAGGCTCGGTCTGCACACCGGCTACGCCGAGCTGCGCAGCGGCACCGTCTACCACGACGTGTACCCGTCGCCCGGCGCGCACCACCTCTCCTCGGAGACCTCCGAGACGCTGCTGGAGTTCCACACGGAGATGGCCTACCACAGCCTCCAGCCCAACTACGTCATGCTCGCCTGCTCGCGCGCCGACCACGAACGCCGGGCCGCCACCCTCGTCGGGTCGGTGCGCAAGGCGCTTCCCCTGGTGCCCGAAGGGTTCCGCGAGCACCTGTTCGACCGCAAGATGCCCTGCTGCGTCGATGTCGCCTTCCGCGGCGGTGTCGAGGACCCGGGGGCGATAGCCCAGGTCAAACCGCTGTACGGCAGCTCCGAGGACCCGCTCCTCGGCTACGACCGTGAGCTCCTCGCCCCCGGGGACCCCCGGGACGTGGAAGCCGTGGCGGCGCTCTCCAAGGCGCTGGACGAGTGCACCGAGGCGGTGCACCTGGTCCCGGGAGACGTCCTGATCATCGACAACTTCCGCACCACACGCGCCCGTACACCGTTCACCCCGCGCTGGGACGGGGAGGACCGGTGGCTGCACCGCGTCTACATCCGCACCGACCGCCACGGGCAGCTGTCCGGCGGCGAGCACGCGGGCGACGTGATCGCCTTCACGCCGCGCGCCTGACCACCGCGGCCCCCGCACCGAGCCGGCCCGTGACGCCCCGCCCCGGCGGCGCGCCACGGGCCGGCTCCGCCCCGCCCCCTGCCGCTCTCCATCCGCTCTCGACTCGCTCTCCGCGCGGTCTCCGTGATGGCCCGGCGCCGGGGAGCAGCGGTTAGCGTGTTCGGAAGGTGACCGGCGACGGTCCGGTCGCGGGAGAGACGTCTGCGCGAGACGAGGAGACAAACCGGAGTGTCCGACCCCACGCTGCAACGCATGGCACGTCATGACCACCGCAACTCCCGCCGCCGGGGCAAGGGGCCGGTGCTGGGCGTGGCCGCGGCCGTCGTCCTGGCCGGAGGCGGGTGGTGGGGCTACCAGGCATGGTCCGGAGACGGCCCGGACGAGGATCCGGAGATCGTGGCGGCCACGGCGCAGCTGCAGCGGTTCCTCGACGCCTGGGCCGCCGGTGAGCCCGCGGACGCCGGCGCGCTGTCCGACTCGCCGGAGAACGCCGAATCCCTGCTCACCTCGGTGATGACCAACCTCAGACCGACGAAGACGGTGCTCGCGGCGGGAGACGGAAAGAAGAACGACAAGGGCGAGGTCACCGTCCCCTACACCGCGAAGCTCAGCATCCCCGCGGTCGGCGTCTTCCGCTACGACTCCGAGGCCAGGGTGGTCCGCAAGGCGGACGCGTGGACCGTCGTGTTCGACTCGCCGACGGTCCACCCCCGGCTGAAGTCCGGTCAGACGCTCGCACTGAAGGCGGTGGCCGAGCGGGCCGCCGTGCTGGACACCAACGGCGACGATCTGCAGGCCGCCTCGCTGCGCGGATCCGTCGACGAGCAGGGCAAGGGCACCTTCGGCCTGGAGGCCCGCTACGACAAGCAGCTGCGCGGCGGAGCCGGGGCCACCAGTGAGATCGTGGTCGCCGACCGGCAGTCGGGCCAGGCGCAGGCGTCCCTCACCAAGAGCACGGCGAAGCCGGGGAAGCCCGTGCGGACCACCATCGACCCGAAGGTGCAGACCGCGGCCGCGGAGGCGCTGGACGGTCTGAAGGTGAACGCGGCGCTCGTCGCCGTCGCACCCTCCACCGGCGAGATCCTGGCCGTGTCCAACCGCCCCGCGGGAGGCCTGAACCGCGCACTGGCCGGGAAGTACCCGCCGGGCTCGACGTTCAAGGTCGTCACGGCGGCCGCCATGCTGAAGGCGGGCATGAAACCCACGGACGTCGTCGGATGCCCCAAGTTCACCCACGTCGACGGACAGCGGTTCGAGAACCAGAAGCAGTTCACCCTGCCGGCCGGCTCGACCTTCAGGGACTCCTTCGCCAAGTCCTGCAACACCATGTTCGTGGGGAACCGCGCCGAGGTCGGCGGGTCCGCCCTGCACGACACTGCGGAGGCGTTCGGTATCGGCGGCGTCTGGGACGTCGGCTACACGACGTACGACGGCTCGGTCCCGGTGAGCACCTCGGACAACGACCTCGCGGCGTCCACGATCGGTCAGGCCCGGGTGCAGGCGTCCCCGCTGGTGATGGCCTCGATCGCGGCGACCGTGAAGGAGGGCACCTTCAAACAGCCGGTGCTGGTCCCCGAGTCGGTCAGGAAGAAGCACGAGGCGACGGCGCGGCTCGACCCCGCGGTCGTCGGCCCCCTGCGCGAGATGATGCGGGCGACGGTGACGTACGGGGCGGGCCATGCCCTGACGGCACTGCCCGGAGAGCCGCACGCCAAGACCGGCACGGCCGAATTCGGCGGGGAGAAGCCGCCGCGCACCCACGCCTGGATGATCGGCTACCAGGGGGACAGCGATCTCGCGTGGTGCGTGCTGCTGGAGGACGGCGGCTCGGGCGGCGCCGACGCGGGCCCCGTCGCCGCGAAGTTCCTGAAGAGCCTCGGGGGCGCGGACACGGACTGAGCGGCCGCAAGGGCCCGTTCCCCCGTGCGGGGGCGGGGCTCGCTCCTGTGTGCGGGTGGGTGAAGTACTGTCCGGCGCGCCCGGTATATCCGTATGCTCCTGACCGGCCTGTTCGCCGTATCAGGAGGTTTCATGCCATCTCGCGCGATGTACTGCTACACCTGCGGCTCCGACGAGGAACACCGCTCCCTCACCACCACCGAGAAGGACTGGCTCAGGAACCGCACGGGCCGCAAGGCCGTCGAGGAGTTCTTCATGTGCAAGGCGCCGGAGTGCCGCAATCTGCGCACCGGCTTCAACAAGCACCCCTTCGACCCCGTCATCCGCGTCCCGCTGCCCGACTGACCTCCCGGCGGCATCCACGGGTGAACCGCCGTCCTCACCCGCCGCTCAGGGCGTCGGGTCCCCGGCCTGCAGATAGCCCTGCTGCACCGCGTGGACACCGGCCTGGAAGCGGCTGCGGGCTTCGAGGTGGCCCATCAGGCCGGTGGCGATGCGGCGGGCGGTGCGCGGGGAGACACCCAGACGTTTGGCTATGGCCTCGTCCGTGTACCCCCGTGCCAGCAGCCGCAGGGCCTCGTCCTGCTGACGGGTCAGCGAGCACGCCTCGTGCTTCTCGGCCGGGCCGAGCGGCTGGGCCTGTCCCCACACGCTTTCGAACAGGGCCTCCAGGGCCGCGATGAGCCCCCGCCCCGACACGACGAGCGCGCCGAGCGAGGAGTCCTGGTCGTCCAGGGCCACCAGGGCGAGCCGGTGATCGGTGATGATCATGCGTGTGCTGAGAGAGGGTGCCGTGCGCATCTCGCCGCCGATCGACGTCAGCCACTTGACGTGCGCCACCGTGGGGGCGTGATTGCGGATGCTGTCGAGATAGACCGTACGCATCCGGACACCGCGGCCCAGCAGTTGCTGGTTGAGCGGCCGGGAGGCCCGCATGTTCTCCTCGGTCTGCGCACCGCCCGTGGCGAAGGTGAGGATCTCGTCCTCCACCTCGGCGTGCAGCCGGGCCAGGTAGTCCCGGACGTGGTCCACGCCGTCCAGGTGGACCACCGGTGACTCGCCGGGCACGGGATGGGCGGGGGTGAACTCGCTGAGCAGCTCGGCCACCGCGGCCTCGCCCTCTTCCACCCGCTGCTTGCGCGCCGCGAGTTCGGCCCGCTGGCGGGCCAGCAGTAACTCCAGGCCCAGCCTGGGATCGACCACGTGTATCCGCTGCGGGTCCCCGTCCGCCGCAGGGCGGACCAGCGACAGGCTGCGCAGCAGTCCGATGGCCCCTTCGAGCTGACCCACGGTCAGCCCCAGCCGTGCACGGTGCTCCTCCGGGCTTGTCCGGGGGCGATCGAGCATCGCCCGGTACACCGTCTCCGTCACCGGGTCCAGACCCAACCGGTCAAGCATCGTCCCCCCCTTGGCCCCCCTGGCCCCTCTCGTCCAGATCATGGCACGGGCGCGCCCCGCTTCGGACATGGGGCCCTGCGGCCGGGGCGATTGCGGGCGGTGTTTCCGTACGGCGGCTGTACATGATCCGTACGTGAGTCGAAGGGCGTCCGGACGGGGATCCCGGCGGCTTCCTGGACGGAAAGGGCCATGGCCCTATCGGTCCACCGGTCTGACCTTCACCGTGTCGTCACCTTCGTACAAAACTCACCATGCTGTCCATCGATCCCCACAGATGGTTGGAAGGGCTCCTCACATGCTCCATGCTCACCGCTCCTCCTGTCTGGCCTTCGCGGCCCTGATGCTGACCGGCTCCGCCCTCCTCGCCGGTGCCGTGCCCGCCCAGGCGACGGACGCCGACGTCACCGCCTCGCACCAGCCCCCCGGCCCGCCGCCCCAGACGCCGGCCCGCCCCGATGTGCCTGGACACGGGCAGAATCCCCACGACTTCGGCTGGCAGTAGGCGGGGCAGCCGTGCGGCTCGACCCGGCTGTGGCGGACCAGAGGGAGGAAGGGCGAACGACGGTGCGATTCCAACTGCTTGGCCCCCTGAGCATCACCGACGGGCGGGACGTCGTCGTGCTGCCGCCCTCCAAACCGACCGCTCTGCTGGCCGCGTTGCTGATCCGGCCCGGCTCGGTGGTGTCCACCGACCATCTGCGCGGTGTGGTGTGGGGCGAGGAGCAGCCCGCGACGGCGAAGGCGGCCCTGCAGAGCTGCGTCCTGCGGTTGCGCCGGATCTTCGCCAAGTACGGCATCGAGGACCAGGCCGTCACGGCGGTCGCCGGCGGCTACCGCGTGCGGGCCGACGCCGAGACGCTCGACCTGCTGCACTTCCGTCAGCTCGTCGACCGTGCTGCCGCGTCGGGGGAGGAGTCCGAGCTGTACACGCTGCGGGCCGCCCTCGCGCTGTGGCAGGGTCCGCTGCTCGCCAACGTCCCTTCCGACCTCCTGCACCGCGACGAGGTGCCGCGGCTGGCGGAGGAGCGGCTGAGGGTCCTCGAACGGGTCTGTGACATCGAGCTGGAGCACGGGCGCTGCCGCGAGACTCTCGTCGATCTTTGGGAGGTTACGCGCGTATACCCCGCCCACGAGCGGTTTTCCGAGCAGCTGATGCTGGCCCTGTACCGGACGGGCCGGCAGACCGAGGCCCTGGCCGAGTACCGCAGGGTCAAGCGGCACCTCCGGGAGGAGCTGGGCGTCGACCCCCGGGCGGACCTCCAGCGGCTGGAGCTGTCGATCCTGCGCGGTGACGATCTCGGAACCCCCGACACGGGGCGCGCGCCGGTGAGCCTCGCAGCGCCTGTTCCCGTGGAGCCTGTTCCCGCACCGCCTGTTCCCGTGGCGTCCGCCGCCACGACGCCTCGGGACGCGGCGGTCGGCACCGGGCCGCAGCCGGCCGCCGGCCCGCTGCCCGCGGTGCCCTGCTTCACGGGACGGGACGCCGAAGTCGACGCGCTGGTACGCCTCCTGACGGTTGACCGGCCCCCCGGCCCGTCGGTCGTGGTGCTCTCCGGGGCGCCCGGCGTCGGCAAGACCGCCCTGGCGCTGCACGCGGCGCACCTGGTGGCCGACCACTACCCCGAGGGCCGTCTGCTGCTGTCGCCGACCCGCCCCGACGGGACCGCCCTCCCGGTGCGGGAGGCGGCCGAGGAACTGCGCCGTGCCCTGCCCGCGAGGCCCGGTGAGGGGCGCGGCCGCCTCCTCGTCCTCGACGACGTCGTCCACCCGGACCAGGTACGTCCGCTGCTGACCGCCAACGCCGGCGGCGCCGCGATCGTGACCAGCCGGATGGGGCTGGCCGCGCTCGTCGCCACCCACGGCGGCGCCGTCTTCCGGCTCGGCACCCTGGAACCGGAGGAGTCACACGTGCTGCTGACCGCCGTGCTGGGCGGCGCACGGATCGGCGCCGAGCCCGCCGCGGCACGGCGACTCGCGTCCCTGTGCGGGCACTTCCCGCTCGCCCTGCGGATCGCCGCCGCCCGTCTGATCACCAGGCCCCGGCTGCGGATCGCCGACTGTGTGGACTGGCTGCGGCACGATCTGCCGGCCCGGCTGACGCTGGCCGACGACCCCCGTATGTCCGTGCCGCTCATCCTGGACGAGGCGCTGAACCGGCTGCCCTCCCCGCTGGCCGAGGCCCACCTCCGGCTGGGGGCGTCGGCCCACGACCCCCTGACCACCGGGCGGGCGGCCGACGTCCTCGGCCTGTCGGAGGAGACGGCGGAGGCGGTGATGGAACGGCTCCTCGACGCGGGCCTGCTGGAGGAGGGCCTGCCCGGGGCCTTCCGGATGCACGAACTCCTGCGCGCGCACGCCCGCCGCACCGTGCCCCGGTCCGCGCACCGGTCCACCGTGCTCCGCCCGCCCCGCCGAGAGGACGGCCGGCCGGCGGTCGACAGGCCCCCGGCCGCCCTGCGCTGACGGGCCGCGCCGCCCCGTACCGAACCGCCCGCCGCCCGTACCGAACCACCCGCCCGGTACCCGCCCCGTACCGACCGCACCGCCTCCCCCGACCCGTGTACAGGCCCAGCCCCCCCGGGCCGCCCCCGCCCGACCACAGACCAAGAGGTGTGACGCACGCATGGCCACGACACCGTACGCAGAGACCGCAGGAACCAGGCCCCGGGTCCGCCGCGACGTCCTGTTCACCCAGACACCCGACGGCGTGATCTTCCACAACGCCGACGGCGGCTTCCGGCTCACCTCCAAGTCCGCCTACCGGTTCGCCACCCTCCTCGTCCCGCACCTGGACGGCACCAGATCCGTCGACGAGATCTGCCAGGGCTTCGGGGAACGCCAGAAGGCCATGGTGGGCGAGCTCGTCAAGGCGCTCTACGCGCGTGGTTTCGCCCGTCCGGTCCCGGTACCGGACGGGACGGGCCCGCTGGCGACGGTGCCCGCCGTCGCCGCACGCTTCGCCCAGCAGATCGCGTACGTCGACCACTACGCCGACGGCGCCGAGGGCCGGTTCGCGCGCTTCCGCGCCACCCGGGTCGCCGTCCTCGGCGACGGCCCGGTCGCCCGCTGGTGCGTGCTGTCCCTGATACGCAACGGCTGCGCGGCCGTCGCCTACGACTCCGCACTCGCGGACGGCTCCGGAAGCGTGACGCCCGAGGAGTTCGCGGCGATCCACCAGGAGGCGGCGGAGCTCGCGGAGCAGGACTGCCCCGTCGAGATGACCCTCCTCCCGGGTGCCGCCCCGGCGCGGCCCGGCTGGGCGGCGTACGACGGATACGACGTCGTCGTGGCCGCCTCCGGGCCCCGCGTCCCCGGGACGGTGCTGCGCCTGCTGCGCGAGGGGGTGCCGGACGGCCGGACGCTGCTGCCGGCCTGGACGTTCGGCCGGAAGGCCGTGGTCGGGCCGGTGATGACCTCCGACTCCGAGGGCTGCTGGTCCTGCGCCGCCCTGCGGCTGGGCGGGGCCGGGGACTCCGCGTCGGACGCGGCCGCCGCGGACCTGTGGAGCGGTGTGGCCCTGGGCACCGGGACGTCGGGCGAACAGCCCGCGGGCCCGCTCGCCGCGATGCTCGGCAACCTGCTCGGCTACGAGGTGTTCCGCCTGGTCACCGGTGCGCTGCCGGCCGAGACCCGGGGACAGCTGCTGATCCAGGACATGGCTTCCTTCGACGTCGCCTCGGAGCCGCTGCTGCCCCACCCGCGCTGCCCCTGCTGCGTCGGCCGCACCCCCGAGGGCGGCCCCGAACCCGTCGATCTGACATCGGCCCCGGCCCGCCCGGCCTTCCTCCCGACGGTCGCCACCGCCCCCGACGACGACGCCGCCGAAGGGCCCCTGGCCGAGCTGGAGCGCCGCTCCGCCCTCGTCCGCCCGCACGCCGGGGTCTTCACCCGGTACGCGGACGAACCGCTGACCCAGACGCCCCTGAAGGTGGGCTCCCTGGTGCTCGGCCTGGGGCCGGAGGGCACCCGGACCATCACCGCCTTCGACGTCCACCACACCGCGGGTGCCCGGCTGCGCGCGCTGAACGCCGCCGCCGTCGTCTACGCCGAACACGTGGTGCCGGCCGCCCCCTTGGGGAGCACGCAGGCAGGCCGGCTGCCCGCCGCACTGACGACCGCCTCCGGCACCGGCGGCGACGGGAGCACCGCGTGGGCCCTCGCCACCTCGCTCGTGACGAAGGAACAGGTGCTGGTTCCCGCCGGGGCCGTGCGCCCGTTCGGCCCGGACAACCGCGACCGGGGGTTCGAGCGGACCCGGGCCGGTGCGGGCGCGGGTGCGGACCTGCCGGAGGCCGCCGCCGCGGGCCTGCTGTCGGCACTCGCCCACGACGCCCTCCGACGGGCCGTCAGAGGCGCCCGGAACACGGCGGTGATCCCGCCCTCGGCCTTCGGTGAGGACCCGGAGGTGACCTTCCTGCTGCGCTCCGCGGGCCATCTCGGCATCAGCGTCGGCCTGTTCGACCTCGGGGAGCGTACGCACTCCGGCGCGTCCGTCGTACTCGCCCGGACCACCGGGGACGGGACGCCCGCGTACTGGGCGGTGGGCGCGGCCCTGGACCTGGGGGCCGCCGCCGTCGACGCCCTGCGCGACCTGCTCGGCCAGGCACAGCTCGCCGCCGAGGGACTGGGCGCGCCCGACACCGGCGACCCGCTGCTGCGCGACCTCGACGCCGCGCTGATCCCCGTCACCGGTACCGCCGGTGACGCGCCCGGGAAGCCCGCGGGCTGGACCAGGCTCCTGGAACGCCTCGCCGCCGACGGACGGGACGCGCTCGTCGTGCCGACGCACGCCGCGGACCTGCCGACCGCGGGGATCCACACCGTCCGCGTCCTGCTCACGGTGGCCGCAGATGCCCGCTGAGACCATGGACCGGCGGCCCGGACAGGCGGACCCGCCCCGGCAGTCCGCCGCGCGGGCCGAGTCCTCCCGCCGCTTCGCCGGGGCCCTGCGAGAGGCCCTGGACGAGGTCTGCACGGCGCGAGTCCCGGCCGTCGCGGTGGGCGCCCTGGGCGTCCGGGACGCGTACACCGGCACCGCCGCACCCGGGGACCACGTACCGGTGCACCTGTACGGGCGTCAGGTGCTGGTCGGACCGTGGCCCGCCGCCGGACGGGACACGGGGTGCGGGACCTGCCTGGAGCGCCGCTGGCAGGGGGTCCGCTCGGTGTCCCTGCGTGAAGGGCTCGAACTCGGCTCAGGAACCCGCTCGGTGGCCCCCTGGCCCTACGCCACCCCGTTCGCCGCCACCGCCGTGGCCGCACTGCTGGCCGCCCTCGCCGCGGAAGCCGTGGAAGCCGTGGAAGCCGCTGAGGCCGAACGCCCGGAGGCCGCCCAGGGTCCGTACCCCGACGTACACCTGCTGGACCTGGACACCATGACCGTGCGCCGTCACCCGCTGGTGCCCGATCCGGAGTGCCCCTCCTGCGGTGCGCCCGGACCGGACACCGCCGAGGGCGCGGCCCTGACCCTGCGGCCCGCGCCCAAGTACCGGCCGGGTGCCTTCCGGGTCCGCCGCGTCGAGGACCACGGCCTGCCGGTGGACGCCTTCGCCAACCCGCACTGGGGCGCGCTCGGACCGTCCGTCATCTGCGACGTCGCGTCCACCACGACCTCCGCCACCGTCGGCTGCTTCTCGACCCGCTCCGGCGCCTACCTGCGCGAGACCTTCTGGGGCGGCCACGCGGACAGCTTCGGGAACAGTCTGCGCATCGGCGTCCTGGAGGGCCTGGAGCGCTACGCGGGCATGCGCGCCCGGGGCCGGACCACCGGACTCGTGGCCTCCCTCGACGACCTGGGCCCGGACGCCGTCGACCCCCGCGAGACCGGCCTGTACGCCGAGGACTTCTACCGGGACAACCCCCGGGTGCGGCCCTTCACCCCCGACCGGGAGATCCCCTGGGTGTGGGGCTGGTCGCTGCGCGACGCCCGCCCGCGCCCCGTCCCCGAGATCCTCGCCTACTACCACGCACCGGGCCTGGAGAACCGGTTCGTGCAGGAGAGCTCCAACGGCTGCGCCTCCGGCGGCAGTCCGGAGGAAGCCGTCTACTTCGGGCTGATGGAGGTCATCGAACGGGACGCGTTCCTGCTCGCCTGGTACGGGCAGGTACCGCTGACCGAGATCGACCCGTCGACCAGCACCCGCCCCGGCACCCGGCACATGGTGGACCGGCTCGCCATGTACGGCTACCGGGCCCGCTTCTTCGACACCCGGATCAGCTTCCCCGTCCCCGTCGTCACCGCCGTCGCCGAACGCTTCGACGGAGGCGTCGGCCGCATGTGCTTCGGCGCGGGCGCCGGGCTCGACCCGGAATCGGCCCTGGACTCCGCCCTCTGCGAGATCGCCACCGACTCGGTCAACCTCGTCGGCCGGACCCGGCGCGACGAGACCCGGCTGCGCGCCCTGGCCCAGGACTTCGACCAGGTCACCAGCCTCCACGACCACCCGCTCGTCTACGGCGTCCCCGAGATGGGCGACCACGCCGACTTCCTGCTGCGGCAGCCGGACCCGCGCCCCCCGGTCGATGTCACCGGCCTGCGATGGCCCGACGCGGACGGCGCACCCGTCAGCCCCGACCTGCGGGAGGACCTGCTTCGGGCGGTGGGAGCCGTCACCGCCGCCGGGTTCGACGTGGTCGTCGTCGACCAGACCCTGCCCGAACAGCGCGCCCTGGGCCTGCACACCGTGAAGGTGCTGGTGCCCGGACTGATCCCGATCGACTTCGGCTGGTCCCGGCAGCGCGCCCGGCACATGCCCCGCACCCGCACCGCGCTGCGCGAGGCCGGACTGCGCGACACCGACCTGACCGCCGACGGGCTCAACCCGGCCCCGCACCCGTTCCCGTGACGGACGTCCCTACCGACCGCCCATCCGAAAGGGGAGACCCCATGGGGTACGCCCACGAGTACGCGAACGCCGTCATGCACCGCGGCCGGATCCCGATGGAGCCCGCCGACTTCGTCCCCGACTGGGCCGACGGCCCCCGCAAGGGCAAGTTCTACCCGGGAGCCGAGACCTACCCCCTGCCCGACGGCGACGACCTCGCTGACGCCCCGGCGGCCCGCGGCCTGCTCCCGGCGGCCCGGGACGACGCGGATCCCGGTGACCGCGCGGCCGGATTCACCCTGCCCCTGCTGTCCGCGATGCTCAAGGACTCCTACGGTCTGACCGGCCGCCGGCTGGGCGTCCAGGCCAACAGCGACCTGTCCGGCCTGCCGTTCTACACCCACGCCAACTGGTCCCGGGGCACGGCCGGCGGCGGCGGGCTCTACCCGGTCAGCGTCTACTGGGTCTCCGGCCCGTCCGGACCGCTGACCCCGGGCATCCACTACTACGACGTCCACCGGCACGCCGTACAGCGGCTGCTGGCCGGTGACGTGTCCGGCCAGGTGCGGGAGGCGCTGGGAGCGGACGCGCCCGCCGGGGCGCTGGACACCGACCAGTACCTGGTCCTGGGCGTCAAGTACTGGCAGAACGCGTTCAAGTACAACAGCTTCTCGTACCACGTGGTCTCCACCGACCTCGGAACCGTCGTCCAGACCTGGCGGATCTGGGCCCGTGCCCGTGGTCTGCGGACGGCACCGGTGCTGTGGTTCGACGAGCCCCGGCTGAACGGGCTGCTCGGCGTGGCGGGCGAGGAGGAGGGCATCTTCGCCGTCGTCCCGCTGCACTGGGACGGGCCCGCGCGCGAGACACCCCGGGCCGCCGCATCCGAGCCCGGGTCCCGTCCTGCCGCCGCCGCACCGGGACCCGGCCCCGCGCACCGGCCGGCCGTCCGGCACCGGGACGTCGAGCGTTCCCGCACCGTGCTGGAGTTCCCGACCGTGCTCGACATGCACACCGCGACCGTGGCACGCGCGGCGGACCGCCCCGCCCCCGGCGCCCTCGCCGCAGCCGCGGCCCTCCCCGCACCCGCCGGGGGGACCCGCGCCGCACTGCCCGCCCCCGCCTTCCCGGAGATGCCGGTACGCCGGGCGCTGCGCGGGCGGCGCAGCAGCTTCGGCCGCTTCGACGCGGCCCGCCCGGTCACCCCCGCACAGCTCTCGGCCGTCCTGGCGGCCTGCGCGGCGACGTCGCTGGGCGGCGACGCCGACCCGGCGGACGCCGTACGGCTGGCCACGCTCTACGCCTTCGTCAACCACGTCGAGGGCATCGAGCCGGGCGCGTACGCCTACGAACCGGACGCGGGGGAGCTGCGGCTCGTCGTGCCGGGCCCGCAGGGGGCGTTCCTCCAGGAGAACTACTTCCTGGCCAACTACAACCTGGAGCAGGCAGGCGTCGTCCTCGTGCCGACCGTCCGCACCACGGCGGTCCTGGACGCGGTGGGTGACCGGGGCTACCGGCTGGCCGTCGGCACCGCGGGCGCCGTCGCGCAGACCTTCTACGTGGCCGCCGCCGCCCTGGAGCTGGGCGCGGGGGTGGCCCTCGGCTTCGACAACATCTCGTTCATCGAGAAACTCGGCCTGGGGGACGGTGACGAGGCCCCCCTGCTGATCATGCCGCTCGGCCACGAACGCCCCCGGCCCGCCGACTTCCACCACGAGATCGCCTGACCGGGGAGACTTCCGATGACACTCACGACGTCCGGCACACCGACCGCGTCCGGCACACCGATCCCGTCCGCCCCCGACGCACCCCACGACCCCCCGCCCGCCACGGGCTGGGAGCCGGGCCGCCGCTTCGTGCTCCGGGCGGCAGGCCTGCCCGTGGAGAGCGTGCACGGGCTGCGCTGCGTCCGTACCCGCCGCTGGGCCGACGAGGTCCTGGACGGGGAGGAACGCCTGCGCGCGGGCGGCGCCGCCCTCAGCGATCTGCTGCACGACCTGCTCAAGGCCGCCGACGCCGTCGGGCCGGACGCCCGCCGCGCCCTGCTGGCGCTGCGCCGCCAGGTGTTCAACAACCGGTCGCCCGCCGCCCCCGACGCCGCCGTACGCCTGGTGGCGGGCCTCGACGAGGAGGCCGGTGCCCGCACCGCCGCATGGCTGCGCGACCGCGCCGGGCTCACCGAACTCCGCGACCGGGGCGCCGAACTGCTCGCCGCCGAGCTGCGCACCGCCCGGGGCGAACTGCGCACCCTCCTGGCCGGGGAACGCCTCAGGCTCGGCCTGCTGCTGGCCTCGCCGACGCTCGACAGCCGGCTCGACGCCTATCTGCGCGACACCGGCGCCGAGCCGGGCAAACGGATGCGGAAGATCGAACGGTCCGCACTCGCCTACCTTTACCGGACGGCCTGCAAGACCAGCCCGTTCAGCACCTTCACAGCCGTGGCCCTGGGCACCTTCGACGGCGACCCGGCGGACGGCCGGGCCGCCCTGAGCACCGGCGAGGACTGGACGAGCCATGTGCGGCTCAACGTCGTCGCCCTCGGCCGGCTGGCCGACCTGGTCCTCGCGGACCCCGTGCTCCGCCAGGACCTGCCCGTCGTGCTGTCCCCCGGCTGGGGCCGCGACGAGGACCGCATCCGCTACGTACGGCAGTGGGTCACGGCGGGCGACGACAGTGCCGCCGTGACCTTCGACTCGGTACGCGACCGGCTCTTCTACCTCCGCAGCAGCGGCACCCTGGAGCGCCTGCTCGGCCTCTTCGACGGCCGCACGGACCTACGCCACCGTGACCTCGTCGACTGGCTGCACGCCGAGCACGGCGCCGAACGCACCGAGTGCGAACGCTACGCCGCGGCCCTGCTGCAGCTCGGCATGGTGCAGGTGCCCTGCCTGCGCACCGACGTGCACACCCCGGACCCGCTGGGTTCCTTCCAGGAGGCCCTGCGCACCCTGGACGCCCCCTGGGCCGACCGGGTGGCCCGCGGCCTGGACGGCCCGGCCGCCTGCCTGGCGGCGTACCCGGCCGCCGGGGCCGGCGAACGACGGACCCTGCTGCGCACCCTGCGCGAACAACTCCTGGACATCCAGCGGGAGCTGGGCGCGCCGGAGCCCGCTCTCCCGCAGACCCTGCTGTACGAGGACGTCAGCGCCGGGGACGGCCTGGTCTGCGGGCCCGGCGTGCTGACCGGTGCGACGGGGCGGGCCCTGCGGTCGGTCGAGGGGGTGCTGCCGATGTTCGACATGACGCTGCCCCAGCGCATCACCCTGCGGGGCTTCTTCGTCGCCCGGTACGGGCGCGGCGGCCGGTGCGACGACCTGCTCGGCCTCGTCCACGACTTCCACGAGGACCTCTTCGACCAGTACATCTCCTTCACCTCCAAGCGCAGCACGTTCGACGAGGACGGCACCTACGTGCCCGAGGAGAACTGGCTCGGCCAGCCCGCGCTCAGGACGCTCGACGACGCCCGTCGCCGGTTCGTCGCCGGCATGCGCGAGCTGTGGGAGGAGGCGGACGGATCGGGGGAGATCAGCCTGCCCGAGGAACTGCTCACCACGGTCGCCGATGAACTCGCGCCGCTCACCGCGGACTTCACCCCGCAGAGCCACCACCTCCAGCTGGCCCGCCCCGCCCCGGGCCGCAGCGGTGAGTCCCTGGTCGTCCTCAACCGCTCGTACGGGGGAGTGGCGTTCCCCTTCAGCCGCTTCACCCATGTGTACGACGGCCACGGCGGCAGGGAGGGCGCCGACGGTCCCGGACTGTCCGGCCGGCTCCGCGCGGAGCTCCGCGACCGGCAGCCCCGGGGGGCGGTGTTCGCCGAGCTGACCGGCGGACCGGTCACCAGCAACCTCAACCTGCACGGCCGTCTGACGGACCACCAGATCGTCTGTCCCGGCGAGACGGCCACCGTTCCCGAGGACGGCCGGATCCACCTCGACGACCTGTATCTGGAGCACGACGAGAAGGCCGACCGTCTCGTCCTGCGCTCGCGCAGGCTGGAGTGCGAGGTCGTCCCCGTCTATCTCGGCTACCTCGTGCCCGTGGCACTGCCCGAGATCCCCCGCACCCTCCTGCTCCTCTCGCCGAGCACCATGGCCCCCTCGAACGTCTGGGGCGGCGTACCCGAGAGCGAACCCGTGGACGGTGTGACGCGCCGTCCACGGGTGCGCCACGGCGATGTCGTGATCAGCCGGCGCAGCTGGACGGCGGAGGCGTCGGCGCTCCCCGTCCGCCGCCCCGGGACGGGCGAGGAGGAGTGGTACCTGGACTGGCAGCGCTGGCGGCGCACCCACCGGCTGCCCGAGCAGGTCTTCGCCACCCTGACCCGGGACGGCCGCGCTGCCCTCGGTGCCAAACCGGCCTACGTGGACTTCGGCAGCCACCTCTCCCTCACGGCGTTCGACGCCCTGGTGGAGCGCGGGCCCGGCATCCGGGTCGTCCTCCGCGAGATGCTCCCCGCCGAGGACGAGCTGCACCTGACCTCGGCGCGGGGCAGCCATGTGGCCGAACTGGCCGTAGAGACCTTCACTTTCCGCTCCAGCACCGAGGACGGCCCGACATGCCCGAACTGACCTCGCCCCGCCCCGCCCGCCCGGTCCCCGGCCCGGCGGACGGGGAATGGATCGCCCTGCACGTCTTCTACGCCGCCAGCCCCCGGCCGATGCTGGTCGACTGCGTCCGCCCGCTGGTGGACCGGCTCACGGAGGAAGGCCTGCTGGCCGGGCACTTCTTCATCAACTACTGGCTGGAGGGTCCGCACGTCCGGCTCCGGCTGCGCCCGGCGAGCGCCGCCGCCGCACCCGAGGTGCGCCGCAGGGCCGAGGAGGCGCTCGGCACGTTCCTCCGTACCCGCCCCGCGCTGTACGAGGTGGACTCGGGCTTCCTCAAGGACTTCTACAACGCCCTGTTCGACATCGAGTTCCCCGGCGAGGACCGGGGCCGGTACATGGGCGAGGACGGCCGGATGAACCTGCGGCCGAACAACTCCTTCTCGTACGAGGCCTACGCCCCCGAGTACGCCAAGTACGGCGGGCCCGCCGGGGTCGAGCTCGCCGAATGGCACTTCCGGCACTCCAGCGACCTGGTCATGGACGCCTTCCGCACCATGAACCTGCACCTGCGCACCGTGCTGCTGGGCACCTCCGCGCAGCTGATGATGGTGATGGCGAGCTGCTTCCTGCCGGAGAAGGACCGCCTCGCCGACTACCTCGACGGCTACTACGAGTTCTGGCACCGGGCCTTCCCCGGGACCGGGTTCATCGGCTCGAAGGAGTACGAGCGCAACTACGCCGCGACGGCACCCTCGCTGGGCCGCCGGTTCACCGAGATCCACGCCGCCGTCTCCGCGGGCGAGCTGCGGCGGCTGCCCGCGTTCCTGCGGGGCTGGGCCGCCCACTGCCTGGAGCTGCGCGCACGCGTCGTGGACCTGGCCACCCGCGGCGAGCTCGCCTTCCCGGCCTGGGACGGGCCCGCCCGCGAGGACACCGGCCAGGAGCGCCCCGCGCAGACGGAGGCCGCCCCGCCGGAGACGCTGACCCATGTGCCCGCGGTCCTGCCCCGGCTGCTCTCCCCGTACATGCACATGACCAACAACCGGCTGCATGTGACGATCCGCGACGAGGCCTATCTGTCCTTCGTCCTCGGCCAGGTGCTGCGGGACCAGGACGCCGCCGGGGCCGGGGGCGTGACCGGCGCCGGGGCGCACGCATGACCGCCGCCCCCGGCCCGCCCGCCGCACGGGAACACGCCGAGGCACACGCGGCGGCCCGTGCCTATCGGCCGACGCTGCGTGAGGGGGTGCTGCTGAGCCCCGCCCTGCTGCGCGGCCCCCGCACCGTGCACCTGATCAAGCACCCCGGCAGCGGTGCCGCGTTCGAGGTGGGCGTCAAGGAGCACTTCGTCATCGCCCGGCTCGACGGGACACGGAACCTCGACGACATCGGCCCCGCGTACGCCACCCGCTTCGGCCGCCGTCTCGCCGAGGACAACTGGAACCGGCTGCTCGGGCTCCTCGGCGCGCGCGGTCTGCTGTCCGGCGCCCCCGACCCGCCACCCGCCCCGCCGGCCCCGCCCCGCACCGGCACCCTCTGGCACGGCACCCGGCGGATGGTCGCGGACGCCGACGCGACGACCGCCCGGCTGCACCGGATCCTGCGGCCCCTGCTCCACCCCGCCGTGCAACTGCCGCTGCTGGCCGCCGTCCTGGCCATGCTGGTGGTGCTCGGCCTGAACGCCGGGGAACTCCTCGACGGAACCGCCGAGTTGATCCGCAATCCGCTCGCCCTCGCCGTGGTGGCCCTGCTGCTGTGGTTCAGCATCACCCTCCACGAGCTCGCCCACGGTGTCGCCGCCCAGCACTACGGCGGCCACGTCGCCGAGATCGGACTGCGCTGGCGGCTCCCCGCCGCGATGCTCTACTGCACGGTCGACAACTACCTCTTCCTGCCCGGCCGGCGCGCCAAACAGGTGATCGCCGGCGCGGGCGCCTACATCAACCTGTTGCTCCTGCTGCCCTTCGCCCTGTGGTGGCTCCTCCTCCCGCAGGACGACCCCACCCGTCCCCTGCTGGCCGGTCTGCTGCTGCTCGGCAGCGTCCAGGGCCTCAGCAACCTCGTCCCCCTCCCGCCGCTGGACGGCTACCGGATGCTCGGCCACGCCCTGGGCGTCGCCCACCTCGCCCCCGAGACCCGCGCATACCTGACGCTGCGCCGGGGCAAGGGCGGGGCGGAGGCCACGGCCGCGTACCCCCGGCGGGCCCGCCGCCTCTACACGGCGTACGGGATCGGATCGGCGGCCCTGATCCTCCTCGCCGCGGCCGGCACCTGTACGGCGGCCCTCCTGCTGCTCCTCCGATGACCCGACCGCGCCCCACCGACCGACCCGAAGGACCCACGCACCACATGAGTGAGGTACAGGCCATGCGAGCCACACCCCCCGAAGGCACCACCCCGTCCCCGGCCGTAGAAGTGGTGGGGGTGTCCAAGCGGTACGGAGACCGGCAGGCCGTCGACGACGTGACCCTGGAGATCCGCCGCGGGGAGTTCTTCGGCCTCCTCGGCCCCAACGGCGCGGGCAAGTCCACCCTGGTGGAGATCATGGAAGGGCTGCGCCGGGCCGACTCGGGAACGGTCGCCCTCTTCGGCGAGTCCCCCTGGCCGCGCAACACCGCGCTGCTGCCCCGCCTCGGCGTGCAGACACAGTCCTCGGCGTTCTTCGTACGGCAGACCGCGCACGAACACCTGCGCACGGTCGCCGCTCTCTACGGGGCCTCCCGGGCCGCCGTCGACGCCACCCTGGACTCCGTGGGGCTGACCGAACACCGCGACATACAGGTGGAGAGCCTCTCCGGCGGCCAGCGCCAGCGCCTGGCCATCGCCTCCGCGCTCGTCCACGGCCCCGAACTGATCTTCCTGGACGAGCCGACCGCCGCCCTCGACCCCCAGGCCCGCCGCGCCCTGTGGGAGGTGCTGCGCGGACTCAAGGCCGAGGGCCGCACCATCGTCTACACCACGCACCACCTCGACGAGGCGGAAGCGCTGTGCGACCGCATCGCCATCCTCGTGGACGGCTCGATCGCCGTGACGGACTCCCCGCACAACCTCGTCGACGCCTCCGAGGCCCCCAGCCGGCTGATGCTGCCGCTGGGCAGGCTCGACGAGCAGCAGGCGGCGGCGATCCCCGGCGTCGACCGCGTCACCGTCCAGGGCGGCTCCCTCGTCCTGGAGACACGGACGTCCGGACGGGTGCTCACCGCCGTCGACCGCCTCACCGGACTGGACGGCGTACAGACCCGTACCGCCAGCCTGGAGGACGTCTACCTCGACCTCACCGCCCGGCTCACCGCCCGGCAGACCACCGGCCGGAACGCCGAGACGACGGAGCAGCAGGCATGAGCACGTACACCGCACTGACCGCGGCGGGCTACCGCGCCCAGGTCCGCGACCGCACGACCCTCTTCTTCACCTTCGCCTTCCCGCTCCTCTTCCTCGTCGTCTTCGGCCTGATCTTCCGCGGCCAGGACGTCCAGCAGAGCGGCCTGTCCTACATCTCCTACACCGCCGCCGGAGTGCTCTCCTGGGGCGTGGCGAACGCCGCCGTGTTCGGCATCGCGTTCACCCTCATGCAGTGGCGGACCGACGACATCCTGCGGCTGATCCGGATGTCCCCGGCCCCGCTGTCCGCCGTCATCGGCTCCCGCTACGCCCTCGCCCTCGTCGTCGGCCTCGTCCAGTCGCTGCTGTTCGTCGGCGTCGCGATGCTGCCGCTGTTCGGCCTGGAGCCCGCCTCCGGCTGGCCCCTGCTGATCCCGGTGATGATCCTCGGCATCACGACGTTCCTGCTGCTCGGCGTGATCATCGGCTCGTTCGCCAACACCCCCGAGTCCGTCGCGGCCGTCGCGAACTTCCTGATGCTGCCCATGGCCTTCCTGTCCGGATCCTTCTTCCCGATGGACGCCATGCCCTCCTGGCTGCAGAAGGTCTCCCTGATCATGCCGCTGCGCTACCTCAACGACGCCGTGTCCAACGCGCTGACCGGCCGAGGCGACTCCTCCGACATCGCGATCGGCTGCGCGGGCCTCGCCGTCTTCGCCCTGCTCTTCGGCGTCGTCGCGATCCGGACCTTCCGCTGGACGAAGGCCTCATGACCACCGCCACGCGGCCACAGCCGTCCCCGCCGCTGCCGCACCCGATGGACCGGGCGAGGGCCGTACTGCACTTCGCCCTCGACGACCGGCTGGGCCCCGGCACCCTCCAGGTCGTCCCGGTCGGCGCCACCGACGCCGCCGCCACCCTCGGCGACCGGGGCGCCCCGGACCCCTGGGCCGCCGACCGGCCCGGGGCACGCGTCCACCTCACCGCCTCCGCCGTTCTCGTCGGCCCCTGGGGCGGCGACGGCACCGCACCCGCCTGCGGGCGCTGCCTGGCGATGCGCTGGCAGCGGCTGCGCAGCCGCAGCGAACGCGACGCCCTGGAGACCGGCGGCCCCGACGGCCCCCGGCCCGTGGGTGAGTGGCCGCTGCTCACCGACCACACGTACGACGCCGTCGCCGCGCTGTACACGGCGGTACTGGGCACCCCCGACGCCGTACCGCCCGCCGCCGGGCCCGCCGACCGGGCCCTGCCGCAGGTGTCACGCCTCGACCTGAAGACCCTGCGCGTACGGACGTTCCCGCTCCTGGCCGACCCGCTCTGCCCCGACTGCGGGCCGCGCCCCGGCACGGGCGGAGTGACTCCGCAGGCCCTCACCCCCCGGCCCAAACCGCACCCCGACACCTACCGGCTGCGCCCCGCCTCCTCGTACCCCATACCGGAGGAGGCGCTCGCCAACCCGGTGTGCGGGGCCCTCGGCGGCGGCACCTGGACCGACGTGACCTCCCCGACGACCGCCCCGGTCGCGGGCAGTGTCTTCGTACGCGGCTACGCCGGGCTCAACGACGTCACCTGGAGCGGCCAGGAGAACGCCTTCTCCACCAGCCGCACCCTGGCCTTCCTCGAAGGCCTCGAACGCTACGCGGGAACCCACCGGCGCGGCCGGACCACCCCGGTCACCGGCTCCTGGAACGAGCTGAGAGCCGACGCGGTCGACCCCGCCACCTGCGGCTTCTACGACCCCCGCACCTACCGGGACGACCCGCTGGTCGACCCCTTCGACCCCGACCGGCCCATCCCCTGGGAGTGGGGCTGGTCGCTGCGCGACGAACGCCCCGTACTCGTCCCCTCCCGACTCGTCTACTACAGCGCCGGCCTGGCCTCGGACAACTTCGTCTTCGAGTGCTCCAACGGCTGCGCCATCGGCGGCAGCCTGGAGGAGGCGGTGCTGGGCGGACTCCTCGAACTCGTCGAGCGCGACGCCTTCCTCAACGCCTGGTACGGCGCGGCCCGCCTCACCAGGATCGACCTGGACACCGTGGGCGGCCGTACCGCGGCGGCCATGGCGGAACGGGCCGCGCTCCAGGGCTACGACGTCCACGTCCTCGACAACCGCATCGACCTGGCCGTGCCCGTGGTCACCGCCGTGGCCGTCCGCCGCGACGGCGGCCCGGGCATCCTCTCCTTCGCCGCGGCGGCCTCGCTCGACCCGCTCGCCGCCGTCGAGGGCGCACTGTCCGAAGTGCTCACCTACATCCCGCACCTGTCCCGCCAGACCACCGAACGCCGGGACGAACTCGAAGCGATGGCGGACGACTTCGACCGGGTCAGGCACCTGAAGGACCACGCCCAGCTCTACGGCCTGCCGCGGATGGCCGAACACGCCCGCAGCTACCTGGAACCGGTGGCCGTCCGCCCCTTCGACGACGTCTACCGCGACTGGGAGGACAACGGCCGCCCGCGCACCGGAGACCTGCTCGACGACGTCCTCGTGGTCCGCGACGAACTGACCGGGGCAGGCCACGACGTGATCGTCGTCGACCAGACCACCCCCGAACAGGAACGCATGGGGCTGCGCACGGTCAGCACCCTGGTGCCGGGACTCCTGCCGATCGACTTCGGCTGGAACCGGCAGCGGGCCCTGCTGCTGCCACGGCTGCGCACCGCCCTGCGGCGCGGCGGCCACCGCACCACGGATCTGACCGACGCCGAGATCCGCCGGGTCCCGCACCCGTTCCCCTGAGGAACCGCGAACGCCCGGTACCCGTCAGGAGACGGGTACCGGGCGCGAACGGACCGCTGCTGACGCCGGATCAGGCGGAGCAGGAGGTGGTGCTGGTGGTGGAGCTGCACGTCGAGGTCGAGCTGGTGCTGGTGGAACCGGCCAGCACGACCTCGCTGGCGTCCGAGTAGTCGGAGATCTCGAAGGTCTCGGCCTCGAGCTCGAGGATCTCGTCGGCGAGGGTGCTCAGGTCCTTGTTCATGCGGTCTCCTCCGTCGGGGCCGCCGGTCCGACGGCCTGCTGGGGTGTGCGCCACCCATTCCACCGGCCGCCACTGACCGTTCGGCACGCCTCGCGCACGCACATCGCTGGCACGCGACGCCAGCGCCCCGACAGCGCCCCCGAACTCCCCGCCGCAGGAGACCCCATGACGCACGCCACCCGCCCGCCCCACCCCGTCCTGACCAGGGCGGGGGAGGTCCTGCGCCCCGCCCTCACCCTCTACCTGGACGTGCACCGCCACCCGGAGACGTCCGGCCTGGAGAGCCGCACCGCCGCCCTGTTCGCCGAACGGCTCGCCGCCGCCGGCTGCGACGTGACCCGCGACGTGGGGGGCCACGGCGTCGTCGGTGTCCTGCGCAACGGCGAGGGCCCGCGCGTGTATCTGCGCGCGGAGCTCGACGCGCTGCCGATGGACGAGCGCACCGGCCTCGCCTACGCGAGCGCCAACGGTGCCATGCACGCCTGTGGCCACGACCTCCACCTCGCGGCGGCGGCCGGCGCGGTGGACCTCCTCTCCCGTACCGCCGACCGCTGGCGGGGCACCGTCGTGGTCGTCGGCCAGCCCGCCGAGGAGACTCTGACGGGAGCCCGGGCCATGCTGGCGGACGGCCTGTACGAGCGGTTCGGCAGACCGGACGTGGTCCTCGCTCAGCACGCGGCCCCGCTCCCGTCCGGGATGGTCGCGCACGGCACCGGGCACGGGCCGGTGGCCGCCGCGAGCGCCGCCCTGACCGTCGTCCTGCACGGCCGGGGCGGTCACGCCGCCACCCCGCACCTGACCGTCGACCCCGTGGTGACGGCTGCGGCGGTCGTCACCCGGCTCCAGACCGTGGTCGCCCGCGAGACCGCACCCGGTGACCGGCTCACCCTCACCGTCGGCACCCTGCACGCCGGCACCGCGGTCAACGTGGTGCCGGACACGGCCGAGCTGGGCATCGGCCTCCGCGCGACGGACGAGGAGACCCTCGACCGTGCCCTCGCCGCGGTGGAGCGGATCGTACGGGCCGAGTGCACCGCCTCCGCCTGCCCCAGGGACCCGGAGGTGACGGTGCTCTCCCGCTCGCCCGCCCTGTGGTGCGACCCCGACGCGACCCGGGCGGTCCGTGCCGCCCACACCAGCTCGTACGGACCGGAACGGGTCGGTCAGTGGCCCCCGTCGATGGCGGCGGAGGACTTCCCGCTCTTCGGCGACGCGGGCCTGGAGATCCACGCCGAATCAGGCGTCCCGCTCGTCTACTGGATGATCGGGGTCATGGGTCCCAAGCAGTGGGCCGGGGCCGCGACCGGCCTTCCCCCGAACCACTCGCCGTACTTCGCCCCGGACGTCCGGACCGCGCTCCCGCCCGCGGTCACCGCCCTGACCGCCGCCTCCCTCGACCGGCTGGACGGCCCCTCCGGCCCCTGACGCGGGCCGCCCCGGACCCCTGGTTACGGGTCCGGGGCGGCCCGCGCAACCGGTGGGCCCGGCGCGTCCGGCGCGTCCGGCGCGTCCGGCGCGTCCTGCGCGTCCTGCGCGTCCTGCGCGGACGCGGGTCAGCCGGTCACCGTCCGGCGGCCGGTGGCGTGAACCACCGGTAGTCCGGCACACCCGGCCCCCACGGGCCGGGCCGCCCGCGCGCGTCCCTGGTCACGAACCCGCTCGGCTCGGACGCGGTCACACCGCCGTGCGCGGAGCGCGCCGTGACGAACCACGCGTGCGCCGTGCCGGGCTCGATGCCCTTCACCCGTGAACCATCAGGAAAAGGGTCCCGTCCGGCCTGTGGCGGACCGTGCGGAGGGCGTCGCTCTACTTGATCGCTTTACTTGAGTGGAGAGGTTTGGGAGCGTGGCCGGAGAAGCCGCCCGACAGAGGAGAAGGCACCCGCATGGACATCGAAGCCCTCCGCCGTGACACCCCGGGCACCGCCTTCCGGGTCCATCTCAACAACGCCGGAGCAGGCCTGATGTCCCGGCAGACGCTGCGCGCGATCACCGCGCACCTGGAGCTCGAAGCGGCCGTCGGCGGCTACGAGGCGGCAGCCCAGGAGCAGGAGCGGATCGACGCGACGTACGGGAGCATCGCGGAGCTGATCGGCGGCCGGGCCGACGAGGTGGCGCTGTTCGGCAACTCCACACAGGCCTGGAACGCCGCGTTCCACGCCCTCGAATTCAGCCCCGGCGCCCGCATCCTGACGGGCCGCGCCGAGTACGGCAGCAACGTCCTGGCCTACCTCCAGGCCGCCGGGCGCACCGGCGCCGAGATCATCGTGGTCCCCGACGACGCCTCGGGCCGGCTGGACACCACCGCGCTGGCCGCCCTCATCGACGAACGCACCGCACTCGTCGGCGTCAGCCACGTCCCCACCAGCGGGGGCCTGGTCAACCCGGTCGCCGAGATCGGCCGGATCACCCGGGCCGCCGGGGTGCCCTTCCTCCTGGACGCCACCCAGTCCGTCGGCCAGTTCCCCGTCGACGTACGCGAGATCGGCTGCGACATGCTCACCGCGACCGGCCGCAAATTCCTGCGCGGACCGCGGGGGACCGGCTTCCTGTGGGTCCGCAGCGAGGCGCTGGACCGCCTGGAACCGTTCGTCGTGGAGATCGAGTCCGCGAACTGGGACGGCGGACGCGGTTTCACCTGGAAGCCCGGCGCACGACGGTTCGCCACCTGGGAGATGGCGTACGCCAACGTCCTGGGGCTGGACTCGGCCGTGCGCCAGGCTCTCGATCTCGGCATGGACCGGATCGGCGAGCGCGCCTTCGCACTCGGCGACCTCCTGCGCCGACGGCTGGACGCCCTGCCCGGCGTCACCACGCACGACCAGGGGACGGAGAAGTGCGCCGTCGTGACGGCGAAGGTCGACGGAATCCCGACCGCGGACGTCGCCGCCGCGCTGGCCGCACAGCACATCAACGTCACGACGACCGTCGCCGAACACTCCCAGTTCGACTCCGAGGTCCGCGACGTACACCCGCTGGTACGGCTCTCCCCGCACTACTACAACACCGAGGCGGAGATCGACCGCGCCGTCGAGGTGATCGCCGGCCTCACCCGCTGAGACGCCGAGCCCTAACCGTGCCGGGTGAAGACTTCGCGGACGCGTGACAGATCCGCTTCCTTCGCCTTCGTGTCCTCGTCCCGGATCCCCACGACGGTCTCCGGGGTGAAGTCCTGGCCGAAGTGGTAGAAGCCCAGGCAGTAGTCGAAGCCGGACTCGCCGAAGAGGTCCGCGTCCTCGCGGCGGCAGTACTCCGCCAGGCCGTCGGAGATGTGCCAGCGCGTCCCGTCGTACCAGAAGACACCGCCCGCGTAGTGAATCGTCCGGCCCGTCTCGGGGTCCGTGAGGTTCAGAGACTCGTAGTTCTCGGGACGGTCGCGGACCAGGGCTACGAGGGATTCGGGGACGCCCTCGTACAAGGACTCCTGAAGGGCGAAATCCTGCTCGGCGTACAGATTCAGGTCCGACTCGTGGTCGAACGTCAGCAGCAGCACGCGGCCGTCCTCCGCGAAATACCAGACCGCGGACTGGCCGCCGCAGTCGTTCCAGGCCAGACGCTGTGCGCCGGCCACCCTCACCGGCTCGACCTCGGCGAGCTCCTCCAGGACGGCCGCGCGGCGCCGCACTTCCGGGAGGGGCGTCGCTGCCAGGGCATCCCACATCGCGTTACTCATTCCCGCAGGGTATCCACCGCCTATGACAAGGCCGTCAGCACTACCTCACCGTCCGGGCGTGCTCAGCGACATCGGACGAAGTCGTCCCACACGGTGGGGGAGAAGGGCCGGATCGAGGTTGTTCTGCACCGGAACTCCTGAAGCGGCCGGTCGGACCGGTGCAGGCAGGACTCGCCGGTCCCGTCCGATGGGGAAGACTGAGTCCATGAGAGACGTCGTTTTCACGCGCAGGAGCGACTGGACCCCGAAAGTGATCCGCGACAACGGTGAGCTGAAGCTGATGCTCGGCGCCGGGGCCGACGCCAACCACGACCCTCGCACGTTCACGTTCCCGATCGGGGAAGCCCATCTTGCGGTGATCCGGGAGGACCTGGCCAGACACCTGCTGCTGTGGAGTGCGGTCCTTCCGCTGTGCGACGCCGCCGGAACCCGGGGCCGGCTCGACGAGAACGCCGCCGTCGCGCTCCTGGACCCGGTCCTCCTCTCCGCGCCCGCGGACGTCGACGCGCTCTTCCAGCACATCCGGTGGGACAGGGGCCGGCTCATCGCCCATGGAGCCGACATCGCTCTCCTGGAGCGCGGTCAGTTCTGCGCGGCGATGCGCGCGGCGACAGAGACACCCGACGGGAAACGGGCTCAGGAGCACGACGCGGACCGCCGTCGCGCCCGGCGCGGAGTGGTACTCGGTCCGCTCGACGCCGCGATCCTGATGTACACGGGCCAGTACGTGCACGGCTCGACGATTCCGAGGCGGACGCCAGATGCCGTCGACCCCGTGCTGCTGCCCGAGGTCATGCGGGTGATCGCCGCCGCGGAGCAGGCGTGCGCCGGGATGCGGATCGGCCTCGATCCGCGACGGGGGAAGCGCGCCACGGACAAGGGCGACTGGGATCGGATGGCGAAGACGGTCGACGCGGCCGTGCGCCGAGCACACCCTGAGCTCGTCGACGACGCGGTGCGCACCGTGAGCTTCCTGATGTGCTCGCAGGCCACGGACCGCGCCAGGAGCACGCCCATGGAGGACGACGAGGAGGCTGCCGGCGACCGCGCCGACTTCGGCGAGGGTGCGAGGAAGACGATCCTGTCGTTCACCGACGACAAGGGCGTCGAGAAGAAGTGGCTCCGGGCCAGTCCCCGCACTGCCACCGCGGAGTTCTGGGAGTTCGTCGGCGATCGCTCTGCGGCGGACAACGAAGTGTTCACCATCGAGGACGAGGAGAGGGGCGAAGGGATCCAGCTCCACTTCTACGCGGACTCCGTCGCCCGGATCACGACGGCGCGCGAGGGTGAGGACGGGTCGGACCCGGAGTACCGGGTCGAGTACAGCCTGGTCGACGGGATCGGCGGGTACCGGAACCTGGTGAGCGCCTTCGTCCGCGGCGGCTGCGCCGCACTCGAACAGCACGGCTCCTGGATATCGGATGTCGCCGAGTTCGAGCGCGCGCGCCGGCGGCGCGACGCCGAGTAGTCCCGGCCGCGCCACCAGGAGCCGCCATTTCGGCGATGCCCCATCATGGAGGCGTGATCACCATTCATCTGAAGTACGAGATCGACACCGACAAGCTTGAGGACTTCGAGGAATACGGCCGTCGCTGGGTCGGGCTCGTCAACCGGTTCGGCGGGACGCACCACGGCTACTTCCTGCCGAGTGAGGGCGACAGCGACATCGCGTACGCCCTCTTCTCCTTTCCCAGCCTCGCCGCGTACGAGCAGTACCGCACGGACAGCATGACCGACCCGGAGTGCCAGGATGCCTTCGAACTGGCTCGCAACACCCGCTGCATCAAGCGCTATGAGCGCCGCTTCCTGCGGCCGCTCGACGCCAGGTCCTGAGGGCTGTTCCTCCCATAGGTTCCTCCCATGAGTTCTTCCCTGAGCCTCTGCCTGCTCGATGTGACGGCCACGCGTGCCCTGGTCGGATCCCGTGACGACCAGCTTCTGAAGGTGATCCGCAACCGCTTAGCGGACGACATGGCCGACGACTGTCACAGCCACGAGATGGGGCAGGGCGCCCCCACGGCGGAGGCGGCGCTGCGCGCGGTCATCCACGGCGGGCCCTTCAGCGAGAACCGGCGCCACGCCTTCCAGTACGGCTACGCCTACGAACGGCTGTGCTCGTTCTCCGGCGCGTTCCTGCCCAACGACTGCTTCACACCGCACCGGGGCGACTGGCTGTCGGTCGTCGACCGGGGGCTGGGCGCGCTGGGTATCACCGCCGTGTCCCTGGAGTCCTTCGGCCACGGCGGCCCGCCCGCTCCGCTGCCGTACACCTTCACACCGGGCTGCGGCGAGTGGACGCCCGATCGCATCACCCGGGCCCTGGAACAGCACGAGGCCACCGCACGCAAGGGCGCCGAGCCGGGCCGGACTCCTCCGCAGGAGCCGGGAGTCACGAAGGCCGTCACGCAGTGCCTGGGCTGGATGCGGCGCGCGAAGGCGCTGCCCGGCTTCGGCGTGATCGGCTTCCGATTCTGAACCCACGGTCGGGGCGGCGACCGGAAGCCGGTGCGTACGAGAATGACGCTCACCCGAGGAGTGATCGGTATGACGGCTGAGGGCCGGGCGACGGACGGCGAAGCGCTGGCCGGTGGCATGACAACGCTGGGACCGCATGCAGGAGTGGCTTGCCGCGCACCAAGTGGTGTTCACGACCGCCCTGTTGGACGACCGGCCCCGAGGTTGAAGAACAGGCTGAGGCTGTGTCCGCAAGGGCACCGGGTTGCCCTCTTCCCTCGCGATACGGTGCTGCCATGTCTCGATCAATCGAAACCGGATCAGTCCCGTCTCCCGTCACCGCGGACGACGTCGACCTTGCCGTGCGGCTCGCCGTGGGCATCCTTCGGGACGCACCCCCGGAGGGGTGGGGCGGTAAGGCCGGTTCGCTGGAGTGGGACTGCTGGGAGACCGTCGAGCACCTCGCCGACAACCTGTTCTACTACGCCGCGCAGATGGGGCCGCAGAGCCCGCCGCTGGACACCCATGTGCCTTTCGCGATGAGCCGGACGAGGCCGGACGGACCCGTGAACTTCCTCTACGCGGACCGTGATGCGGGTCCGGCCGGCCTGGTGCAGGTGCTGGAGGCGACCGGCGCGCTGCTGGTCGCCATGGTGCGTACGACGCCGCCCCAGGTCCGCGCCCACCACGCCGCCGGGGTGTCGGACCCCGAAGGCTTCGCAGCGTTGGCGCTGCAGGAGACGCTGGTACACATGCACGATGTGGCGGAAGGCTTCGGGCTTGCCTGGACCCCGCCCTCCGCCCTCTGCTCGCGAGTGCTCGCCCGTCTGTTTCCAGAGGCTCCGGGCGGCGCGGATCCCTGGCTCACCCTGTTGTGGGCCGCCGGCCGCGCCGAACTGCCGGGGCACCCTCGTCTCACCACGTGGCGCTCTGACAGCACACCGCGGGCATAGGAACGGATCGGCCTCAGCCGCGGCCAGGGTCGTCCGCTCCGCTGCCGGTTCAGGAACGCAGCTTGGGCATCAGCGCACGGACGGTCTCCGTCATGGCCGGCCAGGCCGCCGTGATCTGTTGGCCCGTCAGAAGCGTCAGGCTCTGCACCTGGACCTCGCACTCCAGGTTCTGTCCCGGACCATGAGCCGGAGTTGGGACGGGAGCGGACGACGATCAGCAGGTACGAACGGCAGCGCCCCGCGCCGGACGGGTCCGGCACGGGGCGTGTGAGGGTCGTGTCAGCCTTGCGCCGCGTAGGCGACGAATTCGTCCCATGCGGTGGGGGAGAGAGTGAGTTCGGGGCTCAGCCGGTCCTTGGAGTCCCGGACGTGGACGGACTGTGTCCCGTTCGCGACCTCGATGCAGGCATCACCGTCGGAACCGCTGTAGCTGCTCTTGAACCAAGCCCGTTCGTCGATGCTGCTCATAGCGCTCCTCGCAGTTGCTTGAGCAGGCTCCTGGAGTCCTCGGAGGTGAGAGCCCGCGAGCGCAGTTTCGCATACCGCTGGAGGGTGATGCTGACCTCCTTCGGGTCCGAGATCAGCATGCCGCCACGCTGCCCCTCCGCGTAGCAGAACCACTTGTTGTCCTGTGATTCCAGGAGCATCAACGGACCGTCGAACCCAGCATGGTCCGGCTGGTATCGCGGCATGATCTGCAACTCGACGTTGAACTGCACCGACCGCTCCACGAGGCTGTCGAGCAACTCCCGCATCACGTCAGGACCTCCCGTACCGCGCTCAAGAAGCGCCTGTTCGATGATGAAGCCGAACGCGATCGGTGGCCTGCGCTCGAAGAGGTGATGGCGTTCCAGCCGAGCTGTCACTTGCTTGGTCACTTGGGGCTGGTCCTTCACAGGCGGCACGCCAACTGTCACGGCCCGCGCGTACCGTTCGGTCTGGAGCAGCCCGGGAACGACCCGGCACTCGTAGGTCCACAAGGTCACTGCCTGTGTCTCCAGCCGCGCCCACTGCCGGAACCAGCTCGCCAGCCCGGCCTGCCTCGACAGATGCGGCGCCGCCTTCCGTAGCGCACCCGTGTTCCCGAGTGCCGCCTCCGCCCGTTCCACGAAGTCGCAGTCCGGCATCCGGCGGCCCTGCTCGATCGAGGCGACGGTGTGCTTGGGGAAGAGCACCAGGTCGCCGAACTCCTCGCGTGAGAAGCCCGCGTGCTCCCGCAGTGCCTGGACGAACGCGCCGAACGTGCGCAGGCTGTCCGACACCCCCGGCTCGGAGCCGGCCCCCGCGCCCGTTCCCGCAACGCCGTCGTCCGTGTTCTCGTAGGCCACAGCCGGCCACCTTCCACGCGCACCCGCCCCGCCGTACCGCTTCCGACGTTGCCGCACCGACACGCCATGGGCACGAAGTGGCCACCGAGCGTGTGCGCGTGATGTCACAGCGTACGCCTGGTGGGGTCGGCGGATCCTCGTACTGCGGGCGCTGGGCGTCGGACTGCCGGAGATCGGCCGGATCCTGTCCGAGCAGGTCGACGAGGTGGATGCACTGCGGGGCCACCACCGAAAGCTGCTCGTGGAGCGGGACCGGCTCGATGCCCTGGCCGACACCGTCTCCCGCACGATCGCCGAACTGGAGCAGTCCAGGAAGGACGGCACCCCCGTGACCGTCAACCGACCGGAAAATCTCTTCGAGGGCGTCCAGCCCTCCCACTACGAGGAGAACATGTCCGACTTCCCCGAACTCGCCGAGGGAGTTGGGCGCCGTGCCGCCTCGATGAGCCAGGCCGACGCCGGTACCGCGCACCGTGAGCGCACCGCGCAGATGATCCGGCTGGCCGAACTCATGGCCGCGGGCCACCCGGCCGACGACGAACAGGTGCAGGCCGGGATCGACGCCCAGTACCGGGCGCTGACCCAGCTGCGTGGCGTCTCCGGCGAGGAGTACCGGGCCGTCGGGCGCTCCTGCGTGGACAACGACGCCTGGCGCACGGCCTACGAGGCGATCGCCCCGGGTCCGGCCGCGTATCAGCGCGACGCGATCGAGGCGTACGCCACCAGGCTCAACTGAGACACGGCGCAATCGCCGTCCCGGGACCGGCCCGCGATGGCGATTGCGCCGCGCCACGGCGGGCCGGCTGGGGCCACCTCGGCCGGGTGCCGGTGCCGCCCGTTCTCGGGATCCGAGGGACCGACGCGGCGTCACGTACCGGCCGCCCGGACTGCGCGTACGCCGACGTGGCGTACGCGCGTCGCCGCTGGTCAGGGGTGCTGGGCGCCGCCGTCGTGGGCGCATGACTGCGCCGTCCACCCCCGCGACCCGTCAAGAGCCGTTCACCGTACGCGTGTTCACGCAACGGTTCAGCTCCAGTCCGCGTGGCGCACGCCTCGCCCGTCGGCTCGTGCTGCACCAACTCGACGCCCGGGGCGTGCCGCACGGCAGTGAGACGTCCGACACCGCCGCCCTGCTCGTCGCGGAGCTCGCCGCCAACGCCGTCACGCACGGCAGGTTCCCCGGCCGGGACTTCGTGGTCACCGCCGTGATTCACGGCCGGACGCTGCGTATCGCGGTCTCCGACACCCGGGGCGAACTCCGGCCGCCCGCACCGGGCGATCCGTACCCCTCGATGCCGCCGCTCGCGGAGACCGGGCGGGGCCTGCTCCTGGTGGATGCGCTCGCCGACCGGTGGGACGTCCTCGACCGTGTGTCCGTCGGCAAGACGGTCGTCGCGGAGCTGGACCTGCGGCGCTGACGTGGCGCCGGGGCTCAGGCCGAAGGCGCCGGGGCTGGGCGGTACGTAGGCGACGTACCCCGGACAGGGCCGGTGCGGGCCGACGAACAGCACGCCGCCCCGCCGGTGACCGGGGCGTGGGCCGGCGTGGGAGGAGGCAGGCGGAGCGGTGCAGGGCGACGACGGTTGGACCGGTGGTCCCGCTCAGCCGATCGCGTCGAGCGGTACCTTCAAGGCGAAAGGAGTGGGCACTCCTCTTCTCCCTCCCCCCGTCCTCGGAGGACGGAGAGGCCCACTCCCGTCGTGAAGCGCCCGGGGCCGGAGTTCTGCCCGTGGGACCCACCCCGCTGCTCAGCGCCCCGCCCCGACCCCCGCTGCGGCGGACGTCGGGCCGGTCGGGCGAACGTCCGTCAGGCCGAGCGCAGTTCGAACCAGTCGAAGGCCGCACTGCCGTGGGTGGCGTACATGCCGATGACGCGGCCGGTGAATCCCCCGGCGACCTCCGTGGTGAGGTAGCGGCCGTCGAGTTCGGCAAGGATCTCGAAGTCGCCGTCGGCCGTCTCGTACCCCAGGCGCAGGGTGTCCGGAGCGCCGACGCGCAGGCCCGGCGGGACGGCGCCACGGACCGTGACCGTGGGAGGCAGGACATCGGTGGTGGTGATGTCGGCCCGCAGGGTCACGGGGCCCGACGGCACGCTCCGCTCGGCGACGGTGTGGCACAGCGGGCCGATCCGGGCGACGGCGCGGACCGTGCCGTCGACCCTCTCCACCTGGTAGTGGTGGGCGTCGTCCAGCCGTACCGCGAGCCCGGCCCGGCCGCCCTCGGCGACATCGGCCGACGTACGCGCGCTGCAGTCGGGATCGCGCTGACGCCGTCCCACGAAGAGCGCCCCGGGCTGATCGAGGCTGTCCTTGCCGGCGTGCAGCACCAGGTGATCAGGCCGCTCGTCGAGGCGGACGGCGGCCGGGGCGTGCCCTCGGGGCGTCACCCAGCACGGTGCGAGCGCGGGGGAGTCGAAGTCGTCCCGGTCCGGCTCGTCCGGCCAGGGGTGCGGCGTCAGCGCCGGAGCGGGCGCGCGCAGTTCCGGCGGACCGGGCAGCGGCCACTCGTCCTCCCAGCGCACCGGCACCAGGAACGTCTCCCGGCCCAGCCCGTGGAACTTCGGTGTGTCACCGCGGGGCCGGGTGCCCAGCAGCACCATCCACCACGTACCGTCCTGCGCCTGCACCAGATCGCCGTGGCCGGTGTTCTGCACCGGGTGGCCGGTGCTGCGGTGGGACAGTACGGGGTTGTCGGGGTGCGGCTCGAACGGCCCCGGCAGGGTGCGGGCCCTGGCCACCGACATGGCGTGCCCGCGCTCCGTACCGCCTTCCGACAGGAGCAGGTACCACCAGTCGCCGATGCGGTAGAGGTGCGGCCCCTCGGGATACTGGAGCCCGCTTCCCGACCACATCGCCACTGGCTCGCCCAGCAGTTCGCCCGTCCTCGGCTCGATGCGCACCCCGTGGATCCCGCCCGAGGAGAACACGCACCAGCAGGTGCCGTCCTTCTCCCAGGCCAGGTCGGGGTCGATGCCCGGGATGCCGACCGGCACCGGCTCCGACCAAGGCCCCGCGGGGTCCTGCGCGGTCACCAGGAAGGTGTCCGCCCCGCCGACGACGGTCGTGATCATCCAGAACAGGCCGTCGTGGTACCGGAGCGTGGGCGCGTACACCCCGTCCGAGGACGAGACGGTCTCGGGCAGGTCCAACTGCGAGGGCCGGTCCAGCGCGTGCCCGATCAGCTTCCAGTGCACCAGGTCGCGGCTGTGCCACAGCGGCACCCCGGGTACGTACTCGAAACTGGACGTCGCCACGTAGAAGTCGTCGCCCGCCCGGCAGATGCTCGGGTCAGGGCTGAAGCCGGGTATCACGGGGTTGTCGAAGAACGTCATGTCCGTCCTCAGGAATGGGGTCGGGGCGTGCGGAACTGCCGCGCGCGGCCGTGAGGTCCGGCGAGCGGGGTCGGGGCCGCGGCCTGCCGTCCGACCTGGATCGTTGAAGCGCTTCGAAACTCGCAGGTCGACGAGGGGATGTCAACGGGTTGGGCGGTGCCTGGTTGCTTACGGACCCAGGTCGGTTCGTGAGTGCGCGCACGATTACGTGTGCCGGGATTTGTCGAAGCGCTTCGACTGATGTGGTTGGCGGAAATGCCCCCACGCCTCGGACGGCATGTGGGGGACTCCGGACGTGACGGGCCGCGGCGAATCGGCGTTCAGGGTCTGTCGGGAGACCGGCAAGAGGCTCGGATGATCGAGACCGCCGACGAATTCGTTCGGCTGTGCAACAGTCAGGATCCGCAGGAGTGCCGCCGGGCGGCGGCGGACGAGGCGTCCGTGCAGGTGTGGAGGGAGGTCGTCGACCGGTTCCCTGCGGAGCGGGTCGGCGTCGTCCGGAACAGGACGGTCCCGTTGGCGGTTCTCGAAACCCTGATCGAGGATCCCGGCACCCGCGTCCGCTTCCTGGTCGCCATGAAGCGGAAGCTGTCGCCGGTCCTCCTCGAACGCCTCGCCCATGACGCGGACGAGTCGGTCAGGCTGAGGGTCGCTCTGCACGGGAACACGTCCGAGGAGACGCTGGAACCTCTTCGGCGTGACCCCTGGAGCGAGGTCCGCGCGGCCGTGGAGGACCGGCTGGGGGCGGGCCCGCGGTGATCAAGTGGCCCCGGTCCGTTGGCCCCGGTCCGTAAAGAAGTGGCGGGCCGGGGCCCCGCGGACCACCATGGCGCGCATGAGCGACACACCCGCACGATGGAGCCGGGCAACCACCTACCCCGACATGTGGGCGGACCCGGAGGACGACCCGCGCAACAGCCAGGGAGCCGGTTCGGAGGGTGAGCTCGCGACACTGCGGGACTTCCTGGCGGACTACCGCAGGACCCTCCTCATGAAGTGCGAGGGCCTGGACGCGGAGCAGTTGGCCCGCCGGTCCGTTCCGCCGTCGACGATGTCGCTGCTCGGCCTGATCCGGCACCTCGTCGAGGTGGAACGGGACTGGCGCACCTGGATCGACGGCGACCCGGTGCCGAAGCTGTACGGCCCGAGGGACGCGGACTTCGACGGAGCCGTCGCCGAACAGGACCTGGTCGACGCCGCGTACGCCGACCTGGAGCGCGAACAGGCTTCGACCGACGCCGCGTTGGCCGCGCACCCGGACCTGGGCGAGCGGCTGGGAAAGGACAGGACCGCCGTCCGCGAGCTGATGGTGCACAGGATCGAGGAGTACGCCCGCCACTGCGGACACGCCGACCTGCTGCGCGAGTGCGTCGACGGACGGGTGGGCCAGTGACGAGGACCGTCACCGGCCGCGCGAGGACCCGCTAGGACCCCTCGTCCCGACCGGGGGCCGCGAGGCCCACGTGCGCCGCGAGGAAGGCCAGATACTCGGCCTGCAGCGCCACCACGCTCGAAGTGGCCCGGTCACCGTGGCCCACACCGCGTTCCAGCCGCAGCAGGACCGGCCCGGTACCGGACGAGGCGTGCTGCAGGGCGGCGCACATCTTCCGGGCGTGCAGCGGGTCCGTCCTGGTGTCGCCGTCCGAGGCGGTCAGCAGCACCGCCGGGTACGCGGTGCCCGGTGTGACGCGGTGATAGGGGGAGTAGCCGTGCAGGACTCTCAGCCGGTCCGGGTCCCGCACGCTGCCGTACTCGGGCACCCAGCTGGGCCCCAGCCCCGAGAGCTCGTAGCGGACCATGTCCAGGAGCGGCGACATGCACACGACGGCGGCGTACTTCTCGGGCCGCTGGGTGAGCGCCGCGCCGACCAGCAGCCCGCCGTTGGACCCGCCCAGGATCGCGATCCGGCCGGCTGCCCACCCCGCCGAGACCAGGTGGTCCGTGGCGGCGTCGAAGTCGTCGAAGGTGTTCTGCTTGTGCTCTCCGCTTCCGGCCCGGTGCCACTCCTCACCCTCCTCGCCGCCGCCGCGCAGCCCCGCCCAGGCGAACACCCCGCCCGCCCTGACCCAGGCCAGGACCTGGGCACGGTAGCGGGGCGACATCGTCCTGCCGAACCCGCCGTAACCGGTGAGCAGGGTCGGACGCGGGACGTCCGGACGGCCCGTGGGGGAGATGACGAACATCCGTACCGTCGTGCCGTCCCGGGACGGGAATTCGACCTGCCGGGTGACCGCGCCACCGACCGTCCCGGCGTCCCGCGCACCGTCCTCGCAGAGTGTCACCCCGTGTGTCCGCGCGTCGAAGCGGAACACCCGCGGCGGCGTGACGAAGTCGGTGTACGTGAACCAGGCGTCGTAACTCCCGTGCGGACCGGCCGAGAAGTCGCCGACCGCGCCGGTGCCGGGCAGCGGCACCGTGGCCACCTGCCGGCCGTCGGCCATATCGTGCACGGTCACCTCCGCCACCGTGCGGCGGGTCCAGGCGGCCAGCCCCAGCGGGTGCGGGAGCTCGGGACCGGACAGGACGACGAGGTGGGTCAGGATCGCGTCGGGCCGTTCGGGGATCACCTCGCGCCAGGCGTCGGGGCCCAGCCGGAGGTCGGCCGGCCGGCAGGCGACGACGTGACCGCGCGGGGCGCCGTGGTCGGTGCGCAGCCACACCGGGTCGTCCGGACCGGTGTCCGGCACCGCGCACAGCCGGGTGACGGCCCCCATGCCCTCCTGGACCGGCCGCAGCAGCGGCCGGTGGAGCGGGCCCGCGGTCAGGTCCGCCAGGTAGACGTCGGTGCCCCGGCCCGTACCGAGCGTGGCCGTGACCCCGAGCCAGCGCCCGTCGGCCGTCACGGACACGCTGTAGAACTGGGTCCGGTCCCGCCCCTCACCGAAGACCAGCGCGTCCGTCCCGGGCGCGGTCCCGACCCGGTGCAGGTAGACCCGCCGGTGGTAGCGCTCCTCGCCGGGGTTCAGCCGCGGGTCCAGCTGCCTGACGTAGTAGAAGGCCTCGCCCCCGGGCAGCCAGCCGATCGACGACTTCCGCACCCGGTCCACCGGCCCGTCGACGACTTCGCCCGTGGCCACGTCGATCACCCGGAGCAAGGAGTCCTCCGTGCCGCCCCGTGACACCTGGCAGACCACCAGATCCCCCTCCAGGGACGGCTGCCAGGTGTCGAGCACGGTACGCCCCGACGGGTCGAGCGCACACGGGTCGAGCAGCACCCGCTCGGTGCCCTCCTCGCCCTCCGCCACCGTCACCACGGGATGCTCCCGCCCGGCCTCCTGCCGCAGCCGGAAGACCCTGCCGCCCCGGACCTTCGGAGCCGTCGCACGGTCGACGCCGGTGAGCGCCGCCACCTCCGCCCGCCACCGCTCCAGACCGGGCAGGGCCGCCCGCTCCGCCTCGTAGAGGGCGTCCTGCTCCCCGCCCCAGCGGTGCACCGGCCCGGCCTCGGCGTCCTCCAGCCAGCGGTACGGGTCGGCGACGGGAAGCCCGTGGATCTCCTGTACGAGGTCCTGCCGGACCGCATCGGGATACCGGTGCCGCACCGGTCGGATGACGGAAGTCACTTGGTTCTCCCTCGGGGTGTGGCGGGCAGCGGCTCCTCCGGTGCGGGAGCCGGCCCGGGGTCGGGTCTCTCGGGGGCCTCCGTGCGCGGGAGAGCGGTCCAGGCGTAGACGCCGGACAGGACGACGAACACCCCCGACGCCGCGAAGACCGTGTCGACGGGGCCGAACCGGATACCGGCGAACGAGCCCGCGACGTCCCGCAGCACGGAGCCGGCGAGCCAGCCGGACAGCACCGCGGAGAGCATCGACGTCAGCTGCGTCACCGGATAGAACACGGACACCACCCGCCCCCGGTACTCGGCGGGTGCCGCGCCGAGCAGGAGCGGTGCCATCGCCGTGTTCAGCATGGTGAGCGGAACGGTGAAGAGGAACAGCAGGACGACGCCTCCGACGAAACCGGTCTGCCGGGAGTAGACGAGCAGCAGGACGCCACTCACCAGCAGACCCGCCCAGGTCGTCCGGCGAGCCCCGATCCACTGCACCACACGCCCCGCGCACAGCGCGCCGACGATGCCGCCCAGCCCCATGGCCGTACCGATGTAGCCGTAGAGGTGGGTGGGCATGTGGAGGTTGTCCGTCGCGAAGAACACGTTGAGCGTACTCAGGGCACCCGTCCCGAACTGGCCGATGACGGCGAGCACGATCAGCGCGACCAGGAACTTGCTGCGCCGGAAGAAGCGGAGGCCGGCGGTGAACTCCTCGAACACGTTGGCAGGCTGCCGGACGGCACCGCTGCCGGTCCGTTCGGCGACGGGTGCGGGACGGCCCGCCCCGATGGAGCGGATCACGATGTACGACACCGCGTACGACACCGCGTTGAGGAGCAGCGCCCACTGGAGACCGGCCGTGAAGAGCAGCGGCGCGGCGAGGGGCGGCCCGATGATCCAGGCGGTCTGGGCGGTGGCCTGGGCGATGCCGGCCGCTCTTGCACGGTCGGCCTCCCCGGTCACCAGGTCACCGACGACCGCGAAACGCGCGGGTGTGAAGAACTGGGCGGACGCGTTGAGCATCAGCACGGTCACGTAGACGAGCGCGAGCCACATCCCGACGGGGAGGGCGTCCACCGGGAGGAAGGACACGAAGGTCAGCACGGCCACCAGCCCGCCGCGGACCACCTCGGTGCGGAGCATCGTGCGGCGCTTGTCCCAGCGGTCGACGAACACTCCGGCGAGCGGGCCGACGAGCAGGACGGCGATGCCCGTCGACAGCAGGACACCACTGACCGCCATCGGCGCCCAGGTCTCGTCCTTCGCCAGAACGGTGGCCACCCACAGCACCAGGGTGGTGCTGAAGACGGCGTCCCCGACGGACGAGACCGCCTGCCCGATCCAGAGCCTGGTGTAGTCGCGGTTGATGAGTACCAGGCGTGGCATCATGACGTTCTCCCCGACGAGATGATCAAGGCCATCAGGGCCGTCACCAGGGTCGTGTGGTACGCCCTGCGGAAGAACTCCGCGGCCGTGTCCGACTCCGTCGCCCGAAGCGTGGCCGACCGGCCGGGGACCGCGCCGTCGGACTGCTGCGCCTTCACCAGGCATTCCACGGCCGCGGCACCCGAGGGCGTGCGCAGCGGATCGGTGCCCAGGATGAACTGGGTGAGGAGGAGTTCCGCGGCCAGGTCCCACCGGTCGTGCGCGACGCAGTGGTCCAGCATGCGGCGGACCAGGTCCTCCGCGCCTGCCGCCGCGTCAGCGGTCAGCCCGGGGCGGGTCCGGCCGAAGTCGCCGAGATAGAAGGCGGTGTGCGTCAGGGCGTACGCCTGCGGAGTCGGGAGCGGTGCCGCGTCCGCGTCCTCCGGCGCCGCGCCCTCCGGTGCCATGTCCTTCGGCGCCGGGGGCTGGTACGCGACGAGCGGGCTGAGCGGGACGAGGCCGGCGTACGGCTCGATCCCGTGGGGGACACCGGCCTTGTCCGCGTAGTAGCGGATCTCGATGCGCTCGTACGGGGACTTCCCGTGCGGCGAGAGGAAGCCGGGGTCCAGCCGCAACGACGTGCCGCCGACACCGGCGGGGGCGAGTGCCGTGTAGATCAGCCCGTACGAGGACGCGTGCTTGGGGTAGATGTCGAAGAGGTCAGGGAAGTCCGGACGCCCCCACAGCGTCCGGACCAGCTCCCTCGCCCCCGTCAGCGGCGCGGGAGAGCCGTCGAGGCGTGCCGCGCAGTGGCACAGCAGTGCCAGCTCCAGCGCGGCCTTCGCCTTCGCGTGCGTCGCCGACGGGGCGCTCGACGAGTAGGGGTCGAAGTGGTCGAGGCTTCCCCCCAGCCAGTCGAGCGCGCCGTCGGAGAGCTGGTCGAGTGGGGTGGTCATCGCTACAGGCGCCCCGTCTCGGCCAGGTGATCGAGCAGCGCCGTGTCGACCGTGTCACGGAACTCCGTGAGCGCCCGCGCGCCCTCGTCGTAGCGGTAGAGGTCCTCGCACGCGACCCAGCGGTCGTCGGCCTTCGTACCGGACCGGTAGCCGTCGGCGACCGCGCCGACCTCCCAGTCCGGCTTGCCCGCGGTCTCCCAGCAGCTGGCCAGGGTCCCGTCCGCGCTCACCACCGCCCCGTAGCGGCCGCCGGAGTGACCGCAGGTGGTGCAGGGCCGGCGGGCACCGGGGCGGCTCACGGTGAAGCCGAGGGCGAGCGCCCGGCGCTGCCACCGGATGAAGGCGGCCGAGAGTTCCGCCGTGTGCAGGTCGTTGGCGTATCCGATGCCGACGTCACCGACCCGGGCGAAGTACAGCGTGCACCGGGCGGGGTCGAGCGCCGCCGAGAGGCGGCCGATCAGGCTGTCGACCCCGTGGAAGTTCTCCTGGGAGACGTTGACCCGCAGGGTCCACCGCAGGGGTGCGGCCTCGGAGGCCTGGACGACGTTGCGGACGATCGTGTCGAAGGTCCCGCCGCCGTCCGCCCTGCCGATCCGGATCCGGTCGTGGTCGGGGCGGTCGCCGTCGAACGTGACCTGGACGGAGTCGAGTCCGAGGTCGGAGAGCTGGTGCGCGAGGCGCGGGGTGAGCAGGGTGGCGTTGGAGATCATCCAGGCCGAGGACTGGCCGAGGTCCGCGGCCCGTTCCAGCAGTTCCAGGCAGCCGCGCGGGTTGAGCAGGGGCTCTCCGCCGAAGAGGAGGATCCTCAGCCGCTCCAGGCCGGCGGCGGCCATCTGCCGTTCGGTGAAGTCGAGGACCGAGGTGATCGTCCGGGAGGTGAGGCGGCTCCGGGCGATCCGGGGCGGGCGGCTGCCGCCCGCCGGGTCCTGGGCGGTGTTCTGGAAGCAGTATCCGCAGCCCAGGTTGCAGTGGGTACTGGTGAGGACGGTGAGCGCGTAGGAGCGGACCGGCCGGGTCGCGTACATGCCGCGCTCGTCCAGCCAACGTTCCGTCTCGGGCAGCAGCGTTCCGTCGGGGGTGACGTGCCGGGAGCCGAGGCGGACGATTCCGCCGGCGCCCAGGAACCACCAGTTCCGCTCGCCGCGCAGCAGGCGCTCGCCCCCCGTACGGGTTGCCTGGTCAAGGCTCATCGTGCGCCTCCCGCTGTGTACGAGCCCGCCGTGTACGCGCCCGTTGTGGCCAGTTCGCCGGACCGGCCGCCGGTGACGACCAGCATCGCCAGGGCCGTACCGAGGGTCGACTGGTAGGCGCGCCGGAAGAACGCCACGGGTGTGGCGTCCGGCGCGGCCCGCTCGGCCAGGGACTTCCCGGGTATCGCCCCGTCGGGCGACAGGGCCCGCTCCAGCATCCGGACACCGGACGCCCCCGAAGGCGTACTCAGCGGATCCACGCCCAGGCAGTACTGGGCGAGCACCAGCTTCCCGGTCAGGTCCCACGCACCCTGGCGCACGCAGCGCTCCGTGAGCCGGTCCACGACGTCGACCGCCCGGTCCAGGTCGCCCCCGGTCAGGCCGGCATCGCGGAAGCCGAAGTCACTGAGGTGGAACACGGTGTGCGCGATCTCGCAGACGTCCAGCTCCGCCACCCGCAGCGCACCGGCCCGGGCCAGCAGACTGGACGCGTACAGCTCCTGGTAGGACGCCAACCGGTGTTCCACGCCGGCGAGATCGGCGTAGAACCGGGTTTCCAGCTGGAGGTACGGCGACTTCCCCCGCTCCAGAGAGCCGTCGAACTCCACAGCCGCGCCCGTCCGCACGCCGTCCCGCTCCGGTGTGACGCGGGACGTGCCCGGGGCGCTCGTGGCCGGTGCCAGCGCCGCGTACATCAGCTGGAACTGCCGTGCGTACCTCGGGTCCACGGTGAGCAGACGAGGGAAGTCCGCACGCTGCCAGGTGCGTTCCACCACCGCGGCGGGCGCGACGAGATCCGCGTCCGCCGGCGCGATCCTGCGCCAGGTACGGCAGAGCAGTGCGAGCTGCAGCAGCGCCTTCACGTGCGGGGTCACCGGGAGCTCCGCGTGGGCGGCCGGGGAGCCGAGGTAGTCCGCGTGGCGCCCCATCCAGTGCCGGGTGCGAGTGGACAGACGCTCCGCGGCCTCGAGGCCGGCTGATCGTGTACCCATGGTCCTCCTTCGGTGTGGCGGAGGCCTGGGCCGTCCGCTCGACGATGTCGGCCGCGCGGGCCGCGCTGTCCGTTGCGGCCGGCCGGCCGCCGAGGGCGCCGGTGCGGGAACAGGCGCGGAAAAACAGGCGCGGGCTGCCCGGTTCGCGGCGTGAAGCCGGAGCCGGGCAGCCCGCGCAATGCTCAGGAAAGAGCGCTGCTGTTGTTGACGATGCAGCCGGCCTCGAGCTCTTCGTCCTCGCTGTGCGCGACGACCTCGGCCTCGATGTCGTCCTGCTGCTCCGGGTTCGTGTTCTCGGGCATCCTGTCCTCCTTGATGGACGGCGACTGCTGCGCCGGCTGAGACAGAACGTATGAGGCCCCGGTATGGGAACGCCTGGCCGCAGGTTCGGCGCCGGTATACGCCCTGTCCCACCGGCCCGGAACGCCTTCGCGGGGCAGCCGTTCGGCTGCCGGCGGACCGGGACTGTCAGTGGCGGGTGCCAGACTCCATGGGCATGAGCGACCAAGTGCGTCTGAGAGCTGCCGACGAGGCCGACCTGGAAGTGTTCCACGCGCAGGAACACGACCCGGAGTCCGCACGCCGGTCGAATTTCCCGCCTCGCGAACGCGAGGCCTTCATGACGCACTGGAAGACGAAGGTCCTGGGGGATTCATCCGTCCTCGTCCGGGCCGTCACCGTCGACGGGGTACTGGCGGGCAACCTGGTGGCATGGTGGGACGAGGACCGGCGCTTCCTCGGATACTGGCTCGGCCGGGAGTACTGGGGCCGGGGCGTCGGCACACAGGCGCTGGCACTCTTCCTGGACCTGGAGACGAACCGGCCGCTGTACGCCGACCCCTTCGCGGAGAACACCGGCTCGGTACGGCTGCTGGAGAAGCACGGCTTCCGGCGCACGGGGACGGTCCTGCACGGAGAGGCGGAGCACATCATGCTCGTGCTCGACGGGGACCGCTGACGGCTGCGCCCCCACTGATCATGTGGGCGCCGAAGCGGTCGGGCTGAATGAACTCACCGGAATCCAGGACCCGGGGCACGGTCGGCCACCTCTTCATCCGTACCGCTGGATGCCCTCAACACGCATAGGCATCAGAGGAGTTGCCCTGCCATGCCGCGGATCACCGTCGACTACTCCGGCTCGCTCGACGCGGCCTTCGACCGTCCGGCCTTCGCGCTCGCCCTGCACCCGCTCGTCGCCGCCACCGTCCTTTCCTCGTCCCAGGGGGCATGGACGAACGTCCCGCCGGGACGCGGAGGGAGTCCCCCTGACCCGAGCCGCTCGGGCTGTTCGGCGTAGATGAACGGAGTGTCGGCCTGGTTGTCGGTGTCCACATTGTCCAGGCCGTGCGCCCGGAACACAGGTGTCTCCATCCCGGTGGGCCGGTCCACCGGGACCTTCACCTCCGCGGCGAAGCGCCCGTCCTGACCCACGGTGACATCGCGCAGGCCGGCCTCGTAGCCCCCACCGGCAAAGCGAAAGGTGATGCGGACCCGCTCTCCGGGGGTGTAGCCGCTGCCCTCCAGCGTCACCGGAGCCTTCGCGGCGGCCATGCCGGGAGTGGCGATCAGGCGCGGACCGCACCAGCCGCGAGCGTGCGGACCGCACCAGCCGCGAGTGCGCGCACCGCACACCTCCACCCGCGCTCTTCGCGGAGGTCAACTCACATGCACCGCAAGCTGGTTGTATGCATCCCGATAGGATTCCGTGCGGGTCCTGACCGCTCCACGACGGCCAACAGCCGTTGATGCAGGGTGGTTTGCAACTGGGGCGCGCCGTCGCGGCGACACAGTCCCGAGCGGCGGCCCGAATACCGAGTGAGTGGAGTGCGAGTCATGCGTGGAGGCAGCATCGCCGTGGTCGGCGGCAGCATAGCGGGGTGTGCCGCGGCGCTGGCCGCGTCGCGCGGCGGAGCCGCGACGGTCACCGTGTTCGAGCGTGCCGACGCCCGACTCCGCGACAGAGGGGTCGGTATCGCCCTCCACAGCGACCGTTACGACGAGCTGAGGGACGCCGGCTACGTGGCCCCCGAGATGCCCTGGGCGCCACTGACCCGGCGGGTGTGGAGCGCGCGCGACGGGGAGGCGGACCACGGGCGGGCCGTCGGCGAGCAGCCGTTCCCCTTCCGTGCCTACAGCTGGGGTTCCCTGTGGAGCGAACTGCGCCGCCGGGTGCCCGAGGAGGTCTCCTACCGGTCCGGCGCGGTGGTCTCCGGCGTGGAGCCGGAAGCCGACGGGGTGACGCTGCGGCTGGCGGACGGACACCAGGAGCACTTCGACGTCGTGATCGGGGCGGACGGATACCGTTCCGTCGTCCGCGAGGCCATGTTCCCCGGCACCGACGCGACGTACGCCGGCTACATCGGCTGGCGCGGGACGTCGACGGACGTCACGGACCTCCCCTCGGACGGCCACGACGCGCACAACATCGTCTTCCCCGGTGGCCACTGCATGATCTACCGCATCCCGGACGGCGTCGGCGGTCACCTGCTCAACTGGGTCCTCTACACCAGGCCCCCGCAGGCCGACGGCCTCCACCCCGACCTGCGGGTCCCCACCTCGCTGCCGCCCGGCCGGCTCAACTCGGAGCTCACCGCGCGCCTGCGCGCCCTGGTCGCCGACAACTTCCCGCCGTACTGGGCGGCCAGGGTGCTCCGTACCCCCGCCGAGACCACCTTCATCCAGCCCATCTACGACCTGGAGGTGCCGCACTACACCTCGGGGCGGATGGCGCTCGTCGGTGACGCCGCCAGTGTCGCCCGGCCGCACATCGGCGGCGGCAGCGTGAAGGCGCTCCAGGACGCCACCGCCCTGGAAGCGGCCTGGGTGGCCGGGGACAGCTGGAAAGAGGTCCTGGAGAGCTACGACGCCCGACGCGGGCCCGTGGGGGCGGCCATGGTCGCACTCGCGCGACGGATGGGCAGCGCGCAGGTGGAGAACACACCCGACTGGTCGGCCATGGGCCAGCCCGAGTTCGACGCGTGGTGGCAGGACCAGAACAAGGGCTCGGACCGGCGCAGCGGCTTCGGTGGCCACAGCATGAAGGCCGGGTAGGCGCAGAGCACGATGGCAGGGGCGGTGGCCGTGCGCGGGTGGGCCGCCGCCCCCGTCGTCCGTACCGCTCGTGTCTCAGACCGCCGTCGGCGCGAGTTCGAGCGCGGCGTGCAGCGCGGTGGCGTCGGCGCGGGCGTCCTCGCCGTCCATGCGGAGCGTCGTCCGCCCCGAGGTGAGGACCGTGAGCGTCCGTGCGCACTCGGCGGCCCGGGCCGGGCTGGGGGAGACCAGCAGTACGCCGATGCCCTCGTCCGCCAGCGTGGTCACCAACTCGTGGACCTGCCGCACGAGTACGGGCGCGAGGCCCTCGGTCGGCTCGTCGAGCAGCAGCACACGCGGTGAGCCGAGCAGGGCGCGGGCCAGTGCCAGCATCTGCTGTTCGCCGCCGGACAGGTCCGTACCCCTGTTGCCCCGGCGCTCGCCCAGCCGGGGCAACAGCTCCAGGACGCGCGCCGGGGTCCAGACGCTCGGCCGCGTGGTGTCGCCACGGCGCGGCGGGCGGAAGGACAGCCGCAGGTGTTCGTCGACGGTGAGCCCGGCGAACACCCGGCGGCCCTGCGGTACGAGGCCGATCCCGGCCCGGGCGATCCGGTGCGCGGGCTGCCCCGTCACATCGCGGCCGTCGAGGCGTACGGTCCCCGAGCTCGGCCGCGTCAGCCCGGCGACGGTGTGGACGAGGGTGGTCTTGCCGGCGCCGTTGTGGCCGACGACGGCGTGGACCGTGCCGGCGGGCACCGACAGGTCGAGGGCGTGGAGGACGGTGCCCCCGTGGTACCCCGCGGTCAGGGCGGTGAGTTCGAGCATCGGGCGTCGGTCACCCTCTCGCTTCGGTGGCGGACGGGGCGGTGGTCTCGGTCCCCTTGCGAGGGGCGTCCGCCGTGCCCGTGTGGTACGCGTCGCGGACCTCGGGGTGCGCCAGCGCCTCCTGGGTGGGGCCGCTGACGAGCACCCTCCCGGCAGCCAGCACCGTGACGCTCGTGGCGAGTTGGGCGACCACCTCGACATGGTGCTCGACCAGGACGATCGCGACACTCTCCGGCAGGCCACCGAGGATGCCGAGCAGCCGGCCGATGTCGCCGTCGGTCAGACCGGCCGCCGGCTCGTCCAGGAGCAGCAGGCGCGGGTTGCCCGCCAGCGCGGCGGCGAGGTCGAGCATGCGGCGCTGTCCGTGGGAGAGCGTGGAGGCGGGGCGGTGGGCGAGGTCGGCGAGGCCGACCGTCTCCAGATGGTGGCCGGCGGACTCGGTGTGCAGCCGGTGCCGGGACGGTCTGCGCCAGGCGCCGCGGCGCTTCGGATGGTGCGGCCAGCCGGCCAGTACGACGTTGTCCAGCACCGACAACTCGGCTACGACCGACGGCTGCTGGAAGCTTCGCGCGATGCCGAGACGACTGCGCCTGGCCGTGGCCGTACGGGTGATGTCCGCGCCGTCCAGGGCGATGGTGCCGTGGTCGGGCCGGTCGGTGCCCGCGATGAGGTTGAGCAGGGTGGTCTTGCCGGCACCGTTGGGGCCGATGACGGCGTGCCGGGCGCCCACGGGGAGTCGCAGGCTGACGTCGTCGACGGCGGTGAGACTGCCGTACCTGCGGGTGAGGCGCGTGAGGTCCAGCACGGGAACTGCCGGAGCGGTGGTCGGTGCGGGCGTCATGGGGAGACCTTCCCGGCGAGGGTCGGGGTGGGTGCCGTTGACCCGTCGGGCGTCGGTCCGCTCCGGCCGGATCCGCCGCGCAGCCCCGCCAGGCCGTGGGGCAGCAGGTAGACGGTGGCGACGAACAGCACGCCGAGCAGCAGAGGCCCGTGCCCGGGCCACGAACCGGCGACCCAGTCCCGGGTGGTGACGATGAGCCCGGCGCCCGTCAGCGCGCCGATCACGGAAGTCGTACCGCCGATGACCACCGCCAGCAGCGCGAACGCGGCGATCTCGAAGCCGACGTCGGCGGGGGAGAGGTACTGCTGGACGGTGACCATCAGCGACCCGCCCACACCGGCCAATGCGCCGGCGCAGATGTGCGCCACCAGCAGATAGCGCCCCACCGGGTGCCCGGAGGCGCGCATCCGTGCCTCCGCGCCCCGGGTGCCGGTCAGCAGCTTTCCCGCCGGGGAGCGCAGCACGAGCAGGGTGACGGTGACGGCGACGACGGTGACGACGAGCGCGTAGGTGTAGAGCTCGCTCTCCACGACCATCCCCTCCCCGCCCCACAGAGCCTGCGTGGCGGGGAAGCCGACGAGGCCGTCGGCGCCGCCGGTGACGGACTTGAGCTGGTTGACGACCGCGCCGGTGAGCTCGCCGACGGCGAGCGTGATCATGAGTACGGTGGTGCCGCGGGCCCGGACCACGGCGGGTCCCACCACCGCGGAGAAGACCGCGGCCGCGAGCGCCGAGAGGACGATCTGGACGGGGCCCACGGTCCACCCGGCGTCCGCGAGGTTAGCGGTGGCGTACGCGCCCACGGCGAACGGCGCGGTCTGCCCGAGCGTGGGCAGTCCGGCGTAGCCGGTGAGGACGGTGACACTGACCGCCAGCAGCCCCAGGGCCAGGGCGGAACCGGCCAGCGAGATGCTGTACGCGTCGAGCAGCCACGGCAGTGCGATCAGCACCACGAGCAGGACGAGCAACGGAACGGCCTGCCGCGACGCCACCCCGCGGGGCAACCGGCCGCTCGCCGCGAACACGCTCCTGCCCCGGCCCTTGCGGGGCGCGGGGGGCGTATCCGACGGGTCGGTGCCCGTCCCGCCCTCGCGCGGCGGCAGGGCCGCACCCGACGTGCGACTGTCCGGCCCTCCTTCGTCGGGCGCCGCAGCCGCACCCGACGGGTCGGTGTCCGCCCCGTCCTCGCCGGGTGCCGGGCCCGTCCCCCACGTGCGGCTGTCCGTCCCGCCCTCGCGAGGCGCCAGGGCCGCACCCGACGTGCCACTGTCCGGCCCCCCTTCGTCGGGCGCCGCAGCCGCCCCCTCAACCCCCGCCGCCGCGCTCGGCCGTCGGAGCCTGGTGGCGAGGTGGCGGCGGAGTCGGTCGACGGGGTCCGGGGACGGGTCCTCCGGGCCGTGCGCGGTGGCCGGTTCCGCGAAGCGGGAGCGCAGCACCAGCACCGCCGCCATCGCGGCGAAGAGCAGGTACGGCGCCAGGTCGGGCACCAACGAGACACCCAGGGTCTGCACCTCGCCCACGGCGACCGCCGCCGCGAGCGTCGCCCACAGCGAGCGCAGCCCGCCGAGCACGACCACCACGAGGGACAGCATCAGCACGTTCTCGGACGTACCGGGCCCGGGGCCGATGATCGGTGCCCCGAGCACACCCGCCGCCCCGGCCAGCGCGCCCGCCGCCGCGAGGACGCCGGTGTGCACCGCCCGGGGGTTGTGACCGGTGGTCGCGAGCATCTGCGGGTCGTCCGCGGCGGCCCGTACCGCCGCGCCCATACGGGTCCGGGTCAGCACCCACGTACCGAATGCGGCGAGCAGCACGGCCATGACGATGAAGCCGAGCCGGTACGCGGGGTAGCGGTGGCCCAGCAGCGTCACCGAGGAGTCGAGCGCCTCCGGGACGCGCACGGGAAGTTCGTCCGCCCCGAAGAGCTGGATGAGCAGATCGCCGCCGACCAGGGCGAGCCCGAACGTCAGCAGTGCCTGCGCGAGATGCCCACGCCGGGCGAGCGGAGCCGTCGCCGCCGACAGACCCGCCCCGGCGACGCACGCCGCGGCGGTCCCGGCGGCCAGCCCGAGAACGAGACCGCCCCAGGTCCCGTCACTCAGCTCGGCGCCCGTGTAGGCGCCGATCGCGTACAGCATGCCGTGCGAAAGATTCAGCACGCCCGCGGTGCCGAACGCGAGACTCAGGCCGGCGGCGACCACGAACAGCAGCAGCCCGAAGGCCACCCCGTCCACCGCCGGTACGAGGTGGGCGTCGAGGAGATCCATGTCAGCTGCCGAGCGTCGCCAGATCCTGGACCATGACGTTGGCGAGTTGGGCCCCGTCCGGCCGCACCTGGCGCAGGTACCAGGTCTGCACCGGCGAGTGGGCCTTGTCGCCGAACTCCCAGGCGCCGCGCGGGCTGTCGATCTGGCCCAGCCCCGCGATGGCCTTGTTGATGGTCTGCGGCGTCACGTCGCCGTCCTTCGCCGCGTCGGCGATCGCCTTGTCCAGCACGGAGGCCGCGTCGTACGACGCCATCGCGTACGTGGTGGGCTGCGTGTCGTGCTCGGCCGTCCAGTCGGCGGCGAACGTGCGGTTGGCCTCGTTGTCGAGGTCGGCCGCGTAGTTCAGGACGGAGTAGATGTCCTTCGCCGCGGGGCCCTGGGCCTGCAGCACGCTGCCCTCGGTGACGAAGGCCGTGTACAGCGGCAGATCGGCGATGTCCGACTGGGCGTACTGCTTGGCGAAGTCGATCGCGGCCTTGCCCGCGTAGAAGCAGTACACCGCCTTGGCGTCCGTCCTGGCGATCTCGGCGAAGTACGGCATGAAGTTGGTCGTCTTCGGGAACGGCGTCCAGGTGGTCTTGCCGTCGGGGTTGGCGAGCCTGCCCTTGACGCGCTTGAACTCGTCGGTGAAGCCACGCAGTTCGTCGTAGCCGCCCTGGTAGTCGGGACCGATCGCGTAGACCGGCCCGTCGACCTTCTCCTTGACGTACGGGGCGATGGCCTTGCCCGGCTCGTCGGAGAGGAAGCTCGTCGTCCACACGTATTCGAGGTTCTTGACGGGCGGGCGGCCGTTCGACCCGAGGAAGGGGATCCTGGCCTGGTTGACCAGCGGCAGCACCGCGTTGACCGAAGCACCGCTGACGAGACCCGTCAGCACGTCGACCTTGTCCTTCTTCACCAGCTTCGTGGCCGCGGGTACGGCGGTCGGCGGACCGTCGCCCTCGTCCGCCACGATGAGCTCCACCTCACGGCCGCCCAGTTTGTTGCCATGGGTTTCCAGATACAGCTCGAAGCCGGCCCGCAGCTCGGTGCCGACCGGCTCGTAGGTGCCGGACAGGGAGGCCACCAGGCCCACCTTCACGGTGTCGCCGCCGGCACCGCTGTCGCTGCTGCAACCGGTGACGGCCGCCAGACCGAGGGCGAGTGCGGCGGCTCCGGCCGACCGGAATCCGCGACGGCGGGGACTCGATATGTCGAAGTACATGAGGGCTCTCATCAGGAGTGTGGATCGGAACGGGCGGGGCTGGCTGTGGAGCGGGCTCGGCACGACGCACGGCGACGAGCCGGGTGACACGAGTGGTTCACGTCGTACGGACGGGGCCGGGGGTGCGGCCGTACGGGACCGAGGCACCTTTGCTCGGCCGCACCCCGGGGGTCAGCGCGCCGGCGGCAGACTCGGATCGCGGACCTGGGGCGACAGGGAGTCACCGACCTGGTTGATCAGTTCGGACATCATGTAGCTGACCTCACCGATGTCCGCGTCCCTGGTGGTGGTCACGAGCAGCGACGCGCCGCTGGAGACGGCCATCGAGAACATGTAACCGCCCTCCATCGCGGTGAGGCTGTGCTCCACGGGGTCGGTGCCGGTCAACTGGGCTGCGGCGGAAAGCAGGTTGACGACACCGGACGCGATGGCGGCCAGCCGCTCGGCGTCGTCACGCTCCACACCGGTGTAAGCCAGCGCGAGTCCGTCCACGGACACGGCTATCGCCTGGGTGACTTCCGGGATGCGCCCGGCGAAACCGCTCAGGATCCAGCTCAGGTCGGTGGGAGAGGTCATTTCTCGGTCCGTTCGGTGTTGTCGTCCGCGGCGGAACGCCCACGGTGATTCGTGCTCCTGTTGATTCCCTGGGCATAGGCCGCCAGGACGTCGGAGACCTGCCGGGAGTCCCGGCGGCGGGGCGACGGCCTCGGAGCGGTGGCCCCGGGACGCTGTTCGGCGCCTTCCCGCCTGCCCAGGGTGGGCCATTGCTCGGCCGTTCTGCGCTGCCGCACGGGCAGCCCCGAGGAGCTGACCCCGGCGACGCGCGACTCCGGTTCGTCGTGCACGGGATGCGGCGCAGGCGTGGTGCCGTGCTCCCGCCCACGCGGTTCGGCGCCCGGTCCGCCACCGACCGGCGTGTCCCGCTCGCCCGCGCCCCGGTTCACCCCCGGTGCTCCGCCCGGCCTGTGGTCACCGGCCGGTGACCCGCCCCGGCCCGGGCCGACACCCGCACCGACGGGAGTGCCGTTGCGGTCGGGCCACGCGCCCGCCCCGGCCGGCTGCCGGCGCCCCGGCTGGGTGATCGGACGGGGCGCCTCGTAGTGGACGTCGTTGTCACCGTCCCCGCCGAGCGCACCCGGCGGCCGCGGCGCGGCTTCCTGCGGTGCCAGGGCCAGCACCTTCGCGGGCAGCGTGACCTCGGCGATGGTGCCAGGACCGGACGAGTCGCGCAGCTCGACAACGATGCCGTGGCGCGCCGCGAGCCGTGCCACCACGTGCAGCCCCATGGACCGTACGTCGCCGATACCCGCCTGCGGTTCGAGCAGTGTGGCGTTGTGGACCGCCCGGCGTTCCGCAGGGATGCCCACCCCTTCGTCGACGATCTGCACGACGGCCCGGTCCCACAGCCGCCAGACGGCGACTCCGACCTGTTTGTCGGGAGGCGAGAAACGGGTCGCGTTGTCGAGCAGTTCCGCCAGGATGTGCGCCACGTCGTGCACGGCGCGGGCGGTGACGCCGATTCCCGACTCGACCGCGCCGAGGGACACCCGGTCGAACCGCTCGATCTGCTGGGCGGCGGCCATAATGACGGTGGAGCAGCCGACATCGGCCGAGCGCACCCGGGCGTTCCCGTAACCACCCAGCACCAGGAGGTTGTTGGTGTTGCGCTCCATGCGGATGGCGAGGTGGTCGAGAGCGAAGAGCGTCTTCATGCGCACGGGATCGGCCTCGTCGCGCTGCACCGTGTCCAGCTCGGACACCATGACGGCGGTCAGTTGCGCACCCCTGCGCGCGACACCCACCAGCGTCTCGGCGAACTGCTCATGGATGTGGGCCTGTTGGGCCGCAAGGCGGACGGCCTCGTGGTGGACGGCGTTGAACGCCTCACCGACCTCCCCGATCTCGTCGTCGCCGGTGGTCCTGACCGGGTTGCCCGTCCGCTCGGCCACCTCTTCGGGTGTCGCTCCGCTCAGCGCGCCCGGCCGGGACAGCTCACTCATCACGGCGGGCAGCCCGGTGTGGGCGACCTCGTGCGCGGCGTTGCGCAGTTCGCGCAGCCGCCGGATCATGACGTGCCCCAGACGGATCGCGACGACGACCGCGCCGATCAGGGTCAGCACCACCAGGGCGACCTCCGCCCCGGCCGTCCACATGAGCGTGGTGCGGGCGTCGGAGACCTGGGCGAGGACGGACTCGTCGATCCGCTGTTCCACCGAACGCAGCATCGTCTGACGGTCGTCGGAGGCCTTCTGCCACTCCTGCGGGGTGACCGTGATGTCCTTGCCGGTGCCCGTGCGCCCGATCTCGTCCTCCAGGCGCCGGGCCTCCAGGGCCCTCGCTCCGGAGAGGGTGCGCTCCAGCCATGTCCGCCACTCGCCGGGGCCGAGGTCGAACATGACACCGGTCGAATCGGTGTAGCCCAGACGGCCGGCGTCGAAGGTCCTTTGCGAGGCGGTCGTGAAGCCGCCCGCGGCCTGTGCCCGCATCACCGTGACCTGCTGCTGGGCCGTGTGCTCGGCAGCCTCGGACAGGGCGGCGGCCGCGCGGATCCGGTCCGCGATGTCGGCGTCGACGCCGTCCGCCTGCGCGATGCCGTCGCGGTAGCCGTTGAGGTCGGCGATCACGATCCGGTAGCCGAAGGCGAGCGCGGAGATGGTGCTGCTGCCCGAGCGCACCTGGGTGCGGAGGCCGGGCATTTCGTCGATGAAGCGCTCGATACGGTCCAGAGCGCCCTGCGCGCTGCCGGGTACCGAGGAGAGGCGTTCGGTCCGGCTGCGGAATTCGGCGATGCTCTTGTCGGTCGCCTCGGCACGTAACCGGAACGCGTCCGCGTCTCCGTTCCCGGAGACCAGGGCGGTGGCTGCCGCCCGTTCACGCTGTAACTGGTGGGTCAACTCGCCCGCACCGGCGGCGGCATCGACCATCGCGGTTAACCGGTCGGCCTGTAAAGCCTGGTTGGTCGCGGGTGCGAGGGCCAGGACCGAGAACGTGACGGCCACGGTGAGGGGCGCGGTGACGAGAAGGACAAGGCGACGGTTGATTTTCACTGCACGGCTCCGTGACCGGAACCGGTGCTGAGTATCGGTGGCACGCAGATACCTGTTAACGGGTTGTGGGGAAGTGTGGTGCGGACATCGGCACATCGACTGCCCCGTCGTCGGGACGGGACAAGGCGTGCGGGTGAGGGTGTGCGGGTGTGAGGGTGGGGAAAGGGGGCTGACGGGGCAGAGGGGCCCCGGTGGCGCGGCATGATCCTATGCCGTAGTGCGGAGCTCCCGACGGGTGAACCTCCGAATAAGTCTGCGCATCAATCGCATGGAGATCGACCAACTTCTGTCACAAGTGTGCCTACGACAAAGGCTCTTGGGGTCGTGCGGGAGGAGTGGAGCCGTCCGGGCCGACCCTGCCTGACCAGCGGTCCGGCACCTGGTGAGCGGATCGCGGAGCTCCGCGGAACGGCTCACCAAGCCGCCCACGGAGTGCTCCTGCGCGCCGCCTTGACCACCCGCCCGCCGCCTGAATGTCGTTGCGGAAAGGTTAGATGCCCCGTTGTTGCCGATGGTTATCGGCGCGCGGGCTCAGCGGCTCCTCGTAGCGAAAGGTCCGCCGTCGAAGGCGAGGCGGGCGAAGCGTTCGCCGATGCGCAGGTGGGCGGCGGGGTCCGGGTGCAGGCCGTCGGGCAGCGGCAGTTCGGCCTCCTCGGCCGCGCCGTAGAGGTCGAGGCCATGGAGGTGGTGCAGGTCCGGGTCGGTGACGGCACGCTCCTCGACGATACGGGCCAGTTCCTCCCGGATCACGTTGAGCGTGAGCTTCCCCGTCGCCCTGTCCGCGGGATCGCCGGTGGCTACGAACCGTAGCCGTCCCTCGCTCAGCTCGCTGAAGTCCGTGGCGGTGGGACCCGGTGTGTCCTCGTGGAGGGCGCAGTGGACGGGTGAGACGACGATCAGCGGGGTGGTGGGGTGGCCGTCACGGATGGTGTCGAGGAAACCGTGGACGGCCGGGCCGAACGCCCGCAGCCGCATCAGGTCGGTGTTGACGAAGTTGATGCCGGTCTTGACGCTGATCAGGTCGGCGCGGGTGTCACGCATGGCGCGGGCGGTGAACGGGTCGAGCAGAGCACTGCCGCTGAATCCCATGTTGACCAGCTCCACCCTGCCCAGCGCGGCAGCCACGGCGGGCCAGGTCCCGGTCGGGGCCGTGGCGTTGGAGCCGTGGCTGATGGAACTGCCGTGGTGCAGCCAGACCTTGCGGCCGCCGTCCGGCGGTACGTGCACGGGGGCGTCGGTGCGCAGGGCGGCCAGTTGGGTGGTCTCGTCGTGCGGCAACCAGATCTCGACGTCCTTCGCGTGATCCGGCAGGCCGCTGAACCGCAGGGTCTCCACCGGCCCGGACCGGGTCCGCGCGGTCCCGGAAGCCAGGTCGACGGTGAGCGTGTCACCCTCGGCCGCGCAGGCCCGGCTTGCGAGCCGCCCGTCGACGAGGAGCTCGTACACCCCGTCGGGGACTGGCGGCGCTCCCACGTAGATCCGCTTGGTGGCCACGACGTCCAGCTCGACGGCCGTGGCCCGGGTCCGGAAGACCAGCCGCACACCGGAGGGCTGCGACTCCGCCATGGCCGGCTGCCCGTCGGGGATCTGCTGCCGGGCGCGCGCGGGCAGCAGGTGGGGCAGTACACCGCGTTCGGTGCGCTCCAGGTCGACGGCGCCGCGCAGGAGGTCAGCGGTGACGGGGGTGGTGGTCCAGGCGCGCTCGGTGTCCGTGGCGCCGGTCTCCTCGGTCGAGGGCAGTGACGGGTGAGGCCGCCAAAAAAAGAGGGGTGATCAGGAGGTGGTGGGCCAGGTACGCAGGAGGACGTCGAGGGCGTCGAGGATCTCGGTCCAGCTCTCCTGCGAGTCGGGGGCGCTGTGGCTGAACCCGCCGGCCGTCTCCAGGCCGACGTATCCACTGAAGACGCTGCCCAGCAGCCGCACGGCGTGCGTCTGGTGCGGTTCGGCCAGGTCGTATCCGCGCAGGATCGCCCGCGTCATCTGTGCGTGCCGGACGCCCGCACTGGCCGCCGCCGTCTCCGGGTCGAGCCGGAACCGGGCGGCGGCGAAGCGCCCCGGGTGTGCGAGGGCGTAGTCGCGGTAGACGTTCGCGAAAGCGGTCAGGGCGTCCTTGCCGGCCCGCCCGGCCACCGCGGTGGAGACCTGGTCGGCGAGCTCCTCCAGGGCGAGCAGGGCGATCCTGGTCTTGAGGTCGTGGGCGTTCTTCACGTGCGAGTACAGGCTCGCCGTCCTGACACCGAACCGCCGGGCCAGCTCCGCGGGGGTCGCCTGCTCGAAGCCGATCTCGTCGGCGAGCTCCGCGCCGGCCCGGACCAGGCGCTCCGTGGTCAGTCCTGCCCGTCCACCCTGTGCCATGCGCATCCTCCGAATCACGTCTCACCCTTGCCATCGATCATTATGTATTTGCCTAATCGTTTTAGGCAAATTAGCGTGTCACGTATGAAGTCGTTGACTGAGCAAGAGATCCGTAGCGCGTTCGTGAACTGCACCAAGGGCGAGGCCAAGCGCCTGGCGGTCCCCCGCGACCTGGCCGAGCGGTGCTGGGACGACCTGGACTTCCTGGGCTGGCGAGATCCCCAGGCCCCCGACCGGGCCTACCTCGTGATCGAGCTGGACGGCCGCCCCGTCGGCGTCCAGTTGCGCTCCTCCGGCACCGGCTCCTGGCAGACACGGCGCAGCATGTGCTCGGTGTGCGTGACCATCCACACCGGGGGCGTCTCCCTGATGGTCGCGCCGAGGTCCGGGAAGGCCGGGCAGCAGGGCAATTCGGTCGGCGTCTACATGTGCAGCGACCTGGCCTGTTCCCTCTACGTACGCGGGAGGAAGGACGCGGGCGTGGGCGGACGCCTCCAGGAGTCCCTCACCCTGGAGGAGAAGGTGGGGCGGACCGTGGCGAACCTCGCCGCGTTCATCGCCAAGGTGACCGCCTGACCGGAGCGTGTGACATGACGGCGGACAGCACGAACGGGCCTCGCCGACGTCGACCACTCCCGGGAGTGGCCCGAAGTCAGCCCTACGAGGCTCGCCTCCGCCCTGGCCAAGCTCGGTGATCCGGCGGCGAAGGCGTGCGCGACCGGGCCCTGGCTACCTGGACGGCCGCAGCATCACCGCGAGCGCCCAGAACGCCCCGGCGGCGCTGAGCGTGTCGGCCGCCTGCTGGTGGCCATGGGCGAACATCACGGCGCTCGCGAGGAAGGCCAGGGTGCCGAGCACCGCACAGCCGACACGGAACGGCACCTGCGCGTTCCGTACGACGCGGCGGTACATCTCGGCCCGGCGGGCGCGGCGCAGCCGGCGTACCTCGCGACGGGCGGCCCACGTCTCCGCCTCGCGGAGGCCGAGTTCGCGCCTCGCCTCGATCAGGAGGGTGACGGCCTCGACCTCGGCGGCCTCGACCTGGCGGTTCGCGTACGGCTCGGGCAGGGTGTTCATGGGACTCCTCCAAGGAGCACTGCCGGGATGCGGCGAAGCCGTGCCTCACTCGAACTCCGCGGCGACAGTGCGGTGTTGTCCTGTCTCTCGATAGGAGGAGCCGGACGCCTCATGTGCATCAAAGGCGTCCGGCTCTGTCGATGTCCCCCGTCACAGCCTTGACGTTCCCCCGGAACTCCAAGGCGTTGACGCATCAGTCACCTCAGTCGCAACCCCGCTCCGCCGACTGAGCGGGGGCGCGGTGCGGACGCGTACAGCTGCTCGGCCGCTTCGATCGGCCGGGACGCCGAGGCATCCGTGTCCCGCTCATGCTTCCTGCGGGTCCAGTGTCCGTGCCCCGTTGCCCACGGACCGGGCCGTGCCGTTCCCCCCGTCGGCACGCCTCCCCGGAACATCCTGGTCCGCTCGAATCGGCAGCCAGGACATCACGGCGATCAGTGTCCGGTCGTACAGCCGGTACACCGACCCCCAGAGCGCGGCCACAAGTACGATCACCCACCGCCCCACGTTGTGCATAGCCCCCCCAGACTCGTTGTTCATCTGATTCCAACTTCCTCATTCGGGTCTGCGCAGTTGCTCTCTGCGCAGCTCTGGGCCTGATGTCGGACGGCCCACTCGGGGCCGCGTCCGTACGCGGCGGCGGTCGTACGGACGCGGACCGTAGAAGGCATTCCGGGCTTCAGTCGGTGACGCCCAGCCGCGTGTGCACCTGCTTCTTGACGTCGGGCTTCCGCATCTCCCGGCGCGCCCTGCTGGCGCGATTGCGCACCATGGTGTGTGTCGTGCCCGTCAGCTCGGCGACGAACCTGGAGTCGAGGCCGTACGCGTCGACGAGGATCACCGCCTCCGCCTGCGCCGGAGTCACCAGCCCTTCGAGCTCCTTGGCGAGACGCCGGGCGCGCTCGTGCAGGTCCGCCAGGTTGTGCGGCACATGCGCGTCGTCCGCCGCCTCGACGCGGACGTCCTGACCCAGGACGGTCAGCGTGTGTTCCTTCATCCGGTCGATGTACCGTGCCACTTCGCGGCTGTGGACCACGCCCAGGTAAGCGCTCATGCGGTCCACCGGTCCGTGGTCCCTCAGTGTCCGCCACACCGCGAGAAGCACGATCTGCCAGATGTCCTCGGCGTGCTCCTTCGTGAGCCGCTTCCGAGTCATGAAGAACCAGCGGTCGCCGAGCGCGAGCGCCTCGTGCCACTGCTCGGCGGCCTCCGGTGAGAGTTGCTCCTCTCCGGTGCCGCCGATGACCTGGAGAACTCCATGACGGGGGCCGAACAGATCCGGTCGGAAGTACTTGAGCAGCCCCGGGAGTTTGCCGGGCCTGCCATCCTGCTGAGCCATCGCGCTCCTCGATCGCACGCGAGCCGGTCCCGCGGACCTGATGGGCTCGCCTCTCTGCGCTGTCCTCCATAAGGAGGCGTCGATCTCGCGAACTGCATCCGCCTTTTGAAGATTCTTTACGACGACACCGGGTGCCATGGTCCTCCCAGATAAATGACGGCGGGCCAGGAGTGCGCTGACCGACGGGTGTTCGGCGCGGACAGCCCGGATCCGTTCGCCGCCGGCTGTCGGCCAGGCCCTCCCGATCCGCTGAAACTACGGGCGCCGTACACTCTCCGCACTCGTACGCTGACCCAGCGTACGAGCCTTCCGTCTGGTGCACCGACATACGCCCAGGGTGCCGACTCGGCTGCTGCCGCCGCCCCCCTGATCGCGGCGAGTGTGACCGCCCCGGCGCCAGGACTGCGGCACCGCACAGGGCGGGCCTGGCTCCGAGCCGGTAACGCCGATCCTGTCGTCGGCGCGGGTCTGCGAGCCGGATCCAGCTCGGACACCTTGATCATCAGGGGTCGTGGTCTGCTTTCACCACTCCGGCACCCCAGACAACCCGCCCACTTGAGGGTAAACGTGACGTCCCGTCACGCGAGTCCGCACGAAATCTGGGCCTACTCAGGCTGAGTTGAGTAGTCGCACTCAGGCCCGGCAGGCCGCTGCGCGGCGAGTATCGGTGCAGAGGCGCCGCCCACCGAGTGGCCCGGACCGATCCAGTGCTTAAGACAGTTACGGAGAATCTCATGTCCCGACGTATCGCTCTGTCAGTCGCCGCCGGTGTTCTCGCCCTCGGTGGTGCCGGGGCCTTCGCTCTGGCCCACGCCGGGGAGCAGCCTCTGGCCCTGGCGCACAGTGATGCCCGCTACACCGCTCCCGAGGGCGACCGTGACGGCTCGCTGACCTTCGCCACCGACGTCACGGCGTCCTCCGGCGTCAAGAGCGTGAAGGTACTGGCCTGGCCGGAGAACTCGTCCCTCGCCAAGGAGGAGCTGACCACCAAGGACATGGCCACTGCGGAGCCGGCCGTCTGCAAGCCTGCCGGACAGGAGACCGTGCGCTGCACCTACACCACCAGGATCACCGGCTCCGACGCCGAGTCATCCCCGCGCGGCGCCTGGCACGTTGCCGTCCTGGCCACTGCGCAGGACGGCACCACAACCCTGGACACCAAGTCGGCCGGCTTCACCCGGCGGTAGATGAGCAGCCGTGCTGATGCCGAGACCTTGGGAGCCACCCGAGGATGATGTCCACCAACACAGGGAGCCAGCCATGTCCGCCGATTCCACCGCCGTCGGCCCGACGGCTGAACCACAGCCGGTCACCGGTCAGGCGAGAGCTCGCCTCACCAGACATCGGCTGCCCGTCGTACTGGTGGCCGTCGTCGCGGGCGCGCTCACGGTGTCGGCGTGGCACCCGAAGGACCCCACCACCTGGCTGCTGGAAACTGTCTGGGTGATGTTGGGCCTGCCGTTGGCGGTCCTGCTGCGCAAGCGGTTCCCGCTCAGCGATCTGTTGTGCTGTCTGCTGGCCGCGCACGCCCTGGTCCTCATCGTGGGCGGCCACTACACCTACGCGGAGGTGCCCGCGGGTGACTGGGTACGGGACTGGTTCGGCCTGGAACGCAACCCCTACGACCGCTTCGGCCACCTCATGCAGGGATTCGTCCCGGCGATCCTGGTCCGGGAACTCCTCGTCCGCACCTCGCCGCTGCGCGGCAGCCGATGGCTGGCCCCGTTGACGGTCTGCGCCTGCCTCGCCTTCAGCGCGGTCTTCGAGATGCTGGAGTGGGTGGCGGCCGTGACGGGAGGGCAGGCGGCCGACGCGTTCCTGGCCACCCAGGGCGATGTGTGGGACACCCAGTGGGACATGTTCTGCGCGCTGATCGGCGCCGCGTGCTCGCTGCTGATCCTCAGCCGCGTGCACGACCGTCACCTCGCCCGCCTTGAGCGGACGACGCTTGCCCCGACCAGTTCCTGATCACCCTGAGCGTGCTCGCAGACCTCCTGCCCAGGAGTCCCGGCAGAGTCGGGAGTCCTGGCCAGGGGCAAGGAGCCAGGAGCCGTCGGCCGAACGGACCTTCCGCAGCATCTGGTCGATCAACGGCTCGGGGGCGCACTGCGCAAGGACCGCGATGCGTGGAAGAAGACGATCGAGGCCGCGGGCGGCCGATGGGCGCTGGTGCATCTCCCCGCCGCGAAGGCGGAGCTGCGGCGCCTGAACGAGCGCAACCAGCGCGCCGGCGCCAACGCACTGAGCCTTTTCCATCTTGATCAGGTGGCGAGTTCGAGTGCGACGACGGCACGGACGACGGCGGTGATCCGGGTGGTGCTGCAGCGGAGCTTCCTCAGGAGGCGCCAGAATTTGAGGGTGGCCATGGCGCGTTCGCCGAGGCTGCGGATCTTGGCGTGATCGCGGTTGTGACGACGACGCCAGCCACGCAGGTTCTTGCCCCGGAACGGGACGCGGACAGCAGGGCCTGCGCCCTGATACGCCTTGTCAGCCCAGCACTTGACGTCGTCAGCGGCGAGAGCGGCGGGAATGCCGTGGGTCCGGGCCGCGGTCAGATCGTGCACGGCTCCGGGTAGCACGTCCGAGGCCCAGATCAGGCGGCCGACTGGATCCGCGAGGACCTGCACGTTCATCCCGTGGTGCTTCTTCTTCCCCGAGTAGCACGGCTGGTCGGCGGCGATGCGGTCGATCGGCAGCACGGTGCCGTCGAGGATCACGTACGCCTTCTTCCGCACCGTCGTCATGGCCTGTTCCAGCGTGGGCGCGAGAGCGGCCAGGAGGTCGACGGCCTCGCGTATGTACCGGTGGACCGTCGCGATCCCGACACGGAAACCTGCTGCGAGGCGGGCGTAGGTGTCGCCGCAGCGCAGGTAGGCCAGGACGAGCACGGCCTGCCGGCCACAGGTCAGGCGCCGCCACCGGGAGCCGATCCGACGACGGTGGCCTGCGAGGAGACCGGATAGGTGCTGCAGAGTGCGGCTGGACAGATCGATACCGGACGGGTAGACAAGCACGCGAAAGCTCCTGGCAGACTGGTGATCTTGGTCGAAATCCCACCCACCGGGGGCTTCACCCTGTTGTCAGCCCCACGGCGTACTGCTGATGCAGGTTGAAAAGGAATCAATGTCCCATGCTCCGGGGACCTGGCTGTCACCCACGGCCCCAGGAGGCCGCGCCGAGACGCCGTCGCGGCCGACTGCAGTGGTCCATGGACCGCGAAGAGATCCTCTTGGAGTCGTCATCCGAGCCCTGCTCACCTCCCGGAAGCGGGCCGCTGTCGACTCGAAGCATCGTGCGCCAGGCACTCGCGGCTATGCCCCATAACCGAGGGCCCCGCTGCGAGCTGCCCGTATATCCTCGACATCCCGCTGTCAGCGCCGAAGGGAAGGCCGTCACCGTGGAGCCACTGAGCGGCGAGGATCCGGCCCGCATCGGCGGGTACGTCCTGCACGGGCGCATCGGTGCCGGTGGTATGGGTCTTGTCTATCTCGGTGAGTCCGAGGCCGGCCACCTGGTTGCTGTGAAAGTGATCAGGCGGGCGGTCCTCGACGAGGACACCCGCGCCAGGTTCGTGTCCGAGGTCGACAGCCTCAAGGTGGTGTACGGCCCGTGCGTCGCCGCGTTCGTGGCGGCCGACGCCCAGGCGGACCTGCCCTGGCTCGCCGTCGAGTACGTCGCGGGACCGGACCTGCGGACGTACGTAACCGGGCACGGGCCGCTGCCCCCGGCCGAGACCGCGAGCCTGGGCGCCCTGCTTGCCGAAGGGCTCGGCACCATTCACGAGGCAGGACTGCTGCACCGCGACCTGAAGCCGCAGAACATTCTGCTCGCCGAGTACGGCCCCAAAGTCATCGATTTCGGCCTGGCCGTTCTCGCCGAGCGGCGCTCCGTACTGACCGCGACCGGAGTCGTCGTCGGCTCGGTCCTGTGCATGCCGCCCGAGCAGGCCCGGGGCGAGACCGACCTCGGCCGTGGCGCCGACGTCTATGCCCTCGGTGCCTGTCTCCTGTACGCGGCGACCGGGCACTACCCGTACACCGGGCCCAGCTGGCAGGCCGTGGCGTTGCGCATCGAGGACCCCGCCGCAGTGCCCGACCTGGCGGGCCTGGCACCGGAGTTGCAATCAGTGATCGCCGCCATGCTGGCCAAGGACCCGGGCAGCCGGCCCGCGCTGGGGGAAGTCACCAGACAGCTCGCGGATGTCATCCGGGGTCTCGGTCTCACCCCGGGTGAAGCCAGGCGCAAGCTCACCGCCCGCACCCCGGCGGTGCCGCTCGACATCGCACCGCTCCCGCCGGCCGTGGACCCGGCTTACATGCCGACGGTCGTCGACGTGGCCGCCGACGCGGAGGAGGCCCCCGGTCCTGAACCGGAGGACGCGGTGCCGGCCCCCGCTGCCGAGCAGGAGCGGGAGCGCGGCGCATCAGGCACCGGCGTCCGTCTGACCGCCCCGCTACGGATCGCCGAGTCGCTGCGCGCCGCCTACTCCCGTGAGGCCACCTTCTGAGGATGTGCGGGAGCCGCACGGCGCCCTCCAACCCCGTGAAAGACTCGTGAAGCACTGGGGGACCAGGGACCGACACGCATCAAACGAAGGAATCACGGGTGGCAGACCAGGGGGAGACCCGGTACCCGGCAGGCGCGCAGATCCACGTCCGTGACGAGGAATGGCTGGTCAGGAGCGCCAGAAGTACCGACCGGGACGGCGACAGGATCGAAGCCGTCGGGGTCTCGGAGTTCGTACGCGACGAGGAAGCGGTCTTCTTCACCGAGATCGACGACGTCGAGCTCGTCGACCCCGAGAAGACGACACTCGTTCCCGACACGTCCTCCTACTTCCGCAGCAGCCGTCTCTTCCTGGAGGCAGTCCTGCGCAAGACCCCGCTCCCGCAGTCCGAACGCGGGCTGGCCCTCGCCGACGGCTTCCTGCTGGACCCGCTCAGCTATCAGCAGCGCCCCGCCGAGCTGGCGCTCTCCATGCGCAACCTGCGCCCCCGCATCCTGATCGCCGACGTCGTGGGCCTGGGCAAGACGCTGGAGATAGGGATCACCCTCGCCGAGTTGATCCGCCGCGGACGCGGCGAACGCATCCTCGTCGTCACCCCGCAGAGCGTGCTGGAGCAGTTCCAGCACGAGCTGTGGACCCGCTTCTCCATCCCCCTGGTCCGCCTGGACTCCCTCGGCATCCAGCGGATCCAGCGCGAGATCCCGGCCGGCCGGAACCCGTTCACGCACTACAAGCGCGTCATCATCTCCGTCGACACCCTCAAGAACATCGGCCAGTTCCGGCACCACCTGGAGCGCATCCAGTGGGACGCGGTCGTCATCGACGAGTCGCACAACCTGATCAACCCCGGCAGCCAGCGCCGGGCCCTCGCCGAGATCCTCGGCCCGCGTACCGACGCGCTGCTCCTCGCCAGCGCCACCCCGCACAACGGCGACAAGCAGTCCTTCGCCGACCTGGTGTCCCTCCTCGACCCGGCGGCGATCGTCGACGCGAACGACTATGACCCGGAGAAGGACCTCGGGCACCTCTACATCCGCCGTACGAAGATCAGCCCCGAGGTCCGTGACCAGATGGGCGAGGAGTGGGCGGACCGGGGGCCCACCCACTCCGTGCACTGCGCCGCCACCGAGGCCGAGGAGCGGATCTTCGCCGAACTGGCCGAGCACTGGCTGCCGGCCCCGCCCACCACGGTCGAATTCGGCACAGGCGACCAGGACCGGGTCTCCGTCAGCACCGATCCGCTCTTCGCCCACAACGTCCTCAAGACCTTCCTCTCCTCCCACGTCGCGCTCGGCCGGATGGTCACCAACCGCAGCGACAACCTCACCGCGAAAGCCGGCAAGGACGCGAAGGACGGCAAGCGGCACGACCCCGCCCTCGATGCCGAGCAGGAGGCCCTTGCCCGCCTGGCCGCGCTCACCGACTCCATCGGAGACGGCAGCGCACCTGGCGACTCGGCCAAACTCGACGCGCTCGTCGAGCAGTTGCGACAGATCGGTATCCGTCCCGGCGGCAAGAAACGCGCCGTGGTCTTCTCCGAACGCGTCGAGACCCTCAAGTGGCTGGCCCGTGTCGTGCCCGCGCGCCTCGGCTTCCCGGCCGACAGCACCCCGGAAGAGACAGCCGCCGGCACGACGAGCGATCCGGCCAAGCGTTTCCGCAAGCCCGTCCTCCTCATGCACGGCGGACTCGTCGAGCAGGAACAGCAGGCGATCCGCGAGGCGTTCTCCCTCGCCGACCACCCGGTGCGCCTCCTGTTCACCGGGGACGTCGCCTCCGAGGGCGTCAACCTGCACCGCCAGTGCAGCGACCTGATCCACTACGACATCCCCTGGTCCCTGATCCGCATCGAGCAGCGCAACGGCCGTATCGACCGCTACGGGCAGCGTGTCCAGCCGGAGTTCCGCGCCCTGATCCTCACCTCCGCCGTGCCCGGTGCGAAGGACGACCGCACGGTCGCCGAGAAGCTGCTGCGCCGGGAGGAGGAGGCCCACAAGCTCAACGGCACCGCTGAGGCGGAGACCGGCTACTACCGGGCGGAGGAGGAGGAACGCCGCCTCATCCGCGAGCTCGTCGAGGGCGGCAGCGTCGAGGACTTCTTCGACGCTGCCCCGTCCGGCGAGGACGACGGCCTGCTCGCCGGCCTCTTCGGCCAGGTCGACACGATCACCGACCAGGAACTCCCGGCGCGCGCCGAGCTCCCCAGCCTCTTCAACGACACCGCGGCCTTCGTCGACACCGCGCTCGCCGAGGTATTCGATGAGCGGGCCGACGAGCTGATCGGCCTCACCCGAAGCAGGGACGCCGACAACCGCCCGTATCTGTCGCTGTCCCCGGCGAAGGCCCCGGACCTGCTGCGCCGTCTGAAGGCCCTGCCGCCCTCCTACCTCAAGGAGCAGGGCGTCGCCGAGCGGATGCTCCTGACCTTCGACCGGGAGCTGGCCGACCGAAAGCTCAGCGACGCCCGGGAGAGCTCGGACACCCTCTGGCCCAACGTCTCCTTCCTCACAGACATCCACCCGGTGGTGGAGTGGCTGACGGACAAGGTGCTGGTGGAGTTCGGCCGGCAAGAGGCCCCCGTCATCACCTCGCCCGACGCCAGACACCCCACCTTCCTCGTCCAGGGCATCTACTCCAACGCGCTCGGCCGCCCCACGGTCGTGAAGTGGATGGCCGTCACCGGACTGCCCAGCACGCCGGTCGTCACCTCCATGTCGGACGCCCTGCGGGCCGCGGGCGTCGGGCCGCGGCTCGCGGTCACCGGCGGACCCCGCGACCGGGACCGCCTCCAGTCCCTCGTCCCGGCCGCCGTCGCAGCGGCCCGCGCCCACCTGGAGCGTACGAAGGACGCCTGGGCCGACCTGATCAGCGAACCGCTCGCCGACTACCGCAAGCAGCTCGCCCGATGGGAGAAGGACTCACTCCTGCCGGGCATCACCAGCCGCAGACAGCGCCAGGTCGAGAAGACCGCCGACGACCAGGCGCACCTCCTTGACCAGCTGCGGACGACCGGCCGCCCCCTGCTCAGGGTCCTGGCCGTCCTGGACCGGCCCGCCCCGATCGACAGCCCCGAACCGGCGGACAGCGGAGACCTCACGTGACGTACGACTCCCTGATCAACCAGGGCGACTTCCTCTCGGCCCACTACCTGGCCGAGGTGCTGCCCAAGGACCTCAAGGCCAAGGACGGGCTGCTCGCCCGCTGGGCAGCCAGGGAGGACGAGGCCCGCCGCGTTCACGCGGCGGCCGTCGCCGACGCCAAGCGTCTGGGCGAGGACCCGGCGACCGTACCGCCGCGCGCCCGTACACCCAGGGAAGGCCTGCGCGCCCTGCACGGACCGTACTTCGCCTCCCGCGCGGACTTCGAGAAGGACGAGGAGGCTCTCGGCCGGCCGGACGCCCCCGTCCCCGTTGACTGGCCCAAGCGCGTCACCGACCTGCACCTGGGAACCTTGCGCGCGCTCGGCTTCAGCGAGGCCCACGAGCAGACGCACACGGTCCACCGGTCCGAGCGCGAGTACACCCTCACCGCCCTGCACCAGGAGTCCGGCATCGTCGCCGTCTCCTGCGGCTGGACCGCCCAGCCCGACGCCGCCCTCGACCCGGAGGGCGCCGGCCGGCTGCTGCACCCGGTCGCCCTGGAGGCCTCCGGGTCGCTCACCGACGGCAAGGCACTGGCCGACTTCCTCTTCGAGTGCGAGAATCCCCCGCGCCACGTCCTGCTCCTGGTCGGCGGTGTGATCGTCCTCGCCGACCGGCTCACCTGGTACGAGGGCCGCTACCTCGCCGCCGTCCTCGACGAGGCCCTCGGCCGCCGCGACGACCGCAACGGCGGGGAACTCGACACGATCGCCGCGCTGTTCGGCGCCGACTCCCTGCGGGTGCCCGTGGAGGGAGGATCCGCCCCGCTCGCCGACTTCGTCGACAAGTCCGGCAAACACGCCGTCGGCGTCTCCACCGAGCTCCGCGAAGGCCTGCGCCTGTCGGTCGAGTGGATCGCCAACGAGGTCCTGGACCGCCTCCGGAGCCCGGAGAACGGCGTCACCCCCGCGCAGCTCGACGACCCGGTACGCCTTGCCAAGGAGCTCAGCCGCGAGTCGCTGCGCTACCTCTACCGCATCCTGTTCCTCCTGTACGCGGAGGCCCAGCCCGCCCTCGGTATCCTGCCCGCCGACTATCCCGAGTACGACCGCGGCTACGGCCTCCAGCGCCTCGGCGACCTCGTCACCCGCGACCTCATCGGCGAACGCTCCCGCAACGGCTACCACCTCTACGAGTCCCTCGACCTGCTGTTCCGCATGGTCGAGAAGGGCCACCGCCCCTACGGCACCGAGCCCGAGGACCTCGAAGCCGAAGCAGCGCTCCAGGAGGCCACCGAGGCCGAACGCGAGGCCGACCAGCTCCTCGCCGCCTGCGCGATCACCCGGGCCGAGTACACCGAACGCCTCAGCGACGCCGCCCGCCTGCGCCGCACCGCCGGCCGCAGCGCCGACGAGGGCCTGCGCTTCGAATCCCTGCGCTCGGACCTGTTCGCCGAGAAGGCCGTACGCCTCATCGCCGACGACCAGGTGGAGAATCCGGCGTACGACCCCGCCGTCCCGGAGTCCAAGCGCGGCCCCTACCTCGACACCCGGCTGCGCAACGAGACCCTGCACAAGGTGCTGCGCCGTCTGATGCTCACCAAGGGCAAGGGGAAGGAGCGCGGCGGCTTCATCTCGTACGCCCAGCTCGGCATCAACCAGCTCGGCGCGGTCTACGAAGGCCTGATGTCCTACACGGGCTTCATCGCCGTGGAGGACCTGTACGAGGTCGCCAAGGGCGGTGACGCGTCCGGTGGCAGCTGGATGATCCCGGAGTCCAAGGTCCACGAGTACGAGGACGACGTCTTCGTCCGGCGCGTCCGCGACGAGACCACCGGCCACCTCGAACGGGTCGTCCACCCCGAGGGCTCCTTCGTCTACCGCCTCGCGGGCCGCGACCGGCAGACCTCCGCCTCCTACTACACCCCGAAGTCCCTCACCGAGGTCACGGTCGAGCTGGCCCTCAAGCACCGCCTCGACCAGGACGGCACGACCACCCCGGCGCGCGAGCTGCTGGAGTGGAAGATCTGCGAACCGGCCCTCGGCTCCGGCGCGTTCCTCAACGAGGCCATCGACCAGGTCGCCTCGGAGTATCTGCGCCGCCGCGAAGGCGAGCTGGGCCGCCGCATCGACACCGAGCGCCGCCAGATCGAGCTCCAGAAGACCAAGGCCTACGTCGCCCTGCACAACGCCTACGGCGTCGACCTCAACGCCACCGCCGTGGAGCTCGCCGAGGTCTCCCTCTGGCTCAACACCATGCACCCCGGCATGCGGGCCCCCTGGTTCGGCCTGCACCTGCGCCGCGGCAACTCCCTGATCGGCGCGGGCCGCAAGGTGTACCGGGGCAAGGACCTCCACAAGGGCGCCTGGCTCGCCAGGAAGGACGCCCTCTCCCCGGACGAACTCCCCTTCCGCGACGGCGACCTGCCCGAGGGCGCCGTCCACCACTTCCTCCTCCCGGCCGTCGGCTGGGGCGCGGTCGCCGCCGAACCGGAGGCGAAGAAGCTCGCCCCGGACCAGGCATCGGCGCTCGCCGCCTGGCGCAAGGGCATTCAGAAGTCCCCGAAGGGCACGGCGTTCGCCGAACGCGAGGACGAGCCGGCCGCCGATCGCGCCAAGCGGTACGCCACCTGGCAGAAGCGCAACCGTGACTCGGAGGCCGGGCGCCTCCAGCGGCTGGCCCGCACGACGGAGTTCCTGTGGCGCATGGTCGCCAAGCGTCTGGAACTCTCCGAGGACAAGATCGCTCGCCGCATCGACGTCTGGGGCGCCGACTGGCTCGACCAGCCGGACCAGGCCATCGACCGTCAGCGGGTCCTCGACGACCTGACCGCGACCGGCACACCGTACTGGCGCCTGAAGAAGGTCATGGACGCCTGGTGCGCCCTGTGGTTCTGGCCGCTGGACAAGGTCGCCGAGCTCGACGGCACGGCACGGGCGTACGAGGTCGGGGGCGGCGTCGTCAGCGAGGCGGACCTGGCCGCGCTGCTGGGCGGGGCGCCTGCCGCGCGGACGGCGGAACCTGCCGCGCCGGAGCCGACCGACGGCCCGGCGCCGGGGGACCAGGGCTGGGAGAAGGTCTCCCTGTTCGGTGAGCCCGTCGAGGAGGAGCAGAAGCAGCAACGTCCGTCCGGTCAGCGGCGCGGCGGAAGCCGGCAGTCACGCATCCCGACGAACCGCTGGCGCGACACCATCCCGCTGAAGACCCTGGCTGACTGGCTGGACTTCCTGGACTGCCTCCTCGGCACCCACGAGGTACCGGAGGGCTCGTTCCTGGACGCCATCGAGGACCTGGACGTCCTGACGACGTACGAGAAGGACCTGGTCGCGGTCCTGGGCATGGACGAGGCCCAGCACCTGACGGGGCGCTTCCCTTGGCTGGGCGTGGTGGAGAGCATCGCCGGCTCGACGGAGAAGGACATACAGGCGGAGGACGGCCACGGCTTCTTCCACTGGGAACTGCACTTCGCGCATGTGTTCCGGGGGAAGGGCGGGGGGTTCGACCTCCAGGTGGGGAACCCGCCTTGGGTGCGGCCGGAGTGGGTGGAGAACCCTCTCCTGGCTGAGCGTGACCCTTGGTTCATGCTGACGGAGAAGCCTCCGACTTCGGTACGTCAGGCTAGAAGGACATCAGTCCTGGCTGAGGAGAGTAACCTCCGCTATTTCCTGGATGAGCTTGCATCGGTGAGCGGTACCTCCGAGTTTCTCAGTTCACGTGTCAACTACGCGCTGATGCAAGAGACTCGGCCAAATCTGTATCGTGCCTTCATGTGCATGACTTGGATGCACACGGGACGCGATGGCACGGTGGGTCTTGTTCATCCCGACTCGCATTTCAGCGGGGACAGGGAGGCGAGCCTCCGGGAAGCCAGCTACGAACGGTTGCTAGTGCATGGCAGTTTCTCCAATGCAGGCAATCGGTTCTTTCCGCCTCCAGTGGGTCACGCAGCGCAGTTCGGCGTGCATATCTACGGGCGCGAGGGTCAGATCGCCTTCGACCACCTGTCGTGGCTGTTCTCCGTAGACGCGCTGCGCAGGTCGTATGACGACGACGGCGAGGCGCCCGATCCGGGGGTGCGCTTCGGAGGAAGGTGGGACGAGCGACCTCACAGGAAGCGAATCGTGCGGGTCACTGAGGAGACGTTGGCCGAGTGGCAGAGGCTGACCGGCGATGAGGACCAGCCAGCATCCCAGGCGCGACTTCTGTCACCAGTCAGTACAGCAGAGGCGGACGCCATCAGAGCGCTCGCTGACTACCCAGTACGGCTTGCTATGTACAGCCCTCAGATCGCAGGTGGTTATAACGAGAAGACAGCCAAGGATGAAGGCCTAATCGACTACAACTTGCCGGACGGGAACGGTGTACGACACCTTCCGGTCAGCTGGTCCGAGGTGATCATCAAAGGTCCGCAACTCGGCCTGGCGAATCCGATGTTCAAGCAGCCGAGCCAGGGCAGCAGCGAGGTGTTGGGCGTCAACCCGCAGACGCTTTCGGATGACGCTGTGCCAGAGTCCGAGTACACCTACGTGGCTGATGAGCCGGTCTACAAGGGGAGGCAGGACCGCTGGATTGACCACCGCCGGTTGGCCGATCTACGAGGCTCCGATACGGCAGTTAGTCTGGCGCGGGCGGCGGTTGCGGAGTCCCGGCTGGCGGCTGAGGAGAAGGTCACGGATGGAGAGGTGGGTGCGTGGCTGGAGGAGTGGTCACGGCGGCCTTACACAGACTTCTTCCGGGTTGTATGGCGAGAGTTCATTGCTCCTGACACGGAACGCAGCCTCTATGTAGCGCTAATCCCGCCCGGTGGGACTCACATTCATGCCGTGCGCAGTGCCGCTTTGCCGAGCAATCGTGGAACGGCACTCTCGGCTGGGTTCTGGTCGGGTATCCCCGTTGACTACCTATTGCGGACCACGCGTGTACGACACCTTGATGTCACTCCGGCACGCCGTCTCCCGACTTCGGCTGAGGATCATCCGCTCGCGTCAGCCTTGCTCCTACGCACTCTACGGCTCAACTGCCTGACGAATGCCTACGCCGAACTCTGGGCGGAATTGTACGACCAGACATGGAAGGCCTACGAGCCGTGGGCGTGCGCGTGGCCCGGCCTTACTGATGGTTTCAGAATGAGGTCGCAAGGCGGCGAAGGCGTGTGGGGTGCCCGCCGGATGAGGCGAGGCCCCGTCCGGTCTGCCCCATGCAGTTCTGTGTCGCGGCCTGCCCCACGACGGCCGGCAGCTGTGCAGGCTCGCCCGGTCGGCCTGCACAGTTGCATAGTGTGCTCATGGATCGATTCGTGGGTCAGGGCCGCCTCGAATGGTGGGTTAATCAGTCGATTTGCCTTGAGATGTACGACATCAACATCACTGCCACTCTCGACGCGGTCGGCAAGTGGCGGGCGACCGGTCGGCATGCCAACGCCCTTGACGCAACCCAACGCGAAGGCTGGGACTTCCTCATGGAGATGGATCCCCACTTCTCCATTGCGTTTCCAGGTGAGGACTGCGGCGGGATCACGGTGCGAGTCGTCGAGGCCGAGGATGGAACCCTCACGCTCGTGGAGGCACCGGACTGGGACGGCTCCGCGAGTGTCACCTTCGACCTCACCTGAGTTCAGCTCGCAAGGGCAGGAACCCGACTTCGCTACCCTGCCACCAACTTCGATGCGTCGCCCCATACTGATCTTTCAGAATGAAGTTCGGAGGCGGCGCAGGCATATGAGGCTGCAGGCCAGTTCGAGCAGGCCCTGGTGGAGATCGGCGCGGCGCTCGTAGCGGGTTCGGAGCCGTTTGAACTGGTGCAACCAGGCGAAGGCGCGCTCGACCACCCAGCGCACCTTGCCCAGTCCGGAGCCGTGAGCGACGCCGCGTCGGGCGATCATCGGCTTGATGCCGCGCTTCCACAGCAGGCGGCGGTACTTGTCGAAGTCGTAGCCCCGGTCGGCATACAGACGCCGGGGCTTGCGGCGGGGACGCCCCCGCAGACCCCGGATCGACGGAACGGCGTCGAGCAGGGGCAGGAGCTGGGTGACGTCGTGCCGGTTGCCACCGGTGAGCGTGACGGCGAGCGGGGTTCCGTTACGGTCGACGATCAGGTGGTGCTTCGAGCCAGAGCGGGCCCGATCGACGGGCGAGGGTCCGACGTGGTCCCCCCTTTGAGCGCCCGGACGTGCGATCCGTCCACGGAGCAGTCGTCCAGGTCCAGCAGGCTGGCGCGACGAAGCTCGATCAACAGGGCGGTGTGCAGGCGCAGCCAGACGCCGGCCTCGGTCCAGTCCCGCAGTCGGCGCCAGGCCGTCACCCCGGAACAGCCCACCGCCTCCGCGGGGACGTCACGCCACGCGACACCGGTCCGCAGCACGTACATGACGCCGGCGAGCGCCACTCGATCGGGAACACGCAGCCGCCCCGGGTGGCGATGGCGCCGTTCGGGGGCGGGCGGCAGCAACGGGGCCACCCGCTCCCACAGGTCGTCAGGAACAAGATCAGCACGCACGCCGGACACCTTGCCGACCAAGATCGTCGAGCGCAAGACCCACGGCTCAACTCATTCTGAAACGATCAGTTAGCTCTCTCCACGATGTAGCACCGACCTGGACACGGAACACGCCGCTCCGGAGTGAACGTACTCGGAGGGCCGCACTCGTTGAGATCGACGCGCTGGTAGCCGTATGGCTGGGTGTGAGTGCTGATGCTCTGGTTGCCATGTATAAGTCCCGTTTCCCGATCATGCAGGACTTCGACGAGGTCACGTGGTTCGACGCAAGCGAGCGTAAGATCGGTGGCACTCGGCACACTTTTGGCTTCGGCCAGACCAAGGACCATTACGAGCAACTCCTCGCCTTCAATGCGGGCGAGCGATCCGAGCCTCCCGAGGGTTACACCGCACCCTTCTACAAGGCCGACCGCGAGACGGAGATGCGCGCCGCGCACGCCTACTTCACCCAGCGGATGAAGGACGCCTGAGAGGAGCGCCCCGGAGCCGGATCCGAACCGGCACGGGGCGCTCGATCAGGCCTGAGAGGCGTACGAGACGAAGCTCGTCCACGATGCGGGTGAGAGGGCGAGCCGAGGACCCTGCTCGACCTTCGAGTCTCGGACGTGGACCGCCTCGGGGGCGGTTGCCACCTCGACGCAACTGTCGCCGGAACCTCCGCTGTAGCTGCTCTTGAACCAGGTAAGTTCTGTGGTGATCATGCTGCTCCTCGCATACTCCGCAACAGGCTCGTGGAGTCCTCCAGGGAAAGAGCCTGTGACCGCATCCTGGCATACCGCATCTGGAGCATGCTGACCACTTTGCGGTCGGAGTTGAGTTGGCCGCTCTCCTGTCCCTCGCAGTACGCCAACCACTTGTTATCCCGGGTCTCCAGCAGTTGGATGGGCCCATCCAACCCTGCATGATCCACCCGCATCTGCGGCATGATCTGGATCTCGATGTTCCGTAGCTCCGCAAGCCTCAGCACGTGCTCGATGAGCTCCCGCGTCACGTCGGGCCCTCCCGTACACCGCAGGAACACGCCCTCCTCCAAAATGAAGCTGTAAGCCGTGTTCGGCCGCTCCCGCAGTAACCGCTGCCGCTCCAGCCGAGCCGCCAACTGCGCCTCGATCTGGTTATCGCCCAAGGGTGGCAACTGGTTGACGAACAACCGCCGCGCGTATGCCTCCGTCTGCAACAGCCCCGGAATCAACCGGCATTCGTACGTGTAGAGGCTCACCGCCTCCGCCTCCAGCACCGCCCACTGCCGGAACCAGCTCGCCAGCCCCGGCCGCCGCGACAGATGCCGCGCCCCACCCCGCAGCGCCCCGAAAGCGTCCAGGACCTCTTCCGCCCGTTCGACGAACTCCGCCGACGGAAACCGCCGCCCCTGCTCGATCGAGCCCACGGTCGGCACCGAGTACCGCACCCGCGTCGCGAACTGTTCCTGCGTCAGCCGGGCCCGCGCCCGGAACGCCTTCAGGACCTCCCCGAAGGCCTTCAGGCTGTCCGAAGCCTCCGGCTCAGCAGCACCGTTGCCCGCCGCGCCCCCACAGGCGCCAACCGCACCCGCCACTTCGTCCAACCGACCCACCTCCACGTACCGTCCCGCCAACCCACCCATGCTCACGCGTCGTTACGGGCGCTGTCTACTCTCCGCACTCGTACGCTGACCCAGCGTACGAGTCGCAGATCTGGCGCACCGGCATACGCCCAGGTTGCATCAGGCCGCGCGTGAAGAGTCGTTCGCCGCCGCTGTCGCAGAGGGTCGGCCCGGCAATGGCAGGGGGGTGCTGTCGTTCCTGGCGTGAGCCTCTTTGATCTTGGTGGCCGACCTGCGCGGAGTGGGGCGGGTTGTCTGGGTGGGTGCTGCCCACGTACGGTTCGCGTCGATCCGTCATGTTACTGGTCAGTCTGATGGTCACCTCAAGCTACGACTAGGTACGATGCTGTGATCTTGGGCTACTGGGCTGGCCCCTATCTCGATAGGATGACGTTTACCGATTTCGTAAACGTTCGCCGGGGGCGGTGGGTACAATGGACGTGTCGTACGCGGATCGGAAGGTCGGCAAGATCTGTGAGTCCGAGAGGGAGATGCGTCGGACGTACGGAGCCGAGTTGGCCAGAAAGATCGCGCAACGCCTCGCTGCGCTGCGCGCAGCGGAGAATCTGGAGGACATGCGGCCACCAGCGCTCGGGAAGTGCCATGCAATGTCAGGCGATAAAGATGGATGCCTGTCCCTGCATCTCACAGCCAACTGGAGGTTGGTCTTCTCTCCGACGGAACATGAGGAAGACGAACAGGGTGGCCTCAAGTGGGCAAGCGTGACGGCCGTTACCATCGAAGAGATCGAGGACTACCACTAGCGAGCAGTATCCGGAGTGGGGGTAACGCACATGAGTAACAAGAGCGCTGTCCGTGAACTGTATACTGCTGGTGAGCCGGATTATGCAGTTCCGCCGGGCGAAACCATTCTTGAGTACCTTGAGGACTCCGGGATGACGCAACGAGAGTTTGCCTTGAGGGCGGGGCTAAGCCCGAAACACCTTAATCAGCTCACTAAAGGCACCGTTTCACTTTCGCCGGACGTTGCCGAGAAGCTGGAAAGTGTCACGGGGATCCGTGCACGTTTCTGGAATCGGCTTGAGGCTGACTACCAGTCCACGAAGAGGCGTCTGCGAGAAACGCGAGACGCGGTCGCCTTTGATGAATGGTGCAAAGCGCTTCCGGTAAAAGAGCTGATCGGTCGTGGATATATTCCGCAGGAGCCGTCGGACAAGGCGTCCCGTTGGGAGCAGCTCCTCGCCTTCTTCGGAGTCTCAAGCCTGAGCGCGTGGGCGGAACTCTACGAGACGCCAGCTGTGGCGTTCAGGCAGACGAAGGCTTTCGAAGCCAAGGTGGGGGCTGTCGCAGCTTGGCTTCGTCTGGGAGAGGTCGCGGCACAGGCGACACCGTGCGCTCCATTCAATAAAAGCGGTCTGCAAGCGGAAATCCCCAAGTTGCGTTCCCTGACGTTGCTTGCGCCGGAAGTCTTCGGGCCAGAGTTGGTGAAAACCTGTGCCCGCAATGGTGTAGCCGTGGTCTTCGTGAAGGAGATTACGGGTAGTCGATCCTGCGGCGCAACGAGATGGGTATCGCCGACAAAGGCCGTTGTGCAGTTGAGTCTTCGCTACAAGAGTGACGATCAGTTCTGGTTTACAGTGTTTCACGAGCTGGGTCACGTTCTGCTGCACAGCAAACAAGGCGTGCGAGTCGAGCCGGATCGTAAGGGGGAAATGGATGACCCAAGCGAGCTGGAGGCTGACAGGTTCGCGGGAGACGTCCTCATCCCGCCACAGCATGCGGTTCGCCTAGGTGGATTGAAAACTATCGACAGCGTCAGAAGGTTTGCCCGCGAAATCGGGATTGCCCCGGGGGTCGTAGTGGGTCGCCTTCATCACGAAGGGAAGTGGCCGTACAGGACGGGCAACGGGCTGAAGCGCAAACTCGACCTTGTCGACGAGTTTGCAGACTAGTGCTGCAGTTCTTGAAGGGACGCCACCATGGCGAGGACCATGTAACTTCGCACCTACACAGTCCGCGACGGCCTCCCCTCGACGAGTGGGTGCGGCGCTGGCAGGCGGACATCGTGCCGTTGCGCCTGGAGCTGGGGTTCGAGATCGGCGGCGCGTGGGTCGATCGGCAGCGCAACACCCTGTACTGGTCGTCGTCTGCCCGCAAGGCCATGAACCTCGACCCGGACGACTACCTGGTGAGCACGGATGACCGGACGGTGGAGCAGCGCTACTGAGCTGCTCTCACGTCGTTGTGAGCGGCAGCAGGTGACGACGGCGTTCGTCCTGGGTCAGGGTCCGGAACACCCGGCCGCGGGCATGAGCCTCAAGCTGGTCGTAGTCGGGGGAAGCCGGCCAGATGCGGGCCGTTCCGTCGAACGAAGCGGTCAGCAGGCGTGTGCTGTCCTGTGACCAAGCGACCGACGCCACCTTGTCCTGGTGGACGCCGACAACCGCGATCTCCTCGATGGTGGAGGCCGACCAGACTCGAACGGTGCGGTCGTCCGAGCCCGTGGCGAGATACTGGCCGTCCGGGGACCAGGCAACTGTTCGGACCCGGCCTTCATGACCTTTGAGGACGTCGAGACGCCGACCGGTAGCCACGTCCCATACCGCTGCGGTCCAGGTTTCGGCCGCGGGTGATGACCCGTTGTTCGTCCGGTGCCCACGAGACGTCGTCCGCGTAGTTCTCATGACCGCGCAGAACGGTGAGCTGCCGGCTCTCGGGTACGTCCCAGAGGCGGCACGTGCGGTCGTCGGACGCGCTGGCCACGTACCGGCCGCTGGAGGACCACGCAACACTTCCCACCCGGTCCTGGTGGTCTGTCAGGACGGTGAGTTCAACTCCCGTGTCCGCCTCCCGTACGCGTACGGTCCTGTCGTGTTCGCCCGTCGCGACGCGGTCTCTCTGCGGTGACAAGGCGCACGCCTCGATGACCTCACCCTGCGACTCCACCAGCGCGGAGCCGGTTTCCTCGATGATCCGGAAGAGACCGTCGTTGGTGACGAAGGCGAGCCGTTCGCGCTGCGGCGACCAGGCCATGGCGTCCCTCTGGCTGAGGGCTCGTCCGCATACAGGCGCAGCCGGACCGGGGAACGCTTCGGGTGCCGTGACTGCCCGCCCTGTGAATCGTTGTCGTCTTGACCCGGTAGACGATCGGGAACCGGGCGGAAGTGTCGCGGCCCAGGCACGCGACACAGACGTACGTGGAACGGCTCGACGTACACCTGCGCCGTTGGCTGCCACGTAGGTAGTCTGCGCTGACTGGGGGTGAGTCGTGGATGTCGAGATGAAGGTCGAAGGGCAGCTCGGCGACATCACGTTGTCTGCTCTGCAAGACGTGATCGGCGGTCTCAACCGTCTGCTTAAAGGTATGGGCGGCGGCGGGGAGTGGAGCCTCGCGGGATTGGCCGAAGGCAGCGCCGATCTTGCGGCTCGGCCGCTGGACCATGGAGACGCTGATGTCGGCCACCGGCTGCTGTGCGTCGTCCGGGAACTGGAAGAGCGCCCAGAGATTCCGTCGTGCGAAGACGAGACGACGGTGAGGAGAGTCGCGGATCTCACCGGATTGGTGGGGAGGCGCGGGGTGGCAGGCCTTCGGGTTCGGACCGATCGTTCGTCTCCGTGGTCGCAGGCTGTCCCACTGACGCCGGCTGTCCGGATGCACGCTCTCCAAGCGGTCAAGGTCAAAGTACGAGCGCGCAGTTCGTTTCAGGGACGGTTGGACAAGGTCAACCTGCGAGGGAAGACCCCTCAGTTCTCGTTGTTCAACGAGGCGCGAGGGCTGGCCCTCCGCTGCAACACGACAGATGACGAGGTAATCGATCAGGTGAAGCGGCACATGGGTGAGATCGTGACGGCTCGGGGGGACCTGTCGCGCAACGCCAGTAACCAGCCTGTGCACCTGCGTGTCGACCGACTGAAGTTGTTCGAGGCTCCGCAAAGACAAGTGAGCGTGGAGGACTGGGCCGGTGTGGCACCTGACTGGACGAATGGCCTGAGCTCCGTGGACTTTGTACGGCGCCAGCGCGACGCGGGCGCCTCCGAGGACGGCGAGTGAGCCGCCCGCGCAAGTCGGTCGCGCCACGTATCTACTTGGACTCCTGCATCTTTATCGAGGTGATCAAGGGGATGACTCGCGCGGGAGGCGACCACGAGGACAAGTTCGATGCCTGCTTCAAGCTCGTGCAGGACTTTGAGCAGGGGGCCTGCTCTCTGGTTATGTCGGAGCTCGTCTATACCGAGACCTTCCACAAGGGTGAGGCCAAGCTGACGGACAAACGGCGCAGCCAACCCGCGCGCGGAGCAACGCTCGCCGCGGCGAGCGACCTGATCGATGGCTGGTTCCGGCGTTCGGACATCATCCGGGTCGAGCTGCACCAGGAGATCGCGGAGGAAGCCCGTCGCCTGGCACTGCGCCACCGGCTGGACTCCCACGACGCGGTTCACCTGGTCACTGCGCTGGACGAGGGATGTGAAAGATTCATCACGCTCGACAAGAACCTGTTCGACCAGCTCGCCGATGTGGACCTGGGGCTGCGGGTCGAGGTTCCTTCCGCTGAGTGGGAAGGGCAGACGAGCCTCCCGATCCCCGGCCAGCAGCGGCTCAGGGTGATCACCGGAGAGGGATCCGGGTAGAACCCGTCCGGCTCGGTGCTACAGGGGTGTATGGGTCATGCCGCTCGGCCGCTCTTCCCGGTCGAGCGGTCGGACGGCCAACTCGCCCTTACCGCACCGACGCCCCAGGCCTGCTCGGCATCTCAGGTCGCGGCCGCGGGTTCGGTCGGTTGTGTAGCCCTCGTGCCCGTGCTCTCGCCCTTCGTGCCCGCCTCGATGGAGGCGAAGGGCCGCCGTTGAAGCGCATCGCGTTCGACGTCCGGGATCGTCATCGACTCGGCGAGCGCTGCGGCGAGCGCGTCCACCTGCGTGGTGTCGATGTCGGTGTGGAAGAGCCACCGGATGTTCTCGTCACGCGTGATGAGATCGATTGCCAAGCGCGCGCTCTTGTCCTGTGTGGTCGCTGCTCGGACGTATCGCACTCGGTCGATCGGGATGTCCTGACGGATCTCGGCCTGCTCAAGGAATGCGCTCGTCTTGGCCGTGATGATGCGGCGATCCGTGACGGCGACCAGCGTCTTCACCTCGGCCTTGTCCTTCGATGCCACCAACATCTCCATCGCTCCGCCGAGGATCGCGGAAATCGAACCGGGGCCATCGAGCTGGTCGGGGAAGCCGAGGACGCGCAGGGTCTCCTCGTCGTCGAGGAACCATCGCAGGATGCGGAGGTACGGCTCGAGAGTCAGCGATTTGGGTGCGCAGACGGCACCCGGAGCCTTGAGTGGAGGGGCCGGTGGATGGAGCACATCGGCAAGAGGCTGGATTGCCTCCAGAAGACGGGCGGAGGTTTGGCGGGCTGCCTTCGCGTCCTTCCGCTTCCCCGTGAGTGACTGTGCCAGTGTGTCGCGTCCGGGGAGCTCGGCCATGCGCAGCTCCCGTGTCAGCGAGTCGACGAGGCTCTTCGTGTCGGCGAGAGCGGAGTCGAACTCCGTGCGAGTGTCGCGCACGATGACATCGACGAGCCGCGCCTCGCCGGCGTCATCGCGGCCGGCGTCTCTCGCCTTCCCGACTTGAAGCGCCTTGTACCCGGTCCAAGCCTTGAGGGAGTCCAGCAGGGCGAAGGCGTCGAAGAAGATGGCCTCGGCGTTCGTCTGGAGATACTCACGGCAGCGCCGCGCATCGTTCCGATCGATCTTCCCGACGTGGCCGCCGACGTTCCGCCGGTACAGGTCGAGCTGCTTACGCAGCGACGCTTCACTGCCCGCGACGCTTTCCCACAAGGAGGCTGGGACCGATTCGATCTCTCGCGCCTGGTCAACCGCGCGATCGATGGTGGCGACGAGACCCGTCAGTTCGGCCCGCTGCTCGTTGCGGATGCTTGTGAGTACCTGGCCTGTCAGCTCGACGTTGGTCCTGACAAGGCCCGTGACCTCACTCAGCTGCATCTGAAGGGCGATCATGGCCAGCGCCGGCCCGATCGAGGCCGCGGTCTTCGCCGTGCTCACCGTCTTGACAGGGATGAGGCGGGCCTGAGCGAAGAAGCGGCCCCCGAACATCACTGTTCCGAGGTTCGCGCCGTCCTTCACCGCGAGCGTTGCGCCGGCGTTCAGCAGGGCCTGTGTCGCGTCGCTGATCCTGTAGAGGCCCTGCGCGTTGGCAAGCGCGCTTGCGAGGTTTCCGGCCACGGTCGCCGTGTCTCCGATCGCGGCGAGGACTGCGGAGATCTGCTTGCGGTCGGCGGTCGACACGAGCCCGAAGTCGAGCAGATCGGGCTTGAGTTCCGCCGGGACCTCACCGAAGACGACGGCGATTCCCGGGAGCACCTCCGCGAGGACCGTTGCTTCCGTCGTCGAGCCGATGCCCGAGTCGGGTGTCGGACCATCCACGACAGGTGAATCGGCGGCATCGCTCCGGCCGTTCTCCTCCGGCTCGGCGTTCTCCATCGAGTCCGGAGAATCCTGCATGCGATGTCCTTCCGCAATGGCGTGCAACGGCCGGACGCCGTCACCGTGCACTGCCGAAGTGTACGGCTCAACTCCTGCCGACCGAGGCCGAATTCACCGGGTGATCGACCTCCGAAGAGCCGAGGGCGGATTGCGCTGCCCCGCGTCCCGGGCACTACACAGAGGTGTACGCCCGCCTACTGCCGCCTGAGGTTCGCGCCGTTCCGAGGGGTGTCGGGACACATCCGATAGGATTATTTGCTTCATGCCAAGAGGCGGCCACTGCAGGGGGATGCGTGTCGTTCGATGAGGAATGGGCCGGCCTGAAGGCCGAGGCGCAGGCACGCCGGGCTACCGGTATGCGGCTCAATCAGCTGCCGGCCGACCAGGGGGGCGGCCCCGGAGGTGCGCACGCCGCTGGCGCACTCGACTACAACAGCGCGTCCATCAACGGAAACGCCAATCTGCTGATCGAGATCGCGGGTTTTCTGCACGAGGGGCGGCCGGATGGCGACCTGTGCACCCTGGCGCGGGAACCCAGGGCGCACGGTGACGTGGCCGCGCAGGTCGAACGCTTCGGCAGATTCGCTGACGATCAGTACCAGGACGCGGTCGCGCTTTACGCCGCTCTCGCCACGCGACTCAAAAGCACCGGGGCGGACTTCGTGACGGTGGACGACGGCAATGCTCAGCAATTCCTGGAATCGATCCTGCGTGACGGCAGCTACATACCACCGGAGGCGAAGTGAGCGGGCTGAGTCACCGCAGCGATGTCGAGTTTCTGGAAGGCTGCAACCCGGCCCTCGTGGAGCGGAACGCCGATGAATTCCTTCGCATACACAACATGCTGGCGGAGGCTGACGAGCCCGCTGAGCGGGCTGAGAAGAAGACGCACTGGCACAGTGAGGGAAGCCGGCACTATGAGGCTCGCGTCGCTGAGGCACGCAAGCTGGTGACCAACCTCGCAGAGGGCTACGGCAAGGCAGCCGGTGCGCTCAGGAGCTATGCCTACGCGCTGACGACCGCGAAGAGTCACTACTCCAACGGCAAGGCCAATGAACAGGCACTGGCTGAGCTGATCGCCACCAAGGGCACCGCGATCACCCGTGAGGCTCAGGACGCGGAGCCCATGCGTCAGTGGGAGGACATGCGGGGCACGACGGGCGTGCTCGACTTCTTCGCCGAGTTGACCATGGATGTGGACGACATCAAGGACGAGGCGAACCGGCTGCATGATGCCGCGGGAGGTAATTTTCACCTTGCCAGGACGACGGAGAAGGAAGCTCGCGACATCTGCGTACACGTCATGAAACAGGCCTACGACCTGCTTCCGGAATTCCGACTGCGAAACGTCCCGCGCGTGGACATCTTCTCGGCCATCGCCGCCATGCAGCGCGAGGCTCATGAGGCCAGTAGCAATCCTCTCACCCGTCTCCCCGGTAGCGGCCCCAAGCACGACTACGCCGCCCAGGTCGGGGACAGTCCCGTCTCGCCGACGCTTCGTGACATTCGGATGCAGGTGGCAAACCTGCCTCAGGCGAAAGACGGATACTGGGACCCGCCGTCCTCGGACCAGGAGAAGAAGGACTGGATCGCCGCGAACAGAGAGATCATCCAGGCTGCTGCAAATAATTCCGGACTACCCGCCGACATGGTCGCAGGTATCGCATGGCAGGAGATCGGGGGCCAGTACGGGTGGATGGACGACCTCACCGACACCGCTCGAGAACAGGCTGACGCTCCCTGGGGACTGAGCCCGATCTCGCCGGAGAATCTTCCGTGGCGCGTTGGCGGAGACCCCGACGAGACGTCCTTCGGGCCCATCGCCATCCAGGTCCGACGAGGCGCCGAGGTGCTCGGCTACGATCCGGACAACCTCACCGAACACCAACGCTCGGTTGTGGAGGAGTCGCTCCAGGACCCAGGACAGAACATCTTCATCGCGTCCGAGTATCTGGCTCAGCTCAAAGCCGAGAGTGAATTCGTCGACGTGCCCGCGGAGGAGATGACACCCGCTCAGTACCAGGAACTCGCCGCGCGGTACAACGGCGGACCCTACTGGGAGGGAAGTGACGCTCAGGCATACGGTCGGGGTTTCGACAACGACCTCTCCCACGCCAGGGAGGCGATGCGCTGATGTCCGACCGTACGGAAATCAGGCACGCGACCGAGGACGGCGGGTGCCTGCGCTGGGTGATGGCCGTACCTCTTGGGATCCTGCACCTGCTCGCGGCCGGTCTCTGCTACTCGGCGTGGACGATCCGCCCGTCGGGAGTCTGGGACAAGGACGCATACGGCGCCATCACACTGCTGTGCTTCCTCACCATCGCAGTCAGCGCCATCGCTCTGGTCATCACAGTGGCCCCTCCCACGGTGCGGCGCGCGATGGGCCCCTGGTGGCTGGCGCCACCGCTGACCCTCAGCGTGCTTGCGACCGTCCGGTGGGTCCTGGGGGCCTGAGGGTCGCACTCCGCGCGACCCGGCGTCACCCCGTGTACCGGTACGCCCGCTCACCGTACGGCCTGCTGATCTGGTGACCCGCGCCGGTCCGCGCCACCTTGGCCCTCATGACCACCCCCGCCACCCCCACGGCTCCCAGCGGCCTGCCACTGCGTGCCGCCCACACGTTCACCCAGCGCTTTAGCTCCACCCCGCGCGGCGCCAGGCTCGCCCGACGCCTGGCCGTGCTCCAGCTCGACCGGTGGGGCATTCCGCTCGGCAGCGAGCTGTCCGATACGGCCGCCCTGGTCGTTGCCGAGCTGGCGGCCAACGCCGTCACGCACGGGCGGGTGCCGGGGCGGGATTTCGAGCTTGTGCTGAGCCGCGCCCCCGGGGCCGTCCTGCGGGTCGAGGTGTCCGATGCGAGCGGCGAGCGCCGACCGCCCGCACCAGGCAGCCTTGGTCGACCGGGGCCCGCCGACGACGCGGGCCGGGGGCTGCTCCTCGTGGAGGCACTGGCCGACCGGTGGTCGGTGCACGACCGGGTGCCTGTCGGGAAGACCGTTCGGGCGGAGTTCGACCTGCCGTGCCGTCCGCAGCATTCCTGAGCCACCGCCTCTATAGGCTGGTCCGACGGGCGGCGACGCACAGCGGGACGGCGAGGGACGGTGGGGTAACGGCATGGACGAGCTGGAGGACAGCGGCTTCCGGCGGCCGGCGGGACGGGAGAAGACTGTCGGCTACCAGCGTTATGTCGCCGATTGGGAGACGGACCCGATCCCGGGCGTGCACAGCCCCCTCGAGATCGGATCGGACGGATTACCGACCGGGGTCGAGCTGGAACAGCCGGCCGACGAGGTCGAGTCGCAGACCGGGGTGTTCCCGTTCGAGCCGGAGAGCATCAAGATCGAGACCCAGGCCAGTACGGTCGATCTGCTGCTCTCCCGGCTCCGGGAAAAGATGATCGACCTGGCTCCGGACTTCCAGCGGCGGGCCGGCATCTGGAGCGACGTCCAGCAGAGCAGGCTCATCGAGTCGCTTCTGTTGCGCATCCCGATCTCGTCGTTCCACATGGCCCAGGACGAGGACGACAACTGGGCGGTCGTCGACGGCATCCAGCGGCTCACCTCGATCGCACGCTTCATGGCGCCGGAGGCCGTCGGCATGGAGCCGCTGGCGCTGCGCGGGCTGGACTATCTGCACGACTTCAGCGGCAAGCGGTACAACGACCTGAGCGGCCGGCTGCGCATCCGGCTGCGCGAGACCCAGCTCGTCGTGCACATCATCCAGCAGGGCACGCCCGAGGACGTCACGTTCAACATCTTCGCCCGGATCAACACCGGTGGCATGCCGTTGACCCGTCAGGAGATCCGGCACGCGCTCGTCAAGGGAGACGCCCGGGTGTTCCTCGCCGATCTGGCCGAGGAGCCGGCCTTCGGCGAGGCCACGGGCTGGAGCATCTCCAACGAGCGGATGTCCGACCGGGAGATGGTGCTGCGCTTCCTGGCCTTCCGGCTGTCGGTGCCGGCGGACTACCGGCAGCGGGACTTCGACCAGTTCCTGGTCGACACCATGCACCGCATCAACCGTCTGTCACCGCAGCAACGCCAGGACGAGGCGCGGCAGTTCCGCGAGGCCATGAAGGGCGCCACTGGCATCTTCGGGCAGTACGCGTTCCGGAAATGGCGGGGGCAGGCCCGCAAGTCGCCCATCAACAAGGCCCTTTTCGAGACAGTCGCCGTCAATCTCGCGAACTTGGCCGATCATGAGCGTGACGCGCTGGTAGCGTCCGGTGACAAGGTCCGCGCGGGGTTCTTCGACCTCATGAAGGACTGGGACTTCGACCGGGCCATCTCCATCGCCACCGGCGATCCGAAGAAGGTGCAGCGGCGGTTCGAGGACATGGGGAAGCTCTTCCGGGGGGTACTGAGCAGTGATTGAACGGCTGACGCTGACCAATTTCAAGGCGTTCCAGCACGCGGAGTTGCCCCTCGCGCCCCTCACCCTGCTCACCGGGCTGAACTCCTCCGGGAAGAGCAGCGTCCTCCAGGCCCTGGCCCTGCTCCACCAGTCGCACACCGCGGGGGACCTCGACCACGCGGGGACGCTGGCCCTGGAGATCGCGGGAGGCAAACCCCACCGGACGCGGCACGACAACGGCTTCCTGCTCAACGGCGAGCTCGTCACCATCGGCGTCGGGCAGGACGTCCTGCACGAGGACTTCACCGGGGACGAACCCGCGATCACCCTCGCCGTCAGCGAAGGCGCCTATCGCTACTCCTGGACCGTCGGATACGCCCCCGAGCAGAATCTGCTCCCCCTGACCTCCGTCGAACTGCCGCTCACCGAGGGCGCCGACCGGCCGACCGGCGACGCGGCGACCGTCCCCGGCTACTTCACCGGCGGCTTCCAGTACCTCCACGCCGACCGCATCACCCCGTCCGAGCGCTACCCCCGGGACCACCACATGGTGATCGGGCGCGGGTTTCTCGGAGTACGGGGGGAACACACCGTCAACTTCCTCCGGCACCACGCCCGCGACGACGTCCCCGACGGTCCGATGCGCCATCCGAAGGCAGCCTCACACCGGCTTCTCGACCAGGTCAACGCCTGGATGGGCGACCTCTGCCCCGGCGTGGACCTGCAGGCCACACCCATCGACGGCACGGACGCCGTCCGGCTGTCGTACGGCTTCCCGGACGGCCTGTCCACGACCAGGCGCCGCCCCACGAACGTCGGCTTCGGCCTGACATACGCCCTGCCGATCGTCGTCGCCTGCCTGACCGCCACGCCCGGTGCGCTGGTGCTGCTGGAGAATCCCGAGGCGCACCTGCACCCGCACGGCCAGACACGGATGGCGGCGCTTGCCGCCGCCTCCGCGGCGCAGGGCGCGCAACTGGTGGTCGAGTCCCACAGCGACCACGTGCTCAACGGAATGAGGCTCGCGGTCAAGGAGGGCGTCCTCGCCCCCGAACAGGCTGCTGTGCACTACTTCCGCCGCGAAGGCGGGGACACGCGGGTGATCACTCCCCGGATCGACGAGGACGGGCTGATCGACCAGTGGCCGGACGGCTTCTTCGACGAGCTGGAGAACACGCTCGACCAGCTGCTCGACTGAGGAGTCAGCTGACCCGAGCACGTACACCACGACCGGCACCGGGGCGGGGCCGGGCACCATCGCGGAGGGGGCCACACATGCCGCTGCTGTTCCTGAACGAGATCTCCTGCGGTACCGGCTGCGAGCCGGCACACGCGGACCGGGCCATGACGGAGTTCGCCCGGACGACCCGGGTCGTGGCCAAGGAGGACAGGACACCGACCGTGCTCGTCAGCGCGGTGGAGCTCAAGTCCTTGCAGATCGCCGAGGGTTACCCGATCGGGAAGTGGGCCGGGAACCCCCGCAACAGGGACGCCTGGGTCCGGCTGCGGCAGATGCAGAACAAGTCGCCCTTCAAGGTGGCCTTCCCGGAGGAGAAGGAGCCGTACGACGTCGAGTACCGGCACGAGGGGATCCGGGCCGACGGGATCGGCGCCGCGCACCTGCTCGACGGGCTGGCCGTGTCCTTACCTGTCGCGGCCCGCTGGGACACCTCGTCGCTGCGGGTGGAGCGCGAGCAGCTCGTCGACGCGGACGACGGCGGCACGGACACCGAAAGCGGCGAGGTCGAGGTACGGCACCTCTCGGCACGGGACCATGTCGAAGACCATCTGACGTGGATCCGCGAGCGCGCCGCATGGCTGATCAGGACCGGACTCGCCGACGTGCACAGCGGTGCGACGCTGTGGGAGAAGCGGGCCGAACTGTTTCCGCGACTGGGCTTCCTGCCCCATGTGGAGCAGCAGGTGCAGGCGTTGCTTCCGGTCCAGCTGCCCGTCGTCCTCAGGCGGCTCGCCGAACTGGACAAGGCGATCACGGACTGGGACCCGGACACCCGCCCGGAAGGCCCCCTGTGGCCCGGCTCCACGCGCCCCGAACACGAGCAGCGCCGCAGGTCGTGCTGGTTCACGGATCTGGACGGGACGCAGCAGCTTTTCGACCTGCACTTCAACATTCCGCCCAAGCCCGGCAGGCTGCATTTCCGACTCGTCCCGGAGACGAGGAAGGTGCACGTCGCACACATCGGCAGGAAGCTCGGCGTCTGACGGCGGCGTGCACCGGGCCACGGAACGGGAGTGCCCGGGCCTCCGCCGGATCCGGGGACCGGCCCGGCCGTTACCGTTGGCCTCCCGGAACCACCGAAGAAGGAGGGGCGCGTGCGACCGACTCTCGCCGCCGAACAGGTACGGGGCAGCCTCGGCCAGTACCTCTCGACGACGTACGCGCTGGCCGACGAAGCCACCCGCAGCGCCCTGGAGCACTTCCTCGCCGACGCGGACGACGGCATCTTCCGCGGCCCCTACCTGAGGATCCGCACCCCGTTCCGAGCGGCCGAGGACGACGGCTGGCAGAAACACCTGACCTGGTGGCCGCGCCCCTTCCGGCCCCACCGGCACCAGGAACAGGCCTGGGAGCGGTTGTCCACTCTGCACGGGCCGGCCAGACCGACGCTCGTCACCACCGGCACGGGATCCGGCAAGACCGAGTCCTTCCTCGTCCCCCTCATCGACCACTGCCTGCGTGAGCGGCAGGCAGGCCGCGAGGGCGTCAAGGCCGTCCTGCTCTACCCGATGAACGCGCTCGCCACCGACCAGGCGAACCGCATCAACACGTACCTGGCCGGTGACGACCGGCTGAAGGGAACGGTCCGGGCCGGTCTCTACATCGGGGACACGGCCTCGCAGGATTTCAAGCAGTCGGTGCCCGAGGTCGCCGTCGACCGGGACGAGATCCGGCGCACGAGGCCCGACATCCTCATTACCAACTACAAGATGCTCGACCTGCTGGTGCAGCGCCCCGAGGACCAGCGGCTGTGGAAGGACTCCTCGCTCACCTACGTCGTCCTGGACGAATTCCACACGTACGACGGTGCGCAGGGCACCGATGTCGCGATGCTGCTGAGGCGGCTCGGCGCCGTCACAGGGCTCGCAGAACCGGGCCGGCCGCTCGGCCCGGTGTGCCCGGTCGCCACGTCCGCGACCCTCGGCGAAGGCGGCACCGACGCCTCCGCCACGTCCATGCTCGCCGTGGCCGAACAGGTCTTCGGCGTACCGTTCCCCCCCGACGCCGTCGTCGCCGAGGACCGGCAGAGCATCAAGGACTTCGCCGGGGAGACCGACTTCTCGCTGCCCTTCCCCTCCCCTCACGACGTGCTGGAGCACGGCGACCCCACCCGCGACGAGGACGCCGCCGACCGGCTGATGGCGGCCTTCACCCACGAAAGCGGTCTGACCCCCGGGCAGCTGGGGGAGCGGTTGCGCAGCCACCGCTTGACCGCCGCCGTGCTGGAGATCCTGGACGGCGCTCCCCGCACCATGGCCGACGTACTGGAAGGGCTGCCACGGTACGCCTACCACTGGGGCATGGCCGTCCAGCAGCGGCCCGAGGTGGCCGCCGACGCCCTCGCCCGCTACATCGCGCTCCTTTCGATGGCCCGCGACCCGAAGGATCCCGCGCGTCCCCTGCTGTCGATCGAGATCCACCACTGGGTGCGCTCCGTGTCCCGGGTCCTTCGCGGAGTCGGCCCCGCACGGGCCGAGTTCCGCTGGGACGACGAACGCATCAAGCCCCTGGGCAAGCCGGTGCCCGAGTCCAGGACCGGTTCCGACCCCGGGGCGGCGCTCCCCGAGCCCGCCGACGAACGGCCGGCCGAGCCCGGCGACGACAGTGCCCCGCGGCCGGCCCAGACCTTCCTGCCGGCGATTTTCTGCCGCGAGTGCGGTCGCTCCGGATGGGCGGCGTTCTCCCCGGAGGCCGACCCCGCCACCCTGGAGCTGGACGCGGGCCGGATCCGCCTCGCCTCGGTGGGACGGGACAAGCGCCGGGTCCGCAACATGATCGCGGCGACCGGCGCCGAAGCGTTCACGACCGCCTTCGCCCGGGAACCCGTCCGCAGCGGCTCCACCGTCATGCGCTTCGAGGCGGATTCCGGGCGCCTCGTCCCGCTGTCGCCCGAGACGGACTTCGAACCCCGGCACGGGGACTCCGGAACCCCCCGCTCACCGAGAGCCCTGCACGACGCCGCGTTCGTCGTCGTCGACCTGGCCGGTGACAGGGCGGCCGATAGGGACCAGTGCCCCGCCTGCCGCACCGTCAACAGCATCCGCTACCTGGGCACCGGACTCGCCGCACTCGCCGCGGCCTCTCTCACTCAGCTCTTCACCGGCGGCGAGCTCATCAAGGAACTGGGGGAGAACAAGACCCTCCTGTTCAACGACTCCGTTCAGGACGCCGCACATCGTGCCGGTTACGTGGCCAGCCGCTCGTACACCTTCTCGCTGCGCTCCCTGATCGCCCGGCGCATCGACGAGGACACCCCCATCGCGCTGAACGACCTCGCGGCGGACATCATCGAGGAGGTCGCCGAACGGCAGGACGTACGGGCCGCCGTCATCCCGCCCGACCTCCATGTCGTCAAGGGCGTCGACACCCTCCTGTCGGAACGCAGCAGAGGCTCCAAAGCGACCTGGGAGCTGATCGCCCAACGACTCGCCTTCGCCACAACCCTGGAGTTCGGGCTGCGTTCCCGCCAGGGCCGAACCCTCGAACTCACCCGCACCGTCGCCGCCGACGTGCCCCTGCCGGACACCGACGCGGTGGCGGCCCTCGTATGGGAGACCCTGCGCACCACACCTGGTGACATCGCCCTCCCCGACGGCTCCGTACCCGGACCCGAGCGCCTCGTCGGCTTCGTCCGGGGCCTTCTGGAGAGATTGAGAACCCGGGGCGCGATCCGACACCGGTGGCTCGACGACTGGATCGACCAGGCCGGAGTGCGCCGCTGGCCGATCTGGGGCGGCCGCGCCCCCGGCATGCCTGCTTTCCCTCCCGGAGTCTCCGCCCCTTCCTTCCTGCTCGGCAGTCCCAAACAGGGCAGTGACGACTTCGACGTACTGACAGGCCGCCTCGGCTGGTACCAGGACTGGGCCGTGCGTGCTCTGGGGCTGCGCCGGGAGGCGGCAGGCGACTTCCTCCTTCGCCTGCTGCCCGCCCTCGCCGACCTGGACGTGCTGTCCGTACGCACCGCGACCGACGGCAGCACCCGCGTCTACGGTCTCCAGCCCGGCCACATCCAGGTCCGCAAGCTCGCCGACGATGTCGTCGCGGACGCCACCGTGCACTGTGAGGACTGCTCCTGGCAGCAGGTCGCGCACCCCGACCTGGCCGACCAGTGGCACGGCCAGCCATGTCCTCGCTACCGCTGCGGCGGAAGTCTGCGCACCGGCCGTGACACCGGTGCAGGCCTGCGGCAGCGGGACTTCACCGAAGACTTCTACCGGCGTATGTACCGCGATGCCGGGGTCTTCACCATCAACACGGCCGAGCACACCGGCACCCTCGGCCGCGCCGAGCGCGAAGCCGTGGAGAAGGCCTTCCGAGCCGGCGTACGGTCCCACTACGCCAATCCGCAGGTACTCTCCTGCACGCCCACCCTCGAACTCGGCATCGACATCGGCGACCTCTCGGCCGTCGTCCTCGCCTCCCTGCCCAAAGGCCCCGCCAACTACGTCCAGCGGGTGGGCCGGGCGGGCCGTTCCACCGGCAACGCCTACCTGCTCACCATGGTCGACCGGGGACCGCGCGACCGGTACTACCTCGACGACCCGACCCAGATGATCGCCGGCGACATCCAGCCCCCGGGCTGCTTCCTGTCCGCCGTCGCCATCCTGCGCCGCCAGTACCTCGCCCATCTCCTGGACCTCGCCGGTGCGGGCAGACTGAGCACAACGGACGCCGCAGGCACTGTCGCCCCGCTCCCCAGGCTGGCCACCGCCCTGTTCGGCACCTTCGGATGGCTCGACGAGTTCAAGACCGCCGCCCTCGCCGACGGAGCACGGCTCGTCGAGGTCTTCCTGGACCTCCTGCCTCCGTACGACGAGGAGCACGGCACCGGAGTCAGTCCCGAAGCCGCCACCGCACTGCGGACGTTCGCCACCGGAACCGCAACGCCCCAGGACGCGGCCGACGACGAAACCCTCACCGACGCCTTGGACCAGGCCGCGGCCCGCTGGGCGGAACGACGCGGCGAGATGCAGCGCCGTGTCACCGCGATCGACCGCGCGAACGCCGAACTCGTCGCGGGCGACCCCGAACACCAGCGCCGCTCCCGCGAACTGCGCGCCGAACGCCGCGCCGTCGCACGGCGCGCCGGCGAGATCGCCCGGGACACCGCGCACAACGCCCTCGTCGACTTCGGCCTGCTCCCCAACTACAGCCTCGCCGACTCCGTCACCGAACTCGAAGCCACCCTCACCTGGCGAGAGACGGGTGACGACGGCAAGGAGACCTACGAGAGCAAGGTGCTGCGCTACGAACGCTCTGCCAAGCTCGCCCTCACCGACCTGGCACCGGGCAACCACTACTACGTCCAGGGCTACCGCCACCACATCACCGGCCTCGACATCGGCAGCCCGGAACGCCCCGCCTGGCGCTGGTGGCGGGTCTGCCCCGACTGCGGACACGTCCGCGAGGACAACGCCCGGCAGGACACCTCACGCTGCCCTCGCTGCCGGTCGCGCGCCATCGGCGACGTCGGCTGTCTCCACCGGGTCCTGGAGCCCCACCGGGTCCACTCCCGAGACGTGCGCGACGACGTCCGGGTCCGTGACGACACGGAGGAGCGGCGGCGCCGGCACTACACGACCGTGGCCGCCGTCGACATCCCCCACGACAAGGTCGACCAGGCCTGGGAGCACGATACGGCGGTGTTCGGCTGGGAGTTCAGCCGACAGGCGACCATCCGCCACATCAACACGGGTGCCTCCCGCGTCGAGTCGGGGGCCCCGTCCGGCGACGCCTTCGCCGGGAAGGAGGTCCGCCTCAACCCCTTCTGGGTGTGCGAGTCCTGCGGCTTCGCCGACGCGGACGGCGGCCCGGCGCAGCAGGACGCGCTCGTACCGGTGAAGACCGCCTCGTACCACCGGCCCTGGTGCCCCCGGGCCCGGGACGCCGCACCGGAGGGCCAGGGCAACGGCGGCGTACGGGTGCTGCTCGCGCACCGGTTGCGCACCGAGGCCCTGCGCATTCTCATCCCCGCCGTCACCGCCCAGACCCAGGAGCGATTGGTCTCCTTCAAGGCGGTCCTCCTCGCCGGCATCGCCCGAAGCTACGGCGGCGACCCCGACCACCTGGCGGTCGTCACCGACTCCATGCCCGCCGGAGAGGGCAGTGACGCCGAGATCCGGCGCCACTTCCTGGTCCTGTACGACACGCTTCCGGGCGGCACCGGCTACCTGCACCGCCTCGCCGGCCGGGACGGGCTGCGCGGTGTCCTGGAGCTGGCCCGGCAGACCATTCAGGCTTGTGTCTGCGTCAAGGAGAACAGGCCGGTCTGTCACCGTTGCCTGCTCAGGCACGTAGCCGACAGCGAGTACGCCATGGTCTCGCGGGACGAAGCCCTCGACATGCTCGGTGAACTCTTCGGCGAGACCGGCGGCACCTGGAAGGTCAAGGAGGCCACCACCACCCAGCAGATCAGCCTCGTCCCCCAGCTGGAGAGCGAACTCGAAGCGCTGTTCCGGCGCGGGCTGCTCGCCTGGGCCGAGAAGGACGACGAGGTGAGCGTCCGCACGGCGCACCGCCCTGACGGCGACCACGCCACCGTGCTGCGGTTCACCGCACCCGACGGGACCGTCAGCGGATGGCAGATGGAGACCCAGACCGACCTCGGATTCACCCGCCCCGACGTGGTCTTCCGATCCCTCGACGACGACAGGCGACGCGTCGCCGTCTATCTCGACGGCTATCGCTACCACGCGAGCCCCACGCACAACGAGATCGCGGGCGATGCGGCCAAGCGCACCAGGCTGCGCGCCGAACAGGGCTGGCAGGTGTTCCAGTTCACCTGGGACGACGTACAGGCATGGACGGGACGCGGACCTGTGCCCACCGACCCGGTGTGGCACCCCTACCAGAACACCGCTCAGAAGACGGCGCTCGACGTCCACCGACGCCTGCACGGCGGCGACACCCGTGACCTGCCGCGCCACGTCTGGGCCAACCCCGTCGAACTGCTCATCGGCTATCTGACCCGCCCGCACGCACCGCTGTGGCGCGCCTGCGCCCAGAGCGCCCTCGCCGGCTTCGCCGCCGTGTCCGCGACCAGCCGGGCGCTGGCCGACGGGCCGGCCGTCGCCGAACGCATCGGCGACGCACTCGGCGGGAAGCGGCTCTCGGGGGGGAAGGGCGCCGTCCAGATCATGGCCACCCAGGACGCGGCCGGCTGCCCGCTGACGGTCGCACTCGACCTGCGTCAGGGTCAGGCAGGAGCCGTATGGAGTGCCCTCGCCGTCCTTGACGACAGCGCGGCAGCCCTCGGCGGGGACGAGCGCGCCCATCGCAGGCGCTGGCAGGCGTGGTTGTACTGGACGAACCTGCTGCAGTTCCTCAACGACGGCGAGGGTGACGGCATCCAGCTGGCAGCGAGCGGCCTGGCCGGATTCGACCCGCTCGAACTTGCCGTCACCGGTGGTGCCGGATGGCTCACCACACAGCGCCGGATCCACGAGCCGACGGGCGGGACCACGGCTGCCGCTGCCACGGCTCCGCGCGACGAGGCGTGGAACGAGGTCATCGAATACCTTGTCGAAGATCCCGGCCTGCCCGCTCTCGCCGCCGCCCTGGCCGACCGAGGCACCCCCGCACCCCAGGCCGGGTACGAACTCGGCGACGCCGCCTGGCCCGCAGAACTGGCCTGGCCCCACCACCGTATCGGCGTGGTACTGGCCCACCGCACGGGCGCGGACGGTGCCGTCGACCAGGACGCGGCCGACCGCGACGAGGCCTACTGGCACGCGGGCTGGATGGTCCGCACCGCCACCGAGTGGGACGTACAGGAACTGGGCGACGTCCTGTCCGCGCCGCCCGCACACGACCCGAACCACGACGAGGAGCACGACCGATGAACACTCCTTCCGTGCCCGCCGAAGGCGCCACACTGCGTCTGCTCGACAAGGCGGACCGGGAGATCGCCAAGCTTGACCAGAAGACCCTTGGGGCGGTGTACGGCTTCCAGCGCGACTTCCGCAAAGCCCCCCGTTCAGGCGGCTTCGACCTCAGACAGCACACGGAGGACGGACGCCTGTGGTCCGCGCGGGTCGACCGGCAGGACCCCACCTACCGCGCGCTGCTCCTGCGCCTGACGGACGACGACTGGCTGCTCGTCTCCGTCAAGCACCGCGAGCACATCGACGAGCATGTCGACCGGCTGGCGTACGGCATCAACCGCATCACCGGAGCGATCGACTACGTCGACCTCAAGGATGTCGCGGACGCCGTTCCCGAGGAGATCGAGTCCGTACCTGACGGTGCGCGCCCGCTCTTCGCCGATTACACCGCCGATCAGCTCGCCGCGCTCGGTGTCGCTGAGCCGCTCATCTCCATCGTCCTGAAACTGACCACGGACGACGAGGTCCGGGGCCTCGCCACGTTTGCCCCCCGGCACACCGCGGAAGTCCTCCTCCGGCTGCGGGACGGCACACCGTACGAACTGGTCAGGGAACAGGTCACCGAGCCCGTGGCCGTCGCCGCGACGGACCGTTCCACCGACGCGGACGACTGGCAGGCGGCCGGTGAACGCTCACCGGCCGTGGTCATCACTGACGACGAATCACTGCAGAGCATCATCGAGGAAGGTGACTTCGGCCGCTGGAAGATCTTCCTGCACCCGACGCAGCGCAAGCTGGTGGACCGTACGTACAGGGGTGCTGCCAAGGTCGGCGGCGGCCCTGGGACGGGTAAGACCATCGTGGCGCTCCACCGGGTCAAGCACCTGGTCGACCGACTGCCCCCCGGGCACAGCAAACCGGTCCTGTTCACCACGTTCAACAAGAACCTCGCGGCCGACCTGCGCGCGAGACTGCTGTCCCTCGGAGGCATCGACACGCTGGCCCGTGTGGAGATCGTGCACGTCGACCAGTTGGCGACCCGGGTCGTCCGGGAGGCCGACCCCGGCAGTGCCAAGCGGCGCATCGACGACGGCCAGGCCCTGCGCGAATGGCGGCAGATGCTGGTCGAGGCGGGCGAGGGACGCTGGGAGGCCGAATTCCTGAGCGACGAGTGGAACCAGGTGGTCCTCGGCCAGGCCGCGCATACCCGTTCCGACTACTTCCAGGCCCGTCGGGCGGGACGCGGACGCAGTGTGAACCGTGCCGAACGAGCCCAGATCTGGCAGCTCACCGAACGCTTCACCCAGCGCCTGGACCTCAAAGGCCTCGAGACGCACCGGCAGGTCGCCGAACGTGCGGCCCGGCTGGAGATCGCCCGCAAGGCGAAGATCGACGAGGCCCAGCGGATGAAGGACGACAACGGCGGCCTCGGCAACATCCACGTCGAATCCGGCTCAGGCGCCTGGCTGCGCTACCGCTACCGGCACGTCGTTGTCGACGAAGCGCAGGATCTGAGCCCCGCGCACTGGAAGATGCTGCGGGCCATGGTTCCCACCGGCCCCGACGACATCTTCCTCGTCGGCGACACCCACCAGCGCATCTACGACAATCAGGTCACCCTCGGGAGCCTCGGCATCAACATCCGCGGCAGGTCGGCCAGACTCACTCTCAGCTACCGCACGACCCGCGAGATCCTGGGCTCCGCGCTCGGCCTCCTGGAAGGCACGGAGTACGACGACCTCGACGGCGGAGCCGATGAACTGTCGGGTTACCGCTCCGTGCTGCACGGCCTGCGCCCCACCCTCCGCTCAGCCGGGAGCTGGCAGGACGAGTTGGATCTGGTGGCCGACCAGGTGCTCGCCTGGCACGACGTGCCCCGCGAATCGGTGGCGGTCTGTGTGCCCACGAACGACATGGTCACCGAGGTCGCGTACCGGCTGAAGCAGCGGGGCATCGAGCCGACCGAGATCACCTCGGACGGGCCGAAGAAGCCCGAGGGGGTGCACATCGGCACCATGTACCGCTTCAAGGGCCTGGAGTACCAGCGCATGATCATCGCCGGTGTCTCCGAGGGCTTGGTCCCCCGGGCATCGGTCGACCAGTGGGAGAAGACCGACCGTACCCGCCACAAGCGTGAGCTCCAGCGCGCCCGCTCGCTGCTCTTCGTCGCGGTGACCCGTGCGCGGGACGCCCTCGTGATCTCGTGGAACGGAGAAGCAAGCCGTTTCCTGACGCCCTTGCGGGCGGCTGCCACCGATCGGAACCAGTGATCGCCACACCGCAGGACGTTGGAGCGGGATCACACATCGGGACGGAATCGCCCGGCCTCGGGCGCGAAGTCCCACGGTTGTCACTGCACCCCGCCAAATCTGTATATGTTCAGGTAGTGGCCTTTCGGGTAGGCCTCGGTCAGATGCAGGACCCACGGTCGACCGCTCTCGAAGAGCTTCCGCTCACCGGCGAACCGCTGCCCCTCGATCCGGTGAACACCGTCTACATCAAGGGCGGTGTTCGCGGCAGGATGATCGACGCCCTCGCCCAACCGCCGGACCTCGACGTTTGGCTTGCCGCACAGCGTGTCCGGTTCCCCGCGCCGGTCGCTGACGAAATGCTCCGAGCTGCCCCTGCGGATTCGTCTCTCTTCGAGGACTTCCTGGGCCTGCGGCGCTCCTTGCGGGCGCTCGCCGGTGTGCGTACGGCGGGTGGTATCGCGGAACCGGCCGATCTCGCCGTGCTCAACGCCTGGGCCCGCCGGGCCGCCTCGTGGCAGGAAACTGGTGCAGGGGGAGGGGCTCATCACGGTGATCGGCCGCCGGTCCGAGGACGATCCTCGGCGCGCGGCTCTGGCCCGGATCGCGGCCGAGGCGGTGGCCCTGTTCGCGGGCGCGGGCACCGGCGCGGAGCTGCTGAGAGCATGCCCCGCGCCGGGTTGTGTCCTCTACTTCGTCAAGAGTCATTCCCGCCGCGAGTGGTGCACGGTCGGGTGCGGAAACCGGGTGCGGGTGGCGCGGCACAGCCGACGTGGCCGTGACGCGACTCGGTGAGTGCGGTCTGCCGCACCGCACGGACCTGGCGAAAGCAGTCGCGGACTTCCGCTGGCCCGGTTCGAGCACTTCAACTGGCCCTGGACCACTTCGACACGGCCGCCGCCCCGCACGACCGCACCGCACTGCGCATCGTCGGGACCGGCGGACCGCGGACGGACCGGACGACCGGTTACCGCGAGCTGTCCCGCCGCTCGGGACAGGTCGCCAACTGGCTGTGCACACAGGGGGTGCGCCGCGGCGACCCGTGCTCCTCATGCTCGGAAACCGCGTCAAGGTCTGGGAGACGATGCCGGCCGCCATCAAACGGGGGGCCGTCGTCATCCCGACCTACACCACGGTGACGGCCGCCGAGCTGAGGGACCGCCTGGATCGCGGAGGCGTGCGCCACGTCATCGCCGAGGCGCATCTGACCCCGCGCTTCGGCCCGTTTACGGGTGAGTGGACCGGCATCGCCGTCGGCGGCGAAGCCGCGGGCCGGCAGCGTACGCGGACTCCCGCACCGCACCCGAGGGCTTCACCCCCGACGCGTCGACCGGGTCGGACGACCCGCTCTTCCGCTACCTCACCTCCGGCACCACGTCCCAGTCGAAGATGGTGGAGCACATCCACGTCAGATCCCCCGTCGGCCACCTCTCCGGCATGTACGGGAACGGTGTGCGCCCCGGGGACGTGCACCTCAGCATCTCCGCGCCGGGATGGGCCAAGCACGCCTGGAGCTCGCTCTTCGTACCGTGGACCGCCGAGGCGACCGTGCTCGCGCTGGACACCGCCCGCAGCACTCCTGAACACGTGCTCGAAGTCCTGCGCACCCGGGCGGTGCCGGCCTTCTGCGCCCCGCCGACCGTATGGCGCGGCCTGGCAGCGCGAGGGCTGGGAGACCGGCCGCCCGAACTGCGGGAGGTCGTCGCCGTGGGCGAGGCCCCTGGAACCGGCCCTGGTGGCCAGGCACTGGGGCCTGGACCTGCGCGACGGATACGGCCAGACCGAGAACACCGCCCAGATCGGCAACCCTCCCGGTCGCCCTGGCCGGCCGGGCAGCATGGGCTTCCCGCTGCCCGGTTACGCGGTCGTGCTCCTGGACCCCGAGACCGGGTCGCCCGTCCCGACGGCGAACCCGGCGAGATCTGCCTGGCTCTTTTCGTACGGCTGCTGGGGCTGATGCGCCGTTACGTCGGAGACCCCGAACGGACGCACAAGGTACTGAGCGGGGGTCACTACCACACGGGCGACCTGGCACGGCGGGAGCTGGACGGATCGCTCAGCTACCTGGCGCGCTCGGACGGCATGTTCAAGTCCTTCGGCCACCGGATCTCTCCGCGAGAACTGGAAGAAGTCCTCTTGCGCCATCCGGCGGTCGACGACGCGGCTGTCGTGCCGGTGCCCGGTCCGGTGGGCCTGTGGGCTCCGAAGGCGTATGTGGTTCCGGCCGACGGCCACCTGCCCGGCCCGGAGACCGCCCGGACCCTCCTGGCGCCGGCGTGTGCTGAGCTTCCCTCGGAGGAGTGGATCAAAGTGCTGGAGTTCGTGCCGGTCCTGCCACGCACCGCCTCCGGCAAGGTGCGCCGCGCGCAGTTGCGCGACCGCCGGGCCGGCGAGGGGTTCCCGCCGGCGCCCGAGGAACCGCGGCCGACGTCCCTGCCGTGAGCGGTGCCCGAGGACTGGCCTGGACCTCCCTGGAGGTCCGGGCCAGTCCGGCGTGCGCGGCACCGGCCGGTTCAGGAAGTGCTGCGGCGCGCGTAGTGGCGCTGCGCTTTCGCCCGGTTGCCGCATCCGGCCATCGAGCACCAGCGGCGGGTGCCGTTCTTGGAGACGTCGTAGAAGTGCAGTACGCATGCCTCGTTCGCGCAGGGGCGGATCCGGTCAGGCCGTTCGGCCACCAGGTGCAGCCAGTTCTCGGCCGCGTACCAGGCGAGAGCCCACGCCGGCTGCGTCAGCTCGACCACGGACCCCGGTGCTCCGTCGGCTTCCAGCCGCCGGCGTATGCGGCCGTTCGCCAGGACATCGTTGAGCGCGGCCACGGCCCGCGCCGGCGACGGGTCCTCCCGCAGGACCAGGGCGTCGAGCGCCGCGCGGGTCTCCAGCAGCCGTTCGAGGGTGGCCCGGTCCGCCGTCGGCGTGAGGGGGCCGGTCCGGGCCCACACGGACGCACCGGCCAGCCAGACGGCGAGCCCGTCGACCGAGTCGAGCAGGTCGTGGTGCCCCTCGGCGTCGATCCAGCGGGTGTTGAGCAGATCGAGCGCGAGCGGTTCGCCGGTGAGCGGCCGCGGGTCGGCGCCGAAGGGGTGCGGCATGGCTGGGTCCTTCCGTCGCGGGGCAGTCGGAGCTGCCCTCCCGATACTAACCGGCCAAAGGAAGATCAGCGGTTGACCCCTTTCACCTCTAACCACTAAAGTCATTTTCAACGGTTGCGAGAGCGTCTCGCGGCCCCACGACAACTTGGGGGAGACCATGAGCAAGGCGAAGAACCTGCAGACCGGCCACATCGGCCTCAACGTCACCGATCTGGACCGTTCGCTCGCCTTCTACCGGGAGGTCTTCGACTTCGAGGTTCTGGCCGAGGGCAAGGAGGACGGCCGACGCTGGGCCTTCCTCGGTCGCGGTTCGCGACTCCTCGTCACTCTCTGGCAGCAGAGCGAGGGCAGCTTCGCGACCGACAAGCCCGGCCTGCACCACCTCTCCTTCCAGGTCGACACGATCGAGGAGGTCAGGGCCACGGAGGAGGTCCTGCGCACGCTGGGCGCGGAGTTCACCTACCAGGGAGTCGTGCCGCACGGCGAGAGCGGGGCCTCCGGCGGGATCTTCTTCACCGACCCCGACGGCATCCGCCTGGAGATCTACGCGCCCACCGGCGCCGACCCGGCCGACGCCCCGACCGCCGACGCCCCCACCTGCGGCTTCTTCTAAGCACCGCACGGTGTCGAGCCACCACCCCGCCCCGTGCGTACGCCACGTCCCCCGGCGTACGCACGGGCTCCGCAGCCGGAAGGACATGCCGTGATCGCTTATCACCGCGGCGAGATCACTGTGCAGGGGCGAGCGGGCCTCGCCCAACAGGCGGAGTTCTCACGCAGAGCCATCCAGAACGCCGTCCCCGACGTCGCGGCCGCGTTCCTGGCCCAACAACCGATGATCGTGATCGGCGGCACGGACCGCGACGGCCGGATCTGGGCCACCCAGCTCACCGGCCCGCCCGGTTTCCTCGAAGCGGCGGGCTCCACCCTGACCATCGGCGCGCTGCCGCGGCCCGAGGACCCGCTGGCCGGACTCCTCACCGAGGCCCGGGCCGGCGCCCCCGCCCGGATCGGCACGATCGCGATCGAACCGGCCACCCGCCGCAGGATGCGCGTCAACGGACGGGCCGTCCGAACCGGTGACCAACTGCGTGTCGCACTCGACCAGGTCGTCGCCAACTGCCCCAAGTACATACAGAAACGGGACCACCGCAGGTTCGCGCCGGACGACGGGGAAGCCGCGCGCACCGTCATCCACGGCACCGAACTCAGTCCCGACCAGCAGCGGACGCTGCGCGAGGCGGACACCTTCTTCATCGCCACCGCGTCGGACCGGGGCGACGCGGACGCCTCCCACCGGGGCGGCAACCCCGGCTTCGTCCGCGTCCTCTCCCCGACCCTGCTGCGTTGGCCCGACTACGCCGGCAACGCCATGTTCCTGACCCTCGGCAACCTGGAACGCAACGCGTCCGCGGGCATCTTCGTACCCGGCTGGAACACGGGGACCGCCCTGCACCTCACCGGCAGTGCCCGCACGGTCTGGGACGCGGAGGAGACCGCCGGAATCCCCGGCGCGCAGCGGATCGTCGAGTTCGCCGTCACGGGCGTACGGGAGGTCATGGCGGCCTCCCCGCTGCGGTGGTCCGAACCCGCTTACTCCCGTTTCAATCCGCCGGCTGCCTGAGCGCGCGTCGCTCACCGACCACTTCCGAACACCGCAGGAGCCCCATGCAGATCTCCGTGGACATGAACCTGTGTGAGAGCCACGGGCAGTGCGTCTTCGCGGCGCCCGAGGTCTTCTCCTTCGACGACGAGGACTATCTCGTCCACGACGCCACCCCCGACGACGTGCTGCGCGAGAAGGTGGAGAAGGCCGCCGCCGCCTGCCCCGTCCGCGCCATCACCTCCCTCTCGGCGACCGCCTCGTGACCGCCACCTCTTCCCGCCCCCGGGACATCGTGATCGTCGGCGCCTCCCTGGCCGGTGTCAGAGCAGCGGAGACGCTGCGGGCCGAAGGCTTCACCGGGAGGCTGACCCTCGTGGGGAACGAACGCCTCACCCCCTACGACCGCCCCCCGCTGTCCAAGGAGTTCCTCACCGCCGAGCACGATCCGCCGGCCACGAGACTCCCGGTCTCCGACGGACTCCGCGCCCGCTGGCTGCTGGGGCGGACCGCGGTCGCACTGGACCTCCGGGCCAGGACCGTCGCGTTCTCGGACGGGACACGACTGCCGTACGACGGGTTGGTGATCGCCACCGGCGCCACGGCCCGCCGAAGCGCCGGGCCTCCGGCTCCGTCCAGGGGTGTGTTCACGTTGCGCGGCCACGACGACGCCACGCGGCTGCGGGGCGCACTCGCCCAAGGCCGCTCCCTGCTCGTCGTCGGCGCGGGCTTCCTCGGCGGCGAGATCGCCGCGGCCGGCCGGGCCCGCGGTCTCGACGTCACGCTCGTGGAGACGGGGGCCGCCCCCCTGGAGCGCGTTGTCGGACCCGAGGTGGGGGCATTCGTCGCCATGCTGCACCGGGAGGCGGGCATCGACCTCCGTACCGACACGGCGGTGACGGAATTCCGGACCGCCGCCGACGGCGGTCTTTCCGGCGCGCGACTGACCGACGGGACCGACGTCACGGCCGATGCCGCGGTCCTGGCCCTGGGTGCTCTGCCCGCCACCGATTGGCTCAGCGACTCCGGCCTGCGCACCGATGGCGGCGTGCACTGCGACACCCGCCTGCGTGCCCTGGCCCTGGACGGCACGCCCGTACCCGACGTCGTCGTCGCGGGAGACGTCGCCAGGGCTCCGCAACCGCTGGCGGACGGTGCGGCCCTGGCGCTCGGCCACTGGACCAACGCGGTGGATCAGGCGGTGACAGCGGCCCGCACCCTGCTGCGCGGTGCGGGGAGCCCCGCCTTCGACGAGGTTCCGTCCTTCTGGTCCGACCTGCACGGCGTCCGGATTCGTTCCGTGGGTCTCCCCGCCGTCGCCGACACGGTGGAGATCCACGAGATCGACTCCTCCACCCGGCGGTTGGAGGCCAGTTACCACCGGGCGGGACGCCTGGTCGGAGCCCTGACGATCGGCCGGGCGGCCCGTCTCGCGGCCTACCACCGGTCGTTGGCCGAAGCGTCGCGTGCACACCGCTCCGCCGCGTGACGCCGGGCGCCGCGAAAAGGCGGTCGCCAGGTGAGCGAGCCGGGAGGTCCGGCCGGTGACGCAGGGGCAGCCTCGACGGATCGCAGTCCCCTGACGCCACTGTGGTCGGCAGTGGCCCTCTCCGAGGTCGCCGGAGGCTGCGAAGGGCCGAAGGCGCTCACGGCGCGAGCCGGTCGGCGGACGGCGGGTCACCGGCGACGCGTCAGCCAGTTCGGCAAACCGCCCTGCCGGACGATCTGCACCCCAGGCTGCCGCGCACGACCAGTACGAGCACCGCGAACCGGGGTCCCGCCGCCCCAGCTGACCAGCCGCTTCAAGATGGCGCCGCCTCAAAGGAGCCGCGCGCGGCTTCTGGGATCAGGCCGTCCAGGCGGAGCGGATGTCATGGGACGGTCATGCTCTCGCCTACCGCCGTGACGCCCCTTTGACGCTCTGCGCGCCCGGCGGCCCGCATGCATGCGGGAGAGGGCACCTGACCTGCAGTTTTTTCCAGCCTCACCCCGGGTGGCGTGTTTCCGATGACGTCGCATGTTGAGTGCGTAGCTAGTTTGGAACCTGCAGAGAAGGGCGCCTGACCTGCGATTATGTGGCTTGGGTGGGTCGCTCGACCTGTTTTCCTCATCGCAGCGGGTCGAGCGGACGGGGCGACCCGTTGGGCGGTCCGACCTGCGAATTCATGAGGGTGGCCGTGCGGACCGGAGCATCGGCAAGGGGGCAAGTACGCCGGCACGGGCGTCCCGCTACGTTTCCCCAGCGGCGGCGCGAGCTGCCGTCCCGGATCCACACTCCTTGAAACCGAGAGAGCGGCCCGTCCGGGCCGTGTTCGGTGCGTATCTGGACCCGGGACTCTCGGGCCTTCCACGACCCCCGACACTCAGCTACGAGGTGGACGCGGCGGGTCGGCTCGCCGCCCGCACCGACGCGCTCGGCGGCCCGCTCTGCGTGACGCGGTGAGGCCGGCGGCCAGGTCGCGGACGAGCGTGTATCGCTGAACTCACCCACGGAGGACCAACGGATGGCGGCGGAGTGGCTGTTGGACATGCCCCGGGTGGCGGGCGCTCCTTGCCCGTGCGCCTCGACACGGTGGACGACCCGCTGGCCGATCTCGGATGAGTCACGCACCGCTTCCCTGTTCATGGGTGGCTGTGACGAGGACCGTTGCCCGAGGGCGCCGTGTGGCCCTCGGCCGCAGATTCCGGATGCGCGGGCGGCCTCGACGACGCGGCGGGCAGCCGTGCCACGGCGCAGCGGAACCAGGGCTCCGGTGCCCACGGCTTCCACGGCGGACAGACGCCTGTTCGGTCCGCAGCCACGAGGCTGCGGACCGAACAGGTTGTGGGCACGGGGACCCGGTAGCCGCCGTGCTGCCTGTACACGTGGTCAGGTCAGCCGGTCGTGTTGCCTGTACACGTGGTCAGGTCAGCCGGTCGTGTTGCCCGTCTTCCAGACGGTCATGGACGTGATGACGCCGCCGTCGCCGAACAGCCGCAGGGAGTCCTGCCAACTGCTGGTTGGCCGAGTTGTGGCCGGCCTGCTGCTGGGATTCACTGTCGTAGCCGCGGCGGGCGCCGGATTCAGCGCGGCGAGCCTGCCGATCGCGAGGGTCACCGCCGCCACGGAGGCGACCAGGGACCATCAACGACGTCTACCTGAAAGGGCGGAGAAGCACCAACGGCCCTCATCGTTTTCGCCCTTTCTTCGTGGCAGGTCCCCTCAGGAACGGGTCCAGCGTTGGTTGCTGCCGTTCGAGCAGGAGTAGAGCTGGATCAGGGTTCCGTTGGCGGTGCCGTTGCCGACGGCGTCGAGGCAGAGGCCGGACTGGACGCCGACGATGGATCCGTCGGAGTTGAGGCGCCATTTCTGGTTGTCGCCGCCCCAGCAGCTGTAGATCTGGACCTTGGCTCCGTTAGCGGTCCCGGCTGCGTCCAGGCACTTGTTGCCGTAGACCCGGAGCTCGCCTCCGGCGGTGGAAATCCACTGCTGGTTGGTGTTGCCGTTGCAGTCCCACAGTTGCAGCTGCGTTCCGTCGGCGGTGCCGGCGCTCGGCACGTCCAGGCAGCGGCCCGAACCAACGCCCTTGATCTGTCCGGAATCCGCAGGGGGCGTGGTGGAGCCGCCGTTGAGTGCGTTGAGGACGGAGGTGTAGGCGGACTTCTTACTGCCGTCGTTGTTGAACAGCAGCGGTGAGTCCTCCGATCGCCAGGAGTCGCTGTCACGCACACCCCAGACGGTGATGCCGAGGCAGCGCGGGACGGCCAGGCAGTCGTTGGTCACGTTGGCGTAAGTCGTGCCCGAGGCGCCCTGGATGTCGAGTTCGGTGACGGCCACGTCGACGCCGAGGGCGGCGAAATTCTGCAGAGTGGTGCGGAAGTTGCTGTTGTAGGGGCTTCCGCTGTTGAAGTGCGACTGGAAGCCGACGCAGTCGATCGGCACGCCGCGCTGCTTGAAGTCCCGGACCATGGCGTACATGGCCTGGGTCTTGGCCCAGGTCCAGTTCTCGACGTTGTAGTCGTTGTAGCAGAGCTTGGCCGCCGGGTCGGCGGCGCGCGCGGTGCGGAATGCGACCTCGATCCAGTCGTTGCCGGAGCGCTGCAGGTTGGAGTCCCGCCGGGCTCCCGAGCTGCCGTCGGCGAAGGCCTCGTTCACGACGTCCCACTGGGCGATCTTGCCCTTGTAATGGCCCATCACGCCATTGATGTGGTCATTCATCGCCTGGCGCAGTGTGCTGCCGCTCAGGCTCTGCATCCAGCCGGGCTGCTGGGAGTGCCAGGCCAGGGTGTGGCCGCGCACCTGCTTGCCGTTCTGCACCGCCCAGTTGTAGACGCGATCAGCGGAGGTGAAGTTGAACTGGCCCCGCTGCGGTTCGGTGGCGTCGATCTTCATCTCGTTCTCGGCCGTCACCGAGTTGAACTCACGGCCGGCGATCGTCGTGTACGTCGAGTCGCCCAGCCTGCCCGAGGCGATGGCGGTGCCGAAGTAGCGGCCGCTCTGCGCCGCTGCGGCGCCGAGCGTGCTCTCTGCTGCGTGTGCGGTCGGCGGCGCGACCAGTGTGGCGACCGCACCGAGGACGCCGACGACCAGCGCCAACAGCAGGTTGCGGATCTGCCGGCGGACCACTGGTCCGGGAAGGGCATACGAGCCCATGACTGTGCCTCCAAGGTAGAAATCACGGAAGGACTGAAGCAGGGGTTTGCGGCGTCCGCGCCCATTCGACGGACGGGGCGGGCCGGAGCCCGGGCAGCACGGAATCACCGGGCACCGCGGTCATGGGACGGGTTGATCTCCGACACAGGCATGGGGGGTACTCCATCGCGGCTCAGTCGGGGGACCCCACGCGGCGTCGCCTGCCTCTCCAACCGCGTGAAGAGCCAGGACGTGCTGGTGCGAACCTCACCGGAGCGAACGGGGTGGCGCGGTGGCGCACGGATCTGTGTGCAGTTGTCGAGTGGATCTGCCCTGCGGAACGGATTCCCCAAGGCCGGCGCGGTTCGAAGTGTCGTGCTGTGGCCGGTTCCTCAGACAGGAATGATTGAGGTATTGATGATGCATCGTCAATACTCGCGCCAGGAAAACTTTCTGCTGCTCTTTCGAAACTTTCGAAGTTTAGTGAGTTGGGCGACCTCCGGGCGTCGCCCCTTGTTCGCCGCTTCCGTGTCGGCGTAAAGCATTTGATGTCCGGGCCTCGCTGGGTCACCTCCACTCCAGTGGTAAGTGTGTTGCGGCTCGGCCATGGGTCGAGGTGTGCGACATTTCGTCCACCGGTTCCCGCAAATGTTTCGGTATCGACAGCGATACATGCGAGAGGTGTTGACGCCGTTCACCGGCTCCCTATCATTGGGGGCGGCCGACACTTCGACCCTTGTTCGATACGACGAACGCGTCGAGTCGCTCCATCGCGCAGCAACGACCCCGGGTCGCACCGCCCGAACGCGGTGCCGCGCGGAGTCGTGCGTATACGTATGTCATGACCTCGCCAACTCTTTGCCGTCGCCCTCTCTTCGACCGTGCAACCCGGGCGCTCGGCCTCCGACGAGGCCAACCGGAACCGTCTACTCAAGTTGGAGGAAGTCCCTATGCGCAGAGGAAGTTTCAGCCTCAGGCATCCGTCTGCGGTGCTCGCCGCCGTGGTCGCGGCCCTGGCCGCGTTGGCGGCGATGCTCGTCGCCACTCCGGCTCAGGCGGCTGCCAGTGGCGCCTTGCGCGGTGTCGGTTCGGGCCGGTGCCTCGATGTGACGGGTGCCGTCCAGACCGACGGCGCGTCCCTGCAGATCTACGACTGCTGGAACGGAACCAACCAGCAGTGGACGTGGACGGACGCCAACCAGTTGACGGTGTACGGCAACAAGTGCCTGGATGTTCCGGGCCACGCCACCACGGCCGGTACCCGGGTACAGATCTGGACCTGTTCCGGCGGCGCGAACCAGCAGTGGCGGGTGAACTCCGACGGCACGGTCGTCGGCGTGGAGTCCGGGCTGTGCCTGGAGGCCGCGAGCGCCGGTACGGCCAACGGCACGGCGGTGCAGTTGTGGACGTGCAACGGTGGCAGCAACCAGAAGTGGACCGGTCTGACCGGGACACCGCCGACGGACGGCACGTGTTCTCTTCCGTCGACGTACCGCTGGACGTCGACGGGTGTGCTGGCGCAGCCGGCGAACGGGTGGGCCGCGGTGAAGGACTTCACCACCGTGACGCACAACGGCAGGCACCTGGTCTACGCGTCGAACGTGTCGGGATCGTCGTACGGCTCGATGATGTTCAGTCCCTTCACGAACTGGTCGGACATGGCGTCGGCCGGCCAGAGTGGGATGAGCCAGGCCGCGGTGGCGCCCACGCTGTTCTACTTCGCACCCAAGAACATCTGGGTGCTGGCATACCAGTGGGGTGCGTGGCCCTTCATCTACCGCACGTCGAGCGACCCCACCAACCCCAACGGCTGGTCCTCCCCGCAGCCGCTGTTCACCGGGAGCATCTCCGGCTCCGACACCGGCCCGATCGACCAGACCCTGATCGCCGACGGCCAGAACATGTACCTGTTCTTCGCCGGTGACAACGGCAAGATCTACCGGGCGAGCATGCCGATCGGGAACTTCCCGGGCAACTTCGGATCGTCGTACACGACGATCATGAGCGACACGAAGGCCAACCTCTTCGAGGGCGTACAGGTCTACAAGGTCCAGGGCCAGAACCAGTACCTCATGATCGTCGAGGCGATGGGCGCGAACGGGCGCTACTTCCGCTCCTTCACGGCCTCCAGCCTGAACGGGTCATGGACCCCGCAGGCCGCCAGTGAGAGCAACCCCTTCGCGGGCAGGGCCAACAGCGGTGCCACCTGGACCAACGACATCAGCCACGGTGACCTGGTCCGCAACAACCCCGACCAGACCATGACCATCGATCCCTGCAACCTGCAGTTCCTCTACCAGGGCAAGGACCCCAACGCGGGCGGCGAATACAACCGCCTGCCGTGGCGGCCGGGCGTCCTCACCCTGCAACGCTGATCTTCCCGATTCACGTGACCGTGATGTTGTGCGGTCTGCAGGCGTGTGGGCGAACGGTTCACGGCGGGGCCGGTTCCACCTGACGGCCGAGACCACCGCATCGAGGAACCCCGGCCGTTCGGCGGCCGGGGTTCCTCTGGGTCACCGGGTCGGTGCTGTTGAAGCGGCCGGTGGCGGTGTTGTACCGGCGGGCGTGGAGGTCGAGGTTGCCGGTGGTGGTCTCGTGGCGGGCGCCGGTGCAGGAGAGGGTGCTTGCGGGTGCGCCTCCCGTGACAGTCACGGCAGCTGTAGTTCTTGATCACGGCTGGTCGTGGCGGCGGTGTCGTTGCTGGTGGCAGGCGGTTGCGACGGCTTGGTGATGGCGTCTCCAGGCGGTCCAGTGCAGGACGTGGTCACGGTCGCGGGCGGGTGGTGACAGCACGATGGCCCGCAGGAGACGGATGAGCTCGGGACAGGTCAGCGGGACGAGTCCGGGCTGCCGCTCGGAGCCATCATGGACAGCTGCGGCCGTGAGGGCGAGGACGGCGGCGGCGATCAGGGAGAACAGTGACCAGCGCATCCAGGAGTTCCAGCAGGTCACCTGGCCCTGGTCGAGTCCGGTGAAGCCCTTGGCGAGTTGGAAGGTCTCCTCGATCCGCCACCTCCGGCAGATCACTTCCACCAGCGTGCCGAGCGGGACGTCGCCGGGTGCCCAGCAGCGGAAGTAGGACACCTCGCCGGTGTAGCGGTGCCGCCGTGCGACCAGCACACTCGTGCCAGCCCCAGCCCCAGCCGCGTTCTCGTTCCCGTTCCCGTTCCCGTCGGGAGTGTCGTCGGGGCGGACCTCGAGCCAGGCCCAGTCGTACTCGCGGGTGCCCTTCGCGCCGTGCCCTGTCCGCCGGCGCAGCCATTGCTCGGGCCGCACCTTGTTGATCAGCTTGCGGGCCTCCCACCGGTGGCCGGCCCCGTCGGTGACCTGGTAGGTCGCGGCGATACCGACTGTGTAGCCCAGGCCCAACGCCCTTATTCCCCGGCGCAGTTCACGACCGCAGTACACCTCGTCGCCTGCGAACCATCGGGCATCGAGACCGGACGCGAGCACGCCGGTCACCATGGACAGCGCCTGCTGTGGTTTCGTCGCGAACACGACCTCCTCCGGGACCCCGGCCACCTCGCGGCGCTCCTCGTCCGCGGCCCAGTCCGCCGGGAGGTACAGGGCCCGGTCCACGATCACCTTCATGGTTGCGGTGACCGCCGCCAGATGCACCGCCACCTGGCACAGGCCGACGCCGCCGAGCGCACCGGAGTACTGCGGGCCGGCCCCCACGCAGTCTGTGGAGGACTTCGCGTCCCCCGTCTCGTCGGCCACCAACACCACTTCCTGGCCCGCGAGTTCACCGGCCACCAGGCGGGCGATCTCCCCCCGTGCCCGTTCGTGGTCGAACCGGGCCCGGGAGAGCAGGTGCTGCAGCCGGTGCGGACCCGGGTGCCCCAGCGCCTGCCCGAGCGTCCAGCAGTTGCGCGTGTCCACCTCCATCAGCAGCCCCGCGACCAGCTCCGCCATAGTCGCTCGCGTCTCGCGCCGCGCGAAACAGCCCGCGACCGCAGCCATCGCCCTCCCGAACGTCTCGGCCCACGCCTGCTCGGCTATCGTGGCCTCTACGGCCACCGTCTCTTGATACGTCGTCACAAACGTTCATGATCGCGGTGGCCGCACCCATGCCCGCACCCAGCCCCTCAGCGCGCTGACCAGCCCAGACGCCGGAACTACGGCTGCCGTGACAGATCACGACGGATCGCCCGATGCAGCGTCGTCAGCGACGGCACTGCACCGGACGGGGACTGGCGGGCCGCCCGGACCGTCAATTCCCGGTGGACCGCCCGTACGTTCCCCTTCCACAACACCAGCAGACCGCGCACCTCCGAGGTGATCGTGAACCTCACACCGGCCCGGCTACGGTCCGCCGGAGCGGCAGCCGCGGCCTCATCGCTCTCAGCAGCGGCGGCCAGCCACCGCCACACCGTGCGCTCCGCCACCCCCAGCGCTACCGCAGCCACCCCGACGTGGCCTGCAGTCAGCTCACCCCCCACCTGCAGCGCAAGCAACCGCCGGACCGCCGGACCACGTAGTGCCACCCGCGACGCCACAGGCAGTCCGCCGCCCGCACCAACAACGCCACCGTTCTCCATACCAGCCCACGATGCCGCCACACAGCCGCTCAAGGATCAGAAGTGCCGTTCCCATGACAGCGGAGCACAAGGGGGTGTACCGCTCCGTGTCAGCGACATGATCCCCATGTACCACCCCATGTCAGTGACCCGATCCCCCAACCTCGCTACCACCAGCACAAACCCCCCACACCTGACGTGCCGTCACTGACACCATTCCACCGACATGAAACCGGAACATCGCATCTTGGCGAGAACCAACACCGCCGAACCAAGGACGCACCATGCGATAAAACATCGGGGGAAGAATGGGCTGTGACGCTGAGTCGACCGCCTCTTGACGCACAGCAACTCGGTATCCGAGAATCGGGGACACTGCTCAGGGGAGGGGTAGAGAATATGGTCGGCTATGGGGATAGTCGGCGAAGAAGTCGCGAGAGGGCGACCCGTCAGAGCTCAACAGCCCGAGCCGTCGACCGCTCGTATCACCATTTCGTTCCGAATCGAAATCGAACGAGACCGAACAGGTCGACTTAGCCTCTTTTCGCGGAAGTTGCCCTCCTCCAAAGAAATAAGCCGGGTGTTCGATTACGGTCGCCACCCGGGGCCGACCATGATGTCTCTTGATCCACTGGCCGTATTCGATGTTCACCGAGTGATCTAAGCGGTCGTCCGCGCAGTGCGAGCCGATCCGCTTTGCGCGTGTGGGCTTCGGAGCTTTTCAGGTGGTCCGGGCAAAATTTGCCGAACAAGATTCCGAATTTTTTCTCGATCGGGCAGGAGTCTTCCGCCGTACATGCTTCATATTTTCGGCGTCGGTTCGTCGCTGCTCCACGGGTTCCGGATGGCCAATTCGGATGCCCAGGTAGTTGGTTTTCGCTAGAAGGGTTCAGTGCATGAGCTGATCCCGCCGTTTCTCGTGCCCACGTACGTGGGCCGTCGATTTGGAGGTCGTGAGTGCCGAACAAGAATCTGGTCAGGGTGTACAGCGACAGGAAGTACGTGTATACGACGATGGTGCGTCACCAGGGGACGACGGTGGCGTTCGCCATGGACGACTCCCGGCGTATCTACTACAGCGTGCTGAACCTGGATCTGGGCAGCCGCGAGCGGGGCGAGATCGACAGTTCGTACTGGGTCGACAATCCGCCGTTGCTCACGTTTCCGGCCGAGGTGACCGAGGTCGGCTTCGGTGCTGGTGAGACGGTTGAGGTGCCGGCGGTGCGGTCGGGTGGGCGGGCTGAGGTGTCCGGCGGTGTGCAGTTACAGTCCGAGGATCTGGATCCGTTCCTGTCCACGACGGCTCGGTTGGGTGGTCAGGCGCCGTTCCAGGTTGTCTCCGACGGCCGGTACCTGCTGTTGTTCCGCCAGTCCGTGGACGAGATGCATCCGGACGCGTTGTTCCGCTTGACCGGCGGCGGCGCGTCCGGGGACGCGGCCCGGACGGACTACGCCCAGACGGCCGGTGCGAAGGTGCCTCTGGTGACCAACACCATGCTGTGCGACCGGTTCGTGCAGGTGGGTGCGACGGTGAAGCCGGTGCTGGAGGTGCGGTACCGGCGTAGCCGGAGCAAGACCGTGCCCGCGTCCAGCAGTGACACGCTCGGCACGAGGGACCTGGACGGTGACCCGTTCTACGAGCCGACCCGCCAATTGTCCTTCGTCCGCAACGTCGCCGATGGTGAGTTCGCGGTGATGTTGCTGCCCACCCAGGTCGACGGCGTGTCGCGGTGGCAGTTGTTCGCGGTGAACAAGGTGACCGGCCGGCTCGACTCGTTCAACGTCGAGCGGGCCGACGACGGGCTCTTCAATCTCGCGGGCACCCAGTTCTACACCAGCTCGGACCCCCGGTACGCGGCCTCAGTGCTGGAGCGTGAGCCCGGGGTGGATCCGTTTACGAAGAAGCCGCTGGTGCCGGTTCCGCTGCCGACCGACCGGGCGGGGGCGGCGCTGCGGCTGAACGGGCAGGACGGTTACGTCGACCTGGGAAGTGGGCCGAGTGCACGGTTGCAGGGCGGCTATACGGTGGAGGCCTGGGTCAGCCCGGCCACGGCCGGTGGGGTGATCGTGGCCGCCGGGGACGGGACGCAGGCGGGATCGTTCACGCTGCGGCTGACTGCCTCCGGGGCCTTCGCGCTGGCCCATCCCGGCGCCGGGAACACCGTCACCTCGCCCAACGCGGCGGTGTCGACCAACCGCTTCACCCACGTCGCGGCGGTGTTCGAGAGCGGCACGACACCCAAGGGCCGGCTGTACGTGGACGGGGTCGAGGTGGCCTCCGGGCCAATGTCGTTCACCCCTTCCGCTCCTTCGGGAGTCGTGACGCTTGTCGGTGCCCGGCCGTCGGGAACCGGCGCCGCCGAGTTCTTCAAGGGTGACCTCGACGAGGTTCGCGTCTGGAGCAGGGCGCGGCCGGCCGCTGACCTGACTCGGGATTTCCGTCGCCGGCTGGCCGGGGTCGAGCCGGGGCTGGTCACCTACTACCGCTTTGACGAGGGTGGTGGGAGCAGCGTCGCCGACCACACCGACAACGGGTTCGACGGCACCGTCCGGGGTCGCGCGGTGTGGCTGACCTCGGGTGCGGCGGTGGGTGACAGTCCGGGCCTGTCGAGGGAGACGTTCGGTATTGCGGGCCGGTCGCTGGTTTCCGGGGTGTCGGCGGTGTTGTACTTCCAGCAGGAGGAGACTGCTGCCGGTTACGCCGACCGGCCGAGCGCGGCCAAGCGGCAGGCGAGGGTTCTGCTGGCGTGCCCGACGGTCGAGACCGCCGTCCCGGGCGGGAGCCCGCTGCTCGCAACCCTCGACCTGGCTCTCGCGGCCGACGGGCGGCTCGCGCGGGTGCCCCGGTCGGTGACGCTGTCCACTATCGGGCGCCCGAACCCGACCAGCGACATGGATCTGCTCAGCGCGGCCCAGACCGCGGTCACGACCACGCAGGCGAGGATGGTCGCGACCCAGCGTCTCCTCGACGAGGCGGAGCAGTCCGCGCGGCAGCTTCAGCCGTCGTACCAGTACTGGAACGACAGGTACTGGAGCTTCGTGAACTCCGGCTACTGCTACGACCAAGGGGGCTGGATATCGCCGTCCGATCGCTCGCCCCGTGCGAGCGAGTTGCTGGGAGCGTTGGGGTCGGTGGCCGGCCCCTACAACGCGGCGCTGAGCAGTCAGGAGGAGTCGCGGGCGCAACTGGCCCGGGACGAGACGCTGCTGGCCGACCAGCAGGCGAGGTTGGCCGTGCTCAGCGGCGGGTTGCAGGGCGGCGACGACGTGACCCTGGCGATGCCGACGGTCTCGGTCGACAGTGCCGGGCTGAGCGTTTTCGGCGCGGTGCTGGCGTTCGCGTGGAGCCAGGACACTCCGGTCCTGCTCGACAGCGCGACCGGTGACGTGGTGCTGTACTTCCGCGGTGTCGACGGGCAGTTCTTCTCTGTCTACTACGACGTCACCGCCTCCCGGGCAGCCAAGCAGATCGCGCTGCCCTCCGGCCGGCTGACGCTGGCCAGCCGGGACATCGGGGTCGCCCTGCCCGAGCTGAGCCTCACCGTCTCCGCCGGCCCGGACGCCGACCACTGCACGGTGACGATCACCCGTACGGTCAACAGCACTACCCACACCGAGACGTTTGCTCTGGTGCCCCGGCGTGCCGACCTGTTCGCGGCCGTTCTCAACGGCACCCCGACCGGGGATCTGCTGGGCGCGGTCGCCTCGGTCCAGGCCGCCACCGTGACCCTCGCCGCGCCGCTGTCGGTGGCGCTGGCGGCGAGCGCCCGGGTCAGCGTCGCAGGGGTCGTCCACACGCTGCGCGACGCCGCGCCCGTCGGCGCCACCACCTTCACCCTGAGCGTCAGCCCGGCCGCCGTCCCGGCGGGCGCGCCGGTTCGCACGGTCGTCTACAGCTACACCGCCGCCGTCGCCGGCCGTCCCGGGGAGCGCCTGGACAACGGCTCGCTGATCGTCGCCGTCGATGCCGGTGGCGCCACCGGTGCCGTCCCCGACGGCACGGCCGCCGACGTTGTCGCCGGTCGGGGCAACAGGTGGCGGGGCCACGCCCCCGGGCGAGCGTTCGCCTTCGATGGCACCAAGCGGCTCGCTCTCCCGGCGGCCCAGCGTCCCCGGGCGGCGATGGTCGGCGACCTCACCCTGGAAGCCTGGGCCAACCAGGGGTCTATCGGTCCGCAGACCCGCATCGTGCACGCCAGCCTGCCCGGCACCCCCGCCACCCGGTACACCCTCGGCGTCTGCAGCGCGCCCTACCCCTCGGCGCTCGAGTTCAACGGAAGCAACGACTCCCTCGACTGCGGCACCGGCATCAACCTGACCAGCACCTCCTTCACCGTGGAGTTCTGGGCCAAGCGCCTGGCGACCGGCCGGAACGACTACATGGTTGGCCTCGGCGCCGACGGCACAACGGACAAAAGCCTGCACATCGGGTTCCGCGCTGGCAATGGCTTCACCATGGATTTCTGGGGCGACGGCGTGGAAGTCCCGAGCAGCTACAGCGATCAGAGCTGGCACCACTGGGCGTGCGTGTACGACCGTGAGGGCACCAACCGTCAGCAGATCATCTACCGGGACGGTGTGGAAGTCGCTCGCGACACCGCGACCGGTCACTTCTCAGGTACTGGCAAGCTCTGGCTCGGCCAAGCCGGCACCGGCGGATTGGCATATGTCCATATGGACGAGGTGCGCGTCTGGGGGCGCGCCCGAACCGCGGAGGAGTTGAAGGCGGACAAGGACCGCCGGCTGACCGGCCGGGAGGCGGGGCTGCTCGGTTACTGGAACTTCCTCGGCCGGCGGACCACGGACCTGACCGGGCGGGGCAACAACGCGACAATCGCCGGGAACCCCAGGGTCGTTGGCTCCGCTTTCCCCGGATACAAGGTCCTCGCCGGGGTCGGGGACCAGCTCGTCCGCAGCCGCGACGTCTACCCTGCCGGGCAGTGGAGCCACCTCGCGGCGGCGTTCGAGCAGGACTGGGCACTGCGCTTCGACGGCGCCGCGTGGCTCGACACGGGCCGCGCCGACGCCCTCAACATCACCGGCGACATGACGATCGAGGTCTCCCTGCGGCTCGACACCCTCGGCGGCACTCAGGGCCTGGTCTGCAAGGGCGGGCTGGCCGACGGCGCCGGCGGGACCGTGCCGTACAACCTCTATGTTCAGCCCGACGGGGCGCTCGCCTTCACCTACGAGAACACCGCGGCCGTCCAGCCGGGCGTTGCCGTCTCGACCACCAGACTTCAGGCCGGCGTGTTCACCCGGGTCGCGGTCACCCGCAAACCCAACCCGAACAACTTCAACGCCTCCGACATCCAGTTCTACGTCAACGGCGCAGCAGCGGGCAGCGCCACTCTCACCGGCACGGCGCAGACGGGCAATGATCAGGTCCTGGAGATCGGCCGCTGCCGCAGCGGCCAGACCGGCTACGGGCTGCGCGGCGTGATCAGCGAGGTACGGCTGTGGAGCGTGGCGCGGGAGGCGGCGAAGATCGGCGTGGCGGTCACCGAAACCACGCCGGGGCTGGTCGCCCAGTGGACGTTCCCGGAGGACACCGGGAACACCACTGCTGACGTCGCCAGCACCTACACCGGCCGCCTGCACGGCGCCACCTGGGTCAAGACACCCGACCCGGGCGCCAACCTGTTCCGGCTCTACCACGACGGCGACGCCACCCCCGCCGACCCGGTCCCGGCCACCGACACCGTCGTGACCGCCGGCTACGGCCCCGAGCAGTTCACCGTCGGCGGCGTCACCACCACCGACAACACCCTGCGCGACGCCTTCACCGGCAACCTGGACGAGATCCGGGTGTGGCAGACCGCGAGGACCGGCGAACAGATCCTCGACAACGTCTTCACCCGCCTGCGCGGCGAGTCCGAAGACCTGGTCTGCTACTACCCCTTCGACGCCGCCTCCACCGTCACCGGCGCCCCGGTCCTCGACGCCGGACCGCGCGGGAACAACCTCACCACCACCAGCGGCGGCGAGCCCACCGTCGTGCTGTCCACCGCACCGATCTCCACCGACACCGCCGAGGTCCGCTCCGCCCTGACCGGCATCCGCACCACCTTCCACGAACTGATCAGCACCGCGCCGGCGGTCGCCGAGTACGCCGACGTCCAACGGGTCCCGCACCGGGGCGTTCGCGGGGTGATGAAACGCTGCTACACCTACCAGCAGGACGGCCGCTGGTACCTGGTGACCGGCTACAAGGTCGGCAACCTTGCCAGCACCTGGGTCGGCCAGGCCCAGTTCGACCCGCAACTCGTCGGCTACATCGAGGGAGCGCCCCCGGTCCCCTCCGAGAACCTCGTCAAGCGACCCGGTACCGACGACTACGTCGACGCCACCAAGGTTTCCTTCGTCCAGGCCGAAGAGGTCACCAACACCCTGTCGTCCAGCCGGGAGACCAGCATGGATGTCTCGGCGAAGATGAATTTCTCCTGGGAGGTCTCGGCCGACGTCCTCGGCATCGCTGCACCCTTCGGCTTCGGTAAAGCTGCACCAATCTTCAAACTCGCCAATGAGGGCAACCTCGAATTCGGCCTCGACTACTCCAACGGCTGGACCAGCGACGCCGAGGTCTCCGAAGGCAGCAACACCACCCGCACCAGCGCCGTCGCGCTCAGCGGCGCGTGGGAAGACCCGGACCACCCGCTCAACCCGGCCGCCGGCCAGCGGTGGGTACCGGCCAACACCGGCTACGCCCTGGTCCAGTCCGAAACCGCCGACGTCTTCGCCCTGCGCCTCGAACACACCGGCGCGCTCGTCGCCTACCGGATGATGCCCAACCCCGACATCCCCCGCGACTGGAACATCATCGAATTCCAGATCAACCCCTTGTACACCAAGCAGGGCACCCTCGACGGGCTCGTCGGCTACGGCCTCACCGGCCCCTTCTCCGACCCCGCCCACTACCCCACCGCCGGTGACGGCGCCGAGTACAGCTACTTCAAACCCCGCGAGGCGTACGCCCTCAAACGCCGCGTCGAACGCCAGGCCCAACAGTTGCAGAGCTTCTACGACTCGGTCTCCACCGAAACCCACGCCCCCGACCGGACTACCGAGAAGGTCAAGGAGATCGCCAGCAAGTCCTCCGCCCGGCGCAACCTGGCCAATACCTACGTCTGGACCGCCGGTGGCGGCTTCTTCGCCGAGTCCAACGAGACCACCGACACGGTCACCGAGACCACCGGCGGCTCCTACTCCATCAAGGGCACCATCAGCGGCGGCGGCATGTTCGAACTCAAGGGCGCGGCGGGCGGCGCGAAGATGGGCTTCGAGGCCAGCATGTCCGGCGGCAGCAGCGTCACCCGCACCAGGGCAAAAACCTCCACCAAGACGTTCGGGCTCGACGTCGAGTGCCCCGGCGGCCGGGACCTCCAGCGCTACACCGGCAGCGGAACCCCCGTCTACGACCCCACCACCAACCAACCCGTCAACGCCCCCGGCCGGGTCGACGCCTACCGCTTCATGACCTTCTACCTCGACGTCACCAAGGACAACTTCGAGGACTTCTACGGCAAGGTCATCGACCCGCTCTGGCTCGCCACCTCACCCCAGGCCGCCGCCCTGCGCCAAGCCCACCAGGCCGACCAGAAACCCCCCTGCTGGCGCGTCTTCCACCGGGTCACCTTCGTGAGCCGCCTCCTCGACCCCGTCGCCGCCACCACCAACGCCCCCGCCTCCCTCGCCAAAGCCCTGCAGAGCGAAGGCTTCGCCAGCATCTACGACCTCGTCCAAACCCTCGAACCCGACATCAAGAACGTACCGACGAACACCGCCAGCCTCGCCAACCTCACCACCGCCGCCACCCAACTGATCAGCAAAACGCTGTTCCGGCTCACCCCATACACCCAAGAAATCATCCTCCACCTCGCCCGCTACCTCGGCATCGACCGATAGCCCCGGGACCAGTACCGAAACAGATCAAGTAGACGCCCAAAGGCGATCGGCCCTCGGCACAGCCACGCGCTGCACCGGGGGCCACAAGGGAACGGCCCGCCGTCCACGTGGACCCAGACCACCCGCGACGATCCCCACAAGGCCGACCTCGTCCCCCTCAGCAGCCACGAACTCCTCCGCCTGCTACGGGCCTTGGTCCTTCCGCCGCCCAGACGAGACCGCGACCACCTGCTGTGGTGGTCCACCTGGCGCCGCCGACACCAACAGCGCGCCCGCCGCTGGCACGCGTACGCCGACACCACACCATGATCAGAAAGGTTCAACAACAGCTATCTACAGCTGCCGTAACAGTTCTCGCGGCGACACCTCCCGCAGGTACCAGGACTCCGCACCCGCGATGGACCGCGTCTGGGGCATCGAAGGCCTCGCACCGCTGGCGGCGGACCTCGACGCGTACGGCCGCGGGGAGCGGGAGTTCGACGTCCTGGGGCTGCAGGTGCTCTGGGAGCACAAACGCATGATGGTCGCCCGGACCGAGCGGTGCCTTGAGCTCGGCGCCGACGTGGAGGTGCTGCTGCCCCGGCTGCGGCGCATGGAACGCCAGGCGTGGACCTTGCGCACGATGATGCTCGAGACACTCGACGGGGACCGCGGCAGCTTCGGCCGCGAGGCCGTGGCCCTGCTCGAGGAAATCACGGCCGGTGAGCGCAGTGTCCTGCCGGAGCCGGTCACTCGGCTGCGCAAGGCCGTGAACCGTGTGGACGAAGGGAACGTGGACGCGTGATCACCGTGCGGAACCTGACACGGGAATTCGATGTCACGGTGCGTCAGCCCGGCCTGCGCGGCGCCCTGCGCTCGGTCGTGCACCGCGAGACACGGACCGTCACCGCCGTCAGCGACGTCACCTTCGAGGCTCACGGCGGTCAGGTCCTCGGCGTCCTCGGCCCCAACGGGCGGGCAAGACGACGACCCTCAAGTGTGTCGCCGGCCTGCTCAACCCCACCTCGGGCACGGTCGAGGTGCTGGGCCACGACCCCTCCCGCAGGTCCCCCGACTTCCTGCGCCGCTTCGGCTTCGTGATGGGCCAGCGGTGGCAGCTGCACATCGACCTGCCGGTGTGGGAGTCCTTCGAACTCCACCGAGTGACGTACAGGAGCTGGTCCTTTCGCTCGTGACGAGGTCCGCGGGGCCGGCCGGGACGGATGCGGCCGACCTGCTGCCGCGCGGCGGCGACGGGGGACACACACATGTGCGTCCGGCGCTGGTGCCTGGTCTGGCCGGGACGTGTGCGGGCCGCCTCGGACCGGGACCGGCGCACCTGTTCGAGGTGGGGACGGTGCTTTCGCGGGACGGCGATGAGCAGCGGCGGGTCGCCGTGGTCTGTCATGGTGCCGTGTCGGAAGGGAGACCGGTCAGGCGCAGCAGGTACGCGACGTCGTGCGCGGTGCACCGGGTGGCCGGTGCCGGGCGCAACGTCGCGCTGGTCCCCGGGGACGACGCAGGGTTTCTGCCCCGTTCCGCCGTCACCGTGCAGGTCGGGGGCCGACCGGTGGGGAACCTGGGGCTGGTCGAGGTCGTGGCCCGGGACGGGCGGCTCCTCGTTGTGGCGGCGGCGGAGCTCATGATCTCGGCACTTGTAGGCCGCCGTGGCATCCTCGTTCCGCACCAGCGGCCCACACGCGGCCACGGCCTGGCCCGTCGCGACCCGGGACGTCACGCTCGCCGTGCCCGAGGCCGGACCGTCTGTCGGGGATCTGCTGGCTGTCCTGCACAGCGCCGACCCGCTGGTGACCGGTGTGGACGTCGTGGGAGTTCACACCCGCACGGAGGACGAGGGCACCCGGTGCATCACGTTCCGGATCGCGATGTCATCACGATGGCGGACGGTTCCGCGTGCGGAGGCGAACGGCGTGGTGGCGCGGGCGGTCGCGGCGTGTGAGGGGTGGGGAGCCACGTTGCGGCGGTAGGGGGAAGAACGTCCGGCTCTGCAGCGGTCGACTGCTGTTCGTGTGACCTCGCAGCACTCTCGTATGTATCTTGTGGCGGACGTGAGGATCCGTCCGATCGATCTCCCTGCGGCATGGGGGTCATGCACGATCCGGCCAGTCGCGCCGGGGTCTCCTGCACCGCGCCCCCACCGACATGGTCACCCAGGTCGCCTACCGGCTGAAGCAACGGGGTGTCGAGCCGACCGAGATCACCCCGGAAGGTCCGAAGAAGCCCGAGGGGGTACACATCGGGACCATGTACCGCTTCAAGGGCCTGGAGTACCAGCGCATGATCATCGCAGGCGTCACCGAGGGCCTGGTTCCCCGGGCATCGGTGGACCAGTGGGAGAAGACCGACCGTACCCGCCACAGGCGTGAGCTCCAGCGCGCCCGCTCGCTGCTCTTCGTCGCGGTGACCCGTGCGCGGGACGCCCTCGTGATCTCGTGGAACGCAGAAGCAAGCCGTTTCCTGACGCCCTTGCGGGCGGCTGCCACCGGTCGGAACCAGTGACTGGTGGTCAGGTGGCCCGCCCGTCAACGGCGTCCCCTCGCGAGTCATCCCAGCGGGGGAAGCCTGCCTGCTTGCGGGCTCCGCTGCTGGAGTGGCCGGTCTTCTCGAACCGGAAGCGCACCTGTCGACGTATCAGCCGTCGGCCCTCCACCACTACCTGCGGATTCAGGTCAGAGCAGCTCGAGAAGACGCGTTCGGTGAAGAACGATCAGTTGAACGGCTGCGACGGCGGCAGCGGTGATCAGCAGCATGATCGAGAGGGTGCTGGCATACCCGAGCTCGCCGTACAGGAATGCGCGGCGGTAGACGTAGAGCGGTGCCACCAGTGTCGCGGAGTGCGGTTCGCCGGCTGTGATCAGCAGGGCTGGGATGAACGTGGTGTGCAGGAGGAGGACGACGTCCCGCAGTGCGAGCAATATGAGGATCGGTGCCATCAGCGGCAGCGTGATGCGTCTGAAGGTGAAGGTGCGTCCCGCGCCTTCCATGGCGGCGGCTTCGTGCAGGGAGTCCGGCAGGAGGCGGCGTGCCGCGAGGGCGACGAGGAAACCCTCGCCCATCTGGAGGGAGGCGACGAGCGCGAGTCCGCCTCGTGCGGCAGTGGGGTCGGTGAACCAGCCGGGTGAGGGGAGGCCGAATGCTTCGAGGGTGAGAGGAAGCGGCCCGTAAAGAGGGTTGAGCAGCCAGAGCCACAGGAGAGCCCAGGCCGCGTCAGGAATGATGGACGGCAGGAATACCGCGGTGCGGGCGGCGCTGTTCACGCTGCTGCGGCGGTGGAGCAGGAGCGCGCAGCCGACGGCGAGTGCGGTTCGCAGGGGTATGGCTATGGCCGCGATCTTGGCCGAGTTGGCGAGGGAGTGCCAGAAGGTTTCGTCGGTGGCGAGCCGGCGCCAGTTGTCGAGGCCGGTGAATGAGGGGGCGCCGAAGCCGTAGTAGTCGGTGAAGGCGAGCCATACCGAGCCGATGAGTGGGACGCCCACCAGAAGGGCTGTGGCGACGAGCCATGGCAGGGCCAGTGCTGTCGGCCGATGCCTGAGTGAGGGTGTGCGCGCGCTGCCCCATCTGCGGCGAGGGGCGGGCCGAGTGGGTTGGCAGTGTTGTTCGTTCATGCGGTGCGTGGTCCTTCTGCCGAAGCGAAGTGGTGCTCGTCGGCATTGCTCCAGGTGATGCCGGTCTCGCTTCCGGGCCGGGGCACATCGGCCGAGGACGGCACCCTGACCAGAATGCGCGTGGTGTCGGGGCACACGACGTGAAGGACGGTCTCTTCGCCGCTCGGCTCCACGGTGGTGACGCGTCCCGTCAGATGCCCGTGTCCGGCCTGTGCCAGGTGTGTGCGCTCAGGTCGGATGCCGGTCACGGGACCGTTCTCGCGGCCCAGCGCTTCGGGTGGCAGCAGGTTCATCGGCAGAGTTCCGATGAAGCGTGCGATGAATGCCGTGCTCGGGCGCGAGTAGAGCTCGTCAGGTGTGCCCACCTGCTCGATGCGGCCTGCTCGCACGACGGCGATACGGTCGCCCAGAGCAAGTGCCTCGGTCTGGTCATGGGTGACGTAGAGCATCGACACGCCCAGGCGGCGCTGGAGTTCGCGGATTTCGGCTCGCGTGCGCAGTCGCAGGTCGGGGTCGAGGTTGGCGAGAGGTTCGTCGAGGAGGAAGGCCTTGGGGCGGCGGATCAAGGCCCGGGCGAGTGCTACGCGTTGGCGCTCTCCGCCCGACAGTTCGCGGGGGTACCGGGCCAGAGCTGCGGTGAGGCCGAGCATGGTTGCGGCCTGGTCGACGTCGGTGGTGATCTGGGTCCTGGGCACGCCTCGGGCGCGCTGGCCGAAGGCGATGTTCTCGGCGACCGTGAGGTGGGGGAAGAGCGCGTAGTCCTGGAAGACCAGTGAAAGGTCCCGGTCGCCCGGTGCGGCCGTCGTGACGTCGCGTCCACCGATCTCGATTCGGCCGGCGTCGAGTGTCTCGAGTCCGGCGGTCGCTCTGAGCAGAGTGCTCTTTCCGGAACCTGACGGTCCTACGACCACCATGAGCTCGCCCCTGGCCACGTGCAGATCGACCTCGGTCAGGGCGGCGATGGGCTGCTTACGGCGTGAACGGTAGGACTTGTGCGCACCGTGGATTGCGATGCCCATGGTCATGTCTCCAAGTTGCGGCGGGGGGCGAGCGCTCGTTGTGCGGCGAGGAAGGCGAGCGCGGCGGGGGCGGTGGCCATGACGGCTGCTGCCATGTAGAGCGGATGCAGTGTCGGCTCGAGTGCGGAGAGGGCGCGCAGGCCGAGTGCGAGCGGCCAGTCCTCCTCCGTGCTGAGCAGGATGAGCGGGTCGATGAAGTTCCCCCAGTAGGTGGCGAAGGCGAGCGCGGCCACGGCGAACATGGTCGGCCGGGCGAGTGGGAATGCGACCGACCTCCAGATACGGAACACCGATGCCTGTTCGACTGCCGCGACCTCATACAGGGACCGTGGGATGCGGTGGTAGGCGAATGCGAAGAGCAGCACGTAGAACGGCGTGGTTCCCATGACCGCGGGCAGCGCGACGACGAGGGCGTGGTCGGTCAGCCCCAGCTGCTCCAGCATCACCTTGCGCGGCACCCACATGGCGGACGCGGGCATGCTGAGCACCACCAGCGCGATGCCGATCAGCAGGCGTCGTACGGCGGGGCGCGCCATGACGATCGCGAACCCGGCCCAGGAGGCGACAAGCACGGTGACCGGTACCGCGGTTGACACGACAAGAACCGAGTTCAGCAGCTGTTGGCCGAGCGGGATCAGCCCTGCAGCGGTCTCGTAGTTCCCCGACCGGATCACGTCCGGCAGGAGTTCGAGCCCGCCAGGAGGCGGCAGCCCGGGCTTGCGCAGCGAGCCGATGGCCATGATGGCCAGCGGGAAGGAGAACACGACCCCGACCATGCAGGCTGCCAGGGCCCGTCCTGCCGTGCTGCCACGAAGTCGGGCTCGGCGTCGTACACGCGCCTCCTGATGCACTGTCATTTCGGGGGCTCCGGTAGTTCCACGATCGCGATTGCCTTGCCGCACGACCCCTCGCTCATGCCGACGAACCCTTGGCCGTGGGGCGTTTTGACGAAGATCTCCGCGTCGATACCGTCATTCTGCGAGCTGAGGACGGTGAAGCCGGCCTGGTCCGCCAGCTTGTGCACGTGTCCGAAGGCCTCCCGGATCGATTCCCGGGTGGAGATCACCACGGAGGTGAAGTCGTGCTGCTTGCTGACGGTGGTGACCACGCCGAGGTCGCCGACCTTGAACCCGGACGGTATGTCCGAGATATTGGCTGCCGGGCTGGGGCTCGGGCAGATGGCAGCGCCGTCTGCCGTGCCGGGCCCGGCTTCGGTGTCTGCCGTGGGAGGGGTGCAGGCCGTCAGCAGGGCTACGCAGGCCCCTGCGGTGATCAGCACTGCCCGAAGCCTCCTCCTCATCGGGTGTCGTTACCGGAGGTGAACAACGGCCGGGTGCGCTTGTCGATCCGCTTGATCACGTCATCCACGGGTGCGCCGTCGTAGAAGGCGCGGGCCAGTTCCTCGCCGGCTATGTCCTCGATCTCCGGCCAGGTCGCCAGGACCGGGAGGCTCTTGAGATACGGAAGGACGTCGAGGAACGCCTGGGAGTTGGCCGGCTTCTTGACAGGGGCGAGGAAGGCCGACGAGTTGGCGACCTCGCGAAGGGACGGCACCACACGTCCGCTCAGCGAGGTGATCCGCTGGCCGTCCTTCCCGGTGGCGAAGGCGATGAAGCGGGCGGCTTCGTCGTGGTGCTTCGACTTGCGGGCGATGCAGTAGGCGTCCGAGTGCAGGACGCCGGCCGGCTTGCGGGTCACCGGCAGGGCGGCAACGTCCCAGTCGAGACCCTGCACTTCGCGCAGGGCCGGGGTTTCCTTACGGGAATCGAGGAACATCGCGAGCTTGCCGGAGGCGAACCGGGCCTGCAGGTCCTGACCGGCGAGCTCGGTTCTGTCCGGTCCCGCACCGTCGTTGCGCACAAGCTGCACCAGCGACTCCAGGGCCTGCCGCGCAGCGGGCGTGTCGAGCGTGAGTCGCGTCGGGTGCTGGGGGTCGTCGACGATGTCGCCGCCGTTGCTCCAGACGAACGGAGCAAGGCGAACGATGGAGGGATCCATTCCCAGGCCATGGACGCCGTCGCCGGTGAGGCGGGTGGCCGCTTCCTTGAACTGCTCGAAGGTCCACCCCGGCTTCGGGGCTTGCACACCCGCCTCGGCGAACAGCGTGCGGTTGTAGTAGACGACCAGCGAGGAGAGGTTCTGGGGCATGCACTGCACCTGCCCGTCGTACGTGAACGCGCTGATCGGCTGCTGGTAGTAGTCCGCTGTGTCCACGCCGACGCCGGCCAGGCGGGGGCCGATCGGTTCGATGGCGCCGCGGGCCGCGAACTGGGCGTACTCCCGGTAGTTGATCAGGAAGACATCCGGCGGCTCGCCGCCGGCGAACGCCGTCGACAGGCGGGTGAGGTGATCGGACTTATTCGCGACGGGCACGAGTTGCACCTTCGTCCCGGGATGGCTCAGCTCGTAGGACTTCGCTATCGCGCTGTATCCGGCAGTCTCCTCAGGCTCGCCCGAGACCTGGACACGGATGGTCGTGTCGCCGCCGGTGGCGGGCGTGGAAGTGGTTCCGCAGCCGACCAGGAGGGCAGCGACACCTGCCGCGAGGGCCATTCGACGCTTGATCATCTTTCTCACTTTTTTCTCTGTACGCAGCTGCACATCAGCTGAGCCTTGCCACCTCCAGGAGGTGATGGGGCAGGACGAGGGGCCGCGGGTGCGGCCCCTCGCGTGGTGTTTCCTCGGTGTCATTCAGAGCCGAGATTGAGCCTCCAGGCTCCGAGCCCGTGGGTCGCGGCGTAGAGGATCCGCTTGCCCGGCACGACGGTCAGGCCCGCCACCTCGACGTTGGGTATCCCTGGAGCACTCTTGGTCCACGTCGTGGTCCCGGCCGCGAGCCGCAGCACGCCGAAGTCGGTTGCCGCGTAGAGGTCACCGTTGGCGTCGTCGCGCACCAGGTCATTGGCCGGCAGGTCACCGAAGTCGTACGAGCGGTCCGTCCAGTCGGCCTTGCCGGTCGCCGGGTCGAACCGGACCTCGAACACGTGCCCAGGGGTGGTCGGCGTGACCGAGTCGAAGCCGCTGTAGGAGATCCAGGCGTGGTTTTCGTCAGCGGGGTCGACGTGGATGCTGCTGATGAACCGGTTCGGGGTCACCGCGTCGTCGTCGAGCCGGGTCCAGGAGACCGAGGCCGCCGACTCCGCGTCGACGTTGTGGGAGATGAACAGACGGCCGGTGGCCGTCGCCGCCCAGGCGGTGGCGGTGTCGGCGGTGGTGCGCTCGACGGCCACCACCCCGCGCCCGGACCGGTCGCCCCAGGAAGTGGAGTTGAGCGGTTCGGACCCGAGTTCGACCCAGTCGCCGCATACCACGGTGCGGTCGCGGGTCCTGGAGTTGCAGAGCCGATTGGCCTCCTCGAGCGTCCGGTCACCGAGCCCGAACGTCTTGGTCCGGTAGACCGACCGTCCCGCGCCGGCGAACATCGTGCCGCTGACCTTCGGGTCGCTGATTACCGGCGGGTAGAACTCGCTGAAGCCCTTCCCGTTGATCGGGTCGCCGGTCCAGATCCAGTCGGAGTTGTTCCCGTTGTTGAAGTTCACCTCCACAGACGCGCTGCTGAAGGTGTGGAAGCGGAACTCCGGCCGGCCGACGTCGAAGCCCGACTGGCCGCCGTCGCCGATCGCGGTGTTCCGCCACAGGTTCGGGCTGCCGTCGGTCTGCCAGGTGCCGTTGTCCTGCGTCCCGCCCTGCAGCACGTTGCTGTTGTGCGGGCTGACCGACAGGCTGATGAACTGCAATGTGGACAGACCCTTGTTGATGCTGCGCAGCTCGGACGGGATGCGGGAGAGCATCTGCCTGCAGCGGGATTTCGATTTCTCGTCCAGGATCCGGCGAGGGTCGTCGCACCACGCCGAGCGGTCGACGAGCGTGCCGCTGGACCGCACCATGCCGCCGTCGCTGGCCTCGAAGAACTGGAACGGGTTGTTGGGGTTCGTCGCCAGGGCCTGCTGGTCCGGGTGCAGGCCGTTCGGATGCAGCTGGTCGGTGCCGTCGAACGTCATGTCGGTGCCGCTCACCCCGGCGTCGGTGGAGAGCACCACTCCCCGCTTGTTGGCGATCCTGTCGCCGTAGGCGTAGGAACCGCCGACGTAGACCATGTCCGGGTGCCCCTCCGGGGTGTGGACGAAGATGTCGTACCAGCACAGCGAACCGCACAGGCCGAGCCAGGCGAACCCGGGGTTGGTGACGTCGGAGCTGGTCAGATCGGTGAAGGCCGGGGTGTCGGCGGCCGCGTCATCAGTGCGGAACATCCGGGAGGCCGGCTGGCTCATGTTGCCCTCGTGGACGTACATCCGGGTCTTGCCGTTCGGCAGCCGGGTCACGTCGAAGGCGGGCCGGGTATAGGCGTTCGTCGCTTTGAGCGACGGCTTGATCTGCGTCCAGGTGGTGCCGCCGTCCGGCGACCGCCAGATGCCCCGCGCCCACGAGCCCGCGTACACGATCTCCGGGTCGCTGGGGTCCAGTTCGACGCCCTGGACACCCCCCGGCGAGCAGGCGGTCTGGTTGGCGTACTCGGCTTGGCTGCCGGTGCAGGCCGCGGCGTCGGCCGACCCGTTGTGGACGAAGGCCCAGGTGGCTCCACCATCGGTGGACTTGTAGAGGCCCCACTTGGCCGAGTCGGGCACCGGACGGGTGATCCCGGAGCAGCAGGTGCTCGACATACCGCGCATCGCGGTGGAGGTGGCGACGTAAATCGTCCGGGGGTCACCCCGCTTGACCGCGATCTGGCCGATGCCCTTGCCACCGAGTTCCGCCTGGCCCAGTGGCCCGGTCCAGGTTTCGCCGGCGTCGGTGGACCTGTAGATGCCCACGCCGGCCACGCAACCGGAGGAGCAGCCGTTGGCCTCGCCGGTGCCGACGTAGATCGTGTTGCCGGTGGCGTCGTTGCGGTCGATGGTCACCGAACCGGCGGCGTTGATGCCCAGCGGCCCGCCGAGGTACCGCCAGGACGGCTCGTCGGCGAGCGCGTTGTCGGTCCGCCAGATGCCACCACCTGCGGCCGTGATCCACATCTTGCAGCGACCCGGTACGCAGGTGGGGCTGATGGCTACCGCGGTGGTACGGCCACCCGCGACGTACTCGTTGGGCAGATAGCTGGACGAGTCGCGGTACGGGGCGTACGGGTAGACCGCCTCCTTGGGCCCCACCGTGACCCAGGTGCCCTTCTGTCCCTTGCCTGTCGGGAGCGCGCGGCCCTTGGCCGTGCGGTAGGCGGCGCGCGCGCCGTTCATCTGCGCCACGGTGATGGTGTCACCGGGGTAGGCGCGCTGGCGGAATGCGGCTTGACCGGCGGATCCCGGGTCTTCCTCGCCTTCCTCGCCTTCCTCGCCTTCCTCGAGCGGGTCACCAGGGTCGGCCTGGTGCAGCTTGTCCAGATTCTGGCCCAGCGCGACCTGTGCGGTGGTTCCTGACGGATAAGTTGCCACTACACAGGCCAAGACAGCGAGTATCCCGGCCACGAGTGCGGCGAGCAATTGGCGACGTCTGCGGGTCACGTGAATTCCTTTCTGCGGTGGAGTCGACCGGCAGCCCGCCAGGGCAGCCGTCGCCAACCGATAGGCGAGGATTGCGGGGTCCGCGAGCATTGGCTCCGCCGCCCCGCCCGTATTCGGCGAGGCTGAGCCGCATACGCGAGAGACGCCGGGACGAGACTCATGTCTCGCCCCGGTCGCGGCCCCCTCCGGTTGGGTTCACCGCTTCGTCGGTTCACCTCGGCGCAGTCGGTACGCCTTGGGAATCGTCTGCTTGACGGTGTCCCCAGCACTGTCGGTCGCTGCGGCGGCAGCGCGGAGAAAGCTGTCGCCGACCGAAGTCGGGCAAGATCTGGTTGAGGGCGGTATGTGCAGACGGGGCGGGGGCGGGCCGGCCGCATTCGCCGGGGTGGTCGATAAGACCACCCCGAGGATGGTGATGCCGGTGACCGCGGGGGCCAGCTGTTGCCCGGAACGCCTCTTCGCCAGACCTCCTGAGATGCCGTTCCCTCGGGTTCGCCGTGAACGTGGTGAGGAATGCACAAGTGCCTCCTCATGTGGTGCGGGCCGGCGCTGCTCTCCGGCGCGATCGGAACCGCAGCGCCTTGGCTGCGGACCGCGCGCCCTGCTGTTGCGGCAGTGATCCGCCACCGGTCGATCAGCCTGCGGGTTCGCCCCGGAACCTGGCTGCGTCAAAGAGCGCAGGACGGCTGGGCCGGTTGAGGCGGCCCGTCGGATTCGACCGTGCGGCAGAACCTTGCGGACGCGGGGCCGGGCGACGGTTCGCGGATCAGGCCACGGGCCGACGCGGGCTGTGGTGCTCGCATGGGGCTAATTGGCAACGGGCGAAGGTGCTGTTCTCCACGCGGCTGAGTGTTGTTCCCGCACCGGTTACCGGACTACTGGGCAGATGACCCATCTTTGCCCCCGCGCGCTCATCTGGCGGCCGTCGCCGGCCTGGTCATCGATGACGACGCCGGCTTCGACGACCCTCACGGCCGGCACCGTCCGGGACGACACCTCGAGTGCGCACCCGGATGGTGCGGCGGCGCGCTGAGCGGCCCGAGGCGGAGAACCTGGGATCAACACCTCGCCGTAACGCGGCGGCCAGCTCAGGCCAAGCCACGGATTCGGCGCTGTCGCATGCTCACCAACTGTGAAACCCGGGCGTCACTGGCCTCGCGCGACGCCGAGCAGTTCCGCGGGCGGGCCGATCGGGATGCGCCCGGAGGTCCACACCGCGCGCAGAGCGTAGTGCAGATCGATACTCTCCGTCACCACCTCCACCGGGCGTCCGTCGGTGAGGTCTGTGCGCACGGCGAGCTCGCTCACGACGGTGGGGCCCGTCCCCACGATCACGGCGCCGCGGACGGCCGAGCACAGCTCCAGCAGACGCCGTCCCGCCCGAGAACGTCCCGCCCGAGAACGCGAGGCGCCTGTGGACGCTGCGCCGGTCCACGCCCTGGCTACGGGCGACATGGTCCACCGAGCACCGCTCGGCCGGCAACAGCAGTGCCTCGTTGTACATGTGTTCATGGCGCAGCAGGCTGCGGTGCGAACAAGCGGTCTCGTCGCGCTCCTCTCGGTCCTGTCCCCGAAAGGCAAGTCGGCTGTCCCGCCACGTCAAGCGCTCGGATGTCGTGCGACCTATTGTTGTGGTTCCGCGGGATGCACCGCAGGTGTCCCACGGCCGGCCGGCGACCGCGCAGGACACCCTGGCAGATGATCCCCCGTTCGACCAGGGACAGGACATGCGGCACCGGGCCCGACGCGCCGACCGTGCCGACCCAAGGAGGCAACAACGTGACCAACCTCGCCTCATTCCTGGTGCACGCCGCCCAGGAGCATGGCGGTCGAGTCGCCGTCCACGAGTCCGAGGCCCTCCTGACATACGTGGAACTGGACGGCGCGAGCGCCCGAGTGGCGACGTTGCTCCGCGCCGCCGGCGTCCAGCCCCGCGACCGGGGCGCACTGGTCGTGCCCAACATCAGCTCCTTCCCGATCGCGTACTACGGCAGATCGTGGTCGAGCGCCCATCGCGCCGTGCGCGAGTCCGCCGCCCGGCATAGCGGCGGCACCCACATTGCGATGACCTCCCACCCCGGCGTCGACACCCGCCTCAACCTCGATGCCGTCCGCACCGCGCAGGCACGAGCAGGCCGGCCGGATCACAGGCACGGAACATCGCAGCACACACCGCCGGGAACGCGCCGCCCCTCAGAAGCCGATGCCCGGGAGGGCCACGGCGGCGCTCCCGGGGCGGCGCCGCCTGCCCGGGCCTACCCGAGGACAGCCCCGACAAGGCTCTCGGTTCCCACCTAGTGCGGCTTCCGCCGTGGCCTACGCGCCCGCCATCCCGCCTTGTAACCATGCTCACGTTGCTCCCCGACCACCCGACCCGGCACGATGGTTCGGGAACGCCGTCAGCTCTCCCCCCGTGATAGGGCACATGTCTACCTGCGGTTCTGACCCCCACAACCTGCTGGCGATCGCGTCACCCGGCTTGATCGGACGCGAGCGCGAGCTCGCCGCACTGAGAGCCGTGCTGTTGGACCCGCCGGTGATCGTGCTGGTCGAGGGCGAGGCCGGGATCGGTAAGAGCCGGCTGGTGCAGGAGCTCCTCGCGGCGCATGCCCCGGCCCGGCAGGGGGTACTGCAGGCGACCTGCCCGGCCGTTCGGCAGCCCTTTACGCTCGGTCCGGTGGTGGACGCGATCCGATCGGCGACCGAAGATGTCTCCGGGCTCGGCCTGAGCGGGTTGGCGGGGGCGCTCCGGCCGTTGTTCCCCGAGTGGGCTTCGGCGCTGCCGCCGGTACCCGACCCGGCCGAAGACGCAGCAGCGTCACGACACCGGCTGTTCCGGGCCATCGAGGAGATCCTCGAACGGCTCGAGATCGGGTTGCTCGCGGTTGAGGACGTGCACTGGGCAGATGAGGCCACCCTGGAGTTTCTGCTGTTCCTGGCGTCACGTCCGCGGCAACGGGTCAGCCTGCTCGTGAGCTACCGTCCGGAGGAAATCGCGCCGGACTCTCTGCTGCTGCGGTTGTCGTCGCGGCAACCGGTGGGAACGGCGACGCTGCGGCTGTCGTTGGAGCCGTTGGACGTCCCCGGGACTGCCGAAATGGTGTCCTCGATGCTCGGTGGGGAACGGGTTTCCGACGAGTTCGCAGCCTTCCTGCACGACCGGACCGATGGGCTTCCGCTCGCGATCGAGGAGTCCGTCCGGCTGATGTGGAGCCGCGCCGACCTGACCCGGCGGGGTGATTCCTGGGTGCGGCAGCTGCCGAGTGAGATCGACGTACCGCCCACGGTGCGGGATGCCGTACTGGAACGCAGCGCACGGCTCGGCCCCGCGGCACAGGCGGCGCTGCGCGCGGCCGCCGTACTCACGGCCCCCACCCCCGAGGACACCGTCGTCGAGGTGATGGCGCCGGCAGGCGATCCGGCGAGCCGGCTGGCAGGCCTGGCGGAGGCAGTGGGTTCAGGTCTGCTGAGGGAGGACCCGAGCGGGCTGGTCTCGTTCCGGCACATGCTGGCGTGCCGCGCGGTGTACGAGGCGATTCCTGCGCCGCAGCGACGGGCGATGCACCTGCGTGTCGCACACGTCCTCGAAGACGCCACCCCGTCCCCGGTCGCCCAGCTGGCGCGCCACTTCCGGGAGGCCGGCGACATGACGGCATGGTGCCGGTACGCGGAACAGTCTGCCGACCTCGCCCTCGCCTCGGGCGACGACGCGACGGCGGTCGCCCTGTTGCACGATCTGCTCACCAACCCCGATCTGCCGCCCGCCGACGTGGTCCGGCTGACCAGTAAAGTTCCGTTCGCCCTGCTCGGCGGGCACGAAAGCTACCGCGAACTGATGGACGCCCTCCGCCTCGTGCTGGACACCGGTGAGCCGGCGCCGAACGAGGCAGCGGAGATCCGCTTCCATGTGGCCCGTCTGCTGCAGCAGACCGAGGCGTTCGAGCAGTCGCGGATCGAGGTGGAACGCGCGCTGCCCGACCTCGGGCACGACCCGGCGAAGGCGGCCCGCGCGATGATGCTCCTCGGCCTGCCGTACGGGACGACGACACCGGCGGCCGAACACCTCAGGTGGCTGCGGCGCGTGGCGCAGGTGCCGGCCTCGATGGCGCCGCGGGACCGGATGAAGATCCGGGTCGGACGGGCGAGCGGGCTTTTGCTGCTCGGTGAGGAGGAGGGGTGGGCGGAGGCAGCGTTGATCGCCGATGACGCCTCCACCACCGAGGAGAGGCAGGACATTACGATCGGCCGACTCAACGTCGGGCACATGGCGCTGATATGGGGAAGGTACCCGGAGGCAGGACGGTGGCTCACGTGCGCCGTTGGCCTTGCCGACAGGTATGAGTACCTGAACCTTCGCAGGATCGGGCAGGCGACGCTGGCTCACCTGGACTGGCTCACCGGGGCCTGGGACGGGCTGGCCGACCGGGCCGGATCGCTGGCCGGTGACGAGGAACTCCTGCAGCCGGTGAGTCGCCTGGCGCCGGCCATGGTCACCGGCTTGCTGTACGCGGCCCGCGGTGATCGGGACCGAGCGGACGCGTGCCTGCGGCTCGTCCTCGAACAGGCGGACCGCCATGGCGGGGCGGAGTACTCCATCGAACCTGCCGGAGCCCTGGCCAGGCTTCGGCTCGGCGCCGGCCGGATCGACGACGTGCTGGAACTGACCGACAAGCCGATCCGGTTCCTGGAACACAAAGGCACCTGGATCTGGGCCACCGAACTCGCCCCGGTGCGGGCCGAGGCGCTGCTCATGGCCGGCCGCTCCGACGAAGCCGACGACCTGGTCGACGCTTTCGCAGCGGGAGTGCGCGATCGCCTCGCACCTGGCCCGCACGCCGCCGTGTCGACCTGCAGGGCGATCCTGGCTGAGTATCAAGGCGATCCCCTCGACGCCGCCGGACTGTTCGCGCGTGCCGCCGACGAGTGGCAGAGCCTCCCGCGGCCGTACGAGGCCCTGCTCAGCCGCGAGCGACAGGCCGGCTGTCTGCTGCGTGCGGACCGGTCGGATGCGGCGCTCTCCGTCCTTGCGGAGACCTTCCAGGGGTTGTCCACCCTCGGCGCTCGTCGCGATGCCGAGCGCGTCATGCATACGCTGCGTGCACACGGTGTCGAGGTGAAGCGTCCGTCGTGGCAGGGTGGGCGGCGAAGCTACGGCAATCAACTGTCTCCCCGGGAGCGCGACGTGGTCCGGCTGCTCGTCGAGGGCCGGACCAACCCGGAGATCGCTGGTGTCCTTGTCCTGTCGCCGAAGACGGTCGCGCGGCACGTGGGAGCAGCGATGCGCAAACTCGAGGTGTCGTCCCGGACGGCGCTGGCCGTGAGGGTCGTCGAAGCCGGCGTCGTCATCGGTGACCCGGCCGCCAGGTGGGCGCGCGGGGGCAATGTTGGGTCATCTGCCCAGTAGTCCGGTAACCGGTGCGGGAACAACACTCAGCCGCGTGGAGAACAGCACCTTCGCCCGTTGCCAATTAGCCCCATGCGAGCACCGCAGCCCGCGTCGGCCCGTGGCCTGATCCGCGAACCGTCGCCCGGCCCCGCGTCCGCAAGGTTCTGCCGCACGGCCGAATCCGACGGGCCGCCTCGACCGGCCCAGCCGTCCTGGCCCTTTGACGCAGCCAGGGTCCGGGGCGAACCCCGCAGGCTGATCGACCTCCCGCTGGGCGCCGGAGATCTTGGGCACCACAGGCACAAGCACCGTGCTGTTCCAGGGCGATGCCCGCTACGCGGCAGGGTCGGTCAAGTCCGGCTGCACAGGCGCAGCCACCCTGATTACGCCGTGGCCCGGCGACCGGCCTCGGAACCGGCATCAACCGCCGCTGAAGCTCATTCAGGTGCGGGAACGCACCTGGAATTCTGCTGTCGGCAAGGCCTGGGCGCCTTCCGGTATGTCTGTAGCGCAATAGCGAAGGTCGAGATCGAAAGCAACAAGTTGTTTCCCGGAATTTAATAACTTCACGACCTCGGGTCTTTATGTGGCCCCGGCCGTCCTTCCTTCCGGGAATTCTCCGGGGGTTGGATTGCCGGGGAATCGCCGTGCATCTCGAAGTGGCACTCCGTCACGCCCGAACAGCATCGTCAGGGCGGCGTGGTGGTTCCCCGTCGGTTGTCCGGGCGGCCGCTGTGGCGGGTTTCCGACAAGGAAGAAATACGACACTGTCCATCAGTTGTCTTTGCCCATGTCAAGCCTGAGTATCTGTTTGACCTGTCAAGGACTTCTTGGACACGACAACTAGGAGCAGCTTGTGCATTCAAAACAGCAGATTTACGGCGAAACTCAAAGAACTGCATCTCAGGAGGCCTGGCGATGAGGCGTTTCGGGCAACGGCTCGCCGTCGCGATCACCGGCATCACCGTCCTCGGGATGGCCATACCGACCTCGGCGAATGCCGCCGACCCCACCCCCGCCCCGTCTGCCCCTACCACCCTCAAACAGATCCTGCCCACTTCGGTCGCCGACAGCCTTCTCCGCACTGCCGCCGGAACTCAGGCAAAGCTGCCACTGACGCTGGTGACCGGCGACAAGGTGCAGATCGGTGTCACCGCGGACGGGAAGCCGGTCGTCCACGAGATCGAGCCGGCACCGCGACCCGGGAACGAGTCGGTACTCTTCCAGACCATCACCAAGAGCGGCCAGGTCTACGTCGTACCGGACGACGTGTTGCCGTTGCTCCATGCCGACCTGCTGGACTGGGAGCTCTTCAACCTTGACAAGCTGGCCGCTTGGGCGGCCGAGGGTACGACCGGTGAGGTCCCGGCGATCGCCGCGTACACCGGAAAGACCAGCGCTCGGACGGCGCCGACCGCCGACGGTACCAAGGCCAAGCGCGTCCTGAAGAGCATCAACGCCCGCTCGATGACCATCAAGGGCAACGGCCAGTGGTGGCGAGAGGTACGGGAGAAGACCGCCGGCAAGTCCGCCTCCGCCGCTCGGGCCGTCGGCCCGCTGGCCGGAGTGAAGAAGGTGTGGCTGAACGAGCTGACGAAGATTCAGCTCGACAAGTCCGTACCGCAGATCGGCGCGCCCGCCGCCTGGAGCCGCGGCTACGACGGTTCAAACGTGAAGGTCGCGGTGCTGGACAGCGGCATCGATGCCACCCACCCCGATCTCGCCGACCGGATCGCCGAGGCGGTTGACTTCACCAACAGCCCGACGGGTCCGGTGGACGAACACGGACACGGAACCCATGTGGCGTCCACGATCGCCGGCACCGGAAAGGCCTCCGACGGGCTGCGTCGCGGTGTGGCGCCTGGTGCGGAGCTGCTCATCGGCAGAGTCTGCGGTCCGGACGGCTCGTGCCCCGGCGACGCGATCATCGCCGGCATGGAGTGGGCCGCCCAGTCCGGTGCCGATGTGGTGAACATGAGCCTCGGTGGCCAGCCCTCCGACGGAACGGACGCGCTGAGCAAGGCGGTCAACAAACTCAGCCTTGACTACGGCACCCTGTTCGTCATTGCCGCGGGCAACAACGGACCGACCGCCAAGACGGTCGGGTCGCCGGGTGCCGCCGACGAGGCGCTGACGGTCGCGGCCGTGGACAAGAGCGACCAGATGGCCGCCTTCTCCAGCCGCGGGCCTCGGGTCGGGGACGGGGGGGCCAAGCCGGACATCGCGGCTCCGGGCGTCGCCATCGCCGCAGCCCGGGCCAAGGGCACCGCGATGGGCACGATCGTGGACGACTACTACACGTCCGCCAGCGGCACTTCCATGGCCACCCCCCATATGGCCGGCGCCGCGGCGATCATCGCCCAGCAGCACCCGGACTTCACGGGGCGGCAGATCAAGGCGCTGCTGATGGCCACCGCCAAGGATCTCGGGCACGACCTGTACGCGCAGGGTGCCGGCCGGGTGGACGTGGCCCGTGCAATCGATCCGAAGATCATCCCGGACGGGAGCCTGAGCTTCGGCCGATCCGAATACCCGCATTCGCCGGCGTCCAGGACGGTCACCTACACCAACTGGACCGACGAGCCGATCACGCTCACGCTTTCCGCCTCGGCCTCCTTCTCGGGCAAGCCCGCGCCGGCGGGGCTGTTCACGCTCAGCGCCAACCAGGTGACCGTGCCCGCCAAGGGTTCGGCCGACGTGACGGTGACCCTGGACGGCAAGGTGGTGGACGATTCCGGGCAGTACGGCGGATACACAGGCGCCCTGACCGCCGAGGACAGCACGGGGACGACGCTGGGAACGTCGCGGATCTCGGCGTTCCTGGAGCCGATCCGTCACGACCTGACCATCAAGGTCATTCCTCCGGCCGACGCCACCGACATCCGGTACGGCAACGCGCTGATCGTCCCGATGCACGAGGACAAGCTGCACCTCTACGAGGACCCGGAGGTGGCACCTGGTGGCGAGACGATCAAGACCAAGGTCTTCGCCGGCACTGTCGCGTCGTCACTCACGATGACGTGGCGGGACGCGGCCGGTGAGCTGCACAGGGCCGCACCGATGGCACCGCAGGTGCAGGTCACCGGGGCGACCACGGTGGAGCTGGACTTGCGGAAGGCCAAGCCGATCAGAGTGAACGCCCCGGAGCTGACGGAGACATACCGCGCGGCCTTCCAAATCCAGCGGACCTCTGTGGACAGCAGCTGGGGGCTTACCGCAAAGCTGGCCGGCACCTACGGTCCCGGTGAACCGAACTGGTGGGCACTGCCGACCAGCGAGGTGAGCCTCGGCACGCTCTCCTTCAACAGCCAACATGTCCTGGTACCGCCGTCGGTAACGATGAAGGTCACGGGCAACGGTGACTCCTTCGACCTGGACGCCCGCTACGCGACGCCGGACGCCTCCATCCACGCCGGCACCCAGCAATGGAAGGAAGACGGGAGGAACGTGAACCGCCTCGTGCAGTCGACGATCCCCCGACTGCCCACCAACGGGCAGAAGCCCGTGGTTTACGCGGGCACCGGCTCGGCCGAGGAGCTCGCCAAGGTCGACGCGACGGGTGCGCTGGTGCTGGTGCGGCCGACCGACATCTGCAAGACGACCTGCAACTTCACCGCACTCCGTGAGCGAGTGGCGGCGGCTGCCGCGGCGGGCGCGGTCGGGGTGCTGGTGACCGGCGAAACCGATCGGGTCACCCTGGAGTCGTACGGGACCCGGCTCTACAACTGCGTGAACGGTCCGGACAGCTGCCCGCCGGTCGAGCCGTACGCAGCATTGCCGATCGTGACGGTACCCCCGGCCGAGGCCGCCACGCTGATCCAGCGGATCGGGGGCGGGGCGGCGCCCGGCGTCCAGGTCGAACTCGGCGGCAACAGCGAGGTGTCGAAGAGCTACGCGCTGGCGTTCAGCACCAGCGGTCGGATCCCCGCCAGCCTGCCGCACCAGGTCGTGCCCGAAGAACTCGACCGTGTCAACCACCGTATCCACGCTGACCGGCCCGGGGCGACTACCTACTTCGGCTGGAGCCGGACCACCGACGCCGGCCCGGTTGTAGCGGACATGGACCTGCCCAAGCCGGCCAGCCAACGGCAACTCACCACGTGGGTCACGCGGGACGACAACGCGGTAGACACATTTGAGCTGGCCACCAGGCAATTCGTCGCGCCGTCCGTGCTGACACTTGCATCGGACCCTGGCGAAACTCAGGACCTGGCGCTCGACAAGAAGAACACGATCGACTGGAACTCGGGGCCGTCCCTGCCTGGCGCGGTGCCCCAGGTCCGCACCAAGTCGGGCTTCACCCACAGCACCGGTCTGCCGTGCGCCGGCTGCCGCGAGGCCGACCGTTTCTGGCCAACCATGTACCTGACCGGCAGCGGAGGCGGCCGCCAGGCCGTGATCGGCGTGGCCAATGCAACGATCTTGTTCCCGCTCCTCTACGGGATGGACACCTGCAGCACCTGCGACGTCAGCCTCTCCAACCAGGCCGGCGACGAACTCGAGCAACGGCTCGTCCCGCTCGAGTTCAACTTCCAGCTCGGCGAGCCCGGCAACGCGCCGGACCTGGTGTCGGGGAGCAAGCAGTGATGACCGAAGCGAGGAAGGAGACCGGTCCGATGAAAGCGACCGCGCCATCGAGGTGGCGCCGGACAGTGAACCTGGCGGCGCTGACAGCCGTAGGGGTGCTTGCGGTGGCGGGTTGCGGTAGTGGTGACGTCATCACGTATGACCTGCCTGCGCAGTCAGCCCGCTACTCGTTCGAGACGGAAACCAACGGGGTCAAGACCGTGTGGGAGTACATGTCCGACCGGCCGGCCAAACCTGACACGCCGACGTCGCAGCCGTGCATCGCGGACGCCATCGTCAAGGATCCAGGTAAGTGCCGTCCGGAGCCGTTGATCTTCCTGCGGTACGACCTGGGCCTGGAACTGGACAACACCGCCAAGACCGGCGGTCTCCACCCCATCACCGTCACCGGCTACTACCAGGATCGGCTCAGCAAGCCACCGACCGTGACGGAGTTGCGGGTCGAGGCCAGCGTCGACGGCGGCAAGACCTGGCAGCCGGCGATCACCACCCGGGCCGCCGCGCAGAACACGTTCACCGCGCAAATCGAGCACCCGAAGCGTGACCAGGCTCCCGGAGGAGTCGGACTGCGGATCACCGCGACCGACAGCGCGGGGGACACCGTCAAGCAGACGATTCCCAAGGCGTACCAACTGCGCTGAGGTGAACCGATGAAGCGATGAACCCAACCGGAGGGCCGCGACCGGGGCGAGACGTGAGTCTCGCCCCGGCCGTCTCTCGCGTATTCGGCGAAGCCTCGCCGAATACGGGCAGGGCCAACGGTCGCAGATCGTTTGCCAGTACTTGCCCGCCCCGTCGGTTCCCAGCAGTCCAGATCGTGGGGCCCCGCGCCCGCGCTGACGATCCGGCCCAGCGCACGCTCGTCCAGGGCCGCCAAAGCACGGAGAGCCGAGGAGCCGAAGGGCCGCCCCGCGGGCCCGATCGCCCATTCCCGCAGGCAGCCGCCAGTTCGCTGACCGGCCATCAGGGAATCAGATCAAACCCAGCCAAATAGCCAGGGCCGACCAACTTGCGGAGGAGCACCATGCTGTCGGACGTGCTGGGACTAAGCACCGCAGAGTTGGAGACCTACCGCGCGCTCATCTCGGTAGCCTCCGCCACTCCCGCCGAACTCGCCGAGTCCGTCGGCCGCGAAACCCGCCAGGTCGTGGGCATCCTCGGCGTGCTCGAAGGCCGGGGACTCGCCACGCGCGGCCTTGACGACACCACCCGGTTCGTGGCCTCCCCACCGGCGGCGGCGCTGCAGGCACGCCTGGGCCAGCGGCAGAACGAACTCAAGCAGGCGGAACTCGAACTCGACTCCCTCGACAAGATCTACCGCTCGGCGGCCCTCGGGCGCGGCGTCGGTGACGTCATCGATCTGATCCACGGCACCGAGGCCATACGCGAGCGTGTCGGACAAATACAACTCGGCGCACGGAAAGAGGTCATGAACTTCGTCAAGGCGCCGGTCTTCGTGGTCGGCAACAGGACCGACGGCGCTGTCATCGCGCGCGGTGTCCGTTACCGCGTGGTGGTCGAACGCCCGATGCCCAAAGGTGCGATGCTCGATGAGGGAGTCCCGTCGTTCGACGAGATCGTCCAGGCGCGGGTCGCAGGAGAGGAGGTCCGATTCGCCGAGATCGTGCCACTGAAACTCTTCATCGTAGACCGTGAGTTCGCCATTGTTCCGCTCCTCGGTCGAACCGATGCCGCACCGGCGGAAGCCCTGCTCGTGTACTCGAGCAGCCTGCTCGACGCGCTGGTAGCACTGTTCGAGTCCGAATGGGAGAAAGCGACGCAGTTCGTCACCTCTGCCGGGGCCTTGCAGAACGCGTCCGGCATCGAAGATCTGGATGCACAGATCCTCAGCCTGTCGCTGACCGGCCTCACCGACCAAGCGATCGCCGCCCAACTCCACAGCTCCCTGAGAACGGTGCAGCGCCGGGTCCGGCACCTGATGGACGTCGCGAAGGTGCAGAATCGCATACAGCTGGGCTTCCAGGCGGCTCGGCTGGGCTGGCTCGAAGCCGAGCACGACGCACCCGGACCACATGAGTAACCGCGACCGCAACTCGTTGGGCAGGGGTGCGGGGTGGCGCTGCCCGTCGGAGCGCTGTGCTGACGGTGAAGGCCATGTTGGCCGAGGGCGACCAACTGCCCGACGGCGCGCGGCTGATGGACGCGCCATTCGTCGAGGGTGCGGTCGCCGCACTGGTGACCGCGTCGGCGGGCGGCGATCTGGCCGCGGTGGAGGCGGCGGCCGTGGACGCGTACGACTACCGCAAGGTGTGAGCGGGTGCAGGCCGTCCCGCGCGTTCAGATCACCGTGCGGACCGCGCCGGTGAGCGTAGTTCTTGCTCCGGCGTGGAACTTATCGGGCTGCTGGAACTCTCCACAAGGGCGCCTTCGTAACACCTCCCGCGCCGCCCCGCGCCGGACGCCACGCGGACGGGTCGCACAGGACCCGGCGGGTACGACACATCCCGGCAACAGACACGCAATCAACAAATTGTTTAAAGCCCTTACGGTCTGGTGCTGTTGGGCCTTCTCCGTCCCCGCCCACCCGTCCTTGGAGCGCCCCGTGGTGTCCGCAACACCCGTACATCCCGTCGACGCGGTTCCACCGATACGCCAACTGGCGGCCTCCGGGCTGCAGCATGTGCTGGCGATGTACGCCGGCGCGGTGGCCGTGCCGTTGATCGTGGGCGGCGCGATGAAGCTGCCGCCCGCCGATCTGGCCTATCTGATCACCGCGGACCTGCTGATCTGCGGGGTGGCGACCCTCATCCAGTGTGTCGGCTTCTGGCGCTTCGGCGTGCGTCTGCCGATCATGCAGGGCTGTACGTTCGCAGCCGTCTCGCCCATGGTGCTGATAGGAACGGAGGGGGGCGGGCTGCCGGCCATCTACGGATCCGTGATCGTCGCCGGACTCGCGATCGTCCTCCTCGCCCCGGTGTTCGGCCGGCTGCTGAGGTTCTTCCCGCCGCTCGTGACGGGCGCGGTGATCCTGATCATCGGCGTCTCGCTGTTGCCGGTGGCCGGTAACTGGGTGGCCGGCGGCGCGGGTGCGCCGGACTTCGGCGCTCCGAAGAATCTCGCCCTGGCGGGCTTCGTCCTGGTCGTCGTACTGGCTGTCCAGGGCTTCGCGCCGGCCTTCCTGAGCCGGATCGCCGTGCTGATCGGTATCGCGGTCGGCCTGGCGGTGTCGGTGCCGTTCGGGTTCACGGACTTCGACGGGGTCGGGGACGCGCACTGGGTGGGCATCAGCACGCCCTTCCACTTCGGCGCTCCGACGTTCCACGCCTCGGCGATCATCGCGATGCTGGTGGTGGCCCTGGTGACGATGACGGAGACGACCGGGGGACTTCATCGCCGTCGGCGAGATGACCGACCGCAAGGTCGAGCCCCGCGCCCTGGCCGACGGCCTGCGGGCCGACGGTCTGTCCACGGTCCTCGGCGGCGTGTTCAACACCTTCCCCTACACGGCGTTCGCCCAGAACGTGGGCCTGGTCGGTATGACCAAGGTCCGCAGTTGCTGGGTGGTCGCCGTGGCGGGCGGGATCCTCGTCCTGCTCGGGCTGCTGCCCAAGCTGGGCGCCTTGATCGCGGCGATTCCGGCTCCGGTGCTGGGTGGTGCGGGCCTGGTGATGTTCGGGACCGTCGCGGCGAGCGGCCTGCGGACCCTTGCCCAGGTCGAGTTCAAGGACAACCACAACCTGACGATCGTCGCCGTCTCGGTGGCGATGGGTGTGCTTCCGGTCGGGGTGCCTACGCTCTACGACCAGTTCCCGGCCTGGTTCCAGACGGTGATGCACAGCGGGATCAGCGCGGGCTGCCTGACGGCCATCGCGCTGAACGTCCTCTTCAACCACCTTCCCTCGAAGGCGGGTTCACCAGTGGCCACCACCGCACCGGTCGGCGTACCCACCAGCCGCGGCGAGGAATCCGTCCAGAAGGCCGGAGATCAGCGCGTCTGAACGTTCCAGGCGCGGTGGAGCCCCCGGCCGCACCTTGGGTTCCACCACCGGTGCGGCACCCTCCGGAGGGTGCCGCACCGGTGGTGGCTCAGGCTGCCGGGACGAGCACCGCCCCGGCAGCGATCAACTGCTACACCCCTAGCCTCGCGCTTTCACGAGGTGGGCTGTCCAGGAGTTGATCAGAAACACGGAAAGTGCCCTTGACCTGCATCGATAGGACTTGCTGAGGGTCCTGTTGGCTGCAAGGAAAAGAGCACTTTCCAGGTGAGAGAGCGTATCTCGTCGTACCCACGTGTCCGTGTCCAGGGAGACGGTCGGCAGGTGGTCTCGCAGGCCGGTGCGGTCCTGCTGCTGGAGACGGTCCGCAAGACGGGCCTTGACCAGGCGATATCCGCAGCTCTGGCTCCGTGGCGGAAGCCGCGGGCCGTCCACGATCCCGGCAAGATCCTCCTGGACGTCGCCATGGCGGTCGCACTGGGCGCGGACTGCCTCGCGGATGTCGCCATGCTGAGGTGTGAGCCGGCGGTCTTCGGCCCGGTCGCCTCCGACCCGACCGTCTCCCGCCTGATCGACACCCTCGCCGCCTCCGGCGAGAAAGCCCTGCACGCCGTCCGGTCCGCACGCTCCGAAGTCCGTCATCGTGTCTGGTCGTTGGCCGGCGGGAACGCCCCGGACGCCGACGGTCAGGTCACCGTCGACCTCGACGGCGTCCTCGTGATCGCCCACTCCGATAAGCAGGACGCGGCCGCGACCTGGAAGAAGACCTACGGCCATCACCCGCTGACGGCATTTGTCGACCACGGACCGGGCGGAACCGGTGAGCCCGTCGCCGCTCTCCTGCGACCGGGAAACGCGGGCTCCAACACGGCAGCCGACCACATCACCACCGCCCAGCTCGCCCTGGCCCAACTACCCAAGTCCTACCGGCGGGGGCGCCAGACCCTGATCCGCACCGACTCCGCGGGCGGCACCCACGACTTCGTGGCCTGGCTCGCCCGGCGAGGACGATGGCTGTCCTACTCGGTCGGCATGACGGTCACCGAAGCGATCCACCAACACGTGCTGAATGCCCCCGCCCCTGCCTGGACCCCGGCCGTCGAGACCGACGGGGAGATCCGGGACGGGGCCTGGGTCGCCGAACTCACTGGTGACGTCCTGGACGGCTGGCCCAAGGGCATGCGACTGATCGTCCGAAAGGAACGGCCCCATCCCGGAGCCCAGTTGCGGATCACGGACGCGGACGGCATGCGGATCACGTGCTTCGCGACCAACACCCCTGACCGGCCGATCGCCGAGCTCGAGCTCCGTCACCGGCTCCGGGCACGGGCCGAGGACCGGATCCGGGCCGCCCGGGCCGCTGGCCTGCGCAACCTGCCCCTGCACGACAGCGCCCAGAACAGGGTCTGGATGGAGATCGCCCAGATCGCGCTCGACCTGCTGGCCTGGATGCCCATGCTCGCTCTGACCGGCCGGGCGAGGCTCTGGGAACCGCGTCGCGTGCGGTTCCGCCTGCTCTCCACAGCCGGCAAGCTCGTCACCACCGGTCGGCGCAGGATTCTCCGCCTCGCCCGGCACTGGCCCTGGACCGGCGAGATCACCGCCGCCCTTGAACGGCTTGCGCTCCTGCCCGACCCCGGCTGACCAGCAACCCACCGTCCCTGCGACAGCATCACCGCCCTGGGCAGTGGAACCCGGCGCCCACCCGACGCGGCAGACGGGCCACCGGCCTGCCCGGCATCAGCTCCAGAAAGCAAAAGGGTCCACCGACTCCGTCGGCGGACCCTCACGAAAGATCGAGGTTAGCGTCCCCGTACTGGTTGACCCGGCGGCAGGCGGTGCCCGCTGTCGCGAGGGCAAGACCTACCGGTCCCCGGCCGCGCCTGTTTTGCGGGAGCCCTGGATGCGGTGTGGTGTCCATCTTCGTGAGCGAGCGGCCGTCGCTCTCTGCGTCCCGCAAGGCTTCCAACGTCGCCTCCGCCTAGGTCCCGTAGGGGGTGACGATGCCGGTGTCCTTGCCCTCGCGAGCTGGTAGTCCACCAGTGTGCCCTGGCGATCAATGATCCGAGCGCTCGTGCAGGGGGCGCTAATCGTGGCAACCTGTTCCGTCCCGAGGAGGAGGACTGGACTGTTGGTCATGACGCTCGTTTGACGCTCTGGGCGTCAGCACGCGGTACTGCGACCCCTAAAAGGGGCTCTGAACTGGGCTTTTCCGAGACTCTCCCAGGCCGACATCTTTCCGATGACTTCGCACGTTGAGTGTGTGGCCATTCTTGAGCCTGTTGCGAAGGGCGTCTGACCTGCGGCTTTATGTATCAGGTTCGTTTCTCGACCCATTTCCCTTGTTAACAGGTCGATCGGTCCGAGGCGCTGTGTTCTGCGCCTTTGAAGCGAGAGCAATATCCAAGGTTGTCGCGGGGATTGCCTTGCGAACGTTCTTGACGCTCAAGTGACGCCCGCTTTGATCACCCGTTGAGCCTCTGAGCGCACCGAAAATGCAGTCGCCCAGGCCCGTCAGGAGCGCTCCCGGACGGCCTCTGTCGGTCCTGCCGTGCTGCGTGCGTACCCCAAGCGGAATCACCCGACACCGTGGCCTCGGAGCTGAGGCGCGGATGACCTTCAGTGCACCCCAGGAAGGTCAGCCGCCTGCGGACACTGACGGTGTGGCGCGCTGCCCCGTACGCCCTGGGGCGCTGTCCACGTTCGTGCCATCCTACGGTTGCGGAGCGCCCGTCTCCCGGCCGTCCCGCCGGATCAGACACCGGAGCGTGTCGCCGCCAGCGACTGGAACCAGGCGCCGTGGGAGAACGGTTCCGGCGGGCCCACCTCCATGCCGAGTTCGGCGGCGGCCAGGGCATAGTCCCCCTCGTCCAGGGGGAGGGCGAGCAACTCGTGCAGTTCGCCCACGAGGCGGGCGACCAACTGCGGGTTTGTGGTGTCGGCGTAGTCGGCGACCGCGGCGTCGTGGTCGGGAAACTCGTCGACGATGTCCTGGGAGAACCAGCCGCCCAGCAGTTGCGCGGTCTCCGGGAAACGCGCGTGCCACTCCCAGTGCGTCTGCGGGGACGATGGCTCCGGGACGTCGCCCTCCTCGATGCTTCTCTTCAGGTGGTCGGCCAGCACTGTCAGCCAGTCGCCGATGTCCGGCTGGGGCTTTCCGGTGTCCGGAATCGAGTAGAACTCGCCCAGCTCCTGCCGGATGCGGCCCGGAGGATTACGGCTGTACTCGCGCAGCTGTCGCTCCGCTTCCGCGATGGCAGAGGGGCGGGTGTGCCAGGTGTGACGGAGGTACGCGTCCAGGGCGCGACTGCGCCGCTCCGGGGTGTCGTCGGCCGGCTGACCCAGATACGCGCGCATCACCTGGTCCAGCTCGCCGTACCGCCGGTCGTGTTCGAGGGGCTTCATGGACATGTGCGTGCGACCCCTACAGGTAGAACGGGACGGTCGTGTGGACGACGAAGCCGAGCGGACTCGTCGCCTCGCGGCGCAGCACCACGCGCGCCGCGCGCACGTTGACGGGGCCGCGCCCGGCCAGCAGGTCGCCCTCCAGCTGGACCCGGCCCACGGGCTCCTCACGGGACGGCCAGGCTGCCTCGAGGGTGAGGCGGGCCCGGGTGTTCTGGGCGAGCCAGCGGTGGACGGCCTGTTCGTTGGCGGTCACCACCTGCTGGGTGGCCCACTGGGCGGTCTCCCGGTCGGGATAGGATGCGGAACGGGTCAGCACGGGGGCATCCTCTCAAGTTGCCTCGTCAGGAGCCGAACTCCTACGGTTGGCAGGCGGTTCAGTAGTCGGCGAAGTTCCAGAACATGCCCACCTCGGTGTCCGAGACGACGATCAGGCCGTAGTCCTCCGAGTACACGCTCAGCGGGCTGTACGCCCAGCCCGACGATGTGAAGTCGAGCGTGCCGCTCACGTGACCGGGCTTGTTGACGTTGGTGTGGAAGCTGGCGGAGTCTCCGTAGCGCGTGAGGATCGTGCGCGCCATCGCCCGGAGCTCCGTCTCGCTTTCGGCGAAGCGACTCAGGTTGGACAGGGTGCAGCGGTCGTCCGTAAGGGCGAGGAGCAGGTTCTCGGCACTGTCCCGATCGATCTCCTTGAGACGCCTCGCGATGTACTCCGGAGGGTGGGCGACGAAGGGATACGTGAGGCACGCCTCGCACTTCGGGTTCTGTGTCGCGTCATCGAGACCGGTCCAGCTGCGGGGGTTCGGGGCCCGTGCCATCAGAGCAAGGACGTCGAGGACCCAGTTCTCGTGGCGACGCGGGCCCGTGGCGTCGTACGGGTACGCGTCCTCGTACAAGTGGCGTACCGCGGCTTCCCAGGACGTCTGGTCCACGGACATGTGGTGCTGGCCTTTCTCGGCAGGGGTGCCAGGGTGTTTTCTGGTCGGGACACCCCCCGGGTCCCGTCAGCGTGGTCGCCGGCCCGTGTGCGTGTTCTCAGTTCGCGTTGAACGACCAGAAGATCCCGACCTCGTTCGAGTTCACGGCAATCAGCCCTAGATCCATCACATAGTCGGTGAAGGCCCTGCCGCCGGCGAGGTCATCGGCGAGGAAGTCCGGCGAGGCGGAGACCCGGGCCAGCTCCGAGGAGGTACGGAAGACGGCGTCGGTACCGAACCGGCTGAGCACCATCCGGGCGTCGGCCAGCACATCGTCACGGTCGACGCGCATCCGGACAGGGCGGCCCTCGAAGAACCACTCCTGAGTCAGAGAAGCAAGCAGCTCAGCGGCGGCGGAGGCCGTGACGGGATACGTCCACTCGTGTACCTGCTCGGCCGTGAGCGGAAGAAACGGAAAGGAAGGGCGCACGTTCTCACGCCCCTCCTTGTCGATCTGCCACTCCAGTGTCCGCCAGCCTCGCGGGTCGGTGGCCGACCGGTCCATGACGGCCAGGACGTCCCGCCCCCAGTCGTCGTCCCGTCGGGGTCCGGTCATGGCGAAGGTGTACACGTCGTCGAGGAGCCGTTCCAGCGTGGTGTCCCAGACAGTGCGGTCGATGGGGGTCATTCGGCTTCCGGTCGATCGGTCACGGGGCGGGCATGGACGTAAGGATGATATAGGGCGGATCGAGTCTGGAATCGTACTTCAGGATCGTATTCACGTTCTTCACGTCGATCGCCTGCGCGTTGAGTCCATGGTCTTTGTACCCGGTCCCCGGGATGGTATTGCCCGACCCGTCCGGAACGGGCGTGGGTTGCTTGGACACATATCGGCCGCTGACCTCGCCGTTGGGGGCCGGGCTCGTGAATGCCTGGGTCTTCCCCTCCGCAGGATTGGTGGCTAGCCATGCGTCGATTTGGGGCTGCTTCGTCCGCAGGTTGTGTTCCGTCAGCCGCTGCGCGGCGGCCATGTTGTCGAAGGACGACGAACCGCCGATCGTTGGTTTGCGTTGCTCGGGCCAGTTGTTGTTGTCGTCGGCCTGGTCGCGCAAGCGTTGAGCGAGTTGCTCGTCGGTCTTGCCGACGTGCTTTTCCAGAGTGTGGCCGCCCCCCAGGTACTCGTTGCTCGCAAGGTCGAAGGTATGACTGCCGGTGGAGCCCGCTTCGGTCCACCGTTGCTCATGTTTGAACTCGTCCAGGGCCCGGGTGCCGAAGCCATGGGCACGGGCGACACCGGCCTCGAACTTCGGAGCGCTCAGGTATGCCTCGGCCAAGGGGCCCTTCAGCGCCTCCATGCGGGTGGTCAGGCCCTCCAGGATGCCGGTGTACTTGTCGACGATCGCGTTCAGCCGGCCCGTGTTGATGTTCAGCACTGTCTTGACATCGAACGACAGGACCAGGCCCGCACCCTTACCGATCACTGTTGCGGCGGAGGTGAGGACGCTTCCAAGCCTCTTGGGCTTGGCCAGATCCTCGAGAACCTCCTTGGCCGCCTTCAGCATGGCCAGCTGGAGCTCGTCCGCGACATCTCGGTTGAGATCGACGGCGGCTTCCGCGTACTCGCGGAGGATGGTGGCGATGTCGTCGGCCGTGTCCTTGAGAACGGCCAGGACCGGCTCACTGCCCGTGGGAACCCGGGGCGTGCCCGGACCTGAGTTGGCGGTCTGCCCCCATTGGTAGCCGTGCCGCTGCTGCCCCCAGACCGTCCCTCCCCACAGGGCGCTGCAGAAGGTACGCATCGCGGCTTCCCAGTCGGCCTGCTGCGGGTTGGTTATGGCACCCACGGCCTGAGTGAGCTGGTCCGCCCCCAATGACGCGGTGATGGACACGTTCATCCAGCTGTGGCACAGGGAGTTCAGGTAGTGCTGCTGGGGGAAGGGGTGGACGTCAGCCACCCTTCCGACCCGGAACACGTTCTTGCACAGTGGCTGCAGAACGTCCCGGACGATTTCGGGTATGCCCTCCATCAGGCCGCGCAGGATGTCGTCGCCGCCGTCTTCGTCGCCCCACTTGATATCGGGTACCGAGTCGAAGTTCGGGGCCTTGTCGATGACCACGGGCCGCGGGCGCTGCTCGGCCGTCTTCCCCGGCTTGGGGTGGGCCGCCACATCTGCCCTGGTGTAGGCATTGGCCGTCTCGGTGAATCCGACCGCTACGCCGCCGACGCTGAGCACGGACCGGCCCCAGACCTCCAGCCAGCGATTGCCGATCCTCTTGTATGTCCGGGCGAACTTCTCGGCCTCTGTGCCGGCACCGCCTGCGTCCGGGTACTTGCCCAGCTCCTCGAGAAGCGTCTTGGCACCCCGTACCAGGAAGTCCTGCTGCGCGGCGACCCGACCGGAGACCGACCAGAGGTCGCTCGGCTTGACGTCGATGGTGCCGCTGCCACCTGGCGGCTGGGCGGGTGAGGAAGGGCCGGCCATCAGGCACCGCCTCCCCAGCCTTCGAGTACGGACCTGTTGGCCGCGGCGTAGTTCAGGTGCCCCTTCACCACGACCTCGTGGAGCCAAGCCTGGGTTGCCTTGAGGTCGCCGGCAGAGTGGCTCCACTTGTCCAGCTCGTCGATGAACGCTTCGCGTGCCTCACCGTCCCAGCTCAGCACGGCTTTAGCGGTCCGCTCGTACAACGTGTCCAGCTTCTCGTTGAGGACGCGGAGGATGCCCTCCAGGTCACCCGAAAGCTGTTGCAAAGTAGCGAAATTAACGGTGATGCGGTCCTCGTCCGGCACGGTGCTGATCCCCCTAGAAAACAGTCACCAATGATGCTATTCATCACCTGAGCGGAGTCCGTGCGGGCACCGGGTCGCCTGTCGGCCACATGTCTGCCTAATTCGAAGCCTGGCCCCTCAGTGGCAGAGGTGATGGAGGTGTCCGTGTGCGTGACACCCCATGCCTGTGAAGTTGTGTCCCTGTTGCTAGGGTTGGTCGGCTTGCAACACAGGTTCGAACGTGGGGGACCGACATGGGTGATGAGCCGAAACTCGCTTATACGTCTTCGCAGTTGAAAAAACTGGCGGACGATCTGGATGACATGCACGAGTATCTCGGCAAGCAGTTCAAGCGCATGGACGAGATCGTCGACGGCATCGAGGCCGGCTGGCAGGGCCCCACTGCCACGTCCTATCGATCGCTCCACCGCGGCGCCGCAGAGGACGCCGTTCGCATCGGGCAGACCATTCAATTCCTGGCGGAGGCCATTCGTCTGAGCGAAGGAGGCTTCACGGACCAAGAGCTCGAGACTCTTGAACAGTTCCGCAGAGTCCAGGTCGACGTCGATATAGAAGCAGCCGCAGACGTCCTGTCCACGCCGTCGAACCAGCAGCCTCGCAGTCGCCTGCAAGACCTCTGAAGCGCAGGGGCCTTCCCCTCGACATGACCGGAGGTCATCCACGGTGCCATCTCCGGACGAGGCCGACCGGGTGTGATTGCCTGTGCTGCGTACCGGCCACGCGTGGGCGGGTGCGCCGGGACGGCGTACCCGCGTCGCACCTGGTTGCGAGTGCTGAGCGTCGCCATCGTGGGCGGATGACTGCACCGTCCGTTCCCACGACCCATGCGCAACCCCTCGAGGCTGTGCTTCTCCAGCGGTTCAGCTCCACCCAGCGTGGCGTGCACCGCGCGGCAGGCCGTAGGGCGGCGGAGCAGTTGTCGCGCGCCCAAGCCGCCGGAGACACGACCGCCGAGCTCGAAGCACTGCAGAAGCGTGTCTGGCAGCTAGAAGAGGACGCCACGTCCTGGGAGGACATGGCACAGAGCTGCATGGATGCCTGGAGCGAGAACCCTCCTTTCGGATCGGATTCCGTGCTCACTTTCGAAGCTCTCACCAAGGCGTCGGAGGAGCACATCGTGTTCACGGCGAGAGCGGCGCGCGCCTGGAAGGACTCCCGCTACCCGTCCCCCCAGGAGATGACCGACCGGCTGACCGCCCTCGCGCAGGCTGCGATGGACCTATACTCCCATTCCGGCAAGATGCCCAGGCTGGCCCAGTGGTTCTACGACGACCACGGACTGAGATTCGCGCCCAACGACGAGAAACTCAGCAAGGACAAGGACAAGCGTTACTTCACGGTCAACGGGAAGCGCTGGGACGGACTGCCGCACATCAAGGTACGGGACGCCGTCTCGCCCAACGAGGTCGGACGCATCTACTTCGCCCTCGACTCCGAGGGGAAGCGGTACATCGCGAACCATGTGGGACTGCACCTGTAGCCGGCCCCGGCGGGCACTTTGGCGGCCTGTTCACCGACTGTTGGCTGTGACGCTCGTTTGACGCTCCAGGTACCCACACGCAGGACGGCGAGCTGAAAAATGGTGTCTGACCTGGGGTTTTCCGTGACTTGCCCAGGTCGACGTCTTTCCGATGACTCATCACGTGAAGAGCGCGGTGCACGTCGTCGCTCCTGGCCCAAAGTCCCAGAAAAGTCCCAGGGACTCCGCCACACCCCGCCTCAACTTGCATTTGTGCAGGTCAGAAGGGGTGCGACGGGGCCATTTTTGCGGACTTTCAGATGTCCCGAAAGATCTCGATCTGCGCGCCCACGGAGTTGAGGCGTTCCGCCAGCTCCTCGTACCCCCGGTTGATCACGTACACGTTGCGCAGCACGGACGTTCCCTCGGCCGCCATCATCGCCAGCAGCACCACCACTGCCGGGCGCAGTGCGGGCGGGCACATCATTTCGGCGGCGCGCCAGCGGGTCGGGCCCTCTACCAGGACGCGGTGCGGGTCGAGGAGTTGCAGTCGGCCGCCGAGGCGGTTGAGGTCGGTGAGGTAGATGGCGCGGTTGTCGTAGACCCAGTCGTGGATCAGGGTCTTGCCGTGCGCGGCGGCCGCGATGGCCGCGAAGAACGGCACGTTGTCGATGTTCAGTCCGGGGAACGGCATCGGGTGGATCTTGTCGATGGGTGCCTCCAGTTTGGAGGGCCGGACCGTCAGGTCCACCAGCCGGGTGCGGCCGTTGTCGGCGGCGTACTCCGACGTGCGGTCGCAGTCGACGCCCATCTCCTCCAGCACCGCCAGCTCGATCTCCAGGAACTCGATGGGGACCCGGCGGATCGTCAGCTCGGACTCCGTCACCACGGCGGCGGCCAGCAGGCTCATCGCCTCGACCGGGTCCTCCGACGGGGAGTAGTCGACGTCCACGTCGATCTCCGGTACGCCGTGCACGGTGAGGGTCGTCGTCCCGACCCCGTCGACCCTGACGCCGAGCGCCTCCAGGAAGAAGCACAGGTCCTGGACCATGTAGTTGGAGGAGGCGTTACGGATGACGGTCGTGCCGTCGTGCCGGGCGGCGGCCAGCAGGGCGTTCTCGGTCACGGTGTCGCCGCGCTCGGTCAGCACGATGGGGCGGCCGGGCCGGACCTCGTGGTCGACCTGCGCGTGGTAGAGCCCGTCGGTCGCCGCGATCTCCAGGCCGAAGCGGCGCAGGGCGATCATGTGCGGCTCGATGGTCCGCGTGCCGAGGTCGCAGCCGCCCGCGTACGGCAGGGTGAAGCGGTCCAGGCGGTGCAGCAGTGGGCCGAGGAACATGATGATCGACCGGGTCCGGCGCGCGGCGTCCGCGTCGATGGACTCCAGGTCGAGCTCGGCGGGCGGGAGGATCTCCAGGTCGACACCGTCGTTGATCCAGCGGGTGCGCACACCGATGGAGTTGAGGACCTCCAGCAGGCGGAAGACCTCCTCGATGCGGGCCACCCGGCGCAGCACGGTCCGGCCCTTGTTGAGCAGCGAGCCGCAGAGCAGGGCGACACAGGCGTTCTTGCTCGTCTTGACGTCGATGGAGCCGGACAGCCGACGTCCGCCGACCACCCGCAGGTGCATCGGTCCGGCGTAACCGAGCGACACGATTTCGCTGTCGAGGGCCTCGCCGATACGGGCGATCATCTCAAGGCTGATGTTCTGGTTGCCGCGCTCGATGCGGTTGACGGCGCTCTGGCTGGTCGAGAGCGCCTCGGCAAGCTGTGTTTGTGTCCAGCCCCGGTGCTGACGGGCGTCACGGATGAGCTTGCCGATACGTACGAGGTAGTCGTCTTCCATGCCCGAACGCTATCTCAGATATGAGATGAAGAGCGCGGCGGGGTGTGCCGTTCGAGTGATGGTTGGGTGCCGACCCGGCGTCAGGCCCGGCGTCGGTCCCGGGGCGGTCCAGGTGCGGGACCTCGGTAGAACGTCGGTGGAATCGGGCTGCCGGGTGGCCCCGGTGCGTCGTACGCTCTCGTACGTGACCAGCAGACCCACCACGGAGCAGCGCTTGAGCGACCTCGTGCGGCTGCGCCGGATCCGTGACCGGATCGACCGGGAGTACGCGCGGCCGCTGGACGTCGAGGCGCTGGCCCGGGGCGAGCACATGTCGGCCGGGCACCTCAGCCGTGAGTTCCGGCAGGCGTACGGCGAGTCGCCGTACGGCTATCTGATGACACGGCGTATCGAGCGCGCGATGACGCTGCTGCGCCGTGGCGACCTCGGCGTCACCGAGGTCTGCTTCGAGGTCGGCTGCTCGTCGCTGGGCACCTTCAGTACGCGCTTCACGGAGCTGGTCGGTATGCCGCCCAGCACCTACCGGCGAGAGGCTGCCCGGGCCACCGCGGGCATGCCGTCGTGCGTGGCGAAACAGGTGACCAGACCGATCAGGAATCGAGAAGCGCGGCCACCGGGCCGAAGCTAGCGTGAATCCCATGGACCTCACGATTCACTCGACGTTCCTCCCCCACGACGACCCGGACGCGGCCCTGGCCTTCTACCGCGACACGCTCGGCTTCGAAGTCCGCAACGACGTCGCCTACGGCGAGATGCGCTGGATCACGGTCGGCCCGGCCGGTCAGCCCGACACGTCCATCGTCCTGACCCCGCCGGCCGTCGACCCCGGCATCACCGACGACGAGCGACGCACCGTCGTCGAGATGATGGCCAAGGGCACCTACGGTCACATCATCCTGGCCACCGACGACCTCGACGGCACCTTCGAGCGGGTTCGGTCCGGCGGCGCCGACGTCGTCCAGGAGCCGACCGAGCAGCCGTACGGTGTCCGCGACTGCGTCTTCCGCGACCCTGCGGGCAACCTCGTCCGCATCAACGAGCGCCGCTGAGCCGTCCACCGGCACCGACACGAGGTGCCGGACGTACTGCCGGAAGCTGGTCGGACCGAGCCGGGCGACACCGACGGAGGCCGCGCCGGCGGGCCCGCCCCACAGATGGAGACATGACGAGCATGGCCACGAAGAAGGACGCGCAGTCGCCTGCGCCGCACGCCGCAGACAGCCACGACCTGATCCGCGTGCACGGGGCGCGCGTGAACAACCTCAAGGACGTCAGCGTCGAGATCCCGAAGCGCCGGCTGACGGTGTTCACCGGTGTCTCCGGTTCCGGCAAGAGCTCGCTGGTGTTCGGCACGCTCGCCGCGGAGTCGCAGCGGATGATCAACGAGACCTACAGCGCCTTCGTCCAGGGCTTCATGCCTTCGCAGGCACGCCCCGAGGTCGACGTACTCGAAGGCCTGACGACGGCGATCATCGTCGACCAGCAGCGCCTCGGTGCCGACCCACGTTCCACCGTCGGCACCGCCACCGACGCCAACGCCATGCTGCGCATCCTCTTCAGCCGGCTCGGGAAGCCGCACATCGGCTCGCCCAAGGCGTACTCCTTCAACGTCGCCTCGATCAGCGGGGCGGGCGCGGTCACGATGGAGCGCGCCGGGCGGACCGTGAAGGAGCGCCGCGACTTCCGGATCGTCGGCGGCATGTGCCCGCGCTGCGAAGGCCGCGGCAATGTCTCCGACATCGACCTCACCCAGCTCTACGACGACTCCAAGTCGCTCGCCGAAGGCGCTTTCACCATCCCCGGATGGAAGTCGGACAGCTTCTGGACGGTGCGGGTCTACGCAGAGTCGGGCCTGCTCGACCCGGACAAGCCGATCCGTAAGTTCACCAAGAGGGAGATGCACGACTTCCTCTACCGGGAGCCGGTCAAGGTGAAGGTCGAGGGCGTGAACCTCACCTACGAAGGGCTGATCCCCAAGATCCAGAAGTCGTTCCTGTCCAAGGACCGGGAGGCGATGCAGCCGCACATCCGGGCGTTCGTGGACCGTGCCGTCACCTTCACCACCTGCCCCGACTGCGACGGCACCCGGCTCGGCGAGGCGGCCCGGTCGTCGAAGATCGCCAGGATCAGCATCGCCGACGCCTGCGCGATGCAGATCAGCGACCTGGCCGAATGGGTCCGGGGCCTCGACGAGCCCTCGGTCGCGCCGCTGCTCACCACTCTCCTCGGAACCCTCGACTCGTTCGTGGAGCTCGGGCTCGGCTACCTCTCCCTCGACCGGTCGGCGGGCACGCTGTCGGGCGGCGAGGCACAGCGCGTGAAGATGATCCGGCACCTCGGCTCCTCGCTCACCGACGTCACGTACGTCTTCGACGAGCCCACCATCGGCCTGCACCCCCATGACATCCAGCGGATGAACAACCTGCTGCTGCGACTGCGGGACAAGGGCAACACCGTGCTCGTCGTGGAGCACAAGCCGGAGACGATCGTGATCGCCGACCACGTCGTCGATCTCGGTCCCGGTGCCGGTACGGGCGGCGGCACCGTCTGCTTCGAGGGCACCGTCGAGGGACTGCGGGCCGGCGACACGGTCACCGGCCGCCACTTCGACGACCGGGCGGCCCCCAAGGAGGACGTGCGCAAGCCCACCGGGACGCTGGAGATCCGCGGCGCGACGACGCACAACCTGCGCGACGTCGACGTGGACATCCCGCTCGGGGTACTCGTCGTCGTCACCGGCGTCGCCGGTTCCGGCAAGAGCTCGCTGGTGCACGGGTCGATCCACACGGGCGAGGACGTGGTCTCGATCGACCAGGGTGCGATCCGCGGCTCGCGGCGCAGCAACCCGGCGACGTACACCGGACTGCTCGACCCGATCCGTAAGGCGTTCGCGAAGGCCAACGGCGTGAAGCCGGCCCTCTTCAGCGCCAACTCCGAGGGCGCCTGCCCCACGTGCAACGGCGCCGGTGTCATCTACACGGACCTCGCGATGATGGCCGGTGTCGCGTCCGTCTGCGAGGAGTGCGAGGGGAAGCGGTTCCACGCATCGGTGCTGGAGCACCACCTCGGTGGCCGCGACATCAGCGAGGTCCTCGCGATGTCGGTGACCGAGGCCGCCGAGTTCTTCGGCGACGGAGAGGCCCGTACGCCGGCCGCGCACCGCATCCTGGAGCGGCTCGCCGACGTCGGGCTCGGCTACCTCAGTCTCGGCCAGCCGCTCACCACGCTGTCCGGCGGCGAACGGCAGCGGCTCAAGCTGGCGACGCACATGGGCGAGAAGGGCGGCGTCTACATCCTCGACGAGCCGACCACCGGCCTCCACCTCGCGGATGTCGAGCAACTGCTCGGCCTGCTCGACCGGCTCGTGGACTCCGGCAAGTCGGTCATCGTCGTCGAGCACCACCAGGCCGTCATGGCACACGCCGACTGGATCGTCGACCTCGGTCCCGGCGCGGGACATGACGGCGGGCAGATCGTCTTCGAGGGCACCCCGGCCGATCTCGTCGCCGCCCGCTCGACCCTCACCGGCGAGCACCTCGCGGCCTACGTCGGCGCCTGACCAGGCCCCCTCGGGGCCGACCAGGGCACTTTCGGGGGCACCGTGGGGCGGGATCGTCGCCCCACGGTGCCCCCCGAAAGGCCGGTGGACAAAGATCGCGCGGGCGGCAGACTGGCGCCATGAGCGCATCCGATCCGAAGGCCGACCTCCACTTCTACCTGCAGTCAGCCCGCGACACCCTGCTGTGGAAGCTCGACGGGCTCCCGGAGTACGACGTACGGCGGCCGATGACGCCGACCGGCACCAACCTCCTGGGGCTGGTCAAACACGCGGCCGGTTCGGAGCTGGGCTACCTCGGGGAGGTCTTCGGACGGCCGTCCGGCGAGCCGCAGCCCTGGCTCGACGAGGACGCCGAGCCCAACGCGGACATGTGGGCCACCGCCGACGAGTCACGCGAGCACATCGTCGCGTTCTACCGCCGGGCGTGGGCGCACGCGGACGCGACGATCGATGCGCTGACGCTGGACACGCGCGCCCGGGTGCCGTGGTGGCCGGCCGGCCGGGACGAGCTGACGTTGCACCATGCCGTGGTGCGCGTGATCGCCGACACGCACCGGCACGCCGGGCACGCCGACATCCTCCGGGAGCTCATGGACGGCGCCGTCGGGATGAACCGAGGCAACGACAGCATGCCGCCGGGCGACCAGGCCTGGTGGGCGGCCTACCGGGACCGACTGGAGCGCACCGCCTGGGAGGCCGGCGAGGAGGCGTGACTCGCCCGGTGGGGTGGGTCGGTGTCGGGCCGGGGGTCGGCGAGGAGGCGTGACCCGCCCGGTGGGGCGGATCGGTGTCGGCCCGGGGGTCGGCCAAGACGCGCGACGCCGGTGGGACGGGTCGGCGCACCGGCCCCCGCTCGTCGACGAACACGGTGGGCGTGGACAGGAACACCTCGGCGTCCACCGGCCCGCAGGCGATGTTGAAGGTGTCCAGCCAGTACGACCAGTCCCTGATCCCGGCCTTGCTGCTGAAGCGGTAGTTGAGCTGCCGGCGCACCCACTGGCCCGGGGCCAGCCGCACCGCCGGGGGGCGACGCGGCCGGGGCGGCAGGCCGTACCAGGGCTCCACCCGGGGGAGGACCCCCAGCCGCCCGTCGGACTCGCGGAGCCGGACGGCTACCGCGCGACGGTCCTCCCGGGTCTCGCGCGGTACGAAGCCGTCGTCCTCGCGCATGCGGATCACGTGCCCGAGGCGGCCCCTGCCTGTGGGAGGGGGAAGCCGGCCGGGGCGGCGTTCCTGAGCGTGGCGGCCGGCCCTCCCCGGGACCGCTTGGACGACGTCCGTATCCACTGGACGGTGATCTCCATGGTCTGCCCCTCGACGTGCCGGGGAGCCACCCTGTGCCGGTGCTCCCGGCCCTCCGACGTGATTACCTGCGCGGCCGGGTCCACCGGAACGGGCGGCGTGGCGAGCCGGAGCGGAGGGTGCGGCGAGCGGGTTCGCCGGGAGAACCACCCGACCGGACGGGAACGGACGGGGGCGCCCGCGCATGACCGGGCGGCGGCTATGTACTAGAGTTATCTCGACATCGAGATATCTGCCGAGGCATACCGCAGCCGCCGCTCAGTAAGGGTTACCTAACTAATCCTTAGCTTAGCGGATGGTGGGGGCCGCAGGCGGCACCGAGCGGCGCAGGCCGCCATGAGGCGCGGCGCGGAGATACGCGCACATTGAAGAAGGAGACTGTCGTGTCGGCGAACAGCTTCGACGCCCGCAGCACGCTGCGCGTGGGCGACGAGTCGTACGAGATCTTCAAGCTGGACAAGGTCGAGGGCTCGGCGCGCCTCCCTTACAGCCTGAAGGTGCTGCTGGAGAACCTGCTCCGTACCGAGGACGGCGCGAACATCACCGCCGATCACATCCGGGCACTGGGTGGATGGGACTCGCAGGCCCAGCCCAGCCAGGAGATCCAGTTCACGCCGGCCCGCGTGATCATGCAGGACTTCACGGGCGTCCCGTGCGTCGTGGACCTCGCCACCATGCGTGAGGCCGTGAAGGAGCTCGGCGGCGACCCGGCGAAGATCAACCCGCTGGCCCCGGCCGAGCTGGTCATCGACCACTCCGTCATCGCCGACAAGTTCGGCACCAACGACGCGTTCGCGCAGAACGTCGAGCTGGAGTACGGCCGCAACAAGGAGCGCTACCAGTTCCTGCGCTGGGGCCAGACCGCCTTCGACGAGTTCAAGGTCGTCCCCCCGGGCACCGGCATCGTCCACCAGGTCAACATCGAGCACCTGGCGCGCACCGTCATGGTCCGCAACGGCCAGGCGTACCCCGACACGCTCGTCGGCACCGACTCCCACACCACCATGGTCAACGGCCTCGGTGTGCTCGGCTGGGGCGTCGGCGGCATCGAGGCCGAGGCGGCGATGCTCGGCCAGCCCGTCTCCATGCTCATCCCGCGCGTCGTCGGCTTCAAGCTGACCGGTGAGCTCCCGGCCGGCACCACCGCCACCGACCTCGTGCTGACCATCACCGAGATGCTCCGCAAGCACGGCGTCGTCGGCAAGTTCGTCGAGTTCTACGGTGAGGGCGTCTCCGCCACCTCCCTCGCGAACCGCGCCACCATCGGCAACATGTCGCCGGAGTTCGGCTCCACCGCCGCGATCTTCCCGATCGACGACGAGACGCTGAAGTACCTCCGTCTGACCGGCCGTGACGCCCAGCAGGTCGCGCTCGTCGAGGCGTACGCCAAGGAGCAGGGCCTCTGGCTGGACCCGGCCGCCGAGCCGGACTTCTCCGAGAAGCTGGAGCTCGACCTCTCCACGGTCGTCCCCTCCATCGCCGGCCCGAAGCGCCCGCAGGACCGCATCGTCCTCGCGAACGCCAAGGCGCAGTTCGCCCAGGACGTACGCAACTACGTGGCGGACGACGAGGAGGCGGGCAAGGAGTCCTTCCCGGCCTCCGACTCCCCGGCCGCCTCCAACGGCGTCCCGTCGAACCCGGTCACGGTCACGGCCCCCGACGGCACGACGTACGAGCTCGACCACGGCGCCGTCACCGTCGCCGCGATCACCTCCTGCACCAACACCTCGAACCCGTACGTCATGGTCGCCGCGGCGCTCGTGGCCAAGAAGGCGGTCGAGAAGGGCCTGACCCGCAAGCCGTGGGTCAAGACCACCCTCGCCCCGGGCTCCAAGGTCGTCACCGACTACTTCGACAAGGCGGGCCTGACCCCGTACCTCGACAAGGTCGGCTTCAACCTCGTCGGCTACGGCTGCACCACCTGCATCGGCAACTCCGGCCCGCTGCCGGACGAGGTCTCCAAGGCGGTCAACGAGCACGACCTGGCCGTCACCTCGGTGCTCTCCGGCAACCGCAACTTCGAGGGCCGGATCAACCCCGACGTCAAGATGAACTACCTGGCGTCCCCGCCGCTGGTCGTCGCGTACGCCATCGCCGGTTCGATGAAGGTCGACATCACCAAGGACGCCCTCGGCGTCGACCAGGACGGCAAGCCCGTCTACCTCCAGGACATCTGGCCCTCCGAGGCCGAGGTCAACGACGTCGTCGCCAACTCCATCGGCGAGGACATGTTCAACAAGTCCTACCAGGACGTCTTCGCGGGCGACGCCCAGTGGCAGGCGCTGTCGATCCCCACCGGCAACACCTTCGAGTGGGACTCCGAGTCCACCTACGTGCGCAAGCCCCCGTACTTCGAGGGCATGACGATGGAGACCACCCCGGTCTCCGACATCACGGGCGCCCGCGTCCTGGCCAAGCTGGGCGACTCGGTCACCACCGACCACATCTCCCCGGCCGGTGCGATCAAGGCCGACACCCCGGCCGGCAAGTACCTCACGGAGCACGGCATCGAGCGCCGTGACTTCAACTCCTACGGCTCGCGCCGTGGCAACCACGAGGTCATGATCCGCGGTACGTTCGCCAACATCCGCCTGCGCAACCAGATCGCGCCGGGCACCGAGGGCGGCTTCACCCGCGACTTCACCCAGGCGGATGCCCCCGTCTCGTTCATCTACGACGCCTCGCAGAACTACCAGGCCGCGGGCACCCCGCTCGTCATCCTGGCGGGCAAGGAGTACGGCTCCGGCTCCTCCCGCGACTGGGCGGCCAAGGGCACCGCGCTCCTGGGCGTCAAGGCCGTCATCGCCGAGTCCTACGAGCGCATCCACCGCTCCAACCTCATCGGCATGGGCGTCCTCCCGCTCCAGTTCCCGGAGGGGCAGACCGCCGAGTCCCTCGGTCTGACCGGCGAGGAGACCTTCTCCTTCACCGGCGTCACCGAGCTGAACAACGGCACCACGCCGACCACCGTGAAGGTCACCACCGACACCGGAGTGGAGTTCGACGGCGTCGTCCGCATCGACACCCCCGGTGAGGCGGACTACTACCGCAACGGCGGCATCCTGCAGTACGTGCTCCGCAGCCTGATCCGCAGCTAAGGGATCCGAAGGCAACGAGGGCCGTACCCCCCGGGGTACGGCCCTTCGCCGTTAGGCTCACCACCTGATGAAGAACAACCTCACCTCGCCGGCGGCCAAGGCCGGACACGAGTCCGTGCGCCGTCACAACCTGAGCCTGGTCCTCCGGACCGTCCGCGACGAGGGCGAGGTCACCCGGGCCCGGGTGGCGAGCCTCGTCGGGCTCACCAGGGCCGCCGTCTCCTCCCTCGTCGAGGAACTCCTCGCGCTCGGCTGCATCGGCGAGTCCGGCAAGACCTCCAGCGGATCCGCCGGCCGCCCCGGCACCGTACTGAAACTCGCCAGGACCGGTCCGGCGGGGCTCGGGGTGGAGATCAACATCGACTACGTGTCGGTGTGCGCAGTCGACCTCACCGGCACCGACCGGGTCCGCGTCACCGAGCACACCGACCACCGGGGCGTCCCGGCCGCCGAGGTGCTCGCCCACGCGGCCCGGCTCACCAACCGGGTCATCGGGTCCACCCGCGAACAGGAACTGCGCGTCGTCGGCGTCGAGCTGGCCCTGCCCGGCCTGGTCTCCGGCGGCGTCGTGCGCCAGGCACCCAACCTCGGCTGGAACAGGGTCGCCGCCGAGGGCATCTTCGGGCAGGCGCTCAGCACCCTGCGCCCGGCGGGCCGGGCCCTCGCGGTCGGCTCCGACAACGAGGCCAACCTGGCGGCCCTGGCCGAGCTCTGGTTCGGTGGGCTCGGCGGCGTACGCACCTTCCTCTACGTCACCGGTGAGATCGGCGTCGGTGGCGCGCTCGTGCTGAACGGCGAGATGCTGCGCGGCGCGCACGGATTCGCGGGCGAGATCGGCCACATGGTCGTCGACCCGCAGGGCCCGCTCTGCCGCTGCGGGGCACACGGCTGCCTGGAGCGGTACGCGGGCCGGGCGGCGCTGCTGGAGGCAGCCGGGATCGACCCCGACACGGGGGTCCGGGGGATCGGCGAGCTGGAGCAGCGGGCCGCGGCCGGGGAGGCGCGGGCCGTGAAGGCGCTGGGGGAGGCGGGGGACCGGCTGGGCGTGGTGCTGGCCGGTGCGGTGAACCTCTTCGACCCGGAGGCGGTCGTCCTGGGCGGGATATACCGGAACCTGATGCCCTGGCTGGAGGAGTCCGCGGACGCCCAGCTCACCGCGCGCGTGGTGTCGGGCCGGTGGCACGAGAAGGGCAGCCGGCTCCGGGCCTCGTCACTCTCCGGAGACGCGGCGCGGGGCGCGGCGGCCCGGGTGGTGCACGGCGTACTGGACAACCCGGCGGCGTACACGACGCGTTGACGGGCCGTTGCCGCGAGCGGCTTCGCTGCCCGGTCCCGCCGGATTCCTGCCGTTCACAGGTCGAGGGCGCGCGCGAGTGCCGCGGTGACCGGGGCGGAGTGGCCGGGCAGATTCTCGGAGACCCATGCGCCGGCCAGTGCCAGGAACGCGGCCAGATCACGTTCGGCACCGTCGAGCAGGCGGCCGAGCTCGGTGGCGGACAGCTCGATCACCGGGCTGTCACTCCGGTCGGCGTCGACGGTCAGCCGGACGGTGTCGCCGAGGCGTTCGGCGAGGGGGTCCGGGTCGTGTCCGAAGGAGGCGCAGGCACGTTCTCCGAGTACCTCGTGCCAGTCACGCCATGGCCACCCTCAACACCACGAAGGCCAAGCCCTGATGAGAACTCCGATGGGTGCAGATCTTTTGAGGGTCCGGCTCACCTGCGATTTCGTAGGGATCGAGTCCGTCGTCACCACGGAGTCTTCGCGGCCGACCTGCCCGCCTGTCTCTCATGGCACCCGTCCGGACGCGTCGACGCCGTATGGCCGGGCGTTACTGACACGGCGTAGCCGTGGTGAATCAAGACCTGCAGGTCACGCTCGTTCCCGACACCCTCAAAGGATCTGCACCCTTCGGCGTTAGCATCGATTCGCGACCGTCCGGGCCACCATCGACGTCAGCCGGACGGCCACCGCTTCGAACCCGTGCATCCCCGACCTCGCGGACGGCATCGTAGGCAGATGAACGGCGTCGATCGGTGGCAATCGCCAAGAGGGACCCCTCGGGTCCAACAGTCGGGTGCGCGGTCGGCAGGCCCGCGATCAGCTGGGATGGAAGCCCGGGAACGACTCCGTCACCCACTGGATCCGCCAGCGGCTCACCGCGACCGAGGCCGGCTGAACCGCCTGTCGCACCCTCAGGAAGGAGTGCCGGCCGGCCTGACCGGCATCCCGCACCCGTGTACGGAGTCTCGTGGTCGGTCCCAGGGTCCTGGCCGCGGACGAGTACATTCCCACCCGGCCCGGGGCGTCACAACGCGACAGCGTCCTCCTGGAATTCAGGCGAGCACGTCGACGCCCCCAACGGGAAATCCTGTTGGTCGGATCTCCACGATCCACCTGACCAGGATGCCCGCGGTCACGAGGCACGCCGCCCGCCGACGGCCGGCGGACTGCACACGCGACTATGTGCGGGGAGGCCGCTCCAGTACCTGCCCCGCAGACCGGGGGTTGACGGGGGCCGAGGGTTCGAGGCACCAGTCGAGGACTGACGGCCAGGGGCCGTAGCCAGCGGGCAGGTCCAGATGGGCTCCGCCCGGCACCGTGTCGGTGTCGAGGCCGTACGGCCGGCCGTAGTGCGCGGCGGCGCCTCCCGGGCAGTACGGGTCGTTGTCAGCGGCGACGAGCCGGGTGTGCCCGGCGGCGTGGAGCCGCGGGGCGTCAACCTCCGGCGGGGCGAACGTGGCGACCTCCGGGTATTCTCCGACCACTTGGGGCGAAGGCGGTGCGACCAGAAGCACCCGGTCGGCGCGGACGTCACCCGTGCCCCGTGCCGTGGCGTGCAGCCACAGCAGGACGGAAAGGCTGTGGCAGATGACCACTCGCTCCTCGCCCTGTAGTTCGCCGAGCAGCCGGTGAAGTTCTCCGAGCCACACCTCCAGGTCGGGGTCGTCGGGATTCGGCAGCTGCGGATAACTCACATGGTGGCCCAGAGCGGTCAGTTCGTCTGCCAGCCAGTGCTGCCAATGGCCCGCGGGCCGGTGGTTCTGGAATCCATGGAGGATCAGGAACGAGGTCATGAAGCGATCGTCGGCCCATCCCACGCCTGAGGTCCAGTTAATGTTTGTATATGGAACAGGTAAGCAGAACCTTCATGATAGATCTTCGCCGCCTGGGGGCGCTGCGCGAGCTGGGCCGCCGGGGCAGCCTCGCGAGGACGGCCGAGGCCCTGCACCTCACTCCTTCCGCAGTGTCCCAGCAACTCGCCGCACTCTCCCGCGAGTTGGGGGTTCCGCTGATCGAGCGGGAGGGGCGCGGGGTTCGGCTCACCGGGCAGGCCCAGGTCGTCCTGCAGCACGCCGACCTGATCGCCGCCCAGATGGAGCGAGCCCGCGCGGACCTCGCCGCCTGGAACCACGGCCGCCACGGATCGGTGACCATCGGTGCCTTCTCCAGCGCCATCTCGGGCCTGCTGCCCGCTGTGCTGCGCGCTCTGGCCGAGACCCGGCCGGACATCGACATCGCGGTCGTGGAGGCTGAGCCGCCGGACCTGTTCACCCGGCTCGACGCAGGGCAGATCGATGTGGCCGTCGCAGTGGACTTCGCCGAGGCACCGCCGTACACCGACCGTCGCTACACCCGTACCGGTCTCCTCACCGACATCCTCGACCTGGCTCTGCCCGCCGACCACCGCTACGCGCATCTGGACCGGGTCCCCCTGAGAGACCTCGCCGCCGACCCCTGGATCGTCGGGGACGCCCGCAGCTGCTGCGGTGCGGTCACCCGCTCCGTATGCGCCGCCGGCGGCTTCACCCCCGAAATCCGGCACGCCGTCAACGACTGGCAGTCGCTTGCCGCCCTCGTCGAGGCCGGAGCAGGGGTGGCACTCGTACCCCGGCTGGTACAGCCGCTGCATCGCGGCGGACTGGTGCTGCGCCCGCCCGCGGGACAGCAGCCCAGCCGAAATCTCTTCGCCGCGGTACGCACGGGCTCCGAGAACCATCCCCTGTTCGCCGCGGTCATGGACCACCTGATCACGGCCGCCAAGGGAGCCTGACGCGACTCGCGACGGGCTGAGACACGATCAGAACACTCCCGGTGCAGCGGGCATCTCGTCGTTGGCGCGGCCGCGGGGCCGGGCCAGGGAAAGCCGACCTCCGGTCGCGATCGGCATCGCGATCTTCCGGTACCGGCTGTACGACATCGACACCGTCATCCGCAAGACGGTCCTGTACTCCCTGCCGGCGGCGTTCGTCACCACGGTCTACCTGACCATCGCGGTGGGCGTGGGTTCACTCGTCGGGTCCCGGGCGGGCCGCGGTGCGCTGCTGCCGCCGGTGGCCACAGCGGTGGCCGCGCTGGGTTCGGCGGAGTGCGCACCGGGCCCAACGCCTTGCCGACCGTGTCGTCCACGGCGCTCAAGACACCCCGTACGAGGCGCTGGTCACCTTGCGATCACTGGACGACGCTCCTCGGTGGGGAGAACTTGCCGGTCCCGGCACTGGCAGGACTCCATCACGCTGCCGTGACTTGCGAGCACGTTGTGCCATGCGCGCCCAGGCACCTTGCGGGTCCTGTTCAGGCAGGTCGGCACCATCGGCGGGGCGGCCCGTCGGCAACCCCGGCCCAAGAGCGTACGGACCTGACGGATCCTGCAAGCCGTATGGGTGCAGATCCTTTGAGGGTGTCTGGCACGAGCGTGACCTGCGGGTTCGTGATCCAGCAGGGCTACGCCGTGTCAGTAACGCCCGGCCGTACGGCGCCGACGCGGATCAACGGGTGCTGTGAGAGACAGACGGGCAGGTCGGCTGCGACGGGCTCCGTGGGACGATGGACTCGATCCGTACAAAACCGCAGGTGGGCCAGACCCTCAAAAGATCTGCACCCAACTCCGATAGCCGCTCCACACCTCATGCAGCCGCTTGCGTCCCTGGTCAGCCTCGTCCACCAACTCGTCCAGAGCCGCACGGGCGAGAGGAACGAAGCGCCGCCGCATGTCCTCCACGAGAGGGCCCGTTTCCGCTGCTGAGGAGCGATAGCGATCCTTCTGCTCATCAGTCGGCGGCCCCTTACTCAGTTCCATCAGGTACTGGATGGGCGGGTGGATGTGCCGATCTATGGCTTCGGCGTACTCGGCACCAGGCTGCGCCACACCAGCGGGTCCTTCGAGCTCAACCGAGGTCGCCGCCTGCCGAGGCGCGCGTACCGCATCGATGGCTGCACCACGCCGTATGTCATAACGATGCTGGTCGTAGGGCTCCAGCGTCAGCCGTGCCAGTTGCCAGACAGCCCCCTGCGCTTCATGAGCTGCATCCATCAAGCCTTGGTAAGCAGCTTGTCGACGATCCCGGCGCCACCTCCGGTGCCCGACCCGTAGTTCACGAGGCGCAGCGCGATCTTGCGCGACCTCTTGGCGTATCTGCTGCCGTTCCAGAGCCTCATTTTTCGCCGCTCGATCCGAGCGGTCACAAGCGCCGTCAGCCCGCTGCCCAGCAGCGTGCCGACGATCGCGATGACCGTGGTCATCAAGGTGCTCGTCACAAGGAGACATGGTGAAGCACGGCCGCGCACCCATCCGGGCGATCAGCGCAAAGCCGCCTCCGTCCAATCAGCCTTCCTCAGGAGGCTGCACTCGAACCCGTACCTCACCTCAGTGCCCCTACGCGCCGACAACAAGAGAGGCCAGATACGTGCACGACATCTGTCGCACCGCCCCGCCCACACCTCTAACCGGCTGGCCAGGCACAACCCGACCAGCACGAACACCTACGGATCAGTAGCCATACAGAAGGGCACAGCCCTCGCCGTCGGCGCTCCCGATTTCCGGAGCCTCCCGGCAGGGGCGTACCCACCGTGCACACGGACCCGGGGCGTACGCGCCGTGATGCACGCGTACGCCCCGGGTCGAGGAATCAGGCGATCAGGCCCTGTGCGCCGCGATCAGCTGCTGGTACCAGCGGTAGCTGTCCTTCGGCGTGCGCTCCAGGGTGTCGTAGTCGACCCGGATGATCCCGAACCGCTTCGCGTAGCCGAGCGCCCACTCGAAGTTGTCCAGCAGCGACCACACGTAGTAGCCGCGTACGTCGACCCCGGCGTCCATGGCCGCCCGCAGAGCCGTCAGGTGGGTGCGCAGGTACTCCACCCGGCCGGCGTCCCGGACCGAACCGTCCGCCTCGACGCTGTCGAACTCCGCCGAGCCGTTCTCCGTGATGTGCACCGGCGGCAGGGCGTCACCGTACGTCTGCTTCAGCACGGTCAGCAGGTCGGTGAAGGACTGCGGGACGACCGGCCAGCCCATCGCCGTCCTGCGGACCTCGGGGTAGTCGCCCTCCGCGTACCGGTTGTCCGTGGCGACGCGCAGCGCCGGGTCCGCCTCGCGGTGCGGGGCGGCGGCGACCACGATCGGCCGGTAGTAGTTGATGCCCAGGAAGTCCATCGGCTGCGAGATCAGCTTCAGGTCGCCCTCGCGGCGGAAGTCCTGACCGGTGATCAGCTCGCCCCAGGTCTCCTCCTCGGTGGCCGGGTAGCGGCCCGCGAGGAGCGGCTCGGTCCACACCAGGTTGTGCTGGGTGTCCGCGCGGACGACGGCGGCGAGGTCGGCGTCCGACTCGGTGGCCGGGACGTTGCGGTCCAGGTTCAGCGTGATGCCCGCCTCGCGGACACCCGCCGCGCGCAGCGCGTCCATCGCGTGGCCGTGACCGACCAGCAGGTGGTGCGCGGCGGCCAGCGCCCCGCGCCCCTCCTGGGCGCCCGGCGCGTGCCGGCCCACGGAGTAGCCGAGGAACGCGCTGCACCACGGCTCGTTGAGGGTGATCCAGCGCGGCACCCGGTCGCCCAGGTGCTCGGCCATGATCGCGGTGTACTCGCCGAACCGCTCCGCCGTCTCCCGTACCCGCCACCCGCCCCGGTCCTCCAGGGCCTGGGGGAGGTCCCAGTGGTAGAGGGTCGCGGCCGGCTCGATGCCCGCCTCCAGGAGCGAGTCCACGAGCCGGGAGTAGAAGTCCAGCCCCTTGGGGTTCACCGCCCCACTGCCGTCGGCCTGGATGCGGGACCAGGCGATGGAGAAGCGGTACGAGTCCACCCCGAGGTCGCGCAGCAGTGCCACGTCCTCCGGGTAGCGGTGGTAGTGGTCGCAGGCGACGTCGCCGGTGTCGCCACCGTCCGTCCTGCCCGGGGTGTGGCTGTACGTGTCCCAGATGGACGGGCCGCGGCCGTCCTCCCGTGCGGCGCCTTCGATCTGGTACGAGGCCGTGGCCGCGCCGAACACGAATCCGGGCGGGAAGACCGGGAAGTCACTCATGGGAACCCTTACTTGACCGAGCCGCCGGAGATCCCGGCGGCGATGTACTTCTGGGACAGGACGAGCAGGACCGCCGCGGGCACCGCGGAGAGCACGGACGCGGCCATGACCGAGCCCCAGTCGCCGACGTGGGCCCCGATGTACTGGTAGATGCCGAGCGTGATCGGCTTGACGTCGTCCGTCGTGTTCAGCGTGAGCGCGAACATGAAGTCGCTCCACGCGTACAGGAAGGAGAACAGCCCGGCGGTGATCAGCGAGTTGCGGCTCATCGGCAGGACGACCTGGACGAACGTCCGGATGCGGCCCGCGCCGTCGACCTCGGCGGCCTCTATGACCTCGCGCGGGATGGACACCATGAAGGAGCGCATCAGCACGATCGCGAACGGGATGCCCAGCGAGGCGTCCGCGAGCATCAGCCCGAAGTAGGAGTTGACCAGGCCGAGGTCCACGTACGCGCTGTACAGGGCGTTGGCGATGACGATGCCCGGCACCATCTGGGTGATGAGCGTGCCGAAGACGATCGTCTTGCTGCCGCGCAGCTTGAACTGCGCCAGTCCGTACGCCGCCGGGGCCGAGATCGCCAGACAGATGGCCACGGCGCCGAGGGCGACGGCCAGCGAGGTCAGCAGGTTCGCGCCCTGGTCGGTGATGGCCGAGGTGAAACCGGAGAAGTCGATGCCCGTCGGCACCGGGCCCACGTCGACCAGGCTCGCGTCCGGCTGCAGGGCGGTGTTGATCATCCAGTACAGCGGGAACAGCATGACGGCGAGGATGACGACGCCGAAGACGGTCGCACCCCAGCGGCGCTTCGGCCGGTGGGTGGCCGCGGGTGCCGGGGCGGCGGGGATCTGGGTGGTGGTCGCCATGCCGGTCACTTCCCCTCGTTGCGGTTGACCCGCAGGTAGAACACCGCGAAGACGGCGGAGATCAGGATCAGGATGTTGCCGACCACGGCACCGGCCCCGAAGTCCATCTGGACGAACGAGTTCTGGTACGTGAGCGTGCCGAGCGTCTGCGTGGAGTCGGCGGGGCCGCCGTCGGTGAGGGCGAGCACCAGGTCGAGGATCTTGACCGTCGACATGAAGCCGAGCACCAGCACCACCGTGATGACGGGCTTGAGCATCGGCAGCGTCACCGAGCGGAACGTACGCCAGGCGGAGGCACCGTCGAGCGCTGCCGCCTCGTGCAGCTCCTTGGGGACCTCCTGGAGGCCGCCGTAGAGGATCACCATGTTGAACGGGATGCCGATCCAGATGTTCACCAGGATCACCGAGACCAGCGCCATGCTCGTGCTGGTCAGCCAGGGTGTGTCGCCGCTGAAGCCGATGGTGCCCAGGAAGGAGTTGAGGACACCGGTGTCCTGGTCGAAGATGCGCCGCCAGACGATGCCGGAGACGACCATCGGGACCAGCCACGGCAGCAGGATCAGCGAGCGCAGGATCCCGTTCAGCGGGAAGCGGCGGGTGAAGAAGACGGCGAGGGCGAGACCGATGCAGAACTGGCCCAGGAGCGATCCGACGGTGAAGAGGATCGTCTGCCACAGGGCCTTGCCGAACAGCCCGTCGTTGAAGACGTTGCTCCAGTTGTCCGTTCCGTTGAACGGCGCCTCACCGGTGAAGAACGTGGACGGCGAGTAGTCCTGGAAGCTCATCACGATGTTGCGGACGAGCGGGTAGCCGAAGAACAGCGCCATGAAGATCACGGCGGGGGCGATGAAGCCCCACTGGGCGAGCTGCTTGCGGCGCTTGGCGCGCCGCGGGCTCACGGGCTTCCTGACCGTGCCGGCCGCGGGGGCCTTCGGGTCGGCCTGCAGCGCTGCGGCGGAGGCTGTGGTGGATGACATCGTTCGGTACCTCAGTTCCCGCTCGTGACCTGCTGCTGGGCACGCTTCAGAGCGGCCTCGCTGGACTCGCCGGTGAGGGCGGACTGGAAGGCGCTCTGCAGGGCGAGCGACACGGACGACCACTGCGCGCCGACCTTCGCGGTACGGGAACGGGCCGTCGAGACCTGTCCGGCCAGGGCCGCCAGCTCCGGGGCCTTCGTACGCCACACGGCGGCGGCCTTGGTGTTCGCCGGGACCATCCAGCTGTTCAGGGCGTAGGTGATCTGCTCCTGCTCGCTCGCCATACAGCCGATGATCTCGGCGGCCATCTTCTCGCGCTCGCTGTCACCGGTGTTGGGCACGGTCAGCACGGCGCCGCCCAGCGGACCGACCGAGTCGTCCCCGGCCTCGGGCACCGGGATCTCGGCCATGCCCCAGTTGAGCCCCTTCTTGGCGTTCAGGCTCTCGACCTGCCACGGGCCGTTGATCATCATGGCCGCGTTCCCGGCCATGAACTGGTCGTTCACGTCGGCCTGGGTCCAGTTGACCGTGGACTTGGAGAGCGAGCCGTCCTTCAGCAGGCCCTTCCAGTAGTCGAGCGCACCGGCGACCTCGGGGCTGTCGAGCTTCGTCTCGTCGCCGCCGTTGGACCACATGAACGGGGTGAACTGGAAGACGCCGTCCTCCGCGCCGCCCGCGCTCAGCGCGAGACCGTAGCGCTTGCCCTGCGTGAGCTCCTTGGCGGTCGACCGCATCTCGTCCCAGGTGGTGGGCACCTTCAGCCCGGCCTCGTCGAGGATGTCCTTGTTGTAGAACAGCGCCAGGGTGTTCACCGTGCGCGCGGCCCCGTAGTACGTCCCGTCGTACGAACCGAAGTCCACGATGCCGTCGGGTATGTCCGTCGTGGTCAGCCCGAGATCCTTCAGCGGGATCAGCCCGCCGGGCTCGGCGAACGTCGGCATCTCGGAGGCGTCCAGCTGGAGGACGTCCGGCAGCGACTTCGACGACGCCATGCGCAGCGCCTTCGTCATCACCTGTGCGGCCGGCACGCTCTGCTGCTCGATGGTGACTCCGAGCTCCTTGCTGCAGCGTGCGAGCGTGTCACTGTCCCAGCGGTGGTACGACTCGTCGGTCGAGGAGTTCATGACGGTGTAGACGTCCTCGTCCCGCTGCTGCCCGCACCCGGACAGAACAGTGCCGGCGACGATCGCGGAGACGACGGTGAGAGGAACGACGATCCGCCTGGTGCGGCGGCTGGGGCGTCGGTCCGTTCCGTCCGGGGATATTTCTGTCACGGTGGTGCCCTTGCATGAGGGGGTGGCCGACCCATGGGAACGCTCCCACGGGCTGATCGTCAAGACCGTGCGCGGATTCGGCGAGGCCGCACGCGGAAGGCCGGGTGCCCGGCGGCGGACCGCCGGACACCCGCGACATCAGCGGACGCCGAGCAGGTGGTCCATCGCGAGCCGGTCCAGGGCCTCGAAGGCCATCGAACGCCCGGCGGCGGCGTCCACGTCGAACTCCTCGAACGCGGAGCGGTCCGCGAGCAGGCCCTTGAGCCCGTCGGCGGCGGTCGGCTGCGCCAGCTGGTCCAGACGGGAGGCGAGCAGCGCCTCCTGCACGGCCGGGTCGGCACGGAAGGCCGCGGCACGCTCCTTGAGGATCAGGTAGTTCCGCATGCAGTTCTTCGCGGACTCCCACACGCCGTCGATGCCGTCGGTGCGCACCGGCTTGAAGTCGAAGTGACGGGGGCCCTCGTAGCCGCCCTGCTCCAGCAGGTCCACGAGCCAGAAGGCCTGGCGCAGGTCGCCGGCACCGAAACGGAAGTCCTGGTCGTACTTGATGCCGGACTGGCCGTTGAGGTCGATGTGGAAGAGCTTGCCGGCCCACATGGCCTGGGCGATGCCGTGCGGGAAGTTCAGGCCGGCCATCTGCTCGTGACCGGTCTCCGGGTTGACGCCGACGAGCTCGGGGCGCTCCAGGCGCTCGATGAAGGCCAGGGCGTGGCCGATGGTCGGGAGGAGGATGTCGCCGCGCGGCTCGTTGGGCTTGGGCTCGATGGCGAAGCGGAGGTCGTAGCCCTGCTCGGTGACGTAGTCGCCCAGGAGGTCGAAGGCCTCCTTCATGCGGTCCAGGGCCACCGGCACGTCCTTGGCCCCGCCGGACTCGGCGCCCTCGCGGCCGCCCCACGCCACGTACGTCTCGGCGCCCAGCTCGACGGCCAGGTCGATGTTGCGGATGGTCTTGCGCAGCGCGTAGCGACGGACGTCGCGGTCGTTGGAGGTGAAGCCGCCGTCCTTGAACACGGGGTGCGTGAACAGGTTGGTGGTCGCCATCGGGACCTTCAGCCCGGTGCGCTCCAGCGCCTCCTTGAAGCGCGCGATGTGCGTGGCGCGCTCGCTCTCGGAGGAGCCGAACGGGATGAGGTCGTCGTCGTGGAACGTCACACCGTGGGCGCCGAGCTCGGCCAGCCGCTCGACGGACTCGACCGGGTCGAGCGCGGGGCGGGTGGCGTCACCGAACGGGTCGTTGCCGCGCCAGCCGACGGTCCAGAGGCCGAAGGTGAACTTGTCCGCAGCGGTGGGGGTGAAGCGGTCCGACATTGATCAGCCTCTTGTCGACGAAGTCACGGACGGCTGCGCGCCGACCGACCAATTTGTTTGCTTGCAGTACTAATACTCCATCCCGCCGTTGGTTTCTAGACCGTTTCCGTGATGTTTCGTTCACTCGGTGTCAATGTGGCCGATCCGTCGGTCCTGCCGGGGGTTCGGATACTCGGGCAATCCGGTGGTTCCTGTCGTGTACGCGCCCGCCCGGTCGTATTTGTTTTGTGTACGATCAAAATCGGGAGGACCCGTCGCCGCGTCTGCCGCAGGCGCCTGACGTCCCGCATCACCGACTTCCGAGACGGCTAAGGACCACCCCCATGAAGTTCACCGACGGCTTCTGGCAGTTGCGCAGCGGTGTGCACGCCTCGTACGCCACCGAAGTCCGCGACGTCCGGCTCGACGAGGACCGTCTCGCCGCCTACGCCGCCGTCAAGCGTGTCCAGCGCCGCGGCGACACACTGAACGCGCCACTGATCACCGTCGAGGCCCACGCGCCGGCCGAGGGTGTCATCGCGGTGCGCCTCACCCACCACACCGGCAAGCGGCCCAAGGGCCCCGACTTCGAGCTCCCGGGCGCCTCGGCGCGCTCCGCGGCCACGGTCCGGACCGAGGGCGCCACCGCCGAGCTCACCAGCGGCCCGCTGACCCTGCGGCTGCCCACCGAGGGCGCCTTCGGCCTGGAATTCCTCGACGGCGACGGCCGGACCCTCACCTCCGCCGGGCGCAAGGGCACCGCGTTCGCCACCGTCGACGGCGGCGGCCACCACATGGTCGCCCAACTCGCCCTGGGTGTGGGCGAGACCGTCCACGGCCTCGGCGAGCGGTTCACCCCGTACGTCAAGAACGGCCAGACCGTCGACATCTGGCAGGCCGACGGCGGCACCAGCAGCGAGCAGGCGTACAAGAACATCCCGTTCTACCTCTCCTCGCGCGGCTACGGCGTCTTCGTCAACCACCCCGGCAAGGTCTCCTTCGAGGTGGGCTCCGAGGCCGTCGGCCAGGTGCAGTTCAGCGTCGAGGACCAGGCGCTGGAGTACTTCGTCATCGCAGGCCCCACACCGAAGGACGTCCTCGCCCGCTACACCGCGCTCACCGGCCGCCCGGCCCTGCCGCCGGCCTGGTCGTTCGGCCTCTGGCTGTCCACGTCGTTCACCACCTCCTACGACGAGAAGACCGTCAACTCCTTCGTCGACGGGATGGCCGAACGCGGAATCCCGCTCAGCGTCTTCCACTTCGACTGCTTCTGGATGCGCGAGTACCAGTGGTCGGACTTCGAATGGGACCCGGCCGCCTTCCCCGACCCGGTGGGCCAGATCGCCCGGCTCAAGGAGAAGGGCCTGCGGATCTGCGTCTGGATCAACCCGTACATCGCACAGAAGGGCGCGCTGTACGAAGAGGGCGCCCGCAAGGGCTACTTCGTCGAGACCACCGACGGCGACATCTGGCAGTGGGACAAGTGGCAGGCCGGCATGGCGCTGGTCGACTTCACCAACCCCGAGGCCACCGCCTGGTTCCAGGGCAAGCTCAAGGGACTGCTCGACCAGGGCGTCGACGCCTTCAAGACCGACTTCGGCGAGCGCATCCCCACGGACGTCGTCTGGCACGACGGCTCCGACCCGGAGCGCATGCACAACTACTACACGCACCTGTACAACAAGGCCGTCTTCGACCTCCTGGAGAAGGAGCGCGGCCAGGGCGAAGCCGTCCTCTTCGCCCGCTCGGCCACCGCGGGCGGCCAGCAGTTCCCGGTGCACTGGGGCGGTGACTGCTGGTCCTCCTTCGAGGCCATGGCGGAGTCCCTGCGCGGGGGGCTGTCCCTGTCGCTGTCCGGTTTCGGCTTCTGGAGCCACGACATCGGCGGCTTCGAGGGGACGCCCGACCCGGCGGTCTTCAAGCGCTGGCTCGCCTTCGGCCTGCTCTCCTCGCACAGCCGGCTGCACGGCTCCTCGTCCTACCGGGTGCCGTGGGAGTTCGGCGAGGAAGCGGTGGACGTGGCCCGGCAGTTCACGCTGCTCAAGCACCGCCTGATGCCGTACCTCTACGGGGCGGCGGTCCAGGCCCACCGCACGGGCGTCCCGACGATGCGCCCCATGCTGCTGGAGTTCCCCGACGACGCGACCGCCCGCACGGCGGACCGCCAGTACCTGCTGGGCCCGGACCTCCTGGTCGCGCCGGTCTTCACCGACGACGGGCAGGTGGAGTACTACGTCCCCGAGGGCACCTGGACCCACCTCCTCACCGGCGACACCGTCACCGGCCCCGGGTGGCGCCGCGAGACCCACGGCTTCGACAGCCTGCCCCTCCTGGTCCGCCCCGGTGCCGTACTGGCGCTCGGCGCGGACGAGTCCCGCCCGGACGGCGAGTGGCTCGACGACCTGGAACTCCGCGTGTTCGCCCCGGCCGGAACCGGCGACTTCACCCGCACGGTGACGGTCCCCGACCTGACGGGCGCGCCCGCGGCGACGTACGAGGTGGTCCGTGAGAGCGGTGAGGTCCGGGTCACGGCGGACACGGACCGGCCGTACAGGGTCACGGTCGTAGGCTGAGATCCTGTGAGCCGGTCCCTGCCCGGGGGCCGGCTCCTCGGCGCGAAGGCGGAGTCCATGGGTGAGCTGATCCTGATCCGGCACGGCGAGACCGAATGGTCCCGGTCCGGGCAGCACACGAGCCACACCGACCTGCCCCTGACGGACCTGGGCGAACGCCAGGCGCGCGCGCTCGTCCCCGTCCTGGCCGGACGCCACATCGGACTCACCCTCGTCAGCCCGCTGCTCCGCGCCCGACGCACCGCGGAACTGGCCGGTCTGCTCGCCCCCCGCATCACCCCCGACCTGCACGAGTGGAACTACGGGGCGTACGAGGGCGTCACCACGGTCGAGATCCGCGTCACCCGCCCCGGCTGGAACCTCTGGACCGACGGCGTCGCCCTCGGCCCCGGGGCGAACCCGGGGGAGGACCCCGCCCAGGTCGGCGCGCGCGCCGACCGGGTCCTGGCCGAGGTCCGGGCAGCGGCCTCACGCCTCGGCGACACCGACATCGTCCTGGTGGCGCACTCGCACTTCCTGCGCGTCCTCGTCGCCCGTTACCTGGGACTGACCACGGCGAGCGGCGCCCTGTTCCAGCTGGCCACGGGCGCGGTCTCCCGCCTCGGCACGGAACACGGCAAGCCGGTCGTCACGGCGCTGAACGTGGCACTGCCGGAGAGCCTGTACGGGGTGGCCTGCGCCTGAGGGTGCGGGGGACGGCCAGGCGCAGCCACGTCCGGCTCCGGGGGAGTGCCCACAGGCGCATCGGTCACGGCGACCACTCCCGCCTCTACGCCCGTCGGTCCGGTCCCGCGTCCGTCCGCTCGGCCCGTACGAGGGCGGGCGCCGTGACCGTCGGGGACGCGGGTCCGGTGCTTCGGCACCGCCGTCCGGGCGAGCCGGCCGGCTGCGGGCCGAGGGTGCCGCCCCGGCCTCGGTCCCGGCGGCGCGTGTGGGGCCCGGGACCCGACGGCCCCGGGCCCCACACGGGTATCGCTCCTGCCGAGGGCCTGCCGGTGGTCACGCTTCCTTGAGCTTGGTCACGATCCACTCGCCGAGTTCGCGGGTCATGGTGGTGTGGCCTTCGTTGGTGGTGGCACAGAGGAAGTCGTGGAGGTCGCTGCGCTCGGGGTCGATCTTGGCGTAGAGCGCGTCGTGGTCGTTGATGTCGGCCGACGCGACGGCGCTGATGGTGGGTACGAAGGTGGAGGCGTTGTAGGTGAGTTCTGCCTCGGTCCTGTTGACGCGGCCGGCGAGCATGGCGGCGATGCCGAAGTTGGCGGCGTCGCCGAGGGCGGGGGCCTGGGGGAAGAGGCCGCCGGGGGCGCCGTCGAGTTCGGGGAAGCCGGTGGTGCGGATCTCGGTCGGTTCCTGGCCGGGCTTGTCCATCCGGGCGACGGTCTGCGAGCCCCCGGCCTGGGTGTCGAGCCGGCCGATCAGCTCGGGTCCGTAGGAGGCCATCGCGGTGACGGCGGCGGGGATGTCGTTCCCGGCGCCGGTGCCGGTGCCGTTGGCGACGCCGAGCAGACGGGGGATCTGGGGCCAGTCGCCCATCCTCTCCAGTGCGTCGAGGAAGTCGGTGCGGTCCTGGTGCCGGCCGTCGGCGACGTCGAGGGTGGTCCCGGTGGCGGTGTCGAGGTGCCAGCGCAGCATCTGGCGCGCGGCAGGGCTGTTGACCAGGTTGGAGAAGGAGTTGTAGAGCGGCGTGAGGGGGCCTCCCCAGTGTTCCTTCACGTAGTGGGCGAAGGCCTGGACTCCCAGGGGCAGCCACGCGCCGCGGTGCGGGGTGTCGTAGGAGAGGTAGGTGGCGGTCTCGTGCCGCTCCTTCTGCCGTTCCATCTTGGCCAGGGCGTAGCGGGTGACCAGTCCGCCCATGCTGAAGCCGCCCACCGTGAGCGGGGCCTCGCCCTCGCGGTCGGCGATCGTCCTCCTGATGCACTCGATCGCGACGTCGGCGTTGTCGAGGACGGATGCGGTGCGGTCGGCGAAGCCCAGCAGGACCACGTCGAAGCCGGCCTCGCGCAGGGTGGACACGAACGGGTAGTCCCCGTTCTCCAGGCCCTCGTACAGCGCGCCGCCGTCGCTGCCTCCCGGGGCGAAGCCGTCGGCGAGGATCACCGGCCGCCTCACGTTCGTCCGGCCGGACGAACTGTAGAAGACCCAGGCGGTCCCGCCCCGGAGATCCCACTTCGTGTCCCAGGGGGCGGCTTGCGCGGCTGCGGGCGCAGCTCCTTCAGGGGTGCCCCAGATGTTGACGACAGGCTTGGACATGCTTCTACGTCTCCTTCGTGTCGCGGCGATCATGCCGAACCGCCATCGTTACGAGGCGCGCGCCGACAGCCCACCCAAATCCGGAGAGATCACTCCCCCGGGTACGAAACAGCCTGTTCACGCCCGCTCGTACGCGGGCGCGCATGCTGTGGAACCGGAGAACCCGACAGGTCCTGGGACCGGGCTTCTTCCACCCGGCGGTCCGGGGAAGCGGCGGCGGTGGCTCCCTTCGGGTAGTGGCGGCGCAGATCGGCGCCGAGGATGCGATCGAGCGTGCGGTCGGGCAGCAGCGGGCCCAGGCGCATGATCAGGGCGGCATCCCGGCCCGCCGTGCAGCGGGTGCGTGGCCTGCGGGTCGTCACGGCCTTCGCGATGGCCAGGGCGGCGGCGTCGGCGGCCAGGCCCGTATCGGTGCCCGACGCCATCAACGCGTTGTTCGCCCGGCGTCGGCCGCGACCGGCCGCACCTTGTACCAGCTGTTGTTCAGGCGGCGCGGACCGGGCGGGGAAGGACGCGTCCTGCGCCGGCTGTGCGGACCGGTGGGTGACCCGGCCGCGGCCGTCCGCGCGGCCGAACGCTTCCAGGACGAGTTCGTGGCCATCGTCGCCGCGTTGGTGGGGGAGCGGAACGCGCGGCACTACGGCGCCTTGCTGCTCACCGGCGCCCACGGCATCGCGGGCATGGAGCTCAGCGGCCACCTGGCCGCGGACAGGTGGCTCACCACCGCGGACGAACTCGTCGGCACCCTCGTTCGCATGGTCGCGGACACCGGCGGAACGACGTAGCGGCGCTCACGCCCCGTCACGTGTGAGGTCGTGTCCGACGGGCGGTCACGATGCGTGGAGCCGGGAGCGAGCGAGGCGAGTCAGAGGTCGCCGCGCCTGAGGGCGTCGACGAACGGGGTCCAGGGGGTGGTGGTGAAGGTGAGCGCGGGGCCGTCGGGGACCTTGCTGTCGCGGATGGGGATGAGGCCGGGGAGACCGTCGGCCACCTCGACGCAGCTGCCGCCGTCCGCGTTGCTGTAGGACGACTTACGCCACTTGTTCACCGTCAGGTCACGTGCACTGCTCATGGGGTGAGTGGTCCTTCGCGGTGGAGGCGATCAGGTCCAGGGACGCCTCTGGCGACAGAGCGAGGGCCCTGGCCAGATCATAGGCCGACCGGTGGTCGGCCACCAGCGTGGGCTCATCGATGAGTTGCCCGGTATAGACGCCCTCCGTATAGACGACCGCGGGGGCGTCGGGGAAATCCATGATGGAGATCATGGTGTTGAGGAAGGGGTGAGCTCCGGCTGAAAACGGCAGGACCTGAAGAACCACGTGCTGATGGGTGCGAGCGGTCTCGATGAGGTGGGCCAGTTGCTCGCGCATGATTGTCGTGCCACCGATCGGCACCTGTAGGGCGGCCTCATGGAGGATGGCCCAGAAGGCCGTGCACGTACCGCCTGCCAGCAGTTCGGCACGCGCCAGACGTGCGTCGACCTGCTGTTGCAGCACGTTCTCGGAGGCTCGCCTTGCCGACCTGAGCAACGATTCCGCGTACTCGCGCGTCTGAAGTACCCCTGGCACCAGCATCGGAGCGTACTCACAGATGCTGGCGGCCCGGGTCTCCAGCTCCGCCGCATCCGCGAAGTACCCCGCCACCTTCGACGTCCGTGCCAGCCGGCACAGCCGCTGCAAGTGTTCGCCGCTGCCCAGCAGTTCGTCCAGCGCGCGGGACAGCTCCACCTGCGGCCTCCGCTCCGCCGCCTCGAACAGGCCGATGTACGTGCCGGAGCAGAACACCCGCTCGCCCAACTGGTTCTGCGACAGCCCCGCCGCCTCCCGCAGGCGGCGCAGCTCCGAGCCGTAGAACGTGCGCGGGTTCGCGTACGGGTCGAGGTCCTTGGGCTGTGGCATGGTGCGGAACGTAGCGGGTTACCCCGCCCCCGTATGCGTGGATCCGGCCGCGTCACCCGGACGGGTAAGCGCGAACCCGTGCTGCGCGAAGCGTTTACACGGTTTCGGCCGAGCGCTAGCCTCCCGCAGTACGTACGAGTGGGAGCGCTCCCAATATCGCACCGCCCCGGCCCCCACCGGGCCCCCCGCAGCGAAGGGACGTACATCGTGATCCATCTGATCAGGCACCGATTACTGGCCGGCACCGGGCGAAGAGCTGTGCTCCTCACCCTGCTGGCGATCCTCACGACCATCCCCGCCCTTGGCCTCGTCGTCACCACGGGGGACAAGGCCCAGGCGCACGGTACGCCCATGAAGCCCGCCAGCCGCACCTTCCTGTGCTGGCAGGACGGGCTCACCGAGACCGGTGAGATCAAGCCCGTCAACCCCGCGTGCAAGGCCGCCGCGCAGCAGAGCGGGACCACGCCCTTCTACAACTGGTTCTCCGTGCTCCGCTCCGACGGGGCGGGCCGTACGCGGGGCTTCGTGCCCGACGGGGAGCTGTGCAGTGGCGGCAACACCAACTTCACCGGCTTCAACCAGGCACGGAACGACTGGCCGCTGACCCACCTGACCGAGGGCGCGACCATCGACTTCTCGTACAACGCCTGGGCCGCGCACCCGGGTTGGTTCTACGTCTACATCACGAAGGACGGCTTCGACCCGACGCAGACGCTCACCTGGGACGACATGGAGGAAGCCCCCTTCCTCTCCGTCGACCACCCGGCGCTGAACGGCTCGCCGGGCACCGTCGAGGCCGACTACCGGTGGAGCGGGGCCCTGCCCGACGGCAAGGACGGCCGCCACCTCATCTACATGGTCTGGCAGCGCTCGGACAGCCAGGAGACCTTCTACTCCTGCTCCGACGTGGTCTTCGACGGAGGGAACGGCGAGGTGACCGGGGTCAAGGAGGGCTCCACCACGCCGACCGAACCCCCGCCCGGAGCCTGCACCGCCACCCGGAGCACCACCGGCAGCTGGAACGGCGGCTATCAGTCCGAGGTGACCGTCACCAACACCGGAACCGTGCCCATGCTCGGCTGGATGGTGGACTGGACGCAGCCCGCCGGACAGAGCGTGGCCAGTCTCTGGAGCGGCGCGATGACGACGCAGGGGCAGGAGGTGATGGTCCACAACGCGGATTGGAACGGTTCGCTGGACCCCGGTGAATCGACGAACTTCGGTTACGTCACCGCGGGCGGCGCCCCGGACCCCGCACTGGCGCTCGACTGCGTCGTGGGGTGAACGAAGCGGTCGGCACCCTGCCCCGGGGTGCCGACCGCCACGGCGTGCTGTCCGCAGCGGGTGCGCCGGGCGGGAGGCCTTCCTCGGCGACGTGAGGGGGAGGGGCGCCGACGGACGCTCCAGGGCACGTTCCGCTCCGTGGCACGGCAGGGCGGCGCAAACGGGGTCAGCGGACGACGTCGAAGACGTTCTTCTGCAGGCCGTTGGCGTACGCCTCGTGCTCGACGAGCTTCAGCTTCTGCGTGTCCTTGTCCGTGTCGCTGAACAGCCGCTTGCCCGCGCCGAGCAGGAGCGGGAAGACGAGCAGGTGGTAACGGTCGATCAGTCCGGCGTCCGAGAGGGCCCGGTTGAGGGACGTGCTGCCGTGGACGATGATCGGGCCGCCGTCGGTCTCCTTCAGTGCGGCGACCTCGTCGAGCGACCGCAGGATCGTCGTCGGGCCCCAGTCCGACACCAGGGCGTCCTCGGTGAGGGTGGTGGAGATGACGTACTTCGGCATGTCCTTGTACTCGGCGAAGTCCGCCATGCCCGGCCAGACCGGGCTGAACGCCTCGTAGCTGGCCCGGCCCAGCAGCATCGCGGTGGCCTCCTGCTGCTCCCGGCCCTTGATCTCGAACGCCTCGGGGAGGAACTCCACGTCCTTGAAGGTCCAGCCGGAGTTCCGGTACCCCGGTTCGCCGCCGGGGGCCTCCATGACGCCGTCGAGCGAGACGAAGGCGGTGCTGATCAGGGTGCGCATCGAAGATCTCCCGATATCTCGTGTTCTGGTTCCCGGCAGGTCCGCCGGCGGCCGGTTTCGGCCGTTCGCGCGGCTGCCGTACGCGAACTCTGACTGATAGACCGCCGGCCGCGTGCGAACTCATCGGTCGTGGGAAGGGCCGGTACGCATTTCTCGGTCAGGCGTTCAGGCGCCCGGCAGCACGAACGGCCGGTACCTCGCCCCCGAGGCACCGGCCGGTTCCGTGCGGCGTGCCGTGGATCAGGCCGCCTTCTTCCTGATCGACGTGAGATGGGCGAAGACGACGACGTTGGCCGAGCAGCCGCCCTTCTTGCCGAAGCGTCCGCCGCACGTCAGGAGCCTGAGCTCCGGACGGCCGGTGGCCCCGTACACCTTTTCGTCCGGGAACTTCTCCTTCGTGCAGGTCTTCACCTTGTCGCGGCGGCGTGCGGATCGGCGCACCATGATCAGCCCGGCGATTCCGGCCGCGCCGGCCACCAACGCGGCCGAGGCCGCCCCGATGTCCGACTCACTCCCGGAGCTGACGCTCTCCGTGTCCGGGACGCCGCCGCCGCCCGCGGGCACCGCGCCGGACGGCGTGTCGTAGATCTCGGCGGTGCTCTTCCCGGTGCTCCTGTCCGCCTGCGCGCTCGGGCGGCCACCCGCGCACGCGGGTGGCCGCCCCCGGCCCCGTAACTCCGGTCAGGTGATCAGGAGATCAGCTCGATCTCCGCCAGCGTCGCCGCCGCCGTGCTCACCAGCCGGTACTTCGCGTACGAGCCCGGCGCGCCCACCGAGAACACCCGGGTCTGCTTGTCCCAGGCGAACGTCTGGCCGGACCGCTTGTCGAGATCCTTCCAGGTGGTGCCGTCCGAGGAGCCCTGGAGCACCCAGCCCGTCGGGGCCTTCGCCGCCGCGGACGAGGTCAGGGTGTACTGGACTGCCTTCGTGGCCGAAGCCACCGGCAGGTCCACCGACTCGACGGCGGCCGAGGTGGCCGAGGTGTTGTCGTACAGCGCGCCGTCGCCCTTGAGCACGTCGCCCTTCGGGGCGGGCACCTTGTCGTCCTGGGCGATGGAGACCGGGGCCGCGTTCTTGCCCGTGCCCCACGACGAGGGCCTGGAGCCCATGTCGAACTCCAGCACGCCGCCCTTGGCCAGCAGGTCGTGCGGCAGCGAAGTGGACGTCCATTTCCTGCCGTTGACCTTCAGGCCCTGGACGTAGATGTTCTTCGCGCTGTTCTTCGGAGCCTTGACGACCAGCTCGCGGCCGTTCTCCAGGTGCACGGTCGTCTTCGTGAAGAGCGGCGAGCCGATCGCGTACTCGCCACTGCCCATGACCAGCGGGTAGAAGCCGAGCGAGGAGAAGAGGAACCAGGCCGACTGCTCGCCGTTGTCCTCGTCGCCGTGGTAACCCTGGCCGATCTCGCTGCCCGTGTACAGCCGGCCGAGGACCTCGCGGACCTTCTCCTGTGTCTTCCAGGGCTGCGAGGCCGCGTCGTACATGTACGTGGCGTGGTGCGCGACCTGGTTGCTGTGGCCGTACTGGCCCATCCGCACGTCACGCGCCTCGGTCATCTCGTGGATGACGCCGCCGTACGAACCGACGAACTCGGGTCCGGCGGTCTCGGGGGTCGAGAAGTACGTGTCCAGCTTCTCGCCGAGACCGTCGCGGCCGCCGTACAGATTGGCCAGGCCACGGCTGTCCTGCGGGGCGGTGAAGGCGTAGCCCCAGCCGTTGGTCTCGGTGTAGTCGTAGCCCCAGACCCGCGGGTCGTACTGGTCCGAGGGCAGGCGCCAGTCGCCGTTCGCCTTCTTCCCCTGGAAGAAACCGGCCTTGTCGTCGAAGAGCTTGACGTAGTTCTGGGCGCGGTTGAGGAAGTACGCGGACTCCTCCTTGTAGCGCGCCTTCTTCGTCTTCGCGTAGAGCGCCCTGCCCATCTGCGCGATGCCGTAGTCGTTGAGGTAGCCCTCCAGCGACCAGGAAAGGCCCTCGTGCGTCGAGGTGTCGGCGTATCCGGTGAAGACCGAGGTCACCATGCCCTTGCGGCCGACACCCGAGGACGGCGGGGCCACCGTGGCGTTCTTGACGGCCGCGTCGTACGCCGCCTCCGCGTCGAAGTCCACGCCCTTGACGTACGCGTCCGCGAAGGCCACGTCCGAGCTCGTGCCCGTCATCAGGTCGGAGTAGCCGGGGGAGGACCAGCGGGAGATCCAGCCGCCGTCCTTGTACTGCTGGACGAAGCCGTCGACCATCTTGCCGGCCTGCTTCGGGGTGAGGAAGGAGTACGCGGGCCAGGTCGTCCGGTAGGTGTCCCAGAAGCCGTTGTTGACGTACACCTCACCCTGGACGATCTTCGCACCGGTGTGCGTCGGGGTGTCCGCGCCGGTCTGCGGCGAGAAGGGGCTCGCGTAGGTGCTCTTCCCGTCGACCTGCTCGAAGCCCGAGTTCGGGTAGAGGTAGAGCCGGTAGAGGCTGGAGTAGAGCGTGGTCAGCCGGTCGGCGTCGGCGCCCTCGACCTCGACCTTGCCGAGGATCTCGTCCCAGGCCTTCTGCGCGTTCCTCCTCACCTTGTCGAAGGAGGTCTTCGCCGGCAGTTCCACGGCGAGGTTCTTCTTCGCCTGGTCGACGCTGATGAGCGAGGTGGCCAGGCGCAGGCCGACCGTACGGTCCTTGCCCGCGTCGAAGCGGAAGAAGCCCGTCACGTCGTCGCCGCCGCCGCCCTTCAGCCTGCCGCTGTCGGTGACCGGTGCGTCGAAGGAGCCGTACACGAAGAGCCGGGTGGCCCCGGTGGAGCCGCCGCTCTTCACGTCGGAGTAGCCGGTGAAGGAAGCGGTCTCCGGGTCGAGGGTGAGACCGCCGTCGTTGGAGACGTTGTCGAAGACGAGGATCGCGTCGTCACCGGGGTAGGTGAACCGCATGCGCGCCGCGTGGTCGGTGGGCGTCATCTCGGCCTTGAGGCCGTTCTCGAACGTCACCCCGTAGTAGTGCGGGGTCGCCGTCTCGTTCTCGTGGCGGAACGGCAGCGCGCGCGCCGTGCGGGAGGCGTCCGGGGTGCCGGAGGCCGCCGACGGCATCATCTGGAAGGTCTGGCGGTCACCCATCCAGGGGCTCGGCTCATGACTGGCGCTGAAGGCCTGCAGCGTCGGCAGGTTGTCCGCGTTGTTGCCGCGCGAGTAGTCGTACAGCCAGCTCGTGGAGCCGGCGTTGGTCACCGGCGTCCAGAAGTTGAAGCCGTGCGGGACGGCGGTGGCCGGAAAGTTGTTGCCGCGCGAGAAGCCGCCGCTGGAGTTGGTGCCGCGGACCGTCGAGGCGTAGTCCGAAAGGTGCGCCTTGCGCTTCTCCGGAGCCTTCGGGGCGATCGTGATGTCGTCGATCCAGCCCTGGAACTTCGAGGGGCCCTTGGGGGAGTCGTAGGCCACCAGGATCCGGTCGACGGTCTTGCCGGCCGCGACCGTGCCGATGCGCGAGGCGACGCTGTTCCACTGGTTCACGTACAGCCGCTTGGCGTCGGCCTGGCCCTGCGGGGTCAGCAGCCCGCCGTGGCTGTCGGTGGCCTTCAGCCCGCTCAGGTAGGTGCCGTCGGTGAAGGCCAGGTCCACGGCGACATGGGTCGCCGGGTAGTCGAGGTCCGTCTCGGTCATCTGGGGATAGACCAGGTACGAGAGCCGCGTGTCCTCGGTGACGGCGGTGTCGACGTCGAAGACCTTGTTGTACGAGTACGCGTGGCCGTCCGGCTTGTGCGTGCCCGCGTACCGCAGGGCCTTCTTCCCGGTGAACCCCGCACCCGACTTGGCGGTGGGGGAGCCGGACGGGCCGCGGTCGACCAGGCTGCGCATGTCGGCGGGCGCGGGGGTGGTGGTGTCGCCGTCGGAGAACTGGACGTCGGCGAGCTGGATCGCGTCCGACGCGCCGTTGTTCTTCGTGATCTCCAGCCGGAAGTGCTGATAGGCCGTTTCGGCGGTGAAATCATACGACTTGGTCTGGAAACGCTCGGAGAAGGTCTGGTCGGTCCGGGTGTCCAGATCCGTCCAGGTCTTTCCGTCGGCGGAACCCTTCAGGGTCCAGTCCCTGGGGTCGCGCTCGGCGTGGTCATTTGCGGAAGTGAGCGCGTATGTCACGACCTTGACGGGTTCCACAAGATCGAATTCGGCCCAGCCGGAGGACGTGAAAGCCAGCCACTTGGTGCCGGACTCGACATCGACCAGGTTCTCCTTGACCTCGCCGCCGCCGGTGTTCTCGCCGCTCGCACGGACTTCGGTGACCTGATCGGTGACATTGCCCGGTATTCCGGCGGAGAAACCGCCGTCGATGCCCGATGCCCTCTTCTTTCCGTCCTGACCCTCTTCGACGGTATTACGCCAGTCCGGCTGCTTTTCGTCGTCCTCGAAGGAGGAGCTGAACGATGTTTCCCCGGAGGGCTTCTGTAGGGGTCCGGACGGTTGCGCGAAGGCCGCGGTGGGGGCCGCCGCGACCAGGACGAGCGAGGCCGCGATCACCGCGGCGGAGTGGCTTTGTCTCTTTCGAGAGCCTTGCTGAAGACCACGCAGGGGCTGCATACGGAGTCGTTCCTCCCGGGGGGCGTACATGGACAACGTTGTCATTGGGGGATACGTGTTCCAGTAGGGAGCCAAGTGCTCGGATGTGTCAAGGGTGTTGCGCGCAGTCGCATGCGCGGATCGACCGTAATCCGGAAATGAGCGTTCCGGTGTCAGGGCGCGCGGTGCCGAGGAGTCGGTGAGGTCTCAACTCGGGAAAGACTGCCGCTCAACCCTGCATTCGATCTTGCTCACTTGGCGGCAAGTGGACTATACCTGTCGGCGTCTGCACAGGCCGTTCCACACGGCCCGCGGACATGGGGGACGGTGGAACGTTTTGTGGGGTGCCCGAGGCATCTCCCTGTACGGTCTTCCGAAACTCCCCCACTGCACCTGGAAAACCGGCAATCTGCACGACCCAAGCGCAACTGACCGCGGTGGCGGGGCCCTTCGCCTGAGGCGAATTCACGACGGGTGACCGGTACACCGCCTGAGTCCTGGAGAAGGCGAGGACTTGAGCATGGGATCCACCTCCGCCCACAAGAATGAGGGCCTTGGCCGTCGCGATGTGATCAAGCGTTCTGCCGCACTCGGCCTGATCGCTGTTCCGACGATGAGCTTCCTTTCGGCCTGCGCGAGCGGCGACAGCGGGAGCGACGAGAAGGTCACCAAGGGCAAGACGTCCGCGAAGAACCCGCTCGGCGTCAACGAGACCGCAGCCCTCGAGGTCGTCATCTTCAACGGTGGCTTCGGCGAGCAGTACGCCATCGACGCGGAGAAGAAGTACAACGAGGCCTTCCCCAAGGCTCCGAAGGTCAAGCACGCGGCGACCCAGAAGATCCAGTCCCAGCTGCAGCCGCGGTTCAACGGCGGTACCCCGCCGGACCTGATCGACAACTCGGGCGCCGAGCAGATGGACATGGGTGTCCTCGTCGGCAAGAAGCAGCTGCTCGACCTGACGCCGCTGATGGACGCCCCGTCCTACGACGACCCGGCCAAGAAGGTCCGAGACACGCTGCGCCCCGGTGTCCTGGAGATGGGCCAGTTCGACGGCGACCCGGTCTGGATCATGTACTACGCGTACACGGTCTACGGCGTCTGGTACTCGCAGACGAACCTGGAGAAGCTCGACTCGGCGTACCCCGAGACGTGGGACGACATGCTCGCCCTCTGCGCGAAGGCGAAGAAGAAGGGCATAGCCGGCTGGACGTACCCCGGCAAGTACCCGTACTACCTGCCGTTCTCGCTGTACCCCTTCATCGGCAAGATCGGCGGCCGTGAGGTCCTCGACAAGATCGACAACCTGGAGCCGAACGCCTGGAAGGACCCGGCCGTCAAGGCCGCGTTCGAGGCGTACTACGAGCTGTTCCAGAAGGGCTACGTCCTCAAGGGCACCCCCGGTCTGACCCACATCGAGTCGCAGACCCAGTGGACCAAGGGCAAGGCCCTGTTCATCCCGAACGGCTCGTGGGTGGAGAACGAGGCCGCGCCGACCACGCCCGAGGACTTCAAGATGATGGTCGGGGCGCCGTCCAGCCTGGACGCCTCCGACAAGCTGCCCTACGGCACCATCTGGGCCTCCGGCGGCGAGCCCTTCATCGTCCCGTCCAAGGCGAAGAACCCCGAGGGCGCCATGGAGCAGCTGCGCATCATGCTCTCCGAGGAGTCCTCCAAGAACTTCACCAAGCAGGTCAAGTCGCTCAGCGCCTTCAACGGCGGCACCGACGGGCTGACCCTGTCCACCGCCATGCAGTCCGGTGTCGACGTGCTGAAGACGGCCGGCGACAACGTGGTGAACCCGCGGCTCCAGGACTGGTACGTGAAGCTGCAGAAGGAGCAGATCGGTATCGCCGGCATCGGCGAGATGATGGCCGGCCGCGCGACCCCGGCGGAGACCATCAAGAAGATCCAGGGCTTCGCGGACGCGGCAGCCAAGGACCAGTCCATCAAGCACTACAAGCACCAGTGAGCAACCGTCACCAGCGGCGGCACCCGCTCAGAGATCGGGGTCGGTAAACGATGCAGCACGGCAAGTACCGGTTCATCGTGGGGTTCCTGGTAGCCCCACTGGCGTTGTACGCCATCTTCGTCATCTGGCCCTTCGCCCAGTCCATCTACTACTCGTTCACGGACTGGACCGGCTTGAGTCCGGACTTCCAGATGGTCGGCTTCGACAACTACAGCCGGATGCTCGACGACGACATCTTCTGGAAGTCGCTGCAGCACAGTGTGCTGCTCGTGCTGCTGCTGCCGCTGGTGACGCTCGGCCTGGCGCTCTTCTTCGCCTTCATGCTCAATGTCGGCGGTCGTCGGCGTAGGAACGCCGCGATCGCCGGCGTGCGGGGCTCCTCGTTCTACAAGATCGCGTACTTCTTCCCGCAGGTCCTGTCGATCGTGATCGTGGCCCTGCTCTTCCAGTTCGCGTTCAACCCGACGTCGGGAATGCTGAATTCGACGCTGAAGGCGGTCGGCCTCAACAGCCTCCAGCCGGACTGGCTCGGCGACCCCGACCTCGCGCTCTACTGCGTGATGGTGGTGCTGATCTGGTCGACGGTCGGGTTCTTCGTCGTCCTCTTCTCCGCCGGAATGGCGTCCATCCCGAAGGACTTCTACGAGGCGGCACTGCTCGACGGTGCCAGCCGCATCACGACGTTCTTCAAGATCACGCTGCCGCTGCTCTGGGACACGGTGCAGTCCGGCTGGGTCTACATGGGCATCCTGGCGCTCGGCGTGGAGGCCTTCACCGCCGTACAGGTCATGACGGTGGGTCCGGGCGGTCCCGACTACTCCACCACCGTCCTGCCGCTGTACGTCTACCAGACGGCCTTCCGCGACGCCCAGGCCGGATACGCGACCACGATCGGTGTCGGGCTGCTGATCGTCACGATGCTCTTCGCGGCCGTCGTGATGCGGCTGGGCCGGCGCGATCGGCTGGAGTACTGATGCCGGCCGTTGCGGGGTACGGCGACCGGGACACCGGGAGCACGCACATCAGCTCGGTCCCGGAGGCCGGCTCGACAGCTGTACGAGGTGAACACACGTGAAGGTCACTGAGACTCCTCCCGCCGTTGTGGCCCGGCGCTCGCCGGTGGCGAAGACGGACGGTCCGGGCGGCGAGCCGGCGAAGAGCAGCGAGGGCAAGGTCCTCAACGTCTTCTCGCACGGCGTCCTGGTCATCTGGGCGGTGCTCGTCGTCATGCCGCTGCTCTGGGCGGTGATGGCCTCCTTCAAGACCGACGACTCGATCCTGTCGACGCCGTGGGCGCTGCCGGACAAGCTCCACTTCGAGAACTGGTCACGGGCCTGGACCCAGGCCCACATGAGCGACTACTTCTTCAACACCATCCTGGTGGTCGGCGGTTCGCTCATCGGGACCCTGCTGCTCGGCTCGATGGCGGCGTACGTGCTGGCGCGGTTCGACTTCCCCGGGAACCGCTTCATCTACTTCCTCTTCATCGGCGGGATGAGCTTCCCGATCATCCTGGCGCTGGTCCCGCTGTTCTTCGTCATGAACAACATGGGGCTGCTCAACTCGGTGCACGGGCTGATCCTGGTGTACATCGCGTACTCGCTGCCGTTCACCGTCTTCTTCCTCACCTCCTTCTTCAGGACACTGCCGACCTCGATCGCGGAAGCGGCCATGCTCGACGGGGCCTCGCACACCAGGACGTTCTTCCAGGTGATGCTCCCGATGGCGAAGCCCGGCCTGATCAGCGTCGGGATCTTCAACTTCCTCGGCCAGTGGAACCAGTACATGCTGCCGACGGTGCTCAACACCGACCCGGACGGCAAGGTGCTCTCCCAGGGCCTGGTCGAACTGGCCACCAGCCAGGGGTACAAGGGGGACTGGTCCGGCCTCTTCGCCGGACTGGTCATGGCGATGCTGCCGGTGCTCCTGGCCTACATCGTCTTCCAGCGCCAGGTGGTCGCCGGTCTGACGGCCGGGGCGCTCAAATAGCCCCGGCAGGCCGCCGACGACGGAGGACCGTGCCCGTGAGGGCGCGGTCCTCCGCATGCGCCCGGGGTGGCGGGGGCGTGGCGCCCCGGAACCCTGAGGTTTCGTGATCACCGCATCCGACCCCTGGCAGGGGCACGACTTCGCGACGCTGTTCACGGTCCTGCTCGCCGGAGTGCCCGCCCTGTTCGGCCTCGCCGGGTACCTCTGCTCCCGGCTCTCGCGGCGGGCGCGACGAAGCCGCACCCCTCCTGCCGTGTGGCGGGACCTGTCCCTGGCGGCGGCCGGCGCGACGCTCGCCCTCTATCTGTGGGGCTGCCTCCACGTCCTGTTCGCCGAGGACCAGGAGCAGGCGCAGGAGTGCGAGCGGAACCGCCCCGGGGGGACCCCGGGCCTGGTCGGGCGCAGGGGCGACTTCGTCCCGCTGCGGCTCGTGTGCGAGGTCTCGGACGGCCGTGACTTCGCAGTCCTCATCCCCGGCTACGTCAACCCTGCCCTTGCCGTCCTGCTGCTGCTCGCACTCGTCTGCGGCCTCGTGACAGGCCTCCTCCACCTGAGGCAGCGCAAGGGAGCGGGCGGCGAAAGCTGATCGTCGGGCTCATGGCCTCGGGGTCGGCCCTGCCTCACGTCGATCCAGTACTTCGGGCGTGCGGCCCAGGCCAGCGCGGCGGCGGTCCCGCCGAAGAGCCCCGCTGCGGGGTTCACGTACCCGGGCACGACGGCCTCGTACGTCCGCCCGTCGGTGAGGCGGCACCGGAATTCCAGGGGGAGGAACGCGTACGCGGACCCGCTGACGGATCCGGCGAGCTCCGTGCCCGGCCGCTCCTGACAGGCCTGCGCCTGACGGCTCTCGTCCAGGGTCACGAAATGGAGCAGGCCCCAGGTGCAGAAGCCGAACGCGCAGGCCCACGCGGCTGCTGCGGCGCCCCGGACGGCGGTGTGCGCGTCCCGCCGGCCGCGCAGCAGCCCCGCAGGCCGCGGACGGCCGCCCACAGGGTGAGGCCGATGCCCAGCGGCGTCAGCAGGACACGAGACCGATGGAGAGGCCGTCGGAGGAGTCAGTCACCAACATGCGTCGGAGCCTTGTCAGTTGTCCCGGAAATGCGGAGCGGTACTTCTCCATGATCGGGCAGAGTGCTGTCCGCCGTCCGGCTGTCGGGCGGCCCGTCCCCCGGCACCCCGTCCGGTCGTCCGTTGCGCCCGGGTTCCTGCCTGTGTGCCGCGTGCTCGTTCGAGAGTTCCAGACAGAGGGAGGGCTTCGGCAGTGTTCCGGCCCGGAAGCGGAGGGTCGTGCTCATCAGAGGCTCTGACTGCTCAAGGTCTTGACGGGGGGCACCCCAAAACGCTCAGCTTAGGGTTCACATGTTAGAGAAACCGGCAGGAGTGAGAGAGTCGATGGAGACTCCGGGGTCGCAGACATCTCTGCACAGGGCCAACCTTGAGCGGGTCGTACGTGCCGTGAGGATGGCTGGGGCACTGACCCAGGCCGAGATCGCCAGAAGCACCGGCCTCTCCGCAGCCACTGTCTCCAACATCGTTCGCGAATTGAAGGACGGCGGCACGGTCGAGGTGACCCCCACCTCGGCGGGCGGGCGCCGTGCGCGGAGCGTCTCCCTGAGCGGGGACGCAGGCATTGTCATAGGGGTTGATTTCGGACATACTCACCTTCGGGTGGCCATCGGCAACCTGGCCCATCAGGTGCTGGCCGAGGAATCGGAGCCGCTGGACGTCGACGCCTCGTCGGCGCAGGGCTTCGGCCGGGCGGAACAGCTGGTCAACCGCTTGGTCGAGACCACCGGGATAAGTCCCGAGAAGGTGATCGGCGTGGGCCTGGGCGTACCGGGACCGATCGACGTCGAGTCCGGCACGCTGGGCTCCACCTCGATCCTGCCGGGCTGGACGGGGATCAATCCCAGCCAGGAGCTCGCAGGGCGCCTCGGTGTGCCCGTGTACGTGGACAACGACGCCAACCTCGGGGCGCTGGGCGAGCTCGTGTGGGGCAGCGGCCGCGGGGTCAGGGACCTCGCGTACATCAAGGTCGCCAGCGGTGTCGGCGCCGGTCTGGTGATCGAGGGGAACATCTACCGCGGACCCGGCGGTACGGCCGGTGAGATCGGGCACATCACGCTCGACGAGTCGGGCCCTGTCTGCCGCTGCGGCAACCGCGGCTGCCTGGAGACCTTCACGGCCGCCCGGTACGTCCTGCCCCTGCTGCAGCCCAGCCATGGGCCCGATCTCACGATGGAGCGGGTGGTCCAGCTGGCCCGCGAGGGCGATCCGGGCTGCCGCAGGGTCATCGGGGACGTGGGCCGGCACATCGGCAGCGGGGTGGCCAACCTCTGCAACCTGCTCAACCCCAGCAGGGTGGTCCTCGGCGGATCCCTCGCGGAGGCCGGGGAGCTGGTGCTCGGGCCCATCCGTGACTCCGTCTCGCGGTACGCCATCCCCAGCGCGGCGCGACAGCTCTCCGTGCTGCCCGGCGCGCTCGGCGGCCGGGCGGAGGTGCTGGGCGCGCTGGCCCTCGTTCTCAGTGAGATGGGGGATTCAACCCTTTTGGAAAGCACACTGCCTGCCGCGACGCCTGCCTTCACTTAGATAACGAATGGCACCGTTGTCATCTCGTTAAGGATTTACTCCTTGACGCTGACGTTGCGGCCGAGTTGACTTCCGTCCACCTCGGCCGCAACGTCGCGGCCTCGTCAGGGAGGTTCGAAAGATGAACACGCGTATGCGTCGTGCCGCCGTTGCCGTTGCCGCCACCACGATGGCCGTCTCACTCGCTGCCTGTGGCAGCGCCAAGGAGTCGGGCGACAAGACCAGCACGGAGTCGGGCGACAAGGGTGATGGCGTCAAGATCGGGCTGCTTCTGCCCGAGAACGTCACCGCCCGTTACGAGAAGTTCGACAAGCCGATCATCGAGAAGAAGGTCAGCGAGCTGACCGGCGGCAAGGGCGAGGTCGTCTACGCCAACGCCAAGCAGGACGCCACACTGCAGGCGCAGCAGGTCGACACCATGATCACGAACAAGGTCGACGCGCTCATCGTCGACGCGGTCGACGCCAAGGCGATCGAGAACAGCGTGAAGAAGGCCAAGGACGCGGGCATCCCCGTCGTCGCCTTCGACCGCCTCGCCGAGGGCCCGATCGACGCCTACACCTCCTTCGACAACGAAGAGGTCGGCCGCGTGCAGGGCACCGCCCTGCTGGAGGCCCTGGGCTCCGCGAGCAAGCCCACGATCGTGATGATGAACGGGTCGATCACCGACCCGAACGCCGCGCTCTTCAAGAAGGGCGCCAAGTCCGTCCTCGACGGCAAGGTGACGTACGGCAAGGAGTACGACACCAAGGAGTGGAAGCCGGAGAACGCCAACGCCAACATGGAGGGCGCGATCACGGCCCTCGGCAAGGACAAGATCGCCGGCGTCTACTCCGCCAACGACGGCATGGCGGGTGGCATCATCCAGGCCCTCAAGTCCGCCGGTCTCTCCAAGCTCCCGCCGGTCACCGGCCAGGACGCCGAACTCGCCGGTGTCCAGCGCATCGTCACCGGTGAGCAGTTCATGAGCGTCTACAAGCCGTACCCGCAGGAGGGTGTCGTCGCCGCGGAGATGGCCGTCGCGCTCGCCAAGGGCGAGAAGCTCGACAGCATCGCCACGTCCAAGGTCGACAACGCCGGCACGAAGGGCATTCCCACCGTGCTCGTCCCGGTCGTCTCGCTGACGAAGGACAACATCACCGACACGGTCATCAAGGACGGCATCTACACGTTCGACGAGATCTGCTCGGCCAAGTACAAGGCCGCCTGCGACGCCGCCGGTCTGAAGAAGTAGGCCCCCACCGCGGGGCGCCTGTCACAGGCGCCCCGCGCGGCCTCCCGAAGCCTGTCCGGTGCCCCGCCCACCAACTGTCCCGCTACCGGGCGGGGCGCCGGACGGAACGCTTCCGCTGTTTCTCACTCTTCTGCTCAACCACCGCACCCCCCTCGGGCGGCGCGGTATCCCCGCCGGGTCAGGCGGCGAAGGAGATGGTTCACGTGTCCGCTACGCCCGTGTTGGCGTTGCGAGGGGTCTCCAAGCGATTCGGTGCCGTCCAGGCGCTCACCGACGTCGAGCTTGAGGTCCACGCCGGTGAGGTGGTCGCCCTGGTGGGTGACAACGGAGCCGGAAAATCAACGCTGGTCAAGACGATCGCCGGAGTCCACCCCATCGATGACGGAGTCATCGAGTGGGACGGCCGGCAGGTCCAGATCAACAAGCCGCACGATGCCCAGAACCTCGGGATCGCGACCGTCTACCAGGACCTCGCGCTCTGCGACAACATCGACGTCGTCGGCAACCTCTACCTCGGCCGGGAGCTCCGCAAGTTCGGAATCCTCGACGAGGTCGAGATGGAGCGCCGCTCCCGCGAGCTCCTCAGCACGCTGTCGATCCGCATCCCCAGCGTCCGCATCCCGATCGCCTCGCTCTCCGGCGGTCAGCGCCAGACCGTCGCCATCGCCCGTTCGATGCTGGGTGAGCCCAAGCTCGTCATCCTCGACGAGCCCACCGCCGCACTCGGTGTCGAGCAGACCGCGCAGGTCCTCGACCTCGTCGAGCGGCTGCGCGAGCGGGGCCACGCGGTCATCCTCATCAGCCACAACATGGCCGATGTGAAGGCCGTCGCGGACAAGGTCGCCGTGCTCCGGCTGGGCCGGAACAACGGGGTCTTCGACGTGAAGACCACCTCGCAGGAAGAGATCATCTCCGCCATCACCGGCGCCACGGAGAACGCCGTGACCCGTCGTGCGGCGCGCAACGCGGAGGTCCAGAAGTGACAACCGACAAGACGTCCACCGCAGTGGTCAACCCGGAGGCCGCCAAGGGCGCCGACACCGCGGTCGACCCCCGGCTCCTCGTGCGCGAGCAGGGCCTCGGTGGCTACCTCACCGAGTTCAAGCGCAAGATGCGCGGTGGTGACCTCGGCTCGATCCCCGTGATCATCGGCCTGATCATCATCGGCGTGGTCTTCCAGAGCCTGAACTCCGAATTCCTCTCGGCGAAGAACATCAGCGACATCGCCGTGACGATGGTGGCCACCGGCATGATGGCCGTCGGCATCATCTTCGTGCTGCTCCTCGGCGAGATCGACCTCTCGGTCGGCTCGGTCAGCGGTGTCTCGGGCGCGGTCGTCGCCGTGCTCAGCGTCACGCACGGCATGAACGAGTGGCTCGCCGTCCTCGTCGCGATCCTCAGCGGCGCGGTCATCGGAGCCATCCACGGCTTCTTCTTCGCACGGATCGGCGCCCCCGCCTTCGCGGTGACCCTGGCCGGTCTGCTGTTCTGGCTGGGCTTCATGCTCCAGCTGCTCGGTGACACGGGCACGATCAACCTGGACAGCGACGGAGTCGTCGGCAAGCTGACCACGTACTACTTCGCGGACGTCGCCGCCGCCTACGGCCTCGCCGCCGTCGCGGTGATCGGCTACTTCCTCTCCGCGTTCCTGGACACCCGCCGCCGTGAGGCCGCGGGCGTCCCGTCGCGGCCGATCGTCGACATCCTGGTCCGCACCGTCGTCCTCGCGGTGTTCGCCTTCGGCGCGGCGTTCATGTTCAACCAGTACCGCGGCCTCCCGCTGGCCCTGGTCCTCTTCCTCGTCGTCCTGGTCGGTACGGACTTCGTCCTGCGCCGCACCTCTTACGGGCGGAAGATCTTCGCGCTCGGCGGCAGCGTCGAGGCGTCCCGCCGCGCGGGCATCAACGTCACCGCCATCCGCGTCTCGGTCTTCGCCATCGCGGGCACCTTCGCGGCGATCGGCGGCCTGTTCTGGGCCTCCAAGATCGCGGCGGCCAACCAGGGCTCCGGCGGCGGCGACCTCCTGATGAACGTCATCGCCGCGGCCGTCATCGGCGGAACCAGCCTCTTCGGAGGCCGGGGCCGTACCTGGAACGCGCTCCTCGGCGTCATGGTGATCGTCTCGATCCAGTACGGCCTTGCACTGGAAGGCATCGCCACACCGATCAACTACATGATCACCGGCGCTGTTCTTCTCATCACGGTCGTCATCGACTCCGTCACCCGCAAGACGCAGAAGACCGCAGGCCGCGCCTGACCGTCCGTACCTGCACACCCGTGCCCGGCGTCCCCGTGACGCCGGGCACAGGCATGTCCGCCGCGACGCGGCGCGGACCAATGCGCCGCCCGATGACCGCGGCCGCCGGCGGAACATTAGACTCATCGGATCGACACGCTCGACCAGCTCACACGCAAGGAGGCACGGGTGGATCTGCTGACCCGCATCAGGGGACCGCGCGACCTGGACCGGCTCAGCCTTGAGCAGCTGGACCAGCTCGCCGAGGAGATCCGTACCTTCCTCGTCGACGCAGTGTCCAAGACCGGCGGCCACCTCGGCCCGAACCTGGGCGTGGTCGAGCTGACCATCGCCCTGCACCGGGTGTTCGAGTCGCCGCGGGACAAGGTCCTCTTTGACACCGGCCACCAGAGCTATGTGCACAAGCTGCTCACCGGCCGGCAGGACTTCTCGAAGCTCAAGAGCAAGGGCGGCCTCTCCGGATACCCGTCCCGCGCCGAGTCCGAGCACGACGTCATCGAGAACTCGCACGCCTCGACGGTGCTCGGCTGGGCCGACGGCCTCGCCAAGGCCAACGAGGTCCTGAGGAAGGACGACCACGTCGTCGCCGTCATCGGTGACGGCGCACTCACCGGCGGCATGGCCTGGGAGGCGCTGAACAACATCGCCGCCGCCAAGGACCGCCCCCTCGTCATCGTCGTCAACGACAACGAGCGCTCGTACGCCCCGACCATCGGCGGCCTCGCGAACCACCTCGCCACCCTGCGCACGACCGACGGGTACGAGCGGTTCCTGGCCCGCGGCAAGGACCTCCTGGAGCGCACGCCGGTCGTCGGCAGGCCGCTGTACGAGACCCTGCACGGCGCGAAGAAGGGGCTCAAGGACTTCATCGCCCCGCAGGGCATGTTCGAGGACCTCGGCCTGAAGTACGTCGGACCCATCGACGGCCACGACATCGAAGCCCTGGAATCCGCGCTGACGCGTGCCAAGCGCTTCGGCGGCCCGGTCATCGTGCACTGCCTCACCGAGAAGGGCCGCGGCTACACCCCCGCGCTCCAGGACGAGGCCGACCGCTTCCACGCCGTCGGCAAGATCCACCCCGACACCGGCCTGCCCATCTCCACCTCCGGCCTCGACTGGACCTCGGTCTTCGGCGAGGAGATGGTCAAGCTCGGCCACGAGCGCGAGGACATCGTCGCCATCACCGCGGCCATGCTCCAGCCCGTCGGCCTCGGCAGGTTCGAAGAAGCCTTCCCGGACCGGATCTACGACGTCGGGATCGCCGAGCAGCACGGCGCGGTCTCCGCGGCGGGCCTCGCCACCGGCGGACTCCACCCCGTCTTCGCGGTCTACGCCACCTTCCTCAACCGCGCCTTCGACCAGGTCCTGATGGACGTCGCCCTGCACAGGTGCGGAGTGACCTTCGTCCTGGACCGGGCCGGAGTCACCGGCACGGACGGCGCCTCGCACAACGGCATGTGGGACATGTCGATCCTGCAGTGTGTGCCGACGCTGCGCATCGCCGCCCCGCGCGACGCCGACCAGGTCCGCGCCCAGCTGCGCGAGGCCGTCGACGTCGACGACGCGCCGACCGTCGTCCGCTTCTCCAAGGGCGCGGTCGGCCCGGCGGTCAAGGCCGTCGGCACCGTCGGCGGCATGGACGTGCTGCGCCACGCGGGCACGGACGCTCCGGACGTCCTCGTGGTCTCCGTCGGCGCGCTCGCCCCGATGTGCCTGGAGATCGCCGCGCTGCTGGACGCGCAGGGCATCTCCACGACGGTGGTCGACCCGCGCTGGGTCAAGCCCGTCGACGAGGCACTCGCCCCGCTCGCCGCACGGCACCGCGTCGTCGTCACCGTCGAGGACAACAGCAGGGCGGGCGGCGTCGGCTCCGCCGTCGCCCAGTCACTGCGTGACGCCGGGGTCGACGTACCACTGCGCGACTTCGGCATCCCGCCGGTCTTCCTCGACCACGCCTCCCGCGGCGAGGTCATGGCCGAGATCGGGCTGACCGCGCCGGACATCGCCCGTCAGGTCACCGGTCTGGTCGCCAAGCTCGACGGCCGCTACGAGAGCCGCGCGGTGGAGCCCGCCCGCGACTGATCGGACCGCCGAGTCCTACGGCACACGACAGTGCGCCCCCGCCGTCCCCGGACGGCGGGGGCGCACTGCCGTATGCGCCCCCGCGCCGGTGCCGTTACTCCGTTCGGCCGACCGGACTTCCCTCTCCCGGGCCCCATCGGGTGAATCGCGCCCTCCTGCCGCCCCCCGGCCGCGCGTCCTCTCGATCATGACCGTGATTCGGGTAACGCGAGGACGGCGACGGACATCACGGAGGCAGACCGGTGAACACACTGTTTCGGACGAAGACGGTCGAACAGTCGATCAGGGATACGGAGGAGCCGGAGCACTCGCTCAAGAAGTCGCTCTCCGCGCTGGACCTCACGGTCTTCGGGGTGGGTGTCATCATCGGCACCGGCATCTTCGTCCTCACGGGCAAGGTCGCCAAGGAGACGGCGGGCCCCGCCACCGCCCTCGCCTTCGTGGCCGCCGGAATCGTGTGCGCACTCGCGGCCCTGTGCTACGCCGAATTCGCCTCCACCGTCCCCGTGGCGGGATCGGCGTACACCTTCTCCTACGCCTCGCTGGGCGAGCTGGTGGCCTGGATCATCGGCTGGGACCTGGTGCTCGAATTCGCGCTGGGCACGGCGGTGGTGGCCGTCGGCTGGTCCGGCTACGTCCGCTCGCTCATGGACAACGTGGGCTGGACGATGCCGGAAGGGCTCTCCGGCCCGGACGTGGCCAGCGGATTCGGCTTCGACATCCTGGCGTTCGCCCTGGTGCTGATCCTGACCGTCATCCTGGTGCTCGGGATGAAACTCTCCGCACGGGTGACCACGGTCGTGGTCGCCATCAAACTGGCCGTCGTCGGGATCGTCATCGTCGCGGGGATGTTCTTCATCAAGGCGTCCAACTACTCGCCGTTCATCCCCGAGGCGGAGCCCCAGCCGGCCGGTTCAGGCCTGGACGCCCCGCTGGTGCAGCTGATCTTCGGCTACGAACCGACGAACTTCGGCGTCATGGGCATCTTCACCGCGGCCTCCGTCGTCTTCTTCGCCTTCATCGGCTTCGACGTCGTGGCCACCGCCGCCGAGGAGACGAAGATCCCGCAGCGGGACATGCCGCGCGGCATCCTGGCCTCGCTCCTCATCTGCACCCTGCTCTACGTCGCCGTGTCGATCGTGGTCACCGGCATGCAGCACTACTCGGAACTCTCGGTCAGTGCCCCACTGGCCGACGCCTTCAAGGCGGTCGGGCACCCCTTCTACGCGGGAGTCATCAGCTTCGGCGCCGCGATCGGCCTCACCACGGTCTGCATGATCCTGCTCCTCGGCCAGACCCGGGTGTTCTTCGCGATGAGCCGCGACGGCCTGCTCCCGCGGTTCTTCTCGGTCACGCACCCGCGCTTCGGCACCCCGTACCGGCCGACCATCCTGCTCGGCGTGATCATCGCGATCGTGGCCGGCTTCACGAGCATCAACGAGCTGGCCACCCTGGTGAACATCGGCACGCTCTTCGCCTTCGTGGTCGTCGCCCTCGGCGTCATCGTCCTGCGCCGCACCCGCCCCGACCTGCACCGCGCCTTCCGCACCCCGTGGGTACCGCTGCTCCCGATCGTCTCGGTGGCCGCCTCGGTCTGGCTGATGCTGAACCTGCCGGCCGAGACCTGGCTCCGGTTCGGGATCTGGATGGTGCTCGGGGTGATCATCTACTTCGCGTACGGGCGCAGGAACAGCCGTATGGCGAAGGAGGTCTGACTCCCGCTCAGGCCCCGCGCGAGGGCGGCAGCGGCCGTACCGTACGCGGGCCCGCGCACCGGGCCCCGTACGCCCCGACCCGCTGCCGCAGCCCCCGGTCGGCCGTGACGACGACGCAGTCGCGGTCCGCGTCCGGACCGGCGGCCCAGCCGGCGACCAGCCCGGCGATCAGGTCGTCGCCCGAGCCGGGCGCGGACTCCACCCGGACGCCCGGCACGGAGGCCACGTCCCGGGCCGCGCCCTCGACGACCAGGACGACCTCGACGGGACCGGGATGCCCGGGCAGGCCGTCGGCGGCGTACGGGACGAGGGAGTCCCGCAGCCGCTCGGCCGCGCCGCCCCGGTCCCGCCACCAGCCGTCCGGCACGGACCCCACCACGTTGGCGGCGTCGACGATCACCAGGGCCTGTTCGTTCGTCACCCCGTCAGGGTGACACGGACTCAGCCGCCGGTCGCGGGGGACTTCTTCGCGGACTCCGGGATCGTGGCGTCCGTACGGATCGCCTTCCAGAGGTCACCTGCCTGCGGCTCCGCCGCCACCACCCGGTTCGGGTCCTGCTTGTCGTACGCAACCGGCAGCATGATCGTCTCCATGGAGGAGGGGTCTACGCCGTTCATCGAGCGGGCGAACTCGGTGAGGGAGGTCAGCGAGGCCAGCCCCTCGTCGGTGGTGAGCGACTTCGTGGCCGAACTGGCGATCCTGTAGGCCGTCGTCGGACTGCCCAGCAGGTCCTGCGACTTGATCTCGGTCAGCAGCGAGAACAGGAACTGCTGCTGCAGCCCGATCCGGCCCAGGTCGCTGCCGTCGCCGACACCGTGCCGGGTCCGGACGTAGGCGAGGGACTCGGTGCCGTCGAGCTTGTGCGAACCGGCGGCCAGGTCGAGCCCCGACGCCTTGTCGTGGATCGGCTCCCCGACCTCGACGGTGACGCCGCCGATCGCGTCGACGAGGTCCTTGAACCCGGCGAAGTTGATCTCCATGTAGTGGTCGATGCGGACCCCGGACATCTTCTCCACGGTCTTGACCACACAGGCCGGGCCGACCTCGGAGTACACGGAGTTGAACATCCTGCGCTCCGCGGACGGGACCTCGGTCCCGTCGGCCTTCGTGCACGCGGGCCGGGTCACCAGGGTGTCGCGCGGAATGGACACGGCGACGGCCTCGGTCCGGCCCTCGGGTATGTGCACCACCATCGCGGTGTCGGAGCGCGCCCCGCCCACGTCGCCGCCACCACCGAGCTCCTTGTTCTCGGCGCCCGCGCGCGAGTCGGAGCCGAGGACGAGGAGGTTCTGCCCGGCGGTCGGCAGCTTCTCGGGGCGGTCCTCGCCGAGCGCCTTGTTGATGTCGACGCCCTTGATGTTGCTGTCGAGGCTGCTGTACATCCAGTACGCGGTGCCGCCGCCCGCGAGCACGAGGACCAGCAGGACCCCGAGCGTGATCTTGAGGCCGCGGCGGCGCTTGCGTTCCTTCTTCCGTCCCCGGTTCGAGGGCTCCGCCCGCCGTGAGGCGGACCGGCCCGGGGGCGTGGCGTCGTGGCTCATCCTGCGAGAGTCCCTTGGTCTCATCGCCCCGAAGGGCTGGGGGCAAGTTGGGGACTCGGGTGGGGCCGGTCCACGCGTGTGGGGGAGGGCTGAGTGTGAACTATAGAAATATATTCGATTCTTGTGTTCTTCTTCACACAAACTTCGGCGTGATCTCCCGGAATGTTCCACAACGCGTGATAGGGCTGCCCCTTCGGTGAACGCCCGAGGACGTGGGGAGCGCCGGATCCCGGGGCGAGCGGGGATTCTATGATGGGGCGTGTTCGGTCGGCCGCGTGCCGGAGCGCAGGGCGTTCCCGGACGCGGGGCCGAGAAGCTCGGGAAGGACAACCTCACGCCATGCCGGTCAGATCCAGGCGCGTCACCCAGGACAGGGCCTCGGCCCAGGGGCCCGAAGGCCCCGGCGCCCGCGCGCATCACATGGTGCGAGAGGTGGCGGGCGGCCGCTGGCTCGTCCTGGGCAAGGACGGCCGGCTCAGCGCGTACGCCCTGGCCGACGAAGGAATGCTCCGCTGGACGGAGGAACGCCCCGGGGGCTCCGTGTGGGCGGGCCCCGAGCTCGTTCCCGTCCCGCACCTCACCTCCCTGACGGTGGCCCAGGGAGCCGACGGATTCGTCCACTTCGTGGGCAGGCGCGCCGTGGAGAAGCACGACGGCCCGCCGGTCGTCGACCTGGTGACCGCCACCCAGTTCCAGACCGGCCGCCCCGTCACCCAGTGGCGCCCCCTCGGCAACCCGCACAAGGAACGGCCCAAGGCGGCTCTCCTCGGTGTGCCGGCCGCGGCCGTGAGCGAGACGGGGACACTGCACGTCTTCGTACGCAACGAGGGCGGCGCCCTGCTCGTCCGGTGCGAGAGGCCCGACGGCAAGTGGGAGGCCTGGCGCGACCTGAAGGTCCGGCGGGTCCAGGACGGCACGGCCACGGTCACCACCGCCTCCGGCCGGGTGGAGGTGCTGGTCCCCGGGGCCGGAGTGACCCCGCGCCTGAGCCGGGAGCCCGGCGGTGCCTACCAGCAGGACCAGGACATCCCCTTCGCGCACACCCCCGGCAGCGCCGTCGCCCTGGAGACCGCCCAGGACAGGGTCACGTACTACTGGGCGGACGACTCCACGGGAGGGGTCGTGGCCTACCGGCCCGGGACCTGGGCGATCCCGCTGGGCGGCTCCGCGTCCACCGGAACGGTCGCCGTCCTGCGGACCATGCTCGACGGCTACGACTGCACGGTGCTCGCCCACAGCGCGCACGACGGCCAGGTCATGCTCACCGCGTGCGGTACGGAGAACGAGGGCGGCGGTGTGTGGTGGTCCCCCACGGGCGAGTACTGCACAGGCGGCCCCGCCCTCGCGTACGACGCGTACGGGCGGGTGGTGCTCGCACTCATCGGCAAGGACGGGGCACTGCACATCGCACGCCAGAACCGTGAGCCCGGTCTGGCCCTGGACCCCTCCGTCCGGGTCTGAAGAGCAGGACACGCGGGAGGGCACCCACGCCCGTGGGTGCCCTCCCGCGTGTCCTGCCCCTGCCGGGCTCAGGAAGCGGGCTTGAGCCCGATGGGCAGGTAGTTGCCGCGTTCTGCCGGGACCGGCCGGCGGGCAGGACCAGGACGACGATGTCGTCGATGTCCGGAGCGTTCTCGAAGATCTGCAGGGTGTGTTCGAGGACGGGCTTCCCCGCGATCTTCAGGAGCTGCTTCGGAATGGAGAGACCGATGCGCTGCCCGGTGCCACCGGCGAGGACAACTGCGACCGTACGGCGACGGGTGGCGCGGATGCTCAAGACGTTCCTGCTTCCTGGAAGGGGTGAGGGTGGATGCGGAGGGCCCGTCAGGCGGGCTGGTGCGGCTGAGACTTCAGGGCTTCCTGCGCCGGGTACTCGACGGGGAAGTCCCTGAGCCCGCGGAGGTGGAGATCGTTCGCCGCCTGGGCGAAGCGGACCGTCGACGGAGGATGGTCCGGACCGAGCAGGTATTCCTTCAGCTGCTCCCGGTACGGGCCATGACGTCCTGGTCCCTGGAGAGCATGGCGTCCAGGGCCATCTCCAGGCCGTTGCACTCGGAGTCGAGGAGGTACGACGCGTACGCGGTCCGCTGCTCGGTCCTGGACTCGGCGTCCGGGAGACCTTCCATATTGAAGATCGCGTAGGGCTTCCGGGTCGCCACGAAGTCCGAGACCACGCTCGACATGTCGCCGATGAGCAGGTCCGAGTGGTTGAAGCAGTCGTACAGCGTGGGAACCCGCTCGGTCACCACGTGGTGCGCGTCGGCGGGCAGCGCGTCCCAGTAGAGCGAGCCGGCCTGGTCGCGGAACTTACGGATCCGGGTGGTCCGCTCCTCCTCGGTGAGGTCCGGGTACCTGGAACGGACACCGCGCTCCTGGAGCGCGGCGAGGCGTTTGTCGATGCGCGCCAGCCTGCGGGTGGCGGTCTTGGAGTCCATGACCTTCCGGCCGGACCGGCGGGCGTTGTCGTCCTGGAGCAGCGCGATGATGCGCCGGTGCGCCGCGGCGGCGGGGGAGCGGGTGCCGGTCAGCGGGTGCGGCTTGTAGATGATCCGCAGCTGCCGCTCGTGGCCGAGCAGGGTGCGGATGAGGTGCTCACCCGCGGGGATGACCGACGTGTAGCAGGCGTCGTCGGTCCAGCCCTCCCAGGTGGGGGCGTAGATCACGGTGGGTGTCTCGTTGGCGACCGAGCCCGTCCAGCGGCGCAGCGGCATCAGCTGCGGACGTCCGACCTCGACGATCTGGTGGGAGGAGACCGCGTGCTTGATGCGCTCGTACCGGTCGCGTCCGGCACGGCCGGCCACCCAGATCTCGTCGAATACCTTGCTGACGCGGTTGCTGCTGGCCAGCTTGTCGCTGTCGCCGTGGCCGATGAAGACGTGCTTGACCTCGTGCCGCTGGAGCATGTGCACGTTCTTGCCGGCGTTGCCCGGGTACAGGGTGACCCGGAGTTCCGGCATCTCGACCTTGCCAGGTTCTCGGCCTTCGGCACACAGATGACGGGCTACGGAGGTGGAGTCTTGCTTCTCACGCTGGGTGACGGGGATGATGCCCGCCCGCACAGGCCCGTCGAACGACGAAGGGGTACGGCCCGGTGTCCGGGCCGTACCCCTTCGCGCGTCAGGCAGATGCTACGCCGGGACGCTCGCCACGCCCTGCGCCAGGAACCGCTTCCCGTTGACCCGCTCGGAGACGCCCTCGCGGTCCAGGTACGGCGTGATGCCGCCCAGGTGGAAGGGCCAGCCCGCGCCGGTGATCAGGCAGAGGTCGATGTCCTGGGCCTCGGCGACGACGCCCTCGGCCAGCATCAGGCCGATCTCCTGCGCCACCGCGTCCAGGACGCGGTCGCGGACCTGCTCCTCGGTCAGGACGGTGTCGCCCTGCTTCAGGAGGGCGGCGACCTCGGGGTCCAGCTCCGGCTTGCCGGAATCGTAGACGTAGAAGCCGCGCTTGCCGGCCTTGACCACCGCGGCCAGGTTCCCGGAGACGGTGAACCGGTCCGGGAAGGCGCGGTTCAGGGTCTCGGAGACGTGCAGACCGATCGCCGGGCCGACCAGCTCCAGCAGCACCAGCGGGGACATCGGCAGGCCGAGGGGCTCGATGGCCTTCTCCGCCGTCTCGACCGGGGTGCCCTCGTCGATGATGTTCTGGATCTCGCCCATGAAGCGGGTGAGGATGCGGTTGACGACGAACGCCGGGGCGTCCTTCACCAGGACCGCGGTCTTCTTCAGCTTGCGGGCGACACCGAAGGCCGTGGCCAGCGAGGCGTCGTCGGTCTGCTCACCGCGGACGATCTCCAGGAGCGGGAGGATCGCGACCGGGTTGAAGAAGTGGAAGCCGACGACCCGCTCGGGGTTCTTCAGCTTCGACGCCATCTCGGTGACCGAGAGGGACGAGGTGTTGGTGGCGAGGATCGCGTGCGCCGGGGCGACCGCCTCGACCTCCGCGAACACCTGCTGCTTGACGCCGATCTCCTCGAAGACGGCCTCGATGATGAAGTCGGCGTCGGAGAAGCCCTCCGCCTTGTCCAGCACACCGGAGACCAGGGCCTTCAGCCGGTTCGCCTTGTCCTGGTTGATACGGCCCTTGCCGAGCAGCTTCTCGATCTCGGCGTGGACGTAACCCACACCCTTGTCGACACGCGCCTGGTCGATGTCCGTGAGGACGACCGGGACCTCCAGGCGGCGCAGGAACAGCAGGGCGAGCTGCGAGGCCATCAGGCCCGCGCCCACCACACCGACCTTGGTGACCGGACGGGCCAGGGCCTTGTCCGGGGCACCGGCCGGGCGCTTGGCGCGCTTCTGGACCAGGTTGAAGGAGTAGATCCCGGAGCGCAGTTCGCCGCCCGTGATCAGGTCCGCGAGGGCCTGGTCCTCGGCGTCGAAGCCGGCACCCAGGTCGCCGTCCTTGGCCGCCGCGATGATCTCCAGCGCGCGGTACGCGGCCGGGGCCGCGCCGTGCACCTTGGAGTCGGCGATGGCCCGGCCACGGGCGACGGCCTGGTCCCAGGCGTCACCACGGTCGACCTCGGGACGCTCCACCGTGACCGTGCCGTTGAGCACGGAAGCGGTCCAGAGCAGCGACTGCTCCAGGAAGTCCGCACCCTCGAAGAGGGCGTCGGCGATCCCGAGCTCGAAGACCTGCTTGCCCTTGAGCTGGCGGTTCTGGTTCAGCGAGTTCTCGATGATCACCGAGACGGCACGGTCGGCACCGATCAGGTTGGGGAGCAGCGCGCAGCCGCCCCAGCCGGGGACCAGACCGAGGAAGACCTCGGGCAGCGAGAACGCGGGGATCGCCGTGGACACGGTGCGGTACGAGCAGTGCAGGCCGATCTCGACACCGCCGCCCATCGACGCGCCGTTGTAGTACGCGAACGTGGGTACCGCGAGGCCGGACAGCCGGCGGAAGACGTCGTGGCCGCCCTTGCCGATGGCCAGCGCGTCCTCGTGCTTCTTCAGCAGCTCGACGCCCTTGAGGTCGGCGCCGACCGCGAAGATGAACGGCTTGCCGGTGATGCCCACACCGGTGATCGCGCCCTCGGCGGCCTCCTTCTCGACCTGGTCGACGGCGGCGTTCAGATTCGCCAGCGACTGCGGGCCGATGGTGGTCGGCTTGGTGTGGTCGAAGCCGTTGTCCAGCGTGATGAGGGCGAACCGGCCCGCACCGCCCGGAAGGTCGAGGTGGCGTACGTGCGCCTGCGTGACGACCTCACCGGGGAACAGCTCGGCCGCGCCCTTCAGAAGCTCAGTGGTGGTGGTGCTCACTTGTTGCCTCCGTCGAAATTCGGGTTCTCCCAGACGACCGTGGCGCCCATGCCGAAGCCGACGCACATCGTCGTCAGGCCGTAGCGGACCTCCGGCTGCTCCTCGAACTGGCGGGCCAGCTGAGTCATCAGGCGGACGCCGGAGGAGGCCAGCGGGTGACCGTAGGCGATCGCGCCGCCGTACTGGTTGACGCGCGCGTCGTCGTCGGCGATGCCGTAGTGCTCCAGGAACGCGAGCACCTGCACGGCGAAGGCCTCGTTGATCTCGAAGAGACCGATGTCGGAGATGGAGAGACCGGCCTTGGACAGGGCCTTCTCCGTCGCCGGGATCGGGCCGTAGCCCATGACCTCCGGCTCGACGCCCGCGAAGGCGTACGAGACGAGACGCATCTTGACCGGGAGGCCCAGCTCGCGGGCGACGTCCTCGGCGGCGAGCAGCGAGGCGGTGGCGCCGTCGTTGAGACCCGCGGCGTTGCCGGCCGTCACGCGGCCGTGGGCGCGGAACGGGGTCTTCAGACCGGCCAGGGACTCCATCGAGGTGCCCGGGCGCATCGGCTCGTCGGCGGTGACCAGGCCCCAGCCCGTCTCACCGGCCTCCGCGTTGGTGCGGCGCACGGCGACCGGCACCAGGTCCTGCTGGATCTTGCCGTCGGCGTACGCCTTGGCGGCCTTCTCCTGCGAGCGGACCGCGTACTCGTCGGCGCGCTGCTTGGTGATCGAGGGGTACCTGTCGTGCAGGTTCTCCGCGGTCATGCCCATGAACAGGGCGGACTCGTCGACCATCTTCTCCGAGACGAGACGCGGATTCGGGTCCACGCTCTCGCCCATCGGGTGGCGGCCCATGTGCTCGACACCACCGGCGACGACGACGTCGTACGCGCCGAAGGCGATGGAACCGGCCGTCGCCGTGACGGCGGTCAGGGCGCCCGCGCACATGCGGTCGATGGAGTAGCCGGGGACCGACTGCGGCAGACCGGCCAGGATTCCGGCGGTGCGGCCGAGCGTGAGGCCCTGGTCGCCGATCTGCGTGGTCGCGGCGATGGCGACCTCGTCGATCTTCGCGGGGTCCAGGTCCGGGTTGCGGCGCAGCAGCTCCCGGATGGCCTTCACGACGAGATCGTCGGCGCGGGTCTCGTGGTAGATGCCCTTCGGGCCCGCTTTGCCGAACGGGGTGCGGACGCCGTCGACGAAGACGACGTCCCGGATGGTACGAGGCACGGTGGCTCTCCTCCAGGGTGCGGGATGGCACTGCTGCGGGGCGCGCCCAGGAGCGCGCCGCCCCCCACATGCTACTTGCGAGTAACCAGACTGCCCACCCCCTGCGGGCGGAGCGGCGAAGGTCACATGTCACACACTGCCCGTACGGCCCTCCCGCGCACCATGTCCGCGGCGATCGGGTGCGAGGACCGGACCACCTCGGCGACGAACCCGCGCCTCCGCACCCCCAGATGCCGCAGCGCGGGACCGTGGCCCCACGCGACGACCAGGGCGACGGCGCCGAGGGCCGTCCGCCAGCCGAGCGTGGCCAGGGCGCGCACGGGGCGGGGGAGCGGGCCGAGCGCACGGCGCAGGCGTGCGCAGTGGAACGGCACGTGCCGCTCCTCGTCGGCGAGGATCCGCCCCGCCACCTCACGGGTGAGCGCGTCGGCCGTACCGTCGCGCAGGGCCCGGTAGTAACGCAGCGCGATCACTTCCGCGATCATCAGGACCAGCAGCTCCAGCCGCAGACCCAGCAGTCTGCGCAGCGCCACGAAGACCCGGTCGCTCCCGTGCGAACGGAGCGTGGACGCCCCGCCCGCGGCCAGCAGCAGCGCGAGCAACCTGGCGTGATTTCGCTCCTCGTCGACGAACAAACGGACCGCCGACGCGTACGCGGAGTCCCCCGCGGCCTCCGCCTTGGCGATCAGATTCGCGCCGTCCCCGTCCTCACCGACCTGGAAACGCCGCACACTGCGCCGGACCGGCGGCGGCAGCAGGGCACCCGGCTCCCACTCCGGATCCCCCTGCCCGGCCCGGCGCTCCCACGCGTCCTCGAACGCGCGTATCCAGTCGTCGAACCCGCCTGCCGTCATCCGCTCCCCCCGGGCGTACGTACGTGGTCAGGCGCTCGCGTCCAGGGCCCGCAGCAGCAGCGGGCCGACCTGCTCGATCTGCCAGCGGCGGGCGCCGTATCCGGCGAGCGCTTCCTCGACCCCGTCCGGCGTCAGGCCCCGCGGCGGCTCCCAGCAGAGCCGGCGCACGGTGTCCGGGGTGATCAGATTCTCCTGCGGCATGTGCAGCCGCTCCGCGAGCTCCGACACCGCCGTGCGGGCCGCCGACAGGCGGGCCGCGGCGGCCGGGTCCTTGTCCGCCCAGGAGCGGGGCGGTGGCGGTCCGGCGGGCTGCTGGCCGGGCTGCGGGAGCTCCGACTCGGGCAGCTCCTTGGCCCGGTCGACGGCCGCCTGCCACTGTTCCAGCTGGCGGCGCCCCATGCGGTGGCCGAAGCCGGGCAGCGCGGTGAGGGCCTGTACGTTCACCGGGAGGGCGAGGGCAGCCTCGATGATCGCGGCGTCGCCGAGCACCTTGCCGGGCGAGATGTCACGGCGCTGCGCGACCTGGTCACGGGCGGTCCACAGCTCCCGTACGACCGCGATCTGGCGGCGGCGGCGCACCTTGTGCATGCCGGAGGTGCGGCGCCAGGGGTCCTTGCGCGGCGGGGCGGGAGGCGCCGTGGCGATCGCGTCGAACTCCTCCAGGGCCCATTCCAGCTTGCCCTGCCGGTCGAGCTCCTCCTCCAGGGCGTTGCGCAGGTCGACCAGCAGTTCGACGTCGAGCGCGGCGTAGCGCAGCCAGGGGTCGGGCAGCGGACGGGTGGACCAGTCGACCGCGGAGTGGCCCTTCTCCAGCGCGTAGCCGAGGACGTTCTCCACTATGGCGCCGAGACCGACCCGCGGGAATCCCGCCAGCCGTCCGGCGAGCTCGGTGTCGAAGAGCGAGGTCGGGATCATGCCTATGTCACGGAGGCAGGGCAGGTCCTGGGTTGCGGCGTGCAGGATCCACTCGGTGCCGGTGAGGGCCTCGCCCAGGCCCGAGAGGTCGGGGCAGCCGACCGGGTCGATCAGCGCGCTGCCCGCGCCCTCGCGGCGCAGCTGCACGAGGTAGGCGCGCTGCCCGTAGCGGTAGCCGGAGGCGCGCTCGGCGTCGACGGCGACGGGGCCGGTGCCCGCGGCGAAGGCCGCGATCACTTCGGCCAGCGCGTCGTCGGTCGCCACCACCGGGGGAATGCCCTCGCGCGGTTCGAGCAAGGGGGTCGGCGCCGGGGCGACGTCGTCCGGGGGAGCGCCCCCGGTGGTTCGCAGTGAAGTGTCTGCTGCGGTCTCTTGGGCGTCGGTCACATGCCAAGGGTATCTGTGTATGTGCGGCACCCGTCGACGTAACGTTCCGCCGACGGGTGCCGATGCACGTAAACCGGCCGGGTACGCATCGCTGCACGTACCGGCGGGGAGCGGGGGTCAGTGGATGATGCCCGTCCGCAGGGCCACGGCGACCATTCCTGCGCGGTCTCCGGTGCCGAGCTTGCGGGCGATGCGGGCGAGGTGGCTCTTGACGGTGAGTGCGGAGAGGCCCATCGAGACGCCGATGGCCTTGTTGGACTGGCCTTCGGCGACCAGGCGGAGCACCTCCACCTCACGTCCGGACAGTTCGCGGTAGCCGCCCGGGTGGCTCGGAGAACCGGGAGGCCTGCGGTGCATGCGGGCTGCGTTGGCGCCGATCGGGGCGACACCGGGTCGGGAGGGGTGGCCGATGTTGGTACGGGTGCCGGTGACGACGTAGCCCTTCACGCCGCCCGCGAGGGCGTTGCGAACCGCGCCGATGTCATCGGCGGCGGAGAGGGCGAGGCCGTTCGGCCAGCCGGCGGCTCGGGTCTCGGACAGCAGGGTCAGCCCGGAACCGTCGGGCAGGTGGACGTCGGCAACGCAGATGTCGCGCGGGTTGCCGACGCGGGGGCGGGCCTCCGCGATGGACGACGCCTCGATGACGTCACGAACTCCGAGTGCCCACAGATGGCGGGTGACGGTGGAACGGACGCGCGGGTCGGCCACGACGACCATGGCCGTCGGCTTGTTCGGGCGGTAGGCGACCAGGCTTGCGGGCTGCTCGAGGAGAACGGACACCAGGCCTCCTGGGGAGTGGCGGTACGGGCCGGCTCGGGGATGAAGCCGGGGCGAACCGTGCTTGAAGGGTCATTGACCTCTTCGGCAGCAGGCGCGTCCTCCTTTAGGGGAAGATCACGATTTAGTGAGTAACAATTCGGGCAAATAGGACGCGCGATCGATTGTACGAAAAGAGAGCCGGTGCTTGCGTGACCGGCTCCCTCCCGAAGGTGACACTGCGTCAGGGCTTCCGGGGGCCCCGCCGCTGGGGCAGCGTCACGACCGCCGCGTCGGCCGTCCCCGACGGCGGCAGACCGGCGAGCTGGCACAGCAGGTCGCCCCACGCGGCCAGGTGCGCCGCCGTGTCCGGCACGCCGCCACGCCCCTCCCGTGGCGTCCAGGAGGCCCGGATCTCGATCTGCGTCGCCGGGCGCCGCGCGCCCAGCGCGCCGAAGTAGTGCGATCCGGCACGCGTCACCGTCCCGCCCGCTTCCCCGTACGACAGGCCCCGCGCGTCCAGCGCACCCGTCAGCCAGGACCAGCACACCTCGGGCAGCAGCGGGTCGGCCGCCATCTCCGGTTCCAGCTCGGCCCGGACCAGCGTCACCAGCCGGAAGGTGCCCTGCCAGGTGTCGTGCCCGGACGGATCGTGCAGCAGCACGAGACGGCCGTCGGCGAGATCGTCCTCACCGTCCACGACCGCGGCCTCCAGGGCGTACGCGTGCGGGGCGAGGCGTTGGGGCGGCCGCGTCGGCTCGACCTCCAGTTCGGGGCGCAGGCGGGCGGAGCGCAGCGCGTCGACCGCCGAACGGAAGGCGGGTGGGACGGAATCGTCCCCACCGCTCTCCTCGGTAGCAGCGCCATCGGAATGATCGGAGAATTGTCCCTGAGCCGGAGCCATGCCGGGAAGAGTAGGCGGAACCGGAGCCTCGCGCAGGGAGGGACACCCCTGCGGGGTCGGGCTCGTTCCGCATGCGTGCGAAGATTCCGGGTGTGAGTGCCAACGACAGCCCCTCGGGCCTGCAGACGACATCCGCCACCCATGAGTCGGCCTTCCTCAAGGCGTGCCGGCGTGAGCCCGTGCCGCACACCCCGGTGTGGTTCATGCGCCAGGCGGGGCGCTCACTCCCCGAGTACCTGAAGGTCCGCGAAGGCGTCGCGATGCTCGACTCCTGCATGATGCCGGAGCTCGTCACCGAGATCACCCTGCAGCCCGTACGCCGCCACAAGGTCGACGCCGCGATCTACTTCAGCGACATCGTCGTACCGCTCAAGGCCATCGGCATCGACCTCGACATCAAGCCCGGCATCGGCCCGGTGATCGCCGAGCCGATCCGCACCCGCGCCGACCTGGCCAGGCTGCGCGACCTCACGCCCGAGGACGTCCCGTACGTCACCGAGGCCATGGGCATGCTCACCGCCGAGCTGGGCGCGACGCCGCTGATCGGTTTCGCCGGAGCGCCGTTCACTCTCGCGAGCTACCTGGTGGAGGGCGGCCCGTCCCGCAACCACGAGCGCACCAAGGCCATGATGTACGGCGACCCGGAGCTCTGGGCCGACCTGCTCGACCGGCTCGCGGCGATCACCGGGGCGTTCCTGAAGGTCCAGATCGAGGCGGGCGCCTCGGCGGTCCAGCTCTTCGACTCCTGGGTGGGCGCCCTGGCCCCTGCCGACTACCGCCGCTCCGTGATGCCGGCCTCCGCGAAGGTGTTCGACGCCGTCGCGTCGTACGGCGTTCCGCGGATCCACTTCGGCGTGGGCACCGGTGAACTGCTCGGCCTCATGGGCGAGGCCGGCGCGGACGTCGTCGGCGTCGACTGGCGGGTCCCGATGGACGAGGGCGCCCGCCGGGTCGGGCCCGGCAAGGCCCTCCAGGGCAACCTCGACCCGGCGGTGCTGTTCGCACCGACGGAGGCGGTGGAGGCGAAGGCCCGCGAGGTGCTCGACGCAGCCGCCGGCCTGGAGGGCCACATCTTCAACCTGGGCCACGGGGTCATGCCGACGACCGACCCGGACGCGCTGACCCGGCTCGTGGAGTACGTCCACGAGCAGACGGCACGCTGACTCAGGCGCGGTGCCACTCCGGGTCCCGGACCCGGGAACAGGCCCGGCACTCCAGCATGCCGTCGGGACGGTCGTCGGGGACGACCGCCCTCACCCGGAAACCGCTGCCGCAGTTCGGGCAGTTGCGGCCGGAGCGGTTGACCCGGCGGGCAGGAAGACGCGGGCTGCTGCTGCCCAGGAGGACGCCGAGGCCCACACGGGCGGCAGCCCCCAGCACCAGGAGGGGACAGGCCGGGTACGGACATCCGGGGCCCCTCGGGTTCGAACCGACGGGCATTCCACGAGGGGACGCGGCCCGGCCCTTCGCGGTTCGGCCCGGCCTTCGCGGTTCAGGCCGGCCTTCGCGGTTCAGGCCGTGCCCGCCTTCCGTACCGCCGTCACCGCCTTGCGGGCCGCCACCAGGACCGGGTCCCAGACCGGGGAGAACGGCGGGGCGTAACCGAGGTCGAGCGCGGTCATGGCCTCCACCGTCATTCCGGCGGTGAGCGCCACCGCCGCGACGTCCACGCGCTTGGCGGCCCCGTCGCGGCCCACGATCTGCACGCCGAGGAGCCGGCCGGTCCGGTACTCGGCGATCATCTTCACCGTCATCGGCCGCGCTCCCGGGTAGTAGCCCGCCCGCCCCGTCGACTCGATCGTCGCCGTGACGTACCGCAGGCCGACCGCACGCGCGTCCTTCTCGCGGAGCCCGGTCCTGGCGATCTCCAGGTCGCAGACCTTGCTCACCGCCGTACCGACCACGCCCGGGAAGGTGCCGTAGCCGCCGCCGACGTTGGCCCCGATGATCTGGCCGTGCTTGTTGGCGTGGGTGCCCAGCGCGATGTGGCGGGTGCGGCCCGCCACGAGGTCCAGGACCTCCACGCAGTCGCCGCCCGCCCAGATGTCGTCGTGGCCCACGACCCGCATCGACAGATCGGTCAGCAGGCCGGCGTGCGGGCCGAGCGGCAGACCGGCCGCGCGGGCCAGGGCGGTCTCCGGCTCGACGCCGATGCCGAGCACCACCACGTCCGCCGGATAGCTCGCGTCGTCCGTGGCCACAGCGGCGGCACGGCCGTCCGGGCCGGTGTGGATACGGGTGACCGCGGCGCCGTTCACCGTGGTGATGCCCAGCCCGTCCATCGCCTCGTGGACGAGACGGCCCATGTCGGGGTCGAGGGTCGCCATGGGCTGCGCGCCGCGGTTGAGCACCGTCACCTCGAAGCCGCGCTTCAGCATCGCCTCGGCCATCTCGACGCCGATGTAGCCCGCCCCGATCACCACCGCCCGGCGCCCGGGGGCCCGGTCCAGCGAGTCCAGGAGCGCCTGGCCGTCGTCCAGCGTCTGGACCCCGTGCACCCCCGGGGCGTCCATCCCGGGCAGCCCGGGCCGGACCGGGCGGGCTCCCGTCGCGATCACCAGCTTGTCGTAGCCGGTCCAGTACGTCTGCCCGCCGTCCCGGTCCAGTGCCCGCACCCGCCGCCCGGCGACGTCGATCTCCGTCACCTCGGTGCGGGTCCGCAGGTCGATGGAACGGGCCCGGTGCTCCTCGGGCGTACGGGCGACGAGGTCGTCACGCTCCTCGACGTCGCCGCTCACCCAGTACGGGATGCCGCAGGCGGAGTACGAGGTGAAGTGGCCGCGTTCGAAGGCGACGATCTCCAGGTCGTCCGGCCCCTTGAGCCTGCGGGCCTGCGACGCGGCGGACATGCCCGCCGCGTCGCCCCCGATGACCACCAGTCGTTCCGCCGCCATGCCGGGTCCCTTCGCCGCAGTGTCAGGGAGCCCACGCTACGGCGCTCATGGTGCCGACGGGGCCTCCGGAGCCGGGGGCACCGTCGTGGACGGGGCCGGCCGGTGACGTCGCGGCAGACGACCGCGGAGCAGCCGCCACAGGACCGCCAGGACGGCCGCCGCGGCCAGGAACGGAGCCGTGGCACCGATCGCCACCGCGATCCACCGCAGCATCGTCACGAACGCGTCCCAGCCGCCGGCCAGCGCGTCCAGGAAGCCCGTGTCCTCGTCCTCGGGATCCTTCCCGTCCTCGTACGGCTCGCCGAGTTCGAGCGTGATCGTCGCCAGCGAGGTGCGGTCCTTCAGGGACGCCTGCTGGGCGAGCAGCGACTCCAGATCGGCCTGACGCCTGCTCAGTTCGCCCTCCAGCGTCACCACGTCGGTGAGCTTCTCAGCCTTGTCCATCAGGTCCCGGACCCGGACGACGCTCGCCCGCTGGGTGGCGATCCGGCTCTCCACGTCGACGACCTGGCCGGTGACGTCCTTCGCGTTCGACGTACGGGACCGGAGCTTCCCGGTCCCCGCGAGCTCGCGCAGCACCGCGTCGTAACGCTCCTGGGGCACGCGCAGCACGAGGTGCGACATCTCGTGGGTGTCGTCGACGCGTTCCGTGGTCTCCTCCGAGACGAGCCCCCCGGCCCCCTCCGCCACCCCGCGGGCGGTGGCGACCGCCTTCGGCACGCTCTTCACCTCGATGTCGAGGGTTGCCGTGCGGATGACATGGACCGCGACCGCCGCCCCCGGCTTCGGTGCGGCCGAGGCGCCTGCCCCGGACTTGGCCGCCTCCTTGCTGTCCGACTCCGCGCCGGAGCCCAGCCCCCTCTGGTCGGCGGCGGCGACACCCTTGTCGCTCGACGAACTGTCGTCGGCGGCACCGCACGCACCGGTACCGAGCAGCACGACGAGCACCCCGGCGGCCAGGGCGGCGCGCGAACGGCGTGCGGGACGCGGGAGCGGGCGTGCGGGTGGACGGTTGTCCACGTGGTGGTCGATCTTCATGACGAGTCCCCCCAGGGCCGTTGTCGGTGGTGCCGGTTCGACGTACGGGACCCCTGCGCGGGTTGCCTTCCAGCGGTTTCGAAGTGGTCACGTTCGGGACCCGGTAACGGTTTGAGAGAGTGGACCCATGCAGTCTCCTCTTCAGCGCGACACCACGCGTACGGGCCATGTCGTCGTCGTCGGCGGTGGCATCGCCGGACTTGCCGCCGCCCACCGGCTGCTCTTCACCGGTCTCCGGGTCACCGTCCTGGAGGCGACCGGGCGGCTCGGCGGCAAGCTGATGACCGGCGAGATCGCGGGCACCCGGGTCGACCTCGGCGCCGAGTCGATGCTCGCCCGCCGCCCCGAGGCGGTCGAGCTCGCCACCGCCGTCGGCCTCGGCGACCGGCTGCAGCCGCCCGCCACCGCCACCGCCTCGGTCTGGACCCGCGACGCCCTGCGCCCCATGCCCAAGGGCCATGTGATGGGCGTGCCCGGCGACCCGGACGCGCTCAGCGGTGTGCTCTCCCCCGAGGGACTGGCCAGGATCGCCCAGGAACGCGACCTCACCCCGACCGCCGTCGGCGAGGACGTCGCGGTCGGCGCGTACGTCGCCGACCGGATCGGCCGCGAGGTCGTCGACCGGCTCGTGGAGCCGCTGCTCGGCGGGGTGTACGCGGGCGACGCCTACCGGATCTCGATGCGCGCCGCCGTACCGCAGCTCTTCGAGGCCGTGAAGGAGGGCGGCTCGCTCCTCGACGGTGTCCGGCGCGTCCAGGAGCGGGCGGCCGCCCGGCAGCAGACCGGACCGGTCTTCCAGGGCATCGACGGCGGCATCGGCACCCTGCCGGACGCCGTGGCCGACGCCGTGCGCGCCGGAGGGGCGGAGATCCTCCTCGCCACCCCCGTACTCGGGCTGACCCGGACCGCGCAGGGCTGGGACGTACGCACCGACACCCGGGTGATCGCCGCCGACGGCATCGTCCTGGCCACCCCTGCCTGGTCGGCGTCCACGCTGCTCGCCGCGGAGAGCCCGGCCGCGTCCGTCGAGCTGGCCGCTGTCGAGTACGCCTCGATGGCCCTGGTCACCCTTGCCTTCCGGCGCTCCGACATCGCGGGTACCCCGGCGCTGCAAGGGCGTTCGGGCTTCCTCGTCCCGCCCGTCGACGGACGCACCATCAAGGCGTCGACCTTCTCCAGCAACAAGTGGCAGTGGGTCGCCGACGCCGCCCCCGACCTCTTCGTGCTGCGCACCTCCGTCGGCCGATACGGTGAGGAGGAGCACCTTCACCGCGAGGACTCCGAACTCGTCGACGTCTCGCTGAGCGACCTCGCCGCCGCGACCGGGCTGAAGGCCCGCCCCGTCGACACCGAGGTGACCCGGTGGATCGGCGGACTGCCGCAGTACCCCGTGGGGCATCTGACCCGGGTCGCCCGGATCCGCGCCGAGGTCGCCGGACTGCCGGGGCTGCGGGTGTGCGGAGCGGTGTACGACGGCGTCGGCATCCCGGCCTGCGTCGCGAGCGCACGGCAGGCCGCGGACGAGATCGCCCGGTACCTCACGGGCGGGATCGCGGAGGGGAACACGAAGGATCACACGGAGGAGATCATCGCCACGCCGACCCGGGTTCAGGGCACTCGGAGCGAGGCGGGACAATAGCCGTATGAGTGCGCCAGAAAAGCTTCCGAACGCAGGCAAGAAGGCCAAGGACCTCAACGAGGTCATTCGCTACACCCTGTGGTCCGTCTTCAAGCTGCGAGATGTGCTTCCCGCGGACCGTGCCGGTTACGCCGACGAGGTCCAGGAGCTGTTCGACCAGCTCGCGGCCAAGGACGTCACGGTCCGCGGCACCTACGACGTGTCCGGTCTGCGGGCCGACGCCGATCTGATGATCTGGTGGCACGCCGAGACCTCCGACGCTCTCCAGGAGGCGTACAACCTCTTCCGGCGCACCACGCTGGGCCGCGCTCTGGAGCCGGTCTGGTCGAACATGGCGCTGCACCGCCCCGCCGAGTTCAACAAGTCCCACGTGCCGGCCTTCCTGGCCGACGAGGAGCCGCGCGCCTACGTCAGCGTGTACCCCTTCGTCCGCAGCTACGACTGGTACCTGCTCCCGGACGAGGACCGCCGCCGCATGCTCGCGGACCACGGGAAGATGGCCCGCGGCTTCCCCGACGTGCGTGCCAACACCGTGCCCTCCTTCTCGCTCGGCGACTACGAGTGGGTCCTGGCGTTCGAGGCCGACGAGCTGTACCGCATCGTCGACCTCATGCGTCACCTGCGGGCCTCCGAGGCACGGCTGCACGTCCGTGAAGAGGTCCCGTTCTACACGGGGCGCAGGAAGTCCGTCGCAGACTTGGTGGCCGGTCTCGCATAACCAGCGTTTCCGGTCACCCAGACCCGGAAGATCAGTTGGCGGGCTACGGCGCGTGTGACGCCGCCCGTCGTTCCAGCGACACCGGGTCCGGTTCCGGGCACATCGGCCGGTACCGGCGAACTGCGGTGACCTGCGGGGGAGTCAGCCATTCCTCCCCGCAGGCCGCCGCTCCTCGCCGTGTGCGGGCCGATGTGCCCCGGGCCGAAAGAGGCATCGTGGAAGGGCCGTTCCCGTCGAGGGGCGGCCCTTCCGCCACGCCCGGCCGGTCGAGGAGCGGGCATTTCGCCCTTTCCTGCCGGTCGGGGAGGGCCCTCTTGCCCCTAGCCGCTCAATGGCCCGAATACGCCGTGCGGCCGTCGCGCAGGGCAGCCCTCAGCTCGGGGTCCTCCACCGCCCCCACCCCCCGTACGGCCACCGCGGCCAGCAGATCGCGGTCCGCGCCCCGCACCGGTGCCGGGAGCGAGTCCAGCCACCGCTGCCCGGAGGGTGACGCCCAGGGGCTGTACGGATGGTTCTCCACCCGTGCGATGGCCAGGCAGCCCAGCGTCAGCACCAGCGGCAGCCCGAACCACGCCACCACCGGGCCCGCGTACCCAGGGTCCTGACCCGGCAGCAGCACCGCGGCGGCTGCCAGCACCACCACCAGCACGGCCGCACCCCGCACCGCGCGCACCGCCGACGCCAGGGTCGTACGGGTGCCGTGCGGTACGGCGAGGCCCGCCGCGACGAGCCGGTCGGCGAGGGCGCGTACGGCGTCGGCGGCAGCGGCCGACGCCCGTATCGGCGCTATGCGGGACTGGCCCTCCGGGCCGATCGCCCGGATCACGGTGCGCTCGACCTCGTCCCGGCCCTCCGGATCGACCACCGTCGCCCAGCCCGTGTGGGCGAGCAGCAGACGGCGCCGCAGATGCATGGAGACCAGCGCCAGGTCGGCGACCCGCTGCGGGCCGCCGGCCAGGAAAGCCGTCTCGTACAGGTTGAGTTCGTGAAGGGCGGGTTCACGGACGGCCTCGGCCGGCCGCTGGGCCGCGCCCGCGGTGACGAGGCAGAGCCGGATGCAGGAGACGGCCGCCGTGCCCCACGCGACCAGAAGAAGCAAGACCCAGAGCATGGCGGAGTTCTATGCGAGACGGGCAAGGAAGCGCCATGGGCTGTTCACGATATGGACGAATTACGGTCGCTGACGGTCATCGGTGGCCGTATCGGTACGTTCAGGAGCTGCTGCCGCAGCTGGAACCGCTGCTGCTGCTGCTGCAACTCGAACTGCTGCTGCTGCAACTGGACCCGCCGCCTCCGCCGCAGCTCGACCCTCCGCTGCAGCTCGACCCGCCGCCCGAACCTCCACCGCAGCCCGATCCGCCGCCCGAACCTCCGCCACAGCCCGATCCGCCGCCCGAACCTCCGCCGCAGCCCGATCCGGAACTGCAGGAGGAGCCCGTCCCGTGGCCGCCGCCGCCGGAACTTCCGCAACTTCGGCTGCCCGGGCCCGCCCCGGCGCACCACATCACGGGCAGGAGCGCGGCGCTCGTGGCATAGGAGTCCGTCGAGGGGGAGTACGGGGCGGAGGACGGCGAGGGGCGCCGGACGGACGGATGCCGAGCGGCTGCCAGCAACTGCCCCTGGAGCACGGGGTCGGGGAGTGCGCGCAGCCCCACGGTGGCCACCAGGTGGGCCGGGTCCGGGATATGGGCGTGGGCGGCCCGGTATCCGTCGGCGGCCAGGCGACCGGCCCTGGTGACCCGGGCCTTGGCCGACGCGGCGACGAGGAAACCGACGGCGCCGCCGGTCACGAGCGCGGGCAGCACCTTCACGATGAAGGGGAACGGCATGTCCGCGTAGCCCTCGTGCAGGGCGTACTGCACGAAGGTCAGCACCATGCCGACGGGGAAGGCGATCGTGCACACGACCCCCTGGGCGAGCGCCCAGCGGCGGCGGCTCAGGCTCTCGCCCGGCGCGACCATCAGCCCGCGGGCGGCGAGACCGTCACCGATCTCCTGCACCGCCGGATGCCGCATCACGGCCAGCCGGAGGGTGTGCAGGGCCCCGCTCGGGGCGACGGACAACTCCTGGAGCACGGCACGTTCCACCACGTCACGGGCCTCCGCCCGCTGTACGGCGACGATGCCTGGGCCGCCGATGACCAGCCGTCCGTCCGTGTGCAGGGCGGTGAGCGCGGTGTCCACGACCCTGGCAGGGCCGCCGCCGAGGAAGGCCGCCTCGGACCGGTCATGCACATACACGGGGCCGCCGCCATGACGGCCGGCCTTGCGGGTCGAGACGATCAGGAGCGTCGAGGAGACCGCCACGGCGAGGGTCAGCAGAAGAGCGAGGGCATTCATCGGGGTCACCTTCCCATGAGGGCGGCACGGGCCGCCCGGACGAACATGGTGCTTCGGCGCGGCGGACGCGGCGCCGCCCGGTCCTGCCACCAGCGGGTCAGCCGGAGGCGGGCCGCGGCGTCCGCCGGACGGCCCGTGATGAGCAACTGCTCGGCGAAGTCCAGGGCGTCGCGGCGGTATCCGGCGGACATCGGCCGGGTCCCGGCGTACCCGAGGAACGCCTCGCGGTAGCCGTCGCCGAGGATCTCCGGGAGCTCCGGTGCCACCTTGGCGACGACCTCGGCGCGCTTGGCGGCCAGGGCACGGCTCTGCACCCCGAGCCGCCGGTGGTCGAAGCCCTCCGGGGCCGGCGCACCGGCGACCAGCGACGAGAGCAGCGACGCCTGGGCCAGGGCGAGCCGTTCACGGGCACCGGCCGTCCGCCCTGCCGGCTCCGGGGGCCGGCCGGGCCGTCGGCGTACGGGCGCCGGAACGCCGGCCGCGGCGGCCAGCGTGGCGCGGATCGCGGTCAGTTCGCCCGCCAGCTCCGCGGCAGGCGGGAAGTCGTCGTCCCGCTCCAGCAGCACACCCGGCGGATCGACCCGCGAGCGGAGCTCGGCCAGCACGTCCAGGACGGGGCGGGTCACCGGATGGGCGTGCGTGTCGTGCCAGACCCCGTCCTTCTCGACACCGCCCGCCACATGGACGTACGCGATGGCCTCGACCGGCAGTTCGTCGAGGGCCGTCGCGGGATCCTCGCCCCGGTTGACGTGGTTGGTGTGCAGATTGGCCACGTCGATCAGCAGCCGCACCCCCGTGCGCTCGACCAGCTCGGCGAGGAACTGCCCCTCGGTCAGCTCCTCACCCGGCCAGGAGATCAGTGCGGCGATGTTCTCCAGGGCCAGCGGCACGGGCAGCGAGTCCTGCGCGATCCGGACGTTCTCACAGAGCACCTCCAGCGCGTCCCAGGTCCGCGGCACGGGCAGCAGATGGCCTGCCTCCAGCCCCGGCGACGCGGTGAGCGGCCCCCCGGCCCGTACGAACGCGATGTGCTCCGTGACCAGCGGTGTGTCCAGCAGGACGGCCCGCGCCGCCAGGTCGGCGAGGCGTCCCGCGTCGGGGCGGTCGGCCCCGCCGAGGCCCAGCGAGACACCGTGCGGGACGACGGTGACGCCGCGCTCCCTGAGGCGTACGAGGGAGGCGGGGAGGTGATCGGCGCAGATGTTCTCCGCGACCGCCTCGACCCAGTCGATCCCGGGCAGCGCCTCGACGGCGTCCTCGATCTCGGGCCGCCAGCCGATACCGGTTCCCAGCCTCATCCCGTCCCCCCTCGTCCGCTCCATCGCCTCGTACGGGGGTGATGACCCGGCATGGCGGTGGTGAATCCGAAAAGGGGGACGTTCAGAGGTGGATCTGAGGTTCCCGGGGCCGCGCGGCCGTGCTCAGGGCTGCGGCAGCGGATTCAGGGTCGGCGGCACCGGGCGCGAGGTGAAGGACTGGTCCCCGCTCGGCGTCACCGGCACCGGGACCTGCGGCACGTTCCCGCCCGACGACATGGGCGGGCCCGAGGGGCTGGCCGTCGACGTGCCGGCCGCCTCGCGGGCCAGACCGTCGAAGTCGACGAATCCGGTGAGTTCCAGCATGGTGATGTGGTCCAGGACGGTCTGGTTGGCGTCCGAGGCCAGCTGCCGGATCAGCGCGTTGCGCGTGGTGTGCCGGACCTGGGCGATCAGCGCGAAGACCTTGCCGTGCGCGGCCCGCAGCAGATTGGCGAACTTGCGTTCGTACTCCTCGCCGCCCGCCGCGGTCAGCTCCCGCAGCCAGCCCTGCTGCTGCTCCGTCGGCTGGTTCGGCAGCTCCACCCCGAGCTTGGCGGCCACGTCCCTGGCCCGCCGGTCCAGATCGGTGTGGCCGACCACCAGGTGGTCGCCCGCCGTCTTCATCGCCTCGCTCGGCGCCCGTTCGATCGCCTGCTGCCCCGCGGGCAGCTCCCACAGGCCCGCCAGCCGCACCTTGACCAGGAAGTCCCGGTCGGTCGCGGAGAGCGGGCCCCACTGGGTCGGGACGCTGGAGGCGTTCAGATTGGCCTCACCGGTGCCCGAGCGGTCCGAGTAGGACCACACCGGATAGGCGAGCGCGCCGAGCGTGGCGACCAGTGCCGCGATGATGAGGGCCGTTCCGTTGATGCGTCGCAACACGTGTGTCTCCCGGGCCGATACGTGACAGCTCTGAACCAACCGCCAACTGACTCGGCGTTCAACCTACTTGGCGGTAATGCCGGTACGGCAGTACCGGGAGGTACGTATATCGGCGCAGGGATGTTCAACCGCAGGAAGTCCGACCGCGTGGTTCCAGGGGACTCGCTGTTCCGGTGCCGGGCCGCTCGGCCCGGTGCTCAGCGGCGCAGTGCCGGGTGGTCCGCGACCACCGTGCAGGATCCCGGCGCGATCTCGGTGAATCCGGCGTCCCGCACCACCGGCAGCCCGCTCACCGTGAGCTCCCGCCAGCGGGCCGCGTCAGGCGTGGCCACGGAGAGCGGGAAACCGGCCTCCCGCCAGGCCTTGCGCTCCATGTCCGACAGCTCCCACCAGGCGAGCTGCGCACCGTGCCCGGCCTGGGCCATGGCCTTGCCCGCCGACATGCCGACCTCCGGATTCATCCACAGCACCGGCGCTGCCGGATCGGGTGCGGACGGCGGCTCGGGATCGTCCAGATCCGTGCCCGACACCTGGAGCTTGGCCAGTTCCTTGGGCCAGCCGTCCAGGGGCACCGGCGGGAACACCCGTACCTCGGCGTGCTCACCGGTGACCGTGATCCCGGGCAGCGCGGACGCCTTGCGCCACTCCGCGCCCCGCGCCCGCCGCACCACCTTACGGATCCGGGCGTCCTGCCAGTCCCGCATCACCCGCGCCCACTCGCCCTCGCCGAGCGAACGCTCGTCGGAGAGCATCGTGAGCACCGCACGGGCGGCGGTCCGCAGCGCGTCGGTGCGCGCCGGGGGATCCGCCTTCTCCATGTGCACCACCAGCGGCAGCACGAACTGTGGTGCCTCGTCGCGGGAGGTCGGCTCCGTGCGGAACGGGCTGTCCGCAGAATCGGGAACCGCCCCGGGGACGGGTTCGGGGACGGACTGGGGAAGGGGCTCGGGAAGGTCGTCGCTGCTCACGGACTCCAGTCTGCCAGGCCCGCGGAAACCGCTTCTTGCTGGAACGAAGGGCTCCGGGTGAGGATGCGGGCATGAAGAGCGATCTCTTTTCCAGCGAGCACATGGCCCAGCAGGCCACCGCCCCCGGCATGTCCCTGCAGAACGCCAAGTCCATCAAGTACGCAGTCAACGGGGAGATGCACGCGCGTCAGGGATCGATGATCGCTTTCCGCGGCGATCTGCAGTTCGAACGCAAGGGCCAGGGCATCGGCGGCATGCTCAAGCGCGCGGTCACCGGCGAGGGGCTGCCGCTCATGGCGGTCCGCGGCCAGGGCGAGGCGTGGTTCGCCCACGAGGCGGCCAGCTGCTTCATCGTGGAGATGGAACAGGGCGACGTCCTGACCATCAACGGCCGCAACGTCCTGTGTTTCGACGCGAGCCTCGCGTACGAGATCAAGACGGTGAAGGGGGCCGGCATGACCGGCGGCGGCCTCTTCAACAGCGTCTTCAGCGGCTACGGCAAGCTCGGCCTGATATGCGACGGCCAGCCCATCGTGATCCCCGTCACGGCCCAGCAGCCGGTGTACGTCGACACGGACGCGGTCGTCGGCTGGAGCGCCCAGCTGTCCACCACGCTGCACCGCTCGCAGAGCTTCGGGTCGATGGTGCGCGGCGGCTCCGGCGAGGCCGTCCAGCTGATGCTGCAGGGCGAGGGATTCGTGATCGTCCGGCCCAGCGAGCTCAAGCCGGAGAAGGCGTCGGCCAACTGACCTCGCGGGTCAGTACGCTCGGACGCATGGACGATTCGTACTGCGCTGCGCCCGCACCGGCCCCCGCACCCGTGGACGCGGGTCCGCCGTACGCCGAATGCGTGCTGTGCCGGAAGCCGACCGAGTACCCGGAGTCGACCAAGGGCAGCACGCTCTGCCCGGTCTGCGCCTGGCAGGAGGCGGGACGCACGGCCTGCTCCGGTTGACGGGGCGGGCCGTGCGCGGCGGGCGTGGGCGTCACGCGGGGACGGCCCTCAGCCGCGCATCAGCTCGGAGACCTTGACGAAGCGGTAGCCCCGCTCGCGCAGCTCCGGGATCACCCGCAGCAGCGCGCGTTCGGTTACGGGCGCAGCGCTGCGCGTGCAGTGCATGACCACCAGCGAGCCGGGTTCCACCCCGGCCAGCACCTGGTCGGCCACCGCGTCCGCGTCCGTGGCGAACGCGTCCCCGCTGACGACGTCCCACTGCACCGCCGTGACCCCCGTCGGCGCCAGGGCCTTCAGCGACGCGTCGTCGTAGCAGCCGCCGGGGAAGCGGAAGTACGGCACGACGTTGCGTGCCCCCGTCTTCCGGATCGCGGTGAAGGCCCGCTCCACATCGGCCCGCATATCGGCCTTCGACACGACCGGCAGTCCGTAGCAGGGCGTGGCGAAGGCGTAGTGGCTGTACGAGTGGTTGGCGATCTCGAACAGCGGATCGGTGCCGATCGAGCGGGCCTGGGACGGGTACTCCTGCGCCCACCGCCCGGTCATGAAGACCGTCGACGGCACCTTCAGCCGGCGCAGCAGCGCGATCAGGCCGGGGTTGTCGAAGTGCTCTCCCGCCGCGGCACGCGCCCCCTGATCCGCCGTCATGTCCGCGTCGAAGGTGAGCGCCACGATCCTGTCGGCCCCGGGAGTCCCGCCGTCGGCCCCGGCGGCCCGGCGCTCGAAGACCGGGGTCAGGCCCTGCGGCCCCGGCGCCATCGTCGGCGGTCGCTCCTCCGCCCGCACCGTGGGGCCGGCGGTCGGACTCGGCGGGGGCGCGAGGGCCGCGGTCCGCGAGGCCTCCGGGCTGCCGCAGCCGGTGAGGACCACACCCAGAATCGTGAGTGCTGTCATCGTACGAACAGATTTGATCACCGGAAGACGCTAGCTGATGGGTGATCAGAATTCGTTCAGGCGCTCCGGCCTCCTCCGGCACACGGAACCGCCGCGGGGCCGGGCGGCCGTCGCCACCCGGCCCCGCGGCCCGCTCCCGGTCGCTCAGCGCCAGGGACCCGTCACCGCGAACGTCGTCCCCGGTGTGTAGCAGTTCACGAACATCGTCCCGCCGTCCGGCGAGAACGTGACCCCCGCGAATTCGCCCCACTCGGGGTCCTCGGCCGTCCCGGTGTTCTGCCGCCCCCGCGCCATCGGATAGACCTCTCCGCGCCGCGTCACCCCGAGCACGTGCTGCGCGCCGCCGCCGTCCTCGCACACCATCAGCCCGCCGTCGGCGGCGAGGCAGATGTTGTCCGGGGACTCACCGGGCAGCTGGATGTCGGTGTCCGGGCCGAAGACGACCACCAGCGTGAGCCGGCGCCGCTTCGGCTCGTAGCGCCAGACCTGGCCGAAGTGGTCGGCCGCCGACCCCTCGGAACTGTGCGCGAAGCTGGAGACGAAGTAGACGGACGAGCCGCCCCAGTAGCACCCCTCCAGCTTCTGGGCGTGTGTGATGCCCTTCGGCCCGAAGTCCTGCAGCCGGATCGGCGTCTCGGCGGCCAGTGGATCGGGGACCGGGACCCACTCGACCCGGTCGAAGCTCGCACCGGTCTCCTGGACCGCGGACAGGTCGGGCAGCCCGGGGACCCGCATGGCCTCGAGTGCGCCCCCGGCCCGCAGTGAACCCGTGCCGCCGAGCGGCTTCTCGGGCAGGAAGCGGTAGAAGAGCCCGAACGGCCGCTGGAACGCGTCCTCGGTCTCGTACACGATCCCGTTCTTCGGGTCGACCGCGATCGCCTCGTGCTGGAAGCGGCCCATCGCGGTCAGGGGCACGGCCCCGGTGCGGCGCGGATCGGCGCCGTCCACCTCGAAGATGAAGCCGTGGTCCTTCGTGTAGCCGTTGGTACCGGCCTTGTCCTCGGTCTCCTCACAGGTCAGCCAGGTGTTCCACGGGGTGGGACCGCCCGCGCAGTTGACGGCCGTACCGGCGATGGCGACCCGTTCACCGAGTACGTTGTTCCGGTTGTCGAGCTCCAGGGCCGTACAACCGCCCTTGCCCATAGGGTCGTACGTGAGGCCCTCGACCGTCGGGACGCCGATCTTTCCCGTGACCCGGTTCTCGTGGTTGCGCACCAGATGGACCCGGCCACGGCGGCCGGCGAAGGCGGCCATGCCGTCGTGATTGCTGGGCACCGGCCCCTCGCCGGAGCGGAGCGGGTCGCCCTCGCGGGAGAGCACCCGGTAGCGGAAACCTTTCGGCAGATCGAGCAGGCCGTCGGGGTCCGGCAGGAGGGGGCCGTAGCCGCTGTGGCCCCGCGCGGCAGCCGTGCCCGCGAAGAGTTCGGTGAAGGCCCCGGCGAAGGCCACGGAAGCGGCGGTTGCGCCGCCGCGGGCCAGGACCTGGCGTCGTGTCGCGAGCCGTCGTGTTTCGGAAGACATGAGGCAACTCCCTGTTGGCGGACAGGTGTAGTGACCCGCATGTGTGTACCACGCGTCGTGTCACGCGGGAACCATGCGGGTCACCGTGCCTCGATGTGTCCCAGGGGCGGAAGAGGCCTCCGGGACGGGTGAGGTCAGGCCAGCGACGCGGTGAGCGTGATGGTCGTGCCCGTGAGCGCCTGGCTGACCGGGCAGTTCGCCTTGGCGTCCTCGGCGGCCTTCACGAAGCCCGCCTCGTCCAGACCCGGAACGACGCCCGCCACCGTGAGGTGGATGCCGGTGATGCCGGTGCCGGGCTGGAACGTGACGTCGGCCTGGGTGGTCAGCTGGGTGGGCGGGTTGCCCGCCGACGCCAGGCCGTTGGAGAGCGCCATCGAGAAGCAGCTGGAGTGCGCGGCCGCGATGAGCTCCTCCGGGCTGGTCTTGCCGTTCGCCTTCTCCGCGCGGGACGGCCAGGAGACCGGGAACTCCCCGATCCCGGAGGAGTCGAGGGTGACGACGCCCTTGCCCTCGAGCAGGTTGCCTTCCCAGACCGTGTGCGCCTGACGCGTGGTAGCCATGCTGGATCCCTTCAAACGGTGTGCGCGGTCAAACAGGACGTACGAGGCACCCGGCGGCACCTCGTACGCGTACGACCCCGAACCTACTGCGCCACCAGTCCCTTTGCCTCACGCGCCAGTGCCGTCAGCCGGGAGATCGCCCGGAAGTACTTCTTCCGGTACCCGCCGTTCAGCATCTCCTCACTGAACAGCCGGTCGAACGGAAGGCCGGACGCGAGCACCGGGACCTCGCGGTCGTAGAGCCGGTCCGCGAGCACCACCAGGCGCAGGGCCGTCGACTGGTCGGGGACCGGCCGCACATCCGTGAGGCAGACCGCCGTGATCCCGTCCGTCAGCGCGCCGTAGCGGCTCGGGTGGACCCGGGCGAGGTGGTCGAGCAGGGAGGGGAAGTCGTCCAGGGAGGCCCCGGGCGTGGCGTACGCGGCCCGGGTGACCTGCTCGTCGGAGTACGGCGGCGGCGCCTCGGGCAGCCCGCGGTGACGGTAGTCCTCGCCGTCGATCCGCAGCGGCCGGAAGTGGGAGGAGAGGCCCTGGATCTCGCGCAGGAAGTCGGCCGAGGCGAAACGGCCCTCGCCGAGCTTGCCGGGCAGGGTGTTCGAGGTGGCGGCCAGCGCGACCCCCGCCTCCACGAGCCTGCTGAGCAGGGACGACACCAGGACCGTGTCACCCGGGTCGTCCAGTTCGAATTCGTCGATGCACAGGAGCCGGTGGCCGCTCAGGGTCTGCACGGTCTGCTGGAAGCCCAGCGCGCCCACCAGGTTCGTCAGCTCGACGAACGTGCCGAAGGCCTTCAGTGAAGGGGCGGCCGGGGTGGCGTGCCACAGGGAGGCCAGCAGATGGGTCTTGCCGACGCCGTAACCGCCGTCGAGATAGACACCGCGTGGTCCGGCCGGCGGCGCCGGCTTCTTGCTGAACCGCCCACCCGTCGCCCGCCACCACCCCGCAGCGGATGCGCTCCGCGCACTTCCCTTCCTGCCCGCACCACTGGCATGAGCCCCGCCGAGACCACCGGCGAAATCGCCGAGCACCCTGACGGCCTCGGTCTGGCTCGGCTGGTTGGGGTCGGGTACGTACGTATCGAAACGCACCGAGTCGAAGCGCGGCGGCGGCACCATCTCCGCGACCAGACGGTCGGCGGGGACGCGCGGCTCGAGGGCGCACAGGGACTGCGGGGCCGTTTCGGCTATGGGGCTCTGCCCCGGCACGGCGGTGGAGGACGACACAACTCTCCACCTTAAGGGCCGTGCCAGACTGCGGGGCATGCGACGCCTGCTCCCTGTGACGGACCTGACACCCACGGCCGCCGGTACCCCCGCCGCCACCGACCGCGAGTGGACCCTCGACGAACTGGCCAACGCCTACGCGTACCCCGGGGGCGACCGCGCCTGGCTGCGCGCCAACATGGTGTCCACCCTGGACGGCGCCGCCCATCACGACGGCCGCTCCCAGGGCATCTCCTCCGCGTCCGACATGCGGATCTTCGGCACCCTGCGCGGGCTGGCCGACGCGGTCGTCGTCGGCGCCGAGACGGTGCGCAAGGAGGGCTACCGGCCCGCCAGGGCCCGGGACGCCTTCGCCGCACGCCGCGCGGCGGCCGGGCAGGGGCCCGCCCCCGTGATCGCCGTCGTGAGCGCGAGCCTGGACCTGGACTTCTCCCTGCCGCTCTTCGTCTCGCCGCTGGTCCCGACCCTGGTGGTCACCGGGGCCGCGGCACCGGCCGACCGGATCCGCGCGGCCCGGGAGGCGGGCGCCGAGGTACTGGTCGCGGGGGACGGCGCGGGCGCCGACCCGGCACGCGCCGTCGCCGAGCTGGCCGCGCGCGGGCACACCCGGCTGCTCACGGAGGGCGGACCGCGGCTGCTCGGCCAGTTCGTGGCGGCCGGGGTGCTGGACGAGCTCTGCCTGACCCTGTCCCCGATGCTCGTCGCCGGAGGCGCGCAACGGATCTCGGGCGGCCCGCCGGTGATCGTGCCGGAACGTTTCTCCCTCGTATCGCTGCTGGAGGAGGCAGGATTCCTCTTCAGTCGGTACGGGAAGATCTGACACTTACCGGAATTTACCGTTCCGGTTAGCTTCGGGTGGGCACTATTAGTCCTGCAACCCCGTGCAATTGCGGGGAAGGATGGTTTCAGCAGCAGCGGCCGTCCAGGGCCGATGAGATGAAACGGAAGGCGCCTGCCGTGTTCACAAGCGTTTTGATGATCGAGAAGCCCCTCACTCCCGAGGACGTGGAATTCGTCACGACCCTCCACGGCGAGGAGCGGATCTCGTTCGTCGTACTGATGCAGCCACGCGGTGACCAGGCCGACGTCCTGCTCCGGGCGATCGACGACGTGGCGCTCGGCGAACTGAGAGAAGCGGTCCGCGAGGGCGAGGAACCGGAAGGCAGGGCGGCGCAGGAACCCGCGGCGATCGCCCTGGAGTACTCGCTCCAGGAACTGCGCGAGGCCGGGTCGGAAGCGGTCGGACAGGTGATCGAGGACCACCCCTTGGACAAGCTGAAGTCCGTGGTCGAGGACGCGGGGGCCGACGAGGTCATCGTGCTCACCGCCCCGCACTACGTGGAGGAGTTCTTCCACCGCGACTGGGCCTCCCGGGCCCGGCACAAGGTCGGCGTACCGGTGCTCAAGCTCTTCGCGCACAGCGAATAGGCTGGGGGCGGACCGCACCCACCTCGCACCCTCGGAGACGCACGCATGGCACCCGGTATTCCTGCCGCCCTGGAACGGCCGCACTTCATCGGCATCGGCGGCGCCGGAATGTCGGGCATCGCCAGGATCCTCGCCCAGCGGGGGGCGAAGGTGGCGGGCAGCGACGCCAAGGAGTCCGCCACCGCCGAGGCCCTGCGCGCGCTGGGGGCGACCGTCCACATCGGGCACGCCGCCGGTCATCTGGCGGACGACGCGTCCTGCGTGGTCGTCTCCAGCGCCATCCGCGCGGACAACCCCGAGCTGGCCCGCGCCGCGGAGCTGTCCGTCCCGGTCGTGCACCGCTCCGACGCGCTCGCCTCCCTGATGGAGGGCCTGCGCGCCATCGCGGTCGCCGGCACGCACGGCAAGACCACGACCACGTCGATGCTCGCCGTCGCCCTGTCGGAGCTGGCCCTCGACCCCTCGTACGCCATCGGCGGCGACCTGGAGGGCCCCGGCACCAACGCCGCGCACGGCGGCGGCGACATCTTCGTCGCCGAGGCCGACGAGAGCGACCGCAGCTTCCAGAAGTACGACCCCCAGGTCGCGATCGTCCTCAACGTCGAGCTGGACCACCACGCGAACTACGCCTCGATGGACGAGATCTACGACTCCTTCGAGACGTTCGTCGGCAAGGTCGTCCCCGGCGGCACGCTCGTCGTCTCCGCCGACCAGCCCGGCGCGGTGGAGCTGACCCGGCGGGTCCGCGACATCGAGTCCCTCGACGTCGTCACCTACGGCGAGTCCGAGCGCGCCGACGTACGCGTCCACAAGATCACCCCGCGCGGCCTGACCAGCGAGGTCACGGTCGTCCTCAACGGCAAGTACCTCACCTTCACGGTCTCCGTGCCCGGCAGCCACTACGCGCACAACGCGGTCGCGGCCCTCGCCGCCGGTGTCGCCCTGGGCATCCCGGCCCACAACCTGGCCTCCGCGCTCGGCAAGTACACCGGTGTGAAGCGCCGCCTCCAGCTCAAGGGCGAGGCGGCCGGCGTGCAGGTCATCGACTCGTACGCGCACCACCCCACGGAGATGACCGCCGACCTGGCGGCCATGCGCGGCGCGGCCACCGACGCCCGCCTGCTGGTGGTCTTCCAGCCCCACCTGTTCTCCCGCACCCAGGAGCTCGGCACCGAGATGGGGCAGGCGCTCGCCCTCGCCGACGCCTCCGTCGTCCTGGACATCTACCCGGCCCGCGAGGACCCGATCCCGGGCATCACCAGCACCCTGATCATCGACGCGGCGAAGGCGGCCGGAGCCGACGTCACGGCCGTCCACGACAAGGCTGCCGTTCCCGCCGTCATCGCGGGAATGGCGAAGCCGGGCGATCTGGTTCTCACCATGGGAGCGGGCGACGTCACCGACCTCGGCCCGCAGATCCTGGACCACCTGTCGAACTGAGGGAGCCACCGTGTCGTACGACGTCGAGAAGCCGGACGAGCAATGGCGGGCGGAGCTGAGCCCCGCCGAGTACGCGGTGCTGCGCAAGGCCGGCACCGAACCCGCGTTCGTCGGTGAGTACACCGACACCAGGACCGAGGGCGTCTACTCCTGCCGGGCCTGCGATGCGGAACTGTTCCGCTCCGACACCAAATTCGAGTCGCACTGCGGCTGGCCGTCCTTCTTTGATGCACGCAACTCAGACGCGGTGGAACTTGTGTCCGACCGTTCACACGGCATGGTCCGCACCGAGGTCCGCTGCGCGAAGTGTGGCTCCCACCTGGGTCATCTTTTCGAGGGCGAGGGCTACCCGACCCCGACGGACCAGCGGTACTGCATCAACTCGATCTCGTTGCGGCTGACGCCGGACGAGAGCTGACCGTAGTCGGCTGACGATGGTCCGGCCGATGCCCGTACAGAGAATTCTGTGCGGGCATCTTCGCGTTCCTGTGGGAAAATTCCGGGCAATCTTCCCGCTCGATAGGGTGGCCCGTGTCGGCTCCTCAGGTCCCGGCGTGGGGTTGACCTCGATCCTTCAGGGGTGATCGTTGCCGGATAGGGTGGTCATTTCGCCCTGTTTGTTCCCGCTGTTCGCGGTCAGGGTCTTCGCGTGTCGCTGCGGCTGCGCCGGGTTCCACGGTCCCGGGGTTGTGCGGGTCTCTCCTTCCTGGTCTTCGTCGGGGCGGGGCCTGGTCGTCAGGTGACGGCGGTCAGGTGCTGCCGTGCCAGGACGAAGGCGGCTGCCCGGGGCCGGTCGGGGGCGAGGCGGAGGTGCCGGCGGCGGGCGTGGGTGGTGAGGCGGGCGGGTGGTGGATCCGGAACCGCATGGTGTCGGGTTCGGCGTCGGCGAGCTCGTCCTGGTCGTGCGGGGCCGGGAGGCGGAGCCAGGCGTCGAGGTCGGCGGCGGAGGTTCGCGGCGAGCGTTCGGCCCTGGTTCGCGGTGAAGGATTTCGAGGGCAGGTTGTGCGGTCCCATCGCTTTGTTCGTGCGCGCGCGGTCTTCGACGACCGCGTGGTGCCGGTGCAGAGCGTCCAGCCACTGTGCCTGGTGGGAGCCGGGGATCCGGGTCATCTTGTTGATGTTGGTGGCGATGACCGAGTACTTGAATCCTGTCTTCTTCGTGGAGTCCGGGACACCCGGGCCGGTCATCCGCTCGTGATGCAGGGCGAGTTGCTCGGCCTCCGCCACGCTGCGGGCGCCCAACGCGATGGAGATCGCCAGCTGGACGAACACCACCGCCCGATCACGCCACCCCGGCCCGCCCGCCGGGAACACCCCGGCCAGCGCCTCCGTCAGCCCCGACCGGTCCGCCAGCCGCCGCAGCAACACCACCCCGGCATGCCCGACCAGCCCTTTCCCGTCAGCCCCCACGACCAGGCCCCGGTCCCACCCTGTACGCTCGCTCACCAGAAAGGTGTCCTGATTCTTGCAACCGATGCTTCCTCGACAGTCGCATCCTCGCAGGCCAGGACACCTTTTCTGCTACCGGACCGTCAGACCGGACAATTCCGCTGAATGGTCAGGGCCAGAGGGCTCGGTTGAGCAGAGACTGCCAGGTCGTGGCGGAAGAGCGTTACGCAAGCCCTCTTTTGAGGGTATTCCGGCTAGGCGGATGTCGATTGCACTTGCCCTTGGTGAACTCAGCCAAGACTAGGCAAGCGTCAACGGGTGAGCCCATGAGAAAGATCCAGGATGTCCGCTTCGTCGGCTCGCATGAACGTGCGCCGCACGGGTGTGCGATCGCATCGCGTTGATCTTCACGTCTCCCTCACCCCACGATGCGAATGTCCGACAAGCGAACGCGGCCGACGCACCTCTCCGGCCGTTAACAACGGCTAACACAATGAGCTGATCTGTCGGTGGGTGATGAGGCAGCAGGCGAGTTTGAGGAAGGCTTCGTGGATGTCTGCTCGTCGTTCCCAGCGGATGCGGAGGCGTTTGAAGCCGTGGAGCCAGGCGAAACTGCGCTCGACGACCCAGCGGTAGGTGCCCAGCCCAGTGCCGTGGAGGGTGCCTCGGCGGGCGATGGCCGGCACGATGCGGCGTTGCCGGACCTGGTAGCGATAGATGTCGTGGTCGTACCCGCGGTCGGCGAAGAGTGAATCCGGCTTGCGTCGTGGGTGCCCGACCCGGCCCCTGACGGGCGGGATGGCGTCGATCAGCGGCATGAGCTGGGTGACGTCGTTGCGGTTGCCGCCTGTGAGGATCACGGCGAGCGGTGTGCCGTGTCCGTCGGTGATCAGGTGGTGTTTCGATCCGGTTCGGCCACGATCGACCGGACTCGGTCCCGTCTGGCTCCCCCTTTTATGGCCCGCACGTGGCTGGAGTCGACCACCGCACGCGACCAGTCGAGGCGGGCCGCCGCGTTGAGCTCGGCCAGCAGCACCTCGTGGAGCTGCTGCCAGACGCCGGCCTCGTTCCAGTCCCGAAGCCGCCGCCAGCAGGTCATGCCCGAACCGAAGCCCAACTCCCGTGGCAGGAACTCCCACTGGATGCCCGTGTGCAGCACGAAGAGGATGCCGCACAACACCTGCCGGTCCGGCAGCGGCTTCCGTCCTGGGTGCCGAAACCGGCGTTCCTTGCGTGGCAGCAGCGGTTCCATCCGCTCCCACAGGTCATCCGACACGATCCACGGCGAAGTCCCCATACCCGAACAACGCTGCACTTCTGACGCGGACACGGCCGCCAAGGCCGATCCACCTCATTGTGTTAGCCGTTGTTAAAGTTGGAAAATCCGCTGTGAGCGGTCTGCTCCTGTTGGGTTTAATGCTCCGCTAATTCAAAGGGATGGAAATACCTCATTTGATACACAGTGAAGAATTTCGTTCGGCGGTAGCCCGGTTGTCCGTGCCCGGAATGGGCACCGAGGTTGTTGGCCCGCTCCTCGCTAACCTTGTCCAACTGCTGAGGCCGCAACGCGTACTGGAGGTGGGAATGGGATACACGACCCCATTTCTTGCCGCCGCGCTCGCCGAGGCCGAGCGCACTGTCGCTGACGAGTCGCTAGCCCTTGCCGCGAAGACTCGCGGGCACTTCGACGCCGGTCGAGCGCTCGACGACAGTTGGTTGCTTGCTGAGCCTCCGCTCGTCACGCCCTCCCTTCACCTGGAGCCGTACCATCCGCGTCTCGCTGCTGTCGACGACCTGTCGATCGCCGAGTCCTCGGCGGGGCGAGTCCGTAAGGTACTCGCTGAACTCGGTCTGGACTACCTGGTTACCGTCGTCAACGCCGACATCAAGGATTCCCTCGACAAGCTGCCTGAGGAGTTCGCCCCCATCGACTTCGCCTGGGTCGATGCCTGGGAGTGCCTATGGTTTTTCGACCACTTTTGGCCCCTGATTAACCCCGACGGTGGCCTCGTCGTCATGCACTATCTGATGACTTACCCGGAGGGCGATGCCGTCCGCCGCTACATCGCGAAGTTTCAGGAACGCCACCCAGGAGAGCTGGAGGTCGTCAGCTTGCTCGAGCCGCAGAAGCTGATGCAGAACAGTGTCACGATCCTGCGCCGCACGTCCGGCGAGCAGAAGCTGCGCTACGCCGGCACCGGCGGCCTCATCAACTACTCGGAGGAGCTGCACCGCGACGCAGAGAACCACCTGAGGCTGGTTGCCGACGGCCACGGGGTCGCGGATCAGTCCGTCTGACCACCACGAGTTGTGAGGACTGCTGTGACTGTCATGCTCGACCCGGTACGGAGCCGGAGCTTCGCCTTCATCCTGGGCAGCCCTCGCGGAGGAGGCAATACCGAGACGCTGGCCCGCTACGCGGCTGAAGGACTTCCACCGGATGCCACGGACAGCTGGCTCAGTCTGAGCGAGCTGACGCTTCCGCCCAGTCCTGCCGGGCCGCTTCTCAATAGTGCAGAGAAGGTACTGCTCGATGCGACTCTGGATAGCACGGACATCGTCGTTGCGTCGCCGCTCCACTGGTACAGCGTCTCCGCCGCGACGAAACTCTATCTCGACTACTGGGCCCGCTGGAGCGGGCTGCCGGACCTTGGCTTCCGCGAGCAGATGCGGGGCAAAAATCTGTGGGCTGTCACGGCGTACGCTCGCGGCGACGAGACCGATACCCAACCACTCACAGGCATGTTCCGGCGGACTGCCGAATACCTCGGCATGGAGTGGTGTGGCGCGCTTCTCGCCCGCGCACACCGTGAGGGCGACTTGGAAGCGGACCAGGCTGCTCTGGCGAGGGCTGTCGCCTTCTTCGGTGGCGATCGCTGACGCTGCGCCTACTCAGCCTGGATCCACCGGCCCGATGGCTGTGGACAACTTCTCCGGGAACGAAGAAGTGCCCTGTGACCTGCGATGATGAGGTTTCTCTAGGACCACATCAAGCACGTTCACGAGGGCACTTCCGAGATGCGATCTTCCCATGCCCCGGCGGGGGTTTCCGCACGGTTCGACGACCCGAATCTGATCGCGTACGGCGGGCTGGCTCCGCTGGTGCGCCTGGCCGAGCGGTGCGGGCTGCCCGGTCTGGTTGATGAGCTGGTGCGCCTGCCGCCGTCGGCCAACGGCACCGGCGCCTTCCCGGCATCGAAGGTGATGGCCTGGTCGCGGGGATGGCGGCGGGCGCGGACAGCATCGACGACATGGACCGGCTGCGGCACGGCGCCATGAACGGTCTGTTTCGCGGGGTGCGGGCGCCGTCCACGCTGGGCAGCTTCCTGCGGTCCTTCACCCACGGGCACGTGGAACAACTCCATTCCGTCGCGCGCCGGTTGCTGCCCCGCCTGGCGGCCCACGCCCCGCTGCTGCCCGGCGCGGACACCGTCGCCCACCTCGATCTGGACGACACCATCAAGCCCGTGCACGGCTATGCCAAGCAGGGCGTGGGCTATGGATACAACAAGGTCAAGGGCCTGAACGCGCTGATCGCGACGCTCTCCACGCCGCTGGCCGCGCCGGTGATCGCCGCAACGAGGCTGCGCAAGGGAAGCGTGAACTCCGCCCGCGGAGCCGCCTCCTTCGCCACCGAGGCGATCACGACCGCCCGCGCCACGGGCGTCACGGGGATGCTGATCGTGCGGGCCGACTCCGCCTACTACGGTGCTGAACTTATCGCCGCCTGCAGGGCGGCCGGCGCCCGCTTCTCGATCACCGTGCGCCACAACACCTCCGTCAAGATGGCCATCGCCACCATCGCCGAGGACGCCTGGAGGCCGATCAAGTACCCCCGGGCGATCTGGGACGACGCGGAGGCCCGCTGGATATCGGACGCGGAGATCGCCGAGATCCCCTACACCGTGTTCACCTCGAAGCCGAAGAAACAGCAGGTCACCGCACATCTGATCGTGCGCCGCGTGAAAGGCCTCAACCCCGCCACGGTCCCCGAGGGCCAAGGCGAACTGTTCACCGCCTGGCGCTTCCACGCCGCGTTCACCGACAGCACGCTGTCGCCGGCCGATGCCGAGAAGGATCACCGCAGGCACGCGATCGTGGAACAGGTGATCGCGGAGTTGAAGATCGGCCCGTTCGCCCACGCGCCCTCGGGGAACTTCCAGGCCAACGCCGCCTGGCTGGCGCCGGCCGCCCTCGCCTTCAACCTGATGCGAGCCTGCGGCACCCTCGCCGACACCTTCCACGCCCGCGCGACCTGCGCGACCATCCGCGAACACCTGATCAACGTGCCTGCCCGCCTAGCTCGTTCGGCCCGCCGGCTCACCCTGCACCTGCCCGAACACTGGCCCTGGCAAGACGCCTTCGACACCCTCTTCCATGGCGTCCACGTCCCACCTCCACCGGCCTGACCAGGACCTGTCCGACCCGCCCGCGAGGGCCCGAGAGCTGTGGACACGTGGAAAAGCTGGGCAGACCAGCGGCCACCCCGCGCCCGAGAACGGAAACTCCGACCAATCACGAGAATCAATCACTCACGAACCGAGCCGGTGGATCCAGGCTGAGGCCAGCCGCGCTGGCGTCGAGACACCGCCGAACGCCACCGTCCTCTCAGGCCCGCCGGGCTCAAGCCCGACGAGAAACGTCGACGCCCATACGGACCCGGTGCTGCCACCGTCCAACATCTCGTCCACGCTCTGAGCGCGCTGATGAGCGGGCGGCACCGAGGTGCCCTTGCGCAGTGGCTCAAACTCGGGGCGTTTCCATAACGCTGTCATAAAATGTCAGCGCGGCGGCATGGACATCCTCCTCATTCGGCTGATGAGGGATGTGGGTAGGACGTACCGAGGCGAAGGCCGCAGCGAGCTGGTCGAGTAGGGGCGCTGCAGAGGGGTGGGGATCACGGCGTGGAGTTATCGCGTAGATACCACGGGACGGAGGATCGACAAGGGGCACGGTGATGACGCCGGTCCGCAGGGCGCCCATTAGTACGCCAGGTATCAGCGCTATGGCGTGACCGGTTGCGACCAAGGCCAACTTGCCGACCAGATCAGCTGCGGTGAGGTCGATACGGACGCTTACCCCGGCGCGGGCGGCGTGTTGGCGCAGAAGCGCCGCCGAACCGTCGTTGTCCTCGACCCAGATCTGATCGGCCAGCGTCTGGATGTGCACCGGGCCGCGACCAGCCTGTGGATGGCCGACGGGCAGTGCGACAACCATGTGGTCCAACCCGAAGAATCGGCGCTCGATCCCGGGGTCATGGGGCAGCCCTGGCGGTGCATCGGTGACAACAGCGATGTCGAGATCGCCGGCGATCACGCGGTTGTGTAGTTGCGCGCTCAGGTCCGGCAGTAGGTTCCAGCGGATGGATCCGACTTGCTCGAGCAGCCCCCGGATGGCCTCAGGAACGACCCCTGCGGCCAGCGACGGTGTCGAGCCAACGGCCAGCGATCGATTGAGCGCTCCGTCACGAATGTCTCGTACGGCACGAACGGCGCGGTCCGCCTCATTGAGTGTGGCCATGGCGTGGTGCCGGAAGACCCCGCCAGCAGGCGTCGGACGCACACCGCGCGCGTGGCGTTCCACCAAAGGCACGCCGAGTTCTCGCTCCAGCCCGGCGATCTGGCGGGAGACGGCCGACTGCGTGTGATTGAGCTCGGCGGCTGCCGCCGACAGCGACCCGAGTCGGCACACGGTCACGAAGGTCCGCCACACCGTCAGTTCCATGGCATCAGTATGCACAGCTGGTATGCTCCTCCCGCATGTCTGGCCTGCGCAATATGCGCTTGTCGCAGTCCTTCTGACGGGCCACTCTGGCGTGCATGAATACACTGCACACGATCGCCGTCCTTGGCTTGGGGCGCATGGGTGGCGCAATCGCGACTCGACTTGCTGCCCAGGACTGGGACGTCGTGGGTTGGACACGCTCGGGGCGTACATCAGGCGTCGGCAAGACGGCCGACAACCCGAACGAGGCGGTGGCGAAGGCCGACCTCGTGCTCCTGGCGTTGTTCGACGGCCCGGCTTGCCAGCAGGTCCTCGACGACATTCGTGACTCGCTGCGACCGGACACGATTGTCCTGAACACCAGCACCATCGCCCCTGCCGAAGCGTCGATTCTGGCCCGACAGCTCGGCCCGTCCTACATCCACGCGCCCGTGCTCGGTTCTGTTCCGGCGGTCGCCGCGGGCACCCTGCAGATTCTCGCCGCTGCCGACCAAGATGCCCTCGATCGAGCCCGACCGGTTCTGGAAACGCTCGGCACCATGCGGCGTGTCGATGACGCCTCCACCGCTGCCGCGCTCAAGTTGATCGCTAACAACAGCCTCGCCGGCACCGTTCTCGCACTGCGCGACTCGCTGCGGCAAGCCGACGCCCTTGGCCTGCAACGCGACCAAGCGCTGGACGTCCTCGAGCTCGGCCAGCTCGGTGGGCTCGTGACCCGCAAACGACCCTTCCTCGGCAGTGAGTCGCCCGTCGGCACCGCCGACTTCACAATTGGTGCGCTGGCCAAGGATATGGCTGTGCTGGCCGCCGCATCAGACACGCCTCTGCGCAGCGCCGCCGGTCTGGCTGACACCTCTGTCGCTCCCGAGGCCGACATCGCCATGGCCGCCACGGTCCCCGCTGTGTCGGACGCCGTTCTCGCACCGCTTCGCGCCTACATTCTCGGACATATCACCGGCGAGCCCAACCACTTCCGCGACGCTTTCCTGCCCACAGCCCACATTGAGGGAATTCGGGGCGGTGCTTTCGTCTCGTGGCCTCTGGATGAATACTGCGCTCTCTTTGACGGCCACTCGGCGCTGGACGAAGCGAGCCGCTCTCGCCGGATCGACACCGTCGATGTCTACGGCACTATCGCGACCGCGACCATGACGCTCCAACACGGCGCAGACACCTTTACCGACATATTCCTGCTGGTCCATGTCGGCGACAGTTGGCGCATCGCCAACAAGGCGTATCACCGGCACCCATGAGAGGGCGTTCGATGTAGCCGAATTTCCGGTTCCTCATCGATTTACGACAGCAGCTCGCAACGAGATTCGAAGTAGAAGTCCGCGTTTTCGGGGAGGGACGTGTCCCAGGGCCCCGGGAAAGTCGTCTTGTAGCCCTGTGACGTGGGGTTTTGTGGCGGAGCAGTGGTGCGCGGGCGTGTTCCGGTCCGGTTGGACGGAGGTTCCTACGCCGTACCGTCCGGCCAGGGGATCACGCCCGCGTCGTGCCATCGTCCCTCATCCCCGCGCCTGTTCGCGCGCCCGTGCTCGATCACGAACTCCTGGTCCACCTGCTCGGCCGGATACCTGATCCGCGCCATCGACGCGGTGTGCGGCACCCGGTGGGTGCTCTGATCGCGGTGGCCGTGTGTGCGGTGGTGGCCGGAGCGCGGGGGTTCACCGCGATCGGGGAGTGGGCCCGGGATGCCGGCGGCGGTGCGCTTGCCCGGCTGGGACTTGAACGCGGCGGTGTGGACGAGTCGACGTCGCGGTGTCTGTTCGCCCGCCTCGACGCGGACCGGCTCGATGCGGTGCTGGGTGCCTGGGCGGTGACCAGGACCGCGCTGGTGGCGGGACGGCGGGTGATCGCCATCGACGGCAAGGCCGTCCGGGGTGCACGCGGTGGCGGCTCCTCGGCCCCGCACCTGGTCGCCGCCCTCGCGCACGGATCAGGGGCGGTGCTCGGCCAGATCGCCGTGAGCGAGAAGAGCAACGAGATCCCGGCTGCCCGGGAGTCGCTCCAGAACCTCGACCTGGACGGCGTGGTCGTCACGATGGACGCGCCGCACACCCAGCACGACACCGCGGCCGTCGTGACCAGGGTCGGCGGTGACTACGTCCTGACCGTGAAAGCCAATCAGAAGTCGTTGTATGCGCACCTCAAAGCGCTTCCCTGGGCTTCGGTACCCGCCACCACCAGAACAGATCGCGGTCACGGACGCCGGGCCACCCGGACAATCAAGGTCGTCGATGTTCTCGGCCCAGCCGACGATGACGGCTCCCCGAGCCGCTGCCGCGTTGACGATGCTTGCACGTTGACGTTCCGGCGATGTCGTGACGTCAGTTCTGTCGGAGAGCCGGATTGCCCCGATCACGCGATCGTTCATGGATTGATTCCTTGGCTGTTGTGTGAATGGGCAAACCAAGGATGGCCGTCCTTCTACGACCCGAAGGACACCGAAGCCGTCGAGCTGATCCAGGACACCAGCCTCGGGATGACCCGCACCGAGGTGCGCTGCTCCCGCTGCGGCTCGCACCTGGGCCACGTCTTCGAGGGCGAGGGCTGCCCCACGCCCACGGACCAGCGGTACTGCATCAACTCGATCTCGCTGACGCTGGCGCCCGACGAGGGCTGAGCGGCCGGGGCGCGGCCGCCGTCAGTCCTCCTGGGACCCGGCGGTCGCCTCGGCCCGCAGCAGCGGGTGCCTGACCCCGGGGAACACCCGGGCCCGCACGACCTCCTCGGCCGACCCGCCCTGGACCACGGTCTCGGCGACGCCCCACGGCCGTCCGGCCAGGCGGACGGTCAGGGCGTACGAGGACGAGCAGCTCAGGCACTCGTAGCGGTCCGCCCAGACCTCCACGTCCGTGACGCTGCCCGGGTACCGCTTCACATGCCGGTGCCGGGCGTGACAGTGGTCGCACGTCTCGCCCGGCTCACAGGTACCGCCGCACGGGCAGGGGACGTCCAGCGACTCCGCGGGCTGCCAGCGCTGGACGAGCATGGCGTCGCGGGTCGCGCCCATGTCCTTCATCGCCTTCAGATTGCGCGCGGCGACGTTGTACGACTCGCCGGTCGCGGCCATCCGGTCCCGGATGACGTCCTTGCGCCCGCGGTTCGTCGTCATGTGTTCCTCCTGGGTGTACGCAGCCCGTCAGGAGGCCCACGAAATCTTCCTCCCTACGGTACCTGGCGCTCCACACCCACGGGTGCGGCGACCCCCGGGCCGCCGCACCCGCCGTCCGCGCCCTCGCGCCCTGCCGATTCGCCCCACGAGGTCCGCAAGATCCGCGAGAATCCCGTATGACCCCGAATGCTATATCCGTCCGGGAATCGAACCTGATCGCTGTTCCTGGTGGCCCCCGCGCACGACGGCGCGCCGTCATCGAGTCAATTCGGCTTGTTTCTCCTGTGAGCTCCGAGTTTTCTGTGAAGCGATGGTGAATTGAATCTTCATATGAAGATGGGAAAATCTTCTGACCATGCCGAATCGTTTATCGGCGATCCGGTCAGGCGCCGTCCCGGGATGACCGAATCACTACCTTGACCTGTTCTCGTAGCGAGATACACACTCGCAAGAGGCACTCATGCATCAGGAGCCACGAGCGCACACGGATGCGGATGGCCCTGCGAGACCAGATATCGCACGGGGTGAACGACGGGGGATGCACGCGGGGGATCGTGCGCGCGTATGCGTATTCAGCGTATGCGCGCAATTCCTTCACCTCTCCTCTCATCTCTTGGTGCGCGAAGGGAATGGAGGGGGAATGCCGACGCACATGGGCTATCCCGGTGTGTACATCGAAGAACTTCCCAGCAGCGTCCGCACGATCGCCTCGGTCACCACCTCGGTGACCGCGTTCGTGGGGCACACGCGCCGGGGTCCGCTCAACCAACCGATACGGGTCACCAGCTTCGCGGACTTCGAGCGCCGCTTCGGCGGACTCACCTCGCAGAGCGCCCTCAGCTACGCGGTGCACCAGTTCTTCGGTAACGGCGGCACGCTCGCGGTGATCGTCCGGGTGGCCAAGGCCGGCACGGGCGAGGACGCCTGCGTCACCCTCCGCTCCACCGAGGGGCACAGCGAGTGCCCGGTGCTGGAGGTGCACGCGAAAGAGCCCGGGGTATGGGGCTCGGGCCTGCGGGTGGCCGTCGACCACGACACCCCCGCGCCGGACCGGACGTTCAACCTCCAGATCCTCGACGCCCGCGGCGGAGCCCGGGAGTCCTTCACCGGCCTGTCCATGGACGCCGGCCACGGCCGCTTCGTCGAGACCGTCGTCAACGCGGGTTCCTCCCTCGTCCGGGTGAAGGCACTCGACGAGGACCGGCCCGACCCGTCCGGCACGGTCTCCAAGCCGTTCGCGGCGGACCTGCCCGGCCTGGAGGTCGAGCTGAAGGTCAAGATCGGCGACGCGGAGCGCGAGTTCACACTCTTCGAACCCGACCGTGACGGCGAACCGCCGAGCAACGTCACCGAGCTGGCCCTCCTGCTGGAGCGCAAGCTGCGCGCGCTGCCCGACGCCCCCGGCAGGCACGCCTTCGCCGGGTCAGAGGTCACCGCCTTCGGCAGGCGGCTCCAGGTCGTCGCCGGGTCCGTCGACCCGGACGACGTCGTCCGCTTCGTCGGCGAGTGCGCCAACGACCTGGGACTCGAGGCCTCCGTCAACCCGCCCGTCTTCCCGCTGGAGGGCGGCAAGGACGGCGACCCGCCCGGCCCGCGCGACCTCATCGGCAGCGAGGGGAGCAAGACCGGCCTCCAGGCGCTGCGCGACGTGGACGACGTCAACCTGCTGGCGCTGCCGGAGCTGTCGGCGTACGAGTCCACGGAGGACATGGTCACCGTCCTCTCGGCGGCCGAGCAGCTCTGCCAGGAGCGGCGGATCTTCCTGCTCGTCGACTCGCCCTCGACCTGGGGCAGCGTCGACGCCGCGCGGGCCGGGATCGGCGCGTTCGAGCCCGTACGTAGCAACCACGCGGGACTGTACTTCCCGCATCTGCGGCTGACCGACCCGCTGACCGGGCGGCTGCGCTCCTTCCCGCCGTCCGGTGCCGTCGCCGGGGTCATCGCCCGCACCGACGGCGAGCGCGGGGTGTGGAAGGCACCGGCCGGCACCGAGGCGCGCCTCGCCGGCGTCCGGTCCCTGACGGTCAGGCTGACCGACCGGGAGAACGGGCTGCTCAACCCGCTGGGCGTGAACTGCCTGCGCACCTTCCCGGTGGTGGGGCCGCTGGTCTGGGGCGCCCGCACGCTGGAGGGCGCGGACGCGCTCGACAGCGAGTGGAAGTACGTGCCGGTGCGCAGGCTCGCGCTGCACGTCGAGGAGAGCCTCTACCGCGGTCTGCAGTGGGTCGTCTTCGAACCCAACGACGAGCAGTTGTGGCAGCAGATCCGGCTCAAGGCGTCGGCCTACCTCAACGACCTGTTCCGGCAGGGCGCGTTCAAGGGCGGCACACCGCGCGAGGCGTACTTCGTGAAGTGCGACAAGGACACCACTACCGACGCCGACATCGAACGCGGAGTGGTCAACGTCGTGATCGGTATCGCCCCGGTCAAGCCCGCGGAGTTCGTGATCGTCAAGATCCAGCAGTTCGCCGGGCAGTTCGACCTCTCGTAGCCGGCGACCCGTAGTCAAGGAAAAGGAACACGAAGGAAACCGATGGCTGAGTTCCAGATAAACGCCCATCGCTTCGACCCCTACAAGAATTTCAAGTTCCTGGTCCTCTGGGACGGTCGAACGGTCGCGGGCATCAGCAAGATCAGTCCACTGAAGCGCACCACCGAGGTGGTCAAACACCGCCACGGCGGTGATCCCAGCTCGCCGCGCAAATCGCCGGGCCGATCCGAGTTCGAGGGCGTCACACTCGAACGCGGTGTCACCCATGATCCCGAATTCGACCGCTGGGCCAACAAGGTCTGGCAGGTGGGCGCCGGGCTCGGCTCGGAGGTCTCGCTCCGGGACTTCCGCAAGGACATCATCATCCAGGTGCTCAACGAGGCCGGACAGGTGGCCGTCTCGCACAAGCTCTACCGTGCCTGGGTCAGCGAATACCAGGTCGTCGGCGAACTCGACGCGAACGCCAACGCCGTCGCCATCCAGAGCGTGAAGCTGGAGTGCGAGGGCTGGGAACGCGACTACGAGATCCCGGAACCCGTCGAGCCGTCGTTCACCCACCCGGCCTGAACGTCGTCGTGACACCAGGGACGGCCCCGGTGGGGCCCGCCGAACTCCTGGCCGCCTGGGAGACCGGGCTGCCTCTGGGAGCAGCGGAGAAATCACTGCTGCTGCACCGGACGGCCCGCCCGGGGACCGGCACCGACGCATTGCTGTCGGTGCCGGTCGGCGAGCGGGAGGCGGATCTGTTCGCGCTGCGCCGGTCGCTCTTCGGCGAGCTGATGCAGGTGCGGATCGAGTGCGGCAGCTGCGGCGAGGCCATGGAATTCGACCTCGACGCCGGTGCGCTGGGTGTCCGTCCGGCCGCCGGGGACCGGCTGCTGCGCGTGGCGGAGGACGACTGGGTGGTCGATTTCCGGCTGCCCACCGTCGCCGACCTCGCGGCAGCCGGTGCGGCCGGCTCGCCCGACGGGGCGCGCCGGCGGCTGGTGACGGGCTGCACGGTGCGGGCACTGCGCGGCGGAGAGCCCGTCGCCGCGGAACGACTGGCCGCCCTGCTGCCCGAACGGGTGGAGCGGCTCGTAGCCGAGAAGGCCGCCGAGGCGGACCCGACGGCCGAAGTGACGCTGAACGTGGCGTGCCCGGAATGCGGCGAGGCCACCCGGGCCGACCTGGACATCACCTCCTACCTCTGGACCGAACTGGACAACTGGGCGCGGGACCTGCTCCTCGACGTCCATCTGCTCGCCACCGCCTACGGGTGGAGCGAGCCGCACATCCTGGCGCTCAGCCCTCTCCGGCGCCGCTACTACCTGGAGCTGTGTACCGATGGCTGACTACTTCGACCGGCTGCTCGCCCGGTACACGCCGGTGGCCGCGGCCGACAGCGCCCGCGTCCGGGTGCGGCCCCGGCTCTCCGGCCCGTTCGAACGGGCCGAGGCACTGCGGTCCGGCCCGCCCGAGCCGGACGAACCGGCCGCGCTGCTTCCCTCCGCCCCGGGGGCCGCCACGGAAGTGCCCCGGCCGGTCCGGGAGGTCCACACCGAGCGGCACACCGTGGTGCGTACCGAGCGGGCTCCGCAGCCCGGTGAACCGGGACCGCAGGTCCGGCCCGCGGCAGCGGTCCCGGCACCCCTGCCGGGACCGCCGGCTCCGTCGCCGAAGGCCCGGCCCGGTGGGACGGAAGGCGTACGTGCGGCACGCCGGGGGCGGCCGTCCGCGCCGGACGACCCGGCGTCGGTGCCCGTGGTGACGGCCGTACCGGCACAGGCTGCCGCCGCACCGGCACGTGCGGCGGCGCTCCCCGTGCCGCGCGGCTCCGACGCCGCCGCCGCGCGGGGCGCGGCCCCCGGACCGGTGGGGCGGCGCGCCCCGCGCCCGGCCGAACGCGTCGTGCACGTACGGATCGGCCGGCTGGAGGTCAGCGCGGCGCCGCCGCCCGGGGCGAACGCCTCACCGGCCGGGCGCCCCGCACAGCCCGCCGGCCGGCCCGCCCCCGTACTGACGCTGGACGACTACCTGTCGCGCGGCGGGAAGAGGGACTGACGACATGAGCAACGCACTCGCCGTCGCCACGGTCACGCAGGCGCTCGCCCTGCTCATCGAGAGCAACCTGGGACCCGAGATGGACATCGCGGTCAAGGTGGAGACCCGTAAGCCGCCGTCGGAGCCACCGAGCGAGCCGACCGTCACGGTGTTCCTCTACCAGGTGACCCCGAACCCCGCGATGCGCAACAACGACCTGCCGACGCGCGCCGCCGACGGCACCCTGCGCAACCGGGCGGCCGCACCGCTGGACCTCCACTACGTGATCAGCGCGTACGGGGAGGAGACGGAGCTGGTCGGGCAGCGGCTGCTGGGCTGCGTGATCCGCACCCTGCACGAGATTCCCGTACTGCCCCGGGAACTGATCGAACTGGCCGCCGAGCGACCGCATCTGGCAGGCAGCGACCTGGCCGACTCGCTGCAGAAGGTCCGCTTCACGCCGACGGTCATGGACGTCGACGAGACGTCCAAGCTCTGGGGAATGCTGCACCAGACCCCGTACACCCTGTCGGTGGCCTACCAGGCGTCGCTGGTGGTGATCGAGGGCCGCGAGAAGCCCGTACCGGCGAAGCCCGTGGAGCAACGCACGGTACGGGTCGTGCCGTTCGCGGCGCCGGGGGCACCGGTGCCGCCCGGGGCGGACAAGTCGGACGGGGATGCCGGGGTCGTCGAGGCTTCGCCGGTACCTGTCGCTTCGGCCGCCCCCACGAAGGAGGCCCCCACGAAGGAGGCCCCCACGAAGGAGGCCCCGGCGAAGAAGGCCCCGGCGAGGAAGACGGCCAAGGCACCAGCCAAGCCCACCAAGGCCGCGGCCAAGCGAACCGCTCCGCCGCGCCCCCGCAGGGCGACCACGAGCGACACACCGACGCCGGACGACAAGGGCTGAGCCGCAGTGCGGAACACGGGGGGTGAATACATGGGCACGGACACGGGCGCGGAGGCCGGCCGGGACGAGGGCCGCGACGCGGCGGCGCAGGGGCGGGCGCTCCTGGCGGCCGTCCACGCCGTGCTCGCCCGCGTCGACACCCACGCCGGGCGCACGGCACACGACCCGGGCCCGGCCGGGGCCGCACGGAGCGGCGGCGACCTGGGTACGGATGCCGTCGCCCGGTCCGCCGGCACGGCTGAAACCCCCGGTAGCGCCCTGGCCGCGCCCGCCGGTCCCGCGGCCCTCGACGCCCTGGTCGCCTGCTTCGGCCTCAGCCCGTTCGAGCGCGAGATCGTCCTGCTCGCCGCGGCGGCCGAGCTGGACCCCACCACGGCCGCCCGCTGCGCCGCGGCCTGCGGGGTTCCGGAGCGTACGTACCCCACCTTCTCGCTCTCCCTCGCCGCGCTCGACGATCCGCACTGGAGCGCCCTCACGCCCGTCGCCCCGCTGCGGCGCTGGCGCATCGTCGAACTCGACGACGACACCCGGCTGACCACCTCCCGGCTCCGGCTCGACGAGCGGATCCTGCACTTCCTGGTCGGCTCCCCCTACCTCGACGCACGGCTGCACGGCCTGCTGCGCCGGATCACCGCACCGGACTCGCTGCCCGCCTCCCACGACCTGGCGGCAGGCCGGGTCGCGGCCGGGTGGGCGGGGGCGGGGCGCGGTGCACCGCTCCGGGTCGAGCTGGTCGGCGGCGATCCCCGCACCCGCACGGACATCGCCGCGGTCGCGGCCCGCCGCTCGGGGCTCGGCCTTTACGAGATGTCGGCCGCCGACCTTCCCACCGCCCCGGACCTACGCGACCTGCTGGCCCGCCTGTGGCAGCGCGAGGCGGTGCTGCTGCCCGCCGCGCTGCTGGTGGAGACCGGTGACCTGGACCGTGAACAGAGCGCGGCCACCGACGCGTTCGTCGAGAGCGCGGCCGTACCGCTGGTCGTGTCGAGCTCCGATCCGCGGCGGACGGCACGCCCCCGCGGCGAGCGCGTCGTCGTCCCGCCGCTGGACGCGGACGAACAGCTCGGGGTGTGGACCGACGCGTTCGCCGACGTGCCCGAGGTGTCGGAGGGCGACCTGCGTGACCTCGTGGCCCAGTTCTCGCTGCCGCCCCATCTGGTCCGCTCGGCGGGAGCGTCCGTGGCCAGGGACCTGCCCGGTGAGGACGAGCTGGACGCGACCGGACTGGCCTGGCAGGCGGGTCTCGCCGAGGCCAGGATGGGCATGGACGAGCTCGGCCGCCGGATCGAGCCGCAGGCCGCCTGGGGCGATCTGGTGCTCGCCGAGCGGCAGTTGAGGGTGCTGCGTGAGATCACCGCGCATGTGCGGCAGCGGCCGACCGTGTACGAGGAGTGGGGCTTCGCCGGGACGCTGCGCCGTGGGCTGGGCGTCACCGCGCTCTTCGCGGGCGGCTCCGGCACCGGCAAGACCCTCGCCGCCGAGGTGATGGCCAAGGAACTGGGCCTGGACCTGTTCGTCATCGACCTCTCCCAGGTGGTCAGCAAGTACATCGGTGAGACCGAGAAGAACCTCCGCAAGGTCTTCGACGCCGCCGAGCAGGGCGGGGCGCTGCTGCTCTTCGACGAGGCCGACGCCCTGTTCGGCAAGCGCAGCGAGGTCAAGGACTCCCACGACCGCTACGCCAACCTCGAGGTCAGCTACCTGCTGATGCGGATGGAGGCGTACCGGGGACTGGCGATCCTCACGACGAACATGAAGCAGGCACTGGACACGGCGTTCATGCGCCGGATCCGTTTCGTCGTCGACTTCCCGTTCCCGGGCGAGAGCGAGCGCGCCGAGATCTGGCGCCGGGTCCTGCCCGCGCGTGCGCCGACGAAGGGCGTCGACCCGGCCCTGCTGGCGCGCCTGACCGTGGCGGGCGGCTCCATCCGCAACATCGCGCTGTCCGGCGCGTTCCTCGCGGCGGAGGAGGGCGACCGGCTCCAGATGCGCCACATGCTGGAGGCCGCCCGTACCGAGTACCTGAAGCTCGACCGTTCCCTGACACCGGCGGAGGTGCACGGATGGGTCTGAACGAACAGCAGCGCACCGTACGGGTGGACATCGGCGAGCTGGTCCTCGACGGGTTCGGCACGGTGGACCCGGAACGCGTGTCGGAGGCCTTCCAGGCGGAGTTGGGCCGGCTCGTACGGGAACGGGGCGTGCCGCTCGCGGCCGACGGCGGGCAGGCGCTGGACGCCCTGGCGGGGCTGCCCCCGTTGCCCGCGACCGTCTCCGCGCGGCGTCTCGGCCAGGAGCTGGCGCGCGCGGTGCACACGGGCCTTTCCGGCGGGGGTGAGGTGACGCGATGAGTACGTCCCACGCGCAGGAGACACGGTCGGACCAGGCCGGCAAGCGCCGCAAGCGCAAGGAGCGTGCCGCGACCCGCGCGCCCGAGCCGAAGAACATCGTCAGCGGCGCGGGCCAGCCGCTCGACCTGAGCGTACGGCGGGAGCTGGAGGAGCAGCTCGGCCACGACTTCAGCCGGGTACGGCTGCACACCGACCGGGACGCGGGCACGCTCACCGAGATGCTGGGTGCCGACGCGGTGGCGGTCGGCCAGGACATCTTCTTCCGGGAGGGTGCGTACCGTCCCGGCACGCTTGACGGTCAGCGGCTGCTGGCCCACGAGTTGCTGCACACGGTGCAGAACCCGCACGGTCTCGGCGCGCTGCGCGCGGGCCGGGACCTGGGCGCGGTGAGCCTGCCGCAGCAGGCGATGGAGCGCGAGGCGGAGTCGGCGGCGCAGGAGGCCGTACGGGAGGGAGAGCCCGAAACCCGGGTCGAGGAAGGGCAGTCGACGCCCGGCTGGCTGCGGTACGCGACCGTGGACGCGGACCGGCTGCGTGCCGAACGCATGGACCCGGAGACCGTCGTCGACCGCCTGGTCAACGGTGTGCTGCGCTCGCTGCGCGGGGACCCGGCGGACGCCTCGGGGAGGGTACGGCTCCAGCTGGCGCGGATGCCCGTGGAGCTCCAGGACACGGTCCTCGACGCGCTGGAGGCGCGGCTGCCCACGCCGGCCCACGACCGGCTCATCGACCTGATCGACGAAATGGACCAGACGCCGCTGCCGTTGGAGGTGTCGGTCTCGCTCGCCCCGCATGTGGTCCCCGACGCGATCGAGGAGATCACCTGGGACCAGGAGTCCGAGGAGGAGGCGTGGCGCGCCCGGCTCGACGGCGCTGAGGAGCTGGAGGACGAGCGGATACGGGAGGCGCAGCGGCGCAAGGCCGAGGATCCGGGGGCGGACAGCGGTGCGTCCGAAGGGGCGCAGGAGACCGAGGCAGGTGCGGACAGCACCGCGCCGTCGGGTGCTCCCCCGCAGGCGGAGCAGGGCAAGCAGGAGTCGGCCGGGGCGCAACCGCTCCAGGTGGAGGGGAAGTCCACCGGCGCCGAGCAGAGCCCTGACGGGGCCGGGGACAAGGGCGCGGCGGGCGGTGGGCAGGGCGAGGGCCGGCAGGTCGAGCCGCAGCAGACACCCACCTCGGCGCAGCCCCGACCGGACGCGGGGAAGCGCAAGGAGCCGTCGGCCCGGCCGGCCGGAGCCGTGCGGCCGACGCCCGTGGACAAGAGCGCCGCGGAGCGCGACGACACCCGTCACTCAGCCCGGCAGGACGCGCCTCCCGAGTCCGACCAGGACCCGGACGACGAGCCGCTGGGCGTCGACGAGGGCGGCGAGGCCGAGGCGCTTGCCGAGCTGGAGGCCCTCGTCACGGAGGCGGAGCAGGACGCGGCCGAGCCCGCCCCGGCGCCCGGGCAGGACGTCTCGGGGCCCGGTGACCTCGAAGAGGCCACATCGAACGCGTCCGCTCCGGGCTCGGAACGGGGTGCGGGCAGCCCGCAGCCCGCGCCGCGCATGCCCGCCGTGGACACGGAGGCGTTGGCAGCGGCACTCGAGGAGGAGAGCGAGGATCTCGACGCGGAGGGGGACTCCGCGTCGGAGAGCCCCCTCGAACAGGAGATGGGTCCCGAACCGGACAGCGACGCGGCGGGCCGTCCCGGGGCGGCGCGTGATGCCTCGTCGGGCGAGGCGGATCCCGAAGCGGAGGCCGAGGACCGCGACCTGGCATCCGAGACACGTCGGGCGAACGAGCGCTCCGGGGAGGAGCAGGGCGGCGGCGAGGGCGCGTCCTCCGGTGACGGTGCCGCCCCGGGCAAACTGGCCAAGGCCGCCGAGGATGCACGGGGGCAGGCGAACCCCACGGCGGGCGGCGGGGGTTCGGGCGCCACGGGCGCACCCGCGAAGCCCGCGGTCGCCGCGACGCCGCTGACCGCCGCAGCCCCGGCTGCCGCCCCCGCCCCTGCTCCCGGGGCGGGCGGCGACACCAGCGTCGTACCACCGGCGGCGGAGGTCGCTTCTGCCGTTCCCCGGACGGAGGCGCCGCCGAAGCACGAGCCCGAACGGTCCGACGACAGCAAGCCCGTCACTGTCAAGGCGGCACCGCGGGCCAGGAGCGGCGGGAGCTCCGGCGGTGGCGGCGGCGGTGGCAGGGCCGCCGCGAAGCCGAAGAAGGCGGCATCGGCACCGAACGTCGCGGGTGCCACCCCCGAGGCCGGCCTCGCGTCCGCGTCAGGCCTCCAGCCCCATCTGGCGCTGACCACGCTGAAGGGCGTCAACGCTGCGGTCGGCCGCTCGGTCTCCGGGGAGCGCGGGAGTCTGAAGGATGCGCCGCCCACGATGGAGCGGCCCGTCGGTTCGCCCACGACCGTACGGGGCGGCCCGAAGCCGTCGGCTCCGGGCACGTACACCTCGCAGAGCGTCGGGAAGACCGAGGCAGCGCAGGGCACCACTCCGGAGATCAAGGGTGAGAAGGCGCCGAGCGGCGAACTCCCCGGTGCGGACACGGAGGAACCGGGCTGGTGGGACATCGGCAAAGCGCTGCTGATGGGGCTCGGCAAGAAGCTCCTCTCCAAGCTGCTGCCCCTCGACAAGCTCACCGGCTCGATCGACAAGGTGCCGAGCACGGACAAGGGGTTGCAGGGCGCCAAGGTCGGAGACGCGCCCAAACTGCCCCTCAAGGACGACTCCGACCCGGAGCGGACCGACAAGCAGGCGAAGCAGCTCGACGACAAGGGCGCCGAGCTGCACACCTCGGGTCGGGAGGACGCGGCCCGCCCGATGGGCGAGGACCAGATCTACCCGGATGTACCGAGGGAGACCCTGACCGCGCGTATCGGCGGCGGCAAGCGGCAGCGCGGCGGGGAGGGCGGCCCGGCAGGCGCCCCCGGAGCGGGCCTGCCGTTGGAGGCGGTGTCGGCAGTCGCAGAGCACGAACAGGGCCCGCAGATCAAGCAGGCCTTCGGGCAGGCGCGGCAGGAAATGACGGGGGCGCACCGGGAGAAGGAGACCAAGGCCAAACGGGACCGCCGTCAGTACCAGCGCGACGTCAGGCAAGAGGTCGACACCAGCACCAAGGAACAGACGAACGCGCGCAACCAGGGCCGCACCGACATAGCCCGCTCCCGCACCGGTTGGCGCAAGGAGCAGGACGAGAAGCTCACCGAAGTGGACGGAAAGAAGGGCAAGCAGCTAACCAAGGCCCGCAAGGACATCAAGGAGAAGCAGGACAAGACCGACCAGGATGTCGATCAGCGGACCAAGGATGACCAGAAGAAGATCGACGACGGGCGGACCGGGGCCGAGAAGGAAGCCACCCAGAAGCGCGACGACGGGAAGAAGGACTCCCGGAACTGGTTCGAGAAGGGCCTCGACTGGATCAAGGACCAGTTCACCAAGTTGAAGAAGGCCATCAAGGACGTCTTCGAGAAGGCCCGCAACCTGGTCAAGGGAGTCATCGAGGAGTTCAAGAAGCAGGTCTTCGCCTTCATCGACGAGGCCCGTAAGTGGGTCATCCAGCAGATCAACGACTTCGCCGACGCCCTCATCAGCCTCGGTGACGAACTGCTCAAGGACTATCCCGCACTGCGGGACAAGTGGCGCAAGTCCATCAACGGTCTGCGTGACGCGGCAGTCAAGAAGGTCAACCAGGTAGCGGACAAGCTCAAGGCGATCGCGGGCAAGCTGATCGACGCGTTCGGCGACATGCTCCTGGCCGGCCTGGACCTCATGGAGAAGGGAATGCTCGCCGCGGTCGAACTCGCGGAGACCGTGACGGTCAAGGCCATGGAGCTCGGCGCGGCGATCCTCAAGGGCCTGGGCGAGTGGGCGGCGATCGCGACGGACATTCTCAGCGACCCGGGCGGCTGGATCGGCAAGGCGAAGGACGCGGCGGTCACCGGAGCCAAGGAGCACCTCTTCACGGAGATCAAGGCCGCGGTGAAGGAGTGGTTCAACCAGAAGGTGCAGCAGCTCATCGGCATTCCGATGGAGATGTTCAACCGGCTGGTGAAGGGGGGCACGTCCAAGGAAGACATGGCCAAGATGGCCTGGGACGCGGCGGTCCCCCAACTTCCGATGATCATCGGCGAGTTGATCGTCACGAAGGTCGTCGCGAAGCTGATCCCCGGTGCGGGCTGGGTCATGGCGATCATCGACGCGCTGAAGACGGCGTACGACGCGCTGGGCTCGATCCTGCGCGCGTTCGGGATGTTCATGACGTTCCTCAAGGCCGTCAAGAGCGGAAGCGGCGCCCTGCCGTTCGCGAAGGCGGTGGCCTCGGGTGTGGTCGCGCTCCTCGAGCTGATCTACCAGTGGCTGGTGAGCGGCGTGGGCAAGTACCTGGGCAAGGTGGCGAAGGCACTGCGCGGCAAGGCGGCGAAGCTCGGCAAGAAGGACCCGGACTCCGACAAGGGCCCCGACCCGAAGAAGGACGCAGCTCACCAGGACAGCCCGGCCCCGAAGGCACCCCAGCCCTCGAAGCCGAACCGGCCCGACCCTGTACCCACCCCCGGGCGCAAGCCCGAGACGAAGCCCACGAAAACCAAGGACAAGCGGGACGACGACGACCGCCGCAGGGACGGCCGCCACGCGAACGCGGCCGGCCGCGCCTTGCGCCCGAAGCCGGGCAAGGACCGCCCCGACGCGAGGCGCCCGGGAGGCAAGGGCCCGGACACCGAGCGCCCGGGCAAGAAGAAGCCCGACGACAAACGCCCGGACCTGCGCAAGCCGCCCAAGGACGGCAAGCGCTCCAACAAGGATGCCCCCGGCCAGAAACGCAAGCCCACGCCCGACCGGAAGCCCAAGAAGCCGAGCGCACTGAGCCGCGTCCGCAACGCGGTCAAGAACGCCCTGGCGAAGATACGCAACGCGCTGCGCCGCCTCGGGGCCAAGGCCCGGAACCTGCTCAACAAGCTGAAGAACTTCGCGCGCCGCCTGAAGGAACTGTGGCGGCGTATCAAGGATCGGCTTCGCGGAAGGCGTAGGGACAAGAAAGAGGGCGACAATTCGCGGCGCGAGCTGGAATTGCCCACGAAGACGTACCGTGCCGACGACGGCGAAATGCACACACTCAGATTCCACGGCAAGGGGCCTTCCGCGGACCTACGGGTGCACAGCACTCCGGCCAGGGTCCCCGGCTTCCTCGGTGACTGGAAGCGCGAGGCAGCCAAGCTTGAGGAATCTGCCGACAAGCGTGTGCAGTTGGCTGCGATCGAGCAGGCCGAACAGAGCTATGCCACGGCGGAAACACTCCAAGGACGGCTGTCGTCACGCGTTGTCCTCAGGAAGCAGCAGTCACTTCGCGCCGCCAAACAGCTGCCGGCCTACCGTGCACTGCGCAGCGAACTGGCACGGCTGGCGGCTGCTATGAAGCAGCGCCCGCACCCAGTGCCGAAGCCGGAGCCACACATTCCGTCTGCACTCTACGGAGGCGCCCGAGCCGACAACTTCACCGCGACACATCTCAACAAGTCCAGCAGAGGAACCCCGGCCGACGCGGCACCTGACGATCAACCGATCGGCTGGAAATACATCCAGGACAATGGCCTCAACGACAACTCCAGTGACTACTGGGTGAGAATGCACTTGCTTCCAGATGCCATAGGCGGTCCGGCCAACGGGGGAAATCTTGTACCTGCCAGTGGCCCCGGAGTCAATATCCCGTTTCTGCACGGCGTTGAACAGAACGCGAAGGATGCGCTCCATCTCGCCCACACGGACCGGGAAGAGATGATCTGGTACAAGGTCCAAGTCGGCTTCCATGTTCCGCCGGTACCCGATGGATTCCCCACCTTCATTGAATCGGCGTGGGGGCGATACGAAGAAGACCGTGTCAATCGCCGTTGGAAACCCGATCCTCAGAAGTCATCCAGAACCCTTAGAACTCAGGAAACCCTACCGGTGCCGGAGAAGGAGCGAAAGCTCTACCTCAATCTTGACGACCATGGCAGGATTCGACGAATGCTCAGAGAGACTGACGCCTTCGTGGACGCGCTGGTCAAGGCTCGAGGAGTACAGCCCTTCCGGTGGCCCGTGGAGATACGACTGGCCATCATGAAGCATGAAAGATCGAAGAATGGCGGGTCCAAGTTCAGTGATGCGGAACGACGCATAGTCGCCGTCATTGAAGGAATTAAATCGGGTCGCATCAGTCTGGCACGAGAGAGGTAATGAATGAAGGACGTCGAAGGAATGCAGATCAGTTCCCCGAATTATTCCGAGGAACGCCTTCTGGAGGCTTTTGTCGCACTGCGGGAATGTCCTGAGATTTCGGTTTCGATGGATGAGGTATCAGTGCTGAGCGAGGCGGAGGGCGACGAGGGGGTGTCCGCGTCATATATCGCAGCAGAGATGCTGGAGGACGCCGCTCGGGTGCCCGCACTGGCCCGGGTCGGGTCCGGTTTGAGGATCGCCGAAGAAGCTCCTCGTTTCCGGAAGATCGCCAGCCGCTGGCGCGGCTTTGCTGCGCACGGAGAGCTGACCGGGGAGTTCAGCGTCCCGAACTTCTGCCGCACCATATTTGAACCGGCGCCGCCGCTCACCTGGGAAGGTTCTTCCGAGGAGGAGCGGCGACTTTTTGCGGAGTTCAGAAAGATAGACAGCAATCCCCGCAGTGGCACCGGCCTGTTTTCCGTCGTGCGACTCGAGCAGGCGGCGAATCCTCTGGGGATCTGGGTGTGGGATGCCCGTGCCGGGGCTTTGCAGATGGACGTGGACTATCTCGGCTATCTGGAAGCTCTGAGTCTGACCAAGGGGACACACGGGTGGCAGTACCTGTTCACGGACGTGTCATTGGAGAATCCAGACTTCTATCACGTGGCCAACGGCATGAAGAGGATGCTTCAGGTCTTTCCTCAATACTTCCCTCAGCACGGATACGAGGACCTGGAACGCCGTCTTGAGGAGCGCCTGTGACCCGCTACGCCGACATCCCCAAGCCCATCCGCTCCGGCATAGTCGTAGTGGACCCCGAACGCGGCACCCCCCAGCGCATCATCGTCCTCCAGTTCAACCCCGACACCCTGGAACGCAGCCTCGCCCCCCAGTCCGCCGGCGGGAGCGGGGACTCCGGGGGAGGGGGCAGTGGGAGCGGGGACCGTAACGAGGCCCTCCGGCTCAAGGGGCCTGCCCAGGAGACCTGGAAGTTCACCGCCGAGATCGACGCCACCGACCAGTTCGAGGTCGCCGCTCCCGATGGGATCCACCCCGAGCTGGCCACCCTCGAAATGCTGGTGCACCCGACCACCGCCCAGTTGCGCGAGGCGAGCCGGCTGGCGAAGAAGGGGACCATCGAGATCAGCCCGATCGAGATGCCGCTCACCCTCTTCACCTGGGGCAGCAAACGGGTCATGCCCGTGCGGCTCACCGAACTGTCCATCAACGAGTCGGCGTTCGACGTGAACCTCAATCCGATCCGGGCGAGTCTCAGCATCGGCATGAAGGTGCTCAGCGTCAGCGATCTGCCCGCCGGGCACCGCGGGGCCGATCTGTACATGGCGCACCTCGCGCAGAAGGAGCAGCTGGCCAGGGCCGCGCGCGGTGGTGGGCTCGCCTCGCTGGGGCTGGCCGGGGGCAACACCGTCATGGGAAGGGGCTGAAGGACATGGCCGGGATCGAACCGTACGAGAACGCGCTGGACGCCGTGCCCGGCGTCCACCCCTACCCCCGCTCCAGCCGGTACCACGACGCCGAGATCGGTGTGCACCGGATGGCCGACGGGACCGAGGTGCGGTACACGAAGCGGCGGTTGCTGCCGGCGCTGGACGAGGCGGCTCGGGAAAGCGCCCCGCACACCGTCAGCAGTGGAGACCGGCCGGACCTGCTCGCGCAGCGGTACTTCGGCGACCCGGGGCAGTGGTGGCAGATCGCCGACGCCAACCCGGTGCTGGACCCGCACGAGCTGACCGAGGAGCCCGGCCGCACCGTCGCCGTCCCGCACGCCGGCGGATTCCCGGGGACGGGGGCGCGGTATGTCTGACCTGCCCGTCGGGAACGGGCCCATCCACGTCACGCTGGAGGCGGGGCCCCGGCTGACCCGGCCCGTTCCGCCCGAGGTCACCGAAGCACTCCTGTCCGCCCAGATCACCGCCACCGCGGGCGAACGCAGCGGGTTCCAGATCGCGTTCGACCTCACCAAACAGGGCGCGCTGTCCCGGCGGCTGCTGCCCGAGGGCTTCTTCGACCCGAAGACCCGGGTGATCCTCTCCGTGAGCGTGAAGGGCACGGCCTGGGTGCTGCTCGACGGACTGATCGTGCGGCAGGAGGTCGGCGCGAGCAATCAGCCCGGGCACTCCACCCTCACGGTGACCGGTGAGGACCTGACCCTCCTCATGGACCTGGAGGAACGCACCGACCGGTACCCGAACCTGCGGCCCTCCGGACGCGTCGCCCGCATCCTCGCCAAGTACGCCGACTACGGCATCGAGGCCCGCGTCTTCCAGGAGCAGATCGAGCAGCCGCCCCGCGAACAGCTGAGGGTCGACTACCAGTCGGGCACCGACCTGAGCTACGTCAACGAGCTCGCCCGGGCCAACGGCTACACGTTCTACCTCGAACCAGGACCCCGTCCCGGCCGCTCCACGGCCGTCTGGGGCCCGGAGGCCCGCATCGGACAGCGGCAGCACGCGCTCAACGTGAACATGGACGTCAACTCGACCGTGGACCAGCTGACGTTCGCGTACGACGGGACGGCCAGGGAGGAACCGCAGGCCCGGGTGCAGGACCCGGCCACCCGGGACAGCCGGCTCCTGCCGCAGCCCGACATCGGGCCGCTGCGCCCCCCGCTCGGCCGCCGCGCCACCCCCGCGCTCAAGCGGCGCACGCTGTCCGGCACGGCGAAGAAGGAGTCGGCGCAGGCGCAGGCCGAGCTGCTGGCGCGGGCCGCGCTGTCCGCCGACGCCATCTCGGGGTCCGGGTCGCTGGACGTGAACCGGCACGGGTACATCCTCCGGCCGCGGGAGCTGGTCGGGGTCCGTGGCGCCGGGGTGACGTACGACGGCGACTACTTCGTCAAGTCCGTCACCCACACCCTCAGGCCCGGCTCGTACCAGCAGAACTTCACGCTCTCGCGCGAGGGCCTCATCGCCCGGAGCGGCACCGTACGACCGTAGCGGCCGCGACAGCGGAAGCGGACCAGGAGAACTACGCATGGCTGCAGGACCGAACAACAACCGGTTTCTCGGCAAGTTCCGGGGACGGGTGGTGAGCAACGACGATCCGCTGAGGACCGGCCGCGTCACGGTCAAGGTGCCCGACGTCCTGGGTGACGAGACGTCCACCTGGGCCATGCCCTGCCTGCCGTTCACGGGACCGCAGTCGGGGCAGTACGCCGTGCCCGCCGAAGGGGCCGGCGTGTGGGTGGAGTTCGAGCAGGGAGACGTCAGCTTCCCCATCTGGACCGGCTGTTGGTACGGCGACGCGTCCGAACTGCCGCCCGACGCGCTGACCGGAGGACCCGCTCACCAGAACGTGGTGATCCAGACCTCCGACCGGCACAAGTTCGTCATGGGCGACGTACCGGACGGCGGGAACGGAATCCGTCTGCAGGCCGCGACCGGGGCGTACATCCAGGTGGACGAGAAGGGCGTGACGATCGCCGACGGGCAGGGTGCGTCGGTCGTGCTGGCCGGCGGCGAGGTCAACATCAACGACGGCCGGCTGATCGTGGCCAAGAAGCAGTGAAGCAGCAACAGACAACGGGGAGAGAAGACTTGTCCACCAGCCCAGGGACCATCGTCAGCGCCGCCGCGACCCTCCACTGCCCGCACGGCGGCCGGGCCTCCGTCGCCTCCGCGCACGCGGCCGTGCGCCTGGACGGACTGCCCGTGCACACCGCCTCCGACGCCTTCGTGGTGGCCGGGTGCCCGCACACCGTCGACGGGGTGCCGCACCCGTGCGCCACCGTCCGGTGGAGCCCGCACGCGGACGGTGTGCGCGTCGACGGCGTACCCGTCCTGCTGCACACCACCGCGGCACAGTGTTTCAGCGCCGCGCTCGTGCCGCAGGGGCCACCGGTCGTGCACGCGGCCCGGCGGGGGGCGACCTGCCGATGAGGACCGTACGCAGTGACCTGGCGTTCCCGTTCCGCAGCGACCGGCGCGGCCGGACGGCGCACGCCCCGTACGACGAGCACGTGCGGGACCTGGTGGAGCAGTTGCTGTTCACCAGCCCCGGCGAACGACTGATGCGGCCCGACTTCGGCTGCGGCCTGCTGGACCTGGTGTTCACGCCGAACAGCCCGGAGCTGGCCTCGGCGCTGGAGCTCTCCGTGCAGGCCTCGCTGCAGCGCTGGCTGGGCGAGCTGATCGATGTGGAATCCCTGGACGTGGTGAGCGAGGAGAACGCCGTCCGGGTGTACCTGCGCTACGTGGTGCGCTCCACCGGGAGCCGGCGCGACGAGGTCTTCGAAGGGAGCGGGCCCGCATGAGCGGCACGGACAGGGAGGTGGCCTGCCGGACGGACGGCAGGCGCGGCAAGGTCCGCGCGGCGCGGTTCCACGGTGTGGACGCGGTGGAGGTGGGCGACGACGGGCTGACCCTCACGGTGACGTTCCTCGGCAAGGCCCCGCACGGGCTGTGCCCGGAGAACATCCGTGTCGACGGCGGCCGTCGTGTCACCGGCATCGAGGCGGTCGAGGTGACCGTGGAGCGGGAGGAGGACCCGGAGCTCGACGACCGGCTGCTGGTGACGGTCGACCGCACCGGCGACACCTCGCGCTACCGGCTGTCGGTGGTGGAGGCCGATCCGTACGGCCGGCCGGGCACCGAACCGTTCCCCGGCTTCGACCAGCGGTACTTCCGGGCGGAGTTCGGCTTCCGGCCGGACCGCCCCACACCCTTCGACTGCGTGGACGGCACGGCGGGCCGCGACCCCGGCCCCCGGGTGGAGGCACCCGTCATCGACTACACGGCGCGCGACTTCGACTCCGTGCGCCGGCTCCTCCTGGACAGGCTCGCGCTGACCACGCCCGACTGGGTGGAGCGCAACCCGGCCGACCTCGGTGTCACCCTCGTCGAACTGCTGGCGCACACCGCCGACCGGATCAGCTACCAGCAGGACGCGGTCGCGACGGAGGCGTACCTCGACACCGCCCGCAGGCGGGTGTCGGTGCGCCGGCACGTACGGCTGATCGACTACCCGATGCACGACGGATGCAACGCGCGGGCCCTGGTCACCGTCGAGGTGACGAAACGGCTGACGCTGCTGCCGGGTACGTTCCGCTTCGCGGCGGTCGACGTCCGTACGCCGGGACTCCGCGCGCCCGAGACCGGCACCGTCGTCGAGGACGGCGACCTGGCGGTGCTGGCCGAGCGGGGTGCGGTCGAGGTGTTCGAACCGGTGGTGGACACCGAGCCGGCCGAACTGCGCCCTGCGCACAACATGATCCGCTTCTGGACCTGGGGCGACGAGGTGTGCGCCCTGCCGAAGGGTGTGACGTCCGCGACGCTGCGGGACGGGTGGACCGACAGGAAACGCACGACGCGGTCGCTGGCCCTGGCGCCCGGCGATCTGCTGCTGTTCGAGGAAGTGCGCGGGGCGCGTTCGGGCACGCCGGGCGACGCGGATCCCGCACACCGGCAGGCGGTACGGCTGACCTCGGTCACCCCGGGCGTGGACAAGCTGGCCGACCAGCCGGTGCTTGAGGTCACCTGGGCCCGCCAGGACGCACTGGCCCTCCCCGTGTGCCTGTCGACGCGCGGCGGGCCCGACTGCGCACCGGTCGCGGACGTGAGCGTCGCCCGGGGCAATGTGGTGCTCGTCGACCACGGCAGGTCGCTGACGTTCGGCGGGGCACTTCCGGAGACGGTGACCGTACCCCCGGACCCCGCGGTCCCCGGCTCCTGCGAACCGCCCGGCTTCGGCTGCGAGGACGTCGACGGGGGCAACGCGGCAGCCCGCCTCCTGGGCGAACGCCTGGAACAGACGCGGCACGGACGGCTGCTCACCGCCGAACAGGTGCGGGAACTGTCCGAGCGGATCGGCGACGACCAGGTGACACGCGCCGGGATCGGCCTGGAGCTCGCGGGGCGACGGCGCGAGAAGGTCGTCCCCGGTACGGCGTACGAGCAGGCCGAGGCGCTGGCGACGCTCCTCGCGCAGGTGACCTACCCGGGCATCAGGCCGCGTTTCAGGCCGGTGCTCCAGCGCTCACCCGTCGTCCAGGCGGCACCCTTCCCGCTGCCCGAGCACGTGGCGGCCGGGCAGGCCGACCGGCTGGCCGCCGTGCCCGGGCGGGTCCGCGAGCGGCTGGTGGAGCTGTGGCGCAGCGCCCGTGACCACGACGGGCTGACCGAGGCGGAGATCGACGAGCTGACCGTGCTCTTCGGGCTGCGGGCCCTGGAACACCTGGAGCTGCACCTCCACCCCGTGCGCGCGCTGCGTGAACTGCTGCACCGCGCCGACCGGTTGCTGGCCCCGAAGCTGCGCAGGCTCCAGGTGCTGACGGCCCGCGCCCGGGCGGGCGCGGTGCTCGACGCGGGCATCGCCTGGGAGATCGCGCAGAGCTGGGGCCCCGGCCACGCGGCCGGACTGCATCCGGACGAGCCCGTGCTGCGGGGTCCCGCCGCCGCCCTCGTCCAGGACCCGCGGGCCGCGCTGCCCGCCGTGACGGCCGTGGACGGCGACGCGGTGTGGACCGCGCGGCGGGACCTGCTCGCGGCCGGTCACCGCGACCGGCACTTCGTCGGTGAGCTGGAGGACGACGGGCGGATCGCGCTGCGCTTCGGCGACGGGCGGCACGGCGCCCGGCCCCGCCCGGGAGCCCGGCTGGAGCTGCACTACCGGCTCGGCGGCGGCACGGCGGGCAACGTGGGCGCCGAGGCCGTCAACCATCTGGTGCTCCGGCACGACGGGGACACCGAGGGAGCAGCGGACGCCGGGGTGCCGCTGCCGGTCGCCGGGGTACGCAATCCGCTGCCCGCGGTCGGCGGGACGGAACCCGAACCACTCGAACAGGTACGGCAGTTGGCACCACTCGACCTGAAGCGCACCGTGCAGCGCGCGGTGACCGCCGAGGACTACGCGGCCCTGGCCTCCGCACTTCCCGGGGTGCAGCGGGCGGCGGCCGAGATCCGCTGGACGGGCAGTGTGCAGGAGGCCCATGTCGCCGTCGACACACTGGGGACCGGGGATCCGGAACCCGAGCTGCTCGACTCGGTGGCGTACGCGCTGGAGCGCTACCGGCGGATCGGACACGACCTGGTGGTCGGCCCCGCGAACGACGTACCGCTGGACATCGCCCTGTCGGTGTGCGCGGCCCCCGGGCACCAGCACGGGCAGATCCTCGCCGAGCTGTACCGGCTGCTGGGCAGCGGGCGGCTGCACGACGGGCGGCTCGGCTTCTTCCATCCCGACGCCCTGGTGTTCGGCGAACCGGTGCGGCTCAGCCGGCTGGTCGCCGCCGCGGCCGGAGTGCGCGGGGTGGAGAGCGTGACCGTGACCCGGTTGCGCCGGCTCTTCGACGACGCCGACGGGGACGGTACGGCACTGGAGACGGGCGTGCTGCGGCTCGGCGCGCTGGAGGTCGCACGCTGCGACAACGACCCGGACCGCCCGGACAACGGGCGGCTCACCATCGAGATCGCCGGAGGCACCCGATGAGCGGCGCGGGCAACTGCGGCTGCGGCTGCGGTGGACACGACGAAAGCCGGGCCCCCGAGGCCCTGTACAACCCACCGGGCCGCACCGCGCTCGACTACCGGGTCGGGGACTACGGATCCTTCCTGGCGGCCATGGTGGACCGGCTCGCCTCCCCGGCGTACCCGGCGCTGCGCGGGCTGACGGTGCGGACCCCGGACGATCCGGCGATCGGACTGCTGGACTCCTGGGCAGTCGTCGGCGACCTGCTGACGTTCCACTCCGAACGGATCATGGACGAGGCGTACGTACGCACCGCGAACGAGCACCGCTCGCTGGCGCTGCTCGGACGGCTGGTGGGGCACCGTCCGAGGCCGGGCATCGCCGCCGACACCCATCTCGCGTACACCCTGGACAGGGACCCGCGGGGCGTCGACGTGGAGGTGGTCGTCCCGCGAGGGGCGCGCAGCAACAGCGTTCCGCTCACCTCCGAAGAGGAGTCGCAGGTCTTCGAGACGGAGGCGGACCTCACCGCCCGCGCCTCGTGGAACGAGCTCGCCGTGCGCCGGCGCAGGCCCGCGCTGCTGACCGAGCGGGACCTGAGCCGGCGCTCCGAGATCCAGGTGGCGGGCACCACGACCGGCCTGCAGACCGGGGACCGGCTGCTGTTCGTCCTCAAGGGCCAGGACGGCGAAGGCACCCCGGGGCAGCGGCTGCTCCGCACCGTGGCCCGGCTCCGGGTCGACCGCGAGGACGACGTGACAGGGATTGGGCTCCAGCAGTCCGCCCCGCCGTCCCTGGGCGAACTGCTGGAGCTGCTCCGCGAGTGGATCACCGAGGACGAACGGGCGGTCGAGGACGGCGGACCCACGCCCGACAACCCCAACCCCCGGCCGGTCAGCCGGTTCATCGCCGACTTCGACGCCCAGGTGCTCGCCCCGCTGCGGGCCGACCTGGACACCGTCACCTCACCCGCAGCCCTCGCGGCACGGCTGGCGGAACCGCACGAGCGGCTGGCCGAGGCACAGATCGTCGCCCGTGCGCACGCCGATGTCGCCGCCTGGTTCGAGCAGTTGGAGGCGATGACCGGCGAGGTGATCGCGCAGGCGGCCGACCTGGAGCCCTCCCGGCCGGCCCCCGAGACATCGCACGCCGGCGCGCACAGGACACCCCGCACCGCCGCCGCGCCGGCGTCCGCCGCGTTGCAGGCGCTCGGCGCGGTGCTCCCCGCACTCCGCAGCGAGGTCGTGCGCCCGTCCCGCAACAGGCAGGCACCGGCGCACGCCGGTACGACACCCGGGGCCCCGGGCTCCGATCTGGGCGCACGGCTCCTGGCGGCGCTCGACCCGCGGATCGCCGACGGGCTCTACCCGGCGTGGCGGCGGTCCGCCCCCACCGCGCCGTCGCTCCTGCACGAGGTGCAGGCGATGCGGGTGACGGCCGCCCCGTTCGGGGCGATGGCCCCGCTGAGGCCGGTGCAGGACGAACGCGGCCGGGTGATCAGGCAGGCGGACTGGCCGCTGACCGGCTCCGCCCTCACGACGATGCGCGTCGTGTTCGACACGGCGGGCAGGGTTCCGGTGCGTGCCGAATTCCAGCACACCGAGACGGGCTCGTCCGTCCAGCACTCGGAGAACCTGCCGTCGGAGGCCACGTTCGACCTCGGGCCCGGCCGGGTCGCGGTCATGACCCGGACCGCCCAGGACCACGATCTGAGCTGGCTGAACAGGCGCCCCGCCGACTCGCAGGAGCCCGGCGTCACCGCCCAGCTCCTCGACGGCCTGCCCGAGCGGACACTGTTCGTGTCCCGGCCCGCGGACGACGGCCGTATCCACGTCGCCGTGCACAACGGCGAGCCGAGGAGCTGGCACCTCGCGCCCGGCGACCACGAGCAGATCAGACACGAGGGCCACGAACTGACCGTGCGCTACACCGTCGGCAGCGAACCCGCGAACGTGGTGATCGGCATCGCCACGGTGCCGGAGCCCGCGAACCGGCGGGTGATCGCCCTGGACTCGGTCCAGGACTCGGTCACGGTCGGCAGCTGGGTCGCCATCGAGCGCCCCCGCAAGGGTGCCGAAGGACCGGACGGCATTCCGGGTGACCCCGCGCTCAGGTTCGTCACCACCAGGGTCACCTCCCTGCGCACCGCCGTGTACACCGACTTCGGCATCACCGGCCGGGGTACGGAGCTGACCCTGGCCGACCCCTGGCTCGACGAGCACGACGTACTGCTCTCCACCATCCGCGACGCCACCGTGCACGCCGGCGGACAGGCCCTGCGGCTCGCCGACGAACCCCTCGCCGAGGACGTCCACGGCAACGAACTGGAACTGGCCGAGCTGTACGACGGGCTGCGCCCGGGACGGCGGCTGGTCGTGTCCGGGGAACGCACCGACGTACCCGCCGCCCCGGCCACCGAACTGGTGACGGTCGCCGGCGTCGAGCAGGTGCTCGACCCGCTGCTGCCCGGCGACCACGTCCACACGAGGCTGACCCTGACGACGGACCTGGTCCACCGCTACCGCCGCGCCACCGTACGCGTACGCGGCAACGTCGTCGCGGCCGGACACGGCGAGAGCCGGGAGGAGGCGATCGGCAACGGGGACGCGGACCTCGCCAACCAGACGTTCGCGCTCTGGCAGGCACCGCTGACCTGGCTGCCCGCCGACAACCCGCTGGGCGCGACCCCGGCACTCGACGTCCGCGTCGACGGGCTGCTCTGGCACCGGGTCGACAGCCTCGCCGGGCGCGGCCCGCGCGAGCGGGTCTACGTCTGCGGATCCGCGGGCGGCCGGACGACGGTGACCTTCGGCGACGGGGTGCACGGCGCCCGGCTGCCCACCGGCCACGAGAACGTCCGGGCCCGCTACCGCTTCGGCACCGGCAGGGCCGCCAACGTCCGGGCCGACCGCATCACCCAGGCCGTGACCCGTCCGCTGGGCGTCACCGGGGTCACCAACCCCCAGCCCGCGACGGGCGGCGCCGACGCGGACGGCCCCGGCCGGACCCGGACCGCGATCCCGCTCGCCGTGTCCGCCCTCGACCGGCTCGTGTCGGTCGCCGACTACGAGGACTTCGCCCGCTCCCGGGCCGGGATCGGACGGGCGGCGGCCCGCGAACTCTTCGACGGCAGGCGGCGGATGCTGCACGTCACCGTCTCCGGGGTCCAGGACATCCCGATCGCCGAGGACTCCGACGTGCTCACCGCACTGCGCTCCTCGCTCGCCCGGTACGGCGACTCCCGGCTGCCCGTACGCGTGCAGGTTCGCGAACTGCTGCTGCTCGTCCTCGCGGCGAAGGTGAAGGTGGCCCCCGACCACAGCTGGCAGATCGTCGAACCGCACCTGCGCCGGGCCCTGCTGACCCGGTTCGGCAGCTCCCGGCGCGAGCTGGGCAGCCCCGCGCATCTGTCGGACGTACTCGCGACGGCCCACTCCGTACCCGGTGTCGACCACGTGGACGTGGACGTCTTCGGCGGAGTGCCGGCCTCCCTCACCCCCGACGGTCTGCCCGGCCTCGCGGACACGCTCGCCGAACCGCGCACCACCGTCCCGGCGCGGCTCGCCACGTACGACGAGGACGTGCACCGGGTCACCGACCAGGACGGCCGGACGCTCACCTCGGTCGCCGCCCGGTACGGCATCACCCTCACCGAACTGCTGCGCCTCAACCCGGACATCACCGACACCCGGCGCCTGGCGAAGGGCCGCGCGGTGTGCGTCTTCCGCGGCATCCGGCCCGCACAGCTCGCCCTGCTGTCACCGGACGTCCCCGACACGCTGACTCTCACGGAGGTCACCGCATGAACACCCAGGAAGGGAGCGCCACATGAGCAGGGAACCCGACGGGCTCGCGGAGCTGCTCCCGCAGTGGCACCGGTTGCGGGACGAGGAGGGCGGGGAGCCGCTGCGGGCCCTGCTCGCGGTCATCGCCGAACAGGTCGACCGGGTGCGTGACGGCGTCGACCAGAGTTACGAGGACCTGTTCGTGGAGACGGCGGCGCCCTGGGTGCTGCCCTACCTCGGCGACCTCGTGGGCTACCGCCCGCTACCCGGGTACGAGCGGGTCCTGACGGCCGGACTCGGCGGCCCGGGCGACGGGGAGGCCCGCTCCCGGCTGGCCGAGGCGCTCGCCCCGCGCCGCGACGTCGCGGCCACCGTCGCGAACCGTCGCCGCAAGGGGACCCTCGCCCTGCTGGAGGAGCTGGCCCAGGAGGTCGCCGGATGGCCGGCCAGGGCCGTGGAGTTCTCCCGGCTGGTCTCCCACGAACAGCCGGTCAGGCTGTACGGGACGGGGACGGCGGCCGGCGACGTACGCAGGAGGTCGCGCGGCAGGACGGCCGACGTACGCGACGGCGCCCGACTCGACCTGGCGGGCGGCCCGTTCGACGAGCTGGCCCGGTCCGTCGACGTACGCAGGGCCGCGTCGCCGCGGCGGCAGGGCGGCCATTCCCCCGCCGGGGTGGGCCTGTTCGTGTGGCGGCTCAAGCCCTACCGGGTGAGCCGGGCACCGGCGTACTGCATCGACCGTGCCCGCAGCCTGTACACGTTCTCGATCCTGGGCAACGACACCGGGCTGGTCACCCGACCCGTGCCCGAACCCTCCGCCACACACATCGCGACCGTCGACCACGTGCCCGCGTCCATCAGCAGGCGGCAGCTCGCGGACCGGCTCGCCGACCACTACGGTCCCGGCAAGAGCTTCACGGTCTGGCGTGACGGGCAGGACGAGCCCGTACCGATGTCGGACATCGTCGTGGCCGACCTGACCGGCTGGCGCTACCGCCCCAAGCTCGGCCAGGTGGCCGTCGACCCGGTGCTGGGCCGGATCGCCTTCGGGTCCCGCTCCGCACCCCGGCAGGGGGTCTGGGTCACCTACCACCACGCCTTCGGCGACGACACCGGCGGCGGCGAGTACCCGCGCGAGCGCGTCACCTCGCCCGCCGCCCGGATCTACCGCGTGGGCCCCCGCCAGGCCCATCAGCGGATCATGGACGCGTACGAGCAGTGGCGCACCGACCGGCGGTCCGGGCACTGCGGTGCCGAGGGCATCATCGAGATCACCCACAGCGGCGCCTACCAGGAGCAGCTCGACTTCGACCTCGGCCGCGGCGACCGGCTGGAGCTGCGGGCGGCCGAGGGCTGCCGCCCGGTGATCCGGCTGCTCGACTGGTACAGCAACCGCCCCGACGCGCTCAACATCCGGGCGCAGGAGGACCCGCAGGACAAGGGCGACGCTCCCCGGATCGTCCTGGACGGACTGCTGGTCACCGGACGCGGGCTCCATGTCAGCGGACCCGTCGGCGCGGTCGTGCTGCGGCACTGCACGCTGGTGCCGGGCTGGTCGCTGGAGACCGACTGCGAGCCGCACTCGCCCGAGGAACCGAGCCTGGTCCTGGACCGGACCACCGCCTGCGTGTCCATCGACCGCAGCATCCTCGGCACCATCGAGGTGATCGGCGACGAGGTGAGCACCGATCCGCTGCCGATCCACATCCGCGACAGCATCCTGGACGCCACCGGCCACGACCTGCCGGCCCTGTCCGCCCCGGACTGCCGCCACGCGCACGCCGTGCTGCACGCGCACCGCACCACGGTCATCGGCGAGATCCACACCCACGCGGTGCGGATCGCCGAGAACAGCGTTTTCACGGGGCGGCTGCGGGTGGCCCGGCGCGGAATCGGCTGCCTGCGGTACTCCTACGTACCGCCCGGCTCCCGCACCCCGCGCCGTCACCGCTGCCGGCCGGACCTCGCGGGCGCCGACCTGGCCGGGCAGGTGCGCCCGCTGTTCAGCAGCGAGCGGTACGGCACCCCGGCGTACGGGCGGCTCGCCGACGGCGGACCGTGGCAGATCCGGCGAGGTGCCGACGACGGCTCCGAGATGGGGGTCTTCCACCAGCTGTACGAACCGCAGCGCGAGGACAGCCTGCGGGCCCGGCTCGCCGAGTACACCCCGGCAGGAACGGACGCCGGGATCTTCACCGTGACCTGACCGCCCGCTGTCCCGAGCCGACCCCGCCCGCCCCGATCTCTTCCGACAGACGTACCTCCGAGGGGGACCCCTTCCCATGCACGCAGATCTCTCCCGCGACACCTTCCGGCCGGACCGGCACTACGCGGCGGTCCTCGCCCAACAGGGCCGGGTCCAGCTGGACGCCGACGCCAACGAACAGGCCGCGATCCAGCTGCACCGGGCCCGGACCACCACCGCCGACCTGATCGGGCAGCACGGCGGCCCGCTCGGCGCGACCGGATTCGAGGTGGGGTTCCTGGGCGGCAGCCGGGAGCTCGACGACCTCTCGCTGGGCGGCGGCCGCTACTACGTCGACGGGATCCTGCTGGACGCGACCCGCCCGGAACCGGGCGTACCGGCCGATGAGGACGCCGCCGACGATACGGAAACCCCGGCGACCTGGACCTACTGGGACCAGCCGGACGGCCACCGGGACCCGGAGCGCCCCGGCGACCGGCTGCCCACCCAGTTCCCGTACCTCGCCTGCCTCAAGGTGTGGGAGCGCTCGGTGACCGCGGCCGAGGACCCGCTGCTGCGCGAGGTGGCGCTCGGGCCGGCGATGCCCGACACGGCGGCCCGGATCAGGACCGTCTGGCAGGTGCTGCCGCTGCCCGGCACGCAGTTGGAGCTGGAGGACGGGGCGACGAAGGACCAGGTCCGCGAGGCGTTCGCGCGATGGACGGCGGCACAGGCGCCCACCGCGCGGATGGCGGCACGCGGCGAGCGGCCCGAGCACGCGGACGACGCCCCCTGCCTGGTGGAGCCGGACGCCCGCTACCGGGGCCCGGAGAACCAGATGTACCGCGTGGAGATCCACCAGGGCGGCCCGGCGAAGGACGCCACCTTCAAGTGGTCCCGGGAGAACGGCTCCGTGACACTCCCGGTGGACGGACTCGACGGGACCTGGGTGGAGTTGGCATCGCTCGGCAACGACGACAAGCTCGGCCTGGACGTCGGCGACCAGGTGGAGTTCGTGGACACCGGCTACACCAGCAGGGGCGAACCGCTGCCGCTGCTGCGGGTCGAGGAGATCGACCTGCCGGGACGGCGCGTACGCCTCTCCGACGAGCCGCACCCCTCGGTCGGGCGACGCCCGGAACTCCACCCGTTCCTGCGGCGCTGGGACCAGCGGTCCGGATCCCGGCACGCGGGCGGAACGGGCCGTCCGAGGCAGTCCGCGGCGAAGCTGCGGGGCGGGGCGGTCCGGATCGAGGAGGGCGGCTGGCTGCCGCTGGAGGACGGCGTACTCGTGTACTTCGAGCCGGGCAGGACCTACCGGTCCGGTGACTACTGGACCGTCCCGGCCCGCACCGCGACGGGCGGTGTCGAGTGGCCGACGGACGCCGCCCGCCGCCCGCTCCTGCGGTCCCCGAAGGGCATCAGGGTCCACTACGCACCGCTGGCCTGGGTGCTGGGGGAGGGATCCGTCGCGGATCTGCGCATGACGTTCGCACCCCTGGCCGCCGTCATCCCCGCGGCCGACGAGCAGGCGCTCGCCGCGGAGGCGGAGGCCGAAGCGGAAGCGGAGGCTACGGAAAGCGCGGCCGCCGGTTCGGACGGCCGGACGGCGGGGCAGGACGACGAAGGACAGCCCGAGAACTGACGTACCACCTGGGTAAAGGAGCACCACGATGGCAACGCCCCTGTCCGCCGACCGACTGCTCAAGGCCCTGCGGGACGAGGGCCTGCAGGTCGTCGAGCACCGGAGCTGGCGCACACACAACCGCAACCACAAGGGCTCCTGGGGCCCCGTGCACGGGGTGATGATCCATCACACCGTCACTTCGGGCACGCAGAGCTCCGTGGACCTCTGCTACAACGGCCATTCGAGCCTGCCGGGCCCGCTGTGCCACGGAGTGATCGCCAAGGACGGCTCGGTCCACCTGGTCGGCCACGGCCGGGCCAACCACGCCGGGCTCGGCGACGACGACGTCCTGCGCGCGGTGATCAACGAAACGGCACTGCCCGCCGACAACGAGGCCAACACCGACGGCAACCGCTCCTTCTACGGCTTCGAGTGCGTCAACCTCGGTGACGGCAAGGACCCGTGGCCGGCCGCCCAGCTGGAGGCCATCGAGAAGGCGGCCGCCGCGATCTGCAGGGCCCACGGCTGGAACCAACGCTCGGTGATCGGCCACAAGGAGTGGCAGCCGGGAAAGATCGACCCGCGCGGCTTCACGATGGACTCGATGCGCGGCAGGGTCAAGACACGCCTCGCAGGCGATCCGGACGGCCCGACGAAGCCGCCCGCCCCCAAACCCCCGGCGAAGTACGAGCCGTTCCCCGGAGCCGCGTTCTTCCGGGCCGGCCGGCGCAGCGCCGTCATCACGGCGATGGGGAAGAGACTGGTGGCCGAGGGCTGCGGCAAGTACGAGGTCGGCCCCGGCCCGGACTGGTCCGAGGCCGACCGCAAGTCGTACGCCGCGTGGCAGCGCAAGCTGGGCTACTCGGGAACCGGCGCGGACGGCATCCCGGGCAAGGCCAGCTGGGACAGACTCAAGGTGCCGAACGTCTGAGCCGGTGTGCGGCGGCCCTTTTCCTGCGGAGGGGGCCGCCGTGCATCGGGCGGGCCGCGTCACGGGTCATGCGCATTTCAGCTCACGCTGCGCGAAGGCGGCGAGACGGACCTGGCGGCAAGGCGCCCCAGCAGAGTCGCTCGGGCAGCTCCGGGACGGCTTTGGTCTCACCTTCGGAACAGCCGGTGAGGGTGGCGAGCATCAGTATCGTCGAGCTGTTCCCGATCCTGTTCACTGATCACCGGCAGTCGAGTTCCCGCTGTGCGAACGTCATGAATTGCTTCAGTAGTTTCGGCAGGGCGCGACGTACTTTCTTCTGATCCGGTGAGTCGTGGACAAAAAGACTGAGGGCGACGTAACGGCCCGGTCCGGATGGGGATTTCGGGGATTCGCATTCGAAATACGTTGCGGACCCGGAAGGCCAGATGCGGCCCTTATCTCCCACGTCGAGCCTCGAGGTGCCTTCCTGCTCGTAGGTTGTCCAGTCGATGTTCTTCTCGTAGTCCCACAGGTCTGCGGACGCCGAGAATCCCGGGTTGCCGTCGATGCTGAGCGAGCAGCTCACCTTGTCCCGGTCCTTGGGCAGCTCGAACGCGGGGTCCGTGCGGAGGGTGGCCTCATCGCCTGTACCCAGGAGAGGTGTGACGTCATCGCCGGCGAAGGCGCCCCAACAGATTCGCTCGGGGATTTCCGGAGCGGCCTTCGTCTCGTCATTCGAGCAGGACGTCAAGGCTGCGACAAGGAGCACCGGGGCCACGGCCGCTGTGGTCATGTTTCTGATCGAGCACATGATCAGCTTCCCTCGTGGCGTGAGCTGGCTACGAGATCGCGGCCAGTCGAATGCGCCGAGCTTGTATGCGTGGAGGCCGCCCCCTTGTATTCGTTGATCTCCTCGCTTGTAAGGCCAGACCCCTTTGCCCCCGATTCCACGGCGGCGGCGGCTGCGTCCTTGGCTGCGCCTTCGGCCTGAGCGTAGGCTGTCCCCGAATCGCGGCGTGCTTCCGAGTCGTCGGACTTAGCGCTCTCCATCACGGAAGCGGTGACGTCTTCCTGTATCCATCCCGCCACGTCACCACCCAGTGGAATCATTTCAACGTACTTTGCGCCGGCGGCGGAAATAATTCGGTTGGTCCACTTCGCGTTGTCCTCCACGCCCTTGACGTATTCTTCCGCCTTGTGAGTGGCGGTATCGTGAACGGCCTGGGCTTTCGCCTCGGTCATCATGCCCGCGATCTCCCCTCCTGGATAAACGGCATTCTGCACGGCCAGGCCGGTGTCTCCGTGATTCTCGGGGTGCTGGAACACGTCATGCACCAACGCCGTCGTATAAGCCTGCTGTGCGTTCGTGATCGCGCCGTAGGCCTGGGGGTCCTGGGCCACGGCCCCGAGGAATCCTGCCATCTGGGACTTCTCGAATTCCGCCAGTTCTCCGAACGGCTTGATCTGGCCCGCGCCGTTCTCCGCCGTGGCCTGCAGGTCCGGCATGTACTCGGCGGCCATGTTGCCGAACTGCTGGGAGAGCCCGTTGAGCGGGCCGGGCGGGTCGCCGGGCTTCGCCGTCACCAGTTCGGGGTTCGTGCCGATCTTCTCGACGACCTTCTCCATCACATCGCCCATGGCCTTGGAGTGCGAGACCGGGGGCGCGTCGTCGTCGCCCGGTACGCGGCCGGTGACCGCCGCTTCGAGGGCGTTGCCCATGGCCGTCTGGCCGGGGGTGAACTCCCCGCCGACGGCCGTGTCGTACCAGTCGTCCGTCGGCTTCCTGTCGAGCATGTAGTCGACCACGCCCTGCGCGTCCTTGCCCTTGATCTCGGCGTCCGACAGCGTCACGATGCCGTCCTTGTTGGTGTCCTCGCGGATTTGCTCGTTGAAGAACTCCGTGGACGCCGCGGGGTTCTTGCTCATCGCCTCCATGAGGCCGGTCATCGGGTTGAAGCCCTTGCCGCCGGTCTCGTCGAGGTTGATGGCCATCTTCTGGTCGTACGGAAGGCTCTGGGCCCAGATCTCCGGGTTCTTCTTGTCCATCGCCACCATGTCGCGGCCGACCGTGGTGAGGAAGTCCTTGTCGTACGTGCCCTCCCTGAGGAGCGACCCCAGGGCCTGGTAGCCGTACACCTGGGTGCCGACGCCCGCGAAGCCCGACACGTCGACCTCCTTACGGCCCGCCTTCATGAGCTGCGTGGTCCAGGTGGCGTCCAGATGGTTCGGCGTCGATGTCTGCGTCGCGAGGCCGAGCATCGCGCCCATGTCGCTCTGCATGTTGCGGACCATGTTCACCCGGTCCTGGCCGGCCGGGCCGAGCGCCGTCGAGTCCAGTGACATCTTCGTGTAGGCCTCGAGCGTCCCTTCGGCTCCCAGTTTCCGGTAGAAGCCGGTGGCGAACTCGGGGTCGTCGCGGTTGTCGTCGATGATGTCTTCGAGGTCTTTCAGCGCCTCCACGTTGCGAGCGGTGCCGCCCTCACCCGTGACCTTCTTCATCAGGTCGGCCGCGCGGGCCACCTGCTCCGCGTCGAGGCTCTTGTACGTGGGTGCGCTGAAGTCCTTGCTGTCCTTGACGTTTGCCATCAGGGCCCGATTCAGGGATTCGTCGGCGTCGGAGCAGTCCTCGACGAGCCGGTCGACGCGCTTCTGCCAGGCGATCACCGCGGCCTTCTGCTTACGAAGGGCCTCCGGGTAGTCGGGGTCGTTGCGCGCCCCCGCGTCGTCCTTCAGGTCGTACCGGGGCGACACCTTGCCGGCGGCGCTCACCACGATGCCGGCCCCGGGCCCCTCAACGTCCCTGATGGTGACGAGCGCGTCCTTGGCCGCCTTGAAAGAGGTGTGTGCATCGGCGAGCAGCAGTTTTATACCCTTGGCCTCCGCCGCCGCGTCCTCGAATTCCTTGGCGGTCTTCGTGATGAAGGCCTTGGTGACGCCCGCGTTGACGCCCTCCCATTCGGCCTTGTCCGATTTGACCTTCAGGCCGGTCCGGGCGTCATCGGCGAGCTGTTCCAGCCTGGTGACCATGTCCGACCAGTCGTCGGCGGCGGACTTGAGCTTGCCGACGGGCGCGTTGACGACATCATCGAACTTCACTTCGTTCCCCCGAAGGTTCCGCAGGTGACCGGGTGGTCGTGCCCGGCCGCGCGACAGCCTAACCGAGTCGGCATTGCCGTCGTGCGCACATGCAACTACTCCCTGTCGTCACCCCCTGCGCACCCGCCCCACGATCCGCTTGCCGAGGCGTCCGATCGAGCGGGACGGCCGGTTCCACGTACGGAAGGCGTCGAGGGTGCGGCTGCTTCCGCCGCGTTCGACGGCCGCCTCCACCGCCGTGACACCTTCCGGGGACAGGGTGCGCACCGCGGGGCGCAGGACCTCGTCGAGCAGGGTGGTGCGGGTCCGGGTCCAGGTGTCGCCCGCGTGCGGGTGGGCGGTCCATACGGTGAAGCAGTCCGCCACGTACGAGGGTTCGTCCCGCAGCCGGGTCAGGATCTCCTCGCGGTGGGCGACCCGGCCGTAAGCCGCGATCAGGTCCTCGTCGTTGCTGTGTACGAATGCGTACAGCTCCGCCTCGGGGCGGTCGGGGGCTAGCAGCCGTCGGGCCAGGGCGCCGTAGGCGTGCTCCAGGACCAGGGGCTCGACCGGTTCGGCGAGGGCGCGCAGGGAGCGGGCCCGTTCCGTCCAGCCGGGCTCCGTCGCGCCGGAGCGCACATCGCGGGCGAATTCCAGCAGCAGCAGGGAGGCGCGCACCCGGGCGCCGATCTCCTGGGGGAAGCTGCGCAGCAGGTCGTGGGCGAGTTCCGGGGCGTCCTCGTCCTCGAAGGGGGCGCCGAGCGCGGCATCCACCAGGCGCGCCCAGGTGCCGGCCGTCCGGTGGGCGTCGGACGTGGTCTCGCCCAGCAGCGAACGGGCCTCTCCCGCCGTGGGGGTGTCCTCGCCCCACACCAGGCCCACGGCCGTGCGCAGCACCAGCGGCTCGGCGAACGGGGACATGCCCGCGGCCCGCAGCACCGTGTGCAGGACCATCACCCGGTCCGCCCCGCGCGCCTTGGCCCCGGGCGCCTCCGCGCACATCCGCAGATGCGGCAGCGCCTGCGTCCCGGTGAACGGCAGCGCCACCTGGCCCAGCAGCCGCTCCGTCCCCGCCGGGTCGTCCGGAGCGAGCCGGTCCAGCTCGCCCAGCAGTGCCGTACGTACGTCGAACTGCTCGTCCAGCAGGTCGAGCAGCGCGCGGCACCCGCCGGTCTCCGGGTCGTCGAGCAGCGCACGGGCCAGCCGGTGCACGACCCCGGGCAGCAGTTCCTCGCAGTCCACGTCGAGCAGCCGCACGATCCGCAGCAACTGCACCGTCCTGGCCACACCCCGGGGCACCCCGGCGGCGAGTTCGGCCAGCAGTTCGTCCCCGAGCTCCTCGACCAGCGCCGCGGCCGCGCGTTCCCCGGCGGGTTCGGCGAACGCCGAACGCGCCGGGGGTTCGAGCGTGACGTCGCCACCCCGCACCGCCTCCGTCACCAACAGCGCGGCCAGCGGAGCCGTGACCGCGGCCGGGCAGCGGCCGTCGAGGGCTGTGAGCAGCCGCAGCGCCGCGGCGCATTCGGCGGGCGTACGGTCGTCGGCGGGCGCCGTGAGCGCCTCGGTCAGCTGCTGCGTCCGCTTCTCGTCCAGCGCGTACGGCCGGCCGGCCGCCCAGTCCGCCGCCGCGGCACGCTCGTTCGACCCGAGCGCGATGCCCGCACCCAGCGCCGTCACGGCGAGCGGACCGGCGGCGAAGGGTTCGCCCGGCAGCTCGGCCGCGTCCCGGAACAGCTCCGGGGCCCGGCTGCGCCAGATGCGCGCGGCGGTTCCCGCCCAGGCGTCGTCCACCGTCCCGGCGGGGCGCGGCCCCGTGGCGGCGTGCACCCGGAAGCGGGGGTCGCGCGCGTCGGGCGCGTCCTGCGGAAGGACGCCCAGGACCTGGTGCGACATGGTCCCCGGATGCCGGGTGTACGTGGTGAAGGTCAGCCGCTCGGCGTGCTCCCGGGGCAGTACGGCGGTGGCCAGGGCGACCCACCGGGCCACATCCGCGCTCTGCCGTTCCACGAGCACGACCGGCGGTGCGGACCCGTCCTCACTCACCCGGCGCAGATCGCTCAGGACGGCGGCCAGCCACGGGCTGCGGGACACGGCGAAGTCGCCCAGCCCTTCGCGGGACAGACCGCGCGAGAGGCTGTGGGACGCGGACAGCGAGGTCAGCGGGTCGGGCAGCGCACGGTCCGGCGTCGTGGAGAGCCACCCAGCGGCCCCCCACGCGGCGACCGGGAGCGCCTGCCCGGGCGGCGGCGTGCCCGCCGGGAGATGGACGGCGTGCGCGTGGAAGCCACCCGTACCGGCGGCGACCGTACGACTGAGCAGATGGCTGCCGTCGGAGAGCGCGGTGAAGCTGAACGCGACGGGCAGCGCGCGGAGTTCGGTGTCGGTGAGGCGCCCGGGAGTGCCCGCCGGAGCCTCGTAGGCGAGCAGCGGTCCGGCCTCGGCGCGGACCGGACCGGGTATCGCGGGGTCGACGGCGGTGAACCGGCCGCCGGGCTCCCCGTCCCCGGCCGTACCGGAGGTGTAGTGCAACTGCGCGAGGCTCATGCGTAGGTCCTTATCCATGCCACGTCCGTCCGGGCCCACCGCGGTCACAACTCCGCGAGGGAGCGGTCCGTAGTCGCTCGGGCGACGCTATCAAGGCCCGGGCCGCACGCTCTCGTTGTCGTCCTGAGCCGTGCCGCCGTGCCCGGGCGGCGACGCGGGTCTAGGTTGGCCGGTATGACCGATGTGCTGCTGTCCGCGGGAGTGGTGGAGTACGAGGACACGGGTGGCGACGGGCCCGTGGTGGTGCTGCTGCACGGCGTCGCGATGAACGGTTCGCTCTGGCGCCACGTGGTCGGCGAGCTGCGCTCCGGCTTCCGGTGCGTCGTGCCCACGCTGCCGTTGGGCTCCCACCGCCGGCCGATGCGCCCGGACGCCGATCTGACGGTCCCTGGAGTCGCCCGGCTGGTGGCGGAGTTCCTGGAGGCGCTGGACCTGCGGGACGTCACGCTGGTCATGAACGACTGGGGTGGGGCGCAGGCCCTCGTCGCGGACGGGCGGGACCAGCGGATCGGCAGGCTGGTGATCACGTCCTGCGAGGCGTTCGGCAACTTCCCGCCCGGCCTGCCCGGCCGCAACCTGTACGCCTCGGCGAAGCTGCCCGGCGGCCTCCGGCTCGCCTTCGCCCTGCTGAAGCTGAAGCCGATGCGCAGACTCCCCGTCACCTGGGGGTGGATGAGCAAACGCCCGGTGCCGCCCGAGGTGATGGACAGCTGGTTCCGGCCCCTGTGGACCTCCGCCGCGATCCGCCGGGACCTCAGGGCGTACGTACTCGGGGTGCCGCCCGAGGAGGAACTCCTCGGATGGGCCGAGGCGCTGCGGGAATTCGACCGCCCCGCACTCGTCGTCTGGGCCACCGAGGACAAGGTCATGCCGCTCGCCCACGGGCGTGCGCTGGCCGAGCTGCTGCCCCGCGGCGAGCTGGTGGAGATCGCCGACAGCTACACCCTGATCCCGGAGGACCAGCCGCAGCGGCTGAGTGAGGCGATCAGGGCGTTCCTGCTGAAGACCTCCTGAGCGCGCCCGCAAATCTGGAACCGGGGCAGGCACTTGTACGCGCCCGCGCATCCGAGGCCGCGGTCGGGCAGTCATACGCGCCTGCGCACACCTGCAACCCGCGCCCGCGCATCCGAGGCCGCGGTCGGGCACTCACACCACCCGTACGTCCACACCCAGCGCGCGCAGTGCCTCCACCTCGTCGCCGGGAGCCGCCGTGTCCGTCACGACCGTGTGCAGCCCGGGGGCCGGGGTGACGAGGGCGAGGGCGGTGCGGGACAGCTTCGCGGCGTCGGCCACGGCGACGACACGGCGGGAGGACGCGATCGCGGCCCGCTTGACCGCCGTGTCCTCCAGGTCGTAGGCGGTCAGCCCGTCGGCGGCGGTCAGTCCGCAGCAGCCGATCACCGCGGTGTCGAAGCGCAGTGAGGCCAGGGAGGCCTCGGTCAGCGGTCCGGTCAGCGCGAGCTCGCCGGGGCGCGGCCGGCCACCGGGCAGCAGCAGGGTCAACCCGGTCTCCCCGGTCAGGGCGTTGGCGGCGTGCAGGGACAGCGGCATCACGGTCAGCCGGCGGTGGGCGAGGGCGTGGGCCACCTCCAGGCAGGTGGTGCCGCTGTCGACGACCACCGACTCACCGTCCGTGATCAGCGAGGCCACTTCGGCCGCGATGCGCCGCTTGGTCTCCAGGCCCTCCCGGGCCCGCAGGGCGAAAGGAGGTTCCTCGCCGCGCAGCACCAGGCTCCGCGCCCCGCCCCGGTACCGCTCCAGGACACCCTGACCGGCCAGCGTCTCCAGATCACGGCGGATCGTCATCTCCGAGGCACCGGTGAGCGCGGCCAGCTCCGCGACTGTTCTGCGGCCCGTCTCCAGGACCGCGTGCGTGATCTGCTTCAGTCGGTCTGCGCTCGCCATGGAGCAAAGTGAACACCAGAAGTGTGCGTAAAACAAAGTTACGCTCAGAAAATCTGTTTGTTAGGTTGGCGCGCATGGAAAGATCTCTGCGGGTCGGCCGACTGGCCACCTTCGTCTACTTCACCCTCTGCGGCTTCGTCCTGGGCATGTGGATCGTCCACATCCCCACCATCGAGCAGCGGGTGAATATCAGCCACGCCGTCCTCGGCTGGCTCCTCCTGCTCCTGGGCGGCGGGGCCTTCGCGGGGATGCAGCTGATCGGCCCGCTCAGTGACCGCTTCGGCGCCCGCAAGGTCGTACCGGTCAGTTCCGCGCTGTCCTGCGCCGCCCTCGTCCTGCCCGGCCTGGCCACCGGCCCGTGGACCCTGGGCGCCGCGCTCTTCGCGCTGGGCTGCACGACCGGATGCCTGGACGTCGCGATGAACGCCCACGCCGTGCAGGTCGAACGGGGCTACGGCCGGCCCGTGATGTCGGCGTTCCACGCCATGTTCTCCATCGGCGGGGTCTTCGCGGCACTCGTCGGCGCCTTCACCCTCGGCCGGGACTGGAGCCCCGCGGTCACGCTCACCGCCATGGCCGCGCTCAGCCTCGTCGTCACCCTGGCCACCGTGCCGGCGCTCATGCCCCCGGAAGCGGCCCCGGCCGGCACCGGTGCCGAGGGTGACGCCGGTCCGAAGTCCGCCAGGCGCCCCGTACCGCGCCGCATCTGGATCATGGCGGCGCTCGCCCTCATGCTGATGCTCTCCGAAGGCGTGGCCGGCGACTGGAGCGCCCTGCACCTCAAGGACGTGCTCGACGCCTCCCCGTCGACCGCTGCCTTCGCGTACGGCGCCTTCGCCACCGCCATGACCGTCGGCCGTCTGCTCGCCGACCGGTTCGCCGCGCGCTTCGGCCCGGTGGCGATCCTCCGCTACGGCTCCGGAGCGGCGGCCGCCGGACTCGTCCTGGCCGCGCTCTCGCCCACGATCCCGGTGGCCCTGATCGGCTGGACGGTCTTCGGTGCCGGTCTGTCCGGCACCATCCCGCAGCTCTTCAGCGCCGCGGGCCACATCGATCCGGCCGCCGCGGGCACGAACGTCTCGCGCGTGGCGGGCCTCGGCTACATCGGCATCCTGGCGGGCCCCGCGGTGATCGGGCCGATGACCCACTTCATGCCGCTGAACCTCACCTTCTTCCTGCCGGTGGCCTTCTGTGTCGTCGCCTGCCTGACGGCCCCGATCCTCACGTCCGGTTCCGCGAGGACGGCCGGGGCCACGAGCAAGGAGCCCGCGCCCCAGGAAGCCTGAACCATCCCCGCGCCGAGCGCGGATGCGCGGGCCGACGCCCTCGCGCCGGTCCACGCATCGCGGCCGGGAACCACCGGGAGTGTCAGTGCCCGGCGTCGACCGGTCCGGCGCCGCGCCGAAGGCCGAACCCGGCCAGGAGCGCGCCCACGACACAGAGGACCGCGGTGACGATCACCGCACTGTGCACCCCGTTCATGAACGCGTTGCCGCTGCCCTCGACGACGGCTGCCCTCAGCTGGGCGGGCATGTCGCCGGAGACCGGTGAGACACCCATCGCCACGGCGTCCTTGGCCTCCGCCAGACCGGCGGCCGTCTGTGCCGGGACACCGGCGGAGGTCAGCTCACCGGTGAGGGTGGAGCCCACCTTGCCGCTGATCAGGGAGACCAGCACGGACGTGCCGAGCGCGCCGCCGATCTGCAGGGCGGTGGCCTGCAGACCGCCCGCGACGCCGCCGTCCCTCTTGGGGGCGTTGCCGACGATCGCGTCGGAGGACGCGGACATCACCATGCCGACGCCCAGACCGATCGCGAGGAACGGCGGCCACAGGGCGGCGTACGAGGAGTCCGCGTCCCAGGTGAGGATCCAGACGGAGGCCGCCGCCTGGAGGAGCATGCCGAGCGGCATGGTCAGACGCGGGCCGTAGCGCTGGGTCAGTGCGGCCCCGAGCGGGGACGCGACCACCGTGGCCAGGCTCAGCGGCAGGGTGCGGACACCGGCCTCGACGGGGGTGAAACCGCGCACGTTCTGCAGGTACATCATCAGGAAGAAGATCACGCCGAGCAGCACGAAGAAGTTGATCGCGGTGACGAGCGTGCCGATGGTCAGGGCAGGACTGCGGAACAGCCGCATCGGCAGCAGCGGGTGCTGGACACGGGTCTCGTACCAGCAGAAGGCGGCCAGGACGACCAGCCCCCCGGCGAGCGCGCCCAGGGTGCCGACGGACGTCCATCCCCAGGTCTCGCCCTTGACCACGCCGAAGACGAGCGAGACGAGTCCGACGGCGAGCAGGACCACGCCGGGTACGTCGAAGCGGTGGTGGCCCGTGGAGTCCTTGCTCTTCGGCAGGACGAAGGCGCTGAAGGCGAGCGCGACCACACCGATCGGCGCGTTGATCAGGAAGACGGACTCCCAGTTGACGTGTTCGACGAGGAGTCCGCCGACGATCGGACCGAGCGCCGTGGAGCAGGACGCGACCATGGCCCACAGGCCCACCGCCATGCCGAACTTCCGCGGCGGGAAGACCGCGCGCAGCAGACCGAGCGTGTTCGGGATCAGGAGCGCCCCGAAGAGGCCCTGCAGGGCTCTGAAGGTGATGACGCCCTCGATCGAACCGGACAGGGCGATCGCGACCGACGCCACGGTGAATCCGGCGGTGCCGATCAGATAGAACGTGCGCCGTCCGACCCGGTCGCCGAGCTTGCCGCCCAGGATCAGGAACGCGGCCATCGCGATCAGATACGAGTTGGTGACCCACTGCAGGTCGGCGGTGGACGCGTTCAGCTGCCGGCCGATCTCCGGGTTGGCGATCGAGACCACCGAGCCGTCGAGGTTGACCATGAAGAGGCCGATGGCGACGGCGATCAGCGTCAGCCAGGGGTTCGCGCGCCTGCCCGTCGGGGCGTCCGGAGGAGCTTCCGAGGGCAGGGGGGACTTGTCCACGGTCGTGGAGGACATGGAAACGCCTTGTCTGTGTACGTACTTCGGGGGTGCGGAGAAGGCGTGTCGCGTCAGTACGCGGGGGCGCCCGGCCGCGGGGACGTGGACCGGCAGCGGTCAGGGGCCCGGGTCCTCGTGAGGACGCGGGCCCCTGACCGGACGGCGAGGGGGTGTCAGCCGGCGGGGGTGCGGAGCCGCCCGCTCAGCGACGTCAGCGCACCCAGAGCCGCACCGAGGGCATCGAGCTCGCCGTCGGTGAGGGTGTGCAGGGCGCCCGCCACATGGCCTTCCTGGAGCAGCCGCGCCTCGGCGAGCCGTTCCCGGGCGGTGGCCGTGGTGTACAGGTGGGCGACCCGCTTGTCGGCCGTGTCCCGCCTGCGCTCCAGCAGCCCCGACTCGGTGAGCTGGGAGACGAGGGCGCTGACGTTGTTCGGCTTCATCAGCAGTGCCTCGGCGGACTCCCGGACCGTGATGCCCTCATGTTCCTCGACGAGGAACAGCAGGGCGAGCTGCCCCTCCGGGAGCCGCGGATGCGGGAACTCGCGGCCGACATGCCGCTCAAGGCTCCGCTGCAGCACAGGCAGGACGGCCACGAGCGCGGAGGCTACGCGGTCGACGTCCTGGGAGGGCGCGGTGGAGTGGGGCATGTCCCCCAGTGTAGGTATGCCGAGATACCTATGTCAAAATACATAAATGTTCTGTGGGCCGCCGCCGGCCGGTTCTCGGCGCCCGGGTGCGCCCGCGTGACCGGGAGGCTGACGCGGGGCATTTCGCCGTGATGGTATATCTGCAGTTGAGAGACCCGGCGCACGGTGAAGGCGGTCGAGAGAAGGACCATGGACAAGCCCACGCACTTGATCGAGTTCGAGACCATGCTGCTCGGGCGGCACGTGCAGCTGAGCGCACCCCGGCTGAGGCGGAACAACCAGAACCTGGACCGCAGCGCCTACACCCTGCTCAGCCGCATCCGGATGGAGGGCCCGATGTCCATCGGGCAGCTCAGCGACGCCTTCGGGCTGGACGCCTCCACCCTGAACAGGCAGACCGCCGCCATGCTGCGCGCCGGGCTCGTCGAGCGCATCCCGGACCCCGACGGCGGGATCGCCCGCAAGTTCCGCATCACCGATGAGGGCGGGCGCAGCCTCGACGCCGAGCGGTCCGCGAACGTCCACGGTCTGGAGAAGGTCCTGGCCGCGTGGGACCCGGAGGAGGTCGCCGCCTTCGCCGCGTACCTCAAGCGCTTCAACACCGACATCGAGAACCTCGACGGGCGCCCCTGGCCCCGCCCCTGAGCGCGCGGAACCCGTTTCGTCACACCCGTGTCCCGCTTGTCGCACCGGCGCAACAGTTCGCCGGATCTTCGTGCGGGGCGGACGGCTGCTCCTATGATCTGAGCGGCGTCCTGGAGACGGGGACTTCGGAGATGGGGGACTCGAAGATGGGGGACATCAACTCGTGAGGCAGTTAAGGCCGTTACACCGGTACGGCATTCCGATTCTGGCCCCGCTGGCACTCCTGGCGGCCTGTTCGAGCGGGGACGACAGCACCTCTGCCGCCAGGAGAGCGGACGCCTCGACAGCGGTACCGGGCAAGGACACGGCGTCCCCGACCCCCACCCCGGTCCTCGATGCCGATCCCACCAGGCTCCCCAAGGACCGGGAGGCCGCGCTCGACCTCATCGGCCGGGTCATCGCGGACCCCGAGAGCTTCGGCCCGGGAGTGGTGAAGCGCAGCCCGTACGAAAGCGATCCGGCCACCTGGCCGGTCCTCGGCAGCGACTGCGCCTGGCACCAGGAGAAGCCCGCGAGCAACGTCCTCGCCACCCTCACCCGGTCCTTCGAGGTGCCCGCCGCGCAGGGCAGGGGGCCCGTGCGGCTCTCGGCGGTCGTCACCGTCCACCGCACCCGTGACGACGCGCGGTGGGAGATGGCCGAGTCGATCGAGGAGACGATGCGCTGCCCCACCCAGCAACTGCAGCAGGGTGAGCGGATCGGCTCGATGATCTCGGGCGCGCTGATGGGCGGGGAGGGCGGACAGTCCACGTCGGAGGACTCGCTGACCGAGTCCGGGGAGTACTCCAGCACCGCGCTGGGCGGCCCGCACGCGTACTTCTGGCAGCAGGCGCAGAGCCTGCAGTTCACCGTGGCCGCGACGGGCAGGGGCGCCGAGGGGCGCACCGAGGAGGAGATCTCCGGCCTGGTGATCCAGGGACTGAGCACCATGCTGGTGCGGATCGAGTCCGCCGTCGAGAAGCAGAGCTGAGGACACCCGATGGACGAGCTCCGGCCCACCGACCCCGCACGCATCGGCGCCCACCGGCTGCTCGGACGCCTCGGCGCCGGCGGCATGGGGGTGGTCTACCTCGGCCGTACGGACGCGGGAGCGACCGCCGCGATCAAGGTGATCCTCCCGGAGTACGCCGGGGACGACGAATTCCGGACCCGGTTCCGCCGCGAGGTCGAGGCGGCACGCAAGGTCCGCAGCCCCTGGGCCGTCGCGGTCATCGATGCCGAGACCGAGGGCGAACGCCCCTGGCTGGCCACCGCGTTCGTCCCCGGCCCCTCACTCGCCGAGGCGGTCGCCCGTTGCGGCCCGATGCCCCTCCGCAGCGTGCGGGTCCTCGCGAGGCTGCTCTCCCGTGCCCTGACCGCCGTACACACGGCCGGACTCGTCCACCGGGACGTCAAGCCCGGCAACGTCCTGCTCACCGCCGACGGCCCCCGGCTCATCGACTTCGGGATCGCGCGGGCGGGCGACGCCACCGCGCTCACCGCCACCGATCTCGTCGTCGGAACCCCCGGCTTCCTGTCGCCGGAGCAGGCCTCCGGGGGCGGTACGGTGCCCGGGCCCGCGAGCGACGTGTTCTCCCTCGGCTGTCTCCTCGCGTACGCCGCCACCGGCCGGCCGCCCTACGGCAGCGGGGCCGTGGACGCGTTGCTGTACCGCACCGTGCACGACGAACCCGACCTCGACGGGATCGACGACGCCGAACTGCGCGCCCTGCTCGCCGACTGCCTGGTCAAGAACCCCGCCGACCGGCCGACAGCGCGGCAGTTGGACGAGCGCATCGTCGAGGACGCCTCGCCCGGGTCCGTCGAGTGGCTGCCCGAGGACGTCGTACGGCTGATCGCGGACCGGTCCGCCGCGATGCTCGCCCTGCCCGGCATCGAGCCCACCATCGCCGACGAGCCCGCGCCCGGACCGCCGGGCAGACGCCGGTTCCTCTCGCTGGCGGCCGCCGGGGCGGTCGTCGTGGCGGGCGGCGGCGCCTTCGCCGCCTGGGAGGCGCTGCGCGACGACGAGGGCGCCGGCGGGGCGAAGTCCGGCGAACGGGCCTGGATCATCGGGGTGCAGGCCGATCTGTCCGGGGCACGGAAGGCGGCGGGCAAGGCTCAGGAGCGTGGGGCGCGCGTCGCGGTCGAGCGCTTCAACTCCCGTAAGGACAAGCCCTACACGCTTCAGCTCAAGGTGCTCGACGACCGGGGCGATCCCGCGCGGGCGGTGAAGGCCGCCGAGGAGTTCGCCCGCGACCGTGACGTGCTCGCCGTCATCGGTCCGACCGGCGACGCGGAGACCGGCGCCGTCCTGAGCGTCTACGACGAGGCGATGCTGCCCCTGATCACGGTGTCCTCACTGGCGATCGCCTATGCCCCCCGGTCCAAGAAGTCCTTCTTCCAGGCGTCCCCTTCGTACGTCGTCCTGACCCAGCCGATCATCACCAGGCTCGTGCTGCGGCCCGACGTCGAACGCCTCGGCGTGCTGCTCGACCGTGCCGGAGGACTGGCCGCCTACACGGGGGGCTACGGGGCCAACCTCCTGACCCCGGTCCTCACCACCGGGACCACCTATCCGAGGGTTGTGCCGGCCGGCGCGCGGGATCTGGGCCCGGTCATCGCCGACATGCTCGCGAACAAGAGCGACGCCCTCTTCTACGCCGGGGACGAGGCCGGTGCCGCGCGCACCGCACAGGCACTCGCGGCCACCCCGTTCGAAGGGCCCCGGATGGCCATGCACACGGCCATGGGCCCCGGGTTCATCGAGGAGGCGGGCGACGCGGCCACCGGATGGGAGTTCACCGCCCCGTACACCGACGCGACCGCACCCGCCGCGAAGGAGTTCGCCGCCGCGCACCGCAGGAGCTTCGGCTCCGCGCCCGCACACTGGGCCGCCGAGGCCTTCGACGTGGCCGGGCTCGTCATCGACGCCCTCGGGGCCTTTCCGGAACGGCCCTCACGGACCGCACTCGTGGCACGGATCGCCAGGTCGACGTACAAGGGGATCTCCCGGACGTACGCCTTCGACGAGAAGCAGATCCTCGTGGGCAAGGACGCGTATCTGTACCGGGTCGAGAACGGCCGCTACCGCTTCGTCGGCCCGGCGCCGAAGGCCGGGAGCTGACGTGCGGCCGCTCACCTCCGAGGATCCCCGGGCCGTCGGTGAGTACCGCACGCTGGTCCGGCTCGGGGCGGGCGGCATGGGCGTCGTGTACCTGGCACGTTCGCCCGGCGGCGAACTGGCCGCCCTGAAGGTGATCCGCGCCGAGCACGCCGCCGACCCCGGATTCCGCGCACGTTTCCGGCGCGAGGCCGAGGTGGCCCGGCGGATCGCCGGACCCTGGGTGGTCCCCGTGACCGGCGCGGACACCGAGGCCCGTGAGCCCTGGCTGGCCACCAAATTCGTACCGGGTCCCTCGCTCGCCGAAGCGGTCGATGTGCAGGGGCCGTTGCCGGTCAGCACCGTGCGGGCCCTCGGCGCCCGGCTGGCCGTGGCCCTCGCGGCGGTGCACGAGGCGGGTCTCGTCCACCGCGACGTCAAGCCCGGCAACGTGCTCCTGGCGCTCGACGGGCCACGGCTCATCGACTTCGGCATCGCACGCCACGACGGCGCCACCGCCCTCACCGCGACCGGCGCGGTCATCGGCACACCCGGCTTCCTGGCCCCCGAACAGGCGTCGGCGGGAGAGTCGGGACCCGCCGGGGACGTCTTCTCGCTCGGCTGCGTCCTCGTGTACGCGGCGACCGGACACCGCCCCTTCGGGCAGGGCGTGGCGGCGGGGGTCCTCTTCCGGACCGTTCACGAGGACCCGGACCTGGACGGCCTGCCCGGCGAACTGCTCGGCACGGTCACGGCCTGCCTGGCCAAGGACCCGGCGGACCGCCCCACCGCCGCACAGGCCGCGGAGCGGCTCGCGGACCCGGGGGAGACGGCGTGGTCGGTGCCCGGACTCCCCGCGCTGATCGCCGAACGCTCCTCCGCCGCGCTCACCCTGCCGGACCCCGAACCCCTCCCCACGGTCGTCGACCCGGCGCCCGCGCGGCAGCCCTCCCGGCGCCGCGTGCTCGTCGCGGGAGCCGCCGGGGCCGTCCTGCTGAGCGGCGGCGGCACCGCCGCGTGGCTGGCAGGCCGGCGTGAGGACGCGTCCGGCGGCCGGTCGCCGGCATCCGGCCCCCGGCCCACGCACACCATCGGCCTGCACGCCGACATGAGCGGACCCGGCAGAGCCACCGGCCTCGCCCATCAGCGGGGCGCCCAGCTCGCCGTCGCGGCCCACAACGCCCGTACCGACGCGCCCTTCCGGCTGGCCCTGCGCACCGAGGACGACACGGGGACCACCGAAGGCGCCCTCCGGGTCGCCGGCCGGCTGTCCGCGGACCCGAAGGTACTGGCCGTCGTGGGCCCCACCACGGACCGCACGCCCGGCGCAGTCGTCACCCGCTACGGCGAGAGCCGCCTCGCCGCGGTCGTCGTCGCGGCCGGCACCTTCACCGACCTGGAAACCTCCCAGTCCGTGTGTGTGATCCGGCCGCTCGACGAAGCGCTCCCCACGGGCCTGATCCACTACGTCGTCCACGTCAGGCCGGCCCGGCGGATCCACGTCATCGAGGACGGCGCCGACCCGGCGGGCAGCTGGCCGATCACGGACGTGTTCCGCGATGTCGCCCTGACCGGAGCCACCGTCACCGTGCACACCGTCAAGGCTGACGACGGCTTCGGCCCCGCCGCCCGGTCGGCCGTCTCCGCCCGCGCGGACACCGTCGTCTACGCGGGCGGGCTGCCCACCCGGGGCGCCCGCTGCGCCCGCGCCCTGGCCGACGCCGGATTCACCGGGACGCCGCTGTCCACCGGCCCCGTCCTGGCTCCCGCCTTCCTCCGGGACGCCGGGGACGCCGGAGAGGGGTGGGTGTTCTCGGAGGCCTACACCGACCCTTCGGCCGCCCCGGCCGCGAAGGCGTTCACCGTGGCCCACCGTGCCCGGTTCGACGCCCCGCCCGGCCGCTGGTCCGCCGAGGCGTACGACGCGGTCGGCCTGATCGCCCGCGCCGCCGAGACGACCAGCGCGACGGACGCGGAGCGGGGCGGCGTCGCCCAGCGGCTTCTCCTGCTCGACCACCAGGGCATCAGCCGGCGCATCGCCTTCCACGGCCCCCGCCTGGTGCGGAGCGAAACGGGGATGTTCCTCTACCGGATCGAGGACGGCAGGGCCCGCTGGCTGGGGCCGTACGCGAAGGTCTGAAGAAGATCTACGGCAGCGCTTAAGAAATCCTCGATGGACCTGGAGGGCCGGGGTGCGGCACAGTCTCCGTGACGGCGGAAAGGACCAGTGGGCCGTGCGCGGAGCCGATCCGAGCCGCCCCGTCCGCCGTACCCCCAGTCACCCCGGGCCGCAGGCCGCCTTCGGCATGCCCCCGGCCCGGGGTATTCACCAGGACCAGGTACAGGGAGCCGCAGCCGTGAAGGCACTCGTGAAGCAGAAGGCCGAGCCGGGACTCTGGCTGACGGACGTGCCGGAGCCCGAGATCGGCCCCGCAGACGTCCTGATCAAGGTCCTGCGCACCGGAATCTGCGGCACCGACCTCCACATCCGTGACTACGACGGCTGGGCGCGGCAGGCCGTGCGCACCCCGCTCGTCCTCGGCCACGAATTCGTCGGCGAGGTCGCCGACCTCGGCTCCGACGTCGTCGACATCAAGGTCGGCGACCTGGTCAGCGGCGAGGGCCACCTGGTCTGCGGGAAGTGCCGCAACTGCCTCGCCGGACGGCGCCACCTCTGCCGCTCCACCCTCGGACTCGGCGTCGGCCGGGACGGGGCGTTCGCCGAATACCTGGCACTGCCCGCCTCCAACGTCTGGGTGCACCGGGACCAGGTCGACCTCGACGTCGCCGCGATCTTCGACCCGTTCGGCAACGCCGTGCACACCGCGCTGTCGTTCCCGCTGGTCGGCGAGGACGTGCTGATCACCGGCGCGGGACCGATCGGCATCATGGCCGCCGCCGTCGCCCGTCACGCCGGCGCCCGCAGCGTCGTCATCACCGACGTCAGCGAGGCCCGCCTGGAGCTGGCCAGGAAGGTCGGCGTCAGCCTCGCCCTGAACGTCGGCAAGGAGACCATCGCCGACGGCCAGCGCCACCTCGGCCTGCGCGAGGGCTTCGACATCGGCCTGGAGATGTCCGGCCGCCCCGAGGCGATGCGGGACATGATCGCGAACATGACGCACGGCGGCCGGATCGCGATGCTCGGACTCCCGGCCGGCGAATTCCCCGTCGACTGGTCGCGCGTCGTGACCTCGATGCTCACGATCAAGGGCATCTACGGCCGTGAGATGTACGAGACGTGGTACGCCATGTCCGTACTGCTGGAGGGCGGCCTCGACCTCGCCCCCGTGATCACCGGACGGTACGGATACCGCGACTTCGAGGCCGCGTTCGACGACGCCGCGAGCGGCCTCGGTGGCAAGGTCCTGCTCGACTGGTCCGCCTGACCCGCACCCCGTACCCCCGGCCCGTAACCACCTGGGAGACATCCTTCATGTTCGACTCCGTACGCGACGACCTGCGCACCACCCTCGACGAGATCCGCGACGCCGGACTCCAGAAGCCCGAGCGGGTCATCGGCACCCCGCAGTCCGCCACCGTCGGCGTCACCTCCGGAGGCCGCGCCGGTGAGGTCCTCAACTTCTGCGCCAACAACTACCTGGGCCTCGCCGACCACCCCGAAGTCGTCGCCGCCGCTCATGAGGCACTCGACCGCTGGGGCTACGGCCTCGCGTCCGTGCGCTTCATCTGCGGCACCCAGGAGGTCCACAAGGAGCTGGAGCAGCGGCTCTCGGCCTTCCTCGGCCAGGAGGACACGATCCTCTACTCCTCCTGCTTCGACGCCAACGGCGGAGTCTTCGAGACCCTCCTCGGCCCCGAGGACGCGGTGATCTCCGACGCCCTCAACCACGCCTCCATCATCGACGGCATCCGCCTCTCCAAGGCGAAGCGCCACCGCTACGCCAACCGCGACATGGCCGACCTGGAGCAGCAGCTCAAGGAGGCCTCCGGGGCCCGCCGGCGGCTCGTCGTCACCGACGGCGTCTTCTCCATGGACGGCTACGTCGCGCCGCTCGCGGAGATCTGCGACCTGGCCGACCGCTACGACGCCATGGTCATGGTCGACGACTCGCACGCCGTCGGCTTCGTCGGCCCCGGCGGCCGGGGCACCCCCGAGCTGCACGGCGTCATGGACCGCGTCGACATCATCACCGGCACGCTCGGCAAGGCACTGGGCGGCGCGTCCGGCGGCTACGTCGCGGCGCGCGCCGAGATCGTCGCACTGCTGCGCCAGCGCTCGCGCCCGTACCTCTTCTCCAACTCGCTCGCCCCGGTCATCGCCGCCGCCTCCCTCAAGGTCATCGACCTGCTCGAAGCCGCGGGCGACCTGCGCGAGCGGCTCAACGCCAACACCGCGCTCTTCCGCTCCCGGATGACTGAGGAGGGCTTCGACATCCTGCCCGGTGACCACGCCATCGCCCCCGTCATGATCGGGGACGCGGCGAAGGCAGGCCGGATGGCGGAGCTGCTCCTGGAGCGCGGTGTGTACGTGATCGGGTTCTCGTACCCCGTCGTCCCGCAGGGTGCCGCGCGCATCCGCGTCCAGCTCTCCGCCGCGCACTCCACCGACGACGTCAACCGCGCCGTGAACGCGTTCGTCGACGCGCGGGTCGCCCTGGGGGAGTAGTCGCCGGTCTCCGCCGACCTGGGACAATGAGCGCATGATCGATGCACGGCGGCTGCGCATTCTCCGTGCGGTGGCGGACCACCGCACGGTGACCGCGGCAGCCGCCGCGCTCTACCTCACTCCCTCCGCGGTCTCCCAGCAGCTCGCCGCCCTGGAGCAGGAGACCGGCCACCGGCTGGTCGAGCGCGGTGCGCGGGGCGCCCGGCTCACTGCGGCGGGGGAGATCCTGCTGACCCACGCCAACCTGGTGCTCGCCCAGCTGGAGCGGGCCGAGGCGGAACTCGCCGACTACGACGCGGGCGTCGCGGGGACGGTCACCGTCGCCGCGTTCGCCACCGGCATCGGCCTCGTCCTCGCCCCCGCCATCGCCGAACTGACCCGCACCGCCCCCGGCATCCGGGTCCGGGTGCAGGACGCCGAGGGCGACGCGAGCGTGCCCATGGTGCTGGACCGGCAGGTGGATGTCGCGGTCGCCGTCGAATACCGTGGCGCGCCCGGTGACGACGACCGGCGGCTGACCCGGGTGCCGCTGTACTCCGAGCCCTTCGACGCGGTGCTGCCGGTCGGCCACCGCCTCGCCGGCCAGGAACACGTCGCCGTCGCCGACCTCGCCGGGGACCCGTGGATCGGCCCGTACCCCGGCAACCCCTGCCACGACGTGGTCGTCCTGGCCTGCGAGTACGCCGGATTCGTACCCCGCCTGGAGCACTCGTCGGACGACTTCCACGCGGTGGTCGCACTGGCCGGCGCGGGCGCCGGGGTCGCGTTGGTGCCCCGCTCGGCGCTACGCGGCACGGAGCTCGGGGGTGTCGTCGTACGACCGGTGGAGGGCAGCGCCCCGACCCGGCGGGTGTTCGCCGCGGTACGTCAGGGCGCCGAGGGGCACCCGCTGATCAAGCCGGTGCTGGACGCGCTGGCGGCGGCAGCCGGACCGGCGTAGGGGCCGCGCCCTGAACCGCGTGCGGCCGGAAGCAAGGGTCTGTCGGCCCTACCGGGCGCACGCCTCACCCCGCGTCGACCACCTGGACGCCCGGGGCGAAGTACGCGACCGCGGCGGCCAGCGCGTCCCGGTCGAGGTGCCAGCCGCTGACGGCCCGTGAGGCCAGGGCCACGTCGGCGGGGACACCCGGTGCCAGGGCCCGCATCGTGGCCCGGGCCGCCCGGCCCTGGCCGGGGCCCGGCAGCGGGCCCGCGTCCGGGCGGCGGGCGACCCCCACCCAGGGGATGCCCTCGGCCGAATGCTGCTGCCAGAGGACGACGGCCGTGATGTCCTCCCAGGGGACATGGGCCGTGGTCGCCAGGTGACGCGCGGGCGACCCGCCGAGCAGCACCCCGGTCCCGTCCACCCGGAACGCCACCCTGCGGCTCATGGCCGTGAAAGCCATGAGCACGCCGCCGCCGCCGAACAGGACGAGCCCCAGGACCCGTTGGACCGGCGTGAAGTCACCCAGCACCAGGATCACGGTGAAGAGGGCGGACACGGCCAGGACCCCCACATTCCTGCGGTCCATGCCGTACCGCGCCTCGTACACCGGAGCCGTGCCCTCTGCTGCCATGCGGCGATCATGGCAAGGCCCGGTGCCGTTCGGGAAGAGCGGGGTGACTCAGGCGGGCTGAAGCAGGTCCCACCGGTTGCCGTACAGGTCCTCGAAGACCGCGACCGAGCCGTACACCTCGTGCCTCGGCTCCTCCAGGAAGCGCACCCCCGCGGCCCGCATCCGCTCGTGGTCGCCCGCGAAGTCCTCCGTGTGCAGGAAGAACCCGACCCGGCCGCCCGTCTGCGCCCCGACGCTCCCGGACTGGGCCGCGTCCTTGGCCCGGGCCAGCAGCAGACCCGTGCCCCCCGTGCCGCGCGGACGCACGACGACCCAGCGTGAACCGTCACCCCGGTCGGTGTCCTCCACCAGCTCGAACCCGAGGGCGTCCGTATAGAAGGAGAGGGCCTCGTCGTAGTCGTGGACGACCAGGGTGACCAGGGCGATGCGGGACATGGTGATCCTTCGGCACGGGGAGGGGACGACGACGCGTCCGGCACAGACTAGTTATACGTAACACTGCTCGGCGCCACACTAACGCCGTCCGGTGCGCGCCGGGGACAATGCCCTGCATGGACACGACCGACCTCGCCGAGCTGACGGCCCGCGCCCGCCGCTTCGCCGTCCCCGGCACCCGCCACGTCCTCGGCATCGCGGGAGCGCCCGGAGCCGGGAAGTCCACTCTGGTCGCCCGGCTCGTCGACTCCCTGGAGGGACGCGCGGTCCTCGTCCCGATGGACGGTTTCCACCTGGCAGGTGCCGAGCTGGACCGCCTCGGCCGGGCCGGCCGCAAGGGCGCCCCGGACACCTTCGACGCCGCCGGATACGTGGCCCTGCTCCGGCGGCTGCGGAACCCGAGGGACCCGGTCCGGTGTACGCGCCCGCGTTCGACCGGAGCCTGGAGGAGCCGATCGCCGGGGCCGTGCCCGTCCCCGGCGGCATCCCGCTCGTCGTGACCGAGGGCAACTACCTCCTCCTGGACGAGGAACCGTGGGCGGCGGTGCGCGGACTGCTCGACGAGGTGTGGTTCCTCGACCCCGATCCGGGCCTGCGGGTGCGCAGGCTCGTGGAACGCCATGTGCGGTTCGGCAAGCCACGTCCGCAGGCCGAGCGCTGGGTCGCCGTCTCCGACGAACCCAACGCCCGGCTGGTCGAGCGCGGCCGTGACCGGGCCGATCTCGTCGTACGGGTCGGCGACATGCCCTGAGCCTGGTCGCGCCCGGCGGACCGTACGGGCAGGATGCTGTGTGCCACGTCGCCCCGCCAGGAGGTCCACATGCCCAGCCCCGGCCAGCCCGTACCCTTCACCGCCGACGACTACCGGGCCCGGATGGTCCGCGCGGCCGAATCGGCCGAGGCCGCGGGGCTCGCGGGCGTCCTCGTGGCTCCGGGCCCCGACCTGGTCCACCTCACCGGCTACCGGCCGACCGCGGACACCGAGCGCCTCACCCTCCTCGTCCTGCGGGCCGGCCACGACCCCGTCCTCGTCGTCCCGGCCCTGGAGGCCCCGGACGCCGAACGCGCGACCGGAGCCCGCGCCCTCACCCTGAGCGACTGGAGCGACGCCTCGGATCCGTACGCCCTGACCGCCGGACTGCTCGACGGCGAGGGACGGTTCGGGGTCAGCGACAACACCTGGGCGCTGCACCTGCTCGCGCTGCAGCAGCGCCTCCCGGACACCTCCTACGCCTCGCTCACCGCCGCCCTGCCGATGCTGCGTGCCGTCAAGGACGCGGCCGAGCTGGAGCGGCTCACGGCGGCGGGTGCCGCGGCCGACGCCACGTACGAAGAAATCGTCAAAGTCCGTTTCTCCGGCCGCAGGGAGACCGAGGTCGCCGCCGATCTGGCCGCCCTCCTGAGGGAGTTCGGCCACTCGCAGGTCGACTTCACCGTGGTCGGCTCCGGCCCGAACGGTGCGAGTCCGCACCACGAGGCCGGTGACCGGACCATCGAGCGGGGCGACATGGTCGTCCTCGACTTCGGCGGCCTGAAGCACGGTTACGGCTCGGACACCTCCCGTACGGTCCACGTCGGCGAACCCACCGCCGAGGAGCAGCGGGTGCACGACGTCGTACGGGAGGCGCAGGAGGCGGGCTTCCGTGCGGTGCGGCCCGGGGTGGCCTGCCAGGACATCGACCGGGCGGCGCGCGCCGTGATCACCGAGTTCGGCTACGGCGAGCGCTTCATCCACCGCACCGGACACGGCATCGGCGTCACCACCCACGAACCGCCCTACATGATCGAGGGTGAGGAGCAGCCGCTCGTGCCCGGGATGTGTTTCTCGGTGGAGCCCGGTATCTATCTCCCGGGCCGCTTCGGCGTCCGCATCGAGGACATCGTCACGGTCACCGAGGACGGCGGCCGGCGGCTGAACACCACGTCGCGCGAGATGGCGATCGTGGACTAGCGGGGCCCGTCGGTCCCGCGGCCCGCGGTCACCGAGGGCGGCGGACCCTCAGTCCCGCGGCTCGCGGTCACGGAAGCGGTGCAGGACGTCGTACGGGTAGGGCAGCGGGCGCGCACTCGCCTCGTCCAGGCGCGCCAGCTGTTCCTGCGTCAGTTCCCAGCCCACCGCGCCCAGATTGTCGGTCAGCTGCTCGACCGTGCGGGCCCCGACGATCGGCGCGGTCACCCCGGGGCGGCCCAGGAGCCAGCGCAGCGCCACCTGCGCGGGGGTGCGCTCCGCCTCCTCGGCCACCGCGACCAGGGAGTCGACGACCCGCCAGGTCTCCTCGTTGTCCCGCTCACGCCAGGCCTCACGGCCCAGCTCCTCCTGGTAGCGGGCCTCACGGGTGCCCGGCGCCGCGGCCGTCATGCCCCGCCGGTACTTACCGGTCAGCCAGCCGCCCTGGAGCGGGCTCCAGGGGATGATGCCGACGCCCTCCGCCAGACTCACCGGGACGAGCTCCCACTCCAGCTCGCGGGCCAGCAGGTTGTAGAGCGGCTGGAGGCTCACACAGCGCTCCCAGCCGTTCCGCCCGGCCAGGTCCTGCGCGCGCTGGAGCTGGGAGGCGGAGAGGTTGCTCGCGCCGAGGTAGCGCACCTTCCCCGACGTCACCAGCGTGTCGAGCGTCGAGAGGGTCTCCTCGACGGGCGTCGTGGCGTCCCACACATGCGTCTGGTAGAGGTCGATGTACTCCGTGCCGAGCCGCCGCAGGCTCGCCTCCACGGCCGACACGATGTGCTTCCGGCTCAGCCCGCCCGCGTTGGGCGCCTCGCCCATCGTCCCGAACACCTTCGTGGCGACGACCAGATCGTCCCGCCGGCGGCCCTTGAGCCAGCGGCCGACGATCTCCTCGGAGGCGCCGCGGTGGTACACGTCCGCGGTGTCGACGAACGTTCCGCCCGCCTCCGTGAAGGTGTCCAGGATCCGGTGGGCGCTCGCCTCGTCGGTGTCCTGGCCGAAGGTCATGGCCCCCAGGCAGAGCTCGCCGACGCGCAGCCCCGAACGGCCGAGGAATCGCTGCTTCATCGGGTCTCCTTCGCTTGTTCCCGTTGCTCAGTGGTGAAGCTACGAGTTGAAGTGCACCCGAAGGCAAGGGACTTGGAACGGCCGGTCCTACTCAGCCGTCGGCCAGTACCACGCACGACTCCGGCGGCAGGTGCAGCAGCCCGTCGCCGTCCGGTGCGTCCACCGGATCCCAGGCCGCCAGCACCCGGCCCCCGCCGGTGCGGTGCCGGCCGCCGCCCAGCGCGATGGTGGCCGGCCTCCCCGACAGGTTGACCGCGATCCGCAGATCGCCCCTGCGGAACGCCAGCCAGCGGGCCTCCTCGTCGAACGCCGTCCTGACCGAGGCCAGATCGGGGTCCGAGAGGTCGGGCATGGCCCGGCGCAGCGTGATCAGCTCGCGGTACCAGGCCTGGAGGCGGGCGTGCGGCTCGCGCGCGGGCTCGCTCCAGTCGAGACAGGAACGGGCCCGGGTGCGCGGGTCCTGCGGGTCGGGGATGTCCTCCTCCGCCCAGCCGTGCGCCGCGAACTCCCGCCGCCTGCCCTCGCGTACGGCCCGGGCGAGCGCCGGGTCGGTGTGATCGGTGAAGAACTGCCACGGGGTACGGGCGCCCCACTCCTCGCCCATGAAGAGCATCGGGGTGAAGGGACCGGTGAGCACGAGGGCCGCCGCGCAGGCCTGGAGCCCGGGGGAGAGGCCGGCGGCGAGCCGGTCGCCGAGCGCCCGGTTGCCGATCTGGTCGTGGGTCTGGGCGTACCCGACGAAGCGGTGGGCCGGGGTGCGGGTGACGTCGACGGGACGGCCGTGCGTACGGCCCCGGAAGGCGGAGTACGTCCCGTCGTGGAAGAACCCGCCGGTCACGGTCTTGGCCAGGGCGGCCAGCGGGGCGACGGCGAAGTCGGCGTAGTAGCCCTGGGACTCACCGGTCAGCGCGGTGTGCAGGCAGTGGTGGAAGTCGTCGTTCCACTGGGCGTGCAGCCCGAGGCCGCCCTCCTCGCGCGGTGTGGTCGTGCGCGGGTCGCAGAGGTCGGACTCGGCGATCAGGGGGAGCGGGCGGCCCACCTCCGCCGCGAGGGCGTCGACGCACGTGGAGAGCTCCTCCAGGAAGGTGAGCGCCCGGCTGTCGGCCAGTGCGTGGACGGCGTCCAGGCGCAGCCCGTCCAGCCGGTAGTCCCGCAGCCAGGCGAGCGCGCTGCCCAGGAGGTAGGCGCGCACCTCGTCCGATCCGGGGGCGTCGAGGTTGACCGCCGGTCCCCAGGGGGTGTGATGCGTGTCCGTGAAGTACGGGCCGAAGGCCGGGAGGTGGTTTCCGGACGGGCCGAGGTGGTTGTGGACCACGTCCAGGACGACCGCGAGACCCAGCCCGTGCGCGGTGTCGACGAAGCGCTTCAGGCCCGCCGGACCACCGTACGGTTCGTGCACGGCCCACAGCGACACCCCTTCGTACCCCCACCCGTGGGTGCCGGGGAAGGGGCAGACGGGCATCAGCGACACATGGGTGATGCCGAGCTCGACGAGGTGCCCGAGGCGTCCGGCCGCGGCGTCGAAGGTGCCCGCGTCCGTGAACGTACCGATGTGCAGCTCGTACAGGACGGCACCCGGCAGTCCACGCCCCGTCCACGCGTTGCGCCAGGCGTACGCCGTCTGGTCCACGACCGCGCTCTCGCCGTCGGGACCGTCCGGCTGGCGGCGCGAACGCGGGTCGGGGAGCACGGGTCCGCCGTCGAGCGCGAAGCCGTAGCGGTCACCGTCTGCTGCCTCCGCCTCGGCCGTCCACCAGCCCTCCCGCAGCGGATCGCGCACCATCGGCCGGTGCCCGCCCGCCGTCCGCAGCACGGCCGAATCGGCCTCCGGCGCCCACACCTCGAACTGCATCCACCACTCCTCGTCCATGAACCGGAAGCCCGGCAACGGGCCCGTGCCCGGCGGAAGTCGCACTCGGGGCCCCGAGGACTGGAGCGGCCCGTTACTGGCGATTAGGGTCTGGTCCTGATCATTGCCCTACAGGGTTCTGCTCATACGTAGCGAACCCGGGCAGTAATCCAAGGTCCCTCTTACGGCTGCTGGAGTCCTGGATGACCGTGCCGACCTTCCCACCCGGTTTCCTCTGGGGAGCCTCCGCCTCCGCCTTCCAGACCGAAGGGGCGTTCGACGCCGACGGTAAGGGGCTCTCCGGCTGGGACGCCTTCGCCGCACAGCCGGGCCGGATCAAGGACGGCACCGACACCACCCGGGGCACCGGCTTCCACGAGCACTACCGCGAGGACGTCGCCCTGCTCGCCGGACTCGGGGCGGACGCCTTCCGCTTCTCCGTCAGCTGGCCCCGGGTCGTCCCCGGCGGCAGCGGCGCGCTCAACCCCGCCGGACTGGACTTCTACGACCGGCTCGTCGACGAACTCTGCGCCCACGGCATCACACCGGCCCCCACCCTCTACCACTGGGACACCCCGCTCCCGCTGGACGAGGCGGGCGGCTGGCTCAACCGGGACACCGCCTACCGCTTCGCCGAGTACGCGGGCATCGTCGCGGAGCGCCTCGCCGACCGGGTGCCCATGTGGATCACCATCAACGAACCGGCCGAGGTGACGATGCTCGGCTACGCGCTCGGCGAGCACGCACCGGGCCGCACCCTCCTCTTCGACGCGCTGCCCGCAGCCCACCACCAGCTGCTCGCCCACGGACTGGCCGTGCGGGCACTGCGTGCCGCCGGCGCCGACAACATCGGCATGGCGCTCTCCCACAGCCCCGTCTGGACGGCCGGGGACACCGAGGAGGACCGGCAGGGCGCGGAGCTCTACGACCTCCTGACCAACTGGCTGTTCGCCGACCCGGTCCTGACCGGCCGCTACCCCGACGAGGGCTTCGCCGCACTGATGCCGGGACCGGTCGAGGACGACCTCAAGGTGATCTCCACCCCGCTCGACTGGTACGGCGTCAACTACTACAACCCCACCCTCGTCGGCGCGCCGAGGCCCGAAGCCCTCGGCTCCTTCTCCGGATACACGATGCCCTCCGAACTCCCCTTCGGGATAAGGGAGATCGAGGGCTACGAGACGACCGACTTCGGCTGGCCCGTCGTCCCCGAGGGCCTCTCGGAGACGCTCGTCGGGCTGAAGGACCGCTTCGGTGACCGGCTGCCGCCCGTCTACATCACGGAGAACGGCTGCGCGGTCGACGAACCCGTCGCCGACGGCCGCCGCATCGCCTTCCTGGAAGGACACCTGGCGGCACTGCGGACGGCCATCGACGCGGGCGTCGACGTGCGCGGCTACTTCACCTGGTCACTCACCGACAACGTGGAGTGGACCGAAGGCGCCAGCAAGCGCTTCGGCCTCGTCCACATCGACTACGAGACCCTGCGGCGCACCCCCAAGGACTCGTACGCCTGGTACCGCGACGTGATCCGCGCCCAGCGCACCGGCGGCACGGACTGACGGGCGCTCACCCCCTCACACCAGGTGGACGCGCTCCTGCACGATGCGGTGACCGGCCCGGGCGAACGCGACGGCCATCGGCGTGTTGCCCCGATCGGTCGCACCCGCGATCGAGGTCGCGCCCCGCTCCGCCAGGAAGTGCGTGCTCTCGATCAGCAGGTCGTAGCCGTAGCCGTGACCACGGGCCTCCGGGACGACCCCGATGAAGCCGATGCACGGCCCGCCCGGATTCCGGGCGGGCACGTGGATCCCGGCGAGGGCGCCGTCCGGGGTGTACGCCAGCTGCCACCAGGAGCGCGGCGAGGGGCACCAGCGGAAAAAGTCGAGCTCCTCCCGGGCGGCCTGCTCCAGACCGCCCCCCTCGACGGCCCGCCGGGCATGGGCGTCCAGCGTCACGGAATGGACCCGGCGCAGGACCTCCAGGATCACCTCGTCGTCCGGCTCCGGCCGGAAGACCAGCCGGCCGGGCCGTTCGGGCAGACCGTCCGCGGGCGTCCACTCGTAGCGGTAGCGCTCGACCAGCAGCTCCAGGCCGGCCGCCTCCGCCGCGGCGACCCGGGCCGCGGCGGCGGCCCGCACCTCGGGCAGCTCCCGCCAGCCGGCCGGCACGATCAGCTCGTACTCGACGGACCACGGCGCCCGGCGCAGCAGTTCGGCCCCGGCCGCGTCCTCGCCCGGGGCGAAGTCGAAGTAGTTGAACAGCACGGGCTCGGTGTCCTCGGGCCCGCCCCACCAGGCGGCCCTGGCGACGACGACGCCGTCGCGCAGCGCGACCCAGGTCCACTCGGGGCGGTACTCACCGCCGTCCCGCACGGTGGCGTAGCGGTGGCCGAACGCGCCGCGGCCGACCAGGCAGGGGTCCTGCAGGGAATCAAAAAGATGTGCGTCGCTCTGGGTGAGCGCGCGAATGACCGTATCGGTCATGGATGTGTCCTCCGGGACTCGTGACAAGAAGCGTGGCGCTCCCGGTCAGACCGAGTCCGACACCGCCCTGCGGACGGAACGGGAGCGCGGGAACCATGCGGAACGCATCTCTCTCGCCTCCTTCCGGGTCCGGGGCCTGGCTGTCGCACCGACCCTACGACCTCCGGATCCGGCCGTCCACCGAATTACCTCGGGCCGGAAGGAGCACCGCCCGGCGCACCCGGAGGCGAACGCCTTTGTCCGGGGCGTCACGCCCTGGCATGGTTTTTCGTTGAGCTTTCATGGCCTACGGGGGGAAAGTCATGCTGCGTATCCATTTCACCGGTAGTGATCTGGAAGGCGTGCGTATCGCGCGCCGCCCGGACCCGCTCTGGGAGATCGTGTGCAGCCTGTGCCGCCTGCAGGCGCGGGAGGGCGCCGTCGCCTTCGACCCGTGGCGGCGGACGGCCCGTGAACTGGTGCACCGGGGCGGGACGGCCCGGGAGGCGGCGTCGGCGCTGTGCAGTCTGGTGCCGCGCGCCGCCTACTTCCCGGACTTCCTCACCCCGCCCGCCGAGAAGGGGGTCCCGCCGATCTCCGGGCGGGCATCGACCGGGTGCTCGCGACGCCACGACGCCGACTGCGTGACGAGCTGACCCTGTTGACGGCGGGCAGGGGACGGCCGTGGGCGGGCGCCGAGCTGGCACGCGGCGACACCGCCGCGCTGGCCGCGCTGGGCGACAACCTCCGCACCTACCACCGGGAGTTCATCGCGCCCCTGTGGAACCGCATCGTCGCGGCCGCGGCGGCTGACCTGGCCCTGCGCACCCGCGCCCTCGTGGACGGCGGGACGCGGGCGCTCCTGAACAGTCTGCGGCCGACGGCGGTGTGGGAGCCGCCCGTGCTGACGGTCGACTACCCGGTCGAGCGCGATCTGCACCTACGGGGCCGCGGCCTGCTGCTGGTCCCCTCGTACTTCTGCTGGCGGCGCCCCGTGACCCTGGCCGACGACGGGCCGCGGCCGGTCCTCGTCCACCCGGTCGACAAGGTCCTCCCGGCCCCCGCCGCCCCCACGGCGTCGCTGGACCGTCTGCTGGGGCCACCCGCGCGGCACTCCTGTACGAGGCGGCCGTGCTCGCCCTGCCCCACCACCTCCGAACTCGCCGAGGCGACAGGGGTGTCCCTGCCGAGAGTCAGCCAGCAGCTCGCCGTCCTGAGGGAGGGCGGACTCGTCGTGTCCCGGCGCGACGGCAAGCGCGCACTGCACACCGCGACCCCCTGGGCCGACGCCTCGTCGAGGGTCTCTGACACTGGTTCCGGATGTCGTCGGCCGACGATTTGGCCGGAGCCAAAACCACGCGCACGTGGCGCCCGCGCCATCGCATCCTGCTGCGAGAAGCACAACAGCTCACATTCCAGGGGGAATCCACATGCGCACACGCACCGTTCTCGCCGCGGCCACCACCACGGCCGCCCTGCTCACCGCCGGCCTGGTTCCCGCAGCCGCCGCCCCGGCTCCCGCCGCCCCGAGCGCGGCGGCGGTCTCTCCGGCCGCGGACTTCTTCTGCACCTCGGGTCCGGGCTACACCTGCCCCACCGGCAACCTGTGCGCCCGCGTACGGGACCCGACGGTCGGCAAGTACAAGGTGTTCAAGTTCTACAACTGCAACACCTACGCGCTCTCGAACTGGGAGGACACCGGAGGCTACGCGAACCGGCAGACCGGCAGCCGCGCGACGGCGAAGTTCTACGGACAGTCCGGCAACGTCCTGAGAAGCGTGCCGGTCGGGGAGTCCATCCAGGGCTACGGCTGGTCCCCGGTGTGGAAGATCCGCAACTGCTACTGACCGGGCCGCAGCGGGCCCGATCCCGTGACGTACGGAGCCGGCCGGTCCGCCCGCCTTCGAGCGGGCCGGCCGGCTCCGGCGTACGTGGTTCAGTCCCACACCATGTCGAACGAGCGCTCGAAGTTGACGTATCCCAGGCGTGCGAACGACTTCGCCATCGGGACGTTGCCCAGATCCGTCGCGGCCCTGATCCGCTCGACGCCCTGCGCGGCGAGCACCCGGGTGCCCTCGGTGAGGATGTCGTCGATGTAACCGTTGCCCCGGTGCACGGGCAGCACCCCGATGTACGCGATCATCGGGTGGTAGTTGTTGCGCGCGGGGACGACGAATCCGACCGGCACCCCGTTCGGCAGTTCCGCGATCCGCCACCATTCCTGAGGGGTCGACAGGTCCGCGAACTCCTCGTCGTACTGCTTCTCCGCCGCCTCGCGGGCGGTCAGCCCCGACGCGAGGTCCGCCTGGCCGTGCGCGTCCAGGGTGCCCTCCATCACCGGGGTCATCAGCGCGACCAGGTCCTCACGGCCGGTGACCGGACGGAACACCAGCCGGCCCGAGTCCTCCGGCACGGGTGTGCCCGCACGCCACTCCAGGCGCAGCCGCTCGACGAGCAGCCGGGCGCCGTTCGCCTCCATCACCCGCATCCGGGCCTCGACGACCTCGCGCGCCGCAGGGTCCTCACGCCAGTCGGGTGGGAGGTACCGGCCGTACTCGGGCCGCTTTGACCCGGCGGGCAGGACCGTGGCGCTCGCAGTCTCCAGCAGTCGCAGCCCGATCGCGCCGCGCTCCGGCTCCGGCAGCGTGTCGTCCAGGTCGAAGAAGTCCAGCAGCTGCGGTGCGGAGCCTTCCCGGCCCGTCCACCAGGCGATACGGGCCACGACCCGGTCGCCGAGCAGCGCCACCCACATCCACTCGGGGCGACGGCGGCCGGTGGCGAGATCGTCCTCGAGCTCGTGGTCCAGGACGTAGGAAAGACGGCAGAAGAGACCCAGCTCGTCCGCTCCGGTGAGCGGACGGACGGTCAGTTCCGGTGGTGCAGGGGTCACAAAGGCTCCTGGGTGCCATAGGCGCCGGCAAGGGCCGACAGCGGGCGACCCTAACAACGCAGAGCGTTTGGCCGCCCGGAATTATGTGCTGCCGCGCAGGTCAGGAGGGACGAAAGAGGAGTTCTTCTGGACACCCCGGGCCTGTCGGGCCGACAATCGCACTGTGACGTCCTCCTTCGAGTCCCACACGTATCCCGCGCGGCTGTCCGACGCCCAGCGCGACCGTGTCCTCGGCGTGCTCAGAGACGGCGCGGCGCAGGGAAAGCTCTCCCACGACACGTTCCTGCGGCGTATGGAACTGGCCCTGACGGCCCGGCGCTCCGAGGAGCTGGCGGCGCTCACCTCCGACCTGGAGAGCCGGGGACGCTGGTCCCGCCGGCTGCACCGCGCGGTGGGCGGTGTCTCCGCCTTTCCCGCGGGGGTGCGCAGGGCCTGGCAGTCCGAACGGCTTCCCAAACTCCTGCTGCCCGTGCCCGGACCGCACCCGCTGCGCATCGGCCGCGACCCGGGCAACGGACTGCGGCTCAGCCACGAGACGGTGTCCCGGCTGCACGCCGAGCTGACCGCGCACGGCAGCCGGTGGATCCTGCGCGACCTCGGCTCGACCAACGGCACCTGCGTCAACGGCCAGCGGGTCATCGGCGCCGCCGCGGTCCGCGACGGCGACCAGGTCAGCTTCGGCCGGATGACCTTCCGGCTCTCCGCACCCCTGCCGGTGCCCCCGGCCTGAACGGTCCCCGGGGCCTGGCGTCCCCGGCTGCCGGGCGGCTCACCCGTGGTCCGTGCCCGCTCCTCCCGCCGCCCTCACGAGCAGCGCCACCGGCCGCTGCGCGAAGAGCTCCGCCACCGCGACCGCCCGCCCGGTGAACCCCCGCCCCGGGGACAGGAGATCCCGCCACGGACCCTCGTCCGGCAGCGTCAGCTCCGTATCGCCCCAGCCGCCCTCCTCGGTGAGCCGCAGCGACAGCCGGGTCACCGCGGTGACCGCCTCGCCCGACCGGCAGAACGCCACACAATGGGCGGCCGCACGGCCCCGGGCGGCCAGCGGGGCGTACGTCCCCGACTCGCCGAACACCTCCGGACGCTCCCGCCGCAGGCGCAGCGCCGCAGCCGTGAGGTCCGCCTTCTCGTCGCGCCCCCCGGCGGGCCGGGCGAAGGGACGCCGGTTGTCCGGGTCGACCAGCGCGATGTACTCCCGCTCCGTGCCCTGGTACAGATCGGGCACGCCCGGCATCGTCAGGTGCACCAGCGCGGCCCCCAGCACATTGGCCCGCACGAACGGGGTGAGCGTCTCCGCGAACCGGGTCAGCGTCGTCCGTGCCTCGCCCGCGTCACTTCCGGGACCGGCCGCCACGAAGTCCGTCACCGCCCGCTCGTACGCCGGATCCCGCTCGGTCCAGCTGGTGAACAGGCCCGCCTCGCGCGCGGCCTTCAGCAGGGCCGGCTCCAGCCGGCCCGCCATCTCCCCGGCCGGCAGGCCCGCGCAGCCGTACGCCGACTGCCAGGCCTGCCAAGCCAGTTGGGGATCCGGGGCGGCGGCGGACGTCGCCCGGGTCAGTTGCGCCACCAGGGAGGACCACCGCTCGGGGCACTCGGACAGCACCGCGATCCTGGCCCGCACGTCCCCGCTGCGCTTGGTGTCGTGCGTGGTCAGCACCGTGCCGGTGGCCGGCCAGTCACGGGCGATCCGTGCGCAGAAGGCATGGAACTCCTCCGGGCTCACCGCCGGCTGCCCCGGATCGCCGCCCACCTCCGCCGCCGAGATCAGCGGGACGTAACGGTAGAACGCCGTGTCCTCCACCGACTTGGCGTGCAGCGCGGACGCCGTCTGCGCGAACCGGGCGCAGAACGCCGCGTGCTCCGGCCCCTCACCGAGCAGGCCCAGCGCCAGCCCCCGCACCACGTCGACGGCCGACGCCTCCTCCGGCACCGAGAACACCGCCTTGGCGTCCCGCACCGCCTCGGGCGGCAGCGCCGACTCCGCGATCTCCGTGAGCGGGCCGCCCACGGTGACGTACGGACGGTAGACCGGGACCCGGACCAGCAGCTCGCGCACCGCCGTGCGCAGCGCCCACGGCGCGTGGTCCCGCAGCGCGGGGTCCCCGGCACAGGCCCGGACGGCGAGACGGGTCAGCCAGTCGGTCTCGGCGGCCAGCTCATGGGTGACCACACGGTACGCCGCCCGGCGGACCGTCGCCGTCCAGTAGCCGCCCCGGTCCCCGGGCGGGCCCGCGAAGTCCCGGTACCGGCCGAGCAGGTCCGCCGCGCCCATCGGATCGGTGAACAGCCCGTCGATCCGGTGCAGCGCGTCGTACCCGGTCGTCCCCGCGACCGCCCAGCCGGCCGGCAGCACCTCGGAGCCGGTGAGGATCTTCTCGACCACGGTCCACCGCCCGTCGGTGGCCGCAGCCAGCCGCTCCAGATACCCGGCGGGGTCCGCCAGCCCGTCCGGATGGTCGATGCGGAGACCGTCCGCGACACCCTCGATGATCAGCCCGAGGACCTTGTCGTGGGTGGCGGCGAAGACCTCCAGGTGCTCCACCCGGACCCCGATCAGATCGGAGACGGTGAAGAACCGCCGGTAGTTCAGCTCCGTACGGGCCAGGCGCCACCAGCCGAGCCGGTAGTGCTGGGCGTCGAGAAGCTCCGGCAACGGCAGGCCCGCCGTGCCCTCGCGCAGCGGGAACTCCAGGTCGCCGTAGCGCAGCACCGGCGAACCGTCGTCCCGGGCACCGACCTCGAAGCGGCCGAGCTCCTCACCGATCCGCCCCGCGAGCACCGGCAGCAGCACCCTGCCGCCCCCCGCCTCCCAGTCGATGTCGAACCACCGGGCGTACGGGGACTCCGGCCCCTCGCGCAGTACCTCCCACAGCGGCAGGTTGTGCCGGGGCGCGGCGGCCATGTGGTTGGGCACCAGGTCCAGGACCAGCCCGAGGCCGTGCGCCCGGGCCGTGACGGAGAGCAGCCGCAGCCCCTCCTCGCCGCCCAGCTCGGCCCGCACCCGGCTGTGGTCGACGACGTCGTAGCCGTGCCCGGAGCCCGGCACGGCCTCCAGGACGGGGGACAGGTGCAGATGGGAGACGCCGAGCTCGGCGAGATACGGCACGGTGTCCGCCGCGGCGGCGAACGGGAAGTCCGGCTGGAGCTGCAGCCGGTACGTGGCGGTGGGCGTCATGGGGACGTACGTACCCACACTGACGGCTTCTGTGTCACCGAACGGGTCACCGGGGCACCTGCGCCGCCCCGTTGACCCGTTCGGCCCAAGAGCCTGCCGGGTACCTCGGGTCCGGCGCCTACGCCGGGCGCTGGAGCACCGTCAGGCTGCGCCCGACCAGGGTCACCCGGTCGCCCGCCGACACCTTCGGGCCCGCACTCGGCGGTACTCCGTCCGGGATCGCCGTGTCCACGACGACCTGCCACCGCCGCCCGTGGTTCACCGGGACCGTGAACACCAGGGTCTCGGCGCCCGCGTTGAACATCAGGAGGAACGAGTCGTCGGAGATCCGCTCGCCGCGCGGCCCCGGTTCCGAGATCGCGTGCCCGTTCAGGAAGACCGTCATCGCCTTGGCGTGCGCGGCCTGCCAGTCCCGCTGCGTCATCTCCTCACCCCTGGGGGTGAACCAGGCGATGTCGGAGAGCTCGTCGTGGGTGCCCTCCACCGGGCGGCCGTGGAAGAAGCGCCTGCGCCGGAAGACCGGGTGGTCACGGCGCAGCCAGACCATCGCCCGGGTGAACTCCAGCAGGCTCCGGTCACAACCGCCGCCCTCCGCGCCCTCGGCCTCCGGGTCGTGGGTCGCGACCGGATCGGGCCAGTGGACCCAGGAGAGCTCGTTGTCCTGGCAGTACCCGTTGTTGTTGCCCCGCTGGGTCCGGGCGAACTCGTCGCCGTGGCTCAGCATGGGCACGCCCTGGGAGAGCATCAGCGTGGCGATGAAGTTGCGCATCTGACGGCTGCGCAGCTCCAGCACCTCCTTGTCCTCGGTCTCCCCCTCCGCACCGCAGTTCCAGGAGCGGTTGTGGCTCTCGCCGTCCCTGTTGCCCTCGCCGTTGGCGTCGTTGCGCTTGTCGTTGTACGAGACCAGGTCGTGCAGCGTGAAGCCGTCGTGGCAGGTGGTGAAGTTGATCGAGGCCAGCGGGCGCCGGCCGTCGTCCTGGTAGAGGTCGGAGGATCCCGTGAGCCGCCCGGCGAACTCCGCCAGCGTCCGGGGCTCGCCCCGCCACAGGTCGCGCACCGTGTCCCGGTACTTGCCGTTCCACTCGGTCCACAGCGGCGGGAAGTTCCCCACCTGGTAGCCGCCCTCGCCCACGTCCCACGGCTCGGCGATCAGCTTCACCTGGCTCACCACCGGGTCCTGCTGCACCAGGTCGAAGAACGACGACAGCCGGTCGACCTCGTGGAACTGCCGCGCGAGCGTCGCCGCCAGATCGAAGCGGAAGCCGTCCACATGCATCTCGGTCACCCAGTACCGCAGCGAGTCCATGATCAGCTGCAGGACGTGCGGCGACCGCATGAGCAGGGAGTTCCCGGTGCCCGTGGTGTCCATGTAGTACCGCTGGTCGTCCGCCAGCCGGTAGTACGAGGCGTTGTCGAGCCCGCGGAAGGAGAGCGTCGGCCCCAGGTGGTTGCCCTCGGCCGTGTGGTTGTAGACCACGTCGAGGATCACCTCGATGCCCGCCTGGTGCAGGGCCTTCACGGCCTGCTTGAACTCCAGCACCTGTTCGCCGCGGTCGCCCCAGGACGCGTACGCGTTGTGCGGGGCGAAGAAACCGATGGTGTTGTAGCCCCAGTAGTTGGCGAGGCCCGCGTCGGCGAGACGGTGGTCCTGGACGAACTGGTGCACCGGCATCAGCTCGATCGCCGTGACACCCAGCTCCGTGAGGTGGGCGATGATCTCGGGGTGTGCCAGCCCGGCGTACGTACCGCGCAGCTCCTCGGGCAGACCCGGGTGAAGCATCGTCAGGCCCTTCACATGGGCCTCGTAGATCACCGTGCGGTGGTAGTCCGTACGCGGACGGCGGTCGTCGCCCCAGTCGAAGTACGGATTGATCACCACCGAGCTCATGGTGTGCGGTGCCGAGTCCAGGTCGTTGCGTGCGTCCGGCCGGCCGAACGGGTAGCCGTACACCTCCTCGCCCCACCGGATCTGCCCGGAGATCGCACGCGCGTACGGATCGAGGAGCAGCTTCGCCGAGTTGCACCGCTGCCCGTGCTGCGGCTCGTACGGGCCGTGCACCCGGAAGCCGTACCGCTGACCCGGCATCACCCCGGGCAGGTAGGCGTGGCGGACGAAGGCATCGGTCTCGCGGAGCTCCACCGCCGTTTCTGAACCGTCGTCGTGCAGCAGGCACAACTCGATTCGGTCGGCGGCCTCCGAGAAGACCGCGAAGTTGGTCCCGGCGCCGTCGTACGTGGCGCCGAGGGGATACGCCTGTCCCGGCCAGACCTGCATAGATAGGACTCTTCCACTTCTGATCCGGGTGCGGGGGTTATTGACCCGATACTCCCCGAAAGATGGGCCCGTACCTAGTACGTCGGCCGGTGCGGCCGGGTCCCGTCGGCGCGGCCGTGACGCGCCGGTCAACTTCGTGCACGCCGGTGTCGCCCGGAGAGGGGGTGTGGAGGACAGATGCACCCCCTCGTCCGGTATGCGGCATGCGAGAGGGTGTCCAAACGCTATGAATCAGCTCACTCCACCCGATCTCGTCGCAAGGAACAAGCCTGCGCGATACGGGAGTTGAGTAAGGAGCCTGTGCATCCTGCTGCACCGGCTCCCGCTCCCGGAGTACCCTTCCTTGATCGTTGGTGGGGGAGCGGAAGGCGGTACACGGGTGAGCTCGGGAGGGTTCGAGCTGCCCCCAGGTGACGCAGGTCACGAGGGGGAATCGACCGATGCCCCGCCGGGGGCGGTCTCCCTCGCGCAGCCCATGGAGATCGGCGTGGAGCTGGACTGGGGAGCGGACGCCTGGAACGAGGTCCGCACCCGGGCGCAGCGCGCCGGGCGGGCCTACATCTGGCTGAATCTGGTGGAACAACGGCTGCGCGCCGTGGTCTCCGCCGTGATCCGGCCGATCTACGAGCCGGTCCACGGCGAGGACTGGGTGGTTGCCGCCGCCGGACCCGCCGGGCAGGAATGGGTGCAGCGCGCCGTCGCCGTCCGGGAGGTCTCGCGCCGTAAGGGCTATCTGCTCGACCCGGCCGACGACAACGTCCTCAGCTTCCTCACGCTGCCGCAGCTGCGCGAGCTGATGGTCCAGCACTGGCCGTGCTTCGAGCCGTACTTCGACGACCGCCGCGAGGTGGAGCTCGCGCTGGACGAGCTGGAGGTGGCGCGCAACGTCGTCTCCCGCAACCGCGCGCTCAACGAGGCGGTCCTGGCACAGGCGGAGCGTGCCTCGGCGCGGCTCCTGGAGATCCTCGGCAGCGGGGCGGCGGTCCCGTCCGCCGACCGGCTGCCCGTGGACGCGGTGGAGGAGCTGGTCGGCGACCGGTACGCGGACGTGGTCTCCGTCCACCCCGACCGGGTGAGGCTGCAGCGCCAGCTGCCCGCCGAGGACCTGTTCGGCGGTGCGCGCCGGCTGGACGCGATCGGCATAGGGCTCAATCTCCTCACACAGAACTTCTCGGGGCGCAGGCTGGTCCGGCTCGCCGAGTCGGGCTGCCGGGTGCGGCTGCTGTTCATCAACCCGGCGAGCAGCGCGGTCAAGCGCAGGGAGCGGGAACTGGGCCTCAAGAAGGGCGAGCTGAGCCGTTCCGTGGAGATGAACATCCTCCACATGCGCCGCGTCCGCTCCAAGCTCCGTGACCCCGGCGCCTTCCAGATCCACGTCTTCGACGAGACACCGCGCTTCACGGCCTACCTGGTGGACGGCGACGGTCCGGACGCGGTCGGGGTCGTCCAGCCCTACCTGCGGCGGGCCCGCGGCATGGAGGCACCCGTGCTGGTGCTGCGGGGCGGCGGGCGCGCGGTGGTCCGGGCGGGGCAGGACAGCGAGCACGGCCTCTTCGAGACGTACCGCGAGGAGTTCGAGTCGGTGTGGACGGACTCCCGGCCGGTCTCCTGACCCTGCCTCCCGACGCTCTCCACCGGGTTGTCAGTGGCCCGTGCGAAGGTGGTCGTCACATGGGGGAGAGCACCACAGGAGGAGGTATGCCGATGAGCCGGTACGGGGAACACCCGGTGGGGTTCGTCCGGGAGGCCACAGGCGGCGAGCCGTCGGCCGGAGGGGTCCGGGAGGCTGCGGGCACCCGCCCGCCGGCCGCGGCCCACGCCGGGACGGAGACGCTGCGATGACCTGGATCAGCGGGCCGCTCGCGGCCTTCGACCTGGAGACCACGGGCACCGACATCGAGACCGACCGCATCGTCACGGCGGCCGTGGTCCGGCTGGACCCGGACGGGTCGGTCGCGCGGGAGCGGACCTGGCTGCTCGATCCCGGTGTGGTGATACCGGAACAGGCGTCGGCGATCCACGGCATCTCGACGGAACGCGCCCGCAGGCACGGCGCCTCGCCCGCCACCGCGATCGACGAGATCACCGCGGCCGTGGCCGAGGGGATGGTCTCCGGCACGCCCCTCGTGGTGATGAACGCCCGGTACGACCTGTCCCTGCTCGACCGCGAGTGCCGGCGGTACGGCATCGAGCCGCTCGGCGAGCGGCTCGGGGGCGCGCCCCTGCCGGTCATCGACCCGCTGGTGATGGACAAGCACGTCGACAAGTACCGCAAGGGCAGGCGGGCCCTGCACGCGCTGTGCGCCCACTACGGCGTGACGCTCGACGACGCGCACGACGCGCGGGCGGACGCCGTGGCGGCTGCCCGGGTGGTGCGGCGCATGGGCGAGAAGTACGAGACGTTCGGGGTGATGCCGCTGTCCGACCTGCACGACCTCCAGGTGCGCGCGGCGGCCGAGCAGTCCGTCTCCCTGCAGGCATATCTCCGGCGCACGGCCGACCCGGCCGCCGTCGTCGAGCCGGCCTGGCCCCTGGTCCCCCGGAGGCCGTGACCGGGCCGGTGCGTCAGCTCGGGGCCGGGGAAGCGGTGTCGTCGGCCTTGATGTCGAAGTTGATCTGGCTGCCGTCGACGGAGGTGACGGTGACCGTCACGCCCACGGTGCTGCCGTCGCCCGCGGTGAGCGTGCAGCGGGTGGTCGTGCCGACCTTCCCGGCGAGGTCCTCGGGGCACGTGACGTCCGGCACCGGCTGGCCCGTCGTGGCGGCGAGCTTCTTCCCGACGGTGGTGGCCAGCTTGTCCGCGGACAGTTCCGGGTCGGTGTTCCCGATCGAGACCGAACCCGAGCAGCCGGTGAGGAGCGCGCCGGCGGTCATCGCCGCGAGGCTCCAAGCCGCTGTGGACAGGCGGGATATGGGCATGGCTGTTTCCATTCGCTGGGGGTCGGGGACGAGTAGTCGGCAGCATACGTGCCGTGTGTCACCATCCGCCGGGGACGGCCGGGCGAGGCCCGTGCCCGGCGGAACGCCGTACCCCGCGCCCTCAGAAGGGGTACCAGCGGACCTCGGGGTCGTCCTCGCGCAGTGACGCCACGCGGCGGCGGAATTCCGCCAGTGCCTTCGGGTTGGCCGGGGCGTGCTGGGAGACCCAGGCGCAGCTCGCCGTCTCGCGGGCTCCGCGCAGCACGGCGCAGCCCTCCCACGCGCGCACGTCCCAGCCGTAGGCCGCGGTGAAGGCGTCGTACGCCCCGGCCGGCAGGCCGTAGCGGTCGCGGGAGAGGGCGAGGACCACCAGGTCGTGCTCGCGCAGATCGGCCGAGAAGGTCTCCAGGTCGACCAGTACGGGTCCGTCGGGGCCGACGTGGACGTTGCGGGGGAGGGCGTCGCCGTGGATGGGGCCGGGCGGAAGGTGCGGGGCCAGGGCTGCCGCGGCCTTCGCGAAGCCGTCGCGCCGGCCGCGCAGGTAGTCGGCGTCGGCCGGATCGATCGCGTCGCCCGCGAGCCGCAGCCAGCGCTCGACACCGCCGAGCAGCTCGCGGCGCGGCAGTGTGAAGCCCTCCGGGGCGGGCAGGGCGTGCACCTGGGTGAGGAGCGGGGCCAGATCGCGCGGCTCGGTCGGGCGCACGGCCTCGGGAAGCCGGTGCCACAGGGTCACCGGATGCCCCTCGGCCAGCCGGGCCCGGGGCTCGGCGGCCCGTACGGCGGGCACACCGGAGGCGGCGAGCCACTCGGCGACGGCCACCTCGCGCTCCGCCCGCTCCCGGAGTTCCGGGTACGCCGTGGCATCCCGGCCGACCTTGACCACCAGGCCGCCGACGGCGAACACCGCGTTCTCGCCCAGAGCGAGCAGCTCCGCGCCGCCGGGCAGCCCGGCGGCGGTCAGTACCTCACGCGCACGCTTGTCGTCCATGGCCCCGATTTTCTCATCCGGGCAGGCCGTCTTGACGAACGGATCCCCCGTCAGCACGATGACGGGGACCGCTCGGGCGGCCGTACGGGTGTGAAACCGATCCAATGATGCAGGGGGTCGAATTCATGACATCGGCGACCGTAAGGGCGCGGTCCGGGCACAAGGCTCCACCACATCGCGGCGAACGGCGCGGACGGGACGGCGCCGCCTGGTTCCTGGTCCTCCCCGCGCTCATACCGATCCTGATCCTGAGCGTCGGCCCCCTGCTCTACGGCATCGCACTGGCCTTCACCGACGCGCAGTCGGGCCGCACCCGCTCCACCCAGTTCGTCGGCGCACTCAACTTCCAGGACCTGCTGCACGACACCCTGTTCTGGGACTCCTTCCGGATCGGCCTGCTGTGGGCGGTCGGTGTCACGGTCCCGCAGTTCGTGCTGGCGCTCGGCCTCGCCCTCCTGCTCGACGCGAACCTGCGGATGCGCTGGGCGGCGCGGGCCCTGGCGATCATCCCCTGGGCCATGCCCGAGGTCGTCGTCGGCATCATGTGGCGCCTGGTCTACAACCCCGACGCGGGCATCCTCAACGAGACGATCCGCGACCTCGGACTCGGTGACGGGCGGGACTGGCTGACCGGCCTCGCCACCGCCCTGCCCGCCGTGATCGTCGTGGGCATCTGGGCCGGCATGCCGCAGACCACCGTGGCGCTCCTCGCCGGACTGCAGAACACCCCGCAGGAACTCCACGAGGCGGCGGCCCTCGACGGCGCCGGGGCCTGGCGCCGCTTCCGTACCGTCACCTGGCCCGCCATCAGACCCGTGGCACTGGCCATCAGCGCGCTCAACTTCATCTGGAACTTCAACTCCTTCGCCCTGGTCTACGTCCTGACCGGCGGAGGGCCGGGCGGCCGCACCAGACTGCCCATGCTCTTCGCCTACGAAGAGGCGTTCCGCTACGGACAGTTCGGCTACGCCGCCGCGATGGGCTGTGTGATGGTCGCGGTGATCTCCGTGATCCTCGCCTTCTACCTGGTCGGCCGGCTCAGGGGAGGCGACGACGCATGAGTCCGCGTACCGGAGGATCCGCGCGCGCGGGACAGTACGCCGCGCTGCTGTGCTACCTCGTCTTCCTGGCGTTCCCGTTCCTGTGGCTGATCTCCACCGCCTTCAAGCCCGCCCGCGAGCTGGGATCACTGCACCCCACCTGGATCCCCGACCAGCCGACCCTCGACAACTTCAGGCAGGCCTTCGACGAGCAGCCGCTGCTCAGGGCCGCCGCCAACTCACTCACCGCCGCACTGTGCGCGGCGGTGATAGCCGTCGTCATCGCCACCCCCATGGCCTATGTGACGGCCCGTCACCGCGGCAGGCTGTCCACGGCCACGACCGGCTGGGTCGTGGTCAGCCAGGCGTTCCCCTTCGTCCTGGTGATCATCCCGCTCTTCCTGGTCCTCAAGAACCTCCACCTGATCAACTCCCTGTGGGGGCTGGTCATGGTCTACGTGGTGTGGTCGCTGCCGTTCGCCCTGTGGATGCTCGCCGGATACGTGCGGGCCGTGCCGCCGGAGCTGGAGGAGGCGGCGGCGGTCGACGGGGCCGGGAAGGTGCGGATCCTCGTCTCGGTCACCGCACCTCTGCTCGCCCCCGGGATCGTCGCCACCGCACTCTTCGCGTTCATCACCGCATGGAACGAGTTCTTCTTCGCACTCGTCCTGCTCAAGACACCGGAGAAGCAGACCTTGCCGGTCGTACTCACCCACTTCCTCGGCGCGGAGGGCGTGGCCGACCTCGGACCGCTCGCCGCCGCCGCGTTCCTCGCCACGCTTCCCTCGCTCGTCCTCTTCGCGGTCATCCAGAAACGCATCACGGGCGGTCTCACCGCCGGGGCGGTGAAGCACTGATGCGCCGGCCCGCGTTCCGCGCCGCCGTCACCGCCGCCACCGTGCTGGCCCTGCTGCTCACCGGCTGCTCGGGCGGCGGGGAGGACGGCAGGGACGCCGACGGCACCATCCGGCTCAGCTTCCAGTCGCTGGCCTGGCAGAAGGAGTCCGTCGACGCCAACAAGCAGCTGGTGAAGGAGTGGAACGCCACCCACCCCGGCATCCAGGTGGACTACGTCCAGGGCAGCTGGGACAACGTCCACGACCAGCTGCTCACCTCCTTCGAAGGCGGCGAGGCCCCCGACGTCATCCACGACGCCTCCGACGACCTCGCGGACTTCGCGTACGGCGGCTACCTCGCGGACCTGCGCACCCTCCTGCCGGACCGGCTCACGCAGGACATCCCGCAGCAGTCCTGGCGGACCACCACCTTCGGCGACGGGATCTACGGTGTTCCGTTCCTCCAGGAACCCCGGGTGCTGATCGCCAACACCGAGATCATCGAGGAGTCCGGCGTGCGCGTGCCGACCCCCGAGGAGCCGTGGACCTGGCGGGAATTCCGCCGTGTGACCGAGGAACTGACGGGTGAGGGGAGATCCGGAGTGGCCTGGCCGCTCAAGGAACCGGTCTCGGTCACCCTCAACCTGGGCCTCTCCGCCGGCGGCCGGCTCTTCCACCGCGACGCCGACGGCAAGGTGACCATCCGCTTCGACGAGGGCGACGGGGTCATGCCCGGCACCGTCCGCGACCAGGTCAACTCCGACCGAAGCGCTGCCCGCACCGCCCTGGGCATGAGCGGATCGGACACCCTGCCCGGCTTCTTCGGCGGCAGGTACGCGATGGTCCCGCTCGGCTTCTCCTACCGCCAGCAGGTCGTGGAACAGGCCCCCGAGGGCTTCGGATGGACAGTCCTGCCCGCACCGGCCGGCAGCGACGGACTCGCCCAGGGGGTGAGCCCGCAGACCCTCTCGGTCGCCGAGGACAGCCCGCACAAGGAGGAGGCGGTGCGGTTCATCGACTTCCTGCTGCGTCCGGCGAACATGGTGCGCCTGGCCCGCGGCGACTGGATGCTGCCGACCGGCACGGCGGCGCTGGCCGACCCGGCGCTGCACACCGCGGAGAACGGCTGGGCGACCGGCACCGCGCTCGCCCGCGACCTGCGTCCCGCGCCGGCGCAGTCGGTCCGCGGATATCCCGAATGGAAGGACAAGGTCGCCACGCCCGCGCTCCAGGAGTACTACAGCGGGGCGATCGGCACCGAGGAGCTGAGAAAACGCCTGGTGGACGACGGGAACCGGGTGCTGGCCCGCTACCAGCGCTGAGCAGGCAGGCCAAATAGATTGCACGAGACGTCTCGTCTCGCTTACGGTGGCGGGATGACAGCCACCCCGCGCGCCCATGTCGCCATGTTCTCCATCGCCGCCCACGGGCACGTGAACCCGAGCCTCGAAGTGATCCGGGAGCTCGTCGCCCGTGGACACCGCGTCAGTTACGCGATCCCGGCCTCCTTCGCCGAGAGGGTCGCCGCCGCCGGTGCCGAGCCGGTGATCTACACCTCCGTGCTGCCCACCGAGGACAACCCGGAGGACTGGGGAACCGAACTCATCGACAACATCGAGCCGTTCCTCGCCGACGCGATCCAGGCCCTGCCCCGGCTCGCGAAAGCCTTCGAGGGTGACGAGCCCGACCTCGTCCTGCACGACATCACCTCCTACCCTGCCCGCGTGCTCGCGCACCGCTGGGGCGTCCCCGCCGTCTCGCTGTGGCCCAACCTCGTCCCGTGGGAGGGGTACGAGGAGGAGGTCGGCGAGCCGGCCACCGCCGAGCTCAAGCAGACCGAGCGGGGCCGGGCGTACTACGCCCGCTTCGAGGAATGGCTCACGGACAACGGCCTGGGCGACGTGCCCCCGGACGACTTCGTCGCCCGCCCGCGCAGGGCCCTCGTCCTGATCCCCGAGGCACTCCAGCCGAACGCCGACCGGGTGGACAGGAGCGTCTACACCTTCGTCGGCGCCTGCCAGGGCGAGCGCGCCGACCAGGGGGAGTGGAAGCGCCCGGCGGACGCCGGGAAGGTGCTCCTGGTCTCGCTCGGATCGTCGTTCACCAACGAACCCGGCTTCTACCGCGAGTGCGTCGGGGCGTTCGGTGACCTGCCCGGCTGGCACATGGTGCTCCAGATCGGCGCTCACGTCGACCCGTCCGAGCTCGGGGACGTACCGGCCAATGTCGAGGTGCACTCCTGGGTGCCCCAGCTGTCCGTGCTGAAGCAGGCGGACGCCTTCATCACCCACGCGGGCGCGGGCGGCAGTCAGGAAGGGCTCGCCACCGGCACCCCGATGGTCGCCGTTCCGCAGGCCGTGGACCAGTTCGGCAACGCGGACACGCTCCAGGCGCTCGGTGTGGCCAGGCACCTGCCGAAGGAGGAGGCCGACGCGGCGTCCCTGCGTGCCGCGGTCCTCGCCCTGGTGGACGACCCGGAGGTCGCCGCCCGGCTGGAGCGGCTGCGGGAGCGGATGGCGGGAGAGGGCGGCACGCAGCGCGCGGCCGACCTCGTCGAGGCCGAACTGCCGGCCTGAGGACCGCACGGCCGGCGGCGCCGCGGGTCCGGCCGGCCGGCCCGGTCGCCGCCCCATCGGTACAAGCCCCTTACATGTACCGCACGTTGCGAGGGCCTGTCCGACTTGATCGGGAGTGGTTCGGTTTCTTATGGAGGGAACCTGGTGACTGCGTGACGGGTACATGAAGGTCTTGATCTGGGCGCGTCAATCGAGCAGGGTTTCGAGTCAACCCCCGGAGAATTTCCGGCCGGGAGTCAATCCCCCCACAAAGAATGACGAGGAGATCCCTCTTCATGGCAATTCACAAGCGCGCACGCCGGATCAAGCTGACCGCCGCGATAACCGCAGTGGCGGCCGCGGCCGGTGTCACCCTGCTCAACACCTCGCTCGCCGGAGCCGCCCCGGCTCCCGCCATGGGCACCGTCTACGGCGCCGACGCGGCCACGGCCGTCTCCGGCAGCTACATCGTGATGCTGGACGGTAAGACGGACAAGGCCGAACTGGCCAAGGAGTACGGCGGCAAGCTCAAGCGGAACTACAGCTCCGCCATCAACGGCTTCTCCGCCAGCGGGCTTTCGGAGACCGAGGCCAAGCGGCTCGCGGCCGACCCGGCCGTCTCCAAGGTCGTCCAGAACAAGAAGTTCCACATCAGCGCCACCCAGGAGAACCCGCCGTCCTGGGGTCTGGACCGGATCGACCAGACCGAGACCGCGGGTGACAGTGCGTACACCTACCCGGACGCGGCGGGCGACGGTGTCACCGCGTACGTGATCGACACCGGTGTCCGCGTCACCCACACCGACTTCGAGGGCCGGGCCACCTCGGGCTTCGACGCCGTGGACAACGACGACGACGCAGACGACGGCAACGGACACGGCACCCACGTGGCCGGGACCATCGCCGGTGCGGCCCACGGTGTCGCCAAGCAGGCGAAGATCGTGGCCGTCCGTGTCCTGGACGACTCGGGCTCGGGCACCACCGAGCAGGTCGTCGCGGGCATCGACTGGGTCACCGCCAACCACGAGGGCCCGTCCGTCGCCAACATGAGCCTGGGCGGGGGCGCCGACCCGGCCCTCGACGCCGCGGTCGAGAAGGCGATCGCCTCCGGTGTCACCTTCGCGGTGGCCGCGGGCAACGAGTCGAGCGACGCCGGCGAGGGCTCGCCCTCCCGCGTCCCCGACGCCATCACGGTCGCCTCGTCCACGGAGGACGACGAGCAGTCGTCGTTCTCCAACTACGGCTCGGTCGTGGACATCTACGCCCCGGGCTCGGACATCACGTCGACCTGGAACGACAGCGACGACGGCACGAACACCATCTCCGGTACGTCCATGGCGACCCCGCACGTCGTCGGTGCCGCCGCCGTCTACCTCGGCGGGCACCCGGACGCCACGCCAAACGAGGTCGCCACGGCGCTCACGGACGGGGCCACCCCGGACGCGATCTCCAACGCGACCGAGGGCACGGCGAACAAGCTCCTCAAGATCGTCGAGTAGCAGGTGCGCAGGCCGCCGCGCCCTCCCCCACGGGGCGCGGCGGTCAGGACCGCGGGAAGACCGTCCTAGGGTGGGGGCATGAGTACGAGGTATGCGGCGCTGCTGCGCGGGATCAACGTCGGCGGCCACCGAAAAGTCCCCATGGCGGAACTCCGGACGCTGCTGGGTGAGCTGGGGTACGAAGGCGTCGCCACGTACCTGCAGAGCGGGAACGCCGTGTTCGGCAGCGCGTCGGGTGACGAGAACTCCCTGGCCGCCGAGCTGGAACGGGCCGTCGAGGACCGGTTCGGATTCCCCGTCGACTGTCTGGTCCGCACGGGAGGGTACCTCGCGGCACTGGCCGACGCGTGCCCGTTCCCGGCCGCCGAACTCGAGGGCAGGCAACTGCACGTCACCTTCTTCGACGGGCCCGTCGACGCCGGCCGCTTCGCGCCGGTCGACGCCGCCGCCTTCCGGCCCGAGGAATTCCGGCTCGGTGACCGTGCCCTCTATCTGTACGCCCCCGACGGACTCGGCCGCTCCAAACTGGCCGAGGCCCTCGCGCGGCCCGCCCTCAACCGCGGCCTCGTGGGGACCTCCCGTAACTGGAACACCGTGGCCGAACTTGTGGAGATGACGCGTGACTGAGCCCTCGCCCGCCGTGGCGGCAGCCATCGAGGCGGAGCTCCGGCTCCTCGACCCGGTGGTACGGGCCTCGGCGGACCTGCTGGCCACGATGCTCCACCCCGACTTCCGCGAGATCGGCACCAGTGGCCGGATCTGGGACCGGGACGCCATCATCGGCGCGCTCACCGCCGCCGACGCGCCGCGGCCGGGCCCGCTGACCGCGTTCCGGATGCGGGGGGAGCGGCTCGCCGCCGACCTGGTCCACCTCACCTTCGACACGGAGTCCAAGGGGCTGCGCTCCCACCGCAGTTCGCTCTGGCGGCTGACCGGGAGCGGCTGGCTGCTCTACTTCCACCAGGGGACGCCGTTCATCGACGACCCGTTCGCCGAGGTCTGAAAGACGTCGGCGAACGGGTGCACGCCTGGGCCCGTATACGGCCGGAGGCCCCTGTGCGGGGGCGCGTCGGGGCGTTGCACATGCCCCGGCGCGTGCGCAAGAGCGCGGACCCGGTCTGATCCGGGCCGATCCGGGCCCCCTAACAGGCCGGTTCTCGCCGGAAGGACGGATTCCGGCCATCCGGTGGGCCCGGGCAATTCAGCGGGAAGTCGGCGGAATGGGCGCGCTCCCACGGGGCCCGGTCCGGGCCGTGCGCGGCCGGTTCCCGGGCGGTGGCGGTGTGTGTGATAGCGACGCCCGGCGCTATGACCCGAGGTCCCGGCCGCCCTTCGCGGTTTGCTGCAATTCGCCGCCGGTGTTTGTTCGGTGAGCGGACACCGGTGTTCGGAGCTCACCCGGTCGCGTATCGGAGTCCACTGTCCGCTCTCCGCCGCGGTCCGGAAGCCGACCTTGCCACCGGATCAAGTGAAGTCAAGGATTCGGGGGTGCGGTTGGCAGGTCCACGACCAGAACCCACTGGTTGCGGACAGCCGTACGCCCCCGGCCCGCCTACCCAGCGGACCGTGATTCCCCCCATCGACGGAGGATCCTGTGACCTTCAAGCGCCTCGCCCCCCTCGGCTCCATCTCCAGACGTGCACGGCTCATCGCCGTGACCTCCGGTCTGGTCACCGCCGTCGCGCTTGCGGCCCCGACCGCGGTCGCCCAGGCCGTGCCGGACACCACGGTGACGAAGGCCGAACTCGCCGACGCCAGCTCCGCCGTGCGCGGCGCCGACATCGCCGGTACCGCCTGGTACACCGAGGCGAGCACCGGCAAGGTCGTCGTGACCGTCGACAGCACGGTCTCCGCCACCGAGATCGCCACCATCAAGAAGTCGGTCACCGACTCCGGTGCGAAGATCGACCTCAAGCACACCCCGGGCACCTTCAACAAGCTGATCGCCGGCGGCCAGGCCATCTACGCCAGCGGCGGCGGCCGCTGTTCCCTCGGCTTCAACGTCCGCAGCGGCAGCACGTACTACGTGCTGACCGCCGGTCACTGCACCGAGATCAGCAGCACCTGGTACACCAACTCGGGGCAGACCTCGTCCCTCGGTTCGCGTGCCGGAACCAGCTTCCCCACCAATGACTACGGGCTCATCCGGCACTCCAACTCCGCCAACGCGGACGGCCGGGTCTACCTCTACAACGGCAGCTACCAGGACATCACCTCGGCCGCCAACCCCTCGGTGGGCCAGGCCGTGAAGCGCAGCGGCTCCACCACCGGCGTGCACAGCGGGACCGTCACCGGTCTCAACGCGACGGTGAACTACGGCGGCGGCGACGTCGTCTACGGCATGATCCAGACCAACGTCTGCGCCGAGCCCGGCGACAGCGGCGGCTCGCTCTTCGCCGGCAGCACGGCGCTGGGCCTCACCTCGGGCGGCAGCGGCAACTGCTCCTCCGGCGGTACCACGTTCTTCCAGCCCGTCGTCGAGGCGCTGAACGCCTACGGCGTCAGCGTCTTCTAAACCCCGGACAGACCTCCGGACACTCCGGAGGCAGGGCACCACGCCACGACCCGGCTCACCCCCGACGGGCCGCGCTCCCCGAGCGCGGCCCGTTGCCGTGTACGCCTCACCCCCTTCCCCCGAGGGTTCCGGAATGGCCCGCCCGAGCAGCGGGTGATTGGACCAGAAGAGCAGGCGGGCGGATCCCTAGGCTCCTGCCATGAGCACCCACGAAGCCCCCGCGGCGAGCAGGACGGCCGTCGACTTCTACTTCGACCCCGCCTGCCCGTTCGCCTGGATCGCCTCCCGCTGGATGCTGGAGGTCGAGCGGCTGCGCGACATCGAGCTCCGCTTCCACGTCATGAGCCTGTTCCTGCACAACGAGGGCAACGAACTCCCCGCCTGGTACCGCGAGCTGGTCGACAAGTCGATCGGTCCGGTACGCGTCGCCGCCGCTGCGGCACAGGAGCACGGGCCCGGCATCCTCCGCGACTTCTACACCGCCCTGGGCACCCGCATCCACCAGCAGGGCGACGAGGACTACGACACCGTCACCGCCGAGTCCCTGGCCGAACTGGGACTGCCCGCGGACCTCGCCGCGGCCGCGCACTCGGAGACGTACGACGGCGCGGTGCGCCGCAGCCACGACCGGGGCAAGGACCCCGCGGCGGACTCCTACGTCGGCACGCCCACGATCCACGTCGACGGCACCGTGTGGTTCGGTCCGGTCCTCAACTCCTCCCCGCGCGGGGAGGAGGCGGCACTGCTCTTCGACAGTTTCCGCGTCCTGGCCGGCCACAGCGACTTCTTCGAGCTGAAGCGCACCCGCACGGGCCGGCTCGACACGGGCCGGCCGCCCGTCACGCGCTGAGCGACCGCAGCCCGGCCGCCGGGACGCGCGCCTCGTCGTACCGGTCCAGCAGCAGCCGGGCGAGGTACGGGGACGGGCCCAGGACGCCGGACAGCACATCGGCCTCCGCCGCGCCCTCGGCGATCCGGTCGGGCAGCCTCCCGGGCGCGATGACGTACGGGGCCACCGCCACCCGCCGTACGCCGTCGGCCCGCAGGGCCCGCACCACATCGGCGGTGCGGGGAAGAGATGCGGAGGCGAACGCAGGCCGCACGGCGCACCAACCGGTGTGCCGCAGCTCCCGCGCGATTTCAGCGATCACTGCGATCGCCTCCGGGTCCGTGGAGCCCGCCGATGCCAGGACCAGCCCGGTCGAGCCCTTGTCGCCGGGGGTGACCCCGGCCTCGTACAGCCGCTGCTCCAGCGCCGCGTTCAACAGCGGCGACGGGCCCAGCACCTCGGCCTGCCGGACGGCCAGCCTCGGCAGCCGGGTCCGGGCCTCCCGCAGAACCGACGGGATGTCGGACTTGGCGTGGAAGGCCCGGGTCAGCAACAGGGGGAGCGCGACGACCTCACCCACCCCCTCCGCGGCCAGGCGTTCCAGCAGCCTGGGCACGGAAGGGGCGTTGAACTCCAGGAAGCCCGTTTCCACGCGCAGCCCGGGCCGCAGCGACCGCACCCGCGCGGTGAGCGCGTGCACGGTCGACGCGTGCCGCGGATCGCGGCTGCCGTGGGCGATGACGAGGAGGACGGGAGCGGACATGGCGACTCAGCTCTTGACCAGGAGACCGCGACCGCGCAGCACCCGCCGCTCCAGCGGACTGAAGATCAGCAGGTCGATCGCGATACCGACGAACAGGATGAGCAGGATCGCCAGGAAGATCCCCGGCATGTCGAAGTTGTTCCGGCCGTTCTCCAGCAACTGGCCGAGTCCCAGCCCCAGATCGGGCGAGGACGCGATGATCTCCGCGGCCATCAGCGAGCGCCAGGAGAACGCCCAGCCCTGCTTGAGACCCGCCAGATAACCCGGCAGAGCGGCAGGCAGGACGATGTGCCAGGTCCCGCGGAGCCCGGTCGCACCGAGCGTGCGGCCCGCCCGCAGGAACAGCGGCGGCACCTGGTCGACACCGGAGACCAGTCCGTTGGCCACGGACGGGACGGCGCCCAGCAGGATCACCGCGTACATCATCGAGTCGTTGAGCCCCAGCCAGATCACGGCCGGCGCCACCCAGGCCACCGACGGCAGGGACTGCAGCCCGGACAGGATCGGGCCGATCGCCGCGCGGACCAGCTTCACCCGCGCCACCAGCAGACCCAGCGGGGTGCCGATGGCGACGGCCATCAGGAAGCCGAGCAGACCACGCGACACACTGGTCCAGACGACCTCCAGCAGCGTCCCCTGCGCCCACATGTCGGCGACGCTGTTCCACACCGCGGAGGGCGGCGGCAGCTTGTAGTCCTCGGTGACCTTCGCCCAGACCAGCACCTGCCAGACCAGGACGACCAGGACCACCGCCACGATCGGCGGCAGGACCTTGTTCAGCAGGACCTCACGGGCCGGGGTCCGCCGCACCTGGACGGCGTCCAGCGCGTCCAGCCCGGCTTCCAGCCCGGCCAGATCGTCGGACTTGGTGTCAGTGCTGGCCATGACGGCGGATCTCCCCACGCAGTTGTTCTGTGATCTCGACGGACAGCTCCGCCACGGCGGTGTCCTCGATGCGGCGCGGCTGCTCGATGTCGACCTTCCACTCCCGGGCGATCCGGCCGGGCCGCGACGAGAGCAGGATGACGCGCTGCGCGAGCCGCACCGCCTCGCGCACGTTGTGGGTGACGAAGAGGACCGAGGCGTTCGTCTCGCGCCAGATCCGGGTCAGCTCGTCGTGCAGCACATCGCGGGTGATGGCGTCGAGCGCCGCGAACGGCTCGTCCATCAGCAGCAGCTGGCTGTCCTGGGCGAGCGCACGGGCCATCGCCACCCGCTGCCGCATGCCGCCCGAGAGCTCGTGCACCCGCTTCCCGTACGACCCGCCCAGGCGCACGAGTTCGAGCAGCCGCTCCGCCTCCGTACGGCGGTCCGACTTGGGTACCCCGCGCAGCCGCAGGGCCAGTTCGATGTTCTTGCCCGCGGTCAGCCACGGGAACAGGGCGTGCTCCTGGAACATCAGGGCCGGCCGCCCGCCGGGGGTCTCGATGGACCCCGCGGTCGGGCGGTCGAGTCCGGCCACCAGGTTGAGCAGCGTCGACTTACCGCACCCGGAAGCTCCCAGGAGGGTGACGAACTCGCCCGGAGCGACATCGAGCGTGATGTCGTCCAGGACGAGCTGCTGCCCCGTGGGTCCGGCGAAGGACTTGGATACGTGTGTGATGCGAGCGGCGTGCTCGACCACGGTACGGTCCTCGGCCTTGGCGAGCGTGTTGGTCGCCATGGTCGTCACCTCCTGGGAATCCTGGGAATCCGATTACGGACCGGGTGGGTTACTTGACGCCGAGAGAGGCGTCGGCGACCTCGGGCCGGCCCTCGGCCTTGAGGATCTTGTTCAGCGGCTTCAGGTCGTAGATGCCGTTGAGGTCGGGCTTCTCCAGGAGACCGGCCTTGACCGCGTGGTCCGCCTGCGACTGGAGCGTCGCGGCCAGCGGGTCATCGGTGATCTGGATGGACTCCCACGCCGGGTCGAGGACCTCGGCGGGCAGCTCCTTGCCGCTCAGCTCCTTGAGCGCGGCGTTGGCCGACGCCTTCGCCTCGTCAGGGTTGGCGTTGATCCACTTGTTGGTGTTCACCGTGCCGCGCAGGACCGCCTCGACGACGTCCGGGTGCTCGGAGAGGAACTTCTGCGACACGATGATGTTCGTGATCACGAACTTGTCGGCGGGCCACAGCGTCGACTCGTCGAGCAGGACCTTCCCGCCCTCGGCGACCAGCTTGGACGCGGTCGGCTCCGGGACCCAGGCGCCGTCCAGGGAACCCGACTTGTAGGCGTCCGGCGTCACCTTGTTGTCGGAGCGGACCACGGAGACGTCGCCCTTGCCGCTCTGGGCGTCGACCTTCCAGCCCTTCTCGGAGATCCAGTTGAGGAACGCCACGTCCTGGGTGTTGCCCAGCTGCGGGGTGGCGATCTTCTTGCCCTTGAGGTCGTCCAGAGTCTTGATCTTCTTCGGGTTGACGACCAGCTTCACTCCGCCGGACGCCGAACCGCTGATGATCCGCAGGTTCTTGCCCTGGGACTTGGTGAAGCCGTTGATCGAGGGGGAGGGGCCGATGAAGCCGATGTCGATCGATCCCGCGTTGAGCGCCTCGATCTCGGAGGGCCCGGCGTTGAACGTCGAGGGCTTGACCGTGGTTCCGCCCAGTTCCTTGGCGATGAGGCCTTCCTGGATACCGACCAGGGCGGTGGCGTGCGTGAGGTTCGGGAAGTAACCGATCTTCACGCTGTCCGCCGAGAGCTTCTTTCCGCCGGCGGAGACGTTCGACGTCTTGGCGTCGTCGTCCTTCGCCTCGGAGCCGTAGCCGCAGGCGGTGAGCGCCACGGCGAGCAACGGCAGAGCGGCGGCAGCGGCGATGCTGCGGCGAACGGTGGTACGGGGGGCAGACACGGGAGGCTTTCCTCTCGGTGGCCCGGTGCTCACGTCCCTCTGAAGCCAGGGGGCGCGGCCGGGTGGTCGGCAGGTCTTCGTCTCAACTGGTGGTGCGGTTGGTGCGAGCGGGCGCGCAGGCAGTGCGCGTACGTCATCACGCACATCGCCCGACCCCGCCCTGGCCGCTGCCGAGGGCGCCGCTGCCGACACGGCCGCCCTCTTTCGCGAAGGTCGAGAAGAAGTCGATACCCATCAGAAGTCCCACTCCGCGTCCTCTGCGGCCGTGCCGGCGGCCGTGGTGTCCTCGGCCGTGACGGCGGCGAACGAGGCGCCCGCCATGCCGGCCGTCAGGGTCGTCCCGTCGGCCGGGTCGATCAGCAGGAACGAACCGGTGCCCCGGGAGGCCGCGTAGGCGTCGAGCGCGAGCGGCTCGGCGGTACGGACCACGACGCGGCCGATGTCGTTGGCGACGAGCTGCCCCGGCGCGGGGTGCTGGGACAGGTCGTCCAGCGTGAGCCGCGAGGGGATGTCCTTGACGATCGCCTTGACCGTGCGGGTGGTGTGCTTGAGCAGCACCCGCTGGCCCACGGTGAGCGGCCGGTCGGCGACGTGGCAGACGGTCGCCTCGACGTCCCGGGTGGTGTCCGGGGCGTCGGCGGCGGGCGCGATCAGGTCACCGCGCGAGATGTCCAGGTCGTCGGCGAGTCGCAGCGTCACGGACTGCGGTGCCCAGGCGATGCCGACGCTCTCACCCAGCGAGTCGATCCCGGCGATCGTCGACGTACGGCCCGAGGGCAGCACCGTGACGTTCTCGCCGACCCGCAGCACGCCGGAGGCGATCTGCCCGGCGTAACCCCGGTAGTCGGGGTGCTCGGTGGTCTGCGGGCGGATCACGTACTGGATGGGGAAGCGCGCCGGGCACTCGGTCAGGTCGTGGCTGACCGGCACGGACTCCAGGTGCTCCAGCACCGTCGGGCCGCCGTACCAGTCCATGTGCTCGGACGGCTCCACGACGTTGTCGCCGACCAGCGCCGAGATGGGGATCGCGGTGATCTCGGGGACGCCCAGAGAGGCGGCGTACGCGGTGAACTCCTCGGCGATCCTGGCGAAGACGGGCTCCGCGTACTCCACGAGGTCCATCTTGTTCACGGCGAGCACGACGTGCGGGACGCGCAGGAGCGCGGCCACGGCGGCGTGCCTGCGGGTCTGCTCGACGACGCCGTTGCGGGCGTCGACCAGGACGACGGCGAGCTCGGCGGTGGAGGCGCCGGTGACCATGTTCCGGGTGTACTGCACATGGCCCGGGGTGTCGGCCAGGATGAACCGGCGGCGGGGCGTGGCGAAGTAGCGGTAGGCCACGTCGATGGTGATGCCCTGCTCGCGCTCGGCCCGCAGCCCGTCGGTCAGCAGCGCCAGGTCCGGCGCCTCCTGGCCACGGTTGGCGGAGGCCAGCGCGACGGCTTCCAGCTGGTCGGTGAGGACCGACTTGGAGTCGTGCAGGAGACGCCCGACGAGGGTGGACTTGCCGTCGTCGACCGACCCGGCCGTGGCGAACCGCAGCAGGGTGGTGGTGGACAGCTGCTCGACAGTGGTGGTCATCTTAGAAGTACCCCTCGCGCTTGCGGTCTTCCATCGCGGCCTCGGACATCTTGTCGTCGGCCCGGGTGGCGCCCCGCTCGGTGAGCCGGGAGGCGGCGATCTCGGTGATCACGTCGTCCAGCGTGGTGGCGTCGGAGTCGACGGCACCGGTGCAGGACATGTCACCGACCGTGCGGTAGCGGACCTGGCGGGTCTCGACCTTCTCGTGGTCCTTGGGGCCGCCCCATTCGCCCGCGGTGAGCCACATGCCGGAGCGGTTGAAGACCTCGCGCTCGTGGGCGAAGTAGATCTCCGGGAGCTTGATGCCCTCGCGCTCGATGTACTGCCAGACGTCCAGCTCGGTCCAGTTGGAGATCGGGAAGACGCGGACGTGTTCGCCCGGGGCGTGCCGGCCGTTGTAGAGCTGCCACAGCTCGGGGCGCTGGCGGCGGGGGTCCCACTGGGAGAACTCGTCGCGCAGCGAGAAGACGCGCTCCTTGGCCCGCGCCTTCTCCTCGTCGCGACGTCCGCCGCCGAACACGGCGTCGAAGCGGTGCTGCTGGATGGCCTCGGTGAGCGGGACCGTCTGCAGCGGGTTGCGGGTGCCGTCGGGGCGCTCGCGGAGCTTGCCCGCGTCGATGTACTCCTGGACGGAGGCGACGTGCAGGCGCAGCCCGTGCTCCTTCACCGTCCGGTCGCGGTATTCGAGGACCTCGGGGAAGTTGTGCCCGGTGTCGACGTGCAGCAGCGTGAAGGGTATCGGCGCCGGCGCGAACGCCTTCAGCGCCAGGTGCAGCATCAGGATCGAGTCCTTGCCGCCGGAGAAAAGGATCACCGGCCGTTCGAACTCTCCCGCGACCTCACGGAAGATGTGCACCGCCTCGGACTCCAGGGAGTCGAGGTGGCTGAGCGCGTACGGGTGGACGGTGCCTTCCGGCACGGTGGCGACGGTGCTCACGCCAGGCCCCTCTCGATGAGCAGCGCGTTGAGCGCCGCTGCGGACTCCTGCACGGTCTGCTGGTGCGATTCGATCCGCAGATCCGGCGACTCGGGTGCCTCGTAGGGGTCGTCGACCCCGGTGAGACCACTGATCTCGCCCGCCGCCTGCTTGGCGTACAGCCCCTTCACATCGCGTACGGAACACACCTCGACGGGAGTCGCGACATGCACCTCCAGATACGCGGTGCCCTCGGCCAGATGCCGCTTGCGCACCGCGTCACGGCTGTCGGCGTACGGCGCGATGACCGGCACGAGGACCTTCACGCCGTTGGCGGCCAGCAGCCCGGCGACGAAGCCGATCCGGGCCACGTTGGTGTGCCGGTCCTCGCGGGAGAAGCCGAGGCCCGCGGAGAGGAACTCCCGGATCTCGTCACCGTCCAGGACCTCGACGCGGTGGCCCTCGCCACGCAGCCGGCCCGCCAGTTCGTAGGCGATGGTGGTCTTGCCCGCGCTCGGCAGACCGGTGAGCCAGACGGTTGCTCCCGTCTCCGTCACGCTCATCGATATCTCCTGATCAGTCGTCATCAGCCGTGCAGTCCGCATTCGGTCTTCCCGCGCCCGGCCCAGCGTCCGGCCCGTGCGTCCTCGCCCTCCAGCACCCGACGGGTGCAGGGCGCGCAGCCGACGGAGGTGTAACCGTCCATCAGCAGCGGGTTGGTCAGTACGCCGTGTTCGGCGACGTACGCGTCCACGTCGTCCTGGGTCCAGCGGGCGATCGGGGAGACCTTGACCTTGCGGCGCGTCTCGTCCCAGCCGACCACCGGGGTGTTCGCCCGGGTCCGGGACTCGTCGCGGCGCAGGCCGGTCGCCCAGGCGCCGTACGCGGTCAGGCCCTCCTCCAGCGGCTTGACCTTGCGCAGCGCACAGCACAGGTCGGGGTCGCGGTCGTGCAGCTTCGGCCCGTGCTCGGCGTCCTGTTCGGCCACCGTCCGGCGCGGGGTCAGCGTGATGACGTTGACGTCCATCACCGCGTCCACCGCGTCCCGGGTGCCGATCGTCTCCTCGAAGTGGTAGCCGGTGTCGAGGAACACCACGTCCACCCCCGGGGCGACACGGGCGGCGAGGTGCGCGACGACCGCGTCCTCCATCGAGGAGGTGACACAGAACTTCGGGCCGAAGGTGTCGGTCGCCCACTTCAGGATGTCGAGCGCGGAGGCGTCCTCCAGCTCGTGCCCCGCCCGCTCGGCCAGCTCCCTCAGGGCCTCGTCGGTGAGCCCGTCCGCCTGCAGCGTGTCCGTCATGTCCCCTCGCCTTCCACGTCGTCGCGCCGGAGTCCGTGGGCCAGCAGGCCCAGGAACTTCAGCTGGAACGCGCGGTTGCAGGAAGCACATTCCCAGGCGCCGTGCCCGGCCTCGTGCGGGCGCAGGTCCTCGTCGCCGCAGTACGGGCAGTAGAACGGCGCGGCCCGCCCGCTCATGACAGGGACTCCGCGCTGGCGCGGGCCGCCCAGGTGGCGAAGCGCTCGTCGTCCTCGCGCTCCTCCTGGAACCGGCCGAGCACCCGCTCGACGTAGTCGGGGAGTTCGGCCGAGGTGACCTTCAGGCCGCGGACCTTGCGGCCGAAGCCGGCCTCCAGACCGAGCGCACCGCCGAGGTGCACCTGGTAGCCCTCGACCTGGTTGCCCTCGGCGTCCAGCATCAGCTGCCCCTTGAGACCGATGTCCGCGGTCTGGATGCGGGCGCAGGCGTTGGGGCAGCCGTTGATGTTGATGGTGAGCGGTTCCTCGAAGTCCGGCAGGCGGCGCTCCAGTTCGTCGATCAGCGCGGCTCCGCGCGCCTTCGTCTCGACGATCGCCAGCTTGCAGAACTCGATGCCGGTGCAGGCCATCGTGCCGCGTCGGAACGTGGACGGCTTCACCTGGAAGTCCAGGGCCTCCAGACCGGCGGACAGGGACTCGACCTGGTCCGGCTCCACGTCGAGGATGATCATCTTCTGCTCGACGGTGGTGCGTACCCGGCCCGAGCCGTGCGCCTCGGCCAGCTCCGCGATCTTGGCCAGGGTGGAGCCGTCCACCCGGCCGACGCGCGGTGCGAAGCCGACGTAGAAGCGGCCGTCCTGCTGCTCGTGGACGCCGATGTGGTCACGCCAGCGGGAGGAGGGCTCGGCGGGGGCGGGGCCGTCCAGCAGCGGGCGCTTGAGGTACTCGTCCTCCAGCACCTGGCGGAACTTGGCGGGACCCCAGTCGGCCATCAGGAACTTCAGACGGGCGCGGGTACGGAGCCTGCGGTAGCCGTAGTCGCGGAAGATGCCGACCACTCCGGCCCACACGTCGGGGACCTCGTCCAGCGGGACCCAGGTGCCCAGGCGTTCGGCCAGCCGCGGGTTCGTGGACAGACCGCCGCCGACCCAGACGTCGAAACCGGGGCCGTGCTCGGGGTGGTCGACGCCCACGAAGGCGATGTCGTTGATCTCGTGCACCACGTCCTGGACGGGGGAGCCCGAGATCGCCGTCTTGAACTTGCGCGGCAGGTTGGAGAACTCCGGGCTGCCGATGTACCGCTCGTGGATCTCGTCCACCGCCGGCGTGCCGTCGATGATCTCGTCCGCGGCGATGCCCGCCACGGGCGAACCGATGATCACACGCGGGCAGTCGCCGCACGCCTCGGTCGTGGAGAGCCCGACGGCCTCCAGCTTCTCCCAGATCGCCGGCACGTCCTCGATGCGGATCCAGTGCATCTGGACGTTCTGCCGGTCGGTGATGTCGGCGGTACCCCGCGCGTACTGCTCGGAGATCTCACCGATCACCCGCAGCTGCGCGGTCGTCAGCCTTCCGCCGTCGATCCGCACCCGCAGCATGAAGTACGAGTCCTCGAGCTCCTCGGGCTCCAGCACCGCGGTCTTGCCGCCGTCGATACCGGCCCGGCGCTGCGTGTAGAGGCCCCACCAGCGCATACGGCCGCGCAGGTCGTTCGGGTCGATGGAGTCGAAGCCGCGCTTGGAGTAGATCGTCTCGATGCGTGTCCGCACGTTGAGACTGTCGTCGTCCTTCTTGAACTGCTCGTTCCCGTTGAGAGGGGTGAAGTGACCCATGGCCCACTGACCTTCGCCACGGTGCCGGCCGGCCTTACGGCGGGGCGTGGCGGTAGCAGGCTGTTCAGGGTTGGCGGCCATGGCAAATACGTCCTTCGGGACTGCAGGAGGGCGGCTTTGAACTGCACACTCGCGTGAGGCGCGGCGGTGCGCAGGGTGGTACGGGAGATCTGGTTTCTCGGCGGTGCCGGGGACTATCGGCGGGCCGGACAGATGGCGCTGGACATGCGGCCGAGGTCGACGTGCCGCCGACTCACCAAGGCAATTCCAGTTCCAGACATGACGGAAGCGTGTCACGCGAATCTTGGGCCAGTCCACCACGATCCATTATGTGGACGAGATGGTCCCGAAATGTGAGACGCTGTGGTGTCCGCCACATCCGGACCGCCGACGAGGCGCTTCCGTCAGTATGAGGACTCGCCGTAGGCACCGGGCCAGGGGCCCGGGTGGACCGTGTCCGGCTCCCGCTCGGTGCGCGTGTCGAAGAGCCGGAAACCGCGGCGCAGGTAGTTGTCCATGGCGTGCGGGCCGTCGTCGGAGCAGGTGTGCACCCACACCCGCTCGGTGGGCATCCGCGCGGGATGGCGCTCGGCGAGGTCCCAGGCGCGCGCCACTCCGTACGACAGCAGATGGCCGCCGATCCGGCGGCCGCGGAAGGCCGGGATCAGCCCGAAGTAGGCGATCTCGACCACGCCGCCCTCCTGCGAGTCGAGCTCGATGAATCCGGCGGGCGTCCCGTGCTCGTACGCCACCCAGGTCTCGCCGCCCGGCCGCTCCAGGATCTCCTGCCACTGGGTGTACGTCAGGCCCAGCCGGTCGGTCCAGCTGACGTCGCCGCCGACCGCGGTGTAGAGGAACCGGCTGAACTCGGGCAGCGGCGTCCCGGACCGTACGATCCGCACCCCGGCCGGGGGAGCGGCCGCGGCGCGCAGATCGGCGGGCGACGTCTGCTCCAGGGACCAGATCGTCACCTCGGAGGTGGGAGCCCCGGAAGCGGGAGCCCCGGGGACGAGGTCCCCGGCGGCGGCACAGGCGGGCGCGGGGGAGGCCGGAGCGGTCGGACACGGGGGACCGGAGGGGTGCAGGGGGTTGCTCATGGCGCCAGAAAATCATGCCGCCCGCCCGCCGCCCAATCCGGGCGGGCTCAGGCCGGGCCCACCGACGTACGTGTCCTGACCACCACCGGAGCCGTCGAGCGGGGCAGCAGGTCGGCCGGCAGCTCCGGGTGGATCACCTCCACCTCCACGTCCTCGCCGAAGCGGTACGGGCGGTGCGCGAGCACCTCCGCGAGATGGCGCCGTATCCGCGAGATCTCGGCCCGCACCGTCACCGTCCTGGTCGGGTCGCCGAAGAGGTCCTGGGCCAGCTCCGCCGCGGTCCGCCCCTCCCGGTGCAGGGCCAGCGCGTACAGCAGCTCCGCGTGACGCGGCGACAGCTGCCGCGAGACGGTACCCACCGGCCCCGCCACATGGACGGTGAGCCTCCGCTCGCGGCTCAGGTCGAGCACCACCCGCCGGGGCGGCCCGTCCGGTGAGCCGTCCGCGACCTGCACCAGCCAGCCGCCCGGCAACGGTTCCACCCGGCACATCCCGAGCGACGCCAGCCACACCCGGCCCGGCCGCATCGCCTTCGGCAGCGGCAGCCGGTCCACGGGCGGCATCCCGCTGACCGCGGCCGGCCAGCCGTGGCGGTCCACCGCCAGGGCCCGGCCGCCCAGCCGGCACAGGATCGGGGCCGCCACCGACCTCAGCCGCTCGATCGCCCTCAGGTGCCGGTTCCGCAGCTCGCTCTCCGCGAGCGCGGCGACCGAGCCGACCAGGGCCAGCGTCGTGGGATGGAAGGTGGACGCCGGACCGCTCATGTCGAGGACGCCCATCAGCCGGCCGTCGCGCGGATCGCGCACCGGCGCCGCCGCGCAGGTCCAGCTGTGCAGGGTGCGGACGAAGTGCTCGGCCGAGTGGACCTGGATGGGGGCACGGATGGCGAGCGCGGTACCGATGGCGTTGGTGCCCGTCGCCGACTCCGCCCAGGCGGCACCTTCCTCCAGACGGATGTCCTTGGCCCGGTGCATCACGGCCGTGTTGCCCTGGCGCCACAGCACCCGGCCCTCGTCGTCGGTGACGACCATGATCTGCTGCACCGTGTCCGCGATGCCGGCCAGCCCGTCCCGCAGCAGCGGCATCACCTCGCCGAGGGGCGTGCTCCTGCGCCGGTGCTCGATCTCGTCCGTCCCCAGCAGCCTGCCCTCCGCCGACCGCTCGGGATCGACACCGCTGCGCAGCACCCGGTCCCAGGACGCGTCGATCTCCGCGCGCGGTCCGGCCGCCGCGCGCTCACCCGCGAGCCTGGCCTCCCGGGCCCGGTGGACCAGGCGCGTCGTCACCGCCGCATACGGTCCGGCCGCCGGTCGCGGCGCCGCGACGGGGTTTGTTTCCATGACGGATTCCCCCAATGGAACGTGGGCCCGATCCGGAACGGGGCACCGCACCCGGAGACCCATCCTCCCGTGCCGAGGGTCCCGCTACCCGGCACTCCACACAATGGTTGCAACCCTTTGCAACTCTGGTGGCGGGGCGCGGACCGTACGAGGATGTCCGGACGCCGTACGCGGAGTCCTCGACCCCGCCGCGCGGTGGTGCAGAAGCGTGGAGGGTGGTGCCGTGTCGGCGCAGCACCACCCTCCGTCGTTTCCCCGCCGGCGGACTACCGCTCCTGGGCCCGCGCCCGCTCCACGACCGAGGCCAGGTCCAGGCTGTGCGGCAGCGTCCCGAAGGCGGAACCCCAGTCCCCGCCCAGCCGTGAGGCGCAGAACGCGTCCGCCACCTCGGGCGGCGCCCAGCGCAGCAGCAGCGAGCCCTGCAGCACGAGCGCCATCCGCTCCACCAGCCGCCGGGCCCGCGCCTCGACCGCGTCCAGATCCGCCAGCTCGGTCAGCAGGTCCTTGATCGCCGCGTCGAGCCGGTGATCGGCACCGCGCGCCTTCCCCACCTCCCGCAGGAAGGCGTCGAGCGCCTGCGGCTCACGCTGCAGGGCCCGCAGCACATCGAGCGCCTGTACGTTGCCCGAGCCCTCCCAGATCGAGTTGAGCGGGGCCTCGCGCAGCAGCCGGGGCATCCCGGACTCCTCCACGTACCCGTTGCCGCCGAGGCACTCCAGGGCCTCGCCGACCACCGCGCCGCACCGCTTCGTCACCCAGTACTTGGCGGTCGGGACCGCGATCCGCAGGAAGGCGCGCTCCGCCTCCGTGTCCGCGTCGTAGGCGGCGGCCAGCCGCAGCGCGAGCGTCGTCGCCGCCTCCGACTCCAGGGCCAGATCGGCCAGCACGTTGCGCATCAGCGGCTTCTCGATCAGCAGCCCGCCGAACGCGCTGCGGTACGCGGTGTGATGGATCGCCTGCGCCACCGCCTGCCGCATCAGGGCCGCCGAACCGACCACGCAGTCCAGCCGGGTCGCCGCAACCATCTCGATGATGGTGCGCACCCCGCGCCCCTCCTCGCCGACCCGGCGGGCCCAGGTCCCGTCGAACTCGACCTCGGCGGAGGCGTTGGACCTGTTGCCCAGCTTGTCCTTGAGCCGCTGGACCGCGAACACGTTACGGGCGCCGTCGGGCAGGACACGCGGGACGAGGAAGCAGCTCAGCCCGCCCGGTGCCTGGGCCAGCACCAGGAACCCGTCGGACATGGGTGCCGAGCAGAACCACTTGTGGCCGGTGAGCAGATACTCCCCGTCGGCGGCGAGCGCCTCGGCCCGGGTGGTGTTGGCACGCACATCGGTGCCGCCCTGCTTCTCCGTCATGCCCATCCCGAAGAGCACACCGGCCTTCCCCGCGGCGGGCCGTAGCCCTTCCTCGTACACGTGCGAGGTCAGCAGCGGCTCCCATTCGGCGGCCAGCGCCGGATCGGTCCGCAGGGCCGGGACGGCCGCGTGGGTCATCGACAGCGGGCAGCCGTGGCCCGCCTCGGCCTGCGTCCAGACCAGGAAACCTGCCGCCCGCCGGACATGCCCGCCCGGCCTGCCCCAGGCGTCGGTCAGACCCGCCGAGACCGCGTGCCCCAGCAGCCGGTGCCAGGCCGGATGGAACTCGACTTCGTCGATGCGGTTCCCGTACCGGTCGTGGGTACGCAGCTTCGGCGGGTTCTCGTTCGCCTGCGCACCCCACGTCTGGGCCTGCGCGGAGCCCGCGGAGAGGCCGAGCGCCCCGAGTTCCCCGCGCGCCTCGGTGAGGATTCCGGGCTCCAGATGCCGTTCGACGGCCTCCGACAGGGCGCGGTCGGCGGCGAAGACGTCATAGCCGACCAGCGGCGGGACCTGGTTGGTCACTGTGTGGGTGGTTGCTGCCATGCCGATACGGTAAGGAGGTGCAGGCAGCAAAAGAAACACCCGAGCGCCCACCGGGTCGGCTCCACCGGGCTCGAGTCCTCTACCGCAACGTGTCCAAGCGCCAGATGGCGTGGCAGTTGCTCAAGGACACGGTCAACTCGTGCATCGAGTACCGCATCCTGGGCCTCGCGGCCGAGGCGGCGTTCTTCACGCTGCTGTCCCTGCCCCCGCTGCTGCTCGGCCTGATCGGTCTGCTCGGCTACGTCGACGACTGGACGGCCACCACCACGGTCGCCTCCATCGAGCGCAACATCCTGGGCGCCGTGCAGACGGTGCTGTCCGAGCGGGGCGTCAACGACATCGCCCGTCCGCTGATGGACGACGTCACCAACGGGGCGCGCCCCGACGTCATCTCCATCGGCTTCGCGATCGCCCTCTGGTCGGGGTCCCGCGCGGTGAACGTCTTCATCGACACCATCACCGTGATGTACGGGCTCGACGGACACCGCGGCATCGTCAAGACCCGGCTGGTCGCCTTCCTGCTGTACGTGGTCGCGCTGCTGCTGGGGGCGGTGGTGCTGCCGCTGCTGGTGGTCGGTCCCGACCGGGTGGTGGAGTTCGTCCCGTGGGGCACCGAGGTACTCGCCGTCCTGTACTGGCCGTTGGTCATACTGCTGTCCATCGCGTTCCTGACGACGCTCTACCACGTGTCCGTGCCCGTCCGTTCGCCGTGGCTGGAGGACGTCCCCGGGGCGCTCGTGGCACTCGCGATGTGGGTGATGGGCAGCTTCCTGCTCCGGATCTACCTCACCAGCACGGTCGAAGGTCCCACGATCTACGGTTCGTTGGCCGCGCCCATCGCTGTCCTGCTCTGGATAGGTATCTCCGCTTTCGCCGTGCTCGTCGGTGCCGCGGTGAACGCCGCGATCGACCATGTGTGGCCGTCCCTGGCCACGGCCGCGGCGCGAGCGGCCACGGAGCGGGTGCGCGCGGCGCAGGCCGCGGAACTCGTCGCCCGGGCCCAGACCGCGCACTGGGACGCCTACGCGGACGACGAGGAGGACATCTGCATGCCGTCCGAATTCCCGGAGCGCTGGTCGCGTTTCCTGCCCCCGGACGACGTGAAGTCCCGGCTGCACGCGGGCCAGAACACGAAGAACACGAAGGACTCCCGGGACACGAAGGACGCGCGGGACGCGAAGGACGCCAAGGACCTCGGGATATCCGGGAGGACCACCGGGGACCAGGAAGGCCGGTAGCTGTGCGACGCTCCCCGGCCTCGCGGTCATGAGCGGGCGGTACACCGAGCGGGCGACCGCGTGGAGCGGTGCGCTCGCCTGGACCTGGCACGGGCCACGCGGCCCCGGGCGGCCGGTGCTGCCCGACGGCTGTATGGACCTGGTCTGGGCGGCCGGCCGGCTGCTCGTCGCGGGACCGGACACCCACGCCGTCCAGGTGGCGGACACCGGCGACGGGCTCTGCGCGGGCATCAGGTTCGCCCCCGGCACGGCGCCCGCACTCCTCGGCGTACCGGCGTACGAACTCCGCGACCGGCGGGTCACCCTCGACACGCTCTGGCGGGGCGCGGAGGTCCGCAGGCTCACCGAGCGGATGGCGGAGGCCGACGACCCGGCCGCCGCGCTGGAGGGTGTCGTCCTGAGCAGGGCGGCCGGCACGGAACCGCCGGACCCGCTCATGGTGTCCGTCGCCGGCCGGCTGGAGCGGGGACACTCCGTCGCCGCCACCGCCCGTGCCGCCGGTCTCGGTACCCGCCAGCTGCACCGCCGCTCGCTGGCCGCGTTCGGCTACGGGCCCAGGACGCTGGCCAGGATCCTGCGGCTGCAGCGGGCCCTGGCCCTCGTACGGGCCGGGACGCCCTACGCCGAGGCCGCGCACGCCGCGGGCTGCACCGACCAGGCCCACCTGGCCCGTGAGGTGCGGAACCTGACCGGTACGACCCTCGGCGGCTATCTGGCCGGACTGGGTCAGGAGGCGTCCGGTGCGTCCGGTGTGCCGGGTGCGCTCGGCGCGAAGAGCGACACCGCGCAGCCGTCGGGGTCCAGGACGACCGCGTAACGCTGCCCCCAGACGGCGTCCCAGGGTTCGAGGTGGCCCTCGTGACCGGCCGCGGTCAGCTCCGCGTACACCGAGTCGACCTCCGCCGGGCCGTCGCAGAGGAACGCGAGGCCGAGCCGCTCGCCGCCCTTCGCCGCAGGGGTCCAGCCGGGGTCGAAGGAGCGGACGACGTCCTCGGTGTCCCACAGCAGCCGCTGCCCGCCCGGGAGGGTCACCTCGACATGGGGTGCGGATTCGGCGCCGGCCGGGATGTCGAGCCCGAGCCGGCGGTAGAAGGCTAGCGAAACGGCCAGGTCGGCGGTGGTGACGGAGATCGCGTCGAGTCGTGGAGTCATGGTCCGAACCTAAGCGGGCGGCCCCACGCCGTCTTGTACGGAACGGTCATCCGTGCGGGTGCGGCGGGCAGCGGTCAGGGCCGCCCGCCGCACCCTGTCTCACAGGCCCACGCGGGCGTCCGGCGAGGTGCCCGGGTCCACGCACGCCTCCGGCGAGGTGCCCGGGTCCGTCAGCTCCAGGCCCAGCTGGGCCCGTTCCATCAGCCAGCGGGTCGGGCGGTGGCGCGGGTCGCCGGTCGTGGCGTGCAGGGACCGCTGCAGCTCCAGCATCCGGGCGGCGCCGATCCGGTCACCCCAGGCCAGCGGCCCCACCGGGTAGCCGAGCCCGGTCGTCACCGCCAGGTCGATGTCCGCCGGGGCGGCGAGCGAGCGCTCCGCGATCGACGCGGCGACCGACACCACCGAGGAGAGCAGCCGCTGTGCCACCGAGCCCGCCGTGTCCCGGACCACGGACACGGCGTACGGCTCCTCGCCGTCCGCCGCGCGGGCCAGCACCGCGCGTGCGTCCCGCGCGGCGGCCGGGTCGGCGGCGGGTGTCACCGCGAGCACCCGGCGGCGCCCCGCCGCGGGCAGCGGGTCCACACCGAAGGTGCGCCCGGCGGGCAGCCCCAGCGAGGCCACGGCCGAAGCCACGGTGGTCCCCCAGACCGGCACCAGCACGATCGCGCCGGCCGATGGCTCGGCGCCGGTCTCGACGGAGGCCCCCGCGGCGGCGAGGACCTCGCGGAGCGCGGCGGAGCCGGAGACCTCGGGGCCGGCCACGAACAGCGGCCGGTCCGCGTCACCGGTCACCGGAGGCTCGGCCGCCGGTGACGGGGCCCCGGCGCCGTACGCGAACCAGCCCCGCCCGGTCTTGCGCCCGTGCAGTCCCGCGGTCACCCGGTTCGGGGTCAGGTACGAGGGACGGAGCCGGTCCTCGTGGCGGAAGCCCTGCCAGATGGAATCGATCACCGCCGCCGTCACGTCGAGCCCGGTGAGGTCCATCAGCTCGAACGGGCCCATCCGCAGCCCCAGCACGTCCCGGGCGATGCGGTCGATGCCGGCGGGGTCGGTCACCGACTCCTCCAGCAGGGCCAGCGCCTCGGTCACCAGACCGCGTCCGGCGTGGTTGACCAGGAAGCCCGGGGTGTCGGCGACGGTGACCGCGCGGTGGCCGCAGCTCTCGACCAGCGCGGTGAGGGCCGGCGGGATCTCCGGACGCGTCGCGGCACCCGGCACGACCTCGACGATCCTCATCAGCGGTACGGGGTTGAAGAAGTGCAGCCCCGCCAGCCGCGACGGGTCCGCCAGCGTGGCCGCGATCGCGGTCACCGACAGGGACGAGGTGTTGGTCGCGAAGACGGCGGAGGCCGGCAGCGCCTGCTCCAGCTTCCCGAACACCTCCGCCTTGGTGTCCAGGTCCTCCCGCACGGCCTCGACGACCAGCTCGACGTCCGGGCCCGGCGCCCACGGGTCCTCCAGCGGGACCAGCCGCTCCAGGGCCGCGTCCCGGTCCCCGGCGGACATCCGCCCCTTGTCCACCGCGCGCTCCAGCATGGACCGTACGAAGCCGACGGCCGCTGTCACCGCCTCCGGCCGGACGTCGCACAGCTCGACGGTGTGTCCGCCGGCCGCCGCCCACTGGGCGATACCGCGGCCCATGGCTCCGGCGCCGACGATCCTGATACGCATGGCAGTTACGGTCCTCTCGGGGGTGGGGATCGGCGGAGTGCTCTCCGGGATCGGTGGAGTGTCCTCAGCGAAGATAGACGCGACCGGGGTCGACGTCCTCCCGCAGGAGCCGCATCTCCGCATCGGTCGGCGGCGGTACCGTCCCGACCTCGTCCGACACCTTCAGCTCCCAGCCGGTCGCCTCCCGGACCTGCTCGACCGTCACACCCGGGTGCACGGCGATCAGCCGCAGCTCCTCGCCGACGCCCGCGCGGGCCAGGATGCCCAGCTCCGTGATGACCCGGGTGACGCCGGCACCCAGCGGCCGGATGCCCTCCGCGAGCGCGCGGTCCGGGCCCGGAGTCGTGCAGAAGTCCAGCGACTCCGGGAAGGAGCGCGGATTGTGACGGCGCATCACCACGAAGACCTCACGGGAGTTGGCCATCACCTCGATACCGCCGCCCGATCCGGGCAGCCGCACCTGAGGGCTCTCCCAGTCGCCGATCACGGAGGTGTTCAGACTGCCCCACCGGTCGATCTGCGCGGCGCCCAGGAAGCCCACGTCGATGTGGCCGCCCTGCAGCACACAGCCGAACAGCGCCGGCATGGACAGCACGGCCTCCGCGCCCGAGATGAGCACGGCGTCGGCGATGGTCTCCGGCAGGTGCGAGGGGTGCGCGCCGCAGACCCCGGACTCGTACACCACCTCGATCTGCGGGGCGACCGTCAGATGGGCCAGCTCGGTGGCGAGCGTCGGCAGCCCGATCCCGGCGAACACCGTGCGGCGCGCGGCCAGTTCCCGGGAGGCGACGACGGACAGCAGCTCCGAGGACGTGACGGTGTCCGGCCGGTCCGTGGTGGTGGTGGTCGTCATGGCCCGCTCCTTGTCGTGGTCGGTGATTCCGGGGTCCGTGGCCTCGCGGCCCGCGCTCACAGCCGCCGTCCGTAGTTCACCGGCTCGCTCAGCGCCTCGCCGACCGCGAGGCCCGCCCAGAACTCCTCGCCCTGCCGGGCGACGTACTCGGCGTGGTCGGCCGTTCCGTACACCCACTCCGCCAGCCACGCCCGCAGCCGCTCCGGGTCCTTGCTGATGTGCGACCAGGCCCGGTAGAAGTCGTTGTCGCGGTCGTAGTAGCCCTGCGCGAAGGACGGGTGCGCGCCGCGCGGGCACACCACGACGGCGTCGACGGCGTGGGAGGGGACGAGCGTGCGGTTGGGGTCCGAGCGGACCACCTCGTCCCCGACGATCTCCTCCACGACGACGATCGCCTTGTCCGCGGCGTACACCGCCTCCGCCTGGATGCCCGTGAGCCCCCAGATCTGGGTGTTGCCCCGGCGGTCGGCCCGCTGTGCGTGGATGATCGTCACATCCGGGTTCACCGGCGGTACGACGTAGATCTGCTCCGGCCCGCCGTCCGGGCCCGGATAGGGCGACGTCACCTTGCGCAGGGCGCTGTTGACGGACGGCAGATCGCTGCCGCCGTAGCTGCGCAGCGGATAGAACGGCAGCCGCTGCGAACCGGCGAGGTAGCGGCAGACCATCCCGTAGTGGCTGTACTCCTCGAAGGCGAGCGGCTCAGGGTCCGCGCGCTCGATCCTGCGCCGGAGCTCACCGAGCGAACCGGCGGAGGAGTTGCCCACGAAGGAGGAGACCAGCCGCGAGACGCAGCCCGCGGCGAGCATCTGGTCCACCACGATGTCCGCCGTCATCCGGACGACCGTGAGGTCCCGGCGCCCCTGGCGGATGATCTCGTGCCCGGCGGCGGTCGGGACGAGATGGGTGAAGCCCTCCAGGCTGACGGTGGCGCCGTCGTGCACGAACGCCGCGACGGCCTCCTTCATCGACATGACTTTGCTGGGCCCGTCGGCCGTATCCGTCCGTTCCACGGTGCTCCTCGGCGAGGTGTGTGCTGGTCCGCACCACCGTGTCAGCGGCTATTGATTGCTGTCCAATACCAAATTAAGGTCTCATCCAGACCGCTGATTAATGAATGGACAGTCGTATGGAGCTGCGTCATCTGGCCGCGTTCACCGCTGTGGCCGAGGAACTGCACTTCGGCCGTGCCGCCAAGCGGCTGCAGATGGCCCAGCCGCCGCTCAGCCAGCAGATCAGGCAGCTGGAGAAGGAGCTCGGCGTCCAGCTCTTCGAACGCAACACCCGCTCGGTGCGGCTCACGAGCGCGGGCGAGTCCTTCCTCGACCCCGTACGGACGGTCCTGGAGGACCTCGACACGGCGGTACGGGCCGCCAAGGCCGCCGGACGCGGGGAGTACGGCCGGGTCACGATCGGCTTCGCCGGTGCCTCCAGCCACGAGACGCTGCCCCAGCTGACCCGGGCCGTCCGGGCGGCGCACCCCGCCCTGGAGCTGGTCATGAAGGGGCAGACGTACGCCAACGTCGCCCTGTCCCGGGTCGCCGACGGCTCCCTCGACCTGGGGTTCGTCCGGCTCCCCGTGACCCAGCCGGGCGTGGCCCACCGGGTGATCGACGAGGAGGAACTGCTGTGCGCGCTGCCCTCCGACCACCGGCTGGCCACGCTGGAGAGCATTCCGATCGGGATCCTCGCCGACGAACCCTTCGTCTCCTTCCCCGCCAACGCCGGATCCACCGTGCGCGACGCGATGGTGGACGCCTGCGAGGCCACCGGATTCAATCCGCGCGTGGTGCAGGAGGCCCCCGACTCGTACACGATCCTGGCCCTCGTCGCCGCCGGCGTCGGCGTCACTCTCACCGTCTCCTCCGTCCGCCACATCCAGCAGAACGGGCTGGTCTACCGGCCCCTCGCGGGCCCGCCCATCCGGCGGCAGGCCGCGCTGGCCTGGCGTACGGACAACCCGTCCCCGGCCCTCCGCGCGGTGCTCGCGGTCGCCGAGGAGGCCCTGCCCACCCCCGGAGCCTGATTGAGACGCACAGCGTCTTGAAGACCGGTGAACTCGATATTGGACCGACTCAGTCATCGAGTGCGAAGGTCACCCCACACACCCGAACCGCCGAAAGGTGTCCCGCCGTGCCCGACCAGATCGATGTCGTCATCTGCGAACCGCTGCGCACCCCCATCGGGCGTTTCGGCGGAGCCTTCGCCCAGCAGACGCCCGCCGCGCTCGCCGCACGCGTCATCGCCGAGGTCGTCGCCCGCACGGGAATCGACCCCGACCGGGTCGACGAGGTGATCCTCGGCCACGCCTACCCCACCTCCGAGGCCCCGGCCATCGGCCGTGTCGCCGCCCTGGACGCCGGACTCCCCGACTCCGTCACCGGCATCCAGATCGACCGGCGCTGCGGCTCCGGCCTCCAGGCCGTCCTCGACGCCGCCATGCAGATCCGGGCCGGATTCAGTGACGTCGTCATCGCGGGAGGCGTCGACGTCATGAGCGCCGCCCCCTACTACACGCACGACGGCCGGTGGGGCATCAAGGGCCCCGGCCTCCAGCTCCACGACTCGCTGGCCCGTGGCCGGGTCACCGCGGGCGGCGTCAACCACCCCGTACCCGGCGGCATGATCGAGACCGCGGAGAACCTGCGCCGCGCCTACTCCGTCAGCCGCGCCGACCAGGACGCCCTGGCCCTGCGCTCGCAGGCCCGCGCCGCCCGCGCCGCGCAGGAGGGGCGCTACGCGGCGGAGACCGTCCCGGTCACCGTACGTACGCGCAAGGGCGAGACGGTCGTCACCGCCGACGAGCACCCCCGTCCCGACACGACCGCCGAGCAACTCGCCGCGCTGCGCCCCATCATGGGCAAGTCCGACCCGGAGGCGACCGTCACCGCGGGCAACGCCAGCGGTCAGAACGACGCGGCCGCCGCCTGCCTCGTCACCAGCGCCGCCACCGCGGAACGGCTCGGACTCACCCCGCTCGTCCGGCTCGTCTCCTTCGCCCGGGCCGGCGTCCCCGCCGCCACCATGGGCCTCGGCCCCGTACCCGCCACCCACGCGGCTCTCGGCCGGGCCGGGCTCACCCTCGCCGACCTCGACCTGATCGAGATCAACGAGGCCTTCGCCGCCCAGGTCCTGGCCTGCACCCGGGAACTGGGCCTGGGCGAGAAGGACCACGAGCAGCGGATCAACGTCAACGGATCCGGGGTCTCGCTCGGCCACCCCGTCGGCGCGACCGGTGCCCGCATCCTCGCCACGCTCAGCCGCGAGATGCACCGCAGCGAGGTCCGCTACGGCCTGGAGACCATGTGCATCGGCGGGGGCCAGGGCCTCGCCGCGGTCTTCGAGCGCGTCACCGCCTGACCCTCCCCGCCTCACACCCCGTCCCCCTCTGTTCCGTCCCCCTCTGTTCCGTCCCCTTCCTCAGTGTGACCCCGCGCGTCTCGGACGACGCCTCGGTCCGCCATGCCCTCATCCGCTTGATCAACCATGTTTCCGGGAGCCACCCATGAGTGCGTCCACCGCAACCGCACGCGAGAAGACGAGAGCCGCCAACCGCGCGGGGTTCGGAGCCTTCATCGGCTCCACCATCGAGTGGTTCGACTTCTACATCTACGGAACCGCGGCAGCGCTCGTCTTCGACAAGGTCTTCTTCCCCGAACTCGAAGGCCCCATAGGCACCCTGGTCGCCTTCGCCACCTTCTGGGTCGGCTTCCTCGCCCGCCCGATCGGCGGCATCGTCTTCGGCCACTACGGCGACCGTCTCGGACGCAAGAAGACCCTCGTCATCACACTGCTGATGATGGGCATCTCCACCACCGCGATCGGCCTGCTCCCGGGCTACGCCTCCATCGGCATCGCGGCCCCGATCCTGCTGGTCTGCATCCGCATGATCCAGGGCATCGGCCTCGGCGGGGAGTGGGGCGGCTCCGTCCTGATCGCCTCCGAGCACGCCCCCAAGGGCAAGTCAGTGCTGTACGGGGCGTTCGCCCAGCAGGGCTCACCCGTCGGCAACACCCTCTCCACCCTGAGCTTCCTCGCCATCAGCCAGCTGCCCGACGAGGCCTTCGTCTCCTGGGGCTGGCGGGTGCCCTTCCTCGCCTCCGCCGCCCTCGTCATCGTGGGGCTCCTGGTCCGGCTGAAGGTCTCCGAGTCCCCGGCCATGGCCAAGCTCATCGAGAAGAAGGAAGTCGTCAAGCTCCCGCTGACCGAGGTCCTGCGCAGCCACCCCATGCTGATCGTCCTCGGTATCGGCGCCTGCACGATCGGCCTGTCGGCGACGTACTTCAAGTCGACGTTCGCCCTGTCCTGGGCCACCACGTCACTCGACTTCGACCGCAGCTCGTTCCTGACGATCATCCTCGTCGCCAACATCACCCAGGTCCTCGTCCAGCCCTTCGGCGCCGTCATCGCCACCCGGATGAAGAGCTGGTCCCGCGCGGTGACCGTGATGCTCGTGCCCGAGCTGATCCTGATGCCGCTGATGTTCATCCTCATCAGCACCGGGGACTACGGCCTCGCGATGCTCGGCGTCGCCGTCGCCACCATCCCGCACTGCCTCTACTACGCGGCCCTCGCCGGCATGCTCGCCAGCCGCTTCCCCGCCCGTCTGCGCTACACCGGCATCTCGCTCTGCTACCAGCTGTGCGGCACCCTGCTCGGCGGGACGACCCCGATCATCGGCCAGTTCCTGCTCAACCGGACGGGCTCGATCACCGCCGTCATCGCGTACGCCGTCTTCCAGGTGGTGCTCACCCTGGGCTGCATGCTCCTGCTGCTCAAGCGCCCCAACCACGACGAGCAGGCCGCCGAGCCGGTCACCGCCCCGCGCGCCGCCCCCGTCACCGCCTGACCCCGCCCGCGAGCAGAACGGAGCACCGCCCCATGCCCCTGACCGTGCACGGCATCCCGGAGATCCTCGCCCTCGGCGGACGCGACCTCGGGCACTCCGACTGGAAGGAGATCACCCAGGAGCTCATCGACACGTACGCGTACGTCTCCGGGGACCACCAGTGGATCCACACCGACGTCGTACGCGCCGCGGACGGCCCGTACGGGCGCACCATCGCCCACGGCTACATGGTCCTGAGCTGGGGCATCCCGATGTTCGGCGAACTGCTCCAGGTCAGCGGCGTGGGACGCGCGCTCAACTACGGGGTCAACCGGGTCAGATACCCGGCACCCGTCCCCGTCGGCAGCCGCGTACGCCTGCACGCGGCCGTCACCGGGGTCACGGAGGTCGCGCGGGGCGGGGTGCAGATGACCCGGGCGTTCACCTTGGAGCTCGAAGGTTCGCGGAAGCCGGCCTGTGTCGCGGAGTCGCTGACGCACTTCTATCCCTGACGCGCTCGTGTCCCTGACGGCCTCGAACGGCGTGCGGGACGACGGAGGGGGTGCGTACCCGGGTACGCACCCCCTCCGTCGTCCCGGTTCCGGGCGTTGGCCTCAGGCAGGTCCTGGCCCACCCGGTCCTTCCGCAATGAGGTCCCGGTGCCGGCCGAATCGGACGGCGCGGCCAGATGGTCCCGGGGGCCGTCCGGGTCCGTCAGCCGGTTCAGCCGGGCCGGCACGTCGAAGCCGACGAGCACGACCACGATCACCGTCCCCGCGAAGGTCAGCACCGCCGGCGCCTGCCCCAGGTCCATGCCGGACGCCAGATGGGCGCCGAGGACCGGAGCGACGGCGCCGCCGAGCGCCCCCACGTTGTACGTGAAGCCCAGCGCGGCGCCGCGGCTCTCGGTCGGGAAGTGGCCGCCGACGTACCGCGGCAGCAGCCCGGAGATGCCGAAGCTGGTGGCCTGCAGCAGGAACAGCAGACAGCCGAGCAGCAGCAGGTTGTCGTCCACGGCGAAGACCGGGTAGACGAAGGCCGGCGAGGCCAGCAGTGTCAGCGCGTGCGCCTTCTGCCTCGTCGTACGCGACCTGGCGATCCGTTTCCCCGACCGCTGCGGCGACATCCCCGTCGTCGACTCGCTGAACTTCACCGTCCACGAGGACGAGACGCCCGGCCTGGTCGGCAAGTCCGGCTGCGGCAAGTCCGTCACCAGCCTCGCCGTCATGGGCCTCCTCGCCCGCGACGCCGAGGTCAGCGGCGAGATCCTCTACCGGGGCCAGGACCTCCTGGGGCTCCTCCCGAAGGAATGCCGCGCCCCTCCCTGGAGCGCGTCTTCGGCCACCTACGCGACGGGGATGTCAGCGGCCTCTTCGCTCTCGGCAGTTCCGGCGGGACCGCCTACCTGACACCAAGTCAGCAGGACGAGGTCAAGGTGATCACCGCCGCGTCGGGCGGCCAGGTGCCGGTGCTGGTCGGAGCCATCGAGACCACCACCAACCGTGCCATCGAGCGGGGCCGCGCCGCGGCAGCCCTCCGTGCCGACGCGGTGGTGGTCACCGCACCCTTCTGCACGCGCACCCACGCCACCGAACTCGACCGCCACTTCCGGGACATCGCCGACGCCGTCGACGTCCCGGTCCTCGCGTACGACGGTCTGCGTCCACACCAAGCTCGACCCGGAACTGCTCCTGCCGCTCGCCGCGGACGGCGTGCTTGCCGGGGTCAAGGACTCCAGCGGGGACGACGGTTCGTTCCGCCGGCTGGTCATCGGCGCCCGCGAAATCCCGGGGTTCGCCGTACTCACCGGCCATGAGCTGGTCGTCGACGCGATGATGCTGAGCGGGGCCGGCGGTTCGGTGCCCGGCCTGGGCAACGTCGACCCGCACGGCTACGTACGGCTGCACGAGGCCGCCGTACAGGGCGACTGGGCCGCCGCGAAGTCCGAACAGGACCGGCTCGTGGACCCGTTCGACATCGTCGGCGCGGCCGTCCCGGGCACGGCGTCGCCACCGCGGCGGGCCTGGGCGCCTTCACGACGGCCCTGATGCTGCGCGGCGTCATCGCGACGAACGTGATGAGCCCGCCGATGCGCCGGCTGGACGCGGCGGAGACGGCCACGATCGCGGCGTACCTGGACCGCGGGCCTGTCCCGCGCCCAGTACGCGAAGGGAGGGCCGCCCGGCAGCTTCAGGTGCTGCCGGGCGGCCCTCTCCGTATGTACCGCGACTAGTTGCGCGAACCGCGGGTACGGCGCATCAGCACTGCGCCGCCGAGCAGCAGAGCCGCGCTCGCGCCGGCGGCCAGACCGATCTCCCCCGCACCGGTCTGGGCCAGCTGCGTGTCGGGGGTGTTCGGGCCGGGGTTGCCCGGCGGGACGTCCACCGGGGGCTCGTCGACCGGAGGCTTGGCCGTCGGCGGCTCCTCGGCCGGGGGCTCGTCGACGGGCGGCTCGACGGCGGGCGGCTCCACGACGGGCGGCTCCACGACCGGGGGCTCGACCGGCGGGTGGTGGTGCCCGCCGTCGCTGTCGTTGACGCAGGTGTTGCCGAAGGCCGGGTTCAGCGCACCGACGACGTCGACGCCGTTACCGCAGGCGTTCACCGGGATGTCGAGGGGCACCTGGGCCAGGTTGCCCGACAGTACGCCAGGCGAGCCGGTGGCGGCGCCCTCCGCGCTCGCACCGGAACCGCCGCCGTGATGGCCCTTGCCGGAGTCGACGTTCGCGCAGGTGTTGCCGAAGGCCGGGTTCAGCAGGGCGATCACATTGACGGTGTTGCCGCAGAGGTTGACCGGCACGTGAACCGGGACCTGCACGGCGTTGCCCGAACCGACGCCGGGCGAGTTGGCGGCAACGCCGTCGGCCGAGGCGTCGGCGTGGGCGTAACCGCCGGCCACACCCAGGATGCCCGATGCCGCCGCCATGACGATCATGCTTTTATTCAGAACCTGTCGCATTACTAGCCCTTCTCCGGAAATTCGCGTGGGCGGTGGCCCTGATGGAAAGTCGTTCCATGTACGCGGACGACTCCATAACGACGACGCACTTGCGTGGGAAACTTGAAGGCCGGTGGAAATTCTGTAACCACCCGGAAGAGTTACGTACGCGTGTTCGCGTCGTCGCGGGAGTGCTGGCATTCGGGTGAACGGACAGAACCAAACGCCCGGTGCCGAGTTGATCAGGGTGCTCCGCCGCGGGGCAATCGGTACGAGAAGGGTTAATCGTGATCAAGAAGGTTCTGGCTACGGGTGCCGTCGCCGCCTCCATCCTCGGTCTCTCGGCGACGACCGCCATGGCGATCGGCGACGACACGGGCACGACGTCGATCAACGGCAACGGTGCCGAGTCGGAGTACGGCAACAGCGTCACCAAGGGTGACCAGAGCCCGCAGCTCAGCCTGGTCCAGGGCTCACTCAACAAGCCCTGTGTCGGCCTGCCGCTCAAGGCCAACGTCGGTTCGCTCATCGGGTTCATCCCGATCGCGGTCCAGGACATCAACGTCCTCTCCAGCCCGCAGAACCAGCAGTGCACCGACAACTCGACCCAGGCCAAGGGTGACGAGGCGCTGTCGCACATCCTTTCCGACATCCCGGTGCTCTCCGGCAACGGTGCCGGCAACCGCTGATCAAGCCCCAAGGACTGGTCCGGGCCGCCGACATTCCTCCATCGTGCGGCCCGGACCTGAGTCATTCGGGGGGTTTTTCAGGAAACTTCTTCCATAGAGTTTCGATGCCGCCCGCCAATCGTTACGGATTACGGAACCGGAGCCACGAGCGCATTCTCCACAGCGCTCGGGCGGCACGAGAGACGTGACCGCTCAGGGCTCCGCTGCAGAAAGGGACGAAAGTGAAGTACACCAAGGTTGCCGCCGTCGCCGCCGGAACCCTCATGGCGCTGGGTGCCGCCGCGCCGGCCATGGCCGACTCCGGCGCCGGGGCCGTCGCCGCCCACTCCCCGGGCGTCCTGTCCGGCAACGTCGTACAGGTTCCGATCCACATCCCGGTCAACGTCTGCGGCAACACCGTGAACGTCATCGGTCTGCTCAACCCGGCGTTCGGCAACACCTGCATCAACCACTGAGGTGTTCCCCGACGGGCCCCGGTGGCTCGTCAGGGGAAGGCCCCGGAACGCACTTCCGCGTTCCGGGGCCTTCCCGTGCGTACCGAGAAATCACGCCGTGCGCAGTTGCCCGTCCGCGGCCCGCTCGTTATCCCGGACGAAAGCGGCGGAAGTCACAGGTAAAGAAGACTTGTGCGGTGCGAGGAAGCGACCGAAACAGACGCCGCTCCAGAAGGGAACCCGAAAGTGAAGTATGCGAAGACTGCCGCCCTCGTCGTCGGTTCCGTGGCCGCTCTCGGAACGGCCGCTCCCGCCTTCGCCGTTACCACCGCCACGGCCCCTCACTTCAGCCTCACCAGTGGCGTGAACGAGCTCACCTCGACCACACCGCAGGTCGCGGACCAGGTGGTGGGCCCTGCGGTGGACGCGGTCGGCGAGACCGTCGGAGCGGTCCAGGAGGACGGCACGGTCGGCAAGCCGGCGGACGGGGCGACCGGGGTGGCCCGGAAGGCGGGCCCGCTCATGGGCGGGCTGCCGCTCGGCGGCTGAGCCGTCCTCGGACGCGTTCCTCCCCGACGCACACCATTCCCGTTGCGCATGTCCGCGTAATTCCGCGGTGACCCGGACGAGAAATCACCGTTCGAGTGAAATGGCGCAACCTGACCCGCCGGAGCGAGTTGTTCAGAATGCTCCGGACAGGCGGGCAACAGAGAAACCAGAAGGGCTAGTTCCATGATGAAGAAGATTCTGGCGTCGGCGGCAGTCGCTGCCTCCGTCGTCGGCGTTTCCGCCGCTGCGGCCCCCTCGGCCATGGCGATCGGCAACGACCAGGGCACCACGTCCGTCAACGGCAACGGCGCCGTGCAGTCGTACGGCAACAGCAGCACACACGGCGACATGAGCCCGCAGATCGGGCTCATCCAGGGATCGTTCAACAAGCCCTGCATCGCGCTCCCGGCCAAGGCCAACATCGGTTCGCTCATCGGGTTCATCCCGATCGCGGTCCAGGACGTCAACATCCTGTCCTCGCCGCAGAACCAGCAGTGCACCGAGAACTCCACCCAGGCCAAGGGTGACGAGGCGCTGTCGCACATCCTGGACGACATCCCGATCCTCTCGGGCAACGGTGCGGGCAACCGCTGACCGTCGACAACTCCCGCCCCGCCTCTCCGCGGTTGATGATCTGAGGGGCCGGTCCGTCCGCGCGGCAGCCGTTCTTCGGAAGCCCGGACGGACCGGCCCCTCCGGTCTGCCCGGGTCCCGGGGCCGCCACCGGTCCTCAGGGCGGGTAGCCCGATAGTGCGTGAATTAGGCCGGTTGCCCCGGTCGCGGCCGACGCGGGCCGCCCCGTCGGGTAGGTGGCCCTCATGGACCAGTACGACAGTCACCACGCGCCCGGCCACGACCGACGGCCGGAAGGTGCCACGCCCGTCTACGACAGGCTGCTCGCCGAATGGTGCGAGGCGTCCCGGCACGAGACGTCCCGGCGTGAGGTCGCACCACACCCGCAACACCCGGTCTCCGAAGGCCCCGTACGCGACGCGGGGAGTGCCTTCGTCCCGGCGGCGCGTACGGCGGACGCCTGAGGGGCGGCGGCGTCGACCCCGCACCGGATTGAACCCGTTTGAGTGCAGTAGCGGAACTGAATCATCCGCTTGGGGTTAGTCAGTACGTTCCACAACGGGACGCTCCGAAAGGTGAAGCGTGATGAAGAAGATGATGGCCGGCGCGACTGTGGCTGTGTCCCTGCTCGGTCTGTCCGCCGCCGCGGCTCCCGCGGCGATGGCGATCGGCAACGACCACGGCACGACGACGATCAACGGCAACGGCGCCGAGTCGGAGTACGGCAACAGCGCCACGCTCGGCGACCAGAGCCCGCAGCTCAGCCTGGTCCAGGGCTCGCTGAACAAGCTCTGCGTCGGCCTGCCCGCGAAGGCCAACGCGGGTGCGCTCGTCGGCGTCCTCGCCGCGGTCGCGGTCCAGGACGTCAACGTCCTGTCCAACCCGCAGAACCAGCAGTGCGCGGACAACTCCACCCAGGCCAAGGGTGACGAGCCGCTGTCGCACATCCTGAACGACATCCCGGTGATCTCGGGCAACGGCCTGGGCAACAACTGACACCACGGTCATGTGCGGGCGGTCCCGGACCGCCCGCACGGCCCCGTGTACGACGATGCCCACCACTCCACGGGGGTGGTGGGCGTCGTCACGCGTGGCGCGGGGTGGTCAGGCCAGGCTACGTACCGGCAGGAGGCAGTGGGCTGCGGTGCCGATGACCTCCGGGTCGCCCACGAAGGACCGCAGCAGTTCCTCGCTGACGGGCTGCCCGGGAACGGCCGCCGGCCACGGACGCGTGGCGAACATGCCGTGCACCCGGCCCTCGGCCTGTGCCACCGCGAGCCACTCGCGCGGGACGGTGTACTGCGCCTTGAAGTGCGGCATCGTCAGGACGGCCTGGCCGGCCTGGATGAGGAGCTTCACCGGAAGGTTGGGCCTCTCCGTGGCGTCCAGCGTCTCGCCGCCCACCCGCAGCCCGCTGCGTTCGAGAGCCGCGCGCATCGCCCGCTCGCCGGCCTCCGGACCGTCCTGCCCGTCGCCGAGCGCGTAGGTGAGGAGGAAAGCGACGTCACGCCCGGTCGCGTGGTTCTCGCCGCTCCAGCCGAGGAGGATCTGGGTGCCCAACCGGGCCTGCGTGAACGTGCCGGTGGCGGTCTGGGGTGAGGTCATGTCCGGCACACTAACGGTCCGAGACCGGCCGATGTGTATGCGTATCACCTGATCGAGGGATAACTCCCACCAACCACGGCGAAAACCACGGGAGTACAGTCACGTGCGGAAAACCTGTTGACGCTGCCGGGCGACCCCGGGCTAGGGTGGGCGGAGTTCGAGGAACCAGGAGGTGAGGACATTGATGACTGTCGTTGCGATGGGCGCTGCCCACACGAAGAACATCGTTCCCACCCCTGTGGCCGCCGGCTGAATCCGACTTTCCTTCCGCGCGCTCGAACGCGCGTTGCCGGGGCCACCCTTGTGAAGGGTTTCCCTTGTCTTTCCCCATTCTTCGTACCTCCTCGTCGCACCCGCTGGCCCCGTACGGCTGGGACGACGACTGGGCTGCCGCCTTCGCCCCGTACGCCGAGCAGGGTCTCCTGCCCGGCCGCGTGGTGCGGGTGGACCGCGGGCAGTGCGACGTGGTCACCCCGGACGGCACCCTCAGGGCGGACACCGCGTTCGTCGTGCCGCGCGATCCGATGCGGATCGTCTGCACTGGCGACTGGGTGGCCGTCGATCCCGACGGCGACCCGCAGTTCGTCCGTACGCTCCTACCCCGGCGCACCGCCTTCGTACGCTCGACGTCCTCGCAGCGCTCCGAGGGGCAGGTGCTCGCCACCAACATCGATCACGTCGTCATCTGCGTCTCGCTCGCCGTCGAGCTGGACCTCGGGCGCCTGGAGCGCTTCCTCGCGCTGGCCATGTCCAGCACCGCCGGGGCCGCGCTGCTCGGCGACGGTTCGCAGGCCGACAGGTACGAGGCACACCCGCTCGTCCTGCTCACCAAGGCCGATCTGGTCCCCGACGTGACCACGCTGTCCCATCTGGTCGACGACATCGGACGCATCGCCCCCGGGGTGCAGGTGCTGCCCGTCAGCTCCGCCACCGGAGAGGGGACCGATGTGTTCGCCGCCATCGTCTCGGGCGGTACGAGCGTGCTGCTCGGGCTGTCCGGCGCGGGCAAGTCGACCCTCGCCAACACCCTGCTCGGCGAGGACGTGATGGACGTGCGGGCCGCGCGTGACGTGGACGGCAAGGGCCGGCACACCACCACGACGCGCAACCTCCTCGTGCTGCCCGGCGGCGGCACGCTGATCGACACCCCCGGACTGCGCGGGGTCGGCCTCTGGGACGCGGAGGCGGGCGTCGGCCAGGTCTTCTCCGAGATCGAGGACCTGGCGCGGCAGTGCCGGTTCCACGACTGTGCCCACGAGGCGGAGCCCGGATGCGCCGTCCTCGAAGCCGTCGAGGACGGGACACTGCCCGAGCGGCGCCTGGACAGCTATCGCAAACTGCTCCGGGAGAACCACCGCATCGCGGCGAAGACCGATGCCCGGCTGCGCTCGGAGACCCTGCGCGAATGGAAGCGCAGGAGCACGGAGGGACGGGCGGCCATGGCGATCAAGCAGGGCCGGACGCGGTAGCCGCAACCGGGCGCGGCAGCCGCACCAGGGCCCGGACTCCACGTCCGAAAACCGCGAGTGCGGGCCCTGGGGGTGGCGCACACTGGACCTGTGACGGACGAACGGACCAGGTACGAGGCGGTGAGCAGCCGCGACGCGCGCTTCGACGGAGAGTTCTTCTTCGCCGTCGCGACCACCGGCATCTACTGCCGGCCGAGCTGCCCCGCCGTCACCCCCAAACGGAAGAACGTGCGGTTCTACCCCACCGCGGCGGCGGCGCAGGGCAACGGCTTCCGGGCGTGCAGACGCTGCCGCCCGGACGCCGTGCCCGGCTCCGCCGACTGGAACATCCGCGCCGATGTCGTCGGACGGGCCATGCGGATGATCGGCGACGGTGTCGTCGACCGCGAAGGCGTCCCGGGCCTGGCCGGCCGGCTCGGCTACAGCGCCCGCCAGGTGCAGCGCCAGCTCACCGCGGAGCTGGGCGCCGGACCGGTCGCCCTCGCGCGCGCCCAGCGTTCCCACACCGCGCGGGTCCTGCTGCAGACCACGGACCTGCCGGTAACCGAGATCGCCTTCGCGTCCGGATTCGCCAGTGTGCGCCAGTTCAATGACACGATCCGGCAGATCTACGCCCGCACACCCAGCGCCCTGCGCGCCGAGGCCGCGACGGGCCTGGGAGCCGGGGTGCGCGAAGGGCGCAGGGCAGGGATTCCGCTCCGGCTCGCCCACCGGGGCCCGTACGCCGCCCGTGAGGTATTCGACCTCCTCGCGGCCGAGACGGTGGCCCGGACCGAGGAGACCCTTGGCGTCCCAGGGGCCCGTACCTACCGGCGGACCCTGCGGCTGCCCTACGGCACGGGCGTCGTCTCCGTCGACGAGGCCTCCCCGGGGCCGTGGCTGGAGGCCCGGATCGACCTCACGGACCTGCGCGACCTGACGACCGCCGTGCAGCGCCTGCGCCGCCTCCTCGATCTGGACGCCGACCCGTACGCCGTCGACGAGGCGCTGGGCGCGGACCCGCACCTGGCACCACTGGTCGCGGCGACCCCCGGGCTGCGTTCGCCGGGCGCGGCGGACCCGGAGGAGTGCGCCGTACGCGCTCTGGTGGGCAGGGAGGCCGCCGCCGGGCTGGTGGAGCGGTACGGGAAGGTCCTGGACGTGCCGTGCGGCGGGCTCACCCATGTCTTTCCGGAGCCGGGCGTGCTGGCCGGCGCCGACGATCCCGTACTGCGGGGGCTGGCGGGCGCACTGGCCGACGGCACGGTGAGGCTGGACGCCGGGGCCGACCGGGACGAGGCGGAGCAGGCACTGCTGAGGCTGCCCGGGATCGGACCGCGGACCGCCGCGCTGATCCGGATGCGGGCGCTGGGGGATCCCGACGTGGATCCGTACGGGACGCCGGGCGCCGACCGCCTGCGGCCCTGGCGCTCGTACGCCGCCCGCCATCTGGAGCTCGCGGATGCCGGTGGCGTCACGGACCCGGTGGGGCGGTGAGCCACGCGCCCGGGGCCGGTCCGGCAGCCCTCCGTCAGCCCCAGATCACGGCGCCCAGCCAGGACCCCGCCACCAGCAGGCAGCAGAAGAGCTCCAGGAGCACGGAGTAGCCGGTCGCCCGCATCACCGACTTCAACGAGGTCCAGCCCGCCCCGCGGCTGCCCAGCCGCAGCCGCTCGGCGCCGTAGATCGCGCCCACGTAGCCCAGGATCCCGCCCACCACCGGGACCACGAAGAAGCCGGCGATCGCGGCGATGCCGCCCAGCATCAACGTCTTGGCAGGGGCCCCCGTCTCACGCGGTCGGCGCGAGGGCAGCAGCGCCTTCAGCGCCTGGTTCAGCAGCAGCAGGCAGGTCGCGCCGATCAGCACGCCCCAGGCGACCGGCGACGTGTCCGTCAACGCCCACCACAGCACCGCCGCCCAGACGATCGCCTGGCCCGGGACGCCCGGCACCAGTACGCCGACCAGGCCGAGCAGCATCACCGCCCCGACGGCAACGAGCTGCCACACACTCATTCGACCAGCCTGCCGGACCGCGCCCGGTCCCGCCCGCCGACGCCGGGCGGGGGACGGCCCGGAGCCGGGTCAAGGGGCGCCGACGGTCAAGGGCCGGGAAAGGGGGGCGGGTCAGCGCGGGGCCCGGGCCACCCAGCCGCGTTCGTACGCATGCCAGCCCAGCTGCAGCCGGGTCGAGACGCCCGTCAGTTCCATCAGCCCCTTCACCCGCCGCTGTACCGTCCGCAGCCCCAGCTCCAGCTGTTTCGCCACGCTCGCGTCGGTCAGCCCCGCCAGCAGCAGTGAAAGGATCTCCAGATCGGTCGGATCCGGCCCCGGACCGTCCTCCTCCCGGATGCCGTTCCCGCCCAGCCGCAGCGGCATCGAATCCCGCCACACGGCCTCGAAGAGTCCCATCAGCGACTCCAGCAGCCCACTGGCGTGGACGACCAGCGCGGAGGGCTCCGCCCCCCGGCCGGTCAGCGGCACCAGGGCCAGGGACGCGTCGGCGACCACCAGCTTCGTCGGCACCCGGTCGATCACCCGGCACTGCTCGTCGCGGCTCAGCGCCGCCGACAGCTCGACGATCCCGGACGGCAGCGACAACACGTCCCGCTCGACGACCACCCGGTAGGACACCCCGCGCAGCGTCGCCCGTTCCTCGGACTCGTTCTCCATCCCGGTGACCGCGACCGGCTTGCCCGTGACCAGCGCGCAGACCTCCGAGGTGGCGCCCAGCTGCAGCTGGTGGAAGCGATGGGCCACGGCACTCGCACCCGTCACCACCTCCACCAGGTCGTGCACCGCGGGCACACCCGCCTCCGCCCGGTACTCCTCGGCCAGCAGCGCCGACGCCAGCTCCGCCCGCTCCAGCTCGTGCCGCTGCTGCGTCAGCAGCGCACCCAGCGCCACCCCGGGCGGCGCCGCGACCCAGCGGCCCGCCCGCGACGAGGACTGCGCCACCAGCCCCTGCTGCTCCAGCCGGCGCAGGGCACGCTCGGTGTCCGCCTCGGGGAGCGCCAGCCGGCGCGCGAGATCGGAGAGCTCCGCCGCGCCCGCCGCGACCAGTGTGCGGTAGGCCGCTTCCTGTCTCTCGTCGAGACCTATCGCCGCCAGCATCCTCGGACCCTCCCCGGAGTGGTGATCGCACAACGCCGCACACACCGCCGTGGCGGGAAACGGCCACGGCGTATATCCGCCGGGCACATCATGCCCCGTACCAGCAGGCTCTCTGTCAGTGTGGTGTTACAGCAGCATCAAACGCCTCTTCGGAAGAGCGGCTTGTTCTGCTCTGTTCCGCAGCCACCCGAGGCGAGCGCCGCGACCGCGCAGGACCCGGGGCGGGAACAGGACCGTGAACGACGCACACACCAACACCGTTGCGTTTACTTCCGTGAGCGGTTCGCAAGTCCGTGCTCGAAGCACGTGATGACGGTGTGGATGGTGTAGTTCTGGCTGGTCGTGGGGTGTTGTCCGGCGTTCGGTCCGTACTTGCTGGTGGGGTTCTTGCGGGTGCGGGCCTTGACGCGGTGTCGGTGGCGGGCGGGGTGCAGGGACTCGAGGGCGGCCCTGCCGATGGTGCCGACGAGGTCGGCGGGTCCGGCCGGGGGCAGGATTCCGGTCGCGGTGGTGACGGTGTCGCCGGCGGTGGTTTGCAGGACGGTGAAGCTGATGCGGTCCATGTCCAGGCCGGGCCGGGTGCAGGCGGTGTCGGCGGCGGCGCGGATCAGGGCCTGGTAGGTGGTGAGCAGGGCGTAGACCTCTTGGTCAAGGCCGGTCAGACTGCGGGAGCGCAGGACACGGCCGTCCAGCATGGTCGCCTTGATCGAGAAATACGTCGTCTCCGACTGCCACCGCTCGTGGTAGAGATCCACGAGAGCGGCGGCTGGGTGGGCGGCCGGGTCGAGGAGGCTGGTGAGCAGGCGCCACTGCTGGGTGCGGACGGTGCCGTCGGCCAGGGTTGCGGTGACGGACGCCTCGATGACGCGGACGCTCAGCAGGACGGGCAGGACTCCGTAGCCGATCCGGGCGAGGTAGGAGCCGTCGCCCAGGTGCCGGAAGGGGGTGGGGATGCGGCGGGCGGAGGAGCGCACCAGGAACTGGGCTCCGGTGGCCTGGACGTCCCGGGCGAACTCGTTGGCGTCGAAGCCGGCGTCGGCCAGCAGGAGCATCGAGCGGTCCAGTGCTTTCAACAGGCGTGTCGTGTAGGTGAGTTCGCCGTCGCTCTCGGGGCCGAAAGCAGCAGCCAGCACGGCACGGGTGCCGCACTCGACCAGGACTACGAGTCGCAGCAGCGGGTAGCCGAACTCCATGGTTTCGCCCGCTCGCTTGGGATAGCGCCAGGTGAGCGCCTTCTCGTCGGGCACGTGCAGCAAGGTGCCGTCCACGGCCACGGTCCGAAGCCCTCGATAGAACGAACCGGGCTGCCCGAGGTGGGCGACGGGCCCGGCGAGGATCTCGAACAGCCGCCGCAGTGGTGCGGCTCCTATTCGCCGTCGGGCCCTGGACAGCGAGGAGACCGTAGGCCGCACCAACGGCAGTCCCTCCAGCCCTGCCGTCAACTTGCCCCACACGCCCTGGTAGGAGCAGTCCTCGAACAGGGCCAGCGCGAGGACGAAATAGACCACGACCCGGGACGGCAGCAGCCGCAGCCGCTTCTCACGTGACCCGGTCTCCTCGATCACCGCGTCCACCAGTTCGAAGTCCACGATCTGGGTCAACTCGCCCAGGTGGCCGGGCGCGTACACACCCCCGGCCGCCTCGACCGTGCGCGTGATGACAGACTTCTCCTGCAACGGGACTCCCGACGATCTTCTTGCTCGACACAAGTTGATCTATCAGGACGTCCCGTTGCGTCATTCACCAGGGCTTGACCTGCGGCTCAAGACTCAAACGCAACGGTGTTGACGCACACACCGCGCGCTGATCACACCGGAACCGGGCCGCCGGGTGACCCTCCCGTGGGGGGTGGGGACACCCGGCGGACCCCTTCGCCGGACGCTGCCCGGGCGTCACTTCCGGGCCTCTTTTCCTGATGACCCGTTTTCGCACGGCCTGTGCGGTGGACAATATGGGCATGAGTCAGCAGGGGGAGAAGCCCGCCGCCAACGAGGACGACTGGTGGCGCAGGCTGTACGACGAGACCGCGCCGGACACGGGCCCGAGCAGTGCGCCCGACAGCCTCGACGACCGGTTCGACTCCGCCTCGGACGCGGTGGGCCGGGCGCCGGACCCCTTGGACCGCCCGGTCACGATGGTGCCGGTGCCCGACCCGCGCACGCCGGGGGCGGAACCGGTACGGGGCACGCCGGGGGGCGTACCGGGGGGAGTGCCCACGGCCCCGGTGAAGCCGCCCGCCCCTCTCGCACCACAGGGCCGCCCCGCGCCGGAGCGCCCGCGCACGCCGGAGCAGCTCCCCGCGCCGCCTGTGCGTTCCACGCCGGAGCCGCCGGCCGTCACTCCGGAGCCAACTCCCGCGCCCCCCGAACCCCCTGCACCTCCTGCGCCCTCTGCACCCCCTGCGCCGGAGCGCCCCCCGGCGCCCGCGCCCCCGCGCACCCTGGCCGTGCCCGCCCCCTGGGAGCCCCCGGTCGGACCCGCGCGGCCGCGCACCTTCGCCGCACCGCCCGCCCCGGAGCCGCCCGGGCCGGTGACCGCGCCTGCGGACCCCTCCGGTGCCGCGCACGCACCCGGTGCGGACGCGCCGGGGGAGGAACCGCCGCGTCCGGTCGTCGGCCACCTCGGGGACCGGCCGCCGACCTACGACGCCGAGTCCGCCGCACTCCCCGCCTCCGGCCCCGACGACATCGGCGGACTCGTCGCCGACACCGTGCTCGACGGCGCCCGGTACGGGACCTACACCCTGCGGGCGGCCTCCGTGCGCGGCGACTCGGCGCGCTTCCGCGGCGAACCCCGCCGCGACGCCCTGCTCACCGCACGCTTCGGCACCGGGGACGACGCCCTGGTCCTGGTCGCGGTGGCCGGGGGCGCCAGGGCCGCGGAACACGCCCATCTCGCCGCGGCCGACGCCTGCCGCTGGATCGGCGCTGCGGTCGCCCGCAGTCACGCCCGGCTCTCCGACGACATAAGGGCGGGACGCCGGGGCGACCTCAGATCGGGACTGCAGCGCCTCACCGACCGTACGTACGGCAAACTGCGCGCCCGGGCCGTCGGGCTCGGCCTCGAACCGTCCGCGTACACCGTCGGCCTGCGCTGCCTGCTCCTGTCCGCCGATCCGGAATGCCGCACCCGGGTCTTCTTCGGCATCGGCGCGGGCGGCCTCTTCCGGCTCCGTGACGGCGCCTGGCAGGACCTCGAACCCCTCGTCCCGGCCCCGTCGGGCGGCTCGGTGGGCGAAGAGGGTCCGGGCGGGGACAGGCTGACGATGGATCTGCACACCACCACACCCCCGGCCCCGTACGCCGAGAGCCCGGCGCCACCGCCCGCCGAGCCCTTCCGGTTCCGTGCCTCGGTCGCCCGCGCGGGGGACGTGCTGGTGCTCTGCGGCAACGGACTGGCCGAACCGATGCGCGGCGAGCCTGCCCTCGCCGAGGAGCTCGCAAGGCGCTGGGCGGCGGGCCCGCCCGGCCTGCCCGCCTATCTGGCCGACACCCAGCTCAGGGTCACGGGGTACGCCGACGACCGTACGAGCGCCGCAGTCTGGGAGGCGTAACCGCGCACGCCATGGGTTGATGGACTCCGTAGCGGGGCTGCCGCCGCATGTGCAAGGAGCACACACAGAGAGGGTGCGCACCCATGGCCAAGCAGAACGTGTCGGAACAGTTCGTCGACATTCTCGTGCGGGCGGGGGTCAAGCGGCTGTACGGCGTCGTCGGTGACAGCCTCAACCCCGTCGTCGACGCAGTCCGGCGGAATTCCGCCGTCGAGTGGATCCAGGTCAGGCACGAGGAGACCGCCGCGTTCGCCGCCGGTGCGGAGGCCCAGATCACCGGGACCCTGGCCGCCTGCGCCGGATCCTGCGGCCCGGGCAATCTGCACCTCATCAACGGCCTCTACGACGCCCACCGTTCGATGGCCCCCGTGCTCGCCCTCGCCTCGCACATCCCGTCGAGCGAGATCGGCCTCGGCTACTTCCAGGAGACCCATCCCGAGCTGCTCTTCCAGGAGTGCAGCCACTACAACGAGATGATCTCCAACCCGCAGCAGATGCCCCGGCTGCTCCAGACGGCCATCCAGCACGCGATCGGCCGCGGCGGTGTCAGCGTCGTCTCGATGCCCGGCGACATCGCCTCCCAGCAGGCCCCCGAGAAGTCCGTCGAGCACGCCCTGGTCACCACTCGGCCCTCCGTGAAGCCCGGCGACGAGGAGATCGAGAAGCTCTGCCGGATGGTCGACGAGGCCAAACGGGTGACGCTGTTCTGCGGCAGCGGCACGGCCGGAGCGCACGCCGAGGTGATGGCGTTCGCCGAGCGGGTGAAGGCCCCGGTCGGCCACGCGCTGCGCGGCAAGGAGTGGATCCAGTACGACAACCCGTACGACGTCGGCATGAGCGGACTGCTCGGCTACGGAGCCGCCTACGAGGCCACCAACGAGTGCGATCTGCTGATCCTGCTGGGCACCGACTTCCCGTACAACGCGTTCCTCCCGACCGATGTGAAGATCGTCCAGGTCGACGTGCGGCCCGAGCACCTGGGCCGGCGTTCCAAGCTCGACCTCGCGGTCTGGGGCGATGTGCGGGAGACCCTGCGGGCCCTGACGCCGAGGGTGAAGGCCAAGACCGACCGCAAGTTCCTCGACCGCATGCTGAGGAAGCACGCGGACGCGCTGGAGGGCGTGGTCAAGGCGTACACCCGCAAGGTCGAGAAGCACGTGCCGATCCACCCCGAGTACGTCGCCGCCGTGCTCGACGAACTCGCCGACGACGACGCGGTGTTCACCGTCGACACCGGCATGTGCAACGTATGGGCGGCCCGCTACCTCACACCCAACGGCAGGCGCCGGGTGATCGGTTCGTTCAGCCACGGCTCGATGGCCAACGCACTGCCTCAGGCGATCGGGGCGCAGTTCACCGACCGGAACCGGCAGGTCGTCTCGATGTCCGGCGACGGTGGATTCACCATGCTGATGGGCGACTTCCTCACGCTCGTCCAGTACAACCTCCCGGTGAAGGTCGTCCTGTTCAACAACTCCTCGCTCGGCATGGTCGAGCTGGAGATGCTGGTCGCGGGGCTGCCGTCGTTCGGCACGACCAACAAGAACCCGGACTTCGCGGCGGTCGCCCGGGCGTGCGGGGCCTACGGGGTGCGGGTGGAGAAGCCCAAACAGCTGGAGGGCGCCCTCAAGGACGCCTTCAAACACAAGGGGCCGGCACTCGTCGACGTGGTCACCGACCCGAACGCCCTGTCCATCCCACCGAAGATCAGCGCCGACATGGTCACCGGATTCGCCCTCTCCGCGAGCAAGATCGTGCTGGACGGCGGGGTGGGGCGGATGCTCCAGTTGGCCCGCTCCAACCTCCGTAACGTCCCCCGCCCCTGACGAGGAGCGGGTCCGGGACACGGCGTGGTCACTTCAGGGGCAGCGGCGGTCCTCAGGGGGCAGCGGCGCGGTCACTTCAGGCGCAGCGTCCCGGGCGCGGTGCGGTCCGTGATGATCTCCACCAGCTCGTCGAAGAGTGTCGGCCCCCGGCCGGCCAGCGCCTCGGCCAGCTCGGCCTCCACCCGCGCCCGGTTGGAGGCATGCACCCGGGTGAGGGAGTCGCGCAGCCGGCGGGCGGTCTCCTCATGGCCCAACGCCCGTGCGGACAGGGCGTGGTCGCGCCACTCGATGACGAAGTCGGCGTCGTCCGGGGTGCCCATGCCGCCGCTCAGGCAGTCGGCGAAGGCGTCGAGATTGCGCCCGAAATAGCCGCCGGGACCGTTCACGGCCTCGCCGATCACGTCCCAGAAGCGCTCCAGGCCGGTGACCTCGGAGCCGTCGATCACATAGATCACAGTCATGGCCGGAGCGTACAAGCGCGCTCTCCCGGCACCCCGTCCGGTGATCCGCGCCGCAGGTGGGGGACAACGGCGCGGACCGGACCGGGGTGAGGCCGATCAGCAGCCGTGGTCGACCAGGTCGAAGGACTCGTAGTGGTCCGCGGTGTAGTAGTCCTCCTCGACCTCGTCGCCCGTCACGATCCGGCGGGCACCGCGGGTGTCCGAGCCCGGCGTGATGACCGTGTACTCGTGGTAGTAGCCCGTTCCCTGGCTCGGCAGGATGCCTTCCCGGTTCTGGAAGACGGTGCCGTCCTGGTCGAACGGGAAGGGTCCGCCCGCGTCGATGAGGTCGAGGGTGTCGTGTGCCTGGGACGGCAGCGCGGAGTAGCAGATGCTGCCGACGGCGGCGGTCGAGGGAACCGTCGCTGCCGACGCCGCGACGGGGCCGCCGACGAAGAGGACGGACAGGAGGGCGGCGATGCCGCCGAGCGTGGTGATCCGTGGGGGGATTCGCATGTCCACCATGATGACGCGCGTAGATCCCGTCCCGTCAACGCCACCTCGTGTGAATTTTTGGCAAGTTAACGGTGGGTACGGAAACGTAACGCACTGGTCTTCCGGCAGGGGTTGCGCCGAACCGTGTTCACCTGTTGGCGCCTGGAAAAGCGTGACGGCCCGTCTGTGGGGCATGCATGCCGTGACGGCGTTCGAGACATGACGGAATCAAGGGAGGCCGATTCACTGTGCGTGCGGGGGAAATGACGAAGCGGCAGGAGAGCCGGCCCGTCCGGCTGCACCGGAGACTCGGCCACGCCGATCTGTCGGGCGTGGGGGAAGTGCGCGGCGCGCTGCGGGAGTTCCTGCGCCACCGCTCCCGGCCCGAGGAGACCGAGGTGGCGGAACTCCTGCTGAGCGAGCTGGTGACGAACGCCCTGATCCACACGCGGAACGGGGCCGTGATCACGGTGACGGCGGCTCCCGCGCGATTACGCGTGGAGGTGCGCGACTTCGTGCCGGGGCAGGAACCCGCGCCGTACGTACCGAACGCCGACGACGGTACGCATGGCAGAGGGCTGCTCCTCGTGCAGAGCCTGGCGGACTCCTGGGGCGTCACGGCGCAGGCGCTGGGCAAGGTGGTCTGGTTCGAGCTGAACGCCGGGAAGGTCTGACGTCAGGCCGCGGCCTCTCGCCGCTCAGCCGAACTGCCGCTCCAGGTCCTTGAGCTTCTGTTCCAGCGAATCGAGCCGGGGCAGGGCCTGGGTGTCGTCCTCGACGGTGAGGTCGACGGTCGCGGGACCACCGCTCGCGGTCTGCGGCGAAGTGCCCCTCGAGGTGGCGCCGTTCACGGCTTGCAGGGAAGGCCTGGGACGCAGGGGAAGCTGTCCCGGCTCTGTCATTGCGGGGTCCGCGACGGCCGTCGTGCCGCTGCCCGTCGCAGGGGCGATGACCTGGACATCGACATGGTGGCCACTGCGGCCACCACGCCCCCAGGCCCGGTTCTGCCGGTTCAGCGCCTTGATCTGCGCCCTGTCCAGCTTTGCCTGGTCCCTCCTGCGGTGCCGGTCCTGAGACTTCTCCCGGCGGTCCTCGCGTACCTCGTCGACCGCCTCGTCCAGAGTGCGTACGCCCTCGAGGAGCATCAGCGACCAGGCGCCGAAGGTCTCCCAGGGCGCACGGAGCCACCGTACGATCCGGATCTGCGGCAGCGGGCGGGGTACCAGGCCCTGCTCCCGCAGGGCGGCACGCCGGGTCTGCTTCAGCGCGCGGTCGAACAGCACGGCGGCCGAGAGGGACATCCCCGCGAAGAAGTGCGGGGCACCGGCGTGGTCCATCCCGCGTGGTGCGTGTACCCAGTTGAACCAGGCGGCGGCACCGGCGAACGCCCACACGAGGAGCCGGGAGCCGAGTGCGGCGTCTCCGTGGCTGGCCTCGCGCACGGCGAGCACCGAGCAGAACATGGCTGCACCGTCGAGGCCGAACGGCACCAGGTACTCCCAGCCTCCGGAGAGGCCGAGATTCTGCCGGCCGAAGCCGACAAGCCCGTGGAAGGAGAGAGCGGCGGCCACCGCGGCACAGCAGAACAGCAGGACGTACGAGGCGGTCGCGTACAGTGCCTCCTTGCGTCTGCGGCGTTCCTCGCTGCGTTCCCAACTGTCGTCGGCCGCGGCCTTCTCGGCGGCGCGCCTGCCGCGCGCGACCACCGTCACCGCCGCCATGACCCCCACGAGCAATACGGCGCCCGGAAGCAGCCAGTCAAGCGAAATGTCGGTCAGTCTCATGCGCGGTCCCTTGCGTCGCGATAGGGCGTGTCGGGCGCCATCGTGACGGAAATTTCGCCCCGGGCAGGGGTTTTCAGGACAACTGGACACCATCGTGGCGATTAGGCTCATCGATTGGCCGAACCCTCTCGAACACCCGCAGAAGTGCGAGGCGGTGCATTCGAATTGAGATCACCCGGACGAGCGGCATGATCCGGGAGAGGTCGATCAAGGAGCGGGAGTCAGTTTCCGGACGCGGTCGGCGTCGCAGGTGCGCGGGCAGGTGACACATGTGTCCTCCGGCCGCAGCGTGTAGAACATGCAGCAGCTCGCCCGGTCACGGGTCGGGAGCGATTCGCCGTCGGGGCCGGTCAGTTCACGGAAACCGGCGGTGCCCACGTACGGCTTGGTGGTGCCGGGCAGGAGCAGCTCCAGCTCCTTCATCGCGCGGCGCTCCTCGCCCAGCAGATGGGCGACGTACCAGAGGCCCTCGACGATCTCGTCCGTCGTCATGCCCCACAGCGCCCGCTTGCCGCGCCGCATGCGTGGCCGGAAGCCGTCCAGCACCGGACCGATGTGCTCCGCCACGGCGTCCAGGACCTCGGCCCGCAGCGCGGCCTCGTCCGGGACGACCCGGGCGCCGGGCAGGGCCGCCGCCGGGTCGTCCGGCAGGCAGGCGAATTCACTCACACGGAGCGTCAGGCGGCCCAGTGCCCGCTGGAAGGAGACGTCCTTCACGGGGACCCGCGGCACCCGGCGGTTCAGGAACCAGGGCACGGTCACCAGCAGGCAGGCGGGCCAGGCGTAGCGGTGCAGTCCGAAGCCGGCCACCACGTCGGGGCGGGCCCGCATCCCGTAGTCCCGCACCACCTGGGCGTCGTCCCAGGCGAGGAAGGCGTCCAGGGCCGCGCCACCCTCCGCGAGCTCGGCCGCACCGACCCAACCGGTGCCCGAAGGGGCCGGGGCGTCATCGGTGAGCACTTCGGCGCGCAGTCCGGGGAAGACCTCGGCCAGGCGCGCGTACGCCGCCGTCACGGGGGACGGGGCGGTGGCGGTGAGCAGGGCGGGGACGGTCATACGGGGACCACCGAATCACGATCATCTACAGGTAAGCCTTACCTTACCCGAAATGATCGGTGTTTGAACTGTGGCCGGCTCCGCCTATCGTGCACAGGGGGCCGGGCGCACGCGAGCCGGGCCCGCCGGTCCGAGGAGGTCCCGTGGAGCAGGGCAGAGCGCGCGACGGCGTACGCCCGCCGTACGCGTCCTCGGCGACCCCGCCGGAGTTTCGCGTGCCCGAGCAGGCGCGCGGCGAGCACACCCACAGTGAGCCGCATGCGCCCAGGGTGGTGCAGCGGCACTCCGTGCGCGGCCAGGTCCTCGACGCCCTGCGTGCCGCCCTCGTCGGCGGTGAGCTGGCCCCCGGGCAGGTCTACTCGGCCCCGGCGCTGGGCGCCCGCTTCGGCGTCTCCGCGACCCCGGTGCGCGAGGCCATGCAGCAACTGGCCATCGAGGGTGCGGTCGAGGTCGTGCCCAACCGCGGCTTCCGGGTCAGCGAACGCGGCCCGCGGGAGCTCGCGGAGCTCGCCGAGGTGCGCGCCCTGATCGAGGTCCCCGTGATGCTGCGGCTGGCCCGCACCGTACCGGCGGGCGGCTGGTGCGCCCTGCGGCCGCTGGCCGACGCCACGGTCGCGGCGGCCGCGGTCGGCGACCGGGCGAGTTACGCGGAGTGCGATCGCGCCTTCCACCGCGCCGTCCTGGCGCTCTCCGGCAACGAGCAGCTCGTGATGATCGCCGACGACCTGCACCGGCGGTCGCAGTGGCCACTGGTCAGCAGTCCGGCCACCCGCCGCGCCGACCTGCTCGCGGACGCCTCGGAGCACACCGCGCTGCTGGACGCGCTGATTGCCCGGGACCTCGCGGTGGTGCAGTCGCTGGTGCGCGAACACTTCAACGGCGCGGACGGCTGAGGGCTGCCGGACACGGCCCCCGCCGGCCGGGGCGGGGGCCGTCCTCCGGTGGAGGCCCGGCATCCTGCGGAGAGCCTGCCCGTCCTCAGTTCGCCTCGGCGGTCTCCGGGGCCGGCGGCTCCAGCCGGGGAGCCAGCCACGTGGGTACGCCGCCGAGCAGCCGGAACAGCCGGCCCGCCTCGGCGCGCAGCCGGGCAGCCTCGGGCTCTGTCTCGGCGTCCGCGAGGGAGATGAGCGCCGGGGCCGTGCCGACGAGATAGCCCAGCTCCTCCCTTATCCGCAGCGACTCCGCGAAGCCGTGCCGCGCCTCCGCGAGCTCACCCTCCCGCAGGGCGAGCGAGGCGAGGTGCCGCCAGGTGGACGAGAGCAGCAGCTCGTCCCCCTGGGCGGTGGCTCCGGCGTGCGCCCTGCGGTAGGCGGCGCGGGCCGACTGGGGTGCGTCGGCGATGTTCTGGGCGATCAGCCCGCGGCGGAAGTCCAGCAGCGGCCGGCCGGGGGCGGCGGGGGCGAGCAGCGCCGCGGCCCGGCTCAGTGCCACGCTGGCCTCGTCGGCCCGGTCCCGTACGCCCAGCAGGGTCGAGGCGTAGGCGAGGTAGCCGCGCTCGCAGGCGGCGGCCCCGCGCTCGGAGTTGTCGTGGGCGAGCGCCTCCGCGGTGCGCAGCGCGTCCTCGGCGTCGGTCCACCCGGTGCCGGTGTAGAGGCACCGCTCCGTCAGCAGCGAGGTCCGCTGGAGGGCGGCGGCGGGGTCGGTGGCCGCGTGCGGTTCGAGCAGCGCGGCCGCGTCGGTCCAGCAGGCGCGTGAACGCAGCCGCCATACCGCTGTCTGGAGCGGCGGATCGTCATCTGCTGTCGTTCCGGAACCAGACATGGCGGTATGCGCCACATTGCCCTCCCCGAGCGCGCCATTGAGCTGTTGAGTCTGGGCGCATCTCAGCACGGAATGGCACGCCGGGCCAAGGGGTGGGACCGATGTCAGGTGAAAGAATTCACAATCGCGCGGAGCCCGGACGGGCCCCGGCGAGGCCCGGAGGTCAGCTCATGCGCAGGGCGAGGAAGAAATCGAGCTTGTCCTCCAGGCGCGAAAGGTCACGCCCCGTCAACTGCTCGATGCGTCCGACGCGATAGCGCAGTGTGTTGACGTGGAGGTGCAGCCGGGCCGCGCAGCGGGTCCAGGAACCGTCGCAGTCCAGGAAGGCCTCGAGCGTCTCGATGAGCTCCGCCCGGTGGCGCCGGTCGTAGTCGCGCAGCGGGTCCAGCAGCCGTGCGGTGAAGGCCCGGCGTACGTCGTCGGGGACGAAGGGAAGCAGCAGTACGTGCGAGGCGAGCTCGTGGTGGCCGGCCGCGCAGACCCGGCCCGGCCGGGCCGCCGCGACCCGACGGGCGTGCCGGGCCTCCTCCAGGGCTCCGCGCAGTCCTTCGGCGGAATGCACGGCGGCGCTGACACCCAGTGTCAGGCGGCCGTCGTCCGCGAGACCCGCGGACAGCGGATCCCGGACCGCGGCGAGCAGCGCGTCGGCGTGCAGGGCGGTGTCCCGCGCCTCCCCGTCCCGGTCCTCGGACGCCATGTCGGCGCCCTCGTCGCCCGACGTGCCGCCGGGAGCGGGCGCCGGGGCGACGGCGGGCAGCGGTACGAGGGCGACGGCCTCGTCGCCCGTGTGCGCCACGGCGATCCGGTCCGCCGAATCGGGTCCCGTCACCGCCGGGTCGACCAGGATCTCCTCCAGCAGCGCCTGGGCGACCTGGCCGCCCGGAAGGTCCGCGTCCTCGCCCGCCCACTCGACCCGGGCCACCACGACCTGCCAGTGGGGCGCCGTGCCGAGCCCCGGCAGCAGGACCGGGGCGGCCACCCGCAGCCTCGCCGCGATCTCGGCCGGGGCCGCGCCCGCCTGGACCAGCTCCAGCACCTCCTGGGCGAGTCTGCGGCGTACCGTACGGGCCGCGTCGCGGCGGTCGCGTTCGACCGCGATCAGCTGGGTGACGCCCTGGAGCAGGTCCAGCCGTGCGGCAGGCCAGTCGCTCGCGTCCGCCTCCACGGCCAGCAGCCAGTCCGAGAGCACCGACTCGCGCACGTCGCGCGGGCCGGGAACCGCACCCCGGCCGTTGTTCCGGATCGGGAACAGCGAATACGTCGTACCCGCGACCTCGGCCCGGTGCGGGCCCCGGCGGCCGGTCCGGGTCGCCGCCAGGTGCTGCCCGGCCAGCGACGCGCCGACGTGCCCGGCCAGCGGCTGGCCCGCCCCGGCGATCTGCCGGCCCGTGGGGGAGAGCACCCAGGCCCGCAGGTCGAGGTCGGAGGTGAGCAGGTCGAGGACCACCTCGAGGCCGCCGCCCGCCGGGCCCGAGGTCATCAGCCGGCGGTGCCGGTCGACGACGGCGGCGAGGTCACCGGCCCGCTCGCCGGAGACCTGGCGCACCACATGCTCGGTGATCGTTGCGAAGGCGACGGTCTCGTCGACGGCGAAGAGCGGCAGCCGGTGCCGCAGGCACGCGTCGACCAGATCGTCGGGGATGGGGCCGAGCTCCGCCTCGCCCGCCGCGAGCCCGGCCACCCCGGCACCGGCCAGGATCCGGACGAACGGCTCCGAGTCCGACGCGCCCCGGCGCCAGGCCAGCCCCGTGAGGACCAGCTCGCCGCCGGAGAGATAGCGGCTGGGGTCGCGCAGATCGGTCGTCATGACACCCCGGACCGAACGGTCCAGCTCGTCCTCGCCGCCGAGCAGCCGCAGGCCCAGCGCGTCGGTGTCCAGCAGTGCGCGCAGCCGCATCGTCGATTGCCGCCGATCTTTTTCGTTGGTGCGTGAGGGGGGCGGGGGTGGTGGGGGATACCTGTGAATTGCGGTGAGGTTACCGGTACCCGCCATTCGTTCGAATCTACAAGACTGGGGTGGGGGCCAGCCAATTCCTTCATGGTTTCGGTGACTGCACCGAGTGGAGCAAGGCTTGTGTACTGGGCCACACACCGCGTGAACAACACAGGAACGACCAAGAGGGCCGGCCGCACCCCGTCCCAGCCGAACGACCCGATTGAGAAGAAGAGAGCCACTCATGGACTTCCTTCGCCCCGCCAGCTGGGAGGAGGCGCTCGCCGCCAAGGCCGAGCACCCGACGGCTGTGCCCATCGCGGGTGGGACCGATGTGATGGTCGAGATCAACTTCGACCACCGGCGGCCCGAACACCTCCTGGACCTGAACCGGATCGGTGAGCTGTCCGAGTGGCAGACCGGTCAGGACAGCGTGCGGCTCGGCGCCTCCGTTCCGTACAGCGCCATCATGGAGAACCTCAGGGCCGAACTGCCCGGTCTCGCGCTCGCCTCGCACACCGTCGCCTCGCCGCAGATCCGCAACCGCGGCGGCGTCGGCGGCAACCTGGGCACCGCGTCACCCGCGGGCGACGCCCACCCGGCCCTGCTCGCCGCGGGCGCCGAGGTCGAAGCCGAGTCCGTACGCGGCACCCGGATGATCCCGATCGACGCCTTCTACACCGGCGTCAAGCGCAACGCCCTCGCCCCGGACGAGCTGATCCGCGCCGTCCACATCAAGAAGGCGGACGGCCCCCAGCAGTTCTCGAAGGTCGGCACCCGCAACGCCATGGTCATCGCCGTCTGCGCCTTCGGCCTCGCCCTCCACCCCGAGACCCGCACCGTCCGCACCGGCATCGGCTCCGCGGCCCCGACCCCGGTCCGGGCCAAGGCGGCCGAGGAGTTCCTGAACGCCGCGCTGGACGAGGGCGGGTTCTGGGAGAGCGGCAAGATCATCACTCCGTCCGTCGCCAAGCAGTTCGCCCAGCTCGCCTCCGGCGCCTGCAGCCCCATCGACGACGTACGGGGCACCGCCGCCTACCGCAGGCACGCCGTCGGCATCATGGCCCGCCGCACGCTGGGCTGGACCTGGGAGCAGTACCGCGGCACGGGCCGCACCCTCGAAGGAGCTGCTTAACCATGCGAGTGAATTTCACGGTCAACGGCCGGAAGCAGGAAGCCGACGACGTCTGGGAGGGCGAGTCCCTCCTCTACGTCCTGCGTGAGCGCATGGGCCTTCCGGGTTCGAAGAACGCCTGTGAGCAGGGCGAATGCGGTTCCTGTACGGTCCGTCTCGACGGCGTGCCCGTCTGTTCCTGTCTCGTCGCGGCCGGCCAGGCGGAGGGCCGCGAGATCGTCACCGTCGAAGGCCTCGCGGACTACGCCAGGCACCGCGAGGACGCCCACCCCGGCGCCGGCTGCGCCGCGGGCTCCTGCGGGACCTCGCTCGACGCCGCCCAGCGGTGGCAGGCCCGGCCAGGGGACGGGCAGAGCGCCGAGGAGCTCTCGCCGATCCAGCAGGCGTTCATCGACGCGGGGGCCGTGCAGTGCGGCTTCTGCACCCCCGGCCTGCTGGTCGCCGCCGACGAACTGCTCGAGGCGCAGCCCTCCCCGTCCGACCAGGACATCCGCGAGGCGCTCTCCGGCAACCTCTGCCGCTGCACCGGTTACGAGAAGATCCTCGACGCGGTCCGCCTCGCGGCCGCCCGTCAGGAAGAGGCGGTCCGATAACCATGGCGCTGCATCCACGAGCCGCCTCCGTACCGGCCGGCACCCCCACCAAGATCACCCAGGGTTCGAAGACCAGGGGCGGGATCGGCGAGTCGACCCTGCGGCCCGACGGCACCCTCAAGGTCACCGGGGAGTTCGCGTACTCCTCGGACATGTGGCACGAGGACATGCTGTGGGGCCACACGCTCCGCTCCACCGTCGCGCACGCCGAGATCAGGTCGATCGACATCGGCGAGGCCCTCGCCACGCCCGGTGTCTACGCGGTCCTCACCTACGACGACCTGCCCGCCGCGATGAAGAACTACGGCCTGGAGATCCAGGACACGCCGGTCCTCGCCCACGGCAAGGTCCGCCACCACGGCGAGCCGGTGGCCCTCGTCGCCGCCGACCACCCCGAGACCGCGCGCCGCGCCGCGGCCAAGATCCGCATCGACTACGCCGAGCTGCCGGTCATCACGGACGAGGCGTCCGCGACCGCGCCCGACGCCGTCCTGGTCCACGAGGGCCGCACCGACCACCACATCGGCCATGTCGCGCACCCCAACATCGTGCACCGCCAGCCGGTGGTCCGCGGCGACGCGGACGCCGCCGCGAGCAGGGCCGACGTCGTCGTCACCGGCGACTACGTCTTCGGGATGCAGGACCAGGCCTTCCTCGGCCCCGAGTCCGGCCTCGCCGTGCCGTCCGAGGACGGCGGCGTCGAGCTGTACGTCGCCACCCAGTGGCTGCACTCCGACCTCCGGCAGATCGCCCCCGTCCTCGGGCTCCCCGAGGACAAGGTCCGTATGACGCTCTCCGGCGTCGGCGGTGCCTTCGGCGGCCGTGAGGACCTGTCGATGCAGATCCACGCCTGCCTGCTGGCCCTGCGCACCGGCAAGCCCGTCAAGATGGTCTACAACCGCTTCGAGTCCTTCTTCGGACACGTCCACCGGCACCCGGCGAAGCTCCACTACGAGCACGGGGCCACCAAGGACGGCAAGCTCACCCACATGAAGTGCCGGATCGTGCTGGACGGCGGCGCCTACGCCTCCGCCTCCCCGGCGGTCGTCGGCAACGCGGCCTCGCTCGCGGTCGGACCGTACGTCGTCGAGGACGTCGACATCGAGGCGCTCGCCCTGTACTCCAACAACCCGCCCTGCGGCGCCATGCGCGGCTTCGGCGCGGTCCAGGCGTGCTTCGCGTACGAGGCGCAGATGGACAAGCTGGCCGTCGCGCTGGACATGGACCCCGTCGAGCTCCGGCAGCTGAACGCCATGGAGCAGGGCACCCTGCTCCCCACCGGCCAGCGCGTCGACTCGCCGGCCCCCGTCGCCGAGCTGCTGCGCCGGGTCAAGGCCCGCCCGATGCCGCCCGAGCAGCAGTGGCTCTCGGCCGACGCGGAGGGCAGCTCCGTGGACGTACGGGCCCTGCCCGGCGGACTGTCCAACACCACGCACGGCGAAGGCGTCGTACGCGGGGTGGGCTACGCGGTCGGCCTCAAGAACGTCGGCTTCTCCGAGGGCTTCGACGACTACTCCACCGCCCGGGTGCGGATGGAGGTCATCAACGGCGAGCCCGTCGCGACCGTGCACACCGCGATGGCCGAGGTCGGGCAGGGCGGTGTCACCGTCCACGCCCAGATCGCCCGTACCGAACTCGGTGTCAACCAGGTCACCATCCACCCGGCGGACACCCGGGTCGGCTCCGCCGGATCCACCTCCGCGTCCCGCCAGACATACGTCACCGGCGGCGCCGTGAAGCACTCCTGCGAGGCCGTCCGCGAGAAGGTCCTGGAGATGGGCCGCCGCAAGTTCGGCACGTACCACCCGGCGTGGGCGACGGCCGAACTCCTCCTGGAGGGCGGCAAGGTCGTCACCGACGGCGGCGAGGTGCTCGCCGCGCTGGCCGACGTGCTGGAGGACGAGGCCGTCGACATCGAGCTGGAGTGGCGCCACCGGCCCACCGAGGCCTTCGACCTGCGGACCGGCCAGGGCAACGGCCACGTCCAGTACTCCTTCGCCGCCCACCGCGCGGTCGTGGAGGTCGACACCGAGCTCGGACTGGTCAAGGTCATCGAGCTCGCCTGCGCGCAGGACGTCGGCAAGGCACTCAACCCGCTGTCGGTCGTGGGCCAGATCCAGGGCGGCACCACCCAGGGGCTGGGTGTCGCCGTCATGGAGGAGATCCTCGTCGACCCGAAGACCGCGAAGGTGCGCAATCCGTCCTTCACGGACTATCTGATCCCCACCATCCTCGACACCCCGACCATCCCGGTCGATGTGCTCGAACTCGCCGACGACCACGCCCCGTACGGGCTCCGCGGCGTCGGCGAGGCCCCGACCCTGTCGTCCACCCCGGCCGTCCTCGCGGCGATCCGGAACGCGACGGGTCTGGAGCTCAACAGGACCCCGGTGCGCCCCGAGCACATCACCGGAACCTGACGCTTCACCAGGAAGCCTCGGAGCGACGCCCGTTCATCGCGATCCGCTCCGGGGCTCGGCACAACCGTCCCATCGTCAAGAACAGTTCGCCTCGGGCCGTCCCCCGGGTCGTGCGCCTCGCATCCATCCCAAATCCCGCAATCACGAGAGCTCCACGCGGGTGCCCCTGTGAACCTTGGGAGTCAGGCAACATGACCCAGCAGTCAGTGGAACCCAGGACGAGTGCAAAGGACGCGGGCCCCGGCTCGCGCGTCCCCGCAGGACGGTCCTGGCTCGACCGGTACTTCCACATATCCGAACGGGGATCGACCGTCGCGCGCGAGGTGCGCGGCGGCGTCACGACCTTCATGGCCATGGCGTACATCCTCCTGCTCAACCCGCTCATCCTGGGCGGCGAGGACGTCGACGGGCAGCTGCTCGGCCGGCCGGGGCTGATCACCGCCACCGCGCTCGCGGCGGCGGCCACCACCCTGCTCATGGGCTTCGTCGGGAAGGTCCCCCTCGCGCTGGCCGCCGGCCTCGGCGTCTCCGGCGTGCTCGCCTCGCAGGTCGCCCCGGCCATGACCTGGCCGCAGGCCATGGGCATGTGCGTGGTCTACGGGGTGGTGATCTGCCTGCTGGTCGTCACCGGCCTCCGCGAGCTGATCATGAACGCGATCCCGCTCGCGCTGAAGCACGGCATCACCATCGGCATCGGCCTCTTCATCGCCCTCATCGGCCTGTACAAGGCCGGTTTCGTCCACAAGGGGACGGCCACCCCGCTCTCCCTCGGCCCCGCCGGTGAACTGGCCGGCTGGCCCGTCCTCGTCTTCGCCGTGACCCTGCTGCTGATCTTCATGTTGCAGGCGCGCGGCGTCCCCGGCGCGATCCTGATCGGCATCGTGGTCGGAACCCTCGTCGGAAACGTCGTCAACGCCGTCGGCGACATCGACCCGAAGGCCTGGAGCGGCGGCCCGCCCGAACTGGGCGGCAGCGCCGTCTCCTCGCCGGACTTCTCGCTCTTCGGCCAGGTCGAGTTCGGCGGCTGGGGCGACGTCGGGGTGATGACCGTCGGCATGATCGTCTTCACACTCGTGCTGGCGGGCTTCTTCGACGCGATGGCCACCATCATCGGCGTCGGTACGGAGGCGAAGCTCGCCGACGACAAGGGCCGGATGCCGGGCCTGTCCAAGGCACTGTTCATCGACGGCGCGGGCGGGGCGATCGGCGGCGTCGCCGGAGGCTCAGGCCAGACCGTGTTCGTCGAGTCGGCGACCGGCGTGGGGGAGGGGGCCCGCACCGGCCTCGCCTCCGTCGTCACCGGTCTCTTCTTCGCCGCCTGCCTCTTCTTCACCCCGCTCACGGCGATCGTGCCCGCCGAGGTGGCCTCGGCCGCCCTGGTCGTCATCGGCGCCATGATGATGCAGAACGCCCGGCACGTGGACTGGAGCGACCGCTCCGTCGCCGTCCCGGTCTTCCTCACCGTGGTCCTGATGCCGTTCACGTACACGATCACCACCGGTGTCGCCGCGGGCGTCATCTCGTACGCCGCCGTCAAGCTCGCCCAGGGCAGGGCCCGTGAGGTCGGCGTCTTCATGTGGGTCCTGACGCTGGTCTTCCTCGTCCACTTCGCCCTCCACCCGATCGAGAGCTGGCTCGGCGTCAGCTGACCCCGCCCGCTCGCACCTCTGTCAGAAGGAGACACGCCATGCTGGACATCGCCGAGGAGCTCCACCGGTGGGTCGGGCAGGGACGCGCGTTCGCCGTGGCCACCGTCGTGGCCGTCGGCGGCAGCGCGCCCCGGCAGCCGGGTGCCGCACTCGCCGTCGACAGTGACGGTACGGCCATCGGGTCGGTCTCCGGCGGATGTGTGGAGGGGGCGGTGTACGAGCTGTGCCGACAGGCACTCGACGACGGCACCACCGTGCGCGAGCGCTTCGGCTACAGCGACGACGACGCCTTCGCGGTCGGCCTGACCTGCGGCGGCGTCATCGACATCCTGGTCACACCGGTGCGGGCGGACGATCCCGCGCGCCCGGTGTTCGCCGCCGCGTTCGCCGCCGCCGCCGGGGGGACGGCGGCGGCGGTCGCCCGGGTCACCGAGGGCCCCGACGACCTGCTCGGCCGCCCGCTGCTCGTCCACGCCGACGGCACGTACGAGGGCGGGCTCGGCGGGGCCCCCGAGCTGGACCGCACCGCCGCGGCCGAGGCCCGCGCGATGCTGGACGCGGGCCGCACCGGGCCGGTCGGCATCGGCGCCGAGGGATCGCGCTGCGGCCGGCCCCTCACCCTGCTCGTCGAGTCGAGTGTCCCGCCACCCAGGATGATCGTCTTCGGGGCGATCGACTTCGCCGCCGCCCTGGTGCGGGCCGGCCGATTCCTCGGCTACCACGTGACCGTCTGCGACGCCCGCCCCGTCTTCGCCACCGCGGCCCGCTTCCCGGACGCCGACGAGATCGTCGTCGACTGGCCGCACCGCTACCTCGCGGCCACCGCCGTGGACGCGCGCACCGTCCTGTGCGTCCTCACGCACGACGCCAAGTTCGACGTGCCGCTGCTCGAACTGGCCCTGCGCCTGCCGGTCGCCTACGTCGGCGCGATGGGCTCGCGCCGCACGCACCTGGAGCGCAACGAGCGGCTGCGTGAGGCGGGCGTGAGCGAACGGCAACTGGCCTCGCTGCACTCGCCGATCGGGCTGGACCTCGGGGCCCGTACGCCCGAGGAGACGGCCCTGTCGATCGTCGCGGAGATCGTCGCCGACCGGCGCGGAGGCAGCGGCGTACCACTGACGGGAGCCCACACCCCGATCCACCACGAGGGTGGCCCGCCGGCGCTCGCCTCGGTGGCCTGAACCGGGCCCCGGCGGCCTGGCCGTCGACCAGGAGATCATCAATGCCCTCGGCCTGAAGTGACCTGCTGAGACCCCGTGAGAGGTGGTTCCGTGTCCCCTTCCGGGGGCACGGAACCACCTCTCCGCGTGTTCCCCCGAAGATCAAAATTCGTCCGGCTTGCCCGTATATGGTGGTTCATAACGCTAGAAAGGGACTTTTTGTGGTGCGAGGCGAGTTGCCACCATCGGGTCGAGGGGCTTATAAGAGGAAGGTGGATCAGGCGAGTCCGGGAATTCCGGGGACCGCCGGCATGGAGGTTTCCCATGTTTCTCACTCCGTCCGACACGGAGAAATTGCTGCTGAGTGTTGCCGGAATGGTCGCCCGTGACCGGCGTGAACGCGGCGTACTGCTGAACTATCCCGAGTCCGTTTCCCTGCTCGCCTGCTGGGTCATGGAGCGGGCCCGCGAGGGCGCCCGCGTCAGCGATCTCATGACCGCGGGACGCACCGTCCTCACCCGCTCCGACGTGCTTGAAGGTGTTCCGGAGATGCTCCACGACGTCCAGGTCGAAGCGACCTTTCCCGACGGGCGGAAGCTCGTCACGATCACCTCCCCGATCCCGTGATCCCGGGTGAGATCCGGACCGGATCCGGTGTCCTGGAGATCAACGCGGGCCGGGAAGTGCGCCGCGTCACCGTGGTGAATGACGGAGACCGGCCCATTCAGATCGGCTCGCATCTTCATTTTCCCGCCGCTAATCCCGCGCTTTCCTTCGACCGCACCATTACCGAGGGATTCCGTCTCGATATTCCGTCGGGAACGTCGCTGCGCTTCGAGCCCGGAGTGGGCGCCGAGGTCACGCTCGTCGAGCTCGGTGGCCTGCGGAAGGTCCCCGGCCTGGTACTGCCGGGGACACCCGGCAGCCGTACGGCACCGAAGGAGGAGAGCTGAATGGCGCAGATGACCCGCGCCGCCTACGCCGCGCTGTACGGCCCCACCACCGGCGACCGGATCCGCCTCGCCGACACCGACCTCTGGATCGAGGTGGAGGAGGACCGCTGCTTCGGCGGGGACGAGGCCGTGTTCGGCGGTGGGAAGTCCATCCGGGAGTCGATGGCCCAGGCCACCACCTCGGGCGCGGACGGCGCCCTCGACCTCGTCGTCACGAACGTGGTCGTCCTCGACCACTGGGGCGTCGTCAAGGCGGACGTCGGCATCCGTGCCGGCCGGATCGTCGCACTGGGACGCTCGGGCAACCCCGACATGAGCGACGGCGTCCACCCCGGCCTGGTGATCGGCCCCGGCACCGACGTCGTGTCCGGCGAGGGACGCATCCTCACCGCCGGAGCCGTCGACACCCACGTCCACTTCCTGATGCCGGAGGCCCTCCACGAGGCGCTCGCCACGGGCACCACCACCGTCGTCGGCGGAGGTTCCGGCGCCACCGAGGGCTCCAAGGCCACGACCGTCACCGCCGGCAGCAGGCACCTCGCGATGATGCACCGGTCCCTGGACCGGGTGCCGCTCAACGTCATGCTGTTCGGCAAGGGCTCCACCGTCAGCGAGGAAGGCCTCCGCGAGGCCGCGCTCGGCGGGGCCGGCGGCTACAAGGTCCACGAGGACTGGGGCGCGACGCCCGCCGCGATCGACGCGGCCCTGCGCGCCGCCGACACCTACGGACTCCAGGTCGCCCTGCACGCCGACAGCCTCAACGAGGCCGGATACGTGGAGGGGACGCTCGAAGCCGTCGCCGGACGCGGCATCCACGTCTTCCACGCCGAAGGCGCGGGCGGCGGCCACGCACCCGACATCATCACCGTGGCCTCGCACCCCAACATCCTGCCCGCGTCCACCAATCCGACGCTCCCGCACACCGTCAACACGGTGGCCGAACACCTCGACATGCTGATGGTCTGCCACCACCTCAACCCGCGTGTCCCCGAGGACCTCGCCTTCGCCGAGTCGCGCATCCGTGCCACCACCATCGCCGCCGAGGACGTCCTGCACGACATCGGCGCCCTGTCCATCACCTCGTCCGACGCCCAGGCCATGGGACGCATCGGCGAAGTCGTCTGCCGCACCTGGCAGGTGGCCCACGTCATGAAGCAGCGCTTCGGGGACCGGGGCACCACCCTGCCCGCCGACAACGAACGCGCGCGTCGCTATGTCGCCAAGTACACGATCTGCCCCGCAGTCGCCCACGGCATCGACCACGTCGTCGGCTCCGTCGAGCCCGGCAAGCTCGCCGACCTCGTGCTGTGGGACCCCGCCTTCTTCGGTATCCGGCCCGCCGCCGTCATCAAGGGCGGCATGGTCGTGCTCGCCGCACTCGGCGACGCCAACGCGGCCATCCCCACCACCCAGCCCGTCCTGCTCAGGCCCACCGCGGCGGCCGGCGCCGCCCCGCACCTGTCGGTCAGCTTCGTCGCCCCGGTGGCGCTCCAGGACGGACTCGCCGAACGGCTCGGGCTGGAAAGGGAACTGGTGGCCGTACGCCCCACCCGGCACCTGACCAAGGCCGACCTGCCGAACAACACGGCACTGCCCGCCATCGACGTGGACCCGGAGACCTTCGCGATCCGTATCGACGGGGAGCTCGTCGAGCCCGCCCCGGCCACCGAACTGCCGCTCGCCCAGCGGTACAGCATGTTCTGATGGGCGCGCTCGGACCGCTCCTGCTCGCCGACGGCCGGCTACCGGTCGGCGCGTACACCTACAGCGCCGGGCTCGAACCGGCTGTCGCGGCAGGCCTCACCCGTGACCGGATCCCCGCCCTGCTGCGGGCCCGGCTGCGGACCAGCGCCGTCACCGAGGCCGCGGCGGCCGTCCTCGCCCTGCGCGCAGCCGGACAGGACCCCGTGGACTACGGCCCCGTACAGGAGGCCCTGGAGGCCCGGACCCCGGCTGCCCCGCTGCGGGCCGCCTCGACCACGCTCGGCCGGGGTGTGCACCGGCTGGCGCGACGGCTGGCCCCGGGCCACCCGGCCGTCCTCGCCCTGTCGGCAGCCCGCCCGAGACCGCTACGCCCGGTCGCCCTCGGTGCGCTGGGGGCCGTACTGGACGTGACGGAGGAGGAGTTGGCGTACGCCGTGGTCTACGACGAACTCCAGACCATCACCTCCGCGGCACTCAAGCTGCTGCCCGGCGACCCACTCGACTCGGTCGCCTGGATCCTTGCCACGGGCCCGGACGCCGAGGCGGCGGTGACCTCCGCCCTGGCCGTCCGGAACCCCGCCGGCCTGCCCGCTCGCACCGCTCCGCTCACGGAGCAGTGGGCCCTCGAACACGAACGAAGCGAACGGAGACTCTTCCTTGCCTGACAGCGCGACTCCCGGCAACGGCACCGCCACCCCGGGCAACGACACCACCACCCCCGGCGACCAGCACTTCCACGAACCGCTGAACCAGCCCGGCGCCCTGCGGCTCGGCGTCGCAGGACCCGTCGGCACGGGCAAGAGCTCCATCCTGGCCACGCTCTGCCGCGAGCTCGCCGGCGAGCTGTCCATGGCCGTCGTCACGAACGACATCTACACCGACGAGGACGCCCGCTTCCTCCGCTCGGCGGGAGTGCTGCCCACCGAACGCATCCGCGCCGTGGAGACCGGCGCCTGCCCGCACACCGCGATCCGCGACGACGTCAGCGCCAACCTGGACGCCGTCGAGGACCTGGAAGAGGCGTACGGGCCGCTCGATCTGGTGCTGGTGGAGAGCGGCGGCGACAACCTCACCGCCACCTTCAGCCCGGCACTGGCCGACGCTCAGATCTTCTGCATCGACGTCGCGGGCGGCGGCGACGTGGCCCGCAAGGGCGGCCCCGGCATCACCGGCGCGGACCTGCTCGTCATCAACAAGACCGACCTCGCCCCCTATGTGGAGGTGGACGTGGCGGGCATGGTCTCCGACGCCGGAGCGGTGCGCCACGGCCTTCCGGTCCTCGCCCTGTCCAAGCACGACCGGGCCTCCGTGGTCGAACTCGCCGACTGGGTACGCTCGGTGCTCGCCCGGCACCGGGCCGGCAGCCACATCCCCAACGACCCGGGACCGATGGCACCCCACAGTCACCCGCACCCGTGAGGCCGCCGGCCGAACCGACCGTCGTCACCGTCCACCGCGACACCTCCGGCCGGCACATCGCCCGCGACCTCGGCCCCGGCACCTTCCTCGCCCCCCGCTCCCTCCTGCCGGCCGCCGACGGACTCCACCTCGCCCTGGTCGGCACCACGGCGGGGCTGCTCGCGGGCGACGACCTGCTGATCCGCGTCACGGTCGGCCCGGGGGCCAGGCTGCACCTCATGGAACCGGCCGGTCTCGTCGCGTACGACCACCGGGGCGGCGCCTCGTCCTGGCGGGCCGTGGTGGAGATCGCCGAGGGCGGCGAACTGTACTGGGACTCCCGGCCGTTCGTGATCTCCTCGGGCGCCGAGGTGACCCGCGCGATGGAGGCCGACCTGGCCCCCGGGGCAAGGATGCTCTGGCGCGACACCCTCGTCCTGGGCCGTTCCGGCGAACGGGGCGGCAGCGTACGGGCAACCACTCGGGCCACCCACGAGGGACGGGAGCTCCTGGTGGAGGACCTCGACCTCAGCGACCCGGACCTGCGCGAACTGCCCGGCCTCCTCGGACCGCACCGCGTCGTCGGCGCCGTCACCGCCCTGGGGGCCGACCCCGGCGGCCCGGACCACCCCTACCGCATGGACTTCGCGGGCCCCGGAGCACAGGTGCGGCTGCTGGACACCGCGGCCCCGGCCGTGGAGAGCGGGCTCACGGCGGTCTGGGAGGCCTGGCGGGAGTCCTTCACCGCGCTCACCGGCCGAAGCGCGCCAGGCAGTGCCACACCCGCTTGAGGTCCTGCGGGTCGTGGCGCCCACCGCGCGCGGCCTCGCCGATGACCCCCGGATCCAGGAACCCGTCGACCGCCAGCGCGGCCCCCAGATCGACGTACTCCTGCCCCCGGTACCCCGGGCGGCGCCGCAACTCCGCCACGGACAGGCGGAAACCGCCGTGCCACTGCACCGGGCAGGGCAGCGCGCGGGCGGCGGTCTCCACCTCCGTGCCCCGGTAGCAGGGGTCGAGCACGACCGCCTCCACATGGCGGTCGAGCCGGACCGGCCGGTGGACCTGCGCCTCGACGTAGTCGTCCAGGGCGTCCCTGTGGTCGGCCTCGGCGAGCGCGACGAGCCGCGCACCGGCCTTCGCCACACCGAAGTCCGACGGTTCGGCAGCGCTGTCCGGGTAACACAACGTGGTGTACGCCAACGCGTCGGCGGTGAGCCGCAGATGGGCGGAACCGAACCGGGGAGCGGCGCCGACGGGGGAGCGGCGGAAGTCCAACGCCCCGTACACGGGCCGCTCATGGGCGGCCGCGTCGTCGTACGCGCCGCCGAAGATACGGCTCTCCCAGCGCCACCGGTCACCGCCCGGATACGCGGTGAGCCCGCCGTTGCCCGTGCCGGTGACGAACTGGGACGCGTACACACCGTCGCCGGCCAGCCGCTCCAGGACCGTACGGCCGCCGGAGACCCGGTCAGGGTGGAAGTTCAGCGTCACACGCAGCGAGGGATCGAGCGGCAACCCCGAGGACAGGGCGGCCACATGGCGAAGGGCCCGCTCCTGCGGCGGGCGCGGGGGATCGGTGCGCACCGGCCCAGTCTGCCAGAGCCCGGACCGGCGGCGCCCGCCACTTTCCCCCGTCGCCCCGCTGACGGGAACCGCCCCTGCTCGCCCGCTCTGCGCCGCGCCACGGTGTACTTCGACCGGTCGCCTTGATGCCGGTCGCACCGGGAGGCCCCCACCATGGCCGGCCGGCGGCAGCGTGTGCCCTTCCGGGTGAGTGCTCCGCATGCCGACTGCCTACGAGCCATGCCTGACCGCCCCCCATCGGTTCCGCCTGCGGGTGCCGGCAGTGCCCGGAGTCGCCCGGCGACGGCTCCCGCGGGAAGGCGCACCGAGGTGTACCGGGTGCGCTCCGGAGCGCGGGGCGGGTGGGCCGGCGTCAGGCCGTCGCGTTCTTCGGACCTGCGGCGTCCGTCCGCCGCTGCTCCTCGATGCGTCGCTTCGCCTCCTCCCAGGTGATCGGCAGGTCACCGACCGGCGCCTCCCAGAACGTGAACGTCGAGGACCGCATCGTGGGCCTCAGGTCGGTCATCACGGTGCGGTGCGGCTCGGTCCTGGCGTAGGCGTACACCGCGTCGCGGCTCTCCCACGCGGAGAGTGTGAAGAACACCCGCCGTGTGGGCTGCGCGATGAGCGAGGCGCCGAACGCGCCCGGCGCGGACCGTACCTGCTTCCACGCCGCCAGGGACTTCAGGAAGAAGCGCGGTACGTCCTTCAGGGAACGGACCTCGAAGCGCGAAGCCATGACGACGGTCGTGCCTTCGGACGGGGCGGGGTGCGGGGTGACCCACGGGAGAGTCGGCATCGACGTGCTCACCTTCCAATGTGGATAGTGGTGCTGTCTGCTCTCCATGTTAGAGAGTGATGCTCTCCAATGGCTAGGGGTTTGGTGGTGTGTCGGCCCCGAAGGTCGGCCCGGAGGCCGTACGTCACCGAGGGGTGACGCACGGCCTGCCCCTGTCGGTGGGCTCAGAGCTGCGGGCGGGCGGCGGTGCCGTCGGTCGTCCGCAGCAGCCGCAGGAAGGCCTTCAGGCCCGCGATGATCTCCTGATTGTCCGTCAGGCGATTGACGGTGGCCTCGAATTCGCGGGCCAGGGCGGCGATTCGCCGGTCGGTCTCGTCCGCACGCGCCTGGACGGAGTGGGTCAACGCGGCCACCGTGCCGCGCAGTTCGGACAGGGCCTGTTCCTGGCCCTGGGCCCGCTTGTCCAGGGCTTTCGCGCCGTCCTGCAGCAGATCGACCTGCTTGCGCAGCTCCAGCACGTCGTCACGCGGGAACGTCACGTCCTTCAGCAGCCTGCTCAGCCTGCGCCGCAACTGCCCGAAGTAGGCGCCCGCCGGCCGGAACACGGTGCTCAGCAGGAAGAAGCCGGCGAACCAGTATCCCGTCATGGCGCCCGTGGCCACCGTGACCGCGAGGGCCAGGGCCGCGGTCAGGAGGTGTCCTGCGAGAGCCACCCGCAGCATCGTCCGGGCGATCCGCGTCGCCTCGGCGTCCCGCGCCTCCGGAACCGCCAGGCCCTTGCCGCGGCTCACCTCGATCTCGGCCAGCACGGTATGCGCCCGGAAGTAGAGGTTCCACGGCACGGTCAGAAGGAGGAGAAGCCACAGCAGGCCCAGCACTCCCGCCGCGGCGCCCAGCAGCAGCGACAGGGACATCCCCGACGCGTGCGCGGCAACCAGTGCCCCGGCCAGCACCGCCAAAGCCAGTGCCGCCCCCACGAACCGTCCCATGCCGTCCCCCGACCGTGCGTCGTCGTGCCCCGCCCTGTACCTGCCCGTCATCGTCCCGGTGGAGCGGGACCCGGTCATGAGTACGCGTACTCAGCAGGCTGGGGCGGGGCACGAGGCCGTCGGGGGCCGGGTCAGCGGCCGTTCTGCAGGGCCGCCCAGGTGTTGGGGCCGACACTGCCGTCGACCGTCAGGCCGCGCGAGCTCTGATAGCCGCGTACGGCCGTGTCCGTCGCCGTACCGAAGGCGCCGTCGATGGCCACCGTCGAGCCGAGCGCCGCGGTCAGCGACCGCTGCAGCCGCTTCACCGCGTCGCCCGAGCTGCCCTTGACGAGCGTCGGCGTCGTCCCGGCCGAGAGCAGCGCGGTCCAGGTCTTCGGGCCGACCGTGCCGTCGGCGGTGAGCCCCCGGGCCGTCTGGAACGCCTGGACGGCGCTCTTCGTGGCCGGGCCGAAGGAGCCGTCCACGGCACCCGCCGCGTATCCCTGGTCGTTGAGCAGCTTCTGCACGGCCTTGACCTGTGCGCCCGACGAGCCGGACTGCTGGGTCGCGTACGAGCTGAAGCTCAGTTCGTCGCTCCCGCTGCCGCCGCCGGAGCCGCCGACGAGCTGCATGTAGTAGGTCCAGTTCCAGTTGACGCCCGGGTCGGTGTGGTCGTTCCCGGGGGCCTCGCTGTGCCCGATGACGTGGGACCGGTCCTTCGGGATCCCGTACCGGTTGCAGAGGTACGCCGTCAGGGCCGCCGAGGAGCGGTACATCGGGTCGGTGAACCACGACGGGTCGTCGACGTAGCCCTCGTGCTCGATGCCGAGCGACGAGGCGTTGGCGCTCCTGGCATGCCACGCGGTGTTCGCGTCACGCACCATCTGGGTGATCTCGCCGTCCGAGGACCGGATCAGGTAGTGGGCGCTGACCTGGGACGCCGGGTTCTGGAACCAGCTGATGGAGCCGGCGTACGAGCCCTGGGTGACGTGGACGACCACCTTGTCGATCGTCGCCGTCCTGCCCGTCGCGTAGTTGGCGGAACTCGCGGGCACCCAGAGCGCCGAAGGGTAGTCGGGGCTCTGGGTGGTGACGTCGGCCGTGGCCAGGGAACCCTTCTGCGGGGAGACCGGACGGGAGGTGACCGAGATCCGCTCGCCGCCCGGGACCGTCGTCCGCAGACCCTCGGCGAGGAAGGTGTAGACGGTGTCGGCGTACAGGGCCGCGACCGCGCCCCGGGCCCCGCTGTACCGGGCGACGGCCGGGTACCAGGCGTCGATGTCGCGGCGTTCGGCCCGGTCCAGGCCGAGGGCGTCGGCGTGGCTGCGCAGCACCGCCGCGCCGCCCAGGATGTTGGCGTCCGCGTCCCGGCGGAGCGTGGCGGCGGACTCGCCCGTCAGGGCGGCGGCCTTCTCCAGGGAGCGGTTCGTGGGGTTGCTGACGAGGTGCATCACGCCGTAGCCGTTGGCCTGGCTGGGGCGGCCGGCGTGCCCGTCGAGGTGTGTCTCCCCGTAGCCGACGGCGGCGAGCAGGTCACGCGGTACGTCGAACTCCTCGGCAGCCTCGGCGAAGGCCTGGTTCATGGGGTCCTGCCCGGTCTGGGCGGCCGGTGCCGGATGGCCGGTGGCGACGAGGGCGGTGGCGGCGACGGCCGCCAGAACTGCTGCTCGTCTGCCGGTGTGGCCTGCGGGGCGTCGGGGCATACCTGCTCCTGGTCCGTGGAGGGAAGAAGGCCCCCGGACCCGGTGGGGTGGGCCGAGGGCCGTTGAGCTCGCACAGGCTATCTACATGATCGAGGCATGACAATGGTGTCCTGGCGTGTCCAAGTCCCTTTCACTCCAATGGAGTTGGACTGAGGATCGGGCTTCCGCCGCAGAGGCCGTCACCCCCGGCAGGGGGCGGCGGCAGGAGGTGCGGCTACCAGCGGTCCCGGTGGATGACGTCGGCCACCGGGCGGCGGCGGACCGGTCCGAAATTGCCCTGCGGCAGACCCACCGGAATGGCCGCGAAGGTGTGCGTGTCCGCGGGGATCCCCAGGGCCTCCTTCCACTCCTGCTCCAGGAACAGGTGCCAGATGGTGACGTTGGCCGCGAGACCCAGCGCCCGGGCCGCGAGCAGGAGGTTCTGCACGCCCGGATAGACGCAGGAACCCTCCGCGAGCGCCTGGAAGCGGGTCTGCGTGTTCGTCATGTGCTCCAGGCCCGCCGGGCCGAGGGCCTGCGCGTAGACGCCCAGGCCCTCCTCGTCGAAGCGCGGCTCCGGGAACTTGTAACAGGGGATGATCAGCACCGGCGTGTCCGCGAAGTGGTCGCGCTGGTACTCGATGGCCGCCACCATCCGGCCGTACGCCGCGTCGTCCATGCCCTCCGGCGCGTGCTTGCCGGTCGTCGCCAGATAGGCGTCCACGCACCGCTTCCACAGCGGGGCCAGCCGGGCCATGACCTCCCGGTCGGTGACGACCACGTACTCGTAGCACTGCATGTTGCCGCCGCTGGGCCCCCAGACCGCGGCCTGTATGAGCTGATCGATCGTCTCGTCCGGTACGGCGTCCGGCTTGAGGCGGCGCATGGCGCGCATCGTGGACATGGTCGGGAAGAGTGCGGGTCCGTCGAGGGCGGACGCGTCGGCCTGAACCGTTTCGAAGGTCATGATCGCGGAGTTTACGGGCCTGGTTCCGCTGCCGGGAGCCCTGCCGGGCGCCCGCACGCGGCTCCCGGCTGGGCGTGCCCCGCGCGGACCGTTGGCACCGGAGCCGCACCCGGGGAAGCCGCGCGCGGCTGTGCGGTCAACCGGGGGAGGGCCTTCGCCGGACGGCGGCCTCCGCGACCCGGCGCCCGCACCCGTCATGTCACTCGCGGCCTCGGCACGGCGGATTCGTACACCTGGCCGTCCCCACTTCTTCCGGGGGAACGGTGGCCGGAAATCCCGCAGCGGAGGCGTATAAAGGGTCCCTTTGGAGCAGCCGGCGTCCCCGATGGCATCTCACCCACCACGCGGCCGGCGTCACCGCGTACCGAGAGCGGAGGAGCCTCCCCATGAGCACCTCGGAAGAGATCAGCGCGTTGCTCGTCACCAGGTTCGGAACCGACCCCCAGACCATCCGTCCGGAGGTGCCACTTCGTCAACTGCGCCTGGACTCGCTCGCTCTGGAGGAGCTCCGGCTCCTCATCGAGGACCGGATGGACATCGATCTGGAGGACGTCGTCCTGTCCTCGCGCGACACCCTCGGCCAACTGGTCGCGGCCGTGTGCGGCAAGGCCGGAGCGTGACGGCCCGCGGGCCGTTCGCACAGCCGGCCGGCCGGCCGGGAACCGAGCCGTTCAGCGCCGCGGTCACCGGCCTCGGCCTGGTCACCGCCGCCGGTGTGGGCGTCGACGCCGCATGGCGGGGGGTGTGCGACACGGCCGCCGCCCCCTCCGTCCACCACATTCCCGAACTCGCTGGACTGCCCTGCGACTTCATGTACACCGTCACCGGACTGGACACCCGGGCCGCCCTGGGGGTCGCCGCCCAGCGGCTGATGGACCGCTTCTCGCAGCTCGCCGTGATCGCCGCCCGTGAGGCCGTCGCCGACGCGGGGCTCGACCCGTCGGTCTGGGACAGCGGCCGGGTCGCCGTCGTCATCGGCTCCGCACACGGCGGGCTGCCCTTCTACGACGAGCAGCACACCACGCTCACCGAGCGCGGCGCACGCCGCGTCTCCCCGAAGCTCGCCCCGCTGACCGTCGTCAACGGCGCCGCCAGCAGCGTCGCCATGGACCTGGGCGTCCACGGTCCGAGCCTGGCCGTCTCCACCGCCTGCTCCTCCGGCACCGTCGCCATCGGCACCGCCCACCAGATGCTCCGCACCGGGGCGTGCGACATCGTCGTCGCGGGCGGCGCCGAATCCGTCCGCTCCCGGCTGCTGATCGCCAGCGCCTGCCAGATGCGGGCCGTCTCCACCCGCCGCGACGACCCGCAGGCGGCCTGCCGGCCCTTCGACACCCACCGCGACGGCTTCGTCGTCGGAGAGGGCGCCGGTCTCCTCGTACTGGAGCGTCCCGAGCACGCCCGCGCCCGCGGGGCCACCGTCCGCGCCCGCGTCGCCGGTTACGGGGCGTCCAGCGACGCCCACTCCGCCGTCGCCCCCGACCCCGACGGCCTCGGCATCGAGCGCGCGCTGCGCACCGCACTGTCCGACGCAGGCCTCGACGCCTCCGACATCGGCCACGTCAACGCCCACGGCACCTCGACCGTCGCCAACGACCTCATCGAGGCGACCATGCTGCGCCGGGTCCTGGGCGAGCGGCCCCTCGTGACGTCCACCAAGGCGATGACCGGCCACACCCTCGGTGCCGCGGGAGGCATCGAGGCCGCGCTGACCGTCCTGGCGCTCCAGCACCAGCTCGTGCCGCCGACGGTCAACCTTGACGCCCCCGACCCCGGCATCCCCGTGGACGTGGTGAGCAAGGAGGCCAGACGGGGTGCCTTCGACTGCGCCGTCAAGACGTCGCTCGGCTTCGGCGGTCACAACGCGGCGCTCGTGCTCACCAGAGCCTGACGGGAAGCGAGGAGCAGCATGTCCGAGGAGATCATCCGGTCCCTGTCCGTGCACGGCCTTCGGTACCACTACCGCCTCCTGCCCCGCGCGGAACCGGCCGACCCGGCCGTACGGGAGGGCGGACCGGGAACCGAGCCCGTACTCGTCCTGGGCGGCGCGCTGCAGGGTATGTTCGGCTGGCCGCAGATGGACGACCACCTCGGCCCGGTGGCCGACGTGGTGACCGCGGACCTGCCGGGCATGGGCACCGCCGACCCGCTGCCGCCCGGACCCAGCGCCGACATCCTGCGCGCCGCGGTCACGGGGATCATCGACGACATCGGCGCACCCCGGATCAACCTGTTCGGCTTCTCGTACGGGGCCGCCATCGCGTTCGGCTGCGCACGGCACGACCCGGGGCGGATCGCCAGGCTCGCCCTCGGCGGCGTACCCGTGCACATCGGCGAGGCGCAGCGCGACTACTGGCACCGGGCGACGCGGCGGCTGGCCGAGGGGGACAAGGAAGGCTTCGCGGCGCTGGCGGCCGACGGGCTGATGTGCCTGGACCCGGACAGGCCGGTGTACCGCAGGGAGCTCGCCCGGCGCTACGTACGCCGTTCCTTCCTGCACGCGCTCAGCGACGGTTCACCGCACGCCGCCGACTCGCTGCACCGGGCGCTGGGAGACCGGCCGGACTTCTCGGGAGGCCTGTCCGGCGTGCCCACGCTGGTCTTCGCGGGGGAGCACGACACGGTGACTCCGCCGGAGCGGCAGCGGGAGTTCGCAGCGACGATCGAGGACAGCCGCTTCCTGACACTGCCGGAATCGGACCACTGGGTGGTGCTGGAGCGGTCCGGCGAGGTGGCCGCACTCGTCACGGGCTTCTTCACGGACCGGCCGGTTGGCCCCTCGACGGCGGCGGCACCCGCGCCTCTCCCGCACCAGGTATCGGCGTCGGACGGCTCGGCCGCGCGACGGCCCGGCGGCCTCGCGGACCTGCCCGTCCGGGGGGTGTAGCGGAGGTGTCCGGGGGCGGATCCGGCCGTGACCGGCCCGGATCCGCCCCCGGGGCCGTCAGTGCGTGCGGCCGGAGCCCTTCACGTCGATCCGCACGATCTGCGGGTCGTGGTCGCTCGCCTGGTCGGCGAACTCCGCGTTGATGTGCACCACGTCGTAGTCGAAGCGGCGGATCGCGGGACTGGTCAGGATGTGGTCCAGCGTCTGCGAGTTGCCGTCGTACACGTAGCTGTACTGCTCGTTCGCGGGCAGCGTCGTGATGAGCGGCCTGAGGACCCTGTCACGAGTCAGCGCGTCCATCGTCGGGGAGAACGCGAAGTCGTTCAGGTCGCCGAGCGTGACCACCCGCGCCGACTTGTCCGCCTTCAGCAGCGAGGTGACGAAGGAGTTGACCTCCGCCGCCTGCTGCACACGCTTCGTCTCCGAAGAGCGCACCGGCTCCTGGTAGCGGCCGTGCAGCGGCTGGTCGCCACCCTTGGACGCGAAGTGGTTGCCGATGACGAAGACCGGCTCGCCACGGAAGCGGAACTCGCCCACGAGCGGCTTGCGGCTGTCTTCCCAGGCGGTGCTCGCCGGGTTGATCCGGCCGGGCGAGACGGAGAGGGTGACACCCTTCTTCGTCTTCACGGCCTGCACCGCGGTGGTCGCGTCGCCGCCCTCGCGGTCCACGAAGTCGACCCGCTCCGGGTTGAAGAGGAAGACGTTACGGATGTTGCCGCCGGGCTCGCCACCGTCCTGGCCGTCGACGGGGGCGACGTAGCGCCACGCGTACCGGGGGCCGCCCGCCGCGACGATCGCGTCCGTGAACCGCTTCAGCGTCGCCTCGGAGCCGACCGACCCGTCGTTCGTCGCGCCGTTGTCGTCCTGGATCTCCTCCAGCGAGACGATGTCGGGGGAGGAGAGGCTGACAGCGACCCCGGAGGCGAGCGTGTCGAACTTGGTCTGCTCGTCGAGCGCGTCGAGGTTCTCCACGTTGTACGTGGCGACCGCGAGCTCCTTGCGCTTCTGCTTCCGCGTCACCTCGCGCCGCAGCCCGTTGTCGGTGAGGGTGCCGAGCTCGGTGGCCTGGAGGTTGTACCCGCCGAACGACGCGTAGTCGATGACGCCCGTGGTGGAGCCGGAGAGCTCGTCGCCCACGTCCGCCACCGGGACCGGCTGCGCGGCGTTCAGCGACATCACCTTGATGCGGCCGGTGTTCTGGTCCTCGTACGAGGCGTAGATCGTGCCGCCGCGCCGGGTGCGGTTCTCCTCCGGCTTGACCGTCACCCAGACCTCGTCGTACGCGGTCGTCGCCCCCGTCACCCGGGTGTCGGCGATCGTGGCACGGGCGCCCTCGACCGACTCGTACAGGTCCAGGGCGTATGTGGCCGGGTCCAGCGCCAGCGCGTCGATCGACCCGCCGTCCGCCGTCGGGACGTAGGCCTCCGGCACCGACTTCGCGTCGAGGACGACGGGCGCCGGCAGGGGGTTGCCCGAGGACAGGACGGTGGACTTCGGGGCGGTGAGCTGGGTGAGCGACTGGGTGGTGGAGGACGGGTAGTACTCGGCCACCTTGCCGCTGACCAGGACCGAGTCGCCAACGGCCACGGTCGGCGCGGTGGAGCCGGTGTAGACGAACAGGCCCTCGCTCGTGCGGGCGTCGGCGTCCGGCGCCGTGTCCTGGATCCAGAAGCCGCGCGAACCGCTGGTGCGTACGCCGGTGACGATGCCGGGGACCCCGGCCACCGACTGGCCCACGAGCGGGGAGACCCGCGTCGTGCCCTGGATGTCGTGCACCCGCACGGTTCCGGGCTCGGTCGGCCCGCCGGGCTCGCCGGGGCCGGAGCCGCCGGAGGTCTCACCGGCCGCGTTGACCGGGGTCGGGGTGCCCGCGGTCAGGTCGGCGGCGTTGTCGTCGGTGTCCGCGAGGGACGTGCCGCGCGCCACGGAGGCGGTGGCCGACGTACCCGTCGCCGGGCCGCCGCCCTCGCGCACGACGGCGGAGCCGTAGCCGACGAGGTCGACGATCCGGGTGTCCACGGCACAGTCCGCGGCGGTCTTGCAGGTCAGCGGGGTGGTGCCGGACACGAGCGCGACGGTGCCGCTCGCCGCGGACATCGCGACGGTGCCGGTGGCGTCGGCGGTCGGCAGGGCCACCGTGCCGCCGGTGCCCGCGGCCTGCGCGACGAGGTAGCGGCCGCCGGGCGCGACGGCGCCGGACAGCTCGGAGACCTGCCACAGCGAGCCGGCCGAGGCGGTGCCCGGCAGGTACTGGACGCTGAAGCCGGACAGGCCGAACGGGCTCGCACCGGCGTTGGCCAGCTCGATGAAGTCACGGGTGAGCGTCGCACCGGAGTTGCCGCCGCCGCCGTACACCTCGGAGATCACGGCGGACGAGGACGGGGCCGCGAAGGCGGCGGGCAGCGCGGTCACCGAGAGGGTTACGGCGACGGCGCCGGCCAGCAGGGCGGAGCCGGGTCTGGCTATGTGCACGGGAACTGCCCCCAAGTTGTAGTGAGGTGGCAAAAGCTATGCGCGTAGACCTGGAGTGACAAGGCATCAAGAGGTTAATTCCTGGAAACGCCCGGGTGCGTGGAAGCCGCGGCCGGTCCGTGTCAAGCGCGGAAACGGTGCCGCCACACGCTCTCAACACCCCTTCAACGCGGCGCAATACGCGCGCAACACACGTCCGTGGACAGGTGTCCCAGCATGCGGGCAGTGGTTTGACCGGCTTACGCCGTTCCGGCTACGTTGCGCGGCATGCAGCGATCCGCACACCTGACGACGCGAGGTCATGTCGACCTGAAGCGCGTGTGCTCCGCGGCGTGTCACCGGGCCTGAACACACGGAGCCCGCGCGAACCGCCCACGGGGACACGCTCCCCCTGCGCGCCGCGGGCGCCCCGCCGCACGGGACGAGCGGAATCCGGACCGGACCGATACCGGCCGCATCCGCCACCAGGAACCGCCCCGCACCATCGCCGGGGCGAGACCGCACCCGTACCGCCCGCTGCCACCGAGGACCTGGAAGACACCTGTGAAGAGTCTGCCTGCGCCCGCCCGCCGCACCGGTCCGCTGCGCCGCTCGGACATCCCCGCGGCCGGAGCCGCCCGCCGTGTCTCCGGCACGGGAGCCGTGCTGAGCGCGATCCTCGACCACGGCCCGGTGGCCCGCTCCACCGTCGCCCGCGTCACCGGCCTGTCGCCCGCCTCGGTGACCGGACACGTGGGACACCTCCTGTCCCGCGGACTGGTCCGGGAGAGCGAGGAGACCACCGGACCGCGAGGGCTCGGACGCCCCCACATACCGGTCGAGATCGACACCGGCCGGTTCCTGGTGGCGGGGGCCCACATCGCCGTCGCGCACTCGACGGTCGCCCTGATGGATCTGCGCGGCCGGGTGGTTGCCGAGGACCGCCGGCCGCACCGCAGCACCGAACCCCGCGGCATCCTGGCCGACCTGGCCGCCCGGCTGCCCCGGCTGACGACCGCTCACGCGGCCGGCCGGACCGTGCTGGCCCTGGGCGTGGCCACCGGCCACCGGGTGGACTCCGCCGCCGGAGTGGTCGTGGAACATCCCCATCTCGGCTGGCGCTCCGTGCCGGTACGGGAGATCCTGACCGCCGCCACCGGGCTGCCCGTCCATGTGGACAGCCACTCAAGGGCGTTGGCGCGGGCCGAGCAGATGTTCGGTGAGGTGTCGACGCGGGTCAGCACGGTGCTGCTGTTCATCGGCGCGGTCGTCGACGCCGCCTTCGCCACCGCGGGCGAACTGCACCGGGGCCCGCGCTCCGGAGCGGGCAGCGTGGCCCATCTGCCGCTCGGGCCGGGCGGATCGGGTGACGCGGAGCCCTGTAGCTGTGGCCGTACCGGATGCCTCCAGTCCGAGGTCTCCGAGCGCGCCATGATCCGCCGGGCAGCCGAACAGGGCCTGCACGTCGCATCGTTCGGTGAACTGCTGGACCACGCGATGGCGGACGAGCCGCGCGCCGTGGCACTGTTCCGCCGCCGCGCCCGGCTGGTGGGCCGGGCCGCGGCACTGCTGCTGGACATGTTCGACCCGGAGTGCCTGGTGGTGGTCGAGCCCGGAGCGGGCCGGCTGCCGCAGTGCCTCGCCGATCTGCGGGCGGAGGTGGCTGAACGCTCCGGTGTGTGCGACGACCCCGAAAGCGCGGTGGTGCCGAGCAGTTTCACCGGATCGGTGCTGGCCACCGCGGGTGGCGCGGTCGCGCTCGGCGCGCTGTACACCGACCCGCTCGGGCCGTGGCCCGCACTGCCCGCGGTGTCCTGACCGCCCCGGCGAATACCGACTTAATTCAGATCGTTGCATTGTTGACCCGCCTTCGCCCCGAACGGGAAGATGGATTCATGACCAGCCGACAGCGGAATTCGAGGAATGTGCCCCAGGTGGCACGTTCCTGCCGCGCGGCTGCGCCGGTGAGCGATATCGCCCGGCGTTCCTGTTGTCGACCCTGTCCGGGTAACCGATAACCCTCAGCAGAATTTCCGGGCGGTCCGCACCCTGTGCGTGTTTTCTCTCCGCCCGTCTGTCCGCGCACCCATTTTCCGCCTTTCCGACCGGGGAGAGACGTTGACCGTCACTGTGTCTTCGTATGCCGCTGTCCAATCAACCGAACCCGCCGCGCCCGGCATTGCCCCGGAACGTTTCAAGCAGGCATTCCGCAGGTACCCCGCAGGCGTGGTCGTCGTCACCGCCGACGCCGGCCACGGGCCGGTCGGCTTCACCGCCACCTCGCTCACCTCGCTGTCGCTCGCCCCGCCGTTGGTCTCCTTCGGCATCGGGACATCGGCCTCGTCCTGGCCGCACATCGAGCGGGCCGCCACCGCGGTGGTGAACTTCCTCGGCGTCGAACAGGAGGCGCTGGCCACCACGTTCGCGACCAGTGGCATCGACCGCTTCGCCGCGCCGACCCGGTGGAGCCGGCTGGCGGGCGGTGAGCCCGTGCTCGACGGGGTGACCGGCTGGCTGCGGCTCACCGTCCAGCACATCGTCCCGGCCGGCGACCACCGCATCGTCGTCGCCCGGGTCGAGGAGTCCTGGCTCGACGACGGGCGCAGCCCGCTGCTGTTCCACGACGGCTCCTACCACTCCATCCGCCCCACGCACGACCAGTGATCAGGAATTCACCATGACACGCAAAGACACCCAGCGGACCCTTGCCCGACGGTCGTTCCTCGCGCTGGCGGGCGGAACCGTCCTGAGCCTCGCCGCCTGCTCCCCGCAGACCAAGGCCGTGGCCGGCGCGGAACCGGCCGGCGCCCTGCCCACGGGAAATCCGCCGGCGGGCACGAAACTGACCATCGCAGTCCGTACGGCCCGACTCCAGCTTGAGCCGGCCGGGCTCGCCGAAGAACTGAAATTCACCGTTACGGAATGGCCGAATCTCTCTGCGGGCCCCGACATCATCCAGGGATTCCGCGCGAAATCGATCGACCTGGCCACCAATGCGGGAATCCCGCCGATCCAGGCGCACGCCATCGGTGTCGGAGCGAAAATTGTCGGAGTGCAGGTCCGCAAGAAGCCGACGTACGTCTTCGCCACGGCACCCGGATCGTCCATCAGGAATGTGGAGGACTTCCGGGGCAAGAAGATCGGGTTCTCCCAGGGGCAGGCCCAGGGCGTAGTGGTCCTGCGCGCGCTGAAGGCGGCGGGTCTGAGCAACAGCGACGTCGAGCTCGTCGCCCTGCCCAGCACCCAGTTCCTGACCGCCCTGCAGTCCAAGCAGGTGGACGTGGCCCCGCTGGGCGAGCCCACCATCACCAAGTACCTCAGCCAGTACGCCAAGGACGGCGCCCGCGGGGTGAAGACAGAGGTCGTCGACCTGCTGACCGTGCTCTGGGCGCCCAACGAGGTCCTCAACGACCCGGCGAAGGCAGCGGCGGTGCGCAGCTTCATACCGCTGTGGGCGCGGGGCCAGGTATGGGCGTGGGAGAACAGCGACGAGTGGATCGACACGTACTACGTGAAGGACCAGGGCGTCACCAAGGAGGACGGCAAGCGCATCGTCGCCGCCCTCAACAAGCCGCACTTCCCCGCCAACTGGGACGAGGCCATCGCCTGGGAGCAGGAGACCGCCGACCTGCTCGCCGAGGGCGGCTTCGTACCCGAACAGAAGGCGTCCGAGCTGTTCGACCGCCGCTTCGAAGGGCTGGCGGCAGCGGCCGTGGCCGCCGAGTACCGGGAGGGGTCATGACGGATCTGCTGTCCAAGGTACGCGAGGCCCGGCCGGAGGCAGTGGAGGCTCCGAGGGCAGCCGCGGAGGCCGCCCCCGTATCCCGCGGCACCCGGCGGCGGCTCGGCCCCGGCCGGTCCCTGCCCTTCGGGCGGCTGATCGGGCCCGTGCTGCTCGTCGCCGCATGGTGGGCGGCGTCCGCATCCGGCTATCTCGACCCCCGCATCCTGTCCTCGCCCGGCACCGTGCTCGCCACCGCGGGCGATCTGGTCTCCACCGGCCGGCTCCAGGACAACGTCCTGATCTCGCTCCAGCGCGCCGGACTGGGCCTGTTCTTCGGGGTGTCGGCCGGCGTGATCCTGGCCGTGGCGGCCGGACTGAGCCGCAGCGGAGAGTACCTGCTGGACGGCCCCCTCCAGATCAAGCGGGCGATTCCGTCCCTGGCCATGCTCCCGCTGCTGATCCTCTGGCTCGGCATCGGCGAGCAGATGAAGGTCACCGTGATCGCGCTCGGCGTCGCGGTGAACATGTACATCAACACGTACGCCTCGCTGACCGGCATCGACAGCAAGTACGTGGAACTCGCCGAGGGACTCGACCTGGGCCGCTGGCAGTTCATCCGCAAGGTCGTCGCCCCCGGCTCGCTCCCCGGCTTCTTCGTCGGCCTGCGCCTCGGAGTCACCTCGTCCTGGCTCGGCCTCATCGTGGTCGAGCAGATCAACGCCACCAGCGGCATCGGCTACATGATGTTCCAGGCCCAGCAGTACGCCCAGTCCGACGTGATCATCGTGGGGCTGGTGGCCTACGGGATCTTCGGCTTCGCCTCCGACGCGGCGGTACGCGCAGTCGAAAGGAGGGTCCTGTCATGGCGACGCACACTGGCGGGCTGACGGAGTTCCTGCCCGGCACCGAGGGCGAGCGGCCCGCGGTACGCACGACCGGGCTGGTACGCAGGTTCGGCGACCGGGTCGTCCTGAAGGACCTCGATCTGACCGTGGCGCCGGGGGAGTTCACCGCGCTCCTCGGCCGCAGCGGCTCCGGCAAGTCCACCCTGCTCCGGGCCGTGGCCCGCCTCGACCACACGGTCGAGGGATCCGGTGAACTCCTCGTACCCGAGCGGGTGTCCCTCTCCTTCCAGGACTCCCGTCTGCTGCCCTGGCTGCGCGTGCTCGACAACGTCATTCTCGGTCTGCGCGGCCCGAAGGCCCGCGAGCGGGGCCTGACCGCGCTGGCCGAGGTCGGCCTCGAAGGCCGCGACCGCTCCTGGCCCCACGAGCTGTCCGGCGGCGAACAGCAGCGCGCCGCCCTGGCCCGGGCCCTGGTCCGCGACCCCGAACTCCTTCTGGCCGACGAGCCGTTCGGTGCACTGGACGCGCTGACACGGATCAAGATGCACGGCCTGCTGCGCGAACTGTACGAACGCCACCGCCCCGCCGTACTCCTGGTGACCCACGACGTCGACGAGGCCGTCGAACTGGCCGAGCGCGTGCTGGTGATCGAGGACGGCCGGATCTCGGTGGACCTCAGGATCGACCTGCCGTCCCCGCGCTCCCGTCGCGACCCGCGCTTCCAGGAGTACCGCGACACGCTGCTCAGCGCCCTCGGTGTGGCGCAGCCCCAGCTCACGAACTGATTCCCGAGGAGAAGACACCATGCCGCGCAAGCAGCTCCACCTGAACGCCTTCCTGATGTCCACCGGCCACCACGAGGCGTCATGGCGGCTCCCCGAAAGCGCCGCCGAGGCCAACTCCGACCTCGAGCACTACAAGAACCTGGCCCGCATCGCCGAACGCGGCCGCCTGGACTCCCTGTTCCTCGCCGACAGCCCCGTCCTGATGGGCGACCCCGGCCGCCGCCCCGCCGCCAAGCTGGAACCCACCGTCCTGCTCACCGCACTCGCCGGGGCGACCGAGCACATCGGGCTCATCGCCACCGCCTCCACCAGCTACAACGAGCCGTACAACCTGGCCCGCAGGTTCGCCTCGCTCGACCACGTCTCCGGCGGCCGGGCCGGCTGGAACATCGTCACCACCGCCGGGGCCGACGCGGCCCGCAACTTCGGTCTGGACGACACCCCGCTGCACCGTGACCGCTACCGGCGCGCGGGTGAGTTCGTCGAGGTGTCGACCAAGCTCTGGGACAGCTGGGCGGACGACGCCGTCGTCGCCGACAAGGAGAGCGGCGTCCACGCACTGGCCGAGCGGGTCCGCGCCATCGGCCACACCGGCGAGTTCTTCCGGGTCGACGGTCCTCTCAACGTCCAGCGCCCCCCGCAGGGCTACCCGCTGCTCGTCCAGGCCGGATCCAGTGAGGACGGCAAGGACTTCGCGGCCCGCTACGCGGAGGCGGTGTTCACCGCACAGCAGACGCTCGAGGAGGGCATCGCCTTCTACAAGGACGTCAAGCAGCGCGCGGAAGCCCTCGGCCGCAACCCGGACGGCATCAAGATCCTGCCCGGCATCGTCCCCGTCATCGGGGACACCGAGGCCGAGGCCCTGGAGCTGGACGCCGAGCTCGACCGGCTCATCGTCCCCGAGTACGCCAAGCGCCAGCTGGCGCAGAAGCTGAAGCTCGACCCCTCCGAGCTCCACCTCGACAGGGAACTCCCCGAATCCATTCCCACCGAGGACGAGATCGAGGGCGCCAAGAGTCGCTACACACTCGTCGTGGAGCTGGCCAGGCGCGAGAAGCTGACCGTACGTCAGCTCATCGGCCGGCTCGGCGGCGGGCGCGGCCACCGCACCTTCGCCGGAACGGCCGAGCAGGTAGCGGACACCATCGAGCACTGGTACGACAGCGGGGCCGCCGACGGCTTCAACATCATGCCCGCCGTTCTCCCCTCCGGTCTGGAGGTCTTCGTGGACCGCGTCGTCCCCATCCTCCAGGAGCGGGGCCTGTTCCGCACCGAGTACACCGGCGCCACCCTGCGCGAGCACTACGGTCTGCCGCGGCCCGTCAACCGGCTGTTCGACACCGTCGACACCTCCGAGGGCCACACCGGCATCGGCCTCGCGGCGGCGGCCCGGTGACCGACTGTCCGCCACCGCAGACCGGCACGTCCGCGCCGCAGACCGACACGTCTCCGCAGCCGGGCACGTCCCCGCAGCCGCCGCCCGGCTGGGCCCGGCGGCTGCTGGGGTACTGCCTGCGCCACCGCACGGACCTGCTCCTCGCGTTCGGAGCGGCCCTGGTCGCGGCCGTCGCCACCGCCACCCTGCCCCTCGTCCTGCGCCATGTCGTGGACGGGGTGGCAGGGGGCACCACCGGATCGCTCCTCCCCTGGACCCTCCTGCTCGCCGGCCTCGGCGCGATCCGCTTCGCGGCGAGCTTCACCCGCCGCTACCGCTCGGGCCGGCTCTCCCTCGGGGTCCAGTACGACCTGCGCAACGACGCCTTCGCCGCACTGCTGCGGCTCGGCGGCGCCCAGCAGGACGACCTGCGCACCGGACAGGTCGTCAGCCGGTCCATCTCCGACATCACCCTGATCCAGACGCTCCTGCAGTTCCTGCCCAACCTCACGGGCAACGTCCTGATGTTCCTCTGCTCCGTGATCTTCATGGCGGTGCTCTCGCCGCTGCTGACCGTGGTCGCCCTGGTCGTCGGACCGCTGCTCTACCTCATCGCCCTGCGCAGCCGCCGCGACCTGTTCCCCGCCAACTGGCACGCCCAGCAGGAGGCCGCCGAGGTCGCCTCCTCCGTGGAGGCCACCGTCACCGGCGTCCGCGTGGTCAAGGGCTTCGGCCAGGAGACACGGGAACTCCACGGCCTGGAGGAGCGCGCCCGTACCCTGTTCGCCTCCCGCCTGCGGGTCGTCCGCTTCACCAGCCGCTACAACCCCGCCCTCCAGGCGGTGCCCGCACTCGGCCAGGTCGCCGTGCTCGCCCTCGGCGGCTGGATGGCCCTGGACGGCCGGATCTCGCTGGGCACCTTCCTCGCCTTCACCACCTATCTCGGCTCCTTCGTCACCCCCGTACGACAGGTGGCGACGCTGCTCACCGTCTGGCAGCAGGCACGGGCCGGCGCCGAACGCGTTCTGGAGGTCGTCGACGAAGCACCGGTGATCACCGACGCACCCGGCGCCCGCGACCTCCCCGACCGGCCACCGGCCCTCTCCTGGCAGGACGTCACCTTCGGCTACGGGGACGGCGCCCCGCTGCTGGACGGCTTCACCCTCGACGTGGAACCGGGCGAGACCCTCGCGCTGATCGGCTCCGCCGGCTCCGGCAAGTCCACCGCGGCCGCCCTGCTGCCCCGGTTCTACGACGTGCCGTCCGGATCCGTACGGGTGGGCGGCACCGACGTCACCGAACTGACCCTGGCCTCACTGCGCTCCCGTATCGGCTTCGTCTTCGAGGAGAGCCTGCTGCTCTCGGACACCGTGCGCGCCAACATCGCGTACGGCGTCCCGGACGCCACCGACGAGCAGATCCGCCGGGCCGCCCGGACCGCCCGCGCCGACGAGTTCATCGAGCGGCTGCCCCACGGCTACGACACCGTCGTCGGCGAACAGGGGCTCACCCTCTCCGGCGGCCAGCGCCAGCGCCTCGCCCTGGCCCGCGCCCTGGTCGGCGACCCCGCCGTCCTCGTACTCGACGACGCCACCTCGGCCATCGACGCCCGGGTCGAGGCCGAGATCCACGCGGGCCTCCACGAGGCCACCCGTCGCCGCACCACCCTGATCGTCGCGCACCGCAGGTCGACCCTTGAGCTCGCCGACCGGATCGCCGTACTGGACGGCGGCCGGATCACGGACACCGGCACCCTGGACGAACTCCGCTCGCGTTCGGCCCTGTTCCGCACACTGCTGTCGACCGCCGAGAGTCCGCAGGCAGCGGAGCAGGCGGCAGACGCACCCGCCGGCCCTGCGGCCGGCGGGGTCACCGCGCACCTGTGGCACCGCGCCGAGAGCGCCGACACCGCCACCGAGGAAGGCACCGCGGTCCGGGCCGCCCAGGCCCTCGCCGAAGCGGCGGCCACCTCAGGACCCGGCCGGGCCGGGCCCGGCGGCGGAGTGCTCGGCTCCGCCCCGCCGAGCGCCGAACTGATGGCGGGCCTCGCCAGACTGCCGCTGCCCGCGGCCGACCCGAAGGTCCCCACCGCCCAGGCGGTCGCAGCAGACCCCGACTTCCACCTGGGCACCCTGCTGCGGCCCTTCCGGGTGCCGCTGCTGCTGGGGCTGCTCCTCGTCGCCCTGGACGCCGCCGCACAGATCGCGGTACCCGTCCTCGTACGGCACGGAGTGGACCACGGCGTGGCACGCCAGGCCGGAGGAGTCCTGCTCGCCGCCGCCGCGGCAGCCGCGCTCGTCGTGGCGGTGAACTGGCTGATCGGAGTCGCGCAGGTCCGTACGACGGGGCGCACCGGTGAACGCCTCCTCTACACCCTTCGTGTGAAGACCTTCGCGCAGCTCCAGCGCCTCGGCCTCGACTACTACGAGCGGGAGCTCGGCGGCCGGATCATGACCAGGATGACCACCGACGTGGACGCCCTGTCGAACTTCCTGCAGACCGGGCTGATCACCGCCGTCGTCAGTCTGCTGACCATCCTCGGCGTCCTCGTCGCGCTCCTCGTCATCGACGCGGGCCTGGCCGTCGTCCTGCTCGTCGCGCTGCCCGTACTGATCGGCGCGACCGCACTGTTCCGCCACCACTCCGTACCCGCCTACCGGGAGGCCAGGGAGCGCATCAGCGCCGTCAACGCCTGCCTCCAGGAGAACGTCACCGCCATCCGCGTCACCCAGGCCTTCGGGCGCGAACAGCGCAACGCGGCCGACTTCGCCGAACTGGCCTGGTCCTTCCGCACGTCGAGACTGCGTGCCCAGCGCTACATGGGCACCTTCTTCCCGTTCGTCGAATTCCTCGGCACCCTCTCCACCGCGGCCGTGCTCGTGATCGGTGCGGGACAGGTCAGGGCGGGTGAGCTGAGCGCGGGAACCCTCATCGCGTTCCTGCTCTACGTCGAGCTGTTCTTCTCACCGATCCAGCAGCTCTCCCAGGTGTTCGACGGATACCAGCAGGCCGTCATCGGCCTCGGCCGGCTGCGCAGCCTGATGCGGACCCCGGCCGGCACCCCGCCCGCCGAGAGCCCCCGGCCCGTCCGGGAACTGCGCGGGGACGTCGAGTTCGACGGGGTCTCCTTCGGATACGCGGGCGGCGGCGGCCAGGAGGTGCTGCACGGGCTCTCCCTGCGCATCGCCCCCGGTGAGAGCGTCGCCCTGGTCGGCGCCACCGGCGCCGGGAAGTCGACGGTCGTCAAGCTCCTCGCCCGGTTCTACGATCCGACGGCCGGCACGGTCCGGGTCGACGGCCAGGACCTGCGCGACCTCGACCTCCCCGGCTTCCGCCGCAGGCTCGGCATCGTCCCGCAGGAGGCCCACCTCTTCAGCGGCACCGTCCGGGACGCCATCGCCTACGGGCGCCCCGACGCCACCGACGCCGAGGTGGAGGCGGCGGCCCGCACGGTCGGAGCGCACGAGATGGTCGCCGGGCTGCGGCTCGGCTACCTCCAGCCGGTGGGGGAGCGGGGCCGGGGCCTGTCCGCCGGGCAGCGCCAACTCCTCGCGCTGGCACGCGCCGAGCTCGTCGACCCCGACATCCTGCTGCTCGACGAGGCCACCGCCTCGCTGGACCTGGCGACCGAGCGCCGTGTCGTGGCGGCGACGGAGGCCCTGGCCAGGCGGCGGACCACCGTCGTCGTCGCGCACCGGCTGACGACCGCCGCGCGCGCCGACCGGGTCGTCGTCATCGACGCCGGAACCGTCGTCGAGTCGGGCACGCACACCGAACTGCTCGCCGCGCGCGGCGCCTACCACCGCCTCTGGGAAGCCTTCCGGCAGACCGGGAACCCCGCACCCGCGGACCACCTCACCACCGATGAACTCGTCAAGGAGAACGCAGGATGACCGACTACCGCACCCTCGGACGCACCGGCGTCAAGGTCAGCCCGCTGGCCCTGGGCACCATGATGTTCGGCGCCCGTGGCAACACCGACCACGACGACAGCGTCCGGATCATCCACCACGCCCTGGACTCGGGCATCAACTTCGTCGACACCGCCGACGTGTACTCCGCCGGTGAGTCCGAAACCATCGTGGGCAAGGCCCTGGCCGGTGGGCGGCGCGACAACGTGGTGCTCGCCACCAAGTTCCACGGCAGCCTCGGCGAGGACCCCAACCAGCAGGGCAACAGCCGCCGTTGGATCATCCGCGAGGTCGAGAACAGCCTGCGCCGGCTCGGCACCGACTGGATCGACCTCTACCAGGTGCACCGCCCCGAGCCGGACACGGACTTCGACGAGACACTCGGCGCGCTCTCCGACCTGGTGCGCCAGGGCAAGATCCGCTACATCGGCACCTCCACCTTCGAGCCCTCCGCGATCGTCGAGGGCCAGTGGATCGCCGAGCGCCGGGGCCGCGAACGCGTGGTCGCCGAGCAGCCCCCGTACTCCCTGCTCGCCCGGGGCATCGAGCGAGAGGTACTGCCCGTCGTCCAGCGGTACGGACTCGGAGTCCTGTCCTGGAGCCCGCTGGCCGGCGGCTGGCTCTCCGGCCGCTACCGCACGGGCGCCGACCAGCCCGCCTCCAGCCGCGCCGCACGCCAGGCAGCCCGCTTCGACATCACCGCACCGGAGAACGCCGCCAAGCTGGCCGCCACCGAAGCCCTGGCCGAGCTCGCCGAAGAGGCCGGACTCACCCTCGTACAGCTCGCCCTGGCCTTCGTCCTGGAACACCCGGCCGTGACCTCGGCGATCATCGGGCCGCGCACCTTCGAGCAGCTGGACAGCCAGCTGGGTGCGGACAAGGTCCGGCTCAGCCGGGACGTCCTCGACCGGATCGACGAGATCGTCCCGCCCGGCACCAATCTGTCCGTCCGCGACTCCGGTTACACCCCGTCCGTGCTCACCGACTCCTCGCTCCGCCGCCGTTCGGGGCTGAAGGAGGGGTAGGCGGCCAGGGAGAACGAGTGCCCGGCCGGATCCGTGTAGACGCGGACATCGCGTGGACCGCTGTTGCTGTCCTTCGTGTCCACCGGCCGGGCGCCCAGGCCTATCGCCTCGCGCTCGGCCTCGTCCATGTCCCCCACCTCGACCAGGATGCGCAGATGCGCCTGCTGGGAGTCCTCGGGGCGGGGCCAGCTCGGCGGCGCGTAACCGTGGTCGCGGCGGACCGCCAGGTGCACACCCGGGCTGCCGACGATCTCGACGAAGTCCGGATCGTTCCCGATCCGCATCTCGGCGTTCAGCAGAGCCGCGTAGAACCCGGCGAGCTCCATGGGCTCGGCACAGTCCAGGACCAGAACACTCGTTTTCCCGACAGTCATGTCCCGCGAGTACCCCCGGTAGGGCGGAACACGCCGGACCCCGCGGCCGGGATCCGCCGGAATCAGGGGCCGCCGCCTAGGGTGCCGGTCATGGCAGAGAGCGCGGTGCACCGGGACCCTGGCTCTCCTCCCGGACCCTCCGATCCCCGTCGCTGGCGCGCACTCGCAGTCTGCCTGGTGGCGGGCTTCATGACCCTCCTCGACGTGTCCATCGTCAATGTCGCGCTGCCGGCCATCAAGGAGGGCCTGGACACACCGGAGTCCGACCTCCAGTGGGTGCTGTCCGGCTACGCGCTCGCGTTCGGGCTCGTCCTCATCCCCGGCGGACGGCTCGGCGACGCCCGGGGGCGGCGCACGATGTTCATGTGGGGCCTCACCCTGTTCACCCTGGCCTCCGCCGCCTGCGGGGCCGCCCAGTCCAGCCTCTGGCTCGTCGTCGCCCGGCTGCTCCAGGGCGCGGCGGGCGGACTGCTCTCGCCGCAGATCTCCGCACTGATCCAGCAGATGTTCTCCGGCCGCGAACGGGGCCGGGCCTTCGGCATGTTCGGCACCGTCGTCGGCATCTCCACCGCCGTCGGCCCGCTCCTGGGCGGGCTGCTGATCCAGGGTGCGGGGGCGCAGGAGGGCTGGCGCTGGATCTTCTACGTCAACCTGCCGATCGGAGCCGTCTGCCTCCTGCTGGCCCACCGGCTCCTGCCGGACACCCCGTCCGCGGGCCGGGTCGGGCCACGCGACCTGGACCCGGTCGGGGTGCTGCTGCTCGGCGCGGGGGTGCTGGCCCTGCTGCTTCCGTTCGTCCAGGCCCAGCAGTGGCCGGGCAACGGGAAATGGCTGCTCGTCCTGGTCGCCCTGGTCCTGCTGGCAGCCTTTGTCGGCTGGGAGTCCCGCTGCGCGAAGAAGGGCGTCCAGCCCGTGCTGAACCTCGCGCTCTTCCGGCTCCGGTCCTTCTGGCTTGGCTGTCTGATGATCCTGCTGTACTTCGCGGGCTTCACCTCCATCTTCTTCATCAACACGCTGTACCTGCAGTCGGGCCTGGACTACAGCGCCCTGGAGGCGGGCCTCGCGATCACCCCGTTCGCACTGGGCGCGGGTGGTGCGGCGACCATCGGCGGCCGGCTCGTCGGCAGGTTCGGACGGCCCCTGATCGTCGTCGGACTGATCATGGTGGCCGTCGGGCTCGGCCTCACCGCACTGGCCGCGCACCTGGTACCGGGCAGGGGCGCCGGACTGGCGATGGCGGCTCCGCTGCTGCTCGCCGGACTCGGCAGCGGGCTCGTCATCGCCCCCAACCAGACCCTGACCCTCTCCCAGGTGCCGGTGCAGAACGCGGGCAGTGCCGGGGGCACCCTCCAGACCAGCCAGCGGGTCGGATCCTCCATCGGGATCGCCGCGGTGGGCTCGGTCTTCTTCGCCCAGCTGGGTCCCGACGGCTGGGCCGACGCGTACGACCGCGGGCTCCTCGTCTCGATCGCGTTCGTCCTGGCCGCGCTCGTCGTGGCCCTGGCCGACGTCGGAGCGGGCCGCCGGGGAAGAAGAAGCCAGGAGACATCCGAAACATCCGACGCACAGAGGGGAACACGATGAGCGGCGAGGAAGCGGAGCCGGGCGGGAACACCTCGTACGGCCACAAGCCCTTCAAACGGTCGCGCAGCCACTTCGCCGACCGCATCACCGCCGACGGCCGCGACGGCTGGCCCGTCGAGGCGGGCCGCTACCGGCTGGTCGTCAGCAGGGCCTGCCCCTGGGCGAGCCGTGCCCTCGTCTCACGGCGGCTGCTCGGACTGGAGAGCGCCCTCTCGCTGGCCGTCGCCGACCCCATCCAGGACGACCGCAGCTGGCGCTTCACCCTGGACGAGGGCGGCCGCGACCCGGTGCTCGGCATCCGCTACCTCAGCGAGGCGTACGACGCACGCGAGCACGGCTACCCCGGCGGGGTCAGCGTCCCCGCGATCGTCGACGTACCGAGCGGCAGGCTCGTCACCAACGACTACCAGCGGATCACGCTGGACCTGGCCACCGAATGGACGGCGCTGCACCGCCCCGGCGCCCCCGACCTCTACCCGGAACGGCTGCGGGAGGAGATCGACGAGGTGATGGAGGGCATCTACCGCGACGTCAACAACGGCGTCTACCGGGCCGGATTCGCCGACGGCCAGGGCACGTACGAGGCCGCGTACACCGATGTCTTCCGCCGCCTGGACCACGTCTCGGAGCGGCTCGCCGACCGGCGCTACCTCGTCGGCGACACCCTCACCGAGGCGGACATCCGGCTCTTCACCACCCTGGTGCGGTTCGACGCCGTCTACCACGGCCACTTCAAGTGCAACCGCTCGAAGCTGTCCGAGGACCCCGTCCTGTGGGCGTACGTCCGCGACCTGTACCAGACCCCGGGCTTCGGCGACACGGTCGACTTCGACCACGTCAAGCGGCACTACTACCGCGTGCACACGGGCATCAACCCGACCGGCATCGTCCCGCTCGGCCCCGACCTGTCCGGCTGGCTCACCCCGCACCACCGGGAGCAGCTGGGCGGGCGCCCGTTCGGCGACGGCACCCCGCCCGGCCCGGTACCGCATGGCGAGGAGGTACCTGCCCGGGGGCGCCCCTGACCCTCCCTCATCGCACCCGCGGAGCGGGGGCGGGGTTCCCCGCGGCCAGCGGGGAACGGGCCGGCACCACACAGCCCACGGTGATCAGGGCCACGCCGGCCAGCTGCGGCAGCAGCCACCAGCCGGTACGCAGCTCCTCACCGAACAGCGTCACGCCGTACGTGATGCTGATCAGCGCGTCGCCCATCGTCAGCATCGGCTGCACGGCCACCAGACTGCCGGAGTGCAGCGCGTTCTGGAGGAGGAACAGCGCCCCCACACCTGCCGCCGCCGTGGGTACAGCTGCCAGGCCGACAGCAGGGCGGTCACACCACCCTCGTCCAGCTGCGCCGTCGCGTCCTTCATCAGCGCCGCCGTCAGCGCGTACCCGCAGGCAGGCGCGAGACCCAGCAGTGCGGCCCTCGCGTTGCCGCCGGTGGCGAGCGCTGCGGCGATCAGCACGGCCTCGAACAGCCCGGTGACGACCAGGGCGGGGATCCGGTCGGCGCCCGGCACACTGTCGCTGCCGCCGACCGGTGCGGCGGCGGCCATGCCGAGAGCAGCCCGGCCGTCACCGCGGCCACCCCGTACCAGACGGTCCGCGGCACCCGGGCCCGCATCACGAACCCGGCGAGCAGCAGCGTCACCGGCAGCTCGATCACGAAGATCGGCTGGACCACGGCGATCGGCCCGGTGGCCAGCGCCACCGCCTGGCAGACGGCGGCGACGATCACCAGACCGATCCCGCACAGCCACACCTTCTGCCGCAGCAGATGCCCTGTCAGCGACAGGTGCATCGCCTCGCCGTCGGGCACGTTCAGGGCGGCGCGACGCTGGAGGACCGAGGCTGCCCCGTTGCTGAGCGCCGTGAGAACGGCGAAGAGGACACTGATCACGGGCACCATCATGCGGGCGTACGGCACCCGGGCCGCGGTGCCGCAGTCCCCTGCGAGTGCCGGACTCGAGCGCCGGTGACGCCCTTCCGCGTAGCGTGCGGTCCATGGTCGCGAAGAATGCTCCCGTGCTCTCCTCCCGCGCGCTCAACCGGGCAACGCTGGAACGCCAGTTGCTGCTCCGGCGCACCGCCGTGCCGGTCAAGGACGTCGTCACCCGGCTGGTGGGTCTGCAGGCGCAGAACACCAGACCGCCGTACTTCCAGCTCTACTCCAGGATCGAGGGCTTCGACCCCGCCGAGCTCTCCGCGCTCATGGAGTCCCGCGAGGTGGTCAGGATCGTCACCCTGCGCTCCACCATCCACACGCACACCGCCGACGACGCGCTCACCCTGCGCCCCCTGGTCCAGCCGGCGCGCGACCGCGAGCTGAAGATATTCCGCGGTGGGCTCACCGGCGTCGACCTGGACCGGCTGGCCGTCCTCGGCAAGGAACTCGTCGAGGAACGGCCCCGCACGATGAAGGAGCTGCGCGACGAACTGGGCGCGCACTGGCCGGACGCCGAACCGCGGGCCCTGGCGGTCGCCGCCCGCTGCCTCCTCCCGCTGGTCCAGGTCACCCCGCGCGGAATGTGGGGACGCAGCGGACAGGTCGCGCTGACGACCGTCGAGCACTGGCTCGGCAGGGCGTCGCACCCGGCCCCCGCGCCCGACGGGACCGTCCTGCGCTACCTCGGCGCCTTCGGACCCGCCTCCGTGAAGGACATGCAGATGTGGGCCGGACTCACCCGGCTGCGCGAGGTCTTCGAACGGCTGCGACCGCGGCTGGTCACCTTCCGCGACGAGCACGGCGTGGAACTCTTCGACCTGCCGGACGCCCCGCGTCCCGGCCCGGACGTCCCCGCCCCGGTCCGCTTCCTGCCCGAATTCGACAACGTACTGCTCGGACACGCCGACCGGACACGGGTCATCCCGGCCGCGTACAAGGGGCGCAACGGCCTCGGCAACCAGGCCTACGGAACCGTCCTCGTGGACGGCTTCCTGGCCGCGATCTGGCGCCTCGACGAGACGGCCGACGACGCGAGGATCACCGTCCAGGCCCTGGGCAGCCTCGGCAGTGCGCAGCGCGAGGAGATCACGCAGGAGGCCGTGGAACTGCTCACGGTGATGTCGGCGGCCCCCGCGCACGACGTCCGGTTCGCCCCGTTCATCGACTTCGGCGACTGAGGCTCACGGCAGCAGCCCCGCCCGTCGCGCCGCCACCACCGCTTCGAGCCGGGTGTGCGCCCCCAGCTTCCGCATCGCCGAGCGCAGATACCCCTTCACCGTCTCCGGCCGCAGCCCCAGCCGCTCGGCCGCCGCGGCGTTCGTCGCCCCCGACGCGACGCAGGCGACCACATCCACCTCGCGGGGCGCCAACCGTACGTGCCGCGCGGCCGGCAACCGGTCCGCACCCGTGGCCGAGGCGAGCCGGCCGCACACCGTGAGCAGTTCCTCACGCAGCGCCGGATCGACGATCCTCGGTGCCAGCGCCCGCAGTTCGCGGTGTGCCTCGCGGACGTCCTCCCAGGTGCCGGGGCGCCCTGGATCGGTCACCTGCTCCCGGGTGACCGCCAGCAGTTGCTGCACCTCGTCCCGGACGGCCAGCGCCTGCTCGACATCGCGCGCCGCCGACGCCACCGCGTCGAACGTACGGTCCCCCAGCGTGAGCGGCTCACGCAGCGCCCCGTACAGCACCCCGCGCACCGTGCGGCGGACGACGACGGGCACCGCGACGACCGAGCGCAGGCCCTCCGCCGCGACGGCCGTGTCGTACTCGTGGCTGATGTGGCGCGAGGAGGCGTAGTCGCTCACCGCGCACGGCCGTGACAGCGCGATCGCCTTCCCGCCGAGCCCGCTGCCCGCCGAGATGACGAGCCCGCGCAGCGCGCCGGTCCGCGCCCCGTTCAGTTCGGCGATCCGTGCGTGGCGCGCGTCCGAGAGGAGCCCTCCGAAGACGACGGGCAGCCCGCTCGTACGGCGCAGCCTCAGCAGCGCCGCCTGCAGTTCGGTCGCCTCGCCCTGTTCCGGCACTCCGATGACTCTCCGCCCTGTACGCCGTACCCCCCGTTCGGGGGTGGTGAGATCTGGGTCACTGTTCGCATGATGTTAAAGGACGGGTCCGCAATGAGGAGGGCACATGTCGGCAACCAGCGCGACGGAGACGTTCCGGGCAGCCCGGGACTTTCTGCTCGAGCACCGTGAGGACTACGCGAAGGCCTACGAAGGCTTCAGCTGGCCCCGCTCGGACCACTTCAACTGGGCGCTCGACTGGTTCGACGTCATCGCCGAGGACAACGACCGCACCGCCCTGCACATCGTGGAGGAGGACGGCGGGCGCACCGAGGTGTCCTTCGCCCGGATGGCCGCCCGTTCCAACAGGGCGGCGAACTGGATGCGATCCCAGGGTGTCGGGGAGGGCGACCGCATCCTGGTCATGCTCGGCAACCAGACCGAGCTGTGGGAGACGGCCCTCGCCGCGATGAAGCTGCGTGCCGTCGTCATCCCCGCCACCCCGCTGCTCGGCCCGGTCGACCTGCGCGACCGGGTGGACCGCGGCAGGGTCCGCCACGTCCTCGTTCGGTCGGCGGACACGGCGAAGTTCGACGAGGTGCCCGGCGACTACACCCGGATCGCGGTGGGCGACGAGGTCGAGGGCTGGCGCAACTACAGCGGGGCCGACGAGGCGCCGGACACCTTCACGGCGGACCGCGAGACCGACGCCGACGAACCGCTGATGCTGTACTTCACCTCCGGTACGACGGCGAGCCCCAAGCTGGTCGAGCACACCCATGTCTCGTACCCGGTCGGCCACCTGGCGACGATGTACTGGATCGGGCTCAAGCCCGGCGACGTCCACCTGAACATCTCCTCGCCCGGCTGGGCCAAGCACGCGTGGTCGAACCTCTTCGCGCCGTGGAGCGCCGAGGCCACCGTCTTCATCTTCAACTACACCCGCTTCGACGCGGCCCGGCTGATGGCGGAGATGGACCGCTCCGCAGTGACGAGCTTCTGCGCACCGCCGACCGTCTGGCGGATGCTCATCCAGGCGGACCTGACCCAGCTGAGGACACCGCCGCGCGAGGTCGTCGCAGCCGGTGAACCGCTCAACCCGGAGGTCATCGAGAGCGTACGGCGCGCCTGGGGCGTCACCATCCGGGACGGCTTCGGCCAGACGGAGACCGCGGTCCAGGTGGCCAACTCGCCGGGACAGCGGCTGAAGACGGGCTCCATGGGGCGGCCGAGCCCCGGCTTCCGGGTCGAGCTCCTCGATCCGGTCACCGGTGAGGCGGGCGTCGAGGAGGGCGAGATCTCCCTCGACCTGTCCGCCGCCCCCGTCGGCCTCATGACGGGCTACCACGGCGACCCGGAGCGCACGGCCGAGGCGATGGCGGGCGGCTACTACCGCACCGGAGACATCGGCTCCCGGGACGAGGACGGCTACATCACGTACGTGGGCAGGGCCGACGACGTGTTCAAGGCCTCCGACTACAAGATCTCGCCGTTCGAGCTGGAGAGCGCCCTGCTGGAGCACGAGGCGGTCGCCGAGGCCGCGGTCGTGCCCGCCCCCGACCCGGTGCGGCTGTCCGTCCCGAAGGCGTACGTCGTGCTCGCGGAGGGCTGGGAGCCCGGTCCGGACACGGCGAAGGTCCTCTTCGCACACTCCCGGGCGGTCCTCGCCCCGTACAAGCGGATCCGCCGGCTGGAGTTCGCCGAGCTGCCCAAGACCGTCTCCGGCAAGATCCGCCGGATCGAGCTGCGCGAGCGCACCGCCGAGGGAACGGGCACCGAATTCGACGAGGGGGACCTGCGATGAGCGAGCCGTCCTACGCGCACGGCACCGGAACCACCGCACTGCTCGGCGACACCATCGGGCACAACCTCGACCGGGCGCTCGCCGCGTTCCCCGAGCGGGAGGCCCTCGTCGACGTGGAGTCCGGACGCCGCTGGACGTACGCCGAATTCGGCGCCGACGTCGCGGAGTTGGCCCGCGGACTGATGGCGTCCGGTGTCGCCAGGGGGGACCGGGTCGGGATCTGGGCGGTCAACTGCCCGGAGTGGGTGCTCGTCCAGTACGCGACGGCCCGCATCGGCGCCGTCATGGTCAACATCAACCCGGCCTACCGTGCCCACGAGCTGGAGTACGTGCTGAGGCAGGCCGGCGTCTGTGTCCTGATCGCCTCGCTCGCCCACCGCACCAGCGACTACCGCGCGCTCGTCGGCCAGGTCCGCGCCGACTGCCCGGCCCTGCGCGCCGTCCACTACATCGGCGACCCGACCTGGGACGAGCTGACGGCGGCGGCGGTGTCCGTGTCCCCGGAGCGACTGGCCGCGCGGGAGGCCGAGCTGTCCTGCGACGACCCGATCAACATCCAGTACACCTCGGGCACCACCGGCTTCCCCAAGGGGGCCACCCTCTCCCACCACAACATCCTGAACAACGGCTACTTCGTGGGGGAGACGGTCGGCTACACGGAAGCCGACCGGGTCTGTCTGCCGGTGCCCTTCTACCACTGCTTCGGCATGGTCATGGGGAATCTCGGCATCACCTCCCACGGCGCGTGCATCGTGATCCCCGCCCCGGCCTTCGAGCCCGCCGCAGTCCTCGCGGCCGTCCAGCAGGAGCGCTGCACCTCGCTCTACGGCGTCCCCACCATGTTCATCGCGGAGCTCAACCATCCCGACTTCGCCACGTACGACCTGTCCTCGCTGCGCACCGGGATCATGGCCGGATCACCGTGCCCGGTCGAGGTGATGAAGCGGGTCGTCGCCGAGATGCACATGGCCGAGGTGTCCATCTGCTACGGCATGACCGAGACCTCACCCGTCTCCACGCAGACCCGCCGGGACGACGACCTGGACCGACGCACGGGCACCGTCGGCCGGGTGCTGCCGCACATCGAGGTGAAGGTGACCGACCCGGTGACCGGACTGACGCTGCCACGCGGCGAGGCCGGCGAGCTGTGCACCCGGGGATACAGCGTGATGCTCGGCTACTGGGACCAGCCGGAGCGGACCGCCGAAGTCGTCGACGCGGGACGCTGGATGCACACCGGGGACCTCGCGGTGATGCGCGAGGACGGATACGTCCAGATCGTCGGCCGGATCAAGGACATGATCATCCGGGGCGGCGAGAACGTGTACCCGCGGGAGATCGAGGAGTTCCTCTACAGCCACCCCAAGATCGCCGACGTACAGGTGGTCGGCGTGCCCGACGCCACGTACGGGGAGGAGATCCTGGCCTGCGTGATCCCCCGGGACCCGGCCGACCCGCCGACGCTCGACGAGGTGACGGCGTACTGCCGCGAGCAGCTGGCGCACTACAAGATCCCGCGGCGGCTGCGGATCCTGGAGACCTTCCCGATGACGGTCAGCGGGAAGGTCCGGAAGGTCGAACTGCGGGAGAACTACGGCGGTTAGCCGCACCGGCGGCCCCAGGGGTGCCGGTGCGTGGGGGGCGGCTCGCGCCCCGGGGTCAGGCGGCTTCGATGATGTCGGAGCCGATGCCCCGGGTCGCCGCGGCCCACTCGATGAGCAGGACCTCATACTTCTCGGACTCCACGGACGACCAGTCCTGGCCGGCACGCGCGTCCACGAGTGCGCGGATCGCCTCGTTGGCTTCGACGGCGGACTGGTGTGTCGGCTGAGTCGGGAAAACGGGGTTGGAAGGGGTGGAAAGCCGTGGAGTTAAGACCATGCCTTCACTCTACGTCCCCATACTGACAACAGCTCGAACATAAGCGGCTCACGCGGCACAGGTGACCGAAATCATGGCCCGGGGCGGAAGGGGAGTTCGGCGCGCATGCACACGCGCGGCCAGCGGTTCAGGCCGTGTTCCGCCTCCTGCGCCCTGATCGAGCGGAGCCCCTCGCCGAGCTCGTCCGGGGCCAGTGTCCGAAAACCGAGGCGGGCGTAGTAAGGGGCGTTCCACGGGACCTCGGCGAAGGTGGTCAGTGTGAGTGCCGCCAGCCCCTGCCCCTCGGCCCAGGCGGCGGCATGGCCGATCAGTGCGCGGCCCACGCCCCGGCGGGAGGCCGCGGGAGTCACCGACACCTGCTCGATGTGGGCCGCGCCGTCGACGCGGTCCACGATCAGGTAGCCGACCGGGAGGTCCGTGCCCTCCTCCGCCGCCGTCCAGCAGCGCCCGTCGCGGCGGTAGCTGTCCAGCATGCCGAGCGGGGGTGGGTCGTCGTCGGCGACGGCGGCCATGCCGAGCGTCCTGAACGGCTCACCGGCGGCGCGCTCGACGTCCTGGAGCAGGGGGAGTTCGGCGCGGTGGGCGGGGCGGATGCGCATGGGCCGAGTATGACGGGAGGTCAGGGGCCGGTGCTGACCAATTCGTCGGCTGCGCCGTTCACCGGCTGGGGCGTCCCCGTGAGGTCCAGGACGAAGAGCGGGATGCAGAGGCCGTCCGCCCGCGCCCGTGCGTCGTCCGCATAGCCGGCGAGGGAGAAGAGCACCCCGGACGCCGATGCGTTGAGCGCGTTGAGCCAGAGGCACTCGACATCGCGCAGGGTGGTGGCCCGGGTGGTCGAGTCGACCTGCGCGATGACTCCCGCCGCCCTCAGGTCTATCCGGGAGGTGGGCCGTATCCCGGGCTGGACGACGTCGCGGTAACCCAGCCAGGTCAGGTAGAGCGCGGCGGCGCTCACCGCGTCGCGCGCCGTACGGATCACCAGGGGCTGGAACGCCGGGCGGGGACGGGCGGCCGTGCGCGGGAGCGGTACGTGAGACGGACCGGGCGAGGCGGGCGGAGTGAGGCCGCGCGCGGCCACCGGGCGCACGGGGATCCGCAGCACGGTCCCGCAGGGGCAGCACAGCTCGGGATACGGCCACTCGTCGTGGCGCCCGCAGGAGTGGCAGCGCACGCTCACCCAGTCGTCCTCCCAGGTGCGGTGGGTGACCGGCTCGACCGGGGCGCCGCGCATCAGCGGCGGGGCGGTCGGGGAGCCGCACGGGCAGGGGTACACCGGCGTGACGTACGCGTGGTCCCGGCTGCAGACCGGGCAGCGCACCGGTACGGACTCCACGTTGTACCCCTCCCCGCCGCCGCTGCCACGACGACTGCGTTCCGGACCCCCATCGTCCACCAGGAGCGACGCCCGGGGGAGTGGCTTGGCGTAGTTCGTCCGGACGTTCCGGCCGCGTGGCCTCCGCGCCGTCCCTTGACGACCGTACGGGGCCGCCCTAGATTGATTCCGCATGGCAGAACAAAACTTCCGCGATACGGAATTGGTGCTCTCAGGTGGCGCGACAGAGCCCGACTCCACCGAGTCCGAGCAGGAGCACTCGATGCCTCGTATGACCGCTGCCCGAGCGGCAGTTGAGATCCTCAAGCGTGAAGGTGTCAGTAACGCGTTCGGTGTGCCCGGTGCGGCGATCAACCCGTTCTACGCGGCCCTCAAGGCCTCCGGCGGGGTGCACCACACCCTCGCCCGTCACGTCGAGGGCGCCTCCCACATGGCCGAGGGCTACACCCGCGCGAAGGCCGGGAACATCGGCGTCTGCATCGGTACGTCCGGCCCGGCCGGCACCGACATGATCACCGGCCTCTACTCGGCCGTCGCCGACTCGATCCCGATCCTCTGCATCACCGGCCAGGCGCCGACGGCCGTGCTCCACAAGGAGGACTTCCAGGCCGTCGACATCGCGTCGATCGCCGCCCCGGTGACCAAGGCGGCGACCACCGTCCTGGAGGCCGCGCAGGTCCCGGGCGTCTTCCAGCAGGCCTTCCACCTCATGCGCACCGGGCGGCCCGGGCCGGTCCTCATCGACCTGCCGATCGATGTGCAGCTCACCGAGATCGAGTTCGACCCCGAGCTGTACGAGCCGCTGCCCGTGCACAAGCCCGCCGCCACCCGCAAGCAGATCGAGCGCGCCGTCGAGATGCTGAACGCATCCGAGCGTCCGCTGCTCGTCGCGGGCGGCGGCATCATCAACGCCGACGCCTGCGAACTCCTGGTGGAGTTCGCCGAGCTCACCGGCGTCCCGGTCGTCCCGACCCTGATGGGCTGGGGCATCCTCGCCGACGACCACGAGCTGAACGCGGGCATGGTCGGCCTGCAGACCTCGCACCGCTACGGCAACGCGAACTTCCTGGAGTCCGACTTCGTCCTCGGCATCGGCAACCGCTGGGCCAACCGCCACACCGGCAAGCTCGACGTCTACACCCGGGGGCGTACGTTCGTCCACGTCGATATCGAGCCCACCCAGCTCGGCAGGATCTTCGCGCCGGACCTCGGTATCGCCTCCGACGCGAAGGCCGCGCTGGAACTCCTCGTCGAGGTGGCGCGCGAGCTCAGGGACGCGGGCAGGCTCAAGGACCGGTCGGCCTGGGCGGCGTCCACGCAGGAGCGCCGTGCGGTGCTGCAGCGCCGCACGCACTTCGACAACGTGCCGCTGAAGCCGCAGCGGGTGTACGAGGAGATGAACCGGGCGTTCGGCCCCGAGACCCGGTACGTCACGACGATCGGCCTCTCCCAGATCGCGGGCGCGCAGATGCTGCACGTCTACCGGCCGCGCCACTGGATCAACTGCGGCCAGGCCGGACCGCTCGGCTGGACGATCCCCGCCGCGCTGGGCGTCGCCACGGCCGACCCGGACGGCTCCGTCGTCGCGCTCTCCGGTGACTACGACTTCCAGTTCATGCTGGAGGAACTGGCGGTCGGCGCGCAGCACCGCATCCCGTACGTGCACGTGCTGGTGAACAACTCCTACCTGGGGCTCATCCGGCAGGCGCAGCGCAACTTCGACATCGACTTCCAGGTCAACCTGGAGTTCGAGAACATCAACTCACCGGAACTGGGCGCCTACGGCGTGGACCACGTCAAGGTCGTCGAGGGTCTGGGCTGCAGGGCGATCCGGGTCACCGAGCCGGACCGGCTGCTGCCGGCCTTCGAGGAGGCGAAGAAGCTGGCGGCGGAGTTCCGGGTGCCGGTGGTGGTGGAGGCGATCCTGGAGCGGGTCACGAACATCTCGATGAGCGGGACGGATATCGCGTCGGTCAACGAGTTCGAGGACGTGGCGACGGAGCCGGGGCACGCGCCGACGGCGATCCGCGCACTGACCGCGTCCTGACCCCCCTTCTTGGCTCCCGCCTCGGGATTCCCCTGGGCGGGAGCCTTCCGGCGTCCCCGCCGGGGTGTGTCCTCAATCGCCGGACGGGCTCGAATCGGGCCGGGTGGCGTATCCGAGCCTGTCCGGCGATTGAGGACAAGCAGGCAGCGGAACAGGGGGCGTGCCCCACGGTGGGTTCCGTGGGGCACGCCCCCTGCTCGTACGGGTCACAGCGACCGCGGCGGCGGCGAGCGGGCCGGCCGGGGCGGGCTCCTTCAGGTCAGGAGCACGGCCGGCCGGGCCTCACCACCGCACTGGCGTCGTCCACCGCCGCGGCCCCGTCCTGCTCGCACCGCGCTCAACCCCTCATCCGGGTAGGCGGCACGGGCAGGGCCTCGGGGGAAGGATCAGTCCTCGCGCAGGGCGCGGACCGCCTTCTCCACGCGGGTGCCGTAGTCGGCGTCCGCCGCGTGGAAGTGGGCGAGGTTCTTCTCGATCACGTCGTCACGGGTGACCTGCGAGAGGCCCCCCGCGATGTTGGCGACCAGACGGTCCTTCTCGTCGTCCGACATCAGCCGGTAGAGCTCGCCCGCCTGGAAGAAGTCGTCGTCCTTCGTGTGCGTGGGCGCCTCGTGCGTACCCGTCCAGCCGTGTACGGCGAGCGGGGCGGACAGGGCCTCGCCGGTCTCGGCCGGGCCGGCGTACGAGTTGGGCTCGTAGTTCCTGTCCCGGCGCGAGCCGTTCCGGGTCGCGTGCAGCCCGTCGCGGCCGTAGTTGTCGACGACGGCCGCCTTCGGCGCGTTGACCTGGAGCTGGGTGTGGTTGACGCCCAGCCGGTAGCGGTGCGCGTCGGCGTACGCGAACAGCCGGCCCTGCAGCATCCTGTCGGGGGACGGGCCGATGCCCGGCACGAAGTTGTTCGGCGAGAACGCCGCCTGCTCGACCTCGGCGAACACGTTGTCCGGGTTGCGGTCGAGCACCAGGCGGCCCACCCGCCGCAGCGGATAGTCGCTGTGCGGCCACACCTTGGTGACGTCGAACGGGTTGAAGCGGTAGTCGGCGGCCTCCGCGGCCGGCATGACCTGCACATGCAGCGTCCACGACGGGTTGACCCCGCGTTCGATGGCCTGGAGCAGGTCCGTCTGGTGCGAGGTGGCGTCCTTGCCGGCGAGTTCGGCGGCCCGGTCGGCCGCGAGGGAGCGCACGCCCTGGTTGGTCTTGAAGTGGTACTTGACGAAGAAGGCCTCACCCTCCGCGTTCGTCCACCGGTACGTGTGCGACCCATAGCCGTTCATGTGGCGGTACGAGGCGGGGATGCCCCGGTCGCCCATCAGCCAGGTGACCTGGTGCGTCGCCTCGGGCGAGTGCGCCCAGAAGTCCCAGACGCTGTCCGGCTCCTGACGGCCCGTGAACGGGTCGCGCTTCTGCGAGTGGATGAAGTCGGGGAATTTGATCGGGTCCTTGATGAAGAACACCGGGGTGTTGTTGCCTACCAGGTCGTAGTTGCCCTCGTTCGTATAGAACTTGAGGGCGAAGCCCCGGGGGTCGCGTACGGCGTCGGCGCCGCCCAGGGAGTCAGCGACAGTGGAGAACCGGATGAACGTCTCGGTGCGGCGGCCCACTTCGGAGAGGAAGTCGGCACGGGTGAAGCCGGTGACGTCGTCCGTCACCTCGAAGTAGCCGTACGCGCCGGAGCCGCGGGCGTGGACGACGCGCTCCGGTATGCGCTCGCGGTTGAAGCGGGCGAGCTTCTCCAGCAGGTGCTGGTCCTGGAGGAGGATCGGCCCGCCGGCGCCGGCCGTGGCGGAGTTCTGGTTGTCGGCGACCGGGGCGCCTGACTCGGTCGTGAGCACACGCTTCGACATGAAGACCTTCCGTACGGGGCTGCTGACGGCCTCCGGAGCGTAGATTCGCCGCGAACAAGACGTCAACAGTTTGTTGAAATTGGAAGAGTGGGTTCCGGGTCGCGGCAGCGCCTGGGCGCGACAGGACAGGTGTCAGCGCCACCGCGACCCGGAGTTCAGGGGGGCCGACCGGAGGGTTCGACCCGGGCCGGGACGTCAGACCTGCGCGCCGGAGAGGCGTTCGACGGAGCGCAGCAGTGCCGAGTGGTCCAGGCCGCCGTCACCCTGGGCGCGCAGCGAGGCGACCAGCTGGGCCACGACCGCGCCGACGGGCAGTGCGGCGCCGACGTTGCGGGCGGCGTCCGTGACGATGCCCATGTCCTTGTGGTGCAGGTCGATCCGGAAGCCCGGGGCGAAGTCCCGCTTGAGGAAGTTGTCCTTCTTGCGGGTCAGCACCGTGGAGCCGGCCAGCCCGCCGTTCAGGACGTCGAGGGCCGCGGCCAGGTCGACGCCGGACTTCTCCAGGAAGACCACGGCCTCGGCGCAGGCCTGGATGTTGACCGCGACGATCAGCTGGTTGGCGGCCTTCACCGTCTGGCCCGAGCCGTGCGGGCCGCACAGCACGATCGTCCTGCCCAGCGCGTCGAGCAGGGGTCGCGCGGCGTCGAAGTCGCTCTGCTCGCCGCCGACCATGATGGACAGGACGGCCTCGATCGCGCCGGCCTCACCGCCGGAGACCGGGGCGTCCAGCACGCGGACGCCCTTGCCCTTCGCGTTCCGGGCCAGGTCCACCGAGGTCTGCGGGGTGATCGAGGACATGTCGATCAGCAGTGCGCCCGGCCGGACGTTCTCCAGGATGCCATCGGGACCGTACGCGACTGCCTCGACCTGCGGGGACGCGGGGACCATGGTGACGACGACATCGGCGTCGCGTACCGCGTCCGCGATCGAGACGGCACCCGTGCCGCCCGCCGCGACCAGCCGGTCCACCTTGTCCTGCTCCAGGGTGTAGCCGGTGACGTCGTACCCGGCCTCGATCAGGTTCTCCGACATGGGCGAGCCCATGATGCCGAGTCCGATCCACGCGACCTTGGGGAGGTTGCTGCTCATGAGGGTGCCTTCCGATAAGCGTGTGTACGAGGGCCGTGGACCCTAGAGGGTGTCCGGGAGCCAGTCGAAGGACTCCGTGCTCGGCCGGTCGCCCGGCTTGTACTCCAGGCCGACCCGGCCCGTGTAACCGGCCTGCGTCAGCTCGTCGAGGAGCCGTTCCAGCGGGAGCGAGCCGGTGCCCGGCGCGCCGCGCCCCGGGCTGTCGGCGATCTGGACGTGGCCGGTCTTCGAGGCGTACGCCTTGATCACCTGGCCGAGGTCCTCGCCGTTCATCGCCAGGTGGTAGAGGTCCAGCAGGAAAGCGGCGTTCCCCAGGCCCGTCGCCTCGTTGACCCGGTCGACGACCTCGATCGCCGCCGGTGCGCTCACCAGCGGATAGCGGGGCGACTCCGGCTCGTTGAGGGTCTCGATCAGGAGGGTGGCCCCGATCCCGTCGGCCGCGCGGGCGGCGGCGGTCAGGTTCTCCAGGGCGACCGCGTCCTGCACGGCCGGGTCCACGCCGTCGACGCGGTTGCCGTACAGCGCGTTGAGCGCCCGGCAGCCGACCGAGTCGGCGAACGCGGTGGCCACCGGGATGTTGGCGCGGAAGCGGTCCGACTCCGCTCCTGGTACGGAGAGCGCGCCGCGGTCGGGTCCGGGCAGCTGCCCCGCGTAGAAGTTCAGCCCGACCAGCTGGGTGCCCGCTTCGTCCAGTGCCCCCTTGAGGGCGTCGAGCTCGGCCCGCGCCGGGGTGGGGGTCCGGGTCCACGGCCACCAGAGCTCGACCTCGGTGAAGCCCGCGGCCGCCGCGGCGGCGGGGCGCTCCAGGAGCGGGAGTTCGGTGAAGAGGATCGAGAGGTTCACATCGAAGCGCTGGTCCGAGTAGCCCATCTGCGCTCCTTCCGTATCGCGGAAGTAAGTTTCTGCTCAACGGAAGATTGCCCGGAAGGGGGATGGGCTGTCAAGGGGACCGGGCCGCCCGGTCCGGACGGTGCCTCCCGACCTCCGGACATGCCGGAGCGGGGTGGAGGTCACCCGCCCCTCCACCCCGCCGGTCACACCTGCCGGGTCAGCCGGCCGGCACCGTGTCCTGGAAGGCCGTGCCCGCCGCGCGGTACTGCCCCACCAGCGCGGACACCTGGGCCGGGGACAGGACCTGGTCCTTCACGTGCAGGACGTAGTCCACCTGCTGGTCGTACGAGCGGGGTGTGGTGCTGCTCTGGCCCGCCAGATCGATCAGCCACTGGTTGAAGTTGATCGACATCGGCCGCTCGGGCAGATACGCCGCACCGTGCGTGCCGAAGTGCTGCCCGTCGATGTAGTACGTGATGGCGCTGTCGTCGATGGTCACCACCAGGTCGTGCCAGCCGGCATAGCTCTGCCGTGCCTCGCTGTGCTGGTTGACGGCCTCCCACGGGTCGGGGCGGTAGGTCTCCCACGACGTCGTGTAGAGGATGTTGGCCGGCTCGCCCCAGCCGCCGTTGGGCAGGTACTCGAAGTCGTACTCCGCGTAGTCGTCTGCCATCGGCGCCTTGAGGTCGTTGATGGTGAAGAACGTCTGGACGAGGTGGTCGCCGTCCGGCCCGGACCGGGGGGCGTCGCTGAACTTCACCCGGGCCGCATACGTGCCGTTGCGGAACTTCGTGGCCTGCGTGAGGATCTCGGTCTGCTCCGTCGAGGCACCGGTGCCCGCCGTGGAGGTCTCCAGGTTCATCACCGAGTTGCCGCTCTGACTGCTGAAGGTGATGTTCTCGGGAGCCCAGACGGCACCCGGCACACCCGGACCGCCGGAGTTGGAGCGGACGCTCCAGCCGTGCGCCGCGATGTCCGGGTCCGCGTGACCGCTGTAGTCGAAGTCGTCGAACAGCCTCGGCCCGTCGGCCGGCGGATCGGTGGGGGGATCCGTCGGGTCCGTCGGGCCGTTGCCCCCGGGCGCCTCGCCCCAGGCCGTCACCCCGCCCAGCTGCGCGGTGATCCTCGGCCAGTCGCCGTACGTGGTCCGTCCGGAGCCGAAGGAGTAGTCGTCGCTCTGCCGCAGCGACTGCCAGTCCGCCCGGTGGAAGCGCAGCTGCATGTCCCCGGTGTCCGCACCGGGGGCCAGCGAGCCCGCGCCCGCGGTGAACGCGATCTCCAGATAGCGGTCCGCGTCGGCGGTCGGGTTCGCGAGCGTCCCGAACGTCCCGGTGATGTTCCCGCAGCCCTTCACCGCCCAGGAGCAGGCGAACCGGTAGGCCGCCGAGGCCGAATCGGCCTTGAAGTAGTACCGGACCCTGACGTTGTCGAGCGGCACACTCGTACCGCCGGTGTTGCGCACCTTCAGCCAGGGTTCGCTCTGGTCGGCCGTCGCGCCCGACGCACTCGTGCGGTACTGGACGACGAGTCCGTCGGCGGCAGCTGCGGCACCGGCGGCCGAGGGCAGTACGGCGAGGGCGGTACAGCCCAGTGCCACGCTGACGGCGGCAGCCGCCGCCGTACGGATACGGCTCCTGCTGGTCTTCCTCATGGGGGTGTTCCTCTCCGGAACGGTGGTGGGGGATCTACCGGGGGGTTGGCGCTGTTCCTGCGGAGGCGGTCGTGAGCGACCGCGCGGTCAGAGGGCGGTAGGGGACACCGAGCGCGTCCAGCCGCGCGGTGTGGTGGCGCAGCCGCTCGACGAATCCCGTCCAGTCGCGTCCGCCGGACCACGCGCGGTCGGCCAGGGCGCACAGACGGGGATAGGTGAGGTATTCGATCCGGTCCGGTGTCGTCACGTACTCGGTCCACAACTGCGCCTGGGTGCCAAGGATCTGTCCGGCCTCCTCGGCCTCCCAGTCGTCGGGGACCGGCTCGTCGGCGTACACCGTGTGCAGTCCGACCGGGGCACCGGGCTGGGCGTACGGCTCGGCCGGATCCGTGGACTGGGCGTAGTCGAGGTACGTGGCACGGTGGTGCGCGCTGACCACCCGGTGGCCCCGGCGGGCGGCGGTACGGGCGTGCGCCGGATCGCGCCAGGTCATCACCGTGAAGTCGAGGGGGAGTTCGGTGCCGGTCTCGGCCCAGCCGGTGGGCGTGCGCCCCCGCTCCACGAGGAACGACCCGATCCTGCCCATGAACCAGCCGTGCAGCGCCGAGGGGCCGGCCAGCCCTTCGGCCGTCGCCCGGTCACGGGCCGCGGGACTGTTCTCCCATTCGGTGGTCGGGCATTCCTCGCCGCCGATGTGGATGTACGGGGACGGGAAGACGTCCATGACCTCCTCCAGCACGGTCCGGCAGAAGTCGAAGACCTGCTCGTGGACGCCGAGCACGGTGTCGCAGACGCCCCACCTGGTCCAGACGTCGAGGCGCCGGTCCGGCCGGTTGCCCAGCTCCGGGTAGGCCGCGAGGGCGGCGCGCACATGACCGGGCATCTCGATCTCGGGCACGACGGTGACCCCGCGGGCCGCGGCGTGGCTGACCAGTTCCCGCAGCTCCTGCTTGGTGTACGCCCCCGAGTGCGGGACACCGTCGGACAGGGACTCGGCCCGACGGCCCCCCACCGAGGTCAGGCGCGGAAAGGCCTCCACGGGCATGCGCCAGCCCTGGTCGTCCGTGAGGTGCAGATGGAGGGTGTTGAGTTTGTGGAAGGCCAGGAGGTCGACGTACCGGTGCAGATACGAGACCGGCTGGAAGTGCCGGGCCACATCGAGCATCGTGCCGCGCCAGGGGTGGCGCGGAACATCGCTGATCTCGACACACGGCAGCTCCCAGGACGCGGCCCGTGCACCGCCCGACAGCGCCTCGGGAGGCAGCAACTGACGGATCGTCTGCACCCCGCGGAGCAGCCCGGTCGGCCGGGCGGCGCGCAGCAGCAGTGCCTGCGGGCCGACGGTGAGGCCGTACCCCTCGTCGCCGAGCCCGCCGAGCTGCGGGTCGAGTGCCAGGACGATCCGGCCGTCGGCCGCCGGGGCGAGCGGCAGTCCGGTGGCCGGACCGAGCAGCGTGCGCAGCAGCTCGGCCGCGGCCCCGGTGCCCGGCAGGGCCCGGACGCGGGTGTCGTGGTCGAGGACGAAGCGGCCGGGGCGGGGCGAGACCTTGCGGGGCCGGGGTACGAGGGAGAGCTCGGGGCGTGATGCGGGCACGGAGGGCCTCCGGATTCGGATCTCGGGCGGTTCGCGGGTACGGCGAGCGGGGTCAGCCCTTGACGGCGCCGGCCGCGAAGCCGGAGGTGACATGGCGCTGGAGGAGCAGGAAGATCACCAGCGCGGGCAGGGCGAAGAGCGTGGAGGCGGCCATGGTGGCGCCCCAGTCCGTGCCGAAGGTGTTCTGGAAGGACGACAGCCAGACCGGCAGGGTGCGGTTGTCCTGCTGCTTGATGATCAGGAAGTTGGCGTACGCGAACTCGTTCCAGGCGGTGATGAATCCGAAGAGCGAGGTGGCCATCAGGCCGGGCGCGAGCAGGGGCAGTGCCACCCGCCGGAAGGCGCCGGTCCGGGTGCAGCCGTCGACCTGCGCCGCCTCCTCCAGCTCGGGCGGAATGGTCGCGATGAAGCCCCGCAGCACCACGATCGTGAACGGCAGCGTGATCATGAAGTAGACGAGGGTCAGCGTCGGCAGCCGGTCGAGCATGTCGGTGTCGCGGGAGATGATGTAGACGGGGATGATCAGCGACTCCCAGGGCGCCATCTGGGCGATGAAGACGAGCAGCATGAACTGCCGCCGGCCCTTCCACCTCATCCTGGCCACGGCGAACGCCGACCCGAGCGCCACGGCCAGCGCCAGCAGCACCGCGCCCAGCGTGACCAGGACGCTGTTGCGCCAGAACAGCTCGAAGCCGTCGGCCTGCACGGCCCGCCGGAAGTGGTCCAGCGTCCAGGTGTACGGGACGAGCCGCGGTTCGGGCGACTGGATGTCCCGGGACGGCTTGAAGGCCGTCGAGATCATCCAGTACACGGGGAAGAGGCAGACGACGACGGTCACCACGGCGGCGGCGTTCAGCGGGATCCGCCGGATGCGGGGGCGCAACAGGGTCATCGGAGTTCGTCCTCCTGACGGAACATCTGGCGGAAGTAGAGGACGAGCACCCCGGACATGAGCACCACGGTGACCATCGAAGCGGCGGATCCCAGGTCGTAGCGCTGGCTGGAGAGCGCCGTCTGGACCGCGTACACGGGCAGGATCGTGGTGGCGTCGCCCGGACCCCCGCGGGTCATCACCCAGATCTGGACGAACGCCTTGAACGTCCAGATCACCTCCAGCGAGAAGACCAGCATGAAGATCGGCCGGAGCATCGGGAAGGTGACCGAGCGGAAGATCCGGACCGCGGACGCGCCGTCCAGCCGGGCCGACTCGTAGAGTTCGGCGGGCACGGTGGTGAGCGCCGAGTAGAGGGTGACGGCCGCGAACGGCACGGACTGCCAGACGATCAGCAGGATCAGGATCACGAAGGCCGCCGTACCGTTCGCGAACCACGGGTAGCGGTCGAACGAGCCGAAGCCCAGCGAGGTCAACGACCAGTTGACGATGCCGAATTCGGAGTGGAACAGCCACTGGAAGACCGTGGTGGCGGCGACCACCGGCATGGCCCAGGCGAGTACCAGCGCACAGAGCACCGCCGTGCGCCCGCCCCGGCCGAGCCGCTCCGTCATCAGCGCGACCAGGGTGGCGATGACCATGATCAGTGCGACGTTGACGGCCATGAAGACGAAGGTGCGGCCGGCCACCTCCCAGAACCGTGGGTCGGACAGCAGCGTCCGGTAGTTCCGCAGCCCGACGAACTCCGCGTCACCGCTGATCAGCTGGCGGAGCCGGAAGTCCTGCAGCGAGATCAGCACGGCCCGCGCGAGCGGGTACACGAGCAGGTAGAGCATGCCGCCGATCGCCGGGGCGATCAGGGCGTACGGCCACAGGCTGTGCGAGGGGCGGGGCCGCCGCCCCGGCGGTGCTCCCGCGGGGAGTCGGGTGCGGGGTGCGGTCCGTTCGCGGACGACCGGCACGGCAGGCCTCCTTTCGGTACGGGGAATGAACAGGCGGGTCAGGAACCGGAGTTCATTGCCCTGGTGATGTCCGCCGAGGCCTCGGCCGCCTCCTTCGCGGCGTCGCCGCCGGTGAGGACGGCGGTCATGTAGTCCTTGATCGGGTTCTCCGCCTCCACCGCGGCCCAGCCGGGTGTGTTGGGCGTCGCGTGGCCGTTGGCCGCGCCGACCGCCATCGCGGAGGCGCCGGGGTCGTCCGCCACCGACGAGGCCAGCGTCGTCCGGTTGGGTACGTAGCTCATGGCCACGGCGAGCTTCTTCTGCCAGGTGTCGCCCGTGAGTTCCTTGATGAACGTCAGCGCCTCGTCGGGGTGACCGGCCGCGGCGGGCACGACCAGATCGGAACCGCCGGTGAACACCGCGCCCGGAGTGCCGGCGGTCTTGCCCGGGATCGGGAAGAAGCCGAGCTTGCCCTTGAGCTCCGGGTTGTTCTCGATGACCGCGTTGGCCCCGCCCGGGGTGGAGATGACCTGGGCCACCTGCCCCTGCGCCATCACCTCGGCCTGCGGCGGATCGTCCTCGTCGGAGTCCTTGGGCCCTTTCCCGAGCGCCTGGAGCTCTGCGTAGAACTCCATCCCGCGCAGTGCCTCGGGTGTGTCCAGTGCGCCCTTCCACGTGCCGCCGGACTCGGTGGCGAGGTCGCCGCCCTCGTCCCAGACGAAGCCGGCCAGCGCGTACCAGAGCTGGCCCGGCAGATAGATCCCCTGCGTGCCGCCCTCGTTCAGCTTTGTGGTGGCGTCGATCCACCGCTCGCGCGTGGTGAGGGAGGCGGCGTCGATACCGGCCTTGCCGAACAGGTCCGTGCGGTAGACGACCACCCGGTTGGCCGCGTAGTAGGGGATGCCGTACTGCTTCCCCTCGTACGAGCCCGGCCCGGCCAGGCCCCTCAGCCAGTCCTCGCCGTTCAGCTCGGCCTTCCTGTCGCTGAGATCCAGCAGCCCGCCGCTCCCGGCGAACTGCGCCACCTGGGTGTTGCCCGCCTCGATCACGTCGGGGGCGTCGTTGCTGGCCAGCGCCGCAGTGATCTTCTGTCCGATGCCGTCCCACTCCTGGATCTGGACCCTGACGTCGATCTCCGGGTGCTGGGCCTCGAAGCCCTCGACGAACTCCTTCTGGAACGCGGCCGAGACGCTGTCACGCATCAGCCAGACGTCGACCGTCGTCCGGCCGCCGCCCTCACCGGCGTCGTCCGAGGAGGAACTGCAGGCACTGAGTGCGACGGCCATCACGAGCGCGGAACCACCGGCAAGCAAGCGGTACTTCACGGTTCACCTCAACGGGAGCAAGACCTGACCACCTGACCAGTGAAGCCCACTGGACAGCTCACCTCTTGATGGTGGATGAAGGTGGCATAGACCAATGAGACCGTCAACCCCTTGTGTGCAAAGGGGCGTTGACGATCTCGGGGTGCCCGGTGCCTCCGCTCTCGTCGCGAAGGGCGGCTACACTGCCCTGACCAGTGGTCACCAGTTGGCCGACTGGTAAGGGAAACGTGACGTCAGGAGGGGGAGGGCATGGCAGCCGACGTACCGGGGACGGTGCTCAAGAGGGAGCGGGCCCGCGACGCCGTCCTGGAGCTGATCGAGTCGCGCAGTCCGGGGGACGCCATTCCCTCCGAGCGAGCCCTGTGCACCCTGCTCGGAGTGTCCAGGCCCACCGTGCGCGCCGCGATCGACGAGCTGGTCGCCGCAGGGCTCCTGGTCCGCGAGCACGGCCGCGGCATGTTCGTCGCACCCGAGAAGATCACCCAGGAGCTCGTCTCCGCGGACCTCGCCCTGAGCGTCCCGCGGGCCGCCGGGGCGTGGTCGAGCAGGCTGCTGGAGTTCACCACCCTCCAGGCCGGCGCCCGGGTCGGCCGCAAGCTGCGGATGTCACCCGCCGAGGAGATCGTGTACGTCGCCCGGCTGCGCCTGGTCGACGGCGCGCCGATGGCCATCGAGCACCTGCACATCAGGGCGGCGTTCGTCCCCGGCCTGTCCGCCCAGGAGCTGGAGACCGGCGACCTGTACGAGCACCTGAGGGACACCCATGGTGTGCACGTCCATGAGGCGGTGCAGGCCATCGAGCCCACCGTCGTCACCCGGGCCGAGGCGCGGCTCCTGGAGGTCCCGGAGCTGTCCCCCGCGCTCCTCTTCGAGCGGCTCACCTCGGACACCACCGGCCGGCCCGTGGAGTACGTCCACTCGCTCTACCGGGGCGACCGGTACCGGATCGTCTCCCGGCTCGCCCTCGGCCCGGCGGCTGCCGCGGCCGGGCTGGTCAGGGACGGTCACCACCCCGGGATCCCGCCCGGCGACTTCGCGCACGGCGACCCGATCACCTCGTCCACCCGGGGGGACATCCAGTCGGGCTCCTGACCGCGGTGCCTTAGGGTCGGGAGCCAGCCGTGCGAGCCGACGACCGCGGCGCGGACATGAGGGAGGCACCCGTGCGCTTGAGGGTGGAATTCACCACCGAGCCCTTCGACCTGGACAAGGCGCCCGCCCACGCGGTCGTGGCCCGGGAGGTGATCCGGACGGCCGACCTGGACGCGGTGGACGTCGGCCCGTTCGGCAACACGGCGGAGGGCGGTGCGGACCAGGTCCTCACGGCGGTGGACTCGCTGTTGCGCAGGACCCTGGAGTCGGGTGCCACCCGGGTCTCGCTCCAGGTCAACGTGATCGGGGAGGACACTCCGTGACCGGACCTGCGGACCATCCCCTGGTCGCCGCGGTGAAGCCGCTCGTCGACGCCATGGGCGCCGAGCTGCTGGGGCCCGAGCAGGCGCAGGCGGACGACGTGGTCCTCGCCTGGGAGGGGCAGGACGTCATAGCCGTGCGTCTCCCGCAGCTCTCCGACTCGCTCGACCACATCCTGGCCGGGATGGAGCGGAGGCACGGAATGCCGCTCGCCGACCTGGACCGCAAGACGAAACAGCTGATCGTGCGGACCCTGGAGGCACGCGGTGCCTTCGCCGTACGACACGGCGTGGAGACCGTGGCGACCGCCCTGGGCGTCAGCCGCTTCACCGTCTACAACTACCTGAACCGCGAAAACGGCACCAAGGGTGCGTAGTTGAGCCCAGGAGCGGGCCGTGGGCCCGGGGAGCCGCTGTCCGGATGCCGGGACGGCGGCTCTTCGCGTTCGTGGAATTTCAACAAACTGTTGACGTGATGTTGCGAAGGGCGTTAGCTGTCCGCAGCCCGAACAACGCACAGCGAAGAAGCAGCCACGGAGGCTCCCGTGACTTCGAGCTCCACACCGGGCCTCGCCCGGTTCAACACCCTGGCGGCCGACGAGGCCACTGCCGCGCTGCACGAGGTCTGCGCCAGCACGGCATGGGGGAGCACCGTCCTCGCCCACCGGCCGTACGCCACCGAGGAAGCCCTGTTCGCCACGAGCGACGCCGCCACGGCCGAGCTCTCCCCGGACGACCTGGCCGAGGCGATGGCAGGCCACCCCCCGATCGGCCGTCCGAAGGCCGGGGACCCGGCCTCCGCCCGTGAACAGCGGGGGATGGCCGGAGTGTCCGAGGAGCTCAGGACCGAGATGCTCGAACTGAACCTGGCCTACCAGGAGCGGTTCGGTCACGTCTTCCTGATCTGCGCCACCGGAGCCACCGGTGAGCAGATGCGCGACGCGCTGAAGTCCCGGATCGGGAACTCGCCCGAGCGGGAGCGCGGACACGTGCGCACCGAACTGGGAAAGATCAACCGCATCCGGCTGACCCGCCTCGTGCGGGACTCCCCAGAACAAGGAGCGTGACGGTCTTGAGCACCGACACCACCGCATCGGTGTCCACCCACATCCTGGACACCAGCATCGGCCGCCCCGCCGCGGCCGTCACCGTCTCCCTCGCCGCCCGCGGCGGCGGCACGCCGTACGTGACGCTCGGCGGATCCGCGACCGACGCGGACGGGCGCTGCAAGGACCTGCCGGCACTGCCGGAAGGCACCACCCATGTACGGCTCGTCTTCGACACCGAGTCGTACCTCACCACTCAGAAGCAAGCCGAGGCGCAGCAGGACGCCCCCCGCGTAAGGGACAGCGGTGCGTTCTTCCCGGAGGTGGCGATCGCGTTCGCCGTCACACCGGGCGAGCACTATCACGTACCGCTGCTGCTCAACCCGTTCGGCTACTCCGTTTACCGAGGGAGCTAGCAGACAATGCCCACGATTCTCGGCCAGAACCAGTACGGCAAAGCAGAGAACCGCGTCGTCAGGATCACGCGGGACGGTGCCACCCACCACATCAAGGACCTCAACGTCTCCGTCGCCCTCTCCGGCGACATGGACGAGGTCCACTACTCCGGCTCCAACGCGCACGTCCTGCCGACCGACACCACCAAGAACACGGTGTTCGCGTTCGCCAAGGAGCACGGCATCGAGTCCGCCGAACAGTTCGGCATCCACCTCGCCCGGCACTTCGTGACCTCGCAGGAACCGATCAGGGTCGCCCGGATCCGGATCGAGGAGTACGCCTGGGAGCGCATCGCGACCTCGGACGCCAACTCGAAGTTCATCGGCGCCGACGACGTCAAGCACTCCTTCGTCCGCAAGGGCCAGGAGACGCGCACTACCCAGATCACCTTCGACGGGGAGAAGTGGGAGGTCATCTCCGGTCTCAAGGACCTCACGGTGATGAACTCCACCAACTCCGAGTTCTGGGGCTACGTCAAGGACAGGTACACGACGCTCAAGGAGGCGTACGACCGCATCCTCGCGACCGACGTGTCCGCGAAGTGGCGGTACAACTGGACCAGCGACGAGGAGCGCATGCCGAACTGGGAGAAGTCCTACGAGCAGGCGCGCAAGCACATGCTCCAGGCCTTCGCCGAGACCTACTCCCTGTCGCTGCAGCAGACGCTCTACCAGATGGGCTCGCGCATCATCGAGAGCCGGAGCGAGATCGACGAGATCCGCTTCTCGCTGCCCAACAACCACCACTTCCTCGTGGACCTGGAGCCGTTCGGGCTCAAGAACGACAATGAGGTCTACCTCGCCGCCGACCGGCCCTACGGCCTCATCGAGGCGACCGTGCTCCGGGACGGCGTCGAGCCGAGGATCCCGGTGGACATGACCAACCTCTGAGGCAGTACCGCGCCGGCCCTCCGCCGCCCCGCAGCCGCGCGAGGGCCGGACGTCCTCTCCACCCCTCGGCACCCACGGCGTCCGCCTCGCCGCCGTGGCACTCAAATCCTCCTAGGGTCCTGCCGTGCCCACATCGCCAGAGACAGAAGAAGGAAGCACCATGGCAGCTTCGGCGGACCCCAGGCCCACAGAACGCATCGTCATCGAGAACTGTTCGATCGCGACCGTCGACGCCCACGACACCGAATACGCCTCGGGCCATGTCGTCGTGGCGGGCAACCGCATCGAATCCGTCGGCGCGGGCAGCGCGCCCGAGGGCCTCGAAGGCGTCGTACGGCGCGTCGACGGCACCGGCCACCTCGTCACGCCCGGCCTGGTCAACACCCACCACCACTTCTACCAGTGGATCACCAGGGGTCTCGCGACCGACCACAACCTGTTCGACTGGCTGGTCGCCCTGTACCCGACGTGGGCGCGCATCGACGAGCCGATGGCCCGTGCCGCCGCCCAGGGCTCCCTCGCCATGATGGCCCGCGGCGGGGTCACCACAGCGATGGACCACCACTACGTCTACCCGCGGGGTTCCGGCGACCTGTCCGGCGCCATCATCGGGGCCGCCCGCGACATGGGCGTACGCTTCACCCTCGCCCGCGGCTCCATGGACCGCAGCGAGAAGGACGGCGGACTGCCGCCGGACTTCGCCGTGGAGACCCTCGACGGGGCACTCGCCGCCACCGAGGCGACCATCGACGCACACCACGACGCCTCGTTCGACGCGATGACCCGGATCGCCGTCGCGCCCTGCTCCCCCTTCTCCGTGTCGACCGAACTCCTCAGGCAGGGCGCCGAACTGGCCCGCCGCCGCGGAGTGCGCCTGCACACACACGGCTCGGAGACCGTCGAGGAGGAACAGTTCTGCAAGGAACTGTTCGGCATGGGCCCGACCGACTACTTCGAGTCGACGGGCTGGCTCGGCGACGACGTGTGGATGGCGCACTGCGTCCACATGAACGACTCCGACATCGCCGCCTTCGCCCGCACCGGCACCGGCGTCGCACACTGCCCGTCCTCCAACGCCCGCCTCGCCGCAGGCATCGCCCGCGTCCCCGACATGCTCGCGGCGGGCGTCCCCGTCGGCCTCGGCGTCGACGGCACCGCGTCCAACGAGTCCGGCGAACTCCACACCGAACTGCGCAACGCCCTCCTCATCAACCGGCTCGGCGCCCACCGCGAGAAGGCACTCAACGCCCGTCAGGCCCTGCGCCTGGGGACGTACGGCGGTGCGCAGGTCCTCGGCCGTGCCCAGGAGATCGGCTCCCTGGAGGCCGGCAAGCTCGCCGACCTCGTCCTGTGGAAGCTCGACACCCTCGCCCACGCCTCCATCGCCGACCCGGTGACCGCACTCGTCTTCGGCGCCGCGGCACCCGTCACCCTCTCCCTCGTCAACGGCAGGACCGTCGTCGAGGACAACCACCTCATCACGGTGGACGAGGACGCCATCGCCCGCGCGACCCGCGACGAGGCCCGGCGTCTGGCGCGGATCGCCGCCGGAGCCTGACGCTCCGCACACCTCCCACCCGCCCCACCCTCCCCTGACAGGCCGGCCGAGGGGGACGGCCCTCGGCCGGCCGCCGTGGACCCGGAAGGATCCACGGCAGCCGCTGCGGGAGCGTGTGCCCGGACGCACCTGCCCGGCGCACACGCCCCGTACCGGTGACGAAAGCTGCCGCATCAGCTGCACGACCTGCATCAACGCACCACTCAGCACCACCTCCCTGACACCCGCGTCCCCGACGCGTACCCGACCGGAGGAAGCCGCCGTGGCAGCTACGCCCAGGTTTCGCACAGTCCCATCCGAAGACGCCGACCCGAAACACCCGGTCGACGAGACGCTCCCCCCACTGAAGATGTTCACCAGCGGTCTGCAGCACGTGGCCGCGATGTACGCGGGCGTGGTGGCCCCGCCCATGATCGTGGGGCCCGCCGTGGGCCTCACCGCCACCGAGACCGCCTTCCTCATGGGGGCGAGCCTCTTCACCGCCGGCATAGCGACCCTGCTCCAGACCCTCGGCTTCTGGCGCGTCGGCGCCCGGCTGCCGTTCGTCAACGGCGTCTCGTTCGCCGGGGTGACCCCGATGATCGCGATCGGCAAGGACCGGGGACACGACGGCATCGCCGTCATCTTCGGCGCGATCATCGTCGCCAGCCTCCTCGGCTTCGTACTCGCCCCGTACTTCTGCAAACTCGTCCGGTTCTTCCCGCCCGTCGTCACCGGCACCGTCATCACCCTGATAGGTGTCTCGCTGCTGCCCGTCGCCTTCAACTGGTCCCAGGGCGGCAACGCGGGCGCCGACGACTACGGTTCGACGACCAACATCACGATGGCCGCCGTCACGCTCGTGATCGTGCTCGCCCTGCGCAAACTCCTGCGCGGCTTCCTCCAGCAGATCGCGATCCTGCTCGGCCTCGTCATCGGCACGCTCATCGCGATCCCCGTCGGCATCACCGACTTCGGGGCCCTCGGGGACGCCGACCTGGTCGGCTTCCCGACGCCGTTCCACTTCGGGGCACCGCAGTTCGAGATCGCCGCAATCGTCTCGATGTGCATCGTGATGCTGGTCTGCATGACCGAGTCCACCGCCGACATGCTGGCCCTCGGCAAGATAGTCGGCCGTCCGGCGGACGAGCGGACCATCGAGGGCGGTCTGCGCGCCGACACACTGGGCAGCGCCATCAGCCCGCTCTTCAACGGATTCATGTGCAGCGCGTTCGCCCAGAACATCGGGCTGGTCGCCATGACCAAGGTCCGCAGCCGGTTCGTCGTCGCCGCGGGCGGAGTCATCCTCGTGGTGCTCGGCCTGGTCCCCGTCGCCGCGTCCGTCATCGCCCTCGTACCGCTGCCCGTACTCGGCGGCGCCGGCATCGTCCTCTTCGGATCGGTCGCCGCGAGCGGTATCCAGACACTGGCAGCCGCGGCCCTGGAGAAGGGCGAGAACGCACTGATCGTCGCGACCGCCGTGGGCATCGGCCTGATCCCGATCGCCGCGCCGGACTTCTACCACGCCTTCCCCGAGGACCTGCTCGTCGTCCTCGACTCGGGCATCTCCACGGGCTGCGTCGTGGCGATCCTGCTGAACCTGGCGTTCAACCACCTCGGCCGCAAGCTGTCCGCCGACACAGACACAGAGGCGGAAGCGGAGGGGGAGACCAGGGGGAGCGGGCAGCCGAAGGACCCGATGGCGCTGCCCGTCGCCCACTGACGAGAGGGCTTCGACAGCCCGGCGCGCGTACGACGGCCCCGTACGGGAACCGTCGTACGCGCGCCCGGTGCCGGAGGTCAGCCGATGTGGAAGGCGTCTCCGTACACGTGCCAGTCCAGCGGCGGATCCAGATCCAGATTGCCGTTCCGCAGGAAGACCCGCTGGGCCGTGTCCACCCGGCTGGTGTCCGAGTGGGCCTCCTCCTGCCGCATCGCCCAGACCCGCGCGTCCAGGAACGCGTCGAGGTAGGCGACCTCGTCACCGCCCTGCGACGGCGGCCGTGCCTGCGCCAGGGCCATCTGCCGGATGGAGCCGAAGCTCGTGCTGTCGTTGCCGCCGCCGTGCATGACGATGGCGTCGTAGTACGCGAACTGGCCCAGCGTGCCGAGGCCGTCGGCCTTGCCCCGGCTCACCGCCGGGTCGAAGTAGACCCGGTCCCGCTCGTCGTTCTGCGCCTGTTCGAACGCCGGATCGGTCGCGGCCTCGGCCCAGTCCCCGGTGAACCCCGGGTCGAGGCCCTCGTGCGAGTCGGACCCGTCCACGGCGCGCAGGGCGGGCAGGTACTTCGCGAGTACGTTGCCCGGCTTCCGCTCCGTGTACAGCTCGACCAGGTCGAGCATGTCGCCGGTGCCGGAGCAGAATCCGATGATGCCGGCCGTGTAGCCCCGGCCGTCGCCGATGTCCTCGATGTAGTCGTACTGTGCCTTCCAGTCCAGCGAGGAGTTCTCCGCGCTGGACACCAACTGCATGGCGATGTCCTTCTTCGCCGGATCGTCGAGCCCGGTCGCGGCGGCCTCCAGGTGATGTACGGCCGGTGGCGTGGGGACACCGGCCTGGGCGGTGACCGGAATGGCCGTGAGCGTCAGCCCGAGGGCCACCACGGCAAGACCGATGGGTCGGGTGAGGCGAATGGCGCGAGTGATTTCAGTGGTGCTGGTGGTGCGACGTGCGGTGCTGTTGTGGGGGTGATGCACCAGTCCTCCAGAGGGAGTTCGCCGTTCCAATGTTCTGTTAGGAAGCTTTCCTATCAGGCTTCGGAGTGTCCGGTACACCCCTGGGCACGCGCGGACCGAGAACTTTCCTCGCGGAGGCACGGGAGTCCCGCACCATGCGCGGTGGTGCGGTGCGGGGCCCGGAGCGGTGACGCTCAGCAGTCGAGGTAGGCCACATGGATCCAGACGCCGGTGCGACCGCCCCACAGGTCACCCGTCAGCCAGTTGCCCTGCCGGCCGCGGGAGTCGAGGTTCTGCCCCGGTTCACCTGGCCGGGCACGGGGTACTCCGTGCCCGGGCCGCCGCGGAAGTTCACGCCGTCGTCGTCGACCGTGCAGACGGCGGCCGGTGCCGCCGCTGTGCCGCCGCCGAGCCGCCGTCGCCGTCGAGCCGCCGTCGCCGTCGAGCCGGCGGCGACGGCCCCCGGCTCGGCCTGGGCGGTCGGGCTCGCGGCCAGTCCGAGGCCGGCCGCCAGGATCATTGCGGTCAGGAACATGTTCTTCGTCATCAGTCCCTCCCGGACGTTCCGCGGCGCCCGGTGCGCGCAGCCGCACCCGTCCCGACGGGGCTCGCCACCGGTGGGTATCGGGCGGATCCGCACAGAGGTCGCCCGGATGGAAGCGCAGGTCATGGGAGCGTGAACCGGTGCGCGCGATCAGCGGGCGGATGCTTCGCGCGCCCGGTCGGCAGGTGTTCAGCCGCGGGGGATGCGGAAGCTCTCGCCGTACACCCGCCACGCCAGCGGGGTCTCCAGCTGGAGTTTGCCTTCGCGCACGAAGACGCGCTGAGCCGTCTCCACCCGGCTGGTGTCGCTGTGCGAGGGTTCCTTGCGGACCGCGGCCACCCGGGCGTCCAGGAAGGCGTTCAGATAGGCCTCCTCGTCGCCCCCCTCGGACGGCGTACCTGCCGCCGCGAGGGCCTGGGCGCGGATCGTGCGGAAGCCGACCGTGCCCTTCGCGTCCGCGTAACCGTGCATCACGTACGCGTCGTAGTAGATGAACTGCCCCAGGGCGCCGAGCCCGTCCGCCTCGGCCCGGGCGACCGCCGGGTCGAAGTACGTCTCGTCACGCTCCGTGTTCTGCGCCGACCGGAACGCCGGATCGGTGGCAGCCCTCGTCCAGGCCGCGGTGAACGCGTCCCCGAGTCCCTCGTGCGAATCGCTGCCGTCCACCGCCCGCAACGCCGGCAGGAAACGTACGAGCGCGTTTCCCGGGCGGGCCTTCCCGTACCGCTCGACGACCTTCAGCATGTCGCCGGTGCCGGAGCAGAATCCGATGATGCCGGCCGTGTAGCCCCGGCCGTCGCCGATGTCCTCGATGTAGCCGTACTGTGCCTTCCAGTCCAGCGAGGAGTTCTCCGCGCTGGACACCAGCCGCATGGCGATGTCCTTCTTCGCCGGATCGTCGAGTCCCTTCTCCGGGGCGCCGGTGGCGGAACCGGAGCAGCTGGTCAGGACGAGGACCACGGTGGCGGCGAGGGCGAGACGTAGGGGCTTCACCCGCCAAGCGTGCCAGGCGGGGGTCCGGGACCGGCGGGTGCCGTCCGGCTGTAGCGTTCGGGGCATGGAAGATCAGTCTGTTGTGGACGTCGGCGATGTGCGGCTGGCGTATCGGACCTGGGGCGATTCCTTCGGCTCGCCCGTCGTCCTGCTGCACGGCCTCGGCGGCTCGTCCGCGAGCTGGGAGGCGGTGGGCAACCAGCTCGGCGAGGAATGGCGGGTGTACGCCCTGGACCTGCGCGGCCACGGCGAGAGCGACTGGCCGGACGAGTACGCGTTCGAGCAGATGAGGGACGACGTCCTCGGCTTCCTCGACGCGTGCGAGCTCGACCGGGTCGGCATCGTCGGGCACTCGATGGGCGGAGTCGTCGCCTACCTGCTCGCCGAGGAGCACGCGGACCGGGTCGAGCGGCTGGCGCTCGTGGAGACCCCGCCGCCCTTCCCGGGGCAGGAGGCGGGCAGCCTCCCCACCGGCCGGGTGGACTACGACGAGAACGCCGTCCCGGAGATCAGGGCCCAGATCGCCGCCCCCGATCCGCGGTGGGAGGAGGAGCTGGGACAGATCGTCGCACCGACCCTGATGATCGCCGGCGGACCGGAGAGCGCCATGCCGCAGGACCGGCTGCCCGACATGGCCTCCCTCATCCCCGACTGCCGGCTGATCACGCTGGGCGGCGGCCACCAGGTGCACGAGCGGCACGCGGACCAGGTGGCACAGCAGATCACCGAGTTCTTCACCAGCTGAACCCGTCGCCCGTCGCCCGTCGCCCGTCGCCCGTCGCCCGTCGCCCGTCGCCCGTCGCCCGTCGCCCGTCGCCCGTCGCCGGGCGTCGGGCGTCGGTGGGTCCGGGCAGGGGGCCGGTCCGGGCCCTGTCCGAGTCCGGGGGAAGGGCGTTGTCAGTGCCGGGTGCCAGGATTCGTCCCATGGATCTCGCACCCCTCTTGGCCGATCTCGACGCCCAGCCGTGGGCCGCCTACCAGCACGCCTACGGCAGCGCCGCCGACGTGCCCGACTGCCTGCGGGCGCTGACGGACGAGGACGAGGAGCGGGCCGGCGAAGCACTCGGCGAGCTGTACGGGAGCATCCTGCACCAGGGCTCGGTGTACGAGGCGACGGCGCACGCCGTCCCGTATCTCGCACGGCTCGCCGGTGCGGGGGTCCGTCCCGCGGAAGTGCTGGGCCTGCTCGGCGGGATAGCGGAGGGCGGGGCGGACGAGGGGGAGAGCGACGAGGCCGCCTGCCGGCGGGCCGTGACCGCCCAACTCCCCCTGCTGCTGGCCTCGTCGGAGGACGGGAACGCCTCCGTGCGGCAGGTCGCCGTCTGGGCGGCGGCCATGACCGGGGCCACGGACCAGGTGTATCCGGCGCTGCGGAGCCGCTTCCGGACGGAGCAGGAGCCGCTGGTCCGGGCCGAACTGCTCGGCGGCCTGGCCCACCTGGACCCGGAGGGCACCGCAGGCCTGGCGGCCGGGGCCATCGGTCCGGACGGGCCGGGGGAGCTGCGCATCGCCGCGCTGCTCGCTTGCGTGGACGCGGGTGTGCCCTGGACCGACGAGCATCGGACAACGATGCTCGACCTGCTCCCGGCCGACGATCTGGTCGCCGGCCGCATCGACCTCGACCGGAACGAACCCCTTCAGTACGTGGTCTCGGAGCTCCTGCTCCGCGACACGGACGCCGACCGCGACGCCGTGTACGGACTCCTGGACGCCGCACTGCGCAATGAGCGGCCCGAGGTGCGTACGGAGGCCCTGTGGGCGGCGGAGTCCGCCTGCCAGATCTCCCGCAGCGCGCCGGACCGGCTGGCCGGCCCGCTCGTCGCCACGGTCCTCGGCGACCCCTCCGGCGCCGGGCAGGCACTCTCGCTGCTCCGACTGCTGGGCCGCCGTGCTGCCGCAGTGGCTCCCGCCCTGGCCGAACTCGCCGAGACCGGCGGTGACCTGGCCGACCGAGCCCTCGAAGCGCTGGTGTACGTGGACCCGGAGCGCGCCGTGCCCCTCCTCGCCCGTGACCTGGAGAACCGGCCCCGGGCACTCGCCGCCGCCTGCGGCGGGCTGCTCGCCACCGCGCCCACGGTTCCGTTCGACGCCAGGATGCTCACGGCGGTCCGCGCCCGGCTGGCCACGCCGGAGAAGCTGAGGGACAACGAACCCTTCAGGTACGCGGCGCTGCTGGAGTCCTGGGGGAGCGGGGCAGCCGCCGCCCTGCCCGAACTGGGCGCCGCGCTGCCTGCGTTCCCACAGCCGATGGCGAGGGCTCTGGCCGCAGTCTGCCCACCGGAAGACAGTGGGGCGACGGGCGGACTCCTGCGCCGGGCGGCCCGGACGGGACCGCCCGAGGCCCGGCTCGCAGCGGCTCAGGCCGTGTGGCAGCTCACCGATGACACCGGTCCGTCGCTGATCGTCCTGGCCGCGCAGCTGACCGGTGACGGGAACCGGATACGGGAGACCGCGACCGCCGCCGCCGAGCTGGGCCCCCGGGCGGCGGAGCTGGTGCCCGCCCTCATAGCGGCGGCGAGCACCCCCGGGGCGTCCCGCATCGTCCCGCACCTGGACGCCGATGTCGCGATCGCCGACGCGCTGTGGCGGATCACGGGCCGGGCCGAGGAGCCGCTGCGGCTCCTGGCCGGAGTGCTGGGCGAGACCGGGCTGAGCTGGATCCGCTGGACCCTCGTGAGAGCCGCGCGGGTCGCCGCCCAGCTGGGGGACAGGGGCCGTCCACTCGTACCCGCACTTGAGGCGCTGCTCACGGATCCGCTCCACACCCCGGCGGCAGTGCTCGCCCTGCACGCGATCGCGCCCGGGACACTCGATGTGCGCACGGCGGCCGGGCTGTTGCTGGACTCCGCGGAGGAGGACGCCGACGCGGCCACGGCGCTGGAGGCGCTCCGTGCCCTCGGCCCGGACGCGCTGACCGAGGACCACGGGCGGCGGCTGGCCGCCCTGGCCGAGCGGGATCTGAGAGTGACGGCCTCCGGGGTGGAGACCACCATCGCCGCCACGGACGACCGGCTGCGGGAACAGGCCAGGGAGGTGCTGCGGGTTCTGAGCGCGGGCCCGGCCGCGGCGGGGGCCTGAGCGGCCCGGGTGTGTGGTGTGCGGCCCCGGTCAGGCGGGGACAGGGCGTGTCGGCCGCGCGGGTGGTCCTGAGGTGTGCACGGCGGCTCCGCCCTGCCCGCCCTGAGCGATACGCGTGGGCCTGCCGCGCGGCAGGCCGAGCGACGTCGGGAGCGTTCCGCTTCTGCGCGGGCGTGCGGGTTCCTTCCCTTCGTCGTCGCCCGCCGGTCCGCCCCCGGGCCCGGTCCGCAGATTCCGCTTCGATGCGCGAGCCGCCCCACGCTCCCCGCTGTCAGCCGCCCGGCCGCCAGTCCGGGCGGCGGCCGCTCAGCGCGATCACACGGTCGAGCAGCGGCGCGTCCGGCGGTACCGGCACGGGCGGGCCGAACAGCTCGCCAGGACCCGGCCCGTCGTCGTCCGCGGGGGTCAGCAGCGCCTCCGACGAGCGCAGCCCTGCCTCGTCGGCCCGGAATTCCTGACCGGTCGACCGGGCCAGGTCCCAGCCGTGCACGAGGAGCTCGTTCGACACGACCATAGCGGCCACCGCGCCGGGCAGGTCCACCCCGCCGGCCCGTGTCATGCCCTCCTGGGCGGCGGGCGCCCGCCACGCCGTGACGAGCTCGTCCAGCAGCGGAGGCAGCGACTCCCGCCAGCCGTCGGGGAGGACCGGCAGCGCCGAGTCCGGTGAGGTGTCCGTGGTCGGCCCCAGGTCCTTGCGTGCCGCGTCACGGAAGGCGACGGACAGTCCGAGCACATGGGCGACCAGCTCACGGACCGAGTAGTCCGGGCAGGGTGTGGGCCCGGACAACTGCCGGTCGTCGAGCGAGCGGATCAGTTCGCCGATCTGCCGGGCCGCCGGTTCCAGGTCGAGAGCGGGTGCGGTCCCGCTGTGCGTATCCATACTTCTTCAGACCGTTCCGGAGCCCGGAACTCATCGCGGACATTGCGGCACGTTCCGATCCAGCCCCTTGTCGGCACCCCCACCGACATGGCATACAGGTCTGGACCATTGCTTCGGACGGAAGGCATCACCGTGCAACGCCCCCACGCACGCACCGCGTCGGCCTGCTCCGCCACCCTGCTCCTCGCCGCGCTCACCGCCTGCGGAGGAACCGCGGAAGCGGACACCCAGAAACCGACGGCACCCGAGGGAGTGACCGCGCAGGCCGGCAGCGCCACATCCGTGCACGTCATGTGGGAACAGGCCTCGGACAACAAGGGAATCACCGGCTACGAGGTGTACCGCGAGGGCAGGAAGGCCGGATCGGTACCGGCCACCAAGCGGATGACCGACATCGACGGGCTGACCGCCTCCACCACGTACACGTTCACCGTCCGGGCCCGCGACGCCGCGGGGAACCTCTCCGCCCCGAGCACCGCCGTCCCCGTCACCACGCCCGCCCCCACCCCCACCGACGCCGAGCCGCCGACAGGGCCGGTGAAGCTGCGCGGCAAGGCCGTGAACGGCAGTACGGTCACCCTGTCCTGGGGCGGTTCCACGGACGACGTCAAAGTCACCTCGTACGACATCTACCAGGAGGACTCCCGGATCCACAGCGTGCCCGGAACACAGACCACGGCCCGCCTCACCGGACTGCGCCCCGGCACCGTCTACACCTTCACCGTCCGCGCCAGGGACGCCGCCGAGAAGTCCTCCCCGGACAGCGACCCGCTCGACCTCACCACCGCCTCCGCCCCCGGTGCGCCGGCCGGTACGGCACCCACCGGACTGCGGACGGAGGCGGCCACCGAGGGCAGGGAATCCGTGATCGACCTGTCCTGGGACCAGCCGGACACCGGCGGCACGATCCCCGCCTACCAGCTGTACCTGAACGGGAAGCTGACCACCACGATCGTCTGGGGCGGCACCCCGCCCACCGGGCGGGCGACCTACCGGCTCACCGCCACCGATCCGCCCGGCACGCGCTACTCGCTCAAGATCCGGGCGAAACTGCCCGACGGGACGTGGGGCGACTTCTCCGCCCAGCGCACGGTCGTGCTGACCGGCTGACGGCAACAGCGGCACAGCAACGACCCGGATCGCCCCGGGCGCCTCGGACGGCCCGCTGAGTCCGTCCTTCGAGGTGTCCTGCGGCATCGCGGCCACCGCGCTCCTGAGCCCGCTCCACCACCGGCTGCGGTACGGAGAGTGCCGGGCGGAAACCGTCCCCCCACTCCTGCCGACGCCCCCCGGACGCCGGTCAGTCGGTGATGCGTACCGTCTCGACCCACGAGGGTGCGGCCGGGGCCGACGGGCCGATGAGCGCGGCGACGATCCGGCACGACGGGGTCTCGTCCGGCCAGGGGGTGTAGCCGTCCGTCAGGACGATGACGATGTGCGGGCGCTCCCGCACCTCCAGCGCCGCCGCGATCCCCACCCGCATGTCGGTGCCGCCACCACCGCCCAGCGTGATCTGCTCCGTGGACGTCACCCGCGAGACCGCCTGCACATCCGCGTCGCAGGCCAGGACGGTCACCCGGTTGCCCCGGATCCCCACCTCGCGCAGTACGCCGGTGACCTCGGCCAGGGCCGCGGCGATCTCGGCGTCACCCATCGACCCCGACGTGTCGATGACGACCGCCACCCTGGGCAGCGGCCGGCGGAGGCTCGGCAGGACGACACCGCGCAGCGCCGCGCTCCGGCGGGACGGCCGGCGGTAGGTGTAGTCGATCGCTCCGGCCGCCCAGGCGGCGGCCTCCCGTACCGCGCCCGCGAGTGCCTGCCGCCAGTCGACCGTGGGTTCCAGGATCTCGTCCGCCCAGCGCCGCCAGCCACCGGGCAGCGTGCCCCTGCTGCGCACATGGGCGCGCATCGCCTCCGCCGTGTGGCGCCTCAGCGCCTCGGCCTCGACCGTGCCGACACCCTTCGGGCCCTTGTCCGGCCCGCTCAACTCCCAGGGAACCGGCTGTCCGTGGGCGCCCGACCCGCAGTCGTGGGTGAAGGCGGACGGGGGCAGGGCCGCCAGATACACCTCGAAGATCTGACCCTCCGGAAGGCCGAAGAGACGCGGTTCGAGCCGCCCTGCGGGCAGCGGCAGCCCGTCGGAGACCAGGTCGTCGTTGATCTCGCAGTCCTGCGCGACGTTCACCCGGTGCCGGTCCCGCTGGTCCGCCGCGGGCAGCAGCTCGGCCCGCCCGTGGTGGTCACGCAGCAGATGCGCCACCTCGTGCACCCACACCGCCGCCAGCTCCGCCACCGGCGTCCGGTCCACGAACCCGGACGACACGTAGCAGCGCCAGTGCCGGTCCACGCCCATGGTCGGCACCTCGTCGCTCGGCACCACCGTCAGCGCGTACAGGGCCGACGCCAGGTAGGGGCGGTCCTGGGCCGCCCGGTAGCGCGCCGCGAGGAGCTTCGTCGTGTCCAGTTCAGCCACCCTGGGGAAGGGCGCCGGACTGCCTCAGCAGATCCAGGAACCCGTCGATCCCCGGCGGCACCGGCCAGTCGAGGCTGCGCATCGCCGCCAGGTCGACCGCGGCACGGGCGGCCACGTCGGGCACCCCCGCGTCGACGGCCTTGGCCAGCACGGCCCAGCCCGCCTCCCAGCGCTTCCGGGTCAGGTCGCCCTGCACCGCGGCGACGACCGCGATCAGGAAGGCGAGCTGCCGGTCCCCGCGCTCGGGGAGCGCGAATGCGTCCGGGTCGGCCAGCACCCGGTCAGGGTCGGGCAGGTCCAGATGTTCCAGGTAGGACAGCAGCTCGATGCCCGCACCGTCCCCGACCGCGCCGGTGAGCGCGGCGGCGACCGCCTCACGTCCGGCATCCGTCGCGTAGCCGGTGGCGAGCAGGCGCAGGGCCATGTCCCAGGTGCGCGGGGACGGCCAGGCCCGGCCCCGGCTCTCCGCGTCGGCCGGGATGTGGTGGACGAGACCGGGCCGCGCCGTCAGGAAACCGGAGACCGCACCCCGCGCCCGCGCCGCCGCCCCCGGAACCTTGGCGGGTTCCACGACCGGCACGCCCAGCGCGGGCCACGTCCCCGCCATTCCGCGGGCGACGGTGCGCGGGTCGTGCGTCCACTGCAGATGGACGAACCGGTTGGCGAGCGGCGGACTGAGATGCCAGCCGTCCGCCGCGCTCGACGGAGGGTTGGCCGCAGCCACGATGCGTACCGCCTCCGGCAGCACCAGGCTGCCCACCCGGCGTTCGAGCACGACCCGCAGCAACGCCGCCTGCACGGCGGGCGGCGCCGACGACAGCTCGTCGAAGAAGAGCAGCCCCCGGCCGGTACGGGCGAGGCGCACCGCCCAGTCCGGCGGCGCCATGGGCACACCCGTCTCCGCCGGATCGTCACCCACGACCGGCAGACCGGCGAAGTCCGACGGCTCGTGGACGCTGGCGATGACCGTCTCCAGGCCGAGACCCAGACCGGCGGCGAGCTGCTCCATGCCGGCGGACTTGCCGATCCCGGGCTCGCCCCACAGCAGCACCGGCTGATTGGCCGTCACCGCCAGTGCGAGAGCCTCCAGTTGAGGACTGCTGGACGGCTCGGTGCGCGTGGTGCGCAGCCGGCGGTTGAGCTCGTCCGCCGCGTCCAACGGGCCGGGGGCCGCGGACGCGGGCCGGACGGTGGTGTCGGTGGTGCTCACTCTTCCTCGTCCTCTTCCTTCTGCTGCTGCCACTCCTCGTACCACTCCGCCCCGATGCCCGGGTGCTCGGCCAGCACCCGCGCACGGAGGAAGCCCAGGTCCTTGCGCTTGTACCGGCGGACCACCTGGGCCAGCGAGAACTCCGTCTGGTCGATCACGTCGATGCGGGCCCCCGCGTCGAGCAGCGCCCGCACCAGCGCGGCGGAACCGCCTTCGCTCACCACGACACCCAGCGGGGTCCGGTCATGGTGATCCAGGGCTTCGAGGTCGAGCCCCGCCGCGAGCAGCCGGGGCAGCAGCGCCTCGTGGTCGAGCAGGTGGAGCACATGCAGCAGCCCGCGCCGCCTGCCGTCCCGTACGCGCAGGTCGACACCCGCGTCCAGCAGCTCCAGGACGCCCTGGGTGTCCCCGTGCTGGACGCGCAGGAACAGCTCCTGGCGCTGCGCCCGCAGCCCCTTGGGCAGCCGCCCCGTCCCCGACGTACAGGTGTGCTCGACCGCGAAGCAGCCGGCCACGGCCCCGCCGAACGCACGCATGGCGCTCTCACGGTGCCGCTCCTCGTCGGTGTGCGGGGAGCGAAGTGCCCCGTCCCGGAACACGACTTCGTGCCATTCACCGCGGCACCGCACCCGCACGGGACGCGGAGCGGGCGGCTCCGGCGCACCGAACGGGCCTTCGAGCGCGGGGAAGAGCGCCCCCGCCACGAGCGGATGCAGCCACCGCGCCGGCATACCGCCGGCGCGCAGCAGATCGAGGTCGGGAAGCCGGCGCCAGACCACCTCGGGGAGGAAGGCCGCGGTCTCGGCCGTCCCGGGTTCCACGACACTCGCCCGGAGCCGCCCGCCCGCGCTGTGGCCGGTGAGTTCCAGCAGGAGGTGCCCACGCCAGTGAGCACCGATCCGGAAGCGCTCCGTGCCGGCCACGGCCGTCGACCGCCGCACTCCCGCCTCCAGCCGGGGGATGTCGACCGCGAGCCAGGCGACGACCTCCTCCGGGCTCACGCGGTACCACGAGCGCTCCGACTGCGGCGGCGTCGGATCCCATTCGATGCCCGCGGCCTCGAACGCCTCGGCCACCTTGCGGTCCTGGTGCAGCAGAGCCACCCGCTCCGCCCGCGCCACGGCGTCGCCGTGGCCGGGCGAGGCGAGTTCCCGCACCGTGCGGTGTGTTCCGTCGTCATGGAGGAACGGGATCCGCCCTCCGGCGCCCGCCGCGGCGCGCAGGTCCTCCGTACGCCGGGCGTCCCACACGTACCGGGCCGCCCGCCAGTCCTCGGTGCCTGCGCCGAACACACCGGGAGAGGTCTCCGCCGGGACGGCACCGAAATTGAGCCTGAGCCGCTGCGGACCGTCGACCATCGAGGGCGTACGCAGATGCAGATACGGCGCGAGGGGCAGACCGGACCCGTCGCCGTAGCCCGCCAGGACGACCGTGCGGTCGGTGGCGATCGTCGAGCGCCCCCCGAGTACCCGCGGCAGATGCCAGCGCACCAGGTCGGGCACCAGCTGCCGGAGGTCCGACAGGAGCGCCCCGGCCACAGCCGTACCGTGCTCGTCCGCCACCTGCGCCGGGTCGAAGGCCACATCGAATCCGGCCACGGCGAGAGCTCCCCGCCAGTCACCCGCCAGCCGGCGTTCCGTCGCCCGCTCGACCATCCGGCGGGGCACCGCGTACTGACGCACCCTCCGCAGACTCGACGCGGTCTCGGCCGAGAGGTACACGTGGCCGGGCCGGCGCGTCACCGGTAGACGCTCCGTATCGCACGCAGGTCCGCGTGGGCGCCGCCGTCCGGGCGCAGCCGCGTCGCGAAGGACCGCTTCACCTTCCGGGGGAGCCCCGGACCGAGCCCCACGTACTCCAGCCGGGAGTCCGCCCCCACCGCGCCGAGCAGAGCCTTCGCGCCCCGCCCGGTCAGCCCGGTGTGGGCCAGCTCCAGGCGCCGCAGCGGGCTGCCGCGCAGCGCCTCGGCCAGCGCACCGGCCCCGACGTCACCCGTCACGTTGCCCGTCGCCCCGAGGCTGCGCTCCGACATCGGGCGCCCGAGGTCCAGGGCCTCGATCCCGTCGAGCGCACCGGCCAGCGCGCACGCCCCCGCCGGCCCGATGCCGTTGCCGCCGAGCCCGAGCCGCACCGGGCGCGCCGGATCCGCCGCGGCGGCGAGCACGGCGGCTCCCGCGTCGCCCAGGTGGTTGGCCGGCAGGTACAGCTCGCGCACGCCCGCCTCACGGATCAGCGCGGCGAGAGCGGGCGCGGTCTCGGCGCCCAGCCCGTTGCCGCCGAGGAACAGCCGCTCCACGGGCCGCTCCCGCTCCGACAGCACCCCGAGCAGCACCTCCAGTCCGGCGGCGGTGATCCCGCTGTTGACCAGGTCGAGTGTGCGCAGCGCGGTGTTGCGGGCCAGCATCCGCGCGAGGACCCGCACACCGGTGTCGCCCAGCGGATTGCGCTTCAGCCACAGGGCCCTGACGGTGTCGTCCTCGCTCAGCGCGTCGGCGAGCGCGGCTGCGCCCTCGGCCCCGATGCGGTTGCAGCCGAGATAGACGGTCCGCAGCGCGTGACGGCCGCCGCGGAGCGCGTCCGCGACCGCACGCACACCCTCGTCCCCCAGGGAGTTGGTGCCGAGCAGCACATGGGTGGTGTGCGCGGACCGTACGAGAGCGGGCATCACCCGGGCCGCACCGGCGGCCCCGAGCCCCTGCTTGCACAGATCGACCCGTCCGTCGGCACGCAGGGTTCCCAGCGGGAACACCTCGTCCGCCCCGACGGGCCGTTCCTCCGCGAGCCGTGCCAGCAGCGGATCCAGCAGTGCCGCGTCGGCGAGCGGAATGTCCGGGTGCTCGATCGCGGGGCAGCGCACGGGCATTGGCTGCGACATCACAACTCCCCAGTCCCTCGCCGGAATCCGGCGGGAACGGACGACGACCGCGTCCGCCGCCCGTCCAGGACGCCGACACCATCGACTTTCCTCCACGAAAAGGCGGCAAGACCGGTCGGATTCGAACCGACGTCCTCCAGCTCGATGCTAGGGCGCGACGACCTCTGCGCTACAGCCTTGCCGTGCGTGATCATAGCGCCAGAAGGCCGAAAGTCGCACGCCAGTACGACTGTTGCGCGATGACCCGTTGTGCGGACCCCCGGGGCGGGGCGAGATAGCTTTCGAACGTGTTCAATAATAGGGGGGGCGGTCGTACCGTGCGACCGCTTCCCCTGCCCCCGGCGAGAGGTCCGCACCGATGAGCCGCCCCCGCACCTGGCGGATCGTCGCCCTCACGTACGTCGCCGTCATGATCACCACCGGGCTGGTCACGGGCGCCCACGGCCCCTCACCGGCGGACCCGCTGGTCTTCTGGCTGTCGCAGCCCGGACTGAACGTGCTGTACGTCTTCGTTCTCATGCCGCCGGCCGCGATGTTCGGTGACCTCGGCGGAGGAGGGGGCGAGGCGGGCGCGCTGGGCACAGCTCTCGCGAGCGGCCTCGGGGCGGCCGTGAACGTGCTGCTCCTGTGGGGCGTGCTCCGCTTCCTCCGCATGATCGCCGCCGACCTGCCCGCATGCCGGAAGCGCCGCAACCCCGGCCGGTGACGGATGGGGTTGCGGCGCTCCGGTGTACGTGACCCGGGCGTACGGGGGTCAGCGCAGCTGCTCGTACGCCGGCAGCGTCAGGAAGTCCGCGTAGTCCTGGTCGAGCGAGACCTGGAGCAGCAGGTCGTGGGCCTGCTGCCACTTGCCCGCCTCGAAGGTCTCGTCGCCGAGCTCCGTGCGGATCGCGGTCAGTTCCTCGGCCGCGATGCTGCGGGCCAGGTCCGCGGTGGCGTGTTCGCCGTTCTCGAAGACCACGTCCGCGTTGATCCACTGCCAGATCTGCGAGCGCGAGATCTCCGCGGTGGCCGCGTCCTCCATCAGGTTGAAGATGGCGACCGCGCCCATGCCCCGCAGCCATGCCTCGATGTAGCGGATGCCGACCGCGACGGCGTTGCGCAGGCCGTCGTACGTGGGCTTCGCGTCCAGGGAGTCGATGGCGATCAGGTCGCCGGCCGCGACCGAGACGTCCTCGCGCAGCCGTTCCTTCTGGTTCGGCTTCTCGCCGAGGACCGCGTCGAACGAGGCCATGGCGATCGGGACGAGGTCCGGGTGGGCCACCCAGGAGCCGTCGAAGCCGTCGTTCGCCTCGCGGTCCTTGTCGGCCTTGACCTTCTCGAAGGCGACCTTGTTGACCTCGGCGTCGCGCCGCGAGGGGATGAAGGCGGCCATGCCGCCGATGGCGTGCGCCCCGCGCTTGTGGCAGGTGCGGACCAGGAGTTCGGTGTACGCCCGCATGAACGGGGCGGTCATCGTGACCAGGTTGCGGTCCGGCAGCACGAACTTCGGGCCGCCGTCACGGAAGTTCTTGACGATGGAGAAGAGGTAGTCCCAACGGCCCGCGTTCAGCCCGGAGGCGTGGTCGCGCAGCTCGTAGAGGATCTCCTCCATCTCGTACGCAGCGGTGATCGTCTCGATCAGAACGGTCGCGCGGACCGTTCCCTGCGGGATGCCGACGTAGTCCTGGGCGAAGACGAAGATGTCGTTCCAGAGGCGGGCCTCCAGGTGCGACTCCGTCTTCGGGAGATAGAAGTACGGGCCCTTGCCGAGATCGATCAGCCGCTGCGCGTTGTGGAAGAAGTAGAGGCCGAAGTCGACCAGCGCGCCGGGCACCGGGGTGCCGTCCAGCTGGAGGTGCCGCTCGTCCAGGTGCCAGCCGCGCGGGCGGGTGACCACGGTCGCGAGCTCGTCGGCGGGCTTGAGGGCGTACGACTTGCCGGACTTCGGGTCGGTGAAGTCGATGTTCCGGGTGTACGCGTCGATCAGGTTGAGCTGGCCGGTGATCACGTTCTCCCACGTGGGGGCGGACGCGTCCTCGAAGTCGGCGAGCCAGACCTTGGCGCCCGAGTTCAGGGCGTTGATGGTCATCTTGCGGTCGGTCGGACCGGTGATCTCCACCCGGCGGTCGTTCAGCGCGGCCGGGGCCGGTGCGACCTTCCAGGAGTCGTCCGCGCGGATCGCCGCCGTTTCCGGCAGGAAGTCCAGCGTGGAGGTGCGCGCGATCTCGGCGCGGCGCTCGCCCCGGCGGGCGAGCAGCTCGTCGCGCCGCGGCGTGAACCGGCGGTGCAGCTCGGCCACGAACGCGAGGGCCGCATCGGTCAGGACCTCGTCCTGCCTCGGCAGGGACTCGGCGTCGACGACGGCCAGCGGGGACGGCGCTGGTGCGGACATGAGCTGTCACTCCTTCAGCGGGGCGGTGCGGACGGTGTGGCCACGGTCGCCGGGTCGCCCGGTGCGGCACGGGGTGCCAGGGCTCCGAGTTACGGCCGTGGGTGCCGTCCGGGGGCAGAAGCGGTACTGCGAGCTTCTGATCAGTGGATATTAGTTTCCTCATGGTGGAAGTTCAATGGTTTGTTGATGTCGAGATTCTCCGGGTCGACAGAGGTCCGGTCACGGTGGCGCACCGTGCCAGGGTGCGTACCGTCCGTTCACTCCAGTCGTGTGAGGTCCTCCGGCCTGTCGATGTCGAACGCCTGAGCCACATCGGAACACTCGACGAGCGTGATCGCATCGTGGTGCGTGCGCAGGTACTCCCGGGCGCCCCGGTCGCCGATCGCGCCCGCGGCGATGTCCGCCCACCGGTCGGCCCCGAACAGCACCGGATGGCCCCGCCGCCCGTCGTACGCCGCCGCCGCGAGGGTCCTGCGGGTGCGGTAGGCCGACCGCACCCGCGCCACCGCCTCCGCGCCGATCCCCGGCTGGTCGACCAGGGCTACGAGTGCCGCGTCCACGTCCGAGCCGACCAGGACTCCGAGCCCCGCCCGGAGCGAGGAGCCCATGCCCTCCTCCCACCAGGGGTTGACGGTCACCACGCACCCCGAGATGTCCGCCCGTGCCCGTACCTCCTCGGCCGCGGCGCCCAGCACCACATGGACGGGGCCGCACCCGCCGTTGCGCAGCGCCCGCACCGCGTGCTCGACCAGCGGGCGGTCTCGGTGTTCCAGCAGAGCCTTCGGCCGGCCACCGAGCCGACGGCCGCCACCTGCGGCGAGCAGCAGTCCGGCGACCACGGGGGCGGGTTGTGTGTGAGCCATGAGCCCTGGATACCACCGCCCCGTTCGCACGGGCGAAAAGGATGTCACTCCCACGGGTACTCTTTTGTGTCCGCGCGGTGGCGCGCGCCGCCTTTCATGGCGTTAACTTGCGGACATCCCCGGGCACTTGACCGCCACCCGGGACCGATGAACAGGCCGGCACGCGGTGGTGCGAGGGGGAGTGCTTTGTTGCGAAGTGTGGGGCAGAAGCGGTTGCGCAGTGATGAGGACTTGAGGGTGACGGAGCTGCGTACGGCGGTCTCCCGGCTCCGCCGGGAGCTGGCCGGCCACCCCTCCGAGTTCCCGGACCGGGGCATCGCCGAGGAAGAGCTGGCGGCGCTGGACGCCATGGCGGTCAGCGGCACGCCCGAGATTCCCCGGCTCCGCCGTTCGCTGCTGCTGGTCGCGGGGGCGATCGGCTCGGTCAGCGCACTGGCGCCCGGCCTGCGGGACGTACGGATCGCCGTGGACCTCTTCGGGGAGCCGCCGCGCCACCCGTGAGGCCGTGAGGTTCAGCGGCGGATCAGCCGGCGTGCGGTCGCCGCCGCGACCGCCGAGGTGCGTGAGTCGACGCCCAGCTTGGCGTAGATGTGCACCAGATGGGACTTCACCGTCGCCTGGCTCAGGAACAGCCGCTTGCTGATCTGCTGGTTCGACAGGCCCTCGCCGACCAGCTGGAGGACCTCCAGCTCGCGTCTGGTGAGGGCCTGGGCGGGGGTGCGCATCCGGTCCATCAACCGGTGTGCGACCGCCGGTGCCAGAGCCGAGCGGCCGGCCGCCGCCGTGCGCACCGCCGCGGCCAGCTCCTCCGGGGGAGCGTCCTTGAGCAGATAGCCACCCGCCCCCGCCTCGACGGCCGCCAGGATGTCCGCGTCCGACTCGTACGTGGTGAGGATCAGCACCCGAGGCGCGTCCGCCGCCGCCGTGATCGCGGCGGTGGCCTCCGTGCCGTGCATCCCCGGGCCGAACTGCAGGTCCATCAGGACGACGTCGAAGGCGCCGGTCGCGGCGAGGGCGACGGCCCGCTCGGCGGTGGCCGCCTCGGCGACGACCTCGAAGTCCTGTTCGGTGTCGAGGACGGCGCGCAGGCCCGCCCGGACCACCGGGTGGTCATCGGCGAGCAGCAGCCTGATCGGGCCGGTCATGCGGCGGTGTCCTCTCCGTCGGAAAGCGGCAGGGCGACCGGAAGCGGCAGGGTGAGCGCCAGCGCCGTGCCCTGGTGCGGCGCCGACTCCACGCTCAGCGTGCCGCCCAGCGAGCGGGCCCGGGAGCGCATCGCGGGCAGGCCGAACCCCCCGCTCCCCGAGCTCCGCCGCATCCCGTGCGCGGCCTCCGGGTCGAAGCCGCACCCGTCGTCCACGACGTCCAGGGACACCGACGTCTCCATGAAGCTGAGGGTGATCTCCGCCCGCCGCGCCCCCGAGTGCCGCACCGTGTTGGCAAGCGCCGACTGCGCGGTACGGAGCAACGCCACCTCGTACGGCGTCGGCAGCTCCACCGGCGTACCGCTGACCGCGAACTGCACGGTGAGATCAGGCGTCGAGGTGCGCGACGACAGCCGGGACAGGGCCGCCGCCAGCGACCCGTGCTCCAGATCCGGTGGACTGAGCGCCCGGACGAAGCGGCGGGCCTCGGCCAGATTGTCCTGGGCGGCCTCACGGGCCCTGCGCACATGGGCGGTGGCCGGCGCGTCCTCCGGGAGCGTGTGCTCGGCGGCCCGCAGCAGGAGCTGGATGCTGGACAGACCCTGGGCGAGGGTGTCGTGGATCTCGCGGGCCAGCCGCTCCCGCTCGGCCAGCGTGCCGGCGGCTCGTTCCGCCTCGGCGAGCTCGGCCCGGGTGGAGACCAGCTCGTCGATGAGCTCGCGGCGCCGCTCGCTCTCCCGGAACAGCGCGTCGTACCCGAGTACGGTCGCGACGGCCACCGCCGCACCAAGCAGCGGACCGATGAACGTACCCGGACTGATCTCCTGGCCGTGCAGCACGAAGCTGGTGATGGCGGCGCCCGCGGTGACCACCACGGCGGGCAGCCCCCAGCGCGTCGGAAGCAGGTGCAGCTGGAGGAAGTAGAGCGGGAACGCCACCCAGAGGGCGTCGGGCGACAGGGCGAGCAGGGCCAGCCAGACCGCGCCCAGCGCGGCGAGCCAGACGGCGGCGGCACTGGTGTGCGGCTGTACGACGGGGGCCAGCGCGCCCGCCCCGTACAGCGCGGCCATGACCCCCGCCAGGACGACCACCGCGGTGTCGTCCCTCGCGCGGGTCGCGGAGAGCGCGAGCAGCCCCACCAGCAGCGCGTGCAGACAGAACCGCAGCGCGGTGGTGACGGGGGTGTGCGAACGCGAATCCATGGTCGTTCCAGCGTAGAGCCGCGAGGCGCGCGGCCGGTCAACCGAAAGGTTGATGTCTCCCCCGTCCGGCGCGCGATGTCCGCGCGGGTCCCGGGACCGAGCCTGGAGTCATGTTCGTTGCATGGAGAGACCTGAGGTTCGCCAGGGGCCGGTTCGCGCTCATGGGCACGGTCGTGGTGCTGATCACGCTGCTCGTGGGGCTGTTGTCCGGCCTGACGGCCGGACTGGCCAGGGAGAACACCTCGGCCGTCACGGGGCTGGACGCCGACCGCCTCGCGTTCGCGGCCCCGTCGGCCGGCCGGTCGGTGTCGTTCACCGATTCCGTCGTGGAGGAGACCGCCTGGCGCGGCTGGGCCGCCCGGCCCGGGGTCACGGCCGCCGAGCCCCTCGGTATCCGGACGGTGGACGCCGCGACCGGAGACGGGGCCCGTACGGCCGCGGTCTCGGCGTTCGGCGTCCGGCCGGACGGAGGGCTCGCGCCCGGGCCGGTGGCACCGGGCCGGGTGGTGCTCTCCCGGCAGGCAGCCGACGACCTCGGTGCCGGGGCCGGAGACACCGTCCGGCTGGGCGGGACCGAGATGACCGTCGGCTCCGTCCGGGGCGACGCCTCGTACAGCCACACCCCGGTGGTGTGGATCTCGCTCGACGACTGGCAGGGCCTCGGCCGTGACGACGGCACCGGGGAGCGGGCCACCGTGATCGCGCTGACGACGGACGGTGCCGATCTCGCGGCCGGTGACGAGGCGGCGGGCACCCACACCCTGACCCTGGACGACTCCCTCACCGCGATCGGCTCCTACCAGGCCGAGAACGGCTCGCTCCATCTGATGCGGGGCTTCCTCTTCGCCATCTCCGCACTCGTCATCGGCGCCTTCTTCACCGTCTGGACCATCCAGCGCAGCGGCGACGTCGCCGTGCTCAAGGCACTGGGCGCCTCCACCCCGTACCTGCTGCGGGACGCGCTCGGACAGGCCGTCGTGATGCTCGCCGCCGGTACGGGCCTGGGGACCGCGCTGGCCACGGGCATCGGCGCGCTCGTCGGGGGAGGGGCCGGCGCCGTGCCGTTCGTCCTCGACGCGTCGACCGTCCTCGTACCGGCCGGCGTCATGATCGCCCTCGGTGCGCTCGGGGCCGCCCTGTCCATCCGGCGGATCACCGCCGTCGACCCGCTCACCGCACTCGGGAGTGCCCGATGACCCTCACCCTCACCGACGTCACCCTCACCTACCCCGACGGCGACACCCGGCTCACCGCCCTCGACCGCGTCTGTCTGGACGTCCCGGCGGGCACGCTCACCGCGGTCGTCGGCCCGTCCGGTTCCGGCAAGTCCAGCCTGCTCGCGGTCGCGGCCACGCTCGTCACCCCGGACCACGGGCGGGTCGTCGTGGCGGGCACGGACACCGCGGGACTCGGCCGCGCGGAGAAGGCGGTCCTGCGCCGGGATCGCATCGGCATCGTCTTCCAGCAGCCGAACCTGCTGCCTTCACTGACCGCCGCGGAGCAGGTGCAGGTGATGGCACATCTGTCCGGCCGGCCGGTACGGGCCGTGCGGGTCCGGGCACTGGAACTCCTGGACGCGGTCGGCCTGGCCGACAAGGCGGACCGCAGGCCGCACCAGTTGTCGGGCGGCCAGCGTCAGCGGATCAACATCGCGCGGGCCCTCATGAACGAGCCCGCTGTGCTGCTCGTCGACGAACCGACCAGCGCGCTCGACCACGAGCGGGGCGCCGCGGTCCTGGACCTGCTGGCGGGGCTGACCCGCGAACGGTCGACGGCCACGGTCCTGGTCACCCACGACCGGGCGCATCTGGACCGGGTGGACGCGACGGTGACGATGGAGGACGGCCGGCTGACCGCACCGGCCCTCTCGGCCTGACCCGAAGGGCCGGCCCCTCATAGGGTCCGAGAGGGCCGGCCCGTGGTCCGAGAGGGGTCAGCCCGGTGAGCCACCGCTGCTGGCCAGCGCCTCGGAGAGCTCCTTCGCGGTCTGCTGCAGGATCGGGACGATCCGCTCCGTCGCCGCCTCCGTCACCCGCCCCGCCGGACCGGAGATGGAAATGGCCGCAGAGGTGGGGGAGTTGGGCACCGACACGGCGAGGCAGCGCACCCCGATCTCCTGCTCGTTGTCGTCCACCGCGTAGCCCGCCCTGCGTACCTGCTCCAGCGCGTCCAGGAAGCCGTCCGGGGTGGTGATCGTCTTCTCGGTGGCCGCGGGCATGCCCGTACGGGCCAGCAGCGCCCGGACCTCGTCCGCCGGAGTGTTGGCGAGGAGGGCCTTGCCCACACCCGTGGAGTGCGGCAGCACCCGGCGGCCCACCTCGGTGAACATCCGCATCGAGTGCTTCGACGGCACCTGGGCGACGTACACGATCTCGTCCCCGTCCAGCAGCGCCATGTTCGCCGTCTCGCCGGTCTCCTCGACCAGACGCTGGAGGTACGGCCGAGCCCAGGTCCCCAGCAGCCGGGACGCCGACTCACCGAGCCGGATCAGGCGCGGGCCCAGGGCGTAACGCCGGTTGGGCTGCTGGCGCACGTATCCGCACACCACCAGAGTGCGCATCAGCCGGTGGATGGTCGGCAGCGGCAGTCCGCTGCTCGCGGAGAGCTCGCTGAGCCCGACCTCGCCCCCGGCATCCGCCATACGCTCCAGCAGATCGAAGGCGCGTTCGAGGGACTGCACCCCGCCGCTGGAACCGGCGGGCTTGGAGTCGGAAGTGCTGGCGTGGGACGGCGGCACGTCAACGGTCCTTTCGAGGCAGGGGCAAGGCAGCAGCCTACCGGGCTGTTCCCGATCGGCCCACTGCTCCCGGTGCGGCGTCCTTGCCGGTCAGGACCCGTTCTGTCCCGTTGCCGGCGGCCGGGCCGCAGGCTCGGTGGTGCCGCTCCTGGCCCAGTCTACGTTCCGTATGTCGAAATTGAACTTTTGCTTCGCGGAAATCTCTGCCGTGGGGTGCGAGTGGTCCCCGGGGCGTCCCGGGAGGAAGGTGGGGTCTTGACGGGCCGTGTCCCCGAGTGAAGACTCCTTCAACAGTTCGTTGAATTCTGAGGGAGGAGCACGGGTGCCCGGTGCGGATGCGAAAGCGGAAAGGGAGGCGGACGTGAGGCTGGTGCTGCGCTCCACACGCGTCGTGACCCCGGAGGGGACCCGAGCCGCGACGGTCGCCGTGGCCGGCGGGGTGATCGAGGCCGTTCTCCCGTACGACGCCGAGGTGCCCGCGGACGCCCGCCCGGAGGACCTCGGCGACGACGTGCTGCTGCCCGGCCTCGTCGACACGCACGTCCATGTGAACGACCCCGGCCGCACCGAGTGGGAGGGTTTCTGGACCGCCACCCGGGCCGCCGCCGCGGGCGGCATCACGACGCTCCTCGACATGCCGCTCAACTCGCTCCCGCCGACCACCACCGTCGAACACCTGCGCACCAAGCAGCGGGTGGCCGCGTCCGGGGCCCACATCGACACCGGTTTCTGGGGCGGTGCGATCCCGTCCAACACGAAGGACCTCCGTCCGCTGTACGAGGCCGGGGTGTTCGGCTTCAAGTGCTTCCTCTCGCCCTCCGGCGTCGAGGAGTTCCCCGAGCTGGACCAGGAGCAACTGGCCCGCTCCATGGCCGAGATCGCCGGCTTCGGCGGACTCCTCATCGTGCACGCCGAGGACCCCCGCCACCTGGAGTCCGCCCCGCAGCGCGGCGGACCCGCGTACGCCGACTTCCTGGCCTCCCGGCCGCGCGACGCCGAGAACACCGCGATCGAAGGGCTCATCGCCCACGCGCGACGGCTGAACGCCCGCGTCCACGTCCTGCACCTCTCCTCCGCCGACGCCCTGCCGCTGATCGCGGAGGCCAGACGCGAGGGCGTACAGGTCACCGTCGAGTCCTGCCCGCACTTCCTCACCCTCACCGCCGAGGAAGTCCCCGACGGCGCCACGGAGTTCAAGTGCTGCCCGCCCATCCGGGAGGCGGCCAACCAGGACGCGCTCTGGGCCGGGCTGGCCGACGGCACGATCGACTGCATCGTCTCCGACCACTCGCCCTGCACCACCGACCTGAAGACCCCGGACTTCGCCTCCGCCTGGGGCGGCATCTCCTCCCTGCAACTCGGCCTGCCCGCCATCTGGACCGAGGCACGCCGACGCGGCCACACCCTCGACGACATCGCCCGCTGGATGTCCGCCGCCCCCGCCGCACTCGCCGGACTCACCCGCAAGGGCGCCGTCGAGGCCGGACGCGACGCCGACTTCGCGGTCCTCGACCCCGACGCGACCTTCACCGTCGATCCGGCCGAGCTCTTCCACCGCAACCAGGTGACCGCCTACGCGGGCCGGACGCTGCACGGCGTCGTCAGGTCCACCTGGCTGCGCGGACAGCGGATCGCGGCCGACGGTGTGCTCACCGGACCCACCGGCCGCCTCCTCGAAAGGAACCACTGACCCATGACGCCGACACGGCACTTCACCGGCGACGCGAGCCCGTACGGGGGCGGCGACCCGTACGCCGACCACCGCACCGCCGACTTCCCGTTCACCTCGCTCGTCGACCTTGCCGACCGGCGGCTCGGCGCGGGTGTCATCGCCGCCAACGACGAGTTCTTCGCCGAACGCGAGAACCTGCTGAAGCCGGAGCCCGCCGCGTTCGACCCGGAGCGCTTCGGCCACAAGGGCAAGATCATGGACGGCTGGGAGACCCGCCGCCGACGCGGTACGGGAGCCTCCGAACCCCACCCCACCGACGAGGACCACGACTGGGCCCTCGTACGCCTGGGCGCACCCGGAGTCATCCGCGGCCTGGTCGTCGACACCGCCCACTTCCGCGGCAACTACCCGCAGTCCGTGTCCGTCGAGGCGACCTCCCTGCCCGGATCGCCGTCCCCCGAGGACCTTCTCGCGCCCGCCGTGAAGTGGACGACCCTCGTGCCCCGCACGGCCGTCGGCGGCCACGCGGCCAACGGCTTCGTGGTCGACGCCGAGCAGCGCTTCACCCACCTCCGGGTCAACCAGCACCCGGACGGCGGCATAGCCCGGCTGCGGGTGTACGGCGAGGTGGCCCCCGACCCGGCATGGCTCACCGCGCTGGGTACGTTCGACCTCGTGGCCCTGGAGAACGGCGGGCAGGTCGAGGACGCGTCCGACCGCTTCTACTCCCCGGCCACGAACACCATCGCGCCCGGCCGCTCGCACAAGATGGACGACGGCTGGGAGACCCGCCGCCGACGGGACAAGGGCAACGACTGGATCCGCTACCGGCTGGCCGCACAGTCGGAGATCCGGGCGGTCGAGATCGACACCGCCTACCTCAAGGGCAACGCGGCCGGTTGGGCGACGCTGTCGGTGAGCGACGGGGAGGGCGAGGAGTGGACCGAGATCCTGCCCCGCACCCGGCTGCAGCCCGACACCAACCACCGCTTCGTCCTGCCGGAGCCCGTGCGGGGCACGCGCGTCCGGATGGACATCTTCCCGGACGGCGGGATCTCACGGCTGCGGCTCTTCGGCTCTCCGACCGAGGACGGCGCGGCACGACTGGCGGCCCGTCACCAGGAGCTCGGCGGATAACGACCCCCGGGGCGGGCGCGTCCGGCGGCACACGGGTGTGCCGGGCGTGTCCGCCCTGTGGGCATATGGGAACCTGGTCGCTGCCCGATACGGAGTGCACCACCCCCGACCAGGAGCTGCCATGATCTTCATCGCCGTCAAGTTCACCGTCCGCACCGCCGAGCGCGACAACTGGCTCCCGGCCGTGGACGCGTTCACCCTGGCCACCCGTCAGGAACCGGGCAACCTCTTCTTCGAGTGGTCGTACAGCGTCGAGAACCCCGACCAGTTCGTCCTGCTCGAAGGCTTCGCCTCGCAGGACGCGGGCGTGGCGCACGTGAACTCCGACCACTTCAAGGCGGCGATCGAGACCATGTCCGAGCTCGTCGCCGAGGTCCCGGAGATCATCAACGTCGACGTACCGGGCGACGACTGGTCCCGGATGGCGGAGGTCACCCCGCGCAACCGGTAGAGCCGGGACCGCACGGGGTGGCCGGGCGCCGCCCCGCCGCCGGTCAGAACTCCTCGTGCGTCCCGGGGTCGCCGCCGAAGCGGTGCGACGGCCGGGATCCGATCCGCTCCAGCTCCTCCGGCGTCAGCTCGAACCCGAACAGGTCCAGGTTCTCCCGCTGGCGTCCGGGATCGGCGGACTTCGGGATCGGCACCGCGCCCAGCTGGGTGTGCCACCGCAGCACCACCTGGCCCGGGGTTACCCCGTGCGCCTCGGCGGCGGCCGTCACCGCCGGGTCCTCCAGCACCTGGCGCCCGCGGGCCAGCGGGCTCCAGCTCTCCGTGCGGATGCCCCTGGCGGCGTGCACCGCACGCAACTCCGCCTGGGGGAGCAGCGGGTGCATCTCGATCTGGTTCACGGCGGGCACCACACCCGTCTCCTGCTCCAGCCGGTCCAGATGGGCCGGCGTGAAGTTGGAGACGCCGACGGAACGTACGAGTCCGTCCGCGCGGAGCTTGAGCATCGCCTTCCAGGTGTCCACGTACTTGCCCACCCGCGGCAGCGGCCAGTGGATGAGGTAGAGGTCGACGTACTCCAGCCCCAGATTGCGCCGGGACTCCTCGAACGAGGCCAGCGTCTCCTCGTACCCCTGATGCCGGCCGGGCACCTTGGTGGTGACGAAGAGGTCCTCGCGCGGGACGCCGCCGCGGGCGATGCCGCGCCCCGTGCCGGTCTCGTTGCGGTAGTTCAGCGCGGTGTCCACGAGCCGGTAGCCCAGACCCAGCGCCCCGGCGACGGCCTGTTCGGCCGCCTCGTCGTCGAGGGGCCAGGTGCCGAGGCCCACCGCGGGGAGGGTGCCGCCGTCGTTGAGCGCGTGTACCGGGGGCGGGGTCTGGCTCATGGTGTGCCTCTCGTGTCCGTATCGTCCCTGCCAGCGTAGGCCGGGCGCCGGAACGGGGCAGCGTGGCGTGCCCTACGCGGCGTGGCCGCCGTCCACCACCACCTCCGTACCGGTGATGAAGGCCGCCTCCGCGCTCGCCAAGTAGGCCACCAGGGAGGCCACTTCGTCCGTCGTGCCGAACCGGTCCAGTGCGGTGGCCGAGCGCTGGCCGGCCGCGAACGGGCCGTCCGCCGGGTTGAGGTCGGTGTCGACGGGGCCGGGCTGGATCAGATTCACCGTGATGCCGCGCGGCCCGAGCTCCCGGGCGAGCGGCTTGGTGAGACCGGCCAGGGCGGACTTGCTCATCGCGTACAGGGTGCCGCCGGGGCCGCCCGCGTACCTGCTCAGCGCCGTGCCCACCGAGATGATGCGGCCCCCGTCGGCCAGCCGGCCGGCCGCGGCCCGGCAGGCCAGGAACACCGCGCGTACGTTCACGGCGAGCACCCGGTCCACATCGGCCGGAGCGAGGTCCGTGATGGGGCCCAGGACGCCGATGCCCGCGTTGTTGACGAGGATGTCGAGCCGTCCCAGCGTGTCCGCCGCCTCGTGCACGGCCGCCGCGGCGGCCTCCGGGTCGGCCGCGTCGGACCGCAGGGCGACGGCGCGGCGGCCGTAGCCCTCGATCCGGCGGACCACCGCTTCGGCGGCCTCCTTGTCCCGGACGTAGGTGAAGGCGACATCGGCGCCGTCGCGGGCGAGCCGGAGGGCGGCGGCCGCACCGATGCCGCGGCTCCCGCCGGTCACGAGCGCGGTCCTGTTGCCGCTGGTGGTGCTGTTGTCACTGGTCATGGCGTGTTCCTGTCCGTCCGGAGGCCGCCGGGCCGGTGTGGCGGCGGCAAGGACAAGGAAAGTCCTCCGGGCCCGCCGGCACCGGCGGGAAACGGACACCGAAGGCGGCCCGCCACCGGGCGCGCCGACGAATTCCGTCCGAAAGTGGGGTCTGTACAGGTGGGGGTACACGGACTGCCGGCACCCGCCGGCAGGGATGCGAAGGAGCGGGACCATGGCGAAGCTGACCCTCACCACGTTCGTGACCCTCGACGGCGTCATGCAGGCTCCCGGCGGCCCCGAGGAGGACCCTTCGGGGGGCTTCGAGTGCGGGGGCTGGGTGGTGCCCTTCGCGGACGAGGGCATGATGGCGTACGCGAACGAGACCTTCGACCGGGCGGGCGCCTTCCTCCTCGGACGGCGTACGTACGACATCTTCTCGGCCTACTGGCCCAGGGTGACCGACCCCGAGGACCGGATCGCCGCCCGGCTCAACACACTGCCCAAACACGTCGTCTCCACGACGCTGAAGGACCCCGGGTGGGAGAACACCACGGTGGTGTCCGGTGACGTGGCGGCCGAGGTCGCCCGGCTGAAGGAGCGGACGGAGGAGGGCGAGCTGCAGATCCACGGCAGCGGCGCGCTCGCCCGGTCGCTGATGCCGTACGACGTCATCGACGAGTACCACCTGCTGGTCTACCCCGTCTTCCTGGGCCGCGGCCGGCGGCTCTTCCCGGACGGTGGCCTGCCGACGGCCTTCGAGCTGACCGACGCGCGGACCACGGCGAGCGGTATCGCCATCCAGACCTACCGGCCCGCCGGACACGCACGTTTCGGGACGTTCGCGGGGGACGCGTGAGCGCCGGGGCCACAGGTGAGTACGCGTGAGCGCGGCAGGCGGCCCTGACGGACGTTCGAGCCGCGAGCAGCAGTTCGTCAGGGCGCCGCGGGCAGCAGCGCCTCAGCCGTCGTGGCGGCCCGCAGCCGGCCCAGGATCGCCCGCGACGCCTTGGTGTAACCCGGGTTGTTGTTGTGCAGGACGGACTCGGCGTTGGCCAGCTCCATGAACGCGATGAGTTCGAAGGCCAGTTGGGAGACGTCCGTGTCCTGAGCGAGCTCCCCGCGCACCCGGGCCCCCTCGATCGTCTCCTCCACGAACGTCACCCAGCCGGTCTGCGTGGACGCCAGCGCGTCATGCACCTTGCCCGCCCGTGAGTCGAACTCCGCGATGGTCGCGTAGAAGAAGCAGCCGCCGCGGAACACCCTCTGCCGCGAGTACGAGAGCCAGCTCTCACACATCCGCCAGACACGGCCGAGCCCCGGCTCCACGGCCCTCGTCGGGGTCAGCACATGCTCGACGAAGACGCTCACGGCGGCGCGTACGGTGGCGAGCTGCAGCTCCTCCTTGGAGCCGAAGAGTGCGAAGACGCCGCTCTTGCTCAGCTTCAGCTCCGTGGCGAGCCGGCCGAGCGACAGGCCCTCCAGCCCCTCCGTCGAGGCGACCTGGACCGCGCGCCCCAGGACCAGCTGCCTGGTCTGGTTCCCCCGCTCGACCCGTCCGTCCGGCCGCGCTCCACCCATGTGCCAACTCCGTGTGTCCGAGCGTCCAAGACCGATATTCTAGGAGAAACCGTCACTGCCGCGAGACCGCTTCCGCACGGGACAACCCCTGGGAGCGGACGGCCGGACCGCCCCTCGGACAGAGGTTCCCGCAGGGGGTTTCCGTTCGGTACGGTGACCGCTCCCCGTGTGAGCCGGCGAGGTCTCCACATCGTTTCCTGTGGAGAACCAGGAGAACCACGTGTCCTCTGTCGCGCTGCCCGCTCTCGCGCCGACCCGCCGCGCGTGGGTCACCGATCTGCCCGTCCTGCTCGTCGCCGCCGTCTGGGGCGCCAGCTATCTCGCGGCCAAGGGCATCACCACCACGCACACCGTGATCGCCGTCCTCGTGCTGCGCTTCGCGATCGTGCTGCCCGTCCTGGCCGTGGCCGGGTGGCGCAGGCTGCGGTCGCTGAGCGGGGCGCAGTGGCGGGGCGCGGGACTGCTGGGGCTCGTGCTCAGCGGGATCTTCCTGCTGGAGACGTACGGCGTCGTCCACACCTCGGCGACCAACGCCGGGCTCATCATCAGCCTCACGATGATCTTCACCCCGCTCGCCGAGGCCGCCGTGACCCGGATCCGGCCGCCCCGCGCCTTCCTCGCCGCCGCCGGGCTCTCCGTCGCCGGTGTGGTGCTGCTGACCCAGGGCGGCGGCTTCACCAGCCCTTCGGCGGGCGACCTGCTGATGCTGCTCGCCGCCCTCGCCCGCACCGTCCACGTCCTGGCCATGGCACGCATGAAATCGGTCAGGGAGGCGGACTCGCTGTCCCTGACCACCGTGCAGCTCGGCAGCGCGGTGGCGGTCTTCGCCGTGCTCGCCACGGTCCCCGGAACTGGCCCGGCGCCCTGGACGGCCGCGGCGGGCTTCGGCGCTGCCGAGTGGGCGGGGCTGATCTTCCTCTCCGTCCTCTGCACGCTGTTCGCCTTCTTCGTGCAGATGTGGTCCGTGCGCCGCACCTCGCCGTCCCGGGTGAGCCTGCTGCTCGGTACGGAACCCCTCTGGGCCGCCGCCGTCGGCATCGCCGTCGGGGGAGAGCGCCTCGGTGTCCTCGGGGCGCTGGGCGCGGTCCTCGTCCTGGCGGGCACCGCGTGGGGGCGCCGCAGCGTGGAGGTCAGGTCCTGATCGCGTCCGCCGAGATCATCTCCGCGGCGCCGGTCACGGCCGGCACGATGTTGACGAAGAGTCCGTAGTCGTCCAGGAAGCCGAGTTCCACCACCGAGGCCCACAGCCGGAACGACCCCGTCCACTCGTACAGCAGTCCGGCGGCACCCTGGGCGAACACGATGAATCCGACCGTCTCCACGAACTTCTTCATCTCCCGAGCCTGTCGGGCACCGCCCCGGGCCCGCGTCGGCCGACGGTCTGCGGGGCTCCGCCGAAAGTCTCGGACCTCGTGACTTCGGTCCACCCCTCCGACGGCCGCGTCGAGCGACAGCACGGTGCCACGGGTGAACGGGGTTCTCTCCAGGGGGCGTTGTCCTGCGGAACGCATCGAGGGGCGCCTTCCTGGGCCGGGACGGGCGAGAAGAGTACGGGACGCGCCCGCGTGACCGGACCGCACCTGCCCGCCCCGGACCGTCCCGACCCGCCCGCGTACCCGGACTCCGGGGCAGGACAACCCTGTTGTTCTACGCTGGATGGACCCGACCGAGAGGGGGCGGACCCATGTCCGTGGTCGATCTGCGTGAGGTGCCGGACTTCACCGCGAATCCGTATCCCTACTACGCGAAACTGCGCGCCGAAGGCCCCGTACACACCATCCGTACCGACGGGCTCGACCACCGGATCTGGCTGATCGTCGGTTACGAGGAGGCCCGCGCGGCGCTCGCGGACCAGCGGTTCGGCAAGAACTGGCGGCTGTCCGACAGCTGGGCGGTGTCGAGCAACCCGATCAACGCCAACATGCTGGAGATGGACGGACCGGAGCACGCCCGGCTGCGCAAGCTCGTCTCCCGTGAGTTCACCCCCCGGCGTATCGAGGCGCTGCGCCCGCGCGTCGAGCAGATCACCGGTGAACTCCTCGACGCGATGGTGCCCGCCGGGAGCGCCGATCTTGTCGACGCCCTCGCCTTCCCGCTGCCGATGACCGTGATCTGCGAGCTGATCGGCGTACCCGACCTGGACCGGGACAGGTTCCGGCAGCTCTCCAACGCCATCGTCGCTCCTGTCTCGCGCGAGACGGAGAGCGAGGCGGTCCACGCCATGGGCGCCTACCTCGACGAACTCATCGAGGACAAGCGCTGTGCGCCGGGCGAGGACCTGATGAGCGCCCTGATCCAGGCGCGCGACGAGGCCGGCGACCGGCTGTCGTCCGAGGAACTGGTCGGCATGGCCTTCCTGCTCCTGGTGGCGGGTCACGAGACGACCGTGAACCTGATATCCAACGGCGTACGCGCGCTCCTCGACCACCCGGAACAGCTCGCACTGCTCCGGGTCGAACCTGAGCTGATCGCCGGGGCGGTCGAGGAGATGCTCCGGTACGACGGCCCGATCGAGAACGCCACCTTCCGCTTCACCCGGGAAGCGGTGCGGGTCGGCTCCCACATCATTCCGGCCGGCGAACCGGTCCTCGTCGCCCTGGCCTCGGCGGACCGCGACCCCGGCCGCTATCCGGACCCGGACACCTTCGACATCCGGCGCGAGGCGCAGGGGCATCTTGCGTTCGGGCACGGCATGCACTACTGCCTGGGCGCGCCGCTGGCCCGTATGGAGGGACGGATCGCGGTGCGGGCGCTGCTGGACCGCTGCCCCGGACTCGTGCGGGACCCGGACGGCGGGCAGCCGGACTGGCTGCCCGGGATGCTGATCCGGGGGGTCCGCACCTTGCCTGTGCGCTGGTGAGGCGGGGGACCGCCACCGCTGTCCGGTCGCCGAACCCTCGGGCGCGTACTCCCCGTTCGCGGGGGAGGGGAGCCGGAGCACCTGCCGGACGCGGGGTCTGATGCCTGCTGGACGCGGGGCCTGACGCCTGCCGGACGCGGGGCCTGACGCCTGCCGGACGCCGGGCCGGACGCCCGCCGGACGCCGGACCGGACACCTCAGCACGTCGACACGTCCGCACAGCCGAACCGAAGGGAACCGCGTTGACCACCGAAGCGACCGTCGACCTCGCCGCACTCGGAGACGACTTCACCCGCGACCCGTACCCCGTCTACGCGGAACTCCGGGCCCGCGGGCCGGTGCACCGGGTCCGGATCCCGGAGGGTACCGACGCCTGGCTCGTCGTCGGATACGACGCGGGGCGCGCGCTCCTCGCCGACCAGCGCCTGGCCAAGGACTGGCAGCGGGCGTCGCCCTCGCTCGGGGTGAGCAAGGTGTCGGCGGGCAAGTCGATGCTCGGCTCGGACGCCCCCGACCACACCCGGCTGCGGAAGCTTGTGAGCCGGGAGTTCACCCTGCGGCGGATGGAGCAGCTCGCCCCGCGCATCCAGGAGATGACGGACGAACTGCTCGACACCCTGCTCGCCGGGCCCGGCCGGGAAGCCGACCTGGTCGAGGCCCTGTCGTTCCCGCTCCCGATGGCCGTCATCTGCGAACTGCTGGGTGTGCCCACCCTGGACCGGCAGGCCTTCCGCGCCTGGTCCAACACCGCCGTGTCCTCCGTCGACCCCGAGGCGCGCACCCGGGCCACGGCTGCCATGGGCGGATATCTGAAGGAGCTCCTGGAGGAGAAGCGCACCGCCCCCGGAAGCGACCTCATGAGCGCGCTGATCCACACGGCCGACGACGACGGCGACCGGCTCGGCCCCGACGAACTCATCGGCATGGCCTGGCTGCTGCTCGTCGCGGGGCACGAGACCACCGTCAATCTCGTCACCAACGGTGTCCTGAACCTGCTGACCCACCCCGCCCAGCTCGCCGCGCTGCGCGCCGACCCGGGCCTGATCGACAACGCGGTGGAGGAGACACTCCGCTACGAGGGGCCGATCGAGACCCCGACGTACCGCTTCACCACCGAACCGCTCGACATCGCGGGCACGTTGATCCCCGGGGGCGGCGAGCTCGTGCTGATCGCCATGGCCGACTGCAACCGCGACCCCGCCCGCTTCCCGGACGCCGAGCGCTTCGACATCACCCGGGACGCCCGTGGGCACGTCGCCTTCGGCCACGGCATCCACTACTGCCTGGGCGCCCCACTGGCCCGCATCGAGGCCCGGATCGCCATCGGGTCGCTGCTGGAACGCTGCCCGGGGCTGCGGCTCGACGCCGATCCGGCCGGCCTTCCCTGGCGTACGGGCATGTTGATACGGGGGCCTCAGCAGCTGCCGGTCGCCTGGTAGCGCAGGTCAGACGCCAGGGATCTCCGACATCCGCACGGGCCGGCGCTCCGCGCGCGAGAGCTCGCAGGCCTCGGCGATCCGCAGCGCGTGCAGCGCCTCCCGGCCGTCGCACGGGTTGGCCGCCTCGCCGCGAACGACACCGACGAAGGCGTCCAGCTCCGCCTCGTACGCGGGGGCGAACCGCTCCAGGAACCCGGGCCACGGCTTGGCCGGCGCGGGCGGACCCTGGGGTTCCGCCGAGGTCAGCGGCGTACGGTCGTCGAGCCCGACCGCGATCTGGTCCCGCTCGCCCGCCAGCTCCATGCGTACGTCGTAGCCCGCCCCGTTGCACCGGGTGGCCGTGGCGGTGGCGAGCGTGCCGTCGTCCAGGGTCAGCAGGGCGGCGGCCGTGTCCACGTCGCCCGCGGCGCGGAAGACCGGGGGGCCGGCGTCCGACCCGGTGGCGTACACCTCCGTCACCTCACGGCCCGTCACCCAGCGCAGGATGTCGAAGTCGTGCACCAGGCAGTCCCTGAACAGGCCGCCGGAGAGCGGGAGATAGGCCGCGGGCGGGGGAGCGGGGTCGGACGTCACCGCCCGTACGGTGTGCAGCCGGCCCAGGGAGCCGCTACGCACGGCGGCGTGCGCCGCGGCGTACCCGGCGTCGAACCGGCGCATGAATCCGAGCTGGAGCACGCTGCCCGCGCGCTCGACCTCGCGCAGTGCGCCCAGCGTCCCCGGCAGGTCCAGGGCGATCGGCTTCTCGCAGAACGCCGGCAGACCCGCCCGCGCCGCCCGGCCGATGAGCTCCGCGTGCGCCGAGGTGGCCGAGGCGATGACGACCGCGTCCACCCCGGAGGCGAGGACCTCGGCCGCCGACGCGGCGGTGGTGGCACCGGTCCGCTCCGCGACCCGCGCGGCACGTGCCGCGTCGGGATCCGTCACCACCAGGGCGCCGACCTCGGGATGGCGTGCCAGGACGCCCGCGTGGAAGGAACCGATCCGGCCGGTGCCGATGAGTCCGATGCGCATGGACTCAACGTGCCGCCCACCGGCTGCGCTGTCAACTGTATGTCCTGACAATTCGGCGGGTGCCGGAGTGAGGTGACGGGGTACGCTCCGTGCCGTGCCCAAACCCACCGCCGACTCCGCCGCCCTGGGGCTGGGTGTGGACCGCAACAGTCCCGTCCCGCTCTACTACCAGCTGGCCCGGCAGCTGGAGACGGCCATCGAGCAGGGCCTCCTCGCACCCGGCAGTCTCCTGGGCAACGAGCTGGAGCTCGCCGCGCGGCTCGGGCTGTCCCGGCCCACCGTCCGGCAGGCCATCCAGTCACTCGTCGACAAGGGCCTGATGGTGCGCCGCCGGGGGGTCGGCACCCAGGTCGTGCACAGCCGCATCAAGCGGCCGCTCGAACTGAGCAGTCTCTACGACGATTTGGAGGCGGCCGGCCGACGCCCCACGACCCGCGTCCTGCGCAACACGGTCGAGCCCGCGACGGCCGACATCGCCGCCGCACTCGGGGTCGCGGAGGGCAGCGACGTCCACCTCGTCGAACGGCTGCGCTACGCCTACGACGAGCCCATGGCCCTCCTCCGCAACCACCTGCCCCCGCAACTGCTCGATCTCGGCACCGAGCGGCTGGAGTCGACCGGGCTGTACCGGATGATGCGCTCCTCCGGCATCACCCTGCACAGCGCCCGCCAGTCCGTGGGCGCGCGGGCCGCCACCGCCGAGGAGGGGGAACTGCTCGCCGAGCCCGCAGGCGCCCCGCTGCTGACGATGGAGCGGACCACCTTCGACGACGGCGGCCGGGCGGTCGAATTCGGCTCCCACGTCTACCGGGCCTCGCGGTACGCCTTCGAGTTCCAGCTGCTGGTACGCCCCTGAGGGACCCGCCCGGTACGGTCCCGAGGGCCCGACCCCGTACGGTCCCCGCGTAAGAATGTACGGACCATGTGTTGACGGGGTCATGTAAGGCCGCTAGAACTCCCACAGCCGCAATCCCGCGGCGGGGCGACGGAAGGGGCACGGCCACCGAGTCGCCGTCACGCCCCTGCCGGGCCGTCCCGGGACGGGCTCGGGGATACTTGGTCGGCCGGGCCGCGAGTCCGCTCCCCCGGCTCCACCAGGCAGCACAGTGAGCAGCTCAAGAAGGGCACGGCGTCGTGGCAAGGGTTCGGACAGGGGTACGTGCGATGGGCGCCGTGCTGGCGGCTGTGCTGGGGGTCTCCCTCATGGGATGCAGCAGCACCGGCGGCAAGCGGGCGGAAGAGCGCGCGGCCAAGGAGGCCGCCGAGGGCCGGTCCGCGGTGAACACACCCCGCTGGACGTTCGCCATGGTCACCCACTCGGGGGACGGCGACACCTTCTGGGACATCGTCCAGGAGGGCGCCGAGCAGGCGGCCGTCAAGGACAACATCAACTTCCTCTACTCGCACAACGACGAGGGCCAGCAGCAGGCCGAGCTCGTCCAGACCGCGATCGACAAGAAGGTCGACGGCCTGATCGTCACGCTGGCCAAGCCCGACTCGATGAAGGCCGTCGTCGCCAAGGCGGTCAAGGCCGGCATCCCCGTGATCACGGTGAACTCCGGCTCGGCCGAGTCCAAGGGCTTCGGCGCGCTCACCCACATCGGACAGGACGAGTCCATCGCCGGCGAGGCCGTCGGCGACGAGCTCGACAACCGGGGCCGCAAGAAGGCGCTGTGCGTCCTGCACGAACAGGGCAACGTCGGCCACGAGCAGCGCTGCGCCGGAGCGAAGAAGACCTTCGACGGCACCATGCAGAGCCTGTACGTCGACGGCACCAACATGCCCGACGTCCAGGCCTCCATCGAGGCGAAGCTCGACGCCGACCCGAGCATCGACGCCGTCGTCACCCTCGGGGCACCGTTCGCCGCAGCGGCCGTGAAGGCGAAGAAGACCGCGGGCAGCAAGGCCGAGATCGACACCTTCGACCTCAACGCGAGCGTCGCCACCAGCCTCTCGAACAAGACACTCGGCTTCGCCGTCGACCAGCAGCCCTACCTCCAGGGCTACGAGGCCGTCGACCTGCTCTGGCTCTACCGCTACAACCGGAACGTCCTCGGCGGCGGCCTGCCCGTCCTGACCGGCCCGCAGATCATCACGGCGGACGACGCGGACGAGCTCGCCGAGTACACCAGGCGGGGAACCCGATGACGGCTACCGGGCAGCCCGTGGCACCGGGAACCGACGAACGGCTGCTGCGCACCTCTCCGCTGCGCAGACTGCTCGGCCGCCCCGAGCTCGGCTCGATCGTCGGGGCCGTGGCCGTCTTCCTCTTCTTCACGATCGTCGCCGACAGCTTCCTGCAGTCGTCCAGCTTCGGCACGGTGCTCTACGCGGCCTCCACCATCGGGATCATGGCCGCGCCGGTGGCGCTCCTGATGATCGGCGGAGAGTTCGACCTCTCGGCCGGTGTGATGGTGACCAGCGCCGCGCTGGTCTCCTCGATGTTCAGCTACCAGATGACGGCGAACGTCTGGGTCGGCGTCTTCGTGTCGCTGCTGGTCACCCTGGGCTTCGGCGCGTTCAACGGCTTCATGCTGACCCGCACCAAACTGCCCAGCTTCATCATCACGCTCGGCACGTTCCTCATGCTGACCGGTCTCAACCTCGGCTTCACCAAGCTGATCAGCGGGACCGTGTCGACCAAGGCCATCGGTGACATGGAGGGCTTCGAGTCTGCCCGCAAGGTCTTCGCCTCCTACCTCACCGTCGGCGGCGTCGAGCTGAAGGTCACCATCCTGTGGTGGGTGGCGCTCGTAGCGGTCTGCACCTGGATCCTGCTCCGCACCCGCTTCGGCAACTGGATCTTCGCCGTCGGCGGCGAGGCCGACGCCGCGCGGGCCGTCGGTGTACCGGTGATCCGTACGAAGACCGGCCTCTACCTCGGGGTCGCCTTCGCCGCCTGGGTCTCCGGCCAGCACCTGCTGTTCTCGTACGACGTGGTGCAGTCCGGCGAGGGCGTCGGCAACGAGCTGACGTACATCATCGCGGCCGTCATCGGCGGCTGCCTGATCACCGGCGGCTACGGCTCCGCGATCGGCTCCGCGGTCGGCGCGATCATCTTCGGCATGACCAGCAAGGGCATCGTGTACGCGGAGTGGAACCCCGACTGGTTCAAGTTCTTCCTGGGAGCGATGCTGCTCCTGGCCACCCTGCTCAACGCATGGGTACGCAAGCGCGCGGAGGCGACGAAATGACGGCCCCCCAGGCTCCGGCCCCCCGGGACACCGACACGGCCCGCCCGGCGCTCGTCGAGCTCGACCACGTCAGCAAGTACTACGGCAACATCAAGGCCCTGGAGGACGTCTCCCTGGAGGTCCACGCGGGGGAGATCTCCTGTGTCCTCGGGGACAACGGCGCGGGCAAGTCAACGCTCATCAAGATCATCGCGGGGCTCCACCGGCACGACTCAGGGACCTTCCTCATCGAGGGCGCGGAGACCACGCTCGCCAACCCGCGCGACGCCCTGGACCGCGGCATCGCCACCGTCTACCAGGACCTGGCCGTCGTCCCGCTGATGCCGGTCTGGCGCAACTTCTTCCTCGGTTCCGAGCCGACGAAGGGCACCGGCCCGTTCAAGCGCCTCGACGTGCGGCTGATGCGCGAGACGACGCGCACGGAACTGCTGCGCATGGGAATCGACCTGCGGGACGTCGACCAGCCGATCGGTACCCTGTCCGGCGGTGAGCGCCAGTGCGTGGCGATCGCCCGCGCCGTGTACTTCGGTGCGAAGGTCCTCGTCCTGGACGAGCCCACCGCGGCACTCGGCGTCAAGCAGTCCGGCGTCGTACTCAAGTACGTCGCGGCAGCCCGCGACGCCGGGCTCGGCGTGGTTCTCATCACGCACAACCCCCACCACGCCTACCTCGTGGGCGACCGGTTCATCCTGCTCAAGCGCGGCACGATGTCCGGCAGCCACACCAAGGACAGCGTCACGCTGGACGAGCTGACCCGCCAAATGGCAGGTGGCAGCGAGCTGGAGGAGCTCAGCCACGAGCTGGAGCGGGCCCCCGCGCCGGACCACCTCGGCGGCCGCCCGGCCGACGACGGCACCCCGTAACCACCGCCGATGTTCCCCGCCCCCGGGCCATCCACCGGATCCGGGGGCCCGGCAATGGCAGAATCGGGGGCGGCGGGCACCGTTCGCCGCCGGAGGAGTGACCCGCCGGCCCCCCGACCTGCGCAGGGACGATGAGCACGTACCGCGACTTCACACACCGCGGCTCCGCCCGCGCCACCGTTCTGCGGACCGTCGGGACCAGGGAGCGGCGCTCACACCTCACCGCGCCCCGGGTCCCCACCGTCGGGATCGACATCGGCGGTACGAAGGTGATGGCCGGAGTCGTCGACGCCGACGGCAACATCCTGGAGACCCTGCGCACGGAGACGCCGGACAAGTCCAAGAGCCCCAAGGTCGTCGAGGACACCATCGTCGAACTGGTCCTGGACCTCTCCGACCGGCACGACGTGCACGCCGTCGGCATCGGCGCGGCGGGCTGGGTCGACGCGGACCGCTCCAAGGTGCTCTTCGCACCGCACCTGGCCTGGCGCGACGAGCCCCTCCGGGACGCCATCGCCTCCCGTCTTGTCGTTCCCGTCATGGTCGACAACGACGCCAACACGGCCGCCTGGGCGGAATGGCGCTTCGGCGCCGGCCGCGGCGAGGACCACCTCGTCATGATCACGCTGGGCACCGGCATCGGCGGCGCGATCCTGGAGGACGGGCATGTCAAACGCGGCAAGTACGGCGTCGCCGGCGAGTTCGGCCACATGCAGGTGGTGCCCGGCGGACACCGCTGCCCCTGCGGGAACCGTGGCTGCTGGGAGCAGTACAGCTCGGGCAACGCCCTGGTGCGCGAGGCCAGGGAACTGGCCGCGGCGGACTCCCCGGTGGCCCACGGCATCATCGAGCGCGTCAAGGGCAACATCCCCGACATCACCGGTCCGCTCATCACCGAGCTGGCCCGTGAGGGCGACGCGATGTGTGTCGAGCTCCTCCAGGACATCGGCCAGTGGCTCGGCGTCGGCATCGCCAACCTCGCCGCCGCCCTCGACCCGTCCTGCTTCGTCATCGGCGGCGGGGTGAGCGCGGCCGACGACCTGCTGATCGGCCCGGCCCGGGATGCCTTCAAGCGCCACCTCACCGGCCGCGGCTACCGCCCGGAGGCCCGGATCGCGAAGGCCCAGCTCGGCCCGGAGGCAGGCATGGTCGGCGCCGCAGACCTGGCCCGCCTGGTCGCCCGCAGATTCCGGCGGACCAACCGGCGGCGCGTCGAGCGGTACGAGCGCTACGCGCAGTTCTACGACCAGGCCGCGAGCACCATCCGCAACACGCGCAGCCCCCGGGCCACCGACTGACCGCGGCCTCGCCGCGGCACCCGGCATCCTGGCCATCAGCACTCCGCACCGCAGCTTCGAGGGATCACCCACCATGACAGCAGCCGAGCACCACGTCGTGCCGGGCCAGCCCCCTTCCGCCGGCCCGTCCGGTTCCGACGGTTCTTCGGGTTCCGCCGGTTCTTCGGGGTCGTCGGGTTCCTCGGGTCCCGGCGGCTTCGGCGGTTCCTCCGGTGGTGGCGGAGCGACGCCGCCGCAGGACCGCCGCCGGATGATCAGGCGACGGCTGATCACCCTGACGATCATCGTGCTGCTCATCGGCATTCCGGCCGGCTACCTGGTGATCTCCGCCGGACAGAGCCGCCGCTCGGGCCAGGACAAGGAGGCCGAGGCGGCGGCCCAGGGGCTGCGCGAGGACTGGCCGTCCGGTATGCAGCGCCGGATCTTCGAACTGCCGATCCCGGGCAACGCCGTAGGCGTCCAGTACTACGAGACCAACAACTGGAAGGCCAGCAGGATGTACGTGAAGTTCCGTACGACCTCCGCCGGCCTTGACCGGTTCCTGAGCGGAGTGGGATCCGGCCGTGCGGCGCTGGAGACAGGCAAGGTCACCATCGGCGACCGGGACACCAAGATCACCGGATGGTTCTTCGGACCGGGCGTCGACTGGGCGGGAACGACCCACCGCAACAAGGACCCGCGCCCCACGCAGGACATCACCGTCAACATGACCGACCCGGCAGCCCCCGTCGTCTACGTGGTGTCCGCGGCGACCCCCTAGGGGGAACGGACGGGGCGGCCGGGTGCGGTGGACGCCGTGCGGCCTGTCACCCCTCGACCACGCTGGTCAAGGAGGGGGCGGAGGGCTCCTCGTCGACTGCGGAGAGGTCCCGGAGGGCAAGGCCGGCCACGAGTCCGCAGACGCCGACCGGAGTCAGGAACGCGGCCGGAGCGGGATTGCTTCCGGTGGCGTCGACCAGCCAGACCGAGATGAGGTGGCGCGGTGCCGCCCACCCCCGCCGCGGCGACCGCGTAGGCGATCGAGGCACACCCGGACCCCCTGCCATCACCTCCGGGAATGCCGGGCATCACCAGCCTGGCCGGGGGTGATGATGAAGGCCAGCGGGCGGCAGCTGCTGTCGGCCGCCAGGTGGATCTTCGTTGCCGGTCCACCACGAGACCGCCCCAGTGCTTTCCCAGCCCCCTCCAGACCCCGTCCTCCTTATCGAGCCTCCTCCGCCCCCGGCAGCAGCTTCTGTGCGCCCTCGCCGACCTCCTCGAAGGATGGTGGAACACCGCGGGTGACATCGGCGAGAACGTCACCGCCTGCGGACTTCCGGCAACTCAAGCAGGGCTGCGCACGTACATAGGACTCCTCGGCAGGTCGAGGACGGTGGGCCGCCGAGCATCTGACCCTGCGGGCGGGGCCCGTTGCTGACAAGCCCGGGGCATCCAAACTCACCGACACGGCGCCTGCCGCTGGGACCGGCGTGCGGCACCCGTACACCGGGCGGGCCTGTCGTGCTCTTCGGCCACCTCGTCGGTCGGGGAGCCGGCCGCCTTTCGCAGCCGCGGGATCGTCGTCGCCGGTACGGGGGCCGCCCGCCATCTGGGCCTGCGGTCGCCCGGACCGGTCGCCTTCCGGTGCGGGACCGCATGAAGACGCGTTCTACGCTCACTGAATCCGGCATCCGTGGAGCGACCGCCTGGGGCGCTGACTTCGTTTCCGCGACGAGGTGTCCCCGCTCGCTTCCGTGTGCCGCCCATCAGCTGACGCGTGGAACGGACCGGAGGCCGTCCGGACGCTCTCGCGGACCGGCGCCATGCCTCCGGCCCGTTCGACGTTCGCTGCATCTTCGCGCCCCACACGTTGATCACCGCAGAGCTTGATCCACTTCTGCGACACGCCTCAGTAAGCAGTGCTGAGTTCCCAGAACCGGAAGACGGTCGAGGTGTCCAGGCAGTTCTGCAGGCCTCGGACGTTCTCGTGGGCGACCGCGTACTGCTTGCCCTGCCAGAGCGGCAGAATCGGCAGCTGTTGCGCCACGATGTCCTGCAGTTTCATGTACTCCTGCCGGGTGCTCGCACGATCCGTCATGGACGAGGTCCGCGGGATGATCCGGTCGACGATCTCCTCGTTGTCGTAGTTGTTCGACAGGACGTTGCCCTCGCCGAAGAACGGCTGGGTGAAGTTGTCCGGATCGGGGTAGTCCGGCACCCAGCCCTTGACGTAGATGCCGTACTTGCCTTCGGCGATGCCCTTCTCGTACTCGTCGAAGGGGACGGACTCCATGCGTGCGTCGAAGAGCCCGCTCTGGTTCAGCTGATCGGCGATGGTGTGCAACTCGTCGTCGGTAGCGGGCCCGTACCGGCTCGGGGTGGACCAGAGGGTGAGTTTCACCTTGTCCGTTATACCGGCGTCCTGCAGCTCCGCCTTCGCCTGTTTCGGCTTCGGGCTGTCCCCGTAGGTGTCGAAGAAGGAGGTGCCGTGGCCGGTGATGCCGACAGGGATGACCGAGTAGAGCGGTGCCGCCGTGGACTGGTAGACCTCGCTGACCAGGGAGTGGCGGTCGACGAGGTAGGTGATGGCCTTCCGGACGGCGAGCTTGCCGACGACCGGGTCGTCAACGTTGAAGACCATGTGCTGGACTTCGGCGCTGTTGCCCTGGACCACCTCGATGCCGCCCTTCTCCGCGGTGGACGAGGTATCCAGAGCGGCTATCGCCTTGGCGCTGAGGCCGCGGTAGGCAATGTCGACGTCGCCGTTCTCCAGAGCCGACTGGAGGGCCTGCTGGTTACCTCGGAAGAGCTCCAGGGTCACGCCCGAGTTCTTCACCTCGGCGGTTCCGCGATAGCCCGAGTAGACCGAGAAGACGGCTTTCCCCTTGTCGAGGGAGTTCAGCTTGTAGGGACCCGAACCGACCGCCTTGTCACCCTCGAGCAGCCTGTCCTCGGGGTAGACCTGGCGGTCCACTATGGAACCGCCCCCCGAGGCGATCTTGCTGGGGAACGTCGCGTCGGGCACCTTGAGGCGGAAGACGACGGTCTCGTCGTCCGGGGCGCTGATCGACGAGATCGTGGAGAGCAGCGGCGCGGGGCCCGCCGGGTCGTTGATCCTGATCGTCCGGTCGAAGGAGTACTTGACGTCCGCCGAAGTGAGCCTGTTGCCGTTGCTGAACCTCAGCCCGTCACGCAAGGTGCAGGTGTACGTTCTGCTGCCGTCGGAGAACTTGCACTCCTCGGCAGCCTCCGGCACGGGAGTGGACGCTCCGGGCGGGAAGCTCAGCAGGGACTGGAAGACGTTGTTGAACAGCAGCCAGGACCCCGGGTCGTATCCCGAGGCCGGATCCGTGGCGAGGATGTCGTCGGACATCCCGACGACCATCCTGCTCTCGGAGCCCTGGGTGCTGCAAGCCGTCAATAACATCGCTGCCAGTCCCCCGGCGATCAGGGTGCTCGGCCGCCTCGTACGAACCTTCACAGAACGTTCCTCATGCTCTCGGCCGGCCGCGTGGGGGGGTGTCCCCGGACAACCGGATCAGTCGGAAACGACAGCGAACACCGCGACCGTCCAGCACTGTCGGCCCGACCGGGCTCGATTGCGGACCGACGGGCTGCCGGACTCGGTGTTCGCCAGGAACTCTTTACATGATGACTGACCGCCAAATGCCGGTCGGTGAACTGCAGTTGGCAGGTCGATATCAATCTCGTGGTGATGTTGGCAATCTACTTGGATACCGCGATGCGCGCTGTCACATCGTACGAAAAAAATCTTCATCCAGCAGCCCGTGAAGCCCCTGGATTCAGCCCTGTGACCTGGGCTGTCCGGATACCTCGGCGATATACCCCTTCAAGCCGGATGCTTCGTACCTCTGTATAACCTGTCGGTCTATACGAACAGATTGAGGGTCCTCAGGTGAACGCCGGACGATCGGATATCGCAATCGAGTTGCCCGAAGTTTCCGGGTGGGACTGGAATGTCCTCGCCTGGAACGGTGGTTGATTCCGGCTTGCCGAGGGGCCGACATCACCTGCCACCACGACCTGGAACCGACCTTCACCAACCCGGCCCTCGTCTGCCGCCCCGCGGACTTCGAAGATCCCGTCTTCCGCACAGTCACATCCGAGGAACCGCCGCCTCTCTCCCGCCGGTTCGGTGGATGCCCACCCGTGGTGGTCGCTTCGAAGCGGACTCCGGCGGGGTGGACCCCGTCACCTGCCTGGTCTCCGCGGAGCGGCTCGATATCGTGCAGGGGACCGTCTTGAGGTACTGGCGCGAGGACATGGTTCCCGGCCGGGGGTTCGCTCCGTGGGTTCGTCCTCCGGCTCAATGACGGGCCCGGCGCCGCCGGCAACGCGCCGGTCCGTCATGCCGGACGGGCAAGGAAACGCCGGCGGACAGGCCTGCGGGCGAGGCGCCGGCCGGAACCGTCGCCCGACGCGAAGGGTGAATCGCCCGTCACACGACTGCACAGGTCAAGGCTGCCCATAACAGGGGTGAGTGCTCGATGAGTTCGGGCGGTGGGCGGTCGACGGGCTCAGCAACCAGTCCACCGGCTACTGCCTGGACGTCAGCTCGTGGCCGGCTGTTGCCGAGGCCCTGGGCCAAGCCGGGATCGTTCGTCCGCCGAGCTTCACGCGCGAGGTGGTGTTCCGGCGGTGCCCCGCCTGCCGGCAGCTCAACATCGTGCGCGAGGAGGACTTCGTCCGCGTCTTCTGCGATGAGGCCCTGCCGGGGGAGTGGAACGTGGACCGGCCTGGACGCCAGGCGGTCGGTAGCTTTCTCCACGGTCACGCCGTATACGTCGAACCCAACGTATAAGTCCACCGGGCACCCTGACGGGTCGACACCTGCGGTCGTGGATTGCCCGCAGCCATGGTTCCTGGACGGCGGGCATCCGCGCCGGCGTGTGCCGGAACGCACCGCCGGACGGCCGGAACGGCAGTCGCGGGTGCGGCGGCAGGTGGATCGTCGCGCTCCACGCCGGCCGCCGGGTCCGGTGGCGTGGGAAGGCCGGCTCGGCCCAGAGTGCGGCCTCGACGGGCACGGCCACCGCGCCGTCTCTCGGCCGCCACACCTCTGCGGTCTGGCGGTGGACCGGCACCAGCAGCAACTCGGCGGCCGGCCCGCCGAGCCCTGGCCCCGCGTCATGCCCAGGACTCTCCCACGCAGCACTGACATCCCGCCCCTGCGGCAGTGATCCGGAAGAAGCGGCCTGGCTGCCCTTGACGACCGGACTCGGCAGCGGTGGTTCACCATCCCAGAGGGCCGACCCCGTCATGCTCGTGCAGCATTCCTGAGCCGCCCGTGGGGCAAGCGGGCGCCGGCCTGCTCTCGCCCAGGTCCTGGCCCCGGCGCCGGACGCCATGAGCAAGGAGCAGCGGATCGCGAAGGCGGCCGGGATTCCCACCCGCCCGTGCGCATGCCCTCGCCAAGAACACGGGTCTCTGCGCGGGCCCGCTGCTCGCCACCGGGTACCACGTCCTCGCGGAGCGCGCCGGCGTTGACGCAGCCTCGAAACCACGTGCCTCAGCCGCTGCGTCTCCTTATTGCAAGGCGCAGGTCGATCACCGTATGGTCTCGCGGGCGATGGTGATCACGATGGGGATTCCGCCGGCGGGCGCCGCGAGGTCCTCGGGCTGATGGGCGGCGACGGATTCGCCGCACGGCGGGCCGACGGCAGCGCCCGACCGGCCTGGACCGGGAGAGCGAACGACGGACCTGCGTCGTCCCGGCCTCCTCCGCTCCGTCGCCCTGGACCGGCCACCGCCGTTCGCATCGAAACAGCTGCCCGTGACCACACCGCCCAGCGGGACATGACCGTCGAGTCGGCGGGCCAGGCCCGGTACGGGGGGTTCGGCGCCGACAGGACAGGGCGCGTCGCGCCGGGAACCCTTCCGGTGGACGTGCTGGTCACTTCGCACACCGAACAAGGAGAGATCTTGTCCACCCATCCGCTCACGACGGACACCGGCGAACTCGGCTCGCTGCCCCATGATTTTCCCTTCGATCCCGCCCACGGCTACGACCTGCGGCGCCTCCTCGCGGTGAAGGCGCCGCCGGGCCCGGACGACTTCGCCGACTTCTGGCGAGAGCGCTATGCGAGTGCGCTGCGTATCGACACGGCGCCTCGGATCGAGGGGCCCTGGGCCACGGTGGACGGCATGCAGATTGCCGACGTCACGTACACGTCCGCCGACGGCGTCCGTATCGGCGGGTGGCTGACCGTCCCTGCCGACGGCCGGGTCACACAGGGCTGTGTGGCGACCCACGGATACGGAGGCCGGGAGGCTCCGGATCCCTGGCAGTCCCCGCCGGAGACCGCGACCATCTGGCCCTGTCTGCGCGGGCTCGGGACGCGGAGCCTGCTGCCCGGCGTTCCCTCGAAGTCGGCGGGGCACGTCCTGCACGGCATCGGCGCCAGGGAGTCGTACCTCATCGGCGGATGCGTGGCGGACGTCTGGTGCGCGGCCACGGCGCTGCAGCGGCTGGTGCCGGAGGCTGCCGGACGGCTGACGTACCTGGGCACGAGTTTCGGCGGCGGCATCGGGGCGCTGGCACTCCCCTGGGACGACCGTTTCCATGCCGCCGGCCTGACGGTGCCGACCTTCGGAAACCATCCGCTCCGGGTGACACTTCCGTGCACGGGCAGCGGTGAGTCGGTGCGTACGCGGCTCGCCGAGGAACCCTCGGTGCTGGATGTCCTCGCGTACTTCGACGCCGCGACGGCGGCCCGGCACCTCAAGATCCCCGTACATGTGGGCGCCGCCCTGTTCGATCCATCGGTACCCCCACCCGGGCAGTTCGCGGTGCACAACGCGCTGGCCGGGCCGCGCGAACTCGTGGTTCTGCGGGCGGGGCACTTCGACCACCCGGGCGAGCGGGCCGAGGCGGCGGCCCTGGAAGAGGCCCAGCGACGCTTCCTGTCGGGGCCGGATCCCATGGTGCCGCGCCCCACCGCCTGACCGTCCGCCGCACGACCGGCTCCGCAGGGCCGAGGTCCTCACGGGTTCCTGCCCTGTGACCTGGTGGTTCCGCGACGTCACGGACGTCCGGCCCGCAGGACGTCGCGGAACTGCCACGGTCGCTGATTTTCAGGTCCGGGCTCGACCAGGCGCGATATGCTGATGCAGAATGTGCAAGGCATTTGCAGAACGAGGAGGGCCATGGCTACGCGGGCGACTGATTCAGGGACGAACCAGAGCGTCGAACGAGCGGTATCGGTGCTGCGCGCACTCGACTCCGGCCGGGCCGAACTCCGTGTCTCCGACGTCGCCGAGCTCACCGGACTGGGCTCCTCGACCACCTCCCGCCTGCTGTCCACCCTGGAACGCCTCGACATGGTCGAACGGGATCCGGTCAGCAACCTCTACCGCCTCAGCCTGGGCCTTCTCCCCCTGGCTGCCACCGCCACCAACCGCCACCCCGTGCACCGGGCCGCCCGCATGGTGCTCCAGGGCCTCGCCACCCGCACCGGGCTCGGGGCCAACGTGGCCGTACGCCGCGGTGGCGAGCTGATGTTCCTGTGCAATTTCGAGGGCACGCGCGCCCCCAAGTCCTACACGCAGGCCGGACACACCGCCCCGCTGCATGCCACGAGCATCGGCAAGTGCCTGCTCACCGCTCTGACCCCCGAAGAGCGTCGCAAGCTGCTGGGAGATCCTCTCGACGCGCACACGGAGTACACGACCACCAGTCACGACCTCCTCGACGCCGAGATCGACACCGTCCGGCGCACCGGTTACGCGGTCGAGGCCGAGGAGCGCGCCCTGGGGCGTGCGTCCCTTGCCGCACCGATCAGGGACGCTTCGGGGGAGATCGTCGCGGCCATCTCCCTCTGGGGCCCGACCTCGGTGCTCGGGGACCGCTCCGACACCGAGGGGCAGCGCCTCGCCCTCGTACGCGAGGTCATCGAGGCCGCCGACGCCACCAGTCAGGCGCTCGGCGCGCTCTGACGTACACGGGCGAAGGGGTCCGGTGGAGGCTGACCGGCTTCCACCGGACCCCTTCGCCGTGCGGCTATGCGCCGTACGCCTTGAAGGCGATCACGTGCGCGTGCCGTGCCCCGTGCGTCGCGTCGACCACGAGCCGTAGTGCGTCGGTGCGTACGGGGCCGCCGTCCGGGGCCTTCAACGCGTGTACGCGGTGGCGGCGCCGGTTGTCCGTCACCGTCAGGACCGTGTGCCATGTACCTGCTGCGTCGCACCTCTGGACGCGGTAGTCGCGTACGAGTTCCGGCATGACCTCGTACGGGGTGCGGTGGCGGTGCAGATTGTTGAGGTACTCGTCGACGTCATCGTCGAAGACCAGGCGAATCTCGGTGAGTTCCTGCTCGCCGTGCCAGTCGAGACGGAGCCACTGGGCGTCGTCCTCCCGCGCCGAGGACCACATGTTGGGGCCACCGTAGGGACGTTGGTATCCGCCTACGGCCCGTTCGGGGTGGAACGCCCTGGTGGCGGGGGCCGCCCGGAAGGCGAAGGTCTGCCGGCGGAGGCCGCGGGCCTGCCATTCCAGGACCGCTTGGCCGTCCTCCTCCGGGATGTCGTGGTCGACGCCCGCGTCCCCCTCGACCTTCCTGCGCAGGGCGAGGACCCCGTCGGTGCGTTCGGGGAGAAGGACCAGGGCCGTGTCGGCGCAGGCCCGGACGACGAGAATCGCGTTCCGGGGCGTGTCAGGGTGATGGCCGAGGCGGGCCGTGACCCAGTGGGGGCCGTCCGGCGGGACGATGACGGTGGTCGTGAGGAGGTGGTCGGCGGGGACAGCGTTCTCGGGCAGGCCCGTGCTCCACAGTTCCACGGTGAGTTCGCGGGGCCGGTCGTCAGGGGCGCCGTGGACGAGCAGGTCGACCGTGTCGAGCGCGGGGTCGACCGGCAGCAGGAGGGCGAGGTCGCGGGTGAGGGGGCACGGGGTGCCGGGCGCGTCCTGCGTGGGCTCGGCGGCCAGACGGGTCAGGCAGGACGAGGCGGTGACGCGGGCCGTGCGCGCCAGGTTGCCGGGGTCCTCGTCGGCGAGGCCGATCACGGAGGCGTCCTGGCGCAGCAGGGTCCGGCGCACCAGTTCCGCCCGTTCCGTGGCGAGTTCCCGCGGCGTGAGGTTCTCGGAGACGCACAGGGCCGCGGCGGTACCCGCAGCCTCGCCGAGTGTCGCGCAGGTGGCCATGACACGGGTGGCCCCGAAAGCGATGTGGGTGGCGGAGATGTTGCGCCCGGCGAAGTGCAGGTTCGTGACGTTCGCCGAGTAGAGGGAGCGCAGTGGGATGTGGAAGATGCCGTCCGCGTACCGCTGGCGCGCGCCGGGCTCCTCGGCGTACATGCCCTGCACCGGGTGGAGGTCGACCGACCAGCCGCCGAAGGCGATCCGGTCCTCGAACTGGCGCTGCTGAAGGATGTCCTGCTGGGTGAGGACGTGATCGCCGAGGAAGCGGCGGTACTCGCGCTTGCCGGGAAGACTGCCGACCCATTCCAGGGTGAGGTTCGCCGCGTCCGGGAACAGGCCGGAGTTCTTGATGTGGTCCCAGACACCCATGATCACGGCCTGGAGCTCGTCGCGGATGCGCTCGTTGTCGTGGACGGTGTCGAGTTCGCCGCCCCATTCGATCCACCAGTAGTCGCATCCGTTGTCGCCGGTGCGCAGGATGCGGTTGCGCAGGATGGGTGTGGTCGACAAGTCCTTGGCGTAGGCGGGCGGTACGAACTTCACCGGCCGGCCCGTGTCCCTGGTGTGGAAGAGGGTCGTCGAGCCGAGCAGCGCCCGGTCCGCCTCGGACGGTGCCCAGGGCTCGTCGAACTCGGACTGCGCCTCACGGCCGATGCGGTAGCGGGCACCGGCGAGGTGGCCGACCAGGCCGTCTCCGGTGCAGTCGAGGAACTGGCGTGCGCGGAAGGTGATGCGGCGCTCCGAGCCCATCATCCAGCCGGTGCAGGAGTGCACCTCGCGGCTGTCGGCGGGGCCGCTCGCGTCGACCTCGCGTACGTCGGTGTTGAGGTAGAGGTCGATGTTCGGTTCGGCGCGGACGGCGTCGAGGACGACCTGGTCCCAGTAGTAGGGGTTGCCCTCGGGGTTGCGGTACTGGTTCTCGGTGTACAACTCGCCCATGATCCCGGTCTCGCGGGCCCAGCGGTGCACGCCGTGTGCGGTGGCGCCGCAGACCCAGACACGGATCTCGCTGCTGGCGTTGCCACCCAGGACGGGCCGGTTGTTGACCAGGGCGACGCGTCGGCCGAGCCGGGCTGCAGCGATGGCCGCGCAGGTCCCCGCCAATCCCCCGCCGATCACGGCGATGTCGTAATGGACCTCTTCTTCCCGCACGGTGCGGCCTCCTTGGTGTGAAGCTCGGATACTCCCCGACGCGGCGGAGCGGGCTTGAACGTACATCACATCCATATTGTGCAACCACTGTTCAACCTATGGGTTGCGCTGTAAGTTCCGGTTGCGGCCACCGACCTGGCCGTCGTGACGCCGGAGTGCAAGTTCGGGGCAGGTGGGCCTTGTTCCAGGTCCTGCACAGAATCGGTGATTCACCGACGAAAAGGGTTGACGCCATCGCACGATATGGAGAACGATCCCGCATGCTGCAACTTGCATTCATCGCAGCAGGGGCGACGTTCGCGCAGGGCTACGGCGCTCCCGCCACCGTTTGAGAGGACAGACCCATGAGTACGGCCGCACCTCCCCAGAAGGCGCCCCCGCCCCGCGAGCGGAGCGGGGGGCGGCTCTCCAACGGTGCGTTCGCCCTGCTGCTGACCGCACCGGGCCTCGCCCTGTTCGCGGCGATCATCTTCTACCCGCTGCTGTCGGCACTGTTCACCGGCTTCTTCAGGCAGGATCTGCGGCTTCCGGGCCGGGAGTTCGTCGGCCTGGACAACTTCACCTACTGGCTGGACGGCAACTTCCTCGCCATCCTCGAGCAGACGCTGATCTTCACCGTCGGCGCGACGCTCGTCCCCTTCGTGATCGGTTTCGCGCTCGCGCTCGCCCTGAACACCGGACTCAAGGGCAGCGGCTTCCTGCGCGGCCTGTTCCTGTTCCCCTGGGTGATCCCGGGCGTGGTGGTCTCCTTCCTCTGGATGTGGATCTTCAACGCGAATTACGGGGTGCTCAACGGCGTCCTCATGGAGGCCGGGATCATCGATGAGTCCGTGGCCTGGCTCGGCCGGCCCGGCACCGCGATGCTCGCCGTGATCGTCACCAAGACCTGGGCCAGCTTCCCCTGGATGATGGTGATGCTCCTGGCCGGTCTGCAGACCGTGCCCAAGGAACTGCACGAGGCGGCCTCGATGGACGGAGCGGGCTCGGTCCGGCGCTTCTTCGCCGTCACCTGGCCGCAGGTCCGCGGTGTCGCCTCGATCGTGCTGCTGCTGGAGTTCATCTGGAACTTCCAGCACTTCGACACCATCTACGTCCTCACCGGCGGCGGCCCCGCCGGCACCACCGAGACGTTCGCGACAGCCGTGTACCAGACGGCCTTCAAGGGCTTCGACATCGGCCGGGCCACCGCGCTGGGCGGACTGTGGATGCTGCTCCTGCTCCTCCTCGTCGCCGTCTACCTCAGGATCACCGAGCGGAAGGGCGACGCCTGATGGCCTCCACCACCTCCACCCCGCTGTCCGCCGTCGACCGGCCGCAGCCGTCCGCCACGCAGGCCGGGCGCGGTACCCGGCGCCGTATGCGCAAGGACCTGCTGCGCTCGCGGATCGCCGCCTGGAGCGCGGTCGTCGTCATCGGCGCCTTCGGTCTGCTGCCGGTCTACTGGCTGCTGGCCACGGCGCTGAGCACCCCCGAGTCGACCTTCCAGTTCCCGCCGAAGCTGATACCCACCGATCTCACCCTCAGCAACTTCACGGCCCTGGCCGAGAACGAGCAGCTGATCAAGTACATGGTCAACTCGCTCGTCGTGGCCTCGATCACCGCCGTGCTGAGCGTGGTCGTCGCCACGTACATGGGCTACTCGTTCTCCAAGTTCCGCTACCGGGGCCGGCGCTCGCTGATGCACCTGGTGCTGGCCTCCCAGATGTTCCCCCAGGCGCTTCTGCTGGTGACGCTGTACACGGTCTTCTCCAGCTTCGGCATGCTCAACACGTACAGCGCCCTGGTGCTCTCCTTCACCACGTTCACCATGCCGTTGTGTGTCTGGATGCTGAAGGGCATCTTCGACACCATCCCGGACGCCCTGCTGGAAGCGGCGTCCATCGACGGCGCGTCCCGGTGGCGGACGCTGCACTCGATCGTGGCGCCGCTGGCCGCGCCGGGGATGATCGCCGCCGGGCTCTTCGCCTTCGTGCGCGGCTGGAACGACTTCATCTTCGCGCTGACCCTGGCCGACAAGGAGAAGCAGACCCTGCCCCCCGGGCTCGTCTCCACCTACATCGGCGAGTTCCAGACCGCCTGGCCGCAGCTGATGGCTGCCTCGCTCGTGGTGTCGGTCCCCGTGATCGTCGCCTTCATGTTCCTGCAGCGCTACCTCGTCGGCGGTATGACCGCCGGTTCGGTCAAGAGCTGAACCCGCTGGTTCGGCCCGCACCCTCGCGTACTTCCCCTCCCGCACACTCCCATGGAGAGATCATGACCACCTCTGGCATCAGCCGGCGCGGCGCGCTGCGCATGTTCGGTATCGGCGCGCTCGGTGCAGCGGGCGCCGGTGTGCTCGGCGCCTGTGCGCCGTCCGGCGCCGGCTCCCCGTCCAACGGCGGTGACCCGAAGTCCAAGAACTTCGACTTCACCTCCTGGTCGCTCAACGAGGAGGCCGCCAAGCCCTCGATCGAGAAGATCATCGCGGCATGGGAGAAGACCGAGAAGTCGAAGATCCGGGCGGTCTCGTACCCGTACAACGAGTACCTGAGCCAGCTCACGCTCAAGCTGGGCGGCGGGGAGACGACGGGGGCGGTGCACCTCGACATCGCCTGGCTCGCCGCGATGGCACAGATGGGCAAACTGGTCGACCTCGGACCGGTGGCCGGCAAGGGCGGCTACACGGACGTGGCGCTGAAGAGCGGCGTGTACGACGGCAAGCAGTACGGGCTGCCGTGGAACACCGGATCGATCGGTGTGATCGCCAACTCCCAGCTCCTTGGGAAGGCCGGGATCAAGAAGCACCCCACCACGGTCGAGGAGTTCGAGGCCGCGCTGCGCGAGCTGAAGGGGCTCGGCGGGGGAGTCGTGCCGTACGCCGCCGCCACCAAGGTCGCGCAGCTCAAGGACATCTTCCCGTGGATGCAGACCTTCGGCTGCAAGCTGCTCGACGGCGGGAAGGTCACGATAGGCGACGACGCCTCGGTCGACGCGGTCACCTGGTACAAGAAGCTGCATGACGAGAAGCTGATCGCCGCCGACGTGGACCGCTTCGACGCGCGCGCCCTCTTCGGACAGGGCAAGGCCGCCTTCTACGACGACGCAATCATCGGCAAGGGCGTGACCTCCGCCCAGTCCAAGGACAAGTCGCTGGCCGGCGCCATGCAGCCGATGGAGCGTCCGGTGCTCAAGGCCGGGGACACGCCGCAGGCGCTGCTGTGGGGCGGTGTGATCGCGATCGTGAAGGGCAAGGGACAGGACGCGGCGACCGAGTTCGCTCTGCACACCACCACCGACCGGGCCACCACCTCCGAGTACTTCGCCGCGCGCGCACTGCCGCCGTCCACCACAGCGGGCCTGGCCGCTCCTGAGGTCGCCAAGGACACCTTCACCACGGAGTGGACCCAGAAGATCACCAGGACCGCGACCGGCAGCCCCTTCTGGCAGTTCGCGCAGAACGCCCAGATCGAAGAGGCCGTCGCCAAGCAGGTACAGGCCGTCCTCGTCGGCAAGACGAAGCCGAAGGACGCGATGAAGCAGGCCGGCGAGGAGGCCGCCGCGCTCATCAAGCGCTGAGGCCGAACGCCGTGGTCCGGGCCCGGCGAGCGCCGCACGCCTCGCCGGGCCCCGCTCCCTACCCCACCCGCACGACGACCGCGCCGGCCGGCCCTCGGGCCGTTGCCGTCCGCGTCACCTCCCACGCCCGCACACGCACCCGCGAAGGAGCTCATCTTGCGACGCCCCACGGTACGCACGTACACCGCCTCGGCTGCGGCCCTGGCCGCTCTCCTCCTGCCCGCCCCGGCCGCCGGGGCCGACACCGCGCAGACCACGGCAGCCGCGGCGACCGTGATCGAGAAGGTCCCGTACGCGATGGACGCGTCGAACCAGGCCGCCTGGTGGACGCCGGTCGCCACGTACAAGGGCCGCGGTCAGTACACGTACTTCGCCTTCAACGAGCCGGGCTCGACGGCCGCGACGCACCGGCCGGCCATCGCCCGGCGCGACCCGGACGGGGCCTGGAGCCGGCTGCCGCTGCTGAACAGCGACGGGCAGCAGGCCGAGTTCCCCGACGACAACGGCCACAACCAGCCGTCGATCGCCCGCGACGGCAGTGGCCGCCTGCACGTCTTCACCTCCATGCACGCCAACTCCTGGCGCTACTTCCGCACCGAGGCCCCCGGCGGCGACGTCACCGACCACGCATCCGAACTGCCCGATCAGGGTGTTGGCATCACCTACCCGGTCGTCACCACCGCGCCCAACGGCGACCTGTACCTGGCCGCCCGCGTCGGTACCGGCTCCGACCGGCGCCCCGGCAAGCTGTACCGCTGGGACAACGCCAACTCCCGCTGGAGCGTCGTCGCGACCTTTGCGAGTGCGCTGTACCGCTCGGTGTACCCCGACGACCTCACGGTGGACGCCTCCGGCCGCGTGCACCTCCTCTACGAGTGGGCGAAGGCGCCGGCGACCGCGTTCCGCCACCAGCTCTCCTACCTGGCCTACGACCCGTCGACCGGTTCCTTCGCGGACAGTACGAACACGACCGTCACCACCCCGGTCACGCCCGCAACCTCCGACGTCGTCCAGGACCTCACCGCGGGAGAGGAGTGGAGCGCCGACAACGCGTACACCGGTCCCGCGGTGCAGAGTGCCAAGCTCACCCTCGACGGCTCCACCCCGAAGATCGCCTACCGCTACCGCTCGGCGGACAGCGGTGGTCACTTCCGCGTGTACTACGCCTATCCGAGCGGTGGCGGCTGGGTCGGCAAGACCGTGTACGCCGACGGGCAGACCGCGGCCGCCCTCGGCATCACCTGGGACGAGACGGACACCAAGCGGATCTACTACGTGACCACCTCGGGCGCCGACCGGGTCTTTTCCGCGACCCAGTCGGCGGACGGAGCCTGGACCGCGCAGTCCGTCACGCCGGGCGTGAGCGCGGACCGGCTTGCGGTGCGACGGGACTCGGACGGTCACGATGTGCTCTACCTGCCGGACACCGCACACAACACCCTTTATTACGCGACCCGTTGAGGAGTCGTGGCGCTCGTCGCCGTCCGTTCGGGGGAGGTCACGGCCGTGCGGACGGCGCAGCGGTTCAGGTCGCGGGCCGGGACAAGATCACTGCGGCCGGGGCGGCGCTCTCCGCACACTTCGGCGTCTCTCGTACTCCAGCCGGACTTCGGTGACAGGAGCTTGGCCAGAGGCCCTCTCAATGTCCTGTCCGACCCACTCGGCCGGCGTCACCTCCGGCCCGGGAAGGCAGTTGCCAGGATGACCGTGACGATCACGCCGCCACCGAACAGGGCGCGGTGTTCGGCGGAGTGGACTCCCACGCGGACACGATCCACGTTTCGCGGTCATCACCGATCGGGGCGGCCACGTCGCCGAGCCGAGTTCCCGACCACGGCGGCCGGATACGACGCGGCGATCGCGTTCCTGAACGCCCACGGCACAGTGACCGCCGTCGACTTCGTCCCACCGGCGGCGGACCGCGCGTCGCCCTCCTGACCGCTCTGAAGACCCTCACCCGCCGGGTCCAGGTCCTGACCGCAGAACACGACACCCTCACCGCCGCCCTGGACACCGCCGCCACCGACAACAACCCCACAGGGCCCTGCCCTTGGGAAGGGCGCGGATGGCGTCGGCGGGCAGGATCCGCTCCTGCCGCATGCCGACCGAGGTGGACTTGCCGGATTCCGGGTGTGAGGTCGACGTGGTCTCGACGTCGTGATCGCCGATCAACCGGGACAACTTGTCTGCGAAGTCGGGATCGTCGATGCCGGAGCCGATGACCTTTACAGCCGAGGCGGACCACATGGCGTCCATGCCGGCGTCGCCCCGGACCTTCTGGCCCCCACCTTCGCCCGTCGGTCCACAAGAACTTCCCGTCTCGATCAGATCGCTGACGAACTGGCTCGGTCTCCGCTACCGTCAGAGCCTGAGATGGTGGCAGACCCGGCACATGCCATGGGTTGAACCGAGATCGCCGGAAGGCATGAGCGGATCTCGCGCCGAGCACGGCTCGGCACCTCACTAGGAGCGGCATGGCGAACCCGTTTGATGACCGGGACGTATCTTTCACGGTCTTGTCGAACTCCGAAGGGCAGCATTCGCTAGGGCCGGCGTCTGTGCTCGCACCGGCGGGCTGGCGTGCTGTCCATGGTCCTTCTGGTCGGGACACTTGCTGGATCACATAGAGATGGACTGGGAAGATCTGAGGCCGTTGAGTTTGGCACGGGTCATGCGAGGCGACGATATCGACACCAAGTGATCGCACCTCCGGCAATCAGTGCGCTCGAGTCCAGGTTGCGAAATAGATAAAGATCGATTTGCAGCATTGTGGCAAAGAACGAGTTTATGAGAGAGGTGTGAGGTCGGATGACTATCCGGACCGGCGAAGCGGATGCCGACAGTTATGGCCACGCTGACGAGCCGACCAGATCCACACTGATCTGTGGCCCTAAGCGTCCTCGAAGTATGAGCGCAACCCTCGATAAGCTCATCTGCCAACATGCGGAGACGTCCCCGGAGGCCATCGCGGTCGCCGACCCTGATGGGAGCATCAGTTACGAACAACTGGTGAACCGCGCCCGCCGTTTGGCTGCGGTACTCCGTGCTAGAGGGCTGGAAACTGAATCGCCGGTCGGTGTTCTGGTGCCCCGCTCGTGCGACTATGCAGTCGCCATTCTTGGTGTCATGATCGCCGGATGTGCTTTTGTTCCGCTGGATCCGGAATATCCGTTGGCCAGGCTGACTTACGTGCTGCGTGACTCAGGCGCTGTCGCTCTGGTGTGTCGTGAGGATACCGAATCGCTCCTTCCGTTCGACGGAGAGCTGATCCCGTTGAATTCGATTGAGGGCGAGGGTGCGCTGGCGACTGAATGCCGCGAAGCGCCGTTTGCGGATCCGCGATCCCACGGCGAGTGCACGCCGGATGACGCACATCGGCTCGCATGCATATTGTATACATCGGGATCGACGGGAAAGCCGAAAGGCGTCGCACTTCCTCATCGATCGCTTGTCAACCACTTTCTCTGGGAGGCCGAGTTTCTTGGAGTCGGACCGGCGGGCCGCATCGCGCAGCGTACTCCCAACGGATTTGACGCGGCGTTGTGGGAGACGGCGGTAGCCCTGATTTCGGGAGCGATGTCGGTGGTCGTTCCAACCGATATCGCCACCATCACGTCGGTGTTTCGTGACTACGCCAATTCGCGCGGGATAACCTTGATGCTCGCGGTACCGACCCTCCTTCGGGCGTATGCGGAGGCCGGAGTTTTTCGGGAAATTCCGTCAATGCGTACCATTGCGTCGTGCGGAGAAGCCCTTAGTCGGAGCTTGGCGGAATCCATCAAGTCTCAAACCGGGGCACGCCTCGTGAATGTATATGGGCCGACTGAAGGTGGTGTCGGCGCCATGGAGTTCTGCGTGGATGCTGACGTGGTATCCGCCAATGTGCCGATCGGGAAACCAGCTGGAAACGTCACGATCTACGTCCTCGACGATCGCTTGATGTTGGCTCGCGCCGGCGTTGCCGGTGAGATATACATCGCTTCGCCTCAACTCGCAAGAGGATACTTCAATGCGCCGGCCTTGACTTCCGAACGCTTCGTCGCTGATCACATCAGCGGAGTTCCGGGGAGCAGGATGTACCGGACAGGTGATCTTGCTCGGATGCTGCCGAGTGGAGATCTGGAATACCTCGGACGCGGCGATGGGCAGTTCAAGCTTCACGGCGTGCGAGTAGAGACTGCGGAAGTCGAAGCGGTTCTTGCTGAATTTTCAGACGTCAGCGCGGCGGCAGTCGCCGTGAAGGCTGTGTCGGCTGACACTTCGATTCTTGTTGCCTATGTTGTCGCCCTGCCAGAGACGGCCGAAGGGCTAGTGGCGCGACTGTACGACTTTCTGCAGGGTCGATTGCACGGAGCCATGATCCCCGCGCGCTATATTCTTGTGGATAGTCTTCCGATATTGCCGAACGGGAAGGTCGACAGGGCGTCGCTGCCGGAGCTGGATGCTATGGCCAGAATTCCCGCCGAATCGACTTCGTAGCGGCCTCTTCACGCGAAGCCGGGGCCCGCGGCAGGGCGCGTGCGTTTCCACGCGGCGAGATGAGCAACTCGTGTGTCGACGTGCGCTGATGGCCCGCTGGTCCATGCTCGGGCACGACGACGCGACCCTGGTGATCAAGGTTCTCGAAGCCTCTGATCACGAACAGGGGGTCGCGTTCGCGTGCCCTCTTCCCTGATCGACGTTCTCCAGCGCCAACCGCGAGGACGTCGCCCCGCCCCGCTGCACCTGCCTGCCGAGCCGTCCGAACTCACCGCACCTGTCCGAGGTGTTGGACCGGCTCCCCGATCCGCGACGGGTGAGGGGACGCCGCTACCGGCTGGGCTCCCTGATCGCCGTGCTGCGTGGCACTACCACGCCGGCCGGCATTGCCCGGTGTGCCGTCGACGCCGCTCCCGAGGTGCGGGAAAGGATCGGGCTCCACCGTCCACCACGCGCGACCACCCTGGGCTGCCTGCTGGCACGTCTGAATGGTGACGCTCTCGATGATGTCGTGGGCGCCAGGCTTGCCCGGCACGCGAGTGACCCGGCAGTCGAAGGCGCCGTGGAGTTGGTGGGGGTTGCGGTCGGCGTCGAAGCCGTACGAGGCAGCCGCACCGGCAAGAGGACGGCCATCATCCCAGCCGGTCGGCCGAGCCGTTGGGGCAGAGGCGGTTGGTCAGGCGCCGGACGGTGGCCGTGCTCGGTGCCGGACGGACGCCGAACGCCGTGGGGGTCCGGGCGCCGAGCCGGGGGAGGGTGCGGAGCGTTGCGCGCCCACTGGCCGATCCTGGCGAAGGAGCAGCACGGCCACCACCGCTGAGCATGCCACCGGCAGCACGCTCACGAACGGGTGCGGCCTTCCGTATCGGTGCCGTGGAGCGGCCGGCGTCTCCAGTCGCGCCGCCGGCGTGGGTGACCGGCGGGCGATGTGATCAGGCAGACGGTGGCATGCTGACGGCACATGGAAGTCCCGTCGACGCAGGCGACTTGGGAAGGTCACCCGCGCCAACGGGAGCTTCGCTGCCTTGGCGGCGCATCTGCCGGACACATCGTCACGCCGCCGTGACCGAACGGTTCCAGCGATCCGGTCTCACCACTCGGTGACCACAGTGCGGTCCTGCGCTGGAGGGTTCGCCGATGCCTGTTCCGCATCGATCGCCGCCCCCAGGCCCCCGAGGGTTCTCAACGTCATGATGGATTTCATCGGCATGTAGACGTCGAAGGTCTCCTTGATCATGTTCGCGACCTTGAACGCGTCCATGCTGTTGCCGCCGAACTCGATGAAGTTCGAGTCCCTGTGCACCTCGTCGACGCCGAGGACCCTCTGCCATATCGTGGCGAGCAGTTGCTCCGTCTCCGTCAACTGCGCGGCCTGCGGTTCGACCTCGTGGTGTGAGCGGGTACCCGCTGGCAAGGCACCGCTGATGAGGTCCACCAGGCTGCCGACGTCGACCAGTTCGGCGGACGTCATCGCCTCGTCGTCGATTTCGACGGAGAACTCCTGCTCAAGTTCGGTGATGATGTGCCGAAGCGCAGATGGGTCCAGACCGATGGGGCCTGAGTGAAGCGGAAGGTCGTTGTCGAGGTCGGCCACTTCGAGCGGGAGGTTGAGCGTCGAGACGATGACCTGCCTGACTCTGACCGCAAGGGAACTTGTCGCAAGTTCAGGAGTTGTCAACTCTGTCCTCCCCGTCGTATTACGCTCGCTGCGGCCGGTCGAAGCGGCCTCAACTGCGCAGGACCCGCAAGTTTACTCATCGACGGATGGTCCTGGGAGCCGGTGCCGTCGGCCTGTCCGGTTTCGGCACCGGCAGCTCGTCGATCGGTGTTCCGGGACCGGCCAGTCCGGCAGCGAGCAGGGCCAGCAGGGTCTCCCGCCAATGGCGTGCCGAGGCTTGGTCGAACCGGTCGGCGGCGTATTCGATCTCGCTCGCGACTCCGGCGGCGTCCTGCCGCACGGTCCAGGTCAGCGCGACCTTCGCGGTCCGCGAGTGGACGAACCGCTCGGCGATGTCGAGGCCCTCGATGTCGCCGAAACCGTCCAGGGGGGTGGACTGCATGGCAAAGATCGCCTGGAACAGCGGGTTCTCCCCGGCACCACCGGTCCGCGTCAAACCTTCCACCAGTTCGGCGAACGGCAGTTCCTGGTTGGTCAGCGCCCCCGACAGCGCCTCGTCGGTGCGTGCGATCAGCTCGCGGAAGCTCATGCCCTCGGTGAAGTGCATCCGCAGCGGAACCGTGTTGACCAGATAGCCGATCACTTCCTCCGTACCGGGCCGGTTCCGGCAGGCCATCGGCACGCCGACCACCGTCTCCTCGACGCCCCCGGTCCGGCGCAGCGTCGCGAAGAAGGCCGCGAGCAGAACGGCGAAGGCCGTGGTGCCGTACGTGCCGACGACGCGCTGCAGCGCGGTCGGATCGATGGCAGTGGGCGGTAGCTCCACGGCGAATCCCTCGGTGCCGACTCGTTTCCCGGTTTCGGGCGCGGAGCCCAGTTCGGTGGCGGGCAGGTCCCCGGCGAGCTGGGCCCGCCAGTACGCCCGCTGCCTGTCTGCTTCCGGGCTGCGCAGCCAGCGCTCCTGCCAGGCGGCGTAGTCGGCGTACTGGGTGGTCGGCTCGGGCAAGGGCCGACCGGTGTAGAGCGCGCCGAATTCCCGCCAGAATACGGCGAGTGACCAGGCGTCGAACATCGCGTGGTGCACGTCGACCAGCCACAGGTGCTCCTCGGCATTGACGCGGAAACACGCTGACCGCAGGAGCGGGCCGGTGGCGAGGTCGAACGGGCGCCCGGCCTCCAGCTCGGCGAGGCGGAACGCCTCGTCGAAGTCGGAGGCGACGGTCAGAGCGGTGTGGACCGGGCTCGCAGTCTGGATCCGCTGCCGGAGCTCACCGTCCTGGTACTCCAACACCGTGCGCAGCGCCTCGTGCCGGGTGACGATCGCGGTCAGCGCGGCGTCGAGGCGATCGAGGTCGAGGGGACCGCGGATCCGGTAGCAGACCGGTATCGCATAGGTGGGCGAGCCGCGGTGTATCTGGTCCACGAACCACAGGGCCCGCTGCCCGCGCGAGGCGGGGTGCCGGTCGCCGCGGACGCCTGACGGGAGGACCACCGTGTCCGCGACGTTGTGACTGTGCTCCTGCTTCACCGCGGCTGCGATGCCCGCCACGTTCGGAGCCGCGCGCAACTGGGCGAACGTCAACGCCACGCCCGTCACCTCGGTGACCCGGCTGAGCAGCCGCAGCCCCCGCAGCGAGTCGCCTCCGGCAGCGAAGAAGTTCTCGTCGCGGTTGCTTGGCGGGCCGTCCAGCACGTCACCGACGAGGGTGGCCAGGACGCGTTCCAGCGTCGACATCCCGGCCCCGCCTGCGTCGTCGGCCTGGCCGGTGCGCCCGGCTTGCGTCGGCGCGACCGGTGGAAGCTGGGAGCGGGCCACCTTGCCGTTGAGCGGCGAGCGCGGGATGCGCTCCAGGAGCACGAAGGTCTGGGGCACCATGGCCTCGTGCAACCGGCCGGCGGCGTCGGCGCGGATCGCCGCCTCGGACACGCCGGCCTCGGCCTCGACGTAGGCGACGAGCCGGGATCCGAAAGGCGGATCCTCGACCGCGACGACGACCGCGTCCTTGACCCCGGCGCAGTGCAGTACGGCGCTTTCCACCTGGCCGGGCTCGACACGGTACCCGCGGATCTTGACCTGGCGGTCCGAGCGGCCCAGGAAGACCAGCGTTCCATCCGGCCGGCGGCTGGCGCGGTCACCGGTGCGGTACATGCGCGAACCAGGCAGGCCTCGGGGGTCGGGAAGGTACCGTTCAGCGGTGGCGACCGGATTGCCGTGGTAGCCGCGGGACACCGGCGGGCCGCCGACCCACAGGTCGCCCGGTTCGTCGTCCGGCAGCGGCCGCAGATCGTCGTCGAGGATGTAGAGTGCGGCGCCCGCGAACGATTGCCCGATGGGAACCAGTGCGTAGGCGTCGGGATCAGGGTCGGACGCGTCGACGCCCTCGGGACGGTGAAGGGCCACACTGATGGTGGTCTCCGTCGGCCCGTAGTCGGAGATCCAGTCGACCTTCTCCGCTCCGGGAATCCGGTACCAGGCGGCGAGCTTGTCCACATGGATCTTGTCGCCGCCGATGAACACGATGCGCAAGCAGGCGGGCAGGCCCACCAGTCCGGCGGCCAGATCGTCCACCCACTGGTGCCAGTAGGCGCTTGGCAGGCTCACCATCGTCACGGCCAACCGGTTGATCAGGTCGGTGAACTCCACGCTGGTGAACTGCCGTTTGCCGGGCATGACGACGGCGGCCCCGGCGGCCCACGCCGGCAGGATCTCCTCCAGCGCGGCGTCGAAGGCGATCGCCGTGGACTGCAGGACCCGGTCCGTCGGCTCCAACCGCAACTCGTCCCGGAGGGACGGGGCGTGGTTGGCGAAGCTGGCATGCTGGACCGCGACCCGCTTGGGCTTGCCGGTCGAGCCTGAGGTGAACACGCAATAGGCCAGATTTTCCGGGTGAAGGGCGGGCTCCGGAGCGGTCGTCGGCTGATCGGACAGGTCGAGCCGGTCCGCGTCCATCACGGGCAGTCCCGGGGGGGCCACGGTGATCTGTCCGTCCCGGACGAGCAGGACCGTGCCGGCGTCGGTGAGCATCCCCTCGGCGACGTCACGGGGCAGTGACGGATCGACGGGTACATACACTCCGCCGGCCTTCCAGATCCCCAGCATCGTGACCAGCAGCCGCGGCGACGGCTCCATGACGACGCCGACCAGGCGCTCCGGCCCGATGCCTTCGGCGGCCACCAGATTGGCGAACTGATTGGCCCGCTGGTCCAGCTCGCGGTAGGTGAAGGTCCCGCCGTCCCAGGCCGCTGCGACGGCGTCCGGCGTCAGCGCAGCCTGAGCTTCGAACAGATGCTGAATGCAGGGACCGGGCATCAGGCTCCTATCTCCGAATCCGACGTACTGGGCTGAGGCATCAGAAATAGGAGCGCAGGCTGCCGCGCCGCCGGATGTCGGTCGTCGCGCAGTGGAAGGAACCGCCGAAGCTGTTGAAGTTGCGGAACGGGCACGGGATTGCGGTCATCCCCCAGCTCTCAGCCAGGCGGCGCATCGGCTCGTCCTGCGCTTCGACGACCATCCGCTCCTCGTCGATCATCAGCACGTTCATATTGATCCACTTGCTGGTCATGTACAGCGGATGCCCGTCCGGGATCACCGGACTCGGCGCCGCCCGCACTTCCCAGTCCTTGAAGATCTTCGGTACCTCCGGTACCCGGTCCGGGTGGATCAGCAGCTTGCCCTCGGCCAGCGGCATCAGGCTCGCGTCGATGTGCATGGGGTGGGTGTCGGCCAATTGCAGTTCGTGGACCTGATAGTCATCGCCGAGGTGCCGGCGGACCCACTCGATTCCCATCGCGTTGGTGACGTGGCTGCGCTGGGCGAAGATGTCACGGCCGCACCGGATGAAATCAGCCGCGTCGAAGGTCGGCTCGAACTCGGTTATCACCGAGCGGAACGGTTCTTCGTCCGGTTGGTCGGTCCAGTTGGCGACGTACAGCTCGTCGGGCAGTTCGGGCTTGGGCGGGGAGCTCCAGCGGGCGCCCTGCCGGAAGTACTCCTTGAGTAGCGGCCGGTAGGCCGACGCCGCGTACGAGCGTGACCGCCAGGCCATCGGCGCCTCGATCACGTCCTGTCCGACGACCAGCAGCAGATCCCGGGGCATCGCGTCGTACAGGCCGGTGCTCGACCAGCCCGGCGCCCCGTAAGACCGGCCGTGATCCCGCGATTCGGGTCGGCGAACCTTGACCCCTTGGCCTTCCAGGATGTCGACCAGCTGGTCGAGTTCGTCGCGCGCGGCGGCGATCGCGTCGGCGGGGAACGGCTGCCCGGCCCGTTCCCGGAACACGGCGCGCTGCTCAGCTGACAGCGGTGCGCCGACCGAGACATGCCACGGCGGGAAGTGAGCGCCGTCGACGGCGCCTACGATCACCTCTTCCAGCGGATCCCACTCGTTGTAGGAGCTGACCGGGCACTCCGACTCGGTCGAAACCTCTGATTCACGCATTTCGATGCTCCGTTGCTGAGGCGTAGGCGAGATTGGTGAATCGGCGGCTTTTCAGGCACCCGGGTCCATGAACGCCCGCAGGCTCGCCGGCCGCATGTCGGTCCACCTCTGGGCGATCAGATCCAGACAGGCGGACCGCGGAGCCCGGTCGCCGACGGTTTCCCAGCCGGCCGGGACCTCTCGGCCCGTAGGCCAGAGCGAGTACTGGTCCTCGTTATTGCGCACGACGAAGCACAGGTCCTCGGGCTCTGACATGACTGCCTTCCGTTGTCGGGTCGGGTCCCCGGATGGCCGTTGGCCACTCGACACGTCCGTGCCGGCATTTTCGACGCGTACCGCGACCCGCCCCCGATATACGGGTTCTGACATGATCACGGCCGGGCTCGCAATGTGCAGTACTTCACCAAGGTCAAGTTGTCGGTGTCAATAGCCGATCGTCGATTGCCTGGTCAGCTGAGGCCTTTGCCACCTGCGGTTGAGCTGGCGTGATGCACGGGAGGACGGCCTGGACGAGGCCGTGATGCGGATGGTCGATGCCGTGTTCCCGGGCCGCGCGAAGGTGGTGAACGGCCCCGGCGGCGATCCGTTCGATGGGCAGGAGCGTCCCGTCGAGCAGGACGTACGCCTTCCTCGAAGCAGCCCGGAGGGCTTGGTCAAGGGTCGCTGCGAGTGTGGCCGGCAGGTCGACGGCCTTGGTGACGTAGTGGTAGACGGTGCTCGCCCCGAACCCTGCTGCGAGCTGGGCCTATTGGTTCTGTATCGCAGATGTGCCGGCACCGGCGGGGCCTGACGGCCGATCGGGAGCCGACGGTCCTTGATCGGACGACGGTGTTCTCGCAAGCGGGCAGCGAGAAAATACAGGGGCCGACCGGACGCGTCCAGCCCGCAGGGGCAGACAAGCACGTGAAGCCTCTGGTGGGCACCGGGTGATCTCGGCCGTGATTTCCCCTATCGGGGGCTTTACTCATATGCCGCACCAACAGCCCAGCTGGTGAGGCGAGTTCGCCAAAGTTACCTTGAGACATCGATCATTACGGTCTAGAGTCAGGATCCGCATTGGCGACGCGACACCCATTCGCATGGCTGTCAAAGATTGAGACCGTGTAGTAGCGATCCGGACTCCCGCCGCCGGTGCGATCCGACGGTGGCAGGCCGGCGTACGGCTTGTCGCAATGAGGGGGATCAGTGAAGATCTGGAAGAAGACTCCCAAAGACTTGATCCTCGTGGCGTTAAGTCTCGCCCAGTTCGCCGTGACTCCGGCACTGGCGATCACCTGGGACACGGATTCGCTGCCGGCCAGGGTCGCCGGAGGGGTTCTGCTCACCGTGATGACGGCTTACAACATCATCGTGATCTCACACCTGTTCACCCATGTGCCGTGGTTCGTCAGCAGCCGTCTCAACGCCGTGATGTCCCTGGTCAACTCCGTCAACATCGGGCAGTCGGTCCAGGCGTACCAACTGACCCACGTCCGGAACCACCATCGCTTCAACAACGACCGGCAGGGCCCTGACGGCACCACCCGGGACGCGTCGTCCACGTACCGCAAGGGGAAGAACGGGCAGCACCAGCGGCTGGCTGCCTATGCTCTCGGCGGTGCGGTGGACTCGATCGTCGGCCGCGTCAAGGACGTGGTTTCCACGACGCGTCTGTGGAGCGTCGGTCGCGGCGAGGAGCGACTTCTGTCCCTGGCCTCACGCCGGGAGGGCGGGAGGGCTCGCGAGCTCCGCCAGATCCGAGCCGATCGCGCCGCGCACTGTCTGTCCCTGGTCGTGTTCGCGACGCTGTCCTGGCAGTGGACGGTCATGTGCTACCTCCCGGCGTTCTTCGCCGCGTTGACGCTGGTCAACGTGCAGAACTATTACCGGCACTACGGCGCGAATCCCGAGGATCGCGCGGCGGACTCGGTGAGCCACTACAACCGCGTGTACAACTTCCTCACCTTCAACGACGGATACCACCAGGAACACCATCTCAGCCCCGGTTCGCACTGGTCCCAGATGCCCGGGGTCACATCACGCCGGCGGGACCGGCTCGACGCACAGCCTCGCGTCGTCAGCCCGGTTCCCGCCATCGTCGGGTTCCTCTACCGCAGTCGGCCGCTGTTGCACCAGGCCGAGGCGGCAAGCACGCTGTCCCGTCACCGGGGGTCCTCCACCGCGACCTGACCGCGGCCCTCAGCCGTACCCGGGTAGTCGACGACCGGACATGAAGTGAAGCCCTCGTGGGTCAACCTGCGGACTGGATCACTGAACTGGTTACTCGTCATCGGCGCCCCAGGCCGTCACATCGCGCTGCGCCGCGAACTGGTTTCAAAAGGAAGGGCTGCAGACCCGGAGCCATTGGCCGATGCCCGGCGGGGGTCTTCGAGAGTCATCCACTCCCTTCAGACATGCATAAGTCCTCGCAACACTTGTTCCATTGCGCGAGCCTCGATATCCGTCGTCACGGGTGCGGCTGCTGCTACCGCGGTCGAGTCGCTGCATCACCAGAAAGGTAGGAGATCGCAGTGGTTTCTCATGGGGGAGTCGCGGCGGACCGAGACCTGCTGCCTCTCATGCAGGATCTGGGTCGCCGTGGCGTGCGATTCTACCTGGAGCAGGGCACGCTCAAATCGGCCGGAGCCCGTGAACTGGAGCCGGCCGAAGCGGATTTCGTCCGGATGCACAAGGCGGAGATCATCGCTCACCTGCTGTCTCAGGCAGCACCGATCGGGGGCGCTGATGGTGCCGACGGCCCGGCGCCGCTGAGCTACCAGCAGGAGCGTTTGTGGCTTCTCAACGAGATCGCGGAGCGCTCCGAGGAGTACAACTCGATCGAGACCTATTGCATCCGAGGCGTTCTGGATCCGGACCGACTCTGCAGTGCGTTGCGCCGCGTGGTCAGGGAGAACGACGTTCTGCGCACGGTCTACCGGATGGCGGGCGATGCAATCAGCCAGGTCGTACTGGACACGGACCTGCACATCGTCCGAGAGGAAGCGGGAACGCCCGAGGAAGCCCTGACGAAGGCTCGGTCGGCACAGCTTGCCGAGTCGGGTCGCCAGTTCGACCTGAGCGCTGAGATCCCGGTGCGATGCCGACTGGTCACAGCGCCCGATGATGTGTCCTACGTGATTCTGAACATCCATCACATAGCGTGTGACGGGTGGTCGATGCCGCTCATATGGCAGCAGATGAGCCGCTTCTACGATGCGCCGGATGCCGGGCACGAGAGCTCCGGATCCGCCTATGCGGAGTACGCACGTTGGCAGCGTAAGATGATCACCGGCGATCTCCTCGACACCCTCGTGGACCGGTGGCGGGATCGCCTGGACGGTGCGCCGCTGGTCCATGGCATGCCGGTCGACGGCGGCGGCCAGGATACGCGAGGCCAGGTCGCCGGCATCCATGCGCAGCGGATCGAGGGCGACATCTATGACTCGTTCACCAAGCGATGCATCGCCGCCGGGGCGAACGAGTTCGCCGGGCTGCACTCCGTCCTCGCGATTCTGGTGGCGATCGTCAGTGGCCGGCAGGAGACGGTCGTAGGCAGCCCCATCGCCAACCGCGAGCTGCGGGACATCCAAGAGACCGTCGGCTTCTTCGTCAACATGATCTCGGTGCGTGGGGCGGTCCGCCAGGACGACGCGTTCGCTGACGTGCTGGCCGCGAAAATGGCCGAGATCGAGTTCGGCTACGCCTTCCAGCAAGTGCCGTTCGAGCGCGTCGTGGAGGTCGTGACCGATGGGCGCAACGACAGATCGCCCATCTTCCAGATCATCCTGGCCTTGCAGAATTTCGGCGCCGGTGGTCCGACCCTGGACGGCACGCGGATCGAAGTGCTGCCGGACGTCCAGGACCGTAGCCGGTATGACCTCGAGGTCTTTGTCCAGGACGACGGCAGCCGTGGACGGGAGCTGCTGTGGGTCTACGACGAAAGCCTCTTCGACAAGGCGACCATCGAACGATGGGCCCGCTGGTTCTCGCGCATTCTGGAGATCGCCTCCGAAGGCGTCGAGGTACCCGTCGCGGACCTGAGGACCTCGCTGGCGGAGCAGACGCCGCAGGGTGTGGGCGGCGCTGACGCCGCCCTCGGCGTGGCCGAGGACCTTGATGTCCTTGAGCGGATCGTGGCGACCGCTGACGCTGATCCCGACCGGGTGGCGGTCAGCGACGGCGTCCGGCAGGTGACCTACGGCGAGCTGATGCGCCGAGCCGGAGAGATAGGCGGGGCGCTGGCCGAAAGATACGGCCGAAGTGGCGTGTTCGCCATCGATATGGAGCGGTCCGTCGAGCTGGTGCAGACCATCGTCGGCATCATGTCCGTCGGCGGTTCGTACGTCGTCGTCGACCGGAATGACGGCGCGGCCCGGTGCGCGACGGTTCTCAGGGCTGCCGAACCCCGCTGCCTGCTGACGGCTGGTGAGCACGGCCCGCTCGATGAGGCGGGGGACATGGACGTCGTCGACGTCCGGACTCTGACGGCGGACAGCCGCAGCCCACGGGGTCCGGTGTCCGCGGACGACGACCTCTACTACGTGTTCACGTCGGGTTCGACCGGTCGGCCGAAGGGCGTTCGGGTCACCTATCGGAATCTGGCCACCTACCTCGGGGGCGTGGCCGGGAGGCTGCGCCTGAAACCGGGGGCGAGGTACTGCTGGCAGTCGAGCGTGGCGACCGACTTCGGCAACACGGTCCTGTTCGGTGCCCTCGCCACCGGTGGGCGGCTGGACATCGCGACCCGCGACGACATCCTCGACGGCGCTGCCATGAGCGAGTTCCTGCGGCGGCACGACACGGACGTTCTGAAGATCACGCCCAGCCATCTGGCTGCCCTGCTCGAAACGCATCCGATCACCGAGCTGCTGCCGAGGAAGATCCTCGTGCTCGGGGGAGAGGCGGCCCCGCCGGCGGTGATCCGCGCGCTGCGCGACGCTCCGGCGTCGGTCGCGGTCCACAACCACTACGGGCCGTCCGAGACCACGATCGGCGTCTTCGTCGCGGACGTGAGCGATCCGGCGGCTTCTGGAGCGCTTCCGATCGGGCGACCGTTGCCCGCCGTCGAGTTCACGATCGAGACGGTGGACGGCGCCACGGTGCCTTTCGGGGCAGTCGGCGAACTGGTGATCCGGGGCGCACAGGTCGCCGCGGGATATCTCTCCGAACCGCAGGACGGGCCCGCGGCGTTCTTCGCCGCAGGCGCCGGGCGTGGCTACCGGACGGGGGACTGGGTCCGCCAGCGCAATGACGGCCAGCTGGTGTTCCTCGGCCGGCGGGACGATCAGGTGAAGATCCGTGGGTACCGCGTCGAGCTCGGGGAGATCAGGGCCGCGCTGGAGTCGACGGCCGGCGTGAGGCGGGCCGAGGTCCTGATCGACGAAGACCCGCAGGGTACGGCACGGACGGTCGCGTTCATCCAGCAGGATGACTCGGCTGACGGTGCCAGGGACGATGGCACCCGGACACAGATCGACGCCGAAGCGGTGGTCGAACAGTGGCGGGACGTCTACGACTTCGCATACGCCGAGCGGGTCACCGGGGACATCGAGTTCAACGCGTCGGGCTGGATCAGCTCGTACACCGGTGGACAGATCCCTGAAGAGGAGATGCGCTCCTGGCTTTCGAGCACGCTTGAGCGGATCTCGGCCGTCGAGCCGAAGAGCGTACTGGAGATCGGCTGCGGCCTGGGCATCATCGCCTATCCACTGAGCCGTCGGGTGGACAACTACCTGGCCTGCGACTTCTCATCGCAGATCATCGCGATGAACGAGCAGAACGCCAGGAAGATCAGCACGGGCCGGTTGTCGTTCTTCACCTGCGAGGCGATCGACATCGACCAGTATGTCGATCGTGTCCGCGAGGCGGCCGTCGACACCGTGATCATCAACTCGGTGGTTCAGTATTTTCCTGGTTTGGGCTACTTGGAAGAGGTACTGGACAAGGTCCTGGCCATCGAGTGCGTGCGCAACGTCTTCGTCGGCGACGTCCGCAATTACGACCTGCTGGACGAATTCAGCCTGTCCGTGGTGGACACCCAGATACCGGACGGCGAAGCACGGCCAGGTCTTGAACGTCTTCAGCCGGCGTATGCGCAGTCCGAGCAGGTGACCGAACTTCTCATCTCCGATGAGTACTGGACCGAGTTTGCCGTACAGCGCGAGAGCGTTGCCGGAGTGAGCGTCCTGCCGCGTACCGGCCCTGTCTCGAATGAGCTGTTCGATTTTCGCTATGACGTCATCCTGAGCAAGGACCCGAACAGGCTGCTTCAAGTGGGTTCGGCGGGCCCGGTCGAGGTCCGGGACGCGGACCTCGCCGAGGCTGACGGTCTGTGGCGATCGCTCGCCACCGGCGAGAGCGGCACGGTCGTCGTTCGAGGTGTCCGGAACCCCCGAACCGCCGATCACTGTGACACGCTGCGCTCAGCCAAGTCGAGTGTGCCGGCCGGCCCACGAGCCGCGAAGCCGCAACCCGCGCAGGAGGTTGTGACCCGGCTGCAAAGGGTGGCGGGTACTCATGGACTGCGGACCAGCGCCCACTACGCCCGGGACGAGAACGGATCCGTCAGCCGCCTCGACGTGGTCGTCTTCCGGGCCGACTGCGCACGGTACGCCGACAGCACGAGCTTCGCGGTGGCGTCGAAGGGCGGCCGGACCGGGCCGCTGAGCACCACGCCGACGGCGGTTCGGTCAGGCGGCGTCCTGGTGAGCCGGGTCGCCGAAGAAGTCGCGGCCGTGCTTCCCCCGCATATGCGCCCGGACCAGCTCGTGCTGGTGTCGGCGTTCCCCCTCAGCAAGTCCGCGAAGCTCGATCGCCATGCGCTGCTCCTACTGGCGGCCCGTCAAGAGGCGGCCGGTGGTCTCGGGGAGCTCGTGGGAGAGACGGAATCCGCACTGGCGGAGATCCTGCAGGCCCTGCTCCCGAACGGCGAGCGGATCGATCGGGAGAGCGACTTCTTCGCCGTCGGCGGGCATTCTCTGCTGGCTGCCCGGTACGTGCACGCCGTCAACCGGGCCTTCGGCCTGGAGCTGCGCGCGAAGTCCGTCTTCGACCGGCCGAGGCTGCGGGACTTCGCGGAGCTCGTCGCGGCGAGCCGGGATCGGGCCGACCCGGTCGTCGCACCGGGCGACATCCCCAGCGAGGAGATGGCGATCTCGCCGCTGCAACAGCGCTTCTGGACGATCGCGAAGTCATCGGGACCCTCGACCCTCTACAACACGACGCTGCTGCTCGAACTGACCGGCCCCCTGTCCGTCAGTGCTCTCCGGACGGCGTTCCAGCAGGTCGTGTCACATCATCAAGTTCTCAGGAGCTATTTCGAGGAGGAAGGCGACACAGTCTTCGTCCGGCTGCGTGACGCCTCCGACCTCATGCTGTCGCAGATAGAGATTCCGGGCCTGAGCCCCGAGCGCGCCGAGCGGCTTCTCATAGAGCGGATCAACCGGCCCTTCGACCTCGCAACCGGCCCGCTCGTCGAGGCGGCGCTCGTCACCGCGTCGCCCGACACCCGATACCTGATGCTGTGCATCCATCACATCATCACTGACGGCGCCGCCGAGGCGATCCTCATCGAGGACCTCCAAGAGTGCTACGAGGCGTCCTTGGAGGGCCGCGAGCCGCGCTGGCGCGACGACGGGGCTGCCTTCTTCAGGTACCTGACCCGGACCGAATGGTCGGGCCCTGAGAGCCTGGACTTCTGGGCGAGGCAGTTGGACGGCGCGCCGATGAGGCACTCCCTGCCGCTTGACGGCGACCGCGCAACCCAGGCCGCTCACGACGGCGAATCCCTGCGTTCGGAGCTGTCCGTGGAGGCCACGGCCGAGCTCGCCGGCCTCGCACGGCGGCACCGGACGACGATGTTCGTCGTGCTGAATGCCGTCGTCGGACTCTTCTTCTCCTTCCTGTCCGGTGAGGATGACGTCGTCATCGGCGCGCCCTACGACTGCCGGGAGACGGAGGCAGACAGCGCGGCGATGGGGATGTACGTCAACACGGTTCCCTTCCGGCACCGTATCGACTGGGCGCAGACGCTGGATTCACTGATCGTGGCGGAGTGGGAGTACTACCGGGAGGCGTTCGCGCACCGGCACGTGCCCTTCGACCGACTCGTCGAGCATGTCAATCCGGAGCGGGTCCTGGGCATGAACCCGATCCTCCAGATCGTGCTTGCGCTCCACCCGGAGGGGCGGAGCGTGTTCCCCTTCCACGACTGCCAGGCACGTCCGATCAAAGCGGCGTCGGCCGAGTCCAAGTTTGATCTTCTGTTCAACTCGAAGGTGATCGACGACCGTCTTGCGATCTATTGGGAATACAAGAAGAGCCTGTTCTCGGCGCAGCGCATAAAGACGATGGCGGAGCTCTTCGCATCCTTCGTCGAGACCGCGGTCAGTAACCCGGCTGTGCCGGTCGGCCAGCTCGATTTCGGTCGGCCTGCCGGCGGTGAGCCTTCCCTGGCGTTGATGAGTGGTCCGGCGGTACCCCTGACGGATCACAGTTATCTCGATGCCTTCGCCCGCGCCGCTGCCGCGACTCCGGAACGGCACGCGGTCCGCGGTACCCCGGGGGGCGTCGTCGACTACCGCGGCCTGGATGCGCGGTCGGATGCCATGGCCGCCCTGCTGCGCGACAAGGGTGTACGCAAGGGCGACCTGGTGGCGGTGTGCTTGAAGCGGTCCACCGAGTTCCTGGTGACGATGCTCGCGGTGAACAAGGCGGGGGCTGCTTACGTCCCGATGGATTCGGAGTACCTTCGGCAGAACCAACCAGGTATTCTGCGTGAGCATCGCATTGCCTTCGCCGTCGTCGAGGACAGCGATTCACCTGCGCATCCAGGAGCCGTCACTGTGGTGCGGCGGCGAGAAGTTCCGCTGACCGGCACCTCTTCTCCCGGAGTGCGGGCAGAGCTTCAGCACTCGGATCTGTGCTACGTCATCTTCACCTCCGGTTCCACCGGAAAGCCCAAGGGCGTCGCGGTGACCCATGGATCGGTGGTGAACTACCTGGCGCACTGCGCCGCCACGTACCTCGATCGCGACCCGCAGGTCGCGGTCCTGTCGAGTCCGCACTCGTTCGACGCGACTGTCACCACCACTTTGTTCGCACTCGCCATGGGCCTGACGCTGCAGGTGGTCGAAGAAGACAACGAGATCAGCGGGCTGCAGAAGGTGCTCACACGGCACCAGGGCGACCGGCTTTTGCTGAAGCTGACTCCATCGCACCTTGTGGCGTTGTCGAACATAGGGGTCACGCAGCAGCCGTCGGACGCCAGGAACGTCTTCGTCATCGGTGGCGAGGACCTGAAGGCTGCTGTCGTGGCGCCCTGGTACCAGGCCTTCGGAGAGAGTCAGTTCTTCAACGAGTACGGTCCGACCGAAGCCACCGTCGGATGCGTCGTCCATGAGATCACCGACCTGGACACCCGGACAGGTTCGGTGCCGATCGGGACTCCGATCTGCAACACGACGATAGCCGTGGTGCGCCGGGACAAAGTCTGCGTTCCCTACCAGCGCGGCGAGCTCGTCATCATGGGCTCGGCGCTGGCGCGTGGCTACCTGGACAGCGGCCAGACGGCAGCCGGCTTTCGGGCCGTGCCGTCGATGGCCGGTGCCGTCGGCTACCACACCAGCGATGAGGCCTCGCTCATCGGGTCGGCGTTCCGCTATCACGGCCGGAGCGACGGCAACATCAAAATCCGAGGGTTCCGAGTCAGCCTGGCCGAGATCGAGGCGGTGATCGGCGGCGTCGACGGGGTCGTCGACTGCGCCTGCGCGATATCCGAGGACGGCCAACGGCTGTCTGCCTACGTCCTGCCGGCGGCGTCGGTGCCACGGACGTGGGAGACCGAAACCGAGCTGCGGAACGCCCTCCGGCAGCTTCTGCCGAGATACATGGTGCCGGACACCATCACGCTGCTCGCGGAACTGCCGCTGACCGCTCACGGAAAGGTCGATCTGCACAGACTCACCGCTCCCCAGGACGTGCTGGTCCAGCAGGACGATGGTGCGGAGCAGCCGGATGAGATCATGGGCAGGCTGAGTGCGATCTGGCGGAAGGTCTTGGGAGTCTCCGGCGAATTGCCGACGGATTCCTCGTTCTTCTCGCTGGGTGGGAATTCGCTGCTGGTGACGTTGCTCCTGATGCGGATGAACGAGGAGTTCGACGCCGGGGTGACGCTCGATGTGCTCTATCGCCATGCGACGCTCAGCGAACAGTGCGCACTCCTCACGCCCGACGTGGCAACCGCGGCCGCACATGGCGCTCCTCCTGTGGCGGCGCCGAGCAGCTACGGCCAGGTCGGACTGACCGCCGCTCAGCGCCGGTTCTACTTCATGGAAAAGCTGGGTTCCGGGGCGGACCACGCGATTTCACTGTGCTTCCACATCGACGCGGGCGTCGACGTCGATCACCTCAGGACCGCCCTGATCGTGCTGATGGACAGGCATCCGATCCTCAAGTCCCGCATAGCGCAACGATCCGGGCTCCCGGTACTCGTGCCCGGTGAGGCGACGGCCGGTCGGGACTGCGTCGTGGTCGTTCCGTGCGGCGACGGCGAGGAATCACTTGAACGGATCCTGGGGCGGCGAAGCAGCGCGGTGAACCTCTTCGCTGATCCGCTGTGCAAGGCCTTCATCCACGACAGGCAGGACGGTTCCGCCGATCTGCAGATCATCGTGCACCACATCATCTTCGATGACTGGTCGGAGAAGATCCTCCTGGAGGACCTGACGCGCTTGTATGCGGAGATCTCGGCCAACGGAACAGCTGAATCAGGCCGCACGGTGCCTTTTCAGCAGTATGCCGCCGGGCCGGCCGGCGACAGTGACACGGTCAAGGCCAACACGGAATGGTGGATCGAGACCTTGAAGGGCGCTCCGGCGACACACGCCCTGCAGAGGACGGACCGCCGAACTGCTGCAGGCGAACCCGCCGGAGTACTTCAACTGGTCATCGAGGGGGACGATCTCGACCGCCTGGACGGTGAGTGCCGGCGGCTGGGTGTGACCCGGTTCAACGCCGTACACAGTGCTCTGGCGCTCGCCATATCCACGGTGAGTTCCCAGAAGGAGGCGGTCATCGGTGTGCCGGTCACCAACAGGGCAGACGCGACCTACCGGGACACCATCGGGCTGTTCATGGAGACGCTCCCACTGAGGACGACCGTCGGCGACGGTGACAACTCGTTCAGCGAGATCGTCCAGGAGAGCCATGCGAGGTTCGCGGACGCTCTGGGGCGAACGGACTTCCGCGTCGAAGAGGTGATGAACGCTCGCGCGGCAGAGCGGGCCGGTAACAGCAGGGCCCTTTACGAGATCATGCTGACTCTCCACAACGAGGGCGGTACCACGATCGACTTCGCCGGCGTCCAGGCACAGCGCATTCTGATGCCACGTCAGGAGGCGAAGCTCGATCTGATCGTCGACGTCAAGCTGGTGAGCGGGCGGTTGCACACCTACTGGGAATACGACACCACGGTGCTGTCGGAGGCGACCGTGCAAGGCCTTCTCGATGAGTTCGGCAGCTGGCTCATGTGGGGCCTGATACGACCGGACGAGCCCGTCCGGGCACGAGGCACCCTGCAGAAGGAACAGTGACGTGAAGAAATTCCCTGTCCCCGACCCCGGCGTGGCGGACAGCCGCTCGGCGGCCCGCTACTTGCTGTGGCTCGGCAGACGGCAATGGCAGCCGGTGGCACTGGGCACCGTGTGGGGCGTGCTCTGGTTGGTCTCACTCGCCTTGCTGCCCGCGGTGCTCGGCCAGGCCATCGGTGCGGGCATTGCGGCCAAGGACAGCAGCGAACTGGTGCGCTGGAGCCTTCTGGCGTTGCTTCTGACCCTGTTGACCGTAGCCGCGGGCATAGGGCGGCACCGAAGTGCGATGGCCAACCTCTACGCCTCTGAGTTCCGCACCGTTCAGCTGGTCACACGGCACGTCGCGAGACTCGGGGCGACCCTGCCGAAGGTGGTCGCCAACGGCGAGGTCGTGACCATCGGCAGCGCTGACATCGGTTCGATCGGCGGCGTCTTCCAGCACCTTCCGGTCACGATGGGCGCGGTGGGCGCCATCATCGTGGTGGGTGTGCTCATGTTCAGCTCCTCCATCCCACTCGGCCTGACCGTCGTCGTCGGCACGCTGGTCCTGATGGCCTTCACCGCCTTCCTGACGAAGATCCTGCAACAGCGGCAATCCAGCTTCCGGGCTCTGCAGTCGCAGCTGACCACCATCGCTGTCGACATCGCCGCAGGTCTGAGGGTGCTTCGTGGTATCGGCGGAGAGAGGGCTTTCGAGCAGCGCTACCGGAGAAAGTCGCAGAGCCTGCGCGAGGCGGGGGTGCAGGTGGCCCGCGTCCAGTCGTTGTTCGACGCCATGCAGGTGCTCGCGCCCGGTGTGTTCGCCGTCGGGGTGACGTGGCTCGCGGCAACCCTGGCGATCAGTCAGGAGATCTCGGTGGGCGAGATGGTCGCCTTCTACGGCTACGCCACGTTTCTCACCCTGCCGTTGTCGATCATCGCGGCGGCGGCGAGCGCGACGACGAGCGCGTATGTCGCGTCCGGAAGAGTGGCGCGCTTCCTGCGGCTCGAGCCCGAGCTCGGCGGGGCGGCACAGCCGTCCGACAGCGACTCCGCCCTGTCGTCCGTCGTGCCACCCGCAGCCATGGCGGCCACGGCTGAGCTCGCCGACAGCGAGTCGAAGCTGTCGGTGCCACGCGCGGGCGTGCTCGGCGTGGTCTGCTCGGACCCGGCCGAACCCGGACGGCTCGCGCTGCGGCTGGCGCGTTTCGCCGATTCCGGAAGCCCGACGCTCGGCGGAGTGCCGCTGGCGGAACTTCCCCTGCCCTGGCTCCGGCAGCGCGTCGTGCTCGTACGCAACGAGGACGCGCTCTTCGGCGGCCAGCTCAGCAGTGAACTCACTGCTCCCGGACGCGAGATCGACCGGGCCGAGCTGGAGCGGTCCATATACGCGGCCTGTGCCGAGGACGTCATCAAGGGCCTGGACGGCCTGGACGCGGTGCTCCAGAACGGGGCTAAGAACCTTTCCACCGGCCAGCAGCAGCGGCTCAGGCTTGCCAGGGCCCTGGCTGCCGAACCCGAGACCTTGATCTTGATAGAACCGACGAGCGCTGTGGACGCGCTGACCGAGGCGCGTATCGGTGAGCGACTCGTACAGCATCGGGCGGGCCGCTCCACGGTGATCTTCACCTCGAGTGCCCTGATGCTGGCTCAGGCCGACTCGGTCTGCATGGTGGAAGACGGCATGGTCGCGGCCGTCGGCAGTCACCGGGAGCTGCTCGCCGACTCTCCTGCCTATTCGGCCGTCGTGAACCGCGGAGAGGCGTGATCCACCGTGCCACATAAGATTCTTCCAGTCTCCGATCCCGCAGCCGCCCGCAGGTACGGGTGGCGGACGATGCGGCAGCACCCGAAGCTGCTGGTAGGCGCGCTGGGACTGAATGCGGCCGCGGCCGCGGCCGGGCTGGTCGGCCCTCGGTTGCTCGGCGACTTGGTGCAGGCCGTGGTCGGCGGGACGACCGTCGGGCACGTGACCGGGGTCGTCCTCGTGCTGCTGTTCTTCGTTCTGGTGCAGTCATGGCTCATTCGCGGCGCGACGGTGCAGGGTGGCAGGCTCAGCCAGGCCGTGCTGGCCGAAGTACGAGAGCAGTTCGTGGAACGAGTGCTCGCGTTGCCGTTGTCCACGGCGGAGGAAGCCGGTTCCGGTGATCTGGTCTCCCGGGCCTCGCGCGGCGTCGATGAGATGCAACGGGCGGCTCAGTACGCGTTGCCGGCGATCCTGACCGCCGGCTTCACGTTCTTGCTGACCGTCATCGGCATGCTCGCGGTCTCTCCCGGGCTGACGCTGGTGATCCTGATCGCGGTGCCGCCGGTCGTGCTGGTCACCCGCTGGTATCTGAGCCGGTCGACGGATGCGTACCGTGCGTACAAGACGGCGGCGGCCGGTATGACCGAGGAACTGGCGGCGTCGACGGACGGCGCGGCGACGATCGAGGCACTGGGACTGGCGAACCGGCGCATCGAGGCCGGCGACACGTCGGTCGCGGCCACCTACGCCGCCGATATCGGCACGCTGCGGCTGCGGACGGTCTTCATGCCGACCGCAGAGATCGGATACCGGCTGCCGATGATCGCGGCCCTGCTGCTGGGTGGCTACTTCTACAACCAGGGCTGGGCCAGCCTCAGCGCCGTCACCGCTGTCGTGCTGTACACGCAGCAGATGTCGGAGCCCATTTCGCAGGCGCGGGACTGGCTTACCGAGATGCAGAACGCCACGACCTCGCTGCAGCGGCTGCTGGGAGTGACGGAGGTTCCGCCGGACCGGCAGGTCCGCGAGCACACGGTGGACGGTCGGCAGAGTCTCACCGTCGAGAACGTCACCTTCGGCTACGGCGACGGCCCGGAGGTTCTGCACGGCATCGACATCACGGTCGCCAAGGGCGAACGGCTGGCGATCGTGGGAGCGTCCGGTGCCGGCAAATCCACCTTGGGCCGCCTGATGGCCGGGATCCACGGCCCCCGTTCGGGCTCCGTCCGGTTCGACGGTGCCCCCCTCATCGAGCTGCCGCTGGAGCAGTTGCGCAGTGAGGTGGCTCTGGTGAGCCACGAGCAGTACGTTCTGGGCGGCACACTCCGGGAGAATCTGGCATTGGCGGTCAGGGCAGGTGAATCCGCCGGTGATGAGGAGCTCTGGTCAGCGCTGAAGGCGGTGGAGGCGAAGGATTGGGTGCAGGCACTGCCGGACGGACTCGAGACGGCAGTCGGGTCCGGCTCCACGAGTCTGAGCCCGGCTCAGACCCAGCAACTGGCCATCGCCCGGCTGATCGTCGCCGACCCGAAGGTCCTCGTCCTGGACGAGGCGACCTCGCTGCTGGACCCGAGTTCGGCCCGCGACCTGGAGCGGTCGCTGAACGCCCTGCTGGCAGGCCGGACCGTGATCACCATCGCGCACCGCCTGCACACCGCGTACGATGCCGACCGCATCGCAGTCATCGAAGACGGCCGGGTTGCGGAGCTCGGCTCGCACACCGAGCTGATCGCGAACGACGGCTACTACGCGCGGCTTTGGTCGTCGTGGCACGGCGGGCCGACGGACACGAAGATGTGTATGGAAGGTGAGCAATGCTCATAGTCCCCTACACCGTCGGCCCCGCGAGCCCCATGCAGATCGCAGAGGCTTGCGACGGGCGGACGGACTTCGTATTCCTCGTCCATGAACAGGACGCGCAAGCGGCTCCACTCCTTCCGATGCTGGAAGAACTGGCTCCAGTGGTGTCGCACGGCGGGAACACGTCGCGCGTGCTGGAGAAGCTCGCTCCACTGAAGCCAAGTGGAGTGGTGACGTTCGCCGAATCGACGATGCGGCTCGCAGCGGCCGTCGCTGAAGCCTTCGGTCTTCCGCACAACAGCCAGGCGACCTGTGAGCTGCTCACGAGCAAGCTGAGGCAGCGGGAGTGTCTGAACGCCGCCATCGTGGGCCGCGTCAGTACCTACGCCTTCTATCTCGATGACCCGGAATCAGTGTCCTTGCCGGCCCAGGCCGGCTACCCCGCGATCATCAAGCCGGAGGAAGGTGCGGCGAGCCGGGACACGATATTCGTCGAAGCGGAGAACGAGCTGACAGCTCGGCTCTGCGAGCTTCCACCGGGCCAGAACTATGTGTTCGAGGAATACATACCTGGCGCCGACATCTACGGCGTCGACTGGCTCGCTGACTACCTCTCCGTCGAGTCCGCTGTATCCGGGGGAGTGATCAGGCATCTCGGGGTGAGTGCGCGGTTGCCATTGGCCGCGCCGTTCCGGGAAGGCGGCCTCGTCTTCCCGATGCTCCCGGAGGAAAAGGTGGCGGCATCGATCATCGATCTGGCGGAGCGTGCCATCAGAGCCACGGGGATAACGACCGGTCTTGTGCACACCGAGATCAAGATGTCCCCTGACGGGCCACAGATCATCGAGGTGAACGGGCGCTTGGGCGGCACCATGTCGCGCCTGATCCCGCGTGCTCTGGGGTTGGACCCGGTACGCCTTGCCGTGGACATCGCACTAGGGGTTCCGCTGCCGCGGGAATTCGGTGAGCCGAGCCGGCTGGCGATGCTCGCCTACGTGCAGGCGCCGATGGAAGCCACGGCGGTGGAGGAGCTTCCCTCGGCAGCTGGTCTCCGTGCGCTTCCCGGTGTCTTCGGGGTGGACTTCTTCGCCAGGAGGGGCCGGCCCGTCGACTGGCGAAGCGGGTCGTTGGGACGGATCTGCGACGTGTGGATCGACGCAGTCTCACCGGAGCAGCTACGGGAGCGGTATCGGGCTGTCCTCGATGTTCTCGACAGCGGCATCACGTGGAGTCACGAAAAGTCACCAACTCAGGTCGAGAAACCAGTGGAGTGAGGAGACAATCATGGTGGACTGTCTGATAGTCGGGCACAACGACGGGCACTTCCCGAGCGATGTCGCAATGGTGGAGCAAATGGGCGTCGAGTCGGGAGCCTTTCGTGATCTCGCCCTGAGCTACGTGCAATGGGATGGTGCGCCGATGCGGGCGCTGGATATATTCAACCGCCTGAACGTCCCTGACTCCTACGGCGATAGGAGGCGGTACCACAATTTTGAGATGCTGTGGCCGGCCATCGCCTATCTCGGTTCGTTCCTGAACCGGCATGGTTTTTCGTTCGACTATGTCAACCTGTTCCAGCAGGAAAAGGAGGAGCTTCGGCAGAAACTGGCGGACAAGCCCCTCACGGTGGCGGTGACGACGACGCTGTACGTCACGGCCGGCCCGGTGATGGAAGTGGTGAAGGCCGTCCGCGAGCACTCGCCGGACACGACCATCGTGGTCGGCGGCCCGTTCGTCCAGAACTATCGCAAGCAGTTGGAGAAGAAGGATCTCAACGCGCTCTTCTCCATGATCGGTGCGGACATCTACGTGGACAGCAACGAGGGCGAGCTCACCCTGGCCAGGGTGCTGTCGGAACTGCGCGAGGGCCGGAAGCCGCGGGGCGTGCCGAACGTGATCTACCGGGACGGCGACGAATTCGTCTTCAACGCGACGGAACTCGAGTCGAACGCCCTCGACGAGAACCCGGTCGACTACGGTGCGTTCTCATCGCTCGGGGATTTCGTCTCGCTGCGCACCGCGAAGTCGTGTCCGTATTCGTGTGCGTTCTGCGGCTTCCCCGCACGCGCCGGTAAGTACGTGTATCTATCGCCGAAGCAAGTAGAGGCCGATCTGGACCGAATCAAGGAGTCCGGTTCGGTGACGAACCTGACCTTCCTCGACGATACGTTCAATGTCCCGAAAGGCCGCTTCAAGAAGCTCCTGCGCATGATGATCGATAATCAGTACGGATTTCGATGGAACTGTTTCTACCGCAGCGACCACGGAGACCAGGAAGTCATCGATCTCATGGCAGAGGCCGGGTGCGAGGGGGTCTTCCTCGGCATCGAGTCGGGCTCGGACAAGATGCTGGAGGCGATGAACAAGACTGCGCGGCGGGCCGACTACCTCGGCGCCATACCCGCCCTGAAGAAGAACGGAATCGTCACCCACGCGAATCTGATCGTGGGCTTCCCCGGCGAGACCGAGGAGACCGTCGCCGAGACGCGAAGCCTGCTGGAGGAAGCACGCCCGGATTTCTTCCGAGCGCAACTGTGGTACGCGGATCCGATCACGCCGGTATGGGAGAAGCGTGACGAATTGGGCATCCAGGGGTCCATGTTCACCTGGTCGCACAACACGATGGACGCGCAGACCGCGATCGGCATCGTGGACGATCTCTTCGCGACGGTCCGGGACCCGCACTGGCTGCCGCAGACGGGCTTCGAGCTGTGGAGTGTCTTCTACCTGATGCGCCGGGGGATGACCCTGGATCAGGTCAAGGGCGCGGTCGGGGCCTTCAACGGCGCGGTGGCCGAGAACATCGGCCGGGGCAAGCCGGCCGAGATCAGCGCCGGCGCACTGGCCAAGCTGCGAGAGGCCTATCGGTTCACTCCGGCGGGTACGTGACGCGGATCGACGCACCGATGCTGATTTCCCCGTAGCGGTTCAGCACCCCGTTCGACAGGCCCGGTCGGTCGAACGGGGTGTGTCCGTCGTGCTCCCAACGGCAGAAGGCTCCTCAATGTTCACCACATTCCGCCGTCCACTCAGGCACCAGCGCCGCCTGATCTGCTTCCCCTTCGCCGGGGGCGGCGAAAGCCACTTCCGGGACTGGGCCGGGCAGATCCCTGACGCCGACGTCGTCGCAGCCCGCCTCGCCGGCCGGGAAAGCCGCTTCGCGGAGCCGGCCCGGAACGATTTCTCCGCCCTGCTCGATGAGCTCGTCGACGGGATCGAGCCGTTCCTCGGCGGCCAAACCACTTTGTTCGGCCACAGCTTGGGCGGCTTGCTGGCCTTCGAGGTCGCGAGGAGCCTTGAGGCCCGGGGGCACGGGCCGGTCCTCGTGATCATCTCTGGATGCGACGCACCGCGGACGATCGTCTCCGCTCCGAAGCCGCAGGACCTCAGCGACGACGTGCTGCTCGCCGGACTGGCCGTGCACAACGTGGTCCCCGGGGAGATGCTGGAGAACAGAGAACTGATGAAACTGGTGCTGCCGGCGTTCCGAGCCGATCTCCGGGTCAAGGCGAGTTACCGCATGGATCCGGCAGCCCGGCCGCTTGGCCGGCCGGTCCGCCTCTACTACGGGACCGATGAAGAGTTCGAACCGGAGTCGTCGCGGAAGGCGTGGGCTGAAGTGGTGTCAGGCCCGATCAGCATGACCGGATTCCCCGGCGGGCACTTCTTCGTGAACAGTGCGCGTCAAGACGTCCTTGACATGATCAGCAAGGACATGGCCCGAGCCCGGCTATGACCGCCTGGGACTCGATGCGGGCGAGGAGCCGGACGGGCGGGTGCGGCCGGCCAGGGGGCGGAGCGCCCGGACATGGAGGCGAAGGCCCCGGGCCCGATGCCGGCCCTGGTCGAAGACCGCACACAGGGCGATTCGATGAAACCGCTGACGTGGACGACGAAGTCGTTGCGACGTCTCGCTGGACGAACTCGCCGCTCAGGGCCGGAGGGTGGGCCGGGCCGCGACACGGTGCGGCCCTGCTGAAGGCGGCCGGTTTCGGCCTGCGCGCCAACGCGTGGGTGCATGCCGGCTGCCACCACGCGGGACAGGGGTGCCCAGTTCCGGTACCTCAACGTCACCGTGGCCGAGTTCCTCAAGGCCGGAGCGGCCGGTGATCAGCGTGGACACCAAGAAGAAGGAGCGATCGGCTCCTTCGCCCAGCCGGGGCGCGAGTGGACCCCGCCGGGCGCTCCGGCCAATTCCTCCCATGGGAAGGCACCGCGATCCCTTATACATCCACGATCTGGGCCGCGACACCGGTTCCCGACCTTCCCCACACTTCCCGCCAGGGGAAACATCTGCGGATACGTCGCGAAGTGGTCGAAGAGAGGCGGGTTCCTCGACGCCGCGGTTCTTGTCATCGGTCATGACTGGGGCCTGCTGAGTCATCGAGGACAGAGCCTTGCTTCAACCACTCTTCGGACTGTAACTTTATGCCCACGTGTCGTTTTGTGAGTGGTGCCTATATCGGTGCTTACGTCCGACGCTCCCTCGGGGGTATATGTCCGCCTTGTCATTGAATTCACGCTAGCGATTACTCCCGGCGGCGGAGACTTCTTCCGGCAGCAGTCTCCACGGGTGGCAACCGGAATGCAGCCGCTATGACATCTCATCGCTATCCACATCGACTGAGGATGGTTGCATCGCATGGTCACGGTCATAGAGAACTGGCTGTTGAAATCCGAATACGCCGAGCAGGCTCTAGAGCTGATGCAGGATATGGATGACATTGTGGGCCCCAACGCACATGATGACCCGGGATGGTGCGAACACGGGCGCTTCTACCAGCTGCAGAGCCGGCGTGCGGAAATTTGGATGATGTACACGTGGCGATCCCGGGAGGAGCATGAAGTCTTCATCGAGAAGGAAGAGGAACTCCTTGTCGACTTCTATCAGCGTTTCTGCGAACGACCACGCCAAATAATTTACTTCACGGAACTGCCGGTTGATGTGGAGGCAACCGTCGACCAGCACGGCGATGCATCCCATGGCTGACGTCGTACGTGACTGGTCACCGAGCGAGTTCGAGGAACACGGTGCCGAGGTCTTGGCAGCGATACGCGAGCATTTTGAGCTGATTCGGCAGGTGCCCGTCAGCCGGCCCTATGATGCCCAGCTGCTACTCGAACAGTTTGACAGCCCGATGCCGGATGAAGGCGAGGATTTCAAGACGATCCTCGCGGAAACGCGCCAGAATGTCGTGCCGAACCTGGTGCAGTGGAATCACCCGTCCTTCTTCGGGTATTTTCCCACCTGCGCCAGCTTCCCGGGCGTACTGGCCGAGACCGTCACGGCCGCACTGAACGTCAACACCATGCTGTGGAAGACGAGCCCCGCCGGCTCCGCGGTGGAGACCGTCGTGCTTCGCTGGCTGGCCGATCTTGCCGGGTACGACACCGACGCGGACGGCTTGCTCTTGGGCGGAGCGTCGCTGGCGACCATGTTCGCCCTGGGCGCTGCGCGAGACGCAGCGTTGGGTCCGAGCGTTCGCGAAGACGGCATCGCCGATGCGGGCAGGCTGCGTGTCTATGCCAGCGACCAGGCGCACAGCTCGATTGAGAAATCAGTGATAGCTCTTGGATTCGGTTCACGCAATCTGGTGCGTATCGAATCAGATGAGCACTACCGCATGCGGCCGGAAGAACTAGAGGCCGCGCTGAAGGAAGACCTGGCCGCAGGAGCGAAGCCGGTGGCGGTCGTGGCCACCGTGGGCACGACATCAACAGGTGCCGCTGACGATCTCACAGCGATCGCGCGAATCACTGAGCGTTACGGGGTCTGGCTCCATGTCGATGCCGCCTATGGGGGGTTCTACCGAGCATGTCCAAGATTGCGTGGCCGCGTCGAGGACGTCAGTGTCGGTGACTCGCTGGTCGTGAACCCGCAAAAAACCCTTCTCGTGCCACTGGACTCAACCGCCCTGTTCTGTCGCCGTAAAGGGGCACTTGCAGAATCGTTCCGCATAGTGCCCGACTACCTCACATCCGATCAGCCTGTCGCATTCGACTACATGGACCTTTCACCGCAACTGGGCCGCGGGTTCCGCGCGTTGAAGGCATGGTGGGTGCTCCGCTCCTTCGGGCGTAACGGGTTGACATCTCACCTTGATCGATCCCTCGAGATGGCCGAGGAATTGCGAGAGGACGCGACTGGGCACGCCGACTGGACCGTCATCGGCTCGACACCATATCCACTCGTATGCCTGCGCTATACGCCGAAGCCGAACGGCAGGCCGTTGGCTCGGGATGAATGCGACCGGCTGAATGCGGCGATCGTCGGCGCCGTCAACAAGAGTGGTCAGGCCTTCGTCTCTCACTCGGTTCTGAGAGACGGATACGTGATCCGCGTCGCTGTCGGGAATATTCGTACGACATCGGTGGACGTGAAGGAACTGTGGCGCCTGCTCGCGTCGACGGCCGAAGCCCTGCATGCCGGGCAGCGGTTCTGACGGGGGAGTAAATGATCAAGCATATCGTTCTACTCAAGCTACGGCCGCCGTACGGCCCGGACGAACCCTTACTTCTGGATCTCGAACGCGACACGAACCGCCTCCAAGGCGTTGTACCGGCCATCGAGGATATGCGGTTCGGGAGGAATGTGACGCAGCGGGCTGATGCCCACGACTACGCTCTCGTCGCCATGTTCGCAGACGAGAATGCGCTGACGAGCTACCTGGATCACCCCGCTCACCGTGAGGTGTCCGCACGGTGGACGGCCGTGAGTGACCGCGCGGTCGCCGACCTGTTTGAAGCTCATTTCCCCCACGAGGAGGAGTAGGTCCCCTTGGCCGACCAGTTCTTCGAGCTTGCAGACGATGACCGCGCGCTGTTGCCTGACGACTCGGATATCGCCTTTTACATCGAGCACGGTTGGTGGCTCTCGCCGAAGCTGCTCACCGACGATGAAGTCGACACGCTCCGTGAAGCGAGCGAGCGATTTTATGCCGGAAACCGCGACCGTCACCTCCCTAGGCGACCGAAGCGTCTTTCCTATTGGGTGCCGGAAATGGGCGACATCCAGCGGCACAATGACTATATCCACTACGAGGATGACACTATCGGAGCCATCCTCCGTAAACCGCTGATTGGCGCGGTGGCGGCGCGACTGGCCGAGGCAGACGCAATCCGAATCTTCCAGGCAACCCTTATATATAAGCCTCCACGCCAGGAAGAGGAGAGCAACGTGGTTCCTTGGCATTTCGATCGGGACTATTGGGCGACATCGACCAGTGATGCAATGCTCACGGCGTTCGTACCGCTCCATGACTGCAATGTCGAAATGGGCACGATCGCGATGATCGACGGCTCTCACCGATGGAAGGAGTTGGATCGGGGCGCCATTACTGCCAGGCACTTCGCCGAGATCCGACGCGAAGCCGATGCCGCTCTTCACGCAACTGCCGAGTACAATGGTGCAGCGGTCAAGAAGGTCCCGGTGGAAATCCCCAAAGGCCATATGAGCTTCCATCACTGCCGCGTCTATCACGGCAGCGGATCAAATCGCTCCTCGCAGCCACGACGTGCCATCTCTCTGCACATGCAGGACAGTGCAAATGAATACCGAGAATGGAACCTGGCTGATGGATCCACTGCGGAGTACAACCATGATGTCCTAGTCAGGCGTACCGCGGACGGGCGGCCCGACTATGCCGATCCGGAATTCTGTCCGACGATCTGGCGCGAACGCCGCGACGGTCCGTGATGTGTCCAAGGCCGTCCAGACCGAGGCCGATGTTTCTTGCGGAAAAGGTCCGCCGAGCGCCGGAAATACCGGCTCCGAAAGGGTGAACTGCCTTGCACGACATCGCCTATCTGGAGTTCTCCGCGAGCGACCATGGATCGGTGGTGGACTACTTCGCTCAGTCGTTCGGCTTCACCGAGACGGCCTTCTGTGAGGAGCCGCACCGGTCGTCGACGCTGTTGCGACAGGGCGACGTCCGGATCGTCGTCACCTCAGGCCCGGCCACCGAGGCCTATCTGGCGGCGCACGGCGACGGCGTCTCCGATGTCGCGTTCTTCTGTACCGACATACCCGCCGCTATGGAGCGGGCCGAGGCCGCCGGCGCGCGCCGGCTCGGCCCGGTGACGCTGTCAGGCTTCGGCGATGTGGGGCACACCCTGGTGCAACGGAGCCCGGACGTGGACGCGAACGCCGGGTATCCGGACGACCGCGCCTGGGTCGCGTCGGAGGCGCGGCCGGGCTCGGCGACCGAGGGCTTCATCCGGGAGTTGGACCACCTCGCGGTCCTGGTCCCGCACGGGACGCTGCGCGACACCGTGCGGTTCTACGAGGACGGATTCGATCTCAAGCAATACAGCAGCGAGTACGTGGAAGTCGGTGCGCAGGCGATGGACTCGATCGTGGTGCGCAGCGGCTCCGGCAAGGTGACGTTCACGATCATCGAGCCCGATGCGACGCGCCAGACGGGCCAGGTGGACGGGTTCCTGAGCCGCAACGCCGGCGCCGGCGTCCAGCACCCGGCGTTCCTCGTCGACGATGTCGTCGGCGCGGTCCGTGGCTTCCGCGAGCGCGGTGTCAGGTTCCTGAGCACGCCCGACGCCTACTACCAGGCGCTGACCGAGCGGGTGGGCCATCTGAACGAGACGATCGAGGACCTGCGCGACACCGACGTCCTGGCCGACCGAGACGAGTGGGGCTACCTGCTCCAGCTGTTCACCGAGTCCCCTTATGAGCGGAACACGATGTTCTTCGAGCTCATCCAGCGACGCGGATCACAGGGCTTCGGGGCCGGCAACATCCAGGCGCTGTACGAGTCGGTTGAGCGCGAACGGGAGAGCGGGGCGTGACCGGGGGTGCGCCGGAACGGTCCGTCCTCACGCTCGCCGACTACGAGCGGCTGGCGCGCGGGCGTCTGGCCCCGGACGTGTGGGACTGGATCGCGGGCGGGGCGGGGGAGGAGCGGACGCTTGCGGCGAACATCGAGGCGTTCGACCGCGTCCGCCTGCTGCCGCGGATGCTGACCGGGGCGCCAGAGCCCGATTCGGCGACGAAGGTGCTCGGCGCGACGTGGAGTGCGCCGGTCGGCGTGGCGCCGATGGCGTACCACACGATCGCTGATCCCGAGGGCGAACTGGCCACGGTGCGCGCAGCGGGCGACGTCGGCGTGCCGGTGGTGGTCAGTACGTTCGCTGGGCGGACGTTCGAGGAGTTGGCCTCGGTGGCCCGGGCGCCGCTCTGGTTGCAGACGTACTGCTTCCGCGACCGGGCCGTGACCCGCGAGCTCGTGGCCCGCGCCGAGGGGGCCGGATTCGAGGCGCTGGTGCTGACCGTCGATGCGCCGAGGCTCGGCCGGCGGCTGCGCGATCTGCGCAACGGATTCCGGCTTCCGCCGGGGATCGTTCCGGCGAATCTGCCGGAGGCGGACTACTCCTCGCCTGGCTCTCACGCCCGGACGGAGTTCGACCCGGCCGTGGACTGGGCGATCGTCGACTGGCTCCGCTCGATCAGCCGACTCCCGGTGGTCGTCAAGGGGTTGTTGGCACCCGGCGACGCGATCCGCGCGCTGGAGGCCGGCGCCGACGGGATCGTGGTGTCCAACCACGGCGGCCGGCAGTTGGACGGCGTCCCTGCGGCGATCGAGGCGCTGCCCGCGATCGCGGACGTCGTGGGCGGGCGATGCGCGCTGCTTGTCGACGGGGGCGTGCGACGTGCCACCGATGTCCTGGCCGCCCTGGCCTCCGGCGCGGACGCGGTGTTCGTCGGGCGTCCGGTGCTGTACGGCCTGGCTGTCGATGGCGAAGCGGGCGTGCGGCGCGTGCTCGAGACCGTCTGTGAAGAGTTCCGTGACGCCATGGCGCTCGCCGGGGCAGGTTCGGTGGCAGACCTCGACCCGGAGCTGATCGGCCCGCCTCGGCCGGTCGCGCCGCGCCGCCAGTCCCCGACCCGCGGTATCGGCGCTCTGACGCCCCTCGACGATGGCCGGGTGCGCAAGGAAGATCTGCATGCCAGCCTGGCCGACGCGGTGCTGGACACGATGACCTTCCTCAACGAGATCACGGCGCGATATCCGGACGCGGTGTCGTTCGCGCCCGGCCGTCCGTTCGAGGGGTTCTTCTCCGTCCAGGACGTCCACGAGCACCTGGACCGCTACCTGGAACACCTGAGCCGCCAGGGAAACTCGCCGGAGGACATCCGTACGTTCCTGTATCAGTACGGCGCCACAGCGGGACAGATCCGCGACATCGTGACCGGATCGCTTCGCGTCGACGAGGGCATCGACGTCGCTCCGGAAGCGGTTGTGGTCACGGTCGGCTGCCAGGAGGCGATGCTCATCACGCTGCGGGCACTGTTCCGCGGCCGGGACGACGTCCTGCTCGTCTCGACGCCGGCCTATGTGGGCATCACCGGGGCCGCCCGGCTGCTGGACATCACGGTGACGGGGGTCGAGGAGGATCCTGTCGGCGGGCTGTCCTGCGCTGCCGTCGAGGCCGCCGTCCGCGCCGAACGTGCGCGAGGCAGGCGGCCGAAGGCCCTGTACGTGGTCCCTGACCACTCGAATCCGTCGGGGAACACCATCGGTGTGGATACCCGGCGTGAGCTGCTCGACCTGGCCTCGCGTTTCGACTTCCTCATACTGGAGGACAGTCCGTATCGCGGGGTGAGTCCGGGCGAGCGGGTCCCGACGCTGAAAGCCCTCGACCGAGATCGCCGTGTCGTGCACCTGGGCTCGTACTCGAAGACGGTGTTCCCCGGGGCCCGGGTCGGCTTCGCGGTGGCGGACCAGATCGTCGTCGACGCCAACGGCTCCACCACTTTGCTGGCTGACGAGCTCGCCAAGGTGAAGAGCATGGTGACGGTGAACACGTCGTCGCTGAGTCAGGCGGTCGTCGCGGGCATGCTGCTCGCGAGCGACGGCGAGTTGTCCAAGTCCAACGAACCTGCGGCCCGGCACTACGGCCACTCGCTGAACACGCTGCTCGCCAGTCTGGACGAACACTTCCCCGCCGACCGCCGGGATGCTCACCGCGTCCGTTGGAATGCTCCGACCGGCGGCTTCTTCCTCGCTGTCCAGGTCCCGTTCCCGGCGGATGAGCAGGCTCTGGTGCGTTCCGCCGAGAGCTTCGGCGTCATCTGGACCCCGATGTCGTACTTTCACCCGAACGGCGGTGGAGAGAGCACTCTGCGGCTGTCCTTCAGCAGCCTGACGCCGGAACGCATTCGGTCCGGTGCCGGGAGGCTGGCCGAGTTCATTGAGGCCGAGACGGCGAGGACGGGTGGCTGATCCCAAGGACATTCGCGCGCAGGAAGGCGCGCCAGGAATCGTCACGTTGCCGCCGGCGGCGGACTGCGGTGGGACCGCGGGAGCCGGCGGATCGTGGAGGCCTCGACCCGGCGCCCGAGCCGGAACGGGGGAGTCCGGGCAGGCCGCTGGTGTTGGTGGCGAACGCGGTGAGTCGTGGTGATGACCGACGAGGACCGGGTGATCGTGGAGGCGCAGGACGAGCCGATGCGCCGCTTCGCCGAGGACTGGGGATCACTGCGATCCCCGGCCGTTCCGGGCGTTCAACAGCTTCGGCGGATCCTTTCATTGTGCGACCGTCGATGTCCGGCGGAGCGGCACGCTGCGTTCCTGCCTTTGAACAGAGAGGGAGTTGCCGCTTTCCGCCGACGAACGGGAATCCTGGGGAGGCCCCTGACAGTTTCCGGAGCCCGCAGTCCCGGGCGCTGGATCACGAGTAAGGCATCACCGGGGACATAGGGCCCGCCCAGGCGAAGCGCCTGATCTTGACGGACTGACGCAAGCATGAATGCTGGAATGCAGCCAGAACGCCCTGGAGTCGCACTGCTCGAAGATCCTTGCACCGTACGGAAGTTGGTGTGTAGGGTGCCAGGGAGTGAAAGGCTGCCGAAACACGTTGGGGGCAATCGACGATGCTGGTGCGCGAGCACGAGGTCTCTCGGATCTGGGCGGAATTGCTGGGGATCGATGAAGCAGACGTCAATGCGAATTTTTTCGACATCGGTGGGCACTCACTGCTGCTTATGGACCTTGCCGGCCGGTTCGAGCGGGAGTTGAATATCAACCCCGATGTCCTTATGTTGCTGGAATACCCGACGATAGCGCTGTTCACCGCGCACTGGAATTCGTTGCAGACACCGATCGACGGCAATGGCTGAGGCAGGGAATTCTGAACGATCTGGCGAAAGTGCCCGAATAGCCGGTTCCCTGTGGGCGCGTCACGGAAGGAGCCTTTAGTGAGCCTCGACGAGCCCGACCCGCTCGCCACCCTGGTGCTGAAGTCGGCGCACGACGCACCCGAGCGAACTGCGGTTCGCGACAGCGACGGGGTGTGGAGTTACGCCGAGGTGGTCGGCGCGGCGTCGGCTCTGGCTCGTCGACTCGCCGTCCTGGGCGTGGTACCCGGAGACCGGGTCGGCGTGCTGGCAAGTCGCCGGGCGGGCGGCCCGGTGGCGATCCTGGCCGTCCTGTGGAGCGGGGCCACCTACATCCCGATCGACCCCAACTGGCCGGCACCGCGGCGCGCCGCGGTGCTGCGGGAGGCACAGGCCCGAGCGGTGCTCGCGGTCGACACCGAACAGGACACATCGGACGGCGTCCCGCGTTTGGACCTCGCGACGCCGGAACTGCTCCAGGCCGGCGAGACCACGCCGTCAGCTCCGCGCCCTCGCCCGCACCCGGGCGCCGCCTACGTCATCTTCACCTCCGGATCGACCGGCGCGCCCAAGGGCGTCGAGGTCCGGTCCGCCGCGGCGGCCGGTCTGGTCTCCTCGGTGGTGTCGCTGATCGGCATGGGCCCGGACTCCGTGTTCATCGCCCTGTCATCGTTCGCGTTCGATGTGTCGGTGTTCGAGATCTTCGGCCCCTGGTCGGTCGGCGGGGAGCTGGTCATCGCCAACGAACTGCAGATCCTGGGGAACCAGTTGGGCACGCTGCTGGAGAAGTCCGGCGGGCACGCCTTCATGCAGACCACACCGACGGTTGTGGAACATCTGCTCCGCAACGGCCTGGATCTGCCGGAAGGCACCGTCCTGCTGCTCGCCGGGGAGCGCCTGCGCCGATCGCTCGTCGCTCAGGTTGCGCACGTCAAGCAGGTGTGGAATCTGTACGGCCCCACCGAAACCACCATCTACGCGACCGCGCACGCCTGCCTTCCCCTCACGCCTGACGACCCGGAGGCGGACATGCCCATCGGGGCGCCGGTCAACGGGGCTGTGCTGGACATCCGTCCACTGCCGGGAACGACTGCGCCGGGTGAAACCGAGACCGGCGAACTGCTCATCGGCGGAACCGGCGTCGCCCTGGGCTACCTGGATCGGCCGGACCTGACCGCCGAACGGTTCCTGGACGGCGGATCGCGCTACGCCACCGGTGACGTGGTCCGGCGGCGGGCCAACGGTCTGCTGGTCCACGCCGGACGTCTGGACCGCCAGGTGAAGATCCGTGGCAACCGGGTGGAGCTGGACGAGGTCGAGGGCACCCTCGCCGACATGATCGGCCACGGCCGCGTCGCGGTCCGGGTCGACGCGCACAGCGCGGTGGGCGAGCACCTCGCGGCGTTCATCGCCGATCCGCACTGCGATGTCCTGCAACTACGCCGTCGGCTGGCAGCCAGGCTGCCTGCCTACATGGTGCCCACCCGGATGTACCGGGTCGCGGCGATTCCGACCACCAGCAGCGGAAAAACCGACCACAGGGCTCTGCGAACGCCGGGCAGCGACGGTGTTGCGCCGGAACCAGTCGCGACAGCCGTCCACGAGGAGGCCGACACCCAGTGATCCCCCAGAGCTCAAAGATCGAGAACTTTTTCGGGCAGTGGGAATTCGACGTCGACCACGTGGCCTGCGCCTCGGACGTCGACGCCTGCTCCATGCGCGAACTACTGGACCTCGCCGACGACGAAGCCCTCGCCCTGTGGGAAGGACTTGAACTCGGCTACACCGAGACCGTCGGGCACCCGCTGTTGCGCGAAGCGATCGCCGATGAGTACACCAAGACCGGGACCGATGGCATCACCGTCTGTGGCGGCGGAGCGGCCGAGGCGCTGTTCCTCCTCGCCAACGCCCTCCTGAGCCCCGGCGATCACGCCGTCGTCATCTCGCCCGCGTTCGAGTCCGTGCACCGGATCGCCCCCGCGCTCGGGGCCACCGTCACGCCGGTCCCGTTGGACCCGGCCCATGGCTGGCGCCTCGACCTCGACGCCGTCCGCCGCGCACTGCGGCCGTCCACCCGCGCGCTGTTCGTCAACTTCCCGCACAACCCGACGGGTGCGCTGCCCAGCCGTGCGGAGTTCGAGGCCCTGGTCGCCCTCGGCGCCGAAGCGGGGGTCACCATCGTCTCCGACGAGGTGTACCGCCACCTGGAATTCGACCCCGCCGCGACCCTCCCGGCAGCGTGCGATCTGGACGAGCGGGCTGTCAGCGTGGGCGTGATGTCGAAGGCATATGGCCTGGCGGGCCTGCGCGTCGGCTGGCTGGCCACCCGCAACCAGGCGCTGTCGGAGGCCACCCGGGCCATCAAGGACTACACCTCCGTGTGCGCCTCGGCCCCGTCGGAAGTCCTGTCCCTCATCGCACTTCGCGCGCGGCATCACCTGGTCGCACGCAGCAAGCGGATCATCATGGACAACCTGGCGTGCATGGAGTCGTTCGTTCGCCGCCGCTCCGATGCCTTCGCGTGGGAGCCGCCGCGCGCGGGCATGCTGGGCTTCCCTCGGCTGCTGCTTCCCATCCCGGTCGAGGAGTTCGTCCGTGACCTCGCCCGTGAGCAGAGCGTTCTACTCCTGCCGGACAGTGTTTTCGACATGGCCGACAACCGTTTCCGTGTCGGCCTCGGTCGCACCTCGCTCCCGCTCGCCCTGGACCGCATCGACGAATTCATCGGACGTCGTTTCTGATGTCCGCCACGTTCCGTAGACCGCTCACGCACCCGCGCCGCCTTTTCCGCACTCGTGATCGTCTCCGGCTGTGCGGCGCACGGGGTGATCTCCTCCGCGTCGGAAACCGCAAGACCTCGACGACTCCGCGTTCCGAGGCCGGACCGTCAAGTTCGGGACGGTCCCGAGGAAGTCATGGAGAACGACCGGCTGACGCATCTCATGATGTCGGCACTGGGTGTGGACCTCAAAGTACAGGACGGTTATCGCATGGACTCAACGGCCCGACCGCCGGACTGTCCGTTTCACCTCTACTACGGGACCGATGAAGTGTGCGCACCGAATCGGTTGCGGCAAACGTGGGCCGAGGTGGCGTCGGGCCCGATCGACATGACCGAATTCCCTGGAGGACACTTCTTCGTGAATACCGCGCGTCAGGGAGTCATCACTGCTGTCGGCATTGACAACGCCCGCACGACGGGTGTTCGACGATGAACGGGATCGATCCCGAGTTCGCCGCGCTGCCGCTGCACGAGCTTGCCGACGCGGCGCTGAGCGAAGCACGGAAGTCCGGGGCACAGCACGTGGACTTCCGGGTGGAACGCATCCACGGCCAGCGGCTGCGCCTGTCGGACGCACGGCTGCAGTCCCTTGTGGACACCGAGGACGCCGGCCTCGCCGTGCGGGTCATCGTGGACGGAACGTGGGGGTTCGCCGGGACGGTGGACCTCACCCCGGCAGCTGCCCGAGCCGCGGCACGGCAGGCCGTCGAGGTCGCCAGGGTCACCGCCGCGATGAACACCGAACGCATTGAGTTGGCCCCCGAACCCGCCCACGGTGACGTGGTCTGGGTCTCGGCGTACGACGTCGACCCGTTCGCGGTCCCCGCGCGGGACAAGGTCGAACTCCTCGAGGGGTGGAGCGCCGACCTGCTCGCGCATTCCGTCGTCTCGCACGTGAACGCCGACCTGTACCAGGTCAAGGAGTGCAAGTTCTACAGTGACGGGGCTACTACCGCGACACAGCAACGGGTTCGCCTCTTCCCGCAGCTCACCGTGGGCGCGGTCACCGCAGCGGGTTTCGACGACCTGTGCACGCTTGCACCGCCCGCCGGCCGGGGACTGGAGTATCTGACCGGCACCGGCTGGGACTTCCCGGGCGAGCTCGCCGAACTCCCGGAACTCCTCGCGGAGAAGGTGCGTGCCCCGTCGGTGCAGGCCGGCCGCTACGACCTGGTCATCGACCCGACCAACCTGTGGCTGACCGTTCACGAGTCGATCGGGCACGCCACCGAACTCGACCGCGCGCTCGGCTACGAGGCCGCCTATGCGGGCACCAGTTTCGCCACGCCCGACAAGCTCGGCTCTCTGCGGTACGGCTCGGAGCTCATGCAGGTCACCGCAGATCGAACGGTGGAGCACGGCTTGTCCACCGTCGGCTGGGACGACGAGGGTGTGGCGAGCCAGTCGTGGGACCTGATCGTCGACGGCGTGTTCGTCGGCTACCAGTTGGACCGCCGAATGGCCCAACTCAGTGGCTTCGGCCGGTCCAACGGGTGCGCGTTCGCCGCTTCCCCCGGCCACATGCCGCTGGAGCGGATGCCCAACGTGTCGTTGCGGCCCGCGCCGGACGGCCCGGACATCGCCGGGCTGATCGCCGGAGTCGAGGACGGTGTCTACGTCGTCGGCGACAAGTCCTGGTCCATCGACATGCAGCGCCACAACTTCCAGTTCACCGGTCAGCGTTTCTATCGGATTCGCAACGGAAGGCTCGCCGGTCAGCTCAGGGACGTGGCGTACCAGGCTACGACGACGGACTTCTGGAACTCGATGCAGGCCGTCGGAGGCCCGCAAACCTACCTCCTGGCAGGGGAGTTCAACTGCGGCAAGGGGCAGCCGGGGCAGGTCGCCCCGGTCAGCCACGGCGCCCCGGCGGCCTGCTTCGCGGGAGTGCAAGTGCTGAACACAGCGCAGGAAGGAACAGGCTGAGATGATGCCGAACGCATCCGCGACCTCCCCGCAGGACACGGTCGAGTTGGCGCTCGCGGCCGGAGCTGGGAGGGGGGAGATCATCGCGATCGCCGAAGAGCGTTCCAGCGTGAACCTGCGCTGGGCGGGTAACACGCTGACAACCAACGGCGTCACCAGCACGCGCAGCCTCAAGGTGATCGCGATCGACCGGCGTGCGGACGGTACGTGCGGGGTGGGGGTGGTGGCGCGCTCGGACGTCCGCCCCGCGCAGATCGAGGACCTCGTCCGTGAGGCGGGCAAGGCGTCCTCGGCCGCACCACCGGCCGAGGACGCCGATGAACTGCCGGCGCACGTGGGGTCGATTTCCACTTCGTCCTGGGACGACATACCCGCGGGCACCGAAGTGGGCGCGCTGCGGGAGTTCACGGCCGAGTTGGGCGCCACGTTGGACGCGGCCAAGGGAGCCGGGCGCGCGATGTACGGGTTCGCCGAGCACACCGTCACATCCACGTTCCTGGGGACGTCGGCCGGGGTGCGGTTGCGCCACGATCAACCGACCGGGCGGCTGGAACTCAACGCGAAGTCACCGGACTTCGCGCGCTCGGCGTGGGCCGGGGTGACGACCCGGGATTTTTCGGACGTGGACATCGCCTCGCTGGACGCCTCGCTGGCGCAACGGCTGTCGTGGCAGTCGCGGAAGGTCGAACTGCCCGCCGGGCGGTACGAAACGCTGCTGCCGGCGACTGCCGTGGCCGACCTCATGGTCAACCTGTACTGGTCGGCCGGAGCGCGGGAGGCCGCGGAGGGCCGGACGGTGTTCGGCAAGCCCGGGGGCGGGACACGGGTCGGCGAGCGGCTCGCAACACAGCCCGTCACGCTGTTCAGCGACCCCGCGCACCCGGGCCTGGAGTGCCGGCCTTTCGTGGTGGGGCAAGCCTCAGGGGCGGATTCCTCGGTGTTCGACAACGGGATGCCCGCCGGGCGGGCCTCGTGGATCTCGTCGGGTGTGTTGTCGGCCCTGCCCTCCAGTCGGTATTCGGCCACGCTCGCGGGCCTGCCGGTGACCCCGGCCGTGGACAACCTCGTGTTGGCCGCTCCCAGCCCCGACGGTGGCGTGCTGCCGTCACTGGAGCAGATGATCGCGTCGACGAAACGCGGGCTGCTGTTGACCTGCCTGTGGTACATCCGCAAGGTCGACCTGCGGACGCTGCTGCTGACGGGCCTGACCCGGGACGGGGTGTACCTGGTCGAGGACGGCGAGGTCGTCGGGGCGGTGAACAACTTCCGGTTCAACGAGTCCCCGGTCGGGATGCTCGGTCGGCTGCTCGAAGTGGGCGCGACCGAGGACCGGACACTGCCACGCGAATGGAGCGACGATTTCACACGCTGCGCGATGCCGCCGTTGCGCGTGGAAGCGTTCAACATGTCCTCGGTGAGCCACGCGAGCTAAGGCCCTTGACGAAGACGCCGTCCCGGGTGGAAACGTCTGCGGCCGACGGTACAGGAAATGGAGGTGCAGGGTTCTTGTCCAACAATTTCCGCATCGACCGGCACCGGTTCTCGCCGGAGATCCTCGCGGCCGTTCGTGCTGCGGCCCGTCTGGACAACTGGCACGGGCCGCTTGAGGTGATCGAACACTGGTTGTGGATCGCAGCGTGGTGCGCGGCGTCGGTGCTGGCATACCAGCATGTGTCGCTGTGGGCGGCAATCCCGGTCCACATCGTCGCGGTCTTCTTCATCGGTGGCCGTCAGCGGGCCCTCGCCGGAGTGCTGCACATGGCCACCCACCGCGCGTTCATGGCCCATCGCCGGACCGGAGACGTCATCGGGGCGGTGTTCGGCGGATATCCGGTCCTGCAGAGCTTCACCGGCTACCGCGCCTCGCACCTCGGTGAACACCACGGTCGCCTGGGCGACCCGGAACGCGATCCCGACTACCGGCAGTACCAGGACAACGGGCTGTGCGGCGACAACCTCAGCCAGTCCACGCTGCGCCGTTACCTGTGGACGGTGACGAGCCCGAAGCGCACTGCCTCCTATGTGTTCTACCTGCTGCGACACCGGATCGTGACGCAGGGCGAGCAGGCGGCGGAACTGAGGTTGCGGATTGTCATCCTCGCCGCTGTGCTGACCTGGGCCGTGCTCGGTGGCTGGTGGCCATGGCTGTTGCTGCTCTGGATCGTGCCGCTGATCACGACGCAGGTCTGGATCGGCGCCTTAGCCGAACTCATGGAGCACTTCCCATTGATCGAGACTGCGCCGCGGGTCGATATCTTCATGACCTGGAACCGGGTGTACGGCCTGGTGAGCCGCTTCCTGCTCGGGGAGAAGGACGGTGAGGGCTTCCACCTGGTTCACCACCTCTTCCCTCGCACACCGATGTGGCGGCTGCGTGAGGTCGATGCGATCCTGCGGCGTGACCCCGAGTATGCGGCGCTGGTCCGCCTGGACGGCGTGGTCGGCGGGATGGGGCAGATCTACCGGTTGCTGCCCGCCACCGCGGTCAGCGACACGGCGAAAGCGATGCCGGCGGCCTGATGTTGTCGTCCGGCTGGTGTGGCGGCGAAGCCGTCATCCGCATCATCGCGCCACGTCATCTCGGGCGCGACTGTGCGGGCAGAGAGGTTCACCGAGGCCGGCGAAGACCCGCGCGGGCTGCTGAACGCCGCGTTGCGTACCTACTGCCGTCGCCCGGGTCACCTACGCGCTGCATTATGGCTTTGTGACTGATGTGCCGTGGTCAGGCGGACGGATCACACGCCCGGTGTGAAGCTGCCGAGGCATCGGCTGTAATCAGAACTTTTGAGGCGGAGGGTTCGGGGGACGACCACTTCGCCGTCCGTCACCCCGCTCATGAGCGGGCATGGCATGAGACGGGACACGCCGCTCCGGGCATACGACCGAGACTGCGAGGGCAGCGCCCGCCACGGTGTCGCACTGCGGTCGACGGCTGGAGAGCGTGAGCTTCCGTTGCCCGTTCCGGTATGGGACGCGCTTCGGTCGTTCAAGGCTCTCCAGGTCGGGGAAAAGCTGACCCTTGGACCGGATTGCCTCGGCTCCGGCTACGTCCTGGTGGACGAGATGGGGGAGGTGAAGTTCCCCTGAACGTGGACAGCGGTTGTTTACGCTGCAGGGGTGAGGCTCTGCCTGAGCAGGGCCCTCGTTTCGAGCGGGGTGACGTATCCGTGGTCGGGATGCCGGCGGAGCCGGCTGCGGTGGTCCTCGACCTCGATTAGTGGAAGACGTCGGCCTCGCGAGGGTTCCGGCGGTGCCGGGCTTGCCATTACGAGGAGGCAAGAACGGGGAGGTCCACCCCGGCGATGTGACATCTCGTGACAGATGAGAGGGTCGGACGGGTGAGCGAGACACTACCGAACACCCTGCAATACCGCTTTGACGGGCCAGAAGACGCTCCGGTCCTGGTGATCGGTCCCTCCTTGGGCACCACATGGCACATGTGGGATCGCCAGATACCAGGGCTCTCCCAGCACTGGCGGATCTTCCGGTACGACCTGCCCGGGCACGGCGGAGCCCCTGCCCACCCGGCCGCCGCCGTCGGCGATCTCGCCGACCGTCTGCTCGACACGCTGGACAGCGTCGGCGTCCACCGCTTCGCCTACGCGGGCTGTTCCGTCGGCGGAGCCGTGGGCGCCGATCTCGCGCTGCGCCACCCGCACCGGGTCGCCTCGCTCGCGCTGGTCGCGGCCTCGCCCCGCTTCGGCACCGCCGACGAGTTCCGGCAGCGCGGGGTGATCGTCCGCAGCAACGGCCTGGAGCCGATCGCCCGCACCTCCCCGGAACGCTGGTTCACCCCCGGCTTCGCCGCGGCCCAGCCGGCCATCGTCGAGTGGGCCGTCCAGATGGTGCGTACGACGGACCCCGGCTGCTACATCGCCGCCTGCGAGGCCCTGGCCGCCTTCGACATCCGTACGGAACTCTCCCGGATCGGCGTCCCGACCCTCGTCCTGGTCGGTGCCGAGGACAAGGTCACCGGTCCCGCCGAGGCCCGTACGCTCGTCGCCGGCATCCCGGACGCCAGGCTCGCGCTCGTACCCGGAGCCTCCCACCTGGCCCCCGTCGAACAGCCGGGTGCCGTCACCGACCTGCTCCTGATGCACTTCTCCACGGGCTGGCAGGACACCCTGGGCTCGATCCCGGTGCCGCCCGCCCCGGGCAGCACGGCCTCCTTCGTGCCCGTCGTGCCGAGAGGCGAGATCGCCGCCGCCGTCCCACCCGAGGTGGTCACCACCGGCCGTGGCGACCGCTACGACAGCGGGATGAAGGTCCGGCGCGAAGTGCTGGGCAACGCCCACGTGGATGCCGCGACGGCCGGGTCCGACGACTTCACCGACGACTTCCAGGAGCTCGTCACCCGCTACGCCTGGGGCGAGATCTGGACCCGGGAAGGCCTCGACCGCAGGGCACGCAGCTGCGTCACCCTCACCGCGGTCGTCAGCTCCGGACACCTGGGCAGTCTCGCCCAGCACGTCAGGGCCGCACTGCGCAACGGGCTCACCCCCGCCGAGATCAAGGAGGTGCTGTTGCAGACGGCCGTCTACTGCGGCATCCCCGCGGCGAGTGCCGCGTTCGACATCGCGCAGTCCGTCGTCCAGGAGGAGACCACTCCGCCCGCGTAGCAGGATGGTGGGTATGAACACACCGATCGGCACGCTCACGCTCACGAAGAAGGCACACTCCTGCATCCGGCTGGAGCGCGACGGGCAGGCGCTCGTCATCGACCCCGGCGGATTCTCCGAGGAGGACGCCGCGGTCGGTGCCGACGCGATCCTCGTGACGCACGAACACCCGGACCACTTCGACGAGGCGCGGCTGCGCGCCGGCCTGGAATCCAACCCGGCCGCGCAGGTGTGGACCCTGCGGAGTGTGGCCGAGAAGCTGTCCGCGGCGTTCCCCGGGCGCGTCCACACGGTCGGCCACGGCGACACGTTCTCCGCCGCCGGGTTCGACGTACAGGTGCACGGCGAACTGCACGCGGTGATCCACCCGGACATCCCGCGGATCACCAACGTCGGTTTCCTGGTGGACGGTTCGGTCTTCCACCCGGGTGACGCGCTCACGGTGCCCGACCGGACGGTCGACACGCTGCTGCTGCCCGTGATGGCCCCTTGGAACAAGATCTCCGAGGTCATCGACTACGTGCGCGAGGTCAAGCCGCGACGGGCGATCGACGTCCACGACGCGCTGCTCACCGACCTCGCCCGCCCGATCTACGACCGTCAGATCGGCGCCCTGGGCGGAACGGACCACGGCCGGCTGACACCGGGCGACGCGACCCGTCTCTGACCCGGCTGTCAGTGGGAGCCGCTAGGTTTGACGCATGCGCATCGCCACGTGGAACGTCAACTCGATCACCGCCCGGCTCCCGAGGCTGCTGGCCTGGCTGGAGAGCACCGGTACGGACGTGCTGTGCATCCAGGAGACCAAATGCACGCTGGAGCAGTTCCCCGCCGAGGCGCTGCGTGAGGCGGGCTACGAGTCCGCGGTCAACGCCACGGGCCGGTGGAACGGCGTAGCACTGCTCTCCCGCGTCGGCCTCGCGGACGTCGTGACGGGCCTGCCCGACGGCCCGGACTACGAGGGCGTGCAGGAGCCGAGGGCGATCTCGGCGACCTGCGGGCCGGTCCGCGTCTGGTCGGTCTACGTCCCCAACGGCCGCGAGGTCGTGCACGACCACTACGCCTACAAGCTGCGGTGGTTGGAGGCGCTGCAGAAGGCCGTGGCCGTGGACGCCGCGGGCACGCTGCCGTTCGCGGTGCTGGGCGATTTCAACGTCGCGCCGACCGACGAGGACGTCTGGGACCCGGCGCTCTTCGAACGGGCCACGCATGTCACACCCGCCGAGCGTGCGGCCCTCGCCACCCTGCGCGCGGAGGGGCTGTCGGACGTCATGCCGCGCCCGCTCAAGTACGACCGCCCGTACACCTTCTGGGACTACCGCGAGCTGCGCTTCCCGAAGAACAGGGGCATGCGCATCGACCTGGTCTACGGCAACGCCCCGTTCACCGCCGCGGTCAAGGACAGTTACGTCGACCGTGAGGAGCGCAAGGGCAAGGGCGCGTCCGACCACGCCCCGGTGGTCGTGGACCTCGATCTCTGAGGCTCACCTCGCGAGACTTCCCGGACTTCGGAGGCGTCCGAAGCCGCTGACCCGACCCGGTCAGCGGTCCTTCGGGGTCCCGTCGGCGTCCAGCAGATGCGGGGCGTGCTCCTTCACGGCCCGCATCACCTGACGCATGGACGGGTTGACCATGGAGTGCCCGGCCACGGTGACCGTCGGCACGGTCTCGTTGCCGTCCGCGACCGAGCGCACGAAGGCGGCGGCGTCCGGGTCCCGCCAGATGTCGACCTCGGTGTACGACAGCTTCGAGAAGCGCAGCCGCAGGCGGAGCTTCATGCAGTAGGGGCAGCCGGGCCGCCAGTGGACGACCATGCCGTCGCGGTCCTCGGCCATCGTGTGCCTCTCGTCGCAGCTCGTACGGTTGATCGACTGCAGCCGACGCCGGATCCACAGCCAACACCGCGGTGGCCGTACGGACAAGGCCCACAAGCTGTCAACCGAGGGTTGACGGCTTAAGGGTGTCAACCTAGGGTTGCCCCATGACGAAGCCGCTCGGGCCCAACCCCCCCATTCGCCTCGACGACCTGATCGACGCGATCAAGAAGACCCACACCGACGCACTGGAGCAGCTCACCGGTGCCGTCGTCGCGGCGGATCACCTCGGTGAGATCGCCGACCACCTCATCGGCCACTTCGTGGACCAGGCGCGACGCTCGGGCGCCTCGTGGACGGACATCGGCAGGAGCATGGGCGTCACCCGGCAGGCCGCCCAGAAGAGGTTCGTGGCCAAGAAGCCGGACGAGACCGCGGACCTGGACCCGAGCCAGGGATTCGGCCGGTTCACCGAGCAGGCCCGGAACGTCGTGATGGGCGCCCACAACGAGGCGCAGGCCGCCCGCAACGACGAGGTGCGCGTCGAGCACCTGGTGCTGGGGCTGCTGGGGGAGCCGGACGCCCTCGCCGCGCAAGTGATCGTGGGGCAGGGCGTATCGCACGCCGCCGTCCGCGAGGCGGCGCTGCTCGCCCTGCCGGCCGCTGCGGACACCGTCCCCGAGCTGATCCCCTACGACGCCGGAGCGCGCAAGGTCCTGGAACTCACCTTCCGTGAGGCGCTGCGGCTGGGGGACGACTTCGTCGGCACGGAGCACATCCTGCTGGCCCTGCTGGAGTTCGAGGGCGGCACGGGTGTGCTCACGGGGCTCGGCATCGACAAGGAGGCCGCGTCGGCGGCCGTCGCCGCCGCGGAAGAGGAGACGGCAACTCCCGCCGCCGACAGCTAGGGTGAGCGTGTCGAGCGCCCGGTGCGCAGGCAACGGATACTTCGTAGGTTCGATTCCTGATGGTCCGGCTCAGGCCGGGCCGTGGTGCAGAGGCGCACCCTGTCACCGTCGCCGCCTTTGATCTCGTGCGCTCGTACGTCCGGATGCCCTGCGCCGTGTGCTGCGCGGACCGCTGCCGGCCCTGCTCGGCGGCATCGGCGCGGCCTCCGCGCTCGCCTCGTTCTGGGTTCCCGTCCTGGCCGTGGTGGCCCTGGCTGCCGCCGTGGCCGCGTACGTGCTGCACCGCCGGCGCCGGGCAGCCTCCTGTGGCACGACGACGGGCCCGGTGGACCTCGGCCAGGCCGCCGGCCCGGCCCGGGACATCGAGCACACCCGCTGGTGCCCCCGCTTCCCGGGCCGTCGTCTTCACCGGCGCGACCCGCAACTCCCTCGTAGTCCTGCCCCTCGCGCTCGCTCTGCCCGACGCCCTGTCGGTGGCGGCGGTCGTGGTGGTCGCCCAGACCCTCGTCGAGGTCCTCGGCATGGTCGCCTACGTCCGCCTCGTCCCCAGCCTCGTCCCCGCGGACCCGGCCGGGCGCCACCGGTCGGTTCCTGAGCGCGGGTCACTCCTCCCCGCCGCCCTCTCGTCGAGCCCGGCCGTCGCCGCCTTCGGTCCCGTGCGCTCGCACGTGTGGATGCCGTCCCCTCCGAGGGGGGCGGCATCCACACGTTGCCGCACCGGATGCGGAGAGCCCCGCACCCGCACCGAGCAGCCCGCACCGCTCAGTGCACGGAGAACCCGCCGTCGACGAAGAGCGACTGCCCGGTGACGTACGCCGAGGCGGCGCTCGCCAGGAACACCGCGGCGCCGGCGAAGTCCTCGGCCAGCCCGTTGCGGCCCACCATCGTGCGGGCGGCCAGCGCCGCCACCCGCTCCGGGTCGGAGGACAGCCGCTGGTTGAGGGGTGTCATCACGAACCCCGGCACCAGGGTGTTGCAGGTGACACCCCGCGGGGACCAGGCCTCGGCCTGGGAGCGGGCCAGCGACTCCAGCGCGCCCTTGGACACCCCGTACGCCCCGCTCTGCACGAACGCCCGGTGCGCCTGCTGGGAGGTGATGTGGATGATCCGCCCGTACCCGCGCTCGGCCATGCCGGGCCCGAAGCGCCGGCCCAGCAGGTAGGGCGCCTTGAGGTTCACCGTCATCGTGGTGTCCCACACGTCCTCGTCCAGCTCACCCATCGGCGGCCGCAGGTTGATGCCCGCGCAGTTGACCAGGATGTCGGGCTCACCGAACGCCGCGACAGCCTTGTCACCGGCCGTACGCACACCCTGCGTCGTCCCCAGGTCGGCGCTCACCCAGGCCGCCCGGCAGCCCTCCGCCGTCAGTTCGGCGACGGTACGGGTCAGCTCCGCCTCCCGGCGCGCCACGACGACGACCCGCGCACCCGCACGCGCGAGCGCGTCGGTGATGCCCCGGCCGATGCCTGAGCTGCCGCCGGTCACCACGGCCACCCGGCCGTCCAGCGAGAAGAGTTCGGAGAGATAGTTCTGCGAGGTCATCGGCCCAGCCTAGACAGGCGCGGTCCGGCACCCGGTCCTGGATCGGGAACAGTCGCGCGCCCTGCGGTGCGGAACAGGTCGGGGGTGGGACCCTAGTGGTATGAACATCCCTTTCTTGGACAACTGGCGTAAGCGCCAGGGCGGTACGCGGGGGGTGGCTCTCGCGGCTGCCGTCGAGACCGATCCGGACGGTGTGGCCGAGCTGTTCGCGGAATGCGAACTGCTGCGTGCGCGGGCGGGGCAGCACGGCCTCGAACTCGACGACAGCCCCGCCTCGTTGTCCGCGCTCGACCAGCTCCCGCCGCTGTGGCGCGACGACCCCGAGGAGCTGCCCTGGCTGGGCAACGACGCGGGCCTCTACCTCGGCACCGTCCTCGTCCGGACCGTCCCCGGCGCGGCCTGGGACATCCTGGCCGGCGGACAGCCCGTGGTGCGCCTGGCCTCCGGCCGTGAGATCGATGTCGTCGGGGCGGGGCTGGACTGGGCGATGTCGGGGAGCCCCGAGCTCTCGGAGATGTACGCGGAGTCGGCGGAGAGCGGGCCGGAACGCAAAACGCGATAAACAGCCTTATGCGCTTCCGGTGCGTGTCGGCCCCGAAGTGGGCGTCAGGCCTGGATAGTTTGCGCTGACCTCGACACAGCGAAAAGTGGGTAGGGCAGCGTATGGCCGTCGATCCGTTGATCGAGCTGCGGGACGTCAACAAGCACTTCGGGACGTTGCACGTACTGCAGGACATCAATCTCACCGTCGGCCGCGGGGAGGTGGTGGTGATCATCGGCCCCTCGGGATCGGGCAAGTCGACGCTCTGCCGGACGATCAACAGACTCGAGACCATCGAGTCCGGCTTCATCGCGATCGACGGGAGGCCCCTCCCCGAGGAGGGGAAGGGGCTCGCGCAGCTCCGGGCCGAAGTCGGCATGGTGTTCCAGTCGTTCAACCTGTTCGCGCACAAGACCGTCCTGGCGAACGTCTCTCTCGCCCAGATCAAGGTCCGCAAGCGCAAGAAGGACGACGCCGACCGGCGCTCCCGGGAGCTGCTGGAGAGGGTCGGGCTGGCCTCGCAGGCCGACAAGCTCCCTGCCCAGCTCTCCGGCGGCCAGCAGCAGCGCGTCGCCATCGCCCGTGCGCTGGCCATGGACCCGAAGGCCCTCCTCTTCGACGAGCCCACCTCGGCGCTCGACCCGGAGATGATCAACGAGGTGCTCGAGGTCATGCGACAGCTCGCACGCGAGGGCATGACCATGGTCGTCGTCACGCACGAGATGGGGTTCGCCCGGTCCGCGGCCAACCGCGTGGTGTTCATGTCCGAGGGACGCATCATCGAGGACCGCACCCCGGAGCAGTTCTTCACCGCCCCGGAGACCGACCGTGCCAAGGACTTCCTGTCCAAGATCCTCAAGCACTGACAGGGGGCACCGTGTTGCGTACGAGGAACATCGCGGCCGTGCTCGCCGGCCTCCTGCTCGCCGTGCTCGCCGCGGGCTGCGGCAAGGACGGCAGCCCGCCGGTCAAGGGACCCAAGGCCGGGGCGCTGCCCCGGTACACGGTCGACACGAGCTTCCAGCTGCCCGATTCGAAGACCTGGGTGAAGGCCAGGAAGCGCGGCCACCTCGTGGTCGGCGCCAAGGAGGACCAGCCCTATCTCGGCGAGAAGGACCCGGCCACCGGCATCTACTCGGGCTTCGACATCGAGATCGCCCGCATGACGGCGGCGTCGCTCGGCTTCGAGCCCGACACGATCAGCTTCCGGACCATCGCCTCCGCCAACCGCGAGACGGCCCTCCAGAACGGGCAGATCGACTACTACGTCGGCACCTACACGATCAACGACATGCGCAAGAAGATCGTCGGATTCGCCGGGCCGTACTACCTGGCCGGGCAGGGACTGCTGGTGCGCACCGACGAGAACGACATCAAGGGGCCGCAGGACCTGGCGGGCAAGACCGTCTGCTCCGCCGCCGGTTCCACGCCGTACCAGCGGATCGCCGCCGACTTCCCCGACGCTGACCTCGTCGCCTACGACACGTACTCGATCTGTGTCGACAACCTGCTGACCTACCAGGTCGACGCCGTCACCACCGACGACGCCATCCTGCTGGGCTTCGCGGCCAAGGCACCGGACGAGATGAAGGTCGTCGGCAAGCCCTTCTCCGAGGAGCCCTACGGCATCGGCGTCCCGCGCAGCGACAACGCGCTGCGCTTCGCGCTCGACGACGCCCTGGAGGAGAACGAGAAGAACGGCAACTGGAAGAAGGCGTTCGAGGCCACGCTCGGCCTGTCAGGGGTACCCGCGCCGACGCCCCCGCCTATCGACCGCTACCCGGCGAACTGAGGGGCGGGCCACCACCATGGATGTACTGACAGAGAACTTCTCGCTCTACGGCAAGGGCTTCCTCGGCACCGTGGAGCTCACCGTCTACGCCTCGATCCTCGCCCTGCTCCTCGGCTTCCTCATGGCGTCCTTCCGGGTCGCGCCCGTCGGCTCACTCCGGGTCATCGGCACCGTCTGGGTGGCGGTGCTCCGCAACACCCCGCTGACACTGCTGTTCTTCGCCGTCCTCCTCGGGCTGCCCCGCTTCGGCCTGGTGCTGCCCTTCGAGGTCTTCGCGGTCCTCGCCCTCGGCTGCTACACCTCGGCCTTCATCTGCGAGGCGCTGCGCTCCGGCATCAACACCGTGCCCACGGGCCAGGGTGAGGCGTCCCGCAGCCTCGGCATGTCCTTCGGTCAGACGCTGGGCAACGTCGTGCTGCCGCAGGCCTTCCGTTCGGTGATCCCGCCGATCGGATCGACACTCATCGCCCTCGCCAAGAACTCCGCGATCGCCGGAGCGTTCAGCGTCACCGAGCTGCTCGGTGTGTACAAGCCCCTCAACGAACTCGGCTACAGCATCATCTGGACCTTCGTCTGGATCGCCGTCGGATACCTGATCATCACCCTGACCATCAGTGCGCTCTTCAACGTGATGGAGAAGCGCTGGGGAGTCGCCCGATGACCCACTCCACCGTCTCCGCCACCGCGCTCTACGACATTCCGGGGCCGGTGACCCGCAAGAGGCACTTCACCTACGGGGTCGTCTCGACGATCGTGATCCTCGCCGTGTTCGGCTGGATCCTCTACCTGCTCTTCGACACGGACCAGTTCACCGCCGCGAAGTGGAACCCCTTCACCTACAAGGGCATCCAGGAACTGCTGCTCCGCGGACTGGGCAACACCCTGAAGGCCTTCGCGTACGCGGCGGTCCTGTCCCTCGCGCTCGGGGCCGTGCTCGCCGTGGGGCGGCTCTCCGTCCACCGGCCGGTGCGCTGGATCGCGACGCTTCTGGTCGAGTTCTTCCGGGCCATGCCCGTCCTGGTGATGATCTTCTTCATCTTCGTCGCGCTCAAGGTGCAGCCGCTGCCCGCACTGGTGGCCGGGCTCACCCTCTACAACGGCTCCGTGCTCGCCGAGGTGTTCCGTACAGGCATCAACTCCGTGGAGCGGGGGCAGCGGGAGGCGGCGTACGCACTCGGCATGCGCAAGACGCAGGTCACCACCCATGTCCTCGCCCCGCAGGCTGTCCGGGCGATGCTGCCCACCATCATCAGCCAGCTGGTGGTGGCCCTCAAGGACACCTCGCTCGGCTATCTGATCACCTACGAGGAATTCCTCCACGCGGGCAAACTCATCGCGTCGAACCTCGACTACGACCTGCCGTTCATCCCGGTGGTCATGGTGATCTCACCCATCTACATCGGGATGTGCATGCTGCTCTCGTGGTTCGCGACCTGGATGGCCAGACGGCAGCGGCGCAACCCGAAGACGGAGGCGGTGGGCGTCGCCCCCGCCGAACCAGGAACGCTGCTGCCGGGCAGGCAGTAGCCGAGACCGTCCGGCAGCAGCCGGTGATCACTCCTCGCGCAGCGGTACCGGACCCTGTCACCGGGACCGTTCCGCGCGCGGAGAAGGTCAGCTGTGCGCCGGTCGGAGGGTGCTCGACGCGGAGGTGGCCGAGCTGTCGGCCACCAGGGCGAGCCGGTGACCGGCCGGGACGCCGTAGGCCATGGAGCCCGGCTCCCGACCGACGGAGGACGGCCGGCCCGGTGTCCGCCCGCAGAACGTATAGGGGGCGTTGCTGACCAGTCTGCCGAGGCCGGGCGGCCCCACGTCGCAGAGACAGGCGACGGGGGTGCCGCTCTCCTCGGTGCCGGTGCCGGTGACGCACCGCAGGGTCCGGCTACGGCGCTGATCAGCAGGAAGCTGCGGACAGGGTCTCCCGGTGCGGCCCGTCAAGGCAGGATCTCGACGTACCCGTCCGTCCCGTGCACACGGATCCGCTGCCCGTCCCGGATCAGCAGGGTGGCCCGCTCCACGCCCACGACGGCTGGCAGACCGTACTCCCGGGCGATCACGGCCCCATGGGTCATCAGGCCGCCCACCTCCGTCACCAGGCCCGCGATTCCGACGAACAGCGGTGACCAGCTGGGGTCGGTGAAGGGCGTGACCAGGATGTCGCCCGCCTCGAGATCGGCGTCGGCCATGTCGAAAATGACACGGGCCCTTCCCTCGACGGTCCCTGCGGACACCGCCAGGCCGACCAGGGCGCCGTCCGGCACGTCGTCGCGCCGGTACGCCCCGGTGACGGCCTCACCGTCCGAGGTGAGCACCCGGGGCGGTGTGAGCGCGTGGTACGACCGGAACGCGTCCTTGCGCTCCTGGACGAGCCGGCCGTCCACCCGGTGCGAGCGTACGGCGTCGTGGAGTTCCTGGAACGTGAGGTAGAAGACGTCCTCCTCCTCAGGAATCACCTCGGCCCTTACGAGACGCCCGGCCTCCTCCAGCAGGGCCTTCTTGTAGACGAAGTAGCGGCTGACGATGCCGTACTTCGGGTACTCCCGGTAGCCGATGAAGGTCCTGACCCGGTCGATCATCCGCTTGGTCTCGTCGGCCTTCCGGTCCCCGTCCGGCAGGGCGCGCAGACGTGACAGCACGTCCTGTTCCTTCTTCCGCGCCTTCTGCCGCCCCTGCTCGAAGCGCTGTTCGGCGGCGCCCGGCCCGAAGTTCCTGATGTTGTCGAGGATCACGGGCACGAGCGTGCCGGGGCGCTCGCGCCAGCGGGGCCTCGTGATGTCGATCTCGCCGACGCAGCGCATGCCGTACCGGTCGAGGTAGGTCTCGATGGCGTCGCGGGCCTCGGTCCCACCGGGGAGCTTCGCCAGCTCGTCCAGGAAGGCATCGTCCTCGACGCCCCGGAGGAACTCCACCACTTCCGGCAGCGGGCGGATCACGTCCGCGACGTCGAGCAGCGCCAGTCCCATCTCCGACGTGATGTTGCCGGGGGCGGACAGCGTGAGGGTGTCAGCCGCGTTCTTCTCGCCCAGCCACTCCAGCAGCTTGTCGTTGAGCCACCACGTGGACTCCATCCCCGCCGTGATCGCCTGCATGCTCAGCGGATCACCCAGAATCCGCCTGTGCTCCTCGAAGGCCTCCAGCAGGAAGTCGAACAGCGCCGGTCCGCTCTTCGTCCGGATGTCTCGCTCCAGCGCTGCGACGGACGCCCGGCTGCGCTCGATGAGCCCGGTGACGACGGCCGGGTCCGTCTCGACCGGGGCGGACGCGCCGCCGACCGGTGGCCCGCCGGGACCGGTGTCCGGGAGCGACGGGACGAAGCCGTCGCGGTCGAGGACGGTCTCCAGGGCGTCCCGGATCAGCGGGTCACCCTTCCCCAGGGCGTCCAGGAGGCCGGCCCGGCCGGCGGGCGAGGCCAGGCGCCGGGTGACGTCGACGAACAGCCTCCCGCCGGCCTCGTGCATCGGCACCATGGCCGTCAACTGCCACATGGAGAACCCCAGGGGCTTCATGGGGTCGGTCATCATCTGCCCGTGGCCGACGGAGACATAGACGTGATTCTCCTGGTCACCGGAGTCCGGGACGGGGAACAGCGTCGTGACCGGCCTGCTCTGAACGATCCGGAAGCCGTCGTCGTCCAGGCACCATTCGATGTCCTGCGGGCGGCCGAAGTGCGCCTCGATCCGCCGCCCGAGCCGTACGAGCCGAAGGACCTGCGCATCCGTCAGCGACGGCTGCTCCTGTCGCCGCGAGTCGACCGCCACTTCCCGCGTACCGCCGGCCGGCAGGGCGTGGACGGCACGCTGCTTGGCGGCGATCGTCCTGGCGACGACCTCGCCGTGCCGCACCCTGAAGACGTCCGGGTTCACCAGGCCGGAGACCAGAGCCTCGCCGAGGCCGAAGCCGGCGTCCACGGTGGAGACCTTCCGGTCGCCCGTGACGGGGTCGGCCGTGAACAGGACACCGGCCGCGTGCGGGAAGACCATCCGCTGTACGACCACGGCCATGTGGACCGTACGGTGGTCGATGCCGTTGCGCCGCCGGTAGGTCACGGCCCGCTCGGTGAACAGCGAGGCCCAGCACCTGCTGACGTGCCGGAGGACCTCCTTCGGCCCCACGACGTTGAGGTACGTGTCCTGCTGCCCGGCGAAGGAGGCCGTCGGCAGGTCCTCCGCCGTCGCGCTGGACCGGACGGCGTAGGCGGCCCGCTCGTCGCCGAACCGGGTGAGCGCGCGGGTGATCGCCGCCGTGAGATCGCCCGGGACGGTGATCCCCTCGACGGTCCGGCGGATCCGCGCGCTGAGCGTGCGGATCCCTTCCCGGTCGTCCGGGGCCAGGCGCGACAACCGATCGAGCTGGTCGTCGATCGAGGGCGCCTCCGCCATGACCCGCCGGAAGGCGTCCGTCGTCACGCAGAAACCACCCGGCACACGGATGTCTTCGATCCGGGACAGCCCGCCCAGGTGCGCGCCCTTGCCGCCGACGACCGCGACCTGAGTCTCGTCGACCTCTTGGAGATCCCGCACGTACCGCTCGGTCACTGCGATACCTCCGAGGCGGACCTGTTCCGTCGCGCTGCGGCAGCCGATCGAATCACGGAAGCCTCCAAATCTGCCGAACCCTTGCCGAGCACGTCCTCGTGCCCGGTCGCCGTCCCCCGGCGGGTGGGCAGACCGCTCCGCCCGGCCGGGCGGAGCGACCCCCTTACCTGCGCAGGTTGTGGCACCGGCCGATGATTCTGCGCCGTGACCCGGGTCTTGCGGCAAGCCCCCCGGCGCGCTATACCTTGAAAGTGGCAAGGAGAGGGCTCTCCTTGCCTTCTCCATTTTTGCCGCGCGTGGGACCCGACGGCCGGCAAGGCCCGAACGTGAGCGCGCCGCGGTCTCCCGCGGTCTCCCGCGGTCTCCCGCGGTCTCCCGCGGTCTCCCGCGGTCTCCCGCGGTCTCCCGCGGTCTCCCGCGGTCTCCCGCGGTCTCCCGCGGTCTCCCGCGGTCTTCCGGGGGACGCGCGGGAGGGGTGTCCGACCGCACGTGGCGGTCGGACACCCCTCCCGGTGGTCGTCCTGCCGGCCAGGGCGCGTTAAGGCGCGTCCACCAGCGTGCGGCCGTCGGTGGGAAGGAGCGAGGCCAGGCCGTTGGCGTAGGCGGACTCCACGCGGGCCTGTTCGGTCGCGTTCGGAATCGCGTTCCTGCAACTGGTGCCCGCGCTCGAGCCGGACATCAGCTGGGAGCACGGGCCCGGCTTGGTGTCGGGCAGGCCCAGACTGTGCCCGATCTCGTGGGCGGCGATGCGGGTCTTGTCATAGCCCTGGGACACGGCCTGGCTGCCGAGTTCGACACGTACCTGGCCACCGGGGCGTACCGGTCCGAGTGTCGCCTGCGGCCAGCCGCTGGTGGCCACGATCTGGATCTCGGCGCGGGTGCCGGGCGCGGCCTCGGCCAGCCGCACGTTGCCGACGTTCTGGTTCCACGAGGCGACTCCTGCGGATATGGCCGCCTCCCAGCCACCTGCTCCGCTGTCGTCGTAGTGGAGTGTCACCACCGCTGCCGCGCTCTTCGCCGCGGTCTGCTCCGGTACGGGTGCGGCGTGCGCCGCTGTTGCCGCGACCAGGGTGATCGCGGCGGCGGTGCCGGCTGCCTTCAGCCATAAGAAGTGCGGCATGGTCGTTCCTTCGCTCGTGGGGGACACGGCTCCGTCAGGAACCGAGGGCGGGGGAGTGGGGACCGCATCGGCACGGTGGCCGGTCGCGGGTTCTCCCCCGGGCCTCAGAACTATGCCCATCAGCACGCACTTATCATGCCCCTGTCATCAACAGAGGGCCGGAAAGGGATGCTCGGTGTCGTCACCGGGCAGGCCCCCGCGCTGAGCCACACCCTGACGACTCATCACCACGCGTAGTTCCGCCGTGCCTTGGTGTAGTCCGGACCCGTCGCCGTGATCACCAGCTCGGATCGGCAACTTTCCTGTGAAGATTGCGTAGATCACGAGACGGTTACTAGAGTCGGTCCTCGAACCTTCGCGCGATTGGCCATCCATCCGGGGTGGCGGCGAAGGAACCGCCGCGTCCGTGACGTGCACGGAGCCGGGACTGATTCGCATCCCAGTGGCCCGGCAGGCGGCTCGAGGAAGAAGGAGCTCGCCTCCATGGCGTCCCACCGTCGTCCCAAACAGCCGAGCCGCACCCGCGTGACCGTGCTCACCGCGACCGCTGCGGCAGCCGTGGCCCTGACCTCCCAGGCCGCCCACGCCGACCCCAAGCCGACCAGGAGCGAGGTCAAGGCGAAGGTCGACAAGCTCTACCACGAGGCCGAGAAGGCCACGGAGAAGTACAACGGCGCCAAGGAGCAGCAGGCCAGGCTCAAGAAGCAGGCCGACGCGCTCCAGGACAAGGTCGCCCGTGGCCAGGACGATCTCAACACCCTGCGCCGGGGACTCGGTTCGATCGCCACCGCGCAGTACCGCTCCGGTGGACTCGACCCGTCCGTCCAGCTGCTGCTCTCCTCGGACCCGGACGACTTCCTCGACCAGGCCTCCGCGCTCGACCAGCTGACGGCCAAGCAGACCGAGTCGCTGCAGAAGATCCAGGCGAAACAGCGCACCCTCGCGCAGCAGCGCAAGGAAGCCCAGGGCAAGCTCAACGACCTCGCCGAGGTTCGCGAGACGCTCGGCAAGAACAAGAAGGAGCAGCAGGGCAAGCTCGCCGACGCCCAGAAGCTGCTCAACACCCTCACCGCCGCCGAGCGCGCGAAGACGGCCGAGGACGAGCAGCGCGCCGGCCGCGCCGCGGGCGACCGGGTTCAGCTCGGCGAGAAGGTCGACCTCGGCAACGAGGTCCCCGCGTCCGCACTCGGTGCCGCCGCCCTCCAGGCCGGCGACACGCGGGTGGGCAAACCGTACGACTGGTCCGCCACGGGCCCCGACGCCTTCGACTGCTCAGGCCTGACCCAGTGGGCCTACGCCCAGGCCGGCGTCCAGATCACCCGCACCACGCACACCCAGATCAACGAGGGCACCCGCATCGCGCGCAGCCAACTGAAGCCGGGCGACCTGGTGTTCTTCAGCAACACCACGCACGTGGGCCTCTACGCGGGCAACAACACCGTGCTGCACGCCCCGTACCCGGGCGCCTTCGTCCGCTACGAATCGATGAACACCGTCGGCAGCTACCAGGCCGCGGTACGCATCTGATCACGACCGCGGACACCAGGCCGCTGTACGCATCCGATCACGACCGCGGACGCGTGAACGGGCGGTCCTCGGACCCCGGGCCGGAACGGGTCCTGACGATTCGGCCGGGGCGGAGTTACCCTGCGCGGACGATCTCTCACTGGAGGTACGGATGCGTCGTTCCGTCGGCCGGAATATGTCGTTCTTAAGCGTGATCGCCGTCATCGGCTCGCTCGGCGCCGCGGCCCCCGCTTCATCACCCTCGGTACCGCCACCCAAGTCGCCGGTGGCGGTGGGGTACGGGGGAGCCGTCGCGAGCGTCGACGCGGACGCGTCGGCGGCCGGTATCGAGGTGCTCCGCAAGGGCGGCAACGCCGTGGACGCGGCCGTGGCGACCGCGGCGGCGCTGGGCGTCACCGAGCCCTACTCGGCAGGCATCGGCGGCGGAGGCTACTTCGTCCACTACGACGCCCGGAAGCGCACCGTGGAGACCATCGACGGACGGGAGACGGCGCCCCGCAGCGCCGACTCCTCGCTCTTCCTGGAGAACGGGCAGCCGATCCCCTTCGCCGACGCCGTCACCAGCGGCCTCGGCGTCGGCACCCCCGGTACCCCCGCGACCTGGGACAAGGCACTGGACGCGTGGGGCACCAAGTCTCTGCGCCAGCTCCTGAAGCCGGCCGAGCGGCTCGCCCGCGACGGGTTCGTCGTCGACGACACCTTCCGCTCGCAGACCGCAGGCAACCAGGCCAGGTTCGCCGACTTCCCCGCCTCCGCGGACCTCTTCCTGCCCGGCGGCCAACTGCCCGTTGTCGGCTCGGTGTTCAAGAACCCGGACCTCGCCCGCACCTACGAGACCCTGGGCCGGGAGGGCATCGACGAGCTGTACCGGGGCGGAATCGCCCAGGACATCGTGTCGACGGTCCGCACACCTCCCGTGGACCCGGCGGCGGCCCGCGTGGTGCGCCCCGGTGACCTCACGGCCAAGGACCTGCAGTCCTACAAGGCGCTGCGCCAGGCACCGACGAGAATCGGCTACCGGGGCCTGGACGTCTACGGCATCGCGCCCTCCTCCTCGGGCGGGACGAGTGTGGGCGAGGCGCTCAACATCCTGGAGTCCACGGACCTTTCGAAGGCGACCCAGGCGCAGTACCTGCACCGGTTCATCGAGGCGAGCCGGATCGCGTTCGCGGACCGGGGGCGCTGGGTCGGCGACCCGGCGTTCGAGGACGTACCCACGCGAGGACTGCTCAGCCAGCGCTTCGCCGACTCGCGCGAGTGCCTCATCCAGGACGACGCGGTCCTCACCAGCCCGCTCGCTCCGGGGGACCCGCGCGACCCCGCGCGCTGCGCCTCCGGGGGCACCGCCGCCCCGACGACGTTCGAGGGCGAGAACACGACGCATCTGACCGCCGCCGACAAGTGGGGCAACGTCGTCGCGTACACCCTCACCATCGAGTCGACGGGCGGCAGCGGCATCACGGTCCCGGGGCGGGGCTTCCTGCTCAACAACGAACTGACGGACTTCTCCTTCGCACCCGCCAACCCGGCGGTCCACGACCCGAATCTGCCCGGTCCCGGCAAGCGCCCGCGGTCGTCGATCTCGCCGACCATCGTGCTGAAGCACGGCACCCCCGTACTGGCACTGGGCTCGCCCGGCGGCGCCACGATCATCACCACCGTGCTGCAGTCGCTGACCGGTCATGTCGACCGGGGGCTGCCGCTCGTCGACGCGATCGCCGCGCCGCGCGCCAGCCAGCGCAACTCGGCGACGACGGAGATCGAGCCGGGGCTGTGGAACAGCCCGGTGCGGGCAGAGTTGGAGGCGCTCGGGCACGTCTTCAAGGCGAATCCGGAGATCGGCGCCGCCACCGGCGTCCAGCGGCTGCCGGACGGACGCTGGATCGCGGCCGCGGAAAAGGTGCGGCGGGGCGGTGGCTCGGCCATGGTGGTGCATCCGAGCGGTCGTTCATGACCGGTCGGCCGTAGCAGTGGCCTCGGGGCCGGTACGACGCGCTCAGCCGCGTCGTACCGGCCCCGACTCCATGACGCGGCCGGGCTGTCCCGGCCGTGTCGGCAAGGAAGGGCCCGCCGGGGTCCTTCGTGTCCAGTGAAAGGGCTTCACCCACGGTGCGTACGCGAATGCTCGCCCTCTCCGTCGTCTCCGGCGCCGCCCTGCTCGCCGCCGCGGCCCTTCCCGCAGCGGCCTTCACCACCCCGGCCGACGGCGCCGACAGCGGGAGCGGGAAGGACCCGGTGAGCGCCGCCGGGCTGCTGGCCCGGGTGAAGAGCTGCACCCGGATCTCCGACGGGAAGTACCGAACGGACCAAGGCGGCCCTGCGAAGGTGCCGGTGTGCGGGACGAAGGGGGCGGTGTTCTGGGAGGCGGACATGGACATCGACTGCGACGGCCGGATCACCAAGGCCTGCAGCAGCCGGACCGATCCCTCCTTCCTGCCGGAGACGGCGTTCCAGACATCTGCGGGCAGGCCCCTGGACTCCGCCCGGCTGCCGTACGTCGTCGTACCGGGCTCCGGCCCGCTCTGGAACCACACCGAATCAGGGATCCGCGGCGGCACGGTCGCCGCCGTCGTCTACCGAGACCAGGTGCAGTACGCCGTGGTCGGGGACACCGGACCCACCGGGATCATCGGGGAGGCGTCGTACGCCACGGCCGAGGCCCTCGGTATCGACCCGGATCCGAAGAGCGGTGGAACCGCGTCCGGCGTCACCTACATCCTGTTCAAGAACTCCGAGGTGTCACCGATCGAGAGCCGCAAGGCCGCGGTCACGGCCGGCGAGGCACTCGCCCGGAAGTTCGTCGACGACGGTTCCACGGGATGACAGCCGTACCGGCGGGACGGCTGTCGTACCGCCGGATGCGGGCTCTTGGCCGAAACCCACCGCACCGCGGTGCGTCAGGAACGGTCCGGTGCCGCTCGTCCCGCGTACCGCGCCGAGGCGCCCAACTCCTCCTCGATACGGATGAGTTGGTTGTACTTCGCCGTACGGTCGGACCGGGACAGCGATCCGGTCTTGATCTGCCCGCAGCCCGTCGCGACCGCCAGGTCCGCGATCGTCGTGTCCTCCGTCTCGCCGGAGCGGTGCGACATGACGACGGTCCAGCCCGCGCGGTGCGCGGTGGCGACCGTGGCGAGGGCCTCGGTCAGGGTGCCGATCTGGTTGACCTTGACCAGCACGGAGTTGCCGACACCGGTGCGGATGCCCTCGCGCAGCAGCTTCTCGTCGGTGCAGAACACGTCGTCGCCGACGAGCTGGCAGCGGTCGCCGACGCGGGCGGTCAGCTCGCGCCAGCCGTCCAGGTCGTTCTCCGCCATCGGGTCCTCGACGGAGATGACCGGGTAGGCGTCGATGAGCTTGGCCAGGTAGTCGACGTTCTCGGAGGGGGTACGGCGCACCCCCTCGCCCGCGTAGTCGTACACCCCGTCGCGGAAGAACTCCGACGACGCCGGGTCCATGAGCAGACCGATGTCCGTGCCGGGCCGGTAGCCGGTGCGCTCGATGGCGGTCATCACGAAGTCGAGTGCCTCCTCCGCGGTGCGCAGCGAGGGGGCGAAGCCGCCCTCGTCGCCGACGCCCGTGGAGTGCCCGGCGGCCAGCAGACCGCGGCGCAGGGTGTGGAAGACCTCGCTGCCCATGCGGACGGCTTCCGCGAAGGTCTCCGCACCCACCGGAGCGATCATGAACTCCTGGAAGTCCAGCGGATTGTCGGCATGGGCGCCGCCGTTGACGATGTTCATCATCGGCAGTGGGAGGAGACGGGCGTCGGCGCCGCCGAGGTAGCGGTAGAGGGGCTGGCGGTGGGCCGCCGCGGCGGCCTTGGCGGTGGCGAGGGAGACGCCGAGAAGCGCGTTCGCGCCGAGACGGGACTTGTCCGCCGTGCCGTCGAGCGCCACGAGCGCGGCATCGAGGCCCGCCTGGTCGTCGGCGTCGCGCCCCACGACCGCTGACGCGATGTCGCCGTTGACGTGGGCGACCGCACGGTCGACGCCCTTGCCGTGCCAGCGCCCGGGGTCCTTGTCCCGCAACTCCACGGCTTCCCGCGCGCCGGTCGAAGCGCCGGAGGGGACCGCGGCGCGGCCCAGGGATCCGTCGGCGAGGAGGACGTCGGCCTCGACGGTGGGGTTGCCCCGGCTGTCGAGGACCCTGCGGGCGGTGACGGACTGGACGACGGTGGACTCGACTGCTGTGGAAGCCATGGGGAGGTCCTTCGTGTTGACGCACGCCGCGGCCCTGCTGCGACAACGCTGGCGCGTGCCGCGACAACACCGACTCTACAGCAATGCTGTTCAGTTCAGCTGTTCAGTTGAACTGTTCAGTTCAGTCGCACGGGCAGGGGGCCGGGTCCCGCTGGTGATCACCGGTTAAAGTGCCTTATGCCCACCCCGGAACCCGCCGCCGTCGCCACAGAACTGCGTGACGCGATAGGGAAGCTGACGCGGCGCGTGAAGCACGAGGACCGGATTCCGCACGGTCAGGTCTCCGTGCTGGGCACCCTCGATCGCGACGGGGCCATGACCACCAGCGAGCTCGCCGTGGATCAGCGCGTGCGGCCCCAGTCCATGGCCCGCGCGGTCGGGCTGCTCATGGAGCAGGGCCTGGTCGTCCGTCGGGCGCATCCCACGGACGGCCGCAAGGTCCTGGTCGGGCTCTCCCCCGCGGGGCGGGCCGCCCTCGACGCGGAGCGCGGACGCAGGGCCGGCTGGCTCGCCCAGGCCATCGAGGTCGAGCTCACCGGCGAGGAGCGGGAGGTGCTGGCACGCAGCGCCGCCCTGATGGAGCGGCTCGCCGCGCGCTAGGCCTCGCGTTCGGGTCGTGCCGGGCTCGCGCGCGGCGCTGTTCCTGCCGCAGGCGCCCTGTCCTGGGCTGCACCCTGCCAATTACTTTGCCGTTCGAAGCGGTATTAGAATGACGGCATGGTACGGACACCCCTGACGCCGGAAGAACGCCGCCGCGGCGAGCGGCTCGGCGATGTGCTGCGTGAGGCACGCGGCGGACGCAGCATGGTCGCGGTCGCGGCGAGCGCCGGAATCTCCGCCGAGACGCTCCGTAAGATCGAGACGGGCCGGGCCCCGACCCCCGCCTTCTTCACCGTGGCGGCGGTGGCGGGCGTCCTCGGCCTGTCGATGGACGACGTGCTCGCGCGGTGCGCGCACGAACCGGAACCGGTGGCCGGGGCACGGTCGGCATCCGGACCGCTCCCCGCGCCACTGCCCGGACCGGGGGCGCTGCCGCTCACGGCTTAGTGCGGAGTAGGGTCACGCCCGTGACCCTCCAGGACTTCGCCCGCAGTGAGTACGTCAGTCTGACCACGTACCGGAAGGACGGCACGCCCGTCGCCACGCCCGTCTGGGCCGCGGCGGGCGGTGACGTGCTGTACGTCTGGACACGAAGCGATTCCTGGAAGGTCAAGCGGCTGCGCAGCAACCCCCGGGTCCTCGTCACCGTCTGCGACGTCCGAGGCCGGATCGCCGAAGGGGCGCCGAGCGCCGAGGGGACGGCGCTGCTGCTCGACAAGGACGGGACGTCCGCGGTGCGCAAGGTGCTCGCACGCAAGTACACCTGGAAGTTCTGGATCGTGGACTGGCCCGCCATGGTCGTGCGCCTCGGTAAGCGGCCCCACACCGGAATCGCCGTCACCTTCTGAGGGGGCGTGCGGTCCGTGCCGCGCTCCTGACGCATCATGCTCGAAAAGCGGGCGTAGCCCGCCCGTAACACGCCTGCGGTCGAATGCCACCGGACTGGAACGCTCCAGTCGACGGCCGGCGAGGGCGACGGTATCAGTGGATCAACATGCGTGGGACGTAAGGAAGTTCGCACAGTACCTGTACGATCTTGCCGCCCTGCTCGATCCTGGGCAGGGGTGGTACGGAGTCTTCTGCGCGCGCGATCCCGAGGGCATGCGCGCCTGCTTCGACGGCGTCGAGGTGCCGCCCTGGGACGTGGTCGAATCACTCCTCCAGGACCTCGCCGCGGCCCGCGGCACCGACGTCGCCGCGCAGGAATCCGTACGGGCCGCCGCGCTGTTCACCGCTTCCGCCGGTGCGCACGACCGGCGGCCGGGCGGACGGCAGGCCCTCGTCGACCGCTTGGGCCTGATGCTCCGGGAGCAGACCCACACCGCCCAGCGGCTGCGGGCCGCCGAGGGGGGCGCGGATGCCGATCCGGACGTCCTGGCCTGGGCGCGCGACGACCACGCCCGTGCCTCGGCCCGCTGCACCGAGCTCCGCAACCGGCTGACGGCCGTGGAGAACGCCGTGCCCGACACCTGGTTCCGTGCGGAGGAACCCGCGCGCACACCGGAACCGGAACCCGCCGGGAACGCGCACCGGGTCCCGGAACCCCGCCGCCCGTCCGGGCCTGTGGCCCAGGCTCCGGGCCACAGGCCCGAACCGGAGGCGACGCGCCCCGCGCCCGCACGCAGGAAGCCGCGCGGCGCCCGCTTCGCGGGTCTGGAGCTGGAGGACGGCACGGAGGCGGCCCCGGTGCCGTCGGCCGTTCCCGTGCTGCCCGAGCCCTCGCCGGCCACCGCCGTACCGCGCGGCGCCCGCTTCGGCGGTGCCCCCGCCGAGGGTACGACCGTGACCGCGCCGCAGGCAGCCGCCCCCGACCCCGCGGCCCGCCGCGCCGCCGATGACGCCGTGGCACTGCTCGTACGGCTGCGCGCGGAGGGCCGCAGTGGTGAGGCGCACGGTGTGCTCTGCGAGGCGGCCGGCTGGCAGGCGGAGCGGCTGCCGGTACTCGCCGTCGCGCTGCACCGGGCCGGTCTGGCCGCCGACTGGACCACCCTGCTGTGGGAGGCGTCCTCCCTGGCGCCCGCCGAACTCGCCGCGGCGGCAGGTGCGTTGGCCGCTGCCGGTCGCGCCGAGGACTGCGGGCAGCTGCTCCGGCAAGGTGTGGCGCGGCCCGCGGCCGAGATCGCCGACGCCGTGGTCGCCCTCGACCGGGCGGGCCGGGAACACGAGGTGCGGGCACTGCTGGGCGCGTTCGTACGGGTACGGACGGCCGAGGACGCGGCGCGGATCGCCGAGGGCGGCCCGCGCCACCTCGTCCCCCAACTGCTCGCCGCCGCCCGAGAGGTGTCCGCGGCGCGGGAGTGGGACCTGGTCCACGCCCTGCGGGTGGCGGGCATCGCGGCACCGTAGGCGCCGGGCGCGGCCCCCTGGGTGCGGCGCCCCGTTCGTCGTGCGGCGGCCCGTGGAGCGCCAGTCCTCGATGCCGGCCCAACGGTCCCCGTACACCGTCTCCGTGACGCCCCGCTCGCGTAGGAAGTCGTGCGGGAAGCCGGGCGGGACCGCGCGCACCGCGTCGAGCCGGGCGCCGGCGTCGAGGGTCACCTCCAGGCGGGCCAGGTCGTCCTTCGGCTGTGCCTTTGTGGAGGCGCCGACGATGTTGCCGGGCCGCCCGCGAGGCCCCCGGGGGCCGGCTCCGACGATCCGCCGTCGTAGATGTCGGCGGTGTCGACGAAATTGCCGCCCGCCTCCAGACAGGCGTCCAGGACCCGTCCACTGGTCCACCTGACGGCGTCGGGCTCCGATTCGTGGCTGCCCAGGGTCATGGCACCCAGGGCCGGCTCGCTGACCGGCAGCCCGGTCCTGCCGAACAGTGTGTAACGCAGGGGACGCCCCTTCGGTCGGATTGTCCCGGAGGCTACGAGCCGGAGGGCGCTCCGGTGCGAGAGCCCGGCGAATTCAGCTTTGCGGAGATAAATCTCATTCCACCCTTTAGGCTCGGTCGAGGTATATCCATGCAAGTGGGTCATGTCACCCCAGTGATGAGGAGGCACCATGCTTGCCCAGGAAATCACTCTCACCGCCACGCCGACCGAGACCACCGCGCTGGGCGCGCTGATGGCCGAGCCCGAGGCCGCCGTCAGCGCCGCCCCGCTGTACACCCCGGAAGCGGCGGGCTTCCTGCTCGCGCTCCTGCTCCTGTCTCCCAAGGAGCCGAAGGAGCCGCGGGGCAAGTGAGCTCCCAGTCCGAATTCGCCGCGGCGGCCGATGCCCTGGCAAGCAGCGTCCTCGGTGCCCTCGACGGCACCGGGGACGCTGTACAGCTGGCCCGGTACGTCGACGACGCCTCCGACACCCTGGCGGCCCTCGCGGCTGTCCGGGTGCTCGGGGCCGACGCCCTCAGCTCCCACCTCCTGGCGGGCGACCCGTTCGAGCCACAGGATGCGGCCGTCGTGACCAAGGCCTTCGAGGCCTTCCCGGCCTCCGGCGTACTCGAAGAGCGAACGGTCGCCCGGCGCGACTGGGCCACCGCGCGGCTCCTGGCCCGGCTCACCGGGGACGACACCCTCCGGGCGCTCGCCGCCCCGCCGGCGGACGAGGCCGAACTCGCCGGCACCGCGCACTGGCAGACATGGTCCGTCCGCATGGCCCAACTCGCCCCGCTCGCCACCCTCGGCCTCGACGGGCCGGTGCACGACGCGGCCCGTGGCGGCGCCCTGCCGCTGAGCCGGGGCGTCAGCCGGTCGATCCTGCGCCGCGACTTCCCCACGGCCGTACGGCTCATCCGCTGGCTGGCCTGGCTGCACCACGACGGCACGGAACTGCCGCTGGACCCGGCCCTCGCGGCGGAACACGTATGGCTGGTCGGCGGAGCCGGCCCCCGTGCGGCCCTGGACCTGGCGATCGCCGGCCACCTCCTCCGACGGCGGCCCGGCACGGGCACGAAGGCGGCACGCACATGACGACGATTCCCGAGCCCGTGACCCGGGCGGCCCGCGTCATGGCGGACCGGGCCCTCTCGTGGCTGCACGCCAACCGTGCGCTCGGCGGCCTGCCGCCCGACACCACCGAGACGATGGCCGACCCGGACAGTGTCTACAAGCCGCTCGGTGAGACCACCCTCGCCGCGTCGCTCATCCTGCGCGACGGTGTCGCAGGCCCCGGCCGCCTCGCAGCCGCCCAGAGCCTGATGGACTTCACCTGGGAGCAGTTCCGGCAGGGCGACATGATCTACGAACGCCAGCTCCGCCACACCCTGATGACGGACCCGCTGGAGATGTACGCCCCCTTCTTCCGCTGCGGCTACCGGCACGAAGGGCTGGACCGGCTGCTGGCCCACCGGTCCCGCATGCGGTCGGCCGACAGCGTCGAGATGCTGCCCAACCGCCGGCTCGCCGTCGCCAACGCAGCCCGCGTCGTGGGCCTGCGGCAGGCCGAGGACATGACGGCGCTGGCCGGCGCCACCTGGCTCGGCGCGACACCGGAGCCCTGGGCCGTCAACTGGATCACCGCCTACGCGATGACCCACACGGTCTTCCACCTCACCGACTGGGGCGCCGACCCGGACGGACTGCCGCCCGAACTCGCCACGTACGTACGCACCTGGCTCCCCGTGTGGATCGACGTCTGGCACGAGGCCGGGCAGTGGGACCTCGTCGCGGAGCTGCTCATCGTCGGCGCCTCGCTCCCGGACCCGTACTGCGCGGAGGAGGACTGGGAGGCCGTCGCCGCACTTCAGCACGAGGACGGACTCGTGCCCCGGGACTCCGACCCGGTGGACGACGACCCGCGGCAGAGGTTCACGGACCATCAGCACACCGTCGTCGTCACCGCCGTCGCCGGATCCGTCGTGCTCGCCCGGGCGGCGGGCCGACGGTGACCGGAGCGCCGCTGGCCGTCCGCCTCCGCCCCCTCCTGGCCGCGGCCAAGGGGCCGGGAACGGCGGTCGCGGCCGTTCGCGGGGACGAGCACCTTGTGCTCTGCCGCGGTCCGGTGGGGGAGCGCACCCGCTTCGAGACGGGCTCGCTCACCAAGACCTTCACCGCGCTGCTGCTCGCCGAACTGGCCGCCCGCGGCGAGGTCCGCTACGGCGACCGCGTCGACCGCTACCTCCCGGTCCGGCTTCCCGGACCGCTCACCCTGCTCCACCTGGCCACCCACACCTCGGGCCTGCCCCGGCTGCCCCCCGGCCTGCTCGCCCGCGCGGTACGCAGCGGATGGCTCAGCAACCCGTACGCCGGTTTCTCCGAGGCCGACCTGCTGGCCGCCCTGCCCCGCACCCGGCTGCGCCACCGCCCCGGCACCCGCGTCCTGTACTCCAACTTCGGCGGCGCCCTGCTCGGCCACGTACTCGCCCGAGCGGCCGGCGGCACCGGGGACGACTACGCGGCCCTGCTGGCCGAACGCGTCACCGGCCCGCTCCGCCTCACCGACACGGACTGCGACCCCGACCGGCCCCAGGCGACCGGGCATTGGCACGGCAGACCGCGCCCGGCCCTGCTGATGCCCGGCCTGCCCGCAGCCGGTGCGGTGCGCTCCAGCCCCAGGGACCTGCTCCGTGTCCTCACCGCGCTGCTCGACCCGGACACCGCCGCCGGCGAGTCCGCCGTCCTGCGCACCGCGCTCACCGAGGTGCAGCGCCCCCGGCTGAGCGTGCCCAGGACCGGCTCCCGGCTCTGCCTCGTCTGGAACCTCCGCCCGCGCCCCGACGGAGCGCTGCTCCACCACTCCGGAGGCACCCGCGGCTTCACCGCCTTCGCGGGCTTCCTGCCCGGCTCGCGCACCGGACTCGTGGCCCTCACGAACACGGCTCCCACCCCGCTCGCACCGTTCGTCCAGGCCGCGTACGGGACGCTGCGCACGCTGGGTGAGCCGCCGTCCGGACCCTGTGGACCGCTCGGGTGCGAAACATGATCGACTCCGCCGGTTCACGGCGATGGTCTTGCCCCGCCGTGTGACGGGGCTTACGTTCTCCTCCTATACACCGTGTCTACGGGCGTAGAAAACGCGTAGAGGCTCTCTGACGCCGCGTCGAAGGAGCAGCTCATGTCCCAAGTCGTACGCGCCGCACTTGTCCAGGCGACCTGGACCGGCGACACCGAATCCATGATCGCCAAGCACGAGGAACACGCTCGCGAGGCAGCCCGGCAGGGCGCGCAGGTCATCGGCTTCCAGGAGGTGTTCAACGCCCCCTACTTCTGCCAGGTGCAGGAGCCCGAGCACTACCGCTGGGCCGAGGCCGTCCCGGACGGTCCGACCGTCCGGCGGATGCAGGACCTGGCCCGCGAGACCGGCATGGTGATCGTCGTGCCGGTCTTCGAGCTGGAACAGTCCGGCTTCTACTACAACACCGCCGCGGTGATCGACGCCGACGGCTCGTACCTCGGCAAGTACCGCAAGCACCACATCCCGCAGGTCAAGGGTTTCTGGGAGAAGTACTACTTCAAGCCCGGGAACGCCGGCTGGCCGGTCTTCGACACCGCGGTCGGCAAGGTCGGTGTCTACATCTGCTACGACCGGCACTTCCCCGAAGGCTGGCGCCAACTCGGACTCAACGGAGCCCAGTTGGTCTACAACCCGTCGGCCACCTCGCGCGGCCTCTCCAGCTACCTGTGGCAGCTGGAGCAGCCCGCCTCCGCCGTCGCCAACGAGTACTTCATCGCCGCGATCAACCGCGTCGGCCAGGAGGAGTACGGCGACAACGACTTCTACGGCACGAGCTACTTCGTCGACCCCCGCGGCCAGTTCGTCGGCGAGGTCGCCAGCGACAAGGCGGAGGAACTCCTCGTCCGCGACCTCGACTTCGGCCTGATCGAGGAGGTCCGGCAGCAGTGGGCGTTCTACCGGGACCGCCGGCCTGACGCGTACGACGGGCTGGTGGAGCCGTGACCGGGCTGCACGAACGGCATCTGGCGGTCAGCCCCGACTGGCTGGCCCTCTACTACCGGCAGCCCCTGGAACTCACCCACGGCGAGGGGCGCCACGTCTGGGACGCGGACGGGAACCGCTACCTCGACTTCTTCGGCGGCATCCTCACCACCATGACCGCGCACGCCCTGCCCGAGGTGACCAAGGCCGTCACCGAACAGGCCGGCCGGATCATCCACTCCTCGACGCTCTACCTCAACCGGCCGATGGTCGAGCTGGCCGAGCGTGTCGCCACGCTCTCCGGCATCCCCGACGCCCGGGTCTTCTTCACGACCTCGGGCACCGAGGCCAACGACACCGCCCTGCTGCTCGCCACCGCCTACCGCCGGTCGAACCAGATCCTGGCGATGCGCAACAGCTACCACGGCAGATCGTTCTCGGCGGTGTCCGTCACCGGCAACCAGGCCTGGTCTCCCACGAGTCTGTCGCCCCTCCAGACGCTGTACGTCCACGGCGGGGTCCGCACCCGCGGACCGTATGCGGAGCTGAGCGACGCGCAGTTCATCAAGGCGTGCGTGGCCGATCTGGAGGACCTGCTCGGCCACACCCGGGAGGCTGCGGCCCTGATCGCCGAGCCCGTCCAGGGCGTCGGCGGCTTCACCGCACCGCCCGACGGGCTGTACGCGGCCTTCCGCGAGGTCCTCGACCGGCACGGCATCCTGTGGATCTCCGACGAGGTGCAGACCGGCTGGGGCCGGACCGGCGAGCACTTCTGGGGCTGGCAGGCACACGCGGAAAACGGTCCGCCGGACATCCTCACCTTCGCCAAGGGAATCGGCAACGGCATGTCCATCGGCGGAGTCGTCGCCCGGGCCGACGTCATGAACTGCCTGGACGCCAACTCCATCTCCACGTTCGGCGGTTCCCCGGTCACCATGGCCGCCGGGCTCGCCAACCTCTCGTACCTCCTGGAACACGACCTCCAGGGGAACGCGCGGCGGGTCGGCGGACTGCTCATCGAGCGGATCCGCGCGGTCGCCGCGGGCTCCGCGGCCGTACGGGAGGTGCGCGGCCGGGGCCTCATGATCGGCATCGAGCTGGTGAGACCCGGCACCGACGAGGCCAACCCGGAGGGCGCGGCGGCCGTGCTCGAAGCGGCCCGCGCGGGTGGACTCCTCATCGGGAAGGGCGGCGGGCACAGCACCAGCGTCCTGCGGATCGCACCGCCGCTGTCGCTGACCGTCGCCGAGGCCGAGGAGGGCGCGGAGATCCTGGCCGAGGCGCTGAGGGCGGCCGGCTGACCCGTCACATCGGGCCGACGGGGTGCGCCGCACCCGGGACGCACCGCACCGGAGACAGAAACGTCCGCCACCGCACCGCGAGGAGGAAAGGTATATGAGCCGCACCGTCATTCACGGCGGCCTCGTCATCACCGCGTCCGACGAGATCCACGCCGACGTACTCATCGAGGGGGGCCGTATCGCCGCCCTCGCCGCCCACGGCACCGACGCGGCCGCGAGCTGGACCGCCGACCGGCGGATCGACGCCACCGGGAAGTACGTCATCCCGGGAGGTGTCGACGCGCACACGCACATGGAGATGCCGTTCGGCGGGACCTTCGCGGCCGACACCTTCGAGACCGGCACCCGGGCAGCCGCCTGGGGCGGCACCACCACGATCGTCGACTTCGCCGTCCAGAGCATGGGCGGATCCCTGCGCGAGGGGCTCGACGCCTGGTACGCGAAGGCCGACGGCAACTGCGCCGTCGACTACGCGTTCCACATGATCATGTCCGATGTGAACGAGTCCTCACTCAAGGAGATGGACCTCCTGGTGGCGGAGGGCGTCACCTCGTTCAAACTGTTCATGGCCTACCCCGGCGTCTTCTACAGCGACGACGGCCAGATCCTGCGCGCCATGCAGCGGGCCTCCGGCAACGGCGGTCTGATCATGATGCACGCGGAGAACGGCATCGCCATCGACGTCCTCGTCGAACAGGCCCTCGCCGAGGGCCGCACCGACCCGCGCTACCACGGCGACGTACGCAAGGTGGCGCTGGAGGCCGAGGCCACCCACCGCGCCATCCAGCTCGCCAGGGTCGCCGGTTCGCCCCTCTACGTCGTCCACGTCTCCGCCGACGAGGCCGTAGCCGAGCTCGCCGCCGCCCGCCACAAGGGACTGCCGGTTTTCGGCGAGACCTGTCCGCAGTACCTCTTCCTCTCCACGGACAATCTCGCCGAGCCCGACTTCGAGGGCGCGAAGTACGTCTGTTCCACCCCGCTGCGCCCCAAGGAGCACCAGGAGGCGCTCTGGCGCGGGCTGCGGAACAACGAACTCCAGGTCGTCTCCACCGACCACTGCCCGTTCTGCTTCTCGGGGCAGAAGGAGATGGGCCGCGGTGACTTCTCGAAGATCCCCAACGGCATGCCCGGTGTGGAGAACCGGATGGACCTCCTCCACCAGGCCGTCGTCGACGGCCACATCTCCCGCCGCCGCTGGATCGAGATCGCCTGTGCCTCCCCGGCCCGGATGTTCGGGCTCTACCCGAAGAAGGGCACCATCGCGCCGGGAGCCGACGCCGATGTCGTCATCTACGACCCGCACGCCGAGCAGACCATCTCGGCCGAGACCCACCACATGAACGTCGACTACTCGGCGTACGAGGGCAAGCAGCTCACCGGCCGGGTGGAGACGGTCCTCTCACGCGGGGACGTGGTCATCGACGAACGGAAGTTCACCGGCCGGGCCGGTCACGGCATGTACACCCCGCGCGCCACCTGTCAGTACCTCGACTAGGAGCACCTGCCATGGACTTCGGACTCGTCCTCCAGACCGATCCGCCGGCCTCGGCCGTCGTCGGACTCATGCGCCGCGCCGAGCGGAACGGCTTCCGCTACGGCTGGACCTTCGACTCGACGGTGCTCTGGCAGGAGCCCTTCGTCATCTACAGCCGCATCCTGGAACACACCGAGCGGCTGATCGTCGGCCCGATGGTCACCAACCCCGGCACCCGCACCTGGGAGGTCACCGCCTCCACCTTCGCCACCCTCAACGAGATGTACGGCAACCGCACCGTCTGTGGGATCGGGCGCGGCGACTCGGCGATGCGGGTGGCCGGCCGCAAGCCCAACACCCTGGCCAGGCTGGGCGAGGCCATCGACGTGATCCGCGACCTCGCCGAGGGGCGCGAGGCCACCGTCGACGGGCAGCAGGTCCAGATCCCGTGGGTGAAGGACGGCCGGCTCCCGGTCTGGATGGGCGCCTACGGACCCAAGGCCCTGGCCCTGGCCGGGCAGAAGGCGGACGGATTCATCCTGCAGCTCGCCGATCCCTACCTCACCGAATGGATGGTCAAGGCGGTGCGCGACGCGGCGTCCGACGCCGGCCGCGACCCGGACTCCGTCACCATCTGCGTCGCCGCGCCCGCCTACGTCGGAGACGACCTGGACCACGCCCGCGAGCAGTGCCGCTGGTTCGGCGGCATGGTCGGCAACCACGTCGCCGACCTCGTCTCCCGGTACGGGGAACACTCGGGCCTCGTGCCCGAAGCCCTCACCGCCTACATCGCCGGCCGGTCCGGATACGACTACAGCCACCACGGCCGAACCGGGAACCCGGACACGGCCTTCGTCCCCGACGAGATCGTCGACCGGTTCTGCCTGCTGGGACCGGCCGAGGCCCACATCGAGAAGCTGCAGACCCTGCGCGACCTGGGCGTCGACCAGTTCGCCGTCTACAACATGCACGACGCGCGGGAGGCGACCATCGACGCCTACGGCTCGACGATCATCCCCGCGCTCTCCGCCTGACCCGCGAGCCCGCCACCGACAGGCCGCACCGCAACCGCCCGCGCCCCGCACGGCACCGTTCCCGAGCGAAGGGTCCCGCAGCCATGACCGCCACCGTCCCACCTGTCCCACCTGTCCCACCCGGCCCTCCGTCCGGACCCGGGGAGCGGATACCCGACCCCTCCGGCCGGATCGAACTCGCCCCGGGCACCGTCCCCGACGACCCCCGCTTCGTCAACGACGACCTGCTGCCGGTCCCGCTGGAGCGGCGCCGCTGGACGACGTACAACTTCGCCGCCCTGTGGATCGGGATGGCGCACAACATCCCGTCCTGGCTGCTGGCCTCCGGGCTCGTCGCGCTCGGCATGGACTGGAAGCAGGCCGTCCTCACGATCGCGCTGGCCAACCTGATCGTGCTCGCACCGATGCTGCTCACCGGGCACGCCGGACCCAAGTACGGAATCCCCTTCCCGGTCCTGGCCCGCGCATCCTTCGGGCTGCGCGGCGCCAATCTGCCCGCGATGATCCGGGCGGCGGTCGCCTGCGCCTGGTTCGGGATCCAGACCTGGATCGGCGGCGTCGGCATCTTCACGCTGCTCGGCAAGATCTTCGGCGGCTGGGCACAGGCCGACGAGATCGGCGGACAGCCCTGGACGCTCTGGCTCTGCTTCGTCCTCTTCTGGGTGCTCGAACTCGCCATCATCTACCGGGGCATGGACACCCTGCGGCGCTTCGAGAACTGGGCGGCGCCCTTCGTCATCGTCGGCGCGGTGGTCCTCCTGGTGTGGATCGCGGTCAAGGCGGGCGGCCTCGGCCCGCTCCTGGACCAGCCGTCCGCGCTCGGCTGGGGGGCAGACTTCTGGCCGGTCTTCTTCCCGTCCCTGATGGGCATGATCGCCTTCTGGTCCACACTGTCGCTGAACATCCCCGACTTCACCCGTTTCGGCGCCGGTCAACGCGCCCAGATCTGGGGCCAGTCGCTCGGGCTGCCGACCACCATGACGTTCTTCGCGCTGCTCTCCGTGTTCGTCACCTCCGGCTCGCAGGCGGTGTACGGCGAGGCCATCTGGGACCCGGTGCAGCTCGTCGCCAAGACCGACAACGTCTTCGGGCTCCTCTTCGGGCTGATCACCGTGCTCATCGCGACGATCTCCGTCAACATCGCGGCGAACGTCGTGTCCCCGGCGTACGACCTGGCGAACCTGGCGCCCAAGATCATCAACTTCCGTACGGGGGCGCTGATCACGGGTGTCGTCGGCGTCCTGATCATGCCGTGGAAGCTCACCGAGACCCCCGAGCTGTACATCTTCACGTGGCTCGGCCTGGTGGGCGGGCTGCTCGGTACGGTCGCGGGCATCCTGATCGCCGACTACTGGATCATCCGCCGCACCGTGCTCGACCTGGCCGACCTCTACCGGCCCGGCGGCCGCTACTGGTACACCAACGGCTGGAACTGGCGGGCCGTGGCGGCCTTCGCGGCCGGTGGCGTCCTCGCGATCGGCGGCTCCCACTCGGCCCCCGGCAAGGGGCCCTTCCCGGCGGACGGGCTCATCCCCTTCCTGAAGCCGCTCGCCGACTACGGCTGGGCGGTGGGCCTGGCCACGTCGCTGTTGCTGTACACGCTGCTCAGCCGGGGCTCCCGGACCCGCGTCTGACTCAGGACCACGGTCCGCGGCGGCCACCTTCCCGGGCCGCCGCGGATCGCCGTACGTCTCCCGCCGCACGCCTCTCCGGGGCGCGGTGGCCGTACCCGGCACGCTCAGGCGGGTGCCGGCGTACGCCCGAGCAGGGCGTTGACGTCCACCGTGTCCTGCGGCGACGGGGTGGCCGTGGGCACCGGCGTGTCGAAGCGGGAGAGGGCCACGGCCGCGTCCGACGTCTCGCTCCTCACCGTGATCCGCACCGGGTAGTGCTTGCCCTCGGTGGCCACGTACACCGTCAGCCGGTCGTCCTTCCTGTCGCCTTCCCCGCTCCTGGTGACGGGGATCGTGCGGGTACCGCCCACCGTGGAAGGCGTTCCCCTGGTGAGCGTTCCGCCGGTGGTGCCGGCGTTGTCGGTGACCAGTTCCCGGAACGTGTCGAGATCACAGGCCTTCACCACCGGCCGCAGCCTGGAGTCCGAGGCCTCGCCCTTCATGTAGCGCCCGGCCAGGATCGCCTCGAACGTGGTGCCGCCCACCGGGACCTGGTTCTCCCAGAAGTCCGCGTCCGGCTTCACCCACACCTCGTCGCCCCGCTTCACGATCTCGACCCGGCCCTTGCCGTCGCCCAGGTCGATGCCGCCCACGCAGTTGCCGTTCCGGTCCAGGGTGAGGTCGATCGTCATCGGGGGCCGCCCCTCGCCCAGGTCGCCCTCCGCGCGGAGGTGCAGCGACTCGGCGTCGAGCAGCGCGTCACGGGAGCGTTCGGCGATCTGCTGAGCGGGGAGCGACTCGATGTCGTCGTCCGCACGGGCCACCGCGCCGCTCGTCACGGTGAGCACGACCACCGCGGCGCAGGCGGCGCCACGGGCGGCGATGCGCTGTACGGTCACGGCGCCTCCTCGGAAACAGCCTTTCCCGAGCCTTCTCGCGTGTCCCCCGATCGAGCGTACGCCCGCGGCCCTGCACACGCGCGGCGGACCATGTGTGCGGAGTGTGAGGCTCGGCGCTGTTTTCGGCTACGGAACGTGGGGGAGGGTCGCCGTGACGATCAAGGAATCGAAGGGGAGCCATGAAGAAGCTGTCCAAGGGGAACGCCGTCCGCACCCTCGTGCGCGGTGCCACCGTCATGGGGCTGACCCTCGCGTCGGCCGTGCCGGTGACCGCCGCGGTGGCCGTGGCGCCGGCCGCCGTACCGCCCGGCCTGTCCTGCGACACCGGGAAGCACGCGGTCGACGACCACACCGGATACGCGCTCTGCCGCAACGACGGCTCCGCACCCCGGACCTTCTGGGTCCACCTGGTCTGCGGCTGGTCCCCGGACGTGGACGGCGAGCACGTCACACTCGGTCCGGGGCAGTCCGGACAGTCGACCGCCCACTGCGCCGGCCTCGGCACGGGGATCGGCGAGATCCACGTCAGGCCGTAGGGCACCCCCCGACGCACCCGCACCGTCCGCGTCGTACGGCGACGGCGCGGACAGTCCACGCGGCGGCATGCTTGAGCGGACCACCCCGCTTCGTTACTCTCCAGTAGGCCCCGCTCGGGCGGCCCCGGGGCGGACCCGGGACACCGGTGCTCCGGCGGACGCGAGGAGGCTGCAGCGATGTCCTCAGCAGAACCGACGGAGCGACCGAGCAGGCCCGGCGAGGTGTCCGAGCAGCCCGGACTCGCGGGCAGCGCACGGCAGTTGGCCGACGGCCGGACGACCTCGCAGGCGCTCGTCGCCGCCGCGCTGGCCCGCATCGAGGCCAGTCGCGACACCCTCAACGCCTTCCGGCACCTGCGGGCCGAGGCCGCACTCGCCGAGGCCGCCGACGCCGACCGGCGGCTCGCCGCGGGGGAGCGGCTGCCGCTGCTCGGGGTGCCGGTCGCAGTCAAGGACGACACCGACGTCGCCGGCATGCCCACCTACTTCGGCTGCGACGGCGAACTGCCGCCCGCCACCGCCGACAGCGAGGCCGTCCGACGGCTGCGAGCCGCGGGAGCCGTCGTCGTCGGCAAGACCAACTCCTGCGAGCTGGGCCAGTGGGCGTTCACCGAGGGGCCCGCCTTCGGCGCCACCCGCAACCCGTGGAACACCGCCCACACGCCCGGCGGTTCGTCCGGGGGATCCGCCGCGGCCGTCGCCGCCGGCCTCGTACCGGCGGCGCTCGGTTCGGACGGCGCGGGATCCATCCGTATCCCCGCGGCCTGGACCCACCTCGTCGGCATCAAGCCGCAGCGCGGCCGGATCTCCGTCCACCCCAACAGCGACGCCTTCCAGGGCCTCACCGTGAACGGCCCCCTCGCCCGTACGGTCGCCGACGCGGCCCTGCTCCTGGACGCCGCCGCGGGACCGCACCCCGGCGACCCGCACCGGCCACCCGCCGTCGACGCGTCCGCCGCGGCCCGCCGCGACCCCGGCAGGCTGCGGATCGGCCTCGCCCTGGAGCCCCCGCTCACCCTCACCAGGAACACGCCGCACCCCGAGGTGGTGCGTGCCGTCACGGCACTCGCCGAAGCCCTCGCCCGCCTGGGCCACCACGTCGAGGAGGCCCGCCCCCGCTACGGACTGATCGGCCTCTCCTTCGTCCCCCGTGCCACCGCCGGGATCGCCGAACTCGCCGCGCTGCACCCCGATCCCGCGCTCCTGGACCCGCGCACCCGCAGCGCCCTGCGCACCGGAACCCGCCTCGGCGGCCGGGTGGTCCGCGCGGCCCGGGCCCGGGAGGTACGCCAGCACCGCAGGCTCGGCGCCTTCTTCGAGACGGCGCGGACCGGCAGCGGATACGACGTGCTCCTCACCCCGACCACCGCCGCCCCGCCGCCCCTGGTCGGCGCCTTCGACCGGCTGAGCGCCTGGCGCACCGACCTCGCGATGACTGCGGCCTGCCCGTACGCCTGGCCCTGGAACGTCCTCGGCTGGCCCGGCGTCAACGTCCCCGCGGGCTTCACCCACGACGGCCTGCCCCTCGGCGCCCAACTCCTCGGCCCCTCCCGCAGCGAGGAACGACTCATCTCCCTCGCCGCCCAGCTGGAATCCGACCGGCGCTGGTACGAGCACCGCCCGCCCGCCCCCGGGACGTCGTAGCGCTGATCCTCTTCCCCCCGCAGGCCGGCCGCGACCCGCTCCACGGCGCAGATCGCGCCGAAGGTCATCAGCTGGACCAGGCGGTGATCCGTGAACGGCGGCACCCCCCAGGCCACACCGTCCGCGTGTGACCGGATCCGGCCGAGAACGGGGGCGGGCCCCTGTGGAGAGGGGGGCGACCACGAGATATCTTGATGTCAAGCAATGTTGCAGACGTGGAGCGGAGCACCCGGTGACTGACTCGACCATCATCTATACGCACACCGACGAGGCCCCTGCCCTGGCGACGTACTCGTTCCTGCCCGTCGTCGAGGCCTACGCCTCGACCGCAGGGGTCACGGTGGAGAGCCGCGACATCTCCCTGGCCGGCCGGATCATCGCCGCCTTCCCGGAGCGCCTCGAGGCCGGCCAGCGTATCGATGACGCACTCGCCGAGCTCGGCGAGCTGGCCAAGGCTCCCGGCGCCAACATCATCAAGCTGCCGAACGTCTCGGCGTCGATCCCGCAGCTCAAGGCCGCGGTCGCCGAGCTGCAGGCGCAGGGTTACGCACTGCCGGACTACCCGGACGACCCCAAGAGCGACGAGGACAAGGACGTCCGCGCCCGCTACGACAAGATCAAGGGCAGCGCGGTCAACCCGGTCCTGCGCGAGGGCAACTCCGACCGCCGCGCCCCCGCCTCGGTCAAGAACTACGCCAAGACGCACCCGCACCGTATGGGCGCCTGGTCGGCCGATTCCAGGACGAACGTCGCCACCATGGGCGTCGACGACTTCCGGTCCACCGAGAAGTCCGCCGTCATCGCCGAGCCCGGCACCCTGCGCATCGAGCTCGTCGGCGACGACGGCACCACCACCGTGCTGCGCGAGTCCGTACCCGTCCTGGCGGGCGAGGTCGTCGACGCCGCCGTGATGCGGGTGGCCGCGCTCCGCGAGTTCTTCACCGCGCAGATCGCCCGTGCCAAGGACGAGGGCGTGCTGTTCTCCGTGCACCTCAAGGCCACCATGATGAAGGTCTCCGACCCGATCATCTTCGGCCACGTGGTCCGCGCGTTCTTCCCGAAGACCTTCGCCGAGTACGGCGAGACGCTCGCCGCGGCCGGCCTCACCCCGAACGACGGGCTCGGCGGCATCCTCAAGGGACTCGAGGCGCTGCCCGAGGGTGCGAAGATCAAGGCGTCCTTCGAGGCCGAGATCGCCGAGGGTCCCGAGCTCGCGATGGTCGACTCCGACAAGGGCATCACCAACCTGCACGTCCCCAGCGATGTCATCGTCGACGCGTCCATGCCGGCCATGATCCGCACCTCCGGCCACATGTGGGGTCCGGACGGCCAGGAGGCCGACACCATCGCCGTCCTGCCGGACAGCAGCTACGCGGGTGTCTACCAGGTCGTCATCGACGACTGCCGTGCGAACGGCGCCTTCGACCCGTCCACGATGGGCTCGGTGTCCAACGTCGGTCTCATGGCGCAGAAGGCCGAGGAGTACGGCAGCCACGACAAGACCTTCGAGATCCCCACCACGGGCACCGTGCGGGTCGTCGACGCCGCCGGTGACGCGGTGCTGGAGCAGGCCGTGGGCGCCGGTGACATCTTCCGGATGTGCCAGGCCAAGGACCTGCCGATCCAGGACTGGGTCAAGCTCGCCGTCACCCGCGCCCGCGCGACCGGCGACCCGGCCGTCTTCTGGCTCGACGAAAACCGCGCACACGACGCGAAGCTCATCGAGAAGGTCCGCACCTACCTCGCGGACCACGACACCGACGGTCTGCAGATCGAGATCAAGACGCCCGAGGAGGCCACCGCCTTCTCCCTGGAGCGCATCCGTCGCGGCGAGGACACCATCTCCGTCACCGGTAACGTGCTGCGTGACTACCTGACGGACCTCTTCCCCATCCTCGAGCTCGGCACCAGCGCGAAGATGCTCTCCGTCGTCCCGCTGATGAACGGCGGCGGCCTGTTCGAGACGGGCGCCGGCGGTTCCGCGCCGAAGCACGTCCAGCAGCTCGTCAAGGAGAACTACCTGCGCTGGGACAGCCTGGGTGAGTTCCTTGCCCTGGCGGTCAGCTTCGAGCACCTCGCGCAGACCACGTCCAACGCCCGTGCCCAGGTCCTCGCGGACACGCTGGACCGTGCCACCGCCACGTTCCTCAACGAGGACAAGTCGCCCAGCCGCAAGCTCGGCGGCATCGACAACCGCGGCAGCCACTTCTACCTGGCGCTCTACTGGGCCCAGGAGCTGGCGGGGCAGACCGAGGACGCCAAGCTCGCCGAGGCGTTCGCGCCGCTCGCCAAGACCCTGGCCGAGCAGGAGGAGACCATCGTCGGTGAGCTGATCGCCGTCCAGGGCAAGCCCGTCGACATCGGTGGCTACTACCAGCCCGACCCGGCGAAGGCCGCCGCTGTCATGCGCCCGTCGGCGGCCTTCAACAAGGCCATCGCGACGCTGGGCTGACCCCCCGGCGCCGGGCCGGATCCCGGTGCGCCGCCCCGCGGCGCAGCACCCGCACCACCGGCCGCCCCGGCAGGCACCCGCCTGCCGGGGCGGCTCGCGTGCGCCCCCGCCCCTACGGCACGCGGGCCGTCCACTGCACGGTGCCGAACTTGGTCCGTACGAGCTCCTCCGCCCGCGCCAGCTCCTCGGGCGTCACGGCGCCCTGCGTCAGGCCGTGCCGGTTGCGGAACGAGTCGATCATGTTGGCGATGACGATCTCCCGGGGCAGCCCGGTCTGCCGGCGCAGCGGATCGACGCGCTTCTTCGCCGACTTGGTGCCCTTGTCCGACAGCTTCTCCTTGCCGATCCGGAGCACCTCCAGCATCTTGTCGGCGTCGATGTCGTACGACATGGTCACGTGGTGCAGCACGGCGCCCTGCCCGCCCGCCACCCGCTTCTGCGCGGCCCCCGCGATCTTGCCCGCGTCCGTGGCGATGTCGTTCAGCGGCTGGTACCAGGCCTTGATGCCCATGTCGGCCAGGGCCCCGAGCACCCAGTCGTCGAGATAGGCGTAACTGTCGGCGAAGGAGAGCCCCGAGACGAGTGAGTCCGGCACCGAGAGCGAGTACGTGATGGTGTTCCCCGGCTCCACGAACATGGCGCCGCCGCCCGAGACGCGCCGGACCACCTCGACGCCGAGGCGCTCGGCGGCCGGACCGTCGACCTCGTTGCGCAGCGACTGGAAGCTCCCGATGATCACGGCCGGGGAGGCCCACTCCCAGACCCGCAGCGTGGGCGGCCTGCGTCCGGCGGCGACCTCGGCGGTGACGACCTCGTCCAGCGCCATGTGCAGGGCGGGGGACTGCGGCGCGTCGTGGATCAGCTGCCAGTCGTAGTCGCTCCACTCGGTGGCCTGCGCCAAGGCCCGCCGTACGGCGACGGCGACGCCCTCCGAGGTCAGCCCCAGCATCACGGTCGACTCCGGCAGAGCCGCGTCGATCCGGGCGGCGAGGCCCGCCGTGTCGGTGTGGGCGGGGGCGCCCTCCAGTGCGGCGTCGATGGCGAGGATGGCCTCGTCGGGCTCCAGGAAGAAGTCCCCGGCCACCCGTACGCCGCGCAGGGCCCCGCCCTCCACGTCCAGGTCGACCACCACGAGCTTGCCGCCGGGGACCTTGTACTCTCCGTGCACCGCCATGCCTCCGCATCCGCCGACCCATCTTCGCGAATCGGCTCCGATCAGGCACAACCCTGCCGTATGGCGGTTTAATCCGCGCCGGTGTCCAGATCGCCCCGAGGGCCGCGGCGGAGGTGCGCGGCGTGCGCTGTGCGGCGGGAGCGGCCGGGGACGAGAGGCCGTCGGAGATGAGTACCCGCACTCACGCCCGTACCCGGCACGGGTGGCAGACTCCGCGCATGCCCAAGCCATTCGGACGATCCGTCGCGGCAGCCGCCCTCCTGCTGATCGGCGTCACCGCCTGCGGGACCGAGCGGAGCGGCGACGCGCGGTCGGCGCCGCTGCCCTCCGTCACCCCGCAGACCTCCTTCGCTCCCCGGCCGACCTGCGCGCAGCCTCCCGAGGGGGCGCCCGCGGAGCCGCCGGCCTCCCCGGCTCCGGGTGCCGTTCCTGACGCCGACGGCACCCGGCAGGGCGAGGTCGGCGACGGCGCACCCCATGACGAGGAGAACCACGCCTACCGCATGCAGGCCCCGCCGGCCGAGGAGAAGCGCGTGCGGGGCGAGGCCTCGGCCCGGCTCATCCGCAAGGAACTGGAGAAGGTCCGGGAGGAGGGGGACTTCAGCGATGCCCGGATCGCGGCGGCACTGGAGAGCCTGGGGTGCGGCAAGGAGCACGGCGTCTACATCTGGTCCGGGTTCTACAGCGTCCACACGGGAGTCACCTGTGTGTCCGGGCATGTGACCGAGGACGAGCTGACCGGCGAGGTGCACGGCGCCTACGCCGAGCCGCAGCCCGGCACGGGCCCCTGCGTCGAGAACAGGGGAGGCCACTGAGCCACCGGACCGTTCCGGGCCGGCGGACCCGTCGCGTCGGACCACATCCGACGACGGGCGCCGCCGCCCCGGGAACCTGAGTGCGGGGGAGGGGTCAGAGCTGGAACTCGGCGGGGGACAGCCCCAGCGCCGCGCACACCTCCCGCAGCACCATGTGTTCGGCGTGGGAGAAGTCACCGTCGGCACCGGCGACGACGATGCCGGTCTGGACCACGGCCCGTGCCTCGGTCGGCTTCTTGGCCGTCTTGACGATCTCCTGCAGCGCGTCCGCCTTGCCCTGCTGGAAGTTGAGGGCCAGCTGGTCCACGTGCTTGTTGAAACGCGTGCGCAACTGCTCCGGCGGGAAGTTCTGCAGGACGTCGTTGCCCAGGATCATCGACTCCACGTGCTGCCGCTCGGCCGGGTCCACATGGCCGTCCGCGGCGGCGACCAGCGCGCACACCGCCATGCTCGCGTCCCGGTACGCTCCGCTCTTCAGCTCGGTCTTGAGAGAGGTCAGCTGTGATTTCAGCGTGCTGACCAGCTGGGCGCGTGAACCACCGCCGGACCGCGTCCCGCCGCTCCGTCCGCCGGACGGGCGCCCTCCCTGGGACTGCTGCAGATTCTTGGCCTGGTCCTTGAGCCGGTCCCACACTGCCATTGACGTCACCTCGGTCTGATTCTGACTTGTCGGTCGCGAGCCGTGTGCTCACTCGGCCAACGGCCGGTCCCGGGTAAAGGTTCCGCAAAATGAGCCGTTCGATTCGCCCTGCTGCCAGGGCCGCCGCCTCACAGCGGGGACCACCGGCCCTCCGGGGAAGGCGCCGAACCCTCCGGGGAGCGCCGGCCCTGCGGGGCACCGCACGACCCGAAGGAAGGCGCCCGTGAACCTGGCCAGTCTGGACCTCAACCTCGTCGTCGCACTCCGCGCCCTGCTGGAGGAGCGCAACGTCACCCGGGCGGGGCAGCGGCTCGGCCTCAGCCAGCCCGCGATGAGTGCCTCGCTCGCCCGGCTCCGCCCCACTTCGACGACGATCTGCTCGCCCGCGTCGGTGGCCACTACGAGCTCACCGCCCTCGGGCAGGTTCTGCTCGACCGCACCTCCACCGCCTGCGACCTGCTGGAACGGCTCTTCAGCAGCCAGGCCGACTTCGACCCCGCCACCGAAAGCCGCGAATTCCGGCTCCTCGCCTCCGACTACGCGGTCGCCGTCTTCGGCGCCGCGTTCGCCCGTGTCGTGCACGAGGAGGCGCCCGGCATCCGCCTCCGCTTCAGCCACACCCCGGACACCGTCGTCGAGGACACCGCGTCCCTGCTCAGCGCCACCGACGGCCTCCTGATGCCGCACGGCATCATCAACGACATGCCGGCCACCGACCTCTACCAGGACGCCTGGGTCTTCCTGGTGGCCGAGGACAATCCCGAGGTCGGTGACCGCCCTCACCCGGCAGGACCTCGCCGGGCTGCCGTGGGTGACCTACCAGCGCACCTACGACGCCCCCGCCGTACGGCAGTTGGGCATGCTGGGCATCGAACCGCGCGTCGAGGTCTCCGTCGACAGCTTCCAACTGCTGCCCCACATGGTCGCCGGAACCCGACGGATCGCCCTGGTGCAGCAGCGCCTGGCGGACATGCTGTCCGGGGTGCTGCCCGTCCGGGTCATGAGCCCGCCCTACGAGGCGGTCCCGCTGCGCCAGGCCCTGTGGTGGCACGCCGTCCACACCTACGACGCGTCACACATCTGGCTCCGGGAGACCCGGCCCGCATCGGCGCGAGCCTCACCCGTGACGACGCCGGCTGAACGGTCCGGCGGCCACCGCGGCCGGCGGTCCGGCCCGACCCGGCACGACCGGTCGCGTCCCGGCCCGTCCGGCATACGTCAGTGGTAGGCCGACAGAAGCCAGGTCATCAGCACCGCCGTGAGACCGACCTGCGCAACGGCGGCGGCCCGGAACCGGCCCCATGCCAAACCCACCGCCACCGCCACGAGAACACTGCCGGACCCCGCGATCTCCCACACCGGGACGGTCGGTTCCTCGCCGTTCTTCGTGGCGGCCCAGCCACCGATGCCGACCGCCAGCAAGGCGTATCCGGCCGGAAGGACGTTGAACGGCAGCACGGCGAGGAAGACGCCGAGGTTGGCCAGGGCACTGCGTGGCTCACGGCCGGTGCGGTCCTCATGCATCCTCCGACCCTGCCCGTCACCCGGCCCGGTCGGATGAGTACGCGTACCTACGGCCCCTGAGCCCCTTCACCCGGTCCTGCCGCCTCGTCGTCGACGGGGACGCCCAGCCGGCCGGCCACCGCGGTGAGGGCCGCTCCCAGCGGGAGCGCGACGCGGGTGACGGCGTGCCGGTCGCCCCGGGTCGGGTCCAGGTTGACGATCAGCACCGGCTTTCCGTCCTGGGCCGCCTGACGGACGAACCGGAGCCCGGACATCACCGTCAGCGAGGAGCCCAGGACCAGCAGCGAAGCCGCCCCACGCACCAACTCGCGGCAGTGCTCGACCCGCTGAGGGGGCACGGACTCGCCGAAGAACACCACGTCCGGCTTGAGAATGCCGCCGCAGACCGCGCAGGGCATCACGCGGAAGTCCCCGACCTGCTCGTCGGTGAGATCGGCGTCGCCGTCCGGATTGACAGAGGCAGGCACCGGCGCGAAGCCCGCGTTGGCGTCCTCCAGCCGCCGGGCGAGTTCGCGACGCGGGCTGAAGGCGCCGCAGGAGAGGCAGACGACTCGGTCCAGGCTTCCGTGAAGCTCCACAACGCCCTGGCTGCCGGCGGCCTGGTGCAGACCGTCGACGTTCTGGGTGATCACCCCCGAGAGCAGACCGTGCCGCCCGAACGCGGCCACGGCCCGGTGCCCGGCGTTGGAGCGCGCCCGGCAGAAGGTGCGCCGGCCCAGGTGGCTGCGCGCCCAGTACCTGCGCCGCGCCTGCGCGCCGGCGGTGAAGTCCTGGTAGGTCATCGGGGTGTGCCGGCCCAGGCTCCCGTCCTCACCCCGGTAGTCGGGGATGCCCGACTCCGTGGAGAGGCCCGCCCCGCTGAGCACCAGCACACCGCCGGCCCCGAGCACGTCGGCGATCGGCCCCGGATCGGTGGTGCCCGGCGACAGGTCCTCGGAAGGGGTCCAGCTCAGGGTGGGGCGCATGCGCATGCCCCCAGGGTACGGAACCGGCCCGGGCCGGTTCCGTACCCCTCGGGCGGGTGCGGGGGATGTGCCGGAATCCGGTGCGGATCGCCGGGGGAGACGCACGGTCTGCCTGGCAGAGACTGTCCGCCGGACGCGGCGGGAAGGCGTACCGCTCCTGCGAGGAGGCGCCGCCACCGGACCCGGGCCCAGGTCAGCCGTTACCGTCGGCAAGCCGCATACCAGACATGATGATTCCTCGCTGCGAAGGTTTGCGCGTTCTCACCGAAGACCGAGATCAGGCCCGGCGGCGTCGGCAGTACGCATACGTCGGAATCATAAGCAGTGGCCCCCACGGGTTCATCAGCCCGCTCATCGCCATCACGAGGACATCCCAGCCCTCGTCGTACGGCCAGGCCGCCGTGCCGACGGTAGCGGCCTCGTGCAGCCAGTGGACGCCGAGCGCAGTGAAGAAGAGACCGCCCAGGGGCGCGGGGACGATCGCGGCGGCCGGCGGGATGCGTCGCCCTCCCCGCTTCGGCAGCCGGCGCGGAACGACCTCGCCCCATCGGCGGACCGGTCCGAGCCGAGCAGCGCGAGGATCTCGGTGAGGATCGTCAGGCCGATGACGTAAGGGGCGTTGTACCAGGCAGAGGGCACGGGCTCTCCTCGCATGCCGTACCCGAAGCCGATCGGTAATCGCCAGATGGCGACGGGCAGTACGACCAGCTCGATCGCGTGCGCCACGCGCTCTGCCCAGGTGGGAACCCCGTGGTGTGCAACGCGGGCGATCGATAGCCTGCTCGACGATCAGGTGAACGGTCTTGCAGGGCGAAACTCCCCAGATTCTCCCCGGGGCCGGTCGTGGGCGGTGTTCGGTCCGTTTCGACACGTACAACCAGCAAGGTGAGGCGCGATGTTCACGACCCGGCCGACCCTCCAGGGCACCTTCGGGATGGTGTCCTCCACCCACTGGCTCGCCTCGCAGTCCGCGATGGCCGTCCTGGAGGACGGCGGCAACGCCTTCGACGCGGCCGTCGCCGCCGGATTCGTGCTGCACGTCGTCGAACCCCACCTCAACGGCCCGGCCGGGGAGGTGCCCGTCATCCTGGCGCCGAAGGACGGCGACGTGCGGGTGCTGTGCGGCCAGGGACCCGCCCCCGCCGGGGCGACCGTCGCCCACTACCGGGGGCTCGGCCTCGACCTGGTGCCCGGTACCGGGCCGCTGGCCGCCGCCGTACCGGGCGCCTTCGACGCGTGGATGGTCCTCCTGCGCGACCACGGCACCAGGACCCTCCGCCAGGTGCTGCGGTATGCGATCGGGTACGCCGGGGACGGCCACCCGCCGGTCGAGCGGATCGGCGAGACCGTGGAGACGGTCCGCGAGCTGTTCGAGACCGCCTGGCCGTCGTCCGCCGAGGTGTACCTCCCCGGCGGGAAGGCCCCGCAGCCGGGGGAGCTGTTCCGCAACCCCGCACTCGCCGCGACCTGGCGGCGGCTGATCGCCGAGGCCGAGCGGACCGGCGGCGCCGACCGCGTCGCCCAGATCGAGGCCGCCCGTACCGTCTGGGGCGAGGGCTTCATCGCCGAGGCACTGGTCCGGCAGGCGGCCGTACCCACCCTGGACACCAGCGGCACCCGCCACACCGGCACGCTCACCGCCGCCGACCTGGCCGGCTGGTCCGCGGCCTACGAGGCCCCGGCCACGTACGACTGGAACGGCTGGACGCTGGCCAAGGCCGGCGGCTGGAGCCAGGGCCCCGCCTTCCTCCAGCAGCTCGCGCTCCTTCCCGGCGAGCTGCCGCCGTACGGCTCCGCCGACTACGTGCACCTGCTCGTCGAGGGCTGCAAGCTCGCCATGGCGGACCGCGAGGCCTGGTACGGCGACGCCGAAGACGTCCCCCTGGACACCCTGCTCTCCGAGCCGTACAACACCGCACGCCGTGCCCTCGTCACCGGCGAGGCGTCCCACGAGCTCCGCCCCGGCAGCCCCGGCGGGCGCACCCCCGTCCTCAGCGCCCACGCCCGCGCCGTCGCGTCCGGCCTCGGCACCACCGGCATACCGACGGCCGCCGGTGCGGGCGAGCCGACCGTCGCCGGGGACGGCGCGACCCGCGGCGACACCTGCCACCTCGACATCGTCGACCGCTGGGGCAACATGGTCTCCGCCACCCCCAGCGGCGGCTGGCTCCAGTCGAACCCCGTCGTCCCCGAGCTCGGCTTCCCGCTCGGCACCCGGCTGCAGATGGCCTGGCTCGACGAGGGACTGCCCAACACCCTCACCCCCGGCCGCCGCCCCCGCACGACCCTGACCCCGTCGCTCGCCCTGCGCGACGGTGTCCCGGTCATGGCGTTCGGTACCCCCGGCGGCGACCAGCAGGACCAGTGGCAGCTCCACTTCTTCCTGGCCGTCGCCCTGCGCCCCCGGATCCGCGGCGGGCTCGACCTGCAAGGCGCCATCGACGTTCCGAACTGGCACAACGACAGCTTCCCCGGCTCCTTCCACCCGCGCGACATGAGGCCCGGGAGCCTGACCGTCGAGGAGCGCATGGACCCCGAAACCGTCGCGGAGCTGCGCCGCCGCGGCCACGACGTCACCGTCGGCCCGCCCTGGTCCGAGGGGAGGCTGTGCGCCGTCGCCCGCGACCCGGAGACCGGAATTCTGTCCGCCGCGGCCAATCCACGCGGCATGCAGGGGTACGCGGTCGGCCGCTGACCGCCCACCTGCGGCATCCCACGCGGACCGTGCTTAGCTGGAGGCATGATCGATGACTTCCTCGCCGACAACGGGAACCTGACCGAGGTGGAGGCGGCGGTCCGTGCAGCGGCCGCCGCCGAGATCCTGCCGCGCTACCGGCAGCTCGCCACGCACGAGATCGTCGAGAAGAGCGGCCCGCACGACCTGGTCACCGCCGCGGACCGGCTGGCCGAGGAACACCTCACCAGGTCCCTGACCCGGCTCCTGCCCGGTTCGGCCGTCGTCGGCGAGGAGGCCGTCCACGCCGACCCGGCCGTGTACGACGCGCTCGGCGGCGACGCGCCCGTGTGGATCGTCGACCCCGTCGACGGAACCCGTCAGTTCGTCCACGGCGAACCCGGCTTCTGCACCCTGGTCGCCCTCGCCCACCACGGACAGGTGTACGCCTCGTGGACGTACGCCCCCGTGCTCGGCGAGATGGCCGTCGCCGTCCGGGGGAGGGGCGCCACCCTCAACGGCACCCCGCTGCACAGCGGTTCGCCCGCGCCGGGAGCTGTGCTCAAGGTGGCGATGTCACACCCCGACTACACCTCCGACGCCCAGAAGCGCGCCCTGCTCGGCCTGCGTACCGAAGGCATCGACGCCCGTGCGTGCGGCTCGGCCGGCCTGGAGTACCTCGCCGTCGCCTGCGGGGCGCAGGACGCCGTCGCGTTCAACTGGGAGTTCGCCTGGGACCACGCGGCGGGCCTGCTCCTGGTCGCCGAGGCGGGCGGCGCCGAGTCGACACTCACCGGCGTTCCGTACCGCATCACCGGCGGCAACGACCTCCCGTTCACGGCGGCCAGGGACAGGCCCACCGCGGACCGGATCCTGTCCGCGCTGCGCGCCGGCCTGTAGCGCTCACGCTCCCGCGGCGGTGACCGCGGGACCACCGCCGGCGAGCACGTCCCGTACGTCCCGGACGACACCGGCCGCGGTCTCCACCGCCGCCGCGTCCAGGCCGCGCAGCGACCGGGAGACCCGGTCAGCGAAGTCCGCGGGCGTGTCCGGCAGAGCGGCCGCGGCGGCCAGCGCGCCCTTCTCGTTGAGACACCAGGTGCGGTGATGGGCGTGCAGGGCCTGGGCGAGGATCCCGAACGCCTTCGACAGGCACAGGGCGACATGGAGCGTGTCACCCGCCGGGGCCGACCTACGGGCGCCGGCCACGGAGAACTCCGCCTCCCACGCCGCGTCGGCGAGCGCCTCGCGCAGCGGCTCGGGATAGGCCCGCACCGCTTCCTGAAGGGGTGTCAACTCGCCGTGGGGGTCCTCCAGTACGCGGCAGAGGGCGACCTCGCCGACGTAGCAGGGGGACCAGAAGCCCAGCGGATGCCCGGGCTGGACGCCCACCTCGAAGCGGCCCTCCCGGCAGTCGGACCACACCGACTCCACCCGGTCCAGATCGCGCAGGATCCAGTCGACCGGGACGCCGTCCACCGTCAGCCACGCACCGCCGTCGACCCACCGCCCCCAGCCGCCCGGCCCCGCGACCTCCAGCGGGGAACCCTGGATCTCCGAGCCCAGCGCGGCCAGCGCGGCGAGGTCGGGGGTGCCGCGGTAGTAGACGCCCAGGTCCCAGTCGGAATCGGGCCGGTGGGTGCCACGGGCCCGGCTGCCGCCCAGGACGACGGCCCGGACACCGGACACGGCGGTGAGCCGGGAGGCCATGGCGGAGACGGCGGAAGAGGGTGCGCACGCTTTGTTCATCGGGCGGGAGGCTACCCGCGGACCGGTTGTCGGTGCGCCCGAATATCCTGGGTGTCCTGGCCATCGGCTGACGAAGGAGTCCGAAGGTGCCATCGATGCTGGATGCCGTAGTCGTGGGGGCGGGCCCCAACGGGCTGACGGCCGCGGTCGAACTGGCCCGCCGGGGCCTCGCCGTTGAGGTCTTCGAGGCCCACGAGACCGTCGGAGGCGGCGCGCGAACCGAGGAGCTCACCCTTCCCGGCTTCCGCCACGACCCGTGTTCCGCCGTCCACCCACTGGGCATCGGCTCACCCGCCTTCGACGCGATGCCGCTGGGCCGGCACGGCCTGGAATGGCTGCAGCCCGAGCTGGCGCTCGCCCACCCCTTCCCGGACGGTTCCGCCGCCGTGCTCACCCGGTCCGTGGGGGAGAGCGCCATGTCGCTCGGCCCGCAGGACGCGGGCGCGTACCGCAGGATGGTCGAGCCCTACACCGGCCACTGGGACACCCTCGCAGCGGACTTCCTGCGCACCCCGTGGGACGGGCTGCCCCGCGACCCGTACCGATGGGTCCGCTTCGGCCTCGACGCGCTGCCGCCCGCCACGTTCCTCTCCCGCCGCTTCCGGGGTGCCAGGGCACGCGGACTGATCGCGGGGCTCGCCGCCCACGCCATAGCGCCCACCAGCGGTATCGCGACGAGCGGGATCGCCATGCTGTTCGCGCTCGCCGCGCACGCGAAGGGCTGGCCGGTGCCGCGCGGCGGCTCACAGGCCATCTCCGACGCCCTCGCCTCGTACCTGCGTGAACAGGGCGGCACGATCCGGACGGGTGTGGAGGTCAAGCGCCTCGACGAACTCCCGCCCGCCCGCGCGTACGTCTTCGACACCTCGCCCACCGCGATGGCTCGTATCGCCGGCCTCGGCAGCGCCTACAGCCGCTACCGTTACGGCGCCTCCTGCTTCAAGATCGACTACGCGCTGTCGGGCCCCGTCCCGTGGACGGCCGAGGAGGCCCGGCGGGCCGGTACGGTCCATGTCGGTCCCACGGCCGGGGAGATCGACACGGCCCTGCGCGCCGCGGTGGAGGGCCGCGACCCGAGCGTCCCCTTCCTGATCACCGCACAGCCGAGCCTCGTCGATCCCTCCCGGGCGCCCGAGGGCCGCCATGTCTTCTGGGTCTACGGACACGTCCCCGCGGGCTGGGAAGGGGACGCGACAGAGGTCATCGAGCGGCAGATCGAGCGCTTCGCGCCCGGCTTCCGCGATCTCGTCCTGGCACGCGCGATCGCCGGACCGCCCCAACTCGCCGCGCGCAACGCCAACTACGTCGGCGGTGACATCGCGACCGGAGCGTTCGCCGGGCTGCAGACGGTGCTCCGCCCCAAGCTCGCCCGCGTGCCGTACGCCACCGCCCACCCCGCGGTATTCCTCTGCTCCTCCGCCACCCCGCCCGGCCCCGGAGTGCACGGCATGTCAGGCCACCACGCGGCGAAGGCGGTGTGGAAGCGGCTGCGGGCCAGGTGAGGTACCCGCGCGGCGGCCCCGGTGCCGGCCCGGCGGCCGGATTCCCTCGAACGGATGATGTCGGATTCCCGCGCGGGGCTGATGTCGGATTTCCGCCAGCCCTCCCGTTCCGGGTGCCTGATCCTGGAAGCATGCACACCGACACCGAGCGTTGCGTACGGGCCGTACAGTCGAAGGACGCCCGCTTCGACGGCTGGTTCTTCACCGCGGTCCTGACCACGCGGATCTACTGCCGGCCCAGCTGCCCGGTGGTGCCGCCCAAGGTGCGCAACATGAGCTTCTACCCCAGCGCGGCCGCGTGCCAGCAGGCCGGATTCCGGGCCTGCAAGCGATGCAGGCCGGACACCAGCCCCGGATCCCCGGAGTGGAACGCCCGCGCCGACTCCGTCGCCCGCGCGATGCGCCTCATCCAGGACGGGGTCGTCGACCGGGAGGGCGTACCGGGTCTCGCCGTGCGGCTCGGCTACTCCGCCCGGCAGATCGAGCGCCAGCTCCTCGCCGAAGTCGGCGCCGGGCCGCTCGCCCTGGCGCGGTCCCAGCGGGCCCAGACGGCCCGGGTCCTCATCGAGACGACCGCGATTCCGATGGCGGAGGTGGCGTTCGCGGCCGGATTCGCCTCCATCCGCACGTTCAACGACACCGTCCGCGAGGTCTTCGCCCTCGCACCGGGGGAGCTGCGCGCCCGCGCGGCACGCGGGGCGGGCGCGGCCGAGGCGGCCGGCGTCATCACCCTGCGGCTGCCCTACCGTGCCCCGCTCAACCCCAGCAACCTCTTCGGGCACCTGGCCGCGACGGCCGTCCCCGGGGTCGAGGAGTGGCGCGACGGCGCCTACCGCCGCACGCTCCGGCTCCCGCACGGACACGGCATCGTGGCGCTCTCACCGCGGTCCGACCACATCGCCTGCCGGCTCTCCCTCACCGATCCGCGCGATCTGACCCAGGCCATCAGCCGCTGCCGCAGGCTCTTCGACCTGGACGCCGACCCCGTCGCCGTCGACGAGCAGCTGCGCTCCGACCCGCTGCTCGCGCCGCTGGTCGACCAGGCCCCCGGGCGCCGGGTGCCGCGCACGGTGGACGCGGCGGAGTTCGCCGTACGCGCCGTGCTCGGACAGCAGGTCTCCACGGCCGCCGCCCGTACCCACGCCGCCCGTCTGGTCGCCGCCCACGGGGTACCTGTCGAGGACCCCGAGGGCGGCCTGACCCACCTGTTCCCGACCCCGGAGGCCTTGGCCGGGCTCGATCCGGAGGCCCTCGCCCTGCCGCGCAGCCGCCGCACCACGCTCACCACCCTGGTCGCCGCACTCGCCGACGGATCCCTCCGCCTTGGCGAGGGCACCGACTGGGAACAGGCCCGCGCCCAGCTGACCGCACTGCCGGGATTCGGCCCCTGGACGGTCGAGGTGATCGCCATGCGCGCCCTCGGCGACCCGGACGCCTTCCTCCCCACCGACCTGGGCATCCGCAGGGCGGCCGAGAAGCTCGGCCTCCCGGCGACCCCCGCGGCCCTCACCGCACGCGCCGCGCACTGGCGCCCCTGGCGCGCGTACGCCGTGCAGTACCTCTGGACCGTCGACGACCACCCCATCAACCACCTGCCCGCCTGACCCCCCGAGGACGAACCATGACAGCCACATCTGCGATGACCAGGCAGCACACGGTCATCGACAGCCCCTACGGAGACCTCACGCTGGTCGCCACCGACGGTGTCCTGGCCGGCCTGTACATGACCGAGCAACGGCACCGCCCGCCGGAGGAGACCTTCGGTGAACCGGACCCGCGGCCCTTCGGTGAGACCGTCCGGCAGCTGGAGGCCTACTTCGTGGGCGAGCTGACGGAATTCGACCTGCCGATGCACCTGGACGGCACACCCTTCCAGCGCAGCGTCTGGGCGGAGCTGGAGCGGATCCCGTACGGCGAGACCCGTTCGTACGGCGAGCTGGCCGAACAGCTCGGCAAGCCCGGCGCCTCCCGTGCGGTGGGCCTGGCCAACGGCAAGAACCCGGTCGGGATCATCGTCCCGTGCCACCGCGTCGTCGGAGCCTCGGGGAGCCTCACGGGATACGGCGGCGGCCTGGAACGCAAGCAGCGGCTGCTCGACTTCGAGCGGGGGACGGACAGCGACGTACCGGCCCTGTTCTGAGGGGCCGGTACGCCGGGCCGGTCGCGCCGCCGAGGCGGCGTCGGCCGGTCAGCCGGTGAAGATCTCGACGGCCGACCAGATCGCGAGCCCGAGCATGCACAGCCCGCCGATGCGCTGCACGGTCTTCAGCGGGACCCGCTTGGCGATGAACCGTCCGGCCAGCAGCGCGAGCGCGGACACGGACATGAGGGCGACGGCCGCTCCGATGGCCGTGGACCAGGCGCCGTTGCTCGCGGCGAGGTTCGCGGTCGTGATCTGGGTGAGGTCGCCCCACTCGCTGATGAAGACGGCCATGAAGGCGGTCGAGTAGACCGGCCAGAAGCCGGTCACGGTCTTGATCTCGTCCCCGTCCTCGTCGTCGCCGCCACCGCGCAGCAGCATGAACGCGCCGAAGGCGAAAAGGAGGGCCGAGACCAGCTTGACGGTCCAGTCGGGCAGCAGACCGATGAGGCCACCCGCCCCGACCGCGATGGCGACGTGCACCACGAAGGCGGACGACGTACCGAACCAGACGTACAGGGGGCGCATGCGCGTGCCCATGGCCAACGAGGCGAACATCGTCTTGTCGGGGAGCTCCGCGAGGAAGATCAGCCCGAAGGCGGTGAGGATCGCCAGTGGGTCGAGATGCATTCCGGGTGGCTTTCTGTGAGAACCGGGCCCCGGGTCATCCGCGAAGTGCCGTTCGGGCTTTTCTGGAGGACCACTCGGCCCGGCATGACGGCACCGCCCGCAGGTCACGGACGTGTCATACCTGACCGAAGGTCTCGCCCACCCGCAAGTATCTACGGGCCCGGCCACCGGGAACCAGAGGGCTCCAGTGTGTCGACGACCGGTTTTCGGGGCTACTCCCCTTCGCAGCCGTCAACATTACCCCACCCGGTCGCCCCGGCCCGTGGGGGAGCCGCTCGGTACAGTCCTACGGTGATCATCCGCGCCACCACCGGGAGTGTCCCCGCATGAGCCGCCGCACCCGCAAGGCCGTCGCAGAGCCGGGACCGTCCCGGCCCACCGTCAGCGTCTGCCGGGGCTGCTGCTGCGGCACCCCGAAGATCCCCGGCGTGGACCACGCCGGGCAGCTGGCGCAGCTGAGGCAGTCCCTCGACGGGGTCGCCACCGTGCGCGCCGTGGAGTGTCTGGACGCGTGCGAGCACGGCAACGTCATGGTCGTACAGCCCTCCGCCGAGGGCCGTGGCGCGGGCGGCCGTCCCGTCTGGCTCGGGCTGGTCAACGATCCGCAGGCCGTCGCGGACATAGCCACCTGGGCGGCGGAGGGCGGACCCGGCCTCGCAGATGTGCCCGAGATCCTGGACCTGTACACGTTCAAGCCGTCACGCCGGATACAGGGCGGTCTGAAGGGATAGCCCGACCGGCCAGGAGCTGGTCAGCCCTCCGCGGACGGGGCCAGCCGGGCCAGCAGCGCGGGCAGCGCCGTCCCGATGGGTTCGCGGATCGACCGAGCCGACCGGACGGCCCTTCAGATCGGTCTTCACCAGCAGGTTCGTGAAGGAGAAGTACAGGGAGCCGCGGCGGCGGTCGAGGGCCATGCCCTGGACATGGCCGGACTGCCAGGCACCACCGTCCACCGAGGCCGGAAGCGGGCGGGGAACGGTGACCGGTGCGGTGGCCCGTACGGTCGCGGCTGCCGTGCCGCCGGCCGTCCCGATCACGGCCGTGCAGGCCGGCGCCGCCACCGCCGTCCGCCACAGGCGGCGGGTGCTCCTCGTGGGGCCGGGCGTTCTGTGCGGCCTGCTCGTTCCGTCGCGTCCATCGAGCCCGTCGCGTCCGTCGAGCCCGGGCATGGTCCCTCCCCTGTAGCGGAGTTGGGATGATGCCGGGCCCGGGCGCACGAGGGACCCATGGCCAGCGAACGGCAACCCGCCCTAGCGGACGGGTGGTTCACCGTCCTCCAGCTCGGCCGTACCCGCCCCCGAGTCCAGCACCCGCAGAGCCGCCAGGACACGTCGCCCGAGTCGTTCCGGCAGGAATCCGCCGAGGTCCGCGCGGTCCACCAGCCGCCAGGACAGGAGCTCCTCCTCCTGGAGCCGGATCGCCTCGAACTGCTCGGCCGACAGCACCCCGCCGTCGTACAGGTACGCCGCGATCGGCGGCCGTCCCGTACCGCGGGCCCAGTCGACCGCGAGCAGCCGGCCCGGTTCCAGGTCCAGCCCGATCTCCTCCGCCGTCTCCCGGCGCGCGGCCTGCCGGGGGCTCTCACCCCCGTCCGACTCGACCGTGCCGCCGGGCAGGGCCCAGCCCTCCCGGTAGTTCGGCTCGACGAGCAGGAGCCGGTCGTGCTCGTCCCGGAAGAGCGAGGCCGCCGCGGCCAGTACCCGGGGCAGTCCTGCGATGTAAGTGGCGTAGTCAGTGGTGGTCACGGGGGCAGCGTAGAGGCTCCGGCCGGGGCCCGGCCGAGCCGTGGCCGACGCGTGGACAGCCATGGGCAGACCGGGGGCGGTCCGGATAGGGTCGGGGCGGCGCGACTGCCTGTTCGAAAGCAAAGGATGCAAGGTGACGGACGGAGCAGTGATGGAGACCGCCCGCGTGCTCGTCGCGGCGGACAAGTTCAAGGGCTCACTCACGGCCGTGCAGGTCGCGGAGCGGGTGACGGCCGGACTACGGCGCGTCGTCCCCGGTGTACGGGTCGAGACCCTGCCCGTCGCGGACGGCGGCGACGGCACGGTCGCGGCGGCGGTGGCCGCCGGATTCGAGCGCCGTGAGGCACGGGTGACCGGGCCGCTGGGAACTCCGGTCGGTGCCGCGTACGCGGTGCGCGGCACCACGGCCGTGGTGGAGATGGCGGAGGCCTCGGGCCTCCAGCACCTCCCCTCCGGGGAGTTCGCCCCGCTCACGGCGACCACGTACGGATCGGGCGAACTGCTGCTGGCCGCGCTCGACGCGGGCGCCCGGACGATCGTGTTCGGCGTCGGCGGCAGCGCCACGACGGACGGCGGCGCGGGCATGCTCGCCGCACTCGGGGCACGCTTCCTGGACGCCGACGGCAAGCCCGTCGGCCCCGGCGGCGGCGGACTCGCCGACCTGGCCGAGGCCGACCTGTCGGGGCTCGACCCCCGGCTGGCGGACATCGACCTGATCCTGGCCAGCGACGTGGACAACCCGCTGACCGGCCCGAAGGGCGCCCCCGAGGTGTACGGGCGGCAGAAGGGCGCCACCGAGGACGACATCGCGGTCCTCGACGCGGCGCTCGCCCACTACGCCTCGGTCCTCGGACCCGAGCACGCCGCGCTGCCCGGCGCGGGCGCCGCCGGAGGCATCGGATACGGCGCGCTCGTCGCCCTGGGAGCACGCTTTTGCCCCGGCATCGAGGTCATGCTCGACGTCCTGGGCTTCGCCCCGGCGCTCGCCCGCGCCACCCTCGTCGTGACCGGCGAGGGCTCGCTCGACGAGCAGACCCTCCACGGCAAGGCACCGGCGGGCGTCGCCGCGGCGGCCCGGGCCGCCGGGGTGGAGGTCGTCGCCGTCTGCGGACGCCTCGCCCTGCCGCCCGAGGCACTGGAGAGGGCCGGGATCCGGCGGGCCTACGCACTGACGGCACTGGAACCCGATCCGGCGGTCTGCATGGCCCAGGCCGGGCCCCTGCTGGAGCGCGCGGCCGAGTCGATCGCCCGCGACTTCCTGGTCTGACCCGAGGCACCGTGCAGGGGCGGGACACCCCCGCCCCTGCACACCCCCGCCCCTGCACACCCCCGCCCCTGCATCCTCACGGCGGGAACACCGACTCACGGCGGGGACACCGACTCACGGCGGCGACACCGACAGCCTGAACGCGTCCAGCGCCAGCATCATCTCGATCAGTTCGCGCGGCCGTGACAGCGACCGCGACGTCAGTCGCTCCAGCCGCCGCAACCGGTTGAGCACGGTGTTGCGATGGCAGTACAGCCGCCCCGCCGCCCGCCCCGCGGACCCCCCGCACTCCAGCCACGCGTCCAGCGTCCGCACCAGCAGCGCCCGGTCCGCCGGATCCAGGGCCAGCAGCGGACCGAAGACGTCCGCGACCAGCCGCGCCGAGAGCTCCGGCTGGCTCACCACCAGCGCCGCGGGCAGCCGCTCCTCCAGCCGTACGATCCCCTCCTCGCCCGGTCCGCAGGTCAGCAGCGCCACCTCGGCCAGCCGGCGCGCCGTCCCGAGCCCCGCCAGGCCCTCCGCCACCGGGCCGATCCCGCCCGGACGCCCCGGGCACCACCGCGCCAGCAGCGGGGCGAGCCCGGCCGGATCGCGGTCACCCAGGGCGACGACGACAAGCTCGCCGTCCGCCCGCGTCCTCCGGAACAACCGCAGGCCGTCCGCGTCCATGACCTGCCCCGCCGGCCCGCCCCGCAGCACCACCACCGCGTAGCGGCCCTGTTCCGGAACGCCGAGAACCGCCGAGGCGCGCGCCGCGAGCCCTGGTGCGGACCGGCCGTCCAGAAGGGCGTCGAGCAGCACCTCGCCCCGCTCGTCACTGCGCCGCTGCATGAGTTCGCTCCCTTCCGCGCCCGGGCCGTTCATGGCTGGTGACGATGCCACCCGCCCCGACGGGGCGACAGCGGATCACCCCCCTCTGTGCGCGTGCACAACGGGGCCGTTCACACACTGGTCACCCGCAGCGAGTGCGCGACGGACCGTGGACGCACGGTGCGCCCCCCTGCTGGTCTGTGGCACCACAACGACCAGTCGGAAGGAGGAGGACGCATGGCAACGCTCGAGATCCGCGAACTGTCCGTGGGCTACGGCCCGGTACGGGCACTGCGCGACGTCTCCGTCGACGTGCCGCCCGGCGCGATCACCGCCGTACTCGGCGGCAACGGCGCCGGCAAGACCACGCTGCTGCGGGCCGTGTCGCGGACCCTCGGCTTCCACCGCGGCACGGGCACGGGCACCATCCGCTTCGACGGACAGCCCCTGGACGGCCTGCGCCCCGCCCAGGTGGTGGCGGCGGGAGTGATCCAGGTACCGGAGGGCCGGCAGGTGTTCGCCCGTATGACGGTGGCCGACAACCTCCGGGCGGGCGCGCTCGGCGCACGTGGCGGACGCAAGGCGACCACCGCCGCGCTCGACCGCGTCCACGAACTGTTCCCGGTACTCGCCCAGCGGGCGCACCAGCGGGCCGGACTGCTGTCCGGCGGGGAGCAGCAGATGCTGGCGATGGGCCGGGCCCTGATGGCCGGGCCCCGCCTGCTCCTGCTCGACGAGCCGTCCCTCGGCCTCGCACCGCTGATGGCGGCCAGGATCGCCGAGACGATCCAGGAGATCAACGCGACAGGGACCTCCGTCATGCTCGTCGAGCAGAACGCGGCCATCGCGCTGCGGCTCGCCTCCACCGCGTACGTCCTGGACGTCGGCGAGGTCGCCCTCGAAGGCCCCGCCGACGAACTCGCCGCCTCCGACGAGGTGCGCCGCCGCTACCTCGGTGTCGTCGACGAGACGGCCGCCGAGGACGCCACGCAGGCGGTCGCCGGCCCCTCGCGCACGCTGAGCAGGTGGTCCGCATGACCACCGCTTCGGCCACCACGGCGCCCGTCGCCGCCCCGGCCGCCCTCGCCGTGCGCGACGTGACCGTGCGCTTCGCCGGGCTCACCGCCCTCGACGCGGTCTCGTTCACCGTCGAGCCAGGCAGTGTGCACGCCGTCATCGGGCCCAACGGGGCCGGCAAGTCCACCACGTTCAACGTGCTCTCCGGCGTCTACCGCGCCACCTCCGGCACGGTGCACCTCGGATCCACCGACCTCACCCGGCTCGCCCCGCACAAGATCGCCGGCCTCGGCATCGCGCGCACGTTCCAGAACCTGGCACTGCCCCCGCACGCCACCGTCGCCGACAGCCTCCTGCTCGGCCGGCACCGCCTCACCCGCGCCGGCTTCCTCGCCAGCGGACTGCGGCTGCCCTCGGCGGCCCGCGAGGCGCGGCTGCACCGGGACCGGGTCCGGGAGATCGCCGAATTCATCGGCCTGGAAAAGGAGTTGGAGCTGCCCGCCGGGATCCTCCCGTACGGGAAGCAGAAGCTCGTGGAGCTCGGCCGCGCGCTCTGCATGGAGCCGCAGGTACTGCTGCTCGACGAACCCATCGCCGGCATGACGGCCGAGGAGCGGCGCCGCGTCGCGGCGGTCGTCGCGGACGTACGCGACAGCCTCGGCATCTCCATCGTGCTGGTCGAACACGACATGGGTGTGGTGATGCGGCTCGCCGACGCGGTGACCGTACTCGACTTCGGACGCAGGATCGCGGGCGGCACCCCCGCCGAGGTCCAGAACGATCCGGCCGTCGTCCAGGCCTACTTGGGGACACAGGAATGACCACCTTCATCGAACTCCTCCTCGGCGGACTCTCCATCGGCTCGGTCTACGCACTGATCGCGCTCGGCTTCGTCGTCATCTTCAAGGCCACCGAGGTCGTCAACTTCGCCCACGCCTCCCTGCTGCTCGCAGGCGGCTACGTCACCGCCGTGCTCCACGACGACATCGGCTTCTGGCCGGCCCTCGGCGTCGGGATCGCGGGCGCCGCAGTCGTCGGCTCCGCCGTCGAATTCCTCGTGATGCGCCGCTACCGGGGCAGCGACCACAGTGTCCTGGCCATCGTCACCATCGGTGTCGACATCGTCATCACGACGGAACTCGTCCGGCGGATGGGCACCGAGGTCCTCTCGCTCGGCGACCCCTGGGGCGACGACGTCGTCACCGTCGGCGGGGTCACCCTGGCCGAGACCCGCATCGCCGCGTTCGTCGCGGCGGCACTCCTCATCACCGTGTTCCTGCTCGCGTTCCGCTACACCTCCTGGGGTGTGTCGATGCGGGCCGCAGCGGAGAACCCGCAGACCGCCGCCCTCATGGGCATCCGGCTCGGACGGGTCTCACTCTCGGCCTGGGCGGTCGCCGGGGCACTCGCCGCCGTCGCCGCGCTCTTCCTCACCGTCTTCCCCACCCCGGGCCTCGAACGGGCCACGTCCTTCGCCGCGCTCAAGGCCTTCCCGGCCGCGATCCTCGGCGGCCTCGACTCGACGACGGGAGCGCTGGTCGGGGGACTCGTCGTCGGGGTCACCGAATCACTCGCCACCGGATACCAGAGCGACCTCTCCTTCCTCGGACGCGGCATCGGAGATCTCGCGCCCTACCTCGTGATGGTGGTCGTCCTGCTCATCCGGCCCGCGGGACTCTTCGGCACGAAGGAGCTCGCCCGTGTCTGACGCCATGCCCGACGCCGTGCGGGAACCGTCCGTGGGACCGGCCGCCGGCCCGAAGGCGGCCCCGGCCGACCGGCGCTCGCTCACCGGACCGCTGCGGAGCGTCCGCACCTACCTCTGGCTCGCCGGTTCCGTCCTGCTGCTCCTCCTCCCGTTCTACCTGGACCGCTTCTGGCTCCAGGCCGGACTCTTCGCGATGGCCGCCGCGATCGGGGCGATCGGGATCAACCTGCTCACCGGCAGCACCGGCCAGCTCTCCATGGGCCACGCCTTCTTCCTCGCCGTCGGCGCCTACGGCTACTGCGTCCTGGCGGGGGGAAGCAGCACCGAGAACGGCCACGAACTGAGCGGCCTCGGCCTCCCCACCTGGCTCGCGGCGATCCTCGCCGTCCTGCTGGCGGGCGCGGCGGGCGGACTGTTCAGCCCCATCGCGGGCCGGCTGCGCGGCGCGTACCTCGGTATCGCCACGCTCGCGCTGATCTTCATCGGACAGCATGTGCTGTTCAACGCGGGCTCGCTCACCGGCGGTTTCAACGGCCGTGCCGTGCCCCCGCTCTCGCTGTTCGGATTCACCTTCGACGACACCGAGGTGATCGTCGCCGCGGTGCCCTTCCAGGCTTCGGAGAAGCTCTGGTACGTGGCGCTGGCCGCACTCGCCTTCAGCGCGGTCTTCGCCCGCGGGGTGCTGCGTGGCAGGCCCGGCCGGGCGCTCAACGCCATCCGGGACCACCGCATCGCGGCCGGGGTGATGGGCGTACCCGTGGCGAAGTACCGGGCCGGGGTGTTCGTCCTGTCCTCCATGTACGCGGGCCTCGCCGGCGTCCTGCTCGCACTGGTCTTCCAGCGGACCGTGCCCGAGTACTTCGGCATGGTCCTGTCCCTCGAATACCTCGCCATGATCGTCATCGGCGGGCTCGGCAGCGTCGCCGGAGCCGTGGTCGGCGCCGCGTTCGTCACCCTGCTCCCGCAGGTGCTCACCCACTACAGCGACTCCCTGCCCCTGGTGTCGGCCCCCGGAACGGGCGGACTGACACCGGGCGAGGCGTCCCGCTATCTGTACGGCGCCGCGGTGGTCGCGGTGGTCCTGTTCCTGCCCGGCGGCCTTACGCGTCTGAAGAATCCAGGGGAGAAGAAATGAAACTGCGTGTCTACGGAGCGGTCCTCGCGGCCCTCACCCTCACCACCCTCGTCGGGTGCAGCGGGAAGGCCACCACGGACGACGGGGCCGGTACGGACAAGACCGGCGTGAAGACCGGTGAGGGGGTCACCGACTCCAAGATCACCCTCGGCGCCCTCACCGACATGACCGGTGTGTACGCCTCGCTGGGCAAGAGCGTCACCCAGGCCCAGCAGCTGTGGGTGAAGGAGACCAACGCCGCGGGCGGCATCTGCGACCGGCAGATCGAGCTGACGGTCCGCGACCACGGCTACGACCCGCAGAAGGCGATCGCCGCCTACACCGAGCTGGAACCGGACGTGCTGGGCTTCGCCCAGTTCATCGGCTCCCCGTTCGTCGCCGCCGTCGAACAGCGCATCGACGGCCAGGACAAGGGCATCGTCCTGCCGCAGGCCTGGTCCGCGAGCCTCCTGGGCTCCGAGTACGTCCGGGTCATCGGCGCCACGTACGACGTCGAGACGATCAACCTGATCGACTTCCTCCTGGCCGAGAAGCGCATCGCCAAGGGCGACAAGATCGGTCACGTCTACTTCGAGGGCGACTACGGCGAGAACGCCCTGGCCGGCTCCAAGCACGTGGCGAAGGAGGCGGGCCTCACCGTCGTCGAGCAGAAGATCAAGCCGACCGACAACGACATGACCGCCCAGGTCTCCGCGCTCAAGCAGGCCGGCGTCAAGGCGGTCGTCATCAGTGCCGGACCGCGTCAGGCGGCCTCCCTGGTCGGCGTCGCCGCCGCCACCGGTTTCGACGTCCCCGTCGTGGGCAACAACTCGGCCTACGCCCCGCAGCTCCTCGCGACCCAGGCGGGCGCGGCCCTGCAGAAGGACTACTACATCGGCGCCTCCACCCTGCCCATCGGGGACTCGGCCGAGGGTCCGGCCAAGCTCGCCAAGGCGTACGCGGCCCAGTACCCGAAGGACGGCCTCGACAACGGGGTCATCGCCGGATACAACGCGGCGTCCGTCTTCGGCGAGGCGCTGAAGAAGGCCTGCGAGTCCAAGGACCTCACCCGCGCGGGCGTCGGCAAGGCCCTGCTGTCCATCAAGGGATTCGGCAGCGACTTCGGGATCTCGCACGACTTCACCGACCCGGCGGCCCCCTCCACCAAGGAGACCGTCGTCATGAAGCCGGACGCCAAGACCCCCGGCGGCCTCAAGGTGGTCCGCCCGGCCGAGGTGGCCGCGGCAGCGGAGTCCTTCACACCGAAGTCCTGACCCCGCCGCACACCAGGACGGGCCCGGCCGAGGTGGCCGGGCCCGTCCGAGTGCCCGGTCAGCCGGTGTAGGCCTCCAGCTCGGACAGCTGGGCCGCCGGCCAGCCCGTGTTCCCGGTGAACGTCAGCCGCACATGGCGGACCGGTGTCCCGGGGAGGGTGATGGTGGCGGTGTTGCCGCTGGACGGGTCGAAGGTGTAACCCGCGGACGCCTTCAGCGAGTTGTACGTGGAGTTGTCGGTGCTGCCCGAGACGGCGACGGTCTGCGTACGGGTCGCCCAGGCGGCGGCCGGGGGAAGCTTCAGCACCAGCCGCTTGACGGCCTTCGCGGCGCCGAGGTCCACGGTGACGGACTGCGGGAAGGCGTTGTTCCGGCTCTCCCAGTAGCTGTTCGCGTTGCCGTCCACCGCGTTGCCGGCGCCGTACACATCGGCGTGGCTGGTCTCGGTGACCGTACGGCCCTGTGCGAGGTTGCCCGTCTCCCCGGGCGGATCGGTCGGGTCCGGAGGGTCGGTCGGGTCGGTGGGATCCGTCGGGCCGCCCGGCACCCCGCCGTTGGTCCACACCGGGTCGGGCCAGGTGCCGGTGCAGGCGGGCGGGTCGGCGTACCAGCCGGAGTTACCGGCACCCCGGGTGATCTGGAAGCCGCTGCCCACGCAGTTGTGGATCGGGTTGGACTGCGCGATGTTCGTGGCCGTCACCCCGCTGAACGAGGCCGTGCCCGGGGCCTGGACCTGCAGGGCGTACGTGCCCGCGCCGTCGATCCTGATGTTGTCGAAGTGCAGACCGTTCGCGGCGCCCTCGATGAGGTGGATCGCCGCGTAGGAGCTGTCCAGGATCTCGCTGTCGGTGATGTTGACCGTGGCGTTGCTGATCGGTTCGTTGAGCCCGCTGAACCAGATCGCGCCGACGCCGAACCGCCAGTTGTAGTCGTTGTTCCCGGTCCGGATCAATGTGTTGCGGGCGGCTGTGTGCGTGCCCGAAACAGCCGTTCCCTGACCGGAGTTGACCCCTGGATAGCGGTTCGCGATGTGCAGGCCGCCGCCGTTGGTGATCGTGTCCGACATGACGTTGTCGGAGATCGTGATGTCCTTGCCGCCGTACGTGACGATGTTGTTGGCGAGGATCGGCAGGATCACCGTGTTGAACGTGAACTTGTTCTTCACGTTCGGGATGTTCTCGGCCCACATGGCCAGGCCGTCGTCCCCGGTGTTGCGGACGAAGGTGTTGGTGACCGTGGAGTTCGTGACGCCGTAGTGGAAGTTCACGCCGTCGGCGGTCTGGTCCAGGATGCGGCTGTTCCTGATGGTGAAGTTGTCCATCGGGCCGTCCATCCAGGCGCCGCACTTGGTGTGCTGCATCCAGACGTTGTCGACGACCGAGTCGGACATGGCCCCGCCGATGGCGTTGACCTGGTCGTTGTCCACCCGCTCACGGATGTCGCCGATGATGGCGAAGTCCTTGAGGACGACATCGCTGCTGCCGCCCTGCGCCGCGTACTTCCCGTAGACCCCGACGGCCTTGCTCCGGTCCGTGGCGTGGCGCCCCGTCAGCACGCTGTACCAGGGGCCCGCGCCCCGCAGTGTCACCTTGTCGACGACGACGTGGTCGGTGACCCGGAAGGTGCCCTGCGGGATGTACACCTCCTTGCCCTGGGTGCGGCCCGCGTCGACCGCCGCCTGGATCTTCGCGGTGGAGTCGGCGGCACCTGTCGGGTCGGCACCGAAGTCACCCACCACGTCCAGGGCCCCGGAGGGCTTGCCGACCGGCGCGCCGACCTGCTCGAAGTCCGCCAGGTCGATGGTGAACGACGGGGAGTCCGCGGTGGACGTCACCTGGAGCCGGACCTTCGAACCGGCGGCCAGAGTGGACCCGAACATGGTCCGGGTCTCGTCGTAGAAGTGGTGCGGGTCGGTGTCGCCCGGGTTGTTGTTGAAGGGATAACCCCCGTAGTACCAGCCGTACTTCGAGGTCACCGGCACGCTCTTGAGCGAGGAGCCGTTCACCCGTACGTCGATCGAGGCGTCCCGGCCCGTCCCGGCGGAGTTGTCCGGCAGCGAGTAGCGGAAGGTCATCGCGTCCGCCGGAGCGGTGAGGGTGAACTCCACGTACTCACCCGCCGCGTCGAGGGTGACGGCCTGCCGGCCCGACGCCTCCGACGGAAGCGAGCCGTACAGCCGGTCCGGCCCGATGAGTGTGCCGTTGGTGGCGGCGTACTCGGCCTCCTGTTCGGTGAACGGGACGGTGGCGCCCCGGCCGGGTATCCCGACGGGCGACGGTGCGGGCACGGCGGCGGCCTGGGCGGGGGGTGCTCCGGCCAGCACGACCGCCGCGGCGGTACCGGCGGCGACGAGGGCCAGGGAGAGGGAGGCGGAAAGGGAGCGCCTGAGCAGGCGTCGTCCTTCTGGTGGGGTCACGTGTGGTCGTCCTTGCGGCTCGTGGGGGCTCTGCGGACGCCCCACAGGCTAGGAGCATCCACGCAAGGAAGTCCACGCTGCTGCGCAAGATTTCGTGTTCAGAACTCAAATTAGTGACTCACGCGCGACAATTCCGCGTCTCACGGCGCTCAGTCCTCCGTCCGCAGCGCGTTGACGAGGAGCAGCGCGATGTCGTCGCTGCCGGGGGTGAACCGCTTCGCGTACCGGACGAGCGTGTCGGCGACCTCGTCCATGGTCTGGTCCAGCGCCAGGGCGAAGTGCTCGGCCAGTTCGGCGACGGCGTCGTCGAAGTCCACACCCGGCGCCTCCACGAGTCCGTCGGTGTAGAGGGCGAGCGCCGCGCCCGGGGGCAGCGGGATCTCGGCCGTCGGGTAGCGCGACGACGGATCGATGCCGAGCAGCAGGCCAGGAGGCAGCCCGAGCACCTCGGTCTGCCCGTCGGGCTGCCGCACCAGGGGCGGTGGATGGCCGGCCGTGGCCAGTACGGCGCGGTGCCCGGCGAGGTCGAGATGGACGTACAGGCAGCTGGTGAACAGGCCCGGGTCGAGGTCGGTCAGCAGCCGGTTGGTGCGGGCGAGGACCTCGTCGGGCGGCGCGCCCGCCGAGGCGTGCACGGCGGTGCGGACCTGCCCCATGAGCGCCGCGGCGTTCACGTTGTGCCCCTGTACGTCACCGATGGCCACCGCCGCCGTGCTGTCGTCCAGGCGGATCAGGTCGTAGAAGTCCCCGCCGATGCCCATGCCACGGGTGGCCGGGAGGTAGCGGGCCGCGACGTCCAGGCCCTCGACCCGCGGCAGCGTGTGGGGGAGGAGATGGGCCTGGAGGCTGTGCGCGAGCCGGTCCTTGGTGTCGTAGAGGCGGGCCCGGTCGAGGGCCTGGGCGAGCAGTCCCGCGATCGAGGTGAGCAGGGCACGTTCCTCGGGCTCGAAGACATGGTCCCGGTCGTAGGCGAGAACCAGCGAACCGACGGGACGCCCGGAGACGATGAGGGGAAGGAAGGCGCTCGCGGCGACGGCCCTGCGCAGGCCCGCGGCAGGATAGGCACGCTCCAGCCCAGGGAAGTCGGCGTAGAAGCTGGGAACCCCCGTCACCAGGACGTGTGCCGCCGGGGTGTCCGCGTTCAGCGGGGCGCCGTCGAAGCGGTCCATGAGCGTGGGATGGAGGCCGCGCCGGCCCTCGATCCGCAGCCGGCCCTCCGCCGAGGTCATCAGGATCAGGGTCTGGATCCGGAAGGCGGGCATCAGCTGGTCGCCCGCCAGCTCGATGACGTCCTGGGTGCCGACGGCCTCCGTGAGCGTCGCGGCCAGGTGCATCAGGTGGTACAGGGCGGTCGCCCGGCTCGGCACGGCCGGTGAGGAGTACAGCCGCGGTGCCGGGGACGTCCCGGGGTCCGGTTCACCGGCGGGGGCGATCCGGACGCTGATGCCCGAGGCGTTCGGGAAGAGGTGGAAGGACAGCCAGCGGTCCGGCGGCCGGAGAGCGGTGAAGGACGTCTGCTCGCGGCCGATGACCGCGGCCCGGTAGTGGTCCTCGACGGCCGGGTCGTCCATCCACGGCAGCGACACCCAGGGGAGCGTGCCCAGGACGTCCGCGGCCCGGATACCCAGGAGGTCCGCCGCGGCGTCGTTGAGGAAGGTGATCGACCCGTCCAGGGCCAGCGCGCAGCTCCCCCCGGGCAGCCGCCGGACGAACTCCATGGCGGCAGCCGCCTCGGCCGGCTCGGGCACGGGAGGCTCCGGCGGGGCGAGCACCCGCGGCTGGATGCCCGGCAGCACGGGGAAGCCGCTGCTCTCGGCCTGCTGGAGCAGCATCCCGATGTCGTGGCAGGCGGCGGTCATGGTGTCGCGCTCCTGGGGTGTCAGCTGAGGCGCGTGCGAGCCGGGCCACAGGAGCACGATCCCGCCCCGGTCGATGTCGCCCGTACGGATGGGGGCGGCGCACAGCGCGAAGTGGTACGGCATCACGAGCGCGGGCCGCGGATAGCGCCGGGCCAGCTCCTCCTGGCTGCCCAGCCAGATCAGGCACCGGTGCCGCACGGCGTCGGCCACCGGTATCGGGGCGGACAGCGTGACCCGGTTCCATGGGGTCGCCAGCTGCCAGGGCGCCCCCGACAGCACCGCCAGGTGGAGGGTGGTCTCGTTCCGCGGCAGCAGGTACAGCAGGGCGACGGACGCCCCGGCCTCCCGCACGAGGTGCGTCACGGCGCTGTCCAGGAGCTCCGTGCCGGAACCCGTTGCGGCGGTGGAGGCGGATTGGTCCTGCACCCTCTCGACCCTTCTCCGTGACGAGCGGCTGGGCATCCGGTGACGACGGCTCGTCCGCGCATCCTGCCGGAACGACTTATATGGACAATACGCCCACTGCGGGTCAGGGACATCGCGATCACCCCGCACGCGCGAGGGCCCGGATGCTGGGGAGCATCCGGGCCCTCGTGACTGTCTGTTCCGTACGGCTACGGGAGCTGTGCCGCCCGCGCCTCACGCCGGTTGCCGCGGAAGGTGTTCACCCGCCGCGCCGTGGCGAAGAGCGGGATCACCGCGCCCATCACGACCTGCAGCGCACAGCCGGTCTGCAGGAGCAGCTGACCGCCGGGTGCGTCGAACGCCCATGCGGCGAGGAGCCCCATCGCGGCCACGATCCAGCTGAGCATCGCCACCGCGAGGACACCCCGCGGCTTCGGGTACTCGACCCGGCTGACCATCAGCCACGCCACTCCGACGATCGCGAGCAGCGTCGGCACGAAGGGCAGCTCCAGGAGCACGATCGAGACGACCGTGAGCGCTCCGAAGGGGCTCGGCATGCCCTGGAACATGCCGTCCTTCAGGGTCACGCAGGAGAATCTGGCAAGCCTGAGCACCACCGCCAGCAGCACCACGATCGCGGCGAGCGCCGACACCCTCTGGTGCGCGTCGTCCGCGACCATCCCGTACACCAGCACGAAGTACGCCGGGGCGAGGCCGAAGCTGATCAGGTCGGAGAGGTTGTCCAGCTCCGCGCCCATCGGCGAGGAACGCAGCTTGCGCGCCACGAGCCCGTCGAAGAGGTCGAACACGGCGGCCATGAGCATGAGGATGACCGCGGTGGCCGCGGAGTGCCGGGCCATGCCCGTCTCGTCGCTGCCCGTGAGGTGCGGGATGAGGATCCCCGTGGTGGTGAAGTACACCGCCATGAATCCGCACGTGGCGTTACCGAGGGTGAGCGTGTCCGCTATCGACAGCCGCATCGAGAGCGGCATGTCCTCCGTGCCGTCGGAGTCCTCGTCCTCGACGGCCTCCGGCACCCAGCCGGCCTGTGTATCAGGATCAATCACGGTCAATTCGAGTCACCCCCGCGGTGGTGGCCTGGCCGACCTCGACCGCGACATCGATACCTTCCGGAAGGTAGATGTCGACGCGCGAGCCGAACCGGATCAGACCGATGCGTTCGCCCTGCTCCACCTTCGTACCCTGCGGGATGTAGGGGACGATGCGACGGGCGACCGCTCCCGCGATCTGCACCATCTCGATGTCGCCGAGCTCGGTGTCGAAGTGCCAGACAACGCGCTCGTTGTTCTCGCTCTCCTTGTTGAACGCCGGGACGAACCCGCCCGGGACGTGCTCGACCGATGTGACGGTGCCGGACAGGGGCGCCCGGTTGACGTGCACATTCAGCGGGCTCATGAAGATCGCGACGCGGGTGCGCCCGTCCTTCCACGGCATGATGCTCTGCACCACGCCGTCGGCCGGCGAGATGACACGACCCTGGGTGATCTCGCGCTCGGGGTCGCGGAAGAACCACAGCATGCCCGCCGCGAGCGCGGTGGTGGGCACGGCCACGGCGGCCCAGCGTCCGGACCTGCGGGCCCGGACGAGGCTGAGTGCCGCGGTGGCGACGGTCGGGAGGAGCCACGGCGATGCTCCGCGGGCAAGGCGGACCCCGCCGCGTGGTGCAGAGTTCTGACTGTCGGGCATGGATGACCTTCGTAGCGGATGATGCCGCGCTGGCAACGGGGGGACGGCGGCTTTCCGGCGATGCTATCGGGTGCGAGCGGCAACTGGGCAAGCCAGCAGCCGAGTCGGACAGCTGAAAGGCTCCGGACGAGGATGACTCGGTGTGATGTTCTTCGCCACTAAATCACCTCGAAAGGGACAATCAGCCCTGGAGCCGGTACTCCTCGAGGAGCCGGCGACCGATGATCATTTTCTGGATCTCGGCGGTACCTTCACCGATCAGCAGCATCGGGGCCTCACGGTAGAGGCGCTCGATCTCGTACTCCTTGGAGAAGCCGTAACCGCCGTGGATACGGAAGGCGTCCTCGACGACTTCCTTGCAGTACTCGGAGGCGAGGTACTTCGCCATCCCTGCCTCCAGGTCGTTTCGTTCCCCGGAGTCCTTTTTGCGTGCCGCATTCACCATCATCGCATGGGCGGCTTCGACCTTGGTGGCCATTTCGGCCAGTTTGAACTGGATCGCCTGGTGCTGGGCGATCGGCTTTCCGAAGGTCTGACGCTGCTGCGCGTACGAAACGCCCAGTTCGAATGCACGCTGTGCGACACCGCAGCCACGCGCGGCGACATTTACCCGGCCGACCTCTACACCGTCCATCATTTGGTAAAAACCTCGGCCGGTCGTGCCGCCCAGCACGCGATTGGCCGGAATGCGTAGTCCGTCCATGATGAGTTCGGTCGTGTCGACGCCCTTGTAGCCCATCTTGTCGATCTTCCCGGGGATGGTGAGACCGGGACGGACCTCGCCGAATCCCGCCTCCTTCTCCACCAGGAAGGTCGTCATCGACTTGTGCGGGGCCGTGCCCTCGGGGTGTCCTTCGTCACTCTTGCAGAGGACGGCGACCAGCGTGGAGGTTCCGCCGTTCGTCAGCCACATCTTCTGGCCGTTCAGGACGTACTCGTCGCCCTCCCTGACGCCCTTGGACGTGATCGCGGACACGTCGGAACCCAGGGCCGGCTCGGACATCGAGAACGCGCCCCGCACCTCGCCCAGCGCCATCCGCGGCAGGAACGTGTCCCTCTGCTCCTGCGTGCCGTGCTGCTTGAGCATGTACGCCACGATGAAGTGCGTGTTGATGATTCCCGACACGCTCATCCAGCCGCGGGCGATCTCCTCCACGCACAGGGCGTAGGTGAGGAGCGACTCGCCCAGACCGCCGTACTCCTCGGGAATCATCAGCCCGAACAGGCCGAGTTCCTTGAGGCCTTCGACGATTTCCGTCGGGTACTCGTCGCGGTGTTCCAGCTGGGTGGCGACAGGAATGATCTCCTTGTCGACGAAATTCCTGACCGTGGAGAGGATTTCCTGCTGGACATCCGTCAGGCCGGCGGTCTGCGCGAGTCGGCTCATGGTTACTTCTCCACGTTCTTCTGCGGCGGCTGGATCGGCTCCGGGCGGCCGGGCTGCTCTCCGCCCCGCTCCTTGATGTACGTCTCGGTGGGGACCATCACCTTGCGGCGGAACACACAGACCAGCGTGCCGTCCTGCTTGTATCCCTTTGTCTCTACATGGACGATGCCGCGGTCGCTCTTGGACCTCGACGGAGTCTTGTCGAGCACGGTCGTCTCGCCGTAGATCGTGTCGCCGTGGAAGGTGGGCGCGACATGCTTCAGCGATTCCACCTCCAGATTGGCGATCGCCTTGCCGGAGACGTCCGGCACCGACATGCCGAGCAGCAGTGAGTAGATGTAGTTGCCGACGACGACGTTCTTTCCGAAATCGGTCGTCTTCTCCGCGTAGTTGCTGTCCATGTGCAGCGGGTGGTGATTCATGGTCAGCAGGCAGAAGAGGTGGTCGTCGTATTCCGTGACCGTCTTTCCGGGCCAGTGCTTGTAGACAGCACCGACCTCGAACTCCTCATAGGTCCGTCCGAACTGCATGATCAGGCCTCCGGGGCTTCGAACTTGGAGGTGCGCCGCATTCCGGCCGCACGGCCCTTGCCCGCGATCACCAGCGCCATCTTGCGGCTGGCCTCGTCGATCATCTCGTCGCCGAGCATCGCCGAGCCCTTCTTGCCGCCCTCCTCCGAGGTGCACCAGTCGTACGCGTCGAGGATGAGCTCGGCGTGGTCGTAGTCCTCCTGCGAGGGCGAGAACACCTCGTTGGCCGCGTCGACCTGACCGGGGTGCAGCACCCACTTTCCGTCGAAGCCCAGCGCCGCGGCACGGCCCGCGACCTCGCGGTACGCGTCCACGTCGCGGATCTGCAGGAACGGCCCGTCGATCGCCTGGAGGTCGTGGGTGCGCGCCGCCATCAGAATGCGCATCAGGATGTAGTGGTACGCGTCTGCCGGGTAGCCGGGCGGCTGCTGGCCGACGACCAGGGTCTTCATGTTGATCGAGGCCATGAAGTCGGCCGGGCCGAAGATCAGGGTCTCCAGCCGGGGCGAGGCGGCGGCGATGCCGTCGATGTTCACCAGGCCCTTGGCGTTCTCGATCTGCGCCTCGATGCCGATCTTCCCGACCTCGAAGCCCATCGTCTTCTCGATCTGGGTCAGCAGCAGGTCCAGCGCGACGACCTGCTGGGCGTCCTGGACCTTCGGCAGCATGATGCAGTCGAGGTTCGGGCCCGCGCCCTCGACGACCGTGATGACATCGCGGTACGTCCAGTGCGTCGTCCAGTCGTTGACCCGCACGACCCGGGTCTTGCCCGTCCAGTCGCCGTTGTTGAGCGCGTCGACGATGTGGTGACGTGCGCCTTCCTTGGCGAGCGGCGCGCAGGCGTCCTCCAGGTCCAGGAAGACCTGGTCGGCGGGAAGGCCCTGGGCCTTTTCCAGGAACCGCGGGTTCGAGCCGGGCACGGCCAGGCACGAGCGGCGCGGGCGCAGCCGGTTCACGGGGGACGAGGGCGTGGTCATGCGGGGACCTCCAGAGGGTCGAGCTTGTTCGCTTTCCGGATCTCGTCGACGATACGGCCGATGATCTCCGTGATACCGAAGTCCTTCGGGGTGAAGACGGCGGCGACGCCGGCCCCGATCAGTGCGGCGGCGTCGGCGGGCGGAATGATGCCGCCCGCGATCACCGGGATGTCGGTCGCGCCTGCCTGGCGCAGCCGGTTCAGTACGTCCGGCACCAGTTCGGCGTGCGAGCCGGACAGGATCGACAGGCCGACGCAGTGCACGTCCTCCGCGACGGCGGCCGAGACGATCTGCTCCGGCGTGAGCCGGATGCCCTGGTAGACCACCTCGAAGCCCGCGTCACGGGCCCGTACGGCGATCTGCTCGGCGCCGTTGGAGTGTCCGTCCAGGCCCGGCTTGCCCACCAGCAGACGCAGCCGGCCCACGCCCAGGTCGTCGGCGGTGCGCGCGACCTTCCCACGGACCAGGGCGAGCGGGGTGCCCGCCTCGGCGGTCACGGCGACCGGCGCCGACGAGACGCCCGTCGGGGCCCGGAACTCGCCGAAGACGTCCCGCAGCGCCCAGGACCACTCGCCGGTGGTGACACCCGCGCGGGCGCACTCCACGGTCGCCTGCATCATGTTCTCGGTGCCGGCCGCGGCCTTCTTGAGCGCGGCGAGCGCTTCGGAGGCACGGGCCTCGTCGCGGTTGTCACGCCACTCGTGCAGCGCCGCGACCACCCGGGCCTCGTTGGCGGGGTCCACCGTCATGATCGCCGCGTCCAGGTCGGCGGTCAGCGGGTTCGGCTCCGTCGTCCCGTAGATGTTGACGCCGACGATCTTCTCCTCGCCGCCCTCGATCCGTGCCCGCCGCGCGGCGTGCGAGGAGACGAGCTCCGACTTGAGGTAGCCGGACTCGACGGCGGCCATCGCGCCGCCCATCTGCTGGATCCGGTCGATCTCGGCGAGCGACTCGGTGACCAGCTCGTCCACCTTGGCCTCGATGACGTGCGACCCGGCGAAGATGTCCTCGTACTCCAGCAGGTCGCTCTCATGGGCGAGCACCTGCTGGATGCGGAGCGACCACTGCTGGTCCCAGGGGCGGGGCAGCCCCAGCGCCTCGTTCCAGGCGGGCAGCTGCACCGCGCGGGCGCGGGCGTCCTTGGAGAGCGTGACGGCCAGCATCTCCAGGACGATGCGCTGCACGTTGTTCTCCGGCTGCGCCTCGGTCAGCCCGAGGGAGTTGACCTGCACGCCGTAGCGGAAGCGGCGCTGCTTGGCGTTCACGATGCCGTACCGCTCGCGGGTGATCCGGTCCCAGATGCGGCCGAAGGCGCGCATCTTGCACATCTCCTCGATGAAGCGGACGCCCGCGTTCACGAAGAAGGAGATGCGCGCGACCACGTCGCCGAACTTCTCCTCGGGCACCTGTCCGGAGTCGCGCACGGCGTCGAGGACGGCGATCGCCGTCGACATGGCGTACGCGATCTCCTGGACGGGGGTGGCTCCCGCCTCCTGCAGGTGGTAGCTGCAGATGTTGATCGGGTTCCATTTGGGGATGCGGTTGACCGTGTACGTGATCATGTCGGTGGTCAGCCGCAGCGAAGGACCGGGCGGGAAGACGTGCGTCCCGCGCGAGAGGTACTCCTTGACGATGTCGTTCTGCGTCGTGCCCTGGAGCTTGTCGGGGTCGGCGCCCTGCTCCTCCGCGACCACCTGGTAGAGCGCCAGCAGCCACATCGCGGTGGCGTTGATCGTCATGGAGGTGTTCATCTGTTCCAGGGGGATGTCCTGGAACAGACGCCGCATGTCACCGAGGTGCGAGACGGGCACGCCCACCCGGCCCACCTCGCCGCGGGCGAGGATGTGGTCGGGGTCGTACCCGGTCTGCGTCGGCAGATCGAAGGCGACCGACAGACCCGTCTGGCCCTTGGCGAGGTTGCGCCGGTAGAGCTCGTTGGACGCCTCGGCGGTCGAGTGACCGGCGTACGTCCGCATGAGCCACGGGCGGTCCTTCTGACGTTCGGTCATCGATGAACCTCAGACGTTGCGGAAGCGGTTGATGGCGTCGATGTGCTGCTCGCGGAGCTCCTCGTCGCGCACGCCCAGGCCTTCGCGGGGCGCCAGCGCGAGGACGCCGACCTTGCCCTGGTGGCGGTTGCGGTGCACGTCGTACGCGGCCTGGCCGGTGTCCTCCAGGGCGTAGACCTTGGAGAGGGTCGGGTGGATCTTGCCCTTGGCCACCAGCCGGTTGGCCTCCCAGGCCTCGCGGTAGTTGGCGAAGTGCGAGCCCACGATCTTCTTCAGGGACATCCACAGGTAGCGGTTGTCGTACTCGTGGTTGTAGCCCGAGGTCGAGGCACAGGTGACGATCGTGCCGCCCTTGCGGGTCACGTACACGCTCGCGCCGAAGGTCTCGCGGCCCGGGTGCTCGAAGACGATGTCCACGTCCTCGCCGCCGGTCAGCTCACGGATGCGCTTGCCGAAGCGCTTCCACTCGCGCGGGTCCTGGTTGTGCTCGTCCTTCCAGAACCTGTAGCCCTCGGCGTTGCGGTCGATGATGGCGGTCGCGCCCATCTTCCGGCAGATGTCCGCCTTCTGGTCGCTGGAGACGACGCAGATCGGGTTGGCGCCGCCGGCCAGTGCGAACTGCGTGGCGTACGAGCCGAGTCCGCCGCTCGCACCCCAGATCAGCACGTTGTCGCCCTGCTTCATGCCGGCGCCGTTGCGCGAGACGAGCTGGCGGTACGCGGTGGAGTTGACCAGGCCCGGGGACGCGGCCTCCTCCCAGCTGAGGTGCTGCGGCTTCGGCATCAGCTGGTTCGACTTGACGAGGGCGATCTCGGCGAGTCCGCCGAAGTTCGTCTCGAAGCCCCAGATGCGCTGTTCGGGGTCGAGCATCGTGTCGTTGTGGCCGTCGGAGGACTCCAGCTCGACGGACAGGCAGTGTGCGACGACCTCGTCGCCCGGCTGCCAGGCGTTGACACCGGGACCGGTGCGCAGCACGACGCCCGCGAGGTCGGAGCCGATGACGTGGTACGGGAGGTCGTGGCGCTTGCTGAGGTCGCTGAGCTTGCCGTAGCGCTCCAGGAAGCCGAAGGTCGAGACCGGCTCGAAGATCGAGGTCCAGACGGAGTTGTAGTTCACCGAGCTGGCCATGACCGCGACCAGGGCCTCGCCCGGACCCAGCTCGGGCACCGGAACGTTCTCCACATGGAGGGACTTGCGCGGGTCCTTGTCGCGGCTGGCGACCCCGGCGAACATCTCCGCCTCGTCCTTGTGCACGGTCACCGCGCGGTACGACTCGGGGATGGACAGGGCCGCGAAGTCCGCGGCCGTGCTGTCCTGCGATTGGATCGCGTCCAGGATTTCCTTCACGGTGATGCCTCCGGCAGATCGGGTCTCCGGCGCCGAGGGAACGCCGGAGGACCCCTGTGGACAGGGGAGCGGTGCGGTGTGGAGGTGTGCCGTCGGTTCGGCGGGTGGTGCTTCGGCCTGCTCGGTGGAGCAGAAGGGTTGCCTGTGACGCAGGCGCCCGGGCGCGCAGACACGTGGTTTGCGGGGACAGCCGGCGTACGAGAGGTCTCTGCACGCCGGCCGCCCGGACACCTTCAACGTATGGCACTCCGTGACAGGTCGCAAGGCACCGAGTGCCAACAATTTCTCTCAGTTGTCATCCGTGCGGCACGCATGAGCAACATGATGGGTGCTTTGCCGGATTGCTCCCGGAGGTGGAGCGGCTACGGCGTGGTGCGGTAGACGTACGGGGTCGTCGTGCTCAGGGCAGTGAAGCCGAGCCGGCGCAGGATCGGGGCCGACGCGTCGGTCGCGTCGACCTGCAGATAGCGGTAGCCGCGCTCGGCGGCGATACGGGCCCGGTGGGCGATCAGCGCCCGGTAGATGCCCCTGCCCCGCCAGGGCGCCGCCGTCCCGCCGCCCCAGAGGCCGGCGAAGCCGGTGCCCTCGTACAGCTCCATACGGGCCGAGCTCACCGGCTCGCCGCCCGCCATGGCCAGGACCGCCAGGAAGGTGTCAGGGGCCTCGGAGAGCCTGGCCAGGGTCTGGTGGCGCAGTCGTGAGCCGTCGGTGCCGAAGGCCAGCTCGTGGGCCCGGACCATCAGCTCCACCCCGGCCGCGTCGGTCACGGTCCGCAGCTCGACCCCTGCGGGGAGTTCCACGGACGTGGGCAGCTCCGCCACCTCGGCGACCAGCAGCGTCTCCGTCGGCTCGGCCTCGAAACCGGCTGCGGCCAGGCGCCCGCCCAGATCGGCAGGGCTGTCGTGCGCGTACAGCTTCCATTCGAACTCGTCGTGCCCGAGCGAGGTGTAGTGCTCCACCTGTGCCGCGATCGCCGCGTCCGCCTGTACGGGACCGAGATCCGGAGCGGTCCAGACGACGCCGTTCCAGTCGTCGGCGCCGCCGGTCTGCCGTACGACGTCCCCGGTGCGTTCGACCCGTACACCGGGGCCGTCGGGGCGGGCGTGTTCACGCATCTCGTCGTCGAAGAGGGCGAGCAGTACTGCCGGATCATGTGTCATCGGCACACCCGAACACGAGGGTCCGGTCCCGGCAACCGGGTTTCGGCTGCCGCGACGGACGCTCAGCGGTCCTTGAGGGCCCGCTGGATCGTGCGCATCACCTCGTCGAGGGGCGCGTCGGTCCGCGCCACCGCGACCAGCACCTCGCCCTCCGTGGACACCGAGGCGGCCGGGGTCTTCACGGGCTCGCTGTCCGCGGTCCGCCCGGCGCCGATCCCCGTCCCGAACGTGTCCCGCACGATCGCGAACGCGTGGTCGAGCTGCGACTCCACGTCGCCGTGACCGTCCGCCCGCAGCCAGCGCCGCAGCACGTGGTTGTGCGCGGTCACCACGGCCGACGCGGCCACCTCGGCCAGCAGTGGGTCGTCATTGCCCACATGGTGGTCGCGCTCGTCGAAGTGGCCCAGCAGATAGCGGGTGAACAGCCGCTCGTAGCGGGCCACCGAGGCGATCTCGGCCTGCCGGAGCGTGGGGACCTCGCGGGTCAGCTTGTAGCGCGCGACGGAGACAGCCGGCTTCGCCGCGTACATCTTCATGACCTCCTTGATGCCGCGGCACACCGTGTCGAGCGGGTGCTCGTGCGCGGGAGCGGCGTTGAGGACGGCCTCGGCCCTGACGAGGGTGTCGTCGTGGTCCGGGAAGATGGCCTCTTCCTTGGAGCGGAAGTGGCGGAAGAACGTACGCCGGGCGACCCCGGCAGCGCCCGCGATCTCGTCGACCGTCGTCGCCTCGTACCCCTTCGTGGCGAAGAGCTCCATTGCCGCGGCGGCCAGTTCACGGCGCATTTTGAGCCGTTGGGCAGCGGCGCGGGTGCCTGCGGCACTCTCCGTGGCGTCGGGCGCGGCGGCGGAACGGGGGGACCTGGCGGGTTGGGACATGGTGTGAACGTAACTCATCCGTGCGGGAGAGTGCGCCTGTGGGGGCGGGCCGTCCAGGGGCCCCAGCAGCCCGCCCCACCCGGCCCCCCTCGGAGAGGGGCCGGCAGCGGGCCTCGCGGCGTGGCCGGGCTGGGGCACGCGCCTCGCGGCGTTGTCGTCAATCACCATGTGCCCCGAGCTCCCGGCTGCGCCCGGGCAGGGGAGGCCCTGTTCGCCATGCCTCTGTCCTCCGCCTTGCGATGCACGCACCCCAGCCCCGCTCCTTCACCACCGCTGCCCGCTGCCGGACTCTCTCAGCGGCGGGCATATTCGCGGAAGCCGCGCCCCGTCTTGCGGCCGAGGCAGCCGGCGGCAACCAGATGTTCGAGCAGCGGTGCCGGGGCCAGGCCCGGGTCGCGGAACTCGTTGTGCAGGACCTTCTCGATGGCGAGCGACACGTCGAGCCCGACGACGTCCAGGAGCTCGAACGGTCCCATCGGGTAGCCGCCGCCCAGCTTCATCGCCGCGTCGATGTCGTCGAGGGTCGCGTAGTGCTCCTCGACCATCTTGATCGCGTTGTTGAGGTAGGGGAACAGCAGCGCGTTCACGATGAAGCCCGCCCGGTCACCGCAGTCCACCGGGTGCTTGCGCACCTTCACGCAGACCTCGCGGACCGTGGCGTGCACGTCGTCGGCGGTCAGCACCGTGCGGACCACCTCGACGAGCTTCATGGCCGGCGCCGGGTTGAAGAAGTGCATCCCGATGACGTCCTGGGGACGCGTGGTGACCTTCGCGATCGCGACGACGGGCAGCGAGGAGGTCGTGGTGGCCAGCACCGCGCCCGACTTGCAGACCTTGTCCAGCGTCGCGAACAGCTGCTGCTTGACGTCCAGGTCCTCGGCGACCGCTTCGACCGCGAGGTCGACGTCGGCGAAGGCGTCCAGGGAGCCGGCCGCCGTGATCCGGGCGAGTGTCTCGTCCCGCGCCCCGGCCGTCAGCCGCCCCTTGGTGACCGACCGCTCCAGCGACTTCCCGATCCGGGCCCTGGCCGTGTCCGCCTTCTCCTGGCTGCGCGCGGCGAGCACCACGGAGTACCCGGCCTTCGCGAAGACCTCCGCGATGCCCGAGGCCATCGTCCCGGAGCCCGCGACACCCACCGACGACACCGCACGCCCGGCCGCCCGGTCCGTGCTCTCCTTCGGGGTCAGGGCGTCCGGCACCACGCTCTGGCCGCCCGGGGCGTCGTACGTGTAGAAGCCGCGCCCCGTCTTGCGGCCGGTCAGGCCCGCCTCGGTGAGCTGTCCCAGGACCGGGGCCGGGGCGTGCAGCCGGTCGTGCGACGCCGAGTACATGGCCTCCAGGACCGTGCGCGCGGTGTCGATGCCGATCAGGTCGAGCAGGGCGAGGGGGCCCATCGGCAGCCCGCAGCCCAGCTTCATCGCCGCGTCGATGTCCTCACGGGAGGCGTAGTTCGCCTCGTACATCGCGGCGGCCTGGTTGAGGTAGCCGAAGAGCAGCCCGTCCGCGACGAACCCCGGCCGGTCGCCGACCGCGACCGGCTCCTTGCCCAGCTCGCGGGCCAGCCGGGTCACGCTCTCCACGGCCGGCGGGGCGGTCAGCACGGAGGAGACCACCTCGACGAGCTTCATCGCGGGCGCCGGGTTGAAGAAGTGCAGGCCAAGGACACGCTCGGGGTGCCGTGACTCGGCGGCCAGCCGGGTCACGGACAGGGCGTTGGTGCCCGTCGCGAGGATCGCGGTGGGGGAGACGACGGCGTCGAGCTCCCGGAAGACCTGCTGCTTGATCTCGTACGTCTCCGGGACGACCTCGATGACCAGCTCCGCGTCCGCCGCGGCCTGCAGATCGGTGAACGTGCGGAACCGGGCGAGGATGTCGCGCCGCTCCTGCTCCGTGATCCGCTCGCGCCCCACGGCGCGTGCGGTGGAGGCCTCCAGTGAGGCGACGGCCTGACGGGCGGCGGCTTCACTGATGTCGATGCCGATGACCTCGCGGCCCGCACGGGCCAGGACCTCGGCTATGCCGGTGCCCATGGTGCCGAGGCCGACGACGGCAATGGTGCTGAGCGGGGTGTCCATCACGGGACTCCAGGGTGAGTGACGACTGTGAGGAGCACGGCGGCGCGCGGGTTCGAGAACGAACAGGCGGCCGGCGTGCGGAAGTTGCGTGTCGTTGTGCACGGGTCCCGCGTGCGTGGAGCACGCCGGGACCGGGGAAGGGTGACGGACTCCGTCCCGAGTCGCGTCTCACAGAGCTGCTGCCGAACCGACAAGCACTCCGGGTGGCTGCGTCACCAGGCCACCCGAGCCGGCGGGTGTGTGTCCCGCTCACATGAGATTAACCGGCGAGTAACGAGCGCGCCAGTCCTGGGCTGTTGTGCACTGGCCCACACTTTCGCCCACCACGTTCCGTGTGCACCGATAAACTGACTGTCATGGATGAGGAGTTCCGCTCACTGACCGACCGGCTGCGGAGCGAGTCGGGGGATTCGGCGGCCTTCCACCGGCTCCTCGGTACGGAGGACGACGAGGAGCTGGCCGGAGTCCTCGTCGAACGCGAACGCCCGCTGTGGGCCCGTGAGATCGCGGCGTTCCGGCTGGGCTGCCGTGGCGACCCCCGGGCCTTCGAAGCACTGGTCCTCCTCCTCAACCACCGCGACCCCGAGCGCTGCGTCTCGGCCGTACACGCCCTGCTGCTCCTGGGTGACCCGCGAACCCCCAGAGCGGCCGCCGCACTTGCCGGCAACACCCTGCGCACCGCCTACGCCCTGTACCCGGTGCGGTTACTGACCGCGCTGCGCGCCCCCGAGTCCGTGCCCGCCCTGGTCGGCACCCTGCGCCGACTGCTGGCGCCCGGGGAGCCGCACTGGCGCGTCGCGCTCGCGTGCGTGGAGGGTCTGGGAAGTCTGGGTGACGCCGAGGCCCGCCCGGTCCTGCGGGCGGCACTGCCGCACCCGCGCCTCGGTACGGCGGCGGCCGAGGCGCTCAGCCGGCTGCCCGCCCGCTGAGCGTGCGTACGTACCTGACCTCCGGCACCATGGCGCCGCCCGCCTCGAAGGACTCCTCGGCGCCGTCCGGCAGGAAACCGGCCCGCTCGTAGAAACGGCGGGCCCGCGCGTTGTCCCTGAGCACCCACAGCGCGGTCTCGCGGAACCCGGCCGCCGCGGCACGGGAGGTCAGCTCCGTCAGGAGCGCGCGGCCCGTTCCCGTGCCGATCCGGTCCGGATGTGCGTAGAGCGCGTACAGCTCACCGCGGCCGGGTGGTGCGCCCGCGTCACGGCAGGGCCCGTAGCAGGCCCAGCCGGTCACCGCGGAGTCCGGGGCCAGGGCCACGACGTGCACCTGTGCGCCACCCGCTGCCAGGTGGTGACGACGCAGCACGGCGTCCCGCGCCACGTCCATCGCGTCCAGATACGCCTGCGGGACCATTCCGGCGTACGCCCGCTGCCAACCGCGCACCCGGATCTCCGCCACGGCCGCGCAGTCGCCGAGCACCATGTCGCGTACACGCACGCCGGGGGCGTACGCGGGAGTGGGCCGTGTGGTCATACGGTCCACCCTGGCGTACGCCCCCGGCGGGAGGCCGTGCCGGGTTCAGCCGCGGAAGCCGAGCAGGCCGTGCAGCGTCCTGCCCTTCGTGTTCGCGCCCGCCTTCGCGGCCGCGGCGGGCTTCGGCTCGGGCAGCGCGTCGCAGACCGCGTCGGCACCGCTGCCGCCGGCCTGCGGGACGGTGCCGTCGGTGAGGTAGTCCACCAGGTACGCGTCCAGGCAGTCGTTGCCGCTCAGGCTGATGCCGTGGTTGCCGCCGCCCTGCTCGACGACGAGGGCGGAACCCTTGAGCTTGCGGTGCAGGGTGACACCGCCCTCGTACGGGGTGGCCGCGTCGTCCGTGGCCTGGAGGAGCAGCGCCGGCGGGATCGCGTCGTTGCTGACCCGCACCGGGTTCAGCGGCTCTACCGGCCAGGTGGCGCAGGGGGCGTTGTACCAGGTGTTGTTCCATGCCATGAAGGGCGACTTGCGGTGCGCCTTCCAGGTGTCGTTGCGCCAGGTGCTCCAGGTCCGGGGCCAGGCGGCGTCCCGGCACTGCACGGCCGCGTAGACGGAGTAACCGTTGTCGCCGCTCGAGTCGCCGGCCGCGAAGTTCTCGTAGGCGGTGGCGAGAGCGTCCTCGTCCCGGTCGTTGACGTACGCCGCGAACGCCTCGGCCAGGTAGGGCCAGTAGCCGTCGTAGTATCCGCCCGGCAGGAAGGTGTCCTCCAGCTCGGCCGGGCCCACCGTGCCGGCCGCGGGGTGCACCTTCACCGCGGCGCGCATCCGGTACCAGGCGGCCTCGACCTGCGCAGGGTCGGTGCCCAGGCCGTAGGTGGCGTCGTTCTTCGCGACCCAGGCGGCGAACGCCTTGTGGCGGGCGTCGAAGGCGTGGTCCTGGCCGAGGTTGTCCTCGTACCAGACGCCGTCCGGGTCGACGACCGAGTCGAGCACCAGGCGCCGCACCCGCTCGGGGAACAGCTTGGCGTACACCGCCCCGAGGTAGGTGCCGTAGGAGTAGCCGAAGTAGTTGATCCGCGGGGCGCCGAGGGCCCGGCGGATCACGTCGAGGTCCTTCGCCGCGCTGACTGTGTCCATGAAGGGCAGCAGGTCGCCGTGCTTCTCCCCGCACGCGGCGGCGAAGGACGCGGCCCGGTCCCGGCTGGTCTTCTCCGCCTCGTAGGAGTCCGGCACGGAATCGGGGCGCACCGGGTCGAAGTACTTCGGCACGCAGTCCAGGGCGGGGGTGCTTTTTCCTACCCCGCGCGGGTCGAAGCCGATCACGTCGTACTGGGCGGCGAGTTCCGCGGGCAGCGAGGCCGCCACGAAACCGGCCATCGAGAGCCCGCTGCCGCCGGGACCGCCGGGGTTGACCAGCAGCGGACCCTGGGAGGTCTTCGCCGTGTGCGGGATCCGCGACAGGGCGAGGGTGACCTGCCGGCCCGACGGGTGGTCATGGTCCAGCGGGGCACGGACCGTCGAACACTGCAGCCGTGGATACGTCTTCGTCCCGCAGGCCGTCCACTTCGGCTTCGGCGTCTCCGGCGCGGTGGCACGCGTCCCGGAGGTCCCGGTGGACGTGGTGGGTGAGGCCGCGGACGGGACCGCGGTCACCAGACCCGCGACCGTGGCGCCGACCGCGACCAGAATTCCTGCACGTGTTGTCATATGGCCTCCCGTGGTGGAGGGAACGCGCCTGTGAACGGCACAGCCCCCGCCGGATGCTCCCCGAATCCGGGCACGGCAGGACAGATTCCATCGAGAGTTGACCCGTTCGAGCGGGTGCGCGGGTGCGGTCAGAGCAGGGTCAGCTGCGTGGGACCCGGGCCGTCCGGCAGCGGAACGGGCGCCTCGGGTACGGAGATCCGGCGGGCCTCGCCCCGGTGCGCGGGGCCGATGCCGAACTCGGCCGCCAGCTCGTGCACCCGGCGGGTGATGCCGCGCTGGTACCAGGTGGGTGCGTACGCCTCGCCCGCGTACATCCGTTCGTACCTCGGAACCAGGTGCGGATGGTGCTGTCCGAGCCAGCGCATGAACCACTCGCGGGCGCCGGGCCGCAGGTGCAGGACGAGCGGCGTCACCGAGGTCGCCCCGGCGGCGGCGATGGCGCGGACGGTGGCGCGCAGCTGGTCGGGATGGTCGCCGAGGAAGGGGATGACCGGCGCCATCAGGACCCCGCAGCCGATGCCGTTGCCGGCGAGGGTGCGGACGACGTCCAGACGGCGCTCGGGGGACGGGGTGCCCGGCTCGACCGTGCGCCAGAGCTCGCCGTCGGTGAACCCGACGGAGACGGAGATGCCGACCTCGGTGACCTCCGCCGCCTGCCGCAGCAGCTCCAGGTCGCGCAGGATCAGGGTGCCCTTCGTCAGGATGGAGAAGGGGTTCGCGTGGTCGCGCAGCGCCTCGATGATGCCGGGCATCAGCCGGTACCGGCCCTCGGCCCGCTGGTAGCAGTCGACGTTCGTGCCCATCGCGATGTGCGCCCCGTGCCACTGCCGCGAGGCGAGATGACGGTTCAGCAGTTCGCCGGCGTTGATCTTGACGACGATCTGGGAGTCGAAACCGAGGCCGGTGTCCAGGTCCAGATAGCTGTGGGTCTTGCGGGCGAAGCAGTACACACAGGCGTGGGAGCAGCCCCGGTAGGGGTTCACCGTCCATTCGAACGGCATGCGGGACGCGCCGGGCACCCGGTTCACGATCGAGCGGGCCCGGATCTCGTGGAAGGTGATCCCCCGGAATTCGGGTGTGTCGAAGGTGCGCGTGGTCACCGCATCCGCAGCGAAGAGCGCGCCGTTACCCGCCTTTGCGGTGTTCTCGGCCAGATTGTCCCAGCGCATGGACGCCTCCTTGGTAGCACTGCGCAGAGAATAGAACACTTGTTCCCTTGATCGTGCGCGGCAGGAACGCGGGACCCGATTTTGAGGGGCCGTACCGGAGGTGGTTGGCTCAGCAGCACCCCGAACATCCGAGTGCTGGAGGAACAGGCATGGCGCAGGTCGAGGCCACGACAGAGCGAATCATCGCGGCGGACGCAGAGACGGTGTTCGATGCGCTGGCCGACTACAAGGAGGTCCGGGGCAAGGTGCTGACCGGGCACTTCAGCGAGTACGAGGTGCGTGAGGGCGGGGACGGCGAAGGCACCCTCGTGCACTGGAAGCTCCAGGCCACCAGCAAGCGGGTCCGCGACTGCCTGCTCGAGGTCACGGAGCCGACCGACGGCCAGCTGGTCGAGAAGGACCGCAACTCCTCGATGGTCACCACCTGGATCGTCACACCGGCCGGGGAGGGCAAGTCCAAGGCCGTCGTCACGACCGTCTGGGACGGCGCCGGCGGCATCGGCGGGTTCTTCGAGAGGACCTTCGCCCCCAAGGGACTCGGCCGGATCTACGACGAGTTGCTGCAGAACCTCGCCACCGAGGTCGAGAAGTAGCCCGTGCGCTGACTTCACCGGCTCCGCAACCGGCCTCACCGGAACGGGTGGTTTTCCGGGACGGCCGGTTGTGCGCCGTAGCGCCTCCCACCGGCGCATAAGCCCTTTGTGTGCGCCGTTCGCGCGCCCGGTCGCGTTTGCCCCGCCTTACCGCCTGGTGCGAGAAATGGGCGGCGCAGCAGCGACGAGGGGAGCGTCACGTGGTGGGTGGGATCACTTTGGTGAAGGACGGGCCGAGTGGCGCGGGAGGTGCTGCGCCTGCCCCGCCCCCACCGCCCGCCCCGGTCCCGGCCCTCTCGGCCGAGGAGATCAGCCCCCGCCGGATCCGCCTGGTGTTCCTCGGGCTGATGCTCACGCTGCTCCTCGCGGCGCTCGACCAGATGATCGTCGCCACCGCCCTGCCGAAGATCGTCGGTGAACTGCACGGCCTGGACAAGATGTCCTGGGCGGTCACCGCCTATCTGCTCGCCTCCACCATCGGCCTGCCGGTCTACGGGAAGCTCGGCGACCTCTTCGGCCGCAAGGGCGTCTTCCAGTTCGCGATCGTCGTCTTCATCATCGGCTCGGCGCTGGCCGGCTGGTCACGCACCATGGACGAACTCATCGCCTTCCGGGCCGTCCAGGGCATCGGCGGCGGCGGGCTCATGATCGGTGTCCAGGCGATCATCGCCGACATCGTCCCGGCCAGGGAACGCGGCCGCTACATGGGGCTCATCGGGGCCGTCTTCGGCCTCGCCTCCGTCGCCGGACCGCTGCTCGGCGGCTTCTTCACCGACCACGCCTCCTGGCGCTGGTGCTTCTACATCAACGTGCCGTTCGGACTGGTCACGCTCGCCGTCATCGCCGTCGTACTGAAACTCCCCAAGCCGTCCGTCCGCCCCCGCCTCGACGTACTCGGCGCGCTGCTGCTCGCCGTCGCCTCGACCTGCCTGGTGCTGCTCACCAGCTGGGGCGGCACCGAATACGCCTGGGGCTCGCGCACCGTTCTCGGGCTCGCCGCCGGAGCTGCCGGAACGACCCTGATCTTCCTCGTCGTCGAGCGCCGGGCCGCCGAACCCATCATTCCGCCCCGCCTGTTCCGCGACTCGGTCTTCAACGTCACCTCGCTGGTGGGCGCGGTCGTCGGCGTCGCGCTCTTCGGGGCCGCCAGCTATCTGCCGACCTACCTCCAGATGGTCGAGGGCGTGTCCGCCACCGAGTCCGGGCTGCTGATGCTCCCCATGATGGGCGGCATCGTCATCGCCTCAGTCGTCTCGGGCCAGCTCGTCTCACGCACCGGCCGCTACCGCGTCTTCCCGTTGGCCGGCGGAGCCGTGTCGGTCGTCGGCATGTGGCTGCTCTCCCTCCTGGACACCGGCACCTCGGCGCTGGAGTACGGGATCTGGCAGGCCGTCCTGGGCGTCGGGATCGGCCTCGTCATGTCCATCCTGGTGCTGGCCGTGCAGAACTCCGTCCGCCCTTCCGACCTCGGCACCGCCACCAGTGCGCACAACTACTTCCGGCAGATCGGCGGCAGCGTCGGCGCCGCCATCTTCGGGACCCTGTTCGCGGGACGGCTCGCGGACGCGCTCGAGGTGCGGCTCCCGTCCGGGGCGGACCTGCCCGACCCGGAGTCGATCACCCCGCAGCTGGTCCACGCCATGGAGCCCGCGCTGCGCGACGCCTACATCCAGGCGTACGCCGACGCGATGCCCCGGATCTTTCTTTACCTCGTGCCGGTGCTCCTGCTCGGCCTGTTCCTCGCCTTCTTCCTCAAGGAGAAACCCCTGGTGTCCCACCACACCCCCGGCACGGCCGCCGACCCGACCGCGACGCACTCCACGATTCCCTCGGCCCGCATCGAGCCCGGCCCCCCGCAGCCCGGACGGCTCTCGGGCGTCCCGGTCTGCGGCAGCGTCCAGCACCCCGACGGGACGAAGGTGGGGCGGGCCGCGCTCACCCTCATCGACGTCCAGGGGCAGCAGATCGGACGGGGTGCGAGCGGCGACGACGGGCGGTACGCGCTGAGCGCGCCCGGCGCCGGCTCGTACGTCCTGATCGCGGCGGCCGGCGGGCACCAGCCGCAGGCCGTCAGCGTCACCGTCGGCGAGCGGCCCGTGGAACTCGACGTGGTGCTCGGTGGTGCGGGACGGCTCGCGGGCGCGGTCGTCACCCCGGACGGGGCCCCGGTCCGCGACGCGGCGGTGACCCTCACCGATGTGCGCGGCGAGGTCGTCGCGACCACCCGCACGGGGCGGGAGGGCGGTTATGTGATCGGCGAGCTGGTGGCCGGCGAATACACCCTGGCGGCCAGCGCCCCGGCCTTCCGCCCCGCAGCCCTGCCGGTCAGCGTGCAGGCGGCCCGGGAGACCAGGCAGGACATCGAACTGGCCGGCGGGGCCGTGCTGCGCGGGGTCGTACGGGCCGCGGGCGGGCGGGCCGTCGAGGACGCCAGGGTCACCCTGCTGGACGCGGCGGGCAACGTCGTCGACACGCTCACCACCGGACCCGACGGGGCGTTCCGCTTCGTGGACCTGTCGACCGGTGAGTACACCGTGATCGCCGCCGGCTACCCGCCGGTCGCCACCGTGCTCCAGGTCCCCGGTGGCGGCCGGACCGAACGCGACCTCCAGCTGGGGCACGCGGACTGAGTATGGTTCTCGCGCGGACGCGCAGGGACTGAACAGCCGTACGACGACGGGGAGTACGCATGAACGTGTCATCGGGATACCGCGAGGCGTGGGAAGACTTCTGGGCGGCCACCTCGGACGCGCCGGGCGAGGCCATCTGGGACGCCGACCCGTCCCTGGCCGCCCAGCCGCACAGCGAGCTCCTCCTCCCGTACGCCGATGCCTCGTTGCCCGTCGTCGACGTCGGCTGCGGCAACGGGACCCAGACCCGCTTCCTCGCCACCCGCTTCGCGCGGGCGATCGGCGTGGACCTCTCGCACGCGGCGGTCGCGCTCGCGCGCCGGGCGGACACCGAAGGGGTCGCCGAGTTCGCCCGGCTCGACCTCGTCGACGGGGAGGCGGTACGGGCGCTGCACGAGCGGACCGGCGACACCAACGTGTACATGCGGGCGGTGATCCACCAGAGCGAGCCCGAGGCCAGGCCCGCCGTCGCCGCCGCCGTCGCGGAGCTGGTGGGGGAGAAGGGGCGGGCCTTCGTCGCCGAACTGACCCCGGCGGCCAAGGACGTGATCCGGCGGGCCGCGGAGAGCCCGGAGGGGCCGCCCCCGAAGCTGCGCCGGGTCCTCGACCACCGGCTGAAGCCCGCGAGCGCCACGGAGGAGGAGGTGCCCGAACTCCTGCGCGCCGCAGGCCTGACCGTGCTGGTCTGCGGGGACACCGCGCTGGCCCAGACCGAATACCTGCCGGACGGCACCCGTATAGCCCTGCCGGCCCGGTGGTTCGTCCTGGCCGGCACGGGCCGGGCCTGAAGGGGCCACCGCCCTCTTCTCACGGCAGCAGGCGCGGCCCCCGTTTCGCCGCGACGTCCTCGACCCACCCCAGACACAGCACCGCGACCGCGATCAGCACCCAGGCGACACCGAACTGAACCCACAGGCTCTCCAGCGGAAGATGCCGCTCCAGCGCCGGAACCCCCCACATCAGATCGATCAGCGGTACGGCGGCCATCAGCGCCACCTCGTGCCAGAGATAGACGGTCACGGCGCGCGCGTTGAACACGGTGACGATCCGGTCGGCCACCGGACGGCGCGCGAGCCCGTCGGACCGGGGCCGGAAGCGCAGCAGGAGCAGCACGAAGCCCGCCGACCACAGCGCCTGGGCGAGCGGGATGTCGTCCAGGTCGACCAGGCCGTCCACCGGATGCCGTAGCGCCCACCAGGCACCGGCAGCCATCAGCGGCAGTGCGGCGGCGGCCGCCCCCGCCCCGCGGAGCCGGTCGAGCACACCCTCGCGGTGGGCGAAGCCCAGCAGCCAGCAGAACAGGAACACGGACAGGTCGCTGACAGCGCTGCCCAGGCGCCCGTCCGGCACGGCCACCACCGTCTCCAGGACCGCGACGGGCACGAGCGACAGCGCGAGCACCGCGAGGGGAGCGGTACGGAAGACGCGCAGCAGCACCGGCGACAGCAGCACGAACCACAGATAGGTCCGCAGGTACCAGAGCACCGCCCAGGCCTGCTCGCCCCACTCGTCGCCCGGCGGATCACCGAGCGGCAGTACCCAGTACAGGACGTCCGGCCCCGGCACCCAGCCGTGCAGCAGCATCGCCACCCCGAGGACGAGACCGAAGACCCACACCGGGATCAGCAGCCTCCGCAGCCGGCTGCGGATCACTCCCAGGGCCGGCCGGGCCAGCGAACGGGCCATGAGCGAACCGGCCAGCGCGAACATCACCCCCATCGAGGGGAAGAGGAACCCCAGCCAGGGCCATTCGAAGGTGTGGTAGGTCACCACCCGTACGAGCGCGAAGGCCCGCAGCACGTCGAAGGAGCGGTCGCGGCCCGTGGCCGGCGCGGGCGCCGTCCTGCGGTGCGCACCCGTCATCACCCCGCCCCCGCACCTGGGGCGGGCGTACCCACCTCGCCGGTCCGTTTCAGCTTCTGCCAGCGCAGCCGGCCGCCCGTCGCGGCGGTCACGCACGAGTGGATCAGCACGAGGTACATCAGCTGCCGGTACGCGAGCTGCTGGAGCGGCAGCATCAGCAGATACCGGTACTTCTCCCGGTCGAGGCGGAACGCGTAGGCGGCACAGAACAGTTGGACGCCCAGCACCGCGAGCCAGGCGAGCAGCGAGGCCCGGAAGTCCACGAAGACCATGGCGTAGAGCGTGAACACGTCGATGAGCGGGGCGAACACCGGCGTGACGATCTGGAAGAGGACGACCAGCGGCATACCGACCCGGCCGAAGCGTCCGGACGGCCCCCGGTCGGTCACGGACCCGCGGTGCTTCCAGAGCGCCTGCATCGTGCCGTAGCTCCAGCGGTAGCGCTGCCGCCACAACTGGCCCAGCGACGCGGGTGCCTCGGTCCAGGCACGGGCGTGTTCGGCGTACACGACGCGCCGGCCCGCACGGTGCAGGGCGATCGTGATGTCGGTGTCCTCGGCGAGTGTGTCCTCGCTCATCCCGCCGACCTCCAGCACGGCCTCACGGCGGAACGCCCCGATGGCGCCGGGGATGGTGGGCATGCAGCGCAGCAGGTCGTACATCCTGCGGTCCAGGTTGAAGCCCATCACGTACTCGATGTGCTGCCAGGCGCCGATCATCGTGGAGCGGTTGCCGACCTTCGCGTTGCCCGCGACGGCACCGATCCCGGGGTCGGCGAACGGCTGGACGAGCTGGTGCACCGTGCCGGGCTCGAAGACGGTGTCCCCGTCCATCATCACGACGATGTCGTGACGTGCGTGCCGCACACCGTTGTTGAGGGCCGCGGACTTGCCCGCGTTCTCCTGCCGGACGACCCGGACGTTGGGCAGGCCGAGCGACTCGGCGATCTCGGCCGTGCCGTCGGTCGAACCGTCGTCGACGACCAGGATCTCGATCGGATGGGTGCTCGCCGTCAGGGAGTTGAGGGTGCTCGCGATGCACTCCTTCTCGTTGTACGCCGGAACGATCACGGTCACCGGCCCGGTCACCTCCGGCCCCCACGAGAACCGGCGCCGGTTGCGCTGCCGGTAGTGGCGCCGGGCGAGGAGGAGCATCATGCCGAAGCGGCCCAGGACCGCGACCCCGACGACCGCCAGCACGGCGGCCAGCCCCGGCACGGTCCACTCCGCCACGGCGACGGCGGCGAGCAGCGCACGGCCCTCCCACAGGCTGGCGGTGTCGGCATTCCGGTGGGCGGCCTGGTCCGCGTTGCCCTGCGGGGTGCCGGCCCGCGCGGGTCCGGGCTGTGCCCCACCGGCCGTCGGGGCGCCGTCCTCACCGGCGGCGGTGTCCTGCTGCTGCGCGCCGCTGACCGTGGTGAAGGTGTAGCCCTTCGCCTTCATCTTCTTGATGTACTTCGGCAGTGCGGCCAGCGTCTCGGAACGGTCGCCGCCCGCGTCGTGGAAGAGCACCGAGGCACCCTCGCCGTCCTCCGGAGTCGCCCACTTGACGATCTCGGAGACGCCCGGCTGCTGCCAGTCCTCGCTGTCGGTGTCGATGAACACACTGGTGTAGCCCATCGCGCCGAGACGCTGGTAGACGGGCCAGCTGTAGTCGTCGATCGCCTCGTTCTTCGAGGAGTACGGGGCGCGGAACAGCGTCGTCGTGATCCCGGCGGCGCCCGCCAGGGCGAGCTGCGTCTGGGCGATCTCCCGCTTCACGCGGGCCTCGCTCTGATAGGAGAGGTCGACGTGGGTGAAGGTGTGGACGCCCACCTCGTTGCCCCCGTCGACCATCCTGCGGACGACGTCCGGATAGCGGGAGATCATCGAGCCGACGAGGAAGAAGGTGCCCGGCACGTCGTTCTCGTCCAGGATGTCCATCACCTTCTCGCTCCACTCCGGATCGGGGCCGTCGTCGAAGGTCAGCACGATGGTCTTGTCCGGCACGGACTGCGTACGGGCGGTGCCGTCGGTGAAGCTCAGGATGGGACCGCCCTCCAGCACATCGCTGGGGACCGTGTCCGCGGAGGCTTCGGAGCGCACCCGCTGGTCGTTCCCGACCTCGGCGCGCAGATAGCCGTCCAGCAGCATCGTGCAGACCAGCCCCAGCAACAGCAGCAGCGCCATGATCACGCGGGGCCGGGGGACGGCCTGGCGCCCCACCCGGCCGATCCTGCCCGGTGTGGCGTGCCGGCGGCGTGCAGCGGCCATCAGTTCGCCTCGCCCGATGCCGATGCCGATGCCGTCACTGTCGCCGTGGCCCGGCCGGACGGTTTCGCCCCGCCGGACACCGGAGGCGTCGGCGCGTCGCTCGGGGGTGCGGTGCCGCCCGGCGGCATGCCGTAGCCGGGCCGCGTCCCGCCCGGGCCGGCCTCCGCGCCGGGACCGCCGTTAAAGGGGAGCAGCTGGGACGGGGTCAGGGAGATGCCGCCCATGAAGGCGAGCCCCAGCACGGCGGCGTACCCGACGCAGACGGCGCCCAGCAGCATTCCGGCGCGGCGCAGCAGCTTGGCCCGGCGGCCGGAGCTGTCCACGAAGACGGGCCCTTCCCGGGGCTGTTCCGCCGCGCGGCGGCGGCCGGCCGAGCGGGCCGGGCCTGCGTGTGCCCGGCGCCGGCCGCGCGGCGCCAGGTCTTTCTCGATGACGGGGTCGGATTGCATGTGCGCATGGTGGCGAAGCTTGTTGTGCGAAGTCTGGAGCATTCCTGGCCGCACGCTGTGAAAGCGGCCCGAACCTGTCGGGCCGCTGAGAGCGCACCGGGTGCCGCGCACCTGCTCCAGGTCGCCCGCACCCGCCCCGACAAGGGGAGTTGGCCGTTCTCGGTGACCCCCGCCGGTCCTTTCCCACGAGTTTCCTGTGGCTTCGCGCAGGCTCGTGGTGTGAGAGGTTCATGGTGCCCCGGCAGCACCGGCCGCTGGTCCGGGCGACTCTCCGGAAGCAGGTGTACATACGTCATGCAAAGGCGCACACGCATGTCCTCAGCCGTCACGGGGCTGATCGCGCTCGGTCTGGCCTGCTCGGCCTGCTCGACGGGCGGCGTCGCCGATCAGGCGAAGGGGTCCGCGCCGCCTCCGCCGGTGGCCGCGCAGACCGCGTACACCCCGTACGTGAGCGCGACCACCGCCTCCGACACCGACGACGCGGGTTCCCCCGACACGTACAACCTGGCCTTCGTCACCTCCGACACGTCGGGGTGCACCCCTCTCTGGGGCGGCACCACGGCGGTGACCGGTGACGCGGTCGTCGCCCGTGTCGCCGCGCTCACCGCCGACGGCGCCGACGTCCGGGTCTCCTTCGGCGGGGCCGCGGGTACCGAGGCGGCACTGGCCTGCGACAGCGCGGAGGAACTGGCCGACGCCTACGCCGAGGTGCTCGACGCGGTCGGCGCCACGAAGGCCGACTTCGACATCGAGGGCGACGCGCTCACCGACCCCGCGTCCGTGACCCGGCGCGACGAGGCGCTGGCCCTGCTCCAGAAGGAGCGCGACCTCGACGTCACCTACACGCTGCCCGTGATGCCCGAAGGGCTCGAGGACACGGGGCTCGCCATCGTCCAGGACGCGGTGGACCGGGGCGTCGACGTCTCGGCGGTCAACATCATGGCCATGAACTACAGCACGTCCCACGACGGCGACATGGGCGACTACGCGGAACAGGCCGCCGAAGCGGCCCACGACCAGCTCGTCGACGTGCTCGGCCTGTCACGGGGCGCGGCCTGGAAGGCACTGCACCTCACCGTGATGATCGGGGTCAACGACGTGGCGGGGGAGACCTTCACACTCGCCGACGCCGCGTCCCTGCGCCGCTTCGCCACCGAGAAGGGGGTCGGCGCGCTCTCCACGTGGTCGGCCTTCCGCGACCGGCCGTGCACCGACGGCGAGGACGTCACCGAGGCCGACGACACCTGCAGCGGGGTCGAGCAGGAAGCGGGCGCGTTCGCCGAAGCCCTGAGCGGCTGAGGAGCTGAGCTGCAGACGGCCGGGCGACCCGGCGGCTGAGCGACCGGGCGGGCTGCCTCAGCGCAGGGGGTCCTCCCGGACCAGCGTCATCAGCGCCCGCGCCCCCGGGCTCATGGCCCGGGACGGCGGGAGCAGCACCACGCTCTCGTAGACCGGCCGGTGCGGGCCGTCGAGCTCCACCACCACGAGCCCCCGCGCCTCCTGCTTACGGGAGAAGTGGTGCGGCACCACCGCGATGCCGAGGCCCTCGTGGACCAGCTCCAGCAGGCTGTGCACGTCGTTGACCTCCAGCGCCACCGTGCGGCGCACCCCCGCCGCGGCGAACGCCTCGTCCGCCGCGCGGCGCGGCCCCCAGTCCGGGTGGAAGTCGATGAACGGCTCACCGTGCAGCCCGGTCCACGCCACCCGGGACACCGCCCCGAGACGATGACCGGGGGCGCACAGGACGACCATGGGCTCGCGCGCCAGCGGCAGGAGCTCACCCCGCCATTCCAGCGGGCTGACGGTGGCGGCGAACGCCAGGTCCAGACGCCCGCCGGCCACCCCCTCCAGCAGGCTGGAGGTGCCCTCCTGCCGGAGCCGGATCTCCATGTGCGGATGCTCCCGGTGGAAGGCGGCGAGCAACCGGGCCGGACTGACACCTGCCACACACTGTTCGACCCCCAGCGTCAGCGTGCCGCGCAGCAGCCCCCGTACGGCGTCGACGGCGTCCCTCGCGGCCCTGGCCCCCGCGAGCGTGCGCTCCGCCTCCACGAGCAGTGCCTGCCCCGCCTCGGTGAGCCGCACCGTGCGGGTCGTGCGGCTGAACAGCGGGGTCTTCAGCTCCTGCTCCAGCGCCCGGACCGACGAGGAGAGCCCGGACTGGGACACGGCGAGGCGTTCCGCCGCGCGGGTGAAGTGCTGCTCCTCGGCGACGGCGACGAAGTGCTCCAGCTGACGCAGTTCCATGATTGAGCAATCTAATCGATGAATCCCAGCGGAATCTCCTGTTGGACCGCTGGATCGATCTCCGCCAGTCTGGACCCGCGCACCAGACCTGGCGCGCTCGCCCGGACCTCTCCCGCGGAGTGCTCGCATGTACCTTCCGTCCGCCGACCGCTACACCGCCATGCCCTACCGGCGCACCGGACGCAGCGGCCTGCTGCTCCCCGCGCTGTCGCTCGGGCTGTGGCACAACTTCGGAGGCGACCGGACCCCGGAGAGCCAGGGCGCGATCCTGCGCCGTGCGTTCGACCTGGGCATCACCCACTTCGACCTCGCCAACAACTACGGGCCCCCGCCCGGCTCCGCCGAGGTATCGATGGGCCGCGCCCTGAAGACCGACTTCGCCCGCCTCCGGGACGAGATCGTCATCTCGACCAAGGCCGGCTACCACATGTGGGACGGCCCGTACGGCGAGTGGGGGTCCGCCAAGTACCTGCGCTCCTCGCTGGACCAGAGCCTGACCCGGCTCGGCATCGACTACGTCGACATCTTCTACTCGCACCGCTTCGACCCCGACACCCCGCTCGAGGAGACCATGCGGGCGCTCGACACCGCGGTCCGCCAGGGCAAGGCGCTGTACGCCGGCATCTCCAACTACTCCGCCGAACAGACCCGCGAGGCCGCCCGGATCCTGAACGAGCTGGGCACCCCGCTCCTCATCCACCAGCCCCGCTACTCGATGCTGGACCGCTGGGTGGAGGACGGGCTGCTGGACACCCTGGACGAGCTCGGCACCGGCTCCGTCGCCTACTCGCCGCTGGAGCAGGGCATCCTCTCCGACCGCTATCTGCGTGGCATCCCGGAGGGCTCGCGCGCCGCGGGCGCCAGCCCGTTCCTGTCGGCCGACTCCGTCACCCCCGAGCTGGTGGGCCGACTCGGCGCGCTGAACGAGCTGGCGCGGGAGCGCGGGCAGTCCCTGGCCCAGCTGGCGCTGGCCTGGGTTCTGCGCGGCGGCCGGGTCACCTCCGCCGTCGTCGGCGCGAGCAGTGTCGCCCAGCTGGAGAACAGCGTGGACGCGGTCCGCAACCTGGAGTTCGGCGAGGAGGAGCTCACCCGCATCGACGAACTCCTCAAGGGAACGGCCCGCCCCTGACGGCTTCCGGGCGTCAGGCCTCGTCAGAGGGCTTCCGGTTCCGGAGCGTGCGGTGCCATGCGCCGTCCTGCGGACCGGCCGTGGTCACCTCCGGCAGCGGGCCGGGGCCGGTTCCGGGCCTTCGGCGACGAACGCCTGGACTCCGGATCCCATCCGCAGCTGATCGACCGTTCACGGCGGTCCGGACAAGGCGCGTCGCCGCGGGCCGGCCGGCGACCGCCGCCGTCCCGTGGGTCAGAGCCAGCCGTTGCGCCGGAACCCGCGGTGGATGACGAAGCACGCCATGGCCATCACACCGAGGACCGTGGGATACCCGTACGTCCACCGCAGTTCCGGCATGTGGTCGAAGTTCATGCCGTACACCCCGCACACCATGGTGGGTACGGCGACGATCGCCGCCCATGCCGTGATCTTGCGCATGTCCTCGTTCTGGGCGACGGTCACCTGCGCGAGGTGGGCCTGCAGCACGGAGTCGAGCAGTGCGTCGAACGACGCGATCTGCTCGGCCGTGCGGGCCAGATGCCCGGCCACGTCACGGAAGTACGGCTGGAAGCGGGGACCCACCGGCTCCATGACCTGGCTCGCCAGCGCCTGCAGCGGCCGGTCCAGCGGGGACACCGCCCGCTTGAACTCCAGGAGTTCACGCTTCAGCTGGTAGATGCGGCCCGCGTCGCCCCGGCCCGCGTGCTCGCTGAACACCGCGGTCTCCACGGCGTCGATGTCGTGCTGCATGGCGTCGGCCACGACGAGGTAGTCGTCGACCACCCGGTCGGCTATCGCGTGCAGCACGGCCGCCGGCCCCTGGGCCAGCCGCTCGGGCGTGGCCTCCAGGCCCTCGCGCAGCGGTCCGAGCGAGCCGTGGCTGCCGTGCCGGACGGTGATCACGAAGTCGGCACCGGTGAAGACCATGATCTCCCCGGTGTCGACCACCTCGCTGGTCGCGGTGAGCTCCTCGTGCTCGACGTAGCGGCACGTCTTGAAGACGGCGAACAGCGTCCCGTCGTACCGCTCCACCTTGGGCTGCTGACGGGCGTGCACGGAGTCCTCGACGGCCAGCGGATGCAGCGCGAACAGCTCGGCCACACCGGCGAGTTCGGCCGCGGACGGCTCGTGCAGACCGAGCCAGACGAAACCCCGCCCGGAGGACCGGACCCGGCGCAGGGCCTCGTCCGCCGGGCAGTCGGACGGGTGGCGCAGCCCGTCCTCGTACAGCACGCAGTTGACCACCGCGCTGCCGAGCGGCGAGCGGGCCGGATGGCTCAGGTCCACCGTGCCGCGGTAGGCGCGGCGGACCGCCCGGCGGAGATTGCGGATCATCGGCACTGCGGACTCCTTCGCACGATCGGCGGCCAGTGTGCCACCACCGCCCACCGGTGAGTTCCCGCCCCCCCACGTCACCGGACTGGACCAGTGACAGATCACGGCGGCTCTGGTCCCGTGCCGTCCCGGCGCGTACCGTGATGCGGCACGAAGATCTTCTTCCCGGAGACGGGCGGGGGATATCCGTCAGCCGTACGGGTACCGATGTCGCACGACAGGCGCGGTGGCCGTACGCACCGTAACCGACCGACGAGCGACAGGACCGCGCACCGTGAAGATCCTCGTCAGTGCCGACATGGAGGGCGCGACCGGTGTGACGTGGCCGGCCGACGTGCTGCCCGGCACCCCGCAGTGGGAGAGGTGCCGCTCGCTGTTCACCTCCGACGTGAACGCCGCGGCCCTCGGCTTCTACGACGGGGGAGCCGACGAGGTCCTCGTCAACGAGGCCCACTGGTCGATGCGCAACCTCCTCCTGGAGCGGCTCGACGACCGCGTCCAGATGCTCACCGGCAGGCACAAGTCCCTTTCCATGGTCGAGGGGATCCAGCACGGGGACGTCGACGCCATCGCGTTCGTCGGCTACCACACCGGCGCGGGTACGGAGGGCGTCCTCGCCCACACCTACCTCGCCAACTCCATCACCGGGGTCTGGCTGAACGGTGTCCGCGCGAGCGAGGGGCTGCTGAACGCCCATGTCGCCGCGGAGTACGGTGTCCCCGTCATCCTCGTCACCGGCGACGACCTGACCTGCAAGGACGCAGATCTCTACGCCCCCGCCGCACGCAAGGTCGCAGTGAAGGACCATGTGTCGCGGTACGCCGCCGTGTGCCGCACCCCGGCCCGTACCGCCGCCGACATCAGGGCGGCGGCCAAGGACGCGACCGCACTCGCGGTGCGCCACACACCCGTGACGGACGGGACATACACGGTGGAGCTGGAGTTCGACGCCGAGCATCTGGCCGCTGCCGCGACCGTGGTACCCGGCGTGGCGCCCAGTGGCGAGCGGCGCGTCGCCTATACCAGCGGGACGATGTACGAAGGTATTCGCACGTTCAAGGCGGTGACGACGATCGTGTCGTCCGCCGTGGAGGAACAGTATGGCTGAGACGACCACCCCGCCCGGTGCCGACGACCTGGCGCTCGACGAATCGGTGACCTTCACCTCCGAGCTGATCCGGATCGACACCACCAACAGCGGCGACGGCAGCTGCCGGGAACGCCCGGCCGCCGAGTACGTCGCCGAACGGCTGGCCGCCGCCGGGCTGGAGCCCGCGCTGCTGGAGCGCACGCCCGGACGGACGAACGTGGTGGCCCGGATCGAGGGCACCGACCCGTCGGCCGACGCCCTGCTCGTCCACGGCCACCTCGACGTGGTGCCCGCCGAAGCGGCCGACTGGAGCGTGCACCCCTTCTCCGGCGAGGTCCGCGACGGCGTCGTGTGGGGACGTGGCGCCGTCGACATGAAGAACATGGACGCGATGGTCCTCGCCGTCGTCCGGGCCTGGGCGCGCGCAGGGGTCCGCCCCCGCCGTGACATCGTCATCGCCTACACGGCCGACGAGGAGGCCAGCGCCGACGACGGCTCGGGCTTCCTCGCCGACCGGCACCCGGAGCTCTTCGAGGGCTGCACGGAGGGCATCAGCGAGTCCGGGGCCTTCACCTTCCACGCCGGTCCCGGAATGTCCCTCTACCCCATCGCGGCAGGTGAACGGGGCACCGGCTGGCTGAAGCTCACCGCCGAGGGCAAGGCGGGACACGGCTCCAAGGTCAACCGGGCCAACGCCGTCAGCACGCTCGCCGCCGCCGTCGCCCGGATCGGGGAGCACGAGTGGCCGGTGCGGCTGACCCCGACCGTACGGGCCGCCCTCACCGAGATCGCCGCGCTCCACCACATCCGGGTCGACCTCGACACGCCCGGATTCGACGTGGACGAGCTGCTCGGCAAGCTCGGCCCGGCCGCCGCGCTGGTCGAGGCGACCGTACGCAACAGCAGCAACCCGACCATGCTGGACGCCGGATACAAGGTCAACGTCATCCCCGGCCGGGCCACCGCCCACATCGACGGCCGTATGCTGCCGGGCGCCGAGGACGAGTTCATCGAGACCATGGACCGGCTGACCGGGCCCGGCGTCGCGTGGGAGTTCGACCACCGCGAGGTCCCCCTCGAAGCACCGGTCGACTCACCGACGTACGCGAAGATGCGCGCCGCCGTCGAGCTGTTCGACCCGGGCTCGCACGCCGTCCCCTACTGCATGTCGGGCGGCACGGACGCCAAGCAGTTCTCGCGGCTCGGCATCACCGGCTACGGCTTCTCACCGCTGAAGCTGCCCGTCGGCTTCGACTACCAGGCGCTCTTCCACGGCGTCGACGAGCGTGTCCCCGTCGACGCCCTGCACTTCGGCGTCCGGGTCCTGGACCACTTCCTGCGCACCGCCTGACCGACTACGGGGGAACCGCCCATGGTGTCCACAGCGGCGTACGGCACATGGCCGTCACCGATCGACGCGGCGACGGCCGCCTCGCACGACGGCCGGCCGGAGTTCGTCGGAAGCGTCGGCGACGAGGTGTGGTGGACGGAACCACGCCCGGCCGAAGGGGGCCGCCGCGCCCTGGTGCGCTGCCGGGCCGACGGCACCACCGTGTCGGTGCTCCCCGAGCCGTGGAACCCCCGCAGCCGCGTCATCGAGTACGGCGGGGCGCCCTGGGCCGGCCAGGCCCGCGGGGCGGGCGGACCCTTGGTCGTCTTCGTCCACTTCCCCGACCAGCGGCTCTACGCGTACGAACCGGACAGGTCCGGCGAACCCTGGCCGCTCACCCCCGTGTCGGACATCGGCGGCGGGCTGCGCTGGGTGGACCCGGAGCTGCACCTCGAACGCGGCGCGAGCGGCGAGGTCTGGTGCGTCCTGGAGGAGTTCACCGGCGATTCGCCCACCGACGTCCGCCGGGTGATCGCCGCCGTGCCGCTCGACGGCTCGGCCGCCGCAGACCGCACCGCCGTCCGCGAACTCAGCGACGACCGGCACCGGTTCGTCACCGGCCCCAGGGTCTCCTACGACGGCCGCCGAGCCGCCTGGATCGCCTGGGACCACCCGCGGATGCCGTGGGACGGCACCGTCGTCATGATCGCCGACATCACCGCGGAGGGCGCCTTCACCGGCGTACGGCCCCTCGTCGGCGACACCGACGAATCGGTCGTCCAGGTCGAGTGGGACCGGGACGGCTCGCTGGTCTTCGTGTCGGACATCGGCGACTGGTGGGAGCTCCAGCGGATCCGGCCGGACGCCGTCGCGGGCTCCGTCGTGCCCAGCAGCCGGCTCTGCTCCGGCCGGGGCGAGGAGTTCGGCGGGCCGCTGTGGAAGATCGGCCTGCGCTGGTTCCGGCTGCTGGACAACGGGCTGATCGCCGTCATCCACGGCCGGGGCACCAACCGGCTCGGCGTGCTCGACCCGGAGACCGGCGAACTCGTCGACGCCGTCGGCGCCTGGACCGCGTGGGCCGAGACCCTCGCCGTGCAGGACACCAGGATCATCGGCATCGCCGCGAGCCCGCACACGTCGTACGAGGTGGTGGAGCTCGACACCGCGACCGGACACACCCGGACCATCGGCTCGCCCCACCAGGACGCCGTCGACCCCGCGTACTACCCGGAGCCGCGGATCCGCACCTTCACCGGACCCGGTGGCCGCGAGATCCACGCCCACGTCTACCCGCCGCACCACCCCGACCGCACCGGCCCCGACGGTGAACTGCCGCCCTACGCGATCTGGGCGCACGGCGGACCCACCGGCCGCGACCCGGTCGTACTCGACCTGGAGATCGCCTACTTCACCTCCCGCGGCATCGGCGTCGTCGAGGTCGACTACGGCGGCTCCACCGGCTACGGCAGGCTCTACCGCGAACGGCTCCGCGGACAGTGGGGGGTCGTCGACGTGGAGGACTGCGCCGCCGTCGCCCTCGGGCTGGCGGAGGAAGGCTCCGCCGACCGCGACCGGCTGGCCGTCCGGGGCGGCAGCGCGGGCGGCTGGACCGCCGCCGCCTCCCTCACCGGCACGGACGTGTACGCCTGCGGAGCCATCAGCTACCCCATCCTCGACCTGGAGGGATGGGCCACCGGGGAGACGCACGACTTCGAGTCGCAGTACCTGGAATCGCTCGTGGGCCCGTTCGCGGAGGTGCCCGAACGCTACCGGGAGCGCTCCCCCATCAACCGCACCGACCGGCTCACGGCGCCGTTCGTGCTGTTCCAGGGCCTCGACGACCCGATCTGCCCACCGGCCCAGTGCGAGCGGTTCCTCGACGCGATCGAGGGCAGCGGCGTACCGCACGCCTACCTCGCCTTCGAGGGGGAGAGCCACGGATTCCGCCGCGCGGAGACCGTGATCCGCGCTCTGGAGGCCGAACTTTCCCTCTACGCACAGACGTTCGGCATCGACCGCACCGACGTACCGCGCCTGGAGCTGAAGAAGTGACCCGGGGAACCCTGCAGCCCCTCGCCCGGGCGGCCCGGCTGCGCCCCGGCGCCCGGGTCGCGGTCGTCGCACCCAGCGGCCCCGTACCCGCCGACCGCCTCGAAAGGGGTCTCGACCTGCTGCGCGGCTGGGACCTGGAGCCCGTGGTCGCCCCCCACGTCCTCGACACGCACCCTGAGCTGGACCATCTCGCCGGTACCGACGAGCACCGCGCCCGGGATCTCCAGGAAGCCTGGTGCGACCCGTCCGTGGACGCCGTGCTCTGCGCCCGGGGAGGGTACGGCGCGCACCGCATGGTCGACCTCCTGGACTGGACCGGGCTGCGGGCCGCCGGACCCAAGGTGTTCGTCGGCTACAGCGACATCACCGTGCTGCACGAGGCGTTCGCGCTGCGGGCCGGATTCTCGACGCTGCACGGGCCGATGGTCGCCACCGAGGTCTTCCTCAAGGACGCGGCCACCCGGGAAGCGCTGCGCTCCACCCTGTTCGAGCCCGACTCGGTGCGCACCCTCGGCTTGGACGCGGCGGCGCCACTGGTGCCCGGCACGGCCCGGGGGATCACCTACGGCGGATGCGTGAGCCTGCTCGCCGCCGACGCGGGGACCCCGCACGCCCGGGCCTCCGCCCGGGGCGGGCTGCTGGTGATCGAGGACATCACCGAGGACCCCTACCGGCTCGACGGCATCCTCACCCGGCTGCTGCGCATCGGCGCCCTCGACGGCATCGCGGGGGTGGCGTGCGGCTCGTGGCAGGACTGCGGACCGTACGAGCGGGTACGCGCCGTGCTCGCCGACCGGCTCGGCGGCCTCGGGATACCGGTCGTCGAGGAGCTGGGCTTCGGCCACGGCCCCACGGCGCTCACCGTCCCGCTCGGTGTGCCCGCGGTGCTGGACGCCCCGGCGGACGGCGGCCGTTGCACGCTCACCGTGGACGTGCCGGCGCTTCGCTGAATCCGTCCCGAAAGCCCGGACGGCGCCCGGGAAGTGAACAACCGCCGGAGAAACTCCGCCCCTGTGCGTTGACAGCGGTATGACGTGTGTCACAGCATGGGCCCGGCTCGGTACTTACCAGTCGGTAAGGTGTCCTCGGTGTGGAGGTCCATGTGTCGCGTGCTGTCCCCAGGTTCCGCAGTCCACTCACCTTCCTCGCCGGGGCGGCACTCATCGCCCCGCTCATGCTGCTCGGCGCGGGGCCCGCGTCGGCCGCCGCCGAATTCACCGTCACCCCACTGGAGTTCACGGTGCGGGCGGGCGACCGTACGTGCACCGTGGACGCCGACCTCTACCGGCCCGCCGGCGTCGACGCGCGGCACCCCGCCCCCGCGGTCCTCGCCACCAACGGCTTCGGCGGCAGCAAGTCCGACGGCACCACCGATGCCATCGGCAAGGCCTTCGCCGCCCGGGGCTACGTAGGCCTCGTCTACTCCGGCCTGGGTTTCGGCGGGTCCGGCTGCCTCATCACGCTCGACGACCCCGCGATCGACGGCAGGGCGGCCTCCGCACTCGTCGACTTCCTGGCCGGGACTCGCGCCGCCGACGACGGCACGAAAGCGGACTTCGTCACGGGCGACGGCCCGGGCGACCCGCGCGTCGGCATGATCGGCGGCTCCTACGGCGGCGCCGTCCAGCTGGCCACCGCATCCGTGGACAAGCGGGTCGACGCCCTCGTCCCGCTTGTCACCTGGAACGACCTGGCGTACGCGCTGTCGCCCAACACGACCGGAGCGGCCCGGGGCGTCTCCTCCGACACGCCCGGTGTCTTCAAGTGGCAGTGGACCAACGGGTTCTACCTGATGGGCGAGGGGCAGCCGCTCATCGTCCCCGCCCTCGACCCGTCCCGGTTCGGCAGCCTCACCTGCCTGCACTTCGCGCCGAAGGCCTGCGACACCATCCGCCTCCTGAACTCCGGCAGCTATCCCGCCGACCGGACGGCCGCGATGCTGGCGTACGCCCGCGGCGTCTCCCCCGTGGCCTACCTGTCCGGGGTCACCGCACCCACCCTGCTCGTCCAGGGGCAGGCCGACAGCCTGTTCAACCTCAACGAGGCCACCGCCACCTACCGCACGCTCCGGGCGCAGGGCACCACCACGAAGATGATCTGGCAGGCCTGGGGCCACAGCGGCGGCCAGGCGCCCGGCGAACTCGACCTCGGCACGGGCAACCTGGAGACCAGCTACGTCGGGCAGCGGATCCTCGCCTGGTTCGACCGCTACCTCCAGCACGAGGAGGACGCCGACACCGGGCCCGAGTTCGCGTACTACCGCGACTGGACGAGCGGCTACGGCACCGCGGCGGCCGTGCCCGGCCCCTCCCGGACGATGTACCTCTCCGGCGACGGCACCCTGGTGGACAGCCGCGCGCAAGTCACCCCCGGCAGCCGCCGGTACACCAACTGGCTCCTGCCGACCAGCCACTCCGAGAGCTCCCTGGCCGGCCTCATCGGCCTCACGGACCCGGAACCGTACGACACCAAGGGCACCCACCTCGGCTGGACCAGCGCACCGCTGACCGCGCCGATGGACGTCGTCGGCGCACCCGAGGCGACCCTGAAGGTGAAGTCGCCCGCCGCGGGGCGGGTCCAGGACAGCGGCGACGCCGCGGACAAGCTGGTCCTGTTCGCGAAGGTGTACGACGTGGCCCCCGACGGGACGCAGCACCTGGTGAACCGCCTGGTCGCCCCGGTACGCGTCCCCGACGTCACCCGTCCCTTCACCGTGGAGCTGCCGGGCATCGTGCACCGGTACGAGGTGGGGCACCGGCTGCGGTTCGTGGTCGCGGCGAGCGACACGGCGTACTTCGGCAACCGGGGCGTCAAGCCCGTCACGGTCGTCAGCGCCCCGCAGGACACCGGCGTTCTGGAGCTCCCCGTCGTCGGCTGACCATCACCCGAACGGCCGCACTCCACTGCCCCCGGGCCCCGGACGGAGAGATCCTGGGGTCCGGGGACGGTCGTTCCTGGTCCAGGAACCAGGACCCAGCGGAAAGGGCCGCACATGAGCCCCAAGCACGTATCCAGCGGTTCCACGAGCCCCTTCAGCCCCGCCCGGATCGCCGTCACCCTCCTGGCGGTCCTCTCGATCGTCTTCATCTGCGTCAACACCGCCGAGGTCACCATCCGCGTGATCATCCCGAAGGTCACCATGCCGCTCTGGGCGGCGCTGCTGGGGGTGTTCGTGGCCGGTCTGCTCTGCGGCGGCTACGTGATGCACCGCCGCCGGGCCAGGTAGTCACCGGGCCGGGTAGCCGCCGGGGGAAGCCGTACGGGCCCGGGATCCAGCCGCCGAGGTCCTTGAGCGCCCGTTGCGACGTGGTCCGGGCGCCGCTTCGGCAACTCCGCAGCGTCGGCTCCCGTTCGGCCTCGGGTACGTCCTTCAGATCCGCCCAGGTGCCCGCCGTGTGCGCCGCGATCCCGTCGAGCGTCCCCATGACCCGGGCGAACACCGTCGGCCCGGCCGTCAGCGAGGCACGGTGGCGTCCTCCGGCACGGCGGCGAGACGTCCGGCACCCTCGGCCGTGAGTGCTCCGTGGAGAGCCGCCCCATCAGCACCTTGACCTGCTCGTCCCAGGTCTCTGTCACCTTCTTCAGGCCCGCGGCGGTGTCCCAGCCGCCGAACTCCTTGACGGCCGTGGCGGAGGACTCGTCCGCCCAGTCGGCGGCCTTCTTCTGGCACCGGACCGGACGCCATGTCCGTCTGCCCGCCGAGACCGGGCAGAGGACCCTCGTCCGCGCTGTTCAGCCGCATGGGTGAACAGCGCTGCTCCGCGGCCCGCGTGCGCAGCCGGTCCCACTCCTCGTCGAAACCCATGGGAGCCCCCGCAATACCGACGTCGTCGCCCTGCTGCACCGTGTGACCTGGGCCGAGGCTCGTGTGCACCACAACGACGCAAGTTGGTACACGGGTCTCGCGTTCGAGGATCCGGGTGCCACGGGCGGGGCGGGCGGCCGGGGCGAACCGGGCGGGACCGTGCCTCGTGGTGCTCCTTCACCGGTGGTGGCCGTCCTTCGCGTTAGATTGCCGTAAAGGGTCTGCCACTATCCGTATGGGCGGCGTCAAGAAGTCCTATTTCCGGCTCCCGGCGAGGTTTGCTCGTATCGGCCGAACGGCTGATTCCATTCCTTACTTCATCCAGGAGCTCACGATGGCCGACCTGGCCTTCGTCGTCACCACGGTCGCGGTGTTCGCGCTGGTGGCTCTTATTTCCCGAGGGGTGACCAAGCTGTGACCGTCGAGAACACTGTCGGCCTCGTCGTGGCCGTCGCACTGCTCGGGTATCTCGTTCTCGCCCTCCTTTACCCGGAGAGGTTCTGAACGCCGACATGAGTTCCCAGACTGCGGGCGTGCTCCAGCTGCTCGCCCTGATCGCAGCCCTTGCCCTGGCCTATCGCCCGCTGGGTGACTACATGGCCGGGGTCTACTCCTCCGAGAAGCACTACAGGCCGGAGAAGTGGATATACAAGGCCGTCGGCGCCAATCCGTCCGCCGAGATGCGCTGGCCCGCCTACCTGCGGGCGGTGCTCGCCTTCTCGGCCGTGAGCGTCCTCTTCCTCTACGCCCTGCAGCGGTTGCAGGGCAGCCTGCCCGGGTCCCTGGGCTTCACCTCGATCGATCCGGACCAGGCCTTCAACACCGCGGCCTCGTTCGTGGCGAACACGAACTGGCAGTCGTACTACGGCGAACAGGCCATGGGCCACGTCGTGCAGACCGGCGGCCTCGCGGTGCAGAACTTCGTCTCCGCCGCCGTCGGCATGGCTGTCGCCGTGGCGCTCGTACGGGGCTTCGCCCGTTCCCGTACCGGTGAGCTGGGGAATTTCTGGACCGACCTGGTGCGCGGAACCGTCCGTATTCTGCTCCCGATCTCGGTGATCGGTGCCATCGTCCTGGTCGCCTGCGGTGCCATCCAGAATTTCTCCGGCATTCACGAGGTCGGCCAGTTCATGGGTGGTACGCAGGAATGGAACGGCGGTGCTGTCGCCTCCCAGGAAGCCATCAAGGAACTGGGAACCAACGGCGGTGGATACTTCAACGCGAACTCCTCCCACCCCTTCGAGAACCCGAATCCGCTCTCTAACCTCTTCGAGATCTTCCTGATTCTCCTCATCCCGTTCGCGATGACCCGCACCTTCGGAAAGATGGTCGGCTCGGTCAAGCAGGGATACGCGATCCTGGCGGCGATGGCCACCATCTGGATCGGGTTCACCGCGCTGATGATGTGGACCGAATTCGCCCACCACGGGCCCGCGTTCGACATCGCGGGCGGGGCGATGGAAGGCAAGGAGACCCGGTTCGGGATCGGCGGCTCGTCGATCTTCGCCGTGGCCACCACCCTGACCTCCACCGGCGCCGTCAACTCCTTCCACTCCTCGTACACGGGATTCGGCGGGGGCATCACGATGCTCGGCATGCAACTGGGCGAGATCGCGCCCGGCGGTGTCGGCTCCGGCCTCTACGGCATGCTGATCATGGCGGTCATCGCGGTGTTCATCGCCGGACTGATGGTCGGCCGCACACCCGAGTACCTGGGCAAGAAGATCGGCACGCGCGAGATCAAGTTCGCCGCCTGCTACATCCTGATCACCCCGGCACTGGTGCTCGGCTTCACCGCCGTGGCGATGGCACTGCCCACCCCCGCCGACTCGATGACCAACTCAGGTGCGCACGGATTCTCCGAGATCCTGTACGCCTACACCTCCGGCGCCAACAACAACGGCTCCGCCTTCGCCGGACTGAACGCCGACACCCAGTGGTTCAACACCACCATCGGCATCGCCATGCTCCTCGGACGTTTCCTGCCGATGGTGTTCGTCCTGGCGCTCGCCGGCTCTCTCGCCGCCCAGACGCCCGTACCCGAGACCTCCGGAACCCTGCGTACCGACAAGCCCCTCTATGCGGGACTGCTCGTCGGCACCGTCCTCGTCGTCGCCGGTCTGACCTACTTCCCCGCCCTGGCACTGGGGCCGCTCGCCGAAGGGCTCGCCTCATGAGCACCGTCACCCCCACCCGGGCTCCGCACGGAGACAGCCCCTCGGGCCACCGGCCGGCTCCGGGCCGCGTCGGCAGCGGCCTGTTCGACCCCCGGCAGCTGCTGAAATCCTTCCCGGACGCCGTGCGCAAACTCGACCCGCGCGTGATGATCAAGTCGCCCGTCATGTTCGTGGTCCTGGTCGGCTCGGTCGTCACGACCGTCCTCGCCTGCGCCGACCCGGGGGACTGGTTCGGCTGGGCGATCGCCGCCTGGCTCTGGCTCACCACGATCTTCGCCAATCTCGCGGAAGCCGTGGCCGAAGGACGCGGCAAGGCCCAGGCCGAAACCCTGCGCAAGGCCAAGACCGACAGCGTCGCCCGCCGGGTCATCGGCACGAACGAGGAGCGGGTGCCGGGCACCGATCTGCGCATCGGTGACCTCGTGGTCTGCGAGGCCGGTGACATCGTCCCCGGCGACGGTGATGTCGTCGAGGGCGTCGCGTCCGTCGACGAGTCCGCGATCACCGGCGAGTCGGCGCCCGTCATCCGGGAGTCGGGCGGCGACCGCAGCGCCGTCACCGGCGGCACGAAGGTGCTCTCCGACCGCATCGTCATCAAGATCACCACCACGCCCGGCGAAACGTTCATCGACCGGATGATCAGCCTGGTCGAGGGTGCCGCCCGGCAGAAGACCCCCAACGAGATCGCGCTCAACATCCTGCTGGCGTCCCTCACCGTCGTCTTCCTGCTGGCCGTGGTCACCCTGCAGCCGTTCGCCGTCTACGCGGGCGCCGAGCAGTCCATGATCGTGCTCGCCGCTCTGCTCGTGTGCCTCATCCCGACGACGATCGGGGCCCTGCTGTCCGCCATCGGGATCGCGGGCATGGACCGCCTCGTACAGCGCAACGTGCTGGCCATGTCGGGGCGCGCCGTGGAGGCCGCCGGGGACGTGTCGACCCTGCTGCTCGACAAGACCGGCACCATCACCCTGGGCAACCGGCAGGCGTCCGAGTTCGTCCCCGTGAAGGGCACGACCGCGGCCGAACTCGCCGACGCGGCACAACTCTCCTCGCTCGCCGACGAGACCCCGGAGGGCCGCTCGATCGTCGTCCTCGCCAAGGAACGGTACGGACTGCGCGAACGGCACCAGGGCGAACTGGCCCAGGCCACATGGGTCGCGTTCACGGCCCAGACCCGGATGTCGGGAGTGGACCTGGACAAGCGGAAGGTCCGCAAGGGCGCGACCGGATCCGTCCTCGCATGGGTGAAGGAGCGGGGCGGGCGCGTCTCCGAGGACGCGCGGGAACTCACCGACCGGATCTCCCAGGCCGGCGGCACCCCCCTGCTGGTGGCGGTGGAGGACGGCGGAGGCGCACGGGTCCTCGGGGTCGTCCACCTCAAGGACGTCGTGAAGGAGGGCATGCGGGAGCGGTTCGACGAACTGCGCCGCATGGGCATCCGTACGGTCATGATCACGGGCGACAACCCGCTGACCGCCAAGGCCATCGCCGAAGAGGCGGGAGTCGACGACTTCCTGGCCGAGGCGACGCCCGAGGACAAGATGGCCCTCATCAAGCGGGAGCAGGCCGGCGGCAAACTCGTCGCGATGACCGGCGACGGCACCAACGACGCCCCCGCGCTCGCCCAGGCGGATGTCGGCGTCGCGATGAACACCGGCACCTCGGCCGCCAAGGAGGCCGGGAACATGGTGGACCTGGACTCCGACCCGACGAAACTCATCGAGATCGTCGGCATCGGCAAGCAACTGCTCATCACCCGGGGCGCCCTGACGACGTTCTCGATCGCCAACGACGTCGCGAAGTACTTCGCGATCATCCCCGCGATGTTCGCCGTGGTCCACCCGGGCCTGGACAAGCTCAACGTCATGGGCCTGTCCTCGCCCGAGTCCGCGATCCTGTCGGCCGTCATCTTCAACGCACTGATCATCGTGGCGCTCGTACCGCTCGCCCTGAGGGGCGTCCGCTACCGGCCGCAGAGCGCGGACAGGATGCTGCGGCGCAACCTCGGGATCTACGGACTCGGCGGCCTGGTCGCCCCGTTCATCGGCATCAAGATCATCGACCTGCTCATCTCCCTCATCCCCGGAATCGGCTGATCCGTCATGAACAACTCCGTCAGCAGCGCCCTGCGCGTGTTCGGAGCCGGGCTGCGCGCCCTGCTCGTCCTCACGCTGGTGTGCGGCGTCATCTACCCGCTCGCCGTCACCGGTGTCGCCCAGGCCCTGTTCAGCGGCAAGGCGAACGGTTCCGAGATCAAGGACGAGGGCGGCCAGGTGGTCGGCTCCTCCCTCATCGGCCAGACGTACGACCTGCCCAAGCGGAACCCCGACGACGCCGAGGAGGCCGCGCGACCGGATCCGAAGTGGTTCCAGCCGCGCCCTTCGAACGGCCTCGGCAGCAACAGCGTCAACACGCGGTACTCCCTGATCCTCTCCGGCGCGACCAACCGTGCCGGAGACAACGAGGAGCTGATCGACTGGGTCACCGAGGCGAAGAAGGCCGTGGTCGCGGACAACTCCACCGCCTCCTACAAGGTGAAGCCCGCGGACGTCCCCGCCGACGCCGTCACCTCGTCCGGGTCCGGCCTGGACCCCGACATCTCGCCCGCGTACGCCGAACTCCAGGTCCACCGGGTCGCCGAGAGGAACGGACTCGGGGTCGAGGAGGTCGAGAAGCTCGTCGCCGATCACACCACGGGCCGGCTCCTCGGCTTCATGGGCGAGCCCCGGGTGAACGTCCTCGAACTGAACACCGCGCTCAGGAACCTGCTCCAGGGCTGACACCGCCGAGCCGGAGTACCGGAGCCGGTGGGACCCTGCCCCACCGGCTCCCCACCCGTCCACCACCGACGAACGACGCAGCTTCCCGTGCCCCGGTGATCGCGGGGCACGGGCTGCTTCGAACCTGAGTCACATCCACCACGGAAGAACGAGAAGACGCCATCATGGGACGCGGAAAGCTGCGGATCTACCTCGGCGCGGCACCGGGAGTCGGCAAGACGTACGCGATGCTCTCCGAGGCGCACCGGAGGATCGAGCGGGGCACCGACGCGGTCGTCGGGATCGTGGAGCACCACGACCGGCCCCGTACCGAGGTGATGATGCACGGTCTGGAAACCGTCCCCCGGTGCGAACGGGATTACAGGGGAACGACGTTCACCGAGATGGACCTGGACGCGCTGCTCGCCCGGCGACCGGAGGTCGCCCTCGTGGACGAGCTGGCCCACACCAACGTACCCGGCTCCCGCAACGCCAAGCGGTGGCAGGACGTCGAGGAACTGCTCGCGGCGGGCATCGACGTCACGTCGACCGTCAACATCCAGCACCTGGAGTCCCTGGGCGACGTCGTCGAGTCGATCACCGGCGTCCGGCAGCGCGAGACCGTACCCGACGAAGTGGTCCGCCGGGCCGATCAGATCGAGCTCGTCGACATGTCGCCCCAGGCACTGCGCCGCCGGATGGCCCACGGGAACATCTACAAACCGGACAAGCTCGATGCCGCCCTGGCCAACTACTTCCGGCCCGGAAATCTCACCGCGCTGCGCGAACTGGCACTGCTCTGGGTCGCCGACCGCGTCGACGAATACCTCCAGCAGTACCGGGGCGAACACAACATCCGCACCACCTGGCAGGCCCGCGAACGCATCGTCGTCGGACTGACCGGGGGGCCCGAAGGGCGCACCCTCATCCGCCGTGCCGTACGGCTCGCGGAAAAGGGGGCCGGTGGCGAGGTCCTCGCCGTCTACATCTCCGCCAGCGACGGCCTCAAGAGCGCGTCCCCCAAGGAACTGGCCGTCCAGCGCACCCTCGTCGAAGACCTCGGAGGCACCTTCCACCACGTCATCGGCGACGACATCCCCTCGGCCCTCCTCGAATTCGCCCGCGGCGTCAACGCCACCCAGATCGTCCTGGGATCCAGCCGCCGCAAGGCCTGGCAGTACATCTACGGGCCTGGCGTCGGCGCCACCGTGGCCCGGGAGTCCGGTCCCGACCTCGATGTCCACATCGTCACCCACGACGCCGCGGCCAAGGGCCGCGGACTGCCGATCGCCCGCGGTGCGCGCCTGGGCCGGACCCGCATCCTCTGGGGCTGGCTGGCCGGCATCGCCGGCCCCGTCCTGCTCACCCTGCTGCTCGACAACGTCGTCCCCGACCTCGGGCTCGCCAACGACATGCTGCTGTTCCTCACCGCCACGGTGGCGGCGGCGCTGCTCGGCGGCCTGTCGCCCGCTCTCGCGTCCGCGGCCGTCGGGTCCCTCCTGCTGAACTACTTCTTCACACCGCCGCTGCACCGGCTGACGGTCTCCGACCCCAGGAACATCGTCGCGATCGTCATTTTTGTCGGCGTTGCCGTTTCCGTCGCCTCGGTCGTCGACCTCGCTGCCCGTCGCACCCACCAGGCGGCGCGGCTGCGCGCCGAGTCGGAGATCCTCTCCTTCCTCGCCGGCAGCATCCTGCGGGGCGAGGACTCCCTCGACGCCCTGCTGGAGCGGCTCCGGGAGACGTTCGCCGTGGAATCCGTCGCGCTGCTGGAACGTGCGGACGAAGCCGACGCCTGGTCCTGCGCGGCAGCGGTCGGCGGGCATCCCGTCAGCCGACCCGAGGACGCCGACGTCGACATACCGGTCGACGAGAACCTCGCCCTGGTGCTGACCGGCCGCGCACTGCCCGCCGAGGACCGTCGCGTCCTCGGCGCCTTCGCCGCGCAGGCGGCCGTGGTGCTCGACCGGCAGCGGCTGGTCGGTGAGGCGGAGGCGGCCCGCAAGCTCGCCGAGAGCGACCGCTTCCGTACCGCTCTGCTGGCCGCGGTCAGCCACGACCTGCGCACGCCCCTGGCCGCCATCAAGGCGTCGGTCACCTCGCTGCGTGCGAACGACGTCGACTGGTCCGAGACCGACCGTACGGCCTTCCTCGAAGGCATCGAGCAGGGGGCCGACCGGCTCTCCGCACTGATCGGCAACCTCCTGGACATGTCCCGCCTCACCACAGGCACCGTGGTGCCGCTGATCCGCGAGACGGACCTGGACGAAGTCGTCCCCATGGCGCTCGGCGGGGTTCCCGAGGGCAGAGTGGAGCTCGACATCCCGGAAACCCTGCCGATGGTCGCGGTCGACCGCGGTCTGCTGGAACGGGTCGTGGCCAACATCGTCGAGAACGCCGTGAAGTACAGCCCGGTGGGCCAACCCGTCCTCGTCTCCGCGAGCAGCCTCCGCGACCGGGTGGAACTCCGCGTCGTCGACCGGGGCCCCGGCGTCACGGACGGGGCGAAGGAACAGATGTTTGAGCCGTTCCAGCGGCTCGGGGACGCCCCGCGCGGTGACGGGGTCGGCCTCGGCCTGGCGGTCGCGCGCGGCTTCACCGAGGTCATCGGCGCGACGCTCACCGCCGAGGACACCCCCGGCGGCGGCCTCACCATGGTGCTCAGCCTGGCCAGCGCCTCCGCCGCCCCACCGACTGCGTCCGGCTCTCCGCGCGGCTAGGGGCGGCCACCGCCCACACCCTCACGCATGCTCGTCCGCCATCTCAGCATCGACGGAGCGAACGCGTGCGGGCTCGGAATTCCGGGCGCCGGCTGAACAGCTGATGTCGGGTCAGGCTGTCAGGACTGGATGGGCCGTGACGGGGCCGCTTTCGTGCCCGGGGGCCTGGTGGGCTGCGGGGCGGTCATGTCGAGCAGGAGCATGGCGTCGTGATCGGGGGTGCCTGGCTCAGCGGTGTAGGCGCCGAGGCGCTGGCCGGGCGTGCCTTCGAGGTTCATGCTCTGTCCGCTGAGGGTCAGGACGCCGACCTGCGGGTGGTGGAAGGTCTTCTGGATCTTCTTGCGTCCGATGACCTCGTAACGCTCCCAGAGCCTGGCGAAGTCGGGGCTCTTGAGCAGCAGCTCTCCGACCATGCTGGTGAGGTCCGGGGCGTCCGGGTGGGTACCGGCCTCGGCGCGCAGCCGGGCTACGCAGGTGCGGACCTGGGTGTCCCAGTCCGGGAACAGCTCGTGTGCGGTGGGGTGGAGGAAGAGGTAGCGGGCGAGGTTGCGCTGCTTGGCCGGCCAGTCGGCGAGACCTGCGTGGAGGGCGAGGCCGGCCGGATTCCAGGCGAGGAGGTCCATGCTGCGGCTGACGATGTAGGCGGGGTTGGGCCGCATCGTCTCCAGGAGCAGCTTCAGGTGCGGGCGGACCGTCCGGCTGGGCGGGAGTGCCGCAGTACGAGGAAGGCCCCGTCGGCCCCGAGATGATCATGCGGAACATCACCCTCACCGGCGGTGTCTCCCCGGCCCGCGCCTACATCGAGGAACTGATGCCCGACGTCCTCGACGGCACCATCCGGCCGGGCCGCGTCTTCGACCGGTCCATCTCCCTGGACGAGGTCCCCGACGCCTACCGGGCCATGGCCGACCGCCGCGTCCTCAAGGCCCTCATCACCTTCTGACCCGTGACAACCCCCGGGGCCGACCGGCTCACACCGCACCACACGTACACACCGCACCACACGTAGGAGACACCCGTGCAGACCGTCACCCTGAACAACGGCGTCACGATGCCGATCCTCGGCTTCGGGGTCTTCCAGATCCCGCCGGAGGACACCGAGCGAACCGTCACCGACGCGCTCGCCGCCGGCTACCGGCTGCTCGACACCGCCGCCGCGTACGGCAACGAGGAAGCCGTCGGCCGCGCCATCAAGAGCAGCGGCATCCCGCGCGAGGAACTGTTCGTGACCACCAAGCTGTGGATCCAGGACGCGCCCGCCGAGAAGAACACCGAGCGTGCCTTCGGTACGTCGCTGCGCAAGCTGGGCCTCGACTACCTCGACCTGTATCTCATGCACCAGCCCTTCGGTGACGCGTACGGACAGTGGCGGGCCATGGAAAGGCTGCACCACGAGGGCAGCGTCAAGGCGATCGGCGTCGCCAACTTCTACCCCGACCGGCTCGTCGACCTCCTCAGCAACAACGAGGTCACGCCCGCGGTCAACCAGATCGAGACCCACCCCTTCTTCCAGCGCGCCGCCGACCAGGACGTCATGCGCGAGCACGGTGTCCAGATCCAGTCCTGGGGCGGATTCGCCGAGGGCAAGAACAACCTCTTCACGCACCCGGTCCTGAGCGGCATCGGTGCGGCGCACGGCAAATCCGTCGCCCAGGTCGTGCTCCGCTGGCTCATCCAGCGCGACATCGTCACCATCCCCAAGTCCGTGCGGGCGGACCGCATGGCGGAGAACTTCGACGTCTTCGACTTCACGCTCACCGACGACGAGATGGCCTCCATCGTCACCCTGGACACCGGCCATTCGCTGTTCTTCGACCACCGGGACCCGGCGGTCGCCGGACAGCTCGGCAAGCGGCGGCTCACCGACTGACCGGGCATCACGCCGGGGGCGGTCGGGGGCCGCCGTCCGCCCCCGGCGGCGGTCCGGGGCGTGGCAGCCGGGGAGCGGGACCGGCAGGAGCGCGGTCCGGGGGCGACTGCTCGGGCAGCGGTCTGTCCTGGACCACGTTCTTCATGACGAGTGTCGACGTCAGACGCTGGCCGCCGGGCAGCCGGGCGAGCCGCTGGTCGTAGAGATGCTGGAACGCGGTCAGATCGGTGGTGGCGACCCGCAGGAGATGGTCGGGTTCGCCGAACAGGCGCTGGGCCTGGAGCGCGTGCGGGACAGCCGTCACGGCCTCTTCGAAGGCGGTGACGGTGTCGGCGTCCGTCCTCCCAGCACAGGGTGGCGAAGACGAGCGCTTCGAAGTTCAGGCCGACGGCCGAAGGATCGACGACGGCCGTCGGCCGCGGAACGCGCCTTCGCGTTCGAGGTCACGCAGGCGGCGGTGGCAGGGCGAGATGCTGAGCTGTACGCGGGCGGCCGGCTCGGTGATGGTCAGGCATACGACGACGCGGTGGCCTTCCTGGCAGTGGACCTCCTGCTGGTGTTCACCCCCGGCGCGGACTGGGCCTACGCGATCTCCGCCGGACGGCGGGAACGCTCGATCCCCCGCCGTCACAGGACTGGTCGCCGGGCACGCCGCGGGCGCAGGCGGTACGGCAGTCGCCCTCCGGCGTCAGGCCTGCCCTCGCCGGCCCTTGTAGTTGATCTTCATGGTGTCCATGTCCGTCACCGAGCAGCGCAGCTCGCCATGGCCGAGCCCCCGCGCCGCGAGGGCCGTCTCCGCGCGGTCCTCGGCGATCGCCGCCGCCATCTCGTCGCCGTCCGTGGGATCCGAGGTCACCACGTACCGGAAGCTGAAGTGCTTCAGCACGGTGTCGTAGGTGAGCGTGCCCTCCTCGGTGAACTGCATGGCCGCGAGGCCGTGCTCTTCCACCTCGGCCAGGAGCAGCTGCCTGCCCTCGTCCGTCAGCCCTTCCCAGGTGCCCCGCACGATCACCCGGTACGTGTGCTGCGTGCCCATCGTCCTGCCCGTCCTCTGCTCGACAACCGCCTGCGAGGCGAGGCTACGACGAGGAGGCCGGAAAGCGTACGGAATATCGCTGCGGTCCGGGCACCGTCAGGCGGAGGCCTTCCGGTCGACGTACTCGAAGACCGAACCGTCCGGGTGGAGGGCGATCAGGTTGCGGCCGGCCGGGGTGGGCACCGGGCCGGCGATGACCTTCGCCCCTGCCCGGGTCAGTGCCGCGTTCGCCTCGTCGACGTCCTTGACCGCGATCGTCGCCGACACCTTGCGCAGCACCTCCAGCTCCGACTCGGGCCCGCTCATCAGCAGAAAGCAGCCGATCGCGGCGACCGAGACCCCGCCGCGCCCGAAGCGCAGCGCCGGGGTGCCGGTCAGGCCCTCGTAGAAGGCCACCGAGGCCTCCAGGTCGTCGACGCAGATTCGCAGCGTGGTTCCCAGGATCTCCATGCCACGAGGGTAGTTGGCGACCCCGCGGTGTGTGATCGATTCCGGCCCTCGGGCCGCTCGTTCACACCCGGCAGAGCAGCTCGCCGTGCGGGACCAGGAACCACGCGTCGGTCTCCTCGCCCCACGCGCGCCAGGCGTCCGCGATCGCTGTCAGCTGCTCGGGCCGGGCGTGGCCGCCGTCCACCGCCAGCTTCGCGTACACCGACGCCGTCGTACGGTCCGCCCACAGGCCGCTCCACCAGGCGCGGTTCTCCTCCCCGGCGAAGCACCAGGCGCCCGCGGTCGGGGTGATGTCGGTGAAGCCGGCCTGCCGGGCCCAGGACAGCAGCCGGCGTCCGGCGTCGGGCTCGCCCCCGTTGGCGCGGGCCACCCGTCCGTACAGCTCCTGCCACTCCGCCATCCCCGGCACCTCCGGGTACCAGGCCATCGCCGCGTAGTCGCTGTCGCGTACGGCGACGATGCCGCCCGGCCGGCACACCCGTCGCATCTCACGCAGCGCCTGGACCGGATCCCCCACGTGCTGGAGCACCTGATGGGCGTGGACCACGTCGAAGGAGTCGTCGGCGAAGTCCAGCGCGTGCACATCGGCAACGGCGAACTCGACGCCGGCCAGGCCGCGTTCCGCCGCCGCCTCGGCGGCCCGGTCCAGGATCTCCTGGCTCGTGTCGACCGCCGTCACCCGGCCCGGCGCGACCAGTGCCGCGAGGTCTGCCGTGATGGTGCCGGGACCGCAGCCGACGTCCAGCACGCTCTGGCCGGGGGCGAGTCGGTCGATCAGATAGGCCGCCGAGTTGGCTGCGGTCCGCCACCGGTGCGAGCGCAGCACCGACTCGTGGTGACCATGGGTGTAGGTCGCGGTCTCTTTCGGCATGGCCGTGTGTCCTCCCCGGACTTCGGACTGCTCGGGCTCCGGTCGCGAGCGGTACGGCCACGGTACGCCGTGATGTCGTATCCTGAGATAGGCGTCTTGCGATATGGAATGGCTATACCGGCATCGGGCAGTACACCGTGAGCGCCTCCGGCAGCTTGTCGATCATCAACCCGCTTCCGGAGTGCGCCACTTCACCGTCGTAGGCGTACGGAGTGCCCGTCGCGAGGCCGGAGACGCGCACCTGGCGGCGCCGGACCGCCGCGTGGACGGGTGAGCGGCTCAGAGGTCCGGCGATCGCCGCCGCGAGCAGCCGCAGCCCCGGGGTCCGGCCGCCGTGCACGACCCGTACGTCCAGCAGGCCGTCGGCCAGGTTGTGCCGGCGGCCGGGTGCGGGGCCGACCCGACGGAACAGCCCGTTGCCCACGAAGAGCAGCCACAACGGCCGCTTCCGCCCCTGTAGTTCGGCCGTCAGCGGGCGTTCGCCGCGCAGCACCTCGAAGGCCGCCAGCACTCCGGCCGGCCAGCCGCCGATCCTGGGTGCCCAGCGCTCCCGGGTCCGCACGAGCTCCGGATAGACCCCGAGGCTGAAGGCGTTGAGGAAGTAGCCGTGCGGACCGCCCGGCCCTTCGGGGCCGGGCCGGAAGCGGCCCAGGTCGACCCGGACGGCATCGCCCGCGGTGAGGGCCGTGACCGTGTCGTGCACCGTCTCGATGCCGAGGTCGTACGCGAAGTGATTGAGCGTCCCGCCGGGGAACACGGCGAGCGGCAGGCTGTGGGTCGCCGCCACGGCCGCCGCCAGGTTGACCGTGCCGTCGCCCCCGCAGACGCCCAGTGCCCTGCCCCGCCGTGCCGCCTTGTCCAGCGCGCCCGACAGGTCGGCGGGCGCGCACTCCAGCACCTCGGCGAGCGGCAGCGCGTCGCGCACCAGGCCGGCCGCCGCCGTCGCGGAACCGGACTCCTGGTTCACGACGACCACCAGGTCCTGCCCCGCGGGCAGCGCCGGGGCGTCGGCCGGGGGCCTGCCCGGTGCGGGCAGCTGTCCACGGGTGGGTACGACGCCGCGCAGTGCGAACGCGGCCCCTATGCCGAGCGCCGCACCGGCCAGGACGTCGCTCGGATAGTGGACGCCGGTGTATACGCGGGACGCGGCCACGGCCACCGCGACGGGGGCGACGACGGCGCCCCAGCCCTTGGACTCCAGGGCGACACCCGTCGCGAACGCCGCGGCCGACGCCGCGTGCCCGGACGGGAAGGACGTGGTGAACGGCTGCCGCTTGAGCTGGCGCATCACCGGGACCAGGTCCAGTATCGGACGCTCCCTGCGGACCGCCCCCTTGCCCACGGTGTTGATCGCGGCCGAGGCGACGGCGAGGGAGGCGATGCCGCGCAGTGCCGCCCTGCGCGACCGGGCGCTGGTGCCCAGCGCCGCCATGCCCGCCGCCGCGCCGAACCACAGCAGCCCGTGGTTGGCGCTGCGGCTCAGTCGGGGGAGCACGGGTTCGACGCCCGGCCAGTGTCTTCTCGCCACGCTCTGGAACGCGGCGAGGTCGCGCCGGCGGAACCAGGTCCGCCAGCGGTCGGAGGGGAGAGCGCTCGATGTCGACATGGCACAGCGACTACCCTGCGGGTGGCCGGTGAACCAGGAGGCGCGCGCAACGGGCCGCCGGCTATCCGGCGAAGTATGGAGAATCCGGTGGATTTCCCCTGGGTCCGGCCTCTCCGGCCCGTCCCGGGCGTTGCCCGGACAAGTCCCCTGACGTTAGCCTGCGTTCGTGATTCCGGTCATTGACCGGAGTGCCGAACGATGGGTGGGTGATCATGGGACGACTCGTCCCCGCGGTGACCAGGGCGCTGGACGTGCTCGAACTCTTCCTCCAGGGAGAGGGGACGCTCTCGGCCCCCGAAGTCACCCGCAAGCTCCAGCTGCCACGGACCACCGTCCATGAACTGCTCACCACCCTTGCCGCCCGCTCCTACCTGGTCACGGTCCCGGAGCAGCCGGGCCGCTACCGGCTCGGCGTACGCACCTACCAGCTCGGCAGCCGGTACGCGGAGAAGCTCGACCTGGCGGCCGAGGGCCAGCAGGTGGCCCGCGAGGTCGCCGAGACGTGCGGCGAGACCGTCCATGTCGCGATCCTGGAGGACACCGAGGTCATCTACATCGCCAAGGTGGACTCCACGCACGCGGTCCGCATGGTCTCCGCCGCAGGCCGTAAGCTCCCCGCCCACTGCACCTCCGTCGGCAAGCTGCTGCTCGCGGCGCTGCCGGAGGCGGAGCTCGACGCGCGGCTCGACGGACGCGAACTCGTCGCGATGACCGACAACAGCCTCACCGACGCCACGGAACTGCGGGCCGCGCTCGCCGCCGTGCGCAAGCGGGGGATCGCGGTCGAGCACCGGGAGTCGAACCCCGACGTGAGCTGTGTGGCCGCACCGGTCCGGGACCGGTCCGGGCGGGTCGTCGCCGCGCTCTCCATCTCCGTACCGATGATCCGCTGGAGCGAGGAGCGCGAGGCGGAGCTCGCGCAGCTCGCCTCGGGCGGCGCCGACGCGCTGTCCGGCCGGCTCGGACACCACCGGATCCAGGGATGAGGCACACCCCGGAGATCGCCGTCCGGGAACGGGCCGAGCTGGGGGAGGGACCGACCTGGGACGCGCTGTCCGGCCGGCTGATCTGGGTCGACATCCTCTCCTCCCGGGTGCACACGTACGACCCGTCCACCGGCCGCCGTACGGTCCTGGCCACCGAGCAGCACGTCGGCGCGGCGAAGCCGCGGGCGGGCGGCGGGTTCGTGGTCAACCTGCGGGACGGCGTCGGCCTGTACGACGCCGACGGCGCCTTCTCGTGGCTGGCCCGGGACCCCGTGCCGGGGCGGCGGGGCAACGACGCGGCCGTGGCGCCGGACGGGGCCCTGTGGACGGGCACCATGCGGTACGACGAGGCCGAGGGCGGCGGCCGTCTGTCCCGGGTCGCACCGGACGGCACGGTGACGGGCGTGCTGGACGCGGCGACCGTCAGCAACGGCACCGGCTGGAGTCCGGACGGCCGGCTCATGTACTACATCGACACCCCCACCCTGCGGATCGACGTCTTCGACGTGGACGGTGAACGCGTCCTGGACCGACGGCCGTTCGCCGTCGTCGAGCCGGGTTCCGGCTGGCCCGACGGGCTGACGGTGGACGCCGACGGCTGCGTGTGGGTCGCCTTCTGGGACGGTGCCGCGGTGCGGCGCTACACCCCGGACGGCCGGGTGGACCGGGTCGTGGACCTGCCGGTCCGGCGGCCCACGGCGTGCGCGTTCGGCGGGGCGGGCCTGCGCGACCTGTACATCTCCACCGCCCGGACGGGCCTGGACGCGCCGCACCCGTTGTCGGGATCCCTGCTGGTCCTGCCGGACGCTGGGCAAGGACTGCCGGGGGTGCCGTTCGCGGGGTGACCCGTGGGTCGTCATCGGCTGCGGGGGCCGCGTACCGCCGGGCCCGCCGAGGCGTCGGGGCCCCCGAAACCGCGGGCCCCTTCGGCGTCAGCCCCCGGAGTCGCCGGGCTCCTGAACCGCCGGCCCGCCCGGCCGAACCGCCGGCTTCCCGAACCCCTGTCCGGATGCCGGCTTCCCGACCCCCCGTCCGAACCGCCGGCTTCCCGACCCCCGGGTCCCGACCCCCGGGTCCCGCCCCCCCAGGTCCCGCCCGCCTCCCCGCCCGCGCCGAACCGGTCCGCCCCCGCACCGGGGCCGGCGGCTGCCACTGCCGGACCCGGTGCGGGGGCGGACCCCGGGGAACCTCCGTATAAAGGGGCCTGAGGGTGACGCAGGCGGAGGAGGCCCCGGGATGCACTGGAGCGAGCGGAAGCAGCCCCGTCCCGCCCGGGAGGACCACGGCCCGGTCCGGTACGGCCCGCCCGCCCCCGACCCGGGTCTTCCCGTGCTGCCCGAGCTCGCCGACGTACTGGCCGCCTCGGCCGCCCGGACCCGGCCCGAACCACCCGGTGGAGGAACGATCCTGCGCGAGGCCGCCTGCGCCTACTGGCGGCGCCGGGGCCTGCACGGCGGGCCGCAGGACATCGCCGCGGCCCCTGGTGCGCAGCCCCTGCTGCTCGCGCTGATCGCCGCGTACGGCGGCGACGTGCTCATGCCGCGCCCCTGCCCGGCCACCTGGATGCCGCAGGCGCGGCTGCTGGGCCGGCCCGCCTACCACGTGCCGACCCCGGCCGAGTGCGGCGGCGTCCCTGACCCGTACGCCCTGCTGGAGACCGTGCGCAGGGTGCGCGCCGAGGGCGGCAGACCCAGGCTGCTCCTGATCTCCGTGGCCGACGACCCGACCGCCACCGTCGCCCCGCCGGAGCTGGTCCGCGAGGCCTGCGAGGCGGCGGTCGCCGAGGGGCTGCACATCGTCAGCGACGAGACCTGGCGCGACACCCTGCACCGCCCCCACGACACGGTCCTGCTCAGCCCCGCCGAGATGTGCCCGGACGACGTCACCGTCATCGGCGACCTGGCAGGAGCGCTGACCCCGTCGGCCTGGCCGGTCGCCGTCGCACGGTTCCCGGCCACCCGGCGTGCCGCCGCCCGCCGGGCCCGCGTGCTCGACATCCTCACCGCCCTCGGTGCCGTCGTCGCGGAACCCGTCGCCCGCGCCGCCGCCCACGCGCTGCGCGAACCGGAGGCCGTCACGGACCGGATCCGGCAGGCCGCCGCCCTCCAGGCCCAGGTCGCCTCCGCCGCCCACCGCGCCGTACTCACCGTGGGCGCGCTGGCCAGGCCGCCGCAGGCCGGCCGGCACCTCTACGCCGACCTCGGCCCGCTCCGCACCCGGCTGGCCGCCCGGGGCGTCACGGACTCCATGGAGCTGGAGGAGCACCTGACACGGCGTCTCGGCGCGCCCGCTCCCGGCGGCCACCGATTCGGCGACGAACTGGGCGCGCTCAGGGTCCGGCTGAGCACCGGTCCGCTGCTCGGCTCAACCCCGGAGGAGCAGATGGAGTCCCTCACTGCGGTGGAGCCCCTGAAATTGCCCCATGTCGCCCAAGCGCTGAGCATGTTCGCAGCAGCCCTCGATGAACTCCGATGACAGGAGCCTCTCGATGACGGAACAGACCGAGCGCCCGCTCGCCGGCCCCGCGGGCCGTCCCGTCGCCGCGGCGCGCCCACTGGGGGAGGTCCGGATCTGGCCCCGCAGCTTCGCGGACCGGCTCACCGCACCCCTCCCGGGTGTCAGGGGCATGACCCGTCTGGCCAGGGAGCGCGCCCTGCGGCCCAACGCCGAGGGCCTGCGGGGCATCCACCGGCTGCCGTACGCCCCCGCGCCGCTGCCCGCAGCGGGCACCGACACCCTGGCCGTCACCTGGGCCGGGCACGCCAGCTGGATCGTCCGGATCGGCGGGCTCACCGTCCTCACGGACCCGGTCTGGTCGCGCCGCATCCTCGGCACCCCGGCCCGGATCACCCCGGTCGGCGTCCGCTGGGAGGACCTGCCGAAGATCGACGCCGTCCTCATCAGCCACAACCACTACGACCACCTGGACGCACCGACGCTCCGCAGACTGCCGAGGGACACCCCGCTGTTCGTCCCCGCCGGACTCGGCCGCTGGTTCCGGCGCCGCCGCTTCAGCTGCGTCACCGAGCTCGACTGGTGGGAATCGGCCGGACTGGGCGATGTCCGCTTCGACTTCGTGCCCTCCCACCACTGGTCCAAGCGCACCCTCCTGGACACCTGCCGGTCCCTGTGGGGAGGCTGGGTGCTCGCCACGCAGGGCGCGCGGATCTACTTCGCCGGGGACACCGGCTACGGGCACTGGTTCAAGGAGATCGGAAGCCGTCACCCCGGACTCGACCTGGCCATGCTGCCGATCGGGGCCTACGAACCGCGCTGGTGGCTCTCGGACGTGCACACCGACCCCGAAGAGGCCGTGCAGGCCTACGCAGACCTCGGCGCACGGGCGATGGCGCCGATGCACTGGGCGACCTTCCTGCTCTCCGCCGAACCCGTACTCGAACCGCTCACCCGGCTCCGTACCGCCTGGCAGCAGGCCGGATACCCGCGCGGCGACCTCTGGGACCTGCCGGTCGGCGGCTCACGTGTCCTGGGCACCTGAGTCAGTCGCTGCGACGCGCCCGGAGCCGCCGCCACAGCGCCGGTGCCCCGCTGATCAGCAGCGTCAGCGCGACCGCCGCGACCACCCCCTGCCACGGCTCGGGAAACAGCGAACCGCCCAGGATCCCGATCAGCTGATACGTCGCCGCCCACGCCAGGCACGCGGGCACGTCACCACGGGCGAACCGCCGCAGCGGCATCCGGCCCAGCAGACAGGCCAGCATCACGGGAATCCGCCCGGCCGGCACCAGCCGGGACAGCACCAGCACCGTCCTGCCCTGTTCGTCCAGCTTCCGCTGCGCCTGCGCGAGCCGCTCCGGAGCCGCCCTGCCGCTGATCGCCGCCAGCCACTTCGAGCCGCTCCTCGACCGCACCCCGCGCTGCCCCAGCCAGTACAGACATATGTCCCCGAGGAACGCCGCGGACGACGCCACTGCGAACACCATGAGCAGGGCGAACGGTGACGTCTGATGGAACGCCACCACGGCGGCCGCACTCACCAGCGCCCCCGTCGGCACCACCGGCACCAATGCCCCCAGGGCCACCAGCAGGAACAGCGTCGGATAGCCCACGGCATGCTGCGTCGACTCCGGCGGCAGCTGCCGCACCACTTCCTGGATCATCTACGGGCCTCCGGCCTCACATGCTCGCCGTGCCCCAGCCGGTGCACCGCCACGTCCGGTGCCAGAAGTGCCGCCTGCCGTACGAACTCGTCGCCCGGCGCGTGGAACTCGTGCGGCCGGACGCCGTCCATCCCGATCGGCCAGTACGTGCCGTAGTGCACCGGCACGGCGGACCGCGGCTCCAGCATCGCCAGGGCCTGCGCCGCGCGCGCCGCGTTCAGATGGTGGTGGCCCAGCCGCGGACCCCAGCCGCCGACCGGCAGCAGCGCCACGTCCACCGGCCCCACCGCGTCGGCCATGCCGTCGAACAGCCCGGTGTCCCCGGCGAAATACGTGCGCGCCTCGCCCTCCACCACGTACCCCAGGGCGGGGACGCGGTGCGGGCCGACCGGCAGCCGCCGGCCGTCGTGCAGGGCCGGGACCGCCCGCACCAGCACCTCGCCGACGCGGACCTCGTCGCCCGGCGCCACCTCGGCGATCCGCAGCCCGTGCGCCCGGCGCAGCCGTCGCAGCCCCGGGACTGCCGCCTCCGTGCCCAGGGGCACGACCAGCAGGGTGCCCGGGGCGAGACGGGCCAGGGAGGGGAGATGCAGATGGTCGGAGTGCAGATGGGAGATCAGGACCGCGTCGGCGACCGCGGCCTCCGGCGGCGGCACCTCGCCCCGGCGGCGCCGCAGATGCGCGAAGCGCCGTACGAACAGCGGATCGGTGAGCACCCGGACGCCCGCGTCCTCGATCGTGCAGGTGGCATGACCCCACCAGGTGACCTCCACCGCCCCGCCTCCTCACTCCGTGGGCCGGCGCACCCGCGCGCCCGTCCCCCGTACGAGCGTAGGCGCTCCGCGCCCCTCCCACGCCGGTGTGCTCCGGTACGCCGGTCTCCGCACGGGTACGGACGGCTACACAGGGCTACGTCCGGGGTAGGGTCGGACGCAGCATCCGAGCGCGGGGGGATCCGTTCATGGGGGACGTCATCGGCGACGTACGGGTGGCGGCCATCGCCAGTCTCACACCGCTGGAGGAGCTCGACGGCGACCCGTTCCTCGTCGACACCCGCAGCCAGCACGCCATGTGCGCACGCTGGGCCGCCGACCAGGGGTACGTCGTCACGCGGCAGCTGCGCGTCTACGGGCTGCGCCCCGACCACCGTGCCCTGTGGTCCGACGTCGAGGGCGGACAGGTCGAGCTGTTCGTCGCGCCCAACGACCGGGTGCTCGCCCGCGCCGTCGTCTCGGTGCCGGACTTCGCCGCTGAGTGCGAGCGGCGCGGCGTACGGCTGGAGCTCGCCGGCCTGGAGGAGCCCGTGTACACCGCGCGCGGCAAGGCGAGCGTGCACCGCAGGCTCTCCATGCCCACCGCCGGCTACGACGGCTGCTGACCTCCGGCAGGAGTGCGGACCGGCTGTGAAAAGCTGGACGTGGGCCCATGACGAACACCGGGTCCGGACGTGAGGTGGAACGGCGTGGGTGACGGGCGATGGCGTACGGCGGGACGGGCCCTGATGCGCGTCGTCGCGGTGTGGGCGGTCTCCACGCTCACCATGCTGGCTCTCGCCGGGATCCTTCCCGAATTCCAGCTCCAGTCCGACGACGGTGACACCGTCACCCGGACCGCGTTCACCGCGGCCTGGGGCGCCGGAGCCTTCGGTCTGCTCTCCGCACTGGTGTGGCCCGTCCTCGTACGGGCACTGCTCATCGTGCCCGCGCTGGTGCTGGGCGCGCTGGTCTTCTTCCTCAACGGTTCGCTGCTGCTGATCGCGCTGCGGCTCATCCCGGACGGGCGCGGGGCCGCCGACCCGCAGACCGCCGTGGTCGTCGCCGCAGTCATGTCCGCCGTGGCCTCCGCCACCTCCACCGCCCTCGCGGTCCGCGACGACGACGCCTACCGGCGCAGGCTCTCCCGCCTGGCCGACCGGCGCCGCCGCCGCAGCGGCACACCCGGCGGCGCGGACGGCGGTCGCGGCGGCCCGCCGGGCATCGTGTTCGTGCAGCTCGACGGGGTGGGCCACGACGTACTCAGGCAGGCGGCGGCCGACGGTGTCATGCCCACCGTGGCCGGCCTGCTCGCCGACGAGGCGGGCCACCGGCTCACCCCCTGGAGCACCGACTGGTCCAGCCAGACCGGTGCCAGCCAGCTCGGCATCCTGCACGGCAGCAATTTCGACGTGCCCGCGTTCCGCTGGTACGAGAAGGAGACCGGCACCTTCATGGTCTCCAGCCGCCCGGCCAGCGCACTCGAACTGCAGCGCAGGGCCATCGCCCGCACCCGGGACGGCGGCCTGCTCACCGTCGACGGGGCGAGCCGGGGCAACCTCTTCAGCGGCGGCGCCGACCAGCTCGCCCTCGTCCTGTCCATGGCCGCGCGGCGCGGCAAGGGGCGACGGTCGCGCGCCGGCTACTTCGCCTACTTCTCCGACCCGGCCAACGCCGTCCGCACCGCCCTGTCCTTCGTCGCCGAGGTGGGCCGCGAGATCGGCCAGTCGACCCGGGCCCGGATGCGGAAGGAGTCCCCTCGGGTCAAGCGCGGCGGGCTGTACCCCTTCATCCGGGCGTTCGCGACCGTCGTCGAGCGCGATGTGGTCGTCTCCGCGGTCATCGGCGACATGTTCGCCGGACGCACCGCCGTCTACGCCGACCTCGTCGCCTACGACGAGGTCGCGCACCACTCCGGGCCGCACAGCAGGGACGCGGCGAAGGTCCTGACCCGGCTCGACCGCTCGCTCGGCCTCATCGTGAAGGTCACGGAACAGGCCCCGCGCACCTACCGGATCGTGCTGCTCTCCGACCACGGCCAGAGCCCGGGGGAGACCTTCGCGGGGAAGTACGGCCTCACGCTCAAGGACCTCGTGCGGGCGGGCTGCGGGCTGCCCGTACCCCGCAGGGCCCAGCGCACCCGCAGCGCCTCGGAGGCGCGCGACGCCGTGCGCACCGCGCTGCACCGGCCGGTCGGCGAGAAGGAGACGGAGCGCTCCGCGCGTCCCTCCGACCCGGTCGTGCTGGCCTCCGGCAATCTCGGGCTGCTGTCCTTCCCCGACATCGGGGGACGGGCCTCGCGCGAACAGCTCGACGACCGTCACCCCGCCCTGCTCGGCACCCTCGCCAACCATCCGGGGATCGGATTCCTGCTCGTGCGCAGCGAGGAGCACGGTTCGGTGGTGCTGGGGCGCGGCGGGGCCGAGGTACCCGTGGCGGAGCTGACGGACGGGGAAGGGCCGCTCGCCGTCTTCGGCGCGGGCGCGGCGGAGGCGGTGCGGCGCACCGACACCTTCCCGCACGTCGCCGACGTCATGGTCAACTCGATGTACGACCCCGGAACCGGTCGTGTCCACGCCTTCGAGGAGCAGATCGGCTCGCACGGCGGACTCGGCGGCGAGCAGTCCCGGCCGTTCCTGCTGTGGCCGCGCACCCTGGCGGACCCGATGGACGCCGTGGCGGCCGAGGGCGGGACCCCGGGGCGCACCCCCGTGGGTGCGGAGGGCGTCCACCGGGTACTGGCGCGCTGGCTGCGGGAACTCTCCGGGCCCCAGGTGCCGTTGCGGGCCGAGGGTTTCACCGGGGCGGTGCGGGCGGACGAGCCGTTGCCGGGCGCGGGCGACGCGGTACCGGGCGGCGGGGACGCCGTACCGGGACCCCGAGGCTGAGCGGCGCCGTTCGTCGTCGCGGGCCGTGTCTCAGGCGGACTCGCGCCGTACCAGCGTCGGGTGGAAGACCACCGAGGGCGCCGGACCGCCCGGCGTCCCGATCTGCTTCAGGAGGAGCCGGGCCATCTCCGCCGCCATCTCCTCGACCGGCTGGCGCACCGTGGTCAGCGACGGATCGCAGGCCACCGCCGCGCTGCTGTCGTCGAAGCCCACCACCGCCACGTCCGAGGGCACGTCCCTGCCGGCCCGCTGCAACACGGGCAGGGCGCCCAGTGCCATCAGGTCGGAGGCGATGAACACCCCGTCCAGGTCCGGCCGTTCACGCAGCAGTTGCCGCATCGCGGACGCCCCTCCCGCATGGGTGAAGTTGCCCTCGGCGGTCACCACGTCCTCGATGCCGTGCCGGTCCAGCGCGTCCAGGAAGCCGGTCAGGCGCGCCTGGCCCGCGGGCATGTCCTGCGGTCCCGCCACCGTGCCGATACGCCGCCGCCCCAGCGAGGCCAGGTGGTCGGCGGCCAGCTGCGCCCCCGCACGCTGGTCGGCCTCGACATAGGTGAGCGGCGTGGGCGTCCTCGGCCGCCCGGCCAGCACGGCGGGCAGCCGCGTGTCATGGAGCAGCTCGGGCAGCGGGTCCTCGGCGTGCGAGGAGATGAGCACCACCCCGTCGACATGGCCCTGGCGCAGATACGACAGGAGCTGATTGCGCGAGGTCTCGTCGTCGGCCAGCATCAGCACCATCTGGATACCGGCCGGTCGCAGCACCTCCAGCAGACCGCTCACCACGCGCCCGAAGTGCGGGTCGGAGAACATCCGGCCGATGAACGGCTCGGACACCGGGCGCCGTTCCTGCTCGGAGACCACCAGGGCGATCGAGTCCGTCCGCCGGGTCACCAGGGAGCGTGCCGCACGGTTGGGCACGTAGCCGGTGGTCGCCACCGCCTCCTCCACGACCCGCCGCAGGGCGGGGTCCACCGTGGGCGCCCCGTTGATCACCCGGGACACCGTGGCCCGGGACACACCCGCCACCGCGGCGACGTCCTCCAAGGTGGCGGGGCGTACGGGCGGTGAAACGTCGGCAGTCATGGAGTCTTTATACCGGGTGGTCCGACAGACGTGCGAAGGGCTCCGGCCCCGTCAGCCGCCCGCCCCCGGGAGCTCGTCCAGATCGGCCAGCTGGCCCGAACGCGCGGCCACCGTCGTCCGGGCGCGCTCCTTGACCTCGGCCCCGGCGCCCGCCGTGGCCTCCGAACGCGAGACCTGCGCGGACTGCCGCAGATGGTCGCGAATCTCCTCCACCAGCAGCCGGTCGAACGGCGCGCCCTCGGCCGTGCGGGCCCGTTCGAGGTCCCGGGCCGTCACCATGCCCGGCATCTCGTGCCCCTCGTGCACATCGGTGTCCGGCAGGCCCATCCGGTCCCGCAGGCCGCGCAGGGCCGTCAGTTCGGTTTCCTGCGCGGTACGCAGCCGGGCGGCCCAGGACCGCAGCCGGTGGCCGGTGGCCTTCCGCTCCGCGAGGTCCAGCAGGGCCACGGCCTGCTCGTCCATCGGGATCATCAGCTGGACCCAGGCGGAGTCGGTCGGATCGGCGGACGGCGCGGGCACCGCCGTCGGGCGGGGCGCTGCGTCCGGAGACGGTCCCGCGGAGCACGCGGTCAGGCCGGCCAGCAGAAGAGCCGACGGGAGCAGGAGCGAAACCGCGGTGCGACGAGCGGCCTTCATGAGTGTCCTCGGGTGGGGTGCCCGTCCGGGGCCGTGCGGACCCGGACGGGCAGGGAACGGACGATCTGTCAGGGAGTGCCGTCGGCACCGCACTTGATGATGGCGTTGATGCAGTCGCGTACCCGCTGCGCCATGTCCGCCTCGGGCCACACGTTGAAGAAGTCGCCGTGCATCGTGTAGCCGCGCCCCGATGCCAGTCTCAGACGCGCCGGGTCGCCGTTGACCGGATAGCGCAGCACCTGGCGCAGCTTGGGAACCGGCACCGGATGGGTTGACGGGCAGGCGCCGCCCACCGGGTAGGCCATGTGGCTCTTGTGGTCGGCCGAGTCCAGATCCGTGCCGTTCCAGCACTGCGGGAAGTCCAGGTACGACTCCAGCATCGATCCCGCCGGGCAGTTGACGAAGTCGTGGGACGGGTTGACCTCGCCGTGGTGCAGACACGACCAGCGCGCGATCGTGTTGTCGTCGGGGCCGGCCGCCTTTGCGTTGCCCGCGACGATCCGCAGACCGCGGGGGAACGGCTGGATCGTCCGGATGATGTCGTCCCGGACGCCCTCACCCAGGTAGTAGAAGGTGGTGCCGGTGGGCTCCACCTCCTTGTCACCGTCGTACAGGGTCGGGACCCAGTACGACGACAGGTCGGTCGCCGGTGCGCAACTGGTGCCGGCCTTCTCCAGGGACGCCAGATCGGAGTGGGCGTTCGTGGAGTCGTTGCCGAAGAAGCTGTGCATGTGCGAGGCGCCGGGCAGGTTGGGCAGCACGATCGGGTCGTCGGGGGCCCGGTGGGTGTACGGGCACTCCGCGAGGAATTCGGCGACCCGCACCACGTCGGCCGCGGCCTTCGGCGCCACCTCGGCCGAACGTTCGGCGGCGGCGTTGCCCACCTCGGCCTGGACGAAGGACAGGGCGAGGGCCGCCGCGGCGAGCCCCGCGATTCTGTAGCGCCACGGCGGCAGGGCTCTGCGTCCGCGGTGTTCGGTCGTGCGTCGGTCACTTCGGGTTCGGAAGAGCACGGCACTCCTGTCTGAGGAAGTGGGGTTCCTTCGATCGGTCGCCCGATCAGGGTAGAGAGCGCTCTCTCAGTGAACGTAGGAGTGCGGCGTAGGCATGTCAAGAGATTGTGCAGCACGCTCAATTGCCTGCGCGTGGAATGGATTTGGCTGCCCGTGAGATGGGAGAGCGCTCTCTCCATTCGGTGGGTGAGAGGGGGCCGGAGGGCGTTGTCAGTGGTGGACGGCAGGATGGTGGTCATGACGACGAACCCAGCACTTGTGCTCGCCGATGCCGCCTCGTACGCCGCCGCCGTGGAAGAGGCGGCGCAGGCCGCCGCCGCGTATTACGCCACGGGCGAGAGCACGCTCGACGACGACGCGTACGACCGGCTGGCGCGCGGGATCGCCGCCTTCGAGGAGGAGCACCCCCAGGAGGTGCTGGACGCCTCCCCGACGGGGAAGGTCGCCGGCGGCGCGGCCGTGGGGGACGTGCCGCACACGGTGCCGATGCTCTCGCTGGACAACGTCTTCTCCGCCGAGCAGTTCGTCACCTGGACCGCGTCCGTGGAACGGCGCATCGGCAGACCCGTGACCGCGTGGAGCGTGGAGCCCAAGCTCGACGGGCTCGCCGTCGCCGCGCGCTATCAGGACGGCCGCCTCGACCGGCTGATCACCCGGGGCGACGGGACGGCGGGCGAGGACGTCTCGCACGCGATCGGTACGGTGCTCGGTCTGCCCGAGCGGCTGGGCTCCCCCGTCACCATCGAGGTGCGCGGCGAGATCCTCATGACCGACGAGCAGTTCGAGAAGGCCAACACGGTGCGCACGGAGCACGGCGGTGCCCCCTTCGCCAATCCACGCAACGGGGCGGCGGGCACCCTCCGCGCCAAGGACCGGCCCTACCGCGTCGAGATGACGTTCTTCGCCTACGGCGCCCTCGCGCTGCCCGATTCCGGCGAGCTGACCGGCACCCTGGCCGAGCTGCCGCACAGCGAGGTCCTGGCGTACGTCGCCGGGCTCGGCGTGCACACCGCGGCGGACACCGCGGTCGCGCCGCGCACCGTCGGCACGGTCGAGGACGTGCAGGCCGGGGTGGAGGACATCGCCTCGCTGCGCGCCTCCCTGCCGTTCGGGATCGACGGCATCGTGATCAAGGCGGACCTGGCGGCCGACCAGCGCGACGCGGGCAACGGGACCCGGGCGCCGCGCTGGGCCATCGCGTACAAGCTGCCGGCCGTGGAGAAGATCACCCGGCTCCTGGGGGTCGAGTGGAACGTCGGCAGGACCGGCATCATCGCCCCGCGCGCCGTGCTGGAGCCCGTCGAGATCGACGGCTCTACCGTCGGCTACGCCACCCTGCACAACCCGGCCGACATCACCCGCCGTGACCTGCGCCTGGGCGACCAGGTGATGGTCTACAAGGCGGGCGACATCATCCCCCGCATCGAGGCCCCCGTCGCCCATCTGCGGACCGGCGACGAGAAGCCGATCGCATTCCCCGAGGCCTGCCCGCAGTGCGGCTCGGAGATCGACATGAGCGAGCAGCGCTGGCGTTGCACCCGCGGACGCAACTGCCGGCTGGTCGCGTCCATCTCCTACGCGGCGGGCCGGGACCAGCTGGACATCGAGGGCCTCGGCGCCACCCGGGTCGTCCAGCTCGTCGACGCGGAGCTCGTCGCCGACTTCGCCGATCTCTTCACGCTGGACCGGGCACAGTTGCTCGCCCTGGAGCGGATGGGGGAGACCTCCACCGACAATCTGCTCGCCGCCATCGACACGGCGCGCGCCCGCCCGCTGTCCCGCGTCTTCTGCGCCCTCGGCGTACGCGGCACGGGGCGCTCCATGTCCCGGCGGATCGCCCGCTACTTCGCGACGATGGACCGCATCGTCGCCGCCGACGTGGACACGCTGCAGCAGGTCGACGGCATCGGTAAGGAGAAGGCCGCCGGTGTGGTCACGGAGCTGGTGGAGCTCGCCCCGCTGATCGCGAAGCTGGTGGCGGCCGGGGTCAACATGACGGAGCCGGACGCGACCCCGCCGCCGGAGCCCGGGACGGAGCAGGAGGCTGACGGCGGGGCCGGGGCGGAGGCCGGCGGGACGTCCGAAGACCTGCCCCTCGGAGGCATGACCGTCGTGGTCACGGGTGCCATGACCGGGGTCCTGGAGAAGCTCTCGCGCAACCAGATGAACGAGCTGATCGAGCGGGCCGGCGGGAAGTCCTCCTCCAGTGTCTCCAAGCGCACGAGTCTGCTCGTCGCCGGGGAGAAGGCCGGGTCGAAGCGGACCAAGGCCGAGGATCTCGGTGTCAGGATCGCCGCCCCGGACGAATTCGCGGAGCTGATCTCGGCCTTTCTGACCCCGGAGGTGTGAGCCGCGTTCGCACGGGCCCATGCCTTGGAATTGTCGGGGTAGTGGCGTTCCTCATCCCGTTATTGCATAGTGAGGGTTCGGTCATGCCTCGCTATCTGCGGGTCAGTAAGTGGTGAACGGCTGCAGTGGCAGGCCGGGGGTGGAGGGGCGATGCCTTCTTTGCGCGACGGACGCCGGCACGGTCGGCCGGTCCACCGGACGAGCGGCCCGCGCGCCGACCAGGCACCCCACCACGGGGCCACCCGGGGAATGGCCGTCGACCTCGGCAGCTCCGGAACCCGCGCCTGGGTCCCGGGGCGCGGGCTCGTCGCGTCGCCGTGGGACGACGCCTCCGGCCGCCCCGTGCGACGCGGGCGCATCGTCGACGCGGAATCCTGCGGCCGGCTGCTGGGGCGCCTCGCCGACACGGTGCTCGGCGCGGACCGCCACGGCAGCGTGATCGTCCTCAGTCATCCGGTGCTGGCCGGAGCGGAGCAGCGGGCCCTGGCGGGGGAGCTCCTCGCGGCGCTCGGACCGTCCCGGGCCGTGGTCCTCAGCAGCGCCAGGGCCGCCGCCGAGTACACCGGCCCGCAGGGCGGCGGCGGTCCGCTGCTCGTCGTCGACATGGGCGCCGAGCTGACGGAGGTCACCCTCCTCGTCGACGGTACGGTCGCGGACGCCCGCCAGGCCGAGACGGGGCTCAGTGACCTGACCACCGAAGCGCTGCCTGCCGAACTCGCCCGCAACGTAATGGATATGATCACGTCCATGTGGCGGCAGGACAAGCACGGAGCGGTGCGCGGCGCACTGCGCAAGGGCCCGGTGCTCACCGGGGGCGGCGCACTGCACCCCGAGGTCACGCACCGGATCGCGCTGCGTCTCGGGACGCCCGTCCGGCCGGCCGCCGACCCCTCGACCGCTGTCGTCCGGGGCGCCGGACTGATCCTGGACTCCGTCCTGCGCCACGGCGGAACAAGTGCGGTGTCCGCCCGACCGGGCCGGCTGAGGTGAGCCCCCTCCCGGGGGCACCCCGGGGGAACGCGCCCCCCTGCGGGCGGCCGGACACGCCGGCGCACCAGCTGCGGCACGCCCTGGCCGCGCTCCTCCTCACCGTCCTCACCCTCGTCGGCGGCGCGTCCGCCGCCTCGGGGGCGGCGGTACCCCTGCACACCCTCACCGGTACGGCACCCGCGGCACCGGTCACCGGGAACGCGCCGGGCGCGCAGACTCCCGCCCCGCAGGCGCCCACCCCCCGTACCGACCGCCCCCTGCGTGCCGGGCACGCCCGTGACCACCGCCCCGTCCGTGCGGCCGAGACGTCCGGCCCGTCGGCCGCCGGGGCCCGCTCCGCCGTGGCCACCGCCTCCGGACGGCAGGCGGAGGCCGCTCCCGCCCCCGCTCCCCGGGCCGCCGCCGACCGCACGCTCGCCCCGCAGCACTTCCCCCCACCCGGGCACGGCGCCCTGCCGCCCGGCCTTCCCGGCCTGCCCGTCCCCCGCGCCGTCGCCCAGGAGGCGGCCCGGGCGGCCCTCTTCGTACCCGGCCGGATCCGTGCGGCGCTGCCCGGTGTCCGAGGTCCTCCACGGGTGACGGCCGGACAGCCGGCCACACACCGGTCCTGCTCCACAGACCCGTCGTCCCGTCCCCTCTGAGAGAAGGGGCGGACGGCGCCCCCTCGGAGGATTCCCATGACTCGCGCCACCACGGTGCGAGCAGTTCTGGCTGCCGCCGTCCTGCTCGTCTCCGTGTTCATCACGCTGACCATGTCACCCAGACTCGGCCTCGACCTTCAGGGCGGCACCCGCATGGTGCTGCAGGCCAAGGACTCGGACACCACGAAGGCGGACCGGGAGAGCACCGACCGCACCCTGGAGGTGCTCCGCCAGCGCATCGACTCCCTCGGAGTCTCCGAACCGACCCTGACCCGTTCCGGCGAGGACCGGATCATCGTCGAGCTGCCCGACGTGCAGGACCCGCGCCAGGCCGCGGAAGTCATCGGCAGGACCGCCCAGCTGAGCTTCCACGCCGTCCAGGGCCCCGGGACCGAGGAGACGGACGGGACCAGGACGGACGGGACCGGGAAGACGGAGGAGGGGAAGACCGACGCGGCGAAGGACGGTCCGACACTCCCCGACGAACAGGGCGGCCTCCTCGACCTCGGCCCGGCGCAGCTCTCCGGCGCCGGGGTCAAGGACGCCACTGCCGGCTTCGACGCCCAGCAGGGCACGGGCTGGAGCGTCGCGCTCGACTTCCACAAGGACGCGGGCAGGAAGTGGACCGACCTGACCGGGGAGGCCGCGTGCAACCCGGCCCAGGACGAACGGCGCCGCGTGGCGATCGTCCTCGACGGCAATGTCATCTCCTCGCCCCAGGTCGACCCGTCGGTCGGCTGCAAGGTCGGCCTGCCCTCCGGGTCCACCCAGATCACCGGTTCGTTCAGCGCCGACGAGGCACGCGACCTGGCTCTGCTCATCAAGGGCGGCGCACTTCCCGTCCCCGTGGAGATCGTCGAGCAGCGGACCGTCGGCCCGACGCTCGGGGCAGCCGCCGTCGACGCCAGCGCCCGGGCAGCCCTCATCGGTGCCGCGGCCACGGCACTCTTCATCACCTTCATGTACCGACTGTTCGGCGCCCTCGCCGCAATCGCCCTCGTCGCCTACGGAGTGATCTCGTACGCCGCCCTCGTCGTCCTCGGTGTCACCCTGACCCTGCCGGGGCTCGCCGGATTCGTCCTCGCCATCGGGATGGCGGTCGATGCGAACGTCCTTGTCTTCGAGCGGGCCCGCGAGGAGTCTGCCGAGCGGCCCGACCGGTCGCTGAGATCCGCGCTGACCGCCGGATTCCGCAACGCCTGGAGTGCCGTCGCCGACTCCAACGTGACGACGCTCATCGCCGCGGGGCTGCTGTTCTTCCTCGGCTCGGGACCGGTCAAGGGCTTCGGTGTCACGCTCGCCATCGGTGTCATGGCGTCGATGTTCTCCGCGCTCGTCATCGCACGTGCGCTCACCGAGATGGCGGCGGGCTCCCGGTTCGTCAGCGACTACCGGGGCGTCAACGGCATCGCACGGCCGGGCCGGATCCGTACCTGGCTGAACGAGCGCGACCCGCAGCTGTTCCGGTCGCCGCGCCGCTGGCTGTTCGTCTCCACCGCGCTCGTCGCCGTCGCCGTCCTGGGCATCTTCGTGCGCGGGGTGAACCTCGGTGTCGAATTCACCGGCGGGCGGCTCGTCGAGTACTCCACCAGCCGCCCCGTCGACGTGGAGACCGCGCGTGGTGTCATCGCCGCCGCCGGGTTCGACGACGCCGAGGTCACCACCGCGGGCGACAGCGACCTGTCCGTACGCACCGGGGAGCTCGACAACGACGGGGAACACGCCCTGCGGACCGCGCTGACCGAGGAAGGGGGCGAGACCACCAAGGTGCGCGACGAGCTGATCGGTCCCAGCCTCGGGGACGAACTGCGGCGCAACGCGCTGATCGCGCTGGGCGTCGCCGTGTTCGTGCAGCTCGCCTATCTCGCCGTCCGGTTCCGCTGGACGTTCGCCGTGGCCTCGGTCGCGGCGCTCGTGCACGACGTCATCATCCTGGTCGGCGCCTTCGCCTGGCTCGGCCGCACCGTCGACGGGATCTTCCTGGCCGCGCTGCTCACCGTCATCGGCTACTCCGTCAACGACTCGGTGGTGGTCTTCGACCGGGTGCGGGAGCTGTGGGCCGAACGACCGCGCACACCGGTCGCGGACGTGGCCAACCGCGCTGTCCTGCAGACCGTCCCGCGCACCGTCAACACCGGGATGGGAGCCCTGTTCATCCTGGTCGCCCTCGCCGTGCTGGGCGGTGACTCACTCGCGGACTTCGCGCTCGCCCTCCTCATCGGCATCTGCGTGGGCACGTACTCCTCGGTGATGACCGCCGTACCGGGGGCGCTCCTCCTGGAGAGGAGCAGCAAGGCCCCGCCGCCGGCTCGCAAGCGCGCGCCCGGCCGCAAGGCGGGGACCCCGCGTGCACGGCGGGATCCGGCCGACAACGGGGCGCGGGTCTAGAGCCGCCCCGGTCCGTAGCCGGACGCGTCCGGCTACGGACCGGGGCGTACGTGTGCCTGGTGCACCCCGGTCCGTACGCGGGCGCGTCCGGCGCGCCGGAAAGGTCCGTACCGCCGGACAGGGCGGACAGTCCCGCCTTGTCCGGTGAGTGCGGAACTTTCGGGCGCCTGGCTGCGGAACAATCCTGATCACGTCCTGACCATGTCCGGCGATCGGAGTGTGCCGCCCATGCCTGCCGTCCTGAGAGAGGCCAGGGCCACCCTCCTACCCGACATGATCGGCCCGCACGGGCCGCTGCCCCCGGTGATGCCGGCCCTGACCGTGGTCACCGGACTGGTCGACGCGTTCAGCTACCTGCTCCTGGGACACGTCTTCGTCGCCGACATCACCGGCAACGTCAGCTTCATGGGTTCGCCTTCGCCGGGGCGGCGGGCTTCTCCCTGCTCGCCTCGGTGATCGCCCTCGTCGCCTTCGCGGCCGGGGCGCTGATCGGCGGGTACGCCGTGCACCGGGTCCGCGTCCACCGGGGCCGGCAGCTCCAGCACGCGCTGTTCGCCGAGACGGCCTTCGTCACGGCCGCCATGGTCGTCGCCTCGCGTCGGGTCACCCGTACACCGGCGCCGTGCGCTTCACGTTCATCGCGCTGCTCGCCCTCGGTCTCGGCGTGCAGAACGCCGCCACCCGCGCGCTCTCCGTGTCCGACCTCAAGACCACCGTGCTGACCCTCACCGTCACCGGGATCGTCGCCGACAGCCGGCTCGCCCCAGGGTGCCGGGGAGCCGGGCGGGTCGCCGGGGACTGTCCGCCGTGGCCATGCTGGCCGGCGCGTTCCTCGGTGCGCCGGCCTTGCTGAACGGGTAGCCGAGGCTGCCGCTGGTGCTCGCCGTGGCGGTCCTGGCCGTCGCGAGTGCGACCGCGATCCTGCCGGCCCGCCACGACGCCCCCTGGACCCGCCCGCCCGTCAGCCGATGAGCGCGTGCAGACGGTCGGCGGTGGCCCGGTCGGCGGGCAGGAACGTCTCGATGGCGAGCTCCGCGACGGTGATGTCCATCGGGGTGTTGAACGTCGCGATGGACGAGACGAAGGAGAGCACCTGTCCCTCGTGCAGGATCCGCATCGGCAGGGCGAGCGAGGGAACGCCGCCGCCCACCACGGCCGGGGTGTCGCCGGGCGGCGCGGGTACGGGGTAGGCCGTGACCTCTTCGTACAGGGACCGCAGCTCGGCGGAGCGGACCAGGGCGATCTGGCGTTCCATCTGGGCCAGCAGATCGGCCCGCCACTCCGGCAGGTTCAGGATGCGCGGGGCCAGACCCTCCGGGTGCAGCGTGAGCCGCATGGCGTTCGGCGCCGGGGTCAGCAGATGCTCGGGGACCCCCTCCAGCAGGAGCTGAATGCCCCGGTTGGCTGCCACCACCGTGTACGTGGAGTCGACGACGAGCGCCGGATACGGTTCGTAGCCGCGCAGCAGCCGTTCCATCGCCTCGCGCACCGCTTCCATCGCCGGGTCGTCGAGGGGTGTCTCCGCGAAGCGGGGGGCGTAACCGGCCACCACCAGCAGTGCGTTGCGTTCCCGGACCGGGATGTCCAGGTGATCGGCCAGCCGAAGGATCATCTGCTCGCTGGGACGCGCACGGCCCGTCTCGACGAACGAGATGTGCCGGGCCGACGAGCCCGCGCGCAGGGCCAGCTCCAGCTGACTGATCCGCCGCCGCTCCCGCCAGCCGCGCAGCAGTGGCCCTACCCCCGTGTCAAGCGCGACAGTTGTCATACCCAGACCGTAACGTCACGGGAAACGCTGATCGCATCGATCCCGGCAGGAGCGCCGCATGCCCGCTGAACCGCTGTCCGCGCACGACATCGAGACCGGGCTGCGCGACCTGCCCGGCTGGGAGCTGGAGGGCGACCGGATCGCCCGCACCTACCGGCTGCCCTCCCACTTCGCCGCCGCGGGGCTGACCGTCCACGTGGCGCAGATCCAGGACGAGCTCAACCACCACTCGGACCTGACGCTCGGCTACAACACCGTGCGCCTCTCCGTGAACTCCCATGACGCGGGCGGCGCGGTCACGCGGAAGGACCTGACGCTCGCCGGACGGGTGGAGGCGGTCGCGGCGGGGCACGGCGCGAAGTGACCACGCCTCACGGCGCCGGGCCGAAGCGCGGGTGGGCGGCCAGCCAGGCCTGGTAGGTGTCGCTCCGCCGCACCGCCTCCGCGTACGCCGAACGGGTGTGCCCGCTCACCGCCGCGGCCGCCGCGTCCGCCGCGGGGGAGCGCGGGTTCCTGCCCAGCAGATGGCGCCAGCTCAGCGGCGAACCCACGAGGGGCCGGGTCACCAGCCCCGGCGTCGGGGGGAACGTGGCCCGGCACAGCCCGACCGCCCGCCCCACCTGCACCAGATGGACGACGGACGTGGTGTCCGTCTCGTACACCGACGCCGGGGTGAAGCCGGATCGCGCGCAGGCGGCGGTGAAACAGTCCGCGAAACAGCCGTCACCTGGTACGTCGGCCCAGCATTCGCCCGCCAGCGCGGACAGCTCCAGCTCGGACCCGCCGGCCAGCGGATGGTCCTCGGGCAGCATCACGAACACCGGGTCGATGCCGATGACCTGCCACAGGAGCCGGTCCGCCAGCGGCGGCGGGCTCTCCCCGCAGGCCCCGATCAGCGCGAAGTCGAGCCGTCCTTCGACCAGCAGCGACGCGACCTCCGACACCGACCACGACGTGTACGTGGTCACCGGCGCCGTCGGGTGCGCGGCGGCCAGCCGGTCGACGAGGCCACCGAGCAACGGACCGTGCGTACCGCCGAGCCTGAACCGCTCCACGGTGGCCCCCGCGTTGGCGAAGCGCACCGCCTCCTCCTGCAGCTCGGTCACCGCCGGCAGCACCACCCGGGCCCGCTCCAGCACCAGCTCACCGAGCAGGGTGGGGCGCGCACCCGTGTGGTCCCGGTCGAAGAGCGGTCCGCCGAGTGCCTTCTCGATCCGCCGCAACTGGGCGCTGAGCGCGGGCTGCGCGAGGCCCAGGGCGGCGGCGGCCTTGGTGAGGCTCCCCGTGTCGGCTATCGCCCGCACGGTGCGCAGATGACGTAACTCCAGCTCCATGAGCGCACGTTATGGCCGACGGCACCCACCGGCAATACGTACGGCGCCCGTTCGGCCCCGTGATCCGGCCGCGCGCACCACGGTCGTCGCCGTGCTGGACTACGACACCGAGGCCACCGGCTACGACGCCACCCGCGGCGGGGTGCCCCGCGCCGAGGCCGCGGCCCGTGCCGTCCTCGGGCTGGTGCCCCCGACCGCCCGCACCCTCCTGGACATCGCCTGCGGCACCGGACTCGTCACCGAACGGCTCGCCCACCACCGCCCCGGGCTGCGGGTGTTCGGCGCCGACGCCTCGTACGGGACGGCACTGATGGCCCGGCAGAGGATCGGGGCGGTCGTCCTCGCCGACGCACGGCGGCTGCCGCTGCCCGACGGCACAGTCGACGCCGTCAGCGCCGTCCGGCTGCTGCACCTACTGCGCGGGGACGACCACCCGGTCCGTGCGGTGGTGGCCGAAGCCGCCCGGGTGCTGCGGCCCGGCGGGGTGTTCGTCACGACCGTCGACAAGGCCGCCGGACAGGACGTGGGCGGCAACATCGACGCGGTGCTCGCACCCCACCTTGGTGCGCGGCCCGTCGACGCCGCCGCGCTGGTCGCCGGATACGCGGCCGGCCACGGCCTGGAACCGGCGGGCGAGGCCGGATTCGCCGGACACGGCCAGGGCCGAACACCGCTGCGCACGGCCCGGAGCCGTACACCGTGGCCGACGGGCCCGGTACCGTCCCGCATGCCCGGGTCGCACCCGGCGGCGTCTGCGGCACGCTCCACGGCGAGCCGCTCGCCGAGTCGATGCGGCTGGGGGTACGCACCTGGGGCAACGCACCCGACGGTGCGACCACCCTGCTGGTCGGCACGTACCTGCTCGACGGGGAGATCGGCCGACGTCTGCTCGACGCGCTGCCACCGCTGATCATCCCCCCCGGGCGACCGCTGCGGCCCGCTGCTGAAGCTGTTCGAGGCCGAGACCGCCCAGGACGAACCGGGTCAGGGCGTCGTCCTGGACCCGTCCTGGACCGCCTGCTGGACCTGCTGCTGATCGCGGTGCTCCGCACCTGCTTCGCCCGTCCCGGGGCCGCCGCCCCCCGCCTGGTACGTGGCCCTGGGCGACCCGGTCGTCGGCCAGGCGCTGAGAGACACCTGCAGGACGAGCCCTCCCGCCCCTGGACGGTTGCCTCGCCGGCCGCCAGGACCGGCGTCTCCCGGGCCGGGCTCGCCGGCAGTTGACCGAACTGGTCGGGGAGCCGCCGATGGCGTACCTCACCGGCTGGCGCCTCGCCCTGGCCGCCGACCTGCTGCGGGAGACGGACGCGACCGTGGAGACCGTCGCGCGCAAAGTGGGCTACAGCGGCTCGTTCGCCTTCAGCGCGGCCTTCAAACGGGTACGGGGCGTGAGCCCGCAGGAATACCGCAACGGGAAACCTGTTTGCTGAACCGGCAAGGAAATTCGCCCGGAACCGCGTTCCCGTGGAAGCTGATCCCCATGAGCAAGCACACCGCGCACGCGCATGCCGACGGCCACGCCCATGCCCATGACCACCACCCCGACGCGTTCGACTGGGACGTCGTGGGCCCGGTGCTGGAGCAGGAGGCCGAACTGAGCCGCCCGCAGTACGAGGCGGCCGCCCGATGGATCGCGGGCCTGCCCACCGCGCCGAGGGTGCGCAAGGTCCTCGACCTCGGCTGCGGCCCCGGTGTGATCAGCTGCCTGCTCGCCGAGGTGTTCCCCGAGGCCGAGATCCTCGCCGTGGACGGCACCCCGGCCCTCCTGGAACGCACCGGGGCCCGCGCGGAGCGGTACGGGGTGGGAGAGCGCATACGCACCCTCCATGCCGAACTCCCGCAGGACCTGGGGAAGCTGGGCGAGGCCGACCTGATCTGGGTGGGCAACACCCTGCACCACATCGGGGACCAGCGGGGCGGACTGGCGGGCTTCGCCGGGCTGCTCCGCCCCGGCGGCACACTGGCCCTGCTCGAAGGCGGCCTGGCCACCCGCTACCTCCCGCGCGACATCGGCTTCGGCAGGCCCGGACTGGAGACAAGGCTCGATGTCCTCGCCGCCGACCGGTTCGACGACATGCGCGCCGGGCTGCCGGGGACCATCAGGGAGACCGAGGACTGGAGCGCCCTGTTCACGGCCGTGGGCCTGGAACCCCAGGGCACCCGCAGCTTCCTGCTCGATCTCCCCGCGCCGCTGCCCGCCGCCGCGCTCGACCGTGCCGTGACGGACTTCGCCCGCAGGCGCGAGGCGTTCGCCGACCGCTTGACGGCCGAGGACACCGCCGCGCTCGACCGACTGCTCGACCCGGCCGACCCCGCCGGGCTCCGGCTGCGCCCGGACGTCTTCACCCTGTCCGCGCGCACCGCGCATCTGGCCCGGCAGGCCCCCGGACCACCGGCTGACGGCGGTCGGGAACCGCACCATCCTGACGGCGGTCAGGACCCGGGCGGTTGTCTGGGCACTGCGTGACCTGGGCGGTTGTCTGGGCACTGCGTGACCGGGGCGGTTGTCTGGGCGCCGCGTGACCCGGGCGGTCGTCTGGGCGCCGCGTGACCCGGGCCACGGCCTGACGGCGTCAGGATTCGGCCACCCGCTCCAGCCGCCACCACTGGCCGGGGGAGTCGGTGTCCTCCCACTGACGGACGTTGGCGCCGTCCTCGGCCGAGGCCTCGGCGACCTCCAGGACGAGTCCGCTGACGAAGCTGACCAGGGTCACCGTGCCCGGTGACTCCAGATGCTGTTCGATCAGCCATTCCTGGGCGCCGAAGTTGTTGGCCTTCCACTGCTGGACGTTCGCGCCGTTCTCCGTGGAGGCGCCCGCGACGTCCAGCCGCTTCTCGCTGTTGGCGTTGACCAGGTGGTACAGGGCGGCACCCTCGTGCACGGGCGCGAGCCGCCAGTGCTGGGCCGTGGTGCCGTCGTCCTCGCCCTGCTGGACGTTCGCCCCGCTGCCCCTGGCCCCGCCGTACACCTCCAGCAGCAGCCCGCTGGCCACATTGCGCAGGCGGTACAGGCCCTCTTCGACGACGGGCAAGGTGTCCCCGCTCATGGTCCGGTCCTCTTCGGCGGGCTCGGGAGCCGTCAGGCGCCGAGGTTGAACTCGGCCGGGTCGCCTCCGATACGCTTGCCCTCGTCGAGCGCGGCGAACGCGGCCAGGTCGTCGGCGTCCAGCTCGAAGCCGAACACTCCGAGGTTCTCCACGATCCGCGACGGGGTCACGGACTTCGGGATCGCGATGTGGCCCGTCTGGAGGTGCCAGCGGAGCACCACCTGGGCAGGCGTCCGGCCGTGCTTCTGGGCGACCGCGACGACGGTCGGGACCGCCAGGCCCTTGCCCTGCCCCAGCGGCGACCAGGCTTCCGTGACGATGCCGTGCCGGGCGTGGAAGGCGCGGGCCTCCGTCTGCTGGAACTGCGGGTGCAGTTCGATCTGGTTGACCGCGGGAACGACGGAGGTTTCGCCCATCAGGCGCTCCAGGGCCGCCGGGAAGAAGTTCGACACACCGATGGACTTCGCACGGCCGTCGGCGTGGATCTTCTCCAGGGCCTTGTACGTGTCGACGTAGGCGTCCTTGGCCGGCACCGGCCAGTGGATGAGGTAGAGGTCGACATGGTCCAGGCCCAGCCGGTCCAGCGAGGCGTCGAAGGCGCGCAGCGTCGAGTCGTAGCCCTGGTCGCCGTTCCACACCTTGGTGGTGACGAACAGCTCGTCGCGCGGCACACCGGAGGCCGCGATGCCCTTACCGGTGCCCGTCTCGTTGCGGTAGACCGCGGCGGTGTCGATGCTCCGGTACCCGGCCTCGATGGCCGTGGCCACGGCCTTCGTGGCCTCGTCGTCCGGCACCTGCCAGACACCGAAGCCGAGCTGCGGCATTGAGAGGCCGTTGTTCAGGGTGAGGGAAGGGACCTGGCTCACGAGCAGTCGATCCTTACGTTGTCGGTCGGTTCTCCCGGAGGAACGATCAACGCAGCCTACGCATTCCCACCTGCGGCGAACCGGCGACCGGAAGAACGTGGCGGAATGGCGCGCCCGTGCGTGACGCCTCATCAGAAAGCTTATCCCGGGCCGGTCATGGACCGGATCAGTGATAGAGGGCGTCGACCTCGGCCGCGTACGCCGTCTCGATCGACTTCCGCTTCAGCTTGAGCGACGGCGTCAGCAGACCGTGCTCCTCGGTGAACGGATGCGCCAGGATCCGGAACGTACGGATGGACTCCGCCTGGGACACCGCCGTGTTCGCGGCCACCACCGCCCGGCGGACCTCCATCTCCAGGTCGGGGTCGCGCACCAGGTCCGCGGCGGGCATGGGTGTGCGGCCCTGCATGACGAGCCAGTGGTCCACCGACTCCTGGTCCACGGTCACCAGCGCGGCGATGTAGGGCCGGTCGTTGCCGACGACGATGCACTGCGCCACCAGCGGATGCGCGCGCACCCGCTCCTCCAGTCCGGCCGGCGACACGCTCTTGCCGCCGGACGTCACCAGGATCTCCTTCTTCCGTCCGGTGATGGTCAGATAGCCGTCCTCGTCGAGTGCCCCCAGGTCGCCGGTGGCCAGCCAGCCGTCGTGCAGCACGGCGTCGGTGGCCTTCGGGTCGCCCAGGTACCCGGAGAACACGTTCGCGCCGTGCACCCACACCTCGCCGTCCCTCGCGATGTGCACGCTGGAGCCGGGGATCGCCTGACCGACCGTGCCGTAGCGGGTGCGCTCGGGCGGATTGGCCGTGGCGGCGGCGGTCGTCTCGGTGAGGCCGTACCCCTCGTAGATCGTGACGCCCGCGCCCTCGAAGAACAGGCCCAGCTGCCGGTCCATGCCGGAACCGCCCGACATCGCGTGCCGCACCCGGCCGCCCATGGCGTCGCGGACCTTCCGGTAGACGACCTTGTCGAAGAACTGGTGCTGCATCCGCAGCCCGGCGGAAGGCCCGGGTCCCGTGCCGAAGGCCCGCTCCTCCATCGCCTCCGCGTACTTCACCGCGACCTCGACGGACTTGTCGAACGGTCCGAGACGGCCCTCCGACTCCGCCTTGCGCCGCACCCCGCTGAAGACCTTCTCGAAGATGTACGGCACCGCGAGGATGAAGCTCGGGCGGAACGACACGAGGTCCGGCATCAGGGCCTTCGCCGAGAGCTCCGGCTGGTGGCCCAGCTTCACCCGGCCCCGCAGCGCCGCGATCTCCACCATCCGGCCGAAGACATGGGCGAGCGGCAGGAAGAGCAGCGTCGCGGCCTCGTCGCCCGGCTTGGAACGGAACACCGGAGCCCAGCGGGAGACCATGGTGTCGGACTCGAACATGAAGTTGGCGTGGGTGATCACGCAGCCCTTGGGGCGCCCCGTCGTGCCGGAGGTGTAGATCAGCGTCGCCACCGAGTCGGGGGTCACGGCGCGCCGGTGCCGGTGCACGACCTCGTCGTCGATCTGGACCCCGGCGTCGACGAGCTCGGTCACCGCGTCGGCGTCCAGCTGCCAGAGCCGCTTCAGATTCGGCAGCCGGTCGATGACCGAACCGATCGTCATCGCATGGTCCTCGTGCTCCACCATCACGGCCGCGACCTCGGCGTCGTGCAGCATCCACAGGACCTGCTCGGCCGACGATGTCGGATAGACGGGCACGGACTGCGCGCCCACCGTCCAGAGCGCGTAGTCGAAGAGCGTCCACTCGTAGCGGGTACGCGACATCAGCGCGACCCGGTCGCCGAACCGGACGCCGTGCGCGATCAGCCCCTTGGCCAGCGCGAGCACCTCGTCGCGGAAGGCGGCGGCGGTGACGTCGTGCCACTGTCCGTCCGCGTCCTTGCGACCGAGGGTGATCCGGTGCGGATCGTCCTCCGCATAGTCGAAGACGGTGTCGGCGAGGCCGCCGACTTGAGGGGCGGCGGCCATGGGTGGGACAGTGAACTCGCGCAATGACCTGCTCCTTGTGGCGCTCCGCACGGCGCCGCGACGCTACCCCACCCGGCACGGCAGCGGGAGGGTCCGAAGTCTCCTGAAATCGAGGCATCCGGACAGGCCGCCCACAGAAATCGGGCCAGATGGGCCGGGCTCGGGCGCACTTCTGACCGCCGGGTAAGTGGCTCGCGCGGGAATCTCCACCGAATCTGTACGCGGTGCTTACGCGGGTGCCGTGTGCGAGGGCGTGCCGGGACCGCGGTACAGCCGGTCGCCGCCTGCCAGGATCGCCGCGGCCAGGGCGTCGGCCGCCTCCTGGGCGGCGTCCCTGCGCCGCCCGTGGAGCAGGACGAAGTCCACCTCGCCGAGCTCCGGCAGACCCGCCCTGGCAGGCACCGGAACCAGTTCCGGAGGGATCAGTCCCCGGGTGTGCGCCATCACGCCCAGACCCGCACGGGCCGCCGCGACGAGTCCGCTCAGGCTCCCACTCGTGCACGCGATCCGCCAGGGCCTGCCGTGCTCCTCCAGTACCTCCAGGGCGCGCGCCCTCGTGAGCCCCGGCGGTGGGAAGACGATCAGCGGCAGCGGGCGCTCGGGGTCGATCCGGAGCTGCGGGGCGCCGATCCAGGTCAGCGTGTCCCGCCACACCAGCTCGCCGTGGGTGTCCCCGGGGCGCCGCTTGGCGAGCACCAGGTCGAGCCGGCCCGCCGCGAGCCGCTGGTGCAGCGTCCCGGACAGCTCCACGGTCAGCTCCAGCTCGACCTCGGGGTGCTCGCGGCGGAAGGACTCCAGGATCTCCGGCAGCCGGGTCAGGACGAAGTCCTCGGAGGCCCCGAAGCGCAGCCGGCCGCGCAGCCGGGTGCCGGTGAAGAACGCCGCCGCCCGCTCGTTGGCCTGCAGGATCGTGCGGGCGAAGCCCAGCATCGCCTCGCCGTCCTCGGTGAGATCGACCCGGTGCGTGTCCCGGCTGAACAACTGCCGGCCCGCCGCGGCCTCCAGCCGGCGCACGTGCTGGCTGACGGTCGACTGACGGACACCGAGCCGGCGGGCCGCCTGCGTGAAGCTCAGGGTCTGGGCGACGGCGAGGAAGGTACGGAGCTGGACGGGGTCGTACATGGGGCGAGGTTATCGCGGAACGTGATGACAGTCAGAGCGGTATACCTGATTCCCGATCGCGGCGACCAGGCGCAGGATGGGGAGGCCACGACCGTACCGAGAGAGCACGGAGCACATGAACCGCCGCACCAGCCGCCGCACCCCGAAGCCGCCGTCCTGGCTTCCGGTCGACCCGTACATCCTGGCGCTGATCGGCACGGTCGTGCTCGCGGCGCTGCTGCCCGCCTCGGGTCCGGCCGCCGATGTCGCCGGAGGCGCGTCGACCGGAGCGGTCGCCCTGCTCTTCTTCCTCTACGGGGCACGGCTCTCGACCGCCGACGCGCTCGACGGGCTGAAGCACTGGCGGCTCCACCTCACCGTCCTGGCCTGCACCTTCGTCGCGTTCCCGATTCTGGGACTCGCGAGCGGAGGGCTCGTGCCGTACGTGCTGACCCCACAGCTCCAGGAGGGCTTCCTCTTCCTCTGCCTGGTCCCCTCGACGATCCAGTCCTCGATCGCCTTCACCTCGATGGCCCGCGGCAACGTGCCGGCCGCGATCTGCGCGGGCTCCTTCTCCAGCCTCGCCGGCATCCTGCTCACCCCGCTGCTCGCCGCCCTGCTGCTCGGCGGCGGTGCGGCGGGCTTCTCGGCAGACTCCCTGGTGAAGATCGTCCTCCAACTGCTGGTGCCGTTCCTCGCAGGGCAGCTGCTGCGGCGCTGGGTCGGCGGATTCGTCTCCCGCCACCGCAAGGTGCTGGGCCTCGTCGACCGCGGCTCGATCCTGCTCGTCGTCTACACCGCGTTCAGCGAGGGCATGGTCGCCGGGATCTGGCAGCAGGTCACCCCGCTCCGCCTCGGCGCGCTGCTCGGGGCCGAGGCCGTGCTGCTGGCACTGATGCTCACGATCAGCTGGTACGGGGCGAAGCGGCTCGGCTTCGGCCGGGAGGACCGGATCGCCATCCAGTTCGCCGGATCCAAGAAGAGCCTGGCCGCCGGGCTGCCGATGGCGAGCGTCCTGTTCGGCGCACACGCGAGCCTCGCGGTGCTGCCGCTGATGCTGTTCCACCAGATGCAGCTGATGGTCTGCGCGGTGATCGCCAAGCGCCGCTCCCGCGACCCGCTGCCGGACAGCGCCCGCGTCAGGCCTGTTCCGGCGGAGGCGCTGAACTGATGTTCCGCCTCGCATCGATGATGCGAGAACCGCCGGCTCGCCCTCGTCGACGCCCCCCACCGCTGGACCGTGAGTCCGGTGGGGGAAGCGGAGCGGCCGGTCCGGCCGCCCGATGGTGTGCGTGCCCGCAGTCAGGGAACTACTTACGGTATCTCGCCGGCCTTTGCCGACCCGCGCCCCGCGTCCTGCGAGCCGTTACTCAAACGGTCGGATAGTCGATGTTGACGATCTGTTCTGCTCGGAACTCCGTACGCTGCGGATCGGATCCGACTGGCGCGAGCATCAGACGGGCGGACAGCGGTTTCACCCACCGGGCCGACAGCGCTGCCATGTCCCTGATCACGGCCACGACCTCATGCTCCGGGGTCGAACCCGGCAAGGGGATCGTGTCCAGTCCGGCGCCGCAGACCGACGAGTACGCGAGCACGGAGTCGGCGTTGATACGCCCCTCCTGCCAGGCGAGTGCGAGCACCCTGTCCTCGAGTACCGGGAGCATGAGACCCGCATATCCGACAGTGGGATGGCTGACCGACCGGATGCCGGCGGTAACTGCGGCGCAGGTTGCGAGCGTTCCGGGAGCACCGAAGCGGATCTGACCGGCCTGTTCCAGGAACTCTCCGATACTGGCATCCGGCGCGCAGGCCGGCGACGGATCGAAACCGTGGAACAGCAGGTCCCGCCGCTCGTACGACGGTCTCAGCAAGTCCGCGAACACGTCCAGCTGATCCTGTAGACACGACCTGGTCAGTCGTGTCGTCTCCGCGAGGTCACGGGGCCGATTCGCTCGGGCGTGTGCGAGCAGCGTGCCGGCCGATTGCAGCCCGACGCTCACCCCCGCAGGGCCGCCGTCACTGAAGGAGCCCGGAAACAGTGGAGCGTTGGCGCCCAGATTGGCGACCGCCGCGAACCGGAAGTTGGAATCACCGTCACGGCTCGCCAGCTCACGGATCACGGCCGCGCTGAAACCGACGGCGGCGTCATGCACGTCGCCGCCGTCAGCGACCACGACAGACATGAACAGCGACGGGTGTTCAGTCAGTACTTCCGCGATCTCGAACGGCTGGAGCTCAACGAGTGCGGCAGGCCGCAGTGCGCTCAAAGAGGCGCTGCCCACGCCCGCCCGACGACAGCCTTCGACGAGGTCAGCAGCTCGCGTGCGGAGTTGGTCGCGGTTCACCGGCCCGTCGAGCGCCGGGCCGGAAAGGCGAACCGTCTGCACATCGAACCCGGCACGCGTGATCTCTTCACCGATCTCCAGCGCTTTCCCGCCGTACTCGCTGATGCCGGCGACATCGACTCGTCCATCACGGAACACTTCGTCAGGAAGGCAGAGGGTCACGGCACGTACGTGAGAGGCGGGCGTCGTATCTGTCATGCGCTGAGCACCACCGGAAGTTCGTTCAAGCCCCACGTGAAATTCGACCCGTTGTACCGGGGCTCGCCCTCGAGCTGCATGGATCCCACCGTGCTGCGCAGTGTCCGGAGATACGCGGTGATTTCCAGCCGCGCGAGCCGGCTCCCCAGACACATATGGCGCCCCGCACCGAAGCTCACATGCCGGTTGCCGGTCCGTCCGACATCGAAGGTGTCCGGGTTGTCGAATATCTCTGCATCCCGGTTGGCCGAGCCGATCCAGGTCACGACGCGTTGGCCGGGTTCGATCTCGGCCTCGCCGACCCGGACCGCCTCGGTGGCGGTCCGCATCACGTGCATCCCGGGCACCGACCAGCGCAGCCCTTCCTCGGTGGCGACGGACGGATCGACCTCCCCTTCGATGATTCGACTCCACTGGTCCGGGTGTTCAGCCAGCTGATGCGTGAGCGAAGCCAGTGTGTAGCGGGTGGTTTCGTTCCCACCGGCCAGAATTCCGCTGAAATTGAAGACAAGTTCCTCGTCGGTCAGCTGTGGGCTGCTGTCGGTCCGAGTGGTGAGCGTGTTGATGAAGTCGTTCGCAGCGGTTCTGCGGTTTTCGCTCACCAAGTCGTAGAAGTACTTGAAAATTTCGCTGTTCGCCGTGATGCGACGGACTTCCGAGGGCGATTCGAACGCCTCGGTGGTCTTTTCCCCGATCCACGCCCAGTCCGAACGGGGCAGCCCCATGATCGCGCAGATGACATCGGTCGGGATACGCGCGAGGTGCTTGATCAGGTCCGGTGCCGGATTCCGAACGGCCGCGGCGACGACGTCGGCGACAACCTTCTCCACGTATTCTTCGGCTCTGGCGAGAACCTCGTTCGAGAACGGCTGGATGAGCACGCGCTTCATCCGCGTGTGATCGGGCGGGTCCGAAACGATCAGCATCTTGTTCGCGACGGCATCGACGGCGCGGTCTGTCGAGTCGAGCCGCATACCCTTCGTCGAACTCATCCTTGTGCTGTCCCTGTGTACGGACACCACGTCGTGGTACTTCGTCACGCTCCAGAACCCCTCCGGCTCGCCGGCGGGGTGCTGCCAGGACACGGGGTCATTCGCGCGGTACCAAGCGAAGGCATCGTAGAACCTGGTTCCGTCGAACAGACCTGGCTCGAACAGGTCAGGAGGCGCCTGCTGCTTCATCCGCGCACCATCCGGCAGGGATCGGCCTCGAACACAACGGCGGAGAGAATCCCGATGAGGACGTCCTGGTCCATGAATTCGTGATGATCTGCGTCGATCACTTGATGTCCTTGGTAATGGGTTGCTCTGTCCCGCCATCCGGACATCTGCGCGGTGGTGGCGACGCTGTCGCGGCGTCCCGATACCGACCGGAGCGATGTGCTCGTCAGCGGTCTGGACGGGACTCGATATCCGGCCATGAGACGCACGTCCGAGCGCAGCGTCGCGAGGGCGTAATGGGCGATTTCGGAATCGCGGACAGAGGGATGGAGCAGAGCCGTCAACTCTGCCGACGGCGGGTTCGCCGCGGGAAAGGATCCCCAGTACTCCGGCGACCGGGCTGCGGCCACCACGAGTGAACGCGGCCCCGCGCCCTCGGGTTCGAGTTTCCTCGCAACCTCGTAGGCGATGAGCGCCCCAAGGCTGACACCAAGGAAGACCAGCGGTCGACGGAGCACGTGATCACGCAGTTCTGCGCTGATGCAGTCGACCACCTCGGAGAGGCTGTTCGCCGGAGAGTCGTACAACCGGTCCTCGCGCCCCGGCATCTGCACCCCCAGCAGGTGCGGCCCGGAAGGGAGCGCGGACGCGGTCGAGCGCAGGCGCAGGCAGCCTGCGCCCGCCTGCGGGAAAACCACCACTGTCGCGGAGGCGTTGTCGCCGGCCGTGGTGAAGGATCGCAGATAGGTCATGCCGGCCTCGCCTCCTCGATCCGGTCGGCCAACGCCCGGGGAGTCCTGGCCGTGAGGACGTCGGTGATCGAAACGGGGGCCTCCAGCTGCGCCTCTATCCGAGAGGCCAGTTGAGCCGCAAGCAGTGAATGTCCGCCGATGGCGAAGAAGTCGGAGTCCTCGGCGACGCTGTGCCCGAACGCGCCGTTCCACGCCGCGAGAACACTGTCCAGGACTTGCTCGTCGCGCTCGGCCTGGACGGTGGCCGCGACGATGTCGTCCAGGACGCCGGACAGTTCGGCTTCGCCGAGCGCAGCCACCTCGCGGCGCGAGACCTTACCGGTCGGCTCGAGCGGTATGTCGACGATTCGGTGCGTGAACGTCGGACACAGCTGTCGCGGCAGTCGTGAGGCGAACGCAGAGGTGAGCTGCTTTCTGAGGCCATCGTCCAGATCGGTGCTGGATGTCATCTGGAGGCCGATCGCGAGTGTGTACGGATCACCTCGCACATAGGCCACTGCCCCCTTGATGCCCGGCACCTCGCAGGCGATGTTCTCGATCTCTTCGAGCTCTATGCGGAAGCCGCCGATCTTGACCTGGTTATCGGTTCTGCCGAGGCAGCTCAACTGGCCGTCCTCACGCAGTACTCCGAGATCGCCCGTTCGGAAATACCGGGCTCCGCCCAGATCGACGAACCGGTCCCCGCTCGGCCCGCTCGTGCCGATGTATCCGAGCGCGACTCCGGTGCCACCGATCAGGACCTCGCCGGCGATGCCGGAAGAGACCTCGTTCAGGTCGGCATCGACGACGGTGACCGTGTAGCCGGACATCGGACGGCCGATCGTGCGGGGGTCCTCCCGGCGAGCGGTATCGGACATGGTGGCGGCGATGGTGGTTTCGGTCGGCCCGTACACGTTGATGACCCGGTCGGCGATCTCCTGGAGGCGGACGACGAGGGCGTCCGGGCAGCGCTCTCCGGCCACCACGGCCACCTCGACCGCCGGCAGCTTCTCGATCGAGGCATAGAGCGAGGGAGTCATGCACAGGTTGTCGATCTTCTGCGCGACCAGGCTCTGTTCCACGTCTCCGAGCGTGGTGTCGATCGCCACGCACGTGACGCCATTGACGAATGGAGTGAGTATCGACCACAGCCAGCCGTCGAAACCCGGAGAGACAACCGAGGCGGCTCGGCTGCCCGGCCGATATCCCAGCGATTCGGCGTTGGCCAGAAAATTCTCCAGGCCGGCAAAGCCGACGCGAACACCCTTCGGGCGACCGGTGGTGCCCGAGGTGTAGACGACGTAGGCCTCCGGGCCGGGTTCACGCCGGGTCCACTCGGTGTAGTCAGACTCTGCGAGTGGATGGCCGGCAGTTTCGATCTCGGAGTCGGACGTCCCGATCACGACGAGACCCAGATCTGCGGCATCCGGTTCCGACGAAACGAGTGCCGAGCAAGCGGAATCCTGCGTTATCCAGCGCAGCCGATCGGCCGGGTGCCGTTCGTCGAGCAGCACCGCCGACGATCCGTTTTCCCAGATCGCCAGCAGACTGCTGAGCGCATATTGCGAGCGACCCGCCATGACGGCGACTCGATCACCCATTCCGATGCCGGCCCGATCGAGTCGGCCGGCCAAGGTGCGCGTCGAGGTGGCGATTTCCTTCCAGGTCAGCCCACGGCCGTCAATTCCGATCGACCCGACCCGGTCGGGATGTTCGTGTGCCCAGCGCCCCAGTGCCTGCTTCGTAATTGATATGTGAGGAATGGTTGGAGTGCTGGTCGGAACAGATGTGCTCACAATATCTCCCCCTAGGTTCATCAAGAAGATCCTGGCTCTTCGGGACACCCCTGCTGTCCCTCGGTGCAGGATTTATTTGGCGCAGGATGGACTGAGCTCCACCTCATGGGTTCACCGGCATGCCGGAAAGTGAGATGAAAGCAGAAATGTGGTTCGGCATGGCGAATCCATCATTTCGGCTTGGTGGCCCACAGTATGACATTCGTGCCGAAGAACTTCTTGTGCCATCCGATGTCCTGAAAGCCGAGTCCGCCCAGAATGTCGGCGATATGCTGGGGAGATTTGAAGGCGAGTGTGCTGGATTCGAGATAGGTATAGGACGCCCGGTCCCGCGCCACGATCTGCCCCAGCAGCGGAACGCATACGCGCATTCCCCACTCCATGACCGGCTTCACCAGGCCGCTCGGGGGGCAGGTTTCGAGAATCACAATGCGCCCGCCGGGCTTGAGGACCCGGTTCTGTTCGCGAAGGACTCCGTCCAGGTCCTCGACGTTCCTGAGCAGGTAGCCCTCGGTGATTCCGTCGAAGGACTCGTTCCCGAACGGCAGGCGCGCTGCATCCGCGTGCAGCCAACTAACCGCGTCCGCGCCGGGCTTGGTCAGTGCGCGGCGCAGCATCTCCTCCGAGAAGTCGACGCCGGTCACGGTGGCGGCGGGGTACCTCCGTGCCGCCTCCAGGGCGATCGCACCTGTTCCTGTCGCCAAGTCCAGGAGCTGCCCGTCCGGGGTCGGTGCGACACGCGCGGCCACGTCGCGGCACCATTGTGCATGGCGGCCCAGCGTCATGACGAAGTTCATCCGGTCGTAGTACCCGGCGATCTTCTGGAAGATCCCATGTACTTCAGAGCCTTCGCCGTGAGGCATGCGGTCATGCGTCACCTGTCGGACCTCCTTCAGGAACACTTACTGCCGATTCGGTCCGGGCGAGATGGCGACTCGCTCGGGAGTCCATTCCGAACACGTCCGACCCGACCATGACCGTGACAGCAAGGAGCCCGATCAGCGCTGAGCCCACCGACGGTTGCACCCCGAGGAGCAGAAGGCCAAGGAACACGACGGAAACATACATGTCCCGTTGGCCGACTCGGTTGTATTCCAACTTCGTTCGGGCCCGGACCATGGCGGCCATGTTACCCACAGCCGGCAGCACCATGAGGGCTGCCCACATCAGCCGATCGGGCATGCCCGTGACGAGAACAAGTACCGGGTACGCGAAATAGACCAGTGTGGTCGCTGCCGCAGCGGCCCAAGCGGCCGAGTGCTGCGATGACATGAGTGCCGGAATCGTCCTGAGCCCGGCTTCCTTGTCTCCCGCGTAGTCGGGAACATTTTTCATGATTCCCTTCGCGAAGTACCAGCAGAACAGGAACGCTCCGAGAGTGAGCGGCTGACAGGAGTCATAATGCGGAATCTCCCACCACGAATCCGCGAGAAGTGCGCCCGCGATGTACGGTTCCGTGACGGCCATCGCGAACACTGCCATACCGATGATCGGACGGCCCTTCAGCCGGTATCTCCGTGAGGAGTATCCGAGTACCAGGAAAACGCTGAATATCCAGATGATTGTCTGGGCCAGCGATATCGCCAACGACAGCAGGAGCATGACGCCCAGGCCCGCGTACACAATCCTCTGGAGAAGTGCTTCACCAGCTGTCTCGACCAGCTTCAAGCGCCCCGGTACGTTCCTGCCGTCCTCCACGAGGTCGGTCACGGCATTATGGGCATTGGCGGCCAGGGGGGCGAGGACGTGAAAGGCTATGCCGAGCAGTACCGTGAAGCTGAAGCGGTGATCAGCCACGGCTACACCCACGCAGTACGAGAGCGGGCTGACGAGAAGAGTACGAGGACGCACGAGCTCAACTGTCGCGTTCAAACGTGCCATGCGGCGCATAGGTGCCAAACTCTCTCATGATGTGGCGTGTTGCCGGAAAACGTATGCCCGCAATGGGTGTCAAATTCTTATGAGGGTCAGTTCGAAACCGTCGCGGGGCCTCAGGATGATGAGAGCCCTGGGTTCGGGCCCCGCAGAGTCTCGCGGTGATATCTCGAACGTGTCGTTGCCGCCTGAAGCACGCATAGCAAGACCCCCCGAAGCTACAAGGCGTTACTCCCGCAAGGTCATGTGACGCAGTAACTTGACAGGAAGTGGCCACTCGGCCCGTGGCGCGCTGTTCCGGCGCTCCCGTCGGGCATCAAGTTGTTGGAAGTGGTGGGAGTCCGAGGAGACTTGACGGCCAGTACGCCCTGCGGTCCTGGATCTTCGACCGTACTTGCCCCGGTCGACAGGATTCGGACCCGTCAGGTCCCACATGCCTCATTCCTTCCCCTTCCCGGCCGCGCCGGCGGGTGGCTCACTCGCCTGGCGGCCCCTGCCGCCCTGGTCGGCGCCCGCTGGTGCTCGCTGATCTGAGTGCGGTGAGGCAGGCGGCGGCCGAGATGGCCGCGAGCGCGATGAAGAGCTGGGGGTAGCCGCCGAGAGGTGCGGCGATGACGGCGCCTGCGAGGGGGGCGATGGCGGACGCTGTGGTGGTGGGTGCTGCGAGGAGCCCGGAGAGGCGGCCGTAGTGGGTGGTGCCCCAGCGGTCGGTGATGGCGGTCGCTTGCAGCAGGGTGAGGTTGCCGCGGACCATCCCGGCCGCGACCGACAAGGCGACCAACAGGGCGTAGGGGCCGGGCGTGAAGGCGAGGGCAGCTGTGGTGACGCCGCCGAGCGCGATCAGTGTGGTGGTGCGTGCGATGACCCTGGTGTGGCGGGCGAGTGTCGCGTACAGGGTGCGGCCGAGGGTCTGTCCGGCGCCGCCCAGGCCGAGCGCCCAGGCGGCCTGGCTGGTGGAGTACCCGCGCTCCAGGAGAAGCGGGACCAGGGCGACGACGACGGCGTAGACGGTGAACGCGGAGAGGGTCAGTGCGGTGGCCAGCATCCAGAAGGGTCGGCTGCGAACCACTGCGGCTGCGGAGTCGCCGGCGTGAGCTGGTGCGGGCGGTGCCTTCGGCCAGGGAGCTTTCAGTGCCAGGGCGTGGGCGGGCACGGTCACCGTGGCGAGGACGAGGGCAAGGACGGTATACGTGGCGCGCCAGGTCAGGTGGTCGGCGAGCATGGCCGTCAGGGGTGCGAAGAGGGTCGAGGCCAGTCCACCGGCGAGGGTGACGACGGTGAGGGCGCGAACGTGGTCGGGTGCCCACCAGCGGGTCAGCGCGGCGAAGGCGGGCTGGTAGAAGGTGGCCGCCATGGCCAGTCCTGCCAGCAGCCAGCCGGCGAAGAACACCGGCAGGTTGGGGGCGCCGGCAATGATGAGAATGCTCGCCGTGCCGAGGACGGAGCCGGCGGTCATGACGGTGCGCGGACCGCGGTGGTCGATGATCGACCCCACCCGGATCCCGGCGAAGGCGGAGATGAGCAGGGCTGCGGAGAACGCGGCTGTCGTGGCGCCGGTGGGCCAGCCGGTGTCGGCGGTGATGGCCGGGTTCAGGACCGGGAAGGCGTAGTAGACGATGCCCCAGCTGGTGATCTGTGTGGCGCACAGGGCGGGGAGCACGGCACGGGGCCGCGACCGGTCCCCCGTTCCGGTCGTGGCCCCGTGGGCATCGAGGTAGGTCACGGGCAGCAGCCACCGGCCTCGGCCGGCGCGGGCGGTCCTGCTTCGGTGACGGCCGGGCCCGCGCAACAGGTGCTGCTCTTCTGCTCGGCCATCGAGCCGGCGTCCGCCCTGACGACGTAGACCTCCCATGGTTCCTGGCCGGGGCCGTGGACCCAGACCTTGTCCTGGAGGGCGTAACAGCAGGTGGTGTCGTCCTCGATGTCGGTCGCCAGCCCTTCGTCCTGGAGTCGGGAGGCGGCGGAGTGGACTTCTTCGGTGGTGCCGACTTCGACGCCGAGGTGGTCCATGCGCGTCTCCGTGTCCGCTGTTCCTTGGACGAGGACCAGCTTGAGCGGTGGGTCGGCGATGGCGAAGTTGGCGTACCCCTCGCGCAGTTTGGCCGGCTCGGTCGCGAAGAGCTTGCTGTAGAAGGCGATCGAGGCTCGGAGGTCGGGGACGCGCAGAGCGAGTTGTATGCGTGACATGACGTTCCTCCTGACGCGGAGCGGAAGCGCCCCGGCCAGGGGTGGCCGGGGCACGCGGGTTCAGGACCCGCAGCACCCGCCGGAGGCTGTGTCCTCAGCGGCTGCGACCGGTACGGAGCTGCCGGTGCCGATCTGTACGAGGGCGGGTGCCGGGGCGCAGCAGCCGCCTTCGTCGCCCCGTCCGGCTGCCGGGTCGTCGAAGAGTCCGGCGCCGCCGCACACTCCGGTCTCCGGGAGGGTGAGTTCGACGCGGTCGGCGGACTCGGTGTCGCCGGCGATGGCGGCGGTGACGGAGCGGACCTGCTCGTAGCCGGTCATTGCGAGGAAGGTGGGGGCGCGGCCGTAGGACTTCATACCGACCAGGTAGACGCCCTGTTCGGGGTGGGACAGTTCGCGGTGGCCGTGCGGGTAGACGGTGCCGCAGGAGTGCTGGTTCGGGTCGATGAGCGGGGCGAGCTCCACCGGTGCCTGCAGGCGCTCGTCCAGGGCGAGACGAAGCTCGGACAGGAAGGAGAGGTCGGGGCGCAGGCCCGTCAGGACGATGACCTCGTCCACCGGGTCGAGGCGGCGGCCGTCCTCACCGACCAGGACCAGGCGGCCGTCGTCGGCGGGCTCGATGACTCCGGTGCGGAAGCCGGTGACGGCGTCGGCGTACCCGTCGTCGACGGCGGCCTTGGCGGCCAGGCCCAGGGCGCCGCGGGCGGGGAGCTGGTCGGCGCTGCCGCCGCCGAAGGTGGAGCCGCTGATGCCACGGCGCAGGATCCACACGGAGTGGGTGCCGGGTTCGTCCTTCGCGAGGTCGGCGAGGGTGGCCAGGGCGGTGAACGCGGAGGCGCCGGAGCCGATGACGGCGGTGCGCTTTCCCGCGTACCGGGCGCGGACGGTGGGGTCCTTCAGGTCGGGGATGCGGTAGGAGACGCGGGTGGAGGCGGCGTGTTCGCCCAGGGCGGGGAGTCCGTCGGCGCCGATCGGGCCGGGGGTGTGCCAGGTGCCGGAGGCGTCGATCACGGCCCGGCCCAGGATTCGTTCCTCGGCGCCGTCGGCGCGTGTGAGGCGGATGGTGAAGGGCTGCTGGTCGCGGTCGGCGTCGACGATCCGGTCGCGGCCGAGGCGGGATACTCCGGTGACGGTGGCGCCGTAGCGGACCTTGTCATCGAGGACGTCGGCGAGCGGCTGGAGGTACTGCTCGGCCCAGTCTCCGCCTGTGGGGTAGGTGTCCGCGGCGGGCTTGGTCCAGCCGGTCGGCGCCAGGAGCTTCTCGGCGGCGGGGTCGGTCAGTTCGCTCCAGGTGGAGAAGAGCCGTACGTGTGACCAGTCGCGCACCGCGGTGGCCGCGCTCGGCCCGGCTTCCAGGACCAGCGGTTCGATGCCGCGCTCGACGAGATGGGCAGCGGCTGCCAGCCCGGCGGGGCCGGCGCCGACGACGACAACCGGAAGGTCTGCAGTGGTGGTCATGGCGGTGATGTCCTCCGGGATGAGCGACCGTACCGTGTCGCTGTTTCGATCGATGTCTATATTCAAAGCTTGCCACTCGTATTGATGAGTGTCAACATAGACGTATGTCGAATTCAAAGGTTGTGGAGCTGCCGGTGCTGGGCCCCGAAGCGGCAGTGCCGTGCTGCCCGCCGATCACTGCCGGGGAGCTGTCGCAGGGCGACGCGGAGAGGATGGCCGTGATGTTCAAGGCGCTGTCCGACCCGGTGCGGCTGCGGCTGTTCTCCAGGGTCGCCTCACATCCCGGTGGCGAGGCGTGCGTGTGCGACATCCAGGACGTCGGCGTCTCCCAGCCGACCGTGTCCCACCATCTGAAGAAGCTTCGCGAGGCCGGCCTGCTGACTTCGGAACGGCGCGGGACCTGGGTCTACTACCAGGTCGCCCCGTCCGTCGTGGCGGCCATGTCCGCCATGCTCGACCTGCGCAGCTGACCTCCGGCCCGCGCCCGCGGGGCAACCGGCGCAGTCGGGCGGGCAGCAGTTCGCCAGGTACGCCTGGAGAGCGGAGAGGCGCTGGGCCATCGTGGCGCCGTCGGCCCGGTAATGGACCTGCTTGCCGTCCTTGCGGGAGATCACCGGGCCGCCGCGGCCGGTCGAGGCCGGCGAGCACCATGAACCGGTCACTCTCCGCGACACCGTCGCGCAGCATGCTGGTCGCCACGTCTTCGAGTACGGCCCGGATGACCAGGTGAGCGTTGGTCTCCCCGCCCCCGGCCGGCACCTGAGGACGGGCTGCCGGAGCTGCCGGAGCTGCCGGAGCACGAGGCCCTGGCACAGCTCGCGGCCTTCAGCGTCCTGGCTCGATGGGTGGACAGCGGGCCGATGCGGAACGCGGCCAGGCCGAAAAGGATGCCGATGGTCGTGATGCAGAGGCTGCGGCGACGTGGCCGGGTGGACAGTGCGGCCGTCGATTTCCCCTGATCACTGCTGGGGAGACGTCACTCCAGCAGGGCGGCGATCTCGCGGGCGGCGTTGCGTGCGGGCCGGCCGACGCCGATCAGCGTGGCGGAGGCGGGCCCGGTCCAGTCGCCGTAGCCCAGGAGATGCAGGCGCGGTTCGCCGACGGCCCGGGTTTCGTGGGTGTCGATGTGGCCGCGCAGACCACGCAGGCCGAGTGGGGCGAGGTGGGAGAGGGCGGGGCGGAAGCCGGTGCACCAGATCACCGCTGTGGCGTGAGCCCGCGTCCCGTCCGCCCACCGCACACCGTCCTCGGTGAGGGCGGTGAACATCGGCTGGGCCGTGAGCAGGCCGGCATCCCGTGCGGCGCGAACCGGAGCAACAGCGACGATGTCGCCCAGTGAGGCGACGCCGCCGGTGTCGGTGAGCCCCTCGTCCAGGGCTCGGCGCCGGGCGGTCGCGGCGTCGAACAGGGCACGGCCGTCGATGTCGTCGGCGAGGAACCGGGGCGGGCGCTGGGTGACCCACGTCAGGCCCACGTTGTCGTCCGCGGCGAGGTCCGCGGCGATCTGCGCGCCGGAGTTTCCCCCGCCGACCACGACGACGTGCTGCCCGGCGAAGTCGGAGGGCCGCCGGTAGCCGGTGGTGTGCAGCTGGCGCCCGGCGAACACCTCACGGCCCGGGACGGCGGGCAGGAAGGGCCGCCACCAGGTGCCGGTCGCCGAGATCACCGCCCGCGCCGACCAGTGCCCGGCGTCCGTCTCCACCAGCAGCCCTTTCCCGTCGCGGTGAACCGCTTCGACCTTGACCGGGCGGTGAACGGGCAGGCTGTAGCGCAGCTCGTAGTCGCTCAGGTAGTCCACCACGTGTGCGGCGTCGGGGTACTCCTGGCCCGGCTGTAGGGGCATGAGCCGCCCCGGCAGCGAGGAGAAGGCCGCCGGTGAGAACAGGTGCAGGGAGTTCCAGGTGTGCTGCCAAGCGCCGCCCGCAGTGCTCTGGGCGTCGAGGATCACGAAGTCCAGGTTCTGGCGGCGCAGGTGGTAACCGGCGGCGAGCCCTGCCTGACCACCACCGATCACGACGACATCGGTGGTGGTCACGGTGTGCGTACCGCTCCGGCCGGGGCGTGGGCTTCGGCGCAGACCGGGCACAGCAGGGTGCGCTCCTGGTGTTCGCCAGGAGTGCCGATGAGGCTTTTGTGGCGCACGCTGCGGGTCGCCGTGGGGGCGTGCCCCGCACACACCGCGGCCCCGCACCTGTGGCACACGCCGACGGCGTTGCTGTCCTCTCCTTCGGCGTGGCATTCCAGACAGTGCATCAGCTTTCCCTCCCGGCGGTGGTGACGGCGTCGGGGGCGAACTTCTTGCGCCAGGCGAGGGCGACGTAGACGAGGCCGATCAGGACGGGCACTTCGATGAGCGGTCCGACGACACCGGAGAGGGCCTGCCCGGACGTGACGCCGAAGGTGGCGATGGCGACGGCGATGGCCAGCTCGAAGTTGTTGCCCGCCGCGGTGAACGCGAGCGTGGTGGTGCGGTCGTACGCGAGGCCGAGGCCCTTGCCGAGGAGGAAGGTCCCGAAGAACATGATCGCGAAGTAGACCAGGAGCGGCAGCGCGATGCGTACGACGTCCATCGGCTGCGAGGTGATGGTCTTGCCCTGCAGGGCGAAGAGGATGACGATCGTGAACAGCAGGCCGTACAGCGCCCAGGGGCCGATCTTCGGCAGGAACGTCGCCTCGTAGTTGCTGCGGCCCATCTTCTGCTCGCCGATGCGGCGGGTGAGGAAGCCGGCGAGCAGCGGGATGCCGAGGAAGATGATGACGTTCAGCGCGATGTGCCAGACGGACACGTCCAGGCCCTGACCGTCGCCGAGGTTCATCCAGCGGGGCAGCAGGTCGAGGTAGAACCAGCCGAGCAGGCCGAACGCGATGACCTGGAAGACCGAGTTGAGGGCGACGAGGACGGCTGCGGCTTCGCGGTCCCCGCAGGCGAGGTCGTTCCAGATGATGACCATGGCGATGCACCGGGCGAGGCCGACGACGATCAGGCCGGTGCGGTACTCGGGCAGGTCGGGCAGGAAGATCCAGGCCAGCGCGAACATCACCGCGGGTCCGACGATCCAGTTGATGACCAGCGAGGAGATGAGCAGCTTGCGGTCGCTGGTCACGCGGTCGAGCCGGTCGTAGCGGACCTTCGCGAGGACCGGATACATCATGACCAGCAGGCCGAGCGCGATCGGCAGGGAGATCCCGCCGATCTCGATCGAGGCGAGCGCGTCGTTCATCCCCGGGACCAGACGGCCCAGGCCGAGACCGACGCCCATGGCGAGCAGGATCCACACCGCGAGGTAGCGGTCGAGGGTGGAGAGCTTCTTGACGATCGAGTCGTCCTCACCGCCGACCGGAGCGGGGGAGGTCGTGGGCTCGGTGGAGGTCACGGGCAGGCCCTCTTGTTCTCGGAAGCGGTACGGGCGGAGTCGGCCAGTGCGGCGAACTGCTCGGAGAGGCCGGCCAGGACCTCGGGCTTGAGCTTGTAGTAGGTGAAGCGGCCGCAGGGCTCGGTCTCCACCACGCCGGCCTCGCGCAGGACCTTCATGTGGTTGGAGAGGTTGGTCTGCTTCGCGCCGGTCTCCTCGACCAGGTGTGTCGTACAGAGCGTCTCGCGCGCCAGCAGGGTCACGATCTGGAGGCGGAGCGGATCGCCCAGCACCCGGATCAGATCAGTATCGACTGAAGTCAGCATGCACTGATATTCTCACATCATCGTCCGCTGATACCAGCGGGTGCTGAAGTCATTGGCGGCCGAGCGCCGTCATGTCACCAGAGAGAACGATCACCATGGCCGACAAGCCGTCCGTCCTGTTCGTCTGCGTCCACAACGCGGGCCGCTCCCAGATGGCCGCCGCCTGGCTGACCCACCTGGCCGGGGACCGTGTCGAGGTCCGCTCCGCCGGCTCGGCCCCGGGTGATGCCGTCAACCCTGCCGCCGTCGAAGCGATGGCCGAGGTCGGTATCGACATCTCCGCCGAGACCCCCAAGGTCCTCACCATCGACGCGGTCCGCGAGTCCGACGTCTGCATCACCATGGGCTGCGGCGACACCTGCCCCGTCTTCCCCGGCAAGCGCTACCTCGACTGGAAGCTCGAGGACCCCGCAGGCCAAGGCGTGGCCGCCGTCCGCCCCATCCGCGACGAGATCAGGACCCTGGTCGAGGGCCTGATCGCCGAGATCGCTCCGGAGGCCACGACGTGAGCGGGATACGCGACGTCGTCATCATCGGATCCGGCCCCGCCGGATACACCGCCGCCCTCTGCACGGCCGCGCCCAGCTCAGACCCGTGCTGTTCGGCGGCAGCAGCAGCAGTATCTTCGTCGGCGGCTCCCTGACGACGACGACCGAGGTGGAGAACTTCCCCGGTTCCCCCGATGGAGTCGACGGTCCCGACCTGATGAACAGGATGCGGGGCCCAGGCCGAGAAGTTCGGCGCGGAGATGATCGACGACGACATCACCGACGTTGACCTCACCGGCCCGTCAAACTCCTCACCGACTCGACCGGCGCTGTCCACCAGGCCCGTACGGTGATGGTTGCGACCGGTTCCGGCTACCGCAAACTCGGCATCGCCAGGCCTCCTCGACCAGGACGCCCTGGACCGGCTCAAGACCAGCTTCTACGAGACCGGGCGGGAACTCGGCCGCTGCCCGCGCCTGTCCCAAGAGGGCCCCTGCGAGTGCGAACTCTGGCCGACCTGCGCGAAATTCATCACCACACCTCAGTACGCCCCGAGACTGCGCGCACGCCTCTGCACCGAACGGGATGTGATCGCCGAGGCCCGCGGCTGGGCACGTGAGATCGAACGACCCGCGCGGATCGCCGACCCCACCCCCAGACTTCTCGACGGCCTCGGCGAACCCTCGGGTGATGCCATAGGGGAGTCCGTGACCCGAGAACCCACTGGACCGGCCCGACCGCCACAGCCAGGATGCGTCCATGCCCTTCCCTGAGCCGATGCCCGCCCCCGGAGCCGACACTCTCCGCCGCTACGTGATGGCTGCTCCGAGCCCCAAGACCGGCCGTTACCTGGACCTGCTCCACGGCAACTTCGTCAGGCTGCCCGCCGAAGAACGCACACAGTTCCTCCAGAACCTCGGCCTCGACTCGCGGAGTGTCACTGACGCCGAACTCACATTCATGCTCCAGCCCAACTGGCGCTCCCGGATCACCGCGGCATGGATGATCGGGCTGGACCGCCGCGAGCAGTTCCGTGAGCGCATTGGTGACCTCCTGCTCGCCAGCGAACTCACCTACGCAGGCCAGGGCTGCTGCATCGCACTCGCCCTGCTCGGCACCACCGAGGATGCGGCCCTGCTCACCACCTACCTGGACCGCTACCTCCGGCGGCCCGAGTGCCGATACGACCAGGAATGGGCGCTGGGCGCGCTCCTGCACCTCGACGGAGCCCTCGGCGCCACGCACGCCGCCGGGTTCCTGGAACCGGACGGACTCTGGAGCCAATGGGCCAACGACCGGAACACGCCCCCTGAAAGGTTGAGGCAGTACATCGGTGAAATGTGCGTCCTTGCCGACGAGTACGCGCAGCACGATGCCCCTCCCGAGCACCCCTGACGTCAGATGACGTCCTGGCCGCGGGGCTTCGCTGTGCCGTCAGCGGGGCCCGTCCTCCGCCCGGCCGGTGTGCGGGGCGCCCCGTATGCCGCTGAGTCCGAGGTCGGCACGGCTGCGGGCGTTTGCCTCGGCGACGCGGGCGCTCAGCAGCTCGGCCGGGCCGAGTGGCCGTAGGCGGGACGGGTCCGCGTCCCACTCGCGGCCACCGCCGAGCGGGCGGAGCTGGAGGTAAGGGCCCTCGTGACCCATCACCAGGCCGACCCGGCCGCTGTCGCAGTCGTGCACGGCCGCCCCGACGGAGAGGGCGCCGTCATCCGTCACCCGGCCGCTCCCTTCCTGATCACCGCGGCGAGGGCGTGCGCCACGGGAGCGGAGCAGACGCCGAGGTGGACGAGGGCGTAACGGGTCGGCCGTGCGCTGTCGTCGCTGTCCGTGTCCGGCCACGGGGTACGCACGTCCATCGCGGGCAGCTGGATACCTGCGCCGCTGAGCGCGGCGGCGAGGTCGTCGCGTGCGGCCACGGCCTCCTGGACCTTGGCCGTTGCCGTACGTCCTGCTCGGGAGGCGGGAGCGTTGGCCTGGGGCGTCCTGCGGGGGAGGGGCGGCTTCTGCGACGTGGGCGTCATCGGTGTCTTCCTTCGGTTGTGCTTTCGCGGATTCCTCTGCCTGACCACACGCCCGGTACTACGGTGCGTGAGGGGCTCGTTACGAGAGTGACCTGGTCAGAGGTGCGACACACCGAGGGCGGGGTGTGCTTCCCCGGCAGACGAGTCACGTTCCACACGTTCCACGGAGGACACGATGCCGACGAGGCGGGCGGTTTCGGGCCGCAGCAGGGAACCACGTGCACGGTTCGCGGAGGAGCTGCGGCACCTGCGTAGCGAGCGCGGCGACAGTCTGCGGCAGCTCGGCGAACGGCTGGGCTGGGACTGGTCGTTGTTCGGAAAGATGGAAAAGGGCGAGACAGTCGGTGGGCCGGAGGTCGTGCAGGCGCTGGACCAGTACTACGGGACACCGGGGCTGCTGCTGGCGTTGTGGGAACTGGCGATCAGCGACCAGACGCAGTTCAAGGAGCGGTATCGGCGGTACATGGCGCTGGAGGCGGAGGCGACGAGCCTGTGGCACTTCGCGGTGAGTGTGCTGCCGGGGTTGTTGCAGACCCCTGGGTACGCGAGGGAGGTGCTGGCGGCCGGCGGGATCAAGGGCCAGGAGCTGGACCAGCAGGTCGAGGCGCGAATGGGGCGGAGAGAACTGCTGGAGGGTGACGACTCGCCGCCGTTCCGCACGATTGTGTCGGAGGCGGTTCTCCGGACGCAGCTGCGTGAGCCTGGAGAGTGGCGAGGGCAGTTGGAATATCTGGGGGAGATGGGGGAGCGAGCCCAAGTAACGGTCCAGGTACTGCCGTTCAGTGCGGGGCCATACGGTCTCGACAGCACCGATGTGTGGTTCCTGCGTCTGCCGGGCGGGCGTACCGTGGCCTACACGGAGAATGCCTACAGGGGTGAACTCATCGAGGCGGAAGAGCCGGTTGAACGGCTGCAGCGGGCCTACGATGCGGTACGTGACTTGGCCTTGTCCCCCGCTGAGTCGCGGAAGTTCATCCTGCGCGTGTTGGAGGAAGTACCTTGCGATCCCTCGACCTGAGCGCCGTCAGCTGGCGCAAGAGTTCCTACAGCAACTCGGACGGTGGTGCTTGTGTGGAGGTCTCCGACGCCTTCACTGATGCCGTCCCGGTCCGTGACAGCAAGTGCCCACACGGTCCCGCGCTCACATTCGCGGCGGACGACTGGTCGTCGTTCGTCTCGGCTGTGAAGGACGGTGCGCTGAGCGCCTGAGGTGCTGGTTGCCCGAGGCGGCCCCGTTTGACCAGTCACCGGTCAACGGGGCCGTCGGCGTTTCGGTGTGCGGTGCATCTTTGCGGGAGAGGCCCGGCCGGCGCAGGGGGCGCTCCCGCCGGCCGGAACCTTTGGCCCGTGCAGCGGGCGGGCCGCCTCAGCCCCTGCCCACCGCTGCCTCCAGGGCGATGCGGTGGTCACCCGCGTACACGTTCATGGACGACCCCCGCAGGAAACCGACGAGGGTCAGTCCGCTCTCGGCCGCGAGGTCCACGGCCAGCGACGACGGTGCCGAGACCGCCGCGAGCATCGGGATCCCGGCCATCACCGCCTTCTGCACCAGCTCGAAGGAGGCGCGGCCCGACACCAGCAGGATCGACTGCGAGAGCGGCAGCCGCTCGTCCGTCAGCGCCCGCCCGACGAGCTTGTCGACCGCGTTGTGCCGGCCGACGTCCTCCCGGATGTCCATCAGCTCGCCCTCCGGCGAGAACAGTGCGGCGGCGTGCAGACCCCCGGTCCGGTCGAAGACCCGCTGCGCCTCGCGCAGCCGGTCGGGGAGGGCGGAGAGCAGTGCGGGCTCCACCCGGACCGGGGGAGTGTCGGCGACCGGGTGACGGGTCGTGGTGCGTACGGCGTCGAGGCTGGCCTTGCCGCAGAGTCCGCAGGACGACGTGGTGTACACATTGCGTTCCAGCGTGATGTCGGGGACCACGACGCCGGGCGCGAGCCGCACGTCCACCACGTTGTACGTGTTCTCCCCGTCGGCCGTCGCCCCGGCGCAGTACACGATCGACTGCACCTCGGAACCCTCGCCGATCACGCCCTCGCTCACCAGGAAACCGGCGGCGAGCGCGAAGTCGTCCCCCGGGGTGCGCATCGTGATGGCGAGCGGTTTGCCGTTCAGCCGGATCTCCAGGGGCTCCTCGGCGACGAGGGTGTCGGGGCGGGTGGTGACGGCCCCGTCCCGGATGCGGATGGTGCGGCGACGCTCAGTGACCCGTCCCATAGCCGTCAATCCCGATTCTGTACGTGTTGGAAGCCGAACCGGCCCTTGATACAGAGGTTGCCATGGGTCACCGGGTTGTCGTGCGGCGAGGTGACCTTGACGATCTCGTTGTCCTGCACGTGGAGGGTCACGCTGCAGCCCACACCGCAGATGTACGCGCCCGCGCCGCGCCGGATCTCGATGTCGAAGGCGTAGCCCTGACCGAGGACGTCCGGGCCGAGCAGCCCGCGGGCACGGGCGCTCGTCAGGGCGTGGCTCAGCCGGTCGTACGCGCGGGGGTACTCGCCGCGGAGGTAGACACAGCCGTGCGCCGCGCCGATCGCGTACCCGGCGATCGTCATCGCCTCGACCAGGGCGTACGGGGCGCCCTCCATGAGCACCCGGTCCTCGAAGGTCCCCGTGACAGGGTGTGCCTTCTGCAGGCCCCACCGTGGCCGTACCGGCGGGTTGTGTGGCAGGTGAGTGTCAGAGTTCCCCGGAAGGGCTTCCAGACGCTCCAACCTCCGGCCCATATTCCTGTGGGGTTACGTGCCCTTGTACCGATCGGTAGCAACCAAGACTGGGTGGTTCCTGCCATCCGTAGCGAGGGGAACCCGTACATGACCGGCTCACGTGTCGTGGCGCTCGGCCACTACCAGCCTGCCAAGGTGCTGACCAACCACGACCTGGCGGCCATGGTCGACACCAGCGACGAGTGGATCACCAGCCGCGTCGGCATCAAGACCCGGCACGTGGGCGGACCCGACGAGCCGGTGGACGAGCTGGCCGCGCACGCGGCTGCCAAGGCGCTGGCCTCGGCCGGTCTCCAGGCGGCGGACGTCGACATGGTCCTCGTCGCCACCTCCACCGCGATCGACCGCTCGCCGAGCATGTCCGCCCGGGTCGCCGCCCGCCTGGGCATGGGCTCGCCCGCCGTGATGGACATCAACGTGGTCTGCTCCGGGTTCACCCACGCGCTGGCCACCGCGGACCACGCGATCCGGGCCGGTGCCGCCACCCGCGCCCTGGTCATCGGAGCCGACAAGATGGGCGACATCGTCGACTGGACCGACCGCTCCACCTGCGTCCTGATGGGGGACGGCGCCGGGGCCGCCGTCGTCGTAGCGGACCAGGGCGCCGGTGACCGGCCCGGGATCGGCCCCGTCCTGTGGGGTTCGGTGCCGGAGATGGGCAACGCCGTACGCATCGAGGGCACGCCCCCGCGGTTCGCGCAGGAGGGCCAGTCCGTCTACCGCTGGGCGACCACACAGCTGCCGCCGATCGCCCGCAAGGTCTGCGAGCGGGCGGGCGTCACCCCCGAGGACCTCGCCGCCGTCGTGCTGCACCAGGCCAACCTGCGGATCATCGAGCCCGTCGCCCGGAAGATCGGCGCGGTCAACGCGGTCATCGCCCGCGACGTGGTGGACTCCGGCAACACTTCCGCCGCGTCGATCCCGATGGCCCTGTCCAAGCTGGTGGAACGGGGCGAGATCGAGAGCGGTGCGCCGGCCCTGCTCTTCGGCTTCGGCGGAAACCTCTCGTACGCGGGCCAAGTGATCCGCTGCCCCTGAGTGTGCGCGGGATCATCCCCCGGGGAGGCATTGTGCTCGGCAGTCCGTGGACGATAGGCAATGGCCGGGCGCCCGGAGGGGGGCCGCGATGCTGTCCGCAGGACTCTGCCGCAAGGAAGGGTGCCGAAGCTCGAACGGCCGGGACCTTTGCGCGAGCGCGTCTACGAGGCACTGACGGAGCTGATCACCACGCGGGCGCTCGGCCCCGGCCGGCATCTGGTCGAGAGTGAGCCGGCCGGGCATCTCGGGGTGGCGCGCCAGCCGGTGCGCGAGGCGCTCCAGCGGCTCAACACCGAGGGCTGGGTCGATCTGCGTCCCGCGCAGGGCGCCTTCGTCCACGAGCCCACCGAGGAGGAGGCGGACCAGCTGCTCTCGGTCCGTACGCTCCTGGAGGCCGAGGCGGCCCGGCTCCCCGCGGCCAACTCCGGCAGGGCGGGCATCGAGGCACTCCAGGCGCTCTGCACCCAGGGGGCGGGCCGTCGCCGCGGACGACGTGGACCTCGCCGTCGCCACGAACGCGGCCTTCCACGCCAAGGTCATGGAGCTGGCCGGCAACGTCGCCCTCGCCGAGCTGGCCGCGCAGGTCGACCGCGGGTCCGCTGGTACTAGACGCCGGTTGCCCGTCAGCGCGGAACCCGGTCCTGGATCGAGCACCGCGCGCTGATCGAGGCGATCTCCTCGCGGGACGAGCGGCGGGCGACCGAGATCGTGCGGGCGCACACGGAACACACACGCACGACGTACCACCAGCGCGAAAAGGGCTGAGGACGCGCGCGGGGCAGAGGCCGGAACGCAGGCGTTCCGGCCCCTTCCGCATCCCCGGCGCGTGGCCAGGAGCCCCGGCTTTGTCCTGAGTGTGGAGAAAGTTGGAGCGAATTCGTGCGCAACTTCTTCCCACTCCGGTAAACCGCTGCTACGTTCCCACTCGAAAGCCCGACGGACTGGCCGATGTGGCGGGGAGGGACGCGTGAGACGGATGACGGCACGACCCGCGAACACGCATCAGGCGCGGCTGCTCCGGCTGTTGCGCGACGGAGGACCCAACTCCCGTGCACAGCTGGGGGACCAGGTCGACCTCTCGCGTTCCAAGCTGGCCGTCGAGGTGGACCGGCTGCTGGAGACCGGACTCGTCGTCGCCGACGGGCTCGCCGCCTCCCGCGGCGGACGCCGCTCGCACAACATCCGGCTCGCCCCCGCGCTGCGCTTCCTCGGCGTCGACATCGGCGCCACCTCGATCGATGTGGCCGTCACCAACGCGGAGTTGGAGGTCCTCGGACACCTCAACCACCCCATGGACGTACGCGAGGGACCCGTCGCCGTCTTCGAGCAGGTGTTGTCCATGGCGGCCAAGCTCCGGGCCTCCGGCCTCGCCGAAGGATTCGACGGCGCCGGCATCGGCGTACCCGGACCGGTCCGCTTCCCGGAGGGCATACCGGTCGCACCGCCGATCATGCCCGGCTGGGACGGCTTCCCGGTCCGCGAGGCGCTCAGCCAGGAACTGGGCTGCCCCGTCATGGTCGACAACGACGTGAACCTGATGGCCATGGGGGAGCAGCACGCGGGCGTCGCCCGCTCCGTGGGCGACTTCCTCTGCGTCAAGATCGGTACGGGTATCGGCTGCGGCATCGTCGTCGGCGGCGAGGTCTACCGCGGTACGACGGGCAGCGCGGGCGACATCGGCCACATCCAGGTGGAACCCGACGGACGCTCCTGCGCCTGCGGCAACCGGGGCTGCCTGGAGGCCCACTTCAGCGGCGCCGCCCTCGCCCGTGACGCCGAGGACGCCGCCCGTGCGGGCCTGTCCGCGGAGCTGGCGGCCCGGCTGGACGCGGCCGGGACACTCACCGCCGTCGACGTGGCCGCCGCCGCGGCGGCCGGGGACCCCACCGCGCTGGACCTGATCCGCGAAGGCGGCAACAGGGTCGGCCAGGTCATCGCGGGACTCGTCAGCTTCTTCAACCCGGGCCTCGTCGTCATCGGCGGCGGGGTGACCGGGCTCGGCCACAACCTGCTGGCCAGCGTCCGGACCCAGGTCTACCGGAAGTCCCTGCCGCTGGCCACGGGCAACCTCCCCATCGTCCTCGGTGAGCTGGGGCCGACCGCCGGAGTCATCGGCGCGGCCAGGCTCATCAGCGACCACCTGTTCTCGCCGGCCTGATGCCCGGGCCGGTGCGCCGTGCGGCCCACACCGCACAGCCACCGCAGCAAGCAGCCTGATCCGAGCTCCGCCCCGTACCCGTACCCGCCCAGCAGCTTGATCCGAGCTCCGCCCCGTACCCGTACCCGCCCAGCAGCTTGATCCGAGCTCCGCCCCGTACCCGTACCCGCCCAGCAGCTTGATCCGAGCTCCGCCCCGTACCCGTACCCGCCCAGCAGCTTGATCCGAGCTCCGCCCCGCACCCGTACCCGCCCAGCAGCTTGATCCGAGCTCCGCCCCGCACCCGTACCCGCCCAGCAGCTTGATCCGAGCTCCGCCCCGTACCCGTACCCGCACCCGCAGCTGCCCGATCCGCGCCCCGCGCCCGCACCCGCCAGCAGTTCCGTCAGCAGTACGGCACCGCCGGTACTGCGCCCTGCCCGCTCACCGGCCTACCCCGCGCTCTCGGCTTCCTCCCCCAAGCTCTCGGCTTCGCCCGAGCAGGGGAGACCCCGTTGAGCAGGGGAGACCCCGTTTCGCCGAGGGGATTCGTCATGGCATCTGAACCACCCCTGCTCACCATGTCCGGCATCACCAAGTCCTTCCCCGGAGTGCGCGCACTCGACGGTGTGGACCTGGAGGTACAGGCCGGCGAGGTCCACTGCCTCCTCGGCCAGAACGGCGCCGGAAAGTCCACCCTCATCAAGGTGCTGGCCGGAGCCCACCAGCCCGACGGCGGCGCCATCACCTGGCGCGGCGAACCCGTGAGACTCTCCTCGCCGATCACCGCGATGCGCCTCGGCATCGCGACCATCTACCAGGAACTCGACCTGGTCGAGGGCCTGTCGGTCGCCGAGAACGTCTTCCTCGGCCACGAACCCACCACCGCCGGCTTCGTCGTCCGCATCCGTGACGCCAGGACCGCGGCAGCCGCGCTCCTCAAGCGCCTCGGCCACCCGGAGATCGACCCCGCCCGCGCCGTCGGCGACCTCTCCGCCGCCCACCAGCAGATCGTCTCCATGGCCCGGGCACTCTCCCACGACGTGCGGCTCATCGTGATGGACGAGCCGTCCGCCGCCCTGGACCCCGACGAGGTCGACAACCTCTTCCGCATCGTCGACGGCCTCACCGCCGACGGCGTCGCCGTCGTCTACATCTCGCACCGCCTGGAGGAGATCCGCCGCATCGGCGACCGGGTCACCGTGCTCAAGGACGGCCGGGCCGTCGCCGTAGGGCTTCCCGCCACGTCCACCCCCACGCGCGACATCGTTGCCAGGATGACCGGCCGCAACGTCGAGTACGTCTTCCCCGAGCGTCCCGCACCCGGTACCGGACGCGACGCGGAGCCGGTGCTCACCGTCGAAGGCCTGTACCGCAAGGGTGAGTTCGAACCGATCGACCTGGAGCTCAGGCCCGGTGAGATCGTCGGTCTCGCCGGACTCGTCGGCTCCGGCCGCTCCGAGATCCTGGAGACCGTCTACGGCGCCCGCAAGCCGACCGCGGGGCGGGTCACCGTCGCCGGCCGGCCGTTGAAACCCGGTAGCGTCCGGGCGGCCGTCGCCGCCGGAATCGGCCTCGCCCCCGAGGAACGCAAGGCGCAGGCCCTCCTGTTGACCGAATCCGTCACCCGTAACGTCTCGGTCTCCACCCTCTCCCGCTTCGCCCGCGCCGGCTGGATCGACCGGGGAGCCGAACGGACCGCCGCCAGGACCGCGACCCGCGAGCTCTCCCTGCGGCCGGACAACCCCGACGCGGCGGTCCGCACCCTCTCCGGCGGCAACCAGCAGAAGGCGGTCCTGGCCCGCTGGCTGCTGCGCGGCTGCCGGGTCCTGCTGCTCGACGAACCCACCCGCGGCGTCGACGTCGGCGCCCGCGCCGAGCTCTACGCCGTGATCCGCCGGCTGGCCGACGAAGGCCTCGCCGTACTGCTCGTCTCCAGCGAAGTGCCCGAAGTGCTGGGCCTCGCCGACCGGGTGCTGGTGCTCCGCGAAGGCCGCGTCGTACACACGGCCGCCGCCCAGGAGCTCGACGAGCACCGCGTACTCGACCTCGTCATGGAAGGGAGCCCGACGTCATGACACAGCCCGCACCGTCGGCGCAGCACCAGGGGCCGGAGAAGGGGCCCGCGACCGGCGCCGCCGCGCCACCCTCGACCCCCGGCGGTCTGCGCGCACTCGGTCTGCGCGCCGATGTCCGCAACCTGTCCCTGCTCGGCGTACTCGCCGTGCTGGTGGCCGTCGGCGGTCTCACCGAACCCGACGCGTTCCTGGACACCGGGAACCTCCAGCTGATCCTGACGCAGTCCTCCGTCATCGGAGTCGTCACCGTCGGCATGACCCTGGTCATCATCGGCGGCGGCATCGACCTGTCGGTCGGCGCGATGGTGGCCCTCGCCTCCGTCTGGGCGACGACGCTCGCCACCCAGGACTTCGGCTTCGCGGGCATCCTGTTCACGGCCGTGATCGTCGGACTCGCCGCCGGGCTCGTCAACGGGGTCCTCATCGCCTACGGGCGTATGGTCCCCTTCATCGCGACGCTCGCCATGCTCGCCTCGGCCCGCGGGCTCGCCCTGCAGATCACCGACGGCAAGACCCAGATCGTCACCGTCCAGTCCGTCCTCGACCTGGGCCTGCCCGACGCGTACGTCCTGGGCATCCCGCCCCTGGTCCTGGTCTTCGCCGCGGTCACCGTCGTCGGCTGGCTGGTCCTCAACCGGACCACGTTCGGCCGCCGTACGGTCGCCATCGGCGGCAACGCGGAAGCGGCCAGGCTCGCCGGCATCGACGTACGCCGCCAGCGGCTCTACCTTTACCTGCTCTCCGGCCTGTGCTGCGGCATCGCCGCCTTCATGCTGATCATCCTGTCCGGCTCCGGACAGAACACCAACGGCAACCTGTACGAGCTCGACGCCATCGCCGCCGCGATCATCGGCGGCACCCTCCTCAGCGGCGGCCGCGGCACCATCGTCGGCTCCGTGCTCGGGGTCCTCGTCTTCACCACGATCACCAACATCTTCGCGCTCAACAACCTGCAGAGCGACGTCCAGCAGATCGCCAAGGGCGCGATCATCGTCGCCGCCGTCCTGGTCCAGCGCCGCACGCTCCGCAACGGCGAGACCTGACCTCTCCGCGTCACCGACCAGCCACCCGCAGTTCCGTAGCCAAGACACCGGATGAAGGGTTTGACAGCCATGCCAGAAACCAGCCGCAGAGGACTGCTCCTCGGCACCGCGGCCGTCTCCGCGGGAGCCTTCCTCACCGCCTGTACCAGCAACGAGCCCAAGGCCCAGGCAACCGCCCAGAACAACCGGCCCGCCGCCGACGACAAGCCGGGCAAGGCCGTCACCATCGGCTTCGCCGGACCGCAGGCCGACCACGGCTGGCTCAACGCGATCAACGTGAACGCCAAGTCGCGGGCGGAGAAGTACTCCGAGGTGACCCTGGAGATCACCGAGGGCTCCAACGACACCGCCGCCCAGATCGGCCAGGTCAAGACCCTCATCAACAAGAAGGTCGACGTCCTCGTCATCCTCCCCGCCGACGGCAAGGCACTCACCCAGGTCGGTCTGGAGGCGATGAAGGCGGGCATCCCGGTCGTCAACCTGGACCGCGTCTTCGCCTCCCCGCAGGCCTACCGCTGCTGGGTCGGCGGTGACAACTACGGCATGGGCCTCAACGCCGGCCACTACATCGGCGAGCAGCTCAAGGACAAGGCGAACGCCAAGGTCGTCGAGCTCGCGGGCATCGACAACCTGGAGCTCACCAAGCAGCGCAGCCAGGGCTTCGCCGACGCGCTGAAGAACTACTCCAACATCAAGCTGGTGGCCCGTCAGGCCGCCGACTTCACCGTCGAGTCCGGCCAGGCAAAGATGGCTCAACTCCTGCAGGCACAGAAGCAGTTCGACGCCCTGTGGAACCACGACGACGACCAGGGCGTGGGCGCCCTGCGGGCCATCCAGCAGGCCGGCCGCGACGAGTTCATCATGGTCGGCGGAGCCGGGGCCAAGTCCGCGATGGACGCCATCAAGGCCGACAACAGCGTCCTGAAGGCCACCGTGCTGTACCCGCCGACGATGGCCGCCTCCGCCATCGACCTGGCGCGCGCCCTCGGCCAGGGGAAGGGCGTCCTGGGTCTTTCCGAAATGGAGATCCCGACCTCGCTCACCCTGTACTCGGCCGTCGTCACCAAGGACAACATCGACCAGTACCTGCCGACGGGCTTCAGCTGATCCCGCACCACCGCCGCCACCGAACCACCGACGAGGAGGAAGCCCGCATGGCCCGTAGGGAAGAGACGGAGCAGGAGACCGAGGCCCCGCCGCCGGCACAGCGGCCGGCGACGCTCGGGGTCGGCATGGTCGGGTACGCGTTCATGGGCGCCGCCCACTCCCAGGGGTGGCGCACCGCAGGACACGTCTTCGACCTGCCGATGAGACCCGCTCTCGCCGCCGTCTGCGGACGCGACCGTACGGCCGTCGAGACCGCCGCCGCCCGTCACGGCTGGGCGGCGACGGAGACCGACTGGCGCGCCCTGATCGCCCGGGACGACGTGCAACTGGTCGACATCTGCACACCCGGCGACAGCCATGCGGAGATCGCCATCGCCGCCCTGGAGGCGGGCAAGCACGTGCTGTGCGAGAAGCCGCTCGCCAACTCGGTCGCCGAGGCGGAGGCCATGGTGGACGCGGCCGAACGGGCCGCGGCCCGCGGCCAGGTGGCGATCGTGGGCTTCAACTACCGCAAGGTGCCCGCCATCACGTACGCCCGCACGCTGATCGCCGAGGGCCGGCTGGGCCCCCTGCGCCACGTGCGGGCCACCTACCTCCAGGACTGGCTGGTCGACCCCGAATCGCCGCTGACCTGGCGGCTCAAGCGCGAGCACGCCGGATCCGGCGCGCTGGGAGACCTCGGGGCGCACATCGTCGACCTCGCCCAGTACCTGGCCGGGGAACTCCTCGTCGGGGTGTCGGCGGTGACCGAGACGTTCGTCCGCGAACGCCCCGTCCTCGCCGGCCCGGCGGCCGGACTGTCCGGCACCGCCGACGGGACCGCACGGGGGGCGGTCACCGTCGACGACGCGGCCCTGTTCACCGGGCGCCTCGCCTCCGGCGCGCTGGCCTCCTTCGAGGCGACGCGCATGGCGGCCGGCCGCAAGAACGCCCTTCGCCTGGAGGTCAACGGCGAGCTGGGGTCGATCGCCTTCGACCTGGAACGGCTCAACGAACTGTCCTTCCACGACCACACCGAACCCGCCACCTCGGCCGGCTTCCGCCGGATCCTCGTCACGGAACCCGAACACCCCTACCTGGAAGCGTGGTGGCCGCCGGGCCACGCACTGGGCTACGAGCACACGTTCGTCCACCAGGCCCGCGACGTGGTGCACACCATCGCCACAGGGACCGCGCCCGTACCGTCGTTCGCCGACGGCCTCCAGGTGCAGCGGGTGCTCGCCGCCGTCGAGGAGAGCGCAGCGAAGAACTCCGTCCACACCCCGGTCCCCTTCTAGGAGGTCCCGCGCATGCCCCGTCCGTTCACACTCTTCACCGGCCAGTGGGCCGACCTGCCGCTGGAGGAGGTCTGCCGGCACGCCCGGGACTTCGGCTACGACGGTCTCGAACTCGCCTGCTGGGGCGACCACTTCGAGGTGGACAAGGCCCTCGCGGATCCCGGCTACCTGGACGGGCGGCGGCAGCTGCTCGACAAGTACGGGCTGAAGTGCTGGGCGATCTCCAACCACCTGGTGGGCCAGGCCGTCTGCGACAACCCGATCGACGAACGCCACCAGGGCATCCTGCCCGGCCGGATCTGGGGCGACGGGGAGCCGGAAGGCGTACGCAGGCGGGCCGCGGAGGAGATCAAGAACACCGCGCGGGCGGCGGCCGCGTTCGGTGTGGACACGGTCATCGGCTTCACCGGGTCCTCGATCTGGCATCTGGTCGCCATGTTCCCGCCGGTCCCGCCGCGCATGATCGAGCGCGGGTACGAGGACTTCGCGGAGCGGTGGAACCCGATCCTGGACGTCTTCGACGCGGAGGGCGTGCGCTTCGCCCACGAGGTGCACCCCAGCGAGATCGCGTACGACTACTGGACCACGCACCGCGCCCTGGAGGCCGTCGGCCACCGGCCCGCGTTCGGACTGAACTTCGACCCGAGCCACTTCGTGTGGCAGGACCTCGACCCGGTCGGCTTCCTCTACGACTTCCGGGACCGGATCTACCACGTCGACTGCAAGGAGGCCCGCAAGCGCCTCGACGGCCGCAACGGCCGGCTCGGCTCCCATCTGCCATGGGGCGACCCGCGGCGCGGCTGGGACTTCGTCTCGGCCGGGCACGGTGACGTGCCCTGGGAGGACGTCTTCCGGATGCTGCGGTCCATCGGGTACGAGGGGCCGGTGTCGGTGGAGTGGGAGGACGCGGGCATGGACCGGCTGACGGGGGCGCCGGAGGCGCTCGCTTCGCTGAAGCGGTTCGATTTCGACCCGCCGAGTGCGTCGTTCGACGCGGCGTTCGGGGGCGGGGACTAGCCGGGGCGCCGCCCTGCGGCTCCTCCGGGGGCTCCGCCCCCGGACCCCCGCTCCTCAATCGCCGGAGGGGCTTGAGGGGGCCGCCGGAGGGGTCCGCCGGGGAGGCTTGAGGGGGCCGCCGGAGGGGTTCGAGGGGTCTGCCGGGGAGGCTTGAGGGGGCTGGCGGAGGGGTTCGAGGGGTCTGCCGAGGAGGCTTGAGAGGGCCGGCGGAAGGGCTTGGGGGGGGGCTACCGAGGAGGCTTGAGGGGGCCGCCGGAAGGGCTTGGGGGGTCTGCCGAGGAGGCTTGAGGGGGCCGGCGGGGGGGTTCGAGGGGTCTGCCGAGGAGGCTTGAGGGGGCCGCCGGAGGGGCTTGGGGGGTCTGCCGAGGAGGCTTGAGGGGGCCGCCGGAAGGGCTTGAAGGGGCCGCTACGGGGCGCTTCGGCGTGCCCGGAAACGGCTTTGTCCTGCCTCGGGTAAAAGTTCAACTCGACCCCTGCGCAAGGGCTTTCCGTGCCGGACGAACGCAGCTACCGTCCCCAACGTGTATACGACATGACTCGCGTCACCGGGGCCCCACAGCCCCGGTGACGAGCGCGGCAGTCCCCGCGCGGAACGGCAGAACGCACCCGCCCGAACAACCGGCACACTCCGGAGGACGCACGTGCACAGAAGCAGCAGACGGCTCCGCGCCCGAAAATCACTCGCCCTCTTCACCGGCGGACTGCTCGCAGCCGCCACCCTCACCCTGGGCTCCTCGCCCGCCACCGCCGACGACGCGCCGGCGGCCCCGGCAGCGCAGGACGCAGCTGAGGACTTCCAGCAGGTCACGCTCGCCAAGGGCGCCGCGGAGACCGGCGAACCCATGTCGCTGGCCGTGCTCCCCGACCGCAGCGTGCTGCACACCTCGCGCAACGGCGAGCTGCGGATCACCGACAGTGCGGGCAACACCCGCGTCTCCGGCACCCTGCCCGTCTACTCGCACGACGAGGAAGGGCTCCAGGGCGTAGGCATCGACCCGGACTTCGCGGAGAACCGGGCGATCTACCTCTACTACGCGCCTCCGCTGGACACCCCCGCCGGAGACGCCCCGGAGACCGGAACCGCCGCCGACTTCGCGAAGTTCGACGGGGTGAACCGCCTCTCCCGCTTCGTGCTGAAGGCGGACGGCACCCTCGACAACGCCAGCGAGAAGAAGATCCTCGACATCCCCGCCACCCGCGGCATCTGCTGCCACGTCGGCGGCGACATCGACTTCGACGCGCAGGGAAACCTCTACCTGTCGACGGGCGACGACTCCAACCCGTTCGCGTCCGACGGATTCGCTCCGCTCGACGAACGCCCGGACCGCAACCCGGCGTTCGACGCCCGCCGCACCTCCGGCAACACCAACGACCTCCGCGGCAAGATCCTCCGCATCAAGGTCGCCGACGACGGCTCGTACACCGTCCCGGAGGGCAACCTCTTCGCCCCGGGGACGGACAAGACCCGCGGCGAGATCTACGCGATGGGATTCCGCAACCCGTTCCGCTTCAGCGTCGACAAGGCCACCGGCACCCTGTACGTCGGTGACTACGGCCCCGACGCGGGTGCCGCCGACCCGAACCGCGGACCGGCCGGACAGGTTGAGTTCGCCAGGGTGACGAAGCCCGGGAACTTCGGCTGGCCGTTCTGCACCGGCGACAACGACGCCTTCAACGACTACGACTTCGCGACGAAGACCTCCGGCGCCCCGTTCGACTGCGCCGCCCCGAAGAACGAGTCGCCGCACAACACCGGCCTGGTGGACCTGCCCCCGGCGCAGGCCGCCTGGATCCCGTACGACGGCGGGTCCGTGCCCGAGTTCGGCACCGGCTCCGAGTCCCCGATGGGCGGGCCCGTCTACCACTACGACGCGGACCTCGACTCGCCGGTCAAGTTCCCCGAGGAGTACGACGGGGACTTCTTCGCCGGTGAGTTCGGCCGGCAGTGGATCAAGCGCATCGAGCAGGACGGCGAAGGCGCGGTCCGGTCGATCAACGACATCCCGTGGTCCGGGACCCAGGTGATGGACATGGCCTTCGGGCCCGACGGGGCGCTGTACGTCCTGGACTACGGCCTCGCCTGGTTCGGCGGCGACGAGAACTCCGCGCTGTACCGCATCGAGAACGCCACGGGCGGCCGTTCGCCCATCGCCGAGGCCTCGTCCGACAAGACCTCCGGCGTCGCACCGCTCAGGGTGAAGTTCTCCTCGGCCGGCACCACCGACGGTGACGGCGACGCCCTCACGTACACCTGGGACTTCGGCGACGGCGGGAAGTCGACCGCCGCGAACCCCACGTACACGTACAAGAAGAACGGCACGTACGTCGCGACCGTGACCGCCGAGGACCCGACCGGCCGCACCGGCTCGGCCAGCGTGCACGTGACGGTCGGCAACACCGCCCCCACCGTCGTGCTGCAGGCCCCCGGCGACGGGCAGCAGTTCGCGTTCGGGGACGAGGTGCCGTTCAAGGTCACCGTCACCGACCCGGAGGACGGCACCATCGACTGCACCAAGGTCGAGGTCAAGTTCACCCTGGGCCATGACAGCCACGGCCACGACATCACCACCGAGCACGGCTGCGAAGGCACCATCAAGACCGCGATGGAAGGCGGGCACGACCCGAACGCCAACATCTACGGCGGCATCTCCGCCTCCTACACGGACGGCGGAGGCGGCGGCCAGGCGGCACTCACCGGGCGTGACCAGGCGCAGCTCCAGCCGCGCCACCGGCAGGCCGAGCACTACGACGACTCCTCCGGCGTCACCACACCGAGCAAGACCAGTGCCCACGGCGGCCGGACCGTCGGCGACATCCACAACGACGACTGGATCTCCTTCACGCCGTACATCCTCGGCGGCACGACCAAGCTCACCGCACGCACGTCCTCCGCGGGTGCGGGAGGCTTCCTGGAGGTGCGGGCAGGCTCCGCCACCGGAAAGATCCTCGGCTCGGCACCCGTACCGGTGACCGGCAGCTGGGACACGTTCCAGGACATCGACGTGCCCCTGCGCGGCGCGCCGAAGAAGGCCACGGAACTCTTCCTGGTCTTCAAGGGCGGCGACGGAGCGCTCTACGACGTGGACGACTTCGAACTCTCCAGCAGCCCCGTCGACCGGACCGCCAAGCGGGTCCTCGTCTTCTCCAAGACCGGCGGCTTCCGCCACGACTCCATCCCGACCGGCATCACCGCCCTGAAGGAACTGGGCAAGACCACCGACATCACCGTCGACTCCACCGAGGAGGCCGGCCAGTTCACCACCAGCAACCTGGCCCGGTACGACGCCGTCGTCTTCCTCTCCACGACCGGTGACGTCCTCAACGGCGACCAGCAGAAGGCGTTCGAGAACTACGTGGCCACCGGAGGCGGCTACATGGGCGTCCACGCGGCCGCCGACACCGAGTACGACTGGGAGTTCTACGGCGGACTCGTCGGCGCGTACTTCGACTCGCACCCGCAGATCCAGCCCGCGACCGTCCGCGTCGAGAACCACGACCACCCGGCTACCGCACACCTGGACGAGGCCTGGGACCGCACCGACGAGTGGTACAACTACCGCACCAACCCCCGGGACAAGGCCCAGGTCCTGGCCACGCTCGACGAGACGAGCTACACCGGCGGCAACATGAAGGGCGACCACCCGATCGCCTGGTGCCAGACCTACCAGGGCGGCCGCTCCTTCTACACCGGCCTCGGCCACACCAAGGAGTCCTACGCCGAACCCGCCCTGCGCCGGCACCTGCTGGGCGGACTGCGCTACGCCGCCGGCCAGGTGAAGGCCAACTGCAAGCCGGACACCGGCTACCGGTCGATCTTCAACGGCAGGACGCTCGACGGCTGGAAGCAGGCCGGTCCCGGAAAGTTCGCCGTCGCCGACGGTGAGCTGCGCTCCGAGGGCGGCATGGGCCTGCTGACCTACCAGGCCAAGGAGCTGAAGTCGTACTCGCTGAAGCTCGACTGGAAGATGGCGGGAGACGACAACTCCGGCATCTTCGTCGGCTTCCCCGAGTCCGACGACCCCTGGTCGGCCGTCAACAACGGCTACGAGGTCCAGATCGACGCCACGGACGCGGCGGACCGCACCACCGGGGCCGTCTACACCTTCAAGTCGGCCAACACCAAGGCCCGTGACCAGGTCCTGAGGCCGCCCGGCCAGTGGAACAGCTACGAGATCAGGGTCCAGGGCGAGCGGCTCCAGGTCTTCCTCAACGGGGTGAAGATCAACGACTTCACCAACACCGACCCGGTCCGCAGCCTCAAGAGCGGCTACATCGGCCTCCAGAACCACGGGGCCGCCGACCAGGTGTCCTTCCGCAACATCCAGCTGAAGGAGCTGCCCTCCACGTAGGGCGGCCACCTCTGCCGACGGTGGGCGGGAAAGCGCGCCTTCCCCGCCCACCGTCCACCCACCCCTCTTCGTCCCCCCAGGGAGGCAGCCCGTGACCGCACATGCCGTTCGTACCGGAGTCTGGTTCATCGGAGCACGCGGCTCCGTCGCCACCACCGCCACCGCGGGGTGCGCCGCCATCGCGGCGGGCCTCCACCCGGCGACCGGCATGGTCACCGAGACACCACCCTTCGCCGACAGCGGACTGCCACCCCTGACCTCCCTCGTCTTCGGCGGCCACGACACCCTCGACTGCCCGCTGCCCAAGCGTGCCGAGGCCCTGGCGGCCGGCGGAGTGCTCCCGCACGGACTCCCCCCGGCCGTACGGGCGGAACTCACCGCCGCCGACGCGGAGATACGCCCCGGTGGACCCCACCCCGGCGACACCCGGACCGACGAGGAGATCATCGCCGCGTTCGCCGCCGACCTCACCGACTTCGCCCGGCGCCACGACCTGGGCCGCACCGTCGTCATCAACGTCGCCTCGACCGAACCCGCACCCGCCGAGGACGCCCCCCGCCTGCCCGCCAGCTCCCTCTACGCGGCCGCCGCCCTCCGGGCAGGCTGCCCGTACGTCAACTTCACCCCCTCCACGGGCCTGCGCAGCCCGCGGCTCCAGGACGCCGTCGACACCTGCGGACTTCCCCACGCCGGACGCGACGGCAAGACAGGCCAGACGCTGCTCCGCTCCGTACTCGCCCCGATGTTCGTCCAGCGCGCCCTGCCGGTACGGGCGTGGTCGGGCACGAACCTGCTGGGCGGCGGGGACGGGGCGGCGCTGGCCGACCCGGCCGCCGCCGCGGCGAAGAACGCGGGCAAGGAACGCGTGCTCGCCGACACCCTCGGGGCCGCCCCGGAGGGCGAGGTCCACATCGACGACGTCCCGGCGATGGGCGACTGGAAGACCGCGTGGGACCACATCGCGTTCGACGGCTTCCTCGGTTCGCGGATGATCCTCCAGACGATCTGGCAGGGCTGCGACTCGGCGCTGGCCGCTCCACTGGTCCTCGACCTGGCCCGGCTGCTCGCCCGGTCCCACGAGGCCGGACTGACGGGCCCCCGGCCCGAGCTCGGCTTCTACTTCAAGGACCCGGACGGCGGCCCCGCCGCACTGCCCGAGCAGTGCGCCGAACTGCTGGCCTTCGCCGAACGCCTCAAGGCTGCCCGGTGAGGCCGCTGCGGCTGCTCGCCGCCGCCGCGGCGGGCGCGCCGACGCTGCGCGGCGCCCGTGCGGCGGCACCCCAGGACCGCCTGTCCGGTGCGGGCGGGACTGCGCCCGCACCGGACAGGCCCCGCACCCGGAACACCCTCCGCGCCTGGGCGGAACTGCTGCGGGTGTCCGCGCTGTTCAGCGTGCCCGGCGACGCGATCGCCGGGGCCGCCGCGATCGGCCGCCGCCCGAACGGCGGGACCGCCCTCGCCGTCGGCGCGTCCCTGTGCCTGTACGAGGCGGGGATGGCACTCAACGACTGGGCGGACCGCGCCGAGGACGCCGTCGACCGCCCGCACCGCCCGATCCCCTCCGGGCGCGTCGCACCGGGGGCTGCCCTGGCGGCGGCGGGCGCCCTCACCGCGGCGGGCCTGGCCCTGGCCGCCCGCGCGGGGCGACCCGCACTGGTGGTGGCATCGGGGCTCGCGGCCACGGTCTGGGCGTACGACCTGCGTCTGAAGCACACGCGGCTGGGGCCCGCCGCGATGGCCTCGGCCCGCGCGCTGGACCTGCTGCTCGGCGCGACAGCTACCGGGACGGCCGCGGCTGCCGGGACGGGGACGACCGGGCGCGGCGGTGCGGCGCACCCGCCACCCGTCGGCAAAGGCCCGGCCCCGGTCCCGGCTTCCGTTTCCACCTCCGCTTCCGTTCCGGTCGCCCCCCGTGCCGCCCTCCCCGCCGCCCTGCTGCTCGGCGCGCACACCTACGCCGTCACCTCCGTCTCCCGTCACGAGGCACAGGGCGGATCGACCGTGGTACCGCTCGCCGCCCTCGCCGCGACGGCGGCGCTCGGTGCGGCCGTCGCGGCCCGGAGCGCCCCGGCCACCCCGGACCGGATCCTGCTCACCGCCTTCACCGGTGCCTACCTCCGCACCGCGGAGCCACCCCTCCTCCACGCGGCCCTCAACCCGTCCCCGCCCCTCACCCAGCGTGCCGTCGGCGGCGGCATCCGGGCCATGATCCCGCTCCAGGCCGCACTGGCCGCCCGCGCCGGGTCGCCGTTCGGAGGGCTCGCCGTCATGGGGCTCGTCCCGGTCGCCCGCTCGCTCGCACGGAAGGTGAGCCCCACATGAGCCTCCACCTCGGCTACGGCACCAACGGCCTGACCGACCTCCGCCTCGACGACGCCCTCGGGCTCCTCGCCGACCTGGGGTACGACGGGGTCGGGCTGACCCTCGACCACATGCACCTCGACCCGCTCGCCCCCGACCTCGGCGCCCGCACCCGCCAGGTGGCCCGCAGGCTCGACGAGTCGGGCCTCGGCGTCACCGTCGAGACCGGTGCCCGCTACGTCCTCGACCCGCGCCGCAAGCACGGCCCCTCCCTCCTCGACCCCGACCCCGAGGCCCGCGCGGCCCGCACCGCGCTGCTCGTCCGCGCCGTCGGCATCGCCGCCGAACTGGGCGCGCACGCCGTGCACTGCTTCAGCGGCGTCACCCCGCCGGACACCGCCACGGACACCGCCTGGCAGCGGCTCACCGACGCGCTCGCCCCCGTACTGGACGCCGCGGCCCGCGCCGGCGTCCCCCTCGCCATCGAGCCCGAACCCGGCCACCTCCTCGCGACGCTCGCCGACTTCCACCATCTGCGCACGCTCCTCGGCGACCCGGAACCCCTCGGGCTCACCCTCGACATCGGCCACTGCCAGTGCCTGGAACCCCGCCCGCCCGCCGACTGCGTCAAGGACGCCGCCCCCTGGCTGCGGCACGTCCAGATCGAGGACATGCGACGCGGGGTCCACGAACACCTGCCGTTCGGTGACGGCGAGATCGACTTCCCGCCCGTGCTCGAAGCCCTCGCCGCCACCGGCTACGACGGCCTCACCGTCGTCGAGCTGCCCCGGCACTCCCACGCGGGCCCCGAACTCGCCCGCAGCTCAATGGAGTTCCTGCGAAATGCCGCCAGGGCCAGGAACGGAGCCGCGCCGTGCTGATCAGCCACAAGGAACTCGACGAACGGCTCCGCGGAGCGGCCAGGGCCTGGCTCGACGAAGCACTCGCCGAGGCCGCGCACGCCGCCGCCCACCCCGACGCCGACACCGGGAACCCGCCCTGGGAGCTGCGCTTCGCCTCCGCCGGCCGGCACTGCGGACTCGAACACGCCGACTCCGTACGCGCCCTGCTGCTCCTCGAAGCCCGGGCCGGTCTGCCCGCCGTGACCCGGCTCTACGAGCAGGGCACCGCCGCCGAACGGCGGGCCGTCCTGCTCACCCTGCACCGGCTGGACCTCGGCGCCACCGCTCTGCCGCTCGTCGAGGACGCCCTGCGCACCAACGACACCCGGCTGGTCGCCGCGGCCGTCGGGCCCTACGCCGCGGCCCACCTCGCCCCGCACGCCTGGCGGCACGCCGTGCTCAAGTGCCTGTTCACCGAGGTCCCCGTCGAGACCGTCGCCGAGCTCGGCCACCGTGCCCGCGGTGACGCCGAACTGGCCCGCATGCTCGGCGACTTCGCGGCCGAACGCGCCGCGGCCGGCCGCGTGGTCCCCGCCGGTCTGCGAACCGTCCTCGACCTCACGGCCCCCGCTCCCGCCCCCACGTCCACGGAGGACACCCGATGAGGATCTTCGACCCCCACATCCACATGACCTCCCGCACCACGGACGACTACCGGGCGATGTACGAAGCGGGCGTCCGCGCCCTCGTCGAACCCTCCTTCTGGCTCGGCCAGCCCCGCACCTCGCCCGCCAGCTTCTTCGACTACTTCGACGCGCTGCTCGGCTGGGAGCCCTTCCGCGCCTCCCAGTACGGCATCGCCCACCACTGCACGATCGCGCTCAACCCCAAGGAGGCGAACGACCCCCGCTGCACACCCGTCCTCGACGCGCTGCCCCGCTACCTCGTCAAGGACTCCGTCGTCGCCGTCGGCGAGATCGGCTACGACTCCATGACCCCGGCCGAGGACACCGCGCTCGCCGCCCAGCTCCAGCTCGCCGCCGACCACGGCCTGCCGGCGCTCGTCCACACCCCGCACCGCGACAAGCTCGCCGGACTGCACCGCACCATCGACGTCATCCGCGAATCGGACCTCCGCCCCGAGCTCGTCCTGCTCGACCACCTCAACGAGACCACCGTGAAGGACGCCGTCGACAGCGGCTGCTGGGCCGGCTTCTCCATCTACCCGGACACCAAGATGGACGAGGACCGCATGGTTACCATCCTCAGGAACCACGGCACCGACCGGATCCTCGTCAACTCGGCCGCAGACTGGGGCAGAAGTGACCCGCTGAAGACCCGCAAGGTCGCCGACGCCATGCTGAAGGCCGGATTCGACGAGGACGCCGTCGACAAGGTCCTCTGGCGCAACCCCGTCGCCTTCTACGGGCAGAGCGGCCGGCTCCAGCTCGACACCGCCACCCCCGACCCGCTCCACGAGGGCAACTCCATCCTCCGCGGCGGGGAGTGACCCGATGCGCTTCCGCCACCCCGACGGCTCCACCGTCCACCTCGCCTACTGCACCAACGTGCACCCCGCCGAGAACCTCGAAGGAGTCCGCGCCCAGCTCCGCGACCACTGCGAGCCCGTACGCAAACGGCTCGGCCGGGACCGCATCGGCATCGGACTCTGGCTCGCCAAGGACGCCGCCCGCGCCCTCACGAACGACCCCTCCGAGCTGCGCTCCCTGCGGTCCGAGCTGGAGCACCGCGGCCTCGAAGTAGTCACCCTGAACGGCTTCCCGTACGAGGGATTCGGGGCCCAGGAGGTCAAGTACCGCGTCTACACCCCGGACTGGACCGACCCCGAACGGCTCGCCCACACCACCGACCTGGCCAGGCTCCTCGCCTCCCTGCTGCCCGACGACGTCACCCAGGGCACCATCTCCACCCTCCCGATCGCCTGGCGCACCCCGTACGCCACCGACCCCACCGCGGCCGGCACCGCGCAGAAGGCCCTGGTCACGCTCGCGCAGCGGCTCGACGCCCTCGCCGAACTGACCGGGAAATCCATCCGGATCGGCCTCGAACCCGAACCGGGCTGCACCGTGGAGACCACCGCCGACGCCATCGCACCCCTCACCCGTGTGGGCCACGACCGCATCGGCATCTGCGTCGACACCTGCCACCTCGCCACCTCCTTCGAGGACCCGGACACCGCACTCGGCGCCCTGGAAGCGGCCGGCGTCCCCGTCGCCAAGGCCCAGCTCTCCGCCGCCCTGCACGCGGAACACCCCCACCTGCCGGAGGTCCGCGCCGCACTCGGCGCCTTCGCCGAACCCCGCTTCCTGCACCAGACCCGCACCCTCACCGCGGCGGGCCTGCGCGGGACCGACGACCTCGACGAGGCCGTGTCCGGCGGGGTGCTCCCCGACAGCACCCCCTGGCGCTCCCATTTCCACGTACCCCTGCACGCGCCGCCGGCGCCCCCGCTCACCTCCACGCTCCCCGTACTCCAGTCCGTGCTGAACCGGCTCGTCGGCGGGCCGGTGCCCCGGACCCGGCACCTGGAGGTCGAGACGTACACCTGGCAGGCACTCCCGGCCGAACTCCGCCCCCGCACCCGCTCCCAGCTCGCCGACGGCATCGCCGCCGAACTCACCCTCGCCCGCGACCTCCTGACCGACCTCGGGCTGAAGGAGCTCCCATGACGCGCACGCCCAACCCGCTCCTCGTCCTCGACGTCGTCGGCCTCACCCCCCGACTGCTGGAACACATGCCGAACCTCCGGGCCCTGGCGGGAAGCGGAGCCCAGGCGCCCCTCTCCACCGTCCTGCCCGCCGTCACCTGCGCCGCCCAGTCCACGTTCCTCACCGGCACCACCCCCGCCGAGCACGGCATCGTCGCCAACGGCTGGTACTTCCGCGAGCTCGGCGACGTCCTCCTGTGGCGCCAGCACAACGGGCTCGTCGAGGGCGACAAGCTCTGGGACGCCGCCCGGCGCGCGCACCCCGGCTACACCGTCGCCAACATCTGCTGGTGGTACGCCATGGGCGCCGACACCGACTGGACCGTCACCCCCCGCCCCGTGTACTACGCCGACGGCCGCAAGGAACCCGACTGCTACACCCGGCCCCCCGCCCTGCACGACGAGCTCACCGACAAGCTCGGCACCTTCCCCCTCTTCCACTTCTGGGGCCCCGGCGCCGACCTCGTCTCCTCGCAGTGGATCATCGAAGCGACCCGGCACATCCTCGCCACCCGCAGCCCCGACCTGGCCCTCTGCTACCTCCCGCACCTCGACTACGACCTCCAGCGCCACGGCCCCGAAGACCCCCGCTCCCACCGGGCGGCAGCGGACCTCGACCGGGCCGTGGCACCGCTCCTGGCCGACGCGCGCGCCGAGGGCCGCACCGTCGTCGCCCTCTCCGAGTACGGGATCACCCGAGTCGACCGGCCCGTCGACATCAACCGCGCCCTGCGCCGCGCCGGGCTGCTGGAGGTCCACACCCAGGACGGCATGGAGTACCTCGACCCGATGGCCTCCCGCGCCTTCGCCGTCGCCGACCACCAGATCGCCCACGTCTACGTACGCCGCCCCGAGGACCTGGAGGCGGCCAGGGAAGCCCTCGCCGACCTCCCCGGCATCGAGCGGCTCCTCGACGACGAGGGCAAGAAGGCCCACCACCTGGACCATCCCCGCTCCGGGGAGCTCGTCGCCGTCGCGGAGAAGGACGCCTGGTTCACGTACTACTACTGGCTCGACGACGCCCGCGCACCCGACTTCGCGCAGCTCGTGGAGATCCACCGCAAGCCCGGCTACGACCCCGTCGAGCTCTTCATGGACCCCCAGGACCCCTATGTCCGGGTCAGGGCCGCCTCGGCGGTCGCCCGCAAGAAGCTCGGGATGCGCTACCGCATGGCGGTCGTCCCGCTGGACCCCTCACCCATCCGGGGCAGCCACGGCCGCCTCCCCGAGAGCGACGACGAAGGTCCGCTCATCCTCTGCTCCGCCCCCCACGCGTTCACCGGCCGAGTCCAGGCCACCGAGGTGAAGTCCCTGCTCCTCCAGCTCGCGGGACTGCACTGACCGTCCGACCCACCCGCACACCCACACAGGAGATACGTGATCATGAGCCGCACCCCGAAGGACTCCGAACTCGCGCGCAGACTCAGCCGCCGCAACGTCCTCGGCGTCGCCGCCGGAGCCACGGCCGCCACCCTCCTCGGAGCCGCGACCGCCCAGGCGGCAGGCAACCCGGGCCAGGGGCACGGCCAGGGCCGTGCCGTGCTGCCCCCCGGCCGCCTCGGCATCCAGCTCTACAGCCTCCGTGACAAGGTCTCCACCCTCGGCTTCGCCCCCGTCTTCGCCGAGTTGGAGAAGTACGGCTACGACGAGATCGAGTTCGCCGGATACACCCAGGGATCGGCCGGCGCCATCACCCTCGCCCAGCTGAAGAAGCTGGCCAAGGACCACGGGCTGAACCCCATCGGCAGCCACGTCGGCTACTACGACGACAACAACCCCGGCGCCTACACCTTCGCCCAGAACCTCACCAAGGTGCTCGACGAGGCCCAGGCCCTCGGCCTCAAGCACATAGGCACCGCCTCAGGACCGTTCCGCTACGGGGCCACCGTGGACGGCTGGAAGCGTGCCGCCGAGGACTTCAACACCTACGGTGCCGCCGCCCGCAAGCGCGGCATGAAGTTCTACCAGCACAACCACGCGGAGGAGTTCTCCTTCGCCACCGACAAGCCCGGCGTACGCCTCTACGACGTCCTGCTCGCCGAGACCGACCCCGACCTGGTCCATCTGGAGATGGACATCTACTGGGCCTTCGCCGCCCAGTTCCGCTTCGGGAAGAAGGCCGACGGCACCCCGGCCCCCTTCAACCCCATCGACTACGTGCTCAAGCAGCCCGACCGCTACCCCCTGTTCCACGTCAAGGACGGCATCAGGGACGACACGGCCCGCGACGGCTACCGCATGTCGGACGTCGGCGACGGCGACATCGACTACAAGACCTTCCTGAGCCGCGTCACCGAGCGCACCCACCGGGGCCGCACCTACCACCACTGGCAGACCGAGCACGACAACCCGGCCGAGTCCTTCGCCTTCGCCCGCAAGTCCAGCGAGCACCTGCACTCGCTCCGCGACAGCCGCTGCGGGGACTGACGCCCGACCGTACATATGCGTGGGGCCCGGTTCCGGGAACCGGGCCCCACGCGTGTGCTTCGGGCACGCGCTCAGCAGGTCTCCCGTACGGGGGCCGGGCCGGCCTTCACCAGCGGGTTGCCCTTCCGGTCGCGGCCGGGTGCCGCGAGGAACAGGGCGAGGAATCCCGCGAAGAACGAGATGCTGCCCGCCAGGAAACGCACCGTTGAGTCCCCAGGCGTCGACGACCATGAAGCCCGTACCCGCCCCGAGCCCGGAGACGAGCTTGGAGCTGTAGACCATGCCGTCACTGGTGGCGTTGTTGTTCTCACCGAAGCAGTCCGCGGCCATCGCGGCGAACATCGGGAAGATCACGCCGCCGCCGCCGAAGCCGGAGATCGCGGAGAAGAGCAGGAAAAGCGGCAGGCACTTCATCTCGGCCGACCAGATGATGCCGACCTGGGCGAGCCCCAGGATGACGCAGACGTACAGCAGGCACTTCTGGCGGCCGTAGAGGTCGGAGAGCCAGCCGATGACGCCGCGCCCGGTGCCGTTGACGATCGCCTTCAGCGACTACGCGAAGATCACGTGCGGCGCGTACGCCATGGCAGGTAGCCGAGGAGGGTGCCCGTCGCGCCGAGCACCATCGCCCAGCGGGCCGGCAGCCTGCCGGTCTCCCGCAGCCTGCCCGCGGGCATCGCGACCGCGGCCTGGAAGAACACCCAGACGGTCATCATCCAGCAGATGTGGCCGCTGTCCCAGGGGACGGCACCGCACCCTCCCCGCCACCAGCCCCGTCGACAACACCCCCGTCGCTTGCCCGCCCGGCCTGGACGCGGCGACCGCCCGTGACGCCGTACGGGCCCCCCGACCAGCACCGCGCCTGGCGCCACATCCCGCTCCCCGAACGCCGCGCCCGCGTGGCCGCCACCCCGGACCACCACCTCATGCCGTGACCGACCGGAGAAGCGAGCCCCGTGCCGTGACCGACCGAACGTCGTGTCAGCCGATCCCCTGACGGTCCGGCTGCAGCGCGAACGCCCGCCCCGCCGCCTCGGGCACCGTCCGCTCCACCGCCTCGACCAGGAGCGCACGGTGCCTGAGCAGCGGCTTCCGCCGCTCCTCGGCCGCGAGCAGCAGCAGGTCGTCGAGCCCGGCCAGCAGCCGCCGGGTTACCTGCGGGCTGTCGGCCGCGCACCCCCGGATCTCCTCGAAGGCCAGATCCACGAGATCCGCCCACCCCGGCACCTCCTGGACGAGCCGTACCGCACCCCGCCGGTCCCGGTGGTGCATCGGCCCGAGCGGCAGGTGCACGGCCACCGAAAGGAACTGCACGATCCGGTCGAGGCACTGCACCGCCGTGGTCGGATCGTTCACGGACGCCGACAGGGCCCGCAGCGCGATGTCCGACAACTGCCGTAGCCCGAACGCCGGATCCTGCCGCAGGGTGCGCTCGACCCCGACGGCGACCGTGTACCTCAGCGTGTACGGCGACGGCGCGGTCCCGCCGTGCACGGCCAGCACCGGGGTCCCCGGCACCACGAAGTCCCCGATCCGGGGGATCAGCCGCAGGACGACCCCCTGACGGCGCGCCACCCGTACCAGCCGCGCCACATTCACGCCCCGCAGCACCCCCGCCCGCTCCCGGTGCGCGAGCCGTGCCGTCTCCGCGGCGAGCGGCGCCCCGTCGAACGGTTCCCCACCGGGCTGCCGCGCGAGTGCCCGGAACGACTCACGGGCGATGTTGTTCAGGACGGGCCCGACCTGCATCAGCCGCAGGGTGGCCGAGACGTAGGCGATGAACAGCAGCAGACTCAGCCCGACCATGCCCAGCGTCAGCACGCTCTGCAGGAGCGGCACCGAGGTGACCCGCCGCGGATCCGGTTCGGCCCCGCCCTCGTACGAGGACAGCACCAGCAGCGAGAACGCGAACGTCGCCAGGAACACCGTCAGTGTCAGCTTGCTGATCCGGCTCCGTACGAAGATCCGTACCACTCGCGGGGTGAGCTGCCCGCTCGCCATCTGCACCGCCACCAGCGAGATGCTGAAGACGACACCGATGAACGTCATCATCGCGGAGCTGATCGTCGTGACGATCGTCCGGGCGTCCAGGACGATCGCGATGAGGTCCCCGAGCTCCTCGTACGCCTGCTCCTCCTGCAGGTAGGCGACGATCCGCGTGTCGATCTCGGAGAGGACCCACCACAGCGCGAAGGAGCACAGCAGTCCCACGGTCGGTGCGAACCAGAACGTGTCCCGCAGTCCCTCACGCAGGTTGGCCAGGGCGTGGGGCGGGCGGACGGCCCGGTCAGCCATGCTGCCCGGCCCGCCGATCCCACTCCGCCCGCCGAACCCGCCAGGCCTGTCGGGTTCGCCCGGCCCGTCGGTCCCGCTCGTGCCCCCCGTGCCGCCGCTGCCGTCCATGCCCGCGAAGGTAGCCTCCAGCCACTGTGAGTACACGGAACGCCACTTACCGTACGGGTGTCGGCTCCGGGTGGGACGGGCCGTCCGCCCGGACCCGCCCGCACCGCACTGACCACCGAAAACGCAGGTGAGGGGCACCCCAAACCCCTGGTATTGTTTTCTTTGTCGCCACGGGGAACACACCGTGAACGACAGACACCTTGTCCGGGTGGCGGAATGGCAGACGCGCTAGCTTGAGGTGCTAGTGCCCTTTATCGGGCGTGGGGGTTCAAGTCCCCCCTCGGACACCAGCGGGAACCCCACCACGGTGGGGTTCTTTTGCGTTCCGTGGATGCCGCGTACTCCCGTCCGGCGGCGGGCGAACCCCGACCACAGGCCAGGGGGCCGGATGGCCGGGGCTCACCGGGTGTCAGCCGGAGGCGGTGGTCACGGGCGCCGGTTCGGTCAGCTGCACGGGTTCGGTCCCGGGGGAGCTGTGGCGCGCCGCCCAGTTCTCCAGCGCGGTGCGGCACGCGTGGTCCAGGTGCTGCAGCCCGGCGAGGTCCAGCTCGATCGGCCGGTCCTGAGGCAGTGCCTCCAGACTGTCGAGTATGTTCGGCAGCCGCAGGAAGGTCGCGTTGCCCGACAGGTAGGCCCGGATGGGGCCCCCGCCCGTGTCGACGACGTCGAGCTTGAGCTGCGAGGCGTCCCACGCGGTCTTGGCCACCGACAGGGCCAGTCCGATCAGGACGCCCTCGAACATGTTCACGGTGACGATCGCCACGGCTGTGACCAGCAGGATCAGGGCCTCGCCCCGGTGCTCGCGCCAGAGTGTCGCGAGGGTGCGCAGCGGAATCAGCTTCCAGCCCGCGTGGATGAGGATCCCGGCCAGAGCGGGCAGCGGGACGAGCGCGAGGACCGACGGCAGCAGTGCCGCGAAGAGCAGCAGCCACACCGCGTGCAGGACCCGGGAGGCCTTGGTCCGCGCACCCGCCTGGACATTGGCGGCACTGCGCACGATGACCGCGGTCATCGGCAGCGCACCGAGCAGCCCGCACGCGGCGTTGCCGGCTCCCTGGGCCATGAGCTCCCTGTCGTACTCGGTACGCGGTCCGTCGTGGAGCCGGTCGACCGCGGCGGCGCTGAACAGGCTCTCGGCGGAGGCGATCAGGGTGAAGGCCAGCACGGTCCCCAGCACGCCCAGGCTCGCCAGCCGGCCGAGGTCGTCGAGCCCGGGGAACTGGACGGCGCCGAGCAGGCCCCGGACCTCGACCGTGGCGACCGGCAGGCTGAACACCAGGGTCGCGATCGTGGCCAGTACGACCGCGGCGAGTGCGCCCGGGACGGCACGGAGCCGTACCGACGTGTGCTTCCACAGCACCACCACGGCGATCGTCGCGGCGCCGACCGCGAGCGATGCCAGGGCATCGGTGTCGGCGAAGGCCCCCGCCAGGGCATCGGGGAGTCCGACGACCTTGCCCGCGCCGGAGACCGGTGCCTCCAGCCCGGCCGCGGTGTAGAGCTGGCCGGCGATGAGCACGAGCCCGATCCCGGCGAGCATGCCCTCGACGACCGAGACGGAGATGGCCCGGAACCAGCGCCCCAGCTTCAGGGCGCCCATGGTGAGCTGGAGCAGTCCGGCGCACAGCACGATCACCCCGAGCGTGGCCAGGCCGAAGGTCTGGACGGCCTCGAAGACGAGCACGGTCAGTCCGGCGGCCGGACCGGAGACCTGGAGACTGCTGCCGCGCATCATGCCGGTGAGGAGGCCGCCGACGATGCCCGTGATCAGCCCCAGCTCGGCCGGTACACCGGAGGCCACGGCGACGCCCACGCACAGCGGAAGGGCGACGAGGAAGACGACGACCGACGCGGCGAAGTCCTGCCGCAGATGGGGAAAGGCCGCACGGTCGCCCCGGACGGCCCTCACGGCGTCCGGGCGGTGTCGGAGCACACGCCGGGGGCCCGTACGGCGCCCGCACGTACCGCCGCCGCGGGGCGGGTGCCGGTGTCGGGCGCAGGGGTGATTCGGGGTCCGGAGCGGGCGATGGGCAGCGCCCGCGGGGACCGGCCGTGGGGAAGTCGGGCGGACGCCTCGGGGTGTTCCGCCGGCTGCTCGCGAAAGGACCGGACGTGTTCGACGAGGGGGCGCATATCTGTGGTTCCTCCTGGCGCGCCGTGGGCGGCGCGTCGGTGTACGAGCGGGAGCGAGGTGCTGACGGGCGCGAAGGCATGACCCCACGCGGACGCACCCGGAGGTGCGAAGCGGGTGGGTGAGGCCGGTGCGCGCCGTGGAACGGCTCAGCAGCGGAACACCTGAAGTGACGCAGGAGTGGGTGAGGCAGGGGGTCTCGACACCCGGGACGTGGCACCCGGCGCGGCAGGCGCGGCCAGGGAGCGGCGGCCCGCGGAGACGTCAGCGACGATGCAGCGGACGAGTGTGTCGGTCGCGGAGCCGGCTGCGGCGCGATGGTGGCGGTCACGGTTACGCAGAAGGCCGTTGGGCTCGCCGTCATGGACCGTGCCGTGGTACGTCCGCACGGGGTGGTGCGCGACCTGGCCGGCGGTGGCGCCCGTGAGCCGCTCCGGCGAACCGGTGGCCTGGGTGTTGTGGGCGGCCGGGAGGAGCGTGGTGGGCGCGGGAAACTGCAGGGCCAGCAGGAGGGCGGTCAGGATCGTGAGCACGAACCGGGCTGTCGCACCTCGCACCTGAGCCTCCTTCCGGACTTCGTCCGCGCGTTTATCGAAGCTAACAGGCGAAAAGGCCCGCCGAGTTGAACTCGTGTGAAGAGTCTGAAAGTCACGGTTCGAATGGGGGAAATCGGTGTGGTGAAGACCGAGGGGCGGGGGAGTTCTTGTCGGTACCCCTTTCCGGCCCCCCGTCAGCAGTTGTACGGCCAGGTCAACAGGGTTTCCCACGTGTCCTGATGGTCACTTCCCGTTCGAATGGGCGGGGTTGGCAACGCCTGCAATTCGCACACAGGTCCGGGCTGCCGGGGTGGGATTCGTCGGTTCGGAATTCATCTCTGGGTGGCGGGGAGTTCGCGGCGGGAGAGGTTCGTCGCGAGGCTGCCCGGTGGGGTCCTGGATATCCGGCGCGTGAATCAGGACAGGGATATTCGGACACGCGTGTCTTTGCCTTTGCCGGCCGGGTGGGGTGGCGTCGGGGGTGCGGCTCCGGACGCCCGGTGTGGGGCGGCGTGGCGGTGGCCCTCATGGAGGCCCCCTCGGGGTCGCCCGTCACTCCCCGCTCCGGACGTCCGGTGGGGCACAGCGTGACGGTGGTCCTCGCGGAGGCCGCTTCCCCCGCGGCTCGGCCGGTGACGCCGACGGGAGGCGTGTGTGCGGGCCGCCGCGTCACGATCCGGTCTCGGAGCACGGGCAGGGTCTTGATTTCAGCCATGTAATCGTTTCCAATCATCCGTGTAATCGATTCCACGGTGTAGTCCGCTGGATCGAGGCTCACGGAAACCACAAGGAGGTGGTCCGGAAATGGCGAGCATCAAGGATGTCGCGGCCCAGGCAGGAGTCTCTGTCGCCACGGTCTCCCGCGTCCTCAACAGCCATCCCTCCGTCAGCCCGGACGCACGCAGTCGCGTCCTCGCGGCCGTCGAGGCCCTCGGCTACCGGCCCAACGCCGTGGCCCGCTCACTGCGCACCGATCAGACCCGCACCCTCGGCCTGGTCATCAGCGACGTGCTCAACCCGTACTTCACCGCGCTCGCCCGCTCCGTCGAGGAGGAGGCCCGCGCCCTCGGCTACAGCGTGATCATCGGCAACGCCGACGAGCGGACCGAGCAGCAGGACCACCACGTCCGCACCCTGCTGGACCGCAGGATCGACGGGCTCCTCGTCTCGCCCGCCGACGGCGAATCGCCCCTGCTGCTGGAAGTGGCACGCACCGGCACCCCGATGGTCTTCGTGGACCGCTGGATGCCCGGCGTGGACGTCCCCGTCGTACGCGCCGACGGCCACCGGGCCATCCAGGACCTGGTCGCCCATCTGTACGCGCTGGGCCACCGCAGACTCGCCATCATCGCGGGCCCCGCCGCCACCACCACGGGCGACGAGCGCGTCGAGGCCTTCCGTGAGGCGATGCGCACCCACGGACTCGCGCTGCCCGACGCCTACATCGGCCAGGGCGACTTCCAGGCGGACAGCGGCCGGCGCGCCACCGAGTACTTCCTGTCGCTCCCCGAACCGCCCGAGATCGTGTTCGCCGCCGACAACCTGATGGCGCTCGGCGCACTGGACGCCATCCGCACCCACGGCCTGCGGGTCCCCGAGGACATCGGGATCGCGGCCTTCGACGACATCCCGTGGTTCGTGCACACCGGACCGCCGATCACCGCGATCGCCCAGCCGACCGGAGACCTCGGCCGTGCCGCCGTACGCGCGCTGGTCGACGTCATCGAGGGCCGCCCCCCGCAGTCCGTCACCCTGCCCGCCCGCCTCGTCGTCCGCAGCTCCTGCGGCGAGCCCGCAGGCGCGACCACCCCGAACCGTTCGGACCGGAGGAGCAACTTGTGAGCGAGTCAGACGAGTTGCTGCGCATCGAAGGCGTACGCAAGACCTTCCCCGGCGTCGTGGCCCTGGACAGCGTCGACTTCGACCTGCGCAGTGGCGAGGTGCACGTCCTGCTCGGTGAGAACGGGGCGGGCAAGAGCACCCTCATCAAGATGCTCTCCGGTGCCTACCGCCCGGACAGCGGCCGGATCTTCGCCCACGGGCACGAGGTCCGCATCCACGGCGCGCAGGACGCCGAGAGGCTCGGGATCGCCACGATCTACCAGGAGTTCAACCTGGTTCCCGATCTGACCGTGGCCGAGAACATCTTCCTGGGCCGTCAGCCGCGCCGCCTCGGCATGATCGACCGGCGGCGCATGGAAGCCGACGCCGAGGTGCTGCTGCGCCGTGTCGGCCTGCACGTCTCCCCCCGGGCCAAGGTGCGCGAACTGGGCATCGCCCGGCTGCAGATGGTCGAGATCGCCAAGGCGCTCAGCCTGGAGGCACGCGTCCTGATCATGGACGAGCCGACGGCCGTCCTCACCTCCGAGGAGGTCGACAAGCTCTTCCGGATCGTGCGGAAACTGCGCGAGGACGGTGTCGGCGTCGTCTTCATCACCCACCATCTCGACGAGATCGCGGCGCTCGGCGACCGCGTGACCGTCCTGCGCGACGGCCGCAGCATCGACCAGGTGCCCGCGTCCACGCCCGAGGCGGAGCTCGTCCAGCTGATGGTCGGCCGCAGCATCGACCAGCAGTACCCCCGTGAACGCCCGGAAACGGGAGAGCCGTTGCTCTCCGTGCGTGGACTCACCCGCGACGGGGTGTTCCACGACATCAGCTTCGAGGTGAAGGCCGGCGAGGTCGTCGGCCTCGCGGGCCTCGTCGGCGCAGGCCGCACCGAGGTCGCCCGTGCCGTCTTCGGTGCGGACCCCTACGACGCCGGGACCGTCGACGTGCTCGGCGAGCGGCTCGGCAAGCACGACGTGACCGCCGCCATGGGTGCCGGACTCGGTCTGGTGCCCGAGGACCGCAAGGGCCAGGGGCTGGTTCTCGACGCCTCCGTGCAGGAGAACCTCGGCCTCGTCACCCTGCGCTCCGCGACCCGCTCCGGCCTCGTCGACCTCAAGGGACAGCGCACGGCCGCCGCGAGGATCGCCGGGCAGCTGGGCGTACGCATGGCGGGCCTCGGCCAGCATGTCCGTACGCTCTCCGGCGGCAACCAGCAGAAGGTCGTCATCGGCAAGTGGCTGCTCGCGGACACCCGTGTGCTGATCCTCGACGAGCCGACCCGTGGCATCGACGTCGGCGCCAAGGTCGAGATCTACCAGCTCATCAACGAGCTGACGGCCTCCGGACACGCGGTCCTGATGATCTCCAGCGACCTGCCCGAGGTCCTCGGCATGAGCGACCGGGTGCTCGTCATGGCCCAGGGCCGCATCGCCGGTGAACTCCCCGTCCACGAAGCCACCCAGGACGCCGTGATGGCTCTCGCCGTCAGCGCCGCCCCCACCCCCACCCCCGCGGAAGACGCCGGGAACGCAGTGAACGAAGAGGAGGGCCCCCGTGGCCACTGACACGCTTGTGAGCAAGAAGGGCTCGGGCGGCACCACAGGACGCACGGCCCGCCGCCTTCTCCTCGACAACGGTGCCCTCAGCGCCCTGGTCGTCCTGCTGGTGGCTATGTCGCTGCTCTCCGGCGACTTCCTCACCACGCAGAACCTGCTGAACGTGGGCGTGCAGGCCGCCGTCACCGCGATCCTCGCCTTCGGTGTCACGTTCGTCATCGTGTCCGCGGGCATCGACCTCTCCGTCGGCTCGGTCGCCGCGCTCTCCGCGACGGTCATCGCATGGGCGGCGACGTCCGAGGGGGTTCCCGTCTGGCTGGCCGTCGTTCTTGGCCTCGCCACGGGCCTCGCCTGCGGTTTCGTCAACGGAGCCCTCGTCGCGTACGGGAAGCTGCCGTCGTTCATCGCGACGCTGGCCATGCTCTCCGTCGCCCGCGGACTGTCCCTGGTGATCTCCCAGGGACAGCCGATCCCCTTCCCCGACTCCGTCTCCGTACTCGGTGACACGCTCGGCGGCTGGCTCCCCGTCCCGGTCCTCGTCATGATCGTGATGGGCCTGCTCACCGCGCTCATCCTGGCCCGTACCTACATCGGCCGCTCCATGTACGCCATCGGCGGCAACGAGGAAGCGGCACGGCTCTCCGGTCTGCGCGTCAAGAAGCAGAAGCTGGCCATCTACGCCCTGGCGGGCCTCTTCGCCGCCGTCGCGGGCATCGTCCTCGCCTCCCGCCTGGTCTCCGCACAGCCGCAGGCCGCGCAGGGGTACGAACTCGACGCGATCGCCGCGGTCGTCATCGGCGGCGCCAGCCTCGCGGGCGGCGTCGGCAAGGCGTCCGGCACCCTGATCGGCGCGCTCATCCTCGCCGTGCTGCGCAACGGCCTGAACCTCCTGTCCGTGTCCGCGTTCTGGCAGCAGGTCGTCATCGGTGTCGTCATCGCCCTCGCGGTGCTGCTGGACACCCTGCGCCGCAAGGCCGGATCGGGTGCCGCGTCCGCGTCCGGTTCCTCCGCCACGTCCGGAGCGCCGGGGTCCGGCCGTAAGGGAGCGCTCAAGGCCGGCCTCGCGCTGGTCTGCGTGGCCGCAGTCATCGCCGCCGTGACGTTCTTCAACTCCGGTTCCTCCGGCGGCACCACCAAGGTGGGCATGTCGCTCTCCACCCTCAACAACCCCTTCTTCGTCCAGATGAAGGAGGGTGCCCAGGCCGAGGCGAAGAAGGCCGGGATCGACCTCACCGTCACCGACGCCCAGAACGACGCCGCGCAACAGGCCAACCAGCTGCAGAACTTCACCAGTTCAGGGGTGGGCTCCATCATCGTCAACCCGGTGGACTCCGACGCCGTCGGGCCCGGTGTCCGCAGTGCCAACAAGGCCGGCATCCCGGTGGTCGCCGCGGACCGCGGTGTCAACGGGGCGGAGACCGCGACGCTCGTCGCCTCCGACAACGTCGCAGGCGGCAAGCTCGCCGCCGACGCACTCGCCGACAAGCTCGGCGGCAAGGGCAGCATCGTCGTCCTCCAGGGCACCGCCGGCACCTCCGCGAGCCGTGAGCGCGGCGCGGGCTTCGCCGAAGGCATCAAGGCGTACCCCGGCATCAAGGTCGTCGCCACCCAGCCGGCCGACTTCGACCGGACCAAGGGCCTGGACGTCATGACCAACCTGCTCCAGTCGCACCCCGGGATCACCGGTGTCTTCGCCGAGAACGACGAGATGGCGCTCGGCGCCACCAAGGCCCTCGGCAGCAAGGCCGGAACGTCCGTCTCGGTCGTCGGCTTCGACGGCACGCCGGACGGCCTGAAGGCGGTCGAGGCAGGCACGCTGTACGCGTCCGTCGCCCAGCAGCCGAAGGAACTGGGCAGGATCGCCGTGCAGAACGCGGTCAGGGCCGCGGACGACGAGAAGATCAAGGACATGGTGAAGGTGCCGGTCAAGGTCGTCACCCAGAAGAACGTCGCCGACTTCTCCTGACCCGCAGGCCCAAGGAAGGCAGCACCACAGATGTACGAGAACGAGGACTCCGCCGCCCCCGCCCGGGACCCGGCCCCCGCCCGGTACGACCTCCTGGTCGTCGGTTCGGCCAACGCCGACCTGGTCGTCGGCGTCGACCGCCGCCCCGCACCGGGGGAGACGGTGCTCGGCACCGACCTCGTCGTCCACCCGGGCGGCAAGGGAGCCAACCAGGCGGTCGCCGCCGGCCGCCTCGGCGCCCGTACAGCCCTGCTGGCCCGGGTCGGTGACGACGCCCACGGACGGCTCCTGCTGCAATCGCAGCGGGCGGCGGGCGTCGACACCGGCGGAGTCCTCGTCGGCGGGGCGCCCACCGGGGTGGCCCTGATCACGGTGGACCCCTCGGGCGACAACAGCATCGTCGTCTCCCCGGGGGCCAACGCCCGGCTCACCCCCGAGGACATCAGGGCGGCAGCACCCCTGTTCGACGCGGCCCGGGTCGTCTCCGTACAGCTGGAGATCCCCCTGGAGACCGTGGCCGAGACGGCCCGCGCCCTCACCCCCGGCACCCGGCTCGTCCTCAACCCGTCCCCGCCAGCACCCCTGCCCGAGGACGTGCTGACGGCCTGCGACCCGCTCGTGGTCAACGAGCACGAGGCCCGCTACCTCCTGGGCATCCTGGGGGAGCCGGCCGGCACCGCACCGGAGGACTGGGCGACCGCCCTGCTCAGGCACGGTCCGCGCTCCGTCGTGGTCACCCTGGGCGCGGCGGGCGCCCTCGTCGCCGACAGCCGGAGCGACGACGACCCCGTACGCGTACCGAGCCCCGAGGTCCACGCGGTGGACACGACGGGCGCCGGTGACGCGTTCACCGCCGCCCTGGCCTGGCGCCTCGGCCTCGGGGAGGAACTGGCCGAGGCCGCCGCGTACGCCGTCCGGGTGGGCGCCGCGGCTGTCACCCGACAGGGCGCGCAGGCGTCCTTCCCCACCGCCGAAGAGGTCGTCGCACCGTGAGGAAGTCAGGCATCCTCAACCGCCATCTCGCCGGTGCGCTGGCCGAGTTGGGCCACGGCGACGGCGTCCTGGTCTGCGACGTCGGCATGCCCGTCCCGCCCGGTCCCCGAGTCGTCGACCTGGCCTTCCGGGCAGGCGTCCCGGCCTTCTCCGAGGTGCTCGACGGCCTGCTCGACGAGCTGGTGGTGGAGTCCGCCACAGCGGCCGAGGAGGTACGGGACGCCAACCCGGACGCCGCCCGCCTCCTGACCGCCCGCCTCCCGGTGCTCACCCATGTCCCGCACGCGGAGCTCAAGGCACTGTCGGCCGGGGCGCGGCTGGTGGTGCGGACGGGGGAGGCCCGCCCGTACGCCAATGTGCTGTTGCGGTGCGGGGTCTTCTTCTGATCCGTGGGCAGGCTGTGTCCTCGCCCGCGGACCCTCACGCCACCAGCGGTTCGCTCAGCTCGACGGAACGCAGCGCCGCGGCCAGCGCCTGTGCGTCACCGACGTCGAGGGCGGTGTCGGTCAGCTTGATGACGTGTTCGTCGCCGTGTGCCAGGGCCTGCTCGAAGACCTCTTCCGGGGTGAGGGTGCCCGGCGGGTCGTACGCGGCCGGGGCGTCGGGTGCGTACATGGCGGTCACCGCCGCGGACGCCGTCCAGGCGGCCCGCAGGCCGGGTACCCACAGGACACGCGGGAGCGCGGGCAGGGTACGCAGCACGGCGTTCGGCGCGGTGGCCGCGTGGACCAGCATGGTCGCCTCGCCGTGGCCGTGCGTGGCGTACCGGTGGGTGGCGGCCCGCACCAGTTCGGTGAGGCGGCCGTACGCCTCGTCCGGGTCCGTGATCGCCGCCGCCCACACCGGCAGACCGGTGACACGGCCGAGCCGGTCGGGGAAGCCGCCGTCGCGTCCGGCGATCGGCGCGACCGCGTCGAGGGCGGCGGCCGCGCTGTCGGCGCCGGGCAGCGGAGCGAGTCCGTCGACGGGGCGGAAGCGGGCGGCCCAGTAGCCGAGGCCGTGGGCGAGCTCGGCCAGGCGCGGCTCGGTGGCCTTGCGGGTCGCCCCGGTCGCCCCGTCGGCCAGCAGGGTGCGTACCGCGTGGCCCACCCGGATCACCGGGTGCGTCGCGCCGCCGTACATGCCGGGCAGCAGACGGGGCCACCACACGGTGAGCACGTCGCGCCACGGGCGGTCGGTGATCTCCCGGCCGAAGTAGTCGATCCAGTCCGCGGCACGGCGTGGATCGCCCAGCGCTGCCCGCCAGTTGACGTCCGTGACGGGCTCCACCCCGGGCGGGAACTCCTCCAGCCTGGATGCGTACAGATCGAGCCACCGGTGCACGGAACCCGCCCGGCCATGAGCGGCCAGGGCCTCGACGGCCATCGGCGCGTGATTGGTCAGCCGCCCCAGTCGCTCCGGTCCCGAACCGTGCAGTCGCTGGAGCGCCTCGTCGAGAATGCCCGTCGTGTCCATGGTCAGGACGGTAGGCGAGACCCTTCGGCGGCGTAACAGGCTGAAGACCTAGGACCGCGGCCCCGGACACCCGGGGAACCGGTCCTAGGTGTCACCCGTGGGCGGGTGGCGTGGCGTTGAGGGGGTGGAGAACCGCCCCTGCCGCTGACGCGGCGACGCCGAAGAGGAGCTACCCCACGAAGTGGACCGACAGATCGCCGACCTACGCCGCGTGCACGGCGGCCGTGCTGATGGGCCTGTCCAGGGCGTCGAGCAGGCTGTCGGCTCACCCACGACCACGGCACCCTCGGCGGGTACGGCAGCCACGGTGGCCCTTCCGCTCCTCCCCACGCAGCGGACACGCAGACCCCTGTGCGGATCGTCGCTCCCGGAGAGCGGGTTGTGGTGACGCGGGACGCGAGTGTCTGGCTGACCGGGGACCGTCGGGTCTGTGATCAGGTGAAGAGGGTCAAGGGCTGCTATCCGTTGACCGATACCGATGGGCCGTTCGTCGGTCTGGTCACGGGTACGGGTACGTCGGACCGGCAGCACTGGATCGGGGACTTCGAGGTGCCGGGCGCGGCCCGTGCGGTGGTGCGCGACGCCGGGGGTGCGTGCGAGGGCACCTTGATCACACCGGCCGGGAAACCGGGATGGGGCGCGTGGTACGTGGGCCTCCCGACGCACGGGGCGGGGGAGCCGGCGGTTCTGGACGGTCTGACCGTGTACGACTCGGCCGGAAGGATCCTCGTCGAGAAGAGACTGTCCGGGGACTGACGTCTCAGGGCGTGACGTACTCGCCCCAGCCGAACGTCGCGATGTACGCCCGCCGGACCGCGTCGCGCCCACGCGCACCCCGGATGTGGACGACCGCCAGGGCGAGGGCGAACCACGCCGTGCAGACTCCGGAGACGATCAGGACCCAGCGGGGGCCGGAGAAACCGGCGGCCACGAGCAGCGCGCCTATGGTTAGGGCCAGACCGAGGTGGGCACCACCGACATCTGCCCGCAGCAACTGCCGTACAGCTTGCCTGTCCCCGCGAAGGTCTCGCGTGCAGCGCTCACGCGCTGCTTCGCCGTCCGGACCGGGCCGGTCGGAGTGTGGCATGAGGGTCCCCCTCCGTCACCGCCATTCTGGAGGACGGAAGCACGGGCGATGCGGTCAATCCCGTTAACTGCCCGGTGCGCAGGTTTTCGCACGGGAGCCCTCGGGGCTTCCCGTCGCCCTCGCGTACAGAGCCGAAAATACTGGCAGTTCGGGAAAGCGCGCGCTAGGCTGCCCGCGATGATGACTCACTCTGTTCACAGATTGGGGGACCCGTCCGCGCAAGGTGAGTGCTGATGCTCACTCAGATCGCGAATCGGGATTCCCACCCGTCCTTCTGGCTGCGCGTGCGCGAGTTCGCCGTGCCGCCCTCCATGATCGAGACTGCGACCGCCCGCCGTGCCGCCGGGGACTGGGCAGGGGCGTGCGCCGCCGCAGGCTTCGACGTCGATCTCGACCTACGGTCCGTGGCGCGTACCCACGGACATGCGTACACGGCCCGGATCCGGACCGATCTGCGCCATCTCGCACCCGACCTGCTGCGCTGGCACATGCCGAGGATCGCTCCGCACGGTCTGCTGCGCCCCGGTCTGACCATCGCCCTGGCCGCGTACGACACCGTGGGGCGTGATGGCGCGCCACCGTTGCGGCTCGTGGTCCGGACGCCGCCCGCCTGGGCGGACGCCGGCCAGCGGATCAGCCTCGCCCTGTGGGACGGCTCCCGCGCCGGGGCAGGTGCTCGCCGCCATCCGCACCCCCACCCGAACCGGCGTTTCCGCCTCGACCTGCACCGCCACCTGTGGGACGCGCGCAGGACCGGCGAGCTGCGGACCCGCTCCGGGGCCGGCACCCGGCCCGCAGACCCTTTCGACGTGGACCCGGAGGTACGGGAACGGGTGCCGCCGGGACGCGGTTGCGCCCTGGACCGGTGGGGTGCCGAGGCGGAGACGCTGCTCCGTGCCGAGGGGCGGACGGACGGTCGTGTGGCCGTACGGTTCGGGTCCCGGCACCGGCTCCACCTGGACCTCGCCGCGGACCGGGACGGCCCGCGCTCCCTGCGCGTCGCGGAACCGGACACCCGGGACGGCGCCCCCGCGCCGCCGATCCTGCCGGACGCGGCGACCTGGGTCCTGCCCGACCTGGAACTCCTGCGCACCGGAGCGATCGAGCCCGGCCTGCTCCATCCGCTGGTCGTCGCGGCCCTGGTCCCGGACCACACACCGGCAGGGGACCCCCCGCCGCCGTACGAGGCGGGCAGGCCGCGCCTCGTCGAGTGCCGGGGCGCCCGGCACCGGATCGGCCTGGTCGACGGAGTCCTGGTCCCGCTGGACCACGACCCCGGCGAGATCCGCCGGGAGGAACTCCTCGTCGCGCTGACCGGCACCCCGCTGCCCTGCCTGCGGGCCATCGACGAGGCGCACCGGCATCCGGACTGCCTCGCCGGTGTCCGCGAGCGACTGGACCACGGCGACACCGCCGGTGCTCTGGCCGTCGTCGAGGGCCTGCTCGGCCCCGGCGCGGTGCTGCGCAGCGGCGCCCTGCGGGACGAACTCGAAGCGGCCGCGCGACGGCGGATCACCTACGGGCTGTTCAGGGCGGACCTGATCGGACCCGGACCCGTCCGCTACCGCCCGGACCACACCCTCATCCGCGATCCCCACGCACGCCCGCGCCAACCGAACTTCCGCTGACCGCCGGGTCCTTCGTCCGCCCGCCGCCACGCCCGCGGCACCCCCTTGCCCCGACACGAACCCGAAAGGTGATCACACATGTCCACATGCACCCCGCCCGCCCTGACCACCACGACCCCCGCCGACCGGCCCCGCGCCTCCCAACTCGACGTGGCCGACGGCCTGATGGCCCTGCTGCGCGACACCACCACGGAACCACGTCCCGACATGCAGCTGGAGGCCCTGACGCTCGCGGTGGCCGCCGACCTGCCCGTACTCCTGTGGGGTGAGCCCGGCATCGGCAAGACCGCGGCCCTCACGCAGCTCGCCGTGTCCCTGGACCTCCCGCTGACCACGGTCATCGCCAGCGTGCACGAGCCGTCCGACTTCTCCGGCCTGCCCGTCATCGGCGACGACCCGGCCGGGAACGGTGTCCCGATGGCCCCGCCGGACTGGGCGGTACGCCTCGTCCGGGCCGGCCGGGGGCTGCTGTTCCTGGACGAACTGTCCACCGCGCCGCCCGCCGTCCAGGCCGCCCTGCTCCGCCTCGTCCTCGAACGGCGGATCGGCACCCTGCAACTCCCGCCCGGGGTCCGCATCGTGGCCGCCGCCAACCCGCGCTCCTCGGCCGCCGACGGATGGGAACTCAGCCCGCCGCTGGCCAACCGGTTCGTCCACCTGAAGTGGATCCACGACCACGAGGTCGTGGTGCGCGGCCTCGGCGGGACGTGGCCCCGGGCCACCCTGCCGCGGCTCGATCCCGGGAAGCTTCCCGAGGCAGTGGACTTCGCCCGCCGCGCCGTGTGCGGGCTCCTCGCCGCCCGGCCCAAACTCGTGCACCAGATGCCCAGCAGCGAGACGCGCCGCGGCGGCCCCTGGCCGTCGCCCCGGAGCTGGGACATGACCCTGTGCCTGATCGCCTTCGCGACCGCCGCCGGTTCCTCCCGGGAAGTGCTGTCCCTCCTGGTCAGGGGCACGGTGGGGGACGGCCCGGGACTGGAACTGCTGGCGAGCCTCGACCGGTTGGACCTCCCGGACCCCGAGACGCTGCTCGCCGACCCGGCCGGTGCGGTCCTCCCCGAACGCGGGGACCTGCGCCAGGCCGTCCTCGACGGGGTGGTCGCGGCGGTCCGCAACCGCCCGGACAAATCCCGCTGGGACGCGGCATGGGCCCTGCTCGTCCGGGCGCTGGACACCGGAGCCCCGGACCTCGTGGTCGTCCCCGCGACCACACTCGCCTCCCTGCGCCAGGAGGACTGGGACGTTCCGGAATCGATCGAACGGCTCGCCGGAGCGGTCTCCCTGTCCCGGCGGGCGGACCGGGCCGCCGACCGGGCGGTGTCCCGGACCAAGGCCGGTGCCGGGGCGGGCCGATGACCACGGCCGACCCGGGGGCACTGGACCTCGACAAGCTCTACGCCGCCCGGCTGCACGCCGCCCGGGTCCGCCCCTACCTGGCGACGGCGCTGTTCGCCCTGCACGTGGTGGATTCGCGACGGGTGCCGACGATGGCCGTCGACCGGCACTGGCGGTGCTACGTCTCGCCCACGTTCGTGGCGGGGACCTCGGAGGAGGAACTGGCCGGGGTGTGGGTGCACGAGGTGTCCCACCTGCTGCGCGACCATCACGGGCGCAGCGACCGGGTCGCGCGGGAGCGCGGGCTGACCGGCGCGGGGGAGCGGCTGCGGATGAACATCGCCGCCGACTGCGAGATCAACGACGACGTGTTCGGCGACGGACTGGTCGGCCCCGACGACGCCGTCGACCCGGAGTCCCTGGGGCTGCCCGGCGGGCTGCTCATGGAGGAGTACCTGAGCCGGTTCCGGCTCGGCCCGCACACGCAGGGCCTCGTCTGGCTGGACTGCGGGAGCGGCGCCGACGGGCTGGAACGGGGGTGGGACCTGGGAGCGGACGGTGCGTACGGGCTCAGCGCGCAGGAGCGTGACGCGGTGCGGTTCCGGGTGGCGCAGGGCATCACCGGCCGTCCGGGGAACGCCCCGGAAGGGTGGCAGCGCTGGGCGGACGAGGCCTTCCACCCGCCGCAGCCGTGGCGCGACCTGCTGGGCGCGGCGGTCCGCTCGGCGGCCTCCGGCGCGGGCGCGGGCCAGGACTACACGTACGGCCGCCCGTCCAGACGTTCGGCGTCCCTGCCCGGCATCGTCCTGCCCAGCCTCCGGCGCAGGCCGCCCCGGGTCTCCGTGGTCATCGACACCTCCGGATCGGTCAGCGACACAGAACTGGGCAGTGCCCTCCTCGAGGTCGCCGCGATCTCCCGTGCCGTGGGCGGCCGCCGCGACCTGGTCAGTGTCCTGTGCTGCGACGCCTCGGCCGGGGTCGTGCACCCGCTGTGCCGGGCGGAGGGAATCCCGCTGGTCGGCGGCGGGGGAACGGATCTGCGTACGGGATTCGCCAAGGCGCTCCGGACGCAGCCCCGGCCGGACGTCATCGTGGTCCTGACCGACGGGCAGACGCCCTGGCCGAGCGCCCAGCCGGCCTGCCGGACGGTGGTCGGCCTGTTTCCCCGGCACGGGGGCGGCTCGATGGACGAGGACGATCCCGACTACGTCCCGGACTCACCACCGCCGTGGGCCCGCGTGGTCGAGATCGGATAGAGCACGCGCCCGGGTGGGCGGTTCGAAGCGGAGCACCCCGGACGCGGGCACCGAAAGCCGGCCTTCCGGACACCCGTGGGAACAATGGGGTGGCGCACCCGGACCATGATCGGGCAGGCTCCTGTGCATGGTCTCGGTGGTGCAGAACGTGGCGATCGACTGTGCGGATGCCTATGAACTGGCCCGGTTCTGGAGCGAGGCGACCGGGTGCCCGCCGGACCCGGAGGCCGAACCGGGCGATCACGAGACGCAGGTGACGCTTCCCGAGGGCCCGGCGCTGTACTTCAACCAGGTCCCGGAGCCGAAGACGATCAAGAACCGCATCCATCTGTGCCTGCGCCCGGAGACCTCGCGCGAGGAGGAGGTCGAACGGCTGCTGAGCCTGGGTGCGGTCCTCGTCGCCGATCGCCGGGAACCCGACGGCGCAGGCTGGGCCGTCCTCGCGGACCCCGAGGGCAACGAGTTCTGCGTACTCCGCAGCGAGTCCGACCGCGCCGCGACAGCTCCTCAGGCCCGCCCCGTCACCTTCCTGACCAGCTTGGAAAGGCCGGAGGGGCGGCTGCCGGGCGGGGCCCCGTCGAGCGCCTTCCGCAGCTGGGCGAAGTGGTCCTTGCGGGTCCGGTCCAGGTATTCGTCCGAGGTCAGCGGCTCGGCGATCTTCCAGGCGCGGCGGTGGTCGCCGTCGTAGTGGGCGACGTAGGCCTTGGCGAGCTCGATCACGGCCTTGAACGGGATCCCGTCGGTGTGGTCCCGGTCGACGACGTCCTGGACCGCCGACATCAGCTTCAGCTTCTTGTCCGTGGTGTAGGAGTCCTCGGCTATGGCCCGCAGCACGTGCTGCGGGATGGGCTTGACCACCTCGAAGGCGAGCGTGGAGCGGATGGGCGGCCCGGCGATCTCGATGTACGGCAGCAGCAGACCGGTGCTGTAGTGCAGCCACGGCAGCCGGGGGCTGGCGAAGTCCTGGTGCAGCAGCACGGATCCCGGCTCCAGGCGGGGCAGGAAGCGCTCGGCCACACAGCGGAAGACCCGCGCCGTCTTCGCGATGTCGACGTGCAGGAACTCGATGGGGCTGTGGTCCTCGGGGTCGGACGTGTTCCAGAGGTCACCTGGGTGCAGTTCGATGAAGTCGATGAACGGCTTCAGCTTTTCCTTGAAGTCGTCGAGGAAGGAGTTGCTGTCCGCGGGAGCGACGCCGGCGGAGAAGAACTTCTCCGAGGCGAAGGTGCCCTTCCCGACCCGGAAGAAGTCGTAGGCGTGCAGCTTGTTGAGCTCCTTGTCGAAGTCCGGGTTCTCCGACAGGCCGAGTGCGAACGCGTACGTCGATCCGCCGCCGCCCGACCCCAGCTCGATCGCCTTGCCCTCCCCGGTCAGCCGATGGCGTCCCAGCAGGTAGAGGAAGCGCAGTTCCCACGCACTCACCTGGGAGTAGGGGATCGCGTCCGGGAGTTCGACGTCGTCGAGCTGGAGGTAGAGCTTGCTGAGGGGCGTCACGGGTACCTCGCGGAATCGTCGGGTGGACGGGTCGAGGTTAACGTCGTGCGCCGGAGATCCGTCCGCGAAAACCGGCGGTGAATTCGAGGATTTCCCCGGCCGACACGCGCCCGCCGAACACTGTTGGGCCGACGTTCCCTTTCCGGAACCGCGCCCCTCCGGCTGTGCGGGCGCGACGCCAGGACGGTCGTTCCCGGGCTGCCGTTCCCATGGCGCGGGGCCCGGGCGCGGGACGCGGGTGTGGGCGGGTCCGCAGGGTTCCTCGCCGACCCGCCCACGTACGCGAGAGGGTCCCGCCACGCGCCGTTGCGGCAGCGTGGCGGGACCCTCCTGTGCGGCGGACCGGCCCGACTAGTCGGTGCCGAACTCCATCGCGGCGCGGTCCAGCATCTCGTCGTCGTCCTCGGTCCTGCCGCGCGAGGCGATGACCTCGGCGCCGCCCTCCGGCATCGCCCCGATCAGGGCCGTCGGTTCGGCCGGGGCCGCACCGAGGAGCGCCGCGTGGGCGTTGCCCACGATGCCGAGACCGGCGTACTGCTCCAGCTTGGCGCGGGAGTCGGCGATGTCGAGGTTACGCATGGTGAGCTGGCCGATCCGGTCGACCGGGCCGAACGCCGAGTTGTCGGTGCGCTCCATGGACAGCTTGTCCGGGTGGTAGCTGAACGCCGGGCCGACGGTGTTCATGACCGAGTAGTCCTCGCCGCGCCGCAGCCGCAGGGTCACCTCGCCGGTGACCGCCGCGCCCACCCAGCGCTGCAGCGACTCACGGACCATCAGGGCCTGCGGGTCGAGCCAGCGGCCCTCGTACATGAGGCGACCGAGACGCCGGCCCTCGTTGTGGTACTGCGCGACCGTGTCCTCGTTGTGGATCGCGTTGACCAGACGCTCGTACGCGGCGTGCAGCAGCGCCATGCCGGGGGCCTCGTAGATACCGCGGCTCTTGGCCTCGATGATCCGGTTCTCGATCTGGTCGGACATGCCCAGGCCGTGACGGCCGCCGATGGCGTTCGCCTCCATCACCAGGTCGACCGGGCCGGCGAACTCCTTGCCGTTGATCGTCACCGGGCGGCCCTGCTCGAAGCCGATCGTGACGTCCTCGGTGGCGATCTCCACCGAGGGGTCCCAGAACCGCACGCCCATGATCGGGTCGACGGTCTCGACACCGGTGTCGAGGTGTTCCAGGGTCTTGGCCTCGTGGGTGGCGCCCCAGATGTTGGCGTCGGTGGAGTAGGCCTTCTCGGTGCTGTCGCGGTAGGGGAGGTCGTGGGCCAGCAGCCACTCCGACATCTCCTTGCGGCCACCGAGCTCGGTGACGAAGTCCGCGTCGAGCCACGGCTTGTAGATCCGCAGGTGCGGGTTGGCGAGCAGGCCGTAGCGGTAGAACCGCTCGATGTCGTTGCCCTTGAACGTGGAGCCGTCGCCCCAGATCTGCACGTCGTCCTCGAGCATCGCCCGGACCAGCAGGGTGCCGGTGACGGCACGGCCCAGCGGCGTCGTGTTGAAGTACGCGCGCCCGCCCGAGCGGATGTGGAACGCGCCGCACGTGAGTGCGGCCAGGCCCTCCTCGACCAGTGCCGCGCGGCAGTCGACCAGGCGCGCGATCTCGGCGCCGTAGGCCGTCGCACGGCCGGGCACCGACGCGATGTCGGGCTCGTCGTACTGGCCGATGTCGGCGGTGTAGGTGCACGGGACGGCACCCTTGTCGCGCATCCACGCGACCGCGACGGAGGTGTCGAGTCCGCCGGAGAAGGCGATGCCGACGCGCTCGCCGGCGGGCAGGGAGGTGAGAACCTTAGACATAGGAAGAGTATGCGTCATTTCGCATGATCATGCAATGTTGGTCGGTGTACGCGCGGAATCAGGGGCCGGCCCGCGGCGGAAGCGGTCAGGGAGAGGACTGCCGGGGCAGGCCCGCCACCGCCCACTTCGCCCGGGTGGGTGCGGGCCGGGGGGCCGCCGCCCCGGTGGCCACGACGACGGCGGGTCAGCGGCGGTGCCGTACCTGTTCCTGATCGAGTACGCCGCTCCGCGGTTCCTCCTCCCCGTCTACGCGCTGCTCGCCGTACCCGTGGCCGAAAGCGTGATCCACCTGTTCACACGGGCGACGGAGCGGGCGGGGGAGACCCGGCGGCCCGTCGGCGTCACGCTGCTGGCCCTGGTCCTGGCCGGACACTTCGCCGTCCAGCTCCAGGTCCTCGCGGGTGTCCGCCGGCAGCCACTCCATGAGCGCCGACTACGCGGCCGTCGCCGGTGCGCTGAACCGGCTCGGGGTGCGTCCGCCGTGCGTGGTCAGCGGGAAGCAGGCCGTCCCCATCGCGTACTGCGCAGGCTGCTCCTCGCGGCAGACCGGCGGGCACGACGCGAGCACCACCCCGGAAGGGATCAGGGCCGCCGCCCGCCGGACACCGGTGGCCGTCCTCGTGACCGGCCGTGCGGAGCCGCCCGACTACGCGCGTGCCTGGCGCTCCGTACCCCTGCTGTGCACACGGGGCTCCGGGCCCTACCGAGGGCTTCCGTCTTCGGATACGGCCCGGTCGCGGGTGTCGGACCCCGGGGCTCCCGCACCCAGCTTCTCCTCGATCCACCCGACGCCGAAGCGCACGACCTCGTCGGCCTCGAACAGATAGCTGGTGGCCGCGCCGACGCTGCCCCGGCGGCCGATGCCGGCGGCCAGCATGTCCTCGGCGATGGCCTCGAACGGATCCTGCCCCTCGGGCACGACGGAGGAGTAGTCGAAGGCCCCGTGCTCCGAGTCGATGTCACGGAACCGCCGCCAGACCCGCTGTCCGTCCACGCGGATCGGCTGCTCGTAGTCCACGAACCGCTTGCCCGGCGCCACGGCCAGCGCCTCGGCGTGGTGCAGGAGCGTGAGGGTGTCCAGGGGGGCGCCCAGAAGAAGGACCCGGCCGCCCAGGGCGACCAGCTTCGCCAACGGGCTGCCGGGGCCGTGCGGATCGTCCCAGGGGTGGTCCGCCGTCAGGAACCGGGCGGCGATACCGTGAGCCGCGAAACTGGCGTCGGGATGGCGGCTGCGGACGGCGCCCGGCAGGCGGCGCAGTGCTTCCGGCAGACGGCCGAAGCTGTGGTCCGCCTCGCTCAGCTCGGGGTCGTACGCGGGATGCTCGGCGCGCACGGCGTCCTGCCACGCCTGCGGCCAGTCGGTGAAGTCGCAGGGCGGGGCGTCGTTCCAGCCGCAGGTCACCATCAGCGTCCCGTGCTTCCCGACGACGTCGTCGAGCGCGTCGATGACCGTCCTGGGGCCGCCTGCCACGTATCCGACGGCGGACATCCGCGTATGGAACATCACGACGTCGCCCTCCTCCAGCCCGAGCGCGGTCAGGTCCCGGACGAGCCGGCTGACGGTGACGGGGCCGTGCGCGCGCCGGAGTGAGGCCACATCGTCCATGGACGCAAGATATCCGTCACCCGGGAAACGCGGGACGACGGACGCTATGATCGATCTGTGACTACCGGGTCGGCCTTGAGCCATGCACGAGAGAGGCGCCCGGCCCTGGCATGACCGCACGGCGGGCCCGAGGCCCGCCCGATCTCCGAGTCGTACCGTCCGGTGCCCTGTGCGGCACCGTCCCAACGGAATCCAAGACCCGGAGAGTTGCCACAGATGCGGAACGAACAGACCCTCGACGAGGGCGTCACCACCGTCCAGCTGAACCACCACGCCGTGTACGCCTCGGACCGGTACCTGTCGGCCGAGTTCCTGGCCGCGGTCCTGGGCCTGGAGGTGGGCGCGCCGTTCGGCCCCTTCCTGCCCGTCGACCTCGGCAACGGCGTGACGCTCGACTACTACGAGAAGCGGGACGAGCCCGTCCAGGCGCAGCACTACGCGTTCCTCGTGCCCGACGCGCAGTTCGACGCCATGATCGGCCGTCTGCGGACGCTCGACGTCACCTACTACGCGGACCCCAACCACACGGAACCCGGTCGGATCAACGGGCTCTTCGGCGGTCGTGGCGTGTACTTCGACGACCCGGACGGCCACAACATGGAGATCATGACCCGGCCCTACATCCGGCCGTAGGAGCCAAGGCCCGGATATGGGGCCGGGCAGGCTCAGCAGGCCATGGAGCGGACCATTTCGTGCGCATCCCGGCGCAGGGCGGACGCCCACTCGTCCTGCGCCGGGGTGTGGGGCCGGGCAGGGCCGTCGTGGCAGGCGGGGTTCCGGGTGAAGTCGGCGCATTCCCAGTCCACTTCGATGCCGGTCCGCTCCGCGAGAGCCAGTGCCGTGGCGACGAGACCGTCGGACAGTGCGCGCATGACGCGGTGGCCGGTGTCGCGGTGCCACCGCAGCAGGGCGTGCACGAACGCGGCGAAGGCGTCGGGGTCCACCTGGTACTCGTCCGCCTGCTGGGGTCCGATGCCGGACGGCAGACCCAACTCGGCTTCGTAGACGGCGAGGTGACCCAGGAACAGCCGGGAGGCCCCGTTCGACGGGTTCCACAGCGTCCGGTCGCCCATCTTGAAGTACTGGCTCACGCGTCGCCCTCCTGCCGGCTGTGGCCGACAGCGTAGTCGGCAGGAGGGGCGCGGTGCCGGGGTCAGCTCGGCTGGTCGCCGGTGTAGCGGTAGATGCCGCCCGCGGAGTTGACGCACCACACGGTGCCGTCGGCGGCGGCGCCGATGTCCACAGCGGCGCCGGGGATGCCGGTCCAGGGGTTGGAGTCGTGGTTGGTGTAGCGGTAGATCTGGTCGGCGGAGTTGATTCCCCACACGGTGGTCCTCGAACCTGCGGTGATGCGGGTCAGCCCGCCGGTGACCCCCACCCAGTCGGTCGAGCCCTGGTCTCCGGTGTAGCGGAAGATGGCGCCGGCGGAGTTCACGTGCCACACGGTGCCGTCGGCGGCCACGCCGATGTCGACCGCCTTGCCCGGGATTCCGATCCACGGGTTCGCGTCGTGGCCGGTGTAACGGTAGATCTGGCCCAGGGAGTTGATTCCCCACACATGCGTCCGCGACCCCACCGAGATGCGGGTCAGCCCGCCGGCGACGCTCACCCAGTCGGTCGAGCCCTGGTCTCCGGTGTAGCGGAAGATGGCGCCGGCGGAGTTCACGTGCCACACGGTGCCGTCGGCGGCCACGCCGATGTCGACCGCCTTGCCCGGGATTCCGATCCACGGGTTCGCGTCGTGGCCGGTGTAACGGTAGATCTGGCCCAGGGAGTTGATTCCCCACACGTGCGTCCGCGACCCCACCGAGATCGTGGTCAGTCCGCCGGGGATGTTCTTCCAGTCAGCCATGTCTGTGCCCTTCGTCCTGGGGTGTGGTGCTCAGGTACGTTCCGAGCATCAGGGCAAGCCGTATGGATGCATAGGCTGATGGGACGTTAAAATGACCTGTAAATCGCCGTTTGTTCACCCATTTTCCCAGGGGATATCGGCGGAGGACGGTTCATACCGGTCCCGGAAGTCCGAAAATGCCGTAACCCACAAGAAGACCTCCCAGGTGCCGGATTGACAATCGGCATGTGCGGCAGTCGGGGGATCGCCCGGTTCTGCCGGAGCGTGCCCCGGGGACCGCTCAGTTCTGCCGGAACGTGCTTGGAGTCACTCCGGTCGTCCGCCGGAAGGCCGCGCCGAACGCGCTCGCCGACCGGTAGCCAGCCGACCTGCTCCGCCACGCTCTCGATGTCCCAGCCCCGCGAGAGCAGGGTGACCGCGTGTTGAGCGCGCACCGCCGCCACCCGGCGTGCGAAGCCCGCCCCCGGCTCCCTGTGGAACGCCCGGGTGATCGTGCGGGTGCTCACCCCGAGCGCGGAGGCCCAGTCGGTCAGCGTCCGCAGGTTGCCCGGGTCCGCGCGTACCGCCTCGGCGATCGGGCACAGCAGTGCGGAGGGCGGGCACCTGGACGAGCAGTTCGCGCGGCGACGGCCGGAGCACGTCGAGCACCAGCACCTCGGTCGCCGCGCGCTGGGCGGCGGGAAGACCGGATTCACCCAGCCGTTCCAGCAGCAGCCGCAGCAGTGGCGTGATCCCGACGGCCGCGGGCGTGTCGGATATCGACGCCGTGGTGCGGAAGCCGAAGAAACTCGCACGGAACCAGGTGCCCGCCGCGGCCGAGTCGGAATGCAGTGTGCCCGCGGGCACCCACAGCCCCAGCGAAGGACCGTCCACACCCGGGCACCGACCACCGCGGAGGTGGCGCCGCGCTCGTTCCACAACAGCTCATGGAAGGGGTGTGAGTGGTCGCCCCGGACGATGTCGTGCGGGACGACCTCGTCGTACCCCTTGATCACGAAGGTCGTGTCCGTCGAACCGGGTGCCAGAGCCGGCAGAGTCCTGGTCTCCCCGGTCATGGGCGTGGGTCGACGGTGCGGGGTAGGGGGCGCGTTCCCTCACCCTACTAGCCCCGCAGACGGGGCAATCAGGGCCAGATGTGCGTATGACGACCCCGTACCGATGCCCCGCCGCGCGGTCCGTGCCCTACCGTCCGGATGCCACCACCGGGTAGTGGTCGGAGAGGTTCGTGTAGGTGTAGTCCGTACCCCAGCTGGTCACCGTCCAGGGGGCGCTCTCCTCCTTGACCACCTCGTTGGTCCACCCGGACGGCTTCACGTGCCCGGCGCGGTGCAGCACGTGGTCGAGGTTCTCGCGGGGGTCGTCGGGGTAGCGCTCGGCCGCGATCGAGTTGTCCCGGGTGTCGAAGGAGTACGGGTGTCCGGTACGGGCGTCGGCGTCCGCCAGTCCGGCATCGGCGAGCATCGACGCGTACTCGGAGGAGTGCGAGTCGACGTTGAAGTCGCCCGCCACGACGACCTGTTCGGACGCGGGAATGTTCTTCGCGTCGAGGAAGGCGTCGATCTGCCGGAACTGCAGGCTGCGCTTCTGGGCGGCCTCACCCGCACCGCACCCGGGATCGGTCGACTGCGCGTGCGTTCCCACGACGTGCACCCGGGCGCCGTTCACGTTCAGTTCGGCGTAGGCGAAACCCTTGTTGGACCACCAGTCGCTGCCGCAGGCGTCCTTGTAGACGTGCTGCTCCTTGCGGACGATCGGCCACTTGCTGAGCACGGCGCACCCCCGTCCTCCGGTGTCGTCGCCGAGTAGGAGCCCCCCGTCGCGTCCCAGCCGCTCTTGCTCCGGCCCACCACCGGGGTGCGGTACGGGTACTGGCCTGCGGCGTTCCGCATCAGCGCGTCCGAGGCCGCGTTGTCGAAGGCCTCCTGGAGCACGACGACGTCGTTGCCCCGGAAGAAGTCCTCCCCGGGTATGGCCGCGGCCCGGTGGTCCTGCCCCCAGTTCGGATAGAGGGTCTTGCTGAAGATGAACGCGTTGTACGTGAGGACGCGCAGCGACGGGGGCCCGGCCGGGGCCTCCGCGGCGTGCGCCGCCGGCGCGGCCGCGGTGAGGGCGGTGAGGGCGGCCAGAGCCAGGGTCGCGCCGGAGGCGCGGCGGATCGCGGTGTGCAGCACGGGTTCTCCTGCTGTGGGGTGGGGGGTCGAGCTGGTGACGCCCATCAAAGCAGGAGGAGTTACCCATGGGTAGACATCGGATGCCGGGAGTACGACGGGCAGTTGTAGCGACGCCGGACGTGTGGAGCGCGAGCCGCGCGGCTGCCCGGCGCACGGGGCGCCGGCCTGTCGGCCCGCCGGTTCAGCGGAGCGTCGCGTACACGATGAGGTTGTCGACGGGGTGCCCATCGGCGTCGAACGAACCGTCGCACGTGACGAGCCGGAGCACCCGCTCGCTCGTCGACCCGTAGACCTTCTCCGTCGGGAAGGAGTTCTTGCTCACCGTCTCGGTGTCCGTGACGGTGAAGTGGGCCCGTTCGCCGCTCCCGCCGAGGACGGTGATGACCGCCCCCTTGGTGATCTTCTTCAGGTCGTGGAAGACGGCCTTTCCCAACCGGGTGTCGTTGTGACCGATGAGCACGGCGGCCCCGGGCTCACCGGGAACGGCCCCGCCCGCGTACCAGCCCGCCGTCATGCCCTTCTCCGCGGGCGGCACTTCCACGGTGCCGTCCGCGTTGAGTCCCAGCCGCATCAGCTCGCTGGTCACGCCGATCGACGGGATGGTGACCTGCGTGGGCGCCGGTGCCTTCAGACGTTCCCCGGATTCCCCGGACTCCTCGACGGTCGAGCCCGGCGCCTGGACTGCGGCGGAGGGCTCCGCCGCACCGGACGACGAACAGCCGGCGAGCGGCACCAGGAAAAGCGAGACGGCGGCCGACGCTATGACGGTCCGCCGGAAGGCGCGTGCGGTACGGGACATGATGGCTCCGGGCGTAGGGGCTCTGGGCGTACGGAGGTGCGTACGGGCTTGGGGCTCTGGCCGTACGGAGGTGTGTACGGGCTTGGGGCGTCGGGCCTACGGAAAGTGGCGCCGCCCCGTCGTGCGGAGCGGCGCCACCCGTGGCAGGTCAGCCGTTGCGGTGTGCGGCGGAACGGCGACGCAGCACGAAGGTGCCGACGCCGGCCAGCAGAACCGCGCCTGCCGCCGAGCCGTACAGCGCGCTGGCGCTGCCGCTTTCCTCGGCCGCACGCTCACCGGCCGCGACGCCGCCCCGCGGCAGCGTGCCCGCGGGAACGGACTCGGCCGGCACCGGTGCCGACGTCGGCTCGGCCTTCTTGCGCTCGGCGTCGGACGTGCCGTCCCGCGTGGGCACGGGGCTGGGCTCGGCGGTCGCGGGGGTGCTGACCTCGGGGGTGGGCTTCGGCTTCACCGCGTCGTCCGCGAAGGCCGCGGCGGACGGGAGGAGGACCGCGCCGGCCGCGACGGCGGTCAGGACGGCGGCGCGCAGGGACGCACGAGGGGACATTGAGTGACTCCGATTCCGGCCCGGCGTTGGTGGAGCCCGCCTGCGGATGCGTGGCGGGCGCCGGGCATGACGACAGACTGGAGTGGAGTTATGAGGAAGCTGTCAGGACGCTGTGTTCATCGCATCAGGGCCCGGAACCGAAGGCCGCCGCCGGAGCCGGGCGGAACTCACCGCACCGCGGCGGCCTCCGTGCCTTCGGGGCCGGCCGGCGGCAGGCACAGGGTGAAGACCGAACCCTCGCCCACCGTGCTGACCACGTGGGCCGTTCCCCCGTGCGCCTCCGTGAGCTTACGGACGATGGACAGGCCCAGACCGCTGCCGCCCGTGCGGCGGTTACGGGACTTCTCGGCACGCCAGAAGCGGTCGAAGACGTAGGGCAGGTCCTCCTCCGGGATACCGCTGCCGGTGTCGGCGACCTCCACCGCCACCTCTTCCCCGGCTCCGGTGACGTACGCCCGCAACGTCACCCGGCCGCCCGCCGGGGTGTGGCGTACGGCGTTCGAGACCAGGTTGCCCACCGCCTGCCGCAGCCGTACCGGATCGGCAGTGAGCGTGGGGACGGGGGCCCCGGACGAGTCCACCGTCAGAGCAACCTCCGCCATGTCGGCCTGTGCCTGGTGGGCCGCCGCGACGTGGGCGAGCAGATCCCCGATCCGTACCGGCTCGGGGTGCAGACGCAGCGCGCCCGCGTCCGCCGCCGACAGGTCCTGGAGGTCGTCGATGATGTGCTGCAGCTGCACCGCCTCCTCCAGGAGCGAGGAGATGAACACGGCGTCGGGATCAGCGATCCCGTCCTGGGCCCCCTCCAGCCAGCCACGGATGTTGCTCAGCGGGGTGCGCAGCTCGTGGGCGACGTCGCTGACCATCACCTTCCGCTGCTCCTCCAGCCGTGCGCGGTGTGCGGACATGTCGTTGAAGGCGACGGCCAGTCTGCCGATCTCGTTGTCCGTGGTGACCACGACGGGCGCCGAGTCCTCGCCGTCCCGCATGCGTTGGGCGGCTCCGGTGAGTGCGTGCAGCGGCCGTACGAGCCTGGCCCCGGCGAGCACCGACGCGCCCACGGTGAGGGCCAGGACGAGTGCCGCGACCCCTGTGATCCGCGCCGTGTTGGCGGGTGACAGCTCGAAGCCGGGGACCGCGCCGCCGCTCGGATCGCTGATGAACAGCAGCGCGGGTGAGGCGACGTAGGAGCTGAGCTGTTCCTGGCGGGCGATGCCGACGCACGAGGCGATGGCCCGGTCGTTCTCACTGGTGAGGGCGTCAACGGTGAAGGAGGGGGACGGGGTCGGCCGGGCGACCTCACGGGGTACGGCAGCGGGCTCCGCCGTCGCGCCGGGGGCCACCTCCGGCTCCCTGCCCGTGCCCGGGCCCCACGAGAGGTCCAGGTCGAGCCGCACGGATTCCCGCTCCTGGCGGTCCAGGCACGCGTCGACCAGTTCGTTGAGTGCGGCGAGCGCCTTCTCCTCGGTCGGGGTCGGGGTGCCCAGCGCGTCCGTGGGGCACAGGGTGCCCTGCACACGGGCGGGGTCATTGCCCACGACCTGCAGCCGGGGCCGCCCGCTCGGCCCCTCCACGACGTCCGAGGCGATCCCCTCCTGGTCGAGGCAGGCTGCCGCCTTCTTGGCGATGCCCATCAGTGACGCGCGCTCGGCCGACGGCAGGCGGAACGGGCCGACGGCGCGGGGATCGATCCGGTCGGTGCCCGACCGTGCCCCCACGTCGGTCGTCACGGAACCGGTTACGGAACCGGTCACGGACCTGCTCACGGATCCCGCCCCGGCCTCCGTCCCGGCCTCCGTCCCGGACGACAGGGCGGCGTCCACGGACATGGGGTCCACGACCGCCGACGGCTGGGACGGCAGCGCCGGCGGGGGAGGAGAGGCCCCCGCGGTGTCGGCGAGGATCTCCCGGGTCTGCGTCGTCAGTGTGATCCGCCGGCCGGAGTCGTCCGCCAGCTTGCGCAGGGTCGTCGCGACACCGTCCCAGGTGGGATGCTCCGCCGCGTATCCGAGCAGGGTGTCGTGGACACGGCTGTCGGCGGTGAGGTTCTGGCCCTGCTCCTGCTTGATCGCGCCGGAAGTGGTCTGCACGGCCAGCCAGGCCGTCGCGGCGACCGAACACGCCGCGACGAGCGCCGACACGGCCAGCAGACGGCCCAGGAGACTCTTGCGGAGCGGCAGCCGGTGGTGACGGCTGCCGCCGCTATCGTCGCGCCGACGCACGCGCGCCACCCTTCGCCGGATCCGTCAGCTTGTAGCCGACCCCGAAGACGGTGAGCAGCCGGACCGGCCGGCGCGGTGCGCGCTCGATCTTCTTGCGCAGGTTCATGATGTGCACATCGACGGTCCGGCTGCTGATGTACCGGTCGAACCCGTGCAGTTCCTCCAGCAGTTGCTCCCGGGCGAAGACACGGTCGGGCTCGGCGGCCATCGCGGCGAGCAGCCGGAACTCACCGGGCGTGCACTCGACCCGCACGCCCTCCACCGCCACCTCGTGACGTACCGGATCGACGGCGAGCGCCCCCACCCGCAGCACGTGCCCGTCGACCGGATCCGGATCCGCGTCGCGCCGGGTGCGCCGCAGCAGGGTGCGTACCCGCGCCATCAGCTCGCGCGGGCTGTACGGCTTGGTCATGTAGTCGTCCGCACCCAGGTCGAGCCCGAGCAGCAGATCATCCTCCGTGGACCGGGCGGTCAGCATGAGCACCGCCAACTCCCGTTCCTCGGCGCGCAGTACGCGTACCACGTCCAGCCCGTCGGCCCGCGGCATCATCACGTCGAGGACGAGCAGGTCCGGCGTGCCCTGCCGGACCTGCTCCAGGGCGGCGAGACCGTCCCCCACCACCGTGACCACGTGTCCTTCGCGTTCCAGGTAGCGGCGTACGAGCTCGGCCTGCTTCGGGTCGTCTTCCGCGACTATCACATGTGCGCACACGCGGACGATCGTAGAGGAGCCCCGGACCACGCCTCCGGGCCAGGCGAGCGGGCCGACGGCCTCAGGGTCACGCGAGGGCGACGGCCTCCGCGTCACGTGCGGTCGGTGGCCTCCCGGAAGTCGGCGAGCGCCTCGCCGTACCGCTTGCCGGCGAGGAGCAGGGTCGAACGGCCGGTCAGGGCGCTGCCCGGTTCGGCTCGGCCCCGTCCATCCGCCGGGCCGGGGCGACGGCCTAGGTCACTACCCGGGCCGGGGCAACGGCCTCGGTCACTACCCGGGCCGGGGCGACGGCCTCGGTCAGTACGACAGCCGCAACTCCGGCTTCTCCAGCTTCAGGTAACTGAACGTCAGCAGCGTTCGGGCGAGGTGCGGCAGATGGGTGGCCGGGCTCACCCGGGCGAGAATCCTGTACGCGTCGGCCTCATGGGGGACGGTGATTCCGCCGGATCCGAGCAGCAGCGTCCGTGCGCGCAGCACCGCATCATGATCGATGTTCTCGGAGTGATTCATGACGGCGATTCCGGGAGTCGCGCAGGGGGCTCAACAAGGCTTCACGAGCGTGCTGTTCGTCCTACGAAAACACGCCCTGACCTGTCATGACGAGTGTGTCATCGCTCCTCGGGGGCGCCGGCGGGCCGGGGTGGCCCTGCCGGGCGGCCTCCCGCCCGTAGCGACGGGCGCTCACGCGGCGATGACCACGGACGACTTGCCGAGGGCCGCGCCGCCCTCCGCCTGCACGACGGCCGGCCCGGTGAAGACCGCGAACCGCAGCAACACGAACCGCCCCACCCCGGCCACCGCCGACGCCGACAGGTACACCGTCTGCTCGACCACCATGGAGGGGGAGTTCTGTACGGCGTACAGCATGAGCAGGGCGCCGGTGGTGAACGCGTAACTCACGGCGACGGTCAGCCCCGACTGCAGGTGGATCCGCCACCCCCTGCGGTCGCTCCGGAAGGAGATCCGGCTGTGCAGCTCCGTCGCGATCACGGTGGAGACGACGGTGATCAGCGCGTTGGCGACGACCAGCGGTATCCGCTCGCTGAGCAGCACGAGCACACCGCCGGAGGCGAGCCCGACACCGCCCCCGCACACCACGAAGCGCACGAAGGCCCCGATGAGCGGGTGGGCGGTGCGCGGCGGGCGGTACGTCGGGGCGGTCACGGGGGATCCTCCGGGAGATGTGCGGCACGGTTCTTCGATTCCACCCCACAACGTAGGGATTCCGCGTCACCCGAACGATCCGGTAAGGCCCCGACTTCAGTGGGGGATATCCCCCAGGGGCCCCTGGGGGATGGCTCCACCCGCAGGTTCCACGAAGGGCCTTGAGACGCCCTTGTCCGCAGGTCGTCGGACCGCTCGGGTTTCACTTGGAATCGATCCGGCCCATGGGGAACGGCCCCTCCCCGGTGGCCTTTCGTGGCGGGGTCCGCCCCTGGGCCGGTCAGCCTCGTCCCCGTATGCAGCGAACTGCTCGACGCCGAGGCCGAGGTGGTGGAGATCCGCTCCGACATGGACGCCTGCGAGCTCGTGCGTGGCATCGGGGGCGTCGGCGGCATCTGCGCGGGCGCCGGTGCCGCCATCCGTTACGACGCGCGTCGACCGGTCGAGATCCTCGTCGCCGGCCTGCGCCGCGTGCACTGACGGCGCGGCCTTCCGTACGTGGGCCTGAGCCCCCTGGGCCGGTCAGCGATCAGGGCCTCGGTGATCTGGCGAGTGGTCTGCGCGGCGACACGGGGGTTGACGGCGGCGTAGGCGGTGTAGGCGTTCAGACCGGTGGTCAAGGCCCAGCCACGGCCCCGGGTCCAGGTGGCGTCGTCGACGCCGAGCCGTGCGCGGAAGACGGCCCGGCACCTGGCCGACATCAGGGTGAAGTCGATGGCCAGGTCGCAGGCCGGATCGCCGATGCCGAGCCCGCCGAAGTCGTTGCGGACCGGCGAGCGCGTCGCCGCGCGGGCATGGCCGGGCGCCTGCTTCCGCACCCGCACAATCGGCCAGCCGACCAGCCGACCAGCCGGCCAGTCGGCCCGGAACGGCCCCGTGCCCGCCGTCACCCGGCCTGCAGCCCCTCGCGGATGTCCTCGACGCCCGCACCCACGCTCGTGTCGAGGACAAACGACTGGTCGATGAGCCAGATACTCCCGTCACCGGGAACGACTCGGACGGCGTAGTGCATGTCCACCTCATGGAGCGATATCCGCAGGCCGACGCCCGCAGGATGCGGACCAGCGGCTTCAACCTCGAAGACGCTGCCGATACTTATGCGGAGATGGCCGTAGTCATCGAGACCGAGCCCCTCGGTCCCGTCCAGGCAATCGGCCACGCTGCCACCACGCAGGAGTTCCGTCCGAGCCTCGCAGATGGTCTTCCAGTCCTTCTCCAGCATGGCCTGCTGGTAATTCCGAGCGGCCCCGGCCGCAGCCGTCATCCGCGCCTCGGCAGCGACACCGGCACTGTCGCTGCCGACGAGCGACACCAGCAGAGCCGACAGCAGAACTCCGGCCACGTGCACCGTCCGAACCATCATGTCCCTGTTCCCCCGAGCCACCCACCACGGCGGCTTCGCCACGCATTACAGCACGGCGTCCGCACGCCGATGTACAGGGTGCCCACCCTGCCGCACGACCACCCCGCGCACGCCTCAGAGCGCGGCGGCGACCCCTTCAGGGGCAGGGCGGGCGGCAGCCGGCTCCTCCGGACGCTGCACCGGCACCGCCGTCGGCCGCAGCGCCCGCGGTCCCGCTATGACCGAGTAGTCCGCGCCCAGGAAGTCAGGAGTCTGATCGCCCGGGTCGTCGCCGAGTGCCAGGCGCACCGCCGCCCACGGTGCGTTGATGCCGCACTGGGAGAGCTGGTGCAGTCCACCGGCCGGACGGGTGTTGACGTCCATCAGGACCGGCTGCCCCTCGTACATCCGGAACTGGATGTTCGTCAGCCAGTGCAGCCCGAACGTCCGGGCGATGAGGCGGGCGGGCTCGGTCAGCGACGGCCGCAGCGTGAATCCGCGCCGCCGCCCGTTCTTCGTACGTCCCACCGCCATCCTGACCGCACCGTCCGGACCGGTCAGGCAGTCGACGGAGACCTCCGGCTCGTCCAGGCGCGGCATCACGAGCCAGTCGACGGAGCCCTCGCCGCTCCGCAGCGCCTCGATGACCAGACCCAACGGTACGTAGGGGCTCGGGAAGCCACCCAGGTGGAACAAGGAGAACGGGGCCCGGGTGATGATGCGGAACCCGACCCCGCCCGCACCGGCCGCCGGCTTGAAACAGGCCGTGCCGCCACTCGCCTCGATCGCGTCCACGGCCTCGACCAGCTCGTCCTCGGTACGCACCCGCCACCACGGTGGCACCGATACCCCCACGGCCGAAACCGTCTCGTACGCCGTCGCCTTGTCCTGGAAGAGAGCGCAGGCCTCGACGGGCGGGGCCAGCAGCGTCGTCCCGAGCTCCGCGAACTCCTCACGGTGCGCGGCTACCGCAGCCTGGTGCAGGACGGGCACGAACACGTCGATACCGCGCCGGGCGCACTGGTCCAGGGCGAATTCGGCGTACGCGGCCGGGGTCAGACCCTCCGGCTCCGGCGCCGCGGTGTCGGCGGCAGCCAGTACGGGCGAGTCGGGATCCCCGTGCGTGGCATGGACCTCGACCGGCCGGCCGTCAGGATTATGTCGGAGCTGATCGATGAAGAAGACGTTCTCCGCGTACGTGCGGTTGAGCCAGATACGTACGGGAGAGACCATTCAGGCCGCCTTCCAGGGTTCGCGGGCAGAGCAGCGCGGTGCCGTACCCGGTCAGGGAGAGGGAGACGCACGAAACCGCGGCAGAAAGTCGGCGGATGTGCTAGGGCGATCATAGGGTGCGCGCGACCCCCCACTGCTACGTGCGTGTTACGGAATGAGCGGCATGCCCTCGCCCCACCCCGGGATCCCATCCGGGCACCGCCCGAAACCCCGCGGAAACCGCCTGTACGCGGAAGCTTTCTACGCTCACCCAGGAATCCTCGCAGCGACAACCACCCGGAACGACGGACCGTGAGCAGGGGGCGATCGTGTGACCGGCGCACCACGGCACGGGGGCGAGCAGGCGGCGGAACTGCGGCACCGGGTGATCCACGGATACCGCAGGGCCTACCGGATGGCGGGGAAAGGCCCCGTGATCCTCCTCATCCACGGCATCGGCGACTCCTCCGCGACCTGGGCGGACCTCATCCCCGGCCTCGCCCGCCACCACACGGTGATCGCCCCGGACCTCCTCGGACACGGAGCCTCGGACAAACCCCGGGCCGACTACTCCGTGGCCGCCTACGCCAACGGCATCCGGGACCTGCTGGGCGTCCTGGGCATCGAACGCGCCACCCTGGTCGGCCATTCGCTCGGCGGCGGTGTCGCCATGCAGTTCGCGTACCAGTACCCCGAGCGCACCGACCGGCTGATCCTGGTGAGCGCGGGCGGCGTGGGACGCGAGGTCAACCCCGTCCTGCGCGCCGTGTCCCTGCCGGGCGCCGACCTGATGCTGTCCACGCTGCGCCTGCCCGGGATGCGCCGCCAGGTCGGCCTCTTCACCCGCCTGATCAAGGCGCTCGACACCGATCTGGGCCAGGACGCGGACGAACTCGTCGACCTCGTGGACGCCCTCCCCGACGCGACCTCCCGCAGCGCGTTCATCAGCACCCTGCGGGCGGTCGTCGACTGGCGGGGCCAGGTGGTCACGATGCTGGACCGTTGCTACCTGACCCAGGGCATGCCCACGCTCCTGCTGTGGGGCTCACGCGACAGCGTGGTGCCCGTGCACCACGCGTACGGTGCCCACGCGGCCATGCCCGGCAGCCGCCTGGAGATCTTCGAGGGCGCGGGACACTTCCCGTACCACTTCGACCCCGTCCGGTTCCTGGGACTGGTCGAGGACTTCATGCGGACCACGGCCCCCGCCGACTGGAGCCAGGAACGCTGGCGCGCACTCCTGCGCACCGGCCGGCCGGGCAGCCCGGAGGGCGCACCGGACCCGGCGTACGACCGCGCGGTGGACCGCGACCTGCGCGAGGCGAGCGAACGGAGCGCCACGTGAAGGGCCCCGGCCCCATCGGAGTTCAGAGCCGGAAGCGCGGCGCTTCGTCGTCCGGGGTGTGCGGGCCCGCGAAGTGGAACGGTACGGAGAGCCGGACGGCCAGCGCCCTGCCCGCCCTGCCGGCGGCCACCGCGGACGGGTGGAGCGGGCCGCAGTCCTCGCCACCGAGGTGCCGTACGGCCGCGCTCCGGTGAACGGTGGCCAGTCGGTTCTCGCCCGGCGGGTCGGCGGTGACGGCCAGCAGGTTGACGAACCAGTCGTGGACGGTGTCGCCGTCCCAGACGGCCTCGATCGCCACGACCCGCCCCCGCGTACCTTTCGCCACGGCGGTCAGGGACTCCAGGTCGAGCGGGCTGTCGGGGGTGCGGGCGACCCTGTCGCCGTGATGGACGTACCGGCCGTGGACGACCGATTGGGCTTCGACGAGACCGAGTCCGTCAGCACGGCCGGCGTGGAAGACGACGCGGACGGCCGCCAGGAAAGCGTCCTGGAGGACGTAACCGTCGGCCTGCTGACGGATACCGGCCGGCAGGAGCTCCCACCACTCGGCCGTGGTCCTGTCCGTCATCCTGGTCCTCCCCTCTTCCGCGAGATCCGAAGTGGCGTACACCGTGCGGGTGCACCGCGAGGTGAGGCCGGAACCGGGTGCGGACGGCGCACCTGGTTCCGGCCTCGTAGGTTCCGGCCTCGTGGGGTCCGGCTCATGGCGGGGAGTGGGTCAGCCGGCCCAGACCTCGGCCTCGTCGGCCGGGACGGTCGTGGCGAGCTTCAGCTCCTTGCGGGCGGCTACCGACTTGTTGGGGTCGATGCCGGTGAAGGCGGCGTCGTACGCCAGGTAGAAGGTGTCGGTGTCGCCCGCCGACGCGGCCTTCGTCCACTCACCCGCGGCCTTCTCCAACTGTGTGCGAAGCTTCCCGGTCTCGGGCTGCTCGATGTCCCCCAGGGCCTGGACATGGGCGTCGAGCGCGGTGGCGACAGCCTTGGCCTGCAGCTTGTATCCGGGGAGGTCGTCCTCGATCTGGTCCCCCTCGGGCTGGTTCGCCCACAGGGCGTCGTAGACGGCGGTCGAACCCTTGAGGTATGCGAGCTGGTCGGGGTTCAGGGCGTCGCTCTTCAGCGAGCCGGACAGCTTGCCCGACTCCTTCGTGTAGGCGCAGCTCACGGCCCGGTCGCCCGTCGCCCAGCTCTCCTTGGTGGGGTGGTAGTAGAAGACGTCCACCCCGGCGGGCAGCGCCCAGGTGTCGGGGGCGAACTTCTGTGCCTCGACCGGGCACCGCTCGTCGGCGATCACCGCGACCGCGTCGTCTCCCGGGAAGGCCTTCTCGTCGTCGATCTCGAACTCACCGACGACCTGCCCCTCGTGAGGCTCCGCGCACGGCACGACCTCGATCGCGAACTCCTCGGTCTCGGTCGCCCCGCTGTTCGGGTTGTAGCAGTCGCCGGGGGCGAGGGAGAACACCGAGCGCTGGCGGACGACCTTCTTGGCGCCGTCCTTGGCGCTGTCGACGACATCGGCGCATCCCGCCGCACCGACCGCGAGAAGGGCGACGGCAACGGAAATACCGCGCAGGGAACGGGACGTGGCACCCAGAGACATGACGTATGCATCCTCAAACAGAAAAGTACGAACAAGTGTGCGTATCGTAAGGCACTTCTGTGACTGCCCTGTGCGCGCGGGCGTACGGAGTGGATCAGAGGGTCTTCGACTCCAGGTGGTACGTCGTGTCGACCCAGAAGCCGTTCGTGGCCCTGCCCCTGATCTCCAGGACGTACTGGCCGGGAGCCAGCGGCTCGATGCCACCCCAGACACCCCATGCGTAACGCTGGGTCAACCCCGTCCTGAACGGCGCGGAGAACTCCTGCAACGGCAACGGCATGCCGTTGAGCGACGCCGTGGCCTCGGCCACCGTCAGGGACCGGGGGACCCTCGAATACGACCTGTCGTGCTGCATGTTGAGCACCGGGAAGAACAACCGCCGGTCCGACGGAATCACACAGCGCCGCACCACCCGGCCCCCGTAGGTACCGGCCAGGAACCAGAGATCGTCCGGCTGCCCCCACCCGGCATGCTCACCCGTCGTGTCCCTCACCGGACTGCGGTCCTCGGGCGCGGCCAGCGCCCACTTCCACCACCGCCCCGCGAGCACCCCACGCTCCTCGACGCCCAGCCTCCACGTACCGTCGACCGACCCCGCACCACTCATGACACCCCTCCCGCCCACGGCCCCTGGTCCGGGACCTGTTTCGAACAAGCGGACATTACTCGGGAGAGGTGCGGGGGGCGGCGGGGGCCTCCGTGTTCGCCGGCCGGCGTGCCAGACCACCTACCGCGGACAGCAGAGCGGCCGGTTCCTGGGCGAGGTCCAGGACGTGCGGTGATCTCGCCCAGCACCTCGGCGGCCTGGGCGAACCGCTCCTCGTCCCAGCGGCGCGTCGGAGTGCGCGTGCGCCTCCGCGATCTCCTCACGCAGCTGTTCGGGCACGGGAACGGGCGGTGCCGCGTCCGGACCGACCGCCGTGGGCACGGGCCGCACCGCACCGGCGCGGGCGCGGGGTGCGTACGGACGGCGGAAGAGCGCTGTCGGGTCCGGTGCTCCCTCCGGCCCCGCCTCACCGGGTCCGGGCCTCTCGCCGGGTGGCGGCAGGAACGGCCGCAGTCGTTCGTACACCTCCTGCACGTCGACGGGCCGTGCCTCCGGTGCCTTGAGCAGCAGGTGCAGGACGAGGTCCTCCAGAGCGGCCGGAACGTCGGGCCGCAGCACGCGCAGCGGGGTGGGTGCTGCGTTCACGTGCTGATACATCACCAGGTACTCGCTGTCGGCCGTGAACAGCGGCTGTCCGCTGAGCAGTTCGTGCAGCACGCAGCCGAGCGCGTACAGATCGGTCTGCGGACTCGTTCGCCCGCCCCGTACCTGCTCCGGCGCCATGTACTGGTACGTACCGATGGGGCTGCCGGTCGCGGTCAGTTTGGTGACGTCCGTGCGCAGGATGGCCGCGATCCCGAAGTCGAGGACCTTCACGGTGCCGTCCCGCGCGACCAGGTTGTCGGACGGCTTGAGATCGCGGTGGATCACCGGCACCTCGTGTGCGTACGACAGCACGGTCGCGACCTGCGCCGCCACAGCCACGGCCCAGCTGACCGGGAGGGGCGTTCCGGATGGATGTTCGCGGACAGCGGCAGCCCGTCGACCAGCTCCATGACGAGGGACAGCCGCTCGTACGTGGAGTCCGTGTCGTCGAGCGCCGCGTCGTACACCTGCGGCACTCCGGGGTGCTGGATGCGCGCGGTGATGCGGGCCTCGCGTTTGAAGCGCTTGGCGAACTCCTCCGTCGGCTGCGGCGACCCGGCAACAGCCTGATGCCGGACCACCTTCACGGCGACGGGCCGGTCCAGCACGGCGTCGTACCCGCGCCACACATCCCCCATGCCGCCGCTGTTGAGCTCCTCCAGGAGCTCGTACCGCCCGGCGATCGGCTGCTGTGGCACCTTGCCCCCATGTGTGCGCGTGCGTGCTGGACCGGCCGGCCGGCCGGAACGTGCGCAGGGCCGTCCGGCGTAGGTCGGGCAAGTCTCCCCGCTGGAGACACGCCTGGTCCGGTGAGGGCACGTTCGGGGGTCCGGCGCCGAACGTTTCCGGTCAGGACTACCCCTGGAATTGATCCCGGCGTGAAGTCCTCGCAGCCTGAGCTTCCCGCATCCGTCGAGATCGTCCAGCTCGAGTACAACCGCATCATCTGAATGGTCACGCAACGTCATGATTCGTTACTGGGAAGGACTCATTGTGACCGCACCGGAGCGGAGCCTCTGGGCCAGGGCATCGACCCGTGGGCGCGTGGCATCCATCCGAGGCCCCGGGGGTGGTGGGTGAAAGACACGGGGGCCAGGGACACCTCGGCTTGACGCAGCAACTCCTGGGCGGCTGGGGCGGACAACCCCGCTGCGGCGGCGTGTGTTGCGACCAAGCCGTGAAACCTTTGAGTCGCTGGTATGCGCTGTTGACCGACCTGTCCTCAGCCCAGGCCGACACGGGCCTGTGCGTACCATGCCCCGGATGATGTGGGGTGAGTGGCCGACCCCGGTCTGGATTGGCATGAGCAGTGGTTGCAGCCCCGCGAGCGGGCCGGTGACCGCCCTGCCGGCCCCAGGAGGGTGAGGTCTTCGACGGCCAGCCCGACGGGGTCATTCAGTGCCGCGGTGCCGAGTTCAGGACATCGCGCTTGGCCAGCGTCCCCGCTCCGGCTCCCGTGAGCGTGACCTTGCCGGAGTGAACGGTGTCCAGTTGCTCGACCTGCTTGCCGTACCACTCAATGGCGGTCAGCAAGAACCTTGGCGTGGCCGCGCCCGGGCCGACTGCGGAACCCGAGTGCTGGAACACCATGCCCAGCAGTGCCGTCCCCTCAATGCAGCGGACCACGCACACGGCCACGCCGTCCGCCGCGTCGGTAACGCCCGGCGTCACGGACTCGATGGATTCGATGCTCAGGGCTGCCTTCTCAGGCACGTTATCCAGCACGTCGGTGTGCGTCCTCGACGAAGTGTGCGATCTGCTCGGGGGTGAGCTTGGGAACATCGTATTCAAGGAGCGGATCGATGTCCCCGTTGCCGATCTTGCGTGGCACGTGGATGCCCATCTCGGAGAGGATCTCCCGGGCTACCGCCGATGGCACCTGCACGGATGTGCGGGACGACAGTTCCGCCGGACTCAGCTCGACCGGCCATTCGGCCTCCCGCGCGATGTACCCCTGGTGGACTGGGACCCCGTCCAGCGCGCCGCGCGGATAGATCTCGACGATGGCGTCGCCGAACCGCTCGCCTGCGTCGCGAACACGCTGGCGACGCCGGGGTCGGACGAGGTTGGTGTGATGCCGTGCCGCTGCACACCGGGGCTGCCCTCGAAACCTGTGGTGGTTCCGCGGAACAGATGCGGAGGGCACGGTGACAGGCCGAGCGGGTCGGTCCAGGTATGCGGATTAAGGACATACGTCGAAGGGTTCGGCGCCGGGACGAGGCCGAGCGGGTCCGGGGTGAGGTATCGGGCCGTCTCCGGATCGTAATGCCGGAAGTAGTTGTAGTGCAGCCCTGTCTCAGGGTCGTAGTACTGGCCGGGGAAGCGCAGTGGCGTGTACGCGGTGCTGTCGGATGCCCATGTGGTGGTGCCCCACAGAGTCCGGCGGCTGCGCCAGGCGATACCGCCTTGCTCGTCGACGAGTTCGCAGGGCGCGCCGACGAGGTCGGTGACAATGGCGAAGAAGCGGGAGTCGATCTCGTGCTGGGCTGCGTGCCCCCCGTTCGGCACACCGACTGCTGCAGCCGCTTCAACCGTACCGGCCGCTTTCACCATGGTGTGCAGGCCCCTCAAGGGGCGCGCTTGAGCGCCATGCTGACCATCCCCCGCCTCCTGCGCCACCACCGCCATGATGCGTTCCGTCTGGGCCACCGGCCGCAGGCCGTCGTGGTCCCAAGTGAGGGTGACCCAATGAGGCGACTCGTCCGAGACCGTGGTCTGCTCGCACAGTGTCGGCCCGTCCCAGGTGAAGTCGCTGCGCTCGATGACCGTCGTACCGTCCTCCGACAGGCGCAGCTTGGCTATACGTCGGCCTGACGCGTCGTATTCGTACCGCCATCGCGCTCCGTCCGGCGTCGTCACTGCGGTGAGCCGGTCCTCGGCATCCCTGGCCGACGGCGTCATGTTCGAAGGCGATGGTGCGGCCGGAGGTGGTGAGGGAGGTGCGGCGGCCGGCGGCGTTGTCGGTCCAGGTGCTGACCGCGCCGGTGGGGGTGGTGCGGCCGATACGGCGGCCGAGGGCGTCGTAGGTGTACGACATGGTGCGGCCGTTGACCGTCTCGGAGACAAGGCGGCCGTACCTGTCCCGAAGAAGCGTGACGGTTGCGTCCTCGTTGACTGCGTACGCGAAGGTCGTGGTGGTACCGGCGGCGTTCTTGCGGACGACACGGCCGAGCACGTCCCGTTCATAGCAGGTTGTTTGGCCTGCGGCGCTGGTGCGTGCGGCGAGCCGACCTGCAGCATCCCGCTCATAGCGGAGCGTCCGGTTGTCGAAGTCCGTCTCGGATATCAGCTGTCCGGCTGGATCGTATCCGTAGTCCCAGGTCAGGCGTTGAGGGTTGGTGACCCGGGTGAGCCGGAGGTTGCTGTCGTGCGTGAATTCGTACCGGGCGCCGTCCGGCTCTGTGCGTGCCAGCAGCATGTCGAAGTCGGTGTACTCGAACCTGACGGTCGTGCCGACGGCATTGGTATGGGTGAGGCAGTTTCCCTCGCCGTCGTAGGTCCACGACTCCTGGCTTGCGTCGGCCTCGATGCGACGGGCGAGTTTGCCTTCGACAGTCCATTCGAGACGGGTGACGGCCCCCCGAGCGTCGCTGATCGAGACTGGGCGGCCGAAGGCATCCCGCTCGTAGCGAGTGGTCGCGCCGAAAGGGTCGGTGACTGCGACCGGAAGCCCGGCCTTGTCGGGCGTGAGGATCGAAGTGTGCCCGAGGACGTCGGCCATGGAGACGAGGTGGCCTGCCTCGTCGTACGAGAACCCGATCGTGGCGCCGGTGGGTTCCGTGATCGAGGTGCGGTTGCCGTGATCGTCGAAGGCCTGTCGGGTGACGTTGCCGTCGGTGCCGACGATGCGTACGGGGAGTCCCAGTTTGTTGTACTCGGCGTATGACCGGCGTCCGTCCGGTCGCTCCACCTCAGCCAGTCGCCCATGCTCGTCATGTGTGAACCGGGTGTTGTGGCCGAGCGGGTCGGTGTGGGACAGCAGGCGGTGGTAACGGTCGTATTCGAAGCGGGTGACCGCGCCGAGGGCGTCGATCTCCGCCACGACCTGGGAGCGTTTGTTGATCACGAAGCGCTTCGCGTGACCGAGACCGTCGGTGACGGAGGTCATGCGCAAGCTGGTGTCGGGGTCGGTGTCGTCCCAGGTGAAGTGGGCTTCGAGGTGCCCGTTGCCGCCGGTCTGGTAGACGCAGCGGTCATGTTCGTCGTAGACGTACTCGTACCGGCTGCCGTTGGTGTCCGTCCACGCGGTGATGCGGCCCAGCTCGTCGCAGTCGAAGCGCAGGGGCTTGGCTGAGGAGTTGGTGACTTCGGTGAGGTGGCTGTCGGTGTAGCCGTAGCGGAGGATCTCCTGGTCGGTGCCGTCCGGTGCAGCGCCTGCCAGGTGCAGGGCGGTGACTCTGCCTTCGTGCGTGGTGAGTTTCAGGTGGTAGCCGCCGTGGTCCACGATTGACGTCGGAGCGCCCGTTTCGTCGTACTCGAAGGCGATCCAGCGGCCGTTGCGGTCGTCGATCTGGGCCAGGAGCGCCAGGTCCCCGGTGGGTCGGTCGGCGAAGTGCCGGACCTGGCCGGTGTCCGGATCCGTAATGGTATAGCCGTCGTTCACCCGGTCCAGGGGCCAACGCCGGCCGTGCGTGGGCATGACGGGGGCGCCAGGTGCCGGGTGCGGGTAAGCGAGCAGGCTTCCCTCGTTGCAGCTGAAGACCACGCCTTCCGCGTCGATCTCCAGGCGCTGGTCGACCGTGCTCGACCAGCCGGTGCCGAACCAACGGCCCGCCCGGTACGAGGAGTCGAAGACGCGCTCGAAGACGAGGGGCAGTGATCCCGGCAGCACGATGTCCGTCTGCGGGAGCAGCATGCGACCGGTCGCGACGTCCACGGGGTCCCCGGCGCACTTGACCTCGCTGCACTTCCTGGCATTGGAGTCGGGATTCTTCTCGTGTCCGTTCCGGCTCTTGCCCGTCGGACTGTCGGCCAAGTCCTCATTCCTGCCCGCAGACCGCCCTTGAGCAAGCCACCGCCCTTGGTGCCGACCAGTTCGGGGAGCAGCCGCCCGATGAATTCGGAGGGGTCGCCCTTGGCGGCGTCCCAGGCGTTCTTGAGTGCCCGGTCGGGGTTGGCAGCGGTGGAGACGAGGCCCGCGAGCGTGGTGTTGACGCCCTTGTAGTACTCGGCCGGGTGCGTCAGGTTGTACGGGTCCAGTGGGTACACCGAGCGGACGAAATTCAGCAGCCCCGCGGTGCCCTTGATGACACTGCCACCGACGTGGGCCAGCTCGATGCTCTGCCCGACCCCGTAGTCGTAGAACTCCTGCTTCGCCCGGTCCAGACCGGTGGGTTCCTTCGGGGCGTGCGCCATCGCCGCGGTGATCGCGCCCTTGGCCGCTTCGGCGGCCTCGTTGCGTGCCCGCCGGGCGCGCTCCAGGATCTCCTGCGCATGCCGGCGCTTGACCAAGCCCGGATCGGAGAACTCCCCAGGATGCGGGAGCGGATGGTCGGTGTTGCGGACGGCGTTGTACGCCTCCGCCTTCTCCTTGAACGCGGCAGCAGCCGTCACGCGGTCCTGCTTGCCCTCCTTGTAGAGGGCGATCGCCTCACCGGCCTTGGCCTGCGCGCTCGTGACCGTCCCGGCATACGTCTCCAGCGCCGCAGCGGCATCCTCGAACGCATCCGCCGCCCGCAGCCAGTCGGTGGGCAGGGTCTGGAACTTCTCCCGGAAAGTGTCGGCGGCCACACCCTTCCAGTGACCCGAGTCGAGCCTCTTCATCCCGCCACCGACGAGATCGAACGCGCGCTGGAAATCCCGGAGGTTCTTCACCGCAGCGGCGATCTTCTCCGGCCTGCCGTGGATCAGCTCGTCCGCTTCCTCGGTCTGCCCGAGCTGCTGCTCGCCGACCTCCGCACCCAGCGAGGAAGCGGTCTCGTCCCCCCAGTCCTCGACCGCGTCCGCCCACTGGTCGGCACCCACCTTCTCCAACCCGGAGCCGAGCACATCGGTGCCCTTGTCGATCCCCGTGCCGACGATTTCCTTGCCCTTGTCGACCAGATTGCCGGCCCCGTCGTAAAGGTCCCCGCCGAGCTTCCCCCAGTCCACCATCAGTTGCCCTGCCCCCACCGCGGCTGCTCAGCCTGATCGATCGTCTCCTGCGACGGGTCGAGGTGCTCCCTCAGCCGCTCATCCACTGCCGCCCGGACCTCCGGGTCGAGCACTCCGTTGCGCTCCATGGAGTCGAGCGCGGCATCCTCCGCGTCGTAAGCGGTGTCCTGCCAGGTCTGCTTCACCTCACCATGAGCCTCGGTCATCGACTCCCAGCCCCAGTCCGGATCGTCGTACGCCGTCTGCTTGCTGATCGTGTCCCAGCTCATCGTCTTGACCTCGTCCTCGGACAGATGCGGATTCCCGTTCAGGGAGTTCACACCGACCTTGAACGAGTCCTTGATGTACTGCTCCTGCTCCGCAAAGGAACCCGCCGACAACCCGACCCCGAGCGCGAATCCGTTCCCCTTCTGCGTCAGGGCCCGCACACCCCACTCCCAGCGGTCGCAGAACGTCTCGAACTCCGACGTCAGCCCGCCGTGCCCCAGCTCCAGCCCCGAAAGAGCAAGGTCCGAGAAACCCCGCCCCGTCGACGCCTGGCCGATGAACCCGAGCTCCTTCAACTCCGCGTGCGCCAGATCGATCCCCTTCGCGATCGCGGCCAACGCCACAGCCGGCGCCTGAAGGTCAGCACCCTTCCCACTCACCGCATCCCCCCGAGATCCACCGCAACCACATCCGGCACAATCCCCGCCACCGGCGGGAACAACATCCCGCCGTCCTCACTCCCCGCATCCAGCGCCACCCCCGCCGGCCCCGGCAGCAACGGCACCATCACATCCAACAACCGCGCACCCAAGACCGTCTGGTATACCCACTCCCGCTCGGCGTCCCCACGAGCCCGCGCAAACCGGGACAGCGCCTCCTCGTCCGAGAACGCACAGATCCAGCGCACACCATTCTGCTCCGCAGACCACAGATCCCCGTTGCCATCCAGCGGAACCAACACCGCCGTACGCCGGAACTCACCCAGCAACACAGCAAGCTCCCTGCGAGCCGTACGCAGCCGGTCTTCCCCCGCCTCGATCGGCGTTGCAGCGGGAACCCGCTCCGGTGGCAGACTCGAAAGATCCGCCAGGTCCGCCAGCCGCGAGGGCCTCTGCTGCTGCTCCGGTATCCCATCCCCACCCGTAGTCATGCGCAGGACCATCACACGCACAAATTTCCGAGTGCAACGTAGCTATTGGCTGCTGGCTGGAAATTCGCCGCATTGGGCACAAAGCCCGTCGACGACTACTCGTTCTCCCCGACCTCCCCATGCCGAAGACATCGGCTCGTCACCTGATGCAGCATGACCCGCCGGAGGTGTAGGCGGGGCCTGTGAGGGGCGTGGCACGGACTATGGGGAGACTTCCAGCACCGCCCAGACCGTCTTGCCCGGCCCGTCCGCGCACGGATACCAGCCCCAGCGGTCGGTGAGGGCGGCGACCAGGAGCAGCCCGCGGCCCCCGTCCTGGTCGGCCGAGGCCGCAGATTCGGTGACGGCGGGGAGACGTTCGCCTCGGGTGTCGGTGACCTCGACACGAATCGCCGCCCCTTCGGCGGTGAGCCGGAGGCGGAAGTCACGGCCGGATACGTGACCGTGGCGTACGGCGTTGCTGCTGAGCTCGGCGACGGTCAGCGTCAGCGCATCGTGGGCGTCGCTCCCGTACGGGACCCCCCAGGCGTCGAGGCGTTCGCCGGCCAGGTGCCGGGCGAGGCGGGCGCCGCGTGGGGTGGAACTGAAACGCATCGCGAAGTGGTGCCAGGCGAAACGGGTGCGAGCGGTGCGGGCGCTGCGCACGGGGAGGGGTGGCTGCTGGCTGGTCATGCCGCAACGCTGACGCATCGCGGCTGAACGTGACCAGGGGTGACGCGCTGTCGCGACGTGGGTGTACGTGGCGTGCGCAGGGCCTGTACGCAGGAGGGGCAGGCCGACGGCGACCCATTTGGGTGCCCCCGCCCTGCCCCTGCTCCCGGTTCTCAACCCTTCGGCTGGGTGAAGCGGAGGTGGTTGCCGAAGGGGTCGCGCAGGCCGCAGTCGATTCCGTACGGGCGCTCCGTCGGCTCGTCCGTGAACTCCACGCCCTGCGCCAGCAGCGTCTCGTACGTCTTGCGGCAGTCGTCCGTGGTGAGGATGAGCGCGCTGCCCAGCGCGCCCTTCGTCAGCAGTTCGCGGACCTGTTCGGCCGTTTCCTCGGACATCGCAGGGGGACCCGGCTTCTCCAGCAGGACCTGGCGGTCGGGTTGCCCGGGGATGTTGACGGTGAGCCAGCGCATGAAGCCCATGTCGACGTCGGCGTTGACCTCCAGGCCCAGCTTGCCGACGTAGAAGTCGAGGGCCTCGTCCTGGTCGAGGACGTAGATCTGTGAGTGTGTGATCGCGTTGAACATGTGCATCACGCTAGTCGGCAGGGCCGGCGAAAACTTATCCAAAGCTGCTCGGTCGTGGAGGGGGTTCGGAGGCGGTTCAGGCACTCGGCCTCGTCCACGCCTTCGCGAAGCACGTGGGTACGTTCATGGCTGCCGTCTCCTTGCGATATGCCCGCGGTGACCGGCCGACGATGCCGCTGAACGTGCGGCTGAAGGTTCCGGTGCTGCCGAAGCCGACCTCGTAACAGATGTCCGTGACACTGCGGCTGGTCTCCCGCAGCAGGAACATCGCCCGCTCGACGCGGCGCCGCTGCAGATAGCGGTGCGGTGTCTCGCCGAAGGTGGCGCGGAACGTACGGGCGAAGTGCGCCGGGGAGACGTGGGCGATCCGGGCCAGGGCCGGCACATCCAGCGGCTGCGCGTACGCACGGTCCATCGCGTCCCGTGCCCGGAGCATGCGGCGGTTGGTCTCTTCGGCGGTGCGGCTCACGGCACCATCCCACCACAGCCGTCCGTTGCCGGGCGGCTCTGTCATACCTGCTCAGTACGCTCAGGGTATGAGCGTCTTCCTCTACTGCCGTGCGAGCCGGGCCTCGCCGCTGACGGATGCCGAGACGGCCGCTCGGTGCGCCACTGCAGAGGCTATGTGATCCAGGGGTGGCGGGGTGGTTGGGCGTCGGCCTGTCCGTATCCACTCTTTGGAGGGATCTACCTGCGAACCCTGTGCAGGCGAATGAGCCGGTGCTTACGGTGCCCGAGTAGGACGGGTTAGGCGGGCGCTGCGGTCCGGGGGCCGCGGACGTGGATGATGCAGCCCTGGTGGTTGAGCAGTGAAGTGCTGTCTGGTGTGTGACGGTTGGGCGCGACGGACGTGGCGCGTGTGCGCACGGGGACAGGCGGTGGCGGATGGCGCAGGACGAGATGGATGCGGGCGTGGGTACGGGGGAGGACAGGGAGCCCTCTTCGGGCGGCCAGTCGGAGGGCAAGGCGGAGAACGGGGTGGCGGTCGCGTTCGGACGGCAGTTGAAGCTGCTGCGGGTCCGGGCGGGGCTGGACCGGGTGGAGTTCGGCAAGCGGGTGGGGTACGCGGCACAGTCGGTGGCCTCGTTCGAGCAGGGGCGGCGCATCCCGCAGCCGGAGTTCGTCGACAAGGCGGACCGGGTGCTGGAGGCCGGGGGGGCTGCTGGTGGCGTTGAAGGAGGAGCTGGCGCGGTCGCAGTACCCGGCGTTCTTCCGGGACATGGCGCGGCTGGAGTCACGTGCGGCTGCCATGAGCGTGTACGCGGTGAGTGCCGTGTCGGGGTTACTCCAGACGGAGGATTACGCGCGGGCTGTCTTCCAGATGCAGCGCCCGCTGCTTGAGGACGACGTGATCGAGCAACGGTTGGAAGCACGGATGGTCCGGCAGGACATCTTCAAGCGCACCCCAGCCCCCTTGCTGAGCTTTGTGATCGAAGAAGCCGTTCTCCGCAGGCCGATCGGCGGAAAACAGGTGATGCGAAACACCCTGGAACAAGTGCTGGTGGCCGCCCAGTTGCGCAATGTGGAGGTGCAGGTCATGCCCACTGATCGCGAGGACAGTGCGGGCCTTGGAGGGCCGTTCACGCTGATCGATACTGACAAGGGGCAGCGCGTTGCGTACACAGAGGTCCAGGATGACAGTCGCCTCTACACCGGCACCGGAAAGGTTCGCGAGCTCGAAGCCCGCTATGGCATTCTCCGATCGCAGGCGCTGACGCCTGCAGAGTCGTCAGCGTTGATCGTGAAGCTGATTGGGGAGTCATGAGCGCACACACCACCGAACCTGTCGTTCCGGAGGGTGCTTGGTTCAAGAGCAGTTACAGCAGCGGCGGCGGTGGCGAGTGCGTCGAGGTCGCCTGGCGTAAGAGCAGTTACAGCGGGGCTGAAGGCGGAGACTGCGTGGAGTTTGCGGCCGCAGCCACCCACGTACACATCCGGGACTCGAAGCAGGCCAGCGGCCCCGTGCTGACCGTTGGACCAGGCGCGTGGGCAGGGTTCGTAGGGCTCGTCGCTGGCTGAGCAACGTACGCATGAGGGGCCCGCCACAACGCCGAACCGGCACTGCGCCGGGCCCCGTCCGTCCGAGGACTACTCGTCCACGTTCTCCTCGTGGCGGATCATCCGCCACGCCGCCCGACGCGCGCTGCGGTCCAGGTTGGACGGGAAGCTCTTGTCGGGACCGAAGTACTGGCGTCCTATGCCGGGGGTCGCCTCGATAGGATCGGCCATGCTGTCGGCGAAGGCCCGGTCGAAGACCTTGCCGAAGTTGGCCTCGTCGTTGACGACGGCCGCCGCCCGGACCTTGGGGTCTTCCGTCGTCCTGTTGAACGGCTTGCGGACGTCTTCCTCGGAGAAGTCCGTGCCGAACTTGGCGTTGAACGACTCGATCAGCTCCGACAGCAGCGACTTCTCCGCCTCCGCCGCGCCGCCGGACCCGTCACCGAAGCCCGGGAGTTCGGCCGAGCCCTCGGGGTTGAGGGAGACGTCGTACTCGCCCGTCTTCTCCACGCGCAGGTGACTGAGGCCGATCTCGCCTATGTCGACGCCACCGTCTGCGCGGCGCGGAAGCCGGTTGAGAAGTAGCGGCCGTAGAGGTGGAGGCGCTCCAGCTCGGGGCGCGGTACGGGGCGATCTGGGCGAGGAAGCCATACTTGCGTACGTAGTCGTTGAGATCGGCGGCCGTCAACGCCAGCAAGCGGCAGGTCGGCAAGAGTGACCCGAGGTGATCACCCTCTCCGCTCTCCGGGCCCTGGATCATCACGGCGATCTACGGACGCAACGGGCTCTCCCGGTCTGCGGAGACCGTCCAGAAGGACGAGCTGCCCGCCGGTACTGACGTCGGCCAGGTCGAGGGACGCGTCGTACCGTTGCTCGCCCGGCTCATCGCCGAGCACAGCTCCCACTTCGTCTCGCGCACCGCCCGCACCGCCCCCGCCGTACTCGCCGGCCTCGGGATCGCCGTCCACCACACGACGCCTTGGGTATACCCGGCGAACGCGCTGAGCACCGACGAAGCTTCGGGTGCTACTGGGAGCGGGCGAGCAACGCCAGCGGCGAGTTCGACGCGATCATGGCCAACGGCAACCTGGACGCCAGCGGTCGGGTCACCGTCCACAAGGGCGAGGTCTTCAAGTCCACCCGCTGTCAGGAGCGGAAGAAGGCGGGATGACAGGAGTCGGCGGCGGATTCTCTTCGGATGGCGGGGGCCGGAAGGCCCCGCCGGCCCTCCCGGACAAGGGAGGCTGCCTGCTTGCCGAGCTCCGTCAACTGCCCCAGGTGCTCCTCGAACTCCGGGAGGACACGGTGGCGCGCGCGACGGCCGAGGTGATGGACCAGCGACTCCCACATTTTGTCCCGCAACGAATGGGTCTCGGCTTGGGGACGGTGGTGTGGAGTGCGTGGTTCCGTACCAAAGTACGGTCATGACCATGGAGCCCGCATCCGGCCCCCCGTCCCTGCCAGGGGTTACGCACCAGGGCGGGCGTGACACCGTGCCCAAGGGGCACGGGCTCGAGGGCGGGTGTCTTACCCTGATCGTCGTCCTGATCGAGATCGCCTTCGCCTTCCTCATGGTCCTGACGCTGGGGATGCGGGGCTGGGCGCGGTCGGCGAGCGGGAACGCCAACGCTTCCTCGGACAGCGGGCCGCCCCCGATGGACTGGGTGCCGGTCTTCTGGCTCGGCGGGTTCACGCTGGGCGTGGTCCTGGTCGCCGTGTTCTTCCTGCGCTCTAGGCACCCGTTCGCCGGGGCGTTCCAACTGCTGCTCGGAGCTGCCCTGTTGATAGCCACCGTAGCCGCGGGACTGGACGAGCACGAGCGCGCCCACCCGGCGCCGCTGCCGCCCTGCCCGACGCGGGCCGGTGTGCCGTGCGCTCCGCAGGATCCGGACAACGCGCCGCCGCCGAACGACCGTGGCTCCACGGGGCATCAGTGCCGCAGCGGCGGCGACAGCGACGAATGCGCGGACAGCGGGCGTTGAGGAACCGGTAGTCCGGCGGTGTCATGGGGACTTGTATCGCTGGAGCCGGACTCGATATCTACGGGGCCCCACGCTGTTCTCGCAGGGCCTGGGGCAGGCCCGTGCGGCCGGGGTGCGGCGCGTCGTCCTTCTCAGCTCCTCGGCCATTCCCGTAGGCGGACCCGGGGTCGGGCGGGTGCACGCGCTGCTGGCCGACGGCCTGTTCGGCGAGTGGGCCGTGCTGCGGCCCTCTGGTTCATGCACAACTTCACCGGCGGGCATCTGCACGCCGAGAGCATCCGGGAGTCGGACGTCGTGTCGAGCGCGACCGGTGACGGCAAGGTCGGTTTCGTCGACGCCGACGACATCGCGGGGGTCGCCGTACGGGCCCTCACCGGCCCCGTGGCGCCAGATACGGATCTGGTGATCACCGGTCCCGAGGCGCTGAGTTACAGCGAAGTCGCCTCCGTCCTGGCGCAGGTGTCCGGAGGCCCGTGGAGCACCGGCAGCTCACGTACGAGCAGATGCGCGACCGCCTGACCGCGGCAGGCATCCCCGGCGAATTCGCCGCGATGCTGGCCGACATGGACCGGTCCATCGCCGAGGGTGCCGAGAACCGCGCCACCAGGTCGGTCACCACATCGGGCTGCTGAGCCAGATCGCGTATGACGGTCAGCAGGATGGTCGGGGTCGTCAGCCTCTGCTGACCGTCGGTGACGTCGGCCTCGGCGGAGCGGCTGTCATTGACGAGCACCAAGGAGCCGAGGAAGTAGGGGGTTCGCCGCCGCCGCGTAACAGCGCTTCCTCAAGGTCGCCGAGGGGTTGCTGGGCCTGTTCGGTCTGCCACGCGTAGGGGCGCTGGTGGTCCGGGAAGCCCTGACGGGGAACGGCCGGTCGTCGTGAGGGGGCGGGCAGGCATAAGGGGCCATTTCGGGCGTGACCTCGTCCTTGCCCTCACAACGACGCGACGACTGGAAGGCCTGCGATCCGCCCGAGGAGCCTCCCGTGCCCAGCGCTCTGTGGCCGGGGCTGCCGGTCGTGGGCCTGGACCGGGGTCGGCGTCGGAGGCCCGGAGTTCCGCCGCCACCGAATCGGCCACGCCCTCGGCGTCGGTGACGACGGCGAGCGTGTCACCCGCACCGCACGAACCCCCCGAACCGCCGGAACCCGCGCCGTCCGACAGCCCGGCGGCCGAACGCGCGTACTCCTCGTAGAGCGCGGCGAGCGCCTCGCGGTCGCCCGCCCTGATCCGTTCACGCATGCGCTCACGATCGTCCTGTCCGTCGCACCTCGCACCAGCTGTCTCCCCGGACCGGACGCGGGGTTCCCGTGATCCACGCCATAGCTATGTGATCGTGAACAGTCGGGAAATGGGCGCGACAGTAACCCAATGCTTCACTGAACCTCCTTATAGTGGTCGCGCGTTGATCGTATGGCCGCAACGCGCGAAGCCGTCTGCCAGGAGTCCGCACGATGACGAGCCCCTTCTTATCCACCGCGCCCGCGTCCGGCAGCTGCCCCGCGCACGCCGCCACCGCTCCCGTACCGCTCGGCGGACCGGACTTCCACACCGACCCGCAGGGTCTGTACCGGACGATGCGCCACGCGTACGGGCCCGTGGTCCCCGTCGAGCTCCCCGGCGGCTTTCCGGCCTGGCTGGTCGTCGGCTACCGGGAGCTCCATCAGGTCACCAGTGACGGTGAGCTGTTCCCGCGGGACGTCGGGCTGTGGAACCAGTGGGAGCACATCCCCGAGGACTGGCCGCTGCTCCCCATGGTGGGGCGGCCCATGCCGTCCATCTACTTCACCGCGGGCGCCGAGCACCGGCGGCACTCCGAGATGGTGGTGCCCGCGCTGGAGGGCGCGGACCCGTTCGAGATCCGGGAGCACTGCGAGCAGCTCGCCGACCGGCTCGTCGACGACATGTGCGGCCGGGGTACGGCCGACCTCGTCGCCGAATTCGCCGAACCGCTGCCCGTGCTCGTCCTCGCCCGGCTCGTCGGCTTCCCCGACGCGGAGGGCGCGGACATCGCCCGGGTCCTGAAGGACCTGGCCGACGGAGGACCCGGGGCGCAGGAGGCGTACGGGCGGTTCGGCGAGCACATGCGGCGGCTCGTGGCGGCCAAGCGGGCCGAGCCCGGGGACGACGTCACCTCGCGGATGCTCGCGGATCCCGCGCCCTTCACGGACGAGGAGTACGCGCTCGACCTGATGGCGATCACGGCGGCGGGCCACCTCACCACCGCCGACTGGATCGGCAACTCGCTGCGTCTGATGCTCACCGAGGACCAGTTCGCCGACTCGCTCGCCGGCGGCCGGCGCAGCATCGGCGACGCGATGAACGAGGTCCTGTGGGAGGAGAGCCCCACCCAGATCCTGGCCGGCCGCTGGGCGGTCCGTGACACACAGCTCGGCGGCCGGACGATCAAGGCCGGGGACATGCTCCTGCTGGGTCTGGGCGCGGCCAACACCGACCCCCTGATACGCCAGGAGCTGGGCCCCGGCGCCGCGGCGCACGGCAGCAACGCGGCGCACCTCGCCTTCAGCCACGGCGAGTACCGCTGCCCCTTCCCCGCGCAGGTGATCGCCGAGACCATCGCCCGCACCGGGATCGAGGTCATCCTCGACCGGCTGCCCGACCTCCAGCTCGCCGTACCGCCCCAGGAACTCGTGCGGCGGCCCTCCGCCTTCCTGCGCGGGATGAACGCGCTGCCCGTCCGGTTCGCTCCCGTACGCACGACAGGAGACCTGCTGTGAACTGCCCGCACGCGACCGTGGTCGTCGACCCGCTGGTCCAGGACCTCGACGGTGAGACCGAGCAGCTGACCAGGGGCGGCGCCCCGCTGGCCCGCATCGAACTCCTCGGGGTGCCCGCCTGGACCGTCACCCGGCACGCGGAGGCACGTCAACTCCTCGTCGACACACGGCTGGTGAAGGACCTGGATGCGTGGGGGCTGTGGCAGAGCGGCGAGGTCACGCACGCCTGGCCACTGATCGGCATGATCGACGCGGGGCGCTCCATGTTCACCGTGGACGGCGAGGAGCACCGCCGGCTGCGGACGAAGACCTCCCAGGCGCTCACCCCGCGCAGGCTGGAGGCGATCCGCCCGGCCATCGAGAAGTTCACCGAGGAGCTGCTGGACGCACTCGCCGAGCAGGGCAAGGACGGCGTCGTCGACCTCAAGACGGTGTTCGCGCAGCCGCTGCCGATGCGGGTGGTGGGCCTGCTGATGGGGGTGGACGAGGCACAGCACCCGATGCTGACGAAGCGCTACAAGGCGTTCTTCTCCATGCTCACCCCGCAGGAGGAGCGCATGGCGCTCATCGCGGAACTGGACGTCTTCTACGCGGAGCTCGTACGGGAGAAGAAGGCCCGCACCACCGACGACCTCACCAGTGCGTTGATCCTCGCGGAGGAGGGCGGCGAACCGCTCACCGAGGAGGAGGTCGTCGGCAACCTCAAGGCCATGGTGGCGGCCGGGCACGAGACCACGATCGGGCTCATACTCAACGCCGTACGGGCGCTGCTCGCCCACCCCGACCAGCTGCGGAAGGTACTGGACGGGGAGATCCCCTGGGACACGGTGGTCGAGGAGACGCTGCGCTGGGACACCCCCACCACGCATCTGCTGATGCGGTTCGCCACGGAGGACATCCAGGTCGGTGAGCAGGTGATAGCCAAGGGGGAGGGCGTGGTGATCTCCTACCGGGCCATCGGGCGCGATACCGCGCAGCACGGCGAGGACGCCGACGCCTTCGACATCACCCGCCCGACGCCCATCCGGCACATGACGTTCGGTCACGGGCCGCACATCTGCCCCGGCGCCGCCCTGTCCCGGGTGGAGGCGGGCATCGCACTGCCCGCGCTGTTCGGCCGCTTCCCGGAGCTGAAACTCGCCGTACCGGACGAGGAGATCCGCAAGCTGCCCGTGATGACGCAGAACGACATGGAGGCGTTTCCCGTGCTGCTGCACGGCTGAGGTCGCGGGCTGTCGGGGCCGGGAACGTGCGGGTGCCGTCCGGGACGAGGGCGCCCGGGCCGGGGAGCGTGCGGGGGCGGAACGGGTGGTGCGTGCGCCGGGGTGTGCGGGGCACGCAGGGGGCGTGCGCCGGGCCAGGACGGGGCGTGCGCCGGGGCGGTGCGGGCATCCTGACGGCCTCTCGGCTCCTGTTACGCTTTCCGTGGGTCATGAGTTCCAGTGGTAAGCCCCGGCTCGCTGGACGGCACCCCGCTCCGCTGCGGGTGCTCCGGGTGACGACCCGCTCCGCGCGGCACCGCGCGGGGAACAGCGGACCACCGGGGACGGGCCCCCGGGGTCCACGACCCCGGAAGGCGGGCGACGGCCCATGCTCCCCCACTTCATTCACCACGACGGCTGCACGCGGTACGCCCCCGGCCACCACGTGCACTGGATCCACGCCAAGAAGTGCGCGCAGGAGCCCGGCCAGGCCGTCGAGCTGCTGCTGACCTCCAGCGACGTGCGGGACGACGGCTGGCTCGCACTGCGCGCCGCCTTCGACCACGCGGGCGATCTGCCCGAGGTCTGGATGCACGCCCCCGCCGATCTACGGGAGTTGCTCGCCCGTCACCGGGGCAGGGTCTTCTGGCTGCCGCGCTGGCACGCGCTGCGGTTCGTGGGCCTCGACGGCGAAGCCACCGGGCTGGTGAACGTCGGCACCGAGGGCGGCGCACTGTGCGCGACCACGGCGCCCGGCCCGCAGCGCACCGCCCGCGGGGACTTCACCTACGGGCTCTAGCGGGCGTGATCGGTCGGACGCGACGCTCCCGTCGCGCCCGACCGGTCAACCGCGCCTGGAGTCACCGCTGTTCGTGATGTCGGACGTGACACCGGTATCCGGCGAATCCCTGCGCGATCCGTTGACGCAAGACGCGTTCGATTCTACGGTCCCGTCCGAAGTGCCGAGCGTCATTCGGTATATCGAACACATGGGGATGGCATGGACACGGCAACCGATTCGCCGGCGGCGGCGACCAACCGGTGCCCGCCCGCCCGTACCGCCCCGCTCCCCACCCCACGACCGAAGGAGGAGATCTCCTCATGAGCTGCACCCTGAGAAGGACCCTCGCTGTTCTCCCCGCCGCGCTGCTGATGGCCCTCGTGCCCGGCAGCGCCTCCGCGTACCCCAACCCCGGTGCCGTCAACGGCGACATCGTCGTCCACGACCCGTCCATGATCCGGAGCTCGTCCGGCCAGTACCTGCTCTACTCCACCGGAGAAGGCCTCCAGCTCCGCACCTCCACCGACCGCACCGCCTTCGGCCGGTCCGGCAACGCCTTCACCACGAAGCCGAGCTGGTGGAAGAACTACTCCTCCGCCTCGGACCCCTGGGCCCCCGACATCTCCTACCGGGGCGGCAAGTACCTGATGTACTACGCCGTCTCGTCCTTCGGCTCCAACACCTCGGCCATCGGGCTCGCCGGCTCCACCACCGGCCTGGCGGGCAGCTGGAGCGACTACGGCATCGTCTACACCTCGAACTCGTCGAGCGACTTCAACGCCATCGACCCCAACCTCTTCGTGGACGACGACGGCAAGTGGTGGCTGTCCTTCGGCTCCTGGTGGACCGGGATCAAGATGATCCGCGTCGACCCGTCGACCGGCAAGCAGTACGCCGGGGACACCGCGCGCCGCTCCCTCGCCTCCCGCCCCACCGGGACCAAGGCCGTCGAGGCGCCCTCGATCGTGAAGCGCAACGGCTACTACTACCTCTTCGCCTCGTACGACACCTGCTGCGCCGGCACCAGCTCCACGTACAAGATCAAGGTGGGCAGGGCGACGAGCGTCACCGGGCCCTACAAGGACCGCAACGGCGTCGGCATGCTCAGCAACGGCGGCACCCCCGTCATGGAGTCGCACGGCCGGTACATCGGCCCCGGCGGCCAGTCGATCCTGGCGGACTCCGACGGTGACCTGCTCGTCTACCACTACTACGACGGCCAGGACAACGGCACCCCGAAGCTCGGCGTCAACCTACTGAACTGGAGCAGCGGATGGCCCGTCGCCTACTGACCCTGCTGAGCGCCCTCCTGCTCGCCCTCGCCCTCGGGCAGTCGACATCGGCGTCGGCGGCCGAGGGCCGTCCGTACACGAATCCGGTCAAGGCGCAGAAGGGCGCCGATCCCTGGATCTCCTACCACGACGGCAACTACTACCTGGTGTCGACGAGTTGGACCGACGTCATCACCATGCGCAAGTCCCCCACACTGGCCGGGCTCGCGACCGCGCCGAGCGTGCAGGTGTGGCAGGGCGACGCCGCCTCCCGCTGCTGCAACATCTGGGCGCCCGAACTGCACTACTCGGGCGGCCGCTGGTACCTGTACTTCGTCGCGGGGCAGAACATCGCCGACTACAACCCCACACAACGGGTGCACGTGCTGCAGAGCGCTGGTTCCGACCCGATGGGGCCCTACACGTACCGCAACCAGCTGGGCAGCACCTGGATGCTGGACCCGAGCGTGCTCACCGTCAACGGCTCGATGTACCTGCTGGGCAGCGCGAGCGGCGGCGGTACGCAGAACCTGGTGATCGCGCCGATGTCGAACCCGTACACGCTCAGCGGTTCGTTCTCGACGATCTCGACGCCCACCTACGACTGGGAGAAGTCGGGCGGCACGGTCAACGAGGGGGCCGAGGTGCTCCAGCGGGGCGGGAAGACCTTCATCGTCTACTCCGCCAGCGGCTGCTGGACCCCCGACTACAAGCTGGGGCAGCTCACCCTGACCGGCTCGAACCCGCTCTCCGCGTCCTCCTGGACGAAGAAGTCCACCCCGGTCTTCCAGCGGAACAACGCCGCCGGGGTCTACGGGCCGGGCCACAACGGCTTCTTCACCTCGCCCGACGGCACGGAGAGCTGGATCGTCTACCACGCCAACGACTCGGCGTCCGACGGCTGCGACAACGGACGTACGGCGCGGGCGCAGAAGTTCGGCTGGAACAGCGACGGCACCCCGGATCTCGGCACACCCGTCGCCCTCGGTACGACACTGGCCGGCCCCTCCGGCGAGACGGCGTCCACACCGACCGCGTACACGGTGGTCAGCCGGGCCACCGGGAAGTGCCTCGACGTGAACGGCGCGTCGACCGCCGACGGGGCGAACGTCCAGCAGTGGACGTGCGACGGCAGCACGAAACAACGGTGGCGGATCGAGGACCGGGGCGACGACACGAGCAGGCTGGTGAACGTCGCGACGGGCAAGGTACTCGACACGGCGGACTGCTCGACGGCCGACGGCGCCGACCTCCGTCAGTGGTCGTGGCTCGACAACACCTGCCAGCGCTTCCGCTTCGTCACCACCGACACCGGCGGCTGGGTACGCATCGTCAACCAGGCCACCGGGAAGGTCGCCGACGTGGCGGACTGCTCGGCCGCCGACGGCACCGACGTACGGCAGTGGACCTGGCTGAACAACACCTGCCAGCAGTGGAAACTCACCCCGGCGGCGTGACGCCCGAGGGCCCGGGCCCCGAAGGCCCGGGCCACTCGCCGGAACAGCTCACAGGCCGAGCGTGCTGAGACGGTCCTCGTACCGGATGGTGAGGTCCTCGGGCTCGTCGGCCGGGTTGTCCCACATGCTGTCCAGCTCGGCCCGCACGGCGGCGGGCAGTGCCTCGTAACGTTCGGTCCAGGAGTCGCCGTCCGGCATCCAGTACCCGACGACCTTGAACCGGTCGGCGGGCAGCTTCAGTTCCTTGCGCAGGTAGCGGCGTACGGCACGCAGGGCGTCCGTCTGGCCGGCCACCCACACATAGCCGTCGGTCAGGTCGGTGCCGGGCGGGATCGCGGCGCTCACCAGTTCGGCCAGGCGGCTGGGGCCGTGACCGTTGCCGCCATAGGTCCACGTCGCCCGGACGCCGGGCCGGTCCGGGAGCGGCTGGACACCCTGCTCGTCGGGAACCTCCAGGACGGCCCGGGTCGTGACGCCGGCCGGGGTGTTCTCGATGAGGCGTCCGACGGCGGGCAGCCCGCTCAGGTCGGAGATCAGGACCTGCCAGGCGAGGCCGGCCGGGGGGTTGTAGAGGCCGGTGGGGGAGTTGAGGCCGATCACGTCGCCCGGGCGGGCGGCGGCGGCCCAGCCGGATGCCGTCCCGTGGCCGTGCAGCACGAAGTCGATGTCGATCTCGCCGCTCTCCGGGCGGGCGGCCCGGATCGTGTACGTGCGTACGGGGGCCTCGGGCCGCCCCTCAGGGGTCTGCCAGCCGCCGTTCTCCGTGGCGTCGGGCAGGGAGACGTCGGTGCGGTCGGGGCCGTGGGGGAAGAACAGCCGGACGTACTCGTCGCCGACACCCGTGGAGGTGAACGCGGCGAGGCCCTCGCCGCGGAACGTGATGCGGGCCATGGTCGTGGTGAGCTGCCGGACGCGGGCCACCACGGCGCGGTGAATGGTCATGGGTGCTACTCCTTCGTGTGCGAGTTCGTGTGCGGGTTCGGATGGGGGATGGTGCCGGTGTAGGCGTGCCAGAGGGCGGCGTACTCGCCGGCGGAGGCCAGCAGTTCGCCGTGTGTGCCCTGCTCGGCGACCTCGCCGCGCCGCAGGATGAGGATGCGGTCCGCGTCGCGCGCCTGTTCCAGGCGGTGCGCCACGATCACGCTGATGCGTCCACGGGTGACGCGTTCGAGAGCCGTCCGCAGCAGCGTGCGGGTCTGCGGGCCGCACTGCGCGGTGGCCTCGTCGAGGACGACGACGTCCGGGCCGGCGATCAGCGCGCGGGCCAGCGCGAGGTGCTGGAGCGACCCCTCGTCGAGGACGGTGCCGCCGTCGCCGAGGACGGTGTCGAGCCCCGCCCCGGGCTCCAGCGCCCAGTCGGCTCCGGTCTCGCGCAGGGCCAGGCGGAGTTCGTCGTCGGTGGCGGTGGGCCGGACGATCCTCAGGTTGTCCGCCAGCGTGCCGCCGAACAGATGCGTCTCCTGGGTCACCAGATACCGGGACGGGGCCGGGGCGGCCTCCGCCTCGCCGGTCGTGATCTGACCGCGGTCCGGTTCGCCCGGACCCGCGATCAGATGGGCCAGAGTGCTCTTGCCCGAGCCACTGGCGCCGACGAGCGCGAGGCTCGAACCCGCGGGTACGTGGAACGAGACGTCGCGCAGGGCGTGGCGTGTGCCGTCGTACGAGAACGAGACGCCCTTCACGTCGAGCGCCGGACGGCCGGGCGTGTCCACCGCCGGACGGCCGGGCGTGTCCACCGCGGCGGTCCGAGCTTCGCCTGCGCTGCCACCGTCGCGCCCCAGGTCCGTGACGCCGACGAGCCGTGACAGCCCCGCCGTCGCCCGCTGGATGTCGTCCAGGCTCCCCAGGAGTGCCCCGACAGGCCCGAAGAGGCGGTGGAAGTAGAGGGCCGCGGCCGTGGCGGCGCCCACGGAGACGGCTCCGGAGCCCAGGAGTACGAAGCCCGTGACGAGCACGGCGGCGAGGCCGAGGAACTCCGCCGCGTTGAGCAGGCCGGTGAACCGGTTGCGCAGCCGTACACCGTCGCGCTGCCGTGCGACGGCAAGTTCGCTGTGCGCGGCCAGTTCGCCGAGGTGCTGGTCCTGGGCCCGGTACGCACGGATCGTCTCCGCGCCGTGCACCGCCTCGATGACGGACTGGCCGCGGGCGGACTCCAGCCGACGGACGTCCCCGTACACGACGTGCGAGCGGGCGAGGAACTGCCGGGTGGCGACCACGTGTACGGGCAGGCAGACCAGGCCGGCGAGTGCCAGGCGGATGTCCAGGACCGCGAGGCCCACCAGGCTCAGGCCGATCGTGAAACTCGCGTTGGTGACATCGGGGAGGACGTCGGAGGCCGCTTCGGAGATCGCCTCGACGTCGCGGGTCACCCGGGAGACGACATCCGAACTGTCCGACGACTCCAAGGTCCTCGCGGGAAGGTGGACCGCGGTCTCGAACACGTCCTCGCGCAGGGTGGCGAGAACGCCCTGGACGAGGACGACGAGCATCCGGCCGCCGGCATGGGCGAGCGCGGCTCCGGCGACGGCGACGAGCACCAGGACGACGCCGAGCACGGTGATACGGCCCCGTCCGGCATCGTCCCCGTCCCCGACGGCGTCCACGATGCCGCCGAGGACCAGGGGAGTGGTGAGGGTGACGGCCGTACCGGCGAGCAGGGTGAGCAGCGAAACGGTGAGACGGCCGCGGTGCGCGCCGAGCCGGCGGACGAGCTCCGCACGGGTGCGGCGGGTGCCGGCGATGGGCAGGGTGCCGTGCGCGGGGGTCACCTGGTGGTTCCGTTCGGTTCGGGGTGGGCGCCGCCGAGGTCGACGACCCGGTCGCAGGCGGCGAGCAGGATCCGGCTGGTGGTGATCAGGAGCGTCGTGGCAGGCAGGCCGCGCAGCCCCTGGGCGATGCGTTGCTCGGTCACCGGGTCGACCGCGGTGGTGGGTTCGTCGAGGACGACGACGTCGGCGTCGGTGTGCAGCGCACGCGCGAGCAGCAGACGCTGGCGCTGTCCGCCGGAGAGCCTGCGGCCGCGCTCGCCGACCTGGGCCAGGTCGCCCCCGACCAGTTCGAGTACGTCGTCGAGCATCGCGGCTCCGAGCACGGCCGGGTCGCTGTCGCCCCCATCGGGCACGAGGTTGGAGCGCAGGGTGCCGGAGAACACCGCACCGTGGTGGGGCGGGGCCACGATCCGGGCGCGCACCGGATCCGGGCCGAGGTCGACGGCGTCGACACCGTCGACCAGGAGTTCACCGCGGGGGAGCGGGACGCGGTAGCCGAGACGGTCGCTGAGCTCCCGCGCGTGACCGGGGTGGCGGGGGACGACGCCGAGGAGTTCGCCGGGCCGCAGATCGAGGGGTTCGCCGTGCTCGGGGGGACACCATCGCAGGGCGTGGGCTGCCGCGGCCGCTCCGGTGGCGGGCCGGGCGGCGGGGGCGATCAGCGGCGGTTCGTCCAGCAGATCACCCAGCCGGCGGGCGGAGGCACGCTTGTGCATCCAGTTGGAGGCGAACGTACCGACATGGGCGAGCGAGCCCTGGAGGAACTGGGCGAGTCCGAGGACGGTGACGAGCTGGCCGACGGTGATGCTCCCGGCGAGGGCGAGGTGGGCCGACGCGGTCGACAGGAAGGCGAGGAACACACCTGACAGCAGCAGACTGATGTTGCCGTACGCCAGGACCGAGCGTGAGGCGGCCACGGCGCCGCGCCTCGACTCCTCACTCGCGGCGCGGTAGCGGCGGGCGGCCTCCGGGCGGGCGTTCATGCCGATGACCACCCGGATCCCGGTGATCATGTCGGTGGCCACCTCGCCGGCCCGCGCCGCCGAACCCTGCTCCGCGAGTCCCCGTGCCTCCAGGGGCATCGAGACGCGGCGCATCACGACGAGCACCACGACCGTGCCGGCGATGACGCCCAGACCCAGGGGCACGGAGATCACGAGCAGCGCCGTCGACGCCGTGAGGATCGCGGTGACGGTCGAGGCCTGCTGCACGACGCTCCAGGAGACCCCCGCGACCCGGTAGGTGTCGGACGAGACGAGGGAGAGCGCCTCGCCCGGTCCGGGCCGGCGGCGCAGTGCACGCCCGCCGACGGCTCGGCCCATCGGAGCGCGACCGCCTCGCCGCGCTCGCGGCCCGGGACTGTAGCCAGCATGAACTTAGGATACCCTAACCTCCTGCTCGTGGGGCCCCTGGGTGCGTGGCCCGCCCGGCGGACCCGGAGGCCGGCACCCGGACCGCCGCGGACCTCCGGCCGACCCTCCGGCCGACCCGGAACACGGCCTAGGGTGCTGTCCCATGGCCCCGCTCCTCGCACTCGCCCCGCACCGTTCCACCACCGCCGGCCTCCTGGCCGGGGCTGCGCGCGACCGCGGCACGGAGGTCGTGATCCTGCCCCGCGACGGGGTGCCGGACCGGCTCAGGGAAAGAGGGGACGCGCACTACTACGGCGGCCCGCACTTCGCGGCGAGCGTGGCCGGACCCCTGGGTGTGACACTTCTGGAGCCGGACGAGGGCTGGCTGGACGTCCTGCCGTACGCGTTCACCGGGCGCGGGATCAGGAGCGTCCGGCTGTCGGAGGCCCGCCGTGGGACGGAACCCCGCTTCGTGAAGCCGCCCACGGACAAGAGCTTTCCGGCCGCTGTGTACGAGGACGGCAGCGCGCTCCCGGAGCCCCCGCACCCGGACGACCCAATGGTGCAGGTCTGCGAAGTGGTCACCTGGGCGGCGGAGTTCAGGCTGTTCCTGCTCGACGGGGAGATACGGACCGGCTCCCGGTACGCCACCTTCGGCAGGCTGGACCCGGCGCCGCTGCCGGGGCACCCGGACGAGGCCGCGATCCGTGACTTCGCGCGACGGCTGGCCGAGGCGTGCGGGGACTCGCTGCCCGGCGGGGTGGTGGTCGACGTCGGGCGGATGCGGGGGACGGGCGGCCGGGACACCGAGCGGTGGGCGGTGGTCGAGGCCAACATGGCCTGGTTCAGCAACGTGTACGCGGCCGATCCGGCCGGGGCGCTCGACGTGGTGCTGCGCGCCGCGGGGCCCCACGGGCGGGTCCGGGCACGGGACATGCGGTTCCGCAGGAGCGGGGTCTGAGGCGGGGGGCCGCCCCGGATCCCGTGGCGCCGAGAGTCCCGGAACGCGGCAACCTTTCGGGCCGCTGCGGCGACTACTGCCAGGAACCCCACCTCTTCCCGACGGAACGGACCAGGTCATGGCAGCGAATCGACGACGTACCGCAGCCCACCCCGGACGGCGCCGCGCCCTGGCGGCGGGAGCGACGGCGCTCCTGGCCGCCGTGTCGGTGCAGGCGCACGGGGCGGCGTCCGGCGCCGCGGCGGCGACCACCCTCACCGTCGCCAAGGACGGCACCGGGCAGTACACCACCGTGCAGTCCGCGGTGAACGCGATCCCGGCCGGCAACACCGCACGGGTCGTCATCTCCGTAAAGCCCGGCACCTACCGCGAGACCGTGAAGATCCCCTCCACCAAACAGAACGTCACCCTCCAGGGCAGCGGATCGAGCCGCAACGACACCGTCATCGTCTACAACAACGCCTCGGGTACCCAGAAGCCCGACGGTTCGGGCCCCTACGGGACGGGCGGCAGTGCCACCGTCGCGGCCGAGGCGAACGGCTTCCAGGCCCGCAACCTCACGATCTCCAACGACTTCGACGAGGCCGCCAACCAGAACATGAGCGGACTCCAGGCCGTCGCCCTGCGCACCGCCGCGGACAAGGTCTTCCTCGACTCCGTCATCGTCACCGGCGACCAGGACACCCTGCTGCTCGACACCGCGTCCAAGGCGACGCTCGGCCGTGTCTACATGACCGACTCCTACGTCGTCGGCAACGTCGACTTCATCTTCGGGCGGGCCAGCGCGGTGATCGACAAGTCCGTCATCACGCTGAAGAAGCGATGGGACGGCAGCTCCGCCGGCTACATCGCCGCACCCAGCACCGCCGCCGACCGCAAGGGCTTCCTGATCAACAACTCGACCGTCAACGGGGACGTCTCCGCGGCGACCTTCTACCTCGGGCGGCCCTGGCACGCGGGCGGTGACGCCTCCCTCGACCCGATGGCCACCTTCCGCAACACCACGCTGAGTGCCGCGATCAAATCCGCCCCGTGGACCGACATGAGCGGCTTCTCCTGGAAGGACGACCGCTTCGCCGAGTACAAGAACACCGGACCGGGCGCGGGTTCGGCGAGCAGCAGCCGGCCGCAGCTCTCGGATTCCCAGGCCACGGCCCAGGAGACCGCGGACTGGCTCGCCGGCTGGACACCGTCGGCGTCCTGAGACACGGTGTGAAGGAGAGGGCAGCAGTCGGTCGAAGCGCTTCGACTCCACTCTGGACAGTCCCTGTGAGCGAGTCTAGGCTCAGCTGTGTCTGTGCATGTCAGAGTGTGAAGGGGAGGGGCAGGGAGTGCTGTCGAAGCGCTTCACCTCTCCTTCGCTGTCCTCATCTGCAATGGAGAGCTGAATGGTCACGCTTGCCGAGGTCGCCCAGCACGCCGGAGTCTCCGCGAGCACGGTGAGCTATGTCCTCAGCGGGAAGCGGTCGATCTCCGCCTCCACCCGGGAGCGGGTGGAGCTCAGCATCCAGCAGCTCGGCTACCACCCCAACGCGGGGGCGCGCGCCCTCGCCAGCAGCCGGACCAACATCATCGCGCTCATGGTGCCGCTGCGCACCGACATGTACGTACCGGTGATGATGGAGATCGCCATCGCCGTCGCCACCACCGCCCGTACACACGGCTACGACGTCCTGCTCCTCACCGGGGAGGAAGGGCCCGCGGCGGTCCGGCGGATCGCCGGGAGCTCGCTCGCGGACGCCATGATCCTGATGGACGTCGAGATGCACGACGAGCGGCTCCCGCTCCTCAGGGAGTCCGGCCGGACCGCCGTCCTCATCGGGCTGCCGGCCGACACCGCCGGACTGACCTGCGTGGACCTCGACTTCGAGGCCACCGGCGCGCTCTGCGTCGAACACCTCGCCGGCCTCGGACACCGCGAGATCGCCGTGATCGGCGAGGCCGCCGCCGTCTACGAGCGCCACACCGGCTTCGCCGAGCGGACCGTGGACGGCATACGGGCCAAGGCGCAGGAGACGGGCGTGCGGGTCCTGCACCGGCCCTGCGAGGGAGGGTACGCGGCGATGGCCGGCACCCTGGCCAGGGTCTACGACGAACGGCCGGGCACGACCGGCTTCATCGTGCAGAACGAGGCCGCCGTCGAACCGCTGCTCAACCTGCTCCAGCAGCAGGGCCGTGCCGTGCCCGAGGACGTCTCCGTCGTGGCGATCTGCCCCGAACAGGTGGCCACACAGGCCTCGGTGCGGCTCACCTCCGTCGCCATCCCGGCACAGGAGATGGGGCGCGGGGCGGTCGAGCAGGTGGTGGCCAAGCTCGCGGGCCGCGGTACCGACGAGGTCGAGCTGCTGGCACCGGAGCTGACCGTACGGGCGAGCACGGGACCGGCTCCGGCCTGAACCCCTTCGAAGCAGGACGAGCCGGTCCCCGCTGTGGGACCGGCTCTGCCCGTACGTGAGGGCCCGGGGGATCAGCTCGACGAGACGTTGAACGAGTTGGTCCTGAAGTCCAGACCGCCCTGCGACGACGTGATCTCGTAGCCGAACTGGACGTCGCCGATGGTCTCGTTGCCCCACCAGCCCTTGGTGTCCTTGATCCACTTCAGGATCGGCAGGATGTTCACCGTGCCCGAGGAGGAGTCCGAGGTCCGCAGGAACGAGAAGACCTCGTTGGCCCCGTTGTCGCCCTTGTAGACGGCCCAGGTGTGACCGCCCAGGGTCACCGTCCCCTGCGAGGTGCCGAGCGGGCCCACGGCGCCGTTGTAGTTGACCCAGAGCATCACCTCGTAGTCGTAGTCCGTGTCCCAGATGTCGTACGACGTGTTGTAGGCGCCGGACGACGGGACGGTGACGTTGTAGCTGCTGGTCAGCGACGACAGCGAGGTGATCGGCTTGTTCACGATCTTCTTGGCGTTGGGGTACGACTTGATGCCGCCGGTGTTCGGGTGGTCGGCCCAGACACCCCAGTTGCTGGAGGAGTTGGCCCAGATCGACTGCGCGCCCGCTCCGGAGCCCCAGATGTTGTTGTAGAGGATGTAGTTGTCGGACGTGGTGTAGTTGCCCCACTGGTCCGATGAGGACCAGACCGCCGCGTGGGCCGGTGCCGCGGCGAAGCCGATCAGAGCGGCCACCGCTGTCGCGGGGGCCAGCAGGAGCCTGGTCAGGGTGCGTCGTGCCATGGTGTCCCTTCCATGGGTGGGGGTTCGGTGGGGGGAAACAGGGGGAAACAGCTACCGCGGCCCCAGGGTGAGGACGCGGTCCACGCCGGCCGCCAGGTCCAGCGGGACCCGGAGGTTGGCGGCGCAGGTCTCGGTGAGGGCGAGCCCGTCGCCCGTACGCACATCGACGCGGGCGTCGCGGGTGGGGTGCAGGACCGCGGTGGCGCCCTCGGCCGACCAGCTCAGGTCCAGCCGGGCGCCGAACCGGGTCCGCACACCGCGTAGTTCACCCGCCGGGTACGTGGCCGGAAGGGCCGGGAGCAGGACCAGTCGGCCCGGGGCCGACTGGACGAGCGACTCGATCACGGCGGACGGGAGTGTGTGGGCCGCGTCCGCGTTGTACACGTTGCGGGACGGATAGTGCGCGCTCATCAGGGAGTCGTGGAAGAAGTCGCCGCCCAGCACCGCGTCCAGCGCCGCCGACACCCGCGACGGGTCCCGGAGCCGGGCCGCGATCAGCGCATGGTGCAGATGCCCGTGCGCGGAGTCGTTCTCCGACCCGCGCAGCTCCAGCGCGCGGTGCGCGGCCGCCGCCAGTCCAGGGGTGTCGTACGGATTGATCTCGTCCAGCGGCCACACCGGGTACAGGTGGCTGAGGTGGCGGTGGTCGTACGTCTCCTCCAGGCCCGGCCACGCCCATTCCGCGAGCGCCCCGTCCTCGTTCACCAGATACGCCGGGAGTCGGGCGGCGAGCGCCCGCCAGAGTCCGGCGGACGGGTGGTCCGGGGCGACGGCGGCGGCCGTGGTCAGGGCGTGCCGGGCCGCCGCGATGTCCATCGTGGCGTTGACCGTGCCCCAGCTCGCGTTCGCCGGCCGGTTCTCCGGGGAGTAGGAGGGGACGACCGCGATGCTCCCGTCCGGGGCCTCGCGGCCGAGGAAGTCCTCGTAGAACAGCGCCGCCTCGACCAGGGCGCCGGTCAGCCGGAGGTCCGCGGTGCCCGTGGTCACCTCGGCGTGTTCGAGGAGCGGCTGCAGCAGCCAGTCCGCACCGGCCGTCCACAGGTGCAGCGGATAGGCGCGCTGGAAGTGCCGGGTGTGGCCCGACTCGCCGTCCGTGTGGGACGGCGCCACGATGCCCCGGGCCCCGAAGATCGCACGCGCGTTGTCCTGCCAGTCCGCCAACTGCCCGTGCACCAGCGAGGCATGGGCCTCGGTGACCTCCGGGAGGGCGGCCGTGGCGGCCGAGGAGATCTGGAGGTTGAGGTTGGCGTTCGTGGTGAACGCCCCCGACCAGGCCGTGTCCCAGTCACCGGTCCACAGCCCGGTCAGGCGGGGCGGCAACTGCCCCGAGGAGGACAGCAGATGGTAGCGGCCCGCCGCGAACAGGCGCTCCAGGAGCGCCGGGCTCTTCGGACTGCGGAGCAGTTCGCTGCCCGGCAGCTCCCGGTCCCGGGCCGCGTCCCGCAGCATGAGGGACGTACGCCCGAACGCCGTGCGGTGCAACGGCTGATGGCGGGCCAGCAGGGTGGCGTAGTCCTCGTGCGGCAGGTCCGCCCACAGGGCGCCGACGTCCGGGTCGCCCGTCCCGCGCCGTACCCGGGTCGTCAGCGTCAGGCTCCGTGCCCCCTCGATCCGGATGCCCTCGCCCGCCACGGTCACCGTGCCGCCGTCGGCCCGGGCCACGGTGACCCCCGTGTACGACAGGTCGCTGCCCGGGTAGCCCACCCGCAGTGCGAGGTTCGCGCCGTCCGGGGTCAGCACGACCGAACGGCCGACGGCCAGCTGTGCCGGGGCGCCGGGCAGGGCGTGGTCCAGGAGGACGTCCGCGCTCAGCCCGAGGTCGGTGATGTGCTGCACGATCACGTCGTCGGCCCGCGACACGAAGACGCGGCTGCGCCACGCCTCGTACGACGCCGTCACCTCGCCCGTCGTGAAGTCGACCTCGCGCCGGTAGCCGGCGACCGCCTCGTGCAGCCCCCGGCCGCGGCGGACGCCGGTACGGAACGCGGGGTGGAAGGGCTGCACCCACAGCAGCGGGCGGCCCGCGCCGAACTCCTCCGACGCCTTGGTGTCCCCGGACAGCAGCGCGTCCTGGAGGCGCCCGAGGCGGCCGGCGAGCTCGGGCGGCCGGACGTCCTCACTGCCGTTGGGCCGCACCAGCGTGTGGTGGTTGACGATCACGCGGTCGTCCGCCGGATCGCCGTACACCATCGCGCCGTGCCGCCCGTTGCCGCTGAGGAACGCGTCCTCCCAACGGGCGGCGGGGGCCGGCTCCCACGTCCCGTCGATCATGCGGAGACGTCTCTGAGCACGGCCACGCCGTAACGCCCCAGCTCCACACCGCCGTCGGCCTCGACGCCCGTGAGCAGGTCGAGACGGCGGCCCGGCAGCTTCACCGTGACCGTGGACCGGCCGTGGTGGAGGAGGAAGAGCAGACCGCCCCGGCGCACCGCCTCCACCCCGTCTGGCAGTCCTTCCACGACCGGACGTACACCCGCGCCCGCCGCGGCCCCGCCGAGCAGTTCACGCAGGGCCGCCGGCTCGGGCAGCGTGGAGACGTACCAGGCCGTGCCCTTGCGGAGCACCGCCGGAAGCCCGTCCAGCTCACCGCCCCGGTACGCGGACACCGTCTCCGCCGTGCCGTCGGGCTCCAGCTCCTCCGACCACAGGCCGCCCCGGAAGCCGTCGCACTCCACCGGACCGTCCGCGTCCAGCGGCCACCACTCGTGCACCGTACGGATGCCGAACAGCTCACGCAGTCGGCCGTCCATGCCGCCCGGCCTGATCCGGTCGTCCACGTCCGCGACACCGGTGAAGAAGCCGCAGACGAGCGTGCCGCCGGCCCGCGCGTAGGAGACCAGGTTGTCGATCGCCGCGTCGGTCAGCAGGTACAGCTGGGGCACGACCACCATGCGGAAGGCGCTCAGGTCCGCCTCCGGCCGGGCGAACTCCGTCGCGATCCCGCTCTCCCACAGCCCCCGGTGCCAGGCCTGTACGAGCTCCGGGTAGGCGACCCGCATGGACGGGCGGCCCTCCTGGGTGCTCGCCCACCAGGAGTCCCAGTCGTGGAGCACCGCGACCTCGGCCGGGACCGCCGCGTCACTCACCTCGCCGCCGATCAGGGCCAGTTCGGCACCGATCCGCTTGATTTCCCGGAACGTACGGCCGTGTTCGCCCGCGTGCGTCAGCATCCCGGAGTGGAATTTCTCCGAGCCCTGCCGGGACTGCCGCCACTGGAAGTAGCAGACGGCGTCCGCGCCCCGGGCCACGGCCTGCAGCGACCAGAGCCGGTTGAGGCCGGCCGGCTTGGGATGGTTGACCTCCCGCCAGTTGACCCCGCCCGCCGCCTGCTCCATCAGCATCCACGGCCCGGCGGCCTGCGAGCGGGTCATGTCCGCGAGCATCGCGTTGTACTGGCCGCCCAGCGGGTCGGTCGGGTCCGGATAGATGTCGACGGAGACGACGTCCTCCTGCTCCGCCCACGCCCAGCCGTCCTGGCCCGCCCACAGCGGCATGAAGTTGGTCGTCACCGGGATGTGCGGGGTGTGCCGGGTGACGATGTCCCGCTCGGCGACGTAGCACTCCATCAGGGCGTCGGAGGTGAACCGCTTGAAGTCCAGCACCTGTGCCGGGTTCTTCATGTACTGCGCGCGGCGCGGCGGCAGGATCTCTGCCCAGGTGTCGTAGCGCTGGCTCCAGAAGGCCGTGCCCCAGGCCTCGTTGAGTGCGTCGACGGTGCCGTGGCGGTCGGCCAGCCAGCGGCGGAAGTGGGCGGCCGTCGCGTCGCACCAGCAGTGCGTGCAGTACTCGTTGTTGATGTGCCAGACGGTGAGCGCCGGATGGTGCGCGTACCGTGCGGCGAGGTCCTCGGTGAGCGCGGCGGCGTAACGCCGGTAGACCGGTGAGCTCGGGCAGAAGTGCTGCCGCGAGCCGTACGACACGAGCGTGCCGTCCTCGGCGCGCGGCAGCGTCTCCGGGTGCAGGGCGCCCATCCACGGCGGCGGCGAGGCCGTGGGGGTGGCGAGGACGACGCCTATGCCGTGCGCGTGCAGGAGGTCCATCAGCCGGTCCAGCCAGCCGAACTCCCGAGCTCCCGGGCGTGGTTCGATCTTCGCCCAGGAGAAGACGCCGACGGTGACGGAGTTGACCCCGGCCTCCTCCATCAGCCGGACGTCGTCGGCCCACACCTCCTCGGGCCACTGCTCGGGGTTGTAGTCGCCTCCGAAGAGGACGCGGCCACGGGTGGCGTCGTGCAGGGACGGCATGGACTTCTCGTTCCTCATTCGGGATCTGCGTACTGGATGCCACGGCCGTTGGTGCCCAGGTAGACACGGCCGTGGACGCGGGGGTCGCCGGTGATGACCTCGCCGGTCCACCCCCACCGGTGGGAGTCGTCGTTGATGCGGACCCAGGTCCTGCCCGCGTCGTCGGAGCGGAGCACCGCCACGTCGTCGTGCGTGGCCAGGACGCGTCCGGTCTGGAAGACCGCCGGATAGCCGCCCCGGCCCTTCCCCGCGCTCCGGCCGAAGCCGAGGGCGTGCGAGGCCTGGCAGCCGGCCACCGCCGTGAACGTCAGGCCGCCGTCCACCGAGCGCAGCAGCCCGTGGTCCTTGGCCGAGAGCCACAGGTCGCCGGAGCGGCCGGGTGCGGCGGCGATGCGGAACTGCACGTCACCGGAAGGCAGTCGGCCGGCGCCCGGGGTGAAGGTGGCACCCCGGTCGGTGGAGCGGAACACCGTCCCGGTGTCCGTGTCGTACACGTAGAAGCGCGCCGGGTCGAGCGGGTCCGCGACCGGGGTGCCGCCCTTGGGGAACGTGGCGACCTCGGCCCAGGTCGCGCCGCCGTCCGCCGAGCGGTGCGCGGCGTACTTCGTGCCGTCCCAGTGGATGAACGACCACAGCAGCGTCGCCCCGTCGGCCGAGACCGCGACCGGTCCGGGGGCGGACGCGGCGAGCTCCGGCTGGGCGGCGAACGGCTGCCAGCTCGCACCCCCGTCGCGGGAGTACGCGCCGGCGGCGCCGCCCGAGGGCCAGCCCGTCCGCACGACGTACGAGGGCTTCAGCGTGGCCAGGGCGAGGCCCGTCGCCGTACCGAAGACCGGGTTCGACGCCATGCCGCGCGACGGGGAGGCGGTCAGGGACTCGTGGTACATCACCCCGATGTCACCCAGTCCGCTGAGCAGCCTGGCCCCCGACGGCGGTGCGATCAGCTGCCGGACTGCGGACTCCTCCAGACCCCGGATCTCCGGCGCCCAGCGCACCAGGTCACGCGTACCGAAGATCGTCGCGCCGGTGCCGTACACGATGTGCCGGGAGTCGTACGGATCGACGGCCACGGCCTGGATCCACCAGCCGAACTTGGGCGTCTCGCCGCCCCACCTCAGATACGGCGTCTCCGACGCGTCCAGGACCGCCGAGTCCTTGAGCGAGGTCCAGTTCGCGCCCCCGTCCGTGGAGCGGAACAGGGTGTCCACCGGACCCCAGCGGTTGTTCGTGGAGACGACGACCGTGCCGGGGCGGTTGGCGTCGACCGCGACCCCGCCGTAGCCGAACGCGTCTGAGGCGGCCGGCGCGACCGGGGTGACGTCCGTCCACGTGCCGGTGACCGTGTCGAGCCGGTGCACCGAGCCGTCCGTCTGGTTGTTGGGCCCGGGGCCGTTCGCGTAACTCACGTACAGCGCCCGGGTCCCGGCGTCGTACGCGGCACGGATCGGCACCTTCGACGAGGCCGTGCCGGCGGGCGGCTGACCGGGAACGGGCTCCCAGCCGCCGGCGGCGGCCGTGCGGTACAGGGCCGTCCCTCCGTCACCCCAGCCCGCGTACACCGTGCGGCCCGCCGCCACCAGCAGCGTGACGCCCTGGCCGCTCGCCGACGCGGCCGCCGGGAACGAGGTGTCGGCGGCCCAGGTCGCCCCGCGGTCCGTGGAGCGCAGCAGCCCGTCGTGCCGCGTGCCGAGCCAGAGGGTCTCGCTGTCACGCGGGTCCACCAGGAGCCGTTCGCCCGCGCCCCGGCCGTCCTCGTTGGCTCCCAGCCGTACCGTCAGGTCCGTACGCACCCAGCTGGCACCCCGGTCCTCGGATCTGAGCACCGCGCCCGGACCTGCCCACGACTGTGCGTAGGTGCCGAGCGCCAGGTACAGCCGGTCCGGGTGGGCCGGATCGACGGCCATGGCCTCGACACCCAGCAGATTCCAGTCGTCCCATCCGAGGTGGTCGGTCAGCGCCGTCCAGCGCGCCCGGCCGTCGTCCCACCGGTAGGCGCCGCCGATGTCCGTACGGGCGTAGGCCAGGCCCCGGACGGCCGGGTGGAACAGGATGCCCGTGACGAAACCGGTCCCGCCGATCGCCGCCGTACGCCACCGGTGCGGCTGGGACTTCCTGGGCCGCGCGGCCGCCACGGCCGGGGCGGCCAGGGGCAGCGCGGCGGCGGCTGTCACCGCGGCCGCACCGGCGAGCACGGTACGGCGCCGGGGCGCGTTCTCCTGTGCGGGTTCGGGCTGCGGGACGGACGAAGCGCGCATGACGAACACACCTTCGGGTGGGAGTGGTGGAGTCCTGCTGTTCGGGGAGTTCGGGAAACTCGGGGGTCCGGGAGTTCGGGAGTCCGGGGCGTGAGGCGGGGCGGAGTCAGCCCTTGATCGCGCCCGTGAGCATGCCTTCCTTGAAGTGCTTCTGCACGAAGGGCGACAGGACCGCGACCGGCAGCAGCGCCAGCACCATGACCGCCATCTGGATGGCGAGCGGTGACAGATGGCCCGTGTTGATGACCTGGGCCAGGCCGGTGGGCCTCTCCTGCTTGATGACCAGCTGGTTCATCACGTTCTGGAGCGGGAGCATGTCCGGGTCGCTGAGGTAGATCGACGCGTTGAACCAGGCGCTCCAGTAGCCGACCGCGTAGAACAGCGTGATCACCGCGATGACGGCCCGCGAGAGCGGCATCACGATCTGCCACAGGATGCGGACGTCGCCGGCCCCGTCGATACGGGCGCTCTCGATGAGCTCCTGCGCGGTGCTCATGAAGAAGGCGCGCAGGACCAGGATGTTGAACACATTCAGGGCGCTCGGGAGGATCAGCGCCAGATACGAGTCGGTCAGGCCGAGCCCCTGCACCACCAGATAGGTGGGAATCAGACCCGCGCCGAAGAACATCGTGGCCAGCATGAACACCAGCAGCGGCCGGTGCAGTACGGAACCGGTGCGCGAGAGACCGTACGCGCACATGACCGACACCGTCATGCTGAAGAGCGTCCCGACGACGGTCACGCCGATGCTGACCAGCGCCGCCCGGGTCACCTGGCCGCCGCCCAGCAGCTCCTGGTAGGCGACGAACGTGATGCCGCGGGGGATCACGACCAGGCCGCCGGTCTCGGTGATGGTCTTCACCGAGGACAGGCTGGTGACGACGACGACCCAGAGCGGGAACAGGACGCCGAGGCAGACCAGTACGAGGACCACGCCCTTGGAGGCGAGTCCCGCCTTCGACGGCTCCTCCTCCCACGCCGGACGCAGACGGCCGCGTGTTCCGGGCTTCACCCCGGCAATGCCGGTGATACCGGCGAGCAGGCTGCTCACTTCTTGTACACCCCCTGCTCGCCCATGAGATGAGCGACCTTGTTGGCCCCGAGGACCAGCAGCAGACCGAAGATTCCCTTGATGATTCCGACGGCCGCCGCGTAGCTGAAGTTGCCGTAGGTGATGCCGACGTTCCAGACGTAGGTATCGAGGACTTCGGAGGCCCCCGGGCCGACGGCCGTGCGCTGGAGCAGGATCTGCTCGAAGCCGACGGTCAGTGCGTTGCCGACCTGGAGCACGAGCAGCAGGGCGACGACCGGGCGCAGGGCGGGCAGCGTGATGTGCCACATCCTCCGCCAGCGGTTCGCGCCGTCCATCGCGCTCGCCTCGTACAGGTCCGGGCTGACGGAGGCCAGGGCGGCGAGGAAGACGATGACGCCCCAGCCGGCGTCCTTCCAGATCATCTCGAAGGTGATCAGGAACTTGAACAGACCGGGGTCGGTCATCAGGTCGATGCCGTCGTGACCGTGGTCGCGCAGTGTCTGCGCGATGAGCCCCGCGCCGCCGAACATCTGCTGGAACACGGTGACGACCAGGACCCAGGAGAAGAAGTGCGGCAGGTACAGGATCGCCTGGGCGACCGCCCGGACCCGGGGGCGCACGAAGCTGTTGATGAACAGCGCGAGCAGGATCGGGACCGGGAAGAACAGGGTCAGCTGCAGCAGGAAGATCACCAGCGTGTTCTGCAGCGACGACCAGAACAGCCGGTCGTTCACCATCTGCTGGAACCACTCGAGGCCGACCCACGGACTCTGCGCGATCGACTGGAACGCATTGTCCGCGATGTACGGGTCGTAGTCCTGGAAGGCGACGACGTTGCCCGCCAGGGGGATGTACGCGAAGACCAGCAGGAGCAGCATCGCCGGCAGGGTCATCAGGATCAGTGTGCGGTCCCGGCGGAGCCGGTGACGCAGGGTGATGCCCCCGGCCGCCCGGCCCTTTCGCCGCTCCGCCCCGCCCGTCTTGACCGGCGGCGTCCGTGTCGCTCGCGCGCGCCGGTCCTCTGTGCTCAGTGACATGTCAGGAGGCCGACTCACCGGTCTCGTCGAGCAGCTTCTTGTACCAGTCGCGAAGCTTGTCGCCGCCCTTGGTCTTCCAGTCGGAGACGTTCTGCTGCATGTCGCTGATCTTCTTGCGGCCGCGGACGATGTCCTTCTCCAGGTCCTCGAACTGCGAGTTGAGTTCGGCGAACCGGGCGGGCTCCTGGATCTGCATCCCGTAGAAGAGCGGCTTCTTCACATGGGCGCCCTGGCGCTGCTGCCACTCGACCATGCCCTTGGCCACGTCGGGCTGGTCGGCGAAGGCCCGGAAGGGAGCGGGGGAGGCGATGTACTCGTAGGTCGCGAAGACCTGGTTGTTGCCCAGCTCCGTCTTGGTGAGGACACCGTCCTTGAGGGTGTGGTGGGTGCCCTCGACGCCGTACGCCCGCAGACGCTGCTCCTTGGTTCCGTACGGGGCGGCGGTGTAGTTGGCGAGCGCCAGGATGTCCTCGATGGTCTTCTTGTCGGCCTTCTCGTTGATGAAGCACCAGATGTTGGAGGGCGAGGCCGCGTAGAGGACGGGGGTGCCGCCGTCGTGGGCGAAGATGTCCATCGCCGCCATCCGGAACTTCGGGTTGTCCAGCCGCTGGACCGCCGTCTTGCCGTACCAGTCGGAGATGTCGGCGTTGTACATGAGGACCTTGCCCGAGGCGAAGACGTTGCCCAGGTCACCCTGCTCCGCCTTGGCGTCGGGGTGGACGAAGCCCGCCGAGTAGAGCGAGCGCGACCACTCCAGGGCCTCGAGGTACTCGTCCGTCTCGTAGCGGTTGACCAGCTTGCCGTCGACGAGCTTCCAGTAGTACGGCTTCTCCTGCAGGACCCCGAAGAAGTTGTACGCCGACCACGTCATGTCGGCGCACGCCCACACCTTGCTCTTCGGAGCGTTGATCTCCTTGCAGAGGTCGAAGAACTCCTGCGTGGTGGTGGGGACCGAGTAGCCCTTCTCCTCGAAGATGTCGGCCCGGTAGAACGGGGTGATGTTCGGCGTCGCCTCGGCCGGCATCGGGAGCCCGCGCAGCTTTCCGGCGAAGATCGCCCGCTGCCACGCGCCGGTGGGGATGGCCGCGAGGTTCGGGTACGCCTTGACCTTGTCGCCGGAGAGGTACGGGCCGAGGTCGGCGAACTTGTTGGCGATGGCGCTGGGTATCTTGCCGCCCAGCTCCCAGCCGGGGACGACGACGGCATCCGGGATGTTGCTGGACGCGAGGACCGCGCCGAGCTTCTGCCCGTAGGTGTTGCCGTCCTGGTTCTGCCACTTGACCTTGACGCCGGCGCCTTCGTCCATCGCCGTCCAGTACGGGTTGCCCTCACCCGGCGAGGTGCCCCACAGCGGTGCCAGGATGCTCAGCTCGCTGCCCTTGCCGAGCTTCTTCGGCACGGAGACGGCGAGCTGGTCGGCGGGCAGCGCGGTGGTGAAACCGGCGGCCGAGCCGTTCTTGCTGGGGATGTCCGGGGTGACCGCGTTCGACGGCACGTAGGCGGGAAGCACGTCCTTCAGCTTCTTGCCGGTGGTGGTGCCCTCGTTCTTCGAGCTGCTGCCCGAACCGCCGCAGGCGGCGAGGAGCGGGATCCCCCCGCCCACGGCTGCCGCGACGACCGCGGTCGAGGCGAGGAAACTCCTCCGGCTCGGGACGGAGGGGGAGTTCGGCGTCATTGCGTCAACCCTTCGTGGTGCACCAGGACAGTCCGGCGGTGGCGAGTGCCGTCCGGCTCCTGTGTCTGAGATAGCGGGCGTTACCGGCCGAGCCGGCAGCACTGCACCGGCTGAGGCGAAGCGGGTCGATCAAGTGTGTCGTCGAAGCGCTTCGATGTTGCAGCGAGATTAAGTGAAGCCATCCGGCCGCACAAGAGTCGGTTTCCAGATTCCTCGGACCTGTTTCCTAACTGTTTCCCGGTGGAACGAGGCCCGGGTACCCACAGTGCTCGGCTCACACCCTTGACACCTGCGGATTGTGCGCAGAGCATCGAAGCGCTTCGAAGATCCTTCGAAGCGCGCCTTCCCTGAATACCTCCCACCTTTCCAAGGGGACCCGCACGTGACGGACCATCCGCTTCCCTTCCGCGACCCGCAGCTGACCTTCGCCCTGCGCACCGCCGATCTCCTCGGGCGGCTCACGCTCGACGAGCGGATCGCGATGCTGCACCAGTTCGCACCCGCGGTGGAGCGGCTGGGCCTCGGGCCGTTCCGTACCGGACAGGAGGCCCTGCACGGAGTCGCCTGGATGGGCCCCGCCACGGTCTTCCCGCAGGCCGTCGGGCTCGGCGCGACCTGGAACGACGAGCTGGTCCGGCGGGTCGGCGAGGCCGTCGGCAACGAGGTGCGGGCCAAGCGCGCCGAGGACGACCGGGTGGGGCTCAACGTCTGGGCCCCGACAGTGAATCTGCTGCGCCACCCGCTGTGGGGACGGGGCGAGGAGGGGTACTCCGAGGACCCGGCGCTCACCTCCGCGATCGCCGTCGCCTACACCCGGGGGCTGCGGGGCGACGACCCCCTCTACTGGCGCACGGCCCCGGTCCTGAAGCACTGGCTCGCGCACAACAACGAGACCGACCGTGACACCGCCTCCTCCTCGGTCCGCCCGCGCGTCCTGCACGAATACGATCTGCGGGCCTTCCGCAGCGCGGTCCAGGCAGGTGCGGTGGCCGGTGTCATGCCCGCCTACAACCTGGTCAACGGCCGCCCCAACCACGTCTCCCCGCTCCTCTCGCAGGAGCTGCGCAGCTGGACCGAACAGCCGCTCGTCGTCTGCTCGGACGCCGGGGCGCCCTCCAACCTGGTCGACTCCGAGCACTACTTCGACACCCACGAGGAAGCCACAGCCGCCTCCCTGAAGGCCGGTGTCGACAGCTTCACCGACCACGGCCAGGACTCCACCGTCATGACCGGGCGCATCCGCGACGCGCTCGCCAAGGGCCTGCTCGACGAGGAGGACATCGACAACGCGGTCCGTAGGATTCTCGAACTGCGATTCAGGCTCGGTGAGTTCGACCCCGAGCTCGATCCGTACGCGGACGTCGCCGACTTCGACACGGAGGGGCACCGGGCACTCGCGCTGGAGGCGGCGGAGCAGTCCGTCGTGCTGCTGCGGAACGACGGACTGCTGCCGCTCGAGCCGCGTGACGGCCGGACCGTCGCCGTCGTCGGGCTGCTCGCCGACGCCTGCAAGCTCGACTGGTACAGCGGCACGCTCCTGCACCGCTCGACGCCGCTCGACGGACTTCGTGAGCGGTACGGCGCCGAGAACGTCCTCTTCGCCGAAGGCGCGGACCGGGTCCGGCTGAAGTGCGCCGAGGGCTGGCTCAGGGTGCCCGAGGCCGGAGCGGCGACCGACGGCGAGGCCCGTGGAGCCGAGGGTGCACTCGACCCCGCGCTCCTCGCCGGCCGCACCGATCTGCCGCCGCTGACCTGCGGCGGGACGGCCACCGAGCTCGCCCTCGTCGACTGGGGCGACGGTGTCCTCACCTTCCGTACCGACGAAGGCCTGTACCTCTCCGTCGCCGACGACGGCTACGTACGGGCGTCCGCGGACGAGCCGGGCGGCTGGGTCGTCCAGGAGACGTTCCGCCTGGAAGCGGTGGAGGGGCACGACGGCGGACACCGCCTTCTGCACATCGGGACGGGTGGGTACGTCACTGTCGCCGCCGACGGCGCAAAGGTTGCCGAGTCCGGCGAAAAGATTCCCGCGGCCCGCGCCACGGTCTTCGAGACAGAGACCGTCGAACGCGGTGAGGACGCCGTGGCCCGGGTCGCCGCAGCCGCCGACACGGTCGTCGTCGTCGCCGGGAACGACCCCCACATCAACGGCCGTGAGACCGAGGACCGCACGACGCTCGCCCTCCCCGCCCAGCAGGACCGGCTGTGGCGCACCGCGCACGCCGCCAACCCGCGCACCGTCCTCGTCCTCACCTCCGCCTACCCGTACGCGGTCACCGACGCGGCGGCGGAGCTGCCCGCCCTGCTCTGGACCGCCCACGGCGGCCAGGCCGCGGGCACCGCGCTCGCCCGGACCCTCGCCGGCGACGTGTCCCCGGCCGGACGGCTTCCGCAGACCTGGTACGCCTGCGACGACGATCTCCCCGGTCTGCTCGACTACGACGTCATCGGCTCGCGGCAGACGTACCTCTACTTCGACGGCACCCCGCTCTACCCGTTCGGACACGGGCTCGCCTACACCGACTTCACCTACTCCGCCCTGAGGGCGGTGCTGGAGGAGGGTGGCCTGCGGGTCTCGCTGACCGTCACCAACGACGGCGCCGTCGCCGCCGACGAGGTCCCCCAGCTCTATGTCCGGGCGGCGGACTCCTCGGCGGACCTGCCGCTGCGCCGACTGGTGGGCCACCGCCGGGTGCACCTCGCGGCGGGTGCCGCCGAACGCGTCGAGTTCCTCGTGCCCGTCGAGGAGCTGGGCCACTGGAGCGTGGCGCACGGCCGCTGGACCGTCGAGCCGGGAGCGTACGAGATCCTGGCCGGGGCATCGAGCGCCGACATCCGGCTCACCGCCACCGCGGTCGTCGAGGGTGAGGCGTCCGGCCCGCGCCCCGCCGTGGAGCGCGGGCTGGAGGCCGCCGACTACGACGAGCAGCAGGGCACGGAGATCCTCGACCGTACGAAGGTGGAGGGCGACACCGTCGCGGCCGTCGACGACATCGGCCAACTGCTCTTCCGTGCCTGTGACTTCGGTGCCGGTGTGCAGGCGGTTACGGCGTCCGCCTCGGGTGCCGGATCCGTCACGGTGACGGTGGACGGGCGAACGGTGGAGATCGTGGTCCCCGCGACCACGGGACCGTACGACTACCGCACCGTCGAGGCCGCGCTCGACGCCCGTGGGGTGCACGACGTGCGCGTCACCCTGCAGGGATCCGTACGTCTCGCCGGACTCGGGTTCACCGCGTGACGACCGTGCCGCACGCCCTCACCCCCCGACCGTTTCCCTGTGCCCCCGGCAAGGAGTCCTCATGAAGTTCACCGACGGCTTCTGGCTCATGCGTGAGGGCGTCCGCGCCTCCTACGCGACCGAGATCCGCGATCTGCGCGTCGAGGCCGACCGGTTCACCGCGTACGCCGCGGTCAAGCGGGTGGCCGCACGCGGGGACACGCTCAACACCCCTCTGATCACCGTCGACTGCTTCTCACCGGCCGAGGGAGTCATCGGCGTACGCGTCACGCACCACGCCGGAAAGGCCCGGCGAGGGCCCGACTTCGCCCTCCTGGGCGACGACAGCACCGCACCCGCGGCCCGCACCCGCAGGGACGGCGCGGTCACGGAACTCACCAGCGGCCCGCTGACGTTGCGCATGGACGGCGACGGCCCCTGGGGCATGACCTTCCTCGACGCGGACGGTCGGCGCCTCACCGGTGTCGATCCCAAGGGCACGGCGTTCGCCACGACACCCGACGGCGCCCACCACATGATCGCCCAACTCGCCCTGAGCGTCGGCGAGAACGTCTACGGCCTGGGCGAGCGCTTCACGCCGTACGTGAAGAACGGCCAGACCGTCGACATCTGGCAGGCGGACGGCGGCACCAGCAGCGACCTGGCGTACAAGAACATCCCGTTCTACCTCTCCTCGCGCGGCTACGGCGTCTTCGTCAACCACCCCGGGAAGGTCTCCTTCGAGATCGGCTCGGAGTCCGTGGGCCAGGTGCAGTTCAGCGTCGAGGACCAGTCGCTGGAGTACTACGTCGTCGCCGGCCCGACCCCGAAGGAGGTCCTGGCCCGCTACACGGCCCTGACCGGCCGGCCCGCGCTGCCGCCCGCCTGGTCGTTCGGCCTCTGGCTCACGACCTCGTTCTGCACGTCGTACGACGAGGAGACCGTCACCTCGTTCGTCGACGGGATGGCCGAGCGCGACATCCCCCTCAGCGTCTTCCACTTCGACTGCTTCTGGATGCGCGAGTACCAGTGGTCGGACTTCCTGTGGGACCCCGAGGTCTTTCCCGACCCGGAGGGCATGCTGACCCGGCTCAAGGAGCGCGGGCTGCGGATCAGCATGTGGATCAACCCGTACATCGCGCAGAAGTCCGTGCTGTTCGCGGAGGGTGCCGAACTCGGGTACCTGGTGAAGCGGCCCAACGGCGACATCTGGCAGTGGGACCTGTGGCAGCCCGGCATGGCGCTGGTCGACTTCACCGACCCCGCAGCCCGCGAGTGGTACAACAGCAAGCTGCGCGCGCTGCTCGACCAGGGTGTCGACTGCTTCAAGACGGACTTCGGCGAGCGCATACCGACCGACGTCGTCTGGCACGACGGCTCCGACCCCGAGCGGATGCACAACTACTACGCGCAGCTCTACAACCGCACCGTCTTCGAGCTCCTGGAGAAGGAGCGCGGAACGGGCGAGGCGGTGCTCTTCGCCCGCTCCGCGACGGCCGGCGGACAGCAGTTCCCGGTCCACTGGGGCGGCGACTGCTTCGCCTCGTTCACCGCGATGGCCGAGTCGCTGCGCGGCGGTCTCTCGCTGAGCCTGTCCGGCTTCGGTTTCTGGAGCCACGACATCGGCGGCTTCGAGGGCACCCCCGACCCCGCCGTCTTCAAACGCTGGCTCGCCTTCGGCCTGTTGTCCTCGCACAGCCGGCTGCACGGCAACGTCTCCTACCGGGTGCCGTGGGCGTTCGGTGAGGAAGCGGTCGACGTGGCACGGAAGTTCACCCTGCTCAAGCACCGCCTGATGCCCTACCTGTACGGGGTGGCGGCCGAGGCCCACCGCACGGGCGTCCCGATGATGCGCCCCATGCTGGTCGAGTTCCCCGGCGACCCGGCCTCCCGCACCCTGGACCGGCAGTACATGCTCGGCTCCGATCTGCTGGTCGCGCCCGTCTTCACCGAGGACGGAGAGGTCGAGTACTACGTCCCCGAGGGCACCTGGACGTCGCTGCTCACCGGCGAACGGATCACCGGTCCCGCCTGGCGCCACGAGACCCACGGCTTCGACAGCCTGCCCCTGCTGGTCAGGGACGGGGCGGTGCTCCCGTGGGGCGCCGACGACCAGCGCCCGGACAGCGACTGGCTGGACGGCCTCACCCTGCGGGTGTTCGGCTCCGGAACCGGCGAGAGCACGGTCACCGTGCCGGACCTGTCCGGCGCCACGGCGGCCGAGTTCCGCGTCGTACGGGACAGCACCGGTATGCGGGTCACGGCGGAGGGCAGCGACCGGCCGTACCGCGTGAGCGTGGAGGGATCCGGTGCGGTGGTGACGGGGGCAGGGACGGTCACGGTCGTCTGACCTTCGCTCCCTGCTGATGAGGCGGCCCGGTGCGCGATGCGCCGGGCCGCCGGCCGTATCCGTGCGCAGGCTCCGAGGGTGCCGTGTCGTTGACACGGCCTGCCCATCGCTCGATACTTTGACGTGCTTCTATAGTTCTAAACATTGCGAACCATCAAACAGGTGTTACCTGCGGTCCAGTAGGCGTGGTGTCCCGCATCGGAACGGAGTCGGGCGAGAGCTCAGTTCACGTCGAGGATCTTGCCCACCAGTCGGGTCAGGGTCCGCCGCTCCGACGCGGTCAGGGCGCCGAACGCCCTGTCCAGCAACCGCGGTACGCCGTTCTCGGCCTCCTCCAGCGCAGGCCCCGCCTCCGGCGTCAGCGTCACGGCGTAGGCGCGGCGATCCCGGGGGTGGGGTTCACGCCGCACGAGACCGGAGTCCTCCAGGCCGTCGATACACCCGACCATCACGCTTCGGTCGATGCGCAGTTGCTCGCTGAGTTCCTGTTGGGAGCACGGACCCACGTCGTGCAGCATCTTCAGCACCAGGTGCTGGGCCACGGTCAGGTGGTGCCCGGACAGCTCCTCGTCGATCGTGCGGGCCACCAGGGTCGTCGCCCGGCACATCGCGATGTCGGGACGCTCCTGCGCCAGCTTGGAGAAGTACCGGTCGCGTCCGCCGGCCCTCGGCTCCCGGCTGTTCGAGGCGATACGGGAAGGCTGCGTGGCGGTCATGACTGCTCCTCCTGCGGTCCAGGACGGCGGGCCATCCGGTGATGTCGGATTGTCCATCCAAAGAATGTCTTCGCTCCTCAGTCTAGCGTCGGCTCCCGGATGCCGACCGAACGGAAGGTGCTTCCATGTGCAACCCCCAGACCGTCGCCGCGTCCCTCCCGCCGGAGTCAGGCAGGGCCGGCACGCACGACTCCACAGCCCCCGCCGCAGAACGCCCCGCCCCGCGGGTCACGCTCCCCACCGGCACCGTCCGTGACCTCACCCATGTCCGTGGGCCCTGACTGGCCGGTCTTCGACCTCTACGTCAAGCCGATGGAGATCCGGCCTCTGGCCTACCTCGCGGAGCACGAGTACAACGCGCTGGAACTGACGTACGACGAGCACATCGGCACCCACATCGACGCGCCGCTCCACTTCGACGACGACGGCCTCTCCGTCGAGCGGATCCCGGTGGAGACCCTGGTCGCCCCGCTCGCGGTGGTCCGGGTCGGGGAACGTGCCGCCCGCGACCACGTCACCGAACTGACCGTCGACGACCTGCTGCGGTGGGAGAGCCGCAACGGCCGGATCCCCGGCCGGGCCCTGCTTGCCGTCGACAACGACCGGGCGGTGCGGATCGAGACCCCCGGAGCGTTCCTCAGCTTCGACGAGAAGGAAGGGCTCTACCGCTTCCCGGGCATCTCGGTGGAGGCCGCGGCCTTCCTCGTCGAGGAGCGTTCCGTGGTCGGCGTCGGCACCGACTCGCCGAGCCTCGACCCCGGCTCCCGCCCCGCCGACCCGTACACGCACCGGGTGTTGCTGCCCGTCGGCAAGTACGGCGTCGAATGCCTCGCGGGCCTGGGCACCGTCCCCGACGTCGGCGCGGTCGCTGTCGTCGGCGCTCCCCGTCACGCAGGCGGCACAGCCGGCCCGGCTCGGGTGCTCGCTTTCCTGTGAACCGCTGAACCGCCGTCCGGACGGGCCTGCCGAGGAGGCGTCCGGACGGCGCGGGCTGCCCGTGGACGAAGGAGCGCCGGACGAACCGTCCGGCGCTCCTCCGCTGCCTATGTCCCGCCCTGTGCGACCGGAAGTCAGGAGATACGCGAGTTGTCGTCGGCGAAGGCCACATCCAGCAGCCCCGGGAACCGGGCGTCCAGGTCCTCGCGGCGCAGCGACATGTAGCGGTGGGTGCCCTCGATGCGGGTGTGGGTCACGCCCGCGTCGCGGAGCACCTTGAGATGGTGCGAGAGCGTCGACTTGGAGAGCGGAATGCCCAGGCTGCCACAGGACTGCTCCTCGAGCCCGACCAGACCGCGGACGATGGCGAGGCGCGTGGGATCACTCAGTGCGTGGAAGACCGCGGTGAGCTCGATGTCCGACCGGGCGGGGTGGCTCAGGGTACGCACAGCTCTCTTCTCTCGCTCACCCCTGACTGCGGAGGGTATGGGGCCAATTCTGATGGTTCGTAGGTTTGCACATCATCGAACCAAGGGCAACCGCGCCTGCGTCGGCACGGTTGCCCCAGTCGGTATGACGGCTACCAGGTGTCCCAGTGGGCGATCTCCTCCGTGCCGACCCGGGGCCCCGGCCGGAAGTCCGTGCCGATCGTGTGCGCGAGCGGGATCAACGCGGCCTGGAGAACCGTCTCGTACGGGATCCCGAGCAGTTCGGCCGCCTCCCGCTCGTAGTGCAGGTGCGGGGTGGTCCATGCGGTGCCGAGCCCACGGGAGCGGGCCGCCAGCATGAACTGCCAGACGGCTGGCAGGATCGATCCCCAGGTGTTCGCCTGCCCGACGTGCGAACTGTTCTCGTGCCGGCCCTGGACGCGGATGCACGGAACCACCAGCACCGGTACCTCGTGCAGATGCTCGAAGAGGTACTGGGCACTGTCCGCGATCCGCTGGCCGCGCACCAGGTCACCGCGGTTCACGCCGTCCCTCACAACCTGCTGGCGGGGCCGGGCGAGGCCCAGCCGGTACAGGTCGGCCAGGGCGGCCCGCTTGGCCGGGTCCGTGACCAGGACGAAGTCCCAGCGCTGCCGGTTGCGCCCGGTGGGCGCCTGGGAGGCGAGCTGAAGGCACTCCTCGATCAGCTCGCGTTCCACCGGCCGGTTCAGGTCGAGGCGTTTACGGACGGCGCGGGTGGTGGTCAGAACGTCGTCGGCGGTCAGGTCGAGCGGGGGCATGAAGCTCCGTCCTTTGCAGGGGTCACAGGGGTTGTGCAGGGGTCAGGAGAGGGGGGTGGTGCCCGGCAGGCGCGGGACCGCGGCCAGCAGCCGGCGGGTGTACGGGTGCTGCGGTGAGCCCAGGACCTCGGCGACGGGCCCCTGCTCGACGACCACGCCGTCACGCATCACCAGTACCCGGTCGCTGACCTGCTGCACCACTGCCAGATCGTGCGAAATGAACAGCATGGCCAGGCTGTAGGCCGCACGGAGCCGGGCCAGCAGCTCCAGGACCTGCGCCTGCACCGTCACGTCCAGCGCCGACACGGGCTCGTCGCAGACCAGCAGCCGGGGCGACGTGGCCAGCGCGCGGGCTATCGCGACCCGCTGACGCTGTCCGCCCGACAGCCCGGCCGGCCGGCGCTCCAGCAGGGCGGTGTCCAGACCGACCTGGTCGAGCAGCTCGGCCGCCCGCTCCCGGCGCCGCGCGCCCCGGCCGGGCCCTGCCACGGACAGGGCCTCGTCCAGCAGGCGCCGTACGGTGAACCGGGGGTCGAACGACCCGAGCGGGTCTTGGTGGACCAGCTGTATGCCACGGCGCAGGGGGCGCCGGCGCCGCTCGTCCAGCGCGCTCCACGGCTCGCCGTCCAGCAGTACCCGGCCCTCGTCGGGGGCCAGCAGCCCCATCGCCATGGCGGCCAGGGTGCTCTTGCCGGAACCGGACTCGCCCACCACACCGAGCGTCTCGCCAGGAGCCACCGTGAAGTCGACGGATGAGACGGCGGTACGCGTCCCGCCACCGGGGGAGCGGTACCTCTTGACCAGGCCGGCCCCGGACAGCAGCGGCCGGCCGGCCGGCTCCACCGGCCGGGCCCGCACCGGCAGGGGCCCGCGGCCGGGGACCGAGGCGATCAGCGTCCGGGTGTACGGGTGCTGCGGGGAGCCGAGCACCTCGGCCGCCGGCCCGGACTCCACCACCCGCCCCTCGGTCATCACCGCGATCCGGTCCGCGAGCTGTGCCACCACGGCGAGGTCGTGGCTGATGAGCAGCAACGCGGTGCCCGACTCCTTGAGCTCCCGCAGGAGTTCCAGGACCCGGGCCTGGACCGTTACGTCCAGGGCGGTGGTGGGTTCGTCCGCGATCAGGACCCGGGGGCTGCCCGCCGTCGCCGAGGCGATCAGGGCCCGCTGGCGCAGCCCGCCGGACAGCTGGTGCGGATACTGACGGGCGCGCAGCTCCGGTTCCGGGACCCCCGCGTCCGCGAGCAGTCCGGTCACCCGGTCCGGCACCTCCGCGCGGGTGGCCAGACGGTGGGCGAGGAGGGGTTCGGCGACTTCCGCGCCGACCCGCCGCAGCGGGTCCAGAGCCTGAAGGGCGTCCTGCGACACGAGGCCCACGACCCGGCCACGCACGGCGCGCCAGTCCCTTTCCCGGAAGCCGGTGGTGTCCACGCCGTCCACCCGCATTCCTTCGCTGTGCACCGCTGACTCGGCTCCGGCCAGCCCGATCAGGGACCGGGCCGTGACGCTCTTGCCGGAGCCCGACTCACCGACCAGCGCCAGGCATTCGCCCGGTGCGAGGGTGAGCGAGACGTCGTGGACGACGGTCCGGCGCCTGCGGCCGTGACCGAAGGAGACGGTCAGCCCGCGGACCGCCAGGACGGCGGTGGACGTCACGGCTTCGCTCCCGGTGTCCGGTACGGAGTCCTTCGGGGGAGCGCTCATACTCCTCGCCTGCCTTCCAGTCGGAGGTGCAGCTGCCGCCCGACCACGGTGACCGCGACCACCGACAGGGTGATCGCCGCTCCGGGGAACACCGCGATCCACCACGCACTCTGCAGCGCGTCCCGGCCCTGGGCGAGCATCGCCCCCCACTCGGGGGCGGGGGCCTTCGGGCCGAGGCCGAGAAAGCTGAGCGCCGACCCGGAGATGATCGCCGTGCCCACCCCGAGCGTCGCGGGCACGACCAGCGGGCCGAGCGTGTTGGGCAGCACATGGCGCAGCACCACGGTCCGGCGGCGCAGCCCGAGCCCGACGGCTGAGCGGATGTACTCGGCCCTGCGCACCACCTGGGCCTGCCCCCGGACGAGGCGTGCGTAACCGGGGACGGAGGAGACCGCGATGGCCAGCGCCGCGTTCACGGAGCTGGGCCCGACGACGGCGATCACCAGCAGGGCCAGCAGCAGTTCCGGCAGGGCGAGCATCACGTCCATGGACCGCATCGCCACCTGGTCCGCGAACCGCCCGAGCAGCGCGGCGGGTAGCCCGATCAGCAGGCCGACCGAGACGCCGAGCACCGTGGCGCCGACGCCGAGGAGCAGGGAGTGGCGCGCTCCGTGAATCACCCGGGCGTACACGTCACGGCCCAACTGGTCGGTGCCGAACCAGTGTTCGGCACCGGGGGGCAGCAGGGCGGCCATCGGATCGGCATCGGTCGCGGACGCGTGGGTCAGCAGTCCGGGGCTCACGCACGCGACGGCGGCGACGGCCAGCACGGTCAGGGCAAGTGCCAGTCCCGGCCGGAATACGGCCAGCCGCTCGCGCAGCGGGACGGAGGAAGGACGCGCCACGGTCAGGCCGGCGGGAGGGGCGCTCATGCGGGGCTCCTGAGCCGCGGATCCGCCCACAGGCAGAGCAGGTCCGCGCATGCGTTGACGACGAGATAGACGAGGGCGGAGAGCAACACCAGGCCGACGACGACGGGGATGTCACGGCCGGAGATGGCGTCCAGGGCCACCCGGCCGAGGCCCGGCCGGGCGAACACGGTCTCCACCAGAACCGTGCCGCCCAGCAGGCCGCCCGCCAGCCACCCGCTCAGCGTCACGGCCGGCACGGCGGCGTGCCGCAGCGCGTGCCGGAGCCGCAGCCCCGCACCGCTCAGCCCCCGGGAGCGCGCGGTGAGCGCGAACGGCTGGTGCAGGGCCGTCTCCATCCCCTCCCGGAGCACCTGGGCGAGCAGGGACCCGAACGGCACCGCCAGCGTGACGGCCGGCAGCACCAGCGACCGCCAGTCGCCCGCACCGGCCACCGGGAACACGTTCATCCGGAACGAGAACAGCGTCAGCAGCACGATCCCGAGCCAGAAGGCGGGCGTCGAGACGGCCACCAGCTCCGCTCCCGACACCGCGCCCCGCACCCGGCGCCGCCGCCCCGCGGTGGCGGCCGCCGTGACCACCGCCGTGACCACCAGCAGCGCCAGGGCACTGAGCGCCAGCTGGGCGGTGTCGCCGAGCTGCTCCCCGATGATCAGCGAGACGGGCTGCTGCTGCTGGTAGGAGGTGCCCAGGTCGCCCGTGGCCAGCTTCGACAGGAACGAGACGTACTGCACGGCCGCAGGGTCGTCCAGGTGGTACTCGTGCCGGATCTGGTCGCGGAGTGCGGACGAGTCGGTGGCCGACGCGCCGAGCAGGGTCGTCACCGGGTCTCCGGGTACGAGATGGAGTACCAGGAAGGTCAGGCTCGCCGCCCCCCACAGCACCAGCACGGCGCCGACCGCGCGGTGCAGCAGCCAGCGGGCGACGGGTGGGAAGACCCCGCTCACCTCGTGTTCTTCCAGACCCCGGCGAACTGCGGCCACGCGTTGGCGTCGAAGTCCAGCCCCTCCGCGCCGCGGGCGACGCCGACGGTGGTGACCGGCACGTACAGGGGGAGCACGGTCGCGTGGTCGACGGCCCAGCGCTCCACCTTGGCGTACGACTTCTCACGTTCGGCCGGCTCGGCCTCGCCGGCGCCCGCCCGCAGCCAGCTGTCGACCTGCTTGTCCTCGGTGCGTGAGACGTTCTGGCCGCCCGCTGCGGGCAGGTTGGACGAGAGGTAGAAGCCGGCCAGGATCGCCGGGTCGGCGCGGACCCAGGCGTTGTCCCACACGTCGTAGTCGCCCGTGCCGTAGCGCTCGAAGTAGGCACCTGTCTCCACCGGGTCGCGAACCAGGTCGATGCCGTTCTTCTTCAGTTCGGCCTGCACGGCCTCGCCCAGCACATCGCGCTGGTCGCGCACCAGGGCCCCGATGAACGGCCAGTGCAGCGCGAGCCGTTGCCCGTCCTTGGTGCGATAGCCCTTGGCGTCCCGGCCGCTCCAGCCCGCCTCGTCCAGCAGTTCGGCGGCGGCCGTCGGGTCGTGCTCCACCGCGCCCTCGATGGACTTGTCGTACGCGGCGGGTGTGGCAGGGCTCAGTGGGCTCCAGGCGCGTTCGTACTCACCCCGGTAGATGCTCTTGACCAGTGCGTCCACGTCGACGGACTGCTGGAAGGCCCGGCGTACCCGCTCGTCGCGGAGAGGGCCGCGGGAGGTGTTGAGGTAGAGGGAGTAGGAGGCGCCGGGGGACTGCTGTGTGGTCAGCCGCAGGGAATCGTCGCGCTGTACGGCTGCGGCCGAGGTCACAGGGACAGCGGCCGCGTCGACCTGACGGCTGGTCAGGGCGCCCGCGCGCACGGAGTCCTCGGGGAGGAAGCGGACGACGAGCTTGTCCACGAGTGGCGGGCCCTGGTGCGCCGCGCCTTGCGCGGCCCAGTTGTAGTCCTTGTTGCGGACGAACTCGGCCCGGTCGTTCTTCACGTACCGCTCCGAGCGGAACGGGCCCGTGCCGACCGAGTACTTCCCGCCCGCGCAGAGCTTGTCCTTGAACTCGGTCAGGGAGCGGGGCGAGGCGATGCCGAGATACGGGGTCGAGGCCGCCTGGAGGAAGGGGATGTTGGGTTCGGTGAACGTGACCTTGATGCTGTGCTCGCCGAGGACCTCGCTGCCGCTGTAGGGGCCGAGCAGGGCGGCGGCGTACAACGACTTGGTGGCGGGGTCCTTGATGTGTTCGAGGTTGGCCTTCACCGCGGCGGCGTCGAACGGCGTCCCGTCGTGGAAGGTGACGTCGTCGCGCAGCTGGAAGGTGTAGGTGCGGGCGTCCTCGGAGACCGTCCAGGACGTGGCGAGCCAGGGGTGCAGCTTGCCCTTGGCGTCCAGCTGGACCAGGGAGTCGAAGACGTTGCGCTGGACGACGGCGGTGATGTCGCCGGGGCTGGTGTGCGGGTCGAGGCACGAGGTGCCTACTGCGGCGGCGTAGGTGAATGTCCCCCCACGCACCGGTTCGCCCCCCTTCCGGTCTGCCTGCTCACCGCCGCTCCCGCATGCGGTGACTAAGAGCAGCAGGGCGGTGACAGTGACGGCCGCGACAGGTCTTGTGGCCATGAGCCTCTCCATACGTGGTGCGAAGCGCTGGTAGGGACGGGGCGTCCGGTGTGAGGGGTCCGGGGCTTGTGAGCGGCCGGCCGTTCCCCCGGACGCGGTGCCGCGCTGCCTGTACGACGACCTGGACGCGGCCGGGCACACCGGGCCCACGCCGGCCGGGGACATGCCGTCGAGCGGAGCGGCATGAGGCTGTAGAGTACGAAATTTTCGTCTGTCCGTCAATCATCTGAAAAAAGATTAAATGTTGCGCGATTGTGTCGTACCCCTGTTCCTTGGGGTGTCGCGCGGAGAAGTCTGCTAAGCGGCCGCAAGGGTTGCGGGGCCTCGCGGGAGTGAGTCGCATCACTCAGAGTGAAGTTTTCGGCATACATCCCGGTGGGCCGGACATGTGTCCAGGCTGCTGGTGCGCCATACCCCGGACACCGGCACGCAGCAGTGCTCGGCCGGACCGGTGCGGAGCAATTCAGGCACGGAAGGCAGATCACTACATGTCGGCTTCTCACCCGTCGGATGCCCGTCCGGCCGCACCGCGCGACGCGGTGCTGGAGACCGTGCACATCGACGGCGCCTGGCGCCACGCGGTGTCCGGCGCGACCCGCGAGATCCTCGACCCCGCTGACGCCACCGTCCTCGCTCTCGTCTCCGAGGGCGGCACCGAGGACACCGACGCGGCCGTCGCCGCCGCCCGTCGCGCCTTCGACGACGGCCCCTGGCCCCACCGGCCCGTCGCCGAGCGCGCCGAGCTGCTGCGCCGGGTCGCCGGCCTCCTCCAGCGGGACCGGGAGGAGATCGCGATCACCGAGAGCCGCGACACCGGCAAGACCCTGGAGGAGGGCCGCGTCGACGTCGACGACGTCACCAATGCCTTCCGCTACTTCGCCGACCTCGTCATGAACGAGAGCGGCGGCCGGGTCGTCGACGCCGGCGACCCCGATGTGCACAGCGTCGTCGTGCACGAGCCGGTCGGGGTCTGCGCCCTGATCGCACCGTGGAACTACCCGCTCCTCCAGGCCAGCTGGAAGATCGCCCCGGCACTCGCGGCGGGCAACACCTTCGTGCTGAAGCCCAGCGAGGTCACCCCGCTCTCCACCGTCCACCTGATCCGGCTGCTCGCCGAGGCAGGACTGCCCGACGGCGCCGCCAACCTCGTCACCGGCGCGGGCGACCCCGTCGGCGCCCGGCTCTCCGAACACCCGGATGTCGACCTGGTCTCCTTCACCGGCGGACTCGCCAGCGGGACGAAGGTCGCCCAGGCCGCGGCGCCCACGGTCAAGAAGGTCGCCCTGGAGCTCGGCGGCAAGAACCCCAACGTCGTCTTCGCCGATGCCTGCGCCACCGACGAGGACTTCGACACCGCCGTCGACCAGGCACTGAACGCCGCGTTCTTCCACAGCGGCCAGGTCTGCTCCGCCGGGGCCCGCCTCATCATCGAGGAGTCCGTCCGCGACCGCTTCGTCACGGAACTCGCCCGCCGCGCCGACGCGATCCGGCTCGGCCGGGGCACCGTCGACGGCGTCGAATGCGGCCCGCTCGTCTCCGCCCAGCAGCTCGCCAAGGTCGAGGCGTACGTCGCCTCCGCCCGTGAGGAGGGTGCGGTCGTCCGCTCCGGCGGCGCCCGCCCCGAACCTTCGGACGTGCGGCCCGCGAGCGGCTACTTCTACCGGCCGACCGTCCTGGACGGCTGCCACCGCGAGATGAAGGTGGTCCGCGAGGAGACCTTCGGCCCGATCCTCACCGTCGAGACCTTCCGTACCGAGGAAGAGGCCGTCACGCTGGCCAACGACACGGACTACGGTCTCGCGGGCGCCGTCTGGACCACCGACGCCGGCCGCGCCCGTCGCGTCGCGGGACGACTGCGGCACGGCACCGTCTGGATCAACGACTACCACCCGTACCTCCCGCAGGCCGAGTGGGGCGGCTTCGGCAAGTCCGGTACGGGCCGTGAGCTCGGGCCCACCGGACTGGCGGAGTACCGCGAGGCCAAGCACATCTACCAGAACCTCAACCCGCGCCCCCAGCGCTGGTTCGCCGGCTGAGCGCAACCGGGCCTCCCCACCCGCCTGTTCGCAGTACCACGCACACGCAAGCACCTTGCAGAAGGAGCAGTGACCGATGCCGCCGTCCCCCCGCACCGCACGCCCCGAACCCGCCGACTACGTGATCGTCGGTGGCGGAACCGCAGGTTCGGTCATCGCCTCCCGCCTCAGCGAGGACCCCCACGTCACCGTCACCCTCATCGAGGGTGGTCCCACCGACATCGACCGGGACGACGTTCTCACCCTGCGCCGCTGGCTCGGACTGCTCGGCGGTGACCTCGACTACGACTACCCCACGACCGAACAGCCGCGCGGCAACTCCCACATCCGGCACAGCCGCGCCCGGGTGCTGGGCGGCTGCTCCTCGCACAACACGCTGATCAGCTTCAAGCCGCTGCCCGGCGACTGGGACGAGTGGGCCGAGGCCGGCGCCGACGGCTGGGACGCGGCGTCCATGGACCCGTACTTCGACCGGCTGCGCAACAACATCGTGCCCGTCGACGAGAAGGACCGGAACGCCATCGCCCGCGACTTCGTCGACGCGGCGCAGTCGGCGGCCGGAGTCCCGCGCGTCGACAGCTTCAACAGGAAGCCCTTCCACGAAGGGGCCGGCTTCTTCGACCTGGCCTACCACCCGGAGAACAACAAACGTTCCTCCGCGTCGGTCGCCTATCTCCACCCGCACATCGAAGCCGGGGACCGCCCCAACCTCTCGATCCTGCTGGAGACCTGGGCGTACAAGCTGGAGTTCGAAGGAAACCGCGCCACCGGTGTGCACGTCCGCACCGAGGACGGCGAGGAACAACTGCTGCGCGCCTCCCGCGAAGTCATCATCTGCGCGGGCGCGGTGGACACCCCCCGGCTGCTCCTGCACTCCGGGATCGGACCGGCGAAGGACCTGACGGCGCTCGGTATCCCCGTCGTCCACGACGCACCGGGCGTCGGCGAGAACCTGCTCGACCACCCCGAGTCCGTCATCGTCTGGGAGACCGGAGGACCCATCCCCGAGAACTCCGCGATGGACTCCGACGCGGGCCTCTTCGTACGGCGGGACCCCGGATCCCGGGGCCCCGACCTGATGTTCCACTTCTACCAGATCCCCTTCACCGACAACCCGGAGCGCCTCGGCTACGAGAGGCCCGAGCACGGTGTGTCGATGACCCCGAACATCCCCAAGCCGCGCAGCCGCGGCCGCCTCTACCTCACCAGTGCCGACCCCGAGGTCAAGCCGGCCCTGGACTTCCGCTACTTCACCGACGAGGACGACCACGACGGCCGCACCCTGGTCGACGGCATCAGGCTCGCCCGCGAGATAGCGAAGACCGAACCGCTGGCCCACTGGCTCAAGCGCGAGGTCTGCCCCGGCCCCGAGGTCACCTCCGACGAGGACATCAGCGAGTACGCCCGCAAGGTCGCGCACACCGTCTACCACCCGGCCGGCACCTGCCGCATCGGCGCGCCCGGCGACCCGGCGGCCGTCGTCGACCCGCAGCTGCGCATCCAGGGCCTCGACGGCATACGCATCGCCGACGCCTCCGTCTTCCCGGCCATGCCCGCGGTCAACCCCATGATCGGGGTCCTGATGGTGGGCGAGAAGTGTGCCGAGCTGCTCCGAGAGACCCCGACCGCCGGAGGCGACGTCCGATGAGTGAATCCACCGCACCCGTCTTCTCCGTCCGCGACCTCTGGAAGGTGTTCGGCCCCAGGGCCGACCGGATCCCGGGCGGCGAGCACGCCGCACTGCCGCCCGCCGAACTGCGCGAGCGCACCGGCTGCACCGCCGCCGTGCGCAACGTCTCCTTCGACGTCGAGAAAGGAGAGGTCTTCGTCGTCATGGGCCTGTCGGGCTCCGGCAAGTCCACCCTCGTACGCTGCCTGACCCGGCTCATCGAGCCCACCAGCGGCACCCTGGCCATCGACGGCGAGGACGTACTCGCCATGGACCGCACCCGGCTGCGCGAACTGCGCCGCCACCGCGCCGCGATGGTCTTCCAGCACTTCGGACTGCTGCCGCACCGCACCGTCCTCGACAACGTCGCCTACGGCCTGGAGATCCAGGGCCTCGGCAAGGCCGAACGCCGCGCCAAGGCTGCCGAACTGGTCGAGAAGGTCGGCCTCAAGGGCCTGGAGGACCGCCGCCCCGCCCAACTCTCCGGCGGCCAGCAGCAGCGCGTCGGGCTCGCCCGCGCGCTCGCCGTCGACCCGTCCGTCCTCCTCTTCGACGAACCGTTCAGCGCACTCGACCCGCTGATCCGGCGCGAGATGCAGGACGAAGTCGTCCGGCTGCACCAGGAGGAGGGCCGCACCATGGTCTTCATCACCCACGACCTGAGCGAGGCACTGCGCCTGGGCACCCGCATCGCCCTGATGCGCGACGGGGAGATCGTCCAGCTCGGCACCCCCGAGGAGATCGTCGGATCACCCGCCGACGACTACGTACGCGAGTTCGTCCGGGACGTCCCCCGCGAACAGGTCCTCACCGTCGCCACCGCCATGCGCCCCCCGACCGAGGGTGAGGGCGACCACGGCCCGGCGCTGCGCCCCGAGGCCACCGTCTCCGAGGCCATCGAGGCCGTCGCCCGCTCCGGCGACTCCGTCGCACGTGTGATGGAGGACGGCCGGCTCGTCGGAGTCGTCGACCACGCGTGCCTGCTCGACGTCGTCGCGGGTACGGGGGCCCCGGCGGTGACCGTCTGATGGCCACCGCCCAGGCCGCCACCACCCCGGCCGCCGGATCTCCCTCCGCGGGCCCGCTCGCCGCCCTGCGCGGCCGGCCCGCCCTCGGCAAGCTGATCCTGCTCCTGGTGGTCGCCGCCGTCGCCGTACCCGTCGTCCACACCCGCTGGGGGGGCGGGATGTGGCCCGGCGCCCTGACCGTCGACCTGAGCGCACCGCTCGGCGAGGTCAACGACTGGATCATCGGGAACCGCGACAGCCACCCGCTGTTCCTCCACTTCTTCGGCCACATCAGCAACGCCGTCGTCCTGTCCGTGCGCGGCGTCTACCTGGCCCTGCTCGCCCTCGGCTGGGCCGGTGTCACCGTCGTCGCCGCGCTCGTCGCCTGGCGGACCGCCGGCGTACGCCTGGCACTCACCGCGGGCCTGTCCTTCCTGGCGTGCGGGCTCCTCGGCATGTGGGTGCCGACCATGCAGACCCTCGCCCTGATGGTCGTCGCCGTCCTCGCCTCCGTCGTGCTCGGCATGCTCCTGGGACTCGCGGCCGGACTCTCGGACCGTACGTTCCGCCTGCTGCGCCCCGTCCTGGACACCATGCAGGTGCTGCCCGCCTTCGCCTACCTGCTGCCCGTCGTGCTGGTCTTCGGTATCGGCGTGCCCGGCGCGGTCCTCGCGACCGTCGTCTACGCGGCCCCGCCGATGGCCCGGCTCACGGCACTGGGACTGCGCGGCGCCGACGCGGGCGTCATGGAGGCCGTGGCCTCCCTCGGCGCGACCGGGAGGCAGCGTCTGCTGACCGCCCGACTTCCGCTGGCCCGCAAGGAACTGCTGCTCGGCCTCAACCAGACCATCATGATGGCGCTGTCCATGGCCGTCATCGCCTCCGTCATCGGCGCGGGCGGCCTCGGCGACCGCGTCTACCAGGCGCTCTCCGCCGTCGACGTCGGCGCCGCGCTCGCCGCGGGCATCCCCATCGTGCTGCTGGCCGTCGTCCTGGACCGTACGACCGAGGCGGCCGGCCGGAAGATCGGCACCGAACCCACCGGACCGGCCGCCCTGCGCGGCTGGCGCGGCTGGGGAGCCGTCGCGGTGCTCGCCGCCGCCGTAGCAGTCGTGGGCCGGTTCACCGGTGGCCGCATCTGGCCCGAGAGCGGGATCGTGGCCATCGCCGGCCCCGTCAACACCGCCAAGGACTGGATGGTCGACCACCTCTACACCGGCATCCCCGTCATCGGCGGAACCGCCGACTGGGCCGCCCACTTCACCAGCTGGATCCTCAACCCGCTGCGCGGCGGACTGCAGGGCCTGCCCTGGTGGTCCGTCCTGCTGATCGTCGCCGCACTCGCCTGGACCATCGGCACCTGGCGCACCGCGCTCACCGCCGTCCTGGCCATGGCCGCCATCGGAGTCCTCGGGGCCTGGGAACTCTCCATGGACACGCTCAGCCAGGTCCTCGCGGCCGTCGCCGTCACCCTCGTCCTGGGCTTCGCCGTCGCCATCGGAGCCGCACGCAGCACGCGACTCGAACGGATGCTGCGGCCTGTCCTGGACGTCTTCCAGACCATGCCGCAATTCGTCTACCTGATCCCCGTCGTCGCCCTCTTCGGCGTCGGCCGCGCCCCCGCCGCCGCGGCGGCCGTCGTCTACGCGCTGCCCGCCGTCGTCCGCATCACCACCCAGGGCCTGCGGGGCGTGGACCCCGCCGCGATGGAGTGCGCCCGCTCACTCGGCGCCACTCCCGGACAGCAACTGCGCCAGGTCCAGCTCCCGTTGGCCAGGCCCGCCCTGCTGCTCGCCGTCAACCAGGGCGTCGTCCTGGTCCTCGCCGTCGTCATCATCGGCGGTCTCGTCGGCTCCGGCGCGCTGGGCTACGAGGTCGTGTTCGGCCTGGCCCAGGGCGACCTCGCCACCGGCCTCGTCGCCGGTGCCGCCATCGTCTGCCTGGGACTGATGCTGGACCGGGTCACCCAGCCCACCACCCGCCGCCGGCGTAAGGAGAGCTGACATGGCTCGCACCCGGACCCGCGCACGCCTGCGCACCTCCGCGACCGCGGCCTCGGCCGCCGCCCTGCTGGCCGTCACCGGCTGCGGCGCCGCGGACATGACCAAGCAGGCGTCCCCGTTCGCGGCCCCCGCCGACATCAGGACCGTCACGCTCTCCGTGCAGTCCTGGGTCGGCGCCCAGGCCAACGTGGCCGTCGCCCAGAAACTCCTGGAGGACGAACTGGGCTACCGCGTCGACCTCGTACAGACCGACGAGGTCCCCGCCTGGGACGCCCTCAGCCAGGGCCGGGTGGACGCCATCCTGGAGGACTGGGGCCATCCGGACCAGGAGAAGCTGTACGTCGAGGACAAGAAGACCATCGTCGCCGGCGGCGACCTCGGCGTCACGGGCCACATCGGCTGGTACGTCCCGAAGTACTGGGCGGACGAGCACCCCGACGTCACCGAGTGGAAGAACCTCGACAGGTACGCCGACGAGCTGCGCACCCCCGAGAGCGGCGACAAGGGCCAGCTGATGGACGGTTCGCCGTCCTACGTCACCAACGACAAGGCGCTGGTGAAGAACCTCGGCCTGGACTACAAGGTCGTCTTCGCCGGTTCCGAGGCCGCGCAGATCACCCAGATCCAGCAGTTCGCCAAGGAGGAGAAGCCCTTCCTCAGCTACTGGTACCAGCCGCAGTGGCTGTTCAACGAGGTGCCGATGGTCGAGGTGGAACTCCCGGAGTACACCGATGCGTGCGGTGCCAAGGACCCGGCCGACATCGACTGCGCGTACCCGCAGACGCCGCTGCAGAAGTACCTCAACGCGGACTTCTCCCAGCGGGGCGGCGAGGCCGCGGCCTTCCTGAAGAAGTTCAACTGGTCGGAGAAGGACCAGAACGAGGTCTCCGAGATGATCGCCTCCGAGCGGCTGGCGCCCGGCGAGGCAGCCGAGCGCTGGATCGAAAAGAACCCCGAGGTGTGGAAGAAGTGGCTGGTCCGGTGACCTGAGCCGAGTGCCCCCTTCCGGATGGGGCCTCAGCCGCCGCGGCACACGTCGCGCACGGCTGAGGCCCTTTCGCGTGACCCGTCGCCACGGTCCGTCCGCTCACGTCCATCAGCCCGCCGGGCCGATCGAGTCCGTCAACTATTCACTCAGTACATGTACCGAGTATATAGTCACGCCATGAGCACCCGCCATGTCCTCTTGGGCCTGCTCGCTACCGGTCCCTGCCACGGCTACGACCTGAAGCGACAGTACGACGCACGCTTCCCCCAGGCCCGCCCGCTGGCCTACGGGCAGGTCTACACGACTCTGCAACGCCTCGTGCGTGACGGCCTGGCCGCCGTCGAAGGCACCGATTCCGACGGTGGCCCCGAGCGCACCCTCTACCGATCGACAGACGAGGGATCACACGAACTGGCCCGGTGGGCCGACGAGATCACCCCACCGGCACCCTTCGTGACGAACGAGATCTTCGCGAAGGTCGTGGTCTCGATCCTCGTCGCCGCAGCAGGCACACCGCCCGACCGGGACGGCCGGACACCGGACGCCGCAACGCACCTGCTGGCCCAACGAGCCGCCCACATGGAGCGGATGCGCGACCTCACCGCACTCAAGACCACGCCGGGCGCCGATCTCAGCACGGTGCTCTCGGCCGACTACGCCCTTGCCCATCTGGACGCCGACGTGCGGTGGATGACCACCACCGCCGCCCGCATCGACACCCTGACCGCGGAGGTCAACGCAGCATGAGCTCACGGGACGAACAGCTCCTTCCAGGAGAGACCGCGCTGATCACCGCGCGCGGCCTGAAGAAGTCCTACGGAAGGGCGGAGGCACTGCGCGGTGCTTCCCTCGACCTCCACGCGGGCGAGATCCTCGCCGTCACCGGCACGAGCGGCAGCGGCAAGTCCACCCTGCTGCACTGCCTGGCCGGGATCGTCCGGCCCGACGAGGGCGTCGTCACCTACGGGAGCGAGCAGCTCGACCGATCGTCCGAGGAGCGGCTCAGCGAGCTGCGGCGCGGTGACTTCGGGGTGGTGTTCCAGTTCGGACAGCTGATCCCCGAGCTCACCGCGCTCGACAACGTGGCGCTGCCCCTGCTGCTCTCGGGGATCCGCCGTGGCCCGGCGAACGAGAAGGCCGGCGAGTGGCTGGAGCGCTTCGGTATCCGCGGCCAGGCGGACCTGCGCCCCGGTGAGATGAGCGGCGGCCAGAGCCAACGGGTCGCACTGGCACGGGCCCTGGTCACCGAACCGAAGGCCGTCTTCGCCGACGAGCCCACCGGCGCCCTCGATTCGCTCGCCGGGGAACAGGTGATGACCGCCCTGGTGCACGCCGCCCGGGAATCGGGCACCGCGGTCCTGCTGATCACCCATGACGCGCAGACCGCGGCGTACGCGGACCGAGAGGTGTGGCTGCGGGACGGGGTCGTCCACTCCGGATCCGGCGCCGTCACCGGCCGGGAGGCGGTTCGCCATGGGGGCTGACATCCGCATCGCCTGGATTCTCGCGCGCGGCTCGGAGCGCCGCGAGTGGTGGAGGATCCTGCTCACCGCGCTGGGCGCCGTGGCCGCGACGGGCTTCGCGCTCGGGGCGGTAGTGATCGCCGCAGTCCAGGGCCAGGTGTCGATCCCGTACGCACACGGCCTGCTCAACCAGCCCGGCGAGCGCGCCGGTGTGGTGCTCGCGCTCGTGCTCCTGCTGGTCCCCGTGCTGGGATTCCTCGGCCAGTGCGCCCGCATCGGCGCCGTGCACCGCCACCGGCGGATGGCCGCGATGAGGCTCACCGGGGCATCTCCCGCGCAGGTGCGGAGGATCGCCGCGGTGGAGTCCGCGTTCCCCTCCCTGCCCGGCTCGGTGGCTGCCTTCGCCGTCTTCGTCGTACTCCTCGCCGGCGCGGGGCACGCGCCGCATCCCGCGGCCTGGGCGGGCTTCGTGGTGGTCGTTCTGGCCGTTCCGGTGGCCGCGGCCCTGGTCAGCGTCTTCGCCCTGCGCCGCGTGGTCGCGTCGCCGCTCGACCAGGTGCGCCGCACGGGCCCGGACCGGGGGCGCCGGGCGGTGTTCGGCTTCCTGCTCGCAGGCGTGCTGGTCTCCGCAGCAGGGCTGTTCGGTCTCTTCCCCGTCAGCATCCGCTCCGCGGCGTTCCCGGCGCTGGTCCTGGCTCTGGTGTTCCTCACCGGGGCGGGCGCGATCTGGGCGGCCGGGGCGTCGGCGGCGTTCCTGGGCCGGCGGCTCTCCCTCCGTGCGCAGAACCCCGCGGTGCTCATCGCCGCGGGCCGCCTCGCGCACGACCCCTGGGCCGCCGCGCGCACCCACGCAGCGCTGCTGCTGGTCACCGTCGTCGGGGTGGGCTTCGTGGGCGTGCGCGCGATCCTGCTCGCGGCCCTGTCCGACAGCGGCAACGGGGTGGAGGACCTGGCGTTCTACACCACCGGCATCGACCTCGCCGGAGCCGCCGTCCTGGTCGCCCTGGCGATCAGCCTCTGCGGACTCGCCGTGGGCACCGCCGAGTCGCTGGCCACCCGCCGCAGGGGCCTCGCCGTCCAGGCCGCGGCCGGGGTGCCGCACACCGTCCTGGCCAGGGCCGCACTCCTGGAGACCGCGCTCCCGCTGGCACCGGCGCTCCTGCTCGCGGGACTCGGAGGGACAGCGGTGTACGTGTACTACGCCGTCATCGTCGGCGGGGCCGTTCCGCTGCTCCCCCTCCTCGTGCCCGTCGCCGTCTACGCGGCCTGCCTGCTGGCCGCGGCGACCTCGCTGCCGCTCCTGCGGCGCGTGACGCACCCGGCGGAGCTGCGGTTCAGCTAGGGCGTTCCGTCCTGCGGCCGAACTCCTGGGGGCCGGTGCTGCCATCATGGCGAGGACAGCAGAAGGCGCGGCCGAGGGGGACGGGTTGATTTCCGAGCCGGAGATGGTGGGGGAGTTCGGTGCGGTCGAAACCCCTGAGGTGATGGGCGACTCGGATCGGGAGCCGGTCGGCCGGCGGGGGAGGCGGCCGTGGCTGTGGGCACTCGGCGGGGCGGTCATGGCGTCGGCCCTCTGGGCGGCGGCGCTCCTCTCCTACGGGGTGGGCGACCGGGCGCCGGACATGCGCGGGTACCGGCTGGACCGCGACCCCTGCTCCTCGCTCCGGCTGGAGGCGCTCGGTACGGACATCGCGCCGAGGGAGGCCACGGGGGCGTCCGAGTCGGAGCTGTCGCGCCATGCGGCCCTCGACCAGGTCACCTGCTTCATCCCGCTCCGGCCCCGGTCCGAGAAGGAACAGTCGGAGAGCGGCTGGTCCGTCGAGTACACCGTCGAGATCACCGTGGAACTGCACAAGAAGACCGACCCCGGCACCGAGTTCGAGGCGCGGCTGGAGACGGCCGGGCCCTGGACCGACCGTGAGGCGAGGACGGAGACCGTTCCGGACCTCGGCGGTGCGGCCTATCTCCGGACCTCCGAAGACGGTTACGCCGACCTGTGGGTACTCGACGGCGGTGCGGTCCTCTTGCTGAGCCTCTCGGCGTCCCCGCAGTACTGGAGCGACGACAACGGCGAGATGCCCGGTGAGGACGGGAACGACGAGGAGCCGGGCATCCCCGACCTGTCCCCTCACCACTCGGCCATGATCAGCGACATGCGTGATCTCATGTCCGGCCTCAAGCAATGAGCCCGGGACGGGGCTGTTCACTTCTGACGGGCCCTCCGTTCACCTTCTGATGATGCGCATTTCCGAATGCCGTCAACCTCCTATGGAATCCGACCGGTCGGGGCTGTTCGCGCGGTGCGCAAACTTCGGGGAACGGCACTCGGCCACCTTCCAGGCGGACGGCAACCTCGTGATCCACAACGCCGACGACCGGCCCGTCCGGGGCGCGGGCAGCTTCGGACACCCGGGCGCGAAGCTGGTCCTCAGGGGGACGGAAAGGTGGTCGTCGTGGACGGGGGCACCGTGCTCTGGAGTACCTGACCCGGTGCCCGGCCGGACCACCGGGCGTACCCGTGCCCGCCGCCGGGGAACCGGAGGCGGGCACGCGGGCGCGGGGAGCGCGGGTGCGCGGCGGTCAGCCGGTCACGGTCCGGGCCGCCTCCGCCTCCGTCCCGGTCTCCGCACAGGTCTCCGTCCCGGTCTCCGTGCCCGGCCGCTCGAACTGGGTGCGGTACAGCTCCTCGTACCGCCCCCCGACGGCCAGCAGCTCCTCGTGGGTGCCCCGTTCGACGACCCGGCCCCCCTCGACGACCAGGATCAGATCGGCGGCCCGCACCGTCGAGAGCCGGTGTGCGATCACCACGGCCGTACGGCCCTCCAGCGCCTCGGCCAGGGCCTCCTGGACGGCCGCCTCCGAGGTGGAGTCCAGATGCGCGGTCGCCTCGTCCAGGATCACGACCCGCTGACGGGCCAGCAGCAGCCGGGCGATCGTCAGCCGCTGCCGCTCCCCACCGGAGAGCCGGTAGCCGCGCTCGCCGACGACCGTGTCCAGACCCGCGGGCAGCGATGCCACGAGCCCGTCCAGGCGGGAGCGGCGCAGCGCGTCCCAGATGTCGTCCTCGGTCGCGCCGGGCCGGGCGAGCAACAGGTTGGCGCGCACCGACTCGTGGAAGAGATGCCCGTCCTGGGTGACCATGCCGAGGGTCTCCCGGATCGAGTCCGTGGTCAGATCACGTACGTCGACGCCGTTCAGCCGTACGGCACCCTCGTCGGTGTCGTACAGCCGCGGCAGCAGCTGCGCGATCGTCGACTTTCCGGCACCGGACGAGCCGACGAGCGCGACCATCCGGCCCGGTGCGGCGGTGAAGGACACGTCGTGCAGGACCTGCGTGCCGCCCCGGGTGTCGAGCGTCGCGACCTCCTCCAGCGAGGCGAGGGAGACCTTGTCGGCGGCCGGGTAGCCGAAGGACACCCCGTCGAACTCGACGGACACCGGCCCGTCAGGCACCCGGCGGGCGTCCGGCTTCTCCGCGATCAGTGGCTTCAGGTCGAGGATCTCGAAGACCCGCTCGAAGCTGACCATCGCGCTCATCACCTCGACCCGGGCACCGGCCAGCGCCGTCAGCGGGGCGTACAGCCGGGTGAGGAGCAGGGCGAGGGCGACCACGGCACCGGGCTCCAGGCTGCCGTTCAGCGCGTAGTAGCCGCCCAGGCCGTACACCAGGGCGAGGGCCAGCGCGGACACCAGGGTGAGTGCCGTGATGAAGGTGGACTGCAGCATCGCCGTCCGGATGCCGATGTCACGGACCCGGCCCGCGCGGGCGGCGAACGCGGCGGACTCCTCGGAGGGACGCCCGAAGAGCTTGACGAGCGTCGCCCCCGGTGCGGAGAAACGCTCCGTCATCTGGGTGCCCATGGTCGCGTTGTGACCCGCGGCCTCCCGCTGGAGCGCCGCCATGCGGGAGCCCATCCGGCGGGCCGGTACGACGAACACCGGCAGGAGGACCAGGGCGAGCAGGGTGATCTGCCAGGAGATGGTGAGCATCACGGCCAGGGTCAGCAGCAGGGTGACGAGATTGGAGACGACCCCCGAGAGCGTGTTGCTGAACGCCCGCTGGGCCCCGATCACATCGTTGTTGAGCCGGCTGACCAGCGCCCCGGTGCGGGTCCGGGTGAAGAAGGCGACCGGCATCCGCTGCACATGGTCGAAGACGGCGGTACGCAGATCGAGGATCAGCCCCTCGCCGAGCGTGGCCGACAGCCACCGGGTCAGCAGTCCGAGCCCCGCCTCGCAGACGGCGATGAGGGCGATGAGCAGGGCGAGCCGGGTGACCGTGCCGCTCCCGTCGCCCCGCACGATCGCGTTCACGACGCGGCCGGCGAGCACCGGTGTGGCCACCGCGAGCAGCGCGGTGACCACACTCAGCAGCAGGAAGCGGCCGATCCGCCCCCGGTGCGGCCGGGCGAACGCCGCGATGCGGCGCAGCGTGACACGGGTGAAGGGCCTGCGGTCCGCTTGCGCGTTCATCGCACTGTGGAGCGATGTCCACGCGGTGACTTCCATGTCCATGCGAGTGCCTCTCCGGAGTCGGGTCCGTACGCATGGCACGCTAGGACCTCAAGGGAGCTTGAGGTCAACCCCGGGGTGTGGCGCGCGCCCGCACCGTCGCCATGACCTCCCGGTCCGGCTGCAGTGTCAGCGTCGGTACGGGGTTGATGATGCCCGGGTCCACCTCCAACTCGAAGCGGCGCGCCAGCACGGCCAGGATCAGGACCGACTCGACCATCGCGAAGCGCGTGCCGAGGCACACCCGGGGCCCGCCGCCGAACGGGAACCAGGCGTACTCCGGGATCTCGTCGCCATGCTCGGGGTCCCAGCGCTCCGGACGGAACTCCTCCGGCCGCGGGAACCACCGCTCGTCCCGGTGCGTGGCCCACTGGCTGCTCCACACCCGGGTGCCCACCGGCATCGGCACGCCGCCGATCCGGGCCCCTTCCTTGGCGACCCCGGTCACCAGCCAGATCGTCGGGTACAGCCGCAGGGTCTCCTTCACCACGGCCTGGGCGTACGTCAGTTGCGCGTAGTCGTCGATGCCGGGCTCCCGGTCGCCGAGCACCCGGTCCAGCTCCTCGGTGAGGGCGGCCCGCGCCCCGGGGTTCCTGGACAGCAGGTACCAGGCCCACACCAGGGTGGAGCTGGTCGTCTCGTGACCGCCGATGTAGAGGGTGACCGTCTCGTCGCGGATCTCCTGGTCGGTGAGGTGCGCCCCGGTCTCGTCCACCGCGGTGAGCAGCCGGCTCAGCAGGTCCGGACGCTCCCCGTCCCCCTCGCGGTGACGGGCCACCACCCGGCCCACCTCGGCGTCGATCACCGCGGCGGCCTTCTTGATCCGGGCCCGGCCGGGCGTCGGAACCCAGTCGGGCAGGACGGCGCCCAGGCCGCTGAACTCCTTGCCGATCTCCTGCTGGGCGATGTCCATGGCCCGGCCCATCGACTCGGCGTCGGCCGGGGTGTCCACACCGAAGATCGTGCGGACCGCGATCTTCTGTGTCAGTGCCGCCATCTCCCGCTTGATGTCGACGCGTTCGCCGCCCGCCCAGGTGTCCGCGAGCTCCACGGTGCTCGCCGTCATCGTCGACGCGTACGACTTCACCTGCTTGGGCCGTACGGACGGCTGCACCAGCGAGCGCTTGCGCCGCCAGTCGGAACCCCGTGCGACGACCACGCCGTTGCCCATCACCGTACGGAACGCGATGCCCAGCAGGGGCTGGTCGAAGGTGCGTTCCGTCTCGGTGAGGAGTTCGCCGATGTACTCGGGATCGGAGACGAACACACAGTCGTTGCGGCCGAACCGCCAGCTCACCATGGTCCCGTAGCCGCGCAGCCGCTCGAAGAAGCCGAGCGGGTCCTTCCCGAACCGCGGCAGGCTCCCGAGGAGGGGAAGCCCCCTGGGGCCCGGCACGGGCAACTGGCCGCGCGGCTCGGTTCCGACAGCCGCACCGGTTTCCGTGGACATAGGGCTCCCGTCATCTGCCTTGTTCATACGGTGAGTTGACAATCTCTCATGCCGGTACGGGTGTTCGAAGGCGGTGGCGCGATACCGCCCCCGGTCATCGGGGCCGCCCCATACGAAGGGCCGCCGGCCGGGGCATGACACCCCGGCCGACGGCCCTCGCACAGTCCTTCAGGACGGCGTCCCGTGCCGTCAGACGCCCGGCGGAACCCGGGACGGCCGTCCGCCGCCACGGGTCAGGCCGTAGCCGAACACGGCCGCCAGCGCCGCGAGTACGCCGCCGCCCACCGTCCACAGCCAGCGGTCGGTCCACCAGCCGGAGGCCCAGCCGTCCTCCGGCTCGCTGCCGAGCGAGACCCGGGGCCTGTCCGCACCGTCGTCACCGTCGGCGGCCTGTTCGACCGAGGACGCGCCGGGCACCAGCGGTTCGGCGAGCGCGCCGTCCACGTCGTGGGCCCCGCCCGCGTCGACGGAGGTCACCTCGGTCTCGGCGTGGACCGGCAGGCCCAGGTCCTCCTCGGCCGCGTCGACGACCGTCAGGCGTACGTAGTAGCTGCCGGGCAGCGGGTCGTTCGCCCACGCCTCGGACCAGGCACGCACCGGGCGCAGCACACAGGACAGCTCGACGGCGGTCGCGTCCGGCGCCGCCTTCCTGGTCTGGTGGCCGTACATGCAGGCCTGGCGGCGGCGCAGTCCGTCGTACACGTCGACCTGCCAGGTCGACGTACCCTTCCGGGCCGCGTCCTGGGGCAGGGTGACCTTCGCCCGGACGGTGGGGCGTTGGCCGGCGTCGGCGGGGAACACCCAGTACAGGTAGTCACCCGTGGAGGCGTCCGCGGTGGCGGTCTGCTCCTGCTGGACCGCCGTGGCGGTACGGAAGGTCGTACCCGCCTCCGTCGGCCCCGCGGCCTCGCCCTCGGCCGGGCTCGCACTCGCCGAGGGGTCGTCCGCGACGGCTCCGCCCGCGGAGGTCAACAGGGTGACGCCGGCGAGGAGAGCGCCCACGAGGCCGCGCCTCACGACGTTGCTGCGGATGGTGGTACGCATCAGTTGGTCCTCCATACGGCGACACGCCAGCGCGAGATCCAGCCGAACACCAGGCCCGCGACCAGTCCGGTCAGGACCATGACGCCCAGCAGCCACCAGCCGCGGCCCAGGCCGAACGCGGCCACGTCGGCGGCGTCGTCGGGCGCGCCCACCAGGTCGATGGTCAGCTCGACGGGCATGCCCGGGGTGGTCTTCACGGACGCGGGCGCCGAGAAGGAGTTGCTGAGCTGGAGGCAGACGGTCTCGGCGGCGGGCTTGACGTCGCCGTCCACGTCGTCCTGTTCGGCCTTCGGGTAGCGCAGGCCCGAGGAGACGGCATCGGTGCGCCCGGTGCCGGACTCCGCACCCCGGACGATCTCACGGCCGTGCACGGTCACCGCGCGCAGCAGCACGCCGTAGTCGTTGTTCACGGCGCGGTCCGCCGCCACACTCACCGAGGCGCGCAGCTCCTGACCGGGCAGCACATCCACCCGGTACCAGCGGTGCTTGCCGAACTCCTGGCGGTCGGTGTAGAGACCCGCCTTCAGCTGGGGGGCCGCGGAACAGCTGCCCGCGCCCTCGGTGGCCACCGGGGTGACGACGGGCTCCGCGGCCCGCTCCACCAACTGCTTGACCCTGCCCGAAAGTTCCTCGGTGTGCTGGATGGCCGTGTACGTACCACCGGTGGCCTCGGCGATGCAGGTCAGCTGCTGCCGGATCTTGGCGTCGGGCACCAGGCCCAGCGTGTCGATGACCAGGTGGATCCCGCGGGCGGCGATGTCACGTGCGACCTCGCACGGGTCGAGCGGGCCGCAGGTGTCCTCGCCGTCGGTGATCAGGACGATCCGGCGGGTGGAGTCCCCGCCCTCCAGATCGTCGGCCGCGCCGAGCAGCGCGGGCCCGATCGGGGTCCAGCCGGTCGGAGCGAGCGTGGCGACCGCGGCCTTGGCCTCGGTGCGGTCGAGCGGGCCGACCGGGTAGAGCTGCTTGGTGTCCTTGCAGCCGGTCGCGCGGTCGTCGCCCGGGTAGTCGGCGCCGAGCGTCCGGATGCCGAGCTGCACTTCGTCGGGGACCGCGTCCAGTACGTCGTTGAAGGCCTGCTTGGCGGCGGATATCCGGGACTGGCCGTCGATGTCGCGGGCGCGCATGGAACCGCTGACGTCCAGGACGAGTTCGACCTTGGGGGAGGCGGCGGAGGAGGAGGGTTCGTCGGCGGCGGCCGGGAGCGCGGTGCCGAGCCCGGCGGCCAGGGCGGCGAGCAGGATGCCTACCCCGGCCGTCAGCCGTTTTCTTATGATCATCGACGGATCCTATTGAAGATCCGCAGGCATCCCCAAAACCGGTCGCGCGCAAGGTGATCCGGACCCTCGGCTCAACCGCCCAGCAGCGGCCCGGTCGCCCGGTCCAGTACCGAACCGATACGGTCCCAGGCCTCCGTGTCCCGTTCCACGGCCGGGAGTTCGGCGTCCTCGGCCTTCGCGTTCCAGCGGGTCGCCACGGCCACCGGGTCGCCGCCGCCGGCCGCGGACGCGGCGAGCGCCGCGGCGCCCAGCGCGACCAGTTCACCGCTGCCCGGCACGATCAGGGGCCGCCCGGAGAGGCGGCGCACCGTCTCCACCCAGGTGCGGCCCTGGGCGCCGCCGCCGATCAGCCGCAACGGCCGGCCGGCGACCTCGGGGTCGGCCGGGTCGAGGCCGCACGCCCGCAGGAGCTCGTCGAGCGCGCGCAGCACGGTGAAGGCCGCGCCCTCGTAGGCGGCGCCCAGCAGTTGCTGCGGAGTGGTGTCGTGCCGGAGCCCGGTGAGGAGACCGGACGCGGTGGGCACGTCCGGGGTGCGCTCGCCGTCCAGGTAGGGGAGGAGGACGGCCTCGCCGCCCGGAGCCGCGTCGTCGCGGTGCAGGCCGAGCAGGGTGGCGACCTTGTCGACGGCCAGGGTGCAGTTGAGCGTGCAGGCCAGCGGGAGGTACGTACCGTCCGCTGCCGCGAACCCGGACAGCGCGGTGGAGTCCGGCCGGGTCCGGGACGCGGCGAAGACCGTGCCCGAGGTGCCGAGGCTGAGGACGGGGTGGTCCAGGAGCCCGGCACCGCCCAGTCCGAGGCCGACGGCGGCGCTCATGTTGTCACCGGTGCCCGCCGCGACGGCGATCCCGGCCGGCAGGCCGAGCGCCTCGGCCGCGGAGGCCGTCAGGGAACCGATGCGGGTCGCGCCCGTGGCGGCGAGCGGGGGCAGCATCGAGACGTCCAGGCCGAGCAGATCGAGGAGCTCGGCGTCGTAGCCGCCGGTGTCCGTCGAATACCAGCAGGTGCCCGAGGCGTCGCCCGGGTCGGTCGCCGCGGTGCCCGCGAGCCGCTCGGTCAGGAAGTCGTGGGGCAGCCGCACGGCGGCGGTCGCCTCGGCGTTCGCCGGGTCGTTCTCCCGCAGCCACTGCCACTTCGTCGCCGTCATGGCCGCGACCGGCACCGAACCTGTCCGCGCGGTCCACGCCTCCGGCCCGCCCAGGGCGGCGATCAGCGCGGCTGACTGCGGGGCGGAACGGGTGTCGTTCCACAGCAGCGCCGGGCGGAGCGGCCGGCCGGACCGGTCCAGGGTCACGAGGCCGTGCTGCTGTCCGGCGACGGCGATACCGACGACGGAGGACGCGGAGAGACCGGATTCCTTGAGCCCGGCGGCGACAGCGTCGCACAGCGCCCGCCACCACACCTCGGGGTCGCTCTCGCGCGCCCCGCCCTCGCCCGTGACCACGTGCGGGGCGCGGCCGACGGCGAGCAGCTCACCGGTCCCGGTGTCGGTGACTGCCGCTTTGGTGGACTGGGTGGAGCTGTCCACGCCGATGACGACGGTACGCGGCGGCATGGGCTACCTCTTCTCGTGCGGGTGGTGGTGTGCGGTTTCGGTCAGGCTGATTTTGATCGTGCGACAAACAAATTACGTGATGGGGGGCGTCCGGAACAGAGGGCTCCCGTGTTTCGTCGCGCGGGAGGTTTGCGCCCATGAGCACCCCGGACCAGATTAGTCAGGCGAGTGAACAAATATACGCCGCGGGCCCCTGGCCCGGCATCCGCAGGCCGATGGGGCACCGGTCGTGGGCGGGCGGGCGTGCGGGGCGGAGCGGGTACCCGCCCCCGCCGTGGGGCCTCAGCCCTCGAAACGTTCCGTCGGCCGGGCGTACGCCACCGGGTCGGCCAGTACGTCCTGCACCACCAGGGCCGCCGCGCCCCGCGCCGCGTCACCCGCGACGGACGAGGCCCGCAGCCGGCCGCTGCCCCGCGACCAGAGGCCGGACACCACCCGGTCCGTCAGCTCCTCGTCGGCGGGTGCCGAAAGCCACGGCATCAGGCCCCGGTACATCCCGCCGAGCACCACCGCGTCCGGGTCGAACAGATTGACCGCGCCGGACAGCACCCGCCCCAGCATCCGTCCGGCGTCGCCCACCGCGGCGACGGCCCGCGCGTCGCCCGCCTGGGCGCGCCGCTCCAGCTCCAGCACCCCGGCCGCACCGCCGCCGGACTCCTCGACCCCGGCCGCCCGCAGCAGTGCGGACTGACCCGCGTACTGCTCCAGGCAGCCGCGGGAGCCGCAGCGGCACTCCGGACCCGTCGGGTCGACCACCACATGGCCGATCTCCCCGGCGAAACCGTGTGCGCCGCGCAGCAGTTGGCCGTCCAGGACCAGGGCGCCGCCGACCCCGATCTCACCCGTCAGATACAGGAAGGTGCGGACCGGGTCGAGCCCGCCGAACCACAGCTCCGCCAGTGCCGCCAGATTCGCCTCGTTCTCCGAACGCACCGGCAGCGGGGCCGTGCCGGGGCGCAGCCCGGCCAGTGACTCGGCGAACAGGGATTCGGCCGGGACCTGGTTCCAGCCCAGGTTCGGGGCCTGGCGCACCGAACCGCCCGAGACGAGTCCCGGCAGCGCGAGCGTGGCTCCGACCGGGTACAGCTCCTGCTCCCGTGCCGAGTCCAGGGTGCGTGCGGCGATCCGGGCCGCCCTGGCCAGCACCTCGTCGGGCGGGGCGCCGCGATTGTCCAGATGCTCGGTCTGCCGGACCCGGCCGGTGCCGGCGAGATCCACGACGCACACCGAGACGTAGTCGATGTTGACCTCCACGCCGAGCCCCGCGGGGCCGGTGCGTGCCACCTTCAGGGCCGTACCGGGGCGCCCGGCCTGCCCGCTGAAGGTCTTGCCCGACTCGGTGAGGAAACCGCTGTCGAGAAGCTGTTCGACCAGCGAGGACACCGCGGCCCGGGTGAGCCCGACCCGGGCCGACACACCGGCCCTGGTCGCCTCGCCGGCCTCGCCCTCGTCCCGTACCGCGCGCAGCACGAGACTCAGGTTGTGGCGTCGCACGGTGTCCTTGTCCGCCTTGGACCCCAGGGGCGTGAGGTAGCTCTTCATATCATCGTCGAGCCTATGTGATGCGTGGTGGGGAGGAGCCCGCGGTGCGCGGGCTCCACCCCACCGATCAGCCCCGGTACGGGGCCGGGCGGAGGGTCACATGTCCGCCGCGTCCGTCACCGCACCCAGGTCGACGAACTTGAAGCCGGTCGCCTCCCGGCCCTCCTCGTCGCCCGATGCCGACGTCTCGTGCCCGTCCTGGACGACCAGCAGGCCGTTCGGGTAGCGGCTGCCGAGGGGCTCGTTCAGCACGGCGGCGCCGTCGCACTCCTCGCTGCCGTCGAGGTCGTCCGACACAGCGGTGATCCGGAAGCCGCCCTCGTACTCGTTGTCCTCGGAGATCTCACGGTCGTACAGGGCGAAGGTGTTGTCACCCTGGCTGGACGCCATCAGGTAGCCGTCGCCGTCGGACTCGCGGAAGAGCGTCAGCCCCTCGACGTCGGCCGCCAGCCGCTTGCCGCCGAAACCGGGGTCGGTGCCGGGCGCGCACTCCTCGGTCTCCGGGTCGTACGTTCCCGGGACGCCGTACTCGCGGACCTTGTCCACCAGGACCGGGCGGCCGTCGAGGTTCGCCGGGACGCGCCAGATGCCGACGTCCTCCTGGCCCGCGTAGAGCGTGCCGTTCGCCGGGTCGACGACCATGCCCTCGACCTGTGGCAGTTCGCCCGGCTCACCGCACGGGGTCCACGACGTGCTGTTCGGCAGCCGGAACGAGGACGGCAGGGAGAGCGTGCGGATCTTCTTGTAGCCGACCGTGCCCGAGGCCGTAGGAAGCAGTTCCAGCAGGGCGAGATCGGTGGTGTTGCGCCGGCTGACGAGGGCGTACGAGCGTCCGGTGCCGCGGTCCTGCCAGGCGGCCAGCCCGTACGCGGTCCTCTGGTCGTTGATCTCGGCCTGGTCCGCCGAGAAGACCGGGGCGGCGGCCGGGTCCGTGACGTCCTTCAGCGGCTGCCCGGGGCGCGACGGGTCGATGCGGTAGATGCGGAGGCGGTCGTTGCCCCGGTCGCTCACCACGGCCACGTCGGCGCGGCCCGTCGGCGTACGCAGCCCGGTGACGAGATCCACGTTGTTGAAACGGCCCGGCGCGTCGTCCTCGGTGGCGGCCGACGGTGCGGGAATCGACTGAACGAGCGCGGCGTCAAGGCCGTAGACCCGGAGCCCGCCCTCCTTCGCCGTCGCGACGACCAGGCTGCGGTCCGGGTCGGCGCCGTTGCGCCAGATCGCCGGGTCGTCGGCATTGGCGTTGCCGCCCGCCGCGTCGTCGTACAGCGCCTTCGTCTCGGCCGTGGCACCGAGGGCCGGCAGTGACCTCGCCTGGGCGGACGACAGCGGGACGAGCGTGATGAGGGCCGCGCCCATCAGGGCGGTGGCCGTCAGGCGCGGGGAGCGGGGCATACGCACGGATGCTTCCTGTCGTGAGAAGTGCATGTTCATGACTTGCCAGGAAGTGTCCGGTGACGGCGCGGTGTTCAGGTGTCGGATCGGTGTGGGGGAAACGGGCGGAAGATGAATTCGGGCCCCTCGTGCGACGGTCCGGTCCCGGCGGCGACGCGTGCCACCGGGACCGGACCGGGGCCCGGCCGGGTTCAGGGCCGCTCGCCCCGGGCCTTCAGCATGTCCGCCATGAGGGCGATCTCGGACTCCTGGCCACGGACCATGCCCGCCGCCAGGTTCCTGACCTCGTCCGTGCCCGCCGCACCGGCCGCGGCCCGCGCCATGTCGGCGCCCGCGCGATGGTGGACGGTCATCAGCCGGAGGAAGAGCACCTCGGCGGCCCGGCCCTCGGCCGCCCGCAGTCGGTCCAGCTGCTTGTCGGTGGCCATGCCCGGCATCAGGGAACCGTCGGTCGGTGTGACCGTGTGCCCCATCCAGTCCATGGGCGGCCGGTCCGAACTCTTCGGCCTGTCCCACGTCTCCAGCCAGCCGAGCATCATGCCGCGCTGGTTGGCCTGGGTGTTGATGATGTCGTACGCGAGCCGCCGGACGTCCTCGTCGTCCGTGCGGTCCCGGACGACGAACGACATCTCCACCGCCTGCTGATGGTGGATCGACATGTCCCGGGCGAAGCCCACGTCGGCCGATGCCTCGGCAGGGGCGGACACCCCGGAACCCGACGCGGACGGGAAGGCCGAGGACGGCCGTACGACCATCACCAGCACCAGTCCCACCGCGACCAGGAACACCACGGCGCCGGCCACCAGCAGCGAACGGGGGGCGCGCGCGGCCGACATCACTGGGCGACCCCGCCGCTGCAGGCGGCACCCGGCTCGGGGGTCTGCGCGCCCTGGACGTACTTGGTGAAGAACTGGGCGACACGCGCGTCGGTGGCGCTCTTCACCGTGAGCTGCTTGCCCCACGCGCTCAGCATCAGCGGGTCCTTCTGGTCGGCCACCGGGCTCATCAGGGAGTAGGGCGTCCTGCCGACCCGCTCGGCGAACGCCTCGACGTCGGCGTCCTTCGCCTGGTCGTTGTACGTGACCCAGACGGCGCCGTGCTCCAGGGAATGCACCGCGTTCTCGTTCGGTATCGCCTTGGTGTAGACGTCCGCGTCGCAGTTCATCCAGACCGGGTTGTGGTCCCCGCCGACGGGCGGGGTCATCGGGTAGTCGACCGGTGTCCGGACATGGTTCTGCTCCAGCTTGTCCCAGGACCGCTCGCCGGTGACGGGGGAGGTCCTGGCCTGCTCCTCGGCCTTGTCCTGCTCGTCGGCGGCGGACATCAGATAGCCGCCCCCGGCGACCAGCCCGGCGACCACGACGACGGCGGCGGTGATGGTGATGATGCGGCTCCGGCGCTCGATGGCCCGTTCCTTGCGGCGGGCCTCCTCGAGCTTGGCGCGGCGCGCGGTGGCAGGGCTGTTCTGGTTCTTGGCGGAAGCCATGTCAGGGTCCTCGGGTTCAGCGGAACGCAGGCGCGGGACACGCGCGATGCGGGGGGAAAGGGGCATGGGGGAGGCCGCCCCCGGCGCCGGTCACGGCGGGGGGAGGGGCGGACCCGGAGGCCTCTAGACCCGTTGGACCTGCAGACGGAGACGATCGACGGAACCCACACCGTCGTGGGAGGGACCCCGGATGGCGGCGGCTCCGGTGAGCGGATCCGCCGGAATGACGACCGAGGCACAGGGGAGCGCGACAGGGGCGGTGGAGCCCGGGAGCACGACGGGCGTCGAATGGCTCGTCGCCCCGTGGCAGGAACTGCCCGGACCGCGCTCGTCCGGGGCCTCGGCCCTGACGACCGACACGGCGGCGGACGGCACCGGGGCGAGGGCCCGGACGGCGGACACGGCGGCGGACGGCACCGGGGCGAGGGCCCGGACGGCGGACGCGGCAGGCGCCTCGGTCCTGGGCCCGGCCGTGGCGGAGGGGGCGCAGCAGAAGAACACGGCCACCAGTGCCAGGAGCCAGCCCAGCACGACGAGCGGGGTGAATCCGCCCCGTCGCGCCGTCCGCTCAGTCCGCCTGGTCATCGCCGCCATCGTACGGTGCGTGAAGATTCAATGAGTGTGGGGCCGCAGGTTGGCAGGATAGTGTGCCTCGGTGACCACGCAATCGAACATACCTGCGGGCTGGCATCCGGATCCTCATGGCGCACCCCAGCTGCTGCGCTACTGGGACGGTTCCCGGTGGACCGAGCACACGCATCCGGCCCAGGCGCAGGCCGCCGCGCAGGCCCCGGCGCAGGCCGCCGTGCCGCAACAGCAGGTGCCGCAGCAGGTGCCGCAGGCCACCGCGCCGCAGCAGATGGCCCCGCAGGCCGCCGTGCCCCAGCAGCAGATGGCACCTCAGCAGGGCTTCCCGCAGCAGGGCGTCCCTCAGCAGGGTGTCCCTCAGCAGGGTGTCCCTCAGCAGGGTGTCCCTCAGCAGGGTGTCCCGCAGCAGGGTGTCCCGCAGCAGGGTGTCCCGCAGCAGGGTGTCCCTCAGCAGGGTGTGCCCAGTGCCGGGTCGCTGTTCAATCAGCAGGTCCTGGTCGTGAACCAGAAGGCCAAGCTGGTCGAGCTCACCAACGAGTACCGCGTCTTCGACCAGCAGGGCGCCACCGTCGGTTCGGTCGTCCAGGTCGGCCAGAGCGCGCTGCGCAAGGTCCTCAGGTTCGTCTCCAGCATCGACCAGTACCTGACGCACCGGCTGGAGATCCGCGACGCGTACGGGCAGCCGGTGCTGCTCCTGACCCGCCCCGCGAAGTTCATCAAGTCCCGTGTCGTCGTGCAGCGCCCGGACGGGCAGCCCGTCGGTGAGATCGTCCAGCAGAACGCCATCGGCAAGATCAACTTCGCCATCATGGTCGACGGCCGGCAGGTCGGCTCCATCAAGGCGGAGAACTGGCGCGCCTGGAACTTCGCCATCGTCGACCACAACGACGCCGAGATCGCCCGGATCACCAAGACCTGGGAAGGGCTCGCGAAGACCATGTTCACCACGGCGGACAACTACGTCCTGCAGATCCACTACCAGCTGCCCGACCCGCTGCTGAGTCTCGTCGTGGCGACGGCGCTGACCGTCGACACCGCACTCAAGCAGGACGCCCGCGGCTTCGGCTGAGCGGCCCCTGCCCCGTGGGGCGGTGGGCCCTACGGGGCGTGGACGCCGAAGGCTGCCCCCTGCGGATCGGCGAGCACGGCGACGGCAGGTCCGCGCGGGATACGCGTCGGCGGCACGATCGGCTCGCCGCCCGCCCCCAGCGCCGTGGCTGCCGTGGCCTCCACGTCGACGACCGCGAAGTACGGCAGCCAGCGGGGCGGCGTATCCGGCTCCTCGTCGTCGCCCATCGCCTTCAAGCCGCCGAACTCGGCACCGTCCACGCCCCAGTGGGTGTACCGCTCCGTCGCGTCGACCGTCCAGCCGAACACGGCCCGGTAGAAGGCCGTCGCGCCCTCCGGGTCGGGGGTCCGGAGCTCGGCCCAGCCCAGGCTTCCCGGATCGTTGAAGCGCCCCGCGCCCGCGAAGGCGCGGGCCTGCCAGAGCGAGAACACCGCACCGGAGGGGTCGGCGGCCACCGCGAACCTGCCCTGGTCGAACACGTCCATCGGCCCCATCAGCAGCGTGCCGCCCGCCGAGGTGACCGCGTCCACCGCCGCGTCCGCGTCCTTCGTGGCGAAGGAAACCGTCCACGCGGGCTGCTGCTCCGGACGGTAGACGGGGCTCAGGGCGGCGACCGCGTCCTCGCCGATGCGCTCCATCGTGTAGCCGCCCGCCTCGGGCCGCGGGTCGGTCTCGGGCCGCCACCCGAAGAGCGCGGCGTAGAACGCCTTGGCGCCGGGCACGTCCGACGTGCTCAGCTCGACCCAGCAGGGGCCGCCGGGTACCGGTTCGGTGAGCTTCATGCCGCTTCCTCCCGAGGCGCGCCGCACGGCGCGTTCCTACGCTGTTGTGGAGACGCTATGACCGCGCGAGGACGTCGGCGACCGGAAGCGGCCGTGCCCCCGCAGGCTCCCGGAAATGTTTTACGGGTGTAATACCTGCTAACGTAATTGGGTGAGTGATACAGCCGTGCGATCCCGGAAGCCATCCGTCCACAAGCTGCCGGTGACCGGCACCCTGCGGCTGAAGAGCCCTGCGGAGATCTGGTTCAAGCCCGCGCTGAGCGTCGTCGTCGCCTCCGCGGTGCCGAATCTGCTGCTGTACTCCATCGACCGCCTCGACCTCGTGATGTACACGATGGCGGGTTCGCTCTGCGCGCTCTACGGACACAACCTGCCGTACGCCCGCCGCGCCCGCACCGTCGTCGGTGTCGTCCTCGGGATGGTCGCGGGCCTCGCCGTCGCCCTGCTCACCGCGTCCGCCACCGACTCGACCGCCGTCCTGATCGCCGTGGGCGCGGTCCTCGCGGCCGTGCAGAGGACACTCTGCGACGCCACCCGCATCGGCCCGCCGGGCAACGTCATCTTCACCTTCATCACCTCGGCCGCGCTCTTCGCCCCGCAGGAGCTCGGCCAGGTGCCCGGACACCTCGCGTTGGCGCTGGCCGCGGGCGCCTTCTCCTGGCTGGTCACCGTCGGCCCCGCCCTGGGGCGCAGGGAGGGGCCCGAGCGCCGGGCCACCGCCCGCGCCCTCGACGCCGCCGCCGCCGTCGTGGCCGACCCCGGCCCGCGGACCCGGCACGCGGCGGCCGCCGCCGTCCAGGCCGCCTGGCAGTCGCTGCTCGCGGCCGGGAAGCCCACCGCCGTACGCCAGGAACTCGAACGTCTCGTGGTCCACGCGGAACGGGCCCTCGCCACAGCCTCGTCCGACGGCCGCGTCAGCGGCGCCGACGCCGAGCAGCTGACCGCGTGGGCGGCACAGACCCGGGCCCGCGGCCCCGTACCCAGCCCGCCGCCCGCACCCGGCACCGTCGAGCAGCTCTTCGGCATCGACGCCGAACGGTCCGGGCAGCGGATCAGGCGCGGGCGCCGCGAGGCGCGGCACCGGATCCTGCGCGCCCTCGCGCCCGGCTCCCCGGTGCTGACCACCGCACTGCGCACCCTGGTCGGCTGCGCCCTTGCCGGATACGTGTCCTCGGCCCTCGGCGTGGGCCACCCCTACTGGGCCATCGTCACCGCGGCCTCCGTCTACCAGCCCAACCTCGCCCTCTCCTGGAGCCGGGCACTCCAGCGCGTCTTCGGCAACCTCATCGGTGTGATGGTCTTCGCAGCCGTCATTCCGGTCGCCCGGCTCGACCCGCTGGCCCTCGTCCTGTGCGTCCTGTTCTTCAACTTCGCCGCCGAGGCCCTGATCACCCGGAACTACTGGCTCGGCTCCGTCGCCGTCACCCCGATGGCCCTGCTGATCGTGGAATTCGCCGGAGCCCAGCAGGCCGGAGTGCTGATCAGCGACCGTGCCCTGGACACCCTCGTCGGTGCGGCCGTCGGACTGCTCGCCGCCGCCGCCGTACCCAACCGCCGGGCGGGCGGCCGTGTCGAACGGGCCCTCGCCGCCACGGAGGAGGCCCGCGCCCGCGCCGAACGGGTCCTCGCCGACCCGGCCGCCGACGCCCTCACCCTCGGAACGGCCCGCAGAAGGCTGACCTGGGCCCTTGTCGAGCTGCGTGACGCCGGCGACATCGCCGCGGGCGAATGGTGGCAGCGCGCCCTGCCCGAGGAGGAGATGCTCGCGGCCGAACAGGCAGGACACCGTACGCTCGCGGCGACAGCACAGCGGCAGGGACCGATCACCCTGCCCCCTGCGAACGGAGCGGTGTGACCGACGACATCGTGGCCTCGGTGGTACGGCAGTGGCATGCCGTCAACCCGGAGCTGGACACCGGACCGATGGAACTCATCGGCCGCATCAACCGCTGCGCGGCCCTTCTCCAGCAGGCGGAGGACGCCCCGCTGCGCGCCGCCGGACTGACCCGCGCCGAATTCGACCTGCTCGGCGCGATGCGGCGCAACGACCGCGAACTCACCCCCGGTGAGCTGGCCCGCGAGACCTTCTCGTCGGGCGCCGCCGTCACGAAACGGCTCCGCGCCCTGCAGGAGAACGGTCTGATCGGCCGCCGCAGCGACGTCCGGGACCGCAGGGTCGCGTATGTCGGGCTGACCGACGAGGGCCGCGCACTGGTGGACCGCCTGCTGCCCGAACAGCTCGCCTACGAACGCTCCGTGCTGTCCGGCCTCGACGAGCGGACCCGCGACAGGCTCAGCGGGCAGCTCAGCGAACTCCTCGTGCACCTGGAGGGCCGCCTCGGCGGGGCCCGCCGCTGAGGGAACCGGCCCGGGGAGCACGCCTGGGCGGGCCGGCGTCCTCGGGGAGGCCGCCGCCCTCAGGGCGGGCCGGCGGACAACAGGGCGGCCGACCGGCGTAGTTGCTCCGCCCGTTCGGCCAGGGCCGCGTCGTCGCCGCGGTCGGCCGGGGAGGCCGCGCTCAGGGCCAGCCGGTCGCGCCGGCTCGCCCCCACCAGGGTCACCGCCACGGCGTGCAGCCCCGGTACGCACTCGCCCCTGCTGAAGGCCCGGCCGAGCTCACGGACCTCCGCGAGCTCGGCCAGCAGCCCCGCCCGGGAGACGAGGGTGCGGGGGGTGACCGCGGTCAGCCGCTCCTGCGGATAGAGGGCGCAGACCTGATCGGCCGTCAGCCGGGCGAGGAGGATCTTTCCGGCCGCGGTCGCGTGGGCGGGCAGGGACCGGCCGGTGTCCGGCATCACCCGCACCGGGTGCGCCGACCCGCGGCCGTCGGTGAGGACGACCTGACCGCCGATCAGTGCGGCGCTCTGCACGGTCTCCCCGGTCCGCCGTACGGCGTCGTCCAGAACCGCCCCGAGCCGTACACGCAGTTCCGCGCCGAAGCCCGCCGGACGGCCGAGCAGCAACAGCTCGGGCCCCGCCTCGTAACCACGGCCCGAGGGGTCACGCGCCGCGAAGCCGCGACCCTCCAGGGTGCTCAGGACCCGGTGCGCGGTGGACCGGCCGATGGCCAGCCGCCGGGCGGCCTCGCTCACGGTGAGTGTGTCCTCGGTGAGGAACAACTGCATCAGCCGGAGACCGGTGTCCAGGGACTCGATGGTGTAGGCCCGGGCCGGCATTTCCGCCGCGGACTCCCCGTACACCCGTCCGTCGATCATGAATCTGCTCCTTTCGATCCGATTCGATCACATGTGCCCTTGTCCCGTTGTGCGGTGCACTGGAATTCGCACGCGTGCGGGTTCTTCGCCTCAACGTTCGTGCATTTCTAGCTCCTTGCTGGAAACCTGTCCGTGGAAGCAAGGGTGGCACCCGGCGCATTGTCCCGCAGGGCGGTACGCGCTGGTCTGCTTTCCACCGATTCCCCTGAGTCGTCACTCCCCGCGTACGTTCGGAGGCGGTGTGTGCAAAAACTGGTGAGTGTATTACCGCCGGAATGCTCGCGCAGGGGGTTGGGTGAATGTGCCGAAGCGCTGTTCTGATCTGGCTAGGCTCACGCGCAGTGAAGTCGAGTTGATATGAATTCGAGCACTTGTTCATAACTGTCCGTACAAGTGCGTCTACCTCCCGAATCAACCGCCAGAGGGTTCAGATGGTTCGTGTTGAATCACCGCCGACAAGCAGAGACATCCCCGTGGTCCGCGCCGCGCTGTTGCCCGTCGTGCTGATGGCCGGTGCCACGGCGGCCGGCGCGGTGCCGGTCACCGGGGCCACCCGGACGGCAGTCGTCTGGTGCGGTGCGATCGCCACAGCCGTGGTCGCCACGCTCGCCGTCGCACTCAACCGCCGCAAGCGGGCGGCGCGCGTCCAGCGCGCCGAGTACGAAAAGCGCATCGCCCACCTGGAACACCGCATCGCCGCCCACGACCAGGAGACCGTACGGCTCACCAAGGAACTCCTGCCCGCCGCGATCCGGCGGCTGCGTGCCAGCAACTCGCCGCAGGAGGTGATGCGCGACATCGTCGACGCGGACGAGTCCTCCCGCAACCTCCCCAAGGCGCAACGCGCCCTGGTCCTCCAGGTCCTCGACATCATCGACAACGAGGAGGCGATGCGTGACTCCGCGCAGCGCGCCTTCGTCAGCGTCGCTCGCCGTGTCCAGGCCATCGTCCACCGACAGGCCAGTGAGCTCAGGGAGATGGAGGACCACCACGGGCGCAACCCCGAGGTCTTCGACGACCTGCTCCGCATCGACCACGGCACCGCACTGATCGGACGGCTCGCCGACTCCATCGCGGTACTCGGCGGAGCCCGGCCCAGCCGTCAATGGCCCAAGGCGGTACCGCTGTTCAGTGTGCTGCGCGGTGCCATGTCCCGGATCCTCGAGTACCAGCGCGTCGATCTGCACTCGATCGCCAAGATCGCGATCGTCGGGACCGCGGTCGAACCGCTCATCCACGCCTGCGCCGAACTCCTCGACAACGCCACCCGCTACTCCCCGCCGCAGACCCGGGTGCACGTCACAGCGGTCGAGGTGCAGACCGGCATCGCCATCGAGATCGAGGACGGCGGGGTCAGTCTCAGCGAGGAGGCCCGCGCACGGGCCGAGAACATGCTCGCCCAGGCCCAGGCCGGCATCAACATGAACGACCTCGGGGAGTCCCCCCGGCTCGGCATGGCCGTCGTGGGCCGCCTGTCCCGGATGTACCAACTCCAGGTCTCCCTGCGGCAGTCCGCGTACGGCGGTGTCCGTGCCGTGCTCATCGTCCCCCGCGACATGATCACCACCGGGCCGGCTCCCGGAATCGCGCACGGCATCGGTGCCACCTCGCGCCCGCAGAGCTCGCTCGACATGTCGCAGCTGCAGCACGTCGTACCGCCGCGCGGCAAGCGCAAGGCCCGTCCCGCCGCGACCGGGCCGGTCCCGTCGGTCACGGCCCCCCCGGCCGGATCCGCGTCCGCGGCCCGGCCCGCCGTCCCCGTCGCGATGGACGACGACGAGATCGTGGTCACCGAGTGGACGGCAGGCGGACTTCCGCAGCGTCGCAGCCGCGGTCGCGCGCCTCTCGGTTCGCACAACCTTCCGCAGCAGCACGCGGCCCAGGCCGCCGAGCCCGCCGCCGGAGCGCACCACAACGGACACCACGGCACCAACGGCGGACGGCCGGGCGGCGACGAACCCCCGCCCGGACTCTGGCTGGAGGCCTTCACCCAGGCCGTCAACGGTGTGCCGCAGGAACCGAGGAACGGCGAAGACTCTGACGACGCGTGGGACAAGGGAGACCTGAAGTGATCCAGCAGCGGGGAAACATGGACTGGATGCTCAAGGAACTGGCCGACGACGTACCGAGCATCCACCAGATCGTGGTGCTCTCCTCGGACGGCCTGCGCATCGCCCGGCACGGCGGCGACCCCGATGTCGCCGACCGGCTCGCGGCGGCCTGCGCCGGACTGCAGAGCCTGGCCGCCGCGGTCGCCACCGAGATCCCGTACAGCGACGGCCTGATGAAGCTCGTCGTCATCGAGGTCACCGGCGGGTTCTTCTACCTGATGGCCGCAGGGACCGGCGCCTACCTCGCGGTCCTCGCGGGGGAGACCATCGACGCCGGACTGGTGGGCGCCCGCATGCGCGACATGGTCGTCCGCATCGGCGCGCACCTGACGAGCCCTCCCCGACATGACGGGCAGGCCGGATGAGTGCTTCCCGACGAGAACGCCGAAAGGCCGATCCGGCGCTGAGCGACCCGGAACGGCTGTACGTGATCACCGGTGACACCGGCGGTGAGAGGGCCGCGCTCGACCTCGTCACCATGGTCGTCGCGCAGGCCGAACCGTCGCCGACGGTCCAGCCCGAGCAGGCCGCGATCCTGCGGCTCTGCAGGGCACCGTTGTCCGTCGCCGAGATCTCGGCCTATCTGAGCCTGCCCTTCAGCGTGGTCACCTCGCTCCTGACGGAACTACTGGCGACCGAGCTGATCGAATCGCGCGCGCCCATCGTCCGCGCCGCGCTCCCGGACCGGTCCCTCCTCGAAGCGGTGATGCATGGACTTCAGAAGCTCTGACACGATCACGGGCCCCCGCACCGAGGACGTCCTTCCCACCACGGCCACGGCCGCGGTGAAGGTCGTCATCGTCGGAGGGTTCGGGGTCGGCAAGACGACCATGGTCGGCTCGGTGAGCGAGATCCGGCCCCTGACGACCGAAGAGACCATGACCCAGGCCGGCGTCGGCGTGGACGACAACGTGGGGGTGGAGAGCAAGACCTCCACCACCGTCGCCATGGACTTCGGCCGGATCAGCCTCAGCGAGGAGCTGATCCTCTACCTGTTCGGCACCCCCGGCCAGGAACGCTTCTGGTTCCTGTGGAACGGGCTGTTCGAAGGCGCCCTCGGAGCCGTCGTCCTCCTCGACACCCGGCGGCTCCAGGTCAGCTTCGACGTCATCGGCCGGCTGGAGGAGCGTGGCGTGCCGTTCGTCGTCGCCGTCAACACCTTCCCCGACGCGCCGAATCACCCCGTCGAGGCCCTGCGCAACGCCCTCGACCTGCCGGAAGAGGTCCCGATAATCGACTGCGACGCCCGGCTGCGCACCTCCAGCCGTGACGTGCTGATGACGCTGATGCGCTACCTGCACAGCCTGGCCGTCCCCCTCGCCTGACGGTGGCGCGCGTCCCCCTCCGTGCACCCCCCGTCCCGAGCGTCCCCTGCCCGAACCCTGGAATGCCCTATCCCTGGAGCATCTGTGAACTCCCCTTTCCAGCATGAACCCGGAGCGGCCACGGGGCCCGTTCCGCCCCCCGAATGCCCGGCACACGGCCTCGTCGGCGGCACCGGTCCCGGCGGTCTGCGACGGCTGTTCGGCCCCGAGGCCGAGGAGGACCCCGCAGCCCTGTACGACAAGCTGCGCGCCGAACACGGCACCGTGGCACCCGTACTGATGCACGGAGACGTCCCCGCCTGGCTGGTGCTCGGTCACAGCGAGAACCTGCACATGACCCGGACGCCCTCGCAGTTCTCCCGCGACTCCCGGCGCTGGCGGGCCCTGCAGGACGGCAGCGTGGCCCCGGACCACCCGCTCGCCCCGGTCTTCACCTGGCAGCCCGTCTGTTCCTTCGCCGAGGGCGACGCCCACGAGCGGCTGCGTGGCGCGGTCACCGACAGCATGGCCCGCATCGACACCCGCGGGGTCCGCCGCCACATCAACCGGTACAGCAACCGCCTCGTCAACGAGTTCTGCCAGGGCGGCCGGTCCGAGCTGGTCACCCAGTTCGCCGAGCGGCTGCCGATGATGGTGATGTGCGCGATCATCGGCATGCCCGACGAGTACAACGACCGCCTGGTGCAGGCCGCCCGCGACATGACGCGGGGCACCGAGACCGCCGTCGCGAGCAACGACTACATCATCGGCGCGCTGAACCGGCTGGTCGAACGCCGCAGGGCCGCCCCGGCCGAGGACTTCGCCACCTGGCTCGTCGAGCACCCCGCCGGGCTCACCGACAAGGAGGTCGCCGAGCACCTGCGGGTGGTCCTCATCGTCGCGTACGAGACGACCGCCAACCTCATCGCCAACGTGCTGCGCATGGTGCTCACGGACCCCCGCTTCCGGGCCAGGCTCAGCGGGGGCCATATGACGGTGCCCGAGGCGGTCGAGCAGACCCTGTGGGACGAGCCGCCGTTCACCTCGATCCTGGGCCGCTGGGCGGTCGGTGACACCGAGCTCGGCGGGCAGCAGATCAAGGCCGGCGACGCCCTGATCGTCGGCATCGCGCCCGCCAACACGGACCCCGTCGTACGGCCCGACCTCAACGCCAACATGGAGGGCAACCGTGCCCACCTGGCCTTCAGCAGCGGACCCCACGAGTGCCCCGGCCAGGACATCGGGCGCGCCATCGCCGACGTCGGTGTCGACGCCCTGCTCATGCGGCTCCCCGACCTGGAACTCAGCATCGACGAGAGCCAGTTGAGCTGGGTCGGCAACTTCGTCTCACGGCACCTGGTGGAGCTTCCCGCACGGTTCGCCCCGAGCCCGCAGCAGGAGGTCGAGGCTGACCCGCCGATCGCCCCCCGGCGGCGGCCCGGCAGCGACTGGGAGGTGCCGTCCCCCGCCGCACCCAGGGACACCAAGGCCGTCCCGACGGGACACGCCCCGGCCGGCGTACGCACCGCCGATCCGGTGGCCGCGCCCGACGAGAGCGTTGTCATTCCCGCCCAGCGGACCGGGCCGGGCAGGATCTGGCACGCCGTCACCCGCTGGTGGAACGGCCACTGACGGCAGCCGTGGGACCGGTGGCCCCGGACCCCACCGGTCCGGGGTGCCACGGCCTCGGGTGACGGCCCCGTACCATCGAGCAGCGTGAAGCTGACAATTCTTGGCGGTGGCGGATTCCGGGTCCCTCTCGTGTACGGGGCACTGCTCGGCGATCACGCCGAGGGCCGCGTCTCCCGGGTGACCCTGTACGACACGGACGCTGACCGGCTCACCGCCGTCGCCCGGGTCCTCGCCGAACAGGCGCGGGACGTCCATGACGCACCCGCAGTCGTCGCCACGGACGACCTCGACGAGGCCCTGCGCGGCGCCGACTTCGTCTTTTCCGCGATCCGCGTCGGCGGCCTCGCGGGCCGCGCGGCGGACGAACGCGTCGCGCTCGACGAAGGCGTCCTGGGCCAGGAGACGGTCGGCGCGGGCGGCATCGCGTACGGGCTGCGCACCGTGCCCGTCGCGGTTGCCCTGGCCCGGCGCGTCGCCCGGCTCGCACCGCACGCCTGGGTCATCAACTTCACGAACCCGGCGGGTCTGGTCACCGAGGCCATGTCCCGGCACCTCGGTGACCGGGTCATCGGGATCTGCGACTCACCGGTGGGGCTCGGCCGCCGGATCGCCCGGGTCCTGGGCGCGGACCCGGACCGGGCCCGGGTGGACTACGTCGGGCTCAACCACCTCGGCTGGGTGCGCGGTCTGGAGGTCGACGGCCGCGACGAGCTCCCGCGCCTGCTCGCCGATCCCGCCCTGCTCGGCTCCTTCGAGGAGGGCAGGCTCTTCGGCGCGGACTGGCTGCGCTCCCTCGGCTCGATCCCCAACGAGTACCTGCACTACTACTACTTCAACCGTGAAGCGGTCCGCGCCTACCAGGAAGCCGAACAGACCCGCGGTGCCTTCCTCCGCGACCAGCAGGAGGGCTTCTACGCCCGGATGAAGGACCCGGACGCCCCGGCGCTCACCACCTGGGACCGTACGCGCGCCGAACGCGAGGCCACGTACATGGCGGAGAACCGGGACGTGGCAGGGGCTGGTGAGCGCGAGGAGAGCGACCTGGACTCCGGAGGCTACGAACAGGTGGCGCTCGCCCTGATGCGGGCCGTCGCCCGCAACGAGCGGACCTCCCTGATCCTGAACGTCCGCAACCGGGGCACCCTCTCGGTGCTCGACGAGGACGCCGTCATCGAGGTTCCCTGCCTGGTCGACGCCAACGGCGCCCACCCCGTGACCGTCGATCCGCTCCCGTACCACGCGGTCGGCCTGGTCACCGCGGTCAAGGCCGTGGAACGCGCGGTGCTGGAAGCGGCGGAGACCGGCTCGCGTGCCGCGGCCGTGCGTGCCTTCGCCCTGCACCCGCTGGTCGACTCCGTCTCCGTGGCCCACCGACTGGTCGAGGGGTACACGAAGGTGCACCCCGGGCTCGCCTACCTCACGTCATGACCGGGGTCAGGCACCTCCCGCGGCCAGGAGTTCGCTGCTGACCAGGAGGTGCAGCTGGGCCGCCAGCCACGCGGCGGACCCGGCCGACCCGTCGCCGTCGAGCGTGCCCACCGCGCCCAGGAACGCCCGCAGCAGTGCGGCGGCACGCGTGAGTCCGGTCCGTGACAGGGCTGTCGCCGCGTCGTCGATACGGTCCCGGGCCGGGACGGAGAGGTGGCGGAGCCGCTGTGCGCCACCGCGGCCAGGGCGTCCACCGCCTCGTCGGGCGCCGCCGTCAGGGCATCGGACGGGCGGCGGGCCGCCGTCGCCAGAGCCGCCGGGCCGTCACCGGGCGCCAGGTCGGGCACGATCACCCCGGCCGGTGTCAGCACCGCGACAGGATCGATCCGGATCTCGCCGCCCGTGAGGTGGACCGAACCGCTGATATGGGCGGCCCCCTCCTCCAGCGCCCCGGCCAGCGCGTCGAGCGCGCCGGGGCAGACCGGCCGGTAGCCGGAAACCCACCAGCGCGCGATTGCCCGCCTCGTCGCGTAGGACAGCTTCCAGCCGCTGCTCGGCAGGGTCGTAACCGACACGTTCCACCTCCGAGAGGGGGACGATCCGCATCGACTCCGCCTCGACCCGTGGGCGGAGCCGGGGCGGCCGTCGGGCTCTTCGCCATCGGCGAGGCCCTGTGGGTCGCCGCCCATCTGCGCCGCTCCACAGGGAAGCCGATCCCCGTCGGCCGCCCCTGGCTCGGCAGGGAGGACGTCCGCCGCACCTGGAAGTCCTGGCTGCGGCCGTCCCTCCCACAAGGCGGCGAGCGCCGCCGGATCACGGACGAGGGGGACTCGGGCAGCTCGGTCCAGGACGTGGCGACCGGGGTGACACTCGTGGCGCCCACCCTGCTCCCGGAGATCGTCAGCGCACGGCTCGCGGTGCGCCGCGCGCTCTCACTGACCAGACTGCCTGTCGCCAGACAGCCGAGTGTCGTGCCGAGGTGACGACGCGTGGACAACCGGTGCCCGGTCAGTTCCTGCCCGTCGGCAGCCGCCCACCGCTTGTGCAGGACGAGGACGGCGGCAGCCCCCGGATGCGCGAAGTACACCTCCGCGGCGGCTTCTTCGCCCGTCGCCCGGACCCGGCATCCCAGCGACGTGAGCCGGACCCGGCGCAACCGCGTCTCACCGGACTCCCGTACGCCGAGCACCGAGGGGAGCGCGGCGGCGGCGCGTCGGGCGTGGATCTCGGTGAGCAGCGCCGCGACGAGCCCCGGACGGTGGCCGGCGCCACGTGCGGTGGAGCCGGACTGGATCCGGCCACTGACAACGCCCTCGGAAGGTGTCCGCGGCGAGGGGTCAGGGAGCGGGCACGGCGTTCGGCCGGCCGGACGGAGCCCAGGACGGTGCGACCCCGGTGACCTGGCACACCATGAGGAAAAGCGGAATCGGTGGCGTATAGGGCGTACGGCTGTCCGGTGCGTGGATCAGCCGGGGACGCACGGCCGGGACGTATGCACCCGTGGCGTACGAAGCCGGCTCCGGCCAGTCCAGATCGAGATCCGAGCCCGACGGGACGATCCACCACCACTGGTCCGCGTCGGCGAACACGCACCCGGCCCGCGGCAGATGGGACATCAACCGGAATCCGTATCGGGCGGGCACGCCGACCGCGTCGCAGCCCAGGCTCGCCGACAGCGCGGCCGGCAGCGGCAGCCGGACACGGCCCGGCACGCCGACGTCCTCCTGAGGACGGTCGACGCGCCCGCCGAACAGCTGGGACAGGGCCTTCTTCAGCATGCGCGCCCCGTGCCGTACACCAGCTCCGCCCACACGATGCGCCCCGAGCCGTTCCCCGCGTCGTGGGACCCCCACGCCGCGCTCATGGAGTCCACGAGCAGCAGCCCACGCCCGTGTTCGTCGTCCGCGGTGAGCTGCAGCCGTGGACCACCGGGCTGGTGGCCCTGGTCCTGCACCGACACGCGCAGCCGCCCGTCGGAGCACCGGAGCTCGCAGACGACCCGCGCGCTGGCGGTGTGCACCACGGCGTTGGTGACGAGCTCGGAGACGATCAGGATCGCCGCGTCGTACGCGTCCCCGCCCAGCCGCCACTCCTCGAGCCGGTCTCTCGTGAGGCGCCGCGCACCGGCCACCGACTCGGGGTGCGCGGGCAGCGCGAAGCAGTAACGGAGCGCTTCCGTCCCGGGACTGAGGTCCATGAGCCGGGGGATGAGCGCACTGCCAGGTGCCACGACCGATTCCTCACAGTGGGGGCTGCGTCACGCTTCGCACCGTACGGAAATGGGGCCGTACGCGACTACGTGAACTCGTTCACCCACCAACTCTCCCCCTGACGTGAACACTTGGCAAGAGGCACTCTGAAATTTCCAGAGTGGCAGTGTTCTTGGGGGCGAGCGCATGGCACACTGCTGGCAAACAGCGCATCGGGAGGTCTGAAGTGAGCGAACCGCGGTCCGCCCCGACCGTGGGCCAGGTCGTTCTCGGCAAGCGTCTGCAGGATCTGCGGGAGCGTGTCGGCCTGAGCCGCGATCAGGCCGCCAAGGTGCTCCGTGTCGCCCCCGGGACGATACGCAGGATGGAGACCGCCGAGGTCGGGCTGAAGGTCCCCTACGTCCAGCTCCTCCTGAAGGCCTACGGCATCGCCGACGGCGAGGCCGAGGCCTTCGTCGACCTCACCGAAGAGGCCAACAAGCCGGGCTGGTGGCAGCGCTTCCACGACGTGCTGCCCGACTGGTTCAGCATGTACGTCAGCCTGGAGGGCGCCGCGAGCCTCCTGCGCACCTACGAACCGCACTTCGTCCCCGGCCTCCTGCAGACCGAGGACTACGCACGCTCCGTCCTGCGCACCGGGGCCGTGGGCCAGACCAGACCCGAGGACATCGAGCGCCATGTGGCGCTGCGGATGGAGCGGCAGTCCCTGCTCACGAAGGACGACGCGCCGAAGCTGTGGGTGGTCATGGACGAGACCGTCCTGCGCCGGCCCGTCGGCAGCCCCGACGCCATGCGCGGACAGGTCGACCGGCTGCTGGAAGCGACCGAGCTGCCCCATGTGACGCTGCAGATCGCGGAGTTCGCGACCGGCCACCACCCCGGCACCTACGGCCCGTTCGTCCTCTTCCGCTTCGCCGTGCCCGAACTGCCCGACATGGTCTACAGCGAGTACCTGACCGGCGCCGTCTACTTCGACGCGCGCCCCGAGGTGGCCTCCTACCTCGAGGTCATGGACCGCATGGCGGCTCAGGCCGCAACTGCACAACGCACGAAGGAAATCCTCAGGGACTTCCGCAAGGAGCTGTGATGAACCACATATACAACGGCATGCCGGCCGCCGAGCTCGGCACGGAAGGCTGGTACAAGCCGTGGAGCGGCGGTAACGGGGGCAACTGCGTCGAGGCCATGAAACTGGCCGACGGCAGAGTGGCCGTCCGCCAGTCCGCGGACCCCGACGGCCCCGCACTCATCTACTCCAACGGTGAGATCGCCGCCTTCATCCAAGGCGCCAAGTCCGGTCAGGCAGACTTCCTTCTCACCTGACACGCAGCCACATATTCTCGCCCCACACGCTGTTCGCCGAGTGACCGCCGACCAACGGAGCGCGACATGACCGGGCAAGAGAACCACGCAGTCGAGATCGACACGAGCAAGCCGCATCCCGCGCGGATGTACGACTGGTTCCTCGGCGGCAAGGACAACTACCCGGTCGACGAACAGATGGCCCGCCAGCTGCTGACCCTGGACGCCCGGGGCCGTGACATGGCCCGGGTCAACCGGGCCTTCATGCACCGGGCCACCCGCTGGCTCGCCGAGAACGGCATACGCCAGTTCCTCGACATCGGCACCGGCATACCCACCGAGCCGAACCTCCACCAGATCGCCCAGCAGGCCGCCCCGGACGCGCGCGTCGTCTACTGCGACAACGACCCGATCGTGCTCGCCCACGCGGCGGCCCTGCTGCGCTCCACCCCCGAGGGTGCCACCGAGTACATCCAGGCCGACGCCCGCCGGCCCGACGCCATCCTCGAAGCGGCCGGCAAGGTCCTCGACTTCGGCCGGCCCGTTGCGCTGTCGCTCCTGGCCCTGCTGCACTTCATCGACGACGAGGACGGCGCCGCCGACCTCGTCGGCCGCCTCCTGGACCGGCTGCCCTCAGGCAGCTACCTGGTGCTCTCGCACACCACGGGCGACTTCGACCCCGAGGGCGCCGCCCAGGCACGCGCGCTGTACAAGGCGCGCGGGATGACCCTGCGGCCCCGCTCGCGCGCCGAGCTCACCGCGTTCTTCGACGGGCTCGAGCTCGTCGAGCCGGGCGTCTCGCTCTCCGCCGACTGGCGGCCGGAGCTCGGCCAGGTCATCGACGTCCCCGGCGACGACCCGATTCCCGGCTACGCGGGAGTGGCCCGCAAGCCCTGACCGCCGACCCCCGGCGGCCAGGCCCCGACCGTCGGTCCCGGCCGCCCCGGGCCGACGGACACCCCGGCCCGCGGGTCACAATGGACGCATGTCACGACGCACCTCACGCCCGCGCCGGCCGGGCGGCCCCGCCACCAGCGGAGCGGGCCCCCGGCAGATCACCCCGGCCTCGCCCTGCCCGTGCGGCGGGCAGGCCGCGTACGGGGACTGCTGCGGCCGGTTCCACGCCGGCACCGCCCCCGCCCCGACGTGCGAGGCACTGATGCGCTCGCGGTACGCGGCCTTCGTGGTCCGGGACGCCGCCTACCTGCTGCGCACCTGGCACCCGGAGACCCGTCCCGCGTCCGTCGGCTTCGACCCGGCCATGCGCTGGACGGGCCTGGAGATCCTGGACACCACCGAGGGCAGCGCCTTCCACAGCACCGGTACGGTCACCTTCCGCGCCCACTACACCGACGACGGCCGTCCCGACTCGCTCCACGAGAAGAGCCGCTTCGTCCGTCACGAGGGCGCGTGGGTCTACTCGACGGCGGTCTTCGTCGACTGAGAGACGGCTGCCCGGCCCTGGACCCCGCCCCGGGCCTCAGACCGCGGAGCCCGTCCGTTCCGCCGGTGCCAGCTCGTGCGCCAGGTCCTCCGCGAGCAGCCGCTTGGCGATGACGTCGACCGCGGCGTGCAGCTGCCGGTCGTCGGGCCGGGCGCCGTCCTCGGCCAGCCGCTCGTCGAGCCAGCGCACCCAGGCGCCGGAGATCGTGGCCGCTTCCCGCCGGCCCGCCGCGGTGTGGGTGAAGAGGTGGCCGTCCCCGGTCAGGTAGCCCTCCTCGATCATCCGGTCGAAGACCGGCACCAGCACCTCGGGCGGGATCCGGTGCCTGGCCGCGATCAGCTTGAGGCCGGCGTGGCCGACCATCCGGGTGAACAGGTCCACCTGCATCACCACCCACGCCCCCGCCGTGTCGAGGCGGGTGTCGGACTCCGCGACGATCCGCCTGGCCGTGTCGGGACCGGCGGCCCCCAGGATCCTGGCCACGGAGAATTCGAGCAGCTTCGCGGAGTCCCCGGTGCCCGGCTGGGCGAAGCCCTCGCCCATGTCGGTCGAGTCACCGCGCGCGGTGTCGCGCAGCTTCACCTGTTTCAGGAACAGTGCCACGACGAACCCGATCAGGGCGACCGGGACCGTCCACAGGAAGACCGTGTGCAGCGTGTCCGCGTATGCCTGCGCCAGCGGAGCGGTCTGCTCGGCCGGGAGCGCGTGCACGGCCTGGGGGCTCTCCGCGGCCTTCACCAGCGTCGCGGGGTCGCCGCCCGCCCGGGCGGCCTGTTCGACGCCCTCCGTCAGATTCGGCCGCAGCGCGTTCGCGTAGATGGTGCCGAACACCGCCGTACCGAACGCGCTGCCCAGGGTGCGGAAGAACGTCACGCCCGATGTCGCCGTGCCCAGGTCCGAGTAGTCGACGGTGTTCTGCACGGCGATGATCAGCACCTGCATCGACAGACCGATGCCCACGCCCAGGATCAGCATGTACAGCGACTCCAGCCAGACCCCGCTGTCCGGCCCCATACGGGAGAGCAGGAAGAGGCCGACCGCCATGACCAGCGAACCCACGACGGGGAAGATCCGGTAGTGGCCCGTCCTGCTGACCACGTTGCCGCTGAAGATCGAGGCGGCGAGCAGCCCGACCACCATGGGCAGCGTCCGCACCCCCGACAGTGTGGCCGAGTCCCCGTCCACGTACTGCAGATACGTCGGCAGGAAGATCATCGCGCCGAGCATCGCGAAGCCCACGATGAAGCTGAGGATGGAGCAGACCGTGAACACCGGGTTCCGGAACAGCCGCATCGGCAGCATCGGTTCCTTCGCCCGCACCTCGACCACGCAGAACAGTGCCAGGGCGACGAGTCCGCCGATGAACAGACCGATGATGACGGGGGAGCCCCAGGCGTACTCGTTGCCGCCCCAGCTCGTCGCCAGGATCAGGGCGCTGGCGCCGATCGCGACCAGCGCGATGCCCAGGTAGTCGATGACCGGCCGCCCGGCCGCCTTCACCGCCGGGATGTTGCGGGCGGCCGCGATGACCACGACGATCGCGATCGGCACGTTGACGTAGAACGCCCAGCGCCAGGTCAGATGGTCGGTGAACAGTCCGCCCAGCAGCGGCCCGACGACCGTGGCGATACCGAAGACCGCACCGATCGCCCCCTGGTACTTACCGCGTTCGCGCAACGGGATGACATCCGCGATCAGCGCCATCGACGTGACCATCAGACCGCCCGCGCCGATGCCCTGCAGACCCCGCCAGATGATCAGCAGCAGCATGTTCGACGCGAGACCGCAGAGGAACGAGCCGGTGATGAAGATGACCGCCGAGATCTGGAAGATCAGCTTCCGGCCGAACAGGTCGCCGAACTTGCCGACCAGGACGGTCGCCACCGTCTCCGCCAGCAGATAGGCGGTGACGACCCATGACATGTGCTCGGCACCGCCGAGCTCCGAGACGATCGTGGGCAGTGCCGTTCCCACGATCGTCTGGTCCAGGGCCGCCAGCAGGATTCCGAGCACGATCGTCGCGAAGACGATGTTCCTGCGGCGGGGGTCGAGCACGGGTGGCGCGGCGGCACTCTGCGCGGCGGATGAGGTCTCGCTGGCAGTGGTCACGCTTGCACCCTCACACCGGCCACGGACCCCCGCATGCGGTGGAAGGCCGGACGGGTCAGGCCGTCAGCCTCCGCAGGGAGACCTTCATCCGGGCCACGAACGCCTCGCGGACCTCGGCCGGGACACGGTCGAGCGAGAGATACGGATTGAGGTCCTCCAGCTCGACGAGCAGCAGCTCACCCTCCGCCGTCCGGCAGGCGTCCACCCGCTGGATTCCGTGGGTGAGGGTGTTCCACTCCACGAAGCGGCGGGCGAAGTCCAGATCGGCGGGAGCGGGCTTGTACGGCTCCAGCACCCAGCGGTGCGCCGGATCCGGTGCGTACAGGGCGTACCGGAAGTCCTGGTCGATGAAGTAGAAGGACACCTCGTAGCGGAAGTCGATCCTCGGCTGCACGAGCAGTGTGCCGTCGCCGCCCTCCGGGAGCACGGCGTCCGGGGTGACCCGCAGCCCCACCGAGTCCGCGCCGAGCTTCGGCTTGACCACGTACTCGTCGGCCCGGGGGAGCAGACCGAGGTCCGCCGTCCGGTCCACGGTGGGGATCACCGGATATCCGGCCCGGCTCAGATCGACCAGGTACTGCTTGCCCGCCATGTCGCCGCGTCCGTCGAGCGCGTTGTAGACCGGGAGGCCCAGCTCCCGCGCGCGGGCCCGGAAGGCGTCGTACGCCTCCTGGTAGTGCAGCACCGGTCCGCTGTTGCGCATGACCACGGCGTCGAAGCCGTCCAGCAGCGCCGCGGCGTCCCGGGGGTGACAGAGCGCGACATCGAATTCCTCGCGCAGCCGGGAGGTGAGGAGGATGTCCTCGTCGCAGTAGCGGCGGCCGCGCGCCTCGTAGGCGAGATCGGTGACGAAGAGGAGGGCCGGGCGGGGTCTGCCGGACGCGGGGTTCATGACGTTCTCCCAAGGGTGCGGGACGGGGTGGCCGATCAATAACCTTGTGGGCGCTGCTCGTTCACGACCCCGGAGCATCCTGACGTCTGCCCCACAGGAGTCACACGTGTCACAAGCATCAACCCTGCCCGACATTCTCTCGCCCGCCTTCGCCGCCGACCCCTACGGGGCCTAGCGGACGATGCGCGAGCACGCTCCTCTGATCAGGCACGAGGCGACGGAAAGCTGACTCGTCTCGCGGTACGAGGACGTCGAGCGCGTCTTCAAGGACAAGGCCCAGGAGTTCACCACCGAGAACTACGACTGGCAGTCGGAACCCGTGCACGGCAGGACGATCCTGCAGCTCAGCGGCCGGGAGCACGCCGTGCGCAGGGGCCCCGCCTAGTCACCCGACCTCAACCCGGTCGAATGGGTCTGGGCACACGTCAAGCGCAGCCTCGCCAACCTGGCCGTGGTCGCCGTCGACCGGCTCGAAGCCCTCGTCCGCAACCGGCTCAAGCGCCTGCGTACCGGCCCGACACCCTCGACGGCTTCATAGCCGGCACCGGACTGACCCTCGGCACCCCGACGTCACCCTGACGAGCCGAAGTCAGTAGAGGCCTTCAGAGCGGGCGGGCAGCCTGTCGGGGGTGAAGAAGACCAGCCGGGCCAGCTTCTCGGGCTGGGAGAACTCGGGATCGGTGGTCGCGGGCAGCAGGATCTCGTGGTGGAGGGTGAAGCCCGTCCGCTGCAGGCGGGCGAGGACCTTGGCGTTGCGAGCGTCCGGTTCACCCACGATGCGGCTGTGGCCTATGAGCGCGTGCGTGAGGAGTTCGGGGAACAGCGCGCTGGTGAAGCCCGCTTCTGCGGCGCCGGGGGTGGGGCCGAGGAGCAGGTGGATGCCGACGTCCCCGGGTTCGACGGGGTAGCACGCGCTGATGCGGTCGTCGGCCGGCTCGTAGGTGTGGAACAGCGCCACCGGGGTGTCGTCACGATAGGCCAGGTACGCCTGATGGGTAGGCAGGGCGTCCAGGTGGCGGTAGATGCCCAGGACCTGGGCGCGGCTCAGTTCGCCCATGCCCCAGAAACTCGCCCGGGGCTCCGTGACCCACGCGTGGACCACATCCACGTCCTCCACGGGATCCACCGGATGCAGACGGACCGTCCCAAAACCGTCGACTGCCCGTTCGTAGACCCAGCCAGTCCGTAACGCATCATCAGAAAGCATTTCTTCACGTTATCGGAGGCCGATGACCGCTGAGCAGGAATCGGCAGGAACCGAAAAGCCATCGCGTTCATCCCGCCCGCCTCGGCACCTGAACTCAACGCGGTCGAGGACCTGTGGGTCTGCCTCAAGCGCAGCCTCGCGAACCTCGCCGTGGGCCGACTCGCCACGCTTGTCCGCAATCGCCCCGGCCCCACCCCCATCACCTTGAAGCGCCGACGTCAGTAACGACGAGATCTCCGGGCCTCAGGGCGCGAGGTCGAAGCGGTTGAGGGACAGCCCTCAGCCATTCCAGGCTGCCGTGCCCGGTGTCACGGACGAGCAGCGTTTCGCAGGCGGACGACATACTGAACCCGCGCGCGAACACTTCCCAAGGCCGCCTCAGAGTGCATGTTCCTGCGGCTGGTCATCCCGGAATCCACGAACCCGCGCGTTTTACCAGCACCAGCGCGTTTCTCCGCGGCGGCCGACCACCTGGCGTTCGCGCTCGGCCGGCACTTCTGCGTGGGCGCGCTGCTGGCCAGGGCGGAGGCCGAGACCGGGGTGAACCGACTCCTGGACGCGATGCCGGACCTACGGCTTCACCCCCGTCGGACAGGGCGTCTTCACCCGCGGTCCGGCATCACTCCCGGTCCGGTTCACCCCCGCCGCGGTCCGAGGCGGGACGCGGCTCAGTCGATGCGCGCGCACACGTCGTCGGCGGACCCGTGGACCAGGTGCACCGTCTTGTAGCCGGTGGCGCCGATGTCGAGGGTGTACACGCCGTCGAGGACGTACACACCGCGCGGCAGATTCCCGGCGTTCTCGCCGATGCCCGCCAGCACCGGCCCGACGACGTACCACTTCTGCGAACCGTCGGTGGCGTAGTCGACGATCGTGCTGCCGCTGACATCGGCGTCGTGGAACGCGCCGGTGCCGGTGTTGGTCACCCGGACGACGAGGTCACCCTTGTACGCGATCCGCGCGGGCGAGCCGTCCGGACGCGTCGCGAGCACCTGCCGCACGACCTCGTCGACCACGGGTTCGGTGTGGACCGCGAAGTCGCAGCGGGCACCGGCGGGCAGGTCGTACGGCGGGGTGGGGGCGGGCTCCCAGCCACCCGAAGGGGCGGCAGTCGCGGGACCCGTTCCCCCTGCGGCAGCCGCGACGACGGCTGCGGCGACGAACAAGCGGCGCATGGAATCTCCCGTAGAAGGGGGCACACGGACGGAGCAGCGACAGACCTGCCCCCGTGTGCCTGCCGCACCCTCACCGGACGAGGATGCCCTGTGCGAGCCGTGTTGTGCAGGGGGTTCGTGCGACGGATGCCGACGGGCACCGTATGAGGGTGTCCGCCGGCATCGCGCGTGGTGTGCTCAGCGGCGTCGCGCGTGCTCAGCGGATGTGACGGCCGGAGATGGCCCGCGCGATGACGAGGCGCTGGATCTCGCTCGTCCCCTCGAAGATCGTGTAGATCTTGGCGTCGCGGTACATGCGCTCCACCGGGTGCTCCCTGCTGTACCCGGCACCACCGAGGATCTGGACGGCCTTCTCCGTTGCGGAAACGGCGAGTTCACCCGCGCGCAGCTTCGACATGGAGCCCTGGCCGGCGTCGAAGGTCCGGTCGTTGCGGGCCATCCACGCGGCCTGCCAGATCAGCAGGCGTACGGCCTCGATCTCGGTGCGGATGTCGGCGAGGGCGAAGGCGATCGACTGGTTGTCGATGACCGGCCGTCCGAACGCCTCCCGCTGTCCGGCGTACTCCAGCGCGTACTCGTAGGCGGCCCGCGCGATGCCGAGCGCCTGGGCGCCGACGGTGGGGCGGCTGACCTCGAAGGTCGCCATCGCCGCCTGGCCCTTCGCGTTGCCGCCCTCCCGGGCACGGGCGAGCCGGGCGTCCAGCTTCTCCTTGCCGCCGAGCAGGCAGTGGCCGGGCACGCGTACGTCGTCGAGGAAGACGTCCGCCGTGTGCGAGGCGCGCAGCCCGAGCTTCTTGATGGTCCGGCTCGCTTCGAGGCCCCTGGTTCCCGGGGGCACGATGAACGCGGCCTGGCCGCGGGCGCCCAGGGACAGGTCTACCGAGGCGACGACCACGTGGACCCCGGCGATCCCGCCGTTGGTGATCCACGCCTTCTGCCCGGACAGCACCCACTCGTCCTTGGCCCCGTCGTAACGGGCCTTCGTCGTCATCGCGGAGACGTCGGAGCCGGCCTGCGGCTCGGAGACACAGAAGGCCGCCACCTTCGGGTGGTCCTCGTCGCCGAAGCACTGCGGTACCCACTCGGCGAGCTGGTCGGGCGTGCCCGAGGCGAAGATGCCGGCGACCGCGAGCGAGGTGCCGAAGAGTGCCATGCCGATCCCGGCGTCGCCCCAGAACAGCTCCTCGTTGGCGATCTGGAGAGAGAGCCCGCTCGGGTCCCCGTACATGTCGGCGAGCGACTCGAATCCGTACAGGCCGATCCGGGCCGCCTCCTGGATGACGGGCCACGGGGTCTCTTCCCGCTCGTCCCATTCGGCCGCCGCGGGGCGCACCACCTGGGCGGCGAAGCCGTGCACCCAGTTGCGCAGGTCCTGCTGTTCCTCGGTCAGGGCCAGGGAGAAGTAGCTCATGGGCTCAGGCCTTCGGAATGTCGAAGTAGCGGGTGAGCCCGGAGGCGAGGCCGGCGTCGCCGGCGACCTTCAGCTTGCGCATCATGAACATGGTCACGGGGTTGGCGTTGCCGGAGACCAGCTTGAGGAAGTCCGCGTCGCCCATCACCAGCGTCGTACGGGGCTCCGCGCCGGAGCGGCCCGCGCTCACGGTGCACGCGCCGGCGGCTATCGCGGTCTCGTAGACCTCGTCGCTCTCGCCGGTGATCTTCCAGCGGATCAGGGCCTTGAGCTGCCCGGCCGCCTCTGGGCGGAACTGCTGCCGCATGCGCCCGAAGACCTCGCCGAGCACCCGGGTGCGCAGCTCTCCCCGCATGAACTCGGTGAGCTGCTTCACGGACAGGCCCTTGACGATCCGCGCGAACTCCTCGGGGGAGACGGCCGCGAAGTCGAGCCCGGCCAGTTCGTCGGTGAGGTTGCCGCTGCTGTTGTCGGCCACGGAAATCCTTACTCCAGAGTAAACTTACTTCTGGGTAAGGTAGGCGTGTGGTCGTGTCTTCGCAAGCGTCACCAGGCTCCGCCCGGGCGCACGGTGAGCAGGGGGTGGTGGGCGGACAGCACCTTGTTGGCCCGTGACAGCTCCGACAGTGCCTGTTCGCGGTCGGCCTGGTCCTCGACCCCGAGGCGTGGTCCGCGGAACCTCCGGACCTCGCGGGCGGCGCAGTGGGCGTCGAGTTCCGCCGCGAGGATGTGCGGCGGCATGCAGGACCCGATCAGCGCCGCGACCCGGTCCGGGATCGGCACGGGGACGAGGAGGTGCGAGGCGGTCATGGTGGTTCCCTCTCGGATGGTCGGCCAGGAGGCGGTGTCGCGTGACGGCCGGTGGGCCATCGCTTCCTCCATGTGTACGGGACGCAGTTCCTGGTTTCTCGTTGAGAACGTCTCCGTGTCGCAACCGTTTGGGACTGACCGTCTATTTCGCGTTACTCAGTAGTAAGTTGACTCTTTACGAGAATTTGTGATGTGGCGTCAGTTCGCGGTGTCCCCGCTCCGGGTGCGTAACCGCAGTGCGCGCAGCACGGCCTCGGTGGAGAACCGGCTCTCGGGGTCGACCAGTTGCTCCCCGAAGATGGACTCCAGGCTGCGCATCCGGTAGCGGACCGTCTGGGGGTGGACGTCGAGCAGCTCTCCCATCTGCGCCGCGGTGCCCCGGGTGTCGAGCCAGATCCGGAGCGTCTCGATCAGCCGCTGACGCCGGTTGGCGCTGATGCCGGAGACCGGGGCCAGTTCGCGCTCGGCGAGCTGGTCGAGGAGGGCGGGGTCCGAGAGGAGCCACAGGGTGATGAGGTGGTCCTCGCACCGGACGACGGGCGTGTCGTAGACGACGCCCGAGTCGATGAGCTCGACGACCCGTCGGGCCCATCTGATCGAGTCGGACGCGTCGGCGGTCGGCACGGTCAGCCCGATCGCGGCCCGGGTGCCGGTCAGGGCGCGGTCCAGCATGTCCCGCCGGGCCTCGTCGAGCGGGCCGGGGACGAGCAGGTGCGGCTGCGGATCGCCCAGGTCGACCAGGACGTCCCGGGGCAGGTCGGCGGGGTCCACGCCCACCGGGGTGCGCACTGCGACGAGCGTGACCTGCTCGGGCAGCGTCCAGCCTGTCTGCTCGCACAGTTCGGCGATGGCGGTACGGGGCGTCGGCCGCCCGGCCAGGATCAGGTGCAGGAGCCGGCGGCGCATGGCCTCGCCCTGCTGGTCCGACTGGGCCTGTGCCTCCAGGTAGCCCTCGCGGGACAGCGACTCCAGCTCGTCGACGTAGGCGAACAGCGCGTCCGCGAAGCTCAGCATCAGCGTCGGTGAGAAGTTGTAGCTCCGGCCGACCTTCTTCGCCCTCCGCAGCGCGATCCGCGCGCCCAGCCGGTAGGCACCCTGGAGGGCGTCCATGCTGCGGCCCTCGTAGGCCTCGAAACGCCCGAACCGCCGGCACATGTCGTCGCGCAGGCCGGTGGAGGTGGACGGTTCGGCGACCAGATCGACGAACGAGGAGAGGCTCTGCTCCACGCCCACCCGGACGGCCTGCTCGTTGGGCCCGTTCAGGAGGCGCGCGTATTCGGGATAGGCGCGGGTGACTTCCATGCCGATCTCTTTGATGAGGCTGGGCAGTTCGGGTCGCATGATGGCGGCGAATTCCTGAGGGAGAGGCCCCAGGGGGTCACCGGTATCCAGCGGCTCTATGAGTCTTCGCATGACTGTCCCCTTTGCTCTCCGGTTGCCCGGCGCGAGTGAGGCGGTGGGGGGAAGCGCTCTCACGGACCGACAGGTGTATACCAACTTCGGCGACGAAGATAGACCAACTCAGGTGGTGTGCCCATCACTTGCACACAGCGGAAGTGCAAGGGCCACGCATCGGGGCCTTGTTGCGGTGCTCCTGTGCAGGTGGGGCGGGAGTACTCACTTCCGGACAATATTTTCGGCCGTCCGCCCGCCCGTCGAGCCGGTAAGTAACCCTGGGTAACTGCAACTTGTGGGGCAGGGTTGCCTGACCAGGACGCCGACCGTGCCTGACGGAAAGCGTCATCGCGATCATGGAGCGAACCCGTCGGGCCTCCGTCTTTCCCGTATCTGCGCACCCGTTGACAAGTGACACCCATGCCCGTGCTCATTTCCGGATCAAATTCCGCGGCTCAAAAAGATCTTAGAGCGACAGGATTGTGTCCCCGTGTTTCCGGCGAGTAACATCACGGCTCGGCCAATTCGAGCATGGAATCCGCCCGAATTCGTCGCTCAGCTCTTCCGCCTTCCGCTCCACTCACGACGCACTGCCACATCGGCTGTCTGCGCATGCCATCCCTCGCGCCGGCACGTATCGATGGACCAATCAACTTCGCGCACCGGGCCTTCTTTTTCGGCGACAGTCAAGAGGGGACGACATGAGATCCGTTTCGACCAGAACCCGTGTGGGGGCGTTGGCAGCCTTCACCGCGTCCGCAGTGGTGTTCTCGATGGGCTCGGCCACCGCGGCGAGTCAATTGAACGGCCACTGGGCGCCGTTCGACCGCTGTCCGGTCGACGCCCCCGCCATGCTGGCGGCGGACGGCGTCAACGCCATCGCGACGTGCATCTCCTCCACCTCCTCCAGCGGCACCATCAAGCTGGGGAACACCGAGGTGACCACCGGTCGTACGGACCTCCAGCTCGGGGTGATCCAGCGCAGCGACGGCACGACGAGCCTGGTGGCCCCCGCAGAAGGCGCGCTGGTCGCCGACTCCGCGCAGATCCCCGGTGGTCTGCTCGGCCTGATGTGCCCCAGCGGTGTCCCCGTCGTGTCCACGATCTGCCGGGGGCTCGCGGACAACGACCTCAACCGGGTGACGGCCACCATCGAACCCGCCGGGGCGCCCCGGGAGTTCCACATGGCCGCCGCCTTCTCCACCGGCGAGCCGATTCTCACGATTCCCGTACGCATTCATCTGCGGAACTCACTGCTCGGTGACAAGTGCTACATCGGCTCCACGTCCGACCCGGTGCTGCTGAAGCCGGCGAACGTGACGGCACCCTCGCTCTCCCTCCAGCAGTTCGAGGGCAACGGGACCCCCAGCGATTCCGGCGAGATGGGGCGCTACACATTCGCCGGCGCCGACCAGAACGACGCCGCGTTCGCCGTCCCGGGAGCCACCGGCTGCGGTGCCGGCCTCCTGGACTGGGCGGTCAACCTGAAGACCGGGCTGCCGTCCGCCGCCGGGAACAACGACGTGACGCTGAACGACACGTCGACCTACTTCGCCAGCCCGTACGACCCGGCCTCCCTGGCGCCGGACGAGGGCAGGAAGCTGTCGCAGTTCTGGCACTCCGCCGCGCGGTAGGACCGTCGCCCGGTAGGGCCCGTTGCCCCTCCCTGTGCCGCCGTCCGGCGCAGGTTCCATTTCCAGGTCGTGGCTCGTGCGCCTTTCTGCGCCACGCCTGGAACTCACCTGACATGGTCGACGTTCCGTGAATTCGGCTGCCCTTTCGCAGTCGAATCCCGGCCGGTGGGAAGTCGGCGAGAACAGGTAGAAACTACTCTTCCCGCCGACACTCCGCTCGGCTACCGTACTGCTGAGTAGGGTGTGGAATTCAGGATCGGCGCAAAGGTTCTTCCCGCCCTTGGGCGTGCCTGCGCACCACGGCAGGAGATCGCCGGAATGAGCCGCCTCTTCCGGGTGATCGACAGTGACGAAAAACCCCCACGGCAATCCGCATCGAAGAAACAGCGGAAACGCCTCCCGGTCCAGTTCGAACCGTGATGCCGGCCTCCCGGTGCTCACGTTCAGTATCCCCAGCGGGACAACAAAAGGGAGAAATTCCATGTTCAAGCGAACCAGCGTCCTGACTGCCGTCGGTGCCGCCGCGGCAGCCGTCGCCCTGGCCGCCCCGTCGGCCGTCGCGGCGCCGACCAGCTGGTCCATCACGCCGACCGGAGCCTTCACCGGGAGTGCGGGAGTGACCGTCCTGACCGACAACAACGGCAACAAGATCCAGTGTGCGACCTCCGCGGCAGGGGGAACGGCACCGACGTCACCGGTCAGTGGGAGCCCCGCCAAGCTCGCGTCCATCACGTCGATCTCCTTCAACTCGCCGTGCACCGGGCCGTTCAGCTCGACCTGGACCGTGACCACGACGCCGTCGTGGGAGATCTGGGGTCTCGACTACGCGGCGGGTGCCGGCACCAACTCCACCGGCCAGACGACCGGTGAGGTCAGGGCCATCAACGCGACGGTGACCGGGAGCAGCATCCTCGGTCCCTGCACCTTCAACGCCTCCGGAAAGGTCGCGGCCAAGTACAACAACCCGACCAGCGGGGGAGCCAACGGCACCCTGAACACCGCCGGTGGCGGGCTCACGCTGACCATCAGCAACAAGGTCGGCGGCGGCTGCGGCATCGTCGGCACGACGGCCAGCTTCGCGGGGCTCTACACCATCGTGAGCACGGCCACCAGCAAGTCCCCGGTCATCGTCGGAAGCTGAGCGATTCCGCCGGAGGTCCGTAGGTGAGAACGGTGCCCGGCCACGCACCCGGTGGCCGGGCACCCGCACGGAGCCAGGAAATCACGCACCGTCCGACAAGTCGCCGGCCTCGCTTTGTCATCCCCTGCCAAAGGCCGCGTGCCGGTGCGCGGATCGACGACCCGGCCCTTCCCAAGGGTCACCGGCGTGCGTAGCGTACCGGCCGGTAGGGACCGTCCCGGGTCTTTCGGCAGGGCCGATACCGACAGTGGACCAGGTTGCGCGGCTGCCGCCTCGTCACCCGGTCCACGCGCGCCGGAAGGACACATCCGCATGACCGTCGACGTACGGGCCGCAGCGAGACGGCCGCTCCACCTGGCTGTGGGCGGGGCGCTCGTCGTCGCCACCGCACTCATTCCGAGTGCCGAATCGGCGGCCGCCCAGCAGGAGTCCGAGACAGAGCTCACCTACTCCTGCCCCTTCCCCTCCGGTACCGAGAAGGTGGACGTCCTGGTCTCGGCGGTGCTCCCCGCGTCGGTACGGGCGGGCGAGCCGGTACAGCCCGACCGGGTGTCGGTCGAGGTGCGCCTGCCGCAGTCGGCGCTCACGCAGTTCACCGACACGGAGGCCTCCACCCTCTCCGCCGTCGCCGGGCTGACGGTCCGCGCCACCCAGGGCGACGAGTCCGCCGACGCCCCCTGGCAGGGGCTGGCCGCACCCGCCACCGCCGTCCCCACCGAGGGAGGAATGGTCCTCACCGCCACCGGGGACGTGCCCACGGTCTCGTTCGGCAGTCCCGGACAGGCCGTACTCGCGCCGGCCGGTCTCGGTCTCGCCCTGTCCGCGCTCACGGCGGAGGGCGCCCCGACCACACCCCCCGGCCTCGACGTCAGCTGCGAACCGGCGGAGGGCGAGGAGTCCACGCTCGCCGGGATCACGGTCCGCGGGGACACCGGCGCGGAGGTGCCCGACCCCGGGCCGAGCAGCCCCGAACCGTCCCCGGAACCGACCGGCCCGGGGGGCGGCCTCTCGCCCTCGGTGCAACAGCGGATCGAGGCACTCACCGACAGGGCCGAGGCCCTGGACGGTGATGACCCCGACAGCTGCCCGATCGAGATCCCGCCCGAGTGGGTCATGACCACCGCGGAGACCTACGCGGCGGGATACGCCAACGCCGTCAAGCTGGACGGCGCGGCGGCCCTGGGCCCCGCGTTCATGAAGGTGCTGCTGAACAAGCGCTACATCAACGACTCCTGCGCCGCGACGGTCGACGTGACCTCCGAGGTGGAGTTCGAGTACGAGGGCCGCAGGCAACTCCCGCCGTCCAGAGCCACCTTCCTCACCTACGGGTTTATGCCGACGAGCGCCACCATGGTCCTGGAACAGGTGGGGCCGCCGGCCGCCGTGCAGACCCACACGGTCACGAACACGCCGTCCTACCCCGAGGAGACGACGGTCACGGCCCAGCTCTCCATGCGACTGTCCGACGTCCAGGTGAACGGCGTCCCGATGGACGTGGGTCCGAACTGCCGTACGGCGCGGCCCTTCGAGCAGGTTCTCAGGGGGTACGGCCAGAGCTATCCGCAGTCCGGCTACCTCGTGGCCTTCGGCGGGAGCCTGACCGGCTACGCGCACATCCCGCCCTTCGAGGGGTGCGGTGTCGACGAGGACCTCGACGCGGTCTTCACCGCGGCGATCTCCAGCGCGGGCAAGAATGCCGACAACTTCACCAAGATGACGCAGGCGCCCCTGTGTGTGGCGACGAACCCCGAGGGGCCGGACTGCCCGCCGAAGATTCCGGTGCCCGAAAGGTAAGGGCGCGGCGAGGCATTCCCTTTCCCGCGCGGCGGGCGCGTACCGAAAGCCGCGCCGTACACCTGAGCTCTCCCGGTCCACGGACCGGGAGAGCTCATCCTTTTCCCTGGACGGGGCCGGCCGGTCCGAGGGCGTGCACCCCTCAATTAATTACAGGTTTCGCGCGCCGATCACTCACCCACGGACAAGTATTCGCCCCTTCGGAACGGGAGTGCAGGAAAAAGCGCACCCAGTATTGCAAAGTCAGGTTACTCACCCGTAGCGTCCAGTTGAGCAACTCGGAAACGTGTTCCTCGCTGCTTGTCCGATGTACGCGGAGTCCTGGTCGCATCCCTCTTGACCTGGACTCCCGGGGAGTCCTCGCCGGCCCGAACCCTCCGTCCGGGCGGTGGTGTCCCGTGGTCGGGGTTCCGCGGCTCCGGCCCCCCCTGGGCCGTGGAACCCCTCCTCGCACACCGGAGACCTTGCGCAGATTCAGACAAAGCCGCCAAGTGGATTTGTCACTCGGTGACAAGTGATCCACACCGAGTGCCTGGTTCACCGATTTCCGCTGTTCAACGGCTTGTCCTAGCGGTTTCGGCGGACATAACGTGCGCCTCCTGGTGCATGCGTGACGAGTCGCCATTGGATTTCTCAGAGCCGGAGCGCTGACAGATGACGTCGTTCACCACCCCTTCGAAGGAGGGCCGATGGGAATCGAAGTAGTCGTCGAAGGCCTGACGAAGTCCTTCGGCAAGCAGAACATCTGGCAGGACGTCAGCCTCACGCTGCCGGCCGGTGAGGTGAGTGTGATGCTCGGCCCTTCCGGAACCGGGAAGACCGTCTTCCTCAAATCCATCATCGGTCTGCTGAAGCCGGAACAGGGCCGCGTCCTCATCAACGGCGTCGACATGGTCAACAGCCCCGAGCGGGAGATCATGGAGACCCGGAAGCTGTTCGGTCTCATGTTCCAGGACGGTGCCCTCTTCGGCTCGATGTCGCTCTTCGACAACATCGCCTTTCCCTTGCGTGAACACACCCGCAAGAAGGAATCAGAAATCCGCCGCATCGTCATGGAGCGCATCGACATCGTCGGTCTCCTCGGCGCCGAGGAAAAACTGCCCGGCGAGATATCCGGCGGAATGCGCAAGCGTGCCGGTCTCGCCCGCGCCCTCGTGCTGGACCCGCAGATCATCCTCTGCGACGAGCCGGACTCCGGACTCGACCCGGTCCGCACCGCGTACCTCTCGCAGCTCCTCATCGACCTCAACGCGCAGATCGACGCGACGATGCTGATCGTCACCCACAACCTCGACATCGCGGCCACCGTCCCCGACAACATGGGCATGCTGTTCTGTCGCAACCTCGTCACCTTCGGACCGCGCGAGGTCCTGCTCACCAGCGACACCCCGGTCGTCGCCCAGTTCCTCTCCGGGCGCCGCGAAGGCCCCATCGGGATGTCCGAGGAGAAGGACGCGGCCACCCTCGCCGCCGAGCAGATGAACGGCAACGGCCTCGACCGCAGCGCCGCACCGCGCACCGTCGTACCGCAGCTGGAGCCCTCGCCGGGCATGCCCGTGCGGCAGGGCGCGCTGCGCCGCCGGGAGCGGGTCATGTCGATGATGGGCCAGCTGCCGGACGCCGCCCGTACGGCCATCATGAACAGCTACACACCGACCCTGGGCGGTGGACGCCCATGACGGCCCCGCCGCCCGCCCCGCCGCCCGTCGAGCCGGCGCGCCGCATCCCCCCGGGCCCGCCGCCGCCCCGGAAGGCGCCGTCGCGGCTGCTCACCCCGCTGCGCGAGACCGGGAAGCTGTTCGCGCTCGCCGCGGCGGTGACCCGGGCCGTCTTCCGCCGGCCCTTCCAGGTAAGGGAGTTCATCGAGCAGTTCTGGTTCGTCGCCAGTGTCACCATCCTGCCCGCGGCCCTCGTCTCCATCCCGTTCGGCGCGGTCATCGCCCTCCAGGTCGGCTCGCTCACCGAACAGCTCGGCGCCCAGTCGTTCACCGGCGGCGCCAGCGTCCTCGCCGTCATCCAGCAGGCCAGCCCGCTCATCGTGGCGCTCCTGATCTCCGGAGCCGCGGGCTCGGCCATCTGCGCCGACCTCGGTTCGCGGAAGATCCGCGAGGAGCTCGACGCGATGGAGGTCATGGGCGTCTCGCCCATCCAGCGCCTCGTCGTCCCACGGGTCCTCGCCACGATGCTCGTCGCCGTCCTGCTCAACGGACTTGTCTCGGTCGTCGGCACGCTCGGCGGCTACTTCTTCAACGTGATCATGCAGGGCGGGACACCGGGCGCCTACCTCGCCAGCTTCTCCGCCCTGGCCCAGCTGCCCGACCTGTACATCGGCGAACTGAAGGCGCTGATCTTCGGGTTCATCGCCGGCATCGTCGCGGCCTACCGCGGACTGAACCCGCGCGGCGGACCCAAGGGCGTCGGCGACGCGGTCAACCAGTCCGTCGTCATCACCTTCCTGCTCCTGTTCTTCGTGAACATGGTCCTCACGGCGATCTACCTCCAGATCGTCCCCGCGAAGGGGAGCTGACCCATGTCGCTGCTCAGCAGACTCGACCGATCGGGCGACCAGCTCACCTTCTACGTACGGGCACTGATCTGGATCCCGCGGACCCTGCGCCGCTACCTCAAGGAGGTGCAGCGGCTCCTCGCCGAAGTCGCCTTCGGCAGCGGAGGCCTCGGAGTCATCGGCGGCACCATCGGCGTGATGATCGCGATGACCCTCGCCACCGGCACGGTCGTCGGCCTCCAGGGGTACGCGGCTCTCAACCAGATCGGCACCTCCGCCTTCACCGGCTTCATCTCCGCCTACTTCAACACCCGTGAGATCGCCCCGCTCGTTGCCGGCCTCGCGCTTTCCGCGACCGTCGGCGCGGGCTTCACCGCCCAGCTCGGTGCCATGCGGATCAACGAGGAGGTCGACGCCCTGGAGGCTATGGGCGTCCGGTCCATGCCCTACCTCGTCACCACGCGGATCATCGCCGGCGTCGTCGCGATCATCCCGCTGTACGCGATCGGGCTGCTCTCCTCGTACGTAGCGTCCCGCTACGTCACCGTCCTGTTCAACGGACAGTCCGCGGGCACGTACGACCACTACTTCAATCTCTTCCTCTCCCCGGACGACGTGCTCCTGTCGGTGCTCAAAGTGCTGATCTTCAGCGTGCTGGTGATCCTCGCCCACTGCTACCACGGCTTCCACGCCACCGGCGGCCCCGCCGGGGTGGGCGTGGCCGTGGGCCGGTCGGTGCGCAACGCCATCGTGCTGATCAGCGTCACCGACTTCTTCCTCTCGCTCGCCATCTGGGGCGCGACGACAACGGTGAAGGTGGCCGGCTGATGCATTCCTCCACGGCGCAGACGGTGCGCCGCAGACTCGCCGGCGTGGCCTTCGTGCTCGTGCCCGCCCTCCTCGTATGGCTGTCGGTGGCGGTGTACGAGAAGGAGTTCTCCGACGACGTCACCGTGACCGTACGCACCGGGAGCGTCGGCAACGAGATGCACGACAACGCCGACGTGAAGCTGCGCGGGGTCGTCGTCGGCCAGGTGCGCGACATCGCGGCCGACGGGGACGGAGCACGGCTGACCCTCGCCATCCGGCCCGGCCGGCTCGGACGTATCCCGGCCGACGTCACCGCCCAGATGCTGCCCACCACCCTCTTCGGGGAGCGGTTCGTCGCCCTCGTCCCGCCGCCCGTCCCCTCCGTGCGGACCCTGCGGGCGGGCGACGTGATCCCGCAGGACCGCTCCAGCAACGCCATCGAGCTCGAGGAAGTCCTGAGCAACGTCCTGCCGATGCTCACCGCCGTGCAGCCGCAGAAGCTCGCCGCCACCCTCAACGCCGTCTCACAGGCACTTCAGGGACGCGGCGACAAGCTCGGCGACACCCTGGTCACCCTCGACGCCCACCTCAAGGAGTTCAACCCGCATCTGCCCACGCTCAACGCGGACATCAAGGAACTCGTCAAGGTGAGCACGCTCTACGCGGACGCGGCCCCCGACGTCCTCGACGCACTCACCGACTTCACCACCACCAGCGGCACCCTCGCCGAACAGCAGGCGGATCTCGCCGACCTGTACGGCTCGACCACCACCTCCGCCCGGGACGTCACGTCCTTCCTCCAGGAGAACAAGGACAACCTCATCCGGCTCTCCGCATCGGGGCGGCCGACCCTGGAACTCCTCGCGGAGTACTCGGACTCCTTCCCCTGCACCCTGCGCACCATGGCGGGCTTCGTCCCCGCCATGGACAAGGCGCTCGGCAAGGGCACCGACGAGCCCGGACTGCACGTCACCGTCAAGTCCGTGAAGTCGAAGGGCAAATACGTGGCCGGCCGGGACACCCCGGTCTACGACGCCACCGGCGGCCCGCACTGCTACTCGGTGCCGTACGTCGGCAAGGCGGCGCCCACCGCCGGCACCCGTACCGCCCCCGCCACGGACGACACCGCCGGCGAGGAGCCGCGGGAGCCCGCCACCACCACCGGCGCCCTGGGCATGCCCAACTCCCCCCAGGAGAGCCGGCTCGTCAACGAACTCGTCGCCCCCTCACTCGAAGTCCAGCCGCAGACCCTGCCCGACTGGAGCAGCGTGCTCATCGGTCCGGCCTTCCGCGGCGCGGAGGTGAAGCTCAAGTGAAGCGCCGCTCCCTCGCGGGACCCCTCGCGAAATCCATCGTCTTCATCGTGGTGACGGCCCTGGCCACCACCGTCCTCGGCCTGTCCATCGCCAACACGGGCGTCGGTGACACCACGACGTACAAGGCGCGGTTCACCGACGCCACCGGACTCGTCGTCGGGGACAGCGTCAGGATCGCCGGTGTCAAGGTCGGTCAGGTCGAGTCCGTCGAGGTCGCCGACAGACGGCTCGCCGAGGTCGGCTTCGCCGTACGAAAGGGCCGCAAGCTGCCCGCGTCGGTGACCGCGTCGATCAAGTACCTCAACATGGTCGGCCAGCGCTACATCGACCTCGACCAGGGTGCGGGACCCGTCGGCAGGAGCTTCGAGGCGGGCGCCACCATCCCGCTCTCCCGCACCACGCCCGCGCTCGACCTGACGCAGCTCTTCAACGGCTTCCAGCCGCTGTTCGAAGGGCTGTCCCCGCCGGACGTCAACCAGCTCGCCGGCTCCATCGTGCAGGTGCTCCAGGGCGAGGGCGGCACCGTCGACAGCATCCTCTCCCACGTCGGATCGCTGACCGGCACCGTCGCGGCCAAGGACAAGGTGATCGGCGAGGTGATCAAGAACCTCAACACGGTCCTGAAGACCGTCAACGACCGGGAGGCGGGCTTCGACGACCTCGTCGTCACCCTCCAGAAGCTCGTCACGGGCTTCTCCGGCGACCGCAAACCGCTCGGCGAGGCGGTGACGGCGATGGGCGCGCTCACCACCGTCACCGCCGACCTCCTCCAGGACGGACGCAAACCGCTCAAGGACGACATCGCCCAGCTCGGACGCCTCACCGGCCGGCTCGACGCGAACGCGCCGAAGATCGAGAGCTTCCTGCGGAAGACCCCGGCCAAGATGGCGGCGATCACCCGCCTCACCTCGTACGGCTCATGGCTCAACCTCTACCTCTGCGAAGCGAAGGTCAGCGGCGTGACGAACCAGGACGGCAGCGCCCCGCCCACCGGCATAGCGATCACCCGGCCGAGGTGCCTGTCATGAGGATCAAGCCCGTACGGGAACGCAACCCCGTCGCCGTCAGCATCGTCGGACTCCTCGTCCTGTCCCTGCTCGGCCTCGCCGCCTACCGCGCCGACGCGCTGCCCTTCGTCGGCGGCGGCACCACCTACACCGCCGACTTCACCGAATCCGCCGGACTGGGCGACGGCGACGAGGTGCGCATCGCCGGTGTGAAGGTCGGGGAGGTCACCGGAGTCTCGCTGGACGGCGCCAAGGTGAAGGTCGACTTCAAGGTGAAGGACGCCTGGATCGGCGACTCCTCCACCGTCGGCATCGCCGTCAAGACCCTCCTGGGCGACAAGTACCTCGCCGTCGACCCGCTGGGCGACGCCCCGCAGGACCCCGGCTCCCGCATCACCACGAGCCGCACCACCTCCCCGTACGACGTCACCCAGGCGTTCAACGGGCTCGGCGAGACCATCGGGGAGATCGACACCGCCCAGCTCGCCAAGAGCTTCGAGACGATCTCCGAGACCTTCAAGGACTCCCCGCCCGACGTACGCAGCGCCGCGAACGGACTTTCCGCGCTGTCGAAGACCGTCTCCGAGCGCGACGCCCAGCTCGCCACCCTCCTCAAGGGCAGCAAGCAGCTCACCAAGACCCTCGCCGGCAAGAAGAGCAGCTTCGAAACCCTGCTGGAGGACGGCAACCTGCTGCTCGGCGAGATCCAGGCCCGCCGCGACTCCATCCATCTGCTGCTGACCGGGACCCGGAACCTCGGCACCCAGCTCACCGGACTCGTCACGGACAACAACAAGCAGCTGAAGCCCACCCTCGACTCGCTCGGCCGGGTCACCGCCGTCCTGGTGAAGAACCGTAAGAGCCTCGACAAGGTCCTCTCGCTGGCCGGCTCCTACAACCGGCTCGTCGGCAACACCCTGGGCAACGGCCGCTGGTTCGACAACTACGTCTGCGGAGTCGTCCCGAAGAGCTACCTGCCCGCCGGCACGCTCCCCCAGGACGACTGCATGCCGCCGGAACAAGGGGGCCGCTGACATGAGACGCACCCGCATCATCGGCATCGGCGCCGGACTCGCCGTCGTGGCCGTCGCCGCCACCTCGGGCGTGATGGCCATGGACGAGGAGGGAACGACGACGATCACCGCCTACTTCGACCAGGCCACCGGCGTGTACGCCGGATCGGACCTGCGCGTCCTCGGCGTCAAGGTCGGCACCGTCGAGTCCGTGAAACCGCGCGGCGAGGAGGTCAGAATCACCCTGCGCCTCGACAAGGGGGTCAAGGTCCCCGAGGAGGCGCACGCCGTCGTCGTCGCCCCCAGCCTCGTCGCCGACCGGTACATCCAGCTCGCCCCCGCCTACACCGGCGGAGCACTGATCCAGGACGACGCGGTCCTGCCCGCCGCTCGGAACGCCACACCCGTCGAGGTCGACCAGCTGTACGCCTCGATCACCGAACTCTCCACGGCACTCGGCCCGGACGGGGCCAACGCGGACGGGGCACTGGCGAAACTCCTCGACACCGGGGCGAAGAACCTCGACGGGAACGGAAAGGCCATCGGTGACTCCATCGAGCAGTTCGGCAAGGCGACGAAGACCCTCGACAAGAGCAGCGGCAACCTCTTCGACACGCTGGCCTACCTGCAGACCTTCACCACGATGCTGAAGGAGAACGACGGCGACGTACGCGCCGCCGAGCAGCAGCTCAACTCCGTCACCGGCTTCCTCGCCGACGACAAGGAGAACCTCAGTGCCGCCCTGAAGGAACTCGGCACCGCCCTCGGGAAGGTCAAGGGCTTCATCCAGAAGAACCGCGGCGCCCTCAAGGAGAACGTGGACCTCCTGGTGCCCCTCACCCAGACACTCGTCGACCAGCGCGCCTCGCTCGCCGAGTCCCTCGACACGCTGCCGCTCGCGGCAGGCAACGTGCTCAACGCCTACGACCCGGTGAACCGCACGCTCAACGGACGTACGAACCTCAACGAGCTGTCCATGGGAGGGCCGCTCACCGAGGCCGAGGCCCCCGGCCTGAACGGGCTGTCACCGGTCGACGCCACCCGGCAGAAGTCGCTGCCCGCACTTCCGCTCCCCGCAGTCGGCACCGTCTACGGCACCCCGGAGAAGACCGCAGCGAAGGAGAGAGGGGCGAACCGATGAGCCGCGCCCTGCGCAGACCAGGACCCCGCGCGACCACGGGCCTCGCCGCCCTGCTCGCCGTCGGCGTCGGCTGCGCACTCGTCGTCAGCAGTGTCGACATGCCGACGTTCACCGGCATCGACCAGGTGCCGCTGCCCGGCGGCGCGGACCTCGGCGACCATCCGTACGAGATCACCGCCGAATTCGGGGACGTCCTCAGCCTCGCCCCGCAGTCCTCCGTGAAGGTCAACGACGTCGCCGTCGGACGGGTCACCCGGATCTCCCTCACCCCCGGCAGCTGGACCGCCAAGGTCACCATGCGTGTCAACGGGAACATCAAGATGCCCGCCAACGCCTACGCCCACCTCGAACAGTCCAGCCTCCTCGGCGAGAAGTACGTCCAGCTCTCGCCACCCACGGCCGGCACCGCCCGCGGCGCCCTCGCGGACGGCGACCGGATCCCGCTCGCCCGCACCAACCGCAACCCCGAGGTCGAAGAGGTCTTCGGCGCCCTGTCGATGCTCCTCAACGGCGGCGGCGTCGCCCAGCTGAAGACCATCACCACCGAACTCAACAAGGCACTCGCGGGACAGGAGCCCCAGATCCGCTCGATGCTGAGCCGGGTCGACACGCTGGTCACCGATCTGGACGACCACAAGGAGGACATCACCGACGCACTCGACGGCGTCAACCGCCTCGCCGCCACCCTCGCCACCCGCAAACAGGACGTCGGCACGGTCCTCACCGGGCTCAGCCCCGGCCTGAAGGTCCTGGAGAAGCAGCGCGGTTCGCTCCTGACCATGCTGCGCGCGCTCGACACGCTCTCCACCGTCGCCGTCGACACGATCAACCGGAGCAAGGCCGACATGATCGCCGACCTCAAGGCCCTCGCCCCCACCCTCCGGGCGCTCGCCGACTCCGGCGACGACCTGCCGGACTCCCTCCAGGTGCTGCTCACCTACCCGTTCACGGACGAGGTGCTGCGCGGGGTGAAGGGCGACTACCTCAACGTCTACCTGGACGTGACGGCCATGCCGGGCACCCAGCTCATCCCCGCCCTCGACCCCGACGCCCCTCCGGCAACGCTCGACGGCAGGACCTCGGCCCTCCCGCTGCCCCTGCCCCCGGTCACCACATCCGGTACGACACCGAGCGCGACGCCCGGCGGCGCGACGACCCCGGCGACGCCCGGAGCCACACCGGGCGACACGTCCGCCACCGCTCCGGAACCGGAGGGCACCCGCTGATGATCACACCAGGCATCCGCCTCAAGAACGTGGCCTTCCTCGTCATCGCCGTGCTCGTGCTCGGCTACCTCGGCGTGCGGTACGCCGACCTCGGCCACTACGCCGGCCTGCGCAGCTACTACTCCGTCAAGGTCCAACTGCCGCAGACCGGCGGCCTCTACACCCACTCCGACGTCACCTACCGGGGCGTGTCCGTCGGCACGGTCGGACCGATCGAGCTCACCGACGACGGCGTCGAGGCAGAGCTGCGCATCGAGAACGACGCACCACGCATCCCGGACAGCCTGCGGGCCGTCGTCGCCAACCTCTCCGCGGTCGGCGAGCAGTACATCGACCTGCGGCCCACCCGCCCGGACGGCCCCTTCCTGGAGAACGGCTCGGTCATCGACCAGGCCGACACCACCATCCCCGCACCCGTCACCGACGTCCTCACCAGCGTCAACGACCTGACCGCCTCCGTCGACGCGGAAGCCCTGCGCACCGTCGTCGACGAATTCGGGGCCGCGTTCGACGGGCGTGGCGACGACCTTCAGGTCCTGCTGGACACCAGCAGCGAATTCGTCCAGGCTGCCGACGAGTCCCTGCCGACCACCACCAAGCTGATGGCCGACGGCGAGACCGTGCTGCGCACCCAGGCCGAACAGGGCGACGCGCTCAAGGGATTCGCCTCCGGGGCCAAGGAACTCGCCGCCGAGCTCAAGGGATCCGACACCGACCTGCGCAAGCTGATCGCCGCCGCCCCCGACGCCACCGAACAGATCAGCGGCCTGCTCCGCGACCTCGACCCCAGCTTCGGAGTCGTCGTCGCCAACCTCCTCACCACGTCCGAGATCGCCGTCACCCGGCAGCGCGGACTGGAGGAACTCCTGGTGAAGATACCCGCGGTCGCGGCGGCCGGTGCCAGTGTCGTCGACGAGGACGGGGCCCGGTTCGGACTGTCGGTCACCTTCTTCGAACCCCTGCCCTGCACCGCCGGATACGGCTCCACCACCTACCGCCCCGGCACCGACCTCTCACCCGCCCCCGCCGTCAACAGCAAGGCCCGCTGCACCTCGTCGCCCGGCACCGGGATCAACGTCCGGGGCAGCGCGAACGCACCCAGGGGCGGCCCCGTGCCCGAACCGGCCAAGCCCGGCTCGCTGCTCCTGGGCAACGGCGGATCCGCACTCCCGGGCGCGCTCGGCACCACGGGCGACACCGGCCGGCCGGCCGACGGTCTCGCCGGGCTGCTGGGCCTGGGAGACGGCGCATGACGGCCCGTACGAGGAGTCTCAGCGGCTGGGCCGCCCTGCTCGCCGCCGTGCTGATCTGCGCACTCGGCGGCTGGTCGTACACCGAGGCGCGGGGCGACGAGACCCTGGCGTACGCCAAGAGCCGCGACGCCGCACTCGCCGACGGGAAGCGGCACCTGGCCCGGCTCACCACCATGGACGGCAAGAACGCCACGAGTGTCGAGGCGGGACTGGAGGCCTGGCTGGCCGCCTCGACCGGGCCCCTGCGGGACCGGCTGCGCAGCACCCGGAAGCAGGACGCGGGCGAGCTGGTCGAGGCGGGCGCGACGGCGCACGGCAAGGTCACCGACGCGGCGCTCACCGCACTCGACGACCGGGCCGGGACGGCGGCGCTGATCGCGACCGTCGACGTCGCCGTCTCTCCGCGCACCGGCAGGGCCGGTACCGAGCGCAAGCGCTTCGAGGCGACCCTCGTGCGGACCGGGGAGGGCTGGAAGGTCAAGGCACTTGACGCGATACCGGTCGGGAGCGGCACATGAAGGAGAGCGGAGGAACCACGACCGTGAGCACCGGCACCAGCACCAGCATCGGACCCGTCCAGGAGACGGACACGGAGACGCCGGACGAGGTCGCCGAGGGGCCGGCGCCCGGCCGCGGGCGGTGGTCCCGCAGCGTCGCCGCCGTCCTGGCCGTGGCCCTGCTGGTCACCGGCGGCGCCCTCTTCGTCGAGGGCCGGCAGCTCCGCGACACCCCCGCCACATCCAACCGCGCGCTGACCGACAGCGAGGCGACCACCCGCGTCGCGGGCGATGTCAGCAACGCGCTGGGCAAGGTCTTCTCGTACAGCCCGCAGGCCACCGCCGTCACCAAGGAATCGGCGAAGCAACTCCTGGCGGGCAAGGCACTCCAGCAGTACGCGGCCCTGTTCGGCCAGGTCGAGAAGCAGGCCGCGGACCAGAAGCTGACGCTCACCACCCACGTCGTACGCGCCGGGGTCACCCGGCTCAGCGGCGACAACGCCCACCTGCTCGTCTTCCTCGACCAGGTGTACGAGCGCGAGGGGAAGGCCGCCACCACGGCGGCGGCCCAGCTGTCCGTCACCGCCCGGCTGCGGGACGGACGCTGGCAGATCGTCGACATCACCTCCAGGTAGGGAAGAGGCACCGATGGCACGGGTACGGACGACGAGGAATCCGCTGGTGGCGGCAGCGATCGTGCTGACGGTCGCGGCGGCCGGCGCGGCGGGCTGGGGCGGCTGGTCCCGCTACGACGCCGCGCACGACGACTCGGCGGCCTACGCGCAGGCCCGCGACGACGCGCTGGCCGCGGGGGAGCAGGCCGTGCAGAACATGAACACGCTCGACCACAAGGAGCTCGACGACGGACTCGACAGCTGGGAGGACTCGACCACCGGTGATCTGCACAAGCAACTCGTCGACGGGCGCGACGCGTTCGTCGAGCAGATCGAGGCGGCCAGGACGGTCAGCACGGCCGAGGTCCTGTCGGGAGCGGTGACCGAGCTGGACGACCGGGCGGGCCGGGCCGGGGTGATGGTGGCGCTGCGGGTCACCGTGACCGCGCCGGAGGGGAAGCCCGCGGTGAAGGAGAGCCGGATGCTCGGGCAGCTCACCCGCACCTCCGAAGGGTGGAAGCTCAGCGCCCTGGGCCAGGCACCCGTCGGCAACGCCGCCGGCTGACCCGCCGCCCTCACCCCCTTCCGAGAGGACCTCCGCCATGTCGACCACCCGACACCTCGTGAACCGCCGCCGCCGGCTGGCCACCGTCGCCGCGACGACCGCCCCGGAACGCACCCGCACCGCCGAGGAACCCGCCCCGCGGGCCACCGCCCAGGAGGACACACCCGCCGACGAAGCAGCCGCTGTCGAGGAGACTGAGGAAGGGGGGAGGACAGAGGAGACCGAGGAAGGGGGGAGGACAGAGGAGACCGCGGACGGGCAACCCGGGCCGCCACGCAGGCGACTGCCCCGCCCCCGCGTCGGGCTGCCCGCCGCCCTCTGCGCCGCGACCGTGCTCCTCGGCGCCTTCGCCGCCTGGTCGGTCACCTCCGCCGCGACTCTGCGCGACGACCCCGTCCGGCAGAACACCGCGCTCACCGACATCAGCCGGACCAGCGAGGTGAAGGGCCAGATCACCGAGGCCGTGGGCGCCGTGTTCTCGTACACCTACGCCTCGCCCGAGAAGTCCGACCGGGCGGCCGAACGCTATCTGGTCGGCGCCGCGGTGCAGCAGCACAAGGACATGCTCGCCGAGGTCCGCGCACAGGCGCCGAAGCAGAAACTCGTGCTCACCACGACCGTCACCGAGAGCGCCGTCGAGCTCCTCGACGGCGACCGTGCCCGGCTGCTGATCTACGCCGACCAGAGCAACACCCGTACGGGCAAAGGGGAGGAGACCACCTACGCGGCGGCGATGTTCGCTGTGGACGCCGTCCAGCGAGGAGACACCTGGCGGATCGCGGCCATCGATACGTTCACCCGATGACCCGGGGAGAGGGAGACACATGAGGTTCAACGGGACCATGCGCCGCGGACTCAGCGGCACGGCCACCGCGGTCGCCGCCATGGCGGCGCTCACCGCGTCCCAGGCCCCCGGGCTCACCGACGCCGGTGCCTCGGACGACATGAAGAACGTCGCGGCCGACGACGTCGTCTGGACCGAGGTGCCCAACGACGACAGCTACCACACGGAGCTGCCACCGCTGAAGTCGCCCGAGCCGCCGAAGAAGGACGTGACGAAGCCCGGCGCGGCCGTCACACAGTCCTGGGCCGAGGCCGGCATCCCCACCACCGTCCTCGCCGCCTACCGGAAGGCACAGACGGCCCTCGGGCGCACCGACCCGGGCTGCCGTCTGCCGTGGCAGTTACTCGCGGCCATCGGCAAGGTGGAGTCGGGCCACGCGGGCGGGGGACGCGTCAACGCGGCGGGCACCACCCTCACCCCGATCCTCGGCCCGGTCCTCAACGGCGCCGGATTCGCCGACATCCCGGACACCGACGGCGGGGTGTACGACGGGGACACGCGCTACGACCGGGCCGTCGGCCCCATGCAGTTCATCCCCTCCACCTGGGCGCACTGGGGGCAGGACGGCAACGGCGACGGACGCAAGGACCCCGACAACATCGTCGACGCGGCCCTCGCGGCGGGCCACTACCTCTGCGCCGGGACCCGCGACCTGTCCGTGCGCGGCGACCTCGACCGGGCGATCCTCAGCTACAACCACTCGGACACCTATCTGCGTACGGTGCTGTCCTGGCTGGAGTTCTACCGCAAGGGGGTCCACCCCGTCACCGACGGCAAGGGTGTGATCCCGCAGAGCCCCGGCGCGGGCGGCCCCACCGAGCCGAAGGCCCCGGTCGGCGGCCCCGGAAGCCCGGGCAAGGGCAACGGCGGCGGCATCGTCGTCGGTCCGCAGCCCAGCACCACGCCCCGCCCCTCCACCTCGCCCACCGCCACACCGACGCCGTCGCCCACGGATTCCGGCAGCCCGGACCCCACCGGATCCCCGAGCCCGACGGACCCGGGCCCCGACCCGACCGACACCGGCTCCCCGGACCCGACGACGACCCCCGACCCCACCACCTCGCCGGACCCGACCACGACGCCCGACCCGGAGCCCAGCACCTCCGACCCCGGCTGCCCCACCGGCTCGCCGGACCCCGACCCGTCCCCCACGGACGCGGCGACGGAGGACCCCTGCGCCCCGCCCGCCTGACGGTCATCCCGTACGCAGCACCTCGGACAGGTCGTACCGCACCACTTCCTCCAGCTGCGCGTAGGTGCAGCCGGTGGGGGTGCGGTCCGGCCGCCACCGCCGGAACCGGGTGGTGTGGCGGAAGCGGTCACCCTCCATGTGGTCGTACGCCACCTCGCAGACCCGCTCGGGGCCGAGCGCCACCCAGGACAGGTCCTTCTTGCCCGACCAGCGGCTCGGCGCGCCCGGCAGCCGCGCACCCTCGTGTGCCGCCGCGTCGGCCCACGCCGCCCACGGGTGTGCGGCGGGCTCGATCCGCAGCGGGTCCAGCTCCTCGACCAGCTCGGCGCGCCGCTTCATGGTGAAGGCCGCGCACACCCCGACGTGCTGGAGCGTGCCCTCGGCGTCGTACAGGCCGAGCAGCAGCGACCCGACCACCGGTCCGCTCTTGTGGAACCGGTAGCCCGCCACCACGCAGTCCGCGGTCCGCTCGTGCTTGATCTTGTACATCGCGCGTACGTCCGGCCGGTAGGGCAGATCCAGCGGTTTGGCGACGACCCCGTCGAGCCCCGCCCCCTCGTACCGCTCGAACCACTCCTGGGCGAGAGCGGAGTCCGTGGTGGCCGGGGCGAGATGGACGGGCGCCGACGCGGCGGACAGGGCCCGCTCCAGCACCGCCCGCCGTTCGGTCAGCGGGGCGTCGAGCAGGGACTCGTCGTCCAGCGCGAGGATGTCGAAGGCCACCAGACCGGCAGGCGTCCGCTCGGCCAGCAGCCGCACCCGCGAGTCGGCCGGGTGGATGCGCTCGCTCAGCCGGTCGAAGTCCAGCCGCCCCTCGTGGGCGACCACGATCTCCCCGTCGATCACGCAGCGCGGCGGCAGATTCTCCCGCACCGCCGTGACCACCTCGGGGAAGTAGCGGGTGAGCGGCTTCCCGGTCCGGCTGCCGAGGACCACCTCGTCGCCGTCCCGGTGCACGATCACCCGGAAGCCGTCCCACTTCGCCTCGTACTGCATGCCCGGCGGAATCGCGGACACGGACTTGGCGAGCATGGGTTTCACGGGAGGCATCACCGGCAGGTCCATGGCCCGATTCTGGACCGTCCCGGAGAGCACGTCTCCCGATATGCGGCATATGTGGGCCCGGCCTACGGTGGCCGACATGGGAGCAGCGGGAGCAGCGGTGGAGCTGGACGCGGACGGACGGCCCGTACGGCTGTCCAGCCCGGACAAGGTGTACTTCCCCGGGAAGGGCTACACGAAGAGGGACGTGGCCGAGTACTTCCTGGCCGTGGGGCCGGGGATCCTCCGCGCCCTGCGCGAGCGGCCGACCACCCTCCAGCGCTTCGTGGACGGCGTCGAGGGCGACTTCTTCTACCAGAAGCGCGCCCCGAAGAACCTCCCCGACTGGACGCCCACCGCCCGGATCGAATTCCCCAGCGGCCGGCACGCCGACGAGATGTGCCCCACCGAACTCGGCGCAGTCCTCTGGGCGGCCAACCTCGGCACCCTCACCTTCCACCCCTGGCCGGTGCGCAGGACCGACACCGACCACCCCGACGAGCTGCGCATCGACCTCGACCCTCAGCCCGGCACCGACTACTCCGACGCGGTGAGGGCCGCCCACGAGCTGCGGTCCGTCCTGGAGGACCACGGGCTGCGCGGCTGGCCCAAGACCTCCGGCGGGCGCGGCATCCACGTCTTCGTACCCATCGTGCCCGAGTGGACCTTCACCCAGGTCCGGCGTTCCGCCATCGCGGTGGGCCGGGAGCTCGAACGCCGCATGCCGGACCGGGTGACCACCGCGTGGTGGAAGGAGGAGCGCGGCGAACGGATCTTCGTCGACTACAACCAGACGGCCCGTGACCGCACCATCGCCTCCGCCTACTCCGTACGCCCGTTCCCGCACGCCCCGGTCTCCGCACCGCTGCGCTGGGAGGAGATCGACGACGCCGAACCCCGCGACTTCGACATCCGGACCATGCCCGTGCGGTACGCGGAGGTGGGCGACCTGCACGCGGACATGGACGACCACGCCTTCCGGCTCGACCGGCTGCTGGAGCTCGCGCACCGGGACGAGCACGAGCACAAGCTCGGCGACCTGCCCTACCCGCCGGAGTACCCGAAGATGCCCGGCGAACCGAAACGGGTCCAGCCCAGCCGCGCCCGGCACGACGAGGACGGTAAGGAGTGAGCCACAGCGGTCCCGACAGCCCCAGCGGCCCGGACAGGTCCGCGGAGCACGGAGGGCACGGAGCGCACGGAAGGCCCCTGACCCGGCGTGAGAAGTGGCAGCAGTACAAGCGGTCGCCGTACTTCCCGGCGGTGGTGCTCACCCTCATCATCGCGGCGGCGGCCGGGCTCTTCGCCGGCTCGTACACCTACGCCCTGGCCAATCCGACCCCGCACCGCATCCCGGCCGCCCTGGTCACCGGAGGCCCCGCCGCTCCCGGCGTCGACCGGTTCGTCGACGGGATGGAGGAGGCGCTCGACGCCTCCCTCGAACTCCACCGGTACACCACCCGGGCCGAGGCCGGCGAGGCGCTGGAGGCGCAGAAGGTCTTCGCGATCGTGCGGCCCGTCGGGCGGCGAGGGGTGGCCCTGGACGTCGCGGCGGCGTCCGGCGCCACCGTCGCCCAGCTGCTGGCCGAGTCCGGTGTCGAGGTCGCGCGGCGCGTCGACGTCCCGCTCGTGGTCACGGACGTCAAGCCGCAGCAGAAGGGCGACCCGCGCGGCCTCGCCCTGTTCTACATCTCGCTCGCCGCCGTCATCATCGGCTTCGTCGGATCGATCCAGCTCAGCGTGAACGCCAAGGACCTGAACCCGCTGGAGAGGATCGTCTTCACCGCCGGCTACGCCCTCCTCGGCGGCTTCGCCATCGCGGCCGTCGTGGACTGGCTGCTCGGTGCGGTGGACCTGCCGTTCGTCGAGTCCTGGCTGATCCTGGCGTTCACCATGTTCACGTCGGGCATGGTCTTCACCATGTTCAACACCCTGATGGGGCGCTGGGCGATGATCCCCACCTGGGGCGTCATGGTGCTGCTCGGTAATCCGTCGTCCGGCGGGGCGGTGTCCTGGCCGCTGCTGCCCTCGGTGCTCGGGCACCTCGGCCGCTGGCTGCCGCCGGGCGCCTCGGTCAACGCCCAGCACACGGCGGTCTACTACCAGGGCCACCAGTACGCCTTCCCGTACCTGGTGCTGGGGGTCTGGTCGCTGGTCTCCTGCACGGTCTTCCGGGTGTGGCGCCACCGGCACCCGGGAGGCCGCGACCACATGCCGGAGCATGCGGCCGCGGCCACCTGACAGGTCCTGCCGGTCACAGCTCCTTGATACGGATGTCGCGGTACGAGACCACGTCCGTGGTGCCGTGGACCTGGAGGCCGACGTAACCGGAGGCGAACCGCCGGCCGTCGGTGCCCGGGTCGTCACCGCGCGGCGGCTCGAAGGCCTGACCACCGTTGTTGTCGAACTCGTTCAGCAGGACACCGTTGCGGTAGACCGAGTAGTGCTGGTCCACGACCCGGATCTCGTAGTCGTTCCAGGTGCCCTTGGGCGTGACCCCGGCGCCGCCGAGACCCACCCGGTCGAAGCCGTAGACGGACCCCGTCTTGTACATGTCGCCGTCGGGGCGGTCGTTGATCTGGATCTCATGGCCGTACTTGACGGCGACCCACTCCGGACGGGACTCCTCCGGGTGGTCGTGGACCTCCGGGAAGCGGACGAACACTCCCGCGTTTGCGTTGCCCGTGCCCGGGGCGTCGTCTCGCCACTGGAGCTTCAGCGAGAAGTCCCCGTACTGCCTGCCGGGGAACCACAGCATGCCCATGCCGTCCACGGTGGTGGAGCTGGTGATCGACCCTTCCTCGGCGTTCAGTCCGAACTGCCCGCCGCCGACCTGCTGCCACTTGGTGAGGGACTCCGCCGTGCCGTCGAAGAGCTTGCGGTAGCCCTCGTCCTGCCCCGGCTTGCCGATGCCGGACTGCTTGGCGGCCCGGTAGATCTTCCTGTGCTCCCGGGCGTCGATCACCCCGGCGGTGAGCAGCTTGTCGAGGATCTTGTCGACGTGCTTGAGGAACAGCGCGTGCGAGGACCAGTCCTTCTCGTCCTCGATCAGCTCGTTGATCGTGCAGCGGTTGCCGGTGATCCGGTTGGGGACACCCGTGTCGACCGTGCCGACGATGACGGTGAGCCGCTCGTCGAACTCCGGGCAGTTGGGCGCCGGGACCCCGCCGCTCTCCGCGACGGTGAACGACACCTGCTTCGCCTCGGAGGTGTTGCCTGCCTTGTCCGTCGCCCGGTGGGCGAACGTGTGGTGGCCGACGCGGTCCACGATGACGGGGGCGGTGTACGCGAGATACGGGCCCCCGTCCAGGGAGTACTCGGTCTTCTCCACGCCCGAGTCGGCGTCGGTGGCGGTCACCGTTGCCCTGGCGCTCGTGATGAACGCGCCGTCCGAGTTCTTGTCGCCCGTCACGGCCACGGAGGTCTCCGGCGGCGTCTTGTCCTGCGAGGGCGGCTCGACGACGGTGAAGCCGACGGACTTCTCCGCCGCGACGTTGCCGGACCTGTCGGTGGCGCGGTAGCGCACGGTGTGGGTGCCTACCTCGTGCACCATCACGGGGGCGGTGTACGCCTGCCAGGCGCCGTCGGCCCCGATCGCGTACTCGATGGTGTTGACCCCGGAGCCGGTGTCGGACGCGGTCACGGTGACCGTGGCCATGCCCAGGTAGGCGCCGGCCCCGTCCTTCTCGCCCGAGACGGTCGCCGAGGTCTCCGGCGGTGTCCCGTCGTCCGAGGGCGGTGCCGCGACCGCGAAGCCGACCGACTTCTCCGCCGCGGCGTTGCCCGACTTGTCGGTGGCGCGGTAGCGCACGGTGTGCGCGCCGACCTCGTTCACCACGACGGGGGTGGTGTACGGCTGCCAGGCGCCGTCGGCCCCGACCGCGTACTCGACGGTGTCCACGCCCGAATCCGCGTCGGTCGCCGCCACGGTGACGGTGGCCTGGCCGATGTACGCGCCGTCGGTGTTCCTGTCGCCGTCCACCGTCGCCGAGGTCTCGGGGGCGGTCGTGTCCTCGCCGCCGCCTCCCTCGGTCACGGTGAGGATGCCCTGCATGGACCCGTGGCCGGGAATGGTGCAGTGGTAGAAGTACCGGCCGGGCGTGAGGGTGACCTCGACGCTGTGCTTGCCGCCCCCGCTGTCACTGGGGCTGGCCAGGATGTTCAGCGGGACGTCGTTGTTGAACTCCACGTCCGAGACGCTGAAGGTCAGCGTGTGCGGCATGCCCGTGGTGTTGCCGGTGGCCGTGCTGTTCTCGAAGACGATCGTCGCCGGGCCCGCGACCGCGGTCTTGGGAGCCGACAGGTAGTGGTCGATGGGGTCGCCCGCGGTCCAGGTGAGGACCTGGTCGGCCGCGGCCGCCGGACGGTTGTCGTCCCGGCCGTACGCGGCAGTCGAGGTGAGCCCGAGGACCATCAGGAACGAGCCGAGCAGGGCGAGCCACAGCCGTGCGGGTCCGTACCGCTGTCGCGCGAGGAGTGAACGGTGTCTCACTGCGCTGCCGCCTTCCTGGCCAGGTCCGCGGCGGCCGGGGTCGGACCGCCGCCCTTGTACGTCACGCGCCACAGCGCGGACTTGGAGTCGGAGGTGAAGAAACCGCGCCCGTAGTCCAGGACGTAGAGCGAACCGTCCGGGGCGAACTTCCAGTCCATCAGGTTGCGGATTCCGTCCGCACCGACCGGGATGATCTTCTTCAGGGACTCGGCGTGCGTGGGCAGACCGCCCCTGCCGACGGTCTTCGGGTCGGTGATCACCGCGTGGCGGGGCTGGGTGTCGTCGTAGAAGTCGCCGACGAACCACTTGCCGTCCCAGTACGAGGGCCACCTGGCCTCGCTCGTGCTCGACGCGTCGTAGCGGTAGACCGGGCCGTTCATGGTGGCCTGGCCGCCGCCCTTGAGCCAGGGCAGGAGCTGTTTCTGGTCCTCCACCTTGTAGCTCGGGACGCCGTCGGCGTCGCGCGGGTAGTCCACGCCGCCGCCCTGGGGCGAGTACCAGATGGTGTTGGACGTGATCGGCGGCAGCTTCACGAGGCCGTCGTTGTTCGGCGACTCGTTCCTGGGGGCGTCGCAGTCGTACCAGCCCAGCGGCTTGGTGGGATCCGGCAGATTGCGGTCGCGGTAGGGCTGCTTGTTGCCCATGCAGTACGGCCAGCCGTGGTTGCCGGCCTGCGTGATCGCGGCGAACGTGTCGTACTTGGCGGGGCCCCAGGTGGTGCTGGGGGCCCCGGCGTCCGGGCCGACCCAGCCCGCGTACAGGGTGTCGGTCGCCGTGTCGACGGAGATCCGGGCCGGGTTGCGCACGCCCATCACATAGATCTCGCCACGGGTCTTGCCGCCGCCCTCGTCCGGCTCCTCACCGGTGAAGAGGTTGCCCGCCGGCAGCGTGTACGTGCCGTCGTCCTCGGGGTGGATCCGCAGGATCTTCCCGTTGAGGTTGTTGGTGTTGCCCGCGGTGCGGCGGGCATCGGCGAACGAGACGCCCTTGTAGTTCGGCTGGGGGTTGTTGCCGGAGTAACCGTCGCTGAAACCGGAGGAGTTGTTGTCACCGGTGGCGATGTAGAGGTTGTCCTTCGAGTCCCAGGCCAGCCCGCCGCCCGCGTGGCAGCAGCTGTGGATCTGGACCGGCCAGCTCAGCAGCACCTTCTCGGACGCCAGGTCCAGCTTGTCCGTGGCGCTGTCGAAGCTGAAACGGGAGACCTGACGGGTCGCCATCCGCCTGTCGCGGTCGATCTTCGCGTGCGGCGTGTAGTGCAGGTACACCCAGCCGTTGGACGCGAAGTCCGGGTCCAGCTCGATGCCGAGCAGGCCCTCCTCCACCTTGACCAGCTCGTCGCCGCCGCCCTTGTTGCCGAAGACGCTCAGTCTGCCCGCGAGGGTGACCTTCTCGGTCGCCGGGTCGTAGACGTGGATCTCGCCGTTGCCCTTGCCGATGTCCGGGTTGTTCCAGTCCGTGACGACCGGCTGGTCACCGTCGGCGCCACCGCGCCCGATGTAGAAGACCCGGCCGTCCTTCGCCGTGACCAGGCCGTGCGGCTCGCCGATCTGGTCGTTCTGCCCCGGCTGGTTGGGCCGGGTGAGACGCTCCGCGGTGTAGTTGGAGTCGATGGTGGCCTTGCAGTCGGCCTGCGAGAGCCGGGTCGTCCAGGCCAGCGCGCCGCGCAGATGGTCCCGGAAGTCGGTCTCGGCGAAGCTGCTCACCGTACCGCCCATGCCGGTGTAGAAGGACCGTCCGCCGTCGTAGTCGCGGCACCAGGAGACGGGGTGGTCCCAGCCGTCGGCGCTCGTGCCGGGCGCGTACGTGATCTCCCGGACACGGGCCACCGTGTGTACGTCCCCGGAAGGATTGTCCTTCCAGTTCAGCCACTTGTCGGGGCGCTTCCACTCCAGCGGGAGGTTCTTCGTCGCCGGGTGCTGCCGGTCGCCGATCTCCACCGTGGCGCGCTGGACGTCCGCCGGGCCGCCGGCCGCCGGACGGGCACCGACCAGACCGGTGAACCAGTCGGAGTACGGCTCGGTGCGCGCCGCGTCATGGATGCCGAGGAATCCGCCCCCCGCCTCCATGTACGCCTCCAGGCCCGCCTCCTGCTCCGGGTCGAGGACGTCGCCGCCGCCGGTCAGGAAGACCACGGCGTTGTACCTGCCGAGCTGCTTGCCGTTGGTGAAGACCCCCGCGTCGTCGGTGGCGACGGTCTTGAAGCGCCCGGCCTCCGGACCGCTGAGCCCGATCTTCTCGATGGCGGCGATCCCCGCGTCCACGGTCGGGGACTCCTCGCCCGCCGAGGCGTGGAAGACCAGGACCCTGACGTTCACCCCGCCGGGCGGAGAAGGAAGGGACAACGTTGTCGCGATCCGTTCCTCCAGCCCCGGATCCGGGTAGGGACTGGCACTGGCGGCGTTACCGCCCAGCAGGGACGCGGTCAGTGCGCCGACTGCCACCGTCGCCGCGAGGCCCCGTCGCGATCTGGACCTGTGATGTGGTGTGCGCTGCATCTGGTCACCCACCTCTCTCTGGTCACTTCTCTGGTCACTGCACCTGCGTGGTCACTGCGACAGCGCATGAAGCTAGACCTCTTTTCGCGACTCGCCAATAGGTATGGCAGTAATCAAACGAACTTTGTCCTGAGTGTGGATAAACGCGGATCCCCCGGCTACGGTGTGGCCGTTCCGAGGGAGAGGCCCGTCAGTTTCCGTAACGCAGTGGGGAGTTCGACATGGACCGAAGGACCTTCAACCGGCGGATGCTGGTGGGTGGCGGTGTGGCGGCGGCGACCGGGGTGACATCGATGTCACTTGGTGCGGTCCAGGCGACCTCGGCGGAGAACCCGGCGAAGACCGCCCCGGCGGGAGGCACCGTCAAGCACCTCAAGCTGTACGCGGAGAAGCTGGCGGGCGGTCAGCTGGGGTACGGCTTCGAGAAGGGCAAGGCGTCGGTCCCCGGGCCCCTCATCGAGATCACCGAGGGCGACACCCTGCACATCGAGTTCGAGAACACCACGGACGTCGACGCCAGCCTCCACGTCCACGGCGTCGACTACGACATCGCGAGCGACGGCACCCGGATGAACCGGAGTCATGTCGAACCCGGCGGCACCCGCACGTACACCTGGCGCACCCACACCCCTGGCCGCCGGAAGGACGGCACCTGGCAGGCGGGCAGCGCGGGCTACTGGCACTACCACGACCACGTCGTCGGCACGGACCACGGAACGGGCGGCATCCGCAAGGGGCTCTACGGGCCCCTCGTCGTCCGGCGCAAGGGAGACGTCCTGCCCGACAAGACGCTCACGATCGTCTTCAACGACATGACGATCAACAACAAGGCCGCCCACGAGAGCCCCGACTTCGAGGCCACGGTGGGCGACCGGGTCGAGGTCGTGATGATCACACACGGCGAGTACTACCACACGTTCCACATCCACGGGCACCGCTGGGCGGACAACAGGACCGGGCTGCTCACCGGCCCCGACGACCCCAGCCGGGTCGTCGACACGAAGATCTGCGGGCCCGCCGACTCGTTCGGCTTCCAGATCATCGCGGGTGAACACGTGGGCGCGGGCGCCTGGATGTACCACTGCCACGTCCAGAGCCACTCCGACATGGGGATGGCCGGGCTGCTGCTGGTCGCCAAACCGGACGGCACGGTCCCCGGCTACGACCCGCCGCACCACGCCGCCGCGGCGGACGATGCGGCCGGGGCCCACGAGCACTGAGTCAGCCCCCGGCCGCCATCCGCCGCTGCTCCTCCTCGACGACGAGCCGGGCGAGCGCCCCGTCCGACACGTCGACGGCGTCGGGCGTCGCCTCGGCGACATCGCTGCGCCGGGCGTACGCGTCGAAGAGCCGGTCCTTGCGCGCCAGGATGTCCAGCATCCGCTGGTCGACGCTGTCGGCCGCGAGCAGCCGGTGCACCCGGACCGTCCGTATCTGCCCCATGCGGTGCGTACGGGCCACCGCCTGGTGCTCCATCGTGGGCTTGATCTGCGGCTCGCACAGGATCACCACCGAGGCCGCCTGGATGTTGAGCCCGACACCGCCGGCCTGGATCTGGCACAGCAGCACCGCGTGCCCGTCCGCCGCGCCGAACGCGTCGACCAGCTCCTGCCGGCGTGCGGCCGGCACGCTCCCCGAGACCGGCCCGAACACCCCGTCGCCCAGGGCCTCGCGGACCGTGCGGAGCACCTCGCGGAAGTACGAGAACACGACGACCTTGAGCCCGTTCTCCTCGGCCTCCGTCACCAGCTCGCGCAGCCGGTTCAGCTTCGCCGACGTCTCGGGGTGGGCGTACGCGGCGCGGCGCATCCGCATGAAGTGCCCGGCGTCCACCGCCTCGCGGTACGCCGCCAGGTCGGCGGCGGAGAACTCCTCCCACTCGTCGGCCTGGACGAGTGCGGGGAGTTCCGCCAGGACATCGTCCTGGTTGCGCCGCAGATAGGCGGGGGCGACCGCCCTGCGGAAGGCGTGCGATCCCGCGACACCGTGCGTGGCGGTGACGGACGGAACCAGCTCGGGGCGCAACTGGCGTACCAGGCTGCGGAATTCCTCCACCCGGTTCTCCATCGGGGTGCCGGTCAGGAACAGTACCCGGTCGGTGTGCCGCGTCCAGCCGGTCACCGCGCGGGAGCGACGGGTGGCGGGGTTCTTCACGAAGTGGGCCTCGTCCACGACGACCATGCCGGGCCGTGTCCCGCAGGCCGGTCCCTCCGGCAGGGTGGCCAGCGCGTCGAAGGTGGTCACCGCGACCCCGCCCTTCGCCCGCCACTCCGCGAAGGCGTCGTCGCGCTCCGGTCCGTGCACCGGCACGGCCGGCAGGGTGGAGCGGGCGCGGATCTCCCGCCCCCAGTTGATCAGTACGCTCGCCGGGCACACCACCAGGAAGTGCGTCTCCCCCCGCGCGGCCAGGTGGGCCAGCGCGGCGATGGCCTGCACCGTCTTGCCGAGCCCCATCTCGTCCCCGAGGATCACCCGCTTCTGGGCGAGCGCGAAGCGCGCGCCGAAGGACTGGTACCCGCGCAACGACACCCGCAGATGCGTGTCGTCGAGCCGCAGCCCGCGCACCCGGTCCGCGATCCCGGCGGGCAGGAACCCCTCGGCGGCGTCCCGGTCCGGACCGGCACCGGACAGCTCGGCGAGCAGGCTGTAGTACTCGGCGGACCGCAGCTCGAAGTCGACCCACGCCTCGGCCTCCGACGCCGGCCCGCGCAGCAGATCCACCGACACCTGCCCGAACAGCAGGGGCAGTTCGCGGGTGGCGGCCTCCGCCACCGCCGTCCGTACGGAGACGACCGCGGCCAGCGCCTCCGCACGGGCACCCCGCCCCGTGAACAGCATCCGCAGCCGTCTCCGGGCGGGCGCGGCCGCCGCGATCCCGGGCTCCAGCCCGGTGAGGAGACGCCGGGCGGCGGTGGCGGCCCTGGGTGCGTCGGGGCCCGCGTCGACCAGCCGGTGCAGGGCGATGACCAGCGCGGTCGTGGCCGCGTCCGGCGTCTGCGCGTCTATCCGCACGGCGACGGTGTCCCGTACCGCGTGCGCGATCTGCCGGGCGGCTGCCAGCGCCCGGTCCGCGGTCTGCGCCCCGACACCGGGGATCTGGCGCAGCTCGTACCGCCCGGTGCCGTGCACCCGGCCCACCGTCAGGTATCCGGCCTGTTCCAGTGCGCCGAGCCGCAGCCGGCCCTCCGTGACGTCCCCGAGCCGGGCGAGGGGGATACCGGCCAGCTCCCGGTCCACCAGGTCGTCGAGGAGGGGCGCCAGCGCGGTGCGCGCGGCGCCGACCGCCCCCGCGTGATCGTCCAGCACCGCACGGGCCGTGCCGACGAGCCGGTCCGCGTCCTGGAGCAGCTCACGGGCGGCTCTTCCCGAGGGCACGTCCGGGCCCGTGGGTCCTGCCTTCGCCATGTACGTCCTTCTGTCCCGCGGCCCCTCCGTGACCGCCCGCCCGCCGCCTTCCCGGGCGCGTCCCATCGTGCCACGGGCGCGAGGGGTGGCCGTCCCTCACCGGGCGGGCGGCCTGCGCTCGGCCGGGGTCAGCAGCAGTACCTCCAGGGCACGCGCACAGGACCGGGCCTCGTCGAGGAACCAGTCCGTCCGTTCGTCGGTGATCACGGACGGGGTGGCGCGCACGGCGAGCGCGAAGCGTGCGTGGCCTGCACCGTCCAGCACGGGGACGGCCAAGGTGCGCACCCCGAGCGCCGACTCACCGTCGTTGAGCGCGTACGCCGCGGCCCGCACCCGTGCCAACTCGGCCTGCAACAGGGCCGGTTCGACGATCGTACGGTCGGTGAAGGCGTGCAGGGGCGGGAGCGCGGCCGGTCCGCCATCGCCCGGCCGGGCCCAGGCCAGCAGGACCTTGCCCAGCGCCGTCGAGTGCAGCGGTCGGCGCAGCCCCGTGCGCGGGGTGACCGAGCCGCCCGCGACGATCACCGCGTGCGGGCCGCTGCGCAGCGCCAGGTCGGCCGTCGCCCCCGTGCGCTCGGCCAGGTCCGTCAGCTCCGGGGCCGCCAGATGGAGTCCGCGCTGGTGGTACGAGAGCCGGCCCAGCTCCGTCACCGCGGGCCCGAGCCGGTAGCGCGAGGTGCGCGCGTCCTGTTCCAGGAAGCCCGCACCGAGGAGGGTGCGGGCCAGCCGGTGGGCCGTGGAGACCGAGAGCTCCAGCCGACGGGCGAGGTCGGAGGCGCTCAGATCGGGGCCGTTGTCGTGGAAGCAGTGCAGGACGTCCAGCGCGCGCAGCACGGCCTGGGCTCCGCCGGGTGCGCGCACCGCCGCGGCCTCCGTCATGGTGACCCGCTTTCCGCTCGTGAGGGGGAAGAGGCTCCCATGGTTGCCACATTACGGGAGCTGAAAGGGCGTCGAACGCACGCGTGAAACACTCTGTTCACAGTCGATCCCACATCATGGGAAGGCAGTTGTGAGCGAGGGCGCCCCCGTGGCAGGCTGCAGCCCTCACCACCGGCGAACGGGAAGGAGCAGTGCCATGGCAGGCCCCCGCACCACGACCCCGGGCACCACCGCCCCGGTCCCGCTCGCCCTCACGCTGCGCCGTCACATCGACCTGGCGCGCGTCTCCAGCGCCACCTGTCGCTGAGCTCCCGAAGCTCCGCAGCCTTCTCTTCGCCGACGTACCCGCCGACCGGGGCCGGCCCGTTCACCCGCCCCGCCGCTCCTTCTTGAGCGTTCCCCGCGGCGCGCGGTGACCGTGCCGGTACCGGACGCGGTGCCCGCGCGCCGCGTCCTCCTGCCCCGCCGAACCTCCTGCCCCGCCGAACCTCCTGTCCGGCCGCCCCGTGCCTGGCCGACCCTGTGCCTGGCCGACTCCGTGCCTGGCCGCCCCCCCGCTTCGCCGATCCCCGGGAAGAATCCATGACCCGTTCCGCCGTCCTGCCCAGGACCCTCTGGTACACCCGCTGTCCCGTACCCACCGCGACCGGCATCGCCGCGGACCGGCACTGGCTCAGCGACGAGTTCGCCTCCGACGGCATCGCCGTGCGCTCCCTCCAGGACGCCGACCCCGGCGCCGACCGTGGCGCCCACTTCACCCACGCCCTGCCGGGGCTGTTCCGCGAGGGCGGCAACGTACCCGCCCTGTGGGCCCGTTCGCGGGGCGAGCGGACCCGGCTGATCGGTCTGACCTGGATCGAGGAACGCCAGGCCGTGCTGGTCGCGCCCGGATCCGGGACCCGGGGTGCCGAAGCCCTGCGCGGACAGCGGCTCGCCGTGCCCTCGCACCCCCTCGCCATCGACTTCTGGCGGGCCATGGCGCTGCGCGGATTCGAGGGCGCTCTCGGCTCCGCCGGACTGACCCTGGACGACGCCGTACTCGTCGACGTGCCCGCCGGTGCGTACGACGGACAGTGGGCCGCCGAACTCGACGCACTGCGGCGCGGCGACGTGGACGCGGTGTACGTCAAGGGCGCGCTCGCCGTCGAGGCGGCCCGCCGGGCCGGGGCCGAGATCGCCGTGGAACTCGACGAGCTGCCCGACCGCCGGTTCCGCGTCAACAACGGAACGCCCCGCCCCATCACCGTCCACCAGCAGCTGCTCGACGACCACCCCGGACTCGTCGACCGCTTCCTCGCCGTCCTGCTCCGTGCGGCCGACTGGGCCACCGGACAACCCGCCGAGGTCGACCGCATCCTCGGCGCCGAGACCGGAGCAGGGGCCGAGGGAGTCGCGGGCGCCTACCGCCCCGGCACCCACCTCACCCTGCACCCCGACCTGTCGGCCGAGCGGCTCGGCCTGCTCGCCGAGCAGGAGACCGCGCTGCGCGCCCACGGCTTCCTCCCGGAGCCCGTGGACATCGCGGCGTGGGCCGACCCCGAGCCGCTTCGCCGGGCCGCGGCCCTCGCCCGGCTCCACCCCGTCCCCACGTCCATCCCCGAACCCCGAGGACCACAGTCACCATGAACCCGCACCTTCCGGGCCGCACGGCCCTTGCCCCCGCACTCCTCACGGTCACCGCGCTCCTGGCCCTCAGCGCCTGCGCTGCGTCCGAGGCCGACAGCGGATCCGGCGCCGCGAGCACCGTCACCGTGCGCATCCCCGATCCCGGTAACTCCGGAGTCCTCGCCGTCGGCAAGAAGGACGGCAGCCTCGACAAGGCCCTCGGCAAAGCCGGCGCCAAGGTGGAGTGGACCGGCAGCGCGGGCCCCTTCGCACCCGCTGCCCAGGCCATGAACGCCGACCAGCTCGACTTCGCCACCGGCTCCATCACCTCGGGCGTCACCTCGCTCGCCCAGCGCCCAGGCTTCAAGTTCTTCACCGCCGTCGACCCCGACGCGACGGGCGAGGGAATCCTGGTCCAAAACGGTTCGGGCATCGACTCCGTCGCCGGTCTCGTGGGGAAGAAGGTCGCCGTCAACCAGGGCGGCACCGGGGAGTACCTGCTGCTCAAGGCGCTCGCCAAGGCCGGCATCCCGGCGGACAAGGTCGAGCGGGTCTATCTGCGCCCCGACCAGACCGCCGCCGTCTTCAACGCGGGCAAGGTCGACGCCTGGGCCGTCTGGGCCACCTACGCCGTGGCCGAGATCGGCAGCGGCAAGGCACACTTCCTCGCCGACGGCGCCGCCATCGGCTCCGACAACTACAGTCTGAACGCGGTGCGTACGGGCTTCGCCGAGAAGCACCCCGAGATCGTCAAGGCCCTCTACGCGTACCTTCACGACGCCAGCGCCCGCCAGAAGAAGAATCCCGCCGCCTATCTGAACGTCTTCACCGACGTCGGCCCCACCGCCGTCACCGGCAAGGCCCAAGAGGTGCAGACCGCGATCATCGCCAAGGGCGGCACGGTCGACGCGATCGGCCCCGAGGACATCGAACGCTTCGAGGCCGTCGCCGCCTTCTACGCCGAGCAGAAGGTCACCAAGGGACAGGTCGACGTCGCGGCGCACCTCCTCGACGTCGAGAAGCTGACATGAGCGCGGTCTCCGAAGCGGCCGCCACCGAGCACCTGGTCACCCCCCGGCCCCAACTCCGTACAGCGCGCAGCCGTTCCTTCGCCCTGACCGTCCGCGCGCTGGGACCGGTGGCCCTGCTCGTCCTGTGGTGGGTGGCCTCGGCCACCGGGCTGCTCACCCCCGACGTGCTGGCGTCGCCCGCTGAAGTACTGCGCGCCGTAGGGGAGCTGTGGGGGAACGGGCAGCTGCCCGACGCGCTCACCACCTCGCTGACCCGGTCCGGAATCGGCCTGCTCTTCGGGCTCGCCGCCGGGCTGGTCCTCGGTATCACCACCGGATTCACCCGGCTCGGCGACGAGCTCCTCGACTCCTCGCTCCAGACCCTGCGCACCATCCCCTTCCTCGCGCTCGTCCCGCTGTTCATGGTCTGGTTCGGGATCAATGAGACCGCCAAGATCCTGCTCATCGCCGTCGCCACCACCTTCCCGATGTACGTGTCCACGTCGAGCGGCGTACGCAACACCGATCCCAAACTCGTCGAGGCCATGCGCAGCTTCGGGATGAGCCGGCTCGCCATCGTGCGGGAGGTCGTCCTGCCCGGAGCCCTGCCGTCCCTCCTCGCCGGGCTGCGGCTGTCCATGACGCTCAGCGTGATCGCCCTCATCGCAGCCGAGGAGATCAACGCCACCGCGGGCATCGGCTATCTGATGTCGCAGGCGCAGAGCTACGCACGCACCGACATCCTCGCCGTCTGCATCCTGATCTACGGCCTCCTGGGCCTGGCCGCCGACATCCTCGTACGGCTGCTGGAACGCGTCCTGATGCCCTGGCGGTCCCCGCAAGGAGGGACACGATGACCGACGGAACACAACGGCCCGCCGTACGGGTACGCGGACTGCGCCGGGTCTTCGGTACCCGGGCCGTGCTCGACGACCTCCGGCTCGACATCGCGCGGGGCGAGTTCGTCGCCCTGCTGGGTGCCAGCGGCAGCGGCAAGACCACCCTGCTCCGCATCCTGGGCGCACTGGACGGCGCCGACGGGGGAGAGGTGCTCGTCCCCGAGGCCCGCACCATCGTCTTCCAGGAGCCCCGCCTCGTACCGTCCAAGAAGGTTCTCGCCAACGTGACCGTCGCCCTGCCCCGCAGCCGCTCCGCGAACGGGCTCAGGGCCCTGGCCGAAGTCGGGCTGGAACGGCACGCCGACTCCTGGCCCGGCACGCTCTCGGGTGGCGAGGCCCAGCGTGTGGCACTGGCGCGGGCACTGGTGCGGGAGCCCGAACTGCTCCTCCTGGACGAGCCGTTCGCGGCGCTGGACGCACTGACCCGGCTGAAGATGCAGGACCTGGTGGGGGAGCTGTGCCGCAAGCACCGCCCCGCCGTCCTCCTGGTCACCCACGATGTCGACGAGGCGGTACGGCTCGCCGACCGCGTCGCCGTGCTGCGCGACGGGCGGCTCGTCACCGACGAGACCGTCGACGTCGACCGGCCGAGGGATCCCGGCGATCCCGCCTTCGCGGCACTGCGCCGCCGACTGCTGAACGACCTCGGGGTCGACGCCCCCGCGCCGCTCGCCCCTTCGCCGTCAACCTCCCCCGTCCCTACTGAAGTCGGAGTGATCTGAATGACCATCACCATCGGTGTCCACAGCAGCAACCCGTCCCTCTTCCACCTCTACCACCTCACCCGCCTCGGCATCGCCCAGGAGGAGCTGGCCGCACTCGGCGAGACGGTCACCTTCCACCCGTACACCAACGGGGTCCGCACCGGCGAACTCCTCACCCAGGGCGTCATCGACTTCGGCGGCACCGGATCCACCCCGCCGGTCACCGCCCAGGCGGCGGGCCACGACCTCGTCTACACCGCCGTGTCCGCCCCGCGCCCCGACCACGGCGCGCTCCTCGTCCCCGTGGACAGCCCCGTCCGCACGGTCGCCGACCTCAAGGGCACCACCGTCCACCTCGCCATCGGGTCCTGGCAGACCCACCTGGTCGCCAAGGCCCTGGACGACGCCGGACTCTCGTACGCCGACGACATCACCGCGGTCCGCAGCACCGACGCCAGTGAACAGCTGCTGCGCTCCGGGGACATCGCCGCCTGGGTCGCCCAGGGCCCCCAGCTGGCGGCCGCGCGCAGGACCGGCGGACTGCGCACGCTCATCGCCACCGGCGACGTGATCACCGACCGGTCCGTCTTCTTCACCCGGCGCGAACTCGCCGAGAACCGGCCGGAGGTCATCGACGCACTCACCCGCGCACTCCGGCGCGCCGACGACTGGGCGGCCGCCAACCCCCGTGCCGCGGCCGAGATCGCCGCCGCCGACCTGGGCGGCGGCGCCGACGACTGGGAGACCGCCCTGCGTGCCCTGCCGTGGAAGATCGAGGCCGTGAGCGACGCGTTCATCGCCGAACAGCAGGAAGCCGCCGACATCTTCCACCGCACCGGATTCATCGACCGGCCGGTCACCGTGGCCGCCGCCCGGGCGCACGCGGGAACCCCTGCCTCCGCCGCCGCCTCTGCCTCGAAGGCGGTCTGACCGGCATGGCGACCGAAGTCCTCTGGTACATCATCCCGCGCGAAGGCGCCTACCCCTGGGAACCGGAAGGCCGCCGCACCGCCGACCTCGGCTACCTCAGCCGGCTCGCCGGGACCGTGGAGCAGCTCGGATACAGCGGCGCCCTGCTCGCCACCGACCTGTACGACGTCTGGCCGCTCGGAAGTGCCCTCGCCGCCTCCACCAGCACCCGCTTCAAACCCCTGCTCGCCGTCCACCCCGGACTCATCTCACCCACCCTGCTGGCCAAGATGGCGCTCAGCTTCGACCAGCTCTTCGGCGGCCGGCTGCGCTTCAACGTCGTCAACGGCTCCACGAAGTCGCTCCAGGAGTACGGACTCCACGTCGAGCACGACGAACGGTACGAGCTCAGCGCCGAGTACTGGTCCATCGTGAAGCGGCTGACGGCCGGAGAGGTCTTCGACCACAAGGGCCGCTTCTACGACCTGAAGAACGCGGGCGCCTCCTTCCGTGAGCTCAAGCCCGTCCAGGACCCGCACATCCCGCTCTGGTTCGGCGGCTCGTCCGCCCCCGGCATCGAGATGGCGGCCGAGCACGTCGACGTCTTCCTCACCTGGGGCGAGCCGCCGCACCTGCTGAAGGAGAAGCTGGAGCGGGTCCGGGCGCGGGCTGCCGCGTACGGCCGTACCCTCCGCATCGGGCTGCGTCTCCACCTGATCGTCCGCGACACTGAGGACGAGGCATGGGCGGCGGCCGACCGGCTGCTGGACGTCACGAGCGAGGCGACGTACGCCCGACAGCTCGGCGACCGTGCGGGGGAGGACGGGGTGGGCTGGCAGCGGCAGTTCCGCCAGCACGGGGGCAAGGTCCCGGCCCGGGCACGGGAGCTGGAGACGCACCCCAACATGTGGCCGGGCATGAGCCTGTTCCGGCCGGGCCCCGGCACGGCGGTCGTCGGCTCGACGGCGCAGGTCGTCGAACGCCTCAAGGAGTTCGAGGACCTGGGCGTCGACACCTTCATCCTGTCCGGGAACCCGCTGCTGGAGGAGGCCTACCGGGTGGCGGAGACGGTGCTCCCGGCCCTCGGCGTCACACGCTGACGACACGCGCGGGTGGGTCCGGCGGGACGGCGTACGGCGGTCGCACGGTCCGTGACCGGTCCGGCCGGCGCACGGCCCCGGTGCCCGGCCGGACCGTGCGGGCTGCGGTTGTCGGTGCCCGGTGCAAGACTCGGAGGGTCAGGGAATTGCCCGCACGATGAGCGAGCGAGACACGCGACTCGCCCGAGGAGCACACCATGCTCGACCCCAGTTTCGTCACCGGTGCCCCCAACTGGACCGACCTCGGCACCCCCGATATCGACACGGCCACGGCCTTCTACCAGGGCCTTTTCGGCTGGGAGCTGGTGCCGGGCGGACCCGAGACCGGTGGGTACGGGATGTACCAGCTGAGGGGCAAGTCCGTCGCCGGCGTCATGACCGTGCCCGAGGGCGAGGGGAAGCCCGCCTGGTCGGTCTACTTCCAGACCCCCGACGCGGACGCCACCGCGCGGACGGTGGAGCAGGCCGGCGGCACCGCCGCGTTCCCCCCGATGGACGTCCTGGACTACGGGCGCATGGGCGGCTTCACGGACAACGGCGGGGCGTACTTCGGGGTGTGGCAACCCGGGACGAACACCGGCCTCGGCATGATCCTGGAGCCGGGCTCGCTGATCTGGTCCGAGCTGTACACCCCGGACGTCCCGGCGGCCGCCGCCTTCTTCCACACGGTCTTCGGGTGGCAGACCGAGGACATGACGTTCCCCGGCGGTACGTACACGATGGTCCGCCCCGCGGGGGACAGCGGCACCGACTCCTCGTTCGGCGGGCTCGTGCCCATCGACGACGTACCCACCCAGTCCGCGGTGGGCCCGCACTGGCTGCCGTACTTCGCCGTGGACGACTGCGATGCAACGGTGTCCGCGGTGGAGCGGCTGGGCGGCAAGGTGACCATGGCCGCCATGGACGTGCCGGAAGTCGGCAGGATCGCCACGTTCGCCGATCCGGCCGGTGCGGACTTCGCGGTGATCAAGCCCGCGCCGATGCCGTAGCGCCGGTTTCGACGGCGCCGGCCGGGACGGTGAGCGTCCCGCCCGGCCGCCTGCGCGGGACGGGGAGGGCCGGGTTGATGAATCGTTGATCAGGTGTTTATCGCGACCGGGCACCGTGTGGCCATGCAGACCAACACGATGACCGACGACGCGCTCGCCTGGCAGGAGACAGCCTTGTGTGCGCAGACCGGTCCGGAGTTCTTCTTCCCGGCACCGGGCAGTTCCACCCGCGAGGCCAAGCGGCTGTGCAACGCCTGCGAGGGCCGGGTGGCGTGCCTGGAGTACGCCCTCGCCCACGACGAGCGCTTCGGCGTCTGGGGCGGGCTCTCCGAGAAGGAGCGCGACCGGCTGCGCAGAGGCCGCCGCGAGGGCTGAACGGCCGTGTCCAGGGGAGCCGTCCGCTCACGGGATGCGGAACGTCTCGCCGTACACCTCCCACTCCAGCGGCGTGCTCAGCTCCAGATTTCCGTCGCGCAGGAACACCCGCTGGGCCGTGTCGATCCGGGTCGTGTCGCGCTGGACCGTGCGGGCCCTGATCGCCGCCCGGCTCTCGTCCAGGAACGCGCCGAGGTACGCCGTCTCGTCGCCACCCTCCGCCGCGGTGTCCGCCGACGCCATCGCGGCGTCGCGGATGCCGTAGAAGCCGTTCGCCTCGACCCCGGGCCCGTGCAGGACCATCGCGTCGTAGTAGACGAACTGCCCCAGGGTGCCGAGACCGTCCAGCTTCGCCAGCCGGACCGCGGGCTCGAAGTACAGCCTGTCGCGGGTCCGGTCCTGGGCCGTCCGGAACGCAGGGTCCTCGGCTGCCTCCTGCCACGCGGCGGTGAAGGCGGCGCCCAGGCCCTCGTGCGAGTCGGTACCGTCCACCGCGCGCAGCGCCGGGAGGAACGGGGCGAGCGGATTGTCCGGACGGTCCTCGGTGTAGGCCTCGACGAGCTGCAGCATGTCGTTCGTGCCGGAGCAGAAACCGACGATCCCGGCCGTGTAACCGTTGCCGTCGCCGAGGTCCTCGATCGCCCCGTACCGGCTGCGCCAGTCCAGTGTGGATGCGTCCGCGCTGGCCAGCAGCCGGGAGGCGATCTCCTTCAGCTCCGGGGCGGCCAGCCCGGGCGGCAGGGCGTCGATCTTCTCCGCGGTCCCGTCGTCCTCCGCCGCGGCCCCGGGGCGGGCCGAGCCCGCCCCGGTGGACCCGGCCGGCTGAGGGACGAGCTCGGGCGGCCCGGAGTCGCCCCTGCTGCTGAACAGGACCGATACGACGATGGCGATCGGCGCACCGAAAAGAACAAGACGCGTCACAGGTTTCACCCGGCACAGAGTACGTTCCGTGAACCCGTGGGAGGAGTTCGAGGAGTTCGCCCGTTCCGGGGCGGAATGCGCGGAGGTGGTGGCGCGCGATGGAGCGCGCGCCACCACCTCCGGACGGGTCAGGCGTTGGCGCGGGCCGCCATACGGGCCTTGCGGGCGGCGAGCTTCTCGTCGAACTTCGACGCCTCGGTGTCGAGCCCGTTCATGTACAGGCCGATCTCCTCCTGCGCCTTCAGACCCTCCGGGCCGAGGCCGTCGATGTCGAGGACCTTGAGGTAGCGCAGCACGGGCTGGATCACGTCGTCGTGGTGGATGCGCATGTTGTAGATCTCGCCGATCGCCATCTGTGCGGCGGCGCGCTCGAAGCCGGGCATGCCGTGGCCGGGCATCCGGAAGTTGACGACGACGTCGCGCACGGACTGCATCGTGAGGTCCGGGGCGAGCTCGAAGGCGGCACCGAGCAGGTTGCGGTAGAAGATCATGTGCAGGTTCTCGTCGGTCGCGATCCGGGCCAGCATGCGGTCGCAGACCGGGTCGCCCGACTGGTGGCCGGTGTTGCGGTGCGAGACGCGGGTCGCCAGCTCCTGGAAGGCGACGTACGCCACGGAGTGCAGCATGGAGTGGCGGTTGTCGGACTCGAAGCCCTCCGCCATGTGAGCCATGCGGAACTGCTCGAGCTTGTCCGGGTCCACGGCGCGCGAGGTGAGCAGGTAGTCGCGCATCACGATGCCGTGCCGGCCCTCCTCGGCGGTCCACCGGTGCACCCAGGTGCCCCAGGCGCCGTCGCGGCCGAAGAGGGAGGCGATCTCGTGGTGGTAGCTGGGGAGGTTGTCCTCGGTCAGCAGGTTCACGACGAGCGCGATCCGGCCGATGTCGGTGACCTTGGACTGGCTGGTCTCCCACGCTTCGCCGTCCTCGAAGATGCCGGGGAAATTCCGGCCGTCGGTGAACGGAACGTACTCGTGGGGCATCCAGTCCTTGGCGACCTTGAGATGGCGGTTGAGTTCCTTCTCCACCACCTCTTCCAGCGCGTACAGCAGCTGGGCGTCGGTCCACGCCTTCGAACTGCCGAGGTGGGGAGAGGTGATCGTCACGGGGGCTCCTGGGGACGGGAGAATTACCTACGGCTTCGTAGGTTACGTGACCGTAGGTTAAGGCGGCGGTAAGGGCATAGCCAAGCCCGGTCCTCGCAGTGCCCGATTACGTACCGCTATGTGCGCAGGTCGGGGCTGTGCGAGGCAGGACAATTCGGGCTCCCTCGGTCCGGACAGGTCAGGCCTCCTCTGTCCGGCGCTCCGTCGGTGGGGCAGCAGGCTCCGGTTGTTCCGGCAGGTCTCCGGGGGCGATGTCGTGGAGCCCGTCGGCGTCCAGCAGCAGCCATCGGGTGATGCCCAGCGACTCCAGGAACGGCACGTCGTGGCTCGCCACGACCAGCGCCCCCTCGAACGCCTCCAGCGCCTCGGTCAGCCGGTGCACACCGGACAGGTCGAGGCTGTTCGTCGGCTCGTCCAGCATCAGCAGCCGCGGGGCGGGATCGGCGAGCAGCAGTGCCGCCAGCGTGGCCCGAAAGCGCTCCCCGCCCGAGAGCGTCCCGGCGAGCTGGTCCGCCTTCGCCCCCTTGAACAGGAAGTGCGCCAGCTTCGCCCGGATCCGGTTGGCGGTGGCGTCCGGCGCGAACCGGGCCACGTTGTCCACCAGGGACAGCCCGTCGTCCAGCACGTCCAGGCGCTGCGGCAGGAAGCCGGCCGGCACCTGGAGGGCCGCCTCGCCGGAGACCGGCGCCAGCTCGCCGGCGATCGTGCGCAGCAGCGTCGTCTTCCCCGAGCCGTTGCGGCCGACCAGCGCGATCCGCTCCGGGCCCCGCAGGTCCCACTCGCCCCGCAGTGACGGCCCGTGGACCGGTTCGAGGTCGCGCAGGACCAGCACACCGCTGCCCGGGTACACCTGGGTGTGCGGCAGTTCGATGCGGATCTCGTCGTCGTCCCGCACGGCGTCGGCCGCGTCGTCGAGCCGCTCCTTTGCGTCCGCCAGCCGCTCGGTGTGCATGATGCGGTGCTTGCCCGCCGACTCCTGGGCGGACCGCTTGCGCTGGCCCATGACGGCCTTCGGCTCGCGCTTGGTGTCCCACATCTTCTGCCCGTACCGCCGGCGGCGGGCCAGCTTGACCTGTGCGTCGGCGAGTTCGCGCTTCTGGCGCCGCACATCTGCCTCCGCGACCCGGACCATGCGCTCCGCGGCCTGCTGCTCCACGGCGAGCGCCTCCTCGTACGCCGAGAGGCTGCCGCCGTACCAGGTGACCTCGCCCTGCCTGAGATCGGCGATACGGTCCACCCGGTCCAGCAGTTCCCGGTCGTGGCTGACGACGACCAGCACGCCGGTCCAGGCGTCCACGGCGTCGTACAGCCGCCTGCGGGCGTACAGGTCGAGGTTGTTGGTCGGCTCGTCCAGCAGCAGGACCGAGGGGCCGGCCAGCAGGAGCGCGGCCAGCCGCAGCAGCACGCACTCGCCGCCCGACATCTCGCCGACGGTGCGGTCCAGGGCGACACCGGTCAGGCCCAGCCGGTCCAGCGTGGCGCGGGCGCGCTCCTCGACGTCCCAGTCGTCCCCGACCGTCGCGAAGTGCTCCTGGCGGACGTCGCCCGCCTCGATGGCGTTCAGCGCGTCCCGCGTCCCGGATATGCCCAGCACCGCGTCGACCCGCAGTCCGGTGTCCAGGACGGCGTTCTGCGGGAGGTGACCGATGTCGCCGACCGTGGTGACCCGTCCGCCCGACGGGGTGAGTTCACCGGCGATCAGGCGCAAGAGGGTGGACTTCCCACACCCGTTGAGACCGATGAGACCGGTCCTGCCCGGCCCCACGGCCAGGTGGAATCCGTCGAAGACCTCACTGCCGTCCGGCCAGGCGAACGACAGGGAGGAACAGGTGATGTGTGTGGTGGTGGCAGGCACAGGTGTCTCCCGGCAGCGTCGGTGAATCTCGGGGAACGGCTCGGACATCGGGGGGTCGCACAGGCGCGCGGAAAGCCACGCGGCGTGGTGTGCGGACACCTCAGATGTGGAGCAACGTCCTTCTCCGATCCGACGACAACAGGACACCGGTCACGTTACGAGGAGGGCCTCGCGGCCCGCAACCGAATTCCGGTCGTGCCCCGTCAGCCGGACCCGCCCAGCAGATCGGTGAGATCGCGGTCCAGGTCCAGGAAACGGTGCTCGTCGCCCACCGGCACGAGCTCGTGGGCCCGCTTCAGGAAGCGGCGCAGCTCGGCCGTCCGGACGTGCACCATGGCGATGCCCTCGACCGCGTGGAACTCCAGCACCGTGCGGTCGTACCCGAAGGGCCGCACGCGGACGTCACCGACCCCGGCGGGTTCGTCGATCCCGGTCGTGAGCAGTTCACGGGAGAACTCCCAGGACACCTCGGTGCCTTCCAGGGTCGCCGGTGCCGGGAAGGCCATGCGGACGGCGAACGGGTCCCCGCGGTCGTAGTGCAGGGTGGCGGGCAGGGTTTCCATCCGCGGAGCGGATGCGACCATGCGGGCCTGCACGGACTGCTCGATAACGCTGGACAAGACCTGCTCCCTCTCGCGTCGGATGAACGGTTCCCGGCATTGGAGTAGACGACGGAACGACTCGATCCGTGCACCGGCGGGTGGCGTGAGCTGCGTCACCGCTCGTCCTCCCCCTGATCGACTGCCCCGTTTCACCCGTCGCACCCTGGACGCGTGACCACCCGTCGGCTAGCTTCCAGCGCCATGAAGGCCATGGGGAAGACGAGACGACTGATGGCACTGGGGCTGTGCGGTGCGGCTGTGACCGCCGCGCTGGCCGCACCGTCGGCACAGGCCGCGCCGGACGAACGGCGGAATCCGGGCTGGGCACTCACCGACACGGGCACCGACGCGCGCTTCCGCGGCCTCGCCGCCGTCAGCCGTGACACCGCCTGGGTCGCCGGGTCCGGGGGCACGGTGCTGCGCACGGGTGACGGGGGACGGCACTGGCGTGACGTCTCGCCGGCCGGTGCGGGGGACCTGGAGTTCCGTGACATCGAGGCCTTCGACCGACGGCGGGCGGTGGCCCTGGCCATCGGTGAGGGCGAGGCGTCCCGGGTGCTGCGCACCGGGGACGGCGGCAGGACCTGGACCGAGTCCTTCCGCAACACCGACGCCCGGGCGTTCTACGACTGCCTGACCTTCTTCGACCACCGCCACGGACTGGCGATGAGTGACCCGGTCGACGGCAGGTTCCGCATCCTGTCGACCTCGGACGGCGGCCGGAACTGGCGGGTGCTGCCGGACGCCGGGATGCCCGCCGCCCAGCCCGGCGAGGCCGGCTTCGCGGCGAGCGGCCAGTGCCTGGTCGCCGCGGGCGCCAAGGACGTCTGGCTGGCCACCGGCGGCGCGGCCACCGCCCGTGTGCTGCACTCCCGCGACCGCGGCCTGAACTGGACCGAGGCGGCGTCGGGCATCCCGGCGGGGGACCCGGCGCGCGGAGTCTTCGGCCTGGCCTTCCGCGACCGTGGGCACGGCATCGCGGTCGGCGGCGACTACCGCGCCGGCCAGGCATCGCCCGACGCGGCGGCCGTCACCGGCGACGCCGGCGGCAGCTGGCACCGCTCCACCACCCCGCCCCCGGCCTACCGTTCCGGCGTCGCGTGGCTCCCGCACAGCAGGTCGGCGGCACTGGCGGTCGGCCCCACGGGCACCGATCTCACCCGGGACGGCGGGCGCACCTGGAGCACCGTGGACACCGGCTCGTACGACACGGTGGACTGCACGGCGGACGGCGGCTGCTGGGCGGCGGGGGAGAAGGGGAGGGTCGCGCGGCTGCGGTAGCCGGCCTAGCCGGGCAACTGCTGCCGGTACGGGGCCAGTGCCTCGGACGTCTTCGTCGCGAGGAACTCCGTGATCCGGTAGGCGCACACCCCGTGCACGGCGAAGGGGTCGTCCGCCGCGATCTCCTCGATCCGCGCGCGGTCGTCCCCGACGGCGATGATCACACCGCCGTCGCGCGGGTTCTTCCGCCCCGAGGCGATGAACACCCCTGCCGCGTACTGCCCGTCCAGCCAGGCGACATGATCCGCCATCAGCGCGTCCACGCGCTCGACCGGTGCGGTGTAGGTCAATTCGAGTACGAACATGACCGCCAGGCTACGGGACGGCGACCTCCCACCGGGCCCTCACCGTTCCTGGCGCCGAAGCCGTCCCGGGCCGGCGGACCCTGTTCCCACCAGAACGACCAGGAGGTCCGTCCCACCAGGACCGCTGCCCCTGCGGAGGGCGAGGCCCTCCGCCTCCGTGATCCGGGCCGGACTGCCTAGACTCACCGCATCATGACGACTTTCCGGATGCCCGCCGACGAGGCCGAAGCCCGCGCCGTCCAGGACGCGTTGCGTCCCCGGGTGGTGCTCGACGAGTCCGGGCCGCCGCCCGGTACCGGCCGGGTGACGGGGGTCGACGTCGCCTACGACGACGAACGGGACGTCGTCGTCGCGGCGGCCGTCGTCCTGGACGCGGCGACACTCGACGTGGTCGCCGAGTCCACCGCCCGGGGCCGGGTGACCTTCCCCTACGTCCCCGGGCTGCTCGCCTTCCGGGAGATCCCGACGGTGCTTGCCGCGCTGGAGGCACTGCCCGTCGACCCGGGGCTCGTCGTCTGCGACGGCTACGGGCGGGCGCATCCGCGCAGGTTCGGGCTCGCCAGCCATCTCGGTGTCCTCACCGGCCTGCCGGTCATCGGCGTCGCGAAGAACCCGTTCACCTTCCGGTACGAGCAACCGGGCCCCCTGCGCGGCGACTTCACCCCACTCCTGGACGGCGACGAGGAGGTGGGCCGGGCGCTGCGTACCCAGGACGGCACCAAGCCCGTCTTCGTCTCCGTCGGCCACCGCACCGGCCTGGACGACGCCTGCGCCCACACCCTCGCCCTGGCCCGTGGCTTCCGGCAGCCGGAGACCACGCGCAGGGCCGACGCGCTGTGCCGGGCGGCCCTGCGCGACGCGGTCGCCTGACCGCGGTGGTCCCGCCGTCGCATCCGCCGGCCGGAATTGTTGCCGACTGAGTACATGTACGGATGCTGCTCGTCGAACATCGAGGGCAGGCTGGTACTCATGATCGAACAGCGCGCACCCCAGATGAGCACCGGGACCGTACACCTCTCGCAGCGCGGCGTCGCCGTGGGCATGACGCTGGGCGTGGTCGCGGGAGTGGCCTGGACCGTGTCCATGGTCGTCACGCTGGCCGCCTGGATGCTCTGACCTCCGGAGCGCCCGCCTCCGGAGCCCTTGCCCCTGGAGCGCTCGCCCCTGGAGCGCCTGTCCCTGGAGCCCCCGCCTCCGGAGCCCTTGCCCCTGGAACGCCCGTCCCCGGAGCCCCCGGCTCAGCGCACCGCCACGACCCGGAAGCCCATTCCCGCCGCGGTCAGCCGTTCCAGCAGCGCGTCGCCCATCGCCACAGCCGTCGTGACCTGACCCGACGTCGCGGGCAGCTCGTCCAGCGCGAGCGAGAGTGCCGACTCGGCGAGCATCTTCGCCGTCTCGTCGTAGCCCGGGTCGCCGCCCGACACCTCGGTGAAGACCCGTCGGCCACCGCCGTCCCCGATGAAGCGCACCGTGAACCAGCTGCGCTTCCTGCGCTGCTCGTCGGGGCCCGCGCCCGGCTCGTAGCGCTCCATCAGCCAGCCGCGCACGGCCGGGATCTGCGCGGCTCCCGCCAGCGCGCCCATGGCCGCCGTCCCCCCGATCGCCACCGGCAGGTGCTTCACCGAGGCGAAGTGCCGGTAGCGGAAGTCGGGGCCGTAACGTTCCAGCGCCCGCGCCGAGCGCTCCACGACGCGCGGGTCCAGGGTGGGCAGCGGCAGGGCCCAGGTACCGGTCTCCCGGCTGAAGTGGGGCGAGCCCTGCGGGGCGCGGGCCCGGCGGCCCACCAGGCGGGGCTCGTGCAGCCGGCGTTCCTTCGCGGCCCGCACCATCTGCGGGCCACGGCCCATCGCGGTGAGCACCGAGGCGAACGTACCGCCGGAGAAGACCGCGTTGCTGCGGACGAAGCCGTCGACGGTCAGCGGCACGTCCTCGGGGAGCTGCCGCACCGTGAAGTAGACGCCGAGGTCATGGGGTACGGAGTCGAAGCCGCAGGCGTGCACGATCCGGGCCCCCGTCTCGCGGGCCCGGGTGTCGTGCGCCAGGAACATCCGGTCGACGAACTCCGCCTCGCCGGTGAGATCGGCGTAGTCCGTGCCCGCCTCGGCGCAGGCGGCGACCAGCTTCTCGCCGTACCAGACGTACGGTCCGACCGTGGACGCGACCACGTGCGCGGACTCGGCGAGCCCGCGCAGCGCGTCGGTGTCGTCCGCGTCGGCCGTCAGCAGCGGGAGGTCCGCGGCGCGGGGATCGATCGCGGTGAGGCGTTCGCGCAGCTTCTCCAGCCTGGTCCGGCTGCGGCCCGCCAGGGCCCAGCGGAAGCCGTCCGGTGCGTGGGCGGCCAGATACGCGGCGGTGAGTTCCCCCACGAAGCCGGTGGCACCGAAAAGGACGACGTCATAGGGGCGTTCTGCCCCGTTCTGCCTGTTCATGCGTTACCTCCGCAGGGGCCGGCGCCGATGTGGCAGGCAGAGGCTAGCGGAGGGGTTCGTGGCGTCGTGCGGCCGGGCGGGCTCAGTTGCGAGAGGATCGCGGGAGAAGGACTAAGCGCTTGCTCGGCCAAAAGGGTTGTGCGGAGCGCGGTCAGTTCTTAGCATCATTGATGTTACAGCAGTTGTGTCATACCTCTGGGGGCTTGATGGCAACGACAGGACTCGGCTCGCAGGGCCCGTTGGCCGGGGTGCGCGTCGTCGAACTGGCGGGCATCGGCCCCGGGCCGTTCGCCGCGATGCTCCTGGCCGACCTCGGCGCCGACGTGGTGCGCGTGGACCGGCCCGGCGGGGCGGGGCTCGGCATCGACCCCGCGTACGACCTCACCAACCGCAACAAGCGCTCGGTCCTCGTCGACCTCAAGGCCGACGGCGGGGCGGACACGGTGCTGGACCTCGTCGAGCGCGCCGACGTGCTGATCGAGGGCTACCGGCCGGGTGTCGCCGAACGCCTCGGCGTGGGGCCGGACGCCTGCCTGAAGCGCAACCCGCGGCTCGTCTACGGGCGGATGACCGGCTGGGGCCAGGACGGTCCGCTGGCCGAGCGGGCCGGACACGACATCGCCTACATCGCCCTCACCGGCACCCTCTCCATGATCGGCAGGCCCGGCGAGCCGCCCACGGTCCCCGCCAACCTGGTCGGCGACTACGCGGGCGGCTCGCTCTACCTCGTCGTCGGCGTGCTCGCCGCGCTCCAGCACGCCCGTACGCCCGGCGGCACCGGACAGGTCGTGGACGCGGCCATCGTCGACGGTGCCGCCCATCTCGCCACGATGATCCACGGGATGCTGGCGGCGGGCAGCTGGCAGGACCGGCGCGGCTCGAACCTCCTCGACGGCGGCTGCCCCTTCTACGGCACCTACGAGACGTCCGACGGCCTGCACATGGCGGTCGGCCCGCTCGAACAGCGGTTCTACGAGCAGTTCGTGACGCTGCTCGGCATCGCGGACGAGGTCCCCGACCGCAACGACCTCAGCCGCTGGGAGGAGCTGCGCACCGTCGTCGCCGGCCGCTTCCGGACCCGTACGCGCGCCGAGTGGACCGAGGTCTTCGAGGGGACGGACGCCTGCGTGGCCCCCGTCCTCTCGCTCCGTGAGGCACCCCACCACCCGCACCTCGCCGCCCGCTCCACCTTCGTGGAGCACGGCGGCCTCACCCAGCCCGCACCCGCACCCCGCTTCTCCGTGACGCCCGTCTCCGTGCGCGGCGGGCCTGCCCTGCCCGGGGCGGACACGCAGGACGTCGCGGCGGACTGGGACGTACCGGGCCTGTCGACCACCGGGAAGGAAACCACCGGCTGATGGAACTCTCCCTGCCGCTGAACTACGCGGGCGACCCGCGCGCCGCCTGCGACCAGGTCGCCGCGCTGGAGTCCGCCGGACTCGACGCCGTCTGGGTCGCCGAGGCCTACGGCTTCGACTCGCCCACCCTCATGGGCTACCTGGCCGCACGCACCGAACGCATGAAGATCGGCGCGGCGATCCTCAACGTGTACTCCCGCACCCCCGCCCTCATCGCCCAGACCGGTGCGGGGCTCGACGCGATCTCCGGCGGCCGGGCCCTGCTCGGCCTCGGCGCCTCCGGCCCGCAGGTCGTGGAGGGCTGGCACGGCAAGCCGTACGACAAACCGCTCGGCCGGACCCGCGAGACCGTCGAGCTCTGCCGGCGGATCTGGCGCCGCGAGGTCATCGACCACCACGGCATCACCGACATGCCGCTGCCGAAGGAGAAGGGCGGCCGGCTCGGCAAGCCGCTGAAGATCCTCACCCGGCCGGTGCGCGACACCATCCCCCTGTACATCGCCTCGCTCGGCCCCGCCAACGTGGCGCTGACCGCCGAGATCGCCGACGGCTGGCTGCCCACCCTCTACATCCCGGAGAAGGCCCAGCAGGTCTGGGGCGCGGCCCTGGCCGAAGGCGCGGCGAAGCGCGACCCGGCGCTCGGCCCGCTGCAGACCGTCGCGGGCGGCCCGCTCGCCATCGGCGACGACGCCGCGGCCCTCAGGGACCTCGCCCGCCCGCAGATCGCGCTGTACGTCGGCGGCATGGGCGCGCCCGGCAAGAACTTCTACAACGACCTCGCCGTCGCCTACGGGTACGAGAAGGAAGCAGCCACGATCCAGGAGCTCTACCTCTCGGGGAGGAAGAAGGAGGCCGAGGCCGCAGTCCCGGACGAATTCTGCGAACTCATGTCGCTCTGCGGACCCGAGGGGTACGTACGCGACCGCATCGACGCCTTCCGCGAGGCAGGCGTCACCATGCTCAACGTCACGCCCGTCGGCCCCGAGCCGGCCCGCCTGATCTCCACCGTCAAAACCATGCTCCAGGGGGCCTGAGTGCAGCGGCAGATCTTCTCCGAAGAACACGAAGCGTTCCGTGAGACCGTCCGCACCTTCCTTTCGAAGGAGGTCCTCCCGCACTACGAGCAGTGGGAGAAGGACGGCATCGTCTCGCGCGAGGCCTGGCTCGCGGCCGGCCGGCAGGGGCTGCTCGGCCTCGCCGTACCCGAGGAGTACGGCGGCGGTGGCAACGCCGACTTCCGCTACAGCGCAGTCCTCGCCGAGGAGTTCACCCGGGCCGGGGTCGCCGGGCTCGCAATCGGCCTCCACAACGACATCATCGGCCCCTACCTCACCGGACTCGGCACCGAGGAGCAGAAGCGGCGCTGGCTGCCAGGCTTCTGCAGCGGCGAGACCATCACCGCCATCGCCATGACCGAACCCGGCGCGGGCTCCGACCTCCAGGGCATCCGCACGGCCGCCGAGGACAAGGGCGACCACTGGCTGCTCAACGGCTCCAAGACCTTCATCTCCAACGGCATCCTCGCCGACCTGGTGATCGTCGTCGCCAGGACCTCACCGCAGGGCGGCGCGAAGGGCCTCTCGCTGCTCGTCGTCGAACGCGGCGCCGAGGGCTTCGAGCGCGGCCGCAACCTCGACAAGATCGGCCAGAAGTCCCAGGACACCGCAGAGCTGTTCTTCAACGACGTGCGCGTCCCCAAGGACAACCTCCTCGGCGAGCCCGACGGCGCCTTCATCCACCTCATGACCAACCTGGCCCAGGAACGGATGGGCATAGCGGTCGCCGGAATCGCCGCCGCCGAATACCTCCTGGAGATCACCACCACGTACGTCAAGGAGCGCGAAGCGTTCGGGCGCCCGCTCTCCAAGCTCCAGCACATCAGGTTCGAGATCGCCGAGATGGCCACCGAATGCGCCGTCACCCGGGCCTTCCTCGACCGGTGCATCGTCGACCACTCGGACGGGACGCTCGACGCCGTACACGCCTCGATGGCCAAGTGGTGGGCCACCGAACTGCAGAAACGCGTCGCCGACCGCTGCCTCCAACTGCACGGCGGATACGGCTACATGGCCGAGTACCGGGTCGCGAAGGCATTCACCGACGGCCGCATCCAGACCATCTACGGCGGCACGACCGAGATCATGAAGGAGATCATCGGCCGCTCGCTGCTCGGCTGACCCGGCCCCGCCACCCCTGTTGCGCAACCACCCTCGAAAGGCTGCTGTCTTGAGTACCGAAGCGTTCGTCTACGACGCGATCCGCACCCCGCGCGGTCGCGGCAAGGCCAATGGCGCCCTGCACGGAACCAAGCCGATCGACCTCGTCGTCGGCCTCATCCACGAGATCCAGGCCCGCTTCCCGGACCTCGACCCGGCCGCCATCGACGACATCGTCCTCGGCGTCGTCAGCCCGCTCGGCGACCAGGGCTCCGACATCGCCCGGATCGCCGCGATCGCGGCCGGACTCCCGGACTCCGTCGCCGGCGTGCAGGAGAACCGCTTCTGTGCCTCGGGCCTGGAAGCGGTCAACCTCGCCGCCGCGAAGGTCCGTTCGGGCTGGGAGGACCTCGTCCTGGCCGGTGGTGTCGAGTCGATGTCCCGGGTGCCGATGGGCTCCGACGGCGGAGCCTGGGCCATGGACCCGATGACCAGCTTCGAGACCGGCTTCGCCCCGCAGGGCATCGGCGCCGACCTCATCGCCACCATCGAGGGCTTCTCCCGCCGCGACGTCGACGAGTACGCCGCCCTGTCCCAGGAGCGCGCCGCCGCGGCCTGGAAGGACGAGCGCTTCGCCCGCTCCGTCGTGCCCGTCAGGGACCGCAACGGCCTGCTCGTCCTCGACCACGACGAGCACATGCGGCCCGGCACCACCGCGGACTCCCTCGCCTCCCTCAAGCCGTCCTTCGCGGCGGTCGGCGAGATGGGCGGCTTCGACGCCGTCGCCCTGCAGAAGTACCACTGGGTCGAGAAGATCGATCACGTCCACCACGCGGGCAACTCCTCCGGCATCGTGGACGGCGCCGCCCTCGTCGCCATCGGCTCGAAGGAGGTCGGCGAGCGCTACGGCCTCACCCCGCGCGCCCGGATCGTCTCCGCGGCCGTCTCCGGCTCCGAGCCCACCATCATGCTGACCGGCCCCGCACCGGCCACCCGCAAGGCGCTGGCCAAGGCCGGGCTCACCATCGACGACATCGACCTCGTCGAGATCAACGAGGCCTTCGCCGGCGTCGTCCTGCGCTTCGTCAAGGACATGGGGCTCTCCCTCGACAAGGTCAACGTCAACGGCGGTGCCATCGCGCTGGGCCACCCGCTCGGCGCCACCGGCGCGATGATCCTCGGCACGCTCGTCGACGAACTGGAGCGCCGCGACAAGCGCTACGGCCTCGTCACCCTCTGCGTCGGCGGCGGCATGGGCGTCGCCACCGTCGTCGAGCGTCTCTGACCCGTCCCCGGCCACCACTGCTTACGGAGAAGAACAACCATGACCGAGAGCACGACCATCCGCTGGGAACAGGACGAGACCGGCGTCGTCACCCTCGTACTCGACGACCCCAACCAGTCCGCCAACACGATGAACCAGGCCTTCCGGGACTCCATCGAGGCCGTCGCCGACCGGGCCGAGGCCGAGAAGGACTCCATCCGGGGCATCATCTACGCCTCCGCGAAGAAGACCTTCTTCGCGGGCGGCGACCTCAAGGACATGATCAGGATCGGCCCCGGGAACGCGCAGGCCGCGTTCGACGCCGGCACCGCGATCAAGCGGTCGCTGCGCCGCATCGAGACCCTCGGCAAGCCGGTCGTCGCCGCGATCAACGGTGCCGCGCTCGGCGGCGGTTACGAGATCGCCCTCTCCGCCCACCACCGCATCGCCCTGGACGCCCCCGGCTCCCGGATCGGCCTGCCCGAGGTCACCCTCGGCCTGCTGCCCGCGGGCGGCGGCGTCACCCGTACCGTACGGCTGATGGGCATCGCCGACGCGCTGCTCAAGGTCCTCCTCCAGGGCACCCAGTACACCCCGCGGCGTGCCCTGGAGAACGGCCTGGTCCACGAGGTCGCCGCCACCCCCGAGGAGATGCTCGACAAGGCCCGCGCCTTCATCGACGCCCACCCGGAGTCGCAGCAGCCCTGGGACGTCAAGGGCTACCGGATCCCCGGCGGCACCCCGTCCAACCCGAAGTTCGCCGCCAACCTGCCCGCCTTCCCGGCCAACCTGAAGAAGCAGCTCGCGGGCGCCCCCATGCCCGCGCCCCGCAACATCCTGGCCGCCGCCGTCGAGGGCTCGCAGGTCGACTTCGAGACCGCGCTGACCATCGAGGCGCGCTACTTCACCGAGCTGGTCACCGGCCAGGTCTCGAAGAACATGATCCAGGCGTTCTTCTTCGACCTCCAGGCCGTCAACTCCGGTGCCAGCCGCCCCAAGGGCGTCGAACCGCGTCAGGTCCGCAAGGTCGCCGTCCTCGGCGCCGGGATGATGGGCGCGGGCATCGCGTACTCCTGCGCCCGCGCCGGCATCGACGTCGTCCTCAAGGACGTCTCCACCGAGGCCGCCGCCAAGGGCAAGGCCTACAGCGAGAAGCTGCTCGCCAAGGCACTCTCCCGCGGCCGTACGACCGAGGCACAGCGCGACGAGCTGCTGGCCCGTATCACCCCGACCGGCGACCCGGCCGACCTCGCGGGCTGCGACGCCGTGATCGAGGCGGTCTTCGAGGACACCGCGCTCAAGCACAAGGTGTTCCAGGAGATCCAGGACGTCGTCGACCCCGACGCCCTGCTCTGTTCCAACACCTCGACGCTGCCCATCACCACCCTCGCCGAAGGGGTCACGCGCCCCGTCGACTTCATCGGGCTGCACTTCTTCTCACCCGTCGACAAGATGCCGCTCGTCGAGATCATCAAGGGCGAGAAGACCGGCGACGAGGCACTGGCCCGCGCCTTCGACCTGGTGCGCCGGATCAAGAAGACCCCGATCGTCGTCAACGACTCCCGCGGCTTCTTCACCTCGCGCGTCATCGGCCACTTCATCAACGAGGGCGTCGCGATGGTCGGCGAGGGCGTCGAGCCCGCGTCGGTCGAGCAGGCGGCGGCGCAGGCCGGATACCCGGCCAAGGTCCTCTCGCTGATGGACGAGCTCACGCTCACCCTGCCCCGCAAGATCCGCAACGAGACCCGGCGGGCCGTCGAGGAGGCCGGCGGCACCTGGACCACGCACCCCGCGGACGAGGTCATCGACCGGATGGTCGACGGGTTCGGGCGCCCCGGCCGCAGCGGGGGAGCGGGCTTCTACGAGTACGGCGAGGACGGCAAGCGGGGTGCGCTGTGGCCCGGGCTGCGTGAGCACTTCACGAAGCCCGGCACCGACGTGCCCTTCGAGGACATGCAGGAGCGGATGCTCTTCTCCGAGGCCCTGGACAGCGTCCGCTGCCTGGAGGAGAACGTCCTCATGACCGTCGCCGACGCCAACATCGGCTCCATCATGGGCATCGGCTTCCCGGCCTGGACCGGCGGCGTACTCCAGTACATCAACGGGTACGAGGGCGGCCTGCCCGGCTTCGTGGCGCGTGCCCGGCAGCTCGCCGAGCGCTACGGCGACCGCTTCCTGCCGCCCGCGCTGCTCCTGGAGAAGGCGGAGAAGGGCGAGACCTTCCACGACTGACCCGGCACGCCCCCGCGGGCCGCGTTCACTCCTTGGTGAACGCGGCCCGCAGCTCCTCCTTCAAGGACCGCTGGAAGGCCGTCAGCAGGGCCTGGAGCACCATCGGCTGCATATGGGCGGACAGCGACTTCATCGCTTTCACGTGTTCCGGGTCCGACTCCCGTTCCCGGTACGGACTCCACACCTCGTCCCGGAACAGCCGCGTCAGCTCGTGGGCGGCCGAACGTGTGTGCTCCAGCAGGACCGTGCGCGCCGCGAGGATCGTCTCGTGGGCGATCGGAACGTCCAGCAGTTCCACCCCGAGCCGCAGCAGCCCGGCATCGACCCGGCAGACGTCGTCGTCGGCGCCGGGGCGCTCCAGCACCCCCATCGCCGCGAGCCGGTCCACGTCCGAGGCCGTGAGGGCCCGGCCGGCACGCCGCTCCAGCTCCGCCCGCGTCATGTCCTCGGCGGAGTCCGGCGCCCAGGACGCCACCAGGGCCCGGTGGATCGCCAGATCGTGCGCGCTCAGGTCCGGCGGCAGCTGCTCCAGATACCGCTCGATCGCCGCGAGCGTCATGCCCTGATGCTGGAGTTCCTCGATCAGGGCGAGGCGCGAGAGATGGGCCGGACCGTAGTGCCCGACGCGGCGCGGCCCGATCACCGGGGGCGGCAGCAGACCCCTGGTGCTGTAGAAACGGACGGTGCGCACGGTGACTCCCGCGCGCGCAGCCAGTTCGTCGACGGTGAGCGTCGGTTCCTCGGTCCCGGTGGCCATGACTGCTCCTTGTCGCCGACTGCTCGGTCCTGCTGTGCCCATGCATCGATCAAGTGCAACAGTATTGCTGTCTCACCAGTGTTGTGAAAGTGAGTGTGCGGCACCATCGAAGCACAGCCCACCCCCGGTTCGGGCCATGAACGGCCCGGCCGGAACCGAAGCGCTTGCGGTGGACTGTCAGTGGTGGCCCGTACGGTGAGGGCATGTCGGGGATCACCTATGTACGGGGGGACGCCACCGCGCCGCAGGGCAAGGGCGTCAAGCTGATCGTGCACTGCTGCAACGATCTGGGCGGCTGGGGCAAGGGCTTCGTCCTGGCCCTCTCCCGCCGTTGGCCCGAGCCGGAGGCCGCGTACCGCCGCCGGCACCGGGAGTGCGCGGGCAACGACTTCGGCCTGGGCGCCGTCCAGTTCGTCCGGGCCGGGCCCTGCGTATGGGTGGCCAATCCGGTCGGGCAGCGTGGGACGCGCACCGGCAGCAAGGGCGTGCCGGTGCGCTACGAGGCGATCGACGCGGGGCTGGAGAAGGTCGCCGTGCGGGCCGCCGAGCTGGAGGCGTCGGTCCATATGCCGCGCATCGGCTGCGGGCTGGCCGACGGCACCTGGTCCAGGGTCGAACCCCTCATAGCCGGGCGGCTGGTGGACCGAGGCATCGCGGTGACGGTGTACGACCACGGACAGGTGCGAGCACGGGGTGTGGCAGGGGCTACAGCCCGTAGCTCCTGCCGATGATGTCCCGCTGGATCTCGCTGGTCCCGCCGTACACCGTCGACACGACCGCGGCCCGGAGATGGCGCTCCATGTCGTACTCGGTCGCGTAGCCGTAGCCGCCCATCATCTGCATGCCCTCCAGCGCGGCGAGCTTCGCCGTCTCGGTTGCCTTGAGCTTCGCCATGGACGCCTCACGCGGGAACAGCCGCTCCGGCTCGGCGTCGCAGGCCGCCGCCACGTCGAAGACCAGCAGCCGCGCGCACTCGATCTCGGTCGCCAGGTCGGCCAGCCGGTGCCGCAGCGCCTGGAAGGAACCGACCGGGCGGCCGAACTGCTCGCGCCCCCGCACATAGGTGACGGTGTCCTCCAGGATCCGCTCCGCCAGACCCAGCATGTTCGCCGCGAGGAAGAGGCGTTCCGCGTCGAGCCCCGCCATCAGCTGGGTCCAGGCACGGTCCGCCGTGCCGACCACGGCGTCGGCCGGCAGCCGGACATCCGTGAAGTAGACGTCGTTGACCTCACGGCCGCCCATCGTCTCGATCGGCCGTATCCGGATACCCGGCGTCCCGGCCGGGACATGGAACATGGTCAGCCCGTCGTGCTTCGCTCCGCTCGCGTCCGTCCTGGCCACCAGCAGGATGTGCTCGGCCAGATGCGCGTTGGAGATCCACGTCTTGTGGCCGTTGACCAGCCAGCCGCCGTCCGGTGTGCGCCCGGCCCTGCACCGCAGCGCGCCCACGTCGGACCCGGCCTCCGGCTCCGACATCGCGATGGACAGCACCTGGCCGGCCACCGCACCACCGACCGCCGCCCGGCACTGGGCCTCGCTGCCGAAACGCTCGTACGCCTTCGCCGTGATCACCGACGTGATGAAGCCGCCCGCCGGTACGAGCCCCCGCGCCGTCTCCCGGAGGAAGAGACAGGCATCGGTCATCCCGCCGCCCGCACCCCCGTACGCCTCGGGCAGGCACACCCCGAGCCAGCCGAGCTCCGCCAGCCGGGCGTAGAGCGACGGTGCGTGCGGGCCGCCCGTCTCCGCGGCCAGCGCGTCGCGCTGCTCGCGCGCACCGCACTCGCGCCGGGCGAAATCGCGCAGGGCCGCGACGAACGCCCGCTGTTCGGCGGAGAGCGAGCGGGGGAGGTCATGGGTGACGGACAAGACGTGCCTCCTGAAAGGGAGAAAGTTACAAAGTGACGGACTGGGTATCTGTGTTCCGTGGTCGTTATGGTTGAGTGGTCACGGTGGAACGGGGAGGGCTCATGCCGGCACGGAGCACCAACGAGGCACTGCTGGCCGGCGCGCTGGCCGAGTCGCCGCCCTCGGACGCGCTGAGTGAGCAGATCCTCGACGCGGCACGCGAGCAGTTCATGACCTTCGGGCTGCGCCGCTCGACCGTCGACGACGTGGCCAAGCGGGCCAAGGTCTCGCGGGTGACGGTGTACCGGAGGATCGGCAACAAGGACAGCCTGGTCTCGGCCTGCCTCCTGCGCGAGTACCGCCGCTTCGTCATGGACGTCGACGGCGCCGTGGCCGCCCTGCCCACCATGGAGGACCGGCTCGTCGCCGGCTTCGTCGCCGTCCTCCAGCACATCCGTGAGCACCCCTTGGTGGGCGGACTGCTGAAGCTGGAGCCGGAGATCATGCTCCCCTTCCTCACCCTGGAGAGCGGCCCGGCCTTCCTCGCGATGCGGGAATACCTGGCCGACCGGCTGCGCCACGCCCAGCGCGCGGAGGGCCGGCCGGAGACGGATCCGACACCGGTCGCCGAGCTCATGGTGCGGATCACCGTCTCCTTCCTCCTCAATCCGGTGAGCTGTTTCGAACTCGACGACGACGAGCAGGTGCGTGCCTTCGCACGCCGCTATCTGGTGCCCCTGATCAGCACCGGGTGAACGCGTTCAGAACCGGGCGTGCAGCTTCCTGCCGAGCTCGACCGCCCGGGCGGCCCTGGCCCGAGGTGTCGCGAACGACGTCAGGTCCACCGCCGGTGCGAACCGCCGCACGGTGACGGAGTGCGGCGCCCCGAAGGCCCGCAGCCCCTCCTCGCCATGGATCCGCCCGTACCCCGACTCGCCCGCCCCGCCGAACGGGAGCGAGGGGATCGCGGCGAATCCGAGCACCGAATTCACCGACACCGCACCGGAGCCGAGGCGTTCGGCCACCGCGAGCCCGGCCGCCCGGGACCGGGTGAAGACCGCGGCGCCCAACGAGTACGCCGACGCGTCGGCCCGCTCGACGGCCTCGTCCATGTCACGTACCGGATTCACCACGACGACCGGACCGAAGGTCTCCTCCGTGACGGCCGGCGAGTCCTCGGGTACGCCGGTCAGCACCACCGGTCCCACCGTCCGGGTCTGCGAGGTGTCGGGGCCGCCGAGCACGGCCCGGCCGCCGTCCGCCAGGGCCTGCTCCACGTGGCGGCGCACCACGTCGAGCTGGGAGGGCAGGGTGAGCGGCCCGTACGCGTCGCCGGGAGCGAGCGCCCGCGCCCTGAGCACGATGCGCGCACACAGCTCCTCGTGCACGGACGCCACCGCGTACACCCGCTCCACACCGGCGCAGGTCTGACCGGCGTTCCCCATCGCCCCCCACACGATCGCGTCCGCCGCCGCGTCCAGATCCGCGTCCGCCGCCACCAGCACAGCGTCCTTGCCCCCGCACTCGGCGAGCAGCGGTGTGAGCGTGGCCGCGCAGGCCGCCGCGACCTTACGGGCGGTGCCGGGCGAGCCCGTGAAGGCGATCTTGTCCACGCCGGTCGGGCCGTCCGCCCCGGCCAGGGCGGCACCGGTGGAAGCCGGGCCGGTGACCGTCCGCAGCAGATCCGCGTGGTCCGGGACGGCCTCTGCGAAGCTCCGGGCGAGCAGGACCCCGACCCCGGGGGTGAGTTCGGACGGCTTGAAGACCACGGCGTTGCCCGCGGCGATGGCGTAGCCGATCGAACCCATCGGTGTGTAGAGCGGGTAGTTCCACGGCCCGATCACCCCGATCACCCCGAGCGGCCGGTAGACCAGCAGCGCCCGCTGATGGACCGACAGCAGACCGGAGGACACCCGGCGCCGGCCCAGCACCCGGCGGGCGTTGCGTGCGGCCCAGTCCAGATGGACCACCGCCAGCAGCACCTCGGCGCGGGCGTCGTGCGGCGGCTTCCCGGTCTCGGCCGCGATCACCTCGGCGAACTCGTCGGCCCGTCCGGCCATCGCGCGCTTCCACCGGAGCAGGGCCGCGCGCCGTTCCCGCGCCCCGAGTGCGGCCCAGCTCCGGCCGGCGTCCTTGGCCGTTGCCACCGCGGCGCGGATGTCCTCGATGCCGTGCACGGCACGGTCCGTCCCGGTCGTCATGACTTCTCCATAGGCAGAGGTTGCAGCGGACGGCCCTGGGCCCAGTGCGGACCGAGGTCGTCGAGCCGGTATCCGAAGGGGTAGCTGCGCGGCCGGGGCCGGGAAGGAAGCCAGCGCGGCCTGGCGGGCAGCAGCCGTACGCCGTGCGACCGGGCACGCACCATCCGCGTGGCCGTCGCCCGCATCCACGGTGGCTGCGCAGGGAAGCCCAGCGCACGCAGCAGCGGCTCGTCCAGCAGCGCGAGCGAGAGTCTGGCCACCAGCGGGCGCAGCGGGGCCGGGTACCAGGCCGCCATGACCCGGAAGGTGGCGTTGGCGACCCGGCGGTTCGCCGGGTCGTACGCGAACATCCGGTCCTCGTAGGAGTCGAGCAGTTCCTCGAACCCCTCGTAGGTGACGGGGGCGCCCTCGATGCCCATCATGAGGGCCATCCGCCGCCCCACCTCCGCCAGCGCCGAGGCCTCCTGCGCGCACAGGGGCCGCCACCCGAAGCGGTCGATCCAGCGTTTGGGGCCGACGACGGTCGTGGCCAGCACATAGAGGTAGTCCTCGTTCGGGATGCGGTACTTGGCGTGGATGCGGTTGAGATGCCGTGCGGCGGCGTGCGCCCGCTCGGAATCGAAGCCGTCGGCGGCCATCTCGTACCCGAACAGGACGGTGTCGTCGTAGCGCTTCTGACCGTTGCGCTCGAACTCCTGGGTGCGGTCGAGCAGTACGGAGATCCGCGGGACGCCGTAGTCGCGCAGGAAAGCGACGCTGATGCCCTGCCGATAGTCCCAGGGGAATTCGTACTGCGACATCAGCCGGAGTATCTCGGCGCAGTCGCGGGCGGGATCCATCCGGCGGATCTCGCTCAGTCGGCTGTAACGGCCCATGGCGGGCAACCTCCTCGGTGATGGAGCCGGTTCAGATGCGGGTGGAGCCGGTTCGGCTACGGGCGGTTCAGGTGCGGGGCGGTTCGGCTGGGGCGGTTCGGGTGTCCCGGACCGGGAAGGCGCGGTGCTCGCGGGCTCCGAGGGGCCGGGATCGGGAGCCGGAGCGGGCTCAGTAGGCGCTCACCCTTCCGGCGCGTGCGGGCTTCCTGGCTCAACTCACGTACTACGCCAAACATTTGACCGTTCCCCCAGCCCTGAGAGTCAAAGATACAAATACTATTGACTTGTTTCACGGGGTGCGTCAACACTGCTGCCACAGATTCCAGGAAGGGGTGCGCGCGGCCCGGTCCCGCCACCCCTGCGCCTCACCGGCGCGCCCGCGATCGCATACTGGAAGACACACGGCCCGGGTACCGGTCCGAGCACCCGCCGACCCCTGGGAGCCCCCGCATGACCAGCGCAGGAGACCCCGCCCCGCCCCCGCCGGGCGGCGTGCTGTGGAGCCTCGCCGGCGACGTCCGAGGCCTGCTGATGCTGCCCGCGGCCCTCACGCTCCAGGTCGCCCACCCGGCGGTCGGCGCGGGCGTCGACGAGCACTCGGTCTTCCGCACGGACCCGTGGGGCCGCGGCGAACGCTCGCTGCGCTCGCTCCAGCTCTGGGTGTACGGGGGCGAGGCCGCCGCCGAGGAGGGGCGCAGGCTCCGCAAGCTCCACCGCACCATCCAGGGCACCGACACCCGTGGGCGCCGCTACCACGCGCTCACGCCCGCGACCTACGCCTGGGTGCACGCCACCGGATTCCCGGTGTACCAGCACGCGGCGCGCTATCTGGTCCGCCCCCTCACCGACGCGCAGGAGCGGGCGCTGTACCGCGAATGGCTCCAGGTGGGGCGGATCCTCGGCATCCACGACCGGGACATGCCGCAGACCGTCGAGGAGTTCTGGCCCTACTACCGGAAGATGCTGGCCGAGGAGGTGGAGGCGACCGTGGTCGTCCGGGAGCTGGTCGCCGCCGACAGCCCAGTACCCCCGCCGGACCTGGGCCCGTCGGCCGTACGTCCGCTGGTCAGGGCGGTGTGGCCGCTCCTGCTTCCCGCGCTCTCCCGGTTCCGCGCCTTCATCACCGTGGGCCTGATGCCGCCGGCTGCCCGTGCGGCGATCGGGCTCGCATGGGCCCCGGCCCAGGAGCGCAGGCTCCGGTGGCTGTGCGCGGTGATCCGGCTGGTGGTGCCGGCGCTCCCCGAGCGGCTGCGCTATCTGCCGCTCGCCCGGTCCGCCCGGGCCGCCTGGCACGCGGAGCGGAAGGGCCGAGGGGCCGCGGGGGCGTGCGAACCGGGTCTCAGGCCGAGGCGCGGCGGATCAGTTCGGTCGGGGTGATCACGGACGCGGGCCACTCGCCCGTGTCGCCGTTCAGCCGTCCCATCAGCAGCCGGACCATCAACCGCCCCATTCCCTCGACGTCCTGACGGACCGTCGTCAGGGGAGGGTCGGTCGTGGTCGCTGATGCTCCACCGGTCGCTGGTGCCCTCCCCCTTCGCGTTCAGGCCCGCTCCTCACGCGTACAGGCCCGCTCCGTCGGCGACGGGTGCTGCGGGACCTGGCGGCGGTCGCCGTGGCGGTCGCGCTCGCCGTGCCCTTCGCTACGGTGCGGGCCGAGGCCGCGCACCTGGTGCCCCGCACCGGATTCGAGATCAGCGAGGGCGCGCGGTGGACCGGGGAGGCCAAGGAGCGGTCCTGCCTCGCCGCCGTCGACCGGGCGAGCGACCGCGTGTCGGTCGAGCGGATCGGTACGACGCGGCAGGGCCGCCCCCTCCGGCTCGGCCACATCGGTGCCCGTACCCCGGCGGCCGTCACGGTCCTGCCTGTCTGCAGCCGGCACGGCGACGAACCGGCGGGCCGCGAGACGTGCCTGTCCGCCGTCCGTGACCTCTCCCGTGCCGAGGACCGGGAGACCCGCAGGCTGCTGTCCCGTACGCGGGTCCTGGTGCTGCCCGCCGCCAACCCCGAGGGCCGGGCCGCGGACACCCGTGGCAACGCCGACGGAGTCGACATCAACCGCGACCACATCGCGCTGCGGACGGCCGAAGCCCGGGCGATCGCCCGGGCCGTCCGTGACCAACGGCCCGACATCGTCCACGACCTGCACGAATACGGTGCCACCCCGCCGTACTACGACAAGGACCTCTTCGTCCTGTGGCCACGCAACCTCAACACCGCGGGCCCGGTGCACGACGCCTCGCGGACCCTCGCCGACCGCTACGCGGGGCCCGCGGCGGCAGCGGCCGGATACAGCGGCGGCCACTACGGGATCTGGACCGGCCCCGCCACGGGCAGCCCGTCAAGCAGACGGCGGGCGACGGCCAGGAGCGGATCCTGCGCAACACCGCGGGCATCAAGCACGCCGTGAGCCTGCTCGTCGAGTCACGGACGAACGCCCTCACGGCCGCCGAGCGGGCCGATCCCGCACTCGACAGGCGCCGCAGGGCCGACTCCCAGCAGGCCGCACTCGACGGGCTGTTCTCCCTCGTCCGGGAGCGGCACGGCGGATCGCCGCCGCCACCGCCGCGGCCCGCATCGCGGGCTTCGCCGACCGAGGACCGGTCCACCTCGGCAGCGCCGACAACGATTCCGCCGAACCGGACGAGACCCTCCCGGACCCACCCTGCGGCTACCGCTCGACACCGAGCAGTACGCGGACGTCGCCGACGAACTGGCCCTGCACGGTGTCACTTCACGTCCCGACGACGGCGGAGCGTACATACCTCTGCGGCAGCCGGCCCGACGGCTGATTCCGCTCCTGTTGGACGAAAGGGCAACATATCGGCTCACAAACGGTCAAGCCGTTACAGCTTGTTGATCCCGCGAGATGCACACCGTGTGTGGTACTGCCTACGGAGAGCGAAATTTCGCACTGCGTGAAAGGTGCCATTTGTGTCACACGACGAGCAGGGAACGGGCGGGCGGGGTGAGTACCTGCCGGTCACGGCCGATCTGCCCGAGGTCCCGCACCACGGCCGGCGCCCCACGACCGACCGGGTCGTCTTCGGCGTCACGGCGGGGCTCACCGTCGCCTTCGTGGTCTGGGGCTCCACGGCCACGGACTCGCTGGAAAGCGTCTCCACCCGGTTGCTCAACGGGCTGATCCACAACGGTGGTTGGGCCTTCATGCTGGCCGCCTCCGGGTTCGTCGTCTTCGCACTCTGGCTCGCGATCAGCCGCTACGGGACGATCTCGCTCGGCCAGGAGGGTGAGGAGCCCGAATTCCGGACGATCTCCTGGGTCGCCATGATGTTCAGCGCCGGCATGGGAATCGGCCTGATGTTCTACGGGGTGAGCGAACCGCTCGCCCACTTCGTCAATCCGCCCCCCGGCACCCGCCCCGTCGACGCCGCCGAGGCGATGCAGACGGCGATGGCGACCACGCTCTTCCACTGGACGCTGCACCCCTGGGCGATCTACGCGGTCGTCGGGCTCGCCATCGCGTACAGCACCTACCGGCGGCGCAGGCGGCAGACGATCAGCGCCGTCTTCGAACCGCTCATCGGCACCCGGCACGCCCACGGGACCGGCGGCCGGATCATCGACATCCTCGCCATCTTCGCCACCCTCTTCGGATCCGCGGCCTCCCTGGGGCTCGGAGCGCTCCAGATCGGCAGCGGGTTCCAGGAGCTCAACTGGATGGAGAAGACCGGCACCGGTCTCCTCGTGGCGATCATCGCCGTCCTGACCGTCGCCTTCGTCGCCTCCGCGGTGTCCGGCGTGGAGAAGGGCATCCAGTGGCTCTCGAACATCAACATGGTGCTCGCGCTGATCCTGGTGATCTTCGTCTTCATCGCCGGGCCCACCATCATCATCCTCGACCTGCTGCCCACCTCGATCGCCGCGTACTTCGGTGACCTCGCCCAGCTCGCCGGGCGCACCGAGGCGACCGGCGAGGGCGAGGTGGCCGACTGGCTGGGCAGCTGGACGGTCTTCTACTGGGCCTGGTGGATCTCCTGGACGCCCTTCGTCGGCATGTTCATCGCCAGGATCAGCCGGGGCCGGACGATCCGGCAGTTCGTGGGCGGCGTGATCCTGGTGCCCAGCACCGTCAGCCTGGTCTGGTTCGCCGTGATGGGTGGCTCCGCGATCGAGCTGCAGGAGGCCGGCCGGCTCAGCGACGTCGGCGACACCCCGGAGGCCCAGCTCTTCGGCGTGCTCCAGGAGTTCCCCGCCGCCACGGTGATGAGCATCCTGGTCATGGTCCTGGTGGGCATCTTCTTCGTCTCGGGCGCGGACGCCGCCTCGATCGTGATGGGCACCCTCTCCCAGAAGGGCGTGCTCGAACCCGCCAAGTGGGTCGTCGTCTTCTGGGGCGTCGTCACGGGCGCCGTCGCGGCGGTCATGCTGCTCATCGGCAACGGCAAGGGCGACGCGCTGGCCGGGCTGCAGAACCTCACCATCCTGGTCGCCGCCCCCTTCACCCTCGTGATGATCGGGATGTGCGTCTCGCTGATGCGGGACCTGCGGCAGGACCCGATGATCGTCCGCAGGGAGTTCGGTGTGGAAGCCGTCGAATCCGCGGTCATCGAAGGCCACGCCAAGTACGACGGGGACTTCGAGATCCGGATCGGTCCGGGCACCGCGGAGATCACCACCGACCGGCGGCACAAGGAAGACCCGTCCGCCTGACCGGGGACCGCGGCCCGGCCCACCGGCCGGGCCGCCATCGTCACCCGGGCACCCGCTGAACGCGAGACGCGGAACACGCGAAGGGGGAGCGGGTCGGTCACCGCGGTCGTCGCCTCCCACCGCGGTCGTCGTCCCACCGAGGTCGTCCACGGGGAACACGCCCGCGCGGGTTCGTTAGGATCGGCACCCTGATGACTGCCACTCTCGTCGCCAAGGAACTCGCCGCCGGGCACGGCGACCGCACGCTCTTCGCCGGACTCGACCTCGTCGTCGCACCCGGCGACGTGATCGGTCTCGTCGGAGCCAACGGCGCAGGTAAATCGTCGCTGCTGCGACTGCTCGCCGGGCTCGACCGGCCCGAGGAGGGCGAGCTGCGGCTCTCCCCGCCCGGTGCCACCGTCGGACACCTCCCGCAGGAGCCCGAGCGTCGCGCGGGCGAGTCCGTACGGGAATTCCTCGCCCGCCGCACCGGTGTCGCCGACGCCCAGACCGCGATGGACACCGCGACCCAGGCGCTCGTCGACGGAGCGCCCGGCGCGGACGACGCGTACTCCGAGACCCTGGAGCGCTGGCTCGCCCTCGGTGGCGCCGACCTCGACGAACGCGCCGAGGAGGTGGCCGCCGAGCTCGGCCTGACCGTCGGCCTCGACCTCCCCATGACCGCGCTCTCCGGCGGCCAGGCGGCCCGCGCCGGACTGGCGTCGCTGCTGCTGTCGCGCTACGACGTGTTCCTGCTCGACGAGCCCACCAACGACCTGGACCTCGACGGCCTGGAGCGCCTCGAACGCTTCGTGTCCGGGCTGCGGGCCGGCACCGTCGTCGTCAGTCACGACCGCGAGTTCCTCATGCGTACGGTCACCAAGGTGCTGGAACTGGACCTCGCCCAGCAGCAGGTCAACCTCTACGGCGGCGGCTACGCCTCCTATCTGGAGGAGCGCGAGCGCGCCCGCTCGCACGCCCGCGAGGAGTTCGAGGAGTACGCGGACAAGCGCTCCGCGCTGGAGGGCCGCGCGCAGATGCAGCGCGGCTGGATGGACAAGGGCGTCAAGAACGCCCGCCGCAAGGCGACCGACAACGACAAGATCGGCCGCAAGTTCCGCAGCGAGGCCAGTGAGAAGCAGGCCGCGAAGGCCAAGCAGACGCAGCGCATGATCGAGCGTCTCGACGTCGTCGAGGAGCCCCGCAAGGAGTGGGATCTGCGGATGGAGATCGCCTCCGCCCCGCGCTCCGGATCCGTCGTCGCCACCCTCCGGGACGCCGCCGTGGCCCGCGGCGACTTCGCCTTCGGCCCGGCCACCCTGCAGATCGACTGGGCCGACCGCGTCGCCATCACCGGTGCCAACGGCGCGGGCAAGTCCACACTGCTCGCCGCACTGCTGGGCCGGCTGCCGCTGGACTCCGGGCACGCCTCGCTCGGCTCGGGCGTCGTCGTCGGTGAGGTCGACCAGGCCCGCAGACTCTTCCACGGCACGGAGAGCCTGCTGGACGCCTTCTGCGCCGCCGTCCCCGACACCGAACCGGCCGAGGTCCGCACCCTGCTCGCCAAGTTCGGTCTGCGCGCCGGTCATGTGCTGCGTCCGGCCACGACACTTTCCCCGGGCGAACGCACCCGCGCCGGCCTCGCACTGCTCCAGGGCAAGGGCGTCAACCTGCTGGTCCTGGATGAGCCGACGAACCACCTGGACCTGCCGGCGATCGAGCAGCTGGAAGCGGCGCTCGACGCGTACACCGGCACCCTGCTGCTGGTCACGCACGACCGGCGGATGCTGGACGCCGTCCACACGACCCGCCGGGTCGAGGTCGTCGACGGCAAGGTCGTCGAGACCGACTGACGCGGGAACCCGCCCTCCCCGAAGTGCGGGAAGGGCGGGTCCGGAGCGCGTGGTGCGGGGAGCGTGGCGCTCGGGGGACGACGTCAGTCGACGTAGCTGATGTCGGACGCGGAGTAGATGCAGTTCGTGCCGTCCGCTCCCGAACCGATCTCGCTCGGCTCGCCGCTGGTCGTTCCCCTGTACTTGGTGCAGATCTTCATGTCACGGTCGCCGTCCTCGTAGATCGTGACACCCGAGATCCGTGCCGTGTCGCCGTAGTTGGTGTTGATACCGACCAGGCTCGTGCCGGGGGCCGTCGCCCAGATGTTCTGCAGCTGGATGTGCCGGGCGTTCTGCGTGGAGCAGTTGCCGCAGGAGCGGACCAGCTTGCCGAAGTCGTCCACCTGGAAGTTCTTCACGACCAGGGTGCCGACGCCGTTGTGCTGGAAGACCTTGTCCTCCGCCAGCTTCGCGCCACCGCCGTCGATCGTACGGACCGTCGAGGAGGAGCCGCCGCGGAAGGTGGCCGCGTCCTCGCCCACGTCCTCCCACCAGACGTTCTTGAGGGTGCAGGTGCCCGCGCAGTGCACACCGTCCGCGGCCGGAGCGCCGAGGATGACGTTCTGCAGGGTGGCGCCGTCAGCCAGCTTGATCATCGGAGGCTGGTCCTCGTCCTGGCCGCCACTGCCCAGGTCACCGGTGCCGTACAGGCGCTTCAGGCCACCGTCGTACGTGCCCGAGACCTCGATGGTCGCGGAAACGGCCTGGCTGCCGTTGGCCGTCGGCCAGGACGGCGGGGAGTCCGGGTCGGTCGGCGGATCGGTCGGGTCGGTCGGCGGGTCGGTCGGATCGGTGGGCGGGTCCGTGGGGGTCGTGCCCGACGCGGTGAACGTCCAGTTCTTGCTGGTCACCGAGTCACAGGAGTTCTGCTGGACCAGGGCGCCCGAGGCCGTCGAACTGTCCTTGACGTTGAGGCACTTGCCGCCGTTGCTGTTGACCACCCGGTAGGTGTTGCCGCTGACCGCCGTCAGCGTCCACACCTGGGTCGCCGTACCGCCGCAGTTCTGCTGCTCGACGGCCTTGCCCGCGCTGGTGGAGGCGTCCTTCACCCCGGCGCACCGGGAGCTGTGCGCGGCGGCCAGGGTGTAGCCGCTGCCGGAGGCGGCGAGCTTCCACGTCTGGTCGGCCGCACCGTCGCAGGCGCTCTGGTCGAGCTGGGTGCCCGCGGCGGAGCTCGCCCCCGGTACTCCCAGACACAGTCCGCTGGCCGCGTTCTTCAGGCTGTACGAGCCTGCGGCGGGTGCGGCTGTCGCCGAGCCGGTCGCGAACAGTGCGGTGAGGCCCGCGGCGATCACCGAGACCGTGGCGACAAGTGAGGCGGCCGCACGGCCGCCACGCCTTCTGACGTGCTGATTCCTGGTACGCACTGGAAATTCCTTTCACCGCCTGCAGTGTCCTCCGCAGGCACCTGTCAGTGGATGGGCGCGATGGTGAAGGGCGTTCCTGATTCCCGAACGAATTCTGATCAATGAACCAGGTTCGCGTATATGAACAGCGGTGACGGTACGTCACCCACTCCGAACGGTCAAGAAGTTGGTACGGACGATCAGTCGGCGCGATGTGCCGGGGTGGTCGTGAAGCCCGGACGACCAGGGTGGCGATGGCCGACCGGGGATGGTTCGGCCGGTGACGGTGTCGTCCACGCGGATGTGCGGTGCGCGGTTCGTGCGGTGTGCCGACTCGTGCCGCTCATTGTGCAAGCGCTTTCTTCGGTGACTGGCATCAGGGTGGCGGCGGGTCCTGGACATGTCAATGCTTCGGGCAACGCCCGTTCCACGTAACGGCCTTGTGCCCCCGAGCCCGGCGCCCCGGGGCCCGGAACGCACGGAGCGGGCGGACAGGAGGAGCTCCCGCCCGCCCGCTCCGTCGCCTCAGCGCTTACGGCCGCCGCGGTCGGAACCCGTCAGTCCTGCGCGCCGCAACGCGTCGGCCATCGCACTGTTGGCCGGTGCGGCGGCCGGACGGGCAGCGGCGCCCTGGCCGCCGTCGCGCCCACGCCCCTGGCCGCCGCCCTGCGGCTGTCGCTGCCCCTGACCGCCGCCCTGACGACCGCCGTCGCCCTGCGCCGCCTGCCGCTGCCCCTGACCGCCCTGCCCCTGACCGCCCTGCCGCTGGCGCGGCGGGCGCTCGCCGTCGCCCTGGCCGTTCCGCTCACGCCGCTGGCCCTGCCCCTGGCCGCCGCCCTGCGCGGCCGAGGCCTCGTCGTCCAGTCGCAGCGTCAGTGAGATCCGCTTGCGCGGGATGTCGACGTCCATGACCTTCACCCTCACGATGTCGCCCGGCTTGACGACGTCCCTCGGGTCCTTGACGAACGTCCGCGACATCGCCGACACGTGCACCAGACCGTCCTGGTGGACGCCGATGTCCACGAACGCGCCGAAGGCCGCGACGTTCGTGACGACACCCTCGAGCACCATGCCTGAGGCCAGGTCGCCGATCTTCTCGACGCCCTCCTTGAACGTGGCCGTCCTGAAGGCCGGGCGCGGGTCACGGCCCGGCTTCTCCAGCTCCTTGAGGATGTCCGAGACCGTCGGCAGTCCGAACTTCTCGTCCACGAAGTCGTCGGCCCGCAGCGACCGCAGGACACCCGTGTTGCCGATGAGCGAGGCGACGTCCCCGCCCGTCGTCTTCGCCATCGTCCGCACCACCGGGTAGGCCTCCGGGTGCACACTCGACGCGTCCAGCGGGTCGTCGCCCCGGATCCGGAGGAAGCCCGCGCACTGCTCGTACGCCTTCGGTCCCAGCCGTGCCACGTCCTTCAGTGCCCGGCGGGACCGGAACGGACCGTTGGTGTCCCGGTGCGCCACGATGTTCTCGGCGAGACCGGAACCGATGCCCGACACCCGGGAGAGCAGCGGTGCCGAGGCGGTGTTGACGTCGACACCGACACCGTTCACACAGTCCTCCACGACCGCGTCCAGCGAACGCGACAGCTTCACCTCGGACAGGTCGTGCTGGTACTGGCCGACGCCGATCGACTTCGGGTCGATCTTCACCAGCTCGGCCAGCGGGTCCTGCAGCCGCCTGGCGATCGACACGGCGCCGCGCAACGACACGTCCATGTCGGGGAGTTCCTGCGAGGCGAAGGCCGACGCCGAGTACACGGACGCGCCCGCCTCCGACACCATCACCTTGGTGAGCTTCAACTCCGGGTGCTTGTCGCACAGTTCACCGGCGAGCTTGTCGGTCTCGCGGGACGCCGTGCCGTTGCCGATCGCGATCAGGTCGACCTGGTGCTCCTTCGCCAGCCGCGCCAGCGTGGCCAGCGACTGGTCCCACTTGTTCGCCGGCACGTGCGGATGGATGACCTCCGTCGCGACGACCTTGCCGGTGGCGTCCACCACGGCGACCTTCACCCCGGTACGGAAGCCGGGGTCGAGCCCCAGCGTCGCGCGGGTGCCGGCCGGTGCGGCGAGCAGCAGATCACGCAGGTTCGACGCGAAGACGCGCACCGCCTCGTCCTCCGCAGCCGTGCGCAGCCGCAGCCGCATGTCGATCCCGAGGTGCACCAGGATCCGCGTCCGCCAGGCCCAGCGCACCGTGTCGCCCAGCCACTTGTCACCCGGCCTGCCACGGTCGGCGACGCCGAACCGGCGGGCGATCATGTTCTCGTACGTGGACGGGCCCGGCTGCTCGACCTGGTCCCGGGGCTCCTCGGGCTCCAGGACCAGGTCGAGCACGTCCTCCTTCTCGCCCCGGAGCATGGCCAGGACCCGGTGCGAGGGCAGCGCGGTGAACGGCTCGGCGAAATCGAAGTAGTCGGCGAACTTCGCGCCCGCCTCCTCCTTGCCGTCGCGCACCTTCGCCACGACCCGCCCGCGCGACCACATGCGTTCACGCAGCTCACCGGTCAGGTCGGCGTCCTCCGAGAAACGCTCGGCCAGGATGGAGCGGGCACCCTCCAGGGCTGCCGCCGGGTCCGCCACACCCTTGTCCGCGTCGACGAACGTGGCCGCGGCGGCTGCCGGGTCCGCCGACGGGTCGCCGAGCAGTCTGTCCGCCAGCGGCTCCAGCCCCGCCTCGCGCGCGATCTGCGCCTTCGTGCGGCGCTTCGGCTTGAACGGCAGATAGATGTCCTCCAGACGCGCCTTGGTGTCGGCCGCCCGGATCTGTGCCTCCAGCGCCGCGTCGAGCTTGCCCTGCTCGCGTACGGACTCGAGGACCGCCGTACGACGGTCCTCCAGCTCCCGCAGATACCGCAGCCGTTCCTCGAGCGTGCGCAGCTGCGCGTCGTCGAGCATCTCGGTCGCTTCCTTGCGGTAGCGCGCGATGAACGGCACGGTCGAGCCGCCGTCGAGCAGCTCGACGGCGGCCTTCACCTGACGCTCGCGTACGCCGAGCTCCTCGGCGATCCTGCCTTCGATGGACGTCGTCACGGTTTTCCCGACTCGCCTTCTCGTACTGGCTGTGCTGGCTGTGTGCCACGGAATGGTCCACATCCGGGGTGGTCCCCTTCGCCTGCATTGTGCCGGGTGGCGGGGTGCCGTGTCGCGTGACCTCGTCGGACGCGGCGCCGAGGACCTCGCTCAGGCGCGCCGGGTCCGGCCGCCGCGCGACGCACCGCCGAAGAGCTTGGCCACCAGGCGGAAGGGGAGCGTCACCACGGTCCCCACGGCGGAGCCGATGGTGCGGAAGACGTCCGCGATCGTGCGCATGATGTTCTCCTTCGTCGGGGACTGTCGTGTCCGTGCGCCTGACCCCGACCGCGGCCGGTAAACATCCGTCCCGGCCGGCCCGGGACTCAGCCCTTTCCGACGAGGCCGCCCGGGAACGCCCCGGCGGCCGCCGCGGCGAACAGGTATCCGCGCGCCAGCTCGGTCAGCCGCTCCACTCCCTCCGCGCCCAGGTGCTCGTACGGCGCGGCGTCCATCCGGTCCGTCGCCCCCTCCAGGTCCGCCCTGAGGGCCGTGCCCGCGTCCGTCAGCTCGCCCGCGTCGTCCAGCAGGCCGCGCGCACGCAGCCGCTCCACCGCCGCGTCCCAGTCGGTACGCCGCCAGCCACGGGTGGCGAGGACCCAGCGGGGCGTCATGCCCTTGCCGGTCGCGGTGTGGCTGACCATGGCCTCGACGGGGTCGAGTCCGGCCGCGAGCAGGGCGGCGAGGTGGGCGTCGCCCCGGTGCTCGCGCAGCAGCGTCGCCGCGTGCCAGAACGCCAGGTGCGGCTCGTCCGGCACCGGCAGATCGGCGTGGGCGGCGTACAGCGGCCGGGCGTGGCGCGTGCAGGCCTCCGCGGCGCGCAGAGCCAGCCCGGCGGCCTCCGCCATCCCGGGGGAGGTGACGGCGCCCTCGCCGAGTACCCGGCGCAGCGTCGAGTCGGCGGCGCGCAGCCGCGCGTCGAGTGCTGCCCGGGGCGGGACGACGGACCACACGGCGGGCAGATGGCGGGCCACCAGCTCGGGGTTGAAGTTGTAGAAGGTGGCCGTGACCGCTCCGGCCCCGACGGCGCCCAGCGCCGCGCCGCGGGCGGCGAAGTAGGCGGCGCTCGGGTCGTCGACGCCGAGCTCGGCGAACTCCTTGCCCAGGTCGGGGGAGAAGTAGACACAGGAGTGCAGGGGGTTGACCGAGTTGTGGCAGCGGCGCCCGGCGCGCGGCGGAAGAGTGCTCATACCAGCACGTTACCGACTGGTCGGTATGTCATGTAACCCCCGGGGCCCAGGTGACATGGACCGCATCCCGCGCATGACCCCAGGATGGCAGGAAAGGTGGGGGACTCGTCATTGCAGCCATCGGGCCGGGCCGCCCAGGATGGCAGGCATGAAGCAGCGATCCGTGCTCGTCGTCCTCTTCGAGGACGTGCTGAGCCTCGACGTGAGCGGCCCGATGGAGGTCTTCGCCGGGGCATCCCGCATCCCGGGGATCTCCTACGAGCTGCGCACCGCCTCCCTGACCGGTGCGCCGGTCCGCTGCTCCAACGGCCTCACCCTGGTCCCCGACGGCGCTCTCGCCGACGCGGACGTGCCCGACATGCTCCTCGTCGCCGGCGGGTCCGGGACCCGCACCCCCGATCCGGCACTCATCGACTGGCTGCGTGAGAACGCCCCACACGCCGGGCAGTTGGTCTCCGTCTGTTCCGGGGCCTGCTGCTCGCCGCGGCCGGGCAGCTCGACGGCCACCGCGTGACCACCCACTGGGCCGTCTGCGAGACGCTCGCCCGTGACCACCCGGCGGTCGAGGTGGACCCCGACCCGATCTTCGTACGCGACGGACGGCTGGCCACCTCCGCGGGCGTCACCGCCGGCATCGACCTCGCCCTCGCCCTGGTCGAGGAGGAACACGGCCGCGACGTGGCACTCACCGTGGCCCGCCACCTCGTCGTCTTCCTGCGGCGCCCCGGGAACCAGGCCCAGTTCAGCGCCCAGCTGACCGCCCAGACCGCCGTCCGCGAGCCGCTGCGGGACGTACAGCACTGGATCACCGAACACCCGGACGCCGATCTGTCCGTCGAGGCCCTCGCTGCCCGTGCCCGGCTCTCACCCCGCCACTTCGCCCGCGCCTTCCGGGCCGAGACCGGCCTGACCCCGGGCCGCTACGTCGAGCGGGTCCGCCTCGAACAGGCCCGCCGCCTCCTGGAGGACACCACCGGCGGCGTCGCCGGAATCTCCCGCGCCAGCGGCTACGGCACCCCGGAGGCGATGCGCCGCGCCTTCGTCAAGGCACTCGGAACGGCGCCGGCCGAATACCGGCGGCGATTCCACCCACAGCCCGTGCGGTCCTGACACCGACCCCGAGGAATCCTGTGCAGATCGCCATCGTGCTCTTCGACCGCTTCACCGCCCTCGACGCCGTGGGCCCCTACGAGACCCTCAGTCGCACCCCCGGCGCCGAGACCGTGTTCGTCGCCGAGCGGACCGGGCCGGTGCGCAACGACAGCGGCAGCCTCTCGCTCGTCGCCGACCGTACGCTCGCCGACGTTCCCGCCCCCGACCTGGTCATCGTGCCCGGCGGTCCCGGGCAGAGCGCCCAGATGGAGAACGACACCCTGCTCGGCTGGCTGCGCACGGCCGACGCCACCAGCACCTGGACGACGTCGGTGTGCACCGGGTCGCCGCTGCTCGCGGCGGCCGGACTGCTCGACGGCCGCCGCGCCACCTCGCACTGGCTGGCCCTCGACGTCCTCAGGACCTACGGGGCGGAGCCGACCGGCGAGCGCGTCGTGTTCGACGGCAAGTACGTCACGGCCGCCGGAGTGTCCTCCGGCATCGACATGGGTCTCACCCTGCTCGGCCGGATCGCCGGGGACGAGCACGCCCAGGCAGTCCAGCTCCTCACCGAGTACGACCCCCCAGCCGCCCTACGACGCCGGGTCCCCCGCGAAGGCCCCGGCCGCCCTGGTCGAGAAGTTCCGGGACGGCCGCCGGTTCATCCTGCGCCAGCGGCGGTCCCCGCCGACTGCGTGGTCCAGGTGAAGCGGGGCGCACGGCGCTCCAGGAAGGCGGCGACCCCCTCCGCGGTGTCGCCGCTTCCGCGTGCCTGCTCCGACCAGTACGCGTCCCGGTCCGCACGGCCGTCGGCGAACTCCTTCGCCGCGGCCTGGGTCAGCTGCGAACGCGACGCCAGGACCCGCGCGAACGACCGCACCCGCGCCTCCAGTCCGCCCGCCGGCAGCACCTCGTCCACCAGACCCGCGCGCAGGGCCCGCTCCGTTCCGATCAGTTCGCCCGAGAAGAGCAGGAACTTCGCCGTGGCCGGGCCGACCAGTGCGACCAGCCGACGGGTCGACGAGGAGGGGTAGACGATCCCGAGCTTGGCCGGGGTGACACCGAACGACGCGCCCTCCTCGGCGAACCGCAGATCGCAGGCCGCCGCGAGCTGACCGCCGCCGCCCACGCAGTACCCGCGCACCGCGGCCAGCGTCGGGCGGGGGAACGCCGCCAGGGCCTCCTCCGCCCGCACGGCGAGCTCCTGCGCCCGGCTGCCCGGCTCCCGGAGCGAGCCGATGTCCGCGCCGGCGCAGAAGGTGTCCCCGGCGCCGGTGAGCACCAGCACCCGGACCGCCGGGTCGGCGGCCAGCCGCTCCAGCAGGCCGGGCAGCGACCGCCACATGTCCGTGGTCATCGCGTTCCGCTTGGCGGGGTTGCTGATGACGACGCGGGCGACGCCGTCCGAGACGGTGTGCTCCAGCCGCGCCTGCTCCCTGGGATCCATGCGCCGGATGCTATCCGTACGCTCCGTACCTATGATCAAGAAGGGGTCGCGAAGCGGGCACGCACCCTGAGGAGCTGTCGATGGCCGGACCCACGACCGAGGGCAAGAAGCTCAACCGCAGTTTCGGCGGGCTCGCACTGCTCGGCGTCCTACTGGTGATCGCGGGGCTCGTCGGCCTCGTCCACACCGCTGTCGCCACCCTCACCTCGATGTTCCTCTTCGGCTGGCTGCTGCTCATCGGAGGCCTCGTCGGCCTGCTCCACGCGATCCAGGCCCGGGGCACCCCGTACTTCTGGCTGGGCGTGGTCGTCGCCGCGCTGAACATCGCGGCCGGGGTCGTCGTCCTGCGCCACCCGGCGGGCACGGCCGAGGCGCTGACCATGTTCGCCGCGCTGCTCTTCCTCGCCGGGGGAGTGTTCCGGCTGGTCGGCAGTGTGGTCGTGCGCGGCCCGCAGTTCGGCTGGACGCTGCTGCAAGGGGCGTTCGGGCTGCTGCTGGGACTGCTGGTGCTCTTCGACTGGCCGCACAGCAGCCTCTACGTGCTCGGCTGCTTCTTCTCGCTGGCCCTGCTCTTCGACGGCCTCGGGCTGATCGCGATCGGGGTCGGCGGCAGACGCATGGTCAGCCTGGTCACCGACCAGATGACGCCCGAAGCGGACGAGAAGTAGTGCCTTTCATCTGACGCCGTCATACCCACTCAGTCAAATTGCTTCCATAACTGACCACTTATGGTCAGTGGCTCGGTACGGACCAGGCTCTTCCCGACACTCATCACTCGACAGTCAGTGAGGTGCGAGTCGAGAGCGGGTGCCGGTCCATGGAGAGCCGCGGGAGTGTTCCGGCCCATCCCGTGTCGTACGAAGGGGTGTGGCGCTTCACCGCCCCCGCCGTCGACGCCTCGGTGCCGCAGGCCCGGCACGCAGTGAGGGACCTGCTCGACCGGCAGGGCGTACCCGTCGACGACGACGTCCTGCACGGCCTGCTGCTGATCGTCTCGGAACTGGTCACCAACGCGGTCAGGCACGCGGCGCTGCTCTCGCCCGAGCTCGCCGTCGAGGTGGCCGTCGGAGCCGAATGGATCAGGGTGTCCGTCGAGGACAACCACCCCTACCGCCCCACCGCCCTGGTCACCGACTACGGGCAGACCGGCGGGCGGGGGCTCCTGTTGGTCCGTGAGGTCACCGCCGAGGCGGGCGGCACCTGCGACGTGGAGCACACGGCGGGAGGCGGCAAGGTCATCTGGGCGGCGCTGCCCCTGAAGACGCAGCTCTGACCGCCCCACGTCCGCCGCGCGACGTCGCGGCCGCCGTCCCGTCGCCGCCCACGTCCGCCGCGCGACGTCACCAGCCCGCGGAGGGACCCGTCAGCTCCCGGATGGCGGGGCGCGCGGCATCCAGCACCGTCATGAACCAGGCGGAGAACGGGGCGGCCGCGTGCCGCTCCGCGAGCTCACCCGCGGTCACGTACGCCGTCTCGCCGACCTCCTCCGCGTCCGGCCGCAGCTGCTCCTGGACCATGCCGACGAACAGGTGGTTGAACTCCTGCTCCACCAGCCCCGACACCGGGTCCGGGTGGTTGTAGCGCACCGTGCCCGCGGCGGCGAGCAGCGAGGGTGAGATCCCGAGCTCCTCGTACGTACGCCGGGCGGCTGCCGCGAAGGGCGCCTCGCCCGGGTACGGATGACCGCAGCAGGTGTTCGACCACACGCCGGGGGAGTGGTACTTGCCGAGCGCGCGGCGCTGCAGCAGCAGCCGTCCTTGCTCATCGAAGAGGAAGACGGAGAAGGCCCGGTGCAGCTGACCGGGAGCCTGGTGGGCGGCGAGCTTCTCCGCGGTGCCGATGGTGGTGCCGCTCTCGTCGACCAGTTCGAGCATGATCGCGTCTGCGGTGCCGTTCGACGAGCTGTGCGCCGCGGTGGCTGGTGTGGTCGGCATACCCATCCTTCGCTTTGGCACCCGGCCTGGTGCGCCGGGCCCTCTGGTCGGACAAGTCTGCCGTACAAAAGCCGCTTGTCCTCACTTCGGGTGCTGGCATGTCCGCCCCGCCGTACCCCGACGGGCACGCCGGGGCGGACGCAGCGTCAGACCCCGAAGGCGGCCGGACAGCGGATCGTGCCCGCCGGTACCGGCACGGACGCGTCCAGGACCAGCGCCATCATCGCCCCGTCGGTAACGTCGAAGCCGGCCCGGATCCCGAACCGCGACGCCGGTACGAAGCCGAACGCCGGGTAGCAGCCGGGATGACCGAGCACCAGGACGAGTGACTCGCCCCGCAGCCGCGCCGCGTCCAGAGCCGCCCGCACGACCGCCCTGCCCGCTCCCCGGTGCTGATGACCGGGGGCGGTCGCCACCGGGGCCAGCGCGAGTACCGGCGCGTCCCCGACCCGGCACCGGGTCAGCAGGGCGTGTGCCGCCACGGAACCGTCCGGTGCCTCGGCCACGTACGACAGACCGGGCAGCCAGGCGTCGACGTCGGTGCGCAACGCGTCGACCAGCGCCGCCTCGGCCCGGGTGCGGAACGCCGCCGAGACGACGCCGTGCACCGCCTCGCGGTCGGCGGGCTCCTCCGGACGGGTGCGCCAGCGAGGATCGAAGGGGCGCAGCACATAACCGGCGTAGCCGTACTCGCCGCCGTACGCGCGCCGCGCGGCCAGCTCCCCACGGGTGGCCGCGAGTGCTGCCTCCATGCCGGGAAGCGACGGGTCGGCCGCAGCCACCCTCCCGGCCAGCGGGACGTAGTACTCGTCCCAGTCGCTCTCGGGCTGCGTCAGCACCCCGAGCACATGGCAGCCCGCCTCGACGGCAGCGGCCGTGGTGGCCCCGGCCGTGCGCAGCGAGGTGTGCTGCTCCTCCTCCCAGAAGGCGCGGGCCCCGGCGGACGGGGATGCGGTGGTCCAGACGCACTCGGTGACCACCATCGAGCCACCCGGGACGAGCAGCCGCTGCCAGTCACGCACCGCGGTGTCGAACCCGATGCAGTACGCCGAGCCCTCGGCCCAGACCAGGTCGAAGGAACCGTCGGCGAAATCGGGGCCGGTGAGGTCCGCCATGTCGGCCCGGACGGTACGGATCCGGTCGCCGAGCCCGCGGGCGTCGGCGGCCTCGCGCAACTCGTCGAGGAACGGCTGGTGCAGATCGACCGCCGTCACCTCGGCACCCGCCTCGGCGGCGAGCAGCAGGGCGGCCCGGCCGGGACCGCAGCCCAGGTCGAGGACGCGCGGGCGGACGGGCTGCGGACCGGCGAGGGCGAGCAGCCGACGCGTGGTGGCGTCAGAACCCGGGCTCTGCCGGGGCAGTCGGTGGTGCAGTGCGAAGAAAGCGTCGTACGTGTGGTCGGTCAACGTGGGAAACCCTTGGGTGAGAGGGCTCCGGCCGACGCGGCGGCGTGGAACAGCCGCGGAGCTAGCCGCGAACCCGGGAGATGAGGAAGGACCGATTGCTGCGCCGGGCAGCCGTCGTCGCGACAGTCATCAACCTCAGCTCCTTCTCTCTCACGGGCTCCGCACTCGAACGTACGCCGGAGACCCTAACACCCGGGCCGGTCCCGCTCAGTGGCAGAGCCTCGCCTCGTGCTCAGCGTGCCCGCTCGGCTCCAGCTGGAAGGTGCAGTGCTCGACGTCGAAGTGATGGCCCAGGCAGCCCTGCAGATCGTGCAGGAGCTTCTCGTGCCCGATCGAGTCCAGCATCTCCTGGTGCACGACCACGTGCGCGGACAGGACAGGCATGCCCGAGGTGATCGTCCAGGCGTGCAGGTCGTGGACGTCCAGCACCCCGGGCAGGGCCGTGATGTGGGCGCGTACCTCTTCCATGTCGACGCCCTTGGGTGCCGACTCCAGCAGCACGTTGAGCGTCTCGCGCAGCAGCTTCACCGTCCGCGGGACGATCATGAGGCCGATCAGCAGCGAGGCGATCGGGTCGGCGGCCTGCCAGCCGGTGGCCATGATGATGCCCGCCGAGACCAGCACCGTGACCGAGCCGAGGGTGTCCGCGACCACCTCCAGATAGGCGCCCCGCACGTTCAGGCTGTCCTTCTGCCCGCGCATCAGCAGGGACAGGGAGACGACGTTGGCGACCAGGCCCACGGCGGCGAACACGATGGCCAGTCCGCCGCGTGTCTCGGCCGGGGTGATGAAGCGGTCCACGGCCTCGAAGACCAGATAGCCGCCGACTCCCAGGAGCAGCAGGCAGTTGGCCAGCGCCGCGAGGATCTCGGCGCGGGCGAAGCCGAAGGTGCGGTTGGGTCCGGCCGGCCGGTTGGCGAAGTGGATCGCGAGCAGGGCCATGCCCAGGCCGAGCGCGTCGGTCGCCATATGGGCCGCGTCCGCGATCAGGGCGAGAGAGTCGGAGAGCAGCCCGCCGACGATCTCCATGACCATGACGCCGAGCGTGATGCCCAGCGCGACCCTGAGGCGGCCCTTGTACGCGGCGGCGGCCGTGCCCGTCGGCGGCGGCCCTCCGTGCGTATGCCCGTGATCGTGGCCAGCCCCCATGGAACGCCTCCGGAACGCGTCGTGCACTCGGGCGCCGACCGCCCGATACGGCCAGTGAACTACGGGCGGGGGGTATCGGGCAACACGGGACTGAACACCGTTGTCATGTGCTCTGACCTGCGGAAACGTTCGCAGGTCAGAGCGTCGGCGCGGCGCCCCGGGTCATTCGGCGCGGGCCTTTGGATGACGCAGGCACCAGCCCTCCCAGGCCGACTCGACCATCTCGCGCACCCCGCGCCGGGCCGTCCAGCCCAGCTCCTCGGTCATCCGGGCGGCCGACGCGACGGCACGGGCCGCGTCACCCGGCCTGCGCGCCTCGACCACGGGCTCCACGGGCCGGCCGGTGACCTCGCCCACCAGGTCGGCGAGCTGCCGCACCGAGACGCCCTCGCCGCGGCCGATGTTCACGGTCAGATCCTCGCCCGGAGCCTGGCCGGCCAGCTTCCCGGCCACGGCGAGGTGCGCGTCCGCCAGATCGGCGACGTGGATGTAGTCACGGACACAGGTGCCGTCCGGTGTCGGGTAGTCGTCGCCGAAGATCCGCGGTGCCTCACCGCGCGTCAGCCGTTCGAAGAACATCGGCACGACGTTGAAGACACCCGTGTCGGACAGCTCGGGCCCGGCGGCGCCCGCCACGTTGAAGTACCGCAGACAGGCGGTGGAGAGCCCGTGCGCCCGCCCCGTCGCCCGCACCATCCACTCACCGACGAGCTTGGTCTCGCCGTAGGGGTTGATGGGCGCGCACGGGGTCTCCTCGGTGATGAGGTCGGTGTCCGGGACGCCGTACACCGCCGCGGACGAGGAGAGCAGGAACCGCCGCACACCGGCCGCGACCACGGCCTCCAGGAGCACGGTGAGGCCGGCCACGTTCTCCCGGTAGTAGAGCAGCGGCTTCTCGACGGACTCGCCGACCTGCTTCTTCGCCGCGAGATGCACCACACCCGTGATCGCGTGCTCGGCCAGCACCCGGTCGAGCAGCCCGCGGTCGTGTGCCGAGCCGCGCACCAGCTCGACTTCCGCGGGCAGCCGCCCGGCGATGCCCGTCGAGATGTCGTCGAGCACGACGACCTTCTCCCCGGCCCCCGTCATGGCCCTCGCCACATGTGCCCCGATGTAACCGGCCCCGCCTGTGATCAACCACGTCATACGCGTCAGCTTAGGCCGACCGGAGTCCGGCCCGGCGCGGCCCTCCCCCGCTCGGCCCGCAGGTCGCGGGCCGAGCGCGGTTTGTGGGGCGAGGCACTGATCGACGATGATGATCGCGAACGGCGCCGCATCATGGCCGATTCGCCCGAACGGAGCACAAACGGCCGGTGAACTCGGCCTTCCGTTCATCCGATAGCCTCAGCCGATGCGCCGCCGGCCCACCTCCGGGCCGCACTGTCGCGCGCCGTTCCCGTCAGCACCAAGGAGTGAGTTCGTCTGTCGACCGCCATCCTCACCGGTGCGCCGGTACCCGGATCGTCGCTCGAGGACGATCTGCGGTCACTCGGCTTCGACGTAAGGGCCGCCACCGACGCGACCGAGGCCGCCGAGCTGCTCGCAGCGGTCCCCGCGAACCGGCGCGTCGCCCTCGTCGACCCCCGCTTCGTCGGCCATGTCCACGCCCTCAGGCTCGGACTCACCGACCCCCGCTTCGCCGCCGCCACCGTCCCCGGAGCGCTCACCGCGCAGCCCGAGGCACGGGCCGCGCTGCTCCGCGCCCTGCGCAGGGTCGTGGCCGCGGTCGGCGCCGGCAGCCCCGTGGCTCCCTCCGTCGCCGAACCCGTCGCCGAGGACCGCACGGTGCCCGGCCGCCTCGCGGTGGCCCTGGACGCCGAGGGCACTCCGGTGCAGCGGCCCGAGCTGGGCTCGCTCACCGCCGCGGTGCCCACCGGCCCCGAGGACCGGGGCGCCGCACAGGCCGCCGTCGCCGCCGTGGACGACGAGGCCGTACGGCTGCGCAGCGCCGTGAAGGCCCACGACGGGTTCTTCACCACGTACTTCATCAGCCCGTACTCCCGCTACATCGCCCGCTGGTGCGCCCGCCGGGGCCTCACCCCGAACCAGGTCACCACCGCCTCGCTGATCACCGCCCTGATCGCGGCCGGCAGCGCGGCGACCGGCACCCGCGGCGGCTACGTCGCGGCCGGCGTGCTCCTGCTCCTCTCGTTCGTCCTGGACTGCACCGACGGGCAGCTCGCCCGCTACTCGCTGCAGTACTCGACGATGGGCGCCTGGCTGGACGCCACCTTCGACCGGGCCAAGGAGTACGCGTACTACGCGGGCCTCGCCCTCGGTGCCGCCCGGGGCGGCGACGATGTGTGGGTCCTCGCACTCGGCGCGATGGTGCTCCAGGCCTGCCGCCATGTCGTCGACTTCTCGTTCAACGAGGCCAACCACGACGCGGTCTCCAACACGAGCCCCACCGCCGCGCTCTCCGACAAGCTCGACAGCGTCGGCTGGACGGTCTGGCTGCGCAGGATGATAGTGCTGCCCATCGGTGAACGCTGGGCCATGATCGCCGTGCTGACCGCGGTCAGCACGCCCCGGATCGTCTTCTACGCCCTCCTCGTCGGCTGCTCCCTGGCCGCCTGCTACACCACGGCCGGCCGGCTGCTCCGCTCGCTGACCCGCAAGGCGCGGCGCACCGACCGGGCGGCGGGGGCGCTGGCCGACCTCGCCGACTCGGGACCGCTCGCGCAGGCCGTCGCCGCAGTGGTCCGCCGCCCGGGCGGCGGCTTCACCGCCCCGCTGCTGGCATTCGCCGGAGCCCTGGTGCTGGTCGCCGCGGCCCTGTTCACGCCCTACGGCGGCTGGCCGACCGTCGGCGCCGCAGTGGTGTACGCGGTCTCCTCGGGCCTCGCGGTCTCGCGGCCGCTCAAGGGCGCGCTCGACTGGCTGGTGCCCCCGGTCTTCCGGGCCGCGGAATACTGCACGGTCCTCGTCCTGGCGGCCCGCAGCGATGTGCCGCACGCCGTTCCCGCGGCATTCGGCCTGGTTTCCGCCGTCGCCTACCATCACTACGACACGGTCTACCGCATCCGAGGCGGTACCGGCGCCCCGCCCCAGTGGCTGGTGCGCACCATCGGCGGGCACGAGGGCCGGACCCTGGTCGTGGCCGTACTCGCCGCCGTACTGACCGGAGCCTCAGCTTTCACCACGGCTCTGACCGCGCTCGCGGCGGCCGTGGCTCTGGTGGTGCTCGTGGAGTCCATCCGCTTCTGGGTGTCCTCCTCGGCCCCCGCCGTACACGACGAAGGAGAACTCGCATGATCGGCCTCGTACTGGCTGCCGGTGCCGGACGCCGTCTGCGTCCCTACACGGACACCCTGCCCAAGGCCCTGGTGCCCGTGGACGGCGAGAAGACGGTCCTCGACCTGACCCTGGCCAACTTCGCCGAGGTCGGACTCACCGAGGTGGCGGTCGTCGTCGGCTACCGCAAGGAAGCCGTCTACGCCCGCAAGGCCGAGTTCGAGGCGACGTACGGCGTGAAGCTGACGCTCATCGACAACGACAAGGCCGAGGAGTGGAACAACGCCTACTCCCTCTGGTGCGCCCGTGAGGTCCTGAAGCAGGGCGTCATCCTCGCCAACGGCGACACCGTGCACCCGGTCTCCGTCGAGCGGACCCTGCTGGACGCCCGCGGTGAGGGCCGGAAGATCATCCTCGCCCTCGACACGGTGAAGAACCTCGCCGACGAGGAGATGAAGGTCATCACCGACGGCGAGAAGGGCGTACGCCGGATCACCAAGCTGATGGACCCGGCCACCGCGACCGGCGAGTACATCGGCGTCACGCTGATCGAGCCCGAGGCCGCCGAGGAGCTCGCCGACGCGCTGAAGGCCACGTTCGAGCGCGACCCCGACCTCTACTACGAGGACGGCTACCAGGAGCTCGTGAACCGCGGCTTCACCGTCGACGTGGCACCCATCGGCGAGGTCACCTGGGTCGAGATCGACAACCACGACGACCTCGCCCGCGGCAGGGAGATCGCGTGCCTGTACTGACCCGCCTCATCCCGTCCCCGGTCGTCGTCGACATCCGGCGCGGCGCCATGGACGATCTGGCCGGTCTCCTCGCCGACCAGCGGATCTCCGCGTCGGGCAAGCTCGCCATCGCGATCAGCGAAGGATCGGGGCGCGCCCTGCGCGAGAGGCTCGCCCCGCTGCTGCCGGGAGCCGACTGGTACCCGGTCACCGACGGCACGATCGACTCCGCGGTCCGGCTCGCCGACGGAATCAAGGGCAACCGCTACGACGCCGTCGTCGGCCTCGGCGGCGGGAAGATCATCGACGTGGCGAAGTACGCCGCGGCGCGGGTCGGCATGCCCATGGTCGCCGTCGCGACGAACCTGTCCCACGACGGGCTCTGCTCCCCGGTCGCGACCCTGGACAACGACAACGGGCGCGGCTCCTACGGGGTCCCCACCCCGATCGCCGTCGTGATCGACCTCGACGTGATCCGCGAGGCCCCCGCACGCTTCGTGCGCTCGGGCATCGGGGACGCGGTCTCCAACATCTCCTGCGTCGCCGACTGGGAGCTCGCCCACGAGATCCAGGGCGAGGAGATCGACGGACTCGCGGCGGCCATGGCCCGGCAGGCGGGCGAAGCCGTCCTGCGCCACCCCGGAGGGGTCGGCGACGACGCGTTCCTCAAGGTGCTGGCCGAAGGGCTCGTCCTGACCGGCATCTCGATGTCGGTCGCCGGGGACTCCCGGCCCGCCTCGGGCGGCTGCCACGAGATCAACCACGCCTTCGACCTGCTGTACCCGAAGCGCGCGGCCAGCCACGGCGAGCAGGTCGGCCTCGGCGCCTGCTTCGCCATGCACCTGCGGGGCGCCCGCGAGGAGTCGCTGCACATGGCGTCCGTGCTGCGGCGCCACGGCCTGCCGGTGCTGCCCGGCGAGATCGGCTTCACCGCCGAAGAGTTCGTGCGGGCCGTCGAGTACGCCCCGCAGACGCGCCCGGGACGCTTCACGATCCTGGAACACCTCAACCTGTCCACCGACCAGATCAGGGACGCGTACGCCGACTATGCAAAAGCCATCCATAGCTGAACTCCGCCCGGTCGTGCACCCTCCGGGCGTGAAGGACCGGCGCAGTGGCGAGCACTGGGCAGGTCGGCTCTACATGCGCGAGATCTCCCTGCGCATCACCCGGCGCCTGGTGACCACCAGGATCACGCCCAACCAGCTGACCTACGTGATGACCGTCGCCGGTGTGCTCGCGGCGCCCGCCCTGCTGATCCCGGGCATCCCCGGGGCCCTGCTCGGTGTGCTCGCGGTTCAGCTCTACCTGCTGTTCGACTGCGTCGACGGTGAAGTGGCCCGCTGGAAGAAGCAGTTCTCGCTGGGCGGGGTCTATCTGGACCGGGTGGCCGCCTATCTGTGCGACGCGGCGGTGCTGGTCGGCTTCGGCCTGCGTGCCGCCGACCTGTGGGGCCCCGGACGCATCGACTGGCTGTGGGCCTTCCTGGGCACGCTCGCCGCGCTCGGCGCCATCCTGATCAAGGCCGAGACGGACCTCGTCGGGGTCGCCCGTCACCAGGGCGGGCTGCCGCCCGTCAAGGAGGCCGCGTCCGAGCCGCGCTCCTCCGGCATGGCGTTCGCCCGACGGGCCGCCGGCGCGCTCAAGTTCCACCGGCTGATCCTCGGCATCGAGGCGTCGTTCGTCATCCTGGTGGCCGCCGTCCTCGACACGGTCAGGGACGACCTCTTCTTCAGCCGCCTCGCGGTCGCCGTCCTGGCCGGCATCGCCCTTCTCCAGACCGTCCTGCACCTGGTGTCGATCCTGGCGTCCAGCAGGCTGAAGTGAGCTCCCCCATGAAACTCGGCGCGGTCATCATCACCATGGGCAACCGCCCGGACGAACTGCGTGCCCTGCTCGATTCGGTCGCCGTCCAGGACGGCGACCGAATCGAGGTGGTCGTCGTCGGCAACGGCGCCCCGGTCCCCGACGTGCCCGCGGGCGTGCGGACCGTGGAGCTGCCCGAGAACCTGGGCATCCCCGGCGGACGCAACGTCGGCATCGAGGCGTTCGGCGCCGCCGGCACCGACGTGGACGCGCTGCTGTTCCTCGACGACGACGGACTGCTGCCGAAGAAGGACACCGCCGAGCTGTGCCGGCAGGCCTTCGACGCCGACCCGGAGCTCGGCATCATCACCTTCCGCATCGCCGATCCGGACACCGGGGCCACCCAGCGCCGGCACGTGCCGCGGCTGCGTGCGGCCGACCCGATGCGCTCGTCCCGGGTGACGACGTTCCTCGGCGGGGCGAACGCCGTGCGTACCCGGGTGATCGCCGAGGTCGGCCCGCTCCCCGACGACTTCTTCTACGCGCACGAGGAGACCGACCTCGCCTGGCGGGCCCTGGACGCCGGCTGGATGATCGACTACCGCGCGGACATGGTGCTCAACCACCCCACCACCGCCCCCTCGCGGCACGCGGTCTACCACCGCATGGTGGCCCGCAACCGGGTCTGGCTGGCCCGCCGGAACCTGCCCGCACCGCTGGTCCCCGTGTACGTCGGGGTCTGGCTGCTGCTCACGCTGGTCCGCAGGCCCTCCCGGCCCGCGCTCAAGGCGTGGTTCGGAGGTTTCCGGGAAGGCTGGACGAAACCCTGCGGGCCCCGGCGCCCCATGAGGTGGCGTACGGTGTGGCGCCTCACCAGACTGGGCCGACCGCCTGTGATCTGAGAGGCTCGCCTCTGAGACCATGAGCCCTGTTCGTTGTGTACGGGGACCTGTCCGCCTTGGCCGCACCCGCGTCCGGCTGCGCATTGTGAAGACGAGAGTTCTTACCTGTGAGTGATACGACCCACGACGGCGGGCTTGCGCTGAGCAGCCCGCCGTCCGCCGACGAGGGGCTGAGCGCCTCCCGGCTGGCCGCCAAGTACGGTCTGACGGTGAGCGGTGCCAGGCCCGGGCTGTTCGCGTACGTCCGGCAGCTCTGGGGCCGCCGGCACTTCATCCTGGCGTTCTCCAGGGCCAAGCTGACCTCGCAGTACAGCCAGGCCAAGCTCGGCCAGCTGTGGCAGGTCGCCACCCCGCTGCTGAACGCCCTGGTCTACTTCCTGATCTTCGGGCTCATCCTGGGCACCAGCAGGGGGATGAGCCAGGAGGTCTTCGTCCCGTTCCTGGTCACGGGCGTCTTCGTCTTCACCTTCACCCAGAGCTCGGTCATGGCGGGGGTGCGGTCCATCGCCGGCAACCTCGGCCTGGTCCGGGCCCTGCACTTCCCCCGGGCCTCGCTGCCCGTCTCGTTCTCGCTGCAGCAGCTCCAGCAGCTGCTGTACTCGATGATCGTGCTGCTCGCCGTGGCCATGGGCTTCGGCAGCTATCCCAGGCTCTCCTGGCTGCTGATCATCCCGGCGCTGGCCCTGCAGTTCGTGTTCAACACCGGTCTGGCCCTGGTCATGGCCCGGCTGGGCAGCAAGACCCCGGACCTCGCGCAGCTGATGCCGTTCGTCATGCGGACCTGGATGTACGCCTCGGGCGTCATGTTCTCCATCCCGGTGATGCTGGCCGACAAGCCGCAGTGGATCGCGGACGTGCTGCAGTACAACCCGGCGGCCATCTACATGGACCTGGTCCGCTTCGCGCTGATCGACGGCTACGGCTCCGAGAACCTGCCGCAGCACGTCTGGGCCGTCGGGCTCGCCTGGGCGCTCGTCGTGGGTGTCCTGGGCTTCGTGTACTTCTGGAAGGCAGAGGAACGGTACGGCCGTGGCTGAGGAATCGTCCCAGGGACACATCCCCACCGTGATCGCCGACGACGTACACATCGTGTACCGGGTCAACGGGACGGGGGGCGGCAAGGGAAGCGCCACCGCGGCGCTCAGCCGGATCATGCGCCGCGGCAAGGGCGAGCCGCGCGGCGTACGCAAGGTGCACGCGGTGCGGGGGGTCTCCTTCACCGCCTACCGCGGCCAGGCGATCGGACTCATCGGCACCAACGGCTCGGGCAAGTCCACCCTGCTCCGGGCCATCGCCGGACTGCTCCCGACCGAGCACGGCAAGGTCTACACCGACGGCCAGCCGTCGCTGCTGGGCGTCAACGCCGCGCTGATGAGCGACCTGACCGGGGAGCGCAACGTCGTGCTCGGCGGTCTCGCGATGGGCATGAGCCGCGAGGAGATCCGCGCGCGCTACCAGGACATCGTGGACTTCTCGGGGATCAACGAGAAGGGCGACTTCATCACGCTGCCCATGCGGACCTACTCCTCCGGCATGGCGGCGCGGCTGCGCTTCTCGATCGCCGCGGCCAAGAACCACGACGTCCTCATGATCGACGAGGCGCTGGCCACCGGTGACCGCAAGTTCCGGGTCCGCTCCGAGGAGCGGATCCGCGAGCTGCGCAAGGAGGCCGGAACCGTCTTCCTCGTCAGCCACAACAACAAGACGATCCGGGACACCTGCGACCGGGTGCTGTGGCTGGAGCGGGGCGAACTCCTGATGGACGGCCCCACCGAAGAGGTGCTCAAGGCGTACGAGCGGGAGACCGGCAAGTAGGCCGCTCCGTTCCCGTGGCCCCTGCCGCAGACAGCGGCGGGGGCCACTGCGGTGCGTGGGGCGGAGGGAGCACCCGGGTATCTCCTCCCGCCGGATGACGTCAATCAACCGGAATCCGGGGAAGGTTGACGGAGATCGAAGTGTTGCAGAGGGACGCGTCGCACCCCGGCGCGGCCCTGTGAGCTGTACAACGTAAGCTGTACCGGAGCTGATTCGCGGCAATGTGGGGTGATACGCCCCCCGGCACATCGCCCGTTGTGAGCCTGTCGCACTCGGGGCAGCGAGCGGCGTGTCCGAAAAGGGATGTTTTGGGTCGGCAGTGTAGAACGGGAGATATGACGGCAATGATGGGAAATCTCCAGCTCCGACGTGGTTTCGCCGTCTCCACGTCGGGTGGTACGCAGTGACCCGTACGCGACAGGCGCGTACCGACGCCACCCCCACCCTCGACAAGGCCGCGGACGAGAACTTCCCCGTGGCCCCCTTCTTCCTGCCCCGCGCCTGGCGCGAGGACCTGATGGCCGTCTACGGCTTCGCCCGCCTCGTCGACGACATCGGTGACGGCGATCTCGCGCCCGGCGGCGCCGACGCCCGCCACCTCGGCGTCGACCCCGGGGCCGCCGAGGACCGGCTCGCCCTGCTCGACGCCCTGGAGGCCGACCTCCACCGCACCTTCGCGGACGCCGCGGACGGCCCGCTGCACCCCCTGATGCGCACACTGCGCCCCACCGTGCGGCGCTGCGCGCTCACCCCCGACCCCTTCCTCGGGCTCATCGAGGCCAACCGGCAGGACCAGAAGGTCCGCCGCTACGGGACGTACGAGGAGCTCCTCGCCTACTGCGAGCTCTCGGCCAACCCCGTCGGCCGCCTCGTCCTGCAGATCACCGGCACCGCGAGCCCCGAACGGATCCGCCGCTCCGACGCCGTCTGCACCGCCCTGCAGATCGCCGAGCACCTCCAGGACGTCGCCGAGGACCTCGCCCGGGACCGGATCTACCTGCCCGCGGACGACATGGCCCGCTTCCACGTCATCGAATCCGACCTGGCCGTACCGTCGGGGAGCGCGTCGCTGCGCGCCCTGATCGCCTTCGAGGCGCAGCGTGCCCATGACCTGCTGGACGAGGGCATCCCCCTGGTGGGCAGTGTCCGGGGCAGACTCAAACTCCTGCTCGCCGGATTCGTCGGCGGAGGGCGAGCCGCCCTCGCCGCGGTCTCCGCCGCCGGTTTCGACGTACTGCCCGGACCGCCCAAGCCCACCGCGCCGCTGCTGCTGCGTGAAGTGGGAGTAGTCCTGCGAAAAGCGCACAGAGAGGGGTGAGCCGGACCGTGGAGGGACAGACGACGTACATGTCGGCACCGGTACAGGCCGCGTACAGCTACTGCGAGGCCGTCACCGGACAGCAGGCCCGTAACTTCGCCTACGGCATCAGACTGCTGCCGTACGAGAAGCGGCAGGCCATGTCGGCGCTGTACGCCTTCTCCCGTCGCGTCGACGACATCGGCGACGGCGAGCTGGCCCCGGAGACCAAGCGGACCCGGCTGGAGGACACCCGGACGCTGCTCGGCCGGATCCGGGACGGCGCGGTCGACGAGGACGACACCGACCCGGTCGCCGTCGCGCTCGCCGACTCCGCGCGCCGGTTCCCGCTGCCGCTCGGCGGCCTCGACGAGCTCATCGACGGCGTCCTGATGGACGTGCGCGGCGAGAGCTACGAGACCTGGGACGACCTCAGGACGTACTGCCGCTGTGTCGCCGGTGCGATCGGACGGCTCAGCCTCGGCGTCTTCGGTACGGAACCGGGCGCACCCGGCGCCGACCGGGCGGCGGAGTACGCCGACACCCTCGGCCTCGCACTCCAGCTCACCAACATCCTGCGCGACGTCCGCGAGGACGCGGGCAACGGGCGCACCTACCTGCCCGCCGACGACCTCGCCAAGTTCGGCTGCTCCGCCGGCTTCCACCGGGCCACGCCGCCCCCCGGCTCCGACTTCGCCGGCCTCGTCCACTTCGAGGTCCGGCGCGCCCGCGCGCTGTTCGCCGAGGGCTACCGGCTGCTGCCGATGCTGGACCGGCGCAGCGGCGCCTGCGTGGCCGCCATGGCCGGGATCTACCGCCGGCTCCTCGACCGGATCGAGCGCGACCCCGAGGCCGTCCTGCGCGGCAGGGTCTCGCTGCCCGGCCACGAGAAGGCCTACGTCGCCGTACGCGGACTGTCGGGCCTCGACGCCCGCTACATCTCGCGCCGTACCACCAGGGGGCGGACCTGATGCGCCCCGCGGACGGCACCGGGCGCGCAACCCCGCACCCACCCCACGCGTCCCTGACTGCGACGGCACGACGGAAGGAGCACGCATGACCGGCCGGAAGCCGCGCTCCTCGCGCGCGGTGGTCGTCGGCGGCGGTCTCGCCGGAGTGACGACCGCCCTCCGTCTCGCCGACGCGGGGCTCGACGTGACCCTGCTCGAAGGCCGCCCCCGGCTCGGCGGCCTCGCCTTCTCCTTCCGCCGCGGCGAGCTGTCCGTCGACAACGGCCAGCACGTCTTCCTGCGCTGCTGCACCGGCTACCGCTGGTTCCTGGACCGCGTCGGAGGAACCCACCTCGCCCCGCTGCAGGAACGTCTCGACGTGCCCGTGCTCGACGTCGGGCGGGCCCGGGGACCGCGGCTCGGGCGACTGCGCCGCACCGGGCTGCCCGTGCCGCTGCACCTCGCCGGCGGACTCGCCGCCTACCCGCACCTCTCGCTCGCCGAGAAGGCGGGTGTCGCCCGCGCGGCACTCGCGCTGGGCCGCCTCGACCCGGCCGACCCCGCGCTCGACGGCGTCGCCTTCGCGACCTGGCTGCGCCGCCACGGGCAGTCGCAGCGCACCGTCGAAGCCCTCTGGGACCTCGTCGGTGTCGCCACGCTCAACGCGACCGCGCCGAACGCCTCCATGGCGCTGGCCGCCATGGTCTTCAAGACCGGCCTGCTCTCCGATCCCGGCGCCGCCGACATCGGCTGGGCCGCCGTGCCGCTCGGTGAACTCCACGACACCCTCGCCCGCAAGTCGCTCGAATCGGCGGGCGTACGGCTCCGCACACGCACCCGGGTCGCCTCCCTCACCCGGACCGAGGACGGCCGGTGGGCCGTCGGGACGGACGGGGAGCGGTTCGAGGCCGACACCGTCGTCCTGGCCGTACCCCAGGGCGAGGCCCACGGACTGCTGCCGGACGGGGCGATCGACAACCCCGGCCGGCTCCTGGACCTCACCGACTCACCGATCCTCAACGTGCACGTCGTCTACGACCGCAAGGTGCTCCGCCGGCCGTTCTTCGCCGCACTCGGCTCACCCGTGCAATGGGTCTTCGACCGCACGGCGACCTCAGGGCTCCAGGGCGGCGGACAGTACCTCGCACTGTCCCAGTCCGCGGCCCAGGACGAGATCGACCTGCCCGTCGCCGAGCTGCGCAGGCGCTACCTTCCCGAGCTGGAGAAGCTCCTGCCGGCCACGCGCGGCGCGGGCGTCCGCGACTTCTTCGTCACCCGGGAACGCACCGCGACCTTCGCGCCCGCCCCGGGAGTGGGACGGCTGAGGCCGGGTGCGCACACCCGTGCCCCCGGACTCCACCTGGCAGGCGCATGGACTGCCACCGGCTGGCCCGCCACGATGGAGGGTGCCGTCCGCAGTGGTTTCAGCGCCGCGGACGCCGCGCTCCACGCCCTCGGCCGGCCCCACGAACATCCGCTGCAGGAGGCGGCATGAGCAGTACCACCGGAACAAGAGGAGAGTCTGTGACCCCGGCGAATCCGGCTTCCGACACCGTGGCGGACACCACGGACGTCACCGCGCTTCTGGAGCGTGGAAGGGCCCTGTCAGCGCCGGTGCTGCGCGCTGCCGTGGACCGGCTGGCGCCGCCCATGGACACCGTCGCGGCCTACCACTTCGGCTGGATCGACGCCCAGGGCCGGCCCGCCGACGGCGACGGCGGCAAGGCCGTGCGCCCCGCGCTCGCCGTGCTGTCCGCCGAGGTGGCGGGCGCTCCGGCCGAGGCCGGGATCCCCGGCGCGGTCGCCGTCGAACTCGTGCACAACTTCTCGTTGCTGCACGACGACCTGATGGACGGCGACGAGCAGCGCCGCCACCGCGACACCGTGTGGAAGGTGCACGGACCGGCCCAGGCCATCCTCGTCGGCGACGCGCTCTTCGCGCTGGCCAACGAGATCCTGCTGGAGCTCGGCACCGTCGAGGCCGGCCGGGCGGCCCGCCGGCTGACCACCGCCACCCGCAAGCTCATCGACGGGCAGGCCCAGGACATCTCCTACGAGCACCGCGAGCGGGTCACCGTCGAGGAGTGCCTGGAGATGGAGGGCAACAAGACGGGCGCGCTGCTCGCCTGTGCCGTGTCCATCGGAGCCGTGCTCGGCGGCGCCGACGACCGCACGGCCGACACCCTGGAGGCGTACGGCTACCACCTCGGCCTCGCCTTCCAGGCCGTCGACGACCTGCTCGGGATCTGGGGCGACCCCGAGTCCACGGGCAAGCAGACCTGGAGCGACCTGCGCCAGCGCAAGAAGTCCCTGCCCGTCGTCGCCGCGCTCGCCGCGGGCGGACCGGCCTCCGCCCGATTGGGCGAGCTGCTGGCCGCCGACGTCAAGAGCAGCGACTTCGCCAGCTTCTCCGAAGAGGAGTTCGCCGCACGCGCGGCACTCATCGAGGAGGCGGGCGGCCGCGAGTGGACCGCCCAGGAAGCCCGCCGTCAGCACGCGGTAGCCATCGAGGCGCTGCACGGCGTCGACATGCCGGAACAGGTACGGGAGCAGCTCACCGCGCTCGCCGACTTCGTTGTCGTACGAAAGAGATGATCACCATTCGTATATGACTCGCAGTCGCCGGCGGGCGCCCTTGACGGGCGCCCGCCGACGGAGACCCCAGCACAGCAGCGGACCAACTGCACGAAGGGGAAGCCATGACAGCGACGACCGACGGAAGCACCGGGGCCGCGAACCTCCGCGCAGCCCCGGTAAGCGATCCGACCGAATCAACCATCGCCGTGGACGACGTACTCGCCGTCGCGCGGCGGGCCGCGGAACGCTCGGTGGAGCACCTCCTCGGCAGGCAGGACGAGCAGGGCTGGTGGAAGGGGGACCTCGCCACCAACGTCACGATGGACGCCGAGGACCTGCTGCTCCGTCAGTTCCTGGGCATCCAGGACCCCGCCACGGTGCAGGCGGCAGCCCGCTTCATCCGTGGCGAGCAGCTCGGTGACGGCACCTGGGCCACCTTCCACGGCGGGCCCGGCGACCTCTCCGCCACCATCGAGGGGTACGTCGCCCTCCGGCTGGCCGGAGACCGGCCGGACGACCCGCACATGATCCGCGCGGCCCGCTTCGTCAGGGACCGGGGAGGCATCGCGGCAGCCCGGGTCTTCACCCGGATCTGGCTCGCGCTCTTCGGCTGGTGGAAGTGGGACGACCTGCCGGAGCTCCCGCCCGAGCTGATGTTCTTCCCGAAGTGGGTCCCGCTCAACATCTACGACTTCGGCTGCTGGGCCCGCCAGACCATCGTCCCGCTCACCGTCGTCTCCGCGAAGCGGCCCGTCCGCCCCGCCCCGTTCACCCTCGACGAGCTGCACACCGACCCGGCGAACCCGAACCCACCGGGGCGCACGGCTCCGGTGGCCAGCTGGGACGGCGTCTTCCAGCGGCTCGACAAGGCGCTGCACGCGTACCACAAGGTCGCCCCGCGCCGACTGCGCCGCGTCGCCATGAACGCCGCGGCCCGCTGGATCATCGAACGCCAGGAGAGCGACGGCTGCTGGGGCGGCATCCAGCCGCCCGCCGTCTACTCGATCATCGCCCTGCACCTGATGGGCTACGACCTCGACCACCCGGTGATGAAGGCCGGGCTCGCCTCGCTCGACCGGTTCACCGTCCGACGCGAGGACGGCGCCCGCATGATCGAGGCCTGCCAGTCGCCGGTCTGGGACACCTGCCTCGCCACCATCGCGCTCGCCGACGCCGGACTGAGCCCCGACCACCCGGCCCTCGTGAAGGCTGCCGACTGGATGCTCGGCGAGGAGATCGTACGGCCGGGCGACTGGTCGGTACGCAAGCCTCAACTGGCCCCCGGTGGCTGGGCGTTCGAGTTCCACAACGACAACTACCCGGACATCGACGACACCGCCGAGGTCGTCCTCGCGCTGCGCCGGGTCCGCCACCCGGACCCCGACAGGGTCGAGGCCGCGATCGAGCGCGGGGTGCGCTGGAACCTCGGCATGCAGTCGCGCAACGGGGCCTGGGGCGCCTTCGACGCGGACAACACCAGCCCCTTCCCGAACCGGCTGCCGTTCTGCGACTTCGGCGAGGTCATCGACCCGCCGTCCGCCGACGTCACCGGGCACGTGGTGGAGATGCTCGCCGTCGAGGGCCGGTCGAGCCACCCCCGTACCCGCAGGGGAATCGAGTGGCTGCTCGCCGAACAGGAGGCGAGCGGCGCGTGGTTCGGCCGGTGGGGCGTCAACTACATCTACGGCACCGGGTCCGTGGTGCCCGCACTCATCGCGGCCGGTCTGCCCGCGGCGCACCCGTCGGTCCGGCGGGCCGTCGGCTGGCTCGAATCCGTGCAGAACGACGACGGAGGCTGGGGCGAGGACCTGCGCTCCTACCAGGAGGAGAAGTGGATCGGTCACGGCGCGTCGACCGCCTCCCAGACCGCCTGGGCACTCCTCGCGCTCCTCTCCGCCGGGAGGCGCGACAGCAGGGCCGTCGAGCGGGGCATCGGCTGGCTGGCTGGAACCCAGCTGGCGGACGGTTCCTGGGACGAGCCGTACTTCACCGGGACCGGCTTCCCGTGGGACTTCTCCATCAACTACCACCTCTACCGGCAGGTGTTCCCCCTCACCGCACTGGGCCGGTACGTCTACGGCGACCCGTTCGCCACCGGTACCGGTAAGGGGGCGTGACCGGATGGGGGACGACCGGAGACCAACCGCCCCCGCCACGCCGCTCCTCATCGCCTGTGCGCTCGGCATCGAGCACTTCGCCCTGCGCACGGGCCGCGGCAACGGCGCTCCCGGTCCGGTGTCCGTCATCAGGACCGGGATGGGCCCCAAGGCCGCCGAGAACGCCGTCCGGCGCGCGCTGGGGCGGGACGGCGTCCGAGGTGCCGCGGTCATCGCCTCGGGTTTCTGCGCCGGGCTGGCCCCCGGCATGCACCCCGGTGACCTCGTGGTGGCCGAGGAGACCCGCGACGACAACGGCACGACGCCCTGCGTCGGAACGGGCCTGCTCGTCGACGCCCTGACCAGGGCGGTGCCCGGCCGCACAGTCCACACCGGACCACTGACCGGCTCCGGCCATGTCGTCCGGGGACCCGAACGCGCCGGACTCCGGGCCACCGGCGCCATCGCGGTGGACATGGAGTCCGCCGCCACGCTCCGCACCGCCGTACGGACCGGGGCACGCCCCGTTGCCGCCGTACGGGTGGTCGTGGACGCTCCTGAGCATGAGCTCGTCCGCATCGGCACGGTCCGCGGTGGAATATCGGCATTCCGCGTTCTTCGTGCTGTCCTTCCGGCTTTCCATGAATGGCACCGATCTTTGCTGCTCCCCAGGAGGTGAGCCCAGATGGCCATGCCGCTCCGTCAGTCCATCAAGGTTGCGACGTATCTCATCGAACAGAAGCTCCGCAGGCGGGACAAATTCCCGCTGATCGTCGAGCTGGAACCCTTGTTCGCCTGCAATCTGGCGTGCGAGGGCTGTGGGAAGATCCAGCACCCGGCCGGAGTCCTCAAGCAGCGCATGCCCGTCGCCCAGGCGGTCGGGGCAGTGCTCGAATCAGGTGCCCCGATGGTGTCCATCGCCGGTGGCGAGCCGCTGATGCACCCTCAGATCGACGAGATCGTGCGCCAGTTGGTTGCGAAGAAGAAGTACGTCTTCCTCTGCACCAACGCCATGCTGATGCGCAAGAAGCTCGAGAAGTTCACGCCGTCGCCGTACTTCGCCTTCGCCGTGCACATCGACGGACTGCGTGAGCGGCACGACGAGTCGGTCGCCAAGGAAGGCGTGTTCGACGAGGCGGTGGAGGCGATGAAGGAGGCCAAGCGACTTGGCTTCCGGGTCACCACCAACTCCACCTTCTTCAACACCGACACCCCGCAGACCGTCATCGAGGTCCTCAACTACCTCAACGACGAGCTGAAGGTCGACGAGATGATGATCTCGCCCGCCTACGCCTATGAGAAGGCGCCCGACCAGGAGCACTTCCTGGGCGTCGAGCAGACCCGCCAGCTCTTCAAGAAGTCCTTCGCCGGCGGCAACCGGGCCCGCTGGAGGCTGAACCACTCGCCGCTCTTCCTCGACTTCCTGGAGGGCAAGGCGGACTTCCCGTGCACGGCCTGGGCCATTCCCAACTACTCGCTCTTCGGCTGGCAGCGGCCCTGCTACCTGATGAACGACGGGTACGTCCCGACGTACCGGCAGCTCATCGAGGAAACCGACTGGGAGAAGTACGGTCGCGGCAAGGACCCGCGGTGCGCCAACTGCATGGCGCACTGCGGCTACGAGCCGACCGCGGTCCTCGCCACCATGGGGTCGCTGAAGGAATCCCTGCGCGCGGCACGGGAGACCATCGGCGGCAACCGGTGACGTCATGACCACGGGAGAGCCGGTCGCACCGGCTCTCCCGGGTGCCGCCGGCCCGGCCGCCCGCGGCGCGCCGCCCCTCGCGGCGCGTCCGGGGCGGGCCGGTGGCCGCCGGGGTCGGTACGCGCCGCTGCGGGGACGGGTATCCGCCCGCCCCGGGGCCCCGGCCGTGACCGTGAGCTGAAACAGGACCAGAGAGGGCCCGAGCGTGACGATGCTGGAAACCATCAAGGGGCCGCAGGATCTCAAGGCACTGAGCCCGTCGGAGCTCGGCGGACTGGCGGACGAGATCAGGACGTTCCTCGTCCGGGCGGTCACGAGAACGGGCGGCCACCTCGGCCCCAACCTGGGGGTGGTGGAACTCTCCATCGCCCTGCACCGGGCCTTCGACTCGCCCGCGGACCGCATCCTGTGGGACACGGGACACCAGAGTTACGTGCACAAGCTCCTGACCGGGCGGCAGGACTTCTCCGGACTGCGGCGCAAGGGCGGCCTCTCCGGCTACCCCTCCCGCGAGGAGTCCGAGCACGACGTCATCGAGAACTCCCACGCCTCCACCGTCCTGGGCTGGGCCGACGGACTGGCCAAGGCCAACGAGGTGCTCGGGCGCGACGACCACGTCGTCGCCGTCATCGGCGACGGGGCCCTCACCGGTGGCATGGCCTGGGAGGCGCTCAACAACATCGCCGCCGGGGACCGGCCCCTCATCATCGTGGTGAACGACAACGAACGCTCGTACGCCCCGACCATCGGCGGCCTCGCCAACCACCTCGCCACCCTGCGCACCACCGACGGCTACGAGCGCTTCCTGTCCTGGGGCAAGGGCGTGCTCCAGCAGACACCGGTCATCGGGCAGCCGCTCTACGGGTCGCTGCACGGCGCGAAGAAGGGGTTCAAGGACACCTTCGCCCCGCAGGGCATGTTCGAGGACCTGGGGCTCAAATACCTGGGCCCGGTGGACGGACACGACACCGCGGCGGTCGAGTCCGCCCTCAACCGGGCCAGGCGCTTCCACGGTCCGGTGCTGGTGCACTGCATCACCGAGAAGGGCCGCGGCTACCCGCCCGCGCTGGCCGACGACGCCGACCGCTTCCACACGGTCGGCGCGATGGACCCGCTGACCTGCGAGCCGCTCATGGTGCCCGCCGCACCGTCCTGGACCTCGGTGTTCGGCGACGAGATCGCACGGATCGGCGCCGAACGCCCGGACGTCGTCGCGATCACCGCGGCGATGCTGCACCCCGTCGGACTGACCCGGTTCGCCGAGCGGTTCCCCGACCGGATCTGGGACGTCGGGATCGCCGAGCAGCATGCGGCGGTCTCCGCCGCGGGTCTCGCCACCGGCGGCCTGCACCCGGTCGTCGCGGTCTACGCGACGTTCCTCAACCGGGCCTTCGACCAACTGCTCATGGATGTCGCCCTGCACCGGTGCGGGGTGACCTTCGTCCTGGACCGGGCCGGAGTCACCGGCGTCGACGGGCCCTCGCACAACGGCATGTGGGACATGTCCGTGCTCCAGGTCGTCCCCGGGCTGCGGATCGCCGCCCCACGGGACGCCGACCGGCTGCGCGAGGAACTGCGCGAGGCCGTCGACGTCGACGACGCGCCCACCGTGATCCGGTTCCCGAAGGAGTCGGTGGGCGAGCCCGTCGAGGCCGTCGCCCGGATCGGCGGGATGGACGTGCTGCAGCGGGCCGCGGTCCCCGACGTACTCCTGGTGGCGATCGGGGTGCTCGCCCCGGTGTGCCTGCGGACCGCCGATCTGCTCGCGGAGGCCGGTATCCGCTGCACGGTCGTCGATCCGCGCTGGGTCAAGCCGGTCGACGAGGAGCTGCCCGCGCTCGCCGGACAGCACCGGCTGGTGGCGGTCGTCGAGGACAACAGCCGTGCGGGCGGCGTCGGTTCGGCCGTCGAGCAGGCGCTGCGGGACGCCGGCGTCGACATACCGCTGCGGACGTACGGCATCCCCGAGCGGTTCCTCGCGCACGCCGGGCGCGGCGAGGTGCTTGCGGAGATCGGGCTGACCCCCACGGCCCTCGCCGGAGGGATCGGCGAGGCACTGGCCCGGGTGAGGGCGGCGGACGCGAACGTGGTGAAGGAGAACGGGCAATGAAGAACGACGGGCCCGAGGGCTTCGATCTGGCACGGCTCCTCGCGGAACGCGGCGCCGAACGCTACGAGCTGCACACCCGCCACCTCAACCACCAGCTGCCGCGCATGCTCCGAACCCTCGGCTTCGACAAGGTCTACGAGCGGGCCGAGGGCGCGTACTTCTGGGACGCGGACGGCGACGACTACCTCGACATGCTCGCCGGATTCGGCGTGATGGGGCTCGGCAGGCACCACCCCGTCGTACGCAAGGCACTGCACGACGTCCTCGACGCCTCGCTCGCCGACCTCACCCGCTTCGACTGCCAGCCGCTGCCCGGACTGCTGGCCGAGCGGCTGCTGGCGCACAGCCCGCACCTGGACCGGGTCTTCTTCGGGAACAGCGGGACCGAGGCGGTCGAGACCGCCCTGAAGTTCGCCCGGTACGCGACCGGGAAGCCGCGCGTCCTCTACTGCACCCGCGCCTTCCACGGGCTGACCACCGGTTCGCTCTCCGTCAACGGGGAGTCCGGATTCCGGGACGGCTTCGCGCCACTGCTCCCCGACACGGCGATCGGGCTCGGCGACCTGGACGCCCTGCGGCGCGAGCTGAAGTGCGGCGACGTGGCGGGCCTGGTCGTCGAGCCGATCCAGGGCAAGGGCGTCCACGCCTCACCGCCCGGCTTCCTGAGGGCCGCGCAGGAGCTGCTGCACCGGCACAAGGCGGTGCTCATCGTCGACGAGGTGCAGACCGGGCTCGGCAGGACCGGCGACTTCTACGCCTACCAGCACGAGGAGGGCGTCGAACCCGATCTGGTCTGTGTGGCCAAGGCGCTGTCCGGCGGCTACGTGCCGGTCGGGGCGACGCTCGGCAAGGACTGGATCTTCAAGCGCGTCTACTCTTCCATGGACCGGGTCCTCGTCCACTCCGCGAGCTTCGGATCGAACGCCCAGGCCATGGCGGCCGGGCTCGCGGTGCTCGCCGTGATGGAGGACGAGGAGACGGTCGCGAACGCCCGCCGCACCGGTGACCTGCTGCGGGAGCGGCTCGCGGCACTCGTCGGCCGCTACGAGCTGCTGCACGAGGTCCGCGGGCGGGGCCTGATGATCGGCATCGAGTTCGGCCGGCCCTCCTCGCTGAAGCTCCGCAGCCGCTGGACCATGCTCCAGGCCGCCCGGAAGGGTCTCTTCGCGCAGATGGTGGTGGTGCCGCTGCTGCAGAAGCACCGCATCCTCACGCAGGTCTCCGGCGACCATCTGGAAGTGATCAAGCTGATTCCGCCGCTGGTCATCGGGGAGCGGGAGGTGGACCGCTTCGTGACCGCCTTCACGGCCGTCATGGACGACGCGCACAGCGGGGGCGGGCTGATGTGGGACTTCGGCAGGACCCTGGTGAAACAGGCGGTCGCCAACCGGTGAGCACGGCTGCTCCGCCGGGCCGCTCCACGGGGTCCTACCGCTTTTTACCTCTCAGGCAAGAAGTTTGCCTGAGAGGAAAGATCCTGGCTCAATGGAAACATGAATGCTCCCGAAGGAGGGGTGGCCGACGAGCTGCCGGGGGTCGCGCCGCGTCTGCGTGACCTGCGCCGCAACCGGGGTCTCACCCTGGAGACCGCCGCCGGGCGGGCCGGGCTCTCCCCGGCCCATCTCTCCCGGCTCGAAACGGGCCGCAGGCAGCCCTCGCTGCCCATGCTGCTCGGACTTGCCCGCATCTATGGTACGACGGTCTCCGAGCTCCTCGGTGAGATGCCGCCCGAGCGTGACGCGATCGTCCGTGGCGGTGCCGTCGGCGGGTCGACGCGAGGACCGTTCGGAGGGATCCCCTTCGGAGGGGCTTCCGGTGGAGCCTCTCCCGCGGGTATCTCCCGGGGTTCTTCCGGTGGTGCGTCAGGTGGTCCCGCAGGCGGTGGTGGCGCGGAGGCCGACGGCTGGCTGTACCACCAGGCCGGAGCCTCGGGCCGTGCCATGCAGGCGCTGCGGGTGAGCGTCCCGTACGGAGCCCAGAGCGATCTCGTACGCGTCCATCCCGGCGAGGAATGGCTGTACGTCCTCGACGGACGGCTGCGGGTGGCCCTGGGGGAGACCGTGCACGACCTCGACCCCGGTGACAGTGCGCACTTCGACTCGCTCACCCCGCACCGGATCGCCGCGCTCGACCGCGGGGGTGTGCGGCTGCTCTTCGTCCACACGCTGTTGCAGAGCCCTGCCGCCGAGCTGTGCCTGGGCGGCGAGGTCCACCGCGGGTGAACCCCGCCCCGCCCCGTAGACCCTTCGTTCCCTCGGCCCGAGCGGTCGAAAGAGAGGACCGTCATGTCTGATTCATCCAACTATGACCCGCTCACTCCGCGCAGGCCCGAGGGTAAGGACACGCAGGAGCGGAAGATGCCCCGCGGCGTGGTCATCCGGCTCTTCGCCTACCTGGTGGCCGGACACGTCGTCGCGGCCTTCCTCTTCATCCTGTTCACCGTGGCGGGTAAAGGCTGACCCATCCGGCGCGACGGGCGAGGGCCGGCCGCCCCCGGGCCGGTCCGCATGGGGCCGGCCGCCCCCGGGTCGGTCCGCATGGGGCCGGCCGCCCCCGGGTCGGTCCTATGCGCCCTCGACCAGGCGCTCGCGCAGCTTCTCGCGGGTCGCGGGGGTCAGCTTCAGGCCCTCCGTGAGGTAGCGGTCCGTGTTGCCCCAGGTCTCCTCGATCGCCGTGAACGCGGCGTCGAGGTAGTCGGAGTGCGCGCCGAACAGCGGATTGAGCAGTTCCATCACCTCGTCCGACATCCCCGCCGAAGAGGTGTCGCTGCGCCGCACCTTGTAGCGGCGGTGCGCGTCGTTGGACTTCAGGTAGTCGGCCTCGATGGCCTCCTTCTCGACACCGACGGCCAGCAGTGAGATCGCGATCGACAGGCCGGCCCGGTCCTTGCCCGCGGCGCAGTGCATCAGCGCGGGCACGCTGTCCTCGGCCAGTGCGTGCAGCACCCGGCTGTGCTCGGCCGTGCGGTCCCTGATGATCGACCGGTACGAGGCGATCATGCGGTCCGTCCCCCTGCCGTCGGCGAGGATCGATCGCAGCTGCTGGATGTTCCCGTCACGCACGAGCCGCCAGAACTCGGCGCCGTCGGCCGGGTCGGAGAGTGGAATGCTGACATTCCGGACGCCGGGCAGTTCCACGTCATGACCGTCGAGCTTGTGGTCCGCCGCGTTGCGGAAGTCGAAGACCGTGTGCAGGCCGAGGCCGGTGAGGAAGGCCGCGTCCGCCTCGGTGGCGTGCGCCAGGTGTCCGCTGCGGTAGAGGCGCCCGTGCCGGACCTTCCCGCCGTCCGCGGTCGGGAGTCCGCCCACATCGCGGAAATTACGGACACCGGTCAGCTCGGTGTCGGTCGACGGAACCTCTGGCAGCTGCGTCACAAGGACTCCTGGAGTGTCTGGCGTCGGCGCGGCTCGCCGACGAGGCCACGCTCGCGACGATACGACATGCGTTCATCGGGCAACCGTCTCGGTCGCCGTCCTGTTTTCGAGGCGGCGCGGAAGAGGATGAAATCGAGCAATGTCCGTATTGGTGCATTTAGCAGAACATGCCCCGCTTGTATGGGAGATGGGGCTTGGTAGGTGAGCGGGATCATATCCGTGACGGTGTGTGGCGGAACCGTGGACGGGTATTCCGGACGCCGCGCGGAAAGGCAAGATCCGTAATCCACGGAGTGTGACCGTAATTCTCGGCGGGAAATGAAGAGCGGATTCCGGTTCGCAACCGACGGCTTGTTCCCGGCGTCCTGGCTCGCTTACGGTCACGGTCAATCCGGACGGAACGCCTAATCCTGCCGCCGCCCGGAATCCGCACCGACCAACGTGTGGCAGGAGCGGGGGAACCAGGTAAGCCGCCGACCGGAGGGATCCGGAACGGCTCGGGGTCAAGCCGCGTCCAGCGCGGCCGGGCATCTCCAGTCCGCACCCGACAGCTCACCTCGTAGGCGCCGGAGAGGAATTCCCCATGCCCGCAAAGGGTAAGCACCGTCGTACGAAGACCGGCCCGATCACCCGAGGCGTCCTCGCCGCCGGGACCGGCGGCGCCGTTCTCGCCCTTCCGCTGATCGGCGCCACCGGCGCCCATGCTGCGGAGCAGGCCGCGCCTGCCGCCAAGTCCGCCGCGAGCGCCGCCCACGGCGCGCCCGCCGCCTCCGTGGCGAAGAAGAAGAGCGCCCCGAAGACCTATTCCGTGGTCTCCGGCGACTACCTGTCGAAGATAGCGGCCGACCAGAAGCTCAAGGGCGGCTGGGAGAAGCTGTACAAGGACAACCGCGACGTCGTCGGCGACAACCCGAGCCTGATCTTCCCGGGCATGAAGCTGACCCTCGGTGCCAAGGCGTCCGGTTCGGCCGCGCAGTCCGCGCCCAAGGCCGCGCCGTCCGAGGCGACCTCCTCGAAGGCCGAGTCGGCGCCCAAGGCCGCCGCCCCGGTCGAGAAGGCCGCGACGGCGACCGACACCGCCGACACCTCCGACTCCGCCGCCGCTTCCGAGGGCAACAGCTCCGGCTGGGCCGCCCCGGTCGCCGACGCCAACGTCACCACCCAGTACCGTGCCTCCGGCGCCAGCTGGTCCAGCGGCTACCACACGGGCTCCGACTTCCAGGCCGCCTCCGGCACCGGCGTCCGGTCCATCGGCCCCGGCACCGTGGTCTCCGCCGGGTGGAGCGGTTCGTACGGCAACGAGGTCGTCATCCAGCACAGCGACGGCATGTACTCCCAGTACGCCCACCTGTCCTCGCTCGGTGTCTCCGCCGGCCAGACCGTCACCGGCGGCCAGCAGATCGGCCTCTCCGGCTCCACCGGCAACTCCACCGGCCCGCACCTCCACTTCGAGGTCCGCACCGGCCCGAGCTACGGCTCCGACGTCGACCCGATCGCGTACCTGCGCTCGCACGGCGTCTCCATCTGAGCGGCTCCGTCCGACACCTTCGGGTGAGCGACTTCAGGTGAGCGTCCCCGAATGACGCGAAGAAGAGGGGCGGTGCGGTGCGCGGCGGTGCACCGCCCCTCTTCTTATTCCGGCTTTACCAAAACCTGACCGGGTGGTCTTTCTCACCACCCGTCAACCCCTTATTACGGTCGCGTAGGTCACATTCGAAGGTGCAGGATATGCCCTTGTGGCAGACGATTCGAGAAACACACAACGAGGCATCATCGGGTCGTACGCAGCGATCGGCGACAGCTTCACCGAAGGCGTCGGGGACCCCGGCCCCGACGGGAGGCTCCTCGGCTGGGCGGACCGGTTCGCGGTCCTCCTCGCGGACCAGCTCCCGGTCCCCGGAGCGGCGGCAGGTCCCACGGACGGCCCGCACGGGAACTTCCGGTACGCCAATCTCGCCGTACGCGGACGCCTCCTCGACCAGGTAGTCGAGGAGCAGGTCCCCCGCGCCAAGGAGCTGGCACCGGATCTGGTGAGCTTCTGCGCGGGCGGCAACGACATCATCCGGCCCGGCTCCGACCCTGACGACGTGGCGGAACGCTTCGAGCGCGCGGTCGCCGAACTGACGCAGGCGGTCGGCACCGTCATGGTCACCACCGGCTTCGACACCCGTCACGTCCCCGTACTCCGGCACCTGCGCGGCAAGATCGCCACGTACACCGCCCATGTCCGGTCCATCGCCGACCGCTACGACTGCCCGGTCCTGGACCTGTGGTCGCTGCGCTCCGTGCAGGACCGCCGCGCCTGGGACGACGACCGGCTGCACCTGTCGCCCGAGGGCCACACCAGGGTCGCGCTGCGCGCCGCCCAGGTCCTGGGACTCGAGGTACCGGCCGACCCCGACCAGACGTGGCCGCCACAGGCACAGCGCGGGACACTCGAGGTGCGGCGCGACGACATCCACTGGGCGCGTGAGTATCTCGTGCCGTGGATCGGACGACGTCTGCGCGGCGAGTCCTCCGGCGACCACGTCGAGGCCAAGCGCCCCGACCTGCTCCCGTTGTGAGCCCCCTGACGGACGGTGCGGTCCCGGCGGCCTCCGTACGGACCGGCCCGTCGCCCCTGCCCGGCGCGGAGTGGGTGCTGCGCGCCGCGCGGGCCACGGACGTCGAGGCGGTCGCGGAGCTGCGGGCCGTCGTCATGCGCGCGGACCTGGAACGCCTCGGCCGCTACGACGAGCACCGGGTGCGGCAGCGGCTGCGGGACTCGTTCTCCACCCGCCACACCTCCCTCGTCCTGGCCGGCGGTGAGTTCGCGGGATGCGTCACCGTCCGGCCCGACGACGACGGGAAGCTGCTGGAGCACTTCTACCTGGCCCCGCACCACCAGGGCCGGGGGCTCGGATCAGCCGTGCTGCGCACGGTGCTCGCGGACACCGACCGGGAGGGTGTGACCGTGCGGCTGAACGTCCTGCGCGGCAGCGCCGCCCGCCGGATCTACGAGCGTCACGGATTCGTCGTGGAGGCCCAGGACCCGGTCGACGTCTTCATGGTGCGACGTCCGGCAGGTCCGGGCGCCCCTCCGCGAGCCTGACCGGTGACAGCGTGAGGGCCTGCCCGCGGGCGGGTACGGTCTGCGGGCGGGCAGGTATCCGCTCCAGGACACCGCCCGCGAAGATGTCGTACAGGGGCAGTGTCTCCAGGTGCACGTAGCCGATGTGGCAGTCGCACACCTCGGCCGGGCAGCCGCGTGGCCCGAGGGAGCGCCGGTAGCTGCCGTCGTAGAGGTTGCCCAGTTCGGCCCGGACGAAGTGGCAGCGCCGCACCGTCCCCTCGCCGTCCACCGAGATGACCGACTCGCCCGTCCGGCACGGCAGCCCCGCCGAACGGTGCGGGTGCCTGCTGTACGGGAACAGCGGGTCCAGGGCCGTCCACCGGTCGGCCTCCTCGTCCGTGTAGGTGTGCCCCTCGGCGGCGTTGATCCAGAGGTACACCTCGTCGGGCAGCGCGGCCCGCAGCCGTCGGGCCTCCGCCAGATGGTCGTCCAGCCCCACGACGCCCACGCTGTACCGCACCCCGAGGTCCGACAGCTCCCGGCACCTGCCGAGGAACCGGTCGTACGGTGTCTGGCCCGGGTGATACGTGCACCACAGGGCGACCTTGTCGCGCTCGGCGCCGGTCAGCCAGCCGGTACGGGCACTCAGATTGGTCTGGATGGCGACCCGCCCGACGTGCGGCAGCCTCGACAGTTCCACGATCGCCCGCCGGTACCAGGACCGGACGAGCCCCTCGCCCCACGGGGTGAACAGCACCGAAAGCCGGTCGTCGGTCTGCGTGGCGGCCCAGTCCGTGAACCGCTCCAGCGCCGCCCGGTCCGTGCGCAGCTGCTCGCCGCTGTCGCGCCGTTTGGCGAAGGGGCAGTAGGGGCAGTCGTAGTCGCACGAGGCCAGCGGGCCCCGGTAGAGGATCGTCAGATCCACGCTCATCGGCCCCTGTCGGTCGGGTCCACGGTCAGGACGGACGTGCTCATCGGGCGGCTCACTTCAGCTCGTACGCGGCCATCGCGGCCCGTACACCTGGGGAGAAGAGCTCCGGGCCCAGCGCGTCGGAGTGCGCCAGGCCCTCGGGCGAGAGCCGGAGCAGTCCGGGGGCCGCGGACACGTCCAGCCAGCCGCGCCCGGCGAAGAGGTCCAGCTCCGAGGCGAAGTCGGCCCGGGGATCCGACCCGAACCGCTCGCGGTAGTCCTCGGGCCGCAGGCCCTCGGCCTGGAGCAGCGACTGCAGCAGATGGCGCCTGCGCGCCTCGTCGCCGTCGACGTACCTGCCGACCTCGGCGCGCGAGAAGTCCTCGGTGGCCATGAACCCGTCGATGATGCCCCTGATCTCCCGCATCTCCACCGCGTAGTCGAAGGAGTAGTGCAGCGAGGAGGTGTACGAGCGCGCGCCGCAGCCGAGCCCGATCATGCCGTCGGTCTGGCAGGCGTAGTCGTCGGGACCCGCGTGCGGGGCGCCGGCGCGGCGGAACATCCGCATCGACACCTGCTCGTACCCCTGGTCCAGCAGATGGTCCCGGCCCGCGCGGTAGAGGCGCAGCCGCTGTTCGTCCCAGGCCGCGTCCTGTTGACGGGCCGAGCCGGTCGAGGTGCCCTGGCGGCCGAGGCCGGTCAGCGGGCGCACGTACAGCGGGTAGAGGTACAGCTCCTCCGGACGCCAGGACAGGGCAGCGTCCAGGGAGGTGCGCCAGGTCTCCTCCGTCTGACCGTCGATGCCGTAGATCAGGTCGATGTTGAGGACCGGGATGCGGGCGTCACGGATCCGGCCGAGGGCCGCCTCGACCTCGGACCGGTGCTGCGGGCGGACAGCCGCCCGGGCCTCGGCGTCGACGAAACTCTGCACACCGATGCTGATCCGGGTGGTGCCCCGGTCGGCGAGCACGGCCAGCCGGTCCGCCGTCGCGGTCGACGGGGAGGTCTCCACCGACAGGGGTACGGACCGCAGATCGGCACCCATCCGCTTCTCCGCGATGTCGCAGAGCCGCTCCAGCTCACCGGCGGTCAGGAACGTGGGGGTGCCGCCACCGAAGGCGGCGGCCGCGAACCGCACCGGCCCGTCGTCACCCAGCGCGTCCCGCACGGCGGACGCCTGCCGGTCCAGCGCGTCGAGATAGCGCGTGGTCAGCTCGTCGGGTGCGCCGATCCGGGTGAACAGGTTGCAGAATCCGCAGCGGACCTCGCAGAACGGTATGTGGAGGTAGAGGGAGAGCGCGTCCTTGCGCTCCCCGGCCCACAGGTCGCCCAGCAGGGGCCGGCCGGTGGTGCGGCCGTCGAGCGGGCGGTACGCCGTCTTGTGCGGGTAGGCGTAGACATAGCTCTGGTAGGGCCTGGTGGTGCCGGTCATCGAGATGCCCCCTGATCGAGGAAGAAGTGGGCGTACGGCACGGTCCAGACCGCTTCGTGGCCGAGCCGGTGGCCGGTGTACCCGTCGTCGCCGTAGGCCGTGCCGTGGTCGGAGCAGACGATGGCGAAACACCTGCGCCGGCTGCTCGCCGCGGCGAAGAGACGCCCGATGTGCCGGTCCACGTACTCCAGGGCGGCGGCGTGGGTCTCCCGGGAGTCGCCCGCCTCCGCTGTGGCGCCGGGCAGGTGGAACCAGTTGGGCTGGTGCAGGGCCGACACGTTGACGAAGAGGAACAGCCGCTGGTCCCCGGGCAGTTCCGCGACGACCTGTTCGGCGCGGGTCACCTGTGCCTCGAAGGACGTCGGCGAGGCGACGCCGAATTCCGGCTCCCAGTGGCTCTCCTGGAACATTCCGGGCAGCACCGAGCCGAGCGGGGGGCGGCGGTTGAAGAAGCCGACGCCGCCGACACACACCGTGCGATAGCCCACCCCGGCGAGGCCGGAGAGCAGATCGGGGGTGTCATGGACGAAAGTGCCGTCCGCGGTGGACTCACTGCCCGCGAAGCGTGCCGCGAACAGTCGCGGGTGCGGGCCGGGCGCTGCGGGCGTCGGCAGGAATCCGGCGAAGATCGCCTGGTGGGAGGCGTAGGTGAAGCTGCCCGGCGCATGTCTCTTCTCCCAGGCACCGCCCGGCAGATGCCGGGCCAGATTCGGCAGGCGCCCGGCATCCGCCAGCTCCACGGCGACGTCGTACCGCAGTGTGTCCAGGGTGACGAGCAGCAGGTCGTGACTGCCCACGACCTTGTTCATGTCGGGTTTCCGGGTGTCCGTGGTGTCCGCGACGCCGGACGGGAAGTCAGGGGGCTGTGACGGCACGGTCGTTCCTGGCACTGTCGTTCCTTGCACGTTCGTTCCTCGGCCGTTCCTCGTTGTTCCTCAGCACGGCGGCCACCTGGGCCGCATACGTGTCCAGACCTTCCGCACCGCTCTCCGGCAGCCCCGTGAGCCGCGGCAGGAGGTCACCGAAGGCATTGACCTCCCCGACGGCGAAGCGCCGCCAGCCGGTGGCGGGCAGCAGGTCGACACCCACGCACAGCGTGTCCGGGAAGCAGGCCGCGGCCCGCTCGCACACGGCCAGGGCCGCGTCCCAGCTGCCGCCCGCCGCCTCGACGGCCGACCGCACCTCGTCCAGGTCGCCGCGGGCCCCGCCCAGATGCAGATTGGTCATGGGGGACCGGCTGGTCCGCACGACGGCGTGCGTCGCCCGGCCGGCGACCACGACGACCCGGAGGTCGGCCACCCGTCCCCGCTGCGACGCCTTGGGCAGCCACCGCTCGATGTGCAGCCCGTCCGGCGCGAGCGCGTCCACGACCGCCGCCACCTCCTGCTCCGTCGTGCAGCGGCGGACCCGGAGGGAGTTGAAGAGCCGCCCAGCCCCGTCCCGCTCGACGGACGTGGTCGCCCGCACCCGGCCGGGGCCGGCCGTCTCCACGGCCAGCACCCCGGCGGCGGACGAACCGTGCGCGGGCTTCACGAACACCCGCGGCATGCGGTGGCCGGCCATCAGCTCCCGCACGTCCGCCCACCCCCGCACCGGGGCAGCCGAGGGCCCCGACGTGGGCGAGTCCGGCACGGGCACGCCGGCGGCGTCCAGCACACCGTGGCAGAGCCGCTTGTCGAACAGGACGGCGATGTCGTCCGGATCGTTCAGCAGCACCGCCCCGGCCGCCTTCGCCGCCCGCGCCACGTCCCGTACCGCCGAGGTGAAGCGGGCGTACCAGCGGGCCGAACCCTCCACCCTGGTCGGGTCGTCGACCCCGCGCAGCAGCCGTTCGACCTCGGCGTCCTCGCCCGGCGAGTCGATGCGCACCCGCTCGCCCGGCAGGAAGGCCGCCTCGCCCCTCAGCACCTCCAGCCAGGACACCACGCGCGCGTCCGGCAGCCCGGCGGCGCGCACGGCGTCCTGGAAGAGGGCCACCCTGCGGTTGCCGGGATTACCGACGACCGCGAGGCGTGGCAGCACGCTATTCGCTGACCGCGACATAACGGGGCTCGTCGTCCGTAGGATCCCAGTCGTCGGCCTCCTCCAGACCGACCTTGACGCCGGCACGGTCGCACAGATCCTGGATACGCGAGACCAGCGGGCCGGTGAGGTAGTGGTGGTGCAGATCCAGCGAGGTCAGATGGGTGAGCGGCTGACCGTCGAGGAGGGCCTGCGCCCCTTCGTCACCGAGGGTGCCCATCGCGAGCGAGAGCGACTCCAGCTGGGCGACGACCGGGGCGGAGGCGACAGCCGTCGCGATCTCGTCCTGGATATCGCTGTTCTGCAGGCCCAGGTGGCGCAGCCGGGGGAACGCGGCGCCCGACAGCACCGGACGCATGTCGTCGACCGTGGTGTCGCCGCCGTACCAGTCGACACCCAGCCAGAGCTCCAGCCGCTCCAGGGCGGGCAGCTCGGACGCGCCGACCGCACGCACGACATGGCCCGGCAGGCCGCCGGACTCGAAGCGCAGCGACTTCAGGCTCCCATGCCGCACCGGCCGCAACCGCAGCTTCTCCTCCTCGGAGCCGGAGTCGCCGCAGCCACGCACCGTCAGCTCCTCCAGGAGGGGGAAGGCGTCGATCAGCGGAGTGATGTCGCACATCTCCAGCCAGGACACCTCGCACTCCTCGCCCACCACATCGGCGAGGAACAGCGCGCGGAGGGCCGGGAACCGGTGGGCGTCCGCGACGATCCGCTCCACCACGGGGGCGAACGGGGTGTAGTCCTCCTGCCACCAGGGGCCGATCATCAGGGCCCGGACCCGGGTGGGGTCGACCGAGCCGAGGAAGTGCTGCCAGAGCTCCGGGAACGTCAGTTCCTTCCAGCCGCACTCCAGCCGCCAGGCCACGGAGTCCGCCGCGGGCAGGCCTCCCGGCACCGGATCCTCGCCGGGCACGGGCAGCGTGAGGACCGTCAGGCCGTGGAAGGCGTCGGGGTGTTCGATCGTCATCGTGCCGTCACTCCGCAACCGTGGTGTAGCGGCCGGCGGCGCCGCGGTCGCCCCACGGCTCGCACCGCTCGGACAGGTCGACCCGCACACCGTGCGGCTCCAGGGCCTCGGTGATCCTGCGTTCCATCGGCTCGGTGAGGAAGTGATGATGCAGATCGAGCGTGGTGAGATGGGTGAGCGGCTGGCCTTCGAGCAGTGCGGCCGCCCCCTCGTCCCCGAGAGTGCCGCAGGACAGGTCAAGCGTGCGGAGCCGGGCGACCACGGGGGCCGAGGCGACCGCGGCCGCGATCTCGTTCTCGATCTCGCTGTTGCGCAGGCCCAGGTGGTGCAGCCGCGGGAACCGGGTGCCGGAGAGCAGCGGCGCGAGGGCCGGGAGACCCGTGTCGCCGCCGTACGCCGAGACGCCCAGCCAGAGATCGAGGACCTCCAGCGCGGGCAGCTCACTGTCCAGCACACCGCGCACCACCTCGGCGGGCAGGCCGCCCGTCTCGATGGTGAGCGCCCGCAGGGAATCGTGCTTGACCGGCGGAAACACCAGCTCGCTGCCGCCGCGCACACCGAGACCCTCAAGGTCGGGGAACGCGGTCAGGAGTGCCGTGACGTCGGACTGCTGGATCCAGGAGATCTCGGCCTCCTCCATCTCCAGGTCCCCGACGAAGACCGCGCGCAGCGACGTCAGTCTGTCGGCCGCGGCGATGACGAGACCGATGGGGTACGACGACGTCTCCTCGTACGTCTCTCCCCACTGCCCGATGATCAGAGCCTGGACGCCGGCCGGGTCGACGGCTTCGAGGAACGACGTGAACTCCTGCTCCCACGTCCGGTCCTCCGTGTCCGGGTCGAACGGATCGACGCTGACGCGCCAGGCCACGGCATCGGCCGCCGGACGGGCGGCCCCACCGGTCTCGGGCTGGAAATCGACGGCCGGAAGGCCGAGCAACTCGTGCAGGTGGTCCACACCGGACATGGCACTGAGCTCCTGATACTGAGGACGATTGTTGTTTCCGCAAGGTGTATCAAGCCCCACTGACAACGGTCGGACCGGGCCCGTCCCGCGGCCCGTTGTCAGACCCCCGCCGTAGCGTTTCGTTCGTGGCCGGCACAGCGGGTGCCGCTACCGAGGGGAGACGTCTGTGTACCGGCAGGGCGATGTACTGATCGTGGCGCTGGACGAGTCGGAGGTGCCCGCGCACTTCCTCGACGCATCGGGTGAACTGCGGGACGGGCGGGGGCGGCTGGTGCTCGCCCTGGGGGAGGTCACCGGACACGCCCACGCGGTCCAGGGGCCGGGCAGGCTGATGCGGGAGGCCGGACCGTTCGGCCCGATGCTGCTCCATCTCCCCGACGGCGGACGGGTGGTGCACGAGGAGCACGCGACGATAGCCCTGCCCAAGGGCTGGTTCCGCGTGGTGCGCCAGCGGGAGTACGCGCCGGGCGCCGTCCGCATGGTCGCCGACTGACCTTCGCGGCGCCGGATGTGACGGGGTGGCTGATGTGACGGCGCGCCAGGTGTGACGGCGTGACGGGTGCGGTGAGCGGGATCGCCGCGGTGAACGAGATCGACGTGATGGACGCGGTGATGCGCGGCCGACAGGCAGACCAGGACAGGGGACGGGAAATCCGATGCAGTACGTGAACGCATGGCGGGCCGTGGCGGCGGCGACGGGCGAGGCGGACCGGGGCGCCGCCGAGGACGGGGTGCGGCTCGCCTACCGCAGCGCGGGGCTCGCCGAGCCGGAGCGCATCATCTGGGCGGACTCGCCACGGGCGGCGGTCGAGGCGGTGGAGAAGCTCACGGACGCGGGGCGCTCGGTGCGTGAGGAGGTCCGCACCCGCCCCTGGGCGGAGGAACGCCGGCGGATGTACGACGAGTTGGGCCCGGCGGGCTGGTCCGCCCTGTGGTCCGCCACCGGGGCACAGCTGTGGGAGACCACGGCCGCGCTGGCCGAGCGGATACGCACGGGGGTCGTCGCGGAGCTCGCCCCGCGGCCCGAGGACGAGTCCGCCGTGCGCCTGCTCCTGCTCGACGCCGTCCTCGGTCAGCACGACGCGGCCTGGCTCGCGGCCTTCGACGGCCGGGGCGACCGGCTGACAGGGCTGGCCGAGGTCGCCAGGAACGCCGCCTGGTGGTGGCCCTACGAGCGGGCCGTCGTGATCAGTGAACGGCCTGTGGCACTCCACCGCGACGAGGCGGGACGGCTCGACCGGGGCGACGGGCCCGCGCTCGCCTACCGTGACGGCTTCGCGCTGTACGCCTGGCGCGGCATGCCCGTGCCCGCCGAATTCCTCGACGGGCTGGCGACCCTGACCCCCGGCCGGATACGGGCCGAGGAGAACGCGGAGCTGCGCCGCGTGATGCTGGAGTACTACGGATACGACCGCTATCTCACCGAGTCGGGCGCCGAGCCCGTGCACCGCGACGAGACCGGCATCCTCTGGCGGATCGCGATGGACGGCGACGAGGACGTCGTGATGGTCGAAGTCGTCAACTCGACCCCGGAGCCGGACGGGACCAGCCGCACGTACTGGCTGCGGGTGCCGCCCCGGACCAGGACGGCCAAGGAGGGGGTCGCCTGGACCTTCGGCCTCGAAGGGGCGGCCTACGCCCCGGTGCGCCAGACCTGAGCGGGCTGCTGCGGCGGCCCGCAACCGTTCCCAAGGCTTCGCGGCTTCTGCGGCTGACCGGCTACGGCTGAACCGGTCAGGCCGTCAGTACCGCGTGCTCGATGCCGAGTTCGCGGGCGAGCGCCTCCTCGGTCCACTGCAGCATCGTGGCCCGGGAGAGCGGACCCGCGTACGACGTCATCTGGACGGCCAGGCCGTCCAGGAGCGCGGTCAGCCGCCAGGCCACGGACATCGGGTCGTCGCAGTGGAACTCACCGGCGGCGGCACCCTCCTCGATCACCTCGGCCAGCTCCGCCTTCCACTGCTGGTCGAGATCGCCGGCCACCTCGCGCAGCGCGGGGTCGCGCAGGGAGGCGGCCCAGCCCTCGATCCACAGGCGCCAGCCCTTGGCCTGGCCCGTCGGCGCGTACCAGCGGACGGCCGCCCGCAGTCGTCGCACCGCGCTGGTGCGGCGGGTCAACAGCCTGCGCAGATGGGCCAGATCGGCTTCCGCCGCGTACGCGAAAGCGGCCGCCACCAGTTTCTCCTTGGTGGAGAAGTGGTAGAGCACCAGTGCGTTGCTCACGCCGAGGACGGAGGCGACGTCGGCGATCCGTACCGCGGAGACGCCCCGGACCTCGATCTGTTCGACCGCAGCGCGGAGGAGCTCCTCACGCCGCTCCGCCACACTCAGCCGCACCCTTGCCACGCAATCACCCTAACCAATGCCCCGAACCGGCGCCGGGCCGCCCGCACCCCCGGCCTACCGGTACCAGCCGAACCGTTCGGCCATGACCGGCAGCCGGTCCGCGACGATCGCGTGCGCGGCCGCCCGCGGCGTGCAACCGTCCGCCTCCGCCCGGGCCAGCATCCGGTCGATCAGCGCGCGCATCGCGTGGCGGGTGTGGGCGAAAGCCTCCTCCGCGTCCGCTCCGATGTCCCCGAACAGGGTCCACCACCACCAGGCGTTCGTACCGGAGTTGACGACCACGTCGGGCAGCACCGTGATCCCGCGCTCCCGGAGCAGCGCCTCCGCCTCCTGCAGCACCGGCATGTTCGCCGCCTCGACCACCCAACGTGCCCTGACCGAGGCCTGGTTCACCGCATCGATGGCGTATGAGACGGCCGCCGGGACGAGCACCTCCGCGTCCGCCGCCAGCCAGGCGCCGGCGGGCAGCTCGCGGTCCCCGTCCCGCAGCGCGCCGCGGTCCACCGTCCCGTACGCGTCGCGTGCGGCGAGCAGAGCCTCGACGTCCAGGCCCGCCGGGTTGGCGATCGTCCCCTTGACGTCGGCGACCGCGACGACCGTGAGGCCGGCCCGGGACAGGAAGCGCGCCGTCGCGCCTCCCATGGTGCCCAGTCCCTGCACGGACACCCGGGCGTCGCCGTACGCGAATCCCGCACGGTCCAGCGCGGCGAGCGCGGATTCCGCGACCCCGCACCCCCCGACCAGCTCGTCCAGCCCGATCCCGTCCACCGTGACGGCGAAAGCGTCCGCGAGCCGTCGTCGGGCCGCCGCCTCGTCGTCCAGCAGCGGATAGACCGCCTGGATCGTGGAGACCAGCCCCGCCTCGGCGGCCGCCCGGTCGACGAGGTCCTGGGTCAGCCCGAGATCCTCGCCGGTCGTCCAGACGCTCTCGACGTACGGACGCATCGCCCGCAGGTAGCGGACCAGCACCCCGTACGCCCCGGGGGCGCGCGGATCGAAGTCGATGCCGCCCTTCGCGCCGCCCAGCGGGATGTAGCGCGCCCCGGAGTCCTCCGCGTCGAAATGCAGGGCCTCCTTCATGGTCATGCCACGAGCCAGGCCCGCCACCTCGTCGAGCGTGCACCCCTGTCGCATCCGCAGCCCGCCGCTGGACACGCCGCGCACGAGCCGGTCCACGACCAGGAACCCGCGGGTGCCGGTGATGTGGTCCGTCCAGGTCAGGGAGATGTGGGGGGCGGGGGGCGGGGGCGTCATCACGCGGCTCCTCGATCGGTACTACTGAACAGACAGTCAGTATCAGGACTGGGTCGCACGCCCGTCAAAGGGCTTTCCGCCAGGTGGGTGGTCGGAGGACAGGGCATCCGAGGTGTCACGTACGGTCATGGAGCGCTCCTCGGTGCCGCCGCGGCCCGGCGGCCTTATCCGTGCCGACGTACGGAACCCCGCCGGATGTGACATCAACGGGTGCCGGATGCGGAATCCTGCGGTGCGTACGGACGTTGGATTCGGCATGACGGACATCGAACGCGGGCGCGACGCACTGCTCCGACTCCTCGGCGAGCACGACGGCGGGGTGCTCGTCACCCTCAAGCGCGACGGCAGGCCCCAGCTGTCCAACGTGAACCACGCGTACTACCCCGAAGAAGGGGTGATCAGGGTCTCCGTCACCGAGGGCCGGGCCAAGACGCGTAATCTCCGCCGCGACCCACGGGCGAGCTACCACGTGACCAGCGACGACCGGTGGGCCTGGACCGTCGTCGACGCCACGGCCGAGCTGACCCCGCCCGCCGCCGAGCGCGACGACGCGACCGTGGAGCAGCTGATCACGCTCTATCGGGACGTCCAGGGCGAGCACCCCGACTGGGACGACTACCGGCGGGCGATGGTCGAGGACCGCAGGGCCGTCCTGACCCTGCGGATCGGGCACGTGTACGGGCAGCCGCGTGCCTGACACGGTTCCGGCCGGTGCGGGGAGCGGTCGGTGTTGCTCCGTTCACCACCGAGCTCTCGCCCCCTCGTACCTCCCGACCATAATGAGACGACACCGACTCCCTCAGGAGATGTTGTGACCGGCGCAGACAAGCAGCCTTCCCTCCGTACGAGACTCCGCTCGCTGCGCCCCGACGCCTTCGGCGCGGATCCGGCCGGGGCACGTATGGAACGCATCCGCCGTTCGCCGAATTTCGCCGACGGGGTGTTCCAGAACCCGGAGGGGGCACGGACCAGGCCGTCCGGTTCCATGCTGGAATTCGCCAAGGTGTACTTCCACAAGGAGCAGCGGGCCCGTAGGTCGCCGACCGGTACGGTGCCCGTCCACGCCACCACCGTGGCCGACCTCTCCCGCCCGCCCGCGACGGGCCTGCGGCTGACCTGGATGGGCCACTCCAGCGTGCTCGCCGAGATCGACGGCAGGCGGGTGCTCTTCGACCCCGTCTGGGGCGAGCGCTGCTCGCCCTTCGTCTTCGCCGGACCCAAGCGGCTGCACCCCGTGCCGCTGCCCCTGGCCGCGCTCGGAGCCGTCGACGTGATCGTGATCTCGCACGACCACTACGACCACCTCGACCTGCAGACCATCAAGGCCCTGGCCGGGACGGACACGGTCTTCGCCGTGCCGCTCGGGGTCGGAGCCCATCTGGAGCGATGGGGGGTGCCCCTCGACCGGATCCATGAGCTCGACTGGAACGAGAGCGTACGGATCGCCGGGATCAGCCTCACCGCCACCCCCGCGCGGCATTTCTGCGGTCGCGGCCTGCGTAACCAGCAGCACACGCTCTGGGCGTCATGGGTGGTCTCGGGCCCCGAGCACCGCATCTACCACAGCGGCGACACCGGCTATTTCTCCGGCTTCAAGGACATCGGCGCCGAGCACGGCCCCTTCGACGCGACCATGATCCAGGTCGGCGCCTATTCGGAGTACTGGCCGGACATCCACATGACGCCCGCCGAGGGCGTCCGGGCGCACCTCGACCTGCAGGGGAACCGGCCGCACGGCGTGCTGATGCCGATCCACTGGGGCACCTTCAACCTTGCCCCGCACGCGTGGTCGGAGCCGGGGGAGTGGATGAACGATGCCGCCGAGGAGGTGGGGCAGCCGGTGGCGTTCCCCCGGCCGGGTGAGCCGTTCGAGCCGGCGGGGAAGGTTCCCTCGGAGCCTTGGTGGCGAGCTGTGTCGGAGCCCGTCGCGCACCCGTGGCGTCACTCCGAGGTGGCGGACGCGGCACCGGTGCAGCGGGAGGAAGTCGACCTCGCGGGCGAGCGGTGACGATGGCGGTGGCGTTGGCGGGCCGGGGGACGGCGTCCAGGGCCTGAACGTAGCGGGTGATCCGCCGATCGGGCCGGTGGGGTCTCCCGCAGGGCGCCCTCTCGCTGGACATGACCGGCTACGCGGTCGGTGAAGCCGGCCTTCCCGGTACGGTCGTTCCATCCCTGATCTTGCGTGGGTATCCCCGGCTTCAGCCGGGGAGGGAAACGCATCCTTGGCACGGAGGCGTGAAGCGCCGGAGTTCTGTGCGCCTCCGTGTTGACGGTCAGACAGGACGCTGCTGGCCCTCGATGTACTGCCGGATGGTGCTGAGCGGCGCTCCGCCGCAGGATCCGGCGAAGTAGGAGCGGGACCAGAAGACGGAGCCCATGCCGATCTGGTTGATCCGGCCGGTGTACTCCGCCCGCAGGTAGCGCGAGCTGACTCCCTTGAGCGAGTTGATCAGCTTCGACAAGGCGATCCAAAACCAGCGTGAAGTACGGTGTGCAGTCAGCGCAGCTCAAGGACATCCGGGCGTTCGACCCGGAGCGTCAGGGCCGGTGGTCGTTCTCCTCGCAGCAGGCCACGCTGCGCCGCCTGGACAAGGCGTTCGCCGCGTTCTTCCGCATCCTCGCCGCCGACGGGGCCGCCGGGTACTGGGTGATGACCTCGGCCCTGCTCGCCCTGGGCGCCTGTCACGTGGTCACCGCCTGGGGACTGCGCCACGCCGCGCCCTTCGGACGGATGGTGCTGGCGGGTGGCGGACTCTCGGCGATGCCGATTCCTGACCGCGGGTGTCCTCCGCTTCAGTCCGGCCGGACGGCGGCCTCGCGCAGCCGGTCGAGGAGCGCGTCCAGGGACGACAGGGCCGGCTCGTCGAAGCCGGCGAACACCTCGCGCAGGTTGGCGGTGTGAACGGCCACCGCCCGGTCCAGGATCTCCCGCCCCCGGTCGGTGATGACCGCGTGAGCCACGCGCCGGTCGGTGGGGCACGGGCGGCGCTCGACGTAGCCGGCGGCTCGTATGCGGTCGATCAGCCGGGTGATGCCGCCGGTGGTGAGGGCGATGTCCTCGGCCAGGGCGCCCATGGTCAGCCGGCCCCCTTCGGACCGGGCGAGGCGGACCAGCACCTCGAACCAGACGTGCGGCAGCCCGGTCTCGGTCTGCAGGGCCGCGCCGAGCCGCCGCTCCAGCTTGCCGGCCGCCTCCAGGAGGCGGCCGAACGTCGTTATCAGCGGGTCGTCGATGGGAGAGGAGGAGGGCATGACCTCATGATAAACCTAAAAGTCTGATGGATCAGATAATTTTGGTACGGTTGAAGTATCTGACACGTCAACTGTCGAGGTGGAAGTCATGCGCATCGCGATCATCGGAGCCGGAAACGTCGGATCCGCCCTGAGTGCCGCCGCCGTCCGCTCGGGGCACACCGTGTCCATCAGCGCGACCAGTCCCGAAAAGGCGTCGGAAGTCGCCGCGGCGACCGGCGCGCAGGCGGCGCGGGACAACGCCGGTGCCGTCGCCGACGCGAAGGTCGTGGTCCTGGCGGTACCGGGCGGCGTCGTCGGTGCCCTGGCGGAGGGGCTGGCGCCCACGCTGGCCGGCAAGATCGTCGTCGACGCCACCAACCCGCTGAACACCACCTACACCGACCTCGACATCGAAGAGACGGCCGCGGTGCAGAGCCTGCAGCGCAGCCTCCCCGGCGTACCCGTGGTCAAGGCCTTCAACACGATCTTCGCCGGCCGTCTCGGCACCCCGGTCGAAGGGGGCCGGCCTCTCACCGGCTTCTACGCGGGTGACGACGCCGAGGCCAAGAAGGTCGTCGCCGAGCTCCTCGCGTCCCTCGGTTTCCAGCCGGTCGATGCCGGTGGCCTGCGCATGGCCAGGGCACTGGAGGAGATGGCCTTCCTCAACATCTCGCTCAACGCCGGCAACGGCTGGGCCTGGCAGACGGGCTGGGCGCTGCTCGGCCCGACCTCCTGAAAGAAGCGGAACCATGAACAGCACCCTCCCGATATCCGTCCCGGGCTTCACCGCAGGAGGGGCCGCGTGAGCACCTTCGAAGCCCCCGTCGTGGCGACCTGTGGAGACACGGAAGGTCCGCTGGTCGTGCTGCTGCACGGTCGCGGTTCGAACGAGGGCGAGATCATCGGGCTGGCGGACGCCCTGCCCGGCTCGCTCTTCTACGCGGCAGTACGGGCGCCGATCGCCGAGAACGGCGGGTTCGCCTGGTTCGCCAACCGGGGAATCGGGCGTCCGGTTCCGGAGTCGCTCCGGGCCACCATGGACTGGTTCACGCGATGGCTGGACGAGGTGGCTCCGCCCGGCCGCCCGGTGTTCCTCGTCGGATTCAGTGGCGGAGCCGCCTTCGCCGGCGGTCTGCTGCTCGACGATCCCGCGCGGTACGCGGGCGCCGCCATCCTCTACGGAACCCTGCCGTTCGAGGCCGGGGTGCCGGCCGACGCCGCGCGGCTGGCCGGGGTGCCGGTCTTCGTCGCTCACGGCGAACACGACCGCGTCATCCCCCGTGAGCTGCTCGACAGGACCTGGCGCTACCTGACCGACGAGTCGGGGGCATCCACCGACGCGCGTCTCGACCCGGTCGGCCACGGCATCGCCCCCGACGCGCTCACGGCTCTCGCGGCCTGGCTCGACGGATGACCTGGGCGACCGGGCGGGTCCCGTAGCGGGCGCGTAGTCGTCGCCGCTGTTGCCGCGACCCGCGCGTGTGGGCCGTGATCCGCCTGACGCGCGGGTCGCCGCGACCCCGCCAGGGCGACGGACGGCCGTGCGCCGGAGGTCACCGAGGCCCAGGTGGGCATCTCGGTGACCTCCGGCACGGTGACCTCCGGCACGGAGTCCTCCGGCACGGAGCCGATGTCCATGGCGTGTACGGGCTCAGCGCACGGTCACCTCGTGCTCGGTCTCCTGCGCGGTCCCGGCCTCGGGCGCCGGACGCGGCGGGAGCTTCGCCCCCTCGATGTCGACGTCCGGGGTGATGCGGTCGAGCCATGCCGGCAGGCCCCAGGCGCGCCGTCCGAGCAGAGCCATGGCCGCGGGGACGAGCGTCATGCGGACGACGAAGGCATCGACGAGGACGCCGAAGGACAGGGCGAAGCCGATCGATTTGATGATGGGGTCGTGGTTGAAGACGAAGCCTCCGAAGACCGCGACCATGATCAGGGCCGCCGCGCTGACGACGCGCCCGCTGCGGGCCATGCCGTGGGTGATCGCCTCGCTCGCGTTCCCGGTGTGCTCGAAGTGTTCGCGCATCCTGCTGACGAGGAAGACCTCGTAGTCCATGGCGAGTCCGAAGAGGACTCCGATCAGCAGGACGGGCAGGAACGCCGTGACCGGGCCCGCCGACGGGATGCCGAGGACGCCGTTGAGGTGGCCGTTCTGGAAGACCCATACCGTGACGCCGAGGCCGGCGGCGATGGAGAGCAGGAATCCGAGGACGGCCTTCAGCGGGACGAGCAGGGACCGGAAGGCGACGGTCAGCAGGATCATTGCCAGGAGGACGATCACACCGATGAACAGCGGTAGCGCGTCGGAGAGCTTGCCCGAGATGTCGATGGCGGCGGCGGTGGCCCCCGCGATGTAGAGGGTGCCGCCCGCCTCGTCGATGCTCGGGGCCTGTTCCCGCAGCCGGTGGACCAGGTCGGTGGTGGCCTGGTCGTCGGGTCCTGTGGTGGGCACCAGTGCGATGACACTGAGCGTCGAGTCGGCATTGGTGGCCGGTGCGGCGACAGCTGCCACGCCGGGGTCGTCGGCCAGGGTCGAGTGGAGGCCGCTGACGACGCCCGCACGGTCGGCGGCCGGGGTGCCGCCGGTGTCTACGACGGCGACGAGGGCGGCGTTGAATCCGGGGCCGAAGCCCTCGGTCAGCAGGTGGTAACTCTTGTGCTGGGTGCTTTCGGTGGGCTGCGAGGCGTTGCTCGGCAGCCCCAGCCTCAGGTCCCGGGCGGGCAGTGCGAGGGCCAGCAGGCCGATGACGCCCACGAGGAGAACGATCAGGGGCTTGCGGGTGACGAATCGGCCCCAGGCCAGGCCCCACGTGCCGGGGGTGCGCTCCTTGCGCCCGGGGCGCGGGGACCGTCGGCGGGGGCGGAGCCGCTCGCCGAGCAGGCCGAGCGCGGCCGGTACGAGGCTGACGGCGATGAGTACGGCGACGAGTACGGTCGCGGCGGCGGCGAGGCCCATCACGGTGAGGAACGGGATGCCGGTGACTGCGAGGGCGGCGAGCGCGATGACGACGGTGGCACCGGCGAAGACCACGGCGCTGCCGGCGGTCGCGACGGCCCGGGCGATGGAGTCCTCGACGTCCGTGTCCGGGTCGGCGAGCTGTTCGCGGTGGCGGGCGATGATGAACAGGGCGTAGTCGATGCCCACCGCGAGGCCGATCATCAGGGCGAGCACGGTGGCGGTGCTGGTCATCTCGGTGAAGCGGGAGACGAACTGGACACCCAGGACGCCGATGGCCACACCGACCGCGGCGGTCAGCAATGGGAGGCCGGCCGCGACCAGCGAGCCGAGTGCGAGGGCGAGGATGACGAAGGCCAGTGCGACGCCGATGATCTCGGCAGGCCCGCCGACCTCGGTCAGCGGCTGCATGACCGAACCGCCGAGTTCGACCTGGAGGCCCGCCTTCTCCACCGGGGTCACGGCGCGGGACAGGGCGTCCTTGGACTCCTGCGGCACACTGGCCGCCTGCTCGCCGAAGGTGACGTCCGCGTAGCCGATCCGCACGTCAGGGGAAACTGTTCTGTTCGTGAACGGGTCCGCGACGTTCACGACGCCAGGCACCTGTGCGGCCTTCTTCAGGCCGGCCTCGATCGCTTCCTTCACGTCGGGCTCGGTGAGCGTACTGCCTTCGGGCGCCGCGAAGACGATGCGCGCCGTGCCGCCCGCAGCCGCCGGGAACTTCTCCTTCAGCAGGTCCTGCGCGTGCTGCGATTCGATTCCCGGCACCGAGAACTCGGTGGTCACCTTGCCGTGGAGGGCGATCCCGAGCCCCCCGACGACTCCGAGCAGTACCAACCAGACAGCGATGACCCGGCCACGGCGGCGGACCGCCCATCGCCCCCAGGTGTACAGGCGTGACGCCATGTCCGTCTCCCTCTCCTTGCCGCGTTCAAGCAGGCCGCGACGTTCGCGCGGGCCGCGCTGCCCGTGCGTGGCCGTCACGGCCAGTTGGTTACACCGTAAGGCATTTTTGCAGTGGGCTGTAAACTTGCCATCGCTGGTAAAGTGGTGGTCATGATGAGTGACGGTCTGCGAGAACGCTCCAAGGCCCGCCGAAGGGAGGCGATCCTCCGGTCGGCGTACGAACTGTTCGCCGACCGCGGCTTCGAGGCGACGACGATCGCCGACATCGCGGCCGCCGCGGACGTGTCGCCGCGTACGGTCACGCTGTACTTCCCGTCGAAGCTGGAGCTGGCGACGTCCCGCTTCGACGAGTTCGCGAACGGGCTGGGGGAGGTGCTGCGCGACAGGCCGCAGGGGCAGACGACCCTGGACGCGCTGCAGCACTGGCTGCGGGACAAGGTGGCCGAGCGCAGCGACGTGGACGCCCTCTACGACCGGATGCTGGACCTCAACCCGCAGATCAGGGCAGTCACCAGTGCCTCTCTCGCGGAGGCCATCCAGGAGGGCGCCCGTATCCTCGCGGAGGAGCGGGGAGAGGCCCCGGACGGATTCGTCCCCCGCATGGTGGCGGTCGCGGCGGCGGCCGTCGTCAGCGAGGTCTGCCACGGCATGCGTGAGGAAGACATCGACACGGCCATGGCCTTCCTGCGCGCCGGGATCGACGCCATCCCGTAGACCGGGGGAGGCGGGCGGACGACCCCGGCGGGCAGGACGCCGGCCGGCCTGCATTGACTCGGGTCGCCCGCAGCACCGAGCCGGTGCGTCGGGTCGCCCGCAGCACCGAGTCGCGGCGGCGGTCGGGATGGGGTTGACCTTGACCCTGCGTCAGGGTTGGAGGCTTGTCGCATGACGGACGACATCACTTCCCCGGCCCGACCCGCTCCACCGGTCGGAGGGTTCCAGGAGATCGACGGCCGCCGTGTCTTCACGCACCGGTCGGGCAGCGGCGGACCCGCAGTCGTGTTCCTGTCGGGTGCCGGCGCGGTCGGCCTGGACTACTTCGGTGTCCAGCAAGGGGTTTCGCAGTTCACCACCGTCGTGGTGTACGACCGCGGCGGCACGGGATACAGCGACCCCCTCCCACTGCCGCGTACCGCCACGGCGGTCGCCACGGAACTGCGCGGGCTGCTGCGCGCCCAGGACATCGACGGCCCGTACGTACTCGCGCCGCACTCCCTCGGCGGCCTCTACGCGCACCGGTTCGCGCAGCTGTACCCGCAGGACGTGGCCGGACTGGTCTGGCTGGACGCCCTCCACCGCGACTGGGACGACTTCATGCCTCCCGAGGCGGGTCTGGCCGTGACCGAGAGGACTGCCCCCGGCCCGGAACAGCTGAAACGGCGGCGCCCGGCCCTGCGCGCGATGCGCGACGAACTGCTCGCGCACTATCCGGAGTCCGTGCGGAAACCGCTGATCGACGCCCATGAGAGCGACGCGTGGATCCACTTCGGAATCGCCGAGCGTGGCATGCTCGCCGCCCTCGCCGCCGAGCTGCGCGACGGACCGGACCTTCCCGATGTTCCGGTGGTCGCTCTCACCGTGCTCGGCACCGACTCCGCCCAGCAGGCGCGGACGCCGGAGCGGACGTTGCGGGAGATGCGTGACGGCAGGAGGAGGATGGACGCGGCGGTGGCCGGCTCGGTCTCGTACGGGGAGCAACGCGTCCTCACCGACACCCTCCACCACAGGCTCTGCTTCGACCGCCCCGATGCGGTGGTCCGAGCGGTCCGCGACGTGGTCGACCGGGCCGCTCGCCCCAGGATCTCCTAGGATCGGCCGTTCACGATGTACGAGGAGCCGAGGGGGACGGTGCTCACGATCAGTCAACTCGCGGCGACCGCCGACGTGACCGTGCGCACCGTTCGCCACTACCACCACGTCGGCCTGCTGCCCGAGCCCGAGCGTGACGCGTCCGGCTACCGCCGCTACAGCGCGCAGGCGGCGGTGGACCTCATCCGGATCAGGACGCTTGCCGACGCGGGTGTCCCGCTGGCCCGTATCGACGCGCTGCTGCATGCACAGCCCGCCGAGTTCGCCTCGGCCGTCACCGACATCGACGCCGAACTCCGGCGCAAGATCGACCAGTTGAGCGACTACCGCCGCCGGATCGCCGAACTGACGGGCGGCGAAAGGCTGGTCCTGCCCCTGGGTGTGGTCGCGATCCTGGACCGGATGCGCGGTCTCGGCATCAGCGAACGGAGGGTGCGACTCGAGCGGGACTCATGGATCCTGATGCGGGCGCTCGAACCGGGTGCCGTGGCACAGCGGATCCGGGACAAGAACGCCGCCCTCGACGACCCGGAGACGACGCGTCTGATCCTCGCCTGTGACCGGTCCGTCGACTGGGATCCGCAGGATCCACGCCTGGACCGGCTCATCGACGAACTGGACGCCTGGGAGATCGCGTACGAACGGGACGGCAGCCCGCCGAAGTACCAGAAGCTGGTGATCTCCAACATCTCCGAGGTGTCACCGGCATGGCAACGCGTCCTCGACGTGCTCACCCACCGTGCCCAGTTGCGCCGGACCGCCCGGCGCGGCAGCTGAAACCCTCCCGCGCGGGGGTGGGACGGGCTGCGGCACACCGCGACCGCGAAGCCGCCGGGTCCGCCCCCGCCTCGGCGTGAGCGGACCCGATCCGGCCGGTACGCTGCCGGGGTGAAGCAGCACTCCCTGCCGGACGAGCGGCGGCCCGCGAACGACGGGCCGAAGGCTGCCGCACGTAATCGGGCGGCTCTGGTCAGCGCCGCGCGGGAGATCTACGCGACGGACGGCCTGGACGCGCCGCTCTCCGCGATCGCGCGTCGGGCCGGGGTCGGGCAGGGGGTTCTGTACCGGCACTTCCCCGACCGGGTCGCGGTGGCGACCGCGGTCCTGGAGGAGAACGTACGGCAGGTCGAGCAGGCGGCAGCGGCCGAGGACACGACGTTCGCCGGTGTTCTCGGCGTGATGACCTGGCACCTCACGGAGTCCGCGGCCTTCATCGGGCTCCTGCACGCCGACAGGGCGGGCGGCCGCTCCGACATCGGCGCGTACGCCCTGGCCCTGTCCGGGCGGGTCGAACGAGGCCTGCGGGGACGGCTGCCGGACGGCCATCGGCTGGCCGCGGCGGACGACCTGATGCTCGCGGTCGCCATGGTCTCCGGCGCCGTCACCGGCCCCACCCGTGACGAGCGGGAACGCCGGGCGCTGGCCGCCTGGCGGCTGCTCGGCGTCGCGGTGGGACCGGTGCGCCCCTTCGACGGGTGAGACACGGACCGGTACCGGGCTCGTGACGGGTGAATGCAGGCCGGTGAGGCTGAGTGTGGGCCGGTGCGGTCCTTCGGCGGGTGGTTACGGACCTGTGCGGGGGTGCGACGCGTGAGTACCGGTGCGGTCCTCCGACGGCGGGTGAGGACCGGTGCCTGCCCTCGACGAGGTGAGTACGGGCCGCCGGGGTCATCCGGCAGGTGGGTGCGCCCCCGTGTCAGCCGCCGTTGGACTGCCGGATGCCTTCCGCCAGCGCGTCGAAGGTGTACAGGTAGCCTCCGGCGGGCCCGCTGACGGTCATGTACGCCTTCGTCCTGCCGGGCGTGATTGCCACGTTCGTGGCCGATTCGAGCCCCTGGACGTGGGCGGGTACCTCCACCGTCGCCAGGCGTTCACCGTGCTTGTCGTACACGACCATCGCGGCCCGGCCGTGCAGTGCCTGGTAGAGGTTGCCGTCCGCGTCCACGGCGATCGAGTCGGTCTGGGCGATCCCGCCGTCGACGCGGATCGCGGTGTGGCGGGAAGTCACCCCTCCCTCGGCGTCGAGGCGGAGGTAGGAGATCCGGTTCTCCGTGAGCTCGCTGAACCACAGCCCGCGGTAGTCCGCGTCGAACGAGATCCCGTTCGTGGCGGCCAGGTCCCCGGCCAGGACCGTGGCCTTCCGGCCGTCGCGGTCGATGCGTACCACCCGCCCGTGCGCCGCGCCCTCGGACAGCCCGCGTGAGTCGCTGATGTACAGGTTGCCGGCCTGGTCGAAGGCGATGTCGTCGGGATTCATCGCCGCTCCGTCGACCTTGCCGGAGAAGAAGGTCCGCGGATCGCCGCCGTCCGGGGCCAGGCTCACGACCTCGCCGTGGGCGTAGTCGGTCAGGTAGAGCCGGCCGTCGTAGGGGCTGAACTGCGCCGAGGTGTACGCGCCCCGGCTGTCGGTGTGGACCGGGCGCGAGGTCCTCTTCCCGACGTCGACGCGCATCACCTTGGGCTTTCCCGGCGGTGCGGTGACGTCGACGACGTACAGGGCGCCGTCCTCGCCGAAGGCCGGGCCCTCCAGCAGGGTCATTCCGGTCTCCGTGTGCACCTGCGTCAGCTGCATGACCTTGTGCGGGCGGATGGTCCCGACGTCGCCGGTGGAGGCCGTCCGGTCGCGGGGGGCGCCCGTTTCCGTACCGCATCCGGTGAGGGTCAGCGTGCCGATCGCGGTGAGCACGGCAGTGGTTCGGATCGGGAGTCGTCGTCGCATGGGGGAACACTCTCCATGTCCGTCTGCGCGGATGTCGTTGGGTCGTCGTTGGTCAGGAGTGGTGGGGGGACGGCGTTCGCCGGCGGACGCGGACGGACGTGCTGTGGCCGAAACTCGCGGTACCACCACGCCTCAACCGGACAGTGCTGTCCGGTAGTTGCTACCGTAACGGACGGCCGCTCAGTCCGGGGCGGCTGGACAGGCAGGATCGAGGTCCCCCCACATGACCACCCCGCAGGCGCCGGCCCCCGGCGAGCTCACCGCACTGAGGCAGCGCTACCGCCTCGAACGAGAGAGGCGCGTACGGCCCGACGGTGCGAGCCAGTACCGCGACACCGAAGCGGAGTTCGGCTACTACGCCGCCGATCCGTACGCGGGGGAGCCGACTGCGCGTGATCCGCTGCACGACACCGTCGACGTCGCCGTGATCGGTGGCGGATTCGGCGGCATCCTCGCCGGGGCGCGGATGCGGCAGCAGGGCGTGCGGCGCGTCCGGACGGTCGAGAAGGGTGGCGACTTCGGGGGCACCTGGTACTGGAACCGGTACCCCGGCATCCACTGCGACATCGAGTCCCACGTGTACCTGCCGATGCTCGACGAGACCGGATACGTGCCGGAGTGGAAGTACGCACCCGGCGAGGAGATCCGGCGTCACGCGATGCGGATCGCGCGGAAGTTCGACCTCTACTCGGACGCCCTGTTCTCCACCGCCGTCACGTCGTTGACCTGGGACGACGAGTCCGAGACGTGGATCGTGGCCACCGACCGCGGCGACGCGTTCCGGGCCACGTACGTCGTCACCGCCACCGGTACCCTGTCCGAGCCGAAACTCCCCGGGATACCCGGCGTCGAGGACTTCACGGGCCACACCTTCCACACGTCGCGATGGGACTACGCCTACACCGGCGGCACGCCGGACGGCGGTATGACCGGCCTCTCGCGGAAGCGGGTGGGCATTGTCGGCACCGGAGCCACCGGCATCCAGGCCATCCCGATGCTGGCCGAGGACGCCGGACACGTCTACGTGTTCCAGCGGACCCCCTCGACCGTGGACGTGCGCGCCAACCGCCGTACCACCGCCGGGGACGTCGGTGCGGACCGCGACGGCTGGGCACGCGAGCGGCGGGAGAACTACCTCCGCATCGTCTCCGGCGAGACGGTCGAGCAGGACCTCGTGGCGGACCGCTGGACCATGTCGGCGGGCCTCCTGGAGAAGCTCCTGCCGAGCTTCCGCAGGCAGGGCGACCGGGAGGCCTTCGAGGTGGCCTACGAGGCCGCCGACGCCGCCAAGATGAACGAGCTCCGCGCCCGGATCGAGCGGACCGTCACCGACGAAGCCACGGCGGAACAGCTCAAACCCTGGTACAGGTACGCCTGCAAGCGCCCCACCTTCTCCGACAAGTACTACCCGGCGTTCAACCGCGCCAACGTCACCCTGGTCGACACCGCGGACACCCACGGCATCGAGCGCATCACCGAACGCGGGGTCGTGGTCGGCGACACCACCTACGAACTCGACTGTCTGATCTTCGCCACGGGATTCTCCGTCGGGACCTCCGGCGTCCTCTCCGGCAAGCTCCCCGTCCACGGCCGGGCCGGCACCCAACTGCTGCACGCGTGGGCGCAGCGGGGACCGCGCTCCCTGCACGGCTTCACCTGCAACGGCTTCCCGAACCTCATCCAGATGGGATCGCTGCAGAACGCCAGCAGTGTCAACTACACGCACATCCTGGACGAGCAGGCGGTCCACGGTGCGGCCCTCGTGGCAGCCGCCGAGGCCGAGGACGCACTCGTCGAACCGTCCCGCGAGGCAGAGGACGCCTGGATCGCCGTCCTGGCCGATGGCGCGCCGGACCACGAGTGGTTCCACGCCGAGTGCACCCCCGGCTACTACAACCGGGAGGGGCGAGGCCGGCCGAACGGCCCCATCGCCTACCCCCACGGCGCGTTCGCCTTCCACGAACTCCTCCGGCGATGGCGCGAGGACTCCATGAGAGGGATCCTCCGCACCAGGACCGCCGCTCGCACTCCGGCGCACTGACGCCGCGGTAGGCATGGCGGAGCCCACTCGGCGGGCGGCGACCTCGGGGCGCCCGTCCGCCCGGCCTGGTGGGGCCGGGGCCGGCCCATCCGTTCCGAACGGTGGTCAGGACGTCGGGGTCACCGGGTGGGCCGGGGCGGGGTCACCGGCGGCCGTGAACGGTGCGGTCAGCACGCGGTAGTGCTCCTCCGCGAGCGTCGCGCGGGTACGGACGGCCCTCGCCGCGATGTTGCACGCGGCCTTGGCGTCGGAGTGCAGGCCCTCACGGAAGGCATCGAGCGCACCCGCTCGCGGAAGCAACGCCGAGGCGACCGCGCGGTTGAGCTCGGAGAACTCCGATGCGGAGAGCTTGAGCGCGAGGGCCGCCTCCCGGCCGCCGCCCGGGTACAGCAGCAGAGAGTGTTCGAACACCTCGGCGAGTACGTCGGGCGGCAGTTTCCCGACGGCCGCGACGAACCGCTCGGTGGGAGCGTCCAGCACCAGAGCCTCGTGTATCGGTCGGGAATCAGGCAGCGTACCGGCCCGGACTGACAATGCCGGTCGCCGCATGCTCCGGCTCGGTACGCTCCGGCTCCGCATGTTCCCGCTCGGTACCCTCCCGCTCGGCCCCTCGCGGGTCCCGAGTGCGGCCCGCCGGACGGGGTATGACCGGAGCGTTCTGAGAGTTCATGAAGTCCTGTTCGGGACATGCCGTGACCTGCGCGCCACTCGCGGATACGCTCCACGGAGCGGGACCCGGAACGGGTCGGCGTTGTGGCGGAGCAGCCCCGGGGTGACCCTCCGCGCTCCCGGCGGACGTCCCCGGCCCCGGCGTCGGCACACACCTTCATCTCGACGGAGCGAACATGCTACGGGTGCACTTCACACCGGAGGACCTGGCGAGGGTTCGGGTGGCCCCCGGGCCGGACTTCCTCTGGGAGATCAGCAACAGTGTGCAGACCCTGCAACGCCGGGACGGCGAAAGGGCGTTCGGCGCCTGGCGGCACCGGGTGCGCCCGCGGCTCTCGGACAGCCGCCGCCTGCTGTCCTGCCTGTTACCACCCCGCGGGTACTCACCGGACTTCCTCACCCCCACCTCCGGGGACCGCACCACGCTCCAGGCGGCTGTCGACACCCTGCTGCGCACCCCGGGCCCCCGGCTGCGGACGGACCTGGCACACCTGGCGTCCTCGCCGCAACCACCCGGCTGGGTAAGCTCGTTGGCGGGCGGAGACCCGGATGCCCTGCGCCGGCTGGGAGATGCCGTCCACACCTACCAGACGGAAGCGCTCGCCCCGTACTGGCAGCGCATCCACGCCCACGTCGACGCCGACCGCGCCGTCCGGCTGCGCAGTCTCCTCGACGGAGGTACGGAGGGGCTGCTGACCGGTCTCGGACCGCAGATCCGCTGGCGGCCACCCGTACTGGAGGTCGCGTACCCCGTCGACCAGCAACTTCACCTGCGTGGACGGGGGATCGTGCTGCAGCCGTCCTTCTTCTGCTGGCCCACGCCGACCACGCTGGCGGACGGTGAACTGCCGCCGGTCCTGGTCTACCCGATCCATCACTCCTCCGACTGGGCGGAACCCGTCCGCCGTACGCGTCCGGAGGAATCCGGCCCCCTGGGCCCGCTGCTCGGGCACACGCGCGCGGGCATCCTGCGGGCGACCCGAACGGGCTGCTCCACCGTCGAGGCCGCCCGCCGCCTGGACGTGACCCACCCGGCGGTCAGCCAGCACGTGAACGTCCTGCGCGCGGCGGGGCTGGTCACCACGGTCCGGAAGTCCGGGCGGTCCTTCCACGTCGCGACAGCGGAAGGGCGGGCCCTGCTGGCCACGGAGGACCGAACCGGTTTGCGGTAGCGGGATCGTGGCGCCCGCGCAGGCGGCATAGCGATCAATGAACGGACGGGATCCGTTGCGCCGATCCCGCGCCGCCCGAGGTGATGCGGATGCGGTCGTGGACGATGGAGCCATGCTGGTCCGTACGGAGAAGGCACCGCAGAGTCCCCGGAGCCCGATGACGGTCCGGGTCCACACGGCGATCGGAGCCGCTGTGGTGCTCTGGTGCGGTGATCCACAGGAGGCGCACGGCACGCACCTGGTCGAATGGACCGTTGACGACGGCATCGTCTGGGGGCTGAACACCCGGCCGGCCGCGTCGGCCGGGTCCGGACTCGGCCAGGAAGGGAACCGGGTGGTCATGCGCGGGCAGCTCCGTCTCGACGAGGCCGGTGCCTGCCTCCGGATGGACAGTTCGAACATCCTGCTCGATGTCGCGTCACCGATTCCGGACGGCGTCGACGGCAGCTGGGTGGAGATCAGGATCCGGACGGACCGTGTCGCCCTCTACCCGTACCAGGTCTGACACCGCAGGAGACCGCAGGAGACCGCAGGGCCTCGGGACCGCAGTACCGCAGGGCCTCGGGGCCTCAGGACACAGCCGCCCACGGCCTGGCGGCAGCGCTCGTACGGCCGCCCCCACCTGGGCAGTTCGCCGCGTGCGACCGCGGAGGTAAGCCTGAACTTTCGTCCCTTGCGCCCGCCGTGGGACAGAAACCAAGCTGGGTCCCCGCCGTCCCACACGGCTGGACGCCTCCCTGAAGCCGTTTCCTCCCGCAAGGCCACCCCCCCCCACCCCCCGAGGAGCCTTCATGCGTAAGAGACTTGTGCCCGCGGCCGTCGTCGTCGCCGCCGTCGGAGCCCTGCTCCAGCCCGGCTCGGCCCTGGCGTCGCCCGCTCCGCCGATACCGTCCGTGTCCGTGCTCGCCCACGGATCGGAGGCCGGGACTGCCGTCGTCAGCGGGCGCAACCAGCCGGGAACCCGGCTGAAGGTCGACGCCGGGCGGACCCGGAGCGCGCACTGGCTGCAGATCGACTACCAGATCCAGGAGACCGGCTACTGGTGCGGCCCGGCAGCCGCCCGCATCGCGCTCTCCGCCCGCATGGCCCCGCCCAGCCAGGGCGATCTGGCCTGGCAGCTCGGCACCACCGAAGCGGGCACCGACCACATCGGCCAGGTCACCCGCGTACTCAACTCGAACCTCGGCGGGGGCTGGTACGAGACCAAGGAGATGCCGAACGACCCGCCCACCCAGGGCCAGCGCGACCTGCTGTGGAACGACATCGTGTTCGACATCGACCGCAACTACCCACTGGTGGCCAACATCGTCGCCCCGCCGGGCAACCAGCCCCCCGGCTACCCGTCGGACCAGACGATCTACCACTACTTCACGGTCTTCGGCTACGACGAGGTGGACCGCACCGTACTCATCGCCGACCCCGCCTCCTTCAGCGGCAGCCAGATCTACTGGATCTCCTTCGACCAGCTCGCCACCCTGATCCCGCCGAAGGGGTATTCGGCCTGACCGGGCCCGGCGCCCCGCCGTCACGTACACGTCCCGTCCCCATCAGGAGGTCATGTTGAGCACGCACCGTCCCACCCGCAGGAACGTCATGAAGGCCCTCGGCGGCATCTCCGCCGCGACGGCCCTCGGCGCAGGAGGCGTCCTGGCGTCGGCCTCGGCCGCAGGAGCGGCCGTCACCGCCGGCGACGGCTTCGGGCTGCACATCGTGAACCACGACGAGCGTGATCCCCGCATGTGGTACTACCGATTCGCCACCGACGCGATCGGCTGGGACCCGGCCGTCAACGTCCTGCTGCCCGACGGCTACCACACCAGCGGACGCCGCTACCCCGTCCTCTACCTGTTCCACGGCGGCGGCGGCGACTTCATCGACTTCGACCGTATGGGCATCCGGGCCTGGACCGCCGGAAAGCCCGTCATCGTCGTGATGCCGGACGGCGGCAGAGCGGGCTGGTACTCCAACCCGGTCAGCTCCAACACCGGCCCCCGGAACTGGGAGACCTTCCACATCGCCCAGCTGCTCCCGTGGATCGACGCCAACTTCCGTACGTACGCCGAGTACGACGGCCGCGCCGTCTCCGGATTCTCGATGGGCGGCTTCGGCGCGCTGAAGTACGCGGCCAAGTACTACGGCCACTTCGCCTCGGTCAGCGCCCACTCCGGCCCGGCCAGCCTGCGCCGTGACGCCGGCCTGGTCACCCACTGGGCCAACGTCTCCTCCGCGGCCGCGGAGCTGGGAGGCGGCACGGTCTACGGTGCGCCGCTGTGGAACGAGGCCAGGGTCAGCGCCGACAACCCCGTACAGCGCGTCGAGAGTTACCGGAACAAGCGGGTCTTCCTCGTCGCCGGCACCAGTCCCGACCCGATCAACTGGTTCGACACGGTCAACGAGACAGCGGTGCTGGACGGGCAGCGGGAGTTCCGGTCGCGGCTCGGCGGGGCCGGCATCCCGCACGAGTGGCACGAGGTGCCCGGCGGACATTTCGTCCGCCCCGACCTCTTCATCAGGGACCTCGACGGCATCATCGGCAGGCTCCGTAAGGCGTAGTACCGAAGGTTCCGACAGTCCGTCCGATGTGTGCGGCCATGCCCCGGAGTGGGTGTGGCCGCACCGTGTTGTGCGGGTCCGGGCGATGACAACTCATAGTGGCCAATCCATGACCCTACTGTGAATGTGATGTGACCAAGTCATGATGGTCACCGATGAGTTGATGTCGGACATGTGTTCTTGCGCGGCCCTGATGACACGTGGCAGAGTCCCGTCCCGCCTCTGTTGATCATGCGAAGCGCACCACCGGTCCAGGACCGGGGGCGGCGAAGTGGGGAACTTCGCCGTGCCGTGCGGTACAGCCGATCAGGGAGGGGCGACAGCAAGGTGACGTGCGCTCGAAGGGCGTCGTGCCGCAGGGGTGGGGGGCTGGATCGATGGTGCGTGCAGGCAGACGGAGCGGCCGGGCCGTGGCCGGGATGACAATGGTGGCGGCGTTCACGCTGCTCGGACCAGGAGCGTTACCGGTTCCGCAGGCGGTCGCCGCCGCGGGCTGCGCCGGAGCGCAGCACGACTTCAACGGTGACGGGATCCGCGACACGGTCATCGCCGACCCCGAGGCCACGGTCTCAGGCAAGGAACGCGCCGGACAGATCCACATCATCTACGGAGGCGGAGCGGGAACGTTCCTGCTGTCGCAGGACTCTCCGAACGTCTCTGACGGCGCCGAGACGGACGACCGTTTCGGCTTCTCGTACGCCGTCTACGACGCCAACCTCGACGGCTGCAGCGACATCGCCGTGGGCATCCCGTTCGAGGACATCAACGTGGCGGAGGGGCCGGTCAAGGACGCGGGGCTCGTCCACCTCATCTACGGCTCGCCCACGGGCATCGCATCCGGAGGGCTCGGCACGATCGGTTTCCGGCAGGGTGCCGACGGCAAACTGGGCGGTGGCTACGAGCCGGAGGACTGGGTCGGATACGCCGTCGCCGCGGGCACCTCGGCCAGCGGCATCCCCTTCCTCGTGATCGGCGTGCCCGGTGAGGACGGCGCCGAGGGCAAGGACATGGGGATGTTCCACCACGTCTACGGCACCGGGTACGACGTCGCCCACGTCGCGCAGGACTCGGCGGGCGTCTGGGAGGACCCCGAGCCCAACGACCGCTTCGGCGCGACGATCGCCGCGACGGACCGTCACTTCGTCGTCGGCGCCCCGGGCGAGTCCATAGCCACGACGTCCCGGAACGTCGAGTTCGCCGGGGCGGTCATCGCCTTCCGGCCCTCGATCAACGTGGACGGAATCCCGGCCCCGCTCTTCGGCATGGGCCAGGGCCGCAGCGGCAGCGGAGACACCACCGCGCAGGCCGGAGACCAGTACGGCCTGTCGCTGGCGATGGCCCCTTACCGTCCCGCCGGGGCCACGGCGAACAACGACTCGCTCCTCGCGGTCGGCGTCCCCGGTGAGGACCTGGCAGGCACGGTAGACGCGGGAGCCGTCCACACCTACCACATCGAGGCGGACGGAACCCTCCAGCACCTGAAGTGGATCGACCGGAACCAGCCCGAGGTCGAGGGCTCGGCCGAGTCCGGCGACTTCTTCGGACAGCGCCTCGCCGCGGCCAACACCTCCCCGACCACCACGGGCACCGCGGCGACGATGCGCCTGGCCGTGGCAGCGCCCGGCGAGGAGTCGACCGAGGAGTACCCGGAAGAGGGCGGCGTCCACATCCTCCCGCTGCTCGGCGACCCGGGCGCCGGTGACAGCTGGATCTCACCCGGCGACGGCATTCCCGGCGTCCGCGCACCCCGCATGCTCTCGGGCATGGGCCTCGGTGCGAGCCCGACGTCGCTCTACGTCGGCGTCCCCTACGGTCCCGCCGAGAACAGGGCCGTCCACGCCTTCCCCTGGAACACCCCGAACGGCGGCGCGCCCACGCAGAGCTGGCGCCCCGGCGAAGGCGGAATCCCGGCCGAGGGCGTCGCCTTCGGTGCGCGTCTGAGCTGACCTGGGCGGGACGGGCGCACGGCAGACACGCCGGGCGCCCGACGCGGCGGCGATCCCGTATGCCGTACGCGAAATCCCGTATGCCGTACGCGGAGTCCCGTATGCCGGACGGGCGACGCGGCGACGACTCCGTTCGCGACGGCACACGACCGCGCATCCGCTCATGGCCGAGCACCCGTTCACGACCGCACACGCCCGCGTACCCGTTCACGACCCGCGAACCCGTGCCCGTTTACCGGCGCGTGCACTCTCACGCCGTCCACGCCCACCACGCCCGCCGTGCCCCCCACACCCATGGGCGCGGGCCGACGCCGTCACGGGACGAACGCCACCAGCACGCCCGAAGCCGTTTCGGGGACCTCCGGCCCACCTGCCGGAGCCATCAGGGGAGGAACCATGTCCGTGACCAGTCCGATGAGCCCGCCACGGCGCACGGCCAGAGGAAGAACAGCGCTCGCCGTAAGTGCGGTCGTCCTGACCGCATTCGCCCTGGGGTTCGGGCCGGGGGCGCCCTTCACCGCACCCGCCACCGCCCTGGCCGCCGGATGCTCGGGCGTGGACTCCGACTTCAACGGGGACGGCGTCAGGGACACCGTGATCGCCGACCCCGAAGGGACCGTCGACAACGTCCCGGGCGCCGGCCTGATCCACATCGTCTACGGCGACGACAAGGGCAGCATGCAGCTGTCCCAGGAGACCGCGAACGTTCCGGGGGGCGCCGAGCCCGACGACCGGTTCGGCTTCTCCTTCGCCGTCTACGACGCGGACGCCGACGGCTGCAGCGACATCGCCGTCGGCATCCCGTACGAGGACCTCGCCGCGGACGACGTCACGGTCCGCGACGCGGGTCTGGTCCAGATCGTCTACGGTTCGGCGGCCGGACTGGCCGGCGGAAAAGCCGTCAAGGAGCACGCGCAGGGCGCGACCTCGTCGCTCGGCGGAGGCAGGGAGACGGGTGACTGGGTCGGCTACGCCCTGACCGGTGGAAAGACCGCCGCGGGAACGTCGTACCTGCTGATCGGCGCGCCCGGCGAAGCGCTGGGGACGGTCGAGGACGCCGGCTGCTTCTTCTACGTCTCCGCCGACGCGGCGACCGTCGTCGGTATCAACCAGGACACGACCACCGCCGGGCCGGTCCCGGGGACGATGGAGATGGACGACCGGTTCGGCTCCTCGTTCGCGGCCACCCCGACCCACTTCGCCGTGGGCGGCCCGGGCGAGGCGATAGGCACCGTACCGTTCGCAGGCGGACTCGCCGTCTTCAGCCACACCCTCGTGTCCGGTCTTCCCGAACCGCTGGTCGGCCTGTCCCAGGACATCGACGGCATCCAGGGCGCCGAGGAGCCCGGTGACGGCTTCGGCACGGCGCTCGCCATGGTCCCGTACCGGCCCTCGGGTGCCACCTCGACGACCGAGTCACTGCTCGCCGTCGGCGTCCCGGGCGAGGACCTGGCCACGACCGTCGACGCGGGAGCCGTCCAGGTCTTCCGCATCACGGCCACCGGGACCTTCACACAGATCCACTGGCTCGACCAGAACGCGGCGGACGCGGAGGAGGAGACCGAGGCCGGGGACTTCTTCGGACAGGGGCTCGCCGCAGTCAACACCGCCCCCAACAGCACCGCTTCGGCCACCACCGTCCGGCTCGCGGTCGGCGTGCCGGGCGAGGAGTCCTCCGAGGAACACATGGAGAAGGGCGGAGTGCAGATCTTCCCGCTCGTCGGCGCGGCCGGCGCCTCCGACGCCTGGATCGACCCGGGCTGGGGCATCCCCGGAGAACCCGCACCCCGCCAGCTCGCCGGAATGAGCCTGGGCGCCAACCCGTCCGCCCTGTACGTGGGCATGCCCTACGGGCCCGCCGCGGAACACGCCGTCCACTCCTTCAGCTGGAACGTGGCGTCCGGCGGCACGCCCACCCGCACCTTCAAGCCCGGTTGGGACGGCATCCCCACAGGTGATGTCGCGTTCGGAGCCGTGACCCGTTGATGAACGACCTGGAGAACAGACGCATGTCCAGACGCATACGACGCGGCCCGGTGCTGCGTGGCGCGCTCGCCGCAGTGGTGGCGGGCGCCGTGATGACCGGGATCCTCAGCGCCCAGTCGGAGGGCCCCGCTCCCGACGAGGCCCCCGAGCCGTCGATCGCCGCAGCGGGCAAGCCGGTACAGACCGAGGCCGAGGCACTGACCGTCGCCAGGAAGAGCGGCCAGAAGGTCGAGATCCTCGGCATGCGCACCTCGCGCCGGGAGATCTACGCCGAACCGAACGGCACGTTCACGGCCCGCGAGTACACCGACCCCGTGCGTACCTTCCAGGAAGGTACGTGGGTCGACATCGACCGGACCCTCGTACGGCACGCCGACGGCTCGGTCTCGCCGAAGGCCGCAGCGGTGGCGCTGTCCCTCTCGGACGGCACCGCAGGCGAGCCGTTCGTCACGATGAACCAGGCGGGCCGTGAGATGGCCCTCACCTGGCCGTACGGGAAGCTGCCCGCCCCCTCGCTCGACGGCGACACGGCCACGTACAAGGACGCACTGCCCGGCGTCGACCTCACCGTGCGCGCCGAGGCGGACGGCTTCGGCCACCTCCTGGTCGTCAAGACCCCCGAGGCCGCGGCCGATCCGCGACTGGCCCGGCTCGACCTGGGTCTCACGACCGACGGACTCAAGGTCGCGGAGGACGCCTCCGGCGCCATCAAGGCCGAGGACGCCGCCGTCGGCGGAACCGTCTTCGAGGCCGGCAAGCCCGTGATGTGGGACTCGGCCGCGGTCAGGGAAGCCGCGGCCAAGGCCCAGGGCCCCAAGGCCGTGTCGAAGGCGCTCGCCGCCGCGACCGCCGACGCCGCACCCACCCCGGCCGTCGCGCCGAAGGCCGCCCTGACAGGCCCCGGCGGCGGCGGCCGGACCTCACCGCTGGCCATCGAGGTGGGCAGGGGCAAGCTGTCCCTCGTCCCCGACCAGAAGCTGCTCCGGGGCGACGACACGGTCTTCCCCGTCGTCATCGACCCGATCCAGCGCACCACCTCGCGCACCGCGTGGACCGGCGTGATGTCCGGCATGCCGAGCGAGCAGGACTGGAAGTACTCCGGCAGTGCCGGCGTGGGCAAGTGCCCCACCGACTACAGCCCGGTCTCCTGCAACGGCGTGGGAGTGCGCCGGACGCTGTTCACGATGCCCATGTCGTTCTACAAGGGCAAGCAGATCCTCGGTGCGACGTTCTCCGCGCGCGTCGAGCACATCTACAGCGCCTCGCCGACCGCCGAGCCGATCCGGCTCTACCGCATCGGCGGCAAGAACTACAGCATCACCTCCTCCTCCAGCTGGTCCAACACCTCGGACGACTGGACCGATCACATCGGCACCGTCGACAAGGCGATCTCGCCCACGAGCTGTTCCAGCCAGGCCAACCTGCACTTCGAGTCGGGCGCGACCGGAGAGCTGACCACCGAGGTCAAGACCGCGGCAGCCGAGGGCTGGTCGTCCATGACGCTGGGCCTGCGGGCCGCCGACGAGACCCGCCTGCCGGAGTGGAAGCGGGTCTGCGGCAACGCCTACCTGTCCATCAGCTACAACAACCTGCCGCGGAAGATCACGACGCTCTCGCAGAACCCGGGCGGCATCTGCACCAGCGGCGCCGGCCGTCCCTTCTCCGAGGTGCCGCCGCAGCTTCAGGCCGTGGCGAGCGACCCCGACCACGGCAACGGCCTGACCGACAAGGTCAAGGTCGAATTCAAGGTGGACTGGACGGACCCGGTCACCAAGGAGGCCAAGACCTACTCCTACCTCACCCCGTCCTGGCTGGCGCCCACGTCCGGCACCAAGTTCACCCACACGGTGAAGTCGTCCATCCCGCAGAACACCGTCATCTACTGGAGCGCACGCGCCTACGACGGTGACGGATACGGCCCCTGGAGCTACGACGGGGACACCGTGCACTGCGAGTTCATGTACGACAAGACGCTGCCGGGCAAGCCGAACGTACTGTCCAAGCAGTACCCCTCCGACACCGTGTACCACGACGGCGTCGGCACCTACGGTTCCTTCACCTTCGCCCCGAACCCGAACGACTCGGTGCCCGACACCGACGTCGTGAAGTACCGGTACGCGTTCGACGGGACCGCCACCCCGGCCACCACGGTCGACGCCGCCACCCCTGGCGGATCCGCCACCGTCAGCTGGATGCCCACCCGCTCCGGACGCCACTGGGTCGACGTCATCGCCGTCGACAAGGCCGAGAACCCGAGCACCAAGGCGCACTACGAGTTCCTCGTGACCGAGGGCACCCCGGTCGCCGGCCAGTGGAACCTCGCCGACGAACCGTCGAGCACCGAGGCCCACGACGAGACAGGGGCGTTCTCCGCGAACACGGGCACCGGAGTCACCTTCGGCGTGGAGGGACCCGGCGGCAAGGCCGACTCGGCCGCCCGCTTCGACGGCACCGGCGCCGCGTACGCCGACGTCAACGAAACGGTGCTGGACTCCTCCGAGAGCTTCAGCGTCAGCGCCTGGGTCCGCCCGAACGGCACCCCCACGCGTGACATGGCGGTCGTCAGCCAGGACGGCACCGGCGAACCCGGATTCACCCTCGGCTACGACCACGTCGCCGGCACCTGGGCGTTCTCCGTCCCGGTGACCGACGTCGACACCCTCGGCCAGTGGAAGGCCGTCGCCACCGGAGTCGGCGTCGTCCCCGACCAGTGGGTGCTGCTGACCGGCGTCTACGACGCGGCCAAGTCCGAACTGCGCCTCTACATCAACAAGGACTCCAAGGGCACCGCCTCCCGCCGTTCGGTGTGGAAGTCGTACGGGCCCCTCCAGATCGGCCGGACCACGGCCAAGAGCGGCTACCGGGACAACTTCTCCGGTGACCTCGCCGAGGTACGCGTCTTCGACCGCGTCCTGCCCGCCACCCAGGTGGCGGAGATGATGACGGTCAAGCCGACCCGCATGAACTACTGGCAGCTCGACTCGGCCGCCGCGGGAGCCTCGGCTGACACGGGCACCGGCCAGAAGCTGACCCTCGCGGGCAACGCCTCGATCTACAACGCGCCCACGGACGACCCGTACTTCGAGGGTCCGTACCCGATGGTCGGCGCGGGCCACCTGGTACTGGACGGTGACGGGGACTACGCGTCCACGGCCACCGCTCCCGTCACCGGCGCGGCCAGCTTCACCGCGACGGCCCGCGTGCAGCTCACCACGCTGGACGCGACCGTGCCGCAGACGGTGCTGTCGCTGCCCGGCCAGGCAGCCAACCGGCTCGCGGTCCGCTACCGGCCCGCCGCCGACGCGGAGTCCTCCTCCACCTGGGAACTGGCGGTCGCCGAGTCCGACTCGGCGACGGCGTCGGTGAAGACCTTCACCGACGACCAGACGCTCCCGGACGTCGACATGGCCGGTCAGCACCTCGCCGTGGTCTACGACGCGTTCGCCAACGAGATCCGGCTGTACGTGGCCGGCCAGCTCGCCGACATCGCGCACGGCACCGACGACACCCTCTGGGGTGCCACCGGGGCACTGCAGGTGGGCCGTTCGGCCCTCGGCGGCGGCAGCGAGTACTTCGCGGGCGCCATCGACGAGGTCCGCGTCTACAGCGGGGCCGCCGACCGGACCGCGATCCAGCAGATGGCCAACGGGACACCGCTTCCGAACATGTGATCCCTCCCCCGGGCGGGTGTGCCGGTTCCCAGCGGAACCGGCACATCCGCCCGCTTCAGTCCCATCCCTCACAACGTGCGGAGACACGTGATGGCATTCAGAGGCCGGTTGTTGAACCGGCGCCTACCCGGGCGGTTGCTCATGGCGACCGCCCTGGGTATCACCCTTGCCCTAACCGGCAGCACCGTCCAGGCCGTGCCGTCGGCACCGGGGCAGGAGGGACGCGGAAGACCTGGTGTCCAGGACTTCGGTGATCCCGTGGAGGGTAAGGACGCCCAGGCGAAGAAGCGTCCGGCGGACGAGGCTAAGAAGGCCGCCGTCAAGCTGCTGGACAAGGCCGTCTGGCCGGCCGGCGGCAGCGCGAAGGTCTCCGTGGCCGCCACGTCCCCCGTAGCGGAGACCGTCGGCGGGCTGCCCGTCGCGGTCACCGCGGTCACGCCCAGGACGACGAAGACGTCCAAGGGCGCGAAGGCGTCCGAGAAGTCCGTCCCGTCCGCCGGTCCCGCCGAGGTCGAGGTCGCCGTACTGCCCGCGAAGCGGGCAGCGGCCATCGGCGCCGGCGCCCTGATGCGCGTCGAGCGCACGGACGCGGGGGCGAAGGCCGCGAAGGTCCGCCTCTCCGTGGACTACTCGAAGTTCGCCGACGCGTACGGCGGCGACTACGGGGCCCGCCTGCAGCTCGTCCAGCTCCCCGCCTGCGCGGCCGTCGCGGCCCCCGGCAGCAAGGCCTGCCCGGAGCAGGCCAAGCCCCTCACCACGGTGAACGACACCGAGGACCGCACCGTCTCGGCCGACGTCCAGGCCACCGCGGCACCCGCCTCCGCCGTGACGGCGAAGGCCGCTCCGAGCGCGGCACCGCTTGTCGCCCTCGCCGCGGGCCCGTCCTCCGCCCAGGGCAGCTACAAGGCGACCGCGCTCGCCCCGTCCGCGAGCTGGAGCGTCGCCAACTCGTCCGGTGGCTTCAGCTGGAGCTACCCGCTGCGTACCGTTCCGACGCCGGGCGGACAGTCGCCCAGTGTCGGGCTCGGCTACTCCTCGCAGTCCGCCGACGGCCGCACCTCGGTGACCAACAACCAGGGTTCCTGGGTCGGCGAGGGCTTCTCGTACGACCCCGGGTACATCGAACGCCGCTACAAGCCGTGCTCCGACGACGGGCACTCCACGTCGGCCGAGCAGTGCTGGGCCTTCGACAACGCCACGATCATGCTCAACGGCAGTTCGTCCGAACTCATCAAGGACGACGAGACCGGCGACTGGAAGTTCTCGTCCGACGACGGCACCAAGGTCGAGAAGCTGACCGGGGCGACGAACGGCGACAACGACGGCGAGCACTGGAAGGTCACCACCGCCGACGGCACGGAGTACTGGTTCGGACTGAACCGCCTCCCGGGCTGGACCGACGGCAATGAGACCACGGACTCCACCTGGACCGTGCCCGTCTTCGGCGACGACTCCGGCGAGCCCTGCTACAACGCCACGTTCACCAGCGCCCACTGCAAGCAGGCCTGGCGCTGGAGCCTGGACCACGTCAAGGACACCCACGGCAACGTGATGTCCTACTTCTACGCTCCCGAGACGAACTACTACGCCCTCAACGGCAAGACGGACGTCAACGGCACCGCGTACCACCGCGGCGGCTACCTCGAGCGGGTCGACTACGGCCAGCGCGACGGCCAGGCCTACGCGGCCAAGGCACCCGCCCGTGTCGTGTTCGACGTGGCCGAACGCTGCCTGCCCACCGCCGACTTCGACTGCGCCGAATCCAAGCGGACCAAGGCGAACGCCGCGCACTGGCCGGACACCCCCGTCGACCAGGAGTGCAAGGCAGCCACCGAGTGCACCGTGGGCCAGACGTTCTGGACCACGAAGCGCCTGACCGGCATCACCACCCAGATGCGCAAGAGCGCCACCGAGTACCAGGACGTGGACGCGTGGACCTTCACCCACCTGTTCACCGACAACGGTGACGACTCCAAGACCCTCTGGCTGTCGAAGATCGACCACGAGGGCCGGGTCGGCACGGCGGCGAAGCTGCCGACGCTCGAACTCTACGGCGAACAGCTCGTCAACCGCGTCGACGCCGTCGGCGACAACATCGCCCCCTTCCACCGCTTCCGGCTCGCGGCCGTCCTCAGCGAGACGGGCGCCCAGCTGGACGTCAACTACGCGGCCACCGACTGCACCAAGGCCGCCCTGCCCAAGCCCGGCGAGTCGACCAAGCGCTGCTACCCGGTGAAGTGGGCCCCGCCCGGCACCGTCGAACCGATCACGGACTGGTTCCACAAGTACGTCGTCGCCGAGATCGTCGAGACCGACCGCACGGGCGGCGGCGACAGCCTCGTCACCCGCTACGACTACCAGGGCGACGCGGCCTGGCGTAAGGCGAAGCCGGACGGCATCACGGAGGACAAGTACCTCACGTGGGGCGGCTGGCAGGGCTACAGCAAGGTCAAGGTCACCAGCGGCAGCGCCGACAACCAGACCTCGCGGATCGACTACACGTATCTGCAGGGCATGGACGGCGACAAGGACCCGGACGGCGGAACCCGTTCGGTGAAGGTCAAGGACTCCACGGGTGTCGAGTACACGGACGCCGAGGAATTCACCGGTCACGAACTGGAGGCACACACCTACGACGGGACGAAGCTCGTCTCCAAGGTGATCAGCGAGCCGTGGAAGCACTACACGGCGACCCAGACCCGCGACTGGGGCACATCGCACTCGATGCTCGTCCGGTCCGACACGGAACGCGGCTACAGCCTGCTGTCCGACGGAACCTGGCGCGCGACCAGGAGCACGATCAAGTACGACACCGAGAACGGCACGGGCCGCGTACTGGAGGTCGAGGACCAGGGCGACGTGTCCACGGCGGTCGATGACACCTGCACCCGCACCTGGTACGCCGACAACACGGCCGCCAACATCCTCACCCTGCCCTCGCGCAGCGAGGCCGTGGGCGTGAAGTGCTCCGTCACCCCGGACCGCAAGACACAGGTTCACGCCGACGAGCGCACCTCCTACGACAGCAAGGCCTTCGGAGCGGCACCGACCAAGGGCGACGCGACGACGACCGAGCGTCTGACCTCGCACAACGGCACCACCGGTACGTACCAGGTCACCGGCACGACGACCTACGACGCCTTCGGCCGCCCGCTGTCGCAGAAGGACGCGAGCCTGGCGGAGACGAAGACTGCGTACACGGAGGTCAACGGCCTCATCTCACAGACCAGGAACACCAATGCGCTCGGCCACGTCACGACCACCGACTTCGCTCCCGCCTGGGGCATGTCGGCCGGCCAGACCGACCCGAACGGCAAGCGCACCGACCTGGCCTACGACGGACTGGGCCGCCTGACCTCGGTCTGGCTCCCGGACCGCGCGCAGACCCAGACCCCGAGCATCAAGTACTCCTACAACGTCCGCCGCGACAAGGTCGTCGCGATCAAGACGGAGAAGATCGAGAACGACGGTTCGTACGGCGCGGAGTACCAGCTGTACGACGGCCTGCTGCGACCGCGGCAGCTCCAGACGGAGGGCCCGGGCGGCACGCGCATGGTCGCCGACTCCTTCTATGACGGCACCGGCAAGGTCAAGAAGACCAACGCCACGTACAACGCTGCCGGAGCCGCATCGGACGAGCTGCTGATCGTCCACAACGGCGAGGTCGGTCAGCAGAGCCTGATGGAGTACGACGGCCTGGGCCGCGCCACCGCGCAGGTCATGGCGGTCTCCGGCGTCGAGCAGTGGCGCACGACCAACACGTACGACGGTGAGCGCACGACGGTCGACCCGCCCAAGGGCGGCGTACCCACGACGACCGTCACGGACTTCGCGGGCAACACGAAGGAGATCTGGCACTACCGGAGCGACTCCCCGAACCCGCTGTCCGGCTACGACGTCACCAAGTACACCTACACCCCGAAGAACGAGCTCGAGACGGTCACGGACGCCAAGGGCAACGTGTGGCGTTACGAGTACGACCGGCTGGGCCGCAAGGCGAAGAGCATCGACCCGGACGCGGGCGCGTCCACCACGGAGTACGACGCGCTGGACCGTCCATTTTCTGCCACGGACGGCCGGGGCAAGAAGGTCTCCACGGTCTACGACAAGCTCGGCCGCACCCTGTCCACATGGCAGGGCGAGCCGACCACGGGGACCAGGCTTTCGGAGACGCGGTACGACAAGGCAGGCCTGCTGGGCCAGGTGTGGGCCAGCATCAGCTACATCTCTCCGACGGAGTCCTTCGGCGCCGTCATTCAGACGATGGACGACTTCTACCGTCCGCTGAAGACGAACTACGTGGTCCCCGCCTCCCAGGGAGCACTCGCCGGCACGTACACCTTCACGTCGGAGTACAACCGCGACGGCAGTCTGCAGTCGAGCGGAATGCCTGCAGCGGGTGATCTGCCCGCCGAGGTTCTGGTCAACGGCTACGACTCCCTGCAGCGTCCGACGACACTGACCGGCTTGACGTCGTACGTCACCAACACCATCTACTCCGACAACAGCCATCTTCAGCAGCTGGAACTGTCCACCGGCACCGGGAAGAAGGTCTGGGAGACCTTCGACTACGAGACCGGAACGGACCGGCTCACCCGTTCGGTGGTCGATGTCTACGGGGCGTCGGCTCCGGCCAAGGAGTCCAACTACTCCTACGACCAGGCAGGGAACGTCCTTTCCATCTCGGACACGGCGAACTCGGCCAAGTCTGATGTCCAGTGCTTCGCCTACGACGCGCGACAGCGTCTGGCCGAGGCATGGAGCCCGGCATCGACCGTGGCGGACGCCGGAGGCAATGGCACCACCGGGTCAGTGGCACCGGTGGAGGGCTCTGGGCCGAAGGCATGCCAGGCTGCTCCGGGTGCCAGTCCCCTGGGGGGCCCGTCTCCGTACTGGAAGTCGTACGTCACGGATGCCATCGGCAACCGGACGTCCGACACGGTGCACGACACAGGGCTCGACACGACCAAGAACATTACGCGCAGCTACACCTATGGCGGTGCCGGAGCTCTCGGTGACGGTCCGCACCAGGTGACGAAGGTCGTCGAAAGCACCCCGTCGGGTGACCGGCAGTCCACCTACGAGTACGACGACACAGGAAACACCACCAAACGCACCATCGGTGGCGACGCCCAAGTCCTGGCTTGGAGTGACACCGGCAGGCTCGACAAGGCCACAGAGGCGGACGGTTCCCAGACCACCTACCTCTACGACGGCAGCGGCAACAGGGTTCAGCGTAAGGACTCCTCGGGCACGACGGTGTATCTGCCCGGCATGGAGCTGAAGCTCTCAGCCGATGGGACGAAGAAGGAAGCCACCCGGTATTACTCCCATGCCGACCAGATGGTTGCGGTGCGTACGAACGACAACAAGGTGTCGTTCCTCGCTTCCGACCACCATGGCACGGGCGAACTCGCCGTCGACTCGGTCACCGGGGCTCTGTCGCAGCGTCGCTTCGATCCCTTTGGTGTCGAGCGCGGCGAGGCGAGCGGTACCTGGCCTGGTGAGAAGGGCTTCGTCGGCGGCACGATCGACAGCTCGACCGGCCTGACCCACCTGGGGGCCCGCGAATACGACGCGGTCCTGGGCAAGTTCATCTCCGTCGACCCGATCATTGATCACACCCAGCCACAGCAGATCAACGGCTACGCCTATGCCAACAACTCTCCCGTAACCCATGCCGACCCGAGCGGCATGGCCATCCCGGAGTGTATGCAAGGGCTGATCGAGTGCCAGGGCGGACTTCCCGTCAGCAAGCCCGGCTCGACGTTCAACGAGGAAAAGCAGGTCGACCAAGCCTCCAACGCCCTTGCCGGGGCCCAGGGGCAGCAGTCCGCTGCCAAGCAGCGGATCAAGTCCTCGGCCAAGGCCCTCGTCAAGATCGCCCGGGACATCCTGGGCATCGACGCAGCGCTCGACTGCGTCTCCAGTGGTGACATGGGCGCCTGCGGCGAGACGCTGCTCAACATCGCGGGTAGCTTCGCCGGCGGACTCGCAGGCAAGATCCTCGCCAAATATGGTGCGCCGTGGAACTGGGCCAAGGGGGCCAGGCTGGCCAAGCGCGTGGTTGGTCTGGTGGGCGACCTCGTCGGGGGCGTGAAGGACCTCTGGAACGCCAGCAAGGCCGTCGGTAAGGCGAAGACCGGGCTGGCGAACGCGAAGGACGCACTGGCCGCCGCCCGGAAGAAGGCGGCGGCAGCACTCAAGAAGAAGGAACCTGAGTGCCATAGCTTCCTCCCCGGGACGTCGGTCCTTCTGGCAGACGGTACGACGAAATCGATCGAGGACGTCGAGCTCGGTGACCAGGTAACCGTCACGGATCCGGTTACCGGTGAGACGACGGTGCGCGAAGTCGCGGGCACGATCGTGACGGAGGACGACAAGCATTTCGTCGACCTGACCGTCGAAGGGGCCTCCGGCACTGCCGAGGCGCTCATTGCCACCACGACACATCCGTTCTGGGCGGTGTCCGAAGGCGAATGGATCAAGGCGGGCGACCTGCGCCCCGGCATGACCCTGCGTACCCCCACCGGTGAGACGGTCGAGGTCACGGGCACGCGTCACTTCGACAAGCGCCAGCGCACCCACGACCTGACGGTGACGGGGATTCACTCGTATTATGTGCTTGCGGGGGCTACGCCCCTTCTCGTTCACAATTGCGATGTGGCGTTGGGGCAGAAGCTGGAAGGAACCTACAAATGGGCGAAGGACGAGGGATTCAAGCACTTCGAGGAATACGGAAAGGATGAGTGGCAGGGCCCCGTGGAGAACGCCATCAGGGACCCATCGGTCCGGCTGCACGTGAATATGAAGGGAGTGGGGACATTCACCGACTCGGCCCGGGACGGGCTCAAGGCGGGAGCCCACGCCACCGACACCGAGATGGGCTGGATTGCCAGATCCGTTGCCAATGGGGAACGCTCGTGGTTGTCGGTCAAGTTCTACCGGCCCGGGAAGGAAGGGTTGGAAAGTTTTGACGTGCCCGAACCCGACTGGTCGACCTTCGGCAGACTTCGCCCGTTTTCATCGGATGCGCAGAAATTCTGTAAGTGCTAGCGCGACGGTGGAAGAGGGGGTGTGATCATGGAAGGCGTCGACAATGAGATCTACCCGGACATCGTCTCCATGGGTGGCCTCGTTTCGGCCATGGAGACTGTTGCCCGGAGGGCGCGACTGGACTTGGGCGGCGTGACCAGTCAGTACGCTTCTGGGCCGGGGCTTTTCGCCACTGCGGAGGTGAATTCGAGCAGGGGGAAAATTTCTGTCTCCCTCGGAAGGAGCCGCAGTTTCTACTTGGGTATCCATCAGCCGGGTATCACCTGGGCCGAAGGCGGTATCGAAGATCTTGGCAGTCTCGTTGCGGCGGTGGCGGATTGGCAAGCCGGTATTGCGGTGGACGCGTTCGCCGAGAGATTCCCCTTCATGACCTTGGGGCGGTTGGCCAGGTCACTGGATGTTGGGGATCCGATCGCTGCTCAGTGGGATTCGCTGCGACAAGCAGAGGAATTCGGTGCTGCGGAGCGGCAATTGATCGATTCCGTGTACGCGGACGGTCGTCTGCGAGGGCTCTTTCCCAAGCTGAGTCACGGAACGCTCCGCCTGAGCACTGACCGTTTCGGTGCGCAGGGTGCCCGAGAAATTCACATCGGCCGACTCGCTGACGGATCCTACTGTGTGGAGGACACCGCAGCTTCTCGCGCGAAGTTCCTGGGTTCCTTGCAGGAAGCTCTTGTAGAGGCTGCCGAGTCCCTGAGCGGTTCCTGAATCAAGCAGTCGCTCGGGTTGACAGGATGCCCCGCCGGATCTCATTTCCGGCGGGGCATCCTGATGTTCGGAGGGGGCGGCAACGAGAACGACTCCACGCTCTGGTGGGAAGGCCGGCCGGACCCGCACGGGGCGAGCAGTGCTCTACTCCTGTGGCCCGGGTCGCGATGTCGACGTGAGGCGGCCGGAACCACCGGAGCGTCACTTCGTAGCTGAGTTCGTTCTGTGTTCGATCGTCGATTGCCCCGTCGACTGTGACTAGCGGCTTATTCGGCCACCCGTGCGAGCCTTCATCCCAGAGCGGGACGCATGGTGGGCAAGTTCGACAACTGCGCGGCGGGCTCGGGCCATACGCGACTACCGTGTGTTGCCGGTGATCAACGGTGGGCTCATGTCTGTCGAGCCTGTCCAGCCGTTGACCCAGGCCTGCCCGACCACCGTAGGTGTCACCACATGAATGCCGATTCCTGGTGCCCCACGTACCGAGGACGATGATGTCTCAACTTCGCGCACCCACCGCGCGACCCGAACGCCGCGAGGGCGGACGGCACGGCCGTCCGGGTGGCCGTTCGCATTCGACGGGCGGCCGGCCGCGTGCCGTGCAGCCCGCCCCCGACGCCCGTATGCGACCACAGCTGCTGCGCACCGCCGTGCTGCCCGCCGTCGCCGCGGTGCTGAGTGGTGCCGCGGCCGTCATCTTCACCATCCGGTCCTCGGGCGTTTGGCCTTCCGGCAGCCTCCTGGCGGCGCTCGGTGGTTCCGGCGCGCTGGCCGTCGCGGCCGTGGCCGCGGCCTTCCTCGGCGCCAACCGTGTCGCAGCCGGAGTCGTCGACCGGTGTCTCGTGCTCCGGCGCACCAGCGCGCGGCACCACGCCGAGCTGCAGCGGATCGTGGAACAGCTCCGGGGCGGGGAACCCGTGCCGGAGCCGCGGGCCGCCCGGCCCGCCGGCCCCGACGCGGATGCCTTCGACCTGCTCGCCCTGGAGATGGGCCGTGCCCAGGACGGGGCCGTGGCGGCCGTCGTCCAGGCGTCCCGGATGTTCAGGAGCACCGGCAACGAACAGAAGGTCGAGGTCTTCGTCAACCTGGCACGGCGGCTGCAGTCCCTCGTGCACCGGGAGATCCAGATCCTCGACGAACTGGAGCACGAGGTCGAGGACCCCGACCTGCTCAAGGGCCTCTTCCACGTCGACCACCTCGCCACCCGCATCCGCAGGCACGCCGAGAACCTCGCCGTGCTCGGCGGGGCCGTCTCCCGGCGGCAGTGGAGCAACCCGGTGACCACGACCGAGGTGCTGCGGTCGGCCATCGCGGAGGTCGAGCAGTACCCACGGGTCAAGCTGGTGCCGCCGATCGACGGCACCCTGCGTGGGCACGCCGTAGCCGACGTGATCCACCTGCTCGCCGAACTCGTCGAGAACGCCACCGTGTTCTCCGCCCCGCACACCCAGGTCCTGCTGCGGGCCCAGCGCGTCACCGCGGGGCTGGCCCTGGAGGTCGAGGACCGCGGGCTCGGCATGCCGGACGCCGAGCAGAAGCGGATGAACGCACTGCTCGCCGACCCGGACCAGGTCAACGTCGGGCACCTACTCCAGGACGGCCGGATCGGACTGTTCGTCGTCGCGTCCCTGGCCCGCCGGCACGGCATCGCCGTACGGCTGCAGAGCAACATCTACGGAGGCACGCAGGCCGTACTCGTCCTGCCGCAGGTACTCCTCGGGATCGACGCGGACGCCGACGCCGCCCCGGACGTCGCGCCCGTCCCGCCGCCCGGAGCCGTACACCGTCCCCCCACGCAGGAGGACGCCCCACCGGCACAGGCCACACCGTCCCCGCAGGTGCAGGCCACGCAGCCACCCCTGCGCCTGGACCAGCCGCCCCAGCAGAGCCGCCGGGGCGACGGACCGCCGCTGCCCCTGCGCGCCGAGCGGGTCGACCGGCCGAATGCCGCCGCGACGCCACCCGGCGTCCGGCCCGGCGAGGAGTACGGTGGGACGCCCGCCGGAGAGGGCCTCGGTACGGCCGCGGCGACCGGTGCACCGGGCCGTCCGCAACTTCCCAGGCGCAGCAACCAGGAACATCTGGTCCCGCAGCTCAGGGAAGCACCCGTCCCGCGTGCCGAGGACGAGAACGTCCTGCACGATCCCGGGCTGATGGCCGCCTTCCGCCGGGGGGTCGATCTCGCCGATGCCCGGTCGGCCGAGGAGACGGAACCCGAAGGCGTGTACGGCGCGATGTCCGGTCCCGTGGCCGCCGTCGGAGCGCAGCGGACGCACAGGCTCGCCCCGCTGCCGGTCCGCGGTCCGACCGCCACCCCGACCACCGCGACAGCCGGTGCGGAGCTGCTCGAACCGGGTTTCCCCGGAGCGCAGTCGCCCGTACCGGATCCACGAACCGAGAACACCTTCAAGGAGTAGATACACCATGACGAGCGATATGCCGTCCGGTCAGGGATCGGACCTCGACTGGCTGTTGGGCGGGCTGGTCCAGCGCGTCCCCTACACGCGCAGCGCGGTCCTGCTCTCGGCCGACGGCCTGGTGAAATCCGTTCATGGCATGGATGCCGACAGTGCCGACCACATGGCGGCCCTGGCCGCCGGGCTGTACTCCCTGGGCCGCAGTGCCGGTGCCCGGTTCGGTGACAACGGGGACGTGCGACAGGTCGTGGTCGAGCTCGACTCGACGTTGCTGTTCGTCTCGACCGCCGGATCCGGGACCTGCCTCGCCGTCCTCTCCGGCCGCGAGGCGGATGCCGCCGTACTGGGGTACGAGATGGCCATGCTGGTCAAGAGTGTCCGCACGTACCTGATGACGCCGCTCCGGCAGACGGCCGGAACGCCCTTCACTCCGGGGGCGTGAGGGTGTCGGTCCCGCTGGACGGGCCGTTGCTCGACGACGCGGCCGGTCGGCTCATCCGCCCGTACACGGTGAGCAACGGCCGGACGAGGCCGACCACCGTGCTGGACCTGCTCTCCCTGGTGATGGCCACGGGGAGCGAGCCCCAGGTCCATCTGGGGCCCGAACACAGCGTGGCGCTGGAGCTGTGCGACGGCCCCACGTCCGTGGCCGAGATCGCCGCGCACCTCCGGCTGCCCGCGGTCGTCACCAAGGTCCTCCTGTCGGACCTCGTCGACTGCGGCGCGGTCACCGCCCACGCCCCGGCCTTCCACGACATGCCCACCGACCGATCCCTGCTGGAGGCAGTGCTCGATGGTCTACGACGACAGCTCTGACAGCAGCACCGGCCGCTCCGAATACTTTCCCGTGGCCCTCAAGGTCCTGGTCGCGGGCGGATTCGGCGTCGGCAAAACGACGTTCGTGGGAGCCGTCAGCGAGATCGCCCCGCTGAGCACCGAGGAACTCCTGACCCAGGTGAGCGTCGCCACCGACAGCCTCGACGGCATCGAGTCCAAGACGGCGACCACCGTGGCCATGGACTTCGGCCGGATCACGCTCTCCGAGCAGCACGTGCTCTACCTCTTCGGCACCCCCGGGCAGGAGCGGTTCTGGTTCATGTGGGACGAGTTGTCCAAGGGGGCGCTGGGGGCGGTCGTGATCGCCGACACCCGCAGGCTCGCGGAGTGCTTCGCCGCCGTCGACTACTTCGAGCGGCGCGGCATCGGATTCATCGTCGCGGTCAACGAGTTCGACGGTGCCTACCGCTACGAGCCCGACGAGGTGCGGGGGGCACTCGACCTGGGACCTCAGGTGCCGGTCGTGCTCTGCGACGCCCGGATCGCGAGCTCCGGCACCGGCGCGCTGGTCACCCTCGTCCAGCACCTCATCAACGCCACGGCACCGGCACCGCTGTCCGTCTTCGGAGCCCATCCGTGATCCCTTACGGGACCGGCCGGCCGCTGCTCACCCCCGTCGACCCGGACGGCTCCGTCCGGGGCGCGCGGCTGCGCAGACTCGGCCTGGGAGAGCGTGCCGACGCCTCGTTCGACAGCTTCGACGCCTTCGCCGACAGGGTGGCCGAAGTGACGGCGACGCCGTTCTCGATGGTCAACTTCATCGACGGGAACCGGCAGTTCTTCGCCGGACTGCACACCCCGGCCGGTACCCGGAGAGGGTTCGACCTCGGGGCTGCCGCCGCGGGTGGCAGCTGCCGTGGCATCCGCCACCTGGCCCGGGACCACGGCTACTGCCCGCACGTGCTCGTACGACGCAAGGCCCTCGTGCTGGAGGATGTCTGCGACTACCCGCGGTTCGCGGGGAACCCCGTCGTCGCATAGGCATCCGTTCCTACCTCGGCGCCCCGCTCATCGACCGCACCGGCATCGCGCTCGGTACGGTCTGCGCCGTGGACACCGTGCCGCGCGCCTGGGGACGGGCGGGGCTGGACACCATCAAGCTGCTGGCGGGCGAACTCGTCGGGCAGATCGACCGCAGGGAGCGGCCCCACGGCTGAGAATACGGCGCCGCCGCCGTTCAGGACTGCGTGAACGCGCCGCCCGGCAAACCCAGTTGTGCGGTGAGCAGGGTCCAACCCGATGCCGGACCTCGCGGTCGTGGGCGGGTAGCCCGACGTGGTGTTCACGGCCGAGTACGCGGAGACGTCCCGACCAGGGCGCGACCCTCGCCCGGTGCGCCTCGCCGTGCGCTGATGTCAGGGGCGCGCGGCGGACGGCTTCCTCCCGTTGCCCGGTCCGCGGAAGTGCAGCCAGTCGACCGTGAACAGGTCGGACCTCTCGCTGCTCCACCCGGCGTTGGTGAACACCACGTACAGCCTCACCCCGGCCCCCGGGTCCTCGAGCGCGGTCGTCGGCGACACGATCGCGCCCCGGGAGCCGGTACCCGCGACGGACACCGAACCGAGCAGCCTGCCGGTCGGTGAACCGGCCCTGAAGTCGATCGTCCCGCCGATCCCGCAGGCGATCGCGCCGACCATGACCGAGTCGACGTTCCCGAGGTGTACGGGATCGAAGGCGATCCAGTCGCCGTCCTCGATCTCCGTGAGCGTCCTGCCTCCCGAGGCGTTCGTACGGCCGGCCGCCACGGCTCCGCCGTGGGCACCCCCGGTCGCCGCGAAGTGCTCCGCCTCCCGGAACGCGGTGCGCAGCGTCAGTGACGCGGAACCGGTGAGCGCCGGGGCACCCCTGTCCGTGTACCGGGCCGTGAGCGTGTACGGGAGATCGGGGTCCCGGCCGTGACGGTCCCCGGCAGCCGTGACGATCTCGCCCCGGCACCCCGGAGGACGGGCCACAGGACGCAGCGGAGTACCGGTGCCCAGCCGCGACCGCACGACGACCCGGGAGCAGTCGACCGGTTCTGGCTCACCGCCGTCCCTGTCCGTCACGGCCACGGTGAACGCCAGCGTGTCACCGAAGGTGAACAGGCCGCCTCCGTGCTGCTGTCGGAGCGTCAGCTCGGGCCGGCTGTTGCCGACGGTGATCTCCTGTCCGGCGAGGGCCGTCGTCCCTCCGGGCCCGGTCACCGTGAGCCGTGCGGTGAACCTGCCCTCCCCGCGATAGGTGTGCGACGGATTCGCCGCCGTCGAGTCGGTGGTGCCGTCACCGTCGAAGTCCCAGGCGTACGTCACCGGGGGCTTCCCGTGGAGCCCGGAGCCCGCGGAGTCGAAGGCGACGGTCAGCGGGGCGGACCCGTTGTCCCGGTCGGCGGTGATCGTCGCCTCGGGCAGCCCGCCGTCACCGGCGTAGTCGATCCGGTGGACGCCGGCGCCCTCGTTGCCCCCGGCGGGGCCCGTGCCGCCGTCGAGCCCGTGGTCGACGACGTACAACGAGCCGTCCGGACCGAAGCGGGCGGCGGTCGGCCGGTGCCACTCCATGTCCTCGAACGCGCCGTCGACGGACTGGAGGGCACCGGCGTCCACCGGGTCGAAGCGGGGATCCGTGAACGTCTGGTCCGCCCGTGTGAAGGAGAGCGTGGTGAACCGCCGTCCCACCGGGTCGTAGGACAGCCACTTCCCGTCGAAGTACGCCGGGAATGCGGTGCGTTCGGACACCGCAGGGTCGTGGTCGTAGACGGATCCGCTCAGCGGTGCGTCAGTCACCGGGGCGGTCGTGACGGCCCTCGTGGCGCGGGGCGGGCCGCCGACGGGTGCCGCGCAGTCGAGGGCCGGGCCCGTGCGCCGTGTGGTGGCGCCGTCGGCGCAGTACCGCCTGCCGACCACGCCCGCCTCGGTGATCCGCAGATACCCGACGGTGCCCTCGGGGCCCTGGTCCGCGACCAGCAGTGCGCCGCTGCGCGGGTCCGCCGCGATGCGGTACGGATGACGCAGACCCGTCGCATAGATTTCCGGTCGGGTGCCCGCCGTGCCGGGCGCGTGGAGATTTCCCTCCGGCACGGTGTACGTGCCGTCGTCCTGCGGGACGATCCGCAGAATTTTGCCCCGCAGATCATTCGGATCGTCCGCGACCGAGAGATCCGCCGCAGCGGGCGTCGCCGTATGAAGAACTCCCTTTGCGTCGAAGGCGAGTGAAGCGGATACGGGGGAGGAGCCCTCCGTGGAACCCTTCTTTCCGGTGCCGACCGGAACGGTCAGAAGCCGTTTCTCGGAAGCGGGTTCGGCCGTGTTTCCGGAGACCGTGAACCGTGAGAGGAGCAGTCGATTTCCGGCCTTTTCGGAACGCAGCACATAAAGCCGGCCGTTCCGCGCGAAGGCGGGGTCGAGAGTGAGTCCGACCAGCCCGCCCGACCGGTCGACCGTCTCCGGCGCGTACGCGAAGTCGATCGCCGTGGACACCCTCATCGACCGCTGGTCGACGACCTTCACCTTCCCCGCGCGCTCGGCGAAGAACACCCGGAGGTCCGGGGCGACGGCCAGGTCGACGGGATCGGCGAGACCGTCCGTCGCGAGCGCCGTGCGCCGGAAGGAACCCGTGCGGGTGGCCGAGCAGTCGCCCGGCTTCGCGCCCGCGGCCCACTCGATACCGCCCAGCAGATGGTCGAGGAAACCCTCCTCCCGGAAGGACCGGGCCACATGGCCGCCCGCGGTGAACCAGGAGCGCCCGCCGTCGTAGTTCTGGCACCAGGACCACGGGTGGTCCCGGCCCTCGTCGAGGCCGGTGAGGCCGTCACGCACCTTGATCCGCGCGAGGGTGTGCACGTCGGAGGCCGGATCGGCACGCCAGTCGTACCACTCCTCCGTACGCTCCCAGAGGTCCGGAAGGCCGCTGGTGGAGGGGTGCGCGTGGTCGAGCACGTCGATCCGGCCCGTCCGCACAGGAGTGCTCCGGTCGAGGACCGCGCCCGTCAGGCCCGCGTACCAGTCCCAGTCGCTCCCGTCGCCGGCCGCGGCGTGCAGTCCGACCCAGCCGCCGCCCGCCCGGATGTACGACCGCAGTGCGGCACGCTCGTCGGCCTCCAGCAGTCGGCCCTCACCCGGCGTGGCCTCGGTGTTGTTGAAGACGACCGCCTGGAAGCGTGCCAGATCGGTGTCGTTGAAGACCGCGGAACTGCTCGTGGCCTCGACGTCGAATCCGTTCTCCGCACCCAATTCCCTGACCGCCCGGATTCCGGCGGGAACAGGGCCGTGGGAGGCATTCGTGGATTCCGAATACACCAGCACACGAAAAGGGGCCGCATGGGCTCTCCGGTGAGAGGCGGCCAGCATGGATCCGAGGATCAGCGCCAGAATTGCGATGAGCGCGATCAAAGGCGGGGGGAATACCTGGGGCGCGGGACTGCTGCGTAACGGGCGGCGGCTGCTCATTGGGCGCTCCCTGGGCGGGTGATGCCGGCAGTGGGGGGTTAGAAAGCGCTTTCTGGAGTGCGTTGCTCAGCGTAGGTTCACCGCTTCGCCGGGGTCAATGGGGCGGCGGCGCCCGCTGTGGCATCCGATGACCGTCGGTGCCGGACGCTACGGTCGGATCGACCGGAGCACCCTGGGGCCGACCGGATCGGAGACCGCGGATGACCTGCCTCACCGCCGACGACGTCCGCGCGATCGCGCTGTCCCTGCCCGACACGACGGAGAAGCTCGCCTGGGGGCAGCCCACCTTCCGGGTCGGCGGGAAGATCTTCGCCTCGCTCGCCGCCGACGACACCACCATGGGCGTCAAGTGTCCCGTCGACGAGCGGGCGGAGCTCATCGTGTCCGAGCCGGAGAAATTCTTCGTGCGCGCGGGCCACGACGACAACTACGCCTGGCTGCGGGTGCGGATCGCCGCCCTGGAGGACGCGGCCGAACTGACCGCGGTCCTCACCGACTCCTGGCGGCAGGCCGCCCCGCGCGGAATCGCCGTCGCGCACCCCGAGCTGAGCCCGCCGCCGGCCGAGGACGGCTGACAGGGCGGCGGCGCGCATCGGGGCCGCGGCACGGCGGACGGGGCGCGGTGTCCGGCGCCGAGCAGGCCGAAGGTCAGCGGTGCAGGAAGCCGGTGATCCGCTGCCGCAGGCCCGGCGCATCCAGGCCGTGGGCCGTGAGGTGCTCCTCCATCTGCCCGTAGCGGCGCAGTTCGGCGTGGCCCACGCCGAGCCCCAGTACCCGGTGGGGCCGGTCCGCGAGCGCGTCGTTGGCCGCCGCCGTCGACGTACCCGCCAGATACGGCTCGACGACCACCACGTTTGCCGACGGGCCCGCACCGGCCGCACGCCGCAGCCCCGCCGCGTCGAAGGGGCGGACGGTGGCCGCGTACAGCACGGTCACGTCGAGGCCCCCGGTCGCCGCGAGCACGTTGTCCAGCATCGGCCCGACGGCGATGACCACCCCGCCTGCGCCCCGGCGCACCGTGCTGAAGCCGGTCCCGGTGACAGGGCGGCCCGCGCTGTTCGACTGAAGGGAGAGGCGTACGTAGACGCGGCCGTCCGACGCGACGGCCTGCCGCAGCAGCGCCTCGGCCTCGTCGGGGTGGCCCGGCACGTGCACCGTCCAGTCGTCGAGAGTGTCCAGCAGGGCGACATCGCCCGGCGACATATGGGTGAAGCCCCCGGCCGGCCAGTCGTACGAAGCTCCGGCGCTGACCAGTACACCCCCCACGCCCTGATGCCCCAGGTCCAGCTTCACCTGCTCGAAGGGCCGCTCCACGAGGAAGCTCGCGAAGGTGTGCATAACCGGCCGCATGCCGGTCAGTGCCAGGCCGGCCCCCGCGCCGATGAGCAGCTGCTCCCTGATCCCCACGTTGATCACACGGTCGGGATGGGCCCGCGCGGCCCCGTCGAAGCCGTCGCGGCTGATCTCGGCGAGCACGAGGGCGAGACGGGGATCCTCGTCCAGCAGCCGTGAGGTGGTGGCGATGAATCGGTCCCGCATGGTGTCCATGAGCAATGTCCTCCGTCGTCCTGTTCCGGTGTCGTTCTGTCGCGGGCCGCAGGCCGCGGTCAGCGCTCGGTCGCCACGCGGGCGATCACCGCGTGCGGCCGGCCGGGGTGAGGCGCGCTGAAGGCGGCGTGCAGTGCATCGTGGTCCCGGCCGTCCACCGTCAGGGCCGACCAGCCGGCGGCCTCGAACCGGGCGGCGATGCCGCCCGGCCTGGCGTACGTCGCCGAAGCGTTGTCGATCACCACGGTGTGCAGCTGGTCCAGCCCGGCCGGTCCCGCGTAGGCGATGGCCTCGTGGTTGCTGCCCTCGTCCAGCTCGGCGTCCCCGGTCAGCACCCATACGCGCGGCTCGGTCAGACCCTGCGCCCGCAGCCCCAGCGCGCTGCCCACCGCGAGCGGGAGCCCGTGCCCGAGGGACCCGCTGCCGATCTCGGCGCCCGGCACGAGAAGCCGGTCGGGGTGGTGCCCGAGCGGTGATTCGTACGCCCCGAAGTCGGCGAGCAGCTCCTCGCCGAAGAAGCCGCGTGCGGCCAGCACGGCGTAGTACGCCATGGGCCCGTGCCCCTTCGACAGCAGGAAACGGTCGCGGCCGGGGGAGTCGGCGGTGGTGGGAGTGACCCGCAGCACCCGGTCGTACAGCACCCAGAGGGCGTCGAGGGTGGAGGTCGCGGCAGGCCCGTGCTTCTCGTCGCCCGTCATCAGGCTCATCAACCGGTTCAGATCTGCGTATCCGTACAGCTGCGCGTCGGTCGTGTTCGTCATGAGCCCAGCGTTGAACATCAACCTTGGTTGAGGTCAAGCGGGAAACGGGTTCGTGACCACCCGTCCAAGTGCGGTATTGTTCTCATGCGCGTTCAGCCAGGGGAAACCCCAGGTCAGACGGGCATCGGGACGTGGCGCAGCTTGGTAGCGCACTTGACTGGGGGTCAAGGGGTCGCAGGTTCAAATCCTGTCGTCCCGACTGGAGACAGTCGCAGGTCAGGGCCGGTTTCGGAGCAATCCGAAACCGGCCCTGACCATTTTTGGGGACCAGTTGGGGCCCGGCGTCCTTGACCGGGTCAGCGGGTCATGACGATGGGGCTCGGCAGTGAGCGTGGTGCGCGCAGCACGTTGAAGTGAGCAGAGAGCGCCTCCCCGGCAGCCGTGATCTTGTGGACATCCGGGTGAAGGTAGCGCTGGGTGGTGGTCAGTGATCCGGCCAGACTCCGTCGGGACACCCCTGACCCACCCAGTCGAGCACGGCCTGCTGCCGCTCGTTGAGGAGCTGGTTCATGTGGTTCTCCCGCGTTCCCGGGTGCGCTGCCCAGAGAACAATGCTCACTGATCCCGACGGAATTCGGGACATGCCGAGAGGCCACTCGTTCGGATGAGACGTACTGCGTGGCCCGTTTACAGGGAGTCTCCCTTTCGGTGGCCCAGTCGAGTCTTCCCCGTGGAACTTTGCCGCGTCGAACACGTCATGGGTCTGCAGGTGGAGCCGCGCGGGGCACGACGTCCTTCGCCGGGCGTCGAGGCCAGGGCCTTCCCGGAAGCGGAAGGAGACGCCGTCCGGTTGGCGGCCAAGCCGGCACAGCCGTGGCCCATCGGGACGGGACCCACTGCGAGGGTGGTACCCCGTTCCCGGACCCGTGTCTCGCTCCAACGCCGCTGACGGCTGTGTCGACAGGCCCATGGAGAGGATCGACGGAGTGGAATGCCTCGCCCCGCATGTGTGGAACCGCGGATCACGGGAAACGCGATGCTGCGGAGACATGCGTCCACGCCGTTCGTTCACCGCGTGCGGTGGGCGTTCGCGCCTCCGTCAGGTGCGGCGCAAGCTGGAAACAGTGGACCCGAGGAAGGAACAGTACTGATGGGCGAGACCCCGCAGGACCCGACGACCAAGCACCCGCAGCCGGAGTTCGCTCAGCAGGACCAGGAGCCGCCGGGCTGGACCGGTCCGATGGACCCCCGTCCTGACCACGGCGAGGACTCCTACCGGGGGAGCGGGCTGCTGCAGAACCGCGCAGCGGTGGTGACCGGCGGTGACTCCGGTATCGGGCGGGCAGTCGCTCTGGCCTACGCACGCGAGGGCGCGGACGTGCTGTTCACGTACCTGCCCGAGGAGGCGGAGGATGCCAAGGAGACAGCCCGCCTCGTCGAGGAGGCGGGGCGCCGCGGTCTGGCCGTGCCGTGCGACATCGGGGAAGAGGAGCAGTGCCGTCGCCTCGTCGAACGGGCCGTGGCGGAGTTCGGGCGCATCGATGTGCTGGTGAACAACGCGGCGTATCAGATGTCCCAGCCTGAGGGCATCGGGGACATCACCACGGAGCAGTTCGACCGGGTGGTGCGCACGAACCTCTACGGCATGTTCTGGCTGTGCAAGATGGCTGTGCCGCACATTCCTTCGGGCGGATCGATCATCAACACCACGTCGGTGCAGGCATACAAGCCGAGCCCTCACCTGCTCGACTACGCCATGACCAAGGGCGCCATCGTGACGTTCACCCAGGGCCTCGCGCAGATGCTGGTCGAGGACGGCATCCGGGTCAACGCCGTTGCTCCGGGGCCGGTGTGGACGCCGCTGATCCCGGCGACGCTGCCGGACACCAAGGAGTTCGGCAAGCAGGCGCCGATGGGCCGGCCGGCTCAGCCCGCGGAGATGGCGCCCGCGTATGTGTTCCTGGCTTCGGAGCACGCGAGCTTCATCACTGCGGAGATCATGAACGCCACCGGAGGCACTCCGCTCCCTTGATCGGCTCGGGGCGCAGGGAATTGGGACAGTAAGAGCACCGGTGCGAAGGAGGAGGCGGTGGCGTGAGTCCAGACGTCGAGCTACGGATCGGGCGACGCAAGGTCACCGTCAAGCGGGCCGACAAGGAGTTGTTCCCGCAGGCCGGCATCACGAAGGCAGATCTCGCCGAGCACTATCGGCGTGTGGCGCCACGGATGCTGCCCGAGCTGCGCGGCAGGCCCCTGAACCTCGAGCGGATGCCGGACGGCATCGACGGAGACCGCTTCTATCAGAAGACGGTCTCCGGCTACTTCCCCGACTGGATCCGTCGTGCCACGGTCGACAAGGAAGACGGCGAAGTCACGCATGTGGTCTGTGACGACACGGCGACCTTGGTCTATCTCGCGGGTCAGGCGTGCACCACCCCGCACCGCTGGCTGAGCCGCGCCGACGAACCGCGCCGCCCCGACCGCCTGGTCTTCGACCTCGATCCGCCCACTAATGACTTCGAACCCGTACGCCGAGCGGCGCACCGCCTGCACGAGCCGCTCGAGGAGCTGGACCTTCCCTCGGGCCTGATGACCACAGGCTCCCGCGGGCTGCACGTCGTCGTACCGCTGAACCGGCGCGATGACGCCGACGACGTGCTGGCGCTCGCCCGCGCAACGGCCCGGACTCTGGCCTTCCGGTACGAGCAGGAGCTGACGACCGAGCCCCGCAAGGGGCGCCTGTATCTGGATGTCGCGCGCAACGGCTACGCCCAGACCGTGGTCGCGCCGTTCGGCGTCCGGTCAAGGCCGGGCGCGCACGTGGCCGTGCCACTGGGCTGGGACGAACTGGACGACCCCGAACTGACCACCCGCCGGTGGACGGTGACTGACCTCGGCGACCGCCTGGAGAAGGACCCATGGGAGGGGCTCGCGCGCCACGGCCGCGGCGTGACTGCGGCGAACCGGCGCCTGCGAGGACTGGCACAGAGCGAGGGTGGTGCGAAGTGACGGGCAGCGGGTCGGCTCGGGGGGCGTGCCTTCATGCCGGTTCCGCGCACCCGGGGCGGCGACCAGTCCATGAGTAGGAGCGCGGTCATCGTCATCGACATGATCAATACGTACGAGCACCCCGACGCAGACCTGCTTCTTCCCGGGGTCCGCAAGGCCGTGCCCGCCATCGTCCGGCTGTTGGAGCGGGCCAGGGCCGCGGGCGTTCCGGTGATCTACGCCAACGACAACTTCGGCGAATGGCGCTCCCACCACGGAGAGATCGTCGAAACCGCACTCGCCGGTCAGCATGCCGAGCTGGTCGAGCCGCTTCGACCCGATGAGGAATCACTCTTCGTGGTCAAGGCCAGGCACTCGATCTTCTACGAGACGCCCCTGTCGTATCTCCTTTCCCAACTGGGCGTGCAAGAGGTAATCCTCTCGGGTCAGGTCACCGAGCAGTGCGTGCTGTACTCCGCACTTGATGCCCACATCAGGCATCTGGACGTGATCGTCGTCCAGGATGCTGTCGCGGCTATCCACGACGACCTGGCGAACGCGGCGCTCCGGATGATGGAGCGCAACATGGGCGCGGATCTCATGAGCGTGGATCAGGTCAAGCTGTGAATGGCGGTGAGCAGCGATCGCCCGGCGCCACCAGGAGAAGGATCCGCGCATCACTCATGTCGGCGGCGCGGCGCTTGGCGGCGGCATCACGGTCTCTGGTCGAAGGCGAACCACTGCTGTCGCGTTAGCGTCGAGGACATGCGTCAGCGAAGCCCTCGTACTACGGAAGGGCGACACGTAGGGGTGGTCGCCTCCTATGACTTCACACGTCAGGAGGAGCTGCGCCGGTGGATTCCGCCGAATGCGCAGTGGACGATGACCTACACCGGGGAGGTCCCCTACCGGGATAATCTAGAGCTCGTCTCCCGTCTCGGCAGGGCGGGCCTACTGGCCGGGCCCGTCCATGAACTCGTCGAGCGTGGAGCGGAGGCTGTGGCGTATCTGTGCACTGCTTGTAGCTTCGTCGACGGTGTGATCGGCGAGCGGGCACTGCGGGAAGCGATGCTGGCGTACGGCGCGCAGCGGGTTGTGACGACGAGTGGAGCGGTGAGCGACGCGCTCCGTGCTGTCGGCGCCCGGCGACTCGCGGTGGTTCACCCGTACCAGGAGCCGGTCGATCGGCTGCTGGCCACTTACCTCGGCACCTCCGGCTTCGACGTCGTGGCCCTCACAGGGCTGGGGCTCGATGCGGTCGAGGACGTCTACGCCGTGGAGGAACAACAGGTGGTGGACACCGTCATCAGGGGAGATCACCCGCGGGCCGACGCCGTGTTCATCAGCTGCACCACGCTTCCCACCTACGACGCGCTTCCCCGCCTCGAAGAACGCCTCGGCAAACCCGTTGTCAGCGCGAACCAAGTCACCGCCTGGGCGTTGCTCGGAGCGGTGGGCGAACGGGCGCACGGCCCTCGCCACCGGCTTCTCGACCGAGCTACCCGATGTGAGTACCACCCGGCTATGGCCGCGACTGGGAGCCGGAAAGCCTCCATGCGCGGCGGCGCGGACAGCACGAGGGGCGCGCGGGTGCGGTTCCGCCAGGCTCTGCCTAGGGTGGATGTGCGGGCGAGCACAGGGCGTGTGGTGTGGCCTGCCCCTTGCGCTTGTGGATCGACCGCTGGCACAGGCCGTGCGTACGCATAGCGTCGCCCTCACGGGAGACCCGCAGGAGACCAAGCGTCACTGCTACCGGAGGAGACCCTGATGCGTGCACTCACCTGGCACGGCAAGCGTGATGTCCGTGTGGAGACTGTCCCCGACCCTGTGCTCAAGGATCCGACCGACGTCATCGTGCGGGTGACGTCCACGGGTGTCTGTGGATCCGATCTGCATCTGTATGAGGTCCTGGGGCCCTACCTCGATCCCGGCGACATCCTGGGGCACGAACCGATGGGAATCATCGAGGAGGTCGGCCGAGAGGTCACCGAGCTGTCGGCCGGCGACCGTGTGGTGGTGCCGTTCAACGTCTCCTGCGGGCAATGCTTCATGTGTGACCGTGGACTGCATTCGCAGTGCGAGACCACCCAGGTCAAGGAGCGCGGCACTGGTGCGGCGCTCTTCGGGTTCAGCAAGCTCTACGGCCAAGTGCCCGGGGGACAAGCAGAGTTCCTGCGGGTGCCGTTCGGCAACACCTTGCCCATCAAGGTGCCGGAAGGCCCTGCGGACGATCGTTTTGTTTTCCTCTCCGACGTCCTGCCGACCGCCTGGCAGGCCGTGGAGTACGCCGACATTCCGCCCGGCGGGACGGTGACCGTCCTGGGGCTCGGACCCATCGGCGCCATGGCCGCCCGGATGGCGCTGCATCGGGGAGCGAGCCTCGTCGTGGGGGTGGACCTGGTGCCCGAGCGGCTGAGCCGCGCACACGCGGACGGCGTCAAGGCCCTCGACCTGCGCCGGTACGGCAAGGGGCTGGGCGACGAAATCCGCGACCTGACCGACGGGCGTGGCACGGACGCCGTCATCGACGCCGTGGGAATGGAGGCACACGGGGCGCCTCTGGCCAAGGCGGTGCAATGGGGCGTGGGCCTGCTGCCCGATGCCGTGGCCGAGAAACTCATGGACCGCGCCGGGATCGACCGGCTCAACGCCCTCTACGCGGCGATCGACATCGTCCGGCGCGGGGGGACCGTCTCGGTGGTCGGCGTCTACGGCGGCGCGGTCGACCCCATGCCGCTGCTGACCATGTTCGACAAGCAGATCCAGCTACGCATGGGGCAAGCCAACGTCAAGCACTGGGTGGATGACCTCCTGCCGCTGCTCACCGACGAGGACCCGCTCGGCGTCGATGCCTTCGCCACCCACCACATGGCGCTGGAAGACGGCCCCAAGGCGTACCAGATGTTCCAGGACAAGGAAGACGGAATGATCAAAACGCTACTCAAGCCCTGAGCCCGGGTCGGCACATCGGTTGGCCGCGGACACGCGGTCACCAGGACGGTTCCGTCGGATCCCGTGGGCGGCCCCCGCGCTGGGCTCCCGGCGACTCGCCGGAGGGCGTCGCCGGGGGACCTGCATCATCCTCAGCGGGAGTCCGTGTATCCGCCGGTGGCTGCGATGGTCTCGCCGATGGTGTAGCTGGAGTCCGCGTCGCTGACGAGGTAGACGTAGGCCGGCGCGATCTCTTCGGGCTGAGCCCCCGCCCCAAGGGCGTCTGGGCACCCAGGTTCGAGGCGTTCTTGCCCATGAGGCGACAGTGCACCGGCTTGCCACCACTGCGTCGACGACGATCGGGCAACCACGCGTATCCCTGGGCCATCAATGCCAAGGTGCTGTCGAACACGTAGAGCCTCCGTCTGCTGCGAACTTGCCGTGCACCGGGTGCTGAGATGTACATGGGTGCGCGAGTACGCGGATGGGTTGCGAATGGATCTTGCGGGGGCAGAGGTCAGGCCCCGCGATGGTGGACGTCTTCCTGTGCGTCCTCGTTCGGGGACAGCGCATCAGACCCCTCGCCATCCTTGCTGCCCGGCTCCCCGTCGTCCGCCACGCACGTCTCGGCCTCTTCCGCCTCGTGCAGAACCTCCTCGCCGGCCGTGGCGGGGTGCTCCTCGTCCTGTGAGGGCTCGTGCTTGGGATTGTGAGTGCTCACGGGTCTTCTTGATCACGTGGCGCCCACCGACCGGGGCGGCGGGCCCGCCCCGGCCCCTGAGGACGCCGCAGTTGTCGGTCAGCGGCCGAGGGCCTTGGCCAGCTGCTGTTTGTTCATGGACGACCGGCCGTCGATGTTGCGCTTCTTGGCCTCCGCGTACAGCTGATCCTTTGCCGGCCCCTGAGAGCCGGCGTGGGAGCGCTCGCCGCCGCGCTGCGAGGCGGATTTCTTGTCCCGCGTGGAAGTCTTGCTGGCTGTTTCCGACTCGCCGGAACGGGCCCGCTCCTTGTTCACGGTGCGCGCCGCGATCTCCTTCGCACGGCCCTCGGAGGTGCCGCGCTTCTCCGCGCCTTCCTTGATGTGCTCGTACTGACGCTCACGCTTCTTGCTGGAACCCTGCGGCATGACGTACTCCTTCCAGACCCGGATGCGGTCCACCGGGCGGGCTGCCCGACGACCTTCCGCGTACCCTCCGGTGGGCCTCTCATCCAGGATCCGGAGTGGTCCCATCTGACGCGGAGTCCTGGTAGGTGTGCGAGCAGACAGCGACCGAACGGATGAGTAGGCCCCCGGCCGGGCACAGAGAGGGCTGCGGACGCGCAGTGCGGCGAGGGCGGCCATCGGCCCCTGGCGCGCCACACTCCGTTGGGCCCCAGCTCCATTGCAGGTGGATGCCGCCCAGCCCACTCACATAGGCGATGCCCATCGGCGGCCAGACCAGAGTGCTACTACTCCGTCGGGTTGCGAGGCGCAAGCGGTTTGGTGGCGGGGCCCTGGAGGACCGATCCGTCCGTGGCGAAACGGGAGCCGTGACACGGGCACTCCCAGGCTGTCTCGGCCGCGTTGAAGGCGACCAGGCAGCCGAGGTGGGTGCAGCGGGCCGAGACGGCGTGCGCGGTACCGGACTCGTCACGGTAGACGGCGCACCGGCTGCCGTCGATCCGTACCACCGCTCCCGTACCCGGGGCGATCTCGGCGACCGAGTCGACGTGGGTGGTGGCGAGGCGGTCACCCACGAAATGACGCGCCACGTCGGCCTGTTGCTTCAGCAGAGCGGGGGCCTCGCGCACCGCGCTCCAGAGCCTTCGCGGGTCGTACAGGCCCGCCCACACCGGTTCCTCATCGTGGATGAGCCGGGTGAGGAGCTGTCCGGCCAGCGCCCCGCCGCTCATGCCCCATCCACCGAAGCCCGTGGCGACGTAGGTGTTCCGGGCGCCCGGGTGGTAGCGGCCGATCATCGGCACGGTGTCGCTGACGTCGTTGTCCTGGGCCGCCCAGCGGTAGGCGGTTTCACCCACGGGGAAGTGAGCGTGCATCCACGTGTCGAGGCGCGCGAAGCCGGCGGCCGGGTCGCCCTCACCCGGGGTGAAACTTTCACCGGTCACGATCAGCAGCCGTTGTCCGTCGTCACCGTAGGGGGCGGTGCGCACGGACCGTTTGCCGTCGTCCTGCGTGAGGTACATGCCGGCCGGATCCTGGTCAGCGGCAAGGGGCGCGGCGACGACGAGTTCCCGGCGCGGTGAGAGGCGGGCGAACAACAGGGCCCGGTCGAAGACTGGGTAGTGGGTGGCGACGACGACGTTCCGCGCGGTCACCGTGTGCCCGGCCTCGGTGGTGACCCGGCACGGGGTCCCCTCGTGCAGGCCCGTCACCCGGCTCCGCTCATGGATCACCCCGCCGTGCGCGCGGAAGTCATCGGCCAGGGCGAGGAGATAGGCCCGGGGGTGGAACTGGGCCTGTCCCTCGACCTGCACCGCTCCCGCCACGTCGAAGGGCAGCCCGGTCTGTTCGACGTACCGGGCGTCCAGCCCCGCATCCTGGGCTGCGGATGCCTCTGCCCGCAGTGCGGAACGGTTCTCGGGCCGAGTGGTGTAGGTGAAGGCTGGGCGTCGCTCCCACGCGCAGTCGATGTCCAGCTCGTCGCGGACAGCGGAGATCCGTTCGACGGCACCTTGTTGTGAACGGGCGTACATACGGGCGGCATCGAGCCCACGGGTACGCAGGAGTCGTTCGTAGACCAGGCCGTGCAGGGCGGAGACCTTGGCGGTGGTGTGGCCGGTGACGCCGGCGGCGATGCGGTCGGCCTCCAGGACGACGACACGAAGCCCGGAGCGGACGAGTTCCCAGGCGGTGCTGAGCCCGGCGATGCCGCCTCCCACGACCACCACATCCGTCTCCGTGTCCGCAGGAAGCGGGGGGAGTGATGTCGGCGGGCTCGTAGCCATCCAGTACGACTCATCCTGGCCCGGAAGCGGTTGCGAGGCGGAGGTGCTGTGTGCGTCCATGCAGTGCGTGTTCCTCATCCCGTGGGAAAAGATGCCGACAGCCACGGGCCCGGGGACCACATGGGTGTGCTTGTACGCCCGTGGAAGCATCTGGGGCTCGCCTCTCACGACTGCGGTGATGGACTCCTGCGTGGTGGGCTCCGTCATGGCCGGTGCAGCCTCGGGTTCGTCGTGGTCGTGTCGGCTCCGGTGGGTGGGGTGCGTTCCCAACACGCGGCGGATGGGGTTCCAGCGGATCAGTCCGCGGTCTGTGAACGCGTCGAGCCAGTCGGCCATGGGCCACCACCCCCAGCAGCGGTGGAAAATTCCGGCGTTGCGCAGGATGTCGTCGAGGTGCCCTATCGGCGGGCTGGAGACCGGGTGGTGCTGGTGGAAGGCTGGCGCGCCGCCCACCCAGGCGAGCGGGACACCGGCGGTGCGGGCCCGTTGGCCATAGTCGGTGTCCTCTCCGCCGTACCCCCCATATTCCTCGCCTGCGCGAGCGGATCGACGGCCGCGTGGGCCAGTGATTACCCTGCGCTGAAGGGGCCCCGAGCTCCCGAGACGCCCTTGCCCACATGCGTGAACGCCTGGGTATGTACGTCGAGGATCGGGCCGCCGAACAGGCCGCACCGGGTTCCTTCCGCCCGTCGGCAGCGGCCGCCGAGGCCAGGATCAGCCGCTCCGGCGGTCAGTCGAAGATCGCGTACAGATTCCTCATCAGGGATGCCGGTCTCTCCCGCAGGGCCGACGGCGGCTCCTGCCGGGCGGTTCCGACGTAACGCCCTGGGGTGAGGGCGTAACCGTGCTCGCGTACCGTCGCCAGGTCCGCGGAGTAGCGGAAGCCGGGCTCGTCCTTGCACGAGAGGCCGGCGGCTCGCGCCGATGGCGTGCCCCGCCATGCGTGGTAGCTGTCGGCGATTTTGGAGATGTCGTCCAAGGTGAGTACGCGTTCCGTGCGATCCGCCATCGTGCCCATCTGGCGGGCGTCGACGAACAGGATCTGCCCCCGGCGATCGGTCAGGTGCTTCGAGCCCTGTGAGGACTTATCCTTGGTCAGGAGCCACAGGCAGGCTGGGATCGACGTCGTACGAAACAGTTGGCCCGGCAACGCCACCAGGCAGGCGACGTGATCCGCCTCCACCAGCTTTCGACGAATGTCTCGCTCGACGCTCGGCGCCGAGCTCATCGAGCCGTTGGCAAGGACGACCCCGGCCGTCCCGCCGGGGCCCAGCTTTGCCAGCGCGTGCTGGAGCCACGCGTAGTTGGCGTTGTGCCTCGGAGGAACCCCGTACGTCCAGCGGGCATCGCCCTCGTCCCTGGCCCAGTCGCTGATGTTGAAGGGAGGGTGGGCCATCACGAAGTCGGCCGTGAGGTGCGGGTGCTGGTCGTCGCCGAAGGTGTCGGCGGGCCCGCCCCCGAGGTCGCCGGTATCGACCCCGTGGATCGCGAGGTTCATCCTGGCGAGCCGCCAGGTCCGCTCGTTCACCTCCTGGCCGTAGACCGTGAGGAAGCCGGGGCGTTCCAGCGCGGCATGCGTGTCGGCGAACTTGGCCGCCTCGACGAGCATGCCGCCCGAGCCGCACGCGGGGTCGTACAGGCGCCCCCGGTACGGTTCCAGGATCTCCACGATCAACTGGGCCAGCGGCTGCGGGGTGTGGAACTCGCCGCCCCGCTTGCCCTCGGCACGCGCGAAGTAGGCGAGGAAGTACGCGTACACCTCACTCAGCGTGTCCTGCGCGGTCATGCGTCCGCTGTGGGTGAAGCGAGGGTCCCCGATGAGGTCGACGAGCTCGGCCAGGCGCCGCCGGCCGATGTCACCGCGGTGGAGGACCGGTGGGAGGACGCCACTGAGCGTCTCGTTCTCCCGCATGATCGCTTCCATCGCGAAGGAGAGGCGGTCGCCCGCGTGCGGGTGCCTTATGTCGGCGGTGATGCGGGACCAGCGGGCCGCTTCCGGGATCCAGAAGACCCCACGTTCGAGGTACGCGTCGCGGTCCTCCAGGAGGGCGCTTCGCCGTTCCTCGGGGACACCTTCGGCGGCGAGTTCCTCGGCGAGCTCGGCCCGGCGCTCCTCGAAGGAGTCGGAGAGGTACCTGACGAAGAGCAGCCCGAGAACGAACTCCTTGTGTTCGGCCACGTCGACGGGACCGCGAAGCGCGTCCGCCGCCTTCCACATGGCGTCGCGGACCGCCTCGACGGCGGCCGCGCCGATGCGCTCCCGTTGCTCGGTGGGCCTTTTCTCACGCGGTGGCACGAGGTTGCCACCTCCTTCCGTGACCGATCGTCCGATTGTCCACGACGGGGTGGGAGCTGTCCCAGGAGCGCTGTAACGTAGCGGTGACCAACTGTTCTTCTCGATCCGGGGGCGGGCGAGCATGTCGACGATCGGTCTGGCCGCGGCCATCGACGAACTGCGGCAGGAGCTGTACGAGGCGCGACGCCTCGGCGTCGGCGAGCAGTTCGCCTGCAGCGTCGAGGGGGCGGAGCTGGAGTTCCAGCTCGAACTGCGCAAGTTCGTCAAGAGGGACGGCAAACTCTCCTTCGGCGTGGTCACCGTCGGCGGGGACGGCGAACGCTCCACGGTCCGCCTCCACAAGCTGGCGCTCAGGCTCTCGGTCAAGGACCGCGCCACCGGTGGTGCCGGCTCCGAGATCGACGACGAGACCAGGTCGTGGGACGAGGAGTGACGTGGATCCGCGCAGACTGGCGCTGATCCGAAGCGGAACCGACGAACGGCCCCGCCGCGTGGGCTCCGGCTATCTGATCACCCGCCGACTGGTCCTGACGGCTCGTCATGTCTTGGAGGACCGCGCCACGGGACTGCCCTGGCCGGCGATCACCGTACGCATCGGCCATCACGGATACGGCGAGCCGGTCCTGGCGGCGGCGGAACTGCTCTGGCAGCACCCGGACGGACGGGACGTCGCGCTGCTTCGCATCGACCGGGACCTGGACCTGCCCGGGGCCGTCCGCTGGGGCCGCCCCACCGGCACCGCCCCGCTGCCCTACCGGGGGCTCGGCTACCCCCTGTCTGCCAAGGGCGACACCCGCGACCCCGAGCACCTGCGCGGGGAACTGCCGCCCCTCTCTGGCTCCACGGACCGCTACGTCCTGGACCAGGGACCCTCGCCCGTACCCCGCACCGACGACAAGAACGCCTGGGGCGGCACCTCAGGAGCCGCGATCTTCTGCGGCGACCGTCTCGTCGGCGTCGTGACCCAGGAAGTGCACTCCTACGGAGCGCGCCGCCTGTTCGCCCTGCCGGCGCGCACCTTCGCCCAGGACGACGACTTTGTGTCCCACCTCGTGGAGTACGCCGGTACGCCCCCCGAATTGGGCATTGTCGGTGTGCCCCTGCCGAAGGCGGCCCCCGCCGCCGAGCGCACACCGGCCGAGCGCGAACTCGAACGGCTGCTGGGTCCGTTGTTCCCGGACCGGGCCTCCCGCATCGGCCACGCGCGGGACCTGGCACGTGAGCTGGGCTACGAGGCCGTCGGCTACGAGCCCACCACCGCCGACCTCGTGGCCCTCCTGAAGGCCCACCCCCGGGCGCTCGCCTCGCTCGGCGAAGCCCCGATGAGGAACGCGACGAGGTCGGTTCGGGCTGCGTGGACCCACCTCTTCGCGCGGGCCCGCCTGCTCGCACACGGTTCCCTGCTCTCCGTCAACGAGTACGAGTCCCTGCTCGGCCTGCTGAGCCGGGTCTGCGAGGAGCAGCCGAGGCTCCTGCCCAGGACGGCCCCCGAGGCGCTGCCTTACGCAGTCCTGCCCGAGAACCTTACCCGCCCGCACCTCGACGAGGACGACCTGCGCGCCGCGATCCACGGGCTGGAGGAGCTGTCCGACAGCGAGAGCGTCCCCGAGGGCACCCCACCGGTCCCGGCGCTGCTGCGGCTCGTCGAGTACGTGGCCTCCGCCGCCGGCCGGCTCGGCGACGAGCTGCGCGCGTGGTCGAGCGCGACCGCCGACCGGCTCGGCGTCCACTCCGGAGCCCTGAGCGAGCGGCGCGACGACGCCGCCCACTGGGCCAAGCGCCGGGTCGCGCCGGTGACGCGGGTGGTGATGGAGCTGGAACGCGACACCGCGACGGCGGAGGAACGTTACTGGTGCCGGATCCTGATCGCCCGTGACGACGGCTCGCACAGCGTCCTCAAGGAGGCGGAGTCGGTTTCGAAGGCCCCGCGGGAGGCGGCGAGTTCCCTCGGCGAGGCGGTCGCCATCGCTCGCCGGGAGCCCGGCCAGGGCGACCACGTGCCCTGGGTGACCGTCGTGGTCGACCGTGCGGGACTCGACCTGGCCGTCGACGAGTGGGAGCCCGGAGAACCGGACGACATCCTGCTCGCATGGCCCATCGGAGCCGAGTACCGCGTCTCCCTCAGCTGCCCTGAAGTCACCGTCCTGAAGCCGGCGCGCGATGGCGACCAGGAACGCCGCTGGAAGCGCGGTCGCTCGGCGGTCCTAGCCACCAGCTTGACGTGCGGCGACGGGAGGCAGCTGCGGCACCTGCTGGAGACCGAGCACCGCGACACCGCGCACGTCGTCCTCCACGGCCCCGCCGACCAGCGGAAGTCCTGGCTCATGATCTGCCTCGCCCTGGGCGTCCCCGTCGTGCTCTGGGACCGCGACGCCGCCGGCTACGAGGACGCCGACCGGCTCGGGAGTCTCCCACCCGGCGGTGGGCTCGACGCGCTCCCCGAGCGCATCCGGGAATTCCGGAGTCACTCCGCGGCCCACCCGGGGGAGCGGCGGGCCCGGCCCTCCCTCGTCTGGGAACCGGATGGCCGCCACCCCACGACCGAGTCGCTGCACCTGAGAGACCCCTCGAGAGGAACGCACGCGTCATGACGACCTCAGAGCCCCTGACCGGCCCGGGCCCCCGACGCCTGCCCTTCGCCGACGGCCCCGACGACTGGCGGCTGTTCCAGGGGGACGGCGAACGCCGCGAGGTCCCGTTCCCCGCCGCACCGCCGTGGCGCCGGTTCGACCGACAGGAGACGCCGACCGGAGCCGAGGCCCCTCACCCAAGGCCGTACCTCATCCGCCCCGAGGAGGCCGACGTCGTGAACGCGGCACTCCACCTCCGCCGGCCCCTCCTGGTCACCGGCCCGCCCGGCACTGGCAAGTCCTCGCTGGCCTACGCCGTCGCCCACGAACTTGCCCTCGGCACTGTCCTGCAGTGGCCGGTGAACAGCCGCTCGATGCTGCAGGACGCCCTCTACCACTACGATGCCGTCGGTCGGCTGCGCGAGGCCACCCTCCGCCGCGACGCGGACGGCACGGAACCCGACATCGGGCAGTACATCCGGCTCGGCCCGCTCGGCAACGCCCTCGTGCCCCGGGAACGCCCCCGCGTGCTGCTCGTCGACGAGCTGGACAAGGGCGACATCGACTTGCCCAACGACCTGCTGACCGTCTTCGAGGAGGGTGAGTTCATCATCCCCGAACTCAGCCGGCTCCCTGAGGACCACGCCCCGGTCCACATCCAGACCGACGAACCGGACGAGCCCGCCACGATCCCGCGCGGCCGGGTGCGCTGCCGCGAGTTCCCGGTCGTGGTCATCACGAGCAATGGCGAGCGGGAATTCCCGCCCGCCTTCCTCCGCCGCTGCGTCCGCCTCGACCTCCGCGAGCCGGACGAGCGGCGCTTGCGCGAGATCGTCGCCGCCCACCTCGGCCCCGCAGCCCTGGACGGTGTGGACGACCTGCTGCGCAAGTTCCTCGGCCGCCGTGCCACCGGCGAACTCGCCACCGACCAGCTGCTCAACGCCGTCTTCCTCCGCAAGGCCGGCGTCGACCTCGACGCGGGCTCCCTCCTCAAGGCCGTCCTGCACCAGCTCGGCGGAGCCGTGTGACCCCGTGATAGAGCGCGTGACGAAGGTCCTGGCCGAGAGCGGCGCCGAACTCTCCCAGGAGGAATTCCTCGACGCCCTGTGGCTCGCCGGGAAGCTGTCCCGGGCCTCCGCGCCGCTGGCCCGCGCCGCCGGGGTGCCCGACGCGCCCCGGCCGTCCTCCGACAAACCGCACCACGACGAGCCGCCGTCGCCGACGGCGGAGTCCGCCGGGACGGCCGCCGAACCGGCGGATACCGCCCCAGCGGACTCCACGCCCGCACGTCCACTCCTGGCCGCCGAACGGCACCCCGCACACGAGTACGCGGGGGCGGACACGGGCGCCGCCCCGTCCCCCGCGATCGCCGTCCGAGCCCCCGACACCCGCCCCTTCGGGACCGGGCAGCAACGGCTCGGCAAGGCCCTCCAACCGCTGCGGCAGCCCTTCCCCGACCCGAGCCGCCACGAACTCGACCTCGTGCGGACTGTCGCGGCCATGGCCGACACAGGCCTGCCCGAGACCGTCACCCGCCCGGCGCGGACCCGCTGGCTGTCCCTCGCCCTCGTCGTCGACGACGGCGTCTCCATGGTCCTCTGGCAGCGCCTCGCCGCCGAGATCAAGGAACTCATGGAGCGCGCGGGGGCCTTCCGCGACGTACGCGTGTACGGACTCGACACACGCGGCGCCACGCCGAGCCTGCGGAGCAGCCCGTACCGACACCGAGGACTCCCTCAGTCGCCGAGGACACTGTGCGACCCGACCGGGAACACCCTTGTCCTCGTCGTCAGTGACGGCGTCGGCGACGCCTGGTGGGACGGCGGGATGCGACAGGTGACCGAGCGCTGGGCCCGGTGCGGTCCCACCGCGATCGTCCAGGCCCTGCCCTCCCGACTCTGGGCGAGCACCGGGATCGGCGCCCGGCGCTGGCAGGTGACCACCCACCGCCGCGGCGGCCCGACGCACACCTGGCACGTCACCGACCCGGACCTGCCGCTTGACCTCGTCCGCTACGACTCCGTACCCGTCCCGGTCCTCGAACCGACCCCCGCGGCCGTCGCCGACTGGGCGCGGCTCATCGCCTCGTCGGGCGGCACCGCGCTCCTCCCGCTGTGGGACACCGCCCCGTCCGTCACCCGCGCGCCCGACGCGACCGCCCCCCGCCGGATCGACGACGCCGAAGCCGTCCTGCGCTTCCGGGAGGCCGCGACGCCCGAGGCGTACCGGCTCGCGGCCCATGTGGCCGCCGTCTCACCCGTCACACCACCGGTCATGCGCCTGGTGCAGGCCGCCCTCGGACCTCCCACGGACCCCGGACACCTCATGGAGGTGTTCCTCGGAGGCCTGATGCACGAGGAGGATACCGGCGAGCCCGACCGGCTGCCGCACCACCGGCGCTTCGACTTCTCCGGCGAGGCCCGCCGCGTCCTGCTCAGCGCCGTCCCCCCGAAGGAACTGCTGCGCACCACCGATACCGTCACGAGGCGGATCGAGGAAGCCGTCGGCCGCGCCCCGGTCTTCCCCGCCTGGGTCGGACACCCGGACGGCACGGCCCTGGTCGGCGACGCGGGACGCTCCTTCGGCTGGCTCCGGGACCAGCTGCTGGCGTGGCTCGGCATTCCGCCCGCGGCCGCCGAACCGGTGATGCCTACGGCGGACCGTGACCACACGGCCCAGGGCCAGGCCGAGGAACCACCGCCGTACGACGACGAGCTGGGGGAGATTCTGCCGGCCGGCTGGGTGGAACTCCTGCCGTTGGACCCGGTGCGGGTCGGCCGGTTCCGGCTCCAGGCGCGGAGTGCTTGGGGCTGGCGGCACGTGGTGATGTTCCTGGCCAGGGACGAGGACGACACACTCGTCACGGTCCGGGTGGCCTCGGTGCTGCACGCCGACGATCCGGCGGCCGCGCTGGCCCTCATCCGCACGGAAGCCGAGTGCCTGCTCAGGATGGCGGGCACGTACGCGCCCTCCCTCGTCGACGTGCGGGCGACCACCGCCGAGGAGCCCCCCTGGCTCGCGGCGACGTGCGTCCACCGCAGGGCGGACGACGCGTCCTCCGGCCCCGCGCCCAACCTGCGGGCCGTCCTCGACGAGTATGGGGGAACGGTCCCGAAGGACCTCTTTCTGCGGATCGGCTTCGCTCTGTGCGAAGCCCTCGCCCGGGCTCACCGGCTCGGCATCGTGCACGGCTCGCTCGCACCCCGGTCCGTGCTCGTCTCCGACCACGACGTTCGGTTGGTCGGCTGGGCGACCGCGACCCTGGACGGAACCGACAGCGCGCATCGCGAAGAGTTCCCCACGAACCAGGGGTCCCTCCATGCGGACGACGGCGGCCCGTCGCTCACTTCCCGGAGCGATGTCTACGCGGCCGGCGGCCTGCTCCTCGCCTTCCTGTCGGGGCGGTGGCTCGACCCGAGGGCCGAGGACGAGGACTGGGGTCCGCTGGCGACGCCCGGTGTCGATCCGGTGCTCGTCGGGATGCTCCGGCGTTGCCTGCGGCGCGAGCCCGCCCTCAGGCCGTCCGCCGACGACCTGGCCGAGGCGTTCGCCGCGGCGTCCGGCGCCACTTCGGAGAAGTCCCTCGTGGCGATCGCCGAGGATGTCCACCGGATGCGCCTGCTCGCGGCGCAGGACCCGAGCGGCTACGGCCGCGAGTTCGCCCGCCTCCTCAGGACGTACGCGAACCGACTGGCCTCCGTCGGGCGCCGACAGGAGTCGCTCGACGCCGCCGAGGAAGGCGTACGCCTGTACCGGGAGCTGGTCTCCGCGGAGGGCGATTACCACGTCTCCGGCCTTGCCGCTTCCCTCAGTAACCTGTCCGTGGGCCTGGGCGAGGCCGGCAGAGCGAGCGACGGACTCGTCGCGATCACCGAAGCGGAGTCCCTGTACCGGGAGTTGGCGCACCAGGATGTCGACCTCTTCGGTTCCGGCCATTCGATGGTCCTGAACAACCTGTCCCATCGCCTGGCCGAGGCGGTACGGCTGCAGGAGGCGCTCCAGGCCGTCGAGGAGGCCGTCGCCATCGACCGGCGGGTGGTCGTGGGGGGCCTGACGGACCACGAGGACGGTCTCGCGATGAGCCTGGCGAACCTCGGGAGCCGACTGGGCGACCTGGGACGGAGCGCCGAGGCGCTGCGGGCCGTCACCGAGGCCGTCCACATCTATCGGGCCCTGCCCTCCGCCCGGGCACGACGGGTCTGGACGGACTTCGCGGTGAGCCTGAACAACCTCGCCGTGCTCTTGGGCGCCCTGGGGCGTCACGAAGAGGCCCTGACCACCCTCGACGAGTGCGCCGCCGTGGTGCACCGGTTCGGAGGTGAGCCGTCGGGAACGGCCTCCGAGGTCCTCGAACAGTCCGAGCGCGTCAGGCTGTGGCTCGGGGCCCTCCGCGCGGAAGCCACCGAGCGGTAGGCCGTGGCGGTCGCGGGGACGGACTACGAGGCACTGAGCGAGATTGCTGCGGCGTTCGACCTGCAGCTGGTGGTGATCCGAACACGGCCCAAGAACTGGACCGGTCCGAGATGGTTTCGGGGCTGGAATGCATAGCCGGGTCTTCGGGACGGAGAAACGCCCTGAGAGAGCTGGCGAACTGGCGCGGGAGATTCTGAAGTCGGCCCACGCAGCCGGCAGTCCGTTCCAGCACGGGTTGGGACAGCCTCTCTGCCAACCGATCGTCGGCGTGGGTTGCGGAGCTTCTTCAGGAGCTCGCCGCTGTGCGTCAAGGGCACGCCCTTGGCCTAGCTTGCTGGACCAGCGGAGCGGTGGCCTGAGGCGCACACCGTGGGCGCCGTCCAGTAGTGCCCCAGATCTTCGTCACGACTGGTGAACCTGGGCGTTCGGCGGATCACGATTCGGGCCGCGGCGAGGGGCAGTCGAGGAACATCAGCCTGAGGACCAAGTCTTGGTAGCGGGGCCAGAGATGGCCTGGAACTCCTTGGAGACGCCGAGCGGCCTCTCCTCCTTGGCGGTCCCGGGTGCTTGCCTTGCAACTGGTTGCCTGTACAGCAGGCTAGAGGTGCCCCAGGGGCGTTGTACCGTATCGATGACCTACTGTTCTTCTGAATCGGGGCGGACGAGAGTGGCGACGATCGGTCTGGCTGCGGCCATTGAAGAGCTGCGGCAGGAGCTGTACGAGGCGCAGAGGCTTGGCGGCAATCAGCAGTTCGCCTTCGGCGTCGAAGAGGCCCAGCTGGAGCTACAGCTCGAACTGCGCAAGTCGGCCAAGGGCGACGGCAAGCTCACCTTCGGCGTGGTCAGTGGTGGCGCGGGCGGCGAGCACTCCACCGTGCGCACCCACAAGTTGACGCTGAGGCTGTCGGTTAAGGACCGGGCCCTCGGTGGCACGAGCCCTGAGATCGGCGATGAGGAAGTCGGTTCGTGGGGCGAGGAGTGACATGGATCCGGCCAGACTGGCACTGATCCGAAGCGGAGACGAACAGCGCCGAGGTGTGGGATCCGGCTATCTGATCGCCCCACGTCTGGTGTTGCCCGCCCGCCATGTGCTGGAGGACCGGTCCACCAAAAAGATTTGGCCGACGATCACCGTAGACATCGGCCACCATAGCGATGGCGCGATGACACGGGTCTCCGCACAGCTGCTCTGGACACATGCGGACGGTGGCCGGGCGCCGGGTCGGTGAGGTCGATGACGGCCCAGTCGTAGTAGCGGTGCCCCTTCGCGCCGCGTCCGGCGGACAGTTTCTGCCAGGCCCGCTTCGGGGGCTTCCTGACCAGCGCGTCGGCGCGGAACGTGCCCGCACCGGTGGTCACTTCGGCCGAGCAGGCCACCGCGAGGACATAGCCCAGGCCGCCATTTCCAGGGCGGACCTCAGTGTCGGGTTGCCGCTGCAGACCTCGTCGCCAGTCACTCAGTCGATGCAGTGCCCGGCGTCCAGGAACCGTTCGATCATCGTGCGGGCCAACTCCGGCTTGGTGGCCAAGAGGTGTCCTCGCCGAGCCCGGCCGCCCGGCATCGGTCCGGGTCCGAGGTCCACGAGCGCGGGACGTACAACTCCCGGTCCACCGCCGCGTGCCCGCGGGCGCCCGCACAGACGAGGTAGACGGCGACCTGGGAGTTCTCGATCCGTCCGGCGGTTCCGGTGTGCTGGCGCTGAACCCCCGACGGTGCGGGTGCCCTTCTTCACATCGCCGGTCTCATCCACGACCAGCACTGCCGCCTCCTCGTGGAGATGTTCGACGACCTACTCGCGCACGTCGTCCCGCACGGCATCGGCATCCCAGGCGTCCCGGCATAGCAGGTGCTGCATGCCGTGGGGGGCCTTCTCCCCAGCCCACTCCGCGATCGTCCAGCAGTTCTTGCGCGGCAGGTCCGACAGCAGCCCCAGCACCAACCGCCCAGCCCGCAGCCGGGGTTCGACCGGGTAGACCGGCCTGCGATGCGGCCTCGGCCACCTCGAACACCTCCCGCCAACGGCCTGGATCTATGCTGTGACCTGAGGCCACCGTCTCTTCGTCAGTCCACACAACTCACGATGATCAACGGTGGCCGCACCCGTCACCGCACCGGCCCTGGCTATCCGCGTGCTGGCCATCACGTACGGTCTGCGGCAAGACGGCAGAGGATTCGAAGGCTCCAAAACCCCGGGCGTAGTTGGTCATTGGCATCATCCGCCAAGGCGCCGAGATGCTGCTCGTGCGAGAGAGTCTCGGCGCCGCCGGCGAGATCCTCTGGTAGCTGCCCGGTGGCGGGGTCGAGGACGGCTAGCTCATGCACGAAGCCCTCCGGCGCGAGCTACGGGAGGGGCTGTCTCCCCGGAAGGGGATTGTCCCGTGCGAACCACCACACTGGGAAAGGGAGGGCCGGTGGCAGGCCGAATAGGCCTGGGGACGATGGGTATGTCCTTCGCCCAAGACCCTCGGAACCGAGATGACCGCGCGTCCCTGCGCCGAGCCCGGCGCGTGCATGCGCTGGAGAAACTGCGCGCGCACGGGTGGCGCTCCTGACGAGTGGGACGAAGACTCAGCAGCAGCCCAAGACGCATGACGGACAGCGCCTCTCGCCTCGGTGTCGAGGATGCCGGAGAGGGCGGGGCGGTCCTTCACGAAGCCGCCGGGGTTGAACGACTCGACCTTGGCGTAGAGCGTGACGTGGTCCGGCGCGATGCGGTTCAGCCTGACGACCGGTGTGCGGCCGACGGTGTCGAGAACGCTGTCGTACTGAGGCGTGGGGGAACTGTCCTTCGCAGACGAATGGGGCCTTCGCGTATCCGGTCCGGTTGCGGGTCGCGGTTGCTCGGGGCGGGCGCTCCGCAGGTCGCACGGCGCGCCCGCCCTCTCCGGCGGAGCCCGTCAGCTCACGTGCTGGGCGATGGTGCGTGCGCAGTGGAGCGATTCGGTGTGCGTGGTGTCGACCTCCACGTCGTACACGACGCCCTTGTGCACCGTCTCGGCCTGCAGGGCGGCGCTGCCGGGTACCCGGTCGCCCCGGGCGATCTCCCGGGCAGAGGTGGCCTCGGGGTCGCAGTGCACGCCGACCCACAGCACGTCCAGGCCTTCGAGGTGTCCGCGGAGGCGCTCCTGGTCGGCATGGCCGCCCAGGAAGACGTCGTCGATGATGACGTGGGCGCCCGCCCGGGCCATGGCGGCGACGCCCTTGGTCCAGGCGGTCTCCAGCGCGCGCCAGCCGTCACCGAGGACGACCTCGCCGCCCTGCCCGAACGAGACGCCGGAGCCCGAGTCGAGCATGGAGGGCGGCAACCGGTCGATCAGGTCGTCCACGCCCATGTTGATCCACGGCTGCGGGAGAATCACCTTGAGGCAGCGGACGATGCCGGACTTGCCGGAACTGGATCCGCCGTTCAGCACGATGACGTTGGTGCTCACTTGATGAACTCGCCTTCCGAAGTGGTGCGTTCCGACGTGCGGTGACACGGCCGACGGCCGCGAGCCGCGCGATGCCGACCGGCCAGGGTAGCGGCGCGTACGGTCGCCGCGTCACCGCCGAGGGTCGGGGTGACGCGCCGCACGACCGGCCGGCAGACCACGGACGCCGGCCTGACGGCATGTCGACGGGCGGAGGCCTCCGAGGGTCCGGCAAGACGCTCTAGGCTGGTTCCCATGCTGCGACTCGGAATCCCCGTCATCGGTGTCACGGACATGCCTCGTGCTGTGGCCTTCTGGTCCGAGGCGTTGAACCTCGTCGCCGCTCAGGAAGGGAGGAGCGACACGTGGCAGACCCTCGACCACGCCGACGGCTCCGGTCGTGCCCTCGGTCTGCAACGCAGCGTGTCCCCGTCCGAGCCTCAGCCACGTCTTCACCTGGACCTCTTCACGGACACGGCGGAGGAGCAACGTGCGGAGGTCCGGCGGCTGATCTCTCTCGGTGCCGGGACAGTGGACTGGCCCCTGTACCCGGCAGATCCCGACTTCGTCGTCCTGGCCGACCCGGACGGCAACATCTTCTGCGTCGTGGATCTGAGTCATGCGCCCAGCGGGGACGAACGAGCGTTCTGACGTCGGACCACAACCGCGGCCACGGCAGCACGCGGGGGTGGAGAACGGTGCCGGGACCAGGCGGTCGTCCGGCCCGCTGCTTCTGCCGATGATCGTCAACTCCACGGCCTGGACCTGTCGGAGGCAGGGACGGCTGAAGGCTGCGCCGGGTATCGCCCTCCGCGCTGCTGACAACTTGGTGAACGCAGGCTGCGACGAGACTGCCGACGGCCTGAAGGTGTGGGGCGCGCTGACCATGAGCGCAGCTACGTCGGCCGCCCGGAGCGGCGACCACCAGCGCGCGGCGGCGATGACGGAGGCGGCGGAGCAGGAAGCCGCACGGGTCGCGAAGCTCCCCGACAGTGGGGACAACCGGATGGTCAGCGTCTTCAGCCCGTCGTCGGTGCGCATCGAACGTGTCCGCCTCACCGTCCAGTACGGGCACCCGGAAGACGATCCGGCACTGGCCGGGGGGATGCGGCTGAGCAAAGACACCCCGCCGTCCTGGCGGACGTGGCTGCTGCTGGACGTGGCCCGGGACCACACGGACATCGGGGACGCGGCCGAGGCGGTGAAGACCCTGGAGTCCCTGCGCCGGGTGGCGCCGGCATGGATGCGGCACCACACGCTGGCAGTGGCCATCGTGCGAGACCTGTGGGCGCCCCGACCATCCGCGGGGCTACGGCCGTTGGCGGAGTTTCCGGGGGTCGGCGAATAGCGTGGAGAACGTGGGACGTCGCGCCCCTGTCAGCCTTTCCGGCATCTCGCTTACAGGAGCGCGACAGCCGGCTCCTGAGCGTGCCGGCTGGTCCGCGAGAGCACTGTAGGTGACCCGCAGACCTCAGTCGGCGACCCTGGCAGGCTGTCCCGGGCAGAAGGCGAGAGTGGCCCGTTTACGCTGGCCAAATGATGGATGAGGGGGACTTCCGGGTCGGCGACGTGTTGTCGGTCGCCTGCCCCTTGACGGTGACCAGGGTCGAGCGGGGTCTCACGGGGGATCACCTGGCGGTGCGATGGCCATGGTGGGAAATCGACACCGGCAACCAGTTCGCGCACTGGAACGGGATCGTCGCCCTCGGGGTGGGCAGCGGTGGGCGCGTCTCGCCCGAGGCGGAGGCCGAACTGTTCCGAACGGACCCTCCGCCCGAGCAGCTGAAGGCGGGGGACGCCTGCCGGGTCGGCGTGCCACCCACCGTGGTGCACGTGACGGCTGTCGACCACCACGATCCTCCGCTGGAGACGGTCTGGCTGCCGCATCCCACCCGGACCGTAACCGTGTTGCGCCGAGGCCTTTCCTGCCGTGAGTTCCCGGACGGGAGCCATCTCGACGGCTCGGGGTACACGATCCACCCCGGCGACGGGATCCCCTTCTCCTTCGAACTGCTGATGCGTCCGTACGCGTTTCTCCGGGTGGGCGACGAGGCCGCCGACGCCGTCGGCCGGGCATGGCGGTTCGACGGGCCCTGGGACTGGACCGTCTTCGATGGAGAGGCAGCCGGCGCGGGCCCCGAGTGGCCCCTCGTCCTGCTCACCCGAGCAGGAACGCCGTGCTCTGCCGAGGATGCGAAGGCAGTGGCTGCGAGCACAGCGAGCGGTTCGCACCAGGAGACGGTCCGGGACTGGACGTCACTCACCGAGACCTCGCCCACTCCCTGACCCGTCGGGACGCGTTACCCGGGGTCGGCCGGGCAGACGTGCTTGCGGGCTCGCCGCGATACGTCAGGTGGTGTCATTCACCCCGTTCGGTCCGCCTTCGTGAGTGCCGGCCCGGGCTCGGGCGGCACCGCATGGATGCTCCAAATGGGGGCGGGTTAACATATGAGCACCGCCTAGCTCGAAAGATGAACCTGTGACTGTCAATGACGACTCGTTCACCAACTGGAAGAACCGCGAGGAGATCGCGGAGTCGATGATCCCCGTCATCGGGAAGCTGCACCGGGAGCGGGACGTCACCGTCCTCCTCCACAGCCGCTCCCTGGTGAACAAGTCGGTGGTCAGCATCCTCAAGACCCACCGGTTCGCCCGGCAGATCGCAGGCGAGGAGCTCTCGGTCACCGAGACGCTGCCGTTCCTGCAGGCCCTCACCGCGCTCGATCTCGGCCCTTCCCAGATCGACATCGGCATGCTCGCCGCGACCTACAAGGCAGACGACCGCGGGCTCTCGGCAGAGGAGTTCACTGCCGAGGCCGTCGCCGACGCCACGGGTGCCAACAAGATCGAGCGCCGCGAGGGACGCGATGTCGTGCTCTACGGCTTCGGCCGCATCGGCCGTCTCGTCGCGCGCCTGCTCATCGAGAAGTCCGGATCCGGCAACGGCCTGCGGCTGCGTGCCGTCGTCGTCCGCCGGGCCGGTGACCAGGACATCGTCAAGCGTGCCTCGCTGCTGCGCCGCGACTCGATCCACGGCCAGTTCCAGGGCACGATCACGGTCGACGAGGCGAACAACAGGATCATCGCCAACGGCAACGAGATCCAGGTGATCTACGCCGACGACCCGTCGGAGATCGACTACACGGCGTACGGCATCAAGGACGCCATCCTCATCGACAACACGGGCAAGTGGCGTGACCGCGAGGGCCTTTCGGAGCACCTCCGTCCCGGCGTCGACAAGGTCGTCCTGACCGCGCCGGGCAAGGGCGACGTCCCCAACATCGTGCACGGGGTCAACCACGACACGATCAAGCCGGACGAGCGGATCCTGTCCTGCGCGTCCTGCACCACCAACGCGATCGTTCCGCCGCTGAAGGCGATGGCCGACGAGTACGGCGTGCTGCGCGGTCACGTGGAGACCGTCCACTCGTTCACCAACGACCAGAACCTGCTGGACAACTACCACAAGGCCGACCGCCGAGGCCGTTCCGCGCCGCTCAACATGGTCATCACGGAGACGGGTGCCGCCTCCGCCGTGGCGAAGGCGCTGCCCGACCTCAAGGCGCCGATCACGGGCAGCTCGATCCGTGTCCCGGTCCCGGACGTGTCGATCGCGATCCTCAGCCTGCGGCTCGGGCGCGAGACCAACCGTGAAGACGTCCTCGACCACCTCCGCAACGTGTCGCTGACCTCGCCGCTCAAGCGTCAGATCGACTTCACGACGGCGCCCGACGCGGTGTCGAGCGACTTCATCGGCTCGCGCCACGCCTCGATCATCGACGCGGGCGCCACCAAGGTCGACGGTGACAACGCGATCCTCTACGTCTGGTACGACAACGAGTTCGGCTACTCCTGCCAGGTGATCCGCGTCGTCCAGCACGTCTCCGGCGTGGAGTACCCGACCTTCCCGGTCCCGGTCGCCTGACGAACGCTACGGGTGGGCGCGGGGCGGTAACCCGCGTTCCTCTGACTCCCGCACGGCCGGAGGCCGTATCGGATGTTCCCGATACGGCCTCCGAGGCGTCCGCGGTCCGTCGTCAGGCCGCGGTCCGTCGTCAGGCGGTCCGGCCGGTGCCGGAACCGGTTCCCTCCGCCGCCTTGATGCCCTGGGTGATGTCGTCCAGGACAGAGAGCTTCGGCGCCTTGGCGTTGATGTCGAAGCCGGAGCGCACGACGACCAGCATCCCCTCGATGTTCGGCGAGGGGAACGCGAGCGACTCGACGTACCCGTCGTCGCCGTCCTTCGTCACCACCTTCCAGCGCACCAGGTAGCCCTTCTGGCCGGCCACGGTGACCGCCTCGGACCTGAGCTGCTGGTGCGAGGTGATCCCGCCGTAGATCTCCTCGCCGTACGACTCCTCGGCGTTGGTCTCGATGTCCGCCTCCGCCGCGGCCTTCGCCGTGGTCGCCGTGACCTTGAGGGCCTGTGCCGGGGCGGAGAACACCCCGCCGCGCACGCACTTCTGGGCCTTGTCACCGGGGCAGGTGTACGTGCCCGTGGTCACTCCGGCGCCCACCGGCCCGGACTGGCCGGTCCAGCCGTCCGGCACGGGGATGCTGATGCCGCTGGCCAGGTCGGTGGCGTACCCCTCCTCGGTCTGCGGCGTCCCCTGGCCCGGGTCCTGGCCGCCGCCGTTCCCCTCACCGCCGTCCCGCCCTCCGCCGCCCGGACCGCCGGGGGCCTGTGAAGGGGCGGTGGCCGACGTGTCGTTCGTGCCGGAACCGCTGTCCCCCAGCAGGTACGCGCCGCCGCCGACGGCCGCGAGCAGTACGACGCCGGTGGCTATCGCGGCACCGATGCGTATCCGGCGGCGGCGGACGGCCGCCGGGGGTACGCGGAGCTGGTCGGTCCACCGGCTCCCGTCCCACCAGCGTTCCTGGACGGGGCCGATTCCTGAATACCCGGGGTCTGCATGCCATCCGGGCGGGGTCGTCTGGGTCACGAGAGAAACCGTAGGCGCACTGGCTGAGAAACGTATGAAACACACAGCGTGGCCGTAGTCACGTCTCAGGAACATCATGTCGTCGCACAGGGGCGGGACGGGGCGGGACGGTCCTCCGCGCGGCCCTACGGTTCGATCAGACCCGCCCGGATCGCGTAGCGGGTGAGCAGCCGGGGCCGGGTACGGCGCGGTGGGCTGCCGCGCACCCGCTGACCCCGACAGCCGCCCCTCGGGGCCGCCGAAGCCCCTGGAACCTGGCTCGGCGGCCCCTCCGGCTTTGGTCCGACCACACGTGCTGTGTGACATAGTCGGATCATGCGTATCGTCCGGAGCAGGGAGTAGCGGATGCCCGTCGAGTGGCAACCCGTACGGCAGTCCCGCACGCACGAACTCGTGCTCCAGAGCATCGAGGAGCGTGTCTTCGCCGGAGAGCTCAGGGCGGGCGACCGTCTGCCGCCCGAGCGTGAGCTCGCACCCGTCCTCGGAGTCAGCCGGTCCGCCCTGCGCGAGGCGCTGCGGGTGCTGGAGACCATCGGTGTCCTGGTCGCCCAGCCCGGCCGGGGCCCGGATTCGGGCGCGCGGATCGTCCGCAACCCGGACGACGCCCTGGGCCGGCTGCTGCGGCTGCACTTCGCGCTCGGCAGCTACAGCCTGTACGACGTGCTGGAGGCGCGGGTCGTGCTCGAGCGGTCGAGCTGCGAGGCCGCCGCGCGGCACGCGCCGGCCGAGGACATCGAGGAGGCCGAGGAACTGCTCAGGCGCATGGGGGAGCCGGATATCGGTGTGGCCGAGTTCAACGACCTCGACACCCGCTTCCACGTACTGATCGCCGGGAGTTCCGGCAACGCGCTGACCTCCACGCTCACCTCCGCGGTGCGCGAGTCCGTGCGCCCGCTGATCCTGCGGGCACTGGAGGAGACCGAGGACTGGCCCGCCACCGCGGCCGCGCTCAACGCCCAGCACACGCGGCTGCTGCGGCTGGTGCGCGAGGGGCGGGGCGCGGAGGCGGCCGACCTGGTCGAGGAACACATCAGAGGGCTGCACGGGACGCTGGTCGACGAGACCTAGCCCGCAGGGGCCGGTAGTGGGAGTGGGGACGGTGCGCGCACGCGCCTCCCCACTCCCGTTTCTCGTTTCCGGGCGAGTCGCAGGCGATTCCCGGGCGCGCCCACGGTTCCGTATTCGGACGGAGGCTAGTATGGTCGGACCATAGAAACGACCGAGGAGGCCCCATGCGCATCGGACTCTTCGCCACCTGTCTGGGAGACACGCTCTTCCCCGAGGCGGTGAGATCCACCGCGGTGCTGCTCGCCCGCCTGGGCCACGACGTGGTGTTCCCACCGGGTCAGACATGCTGCGGCCAGATGCACGTCAACACCGGATACCAGCGCGAACCCGTCCCGCTGGTGCGCAACTTCGCCGAGCAGTTCGGGGACTCCTCGATCGACGCGGTCGTCATGCCGTCCGGCTCCTGCGCCGGATCGGTCCGGCATCAGCACGAGATCGTCGCCGAGCGGTACGGGGACGCCGCGCTCCGCGCGGGTGTGGCCACCGTCAAGGCCAAGACGTACGAGCTGTCCGAGCTCCTCGTCGACGTCCTCGGAGTCACCCGGGTCGGCGCGTACTTCCCGCACCGCGTCACCTACCACCCCACCTGCCACTCGCTGCGCATGCTCCGGGTCGGGGACAAGCCGCTGCGGCTCCTGCGCGCCGTCGAGGCGATCGACCTCGTCGAACTCCCCGAAGCCGAATCCTGCTGCGGCTTCGGCGGCACCTTCGCCGTCAAGAACGCCGGGACGTCCACCGCGATGCTCCAGGACAAGATGCGCAACATCGCCACTACGAAGGCCGCGGTCTGCACCGCAGGCGACTCCTCCTGCCTGATGCACATCGGCGGCGGGCTCTCCCGCATCAGGTCCGGCACGCGGACCCTGCACCTTGCCCAGATCCTCGGCTCCACCCGTACCGCCCCGTACGCCCTGACGGAGGCCGCCCGATGAGTACGTTCCTCGGCATGCCCGCCACCCCGCCCCGTTCCCCGTACGGGACGGGAAACCTGCGCGGCGACCGTACGTTCCCGAAGGCCGCCCACGACGAGCTGGGCAACGGGCAGTTGCGCCGCAACCTCGGCAAGGCCACCCGCACCATCCGCACCAAGCGGCTCGCCGTCACCGGTGAACTCCCGGACTGGGAGGAGCTGCGCGACGCCGGATCGGCCATCAAGACCGACACCATGAACCGGCTCCCCGAACTCCTGGAGCAGCTGGAGCGGAAGGTCACCGAGCGCGGCGGCACCGTCCACTGGGCACGCGACGGCGTCGAGGCCAACGAGATCGTCGCCCGGCTGGTCAGGGCGACGGGCAGCAGCGACGTCATCAAGGTGAAGTCGATGGCCACCCAGGAGATCGGCCTCAACGAACACCTCGAATCGCTCGGTATCACCCCGTACGAGACCGACCTGGCCGAGCTCATCGTGCAGCTCGCCGACGACAAGCCGTCGCACATCCTGGTGCCCGCGATCCACCGCAACCGCGACGAGATCCGGCAGATCTTCCTCGACGGGATCCCCGGCGTCGATCCCGACCTGGACAACGTGCCCGCGCACCTCGCCGCCGCGGCCCGCGCCTATCTGCGCGAGAAGTTCATGACGACCAAGGTGGCCGTCTCCGGTGCCAACTTCGGCATCGCCGAGACCGGCACCCTCTCCGTCGTGGAGTCCGAGGGCAACGGCCGGATGTGCCTGACGCTGCCCGACACCCTCATCACCGTCATGGGCATCGAGAAGGTCCTGCCGCGCTATCAGGACCTGGAGGTCTTCCTCCAGTTGCTGCCCAGGTCCTCGACCGGCGAGCGCATGAACCCGTACACCTCGATGTGGACCGGTGTGACCCCCGGCGACGGGCCGCAGGACTTCCACCTGGTGCTCCTCGACAACGGCCGCACCGCCGCGCTCGCCGACACCATCGGCCGCGAGGCTCTCAACTGCATCCGCTGCTCGGCCTGTCTCAACGTGTGCCCGGTCTACGAGCGGACCGGCGGCCACGCCTACGGATCGACGTACCCCGGTCCGATCGGCGCGGTCCTGACCCCGCAGCTCGCCGGGATGGACGCGGCGAAGGACGACCCCAACAGCTCGCTGCCGTACGCCTCCAGCCTCTGCGGCGCCTGCTTCGACGCCTGCCCCGTCAAGATCGACATTCCGTCGATGCTCGTCGAGCTGCGTCACCAGCACACCGAACAGTCCGGCACCACGGCGGAGAAGCTCGCGATGAAGGCCGCCGCCGTCGTGATGAAGAGGCCGAAGGTGTTCACGGCCGCGCAGAAGGCCGCCGCTCTCGGCCGGGTCGTGGGCGGACGCGACGGCACGATCAGGCGCCTGCCCGCCCCGTTCGACGGCTGGAGCGACAGTCGCGACACCGCCGCCCCGCCCAAGCAGTCGTTCCGCTCCTGGCTGGCATCGGCCGAGGGTGCGGCAACGATGAGCGCCGCCGCCGAAGAGGGCGCCCGGCACACCGCCGAAGACCACAAGGAGGACCGGTGACGACGACCGCCCGTGACACGGTGCTCGGCCGGATCAGGGACGCCCTGGCCCTGGCACCCGCGCCCGCCACGACCGTCCCCCGCGACTACCGGACCGGCCGTACCCTCCCCGACGGGGAACGCCTCGCCCTCCTCACCGACCGGCTCGTCGACTACAAGGCGCGGGTGTACCCCTGCACCGCCGACGACACGGCCCGCGTGATCGCCGAGGTGCTCGCGGCGCACGGCGCCCGGCGGATCGGGGTGCCCGACGGGCTCGACGAAGGCTGGCTCACCGCCTACGACGGCGAGGTGCGGCGGGACTCCGCCGACATCCCGGCCCCGAGCCTGGACGCACTCGACGGGGTGGTGACCGCCTCGGCCGTCAGCTGCGCGGAGACGGGCACGATCTTCCTGGACGGATCTCCGGACCAGGGCCGGCGGGCGCTGTCCCTCGTCCCGGACCTGCACGTGTGCGTCGTCGACCTGTCCTCCGTCGTCGTCGGCGTCCCGGAAGCGGTCGCACGGCTGGTGCCGGAGCGGCCGACGACCCTGATCAGCGGCCCGTCGGCCACCTCCGACATCGAGCTGGAGCGGGTGGAGGGCGTGCACGGCCCGCGCACCCTCGCGGTGGTGATCCGCACCGACGCGTGAGCCGGAAGGGGCGCCGCCGGGTCACTCCGGCGCGCGCCCCTTTCCGCTCATCCGGCGTGCACGACCTCCAGCGGCGCGAAGCCGATACGGGTGACCGCACCGCCGTCCGCCCAGCGGACCTCCACCGTGTCCCCGTCCACGTCCACCCCGCTCACCGCCACGTCGGGGCCCGCGGCCTCAGGATTTGCGGTGAGTGAGGCCAGGGCCACCAGCACCGTCGTGCCCTCGACCTCCGCCGCCAGCCGGGGCAGGACCGCCCACCCGGTGAACGCCGTGCCCTGCGGCGCCCGTACCTCCTCCCGCCCAGCCCAGCCGTGCAGCCCGCGCAACGCCGAACGCACCTCGCCTCCGGGATCCGTCGCCCACCCGGTCTGCTCCGCCAGCGATCCCGCCGGAGCCCCCAGGACCCGGTGCACCCGCAGCTCGTACCTGCCCCGGACTACGGTGACGCTCTCCACCCGCAGCCCCGGCACCGTCGGCGCGCCCTCCGGGAAGACCGGGCGGTGCCAGGAGGCGGCCCAGCCCCAGTCGTCGCCGTGCCCGGCGCCCATCGGGTGGATACGGAACCGGCTGCTGCGGATCCCCGCGACCCGGACCGACAGATGGTTGTCGGGCGTGTTCCCCGCCGCGGTGGGACCGGTCGAGGTGGAGTACGCGAGGCGTGCGTAGTGCGGGTCGGACGCGGCGGCCGACTCGCCCTCGTGCGGCCGGGCGTGGTCGCTGCCGTGGTTGTGCAGCCGGACGATGCCGTCCGCCCGCGTCGACTGCACCAGCAGTCCCGCCGAGGGCAGGGACAGCACCCGGTCGGCGCTCTCGCTCGGGGCGGGCTCCTCCGCCGCCGTCCACAGCGGGTGGTCCTCCGGGGCGAGCAGGGAGACGAACGCCTTCGACGCCCAGTACGGGGACGAAGGACCCGAGTACACCTGCAGTGTCGCGTCGTGCGGACCGTGCCAGCCCAGGCTCAGCAGACCGTCCTCACCGGTCGCCCCACGGTCCAGGAAATACCGCAGCGACCCGCTGATCAGCCGACGCGAGACGCCCGGTGCCAACGGTGTGTGCCCGGACACCGCGCCCATCCCGACGGCCGCGCCCGCCGCGAAACGGTAGGTGAGGGAACGCCCGAAGTGCAGCGGAGCCCCGTCCGCGCCGAACATCAGCGAGAAGCTCTCCAGATGCTCGCTCAGCCGGGGCCCGTAGTGCGCGGCGAGTTCCGCGTCGCCCGACAGATACGCGTCCAGGACCGGATACAGGTGCAGCGCCCAGCCGTTGTAGTGGTCGAAGGCCCGCCCGTCGCCGTCGGCGTACCAGCCCTCGCCGCGGTACCAGACCTCCAGCAGGTCCAGAGCCCGCTGCCGGGCCTGGGCCGTCTCCGCGTCCCCCCGGCCCACCGACTCCAGGAAACCGGCGACGGAGAAGGGGAACAGATACCAGTTGTTGGGCGCGGGCGAGTGCCGCAGGGCGCCGCGCAGCCACTCCTCGGCCCGGTCCTGGGTCCCCGGGTCCAGCCGGTCCCACAGCCACGGGCGGGTCAGCCGCAGTCCGATCGCCACGGACGCGGACTCGACCATCGGCTGGCCGAAGACCGTGTGGTCGAGGATCAGCGGCCAGGACTCGGCGTCGTCACGGCCCGCCGTGCGCGTCCCGGCGGTGAGCCCGTCGGCGTACCGCTCCAGCCAGTTGTGCGGATCCTTGCCGCCGGCCCCGGCGACCCGGAACGCTGCGGCGAGGAACGTCCGGGCGTAGCCCTCCAGACCGTCGGAGCGGACACCGGAACGCGAGGGGCGCCCCGGCAGGTCGAGCATGGCCCGGCCGGGCGTGGCCCACTTCCAGGCGGCGTGCAGCAGACCGTCCGCCGCCGCCTCCCAGTGCGCCCGGGTGAAGCCGGTGTACGGGCTGGAAGCGCGGTCCTCGGCGGGGAGCCGGAAGGGAGAAGACGTCATGCGAGGAATGCCAGCCTTTCGCGTCGTACGGGATGGGCGAAGCCGTCGCCCGCGGCCCAGCGGGCGACCTCGGCGACCGCGAGATCGGCCAGCCGGCGCAGTTCGTTGCCCTGGGAGCCCGCGAGATGCGGGGTGATGATCGCGTTGTCGCAGTCCCACAGCGCATGGCCGTCCGGCAGCGGGTCGGGGTCGGTGACGTCCAGGACCGCCCGGATCCGGCCCTGGCGCAGGACGTCGATGAGGGCGTCCTGGTCGACGACCGCGCCCCGTGAGGTGTTGATGAGGACACCGTCGGGACGCATCGAGGTGAGGAGCCCACGGCTGACCAGCCCGGTGGTCGCGGGCAGCAGCGGGGTGTGGACGCTGACCACGTCGCTCTCCACGAAGAGCTCGTCGAGCAGGACGGACCGGACCCCGAGCGCGGCGGCCTCCGCCTCGCGGACGTACGGGTCGTGGAGCAGCACCCGCAGGTCGTACGGGCGGAGCAGCTCGATCACCCGGCGGCCGATCAGGGAGGCGGACAGAATGCCCACCGTGCGGTGGTAGTTGCCCACATCGGGCGGGGTGGCGAGCCATGCGTCGCGGCGCCGGGACGCCCGGAAGTCGCGGGCCCGCTCCAGGACCCGCTTGCCGGACAGCAGGATCATCGCGACGGTGTACTCGGCGACCGGCAGCGCGTTGGCCGCCGCGGCCGACGAGACCTCGATGCCCCGGTCCCAGCAGGCCTCGGTGACATGACCGCGAACGCTGCCCGCCGTGTGCACGACAGCCCGCAGCGCGGGCGCACCGGCCAGTACGCCGGCGTGGAGGGGTGGGCAGCCCCAGCCGGTGATCAGCAGCTCCGCTTCCGCGAGGGCGGCACGGGCCGGTCCGGTCGTGAAGTCGTCGATCACCGGCCCGGGTACGAGCGCGCAGGACGCGGACAGTGCGGCCAGCGAGTCGGGGGAGAGCACCGCGGCCGCGGCCTCCTGGCTCATGGCGAGCGCGGCACGCGGCCGGCGGGCGGGGGGAGTGCTGGGCATGGTTCTCCTGTGCGGTGGTCCGGGGCGGTTCGGCTGTGTGACGGCGCGTCCGGGGCGGTCCGGCTACTTGACGGCGCCCGCCGTCAGACCGGACCGCCAGAAGCGCTGGAGCAGGGCGAAGGCGAGGATCAGGGGCAGCACCGCGAGCAGCGAGCCCATGATGACGACGGGGTAGTACTCCGGTGAGACCGAGGCGGAACTGTTCCAGGAGTAGAGGCCCAGGCTGACCGGGTACAGGTCCTGGTCGGAGAGCATCACCATGGGCAGGAAGAAGTTGTTCCAGATGGCCGTGAGCTGGAAGAGGAAGACGGTGACCAGCCCTGGTCCGAGCATCCGCAGCGCCACCCGGAAATAGGCGGCCAGCTCACCCGCACCGTCCATCCGGGCCGCTTCGAGGACCTCGTCGGGCACGTACCCCTGGCTGAAGATCCGGCCGAGGTAGACGCCGAAGGGGTTGAAGAGGACCGGGATGAAGACCGCCCAGAAGGTGTTCACCAGGCCCGTGCCGGACGCCATCAGATAGAGGGGCAGGGCGAGCACGGTCTGCGGCACCATGACCGCGGCCAGCACGAGACCGAACAGCTTCTCCTTGTGCGGGAAGCGGTACTTGTCGAAGGCGTAACCGCAGGCGATGCTGATCAGCGCGCCGAGCGCCGCGCCCAGGACCGCGTACAGCAGGCTGTTGCCGTACCAGCGCCCGTACAGGCCGCCGTCCATGGCGAACAGGTCCTTCATGTTCCGGAGGAAGGACAGGTCGCTCAGCGACAGGACGTCGCTGCTGAACAGCGCGTCCCGGTCCTTCGACGCGGCGAGGACCAGCCACAGCACCGGCAGCAGGGTGTACAGAACCGAGATGCCGACGACCAGGTTGACGACGGATCGTCCGAGCAGCCTGGGCCGCAGGGACGCGGCGGTGCGGGGTGCGGTCGACGCGCTCATCGGGCGTCCTCCTCGGCGGCGTTCGCGCGGTTGGTCCAGCGGGTGACGCCGTAGGAGAGGGCGATCGTGCAGAGCAGCAGGACGACCGAGGCCGCTGCCGCGAGGCCGTAGTTGTTGCGGGTGAAGGCGGCGTCGTAGATGTACATGCTGGGCGAGAAGCGCGAGTTGATCATCGGCGTGGACTGGCTGAGCAGCATCGGTTCGGTGAAGAGCTGGAGCGCGAAGATGAGGGTGAACATCGCCACCATCACGATCGAGGACCGGACCAGCGGCGTCTTGACCTGGAGCGCGGTACGGACCGGGCCGGCCCCGTCGACGACCGCGGCCTCGATCACCTCGCGGGGGACGGCCTGCAGGGCCGCGTAGAACACCACCATGTTGTAGCCGAGGTTGCTCCACAGTGCGATGTTGACGATGGACGGGAGCACGGTGTGCACCCCGAGGAAGTCGACGGTGATGTCGGCCTTGCCGAGCAGTTCGATGACCGGGCTGATCCCGGGGGTGTACAGGTACAGCCAGATCAGGGCGGCGATGATGCCGGGCACGGCGTGCGGCAGGAACAGCGCGAGCTGGGCCGTGCCGCGCAGCCGCACCACGCCGGAGTCCAGCAGCAGTGCGAGCGCGAGGGCGCCGATCACCATGAGCGGGATGTAGACGAGGCAGTACAGGGCGACGATTCCCAGACCGCCGAGGAACGTCGGGTCGGTGAGCACGGCGCTGTAGTTGCGGAGCCCGGCGAAGACCGTGCGCTCCGGCCCGAAGCCGAGCCCGGGCTGGTCGTCGCTGAAGAAGCTCAGATACACGGCGGTGCCGACCGGGATCAGGAAGACGGTCACCAGAAGGACGAAGAACGGTGTCATCAGGACGCCGCAGGCGCCGAGTTCACGGCGTCGGGCGGACCTGCGGGCCGCGGGCGCCGGTGCGGCGGCGGCCGGACTCGCCGGCGCGGTCCGCGCGGGGGCGTCCGGCGCCGTGGATACGGGGGTGGCGCTGGTCATGGGTGTCACCTGCCTCTCTGCTGCTGGATACGGGATCGCGGATCAGGTGGAGCGCCGGGTGGTGGACAGGCCGAGCGCCCTGAGGTCGGGCATGGTGCCCCGCTGGGCCTCCCGGACCGCCTCGATGATCGAGCCCTGGCCGCCGCTCGCCCGCGCGAACCCGTCCTGCATGACCTTGCCGGTGGCCGTCATGCGCGGACCCCAGATCCAGCCGTCCCGGATCGTGCGGGCCTCCTGCTCGAACAGGGTGTAGATGTCCTGGTCGTCGTAGTAGCCCCGGTCGAAGGCCTCGCGGCCGACGTCCACGAGGCCGGGGGCGGCCGGGTACTGGCTGCTGGTGCCGCTGGAGAGCCGGGCGCGCAACGCGTCCGGGTGCGTGACCTGCCACTCGATGAACTCCATGGCGGCCTCCGGATTCCGGCAGTCCCTGGTGATCGCGAAGGTCGAGCCGCCATGGGTGCCGACACCCGGGTCGGACGCGTCCCACTGCGGCAGCGGGGCGAGGGCCCACCTGCCCTTCTGGCCGGGCCTGGCCTTCATCTGCGCCCCGGCGTCCCAGGCACCGCTCAGCCGGGTGAGCACCAGCCCGTTGCCGATCTGGGCGTCGCTCTGCCGGCTTTCCACCGCGTTCATGAACACGAGGTCCCGGTCGACCAGCCGCTGCCAGTACGCGGTGACGCGACGGGTCGGGGCGTCGGCGAGCGAGACGTTCCACGCGCCGCCCGCCGTGTCGAACCACTGGGCGCCGGCCTGCCACGCGTACGCGGCGAGCTGTGTGGCACCGTCCGTGGGGAAGAGCACGAGCCGGCGCCCGCCGCCCTTGCGCCGCACGGTCGCGGCGGCCTCTTCGAAGTCGTCCCAGGTGCGCGGTACGGCGATGCCGTACCGCTCGAAGAGGTCGGTGCGGTAGTGCATCACCATGGGCTCTATGTCGAGCGGGACGCTGAACACCCGCTTCTCGAACGTGGTCAGGCCCAGTGCCTGCGGCAGCAGCGCGGCCCGCAGCCTGTCACCGACCAGGTCCGTGATGTCACGGCAGACCCCGTCGATCGCGAAACCGGGCACCTGGGGGTATTCGATCGTGGCGATGTCCGGGGCGTTGCCCGCACGCGCCGCGTTGCTGAGCTTGGCGTAGCCGCCCTGGCCACCAGACGGGACCTGCTGGAAATCCACCTGGATGGTGTCGTGCCCGCGGTTGAACGCGTCCACGACCTCCTGGCTGCCCCGCAGGGCGGACCAGAAGGTGACATGTGTCTTCCTTCCGGTCCCGCTGTTGCTGACGGTCTTTCCGGTACTGCTCGTGCTGCCCGATCGCTGGGCTCCGTCACCGCCGCCGCAGGCGCTGAGCGCGCCTGTCAGGGGCAGTGCGGCGATCGTGGCGAGCACGGATCGACGGCTCTGTCGACCAGGCATGGGTGCCTCCCGCGGCTCCTGATTCGAGACACGGGGAATACTGATCGGCTGATCGATACCGGTCAATAGATCGATCAGAAGAAGCTTGAAGCGGTCAAACGCTCACTGCTCCGGGTGGCGCACCTCCTGCGCCGATCCACGCACTTCGAGCGAGGGCAGCAACTCCACCCTGCGCACCGGGCCGGTCGCACCGGCCGGATGCGCCAGCCGGTGCAGCAGCAGCTCGGCCGCGGCCCGCCCGATGTCCGCCTTCGGCGGGGCGACCGCCGTCAGCGGGGTGCTGCCCAGGGCCGCGACCACATCGTCGTACGCCACCACCGAGCAGTCCTCCGGTACCCGCACCCCGCTCTCCGTCAGCCGCTGGACCAGCATCAACGCGTCCTCGTCGCCGTGCAGGACGGCCCCCGTCGCCCCGCGTCCGCGCAGCAGGGCGGCGAGATCCGGCGCGGTGTCGTCCGGCGCCGCGGACCGGCCGGGGCCCGCGTTCGCGGCGCTGAGCACCACCGCCCAGTCCTCCACCTCCGGCCGGGCGGCGGCGATCTCCGCGAACGCCGCCCGGATGGACCGGGCCGTGGGGCTGTCGTTCCGGGCGGCCAGCACGATGCGCCGATGCCCCAGCGAGACCAGGTGGTCCACCGCCAGATGCGTTCCGTACCAGTGATCGGAACAGACCGAGTCCAGGGCGTGCAGCGCGCTGCCGGCCCGTGGCCGCCGCTCCATCAGCACCGTCGGCACCCCCACCCCGGCGAGCCAGCCGTAGTCCGCCTCCTCCTCGACCGCGCTGCGCCACCGGGGAGCGATCAGCAGACCGCGCGCACCGCCCGCCAGGGCCCGCTCCACCTGCGGGCGTTCGGCCCCGGCCGACTGGGGGAAGATGTGCAGGGCGATGCGCATCCCCGCCGCCTCCAGGGTGGTCCGGGCGCCGTGCAGCGTCTCGTACAGATACGAATGCCGCTCCGGAACGACCAGGGCGATCGCGCCGCCGTCCGTCGCCGGATCCCCGTTGTGCCCGCCGGCCCGCGGGGCGGGCACCGGCGTCGTCCGCTCGGCGTCCCCCACCGGCCGGACCACCCCGTGCCCCCGTCGCAGCTTGCCCGCCCGGGACAGCTCCTCGACGTCCCGCCGGAGCGTGACCACCGAGACGTCCAGCTCGGCCGCCAGCGCGCTCACGTTGACCGCACCGCGTGCGTGTACCACCGCGAGAATGCGCTTGCGCCTCAGTTCCACCGGCTCCCGCATGGTGCTGGCCCCCTTGCCGTACTGCTGTGCTGTGTTCGTTTGAACGCTTCCGTGAGCGGTCGCAGCATAGCGAGGGACCGCGCACGGGTGGCCGAGGAATGGGACGATCATCCGCCGAAAAGCAAGTGTGTCTACCATCTGATCCGGAATGGACACCATCACACTCTGGCAACTGGCCGCGCTCGCGGCGGCATCCACGCTCGTCGGCTTCTCCAAGACAACCGTCAGCGGTGCCAATACGATCAGCCTCGCGGTCTTTGCGTCCGTACTCCCGGCCCGCGAATCGACCGGAGTGCTGCTCCCGATCCTGATAGCCGGCGACATCCTCGCCGTGCTCATCTACCGCCGCCACGCGCACTGGCCGACGCTGCTGCGGCTCTTCCCAGCCGTCGCCGTGGGAGTGGTGGCGGGCACCCTCTTCCTGATGTGGGCCGACGACGGCGCCGTGCGCACCTCGATCGGAGCGATCCTGCTCCTCATGTCGGGCGTCACCCTCTGGCGCCGCCGCGCCACCACGAAGGCCGAGGCGGAGGTGCCCGCGCAGGCCGGGACGGAGGCACCCGCGCAGGCCGGGACGGAGGCACCCGCGCAGGCCGACGCGGAGGTGCCCGCGCAGGCACCGGCAGGGGCGGGCTCGGGGGCGGGGGTGGCGGGGGCACCGGCGGAGGGGCCGCCACGCGTCGGACGGCTCAAGGCCCGCTCGTACGGGGCACTCGGCGGCTTCACCACCATGGTCGCCAACGCCGGCGGCCCGGTGATGTCGCTCTACCTGCTCTCCTCGGGATTCCGGAAGCTCGGCTTCCTGGGGACGTCCGCGTGGTTCTTCCTGATCGTCAACACGTCCAAGGTGCCGTTCAGCGTGGGCCTCGGCCTCATCGACGCCCGCTCGCTGCTCCTGGACGCCGCCCTGGTGCTGTTCGTCATCCCAGGGGCGTACCTCGGCCGGGCCTGCGTGGGCCGCATCAACCAGAAGCTCTTCGAACAGATCGTGATCGGAGCCACGATCCTGGGCGGCCTCCAGCTGCTGCTGCGCTGAAGGCCGCCCGGAAGGTGACGGTCAGACGATGCCCTCGGCGATCTCCGCCTGCTCGCGGGCGTTCCCGTACGCCGCCGGGGTGCCGTACGAACGACGCGCGACGAACCACCACACGGTGGCCAGGACCAGCACGGCGACCAGCGCGATCGACGCGTAGTTCATCGAGTCGACGGTCACCGGCGACGACTGGGGCAGCAGGAAGATCACGGTCACGATGGCGACCCAGACCACGGCGATCCAGCCGATCGGCCTGGACCAGCGGCCCAGATGCCAGGGGCCGCGCTCGAAACGGTCACCCGCGCGCAGCTTCAGGTAGATCGGGATGGCGTACGCCGGGGTGATGCCGATGACGTTGATCGCCGTCACCGCGCCGTACGCGGTGGCGGAGTACAGCGAGGGCACGGCCAGCAGCGCGGCGACACAGACCGACAGCCACACGGCGGGCACCGGAGTCTGGGTGCGCGCGCTCACCTTGCGCCACAGCGCGGAACCCGGCAGCGCGTTGTCCCGGCTGAACGCGAAGACCATCCGGCTCGCCGCGGCCACCTCGGCGTTGCCGCAGAAGAGCTGGGCCGCGATGACGATCAGCAGCATCGCGGTGGCGCCCGCCGTGCCCAGCGCGTCGATCAGGATCTGGGCGGGCGGCACGCCGGTGGCGCTGTTCTGGGTGCCCGCATAGTCCTGGATGGCGAAGGTCAGACCGGCGAGCAGGACGAAACCGGCCACCCAGGACACCCAGATCGCCCGGACGATGCCCTTGGCCGCCGTCACCGACGCGTTGGAGGTCTCCTCCGACAGGTGGGCGGAGGCGTCGTAGCCGCAGAAGGTGTACTGGGCCAGGAGCAGGCCGATCGCCGCCACGTAGAGCGGGTTCTCCCAGCCGGTGTCGTTGACGAACTCGGTGAAGACGAACGACGGCGACTGGTGGTTCGAGGGCACGATCGCCAGCACCGAGACGATCACCGCGACACCGCCCAGATGCCACCAGACACTGATCGAGTTGAGCACGCTGACCAGGCGGACACCGAAGAGGTTCAGCACGGCGTGCAGCAGCAGGATGCAGAGGAAGATGACCATCGTGGCGCCGGGAGTGGGATCGAATCCCCACTGCAGATTGAGCAGCGCACCCGTGAACAGTGCGGCGCCGTAGTCGATGCCGGCGATCGCGCCCAGCAGACCGAGCAGATTCAACCACCCGGTGTACCAGCCCCACTTGCGGCCGCCGAGCCGGTCGGCCATGTAGTACAGGGCCCCCGACGTCGGGTACGCGCTGGTGACCTCGGCCAGGGCCATGCCCACACAGAGGACGAACAGGCCGACACCGGCCCAGCCCCAGAGCATCACAGACGGGCCGCCGGCCGACATGCCGAAGCCGTACAGCGTCATGCAGCCGGAGAGGATCGAGATGACGGAGAAGCTGATCGCGAAGTTGCCGAAGCCGCCCATGCGGCGGGCCAGCACCGGCTGGTAGCCGAGTTCGCGCAGCCGCTCCTCCTCGTCCTTCGGCGGGGCGGGTTCCGGGCTCGACGCGGGCGGGGCGGATATGGACATGGAGAGAACCTCCGGAAGGGAGTTGGGGGACGGTGCGGTGGGAGAAGAAGTGGTGCGGTCAGTCGCGAGGACCCCTGCTCGGCCGGTCCTCGGCCGCCAGGCATCGGCTGCGGGCCCGCAGGAACACGTCCTCGGCCCCCGCCGGATCATTGGGGTGACGGGTCCGGTACGCCCACGGGGCCGAGGTGTAGTACGGCCCGAGGGCCCGGAACACCGGTGCGGCGTCGGCGAACTGGAGCGATCCCCACAGTGCGTGGGCCAGATGGTTGAGATCGAGCAGCGACTGTGTGGCCGGGTCGGTCCTGGTGAACCAGCTGTGCAGCGCACGTTGGGCGTCGCGCTCGCCGTCCTCGGTGACCCAGTGCAGGTCCAGGGCCTTCTCGTTGCCCTGACCGAGCCGGTAGCGCTCCACCCGCACGTACAGCGGGAGCACATGGAGCGGGGAGCCCTCCGGAGCCGAGGAGGCGGCCCACTGGACGAAGTTGACCGCCTCGGAGAGGGCTTTGCCCGTCTGCCGCGCGTAGACGAACTGCAGCATCCGGTGGTAGGCCTCGCGATTGAACGGATCGCGCCTGTCGGCCTCGGCCAGCAGCCCCCACGGTCCGGGAAACAGCATGGGCCCCGGCGGAAGCAGCCGGTGCTCCTCCAGCCGCTGGCCTTCGTCGAGCTGGGACAGTGCAAGCAGGCAGACCCAGGGTACCGGGTCGGCGGGAGAGGCGTGCGCGGCGGACCGGCAGCCCTCCCAGGCCTGCTGCCACAACTCCTGCGCGCGTGCGTGCTTCTCGCGATGGGCGCGCACCGCGCGCTCCACGACCACCCGGGCGTGCATCACGGTCGCCGCCACACTCCGCGGTTCCTCGGCCAGCCAGGCCCGCACCGCGTCGGAGCCCGCCGCCACGGTGGCCAGGACCTGTGTGCGCCGGGTCCACATCGCCCAGTCGGGCGTGCCTTCCAGGAGATTGCGCATGGAGAGCCAGCGTCCGGTGCGCAGATCCTGCAGGGCCTTGCGTAAGTCGTGGTCGTGCCCCGCGGGGTGGTAGACCGGTCTGAAGTCGCTGGGAGTCATGCGCGCCCTGCCCCTGGACGACCTGTGGGGGCGGGGCGGTGCGCCGGGCACCGAGGAACGGTGCATGGTCTGCTCGTCATGAATCCTCGAGGACGTGGGGGCTGGGCGGGTCCGGTCACGAATCCGCCGTCGAGCGTCCGGTTGACCGCTCGGCGGTGAGTGTAGAACGCACCGCGCCCCGCGTCGGACGACTTTGCGGATCTTACTCAAGTAGCGGTTACATACAGGACGTTGATCTCCACCGGCCCTCGTCCACGGGATGTTCCGGTGAGGGTTGACGCACGGCGTGGTCTGCACGACTGTGGGCGTAAGGACCAGATGATCACGATTCCGCCCGCCCCGGGCGGCCTGTACGACTGGAGTGTCGATGACGGACCCGGTGCTCGCCATCGACCAGGGAACCTCCGGTACGAAAGCCCTGGTGATCTGTCCCGAGCGCGGTGTGATCGGTTCCGGTTCCGCCCCGGTCCGCCCCCGGTACGCGTCAGGCGGGGTCGTCGAGGCCGACCCCGCCGAGCTTCTCGGCTCGGTCCTCGACGCGGGCCGGCAGGCGCTGGACGAGGCGGGCGAACCCGTCGCGGCGGTCGGACTGGCGAATCAGGGCGAGACGGTCCTGGCCTGGGACCCCGCCACCGGCCTGCCGCTCACCGACGCCGTGGTCTGGCAGGACCGGCGGGCCGAAGCCCTCTGCGCCGAACTGGCCGAACACGGAAAGGAGTTGAAACAGCTCACCGGCCTGCCCCTCGATCCGTACTTCGCCGCCCCGAAAATGGCCTGGATACGCCGCGAGCTGACCCGCGAGGGCGTGGTGACCACAAGTGACTCCTGGCTGGTCCACCGGCTGACCGGAGCCTTCGTCACCGACGCGGCCACCGCCGGACGCACCCAGCTGCTCGACCTCCACGACACCGACTGGTCACCGCGGGCACTGGAGATCTTCGGCCTGTCCGACGAGCGGCTCCCCGCCGTCGTCGACTGCGCCGGACCGGTCGGCACCACCACCGCGTTCGGCGGCGACATCCCGCTTACCGGACTCCTCGTCGACCAGCAGGCCGCCCTGCTCGCCCAGAACGCCCTGGAGCCCGGCAACGCCAAATGCACGTACGGCACCGGGGCGTTCCTCCTGGCCCAGACCGGCACCCGCCCCAGCACCGGTTCCTCCGGCCTTGTCAGCTGCGTCGCCTGGCGGCTCGGCGGACGTACGAACTACTGCCTGGACGGACAGGTCTACACGGCCGCCTCCGCCGTGCGCTGGCTCACCGACCTCGGGGTGATCTCCGGCGCGGCCGACCTCGACCCGGTCGGCTCCGGGGTCCCCGACAGCGGCGGCGTCACCTTCGTACCCGCGCTCGCCGGACTCGCCGCACCCTGGTGGCGCGGCGACCTGCGCGGATCCGTGACGGGCCTCGGGCTCGACACCACCGCCGGCCACCTCGTGCGCGCACTGTGCGAGGGCATCGCCGCCCAGGTCGTCGCCCTCACCGAAGCCGCCGCAGCCGACCTGGGCTCACCCCTGACCGCACTGCGCGTCGACGGCGGTCTCACCCGCTCCGCGCTGCTCATGCAGACCCAGGCCGACCTGTTGCAACGGCCCGTCGAGGTGTCGGCGCTGCCCGACGTCACCGCGCTCGGCGCCGGTGCCGTGGCCCGGCTCGGGCTCGACCCGAGGCTGGACGTCCGGCACGCGATACCGGAATGGAAACCCTCCGCCGTCTACGAACCACGGATCGGCCCGGCCGAGGCCGCGGCGCGCCTCGACGGATTCCGCACCGCGGTGGACACCCTGCTGGAGCGCGCATGACGGTCACCGTCACCACGGCCGGGAGCCTGCCCGGAGCCGGCGGTCCGGACGGCTCCGACGGGACGTACGACGTCACCGTCGTCGGAGCCGGTGTCGTCGGCGCGGCCATCGCCCGCGAGCTGGCCCGCTACCGCCTGCGCATCGCCCTCGTCGACGCCTCCGACGACATCGGAAACGGCACCTCGAAGGCCAACACCGCCATCCTGCACACCGGTTTCGACGCCGTCCCCGGCTCCCTGGAGGCCCGCCTCGTCCGCGAGGGCCAGGCGCTGCTCGCCGCCTACGCGACGGAGACCGGCATCCCCGTCGAGCGCACCGGAGCCCTGCTCGTGGCCTGGAACGCCGACCAGCTCGCCGTACTGCCTGAGCTGCTCGCCAAGTCCGGACGCAACGGCTACGGAGCGGCCCGTGTCATCGGCGCCGACGAACTGCGCGCCCGCGAACCCCACCTGGGCCCCGGCGCGCTCGGTGCCCTGGAGATCCCCGACGAGAGCGTCATCTGTCCCTGGACGACCCCGCTCGCCTTCGCCACCCAGGCCGTACGCGCCGGAGTCCACCTGCATCTCGACTGCCGTGTGACGGACATCGCCGAAGACGGCGACGTCCACACGGTGAGCACCTCGCGCGGTCCGCTGCGCACCCGGTACCTGGTCAACGCGGCCGGGCTGTACGCCGACGAGATCGACAGGCTCCTCGGCCACGACGTGTTCACCGTGACCCCGCGCCGCGGCCAGCTGATCGTCTACGACAAGCTCGCCCGCGGCCTCGTCAGCCACATCCTCCTGCCGGTGCCCACCTCGGCCGGCAAGGGCGTACTCGTCGCCCCCACCGTCTTCGGCAACGTGCTCCTCGGCCCCACCGCCGAGGACCTCGACGACAGGACCGCCACCGGATCCACCGCCGACGGCCTGCACCTCCTGCGCGAGCAGGGCCGCCGGATCGTGCCCGCGCTCGTCGACGAGGAGATCACCGCCGTCTACGCGGGACTGCGCGCCGCCACCGGACAGGAGGACTACCGGATCCAGGAATACCCCGGCCTGCGGTACGTCGCCGTCGGCGGCATCCGGTCCACCGGTCTGACCGCCTCCATGGCGATCGCCGGACACGTCACCGGACTCCTCGCCGAAACCGGCCTGGAGCTCGGCGCCCCGCGAGACCTCCCGCACGTCACGATGCCCAACCTCGGCGAAGCCTTCCCCCGGCCCTACCGGCGGGCCGACCTGATCGCGATGGACCCCGCGTACGGCACACTCGTCTGCCACTGCGAGTACGTCACCCTCGGCGAGATCCGCGACGCGCTCGACTCCACCGTCCCCCCGCAGTCCCTGGACGGCCTGCGGCGCCGCACCCGAGCCCGGGGCGGCCGGTGCCAGGGATTCCACTGCGGCGCGGCCGTCCGCGCCCTGTTCGAGGAGGCACGGCCATGACCGGGAGCGGGCGGGCCGAACGGAACGTCGACGTACTGATCGTCGGCGCGGGCCCCGCAGGCCTCGCCGCCGGGGCCGAACTGGCCGCCGCCGGCGCGGGCCGGGTCGAGATCCTGGAACGGGAACCGCAAGCGGGAGGCATCCCCCGCCACTGCCACCACGGCGGATTCGGCGGGCACTTCACCCGGGGCGGCACGAGCGGACCCGCGTACGCCCGGCAGTGCGTGGCCGCCGCCGTACGCGCGGGCGCCGCCCTGCGCACCGGAGTCGCCGTCACGGGCTGGGCCGGCCCCCTCGCCGTGGAGACCACCGGACCCACCGGGCTCGAACGGATCACCGCCCGGGCCGTCGTCCTCGCCACCGGCGCCCGCGAACGACCCCGCAGCGCCCGCCTGATCCCCGGCACCCGCCCGCCCGGCGTCTACACCACGGGCGAACTCCAGCAGGCCGTCCACCGGTACGGGCAGCGGATCGGCACCCGGGCCGTCGTCGTCGGCGACGAGCCGGTCGCGCACGCGGCCGTCGCCACCCTGCGCGCCGCCGGGATCCGGATCGTCGCCATGGTCACGGACCGGCCGGCCGTACCCCTGCGCGTACGGCAGCGCGTTCCGCTGCTCACCGGTGCCACCGTCACCGGGATCGAGGGCAGGACGCGGCTGACCGGCGTGACCCTGCGCCGCACGGACGGCCGCACCACGACCCTGCACTGCGACACCGTCGTCCTCACCGGCGACTTCGTCCCCGAGAACGAGCTCGCCCGGCGCGCCGGGATCGTCCTCGACCCGGGCACCCGCGGACCCGCCCACGACGCCGCGTACCGCACCTCGCAGCCCGGTGTCTTCGCCGCCGGGAACCTCCTGCACGCGGTGGAGCGCGCGGGGGTCGCGGCGCAGGAGGGACGCGCCGTGGCGGTATCCGTCCTGCACCGCCTGTCCGGTTCCGACGAACCCGCCGTCGTGGGACGGCCCGTGGTCGTCGACGCACCCCTGCGGTGGATCGCGCCCAACGTGACGGGCCCGGACGCGATCACGCGTCCGGCGGGGGACCGGTTCGTGCTGCGGACCGCGCGGAGGCTGTCCCTGCCGCTGCTCGTGGTCACCCAGGGCAGGCGTGAACTCCACCGGCAGCGGCTGCTGTTGCCCGCCGTCCCGGGGCGGCCCCTCCACCTGGCGGCGGGCTGGACGGACCGGGTCGATCCGGAGGGTCCGGCCGTACGCGTCTTCGCGTCGTAGGTGCCGGGCAGGGCGTCCGGGTCAGGGAATGAGCAGCTGGTCCGCGCAGACGGCCGCCACCAGGCCGATGCCCAGCAGCCAGCTCCCGAGGCGGGTGCGGCCGTTCCTGCTGAGCTCGATCACCACACCGCAGAGGATGAGCGCGAGCCCGTACACGCCGACGACCAGCACGGACGAACGGCTCGCGATGCGCAGCGCCAGGACGACGGCCATCGCGGCCATGCCCACGGAGGACAGGGCGATCCGCAGGCGTCGCGCCTGACGTGGTGTCAGTCTCTGTCTCTCGGGGGCCTCGGAGACCGCGGGAACTTCGGAGGCTTCGGGGGCGGTCACGGCAGCCCCGGTGGTCCCGTCGGCATCATCCGCCACGGGGGCCACCGGGGTTATGGGGGATACAGCCGGCCGGACGGGCTCGGGTGCCTCGTCCTGCTCGACCGCCTGGCGGGGCGCGGGTCTTCCGGTGCGTCCGGTGGTCCCGCCGGGGCCCGTGGTCCCGTCGGGCCCGGCTGTGTCGCCGGGCCCGGCTATCCCCTCGGGTCGTCGGTCCGTTTCCGGCTCCCGGGTCCGGTCCTGCTTCTGATCCTGGTCGGAAGTGCTCATGACGCCGGATCGTAATGGCTGCGCAGGCCGGTGTTCGCCGGTCGGGCGGATCACCCGTTCGATCAGGCGATCGACGCCGACACGATCGCCGACACCGCCAGATTGCAGGACGCAGTCACCCACACCGCCGGGTGCGGCTCCCGCTCGACGAGCGTGGCGCCCAGCTTCCCGGGCGTCACCAGGTCCACCACCAGGAAGGCCGCGGCCATCATGACCAGACCGAGCAGCCCGAACGCGGCGGTGGACGCGAGGCCCTTCCCGAAGTCCTCGTACGTCGTCCAGATCGAGGTGAACACGATGCCGCCGATGCCCAGCAGGGCGGAGCTGAGCAGCAGCGCCGCGTTGCGGTTGCGCTCCTCCCATATCTGGCGGCCCAGCTTGCCCGGGGTGAGCGCGTCGATCAGAAATATGCCGAGAACGAGCAGTACGACGCCGAGGGCCCCGTAAGCAGTGGCACGGCCGAGGCCGTTGATGATGTCGGTCATCGGGGCGTCCATCTCCTGAGCAGTGGTCGAGGCTGGAACGAGACGTGCGCGATCAACACGCCGTCAAGAAAGGGCAAAACCTATCGCACGCCCGTACTCACTCCCAGGCCCGGCCCCCCGGCCGCAACCGGGGTGCCTCCGTTGCGGCGTCCACGACCCGCGCGCCCCCGCCGGTCCCTTCCTCGGTCGCGTCTCCCGGCGGATCCACCCGCCCGGCCAACTCCTGCGCCCAGGCGATCAGCGGGCCCACCCCGATCCCGTACGGATCCGACCCCCGGAAGGCCTCCACCGCCGCCGCTCCCCGTCTCAACAGCCGTGCTCCGCCCGCGCTGTTGCCCCGCGCCGCGTGCGTCAGCCCCACCGCCATCTGCGCGAGGCCCCGCCACAACTCCCGCTCCGCCTCGGGCCCCGACTTCCAGGCGTCCTCGAACACCTCGTGCGCATGGAACGGCATACCCGCGTCCAGCAGTCGCTGGGCCTCGCGCACCGTCCCGTCGGGGGAGCGCACGACCCCCTCGGGCTGGCGCTCCACACCCGGAGTCCCGTACGGCAGCGGGCGCCCCAGCCCGTCACGGGGGCGCGCATTGCGCGCCCGCCCTTCTTCGTCGCGGTCCCTGCGAGATTCGTCCACCCCCCGATTGTGCCCCGCACCTGCGACGAACCGTGTGAACCCTGTCCGTGGACCCCCGCGCACGACTAGGCTCGGAGCCTCCGCAACCACCTTGGGAAGGGGAGGCATGAAGCCGTCCCGGCCGTTGTACGAGCGCGAACCGGAACTCGCCGCCGCCACACAGGCGGTGAATGCCCTCTGCGGCGGGCAGTCGGCCGGTGGGCTGCTGGTCTTCAGCGGCGAAGCGGGTATCGGCAAGACCGCCCTGCTCGGCGAGATCCGCACGATGGCCGCCGACCGCTGCACCGTCTGGTCCGCCCGGGGCGGCGAGACCGTGACCTCGGTGCCGTTCCACGTCGTACGCCAACTCCTGCAGCCCGCCCTGGACCAGTTCCCCGCCGACGAGAGCAGGGCCCTGTTCGGCGACTGGTTCGAGGTCATCGCACCCGCCCTGGGCCTCGCCGAGCCCGGAGGACCGCAGCCCGATCCGCAAGGCGTCAGGGACGGCCTGGACTTCGTCGTCGCCCGGCTCGCCTCGCGCCTCAGCCACCGGCCGTTACTCCTCATAGTGGACGACGCGCACTGGGCGGACGGCGAATCGCTGGCCTGGCTCGCCGGATTCACCGCGCGGCTGTCCGAGCTGCCGGTCCTGGTCGTCCAGGCCCACCGCCCGCAGGAGCTCGCCGACCGCACGGCCGACTGGGCTCCCGCCCGGGACCCGGAGAGCGGCGGCGGGACGGGACACCCGGCGCAGACCCGGGTCGCCCTGCGCGCCCTCACCCCCGACGCCACCGCCGGCCTGGTTCGCGCGAGCCTGGGGGACCATGCCGACGACCCCTTCTGCCGCGAGGTGTGGGCCGTCACCGGCGGCAACCCCTACGAGGTGGTCGAGCTCGTCGCCAAGGCACAGGACCGCGACCTGGCGCCGGTGGAGGAGTCCGCCGGCCTGCTGCGCGAGCTCGGCGCGTCGGCCCGGGGCAGCGGACTCGTCGCCCGGCTCGAACGGCTGGGCACCAACGCCAACCGCTTCGCGTGGGCCGCGGCCGTACTGGGCACCGAGATCTCGCAGGAACTCGCCGCGACCCTGGCCGGGATGAGCTCGGCGGAGGCGGCCGACTGCACGGCGCGGCTGCGCGACGCCCGTATCGTCAGCGGTTTCGACCCGCTGGAATTCGTCCATCCGCTCATCGCCACCGCCGTCTACCGGTCCATCCCGCCCGCCACCCGCACCGCGATGCACGGCCGCGCCGCCTGGGCCATCACCCAGGCCGGACTCGGCGCCGCGGCGGCCTCCCGCCACCTGCTCGAAGTCCATCCGGACGACGACCAGGAGCTGGTCGCACAGCTTCGCGAGGCGGCGGGCCAGCACCTCGCGGTCGGTGCCCCGGAAGCGGCCAGGCGCTGCCTCGAACGAGCCCTGGAGGAACCACCGCGCCGCGGCGACAGGGCGGCCCTGCTGTACGAACTGGGCTGCGCCACACTGCTCAGCTCACCGGCCACCACGGTGCAGCACCTGCGGGCAGCCCTCGATGCGCCGGGGCTCGACGACAACGTGCGGATCGACGCGACGTACCGGCTCGCCGCCGCCCTGTCGCACAACAACCAGCTCAAGGACGCGGCCCTCTCGCTGGCCGCCGAGGCGTCCCGTACGGCTCCGGGACCCGGGCTGATGCGCCTCCAGGCCGCGCACTTCCTGTGGGAGGGCATGCAGGCCACCGAGGACGACGGACCCGCGCGTTCGGCCCGGCTCGCCCGCAACGCCGACCACCTCCAGGGCCGCGACAACGTCGAGCGTGCCCTGCTCACCCTGCGGGCCTTCGACGCCATGCTCCGCGGTGAGAACGCCCAACTCGTCGTCGACCTCTGCGAACGCGCACTCGTGGACGGCCGGCCCGCCCGAGGGCTCGGCTGGACCGACACCGAATGGGGCTTCGAACTCCCCACGATGCTCGGCATCACCTACTCCTTCACCGACCGGCTCGACAGGGCGGAGGAACTCTTCGGCGAGGCCGTGCGCGCCTTCGAGATCTCAGGCTGGAGCGGAGCGCACCTCGCGTTCGCCCACACCCTCCTCGGTCTTGTCCACCGCCGGCGCGGCCGTCTCGCCGAGGCCGAGGGATTCCTGCGCGAAGGTCTGCGCCTCGCCGACCGTGCGGGCAGCGGCCTGCCCGTCCACTGGGACGCCACCTGCCTGCTCGTCGACACCCTGATCGCCCGCGGCCGGGTCACGGAGGCCCGGCTGGTGGCCGACCGGTACGACTTCGGCCCGCCCTACCCCAGTGCCATGGTCCTGCCGGACGGCCCGTGTGTCCGGGGGAGGCTGCTGCTGGCCGAAGGCCGTACCGCGGAGGCCGTCGCCGAACTGGAGGCGGCGGGCGCGGCGCTGGAGCCGAGGGGCCGTTTCAACGGCGTCTGGGCACCCTGGGCCAGCGACCTCGCCCGTGCCCTGGCCGACACCGACCCGGTCCGGGCGGCCCAGCTCGCCACCCGTGCCCGCGTCCACGCCGAACGCTTCGGCACGGACACGGCCATCGGCGAAGCCCTGCGCTGTGTCGCCCTCTTCGCACCGCCCGAGGAGGCCGAGCACCTGCTGGCCGAGTCCGTACGCCACCTCGAAGCCTCGTCGTCCGCCTACGAGCACGCCGTGGCCCGTTTCGAGTACGGCACGGCCATCCGGTCCACGGGGGAGCTCGCCCGAGCCCAGAAACTCGCGACGGCCTGCGGAGCCGAGGCACTGGCGACCCGCGCCCAACAGGTACGGACGTCGATGCGGTCCTCGGAGTGAGGTAATGTTTGTCCTGCGCGGCCACCCGGGAACACCGGGGGAATCGCATCGGGACGTGGCGCAGCTTGGTAGCGCACTTGACTGGGGGTCAAGGGGTCGCAGGTTCAAATCCTGTCGTCCCGACTGGAGACAGTCGCAGGTCAGGGCCGGTATCGGAGAAATCTGATACCGGCCCTTGATCATTCTTGGGGACCAGCCTCCTTGACCGGCGCCCGCGAGGTGTTTCACCAGGTTCAGGCCCACACGATCTGACCCAGCCACGGGGTTGTGTGAAAGCAGTGAGCGAGGGGCGTCGCACCCAGGGCAGCCCGGGCCAGGGCGCAGGCGGCCGGACCGGCCGTCATGATCTCAATTCGGCGGTACCGGCCCGTGACCGAGGAGATTCTGTGCCGTGAATCCGAGCAGCCTGCGCGCGGCCGAGGTGTCGACCGGCGCCGCGCGGCCCGGCACCGGGGTTCGCAGCACGGTGGTGGGGTGGTAGCGGCGCAGCAGTTCCTCCGTCGGGTACGGCACGATGATCTCGGGGGCGCAGAGGTGTACCGCGTGCGCCGCACGGCCGGGTACGTCCAAGGCCAGCAGCGCGGCCCTCGCCGCGTCATGGACCTCGAGGTACGTCCACAGGTCCCTTGCCCCGGCGGCAGGCTCGGCCGTGAGCCGGGCGGCGTGCGCGCGCAGCCGTTCCTCGAACCCGCCCACGTACGGATAGCGCAGGCACACCACGCTCATCCCGTGCCGCCGCGCCATCATCCGCGCTGTCAGTTCGTCGACCTGTTTGGACAGGCCGTAGGGGTCGGCCACCTGGGAGGTCATCGCCTCGTCGACCGGTGCGTACGGCGGATGCGGATCCTCGGCGTCCGTCCAGGGCAGGCCTGTGACACCCCAGGAGCTCGCCACCGCCGCATGCCGGATCCCGGCCCGGCCGGCCTCCTCCAGGACGGTGAAGGTGGCGAGGCTGTTGCCCGCGAAGACCTCGTGTGCGGTGTTGCGCTCGGGAGTCGGGATCGCCGCCAGGTGGATGACCGCGTCGGCGCCCTCCAGAGCCGCCCGCACGGGCGTAGCGTCCGTCGCGTCACCGGTCACGACGAGGCGTGCCGCGAGATCACCGGGATCATCGAGGACCAGGGCGTTCGCCTCGATGCCGTGCTCGGCGAGCAGGGTGAGGACCGCTCGCCCGATCCGCCCGGCGGCCCCCGTGACCATCACTCTTCCGACCATGCAGTCACTCTCCCGTGTCGTGCTTCTGCTCGTAGGCGCGCACGGCGACGACGTGCGCCGACGCCGCCCCGTTGGTGGCTTCGACGACGACCCGGATCGCCGATGTGGTGACCGGCTCGGCCGGTGTGTGCGTCTCGCGCCGCTGCCGATTCCACGCCGCACGGGCGATGACGCGCCAGGTGCCGTCGGTGTCCAGCGCCTCGACGCGGTAGTCGCGAAGGAGGGTGGGGAGGGTGTCGAAGGGCGTGCGGTGGTGGTGCAGATTGATCAGGTCCTCGTTGACGTCGTCGTCGGCGATGACCTCGACCCGGCCCAGGGTGACCGGTTCGGGCCAGGCCAGCTCCAGCCAGGGGGCAGGGTCGTCCGCCAGTGGTGCGGAGACCCACATGTGCGGTCCCGCGTACGGGCGGGCATAGCCGTCGGTGGCCTTGGCGGGGGAGTAGGCCGCGGTCTCTCCCGTACGGATGCAGAAGGTGCGGCGCAGCAGATCCGTGTCCGTCCACTCGCGCAAGGGCTGCGGCGATTCGTCCGACGGGCGCAGCGGGACGTGCGTGAAGCACAGCACGCCGGGGGTCGGACGGTCGGAGCGGTGCAGGGCGAGGGCGTCGTTGGCGCGGACGACCAGGAAGGCGTTGCGCGGGGTTTCGGGAGACCAGTCCAGGCCCGTCCTGACCCACTGCCGGGCACCGGCCGTCACGGGCAGGGTGGTGGAGGTGACGAGGCGGCGTGGGACGTAGTTCTGGCCGAGTTCGGGGTCGTACAGATCGATCACGATTTCGGTGTCGCGGTCGGCGTCGACGAGCAGTTCCACCCCGGACAGGTCAGGGTCCGCGGGGAGGACGAGTCCGGCGTCCGCCGAGAGCGGCCACAGTCCGTCGGAGTCCTCGACCGCCAGGCTGCTCAAGGCGGACGACGCCGTGACCGTCGCCCGCAGGGCCAGGTCCTCGGGGTCCGTCGACGCGAGGCCGATGAGCGAGGCATCCTGGCGCAGCAGCGCCCGGTGCAGCTCGGGTACGGGAAGTTCGCGCGGGGTGACACCCCCGGTGGCGCAGAGTGCCGCCGCCGTGCCGGCCGCCTGGCCGATCGTGGCGCAGGTCGCCATGACGCGCGTCGAGCCGAACGCGACATGGCTGGCGGAGATGTTGCGCCCGGCGAAGAGCAGGTTCTCGGTGTTCACCGAATAGAGGCTGCGGTACGGAATGTGGTAGATGCCGTCCGTGTAGAACTGTCTGGCACCTGCCTCGGTGGCGTACATGCCCTTCGGCGGATGCAGGTCGATCGACCAGCCGCCGAAAGCGACCCGGTCGGCGAACTCGGTCTGGCCGAGGATGTCTCCCTGGTGCAGGACGTAGTCGCCGAGGAAGCGCCGGTACTCCCGTTTGCCGGGGATCGAGCCCACCCATTCAAGGGTCATGTTCGCCGCGTCGAACTCGCCGGAGTTCTTGATGTGGTCCCAGATGCCGTGGATCACCGCCCACAGTTCGTCACGTATGCGTTCGTTGTCATGGACGGTGTCGAGCTCGCCGCCGAACTCGATCCACCAGTACGCACAGCCGTTGTCGCCGGCCTTGATGATGCGGCGCTCCGGGATGGAGGTCCGGGTGATGTCCTTGGCGAAGTTCGGCGGCACGAACTTGACCGGGTGACCGGCATCCTTCGTATAGAAGAGGAGAGTGGAGCCCAGGGTGATGTCGTCGGCCGTCTCCGGAGCCCATGCCTCGTCGTACTCGGCGCGCGACTCCCGGCCGATGCGGTGGTGGGCACCCGCCAGGTGGCCTATCAGGCCGTCCCCCGTGCAGTCGAGGAAGAGAGGGCTCTCGAAACGTATCCGCCGCTCCGAGCCCATCATCCAGCCGGTGACCGAGGCGATCCGCCGGGCCTCGTCCGGACCTTCGGCGTCGACCTCGCGCACGTCGGTGTTGAGGTAGAGCGTGATGCCGGGCTCGGCGCGCACGGCGTCCAGGACCACGGCATCCCAGTAGTAGGGGTTCCCGTCAGGGTTGCGGAACTGGTTCTCCACGAGCAGCTCGCCCATGATGCCGCCCTCACGGGCATGGTGATTCCTGCCGTGGCCGGTCGCGCCGCACACCCAGACCCGCACCTCGCTGCTCGCGTTGCCGCCGAGCACCGGCCTGTTGTTGATCAGCGCGACGCTCCGGCCGAGCCGGGCCGCTGCGATCGCCGCGCAGACCCCGGCCAGGCCGCCGCCGACGACGGTGATGTCGTGCCGTGCGGTTTCATTCCTCATGTCGTACGTCACTTACTTCCAGTCAGGATTGGCGGCGAGCCCGTAGTAGATGCGCGGGGCGCCGTCGAGGGTGAGGGTGATCTTGCCGCCGGAGGCCTTCAGGGAGCGTTCCTGGCCGATGCAGTTCAGCTCCCGCACCGTTCCGTCGACCGCCCCCGAGTGGGCCACGACCGCGGTCCTGGTCGTCCAGGTGTCGATCCAGGGCTCCGGCGACGCGTACCAGGGGTCATCGCCGTGCTCGGGGTTGAGGACGTAGCCGTCCTTGCGGCTCCAGAGGATCGACACCGGTCCGCCGGGAGTGGTGAAGAGGAGCCCCTTGATGTCCTTGTCCGCGAAGGCGAGATGCCGGACGAACTCGGCCTCGTCCAGGACCCGGGCGGCGGTCGCGAAGGCGAGGAGCGAGGGCTTGGCGCTGGTGTCGCGGTTCATCAGGCCGTAGTGGTACTCGGCGTTGGCCGGGTCGGCTTCCTGAGGGTGGTGGATCGTCGAGTCGTGCAACTGGTACCAGTTGACGGCCCGCACCTTCTCGGCCTTGGCGAGAGCGAGCGTGAGCAGCGTGTTCTCGGCGGCGTGCCGATAGGTGTCGCTCCACCACGCGTTGGGCCGGGTCGGTGCGTACGCCTCGGTGAGCCACAGCTCCTTGTCGCCGCCGTACTCCTGAAGGACCTGGTTCGCCTTGCGCAGTGCGCCGAGGAAGTTCCAGTACGAGCCGGACGACCCCTGCGTCCACTCCTCGGGCGGCGGCGCGAAGTCGGGCGTGAAGTTGCCGCGACCGGGGTGGAAGGCGAAGGCGTCGATGAGGTCCCAGCCGCCCGCGTCATGGAAGTTCTTGGTCCATACATGGTCCATGCCGCCGAGGCCGGCGTTCATGACCTTCATCCGCGAGCCCGCCGCGCCGAGGCGTGTGGTGACCTGGCGCAGACCGTCCCGGACATAGGCGTCGGCGCCGCGGCCCGACATCCAGGGCTGGTTGACCTCGTTGCTCACCTCGAAGTACGCGGCCTCGGCGGCCAGGGCCTTGGCGACATTCGTGTCGGCCCAGGCCGTGATCTGCTCCGGACTGCCGCCCACGGGGATGCCGGACAGCTCCACGTTGTGCCCGATACCGTTCGCGTCCAGGGTCGCGATGTCGATGCCCGGTGCACCCGCGTAGGCGATGCGGATCCACTTGATGCCGAGCGTCCTGACCAGCCCGAGTACGGCGTCCTTGCCGGGCTTGAGCAGCCAGGGGTAGTTGGCGAGGCCGAACATCGACTCCTTGCCCGCCTTGTACGTGAACTCCGGGAGCACGCTCAGATTCGTGCGGGCCAGCGCCTTGTCGCTGCCGCTGACCACCTCCACCCCGGTGAACACGATGTTCTGCGACGGCGAGGTCATGGGAAAGGACGCGTTCCAGGCGGCGCCCGCCGCGAGGCTCTTGTGGAGGGTGCCGCCGGCGATCTTCCTGCCGCCGAAGTCCCGCGCCCACCACGTCAGGGTCACCTTCCTGGCCGCGGCGGAGCCGTTGACGACCTGCGCCCTGAGCGTCATCGTCTGCCCGGCCGCTCTGTAGAGGTTGAACGGCTGGTCGGTCCACACCTCCACGCCGAGGGGCCTCTTGGCGGCGAGCGCTCCCGCCCCGCGCGGCCGGAGGTCGCCCAGGACCAGATCGGCCTCGGTGACCGCGGTGCCCGCGCCGGTCGAGGTGCCGGGGGAGTGGACCCATGTGGCGTTCGTGTTCGCGGGGTTGGTGGACGAGAGGCAGAAGAAGCCCTTAGATCCCGCCCACGTCTCCACGTACGCGCCGCCCGCGTTCACCTCGTACGGAATGCCGCCCCGGGCGTCCCGCTCCCAGACGGTCAGCGCTTCGTACGACTCCGCCGCGCTCGCTTCGTACACCGTGCGGGAGAACATGAAGCCGGCCGGTACGAGCGTGCTGGAGCCGCCGACCTCCCACTTCATGTGTGCCTTGCGGGGGGTGACGTCGAAGGTGCCGCGCACCGTGACCCCGGACGTGCCGCCCGCCATCGTGTACGTGACCTGGATCGCGGGCCGCCCGTCGGGGAGCGTGACCCGGGTGGGCGTGCCGCCGAAGGTGCGCTGCTGGCCGAGCGCGGTGTCCTTGAACATGAAGTGGCTCAGCAGGATGCGGTCGGCGCCCGCCCCGTCCTGCACGAGGACGCTGCCGTCGCTGCGGCCGACCAGGGTGATGCCGTCGGCCTCGATGGTGACCGGGTCCGCGGCGTGTGCGGGAACGGCCGGCAACAGCGCGGCGCCGGTGGCGACGGCCGTGCCCTGGATGAATCTGCGGCGGGCGACTGACATGGAGGTGCCCTTCTCTTGGTCGGGGTGTTCCGGATTCTCCGAGGATTCCGAAGCGGAGGGTGTGGTGGAGGAACTGACGGCTCGGCCGTCGACTCCGGCGGTTGTCAGCCCTTGACTCCGGTGAAGCCGAGGCCGGCGACGATGTACTTCTGGCAGACGACGAAGACGAGCACCGGCGGGGCCACGGCGAGCACCATCGTGGCGATCAGCTGGTCCTGCGGAGCCTGCGTGGCGAGCTGGGCGAGTGCGACGCTGATCGGCTGCTTCTCGGGGTCGGTGATGGCCACCAGCGGCCAGATGAAGTCCTTCCAGGAGTGCATCACCGCGAGCAGACTGATCACGGCGAGGACCGGCTTGCTCATGGGCAGCACGATCCTGGTGAGCAGTTGCCAGGTACTCGCGCCGTCGACCCGCGCCGCGTCGAACAGCTCCTTCGGCAGGGCGTCGAAGAACTGCTTGGCGAGCAGCACCGTGAAGGCGTTCGTGCCGGCCGGCAGCCAGATGGCCCAGTAGGTGTCTCCCAGGTTGAGGTGGAGGAACGGCACATCGATCACCGTCATGAAGAGGCTGACCATGTTCACCGTGTACGGCACGAACATCGTGGCGAGGATCGCCCCGTAGACGGCCTTGCCGAACCTCGGCCTGAGCACCGAAAGGGCGAAGCCCGCAGTGGCCGAGACGAAGAGCTGCACGAACCACGATCCGCCGACCACCAGGAAGGTGTTCATCAGATAGCGGCCGACACTCAGATCGGTGTACGCCGTGGCGAAGTTGCCCAGGGCAGGCCGGTCCGGCCAGAGGGCCAGGGGCGCAGTGGTGAGCTCGGTGGGCGGTGAGACGGCGCCCTTGACCATCCAGTACAGCGGTCCGATGCCGATGAGCAGCAACAGGATCAGGGTGAACGCCTGGATCGAGCGCACTGCGGCGCGTACGCCGGGGCGTTGGCGGTCGTTCGTGGAGACGAAGGTGGTGAGCGTGGTCATGATGTGCTCCAGCTGCGGGTGGCCCGGAGATAGACCGCGGAGAGCAGGGCGAGGGCGAGCACCATCAGGAAGGAGAGCGCGGCGGCCTGTCCGTACTCGCCGTCCTGGAAGGCGTACCGGAAGATCAGCAGCAGGACCGTGAGGGTGGAGTTCTCGGGTCCGCCGCCGGTGAAGACGTACGGCTCGGTGAAGACCTGCACCGTGTTGATCAGCTGGACGAGCAACAACAGGCCGATGACGGAACGGAGCTGGGGCAGCATTACATGCCAGATCCGTCGCCAGATACCGGCGCCGTCCACCTCGGCGGCCTCGTAGAGTTCGCCGGGGATGCCGACCATCGCCGCCAGGTAGATCAGGACGGCACCACCCATGCCCGCCCAGGTGGCCTCCAGGACCAGCGAGAGCATGGCGCTGTCGGTGGACTCCAGCCACGAGTACGGGCCGAGCCCGACCTTGCCGAGGGCATTGTTGAAGAGCCCGCTCCCGGGGTTGTAGAACCACTTCCAGAGCAGGATCGCCACGACGGGCGGGATGACCACCGGCAGATACACCAGGAAGCGGTAGACGCCCGCGCCGCGACGCACCGTCGACATGATCGCGGCCAGGATCAGCGGCGCAGGGAAGCCGATCAGCAGGCCGAGAACCACGAAGAACACGGTGTTCCCGACGGCGGTGCCGAGCAACGGATCGTCGAAGAGCGTACGGAAGTTGTCCAGGCCCACCCAGACCGCGGGCTCGACGAGGTTGGTCCTCTGGAAGCTGAGCAGCAGGCTCCGCACGATCGGCCACCAGGCGAAGAGCCCGAAGACCAGCAGCGCGGGGACGAGGAACAGCCAGGCCGTGAACTGTTTGCGGGCGCCGGTGCCACGCCGCTGCGGCAGGGTGTGCGGCACGGGCTCGTCGGACACGGAGGCCGGGCGCCGGGACGGAGTGAGCAGGGCCATGGGCCGGCTACTTCTGGTCCGCGGCGAGCTTGGCATTGACGTCCTTCTCGGCCGAGGCCAGCAGGGAGTCGATGTCGGCGTCGCGCTCGGTGAGCACAGCCTGGACCACCGGATCGAGCGCGGTGTACAGCTTCTGCGCCTGGTACGGCGGCTCCGGCTTCAGTTCCAGCGCGGAGAGACCGTCGATGTACGGCCTGAAGTTCTGCAGCTTCACATTGACGTACGGCTTGATCGCGGCGTCGATCTCGGTCTGCCGCTTCCTGTCGAAGACCGGCAGTGTCGGTACACCCACCGCGGACTTCGGGTCGGCAGAGAGTGCCTTGGCCTGCTCGGCGGCCATGTCGGTGCTGTACTGCGGCTTGGCGTAGGCGAAGGTCAGCCACTCGACGGCCGCTGCCGCATGCTTCTTGTCGGCGGACTTCGGCACCATGTAGATGTCGCCGCCGGTGAGTGTCGCGTCGCCACCGGACTGCGGCATCGGGGCCGCTCCGAAGGCGTCGGTGTTCTCCATGCCGAACTGCATCTTCGCGAGTCGGTACGTCCCCGGGCTGCCCATGAACATGCCGACCTGCCCGGCCGCGAACTGCCTGATCACGTCGTTCTGATTGTTGAGGAGGGTCTTGCCGAGCGAATCGTCCTTCCAGCGCATGTCCTTGAGCAGCCGCAACGCCTTCTTCGTCGGCTCCCCGGTGAGTGTGGCGGTGTACCTGCCACCCTGCTCCTTCTGCAGCTCGCCACCGAAGGCGTACGACAGCATCGCCAGCTGCCAGCCGCCCTGGTTGTCCTTGGACTCGTGGACGAAGCCCGCCTTGCCGGTGGTGTCGCTGATCCTCTTGGCGGCGGTGCGGACTTCCGCCCAGGTGGTCGGCGGGCTGTCGGGGTCGAGGCCGGCCTCCTCGAAGAGCTCGCGGTTGTAGACCAGGCCCTGGGCGTACGGATTCTGCGGTACGCCGTACACGTCGCCGGCGCTGTCGGTGAGCGGCTGGAGGACCTGCGGGTTGAACTCCTTGAAGTGCTTCCACTCCTTGAGCTGCCCGGTGATCGGCTGCACCTGCTTCTGCTGGATGAGCCGCTGCGGCTCGGTCAGCGGCACCTTGATGACGTCCTCGACATTGCCGCCGGCCAGCTTCGCGGAGAACGTCAGCGGGTCGAAGACCGTGATCGAGCCCTTGATCCTGATGCCCGGGTTGGCCTTCTCGAAGTCGGCAACCTGCTTCTTGAACAGGGCGAGCCCTGGCTTGTCGGTGGCCGGCGGCATGCCCTGCACCCGCAGCAGCAGATCGCCGTCCCCGGCGGCGCTGCTCGGGGTGAGGGAGGAACAGCCCGCGAGGGTCGCGGTCAGCGCCATGCAGCCAAGTATGGCCACGTAGCGGAAGTTTCTGGGCATATAGGCTCCAAGAAGGGCGGGAGTGGGTACGGTGGTGAGCGGTGCTGGCGTGTTGTGGTCGCGTGCGCCGTGGATCAGTGGGCGGGCGCGGGGCCCGTCGAGGCGCGGGGGATCAGGCGGGATCCGATCTCCACGAAGGGGGCGGTGAGTTCAGACCCTGTCCCGGTGCCCCTTGTCCGGCTCGCGATCGTCTCGATCAGAAGGTCCCCCGCCCGCGTGGCGATCTCCTCGGGGTCGATCCTGATCGTGGTGAGGCTGGGAGTGGAGACGGAGGCGAGCAGTGTGTCGTCGATGCCGATGACGCTGACGTCCCGCGGCACGCTCACGCCGAGGTTGGCCATCTGGTGCAGTACGCCGAGGGCGACCAGGTCGTTGTGGGCGATCACGGCCGTCGCTTCGTGGGCGGCGACGAGGGTGGCGGCGTGCACGCCCGTCTCGAACCGCGGCTCGTACGGGCCGAGCTCGGACAGGGAGAGACCGAGCGCTTCGAAGGATTCCTGGATGGATTTGCCGCGGCTCGGCTCGGCGCGGGACGCGTTGATGAAGACGCAGCGCCTGTGACCGTACGCCTTCAACTGTTCGGCGGCCTGCGCGATGCCGGCGGACAGTGAGATCCGGACCTCGGGGATGCCTGGCACATGGCGGTTCACGACCACCAGCGGCATCCGGCCCGCGAGTTCATGCAGCCGGTCCTCGGTGAGGGTGGAGGCCCACAGGATCAGGCCGTCCACCCGCTTCGACACGGCCGTGATGGCGGCCAGCTCGTCCGCCTCGCGCTCGTCGCTGTCGGCAACCAGGACCGTGTAGCCCAGGCGCCGGGCGCGGGCCTGCATCGCCTTGATGATCGGCGGGAAGAACGGGTTGGCGATGTCCGGGACGATCAGGCCGAGCGTTCCGGTGCCGCTGCCGCGCAGTGAACGGGCCGCCGGGTTGGGGGAGTAGCCGAGTTCGGTCGCGGCGTCGAGGATGCGCTGCCGCGTCGCCGGCTGCACCTGGTCGGGTGCGGTGAACGCACGGGACACCGTCGACACCGAGACACCCGCGGCGCTCGCCACCTCCCGGATCGTGACTGCCACGGACGGTCTCCTCTTCGTCTTGAGCCGGCCGGCCCCGGTCGGCTCGCGTCTGGATCCTGCGAAGGCTGATGTTTGCGAACGTTCTCAGTGCGTGTCAAGACGTGTGTCAGGGCGATTTCATTGAGGAAAACCTTCTGGATGCAGGGGTCTTGCGCTTCGGCTCGACCGCTGCCGATGATGTGCTCTCAAGAGTGGCACTGAAATTGCGGGAACGTTTTCATAGAGGAGTGGAATGAAGATCACCGGCCTGGAAGTGCTGACTCTCCCCGACCACGGCGACAGCATGATGCTGGTCGTGGTCGACACCGACGAGGGCATCCACGGCCTGGGCGAGGTCGGCATCAGGTCGCGCCAACGGGCGGTCGCGGGGGGTCTCGAGGACCTCGCCGAGCTGATCGTCGGCGAGGACCCGCGACGGATCGAGCACCTCTGGCAGGTCATGTTCCGGCGCGGGTTCTTCCCCGCCGACCGCATACTCGGCGCCGCCATCGCAGCGGTGGACGTGGCCCTCTGGGACATCCGCGGCAAGGCGCTCGGAGTACCGGTGCACGAGCTCCTCGGCGGCCGGGTGCGCGATCACGTACCCGCCTATGTGCATGTCGGCGACGGCTACCACGACCGCGCGTGGTTCCTGGACCGCTGCCGTGACCTGGTCGCCGAGGGCTGGCGCCATCTGCGGTTCGCCGCGCCGCACGACGCCGACGGTACGCTCGACGCCCGCCGATGCCTGCGCGACTCGGTCGACCTCTTCCATCAGGTGCGGGACGCGGTCGGCGACGAGGTGGAGCTGATTCTCGATGTCCATACACGCCTGGATCCGCCGGAGGCGCTGACCCTGTGCCGGGAGATCGAGGCGGCCCGCCCGTACTTCGTCGAGGACCCACTGCGCTGTGAGAACCCGGACAGCTACCGCATGCTGCGGGCCCGCACCTGCGTACCACTGGCCGCAGGTGAGCAGTACGGCTCCAAATGGGAGTTCAGGACACTCATCGAGGATGATCTCATCGATTACGCACGCGTGGATGTCGGGGTGGCCGCGGGCCTGACCGAGGCGAAGAAGATCGCCGCGATGGCGGAGACCCACCACATCAAGCTCGCCACCCACAACCCGCTCGGCCCGGTCACCGCCGCCTCCTCGCTCCAACTCAACCTGGCCTGCCCCAATGTGGCGATCCAGGAGCACCAGACCGACCCCGATCCGGCCATCGCCGCCCTCTTCACCGCGCGGCCGACGATCGTGCCGGGGCGGGTGGAGCTGAGTGAACTGCCGGGCATCGGCGTCGACATCGACCGGGAGGCGGCGCGCCGGTACCAGGCCACGGCGGCCGAACGCCCGCACCTGCGCACGGCGGACGGGGCGTTCACCAACTGGTAGCCGGGCAGGGCGGGCCGGCTGTACGGGCCGCCCCGCGGAAGCGAAGGCCGCACACCCACGACGACGGGGGACATGCGCGTCACCGGCCCGGCGGGCCCACAGCCCGCGTCTGCACACTGCGTACGATTTCCGACCCCAGGAAGTGAGGCGAGTTCCGTCGTGTTGTTCAGAGGAGCCGCGAGACCAGTAGAGCTGGGCCTTGTGGGCATGGCGTTCATGGGCGTACTGGTAGGCGCGTCCGCGACGCCGGCCGGCAGCCAGGAACGCGAGAAGCTACAGGTGACGGCCGTGTCGTCGCGGCCCGGCGTGGTGTCGGGGGACGACGCCCTGATACGCGTCGCGGCGCCCGCGTCCGTAGCGGCCGACAGTATCCGGGTCGCGGTGGACGGCCGGGACGTGACATCGAGCTTCCGGCCGTCCGGCGAGAACGCGCTGATGGGCGTGGTGAAGGAGCTGTCCAAGGGTGAGAACAAGCTCACGGCCACGGCTCAGGGCGCGGACAGCGCAGAGGTGAACCTGAAGAACCACCCCATCACGGGGCCGGTGTTCTCCGGGCCGCACGAGCAGCCGTTCATCTGTGACACCGCCGAGTTCAGGACGGTCACCGGCGGCACGCTCGGGCAGCCGACCGACGAGAACTGCTCGGTCGAGACCCGCGTCGACTACATGTATCGCACCACGGCCGGCACGTTCGTCGCCCTGCCCGACACGAACGACCGTCCCGCCGACCTGGCGACCGCCACGACGAGCGCGGGCAGGAAGGTGCCGTACATCGTCCGCGTCGAGACCGGCACCATCAACCGCGGCATCTACGAGACGGCTGTGCTGCACGACCCGCTGTCCGGCACCCCCGACCCGCTGGAGCGCGGGCCGGGCTGGAACGGACGCCTCGTGTACGGCTTCGGCGGAGGCTGCAACGGCGGCTGGTACGTCCAGGGACGCAAGACCGTCGGCATCATGAACGACACGTATCTGAGCAAGGGCTACGGCGTCGCCTCGTCGTCGCTGAACGTCTTCGGCAACAACTGCAACGACCTGCTGGCAGCCGAGACCATGAGCATGGTCAAGGAACGCTTCGTGGAGACGTACGGCGAACCGGCCTTCACCATCGGGAACGGCTGCTCCGGCGGCTCGTACCAGACCCACCAGATCGCCGACAACTACCCGGGCCTGCTGGACGGCATCCTCTCCGGCTGCAGCTTCCCCGACGTCGGCTTCGGGACGATCCAGACGCTCAGCGACGCCCAGCTCCTGAACCACTACTTCAGGAACGTCGCGCCGGACGCGTTCACCCAGGAGCAGCAGAGGGCGGTCTCCGGGTTCGGCAAGTGGGAGAGCATCGGCAGCCTGGCACGGGCCGCGGGCCGTATCGACCCCACGGTGTACTGCCCTGCCCAGCTGCCCGAGGAGCAGCGCTACGAGCCCGTCACCAACCCGGACGGTGCCCGCTGCGACGTGTACAGCCACGCCGTGAACGTCTACGGCGAGGTTCCGGAGACCGGGAAGGCGCGCAGGCCGCTCGACAACACCGGTATCCAGTACGGACTTGAGGCCCTGAACAACGGGACCATCGACATGGACCAGTTCATCGACCTGAACCGGCGCATCGGCGGCCTCGACGACGACGCCAAGCCCGCCGCGGAGCGCACCGTCGCCGATCTCAAGGCGGTACGGCTCGCCTACCGCACGGGCCGCATGCTGAACGGCGGTGGCGGCCTCGCCGACGTTCCGATCATCGACTACCGGGACTACACGGACGACGCCGCGACCGGCGACATGCACATGCGCTTCCACTCCTTCTCCACCCGGGCGCGGCTGGACAAGGCCAACGGCACCCACGCCAACCAGGTCATGCTCACCCGCTCCAGCGGACACGGATTCACTCTCGCAGGGATGGTGTCCGACATGGACCAGTGGCTCACGGGCATCAAGGGAGACTCCGGCGACGACGCCCCCGTCGAGAAGATCGTCCGCCACCGGCCGCAGGGTCTCACGGACGCCTGCTGGACCCGTGGCATCGGTGCGAAGAAGATCGTGGAGCCCCAGGTGGAGGGCATCGGCAACACCGAGTGCAACACCCTCTACCCGGTGTGGACATCGCCGCGGATGGTCGCCGGAGCCGATGTGGCCAACGACATCGTCAAGTGCCGCAAGCGCCCCTTGAACCGCACCGACTACCGAGTGCCGGTGACCGACGGCCAGTTCGAGGATCTGAAGGAGGTCTTCGGCAGCGGTGTCTGCGACTGGTCCCAGCCCGGGGCGGGTCAGCAGGGCCTCGCCGGTACATGGCTCTCCTTCGACCTGAGGTGACGGGATCGCGGCAGATGAGCCACGAGGGTCAGGCCCCGGCTGCCCGCGGGGAATCAGGTCGTAGCCCTTGCGGGAGGATCCGACCGGGGGCTGGTCCGCGCTGAAGGTGGTACACGGCGGTCTGCTCGCCCCGCATGCCGTACAGACGGCCGTGTACTACACCCGGGGCATGCCCTGCGCGATCCACACCGGGCACGAAGCCGGGCGCGCCGACGGCGGACGGCGTCCGGGCGTGCGAGGTGAGGCAGCCCTTCGGCCCGAACAGGCTCCGGCCGATGACCGTGGCGGACCCGGACCCGGACCCGGAGCCGGAGCGGGACCCGGAGCCGGACCCGGCCACCGTCGCTGCCCGGTGTTCGGAATGCGAGTTCAGTCCGCGTACGCCGCGGTGAACCTCTCGGCGCTGTCCCAGAGAGCGCCTTCGCGCCGGGGGTCGTAGGACTCCTCGGACGACCGCGCCGCACGGGTGCGGTCCACATAGGACCCGGTCGGCGCCTCGGTCGTGCCGACGACGACGTCGGCGAGGCAGCGCCCGGCGGCATTCCGGCCGGTCGCGAACGGGGTGAGGGTCATGACCGGCAGGATGCGCCGCATCGCGAACCGGGAGATGGGTCCTGCGTTCCGGGCGAGGCCGGTGCCGGGGACGAACCCATCCGGAGATCGGCGACATCCTGCTCGACTGCGACGTCCTGATCGTTCCGGGCGCGGACCTGCGCATGGTCACGTACACGACAGCGTCCGGTAGCAGCGACGAGGGAATACTCGACCTCCTGCGCGTCACAGGCGGCCGTACCTCCGCCGCACGCCCCTGACACCGGCCCCGGCTTCGGCGCTGAGATTTCCCGGGACCACCGGCGATCCGGCAGGGTCCGGCTCCGGCGGACGGGAAGCGCCGGACGCGTACCCGGTCACGGACTTCTGCAGATCGACCGTGGACACGGTGGTGCAGGCCAGCAGTTGCCGGACCGCCGAGATGGCCAAACTGCTGGGGAACACCTTCCGCCACGTCAACATCGCCCTGGTCAACGAGCTTGCCACTTTCGCCCACGACCTGGACGTCGACGTCCGGGAGGCGATCGACGCGGCGGCGGCCAAACCCCACGGCTTCCTCCGCTTCCTCCCGGGACCGGGCGCCGGCGGACACTGCCTGCCGATCGACCCCTCCTGTCTGTCCTGGTGGGCCGAGCGCACCGACGGCCGCCCCTTCCGCTTCGTCGAACTCGCCGACGGCGTCAACGGCCACATGCCGGACTACGTGGTGCCGCGGCTCACCGACGGGCTGCGGCAGCGCGGCAAAGAGGTGGACCCCGGCAACCCGCGGGAAACCTACGCGGCGGTCGTACCCGCCTGGATCGACGCCGTGACGACGGGTCAGCAGGTCCTCGTCCACGGAGACGGCCTCCGGAGCCGCGACTTCACGTACGTGGAGACGGTCTGCCGTGTCCTCACCCGGGCCGCGCTGCGCAAGGTCGTCTCCGCCGACCCCGTGAACCTCGCCTACGGAACACGCACCTCGCTCGGAGAGCTGATCACCGAACTGGAAGCCGTTCTGGGGACTCCGCTCGACCCACGGCACCTCCCGCCCCGCCCGGGCGACGTGCGCCACTCGCACGCCGAGAACTCCCGGCTGCTGAGCCTCCTTCCCCGATGTGGTGCCCGTCCCCCTGCGTGAGGGTCTGGAACGGACCGTCGAGTGGTTCCGGGCGCAGCCCCGGTACACGCCACCCGCAGACAGGAGCCGGCCCGCAGGTTCTCCGTGACATGGCAGATCGGTGGGCCCGGGAACGACAACGCACCCGGCCCACCGATCAGGTGCGGTGTCTCTCCGCTCCTTCCGGACCACGCAGGGCAGGACCGGCCCGCCCGTCGGGTCAGCGGCCGACGCGGAAACGGTGGATCTGGTCGGCGCCACCGAGACCGGCCCCGGACTTGTCGACCACGTACGCGGTGCCGCGGACGATCTCCACGTGGTTGGGGTTGGCGCCCGTGGCGACCGTCTTCACGACCGCGCCCTTGCGCGGGTCGACGACCGTCGCCGTGGCGGCGGTGCGGTTGACGACCACGACGTTGCCCGTGCGGTCGTCGTTGGCGACGGACAGGGCGCCCGCACCGGTGGCCACGCTCTTGGTGACGAGCCCCTTCTCGAGGTCGACCACCGAGACGTCGCCGCCCGTCTGGTTCGCGGTGTAGGCGGTGCGGCCGTTCGCGGACAGCGCGATCGAGATCGGGCCGTCCCCCGTGGGGATCAGACGGGGCGTGTCGGAACGGGTGGTGATCTGGATGATCCGGTCGTTGTTGAGGTCGGCCGCGTACGCGGTACCGCTCCGCTCGTCCACGACCAGGCCGGTCGGACCCGACTCCGCGACCGTGATCCGCTTCTTCTCCTCGAAGGTACGGCTGTCGAACGCGACGAGGGTGCCGTCCGTGAACGCGCTGGTCCACACGGTGTCGTGCCGCTCGTCGACGACGATCTCCCGGGCGTGGCCCACGTTCGGGAGGGTGGCGAGGTGCCTGCCCGTGCGCTGGCTGTAGACCGCGACCGTGTTGTTGCGGGTGTTGGTCGTCCAGACGGTGTTGTGCTCGTCGTCGACGGCCACGCCGTACACGGCCTCCACGGCGCCCGTGGCCGTGTCGGTGACCGGCGGCGTGTAGGTCGCCTTCACCTCAAGGGTCTTCGGGTCGACCTTGAGCAGGGCGGAGTTCGTCACCGGCGGCCGGCCCACTGCCGTGGTCGCCCACAGGACGTTGTTCCGCTCGGAGTAGGAGGACTGGTAGAGGCCCTTCGTGAGCGGTGCGACGGTGACGGCCGAGCCGGTGCCGGCGGTGTGCGCGGCGGCGGGCCCCGCCAGCGCGGCGGTGCTGCCCGCCGCGATCACCATGGTGATGGCGGCACGGGCGATGACACGACGGCTTCTACGGAGGGACGAGGTCATGCGGGGGTCAACTCCCAGAGAGGTGTTTCTACGGGTGATCGATAACAGTTCTAACTTAGCTTAGGCTTACCTAACTTACGCACCGTCAGGAATGTGACCTGAGTAACAACTTCCCTGTAAGGGAGCTGTGTTGGGTAGGGGCGCGTCAGCCCTGCGCGGTCCCGGCGGTCCGGCGGCGTACGACGAACAGGGTGGTCCCGGCGGCGCCGGCCGCCCCGCCCACGGCTGCGGCGGCCGCCGACCACGCGACGGTCGCGTACGACACCGGCGCGCCCACGGAAGCGGCCGTGACGGTGCGTGGGGAGACCTGCTGCGGGGTGGAGGCCGCCCCGGTGCTGTCGGTGGAAGCCGCGGTGCCCGGCGCGCTCACCGTGATGTCGACCTTGAGCGTGGTGGACGGGTTGGGGGCCAGGAAGCGCAGCCAGTGGGCGCCCGCGGAGGTCTCCGTGGGGACCGTCACATCACCTTCGTACGTGCCGGTGGCGTCGGTCTTCCACTGGCCGAGGATCTCCTCGTCGTCGAACTTGATCGTGACGGTCTCGCCGGCCGGGAACTTCGTCACCTTGAAGTGGATCACCCCGCCCGCCTGGACCTGGCTCGCCGTCACTTCAGCCTTGGCGCCCCGCGAGTTGGACGCGCTGGCGGGAGCGCCGGATGCGGCGGGGACCGGGGTCGCGGAACCATCCGTGCCGCTCCTACCGCCAGAACCGGATCCGGAACCGCTCGCGGAGCCGTCCGACCCGGCTGCCGGGCCGGACGTCACGGTGAAGTCGGCGCGCAGGCTGGTCGACGGGTTGGGGGCCAGGAAGCGCAGCCAGTGGGCGCCCTTCGTGGTGCCCGCGGGGATCGTCACGGTTGCGGAGAGCGAGCCGTCCGCGCCGATTCCGTTCGCCCACTGGCCGATGATCTCGGAGTCGTCGAGCTTGACCGTGAGCTGTTCGCCCGCGGGGAAGCCCGTCACGCGGAAGGACACCTTGCCTCCGGCGGCCGTCCGTGAGCCTGCGGTGATGGTCGCCGAGGCGGCGCCGGAACCGCTCTCGGACCCCGACCCGCCGGAGCTGGATCCGCCCGAAACCGCCCCGCCCGTACTGCCGGTCCCGCCCGTGCCGCCGCCGGAGGTGCCCCCTCCGCCGGACGCGCCGCCGCTGCCCGAGCCGCCGGTGGAACCGCCGGTGGAGCCGCCCGGGTCCGAGGCCGTCACGGATATCCCCGCCTTCAGGCTGGTCGACGGGTCGGGAGCCAGGAAGCGCAGCCAGTGCGCCCCCGCCGACGTGGACCCGGGGACGGTGACCGACGCGGTGAGTGTGCCGTCGGCCCCGACGGCGGAGGGCCACCGGCCGATGATCTCGCCGTCGTCCAGCTTGACCGTCACGCTCTGCCCCTTGGCGAATCCGGACAGGGTGAACGTGACCTTGCCGCCCGCCGCCACCTCGGAGCCGGTCAGCCGCACCTTCGGCTCGGCGGCCGGAGCGGTCGGCGTCGGCGTGGGCGTGGGGGTCGGCGCGGTGGTGGGCGGCTGGGTCGGTTCGGGGGCCGGGGTGCCGCCCGTCACCGTCAGGTTCTCGCTGCGGACGCTGGTCTGCGGTGCGAGGAAGCGAAGCCAGTGCCCACCGCCGGGGGCCGTGCCGTCGGGGACGGTCACCGTCCCCGACGCGCTCCCGTCGTCGCCCACGGGGAACTGCTTCAGCAGGGTCTTGTCGTCGAGCTTGACGCTCAGAGTCGCCCCGGCGGGGAATCCGGAGGCCCGGAAGGTCACGTCACCCCCCGCCTTCACGGACGTCGCGCCCAGGGTGACCGTGGGCGCCGCGGAGTCCGCGACCAGGGCCACGGTTCCGGTGGTGTCCGCACCGGTATGGCCCGTGGCGGCCATCGGAGCGGCGAGCGCGCCGAGGCCGAGGGTGGCACCGGCGGCGAGTGCGGCGACCCGGCCCAACCGGGGGCGGGTCGCACCGGGGGAGGGTGCTGCTGTGCGGGGAGGTCTGGCGGGGTTCATGGCGAACTGCTCCTGGCGGGCGCGAGGGGAGTGACGGGGGAGGGGCGACGGAAGTCGCGGCGGCAAGCCGCTCGGCAGCAGCCGGAAGCGGTCAAGCCTGATTAGGTTAGCCTACCCTTAATTCAAACTGACGCCCCGTCTCGCGACTGCCCCCGGGCTCCGCCAGGGGGGAGAGGTAAGGTGACCCTAAGTTGCCTGTCCCGATCGTTCGGAGTTCCTCTCGTGCTCACCTCCACGCCGCCGCAGGACACCACGCGCCGACCGCCGAGGATCGCGCGCCCGGACCCCCTGACACGGTCGGCCGACCCCGCGTGCCCGCTGCCCGGGCCGGGCGGCACCGAGGAGTTCTGGGCCGCCGTCCGCTCGGGCGGCCATCCCGTCGTCGCGCCGGACCCCGAGGGCGACGACGACCACCGGGCAGTGACGTTCCTGTGGCAGGGCACCCCTGCCACCCGCGCCGTCCAGGTCCTGCCCAACAAGCTCGGCGACCCCAGGGACCCCGAGGTCAACATGGCGGCACAGGTCCCCGGCACGGACGTCTGGCACTGGACCCTGCGCCTGCGCCACGACTGGCGCGGCACGTACGACTTCTACGTCGACGAGGGGGACGGCCCGGAGTACGGCACCCCGGCGTACTGGCAGTGGCTGCGCACCCGGCGCCGCCCCGACCCGCTCAACCCCTCGGCGCTGCCGCGGCGTTGGAGCGGTGACCCGGTCTCCTACGCCGAACTCCCGGCGGCCCCGCGTGCCGGGGACTGGCTGCCGAGGCCGGACGCCACCGCCCGGGGCCGGGTCGCCGCGCACGACGTCCCGGCCGGAAATCTCGGCGGGAGCCGCCGTGTGTGGGTCTACGAACCGCCCCTGCCCGCAGGGCACTCGGCGGCGGACCTGCCCGTACTCGTCCTCCTGGACGGCGAGCACTGGCAGCCGCGGCTCGGACTGTCGCACCTGCTGGACAACCTGATCGACGACGGGCGCATCCCGCCCGTCGTCGCTCTGCTGCCCGATTCCGTGGACGCCGGCACCCGATGGGCGGACCTGACGTGCCGCCCCGGGTTCGTCTCCTTCCTCACCGACGAACTGCTGCCCTGGACGGCCGCCCGACTGCCCGTGACGGACGATCCCGCACGCACCGTCGTCGCGGGCCAGAGCCTGGGCGGCCTGGCCGCCGCCCACGCGGCACTGTCGGCCCCCGGACGCTTCGGCAACGTCCTCGTCCAGTCGGGCTCCTTCTGGTGGCCCGACGGTCCGGACGCGGAATGGCTCACCGGGCGGATCGCCCAGGAACCGCGGCTGCCCGTCCGGTTCCGGCTCTCCTTCGGCGAGCAGGAATGGGTGGCCCTCCCGGCCGCCCGCAGGCTGCGGGACACCCTCGCGGCGGCCGGCTACGACGACGCCACCTACCACGAGTTCAACGGCGGCCACGACTACCTGTGCTGGCGCACGGAACTCGCCGACGGCCTGGTGGAGCTCCTGTCCCCGGCCACCACCGGACCGGGGACGCGCGCCCCGCAGCCGTAGCCGTATCCGCGCCCCGTAGCCGTAGCCGTAGCCGTAGCCGTGGCCCCGCCGGCCGCTACCGGCCCACCTCCAGCTCCCGTACGCACGCGCTGTGCGGAGCCGGGCCGAAGCGGGTGGACCAGCCGGGCGGCACCTCCCGCCACAGCGGCCACGGGGACAACTGCCGCCGGGCGTTCTCCAGCACCAGACGGGTGTCCGCGCCCTCCTGCCCGGGATCGAACGGGCCACCGACAGGGTTCATGCGTCGAGTTCCCTCAGCCGGGCCGCCAGGACGGCCGCGATGTCGTCGAGGTACCGGTCCTGCATCAACTGCGGGTGCGTGCAGTCGAGGTCGTGGTTGACGATGCGCCCGGTCACGTGCGGACGCCACGCCTCACGGGTCAGCCAGTCCTCCGCCCGTGGCGCGGCGGCGGTGAAGAACAGCAGGTCGCCGTCGTAGACGCGGTGCTCGTGCTCGCGCATCATGCGGGCGTGGTTGGGCACGATGTCGACGATTCTCGACAGGGTCGGGTCGCCGAGGCCGGCGAGCGGACTGCCCGCCCGGCGCAGTGTCGCCACCACGTCGGCCCGGGTGCGCTCGCCGGTGCGCTCGAAGCCCGCCATGCGCAGCACCGCCGTGAGCGCGTCACCCTCCTCGGGAGCGGGCCTCCCACGCCACTGCTCGGCCGGGAACGCGTCGAGCAGCGCGAGGAGTTCGACCTCCTCCCCGGCCGCCTGCAGCTCGGCGGCCACCGCATGGGCGAGGACCCCGCCGACCGACCAGCCCAGCAGCCGGTACGGGCCGTCCGGCCGCGCCGCGCGGATCTGCCGGACGTAGTCGGCGGCCTCCTCCCGCAGCGTGCGCGGCAGGGGTTCGTCGCGGACCAGGCCGCGGGCCTGGATGCCGTACAGCGGCTGCCCCGGGCCCAGCCGGGCCGCGAGGCCCGCGTAGCACCAGGCGATCCCGCCGGCCGGATGAATGGCGAACAGGGCGGGCCGGCCACTCCCGCCGCGCAGCCGCAGCACGACGTCCAGGGCGTCCTCGGAGGCCGCCGACCCGGTGCCGAGCCGGGCGGCCAGCGCCGCCGGGGTGGCCGCCTCGAACAGGGAGCCGACGGTCAGCCCGGTGCCGAACTCCTCCCGCACCCGGCCGACCAGCCGGACCGCGAGCAACGAGGTGCCGCCCAGATCGAAGAACGCGTCATCCGGACCCACCCGGTCCACTCCGAGCACCTGCGCGAACAACCGCGTCAGGGTCTCCTCCCGCGGACCCGAGGGCCGCCGCGCGCTCCCGCCGCCCGTGAAGACCGGAGCAGGCAGCTCACGGCGGTCCAGCTTCCCGTTGGGACTCAGCGGGAACGCGTCCAGCACCATCACGGCCGCCGGCACCATGTGCTCAGGCAACTCCCGTGCCAGCGAGGCGCGTACGGCCACCGGGTCGGCCCCGCCCGTCACATATCCGACGAGCAGCTGCTCGCCCGGCCGGTCCTCCCGCACCAGGGCGCACGCCGCGTCCACCCCGTCGAGTGCGGCCAGCGCCGACTCGATCTCGCCGAGCTCGATGCGCTGCCCCCGCAACTTGACCTGGTGGTCGGTGCGTCCGAGGTACTCGACCTCGCCCTGCCGCGTCCAGCGGGCCAGGTCCCCCGTGCGGTAGATGCGGCCGCCGGGCGGCCCGAAGGGGTCGGCGACGAAACGCGACGCGTTCAGCTCAGGGCGGCCGAGATAGCCGTCGGCGAGCTGACGGCCCGCCAGGAACAACTCTCCGGGAACACCCGGCGGGCAGGGCCGCAGAGCCGCGTCCAGCACGTACAGCCGGGTGTTCCACACGGGCCTGCCGATCGGCACCGGTCCGGTGCCGTCCGCCGCGCACGCGTGGTACGTCACGTCGACCGCCGCCTCCGTCGGCCCGTACAGATTGTGCAGTTCCACCTCGGGCAGCGCGCGGGCGAAGCCGGACGCGGTCTCGCGGGGCAGCGCCTCGCCGCTGCAGAAGACGCGACGCAGGGTGCCGCACGCCCCGGGGTCCGCCTCGGCGAGGAAGACCTGGAGCATCGACGGCACGAAGTGGCAGGTGGTGACGGCCTGTTCCTCGATCAGCCGGGCCAGGTACGCCGGGTCCTTGTGACCGCCGGGGGCGGCGACGACGAGCGTCGCGCCCTGCCGCAGCGGCCAGAAGAACTCCCACACGGACACGTCGAACGAGGAGGGCGTCTTCTGCAGCACCCGGTCGTCGGCGGTCAGTCCGTACGCGCCCTGCATCCAGCGCAGCCGGTTGTCGATCGCCCCGTGCGACACGACGACCCCCTTGGGGCGGCCCGTCGAACCGGAGGTGTACATGACGTACGCCGGATGCGCCGGGGTGAGCGGGCGTGCGGGGTTCACCCACAGGTAGCCCGACACGTCCAGCCCGTCCAGCACGACGAGCGGCGTGCCCGCGTCCTCCGGGAGCCGGCCGGCCCGGTCCGTCACGGCGCACACCGGCTTCGCGTCCCGCAGCATGTACGCGACCCGCCGCGCCGGGTAGTCCGGATCCAGGGGCAGATACGCCGCCCCCGACTTCAGCACCGCGAGCAGCGACACCACGAGGTCCGCCGAACGCGGCACCGACACCGCGACCACCGTGCCCGGCCGGGCCCCCAGGGTCCGCAGATGCCGTGCCAGCCGGTTGGCCCGGGTGTTCAGCTCCTCGTAGGTGAGCGACGTCTCCCCGTGCACCAGGGCCGTGGCACCTGGGGTCCGCGCGGCACGCGACTCGATCGGGCCGATGAGCGTCGTCGGCGGCAGGGCGCGGTCGGTGGCGTTGAACGTGTCGACGACCAGGGTGTGCTCGTCCGGCGTCGCGACGCCGTGCACGGCCGTCGGCAGGTGCGGGTCGGTCCGCACCAGCCGCTCCACGAGACCCAGGAACCGCTCCTGGTGGGCGGCGAGTCCGGCCTCGTCGTACAACGCAGGGTTGCCGTCGTGGTCGATGCGCAGACCGTGGCCGTCGGCCCGGTCGTAGATGTTCACCGTCAGGTCGTCGACCGGACCGGCGGACAGATTGCGGGCCCGGGCCGACGCGCCCGCGAAGTCGACGGCGTAGTCGAAGGGCATGACGTTGACCAACGGGCCGACCAGGCCCCGGTTCTCGCCGAGCAGCCGCAGGTCGCGCCGGATGTCCTCGTAGCGGTAGCGCTGGTGGCGGCGGACCTCACGCACCCCGAGCACGACCTGCCGGACCAGCTCGGCGAAGGTCGCTTCGGGGGAGACGGCCAGCCGCAGCGGCAGCACGTTCATCACCATGCCGGGCACCCGCAGCGAGACCGACCCCAGCCGCCCCATCATGGGCAGGCCGAGCACCACCTCGGCGTGTCCGGTCGCACGGGAGGTGTACAGGGCCTGGGCGGCGATCAGGACGTCCGGCCAGGTCGCGCGGAGCCGGTCGGCGAGCTCACGCACCCCCTGGGTGGCATCCCGTTCCAGATGCGCCGTCCGACGGTGGAACGTACGCGAGGGGAGCGCGCCCCGGCCGGCCAGCCTCGGCACCTCCGGACGGTCGCCGAACGCCTCGCCCCAGTGCGCCCGGTCGGCCTCGAAGGCGGCCGACGAACGGTACGCGGCATCCTCGGCGACCAGTTCGGCGAGCGCCCCGAAGACCCGCGGACCCGGTTCCGAGCCCCCGGCCAGCGCCGAGTAGACCTCCGCGGTGCGCCGTACGAGGAGCGAGTAGCCGAAGCCGTCCATGACGAGGTGGTGGATGCGCTGGTACCACAGCCACCGCTCCTCGCCGACCCGGAACAGGGCGTGCCGGAACAGCGGACCGGCCGTGAGGTCGAAGGGCTCGGACAGGTCGGCGCGCATCCACCGGTCCGCCTGCCGGTCGGGGTCCGGGGCGTCCCGCAGGTCGTGCGTGGTCAGCGGCAGCACGACCACGGGGGCGAGGTGCTGGCGCGGGCCGTCGGCGGAGTCCTCGACACGCACCCGCAGCGCGTCCGTCTCCTCGGCGACGCGGCGCAGGGCCGCGGCGAACAGCCCGGGGTCGAGCGGCCCGTCGATCTCCAGGCATTCCGCGGTGTTCTGCGCCGGGCTCAGTGGATCGAGGGACTGCGCGTACCACATGCCCGACTGGGCGGCGGTCAGCGGCAGTACGGTGTCCGGCTCGCCGGAGCCGGCGGAATCGGTGCCGGCGGAGTCGGTGAGCAGGGTGGTCATGACACCCCCAGCAGCGGTGACCAGGCCTCGATGGACGGCTGCTCGGCGAGGTCCGCGAAGTCCGCCCGGACATCGTGGTCCCGGCGCCAGCGCCCGAGCAGGGCCATGATGCGGACCGAGTCGAGCCCGTGGTCCAGGAGGTTCTCGTCGAGGGGGATGTCCGCGGGGTCCTCGCCGAGTGCGTCGGCGACATCGCTGCGGATCCGGTCCAGGGTGAGCGTCATCGGTTCAGATCTCCTCGAGAAGCGCGTCGGTCGTGGTGACCACCGCGCAGCGGCCGGCGGCCCAGCGCAGAGCCATGTCATGGTCCTCGCGCGAGAAGTCGGCGACGGCGTCGGCCACGACGAACGCCTGGATGTCCCGCATCCACGCGTCGCAGGCGCTCATGAGCACCCCGATGTGCGCGTACACACCGGTGATCACCAGTTGGTCGCGGCCCGCGTCACGCACCAGGTCCTCCAGGCCGGTGCGTACGAACGCGCTGTACTTCCACTTGGTCAGGACGGTGTCCCCGGCCGCGGGCGCCACGGCCTCCGGCAGCGCCAGCGCCACCGGATCGTCGGCCGCGCCCGGCCCCCAGAAGTCGAGCTGGAGCCCGCGTTGCTCGGCCGTCTGGCCGCCGCGTTGCACCGAGTAGACGACCGGGACACCGAGGCGGCGGTACTCCTCGACGAGACGGGCGGTGTTCTCCAGCATTCCCGTCAGCGGCTGCTCACCGGCCGGGAACGCGTCCAGGAAGTGATTCTGCAGGTCGTGGACGAGGAGCACGGCGCGCGCGGGATCCACGGTCCAGGGGACGCGGCTGGCGGGCAGTTCGGCTCCGGTCGGCAGTGCGTAGGGGGTGATGGCGGGAAGTGCCATGGGTGGAACCTTTCGGTGCCGCTCGGGGCGGACTCAGCGCTGATGCGGGACGGCTCGGCCGGGGGCCGAGGAGGAAGGGACCGCGTCGGAGCGCAGCCCCTTCTTGCTGACCTTGCCGATCCCGGTCTGCGGGAAGGCGTCGACGAACTCGACGAGGTCGGGGATCTTGTAGGCGGCGACACCGCGCTCACGTACGAGACGTTTGACGGCGGCCGGCCTGAGCGGCTCGGCGCCGGCGCGCAGGATCACGTAGGCGAGGGAACGTTCGCCCAGGTAGGCGTCGGCCACCCCCACGACGGACACGTCGTGCACGGACGGGTGGGCGAGGATGATGTTCTCGATCTCCTCCGGCGCGACCTTCTCGCCGCCCCGGTTGATCTGGTCCTTGGCCCGCCCCTCGACGACGAGATGCCCGCCCGGGGTACGGCGGACGATGTCCCCGGTCCGGTAGAAGCCGTCCTCGGTGAAGGCCGTCGCGTTGTGTTCGGGGGCGCGCCAGTACCCGCGGATCGTGTACGGCCCACGGGTCAGCAGATGCCCGTAGCCGCCGTCCGGGACCTCCTCGCCGGCGTCGTCGACGATCAGGATCTCGTCGTCCGGGGAGATCGGCAGGCCCTGCGTGGTGACGACCGTCTCGTGGTCGTCGTCCAGGCGCGTGTAGTTGACGAGCCCTTCGGCCATGCCGAACACCTGCATGAGCCGGCAGCCCAGAGCTGGTTCCAGACGGCGGGCCGCCTCCTCGCTGTACTTCGCACCGCCGACGAGGACCAGCTCCAGGCTGGACAGGTCCTCCGTGGCGTGCGCGGCGGCCTCGGTCCACAGCAGGGCGAGAGGCGGCACCAGACCCGTCATGGTGGCGCGTTCGCTCTCCACGAGGGCGAAGGCCGTCGCCGGGTCGGGGCGCGGGCACAGCACGACGGTCCCGCCGGCGTACAGCGCCCCCAGCCAGCCGGGGGAACTCATGGGGAAGTTGTGCGCTGCCGGGAGCACGACGAGGTAGCGGGTGCCGCCGTCGACCCCGCAGATCTCGTTGGACCCGCGCAGCGAGTAGATGTAGTCGTCGTGCGTACGGGGGATGAGCTTCGGCACCCCCGTCGTACCGCCCGACAGCTGGAGGAACGCGAGGTCGTGCGGCGCGGGTCCTCCGGGCAGCTCCGCCGGTGCGCGGGGCAGGGGCACCTCCGAGAGTGCCGTGTGCTCGCCGGGCTCCCCGACGACGAAGACGTGCCGCAGCCCCGGTGTACGCTCCCTGATCCTCGACGCGAGGACCCGGTGGTCGAACCCGGCGTGCACATCGGGGATCACGTAGGCCACGGCCCCGGTGAACGCACAGAAGTAGCCGATCTCCGTCTCGCGGTGCGCGGGCAGCGCGTACACGGGCAGCGCGCCGAGCCGGAACAGCGCGAAGGCGACCTCGACGAACTCCCCGACATTGGGAAGCTGCAGGACCACCCGGTCGCCCCGGGATATGCCGCGCGCGGCGAAACCGGCCGCCAGCCGGGCCGAGCGCTCGTCCAGGTCCCGGTACGTCCACACCCGGCGCACGGGGGACGGGTCCACGACGGCTACGCGGTCGGGGTGGGCCGCGGCCCGCTCACCGAGCACCCCGCCGAACGTCTCCCCCCGCCAGTACCCGGCCGCACGGTAGCGGTCGGCGAACCCGGCGGGCCAGGTGGGCGCGTCCGGCCCGGAGGAGATCGTCACAGTGCCGCTCCCACGGCGCTCAGGAACGTCCGGAACTTGGCGGCGGTCTCCGCGGTCTCGGCGGCGGGCGAGGAGGCCGCCACCACACCGGCGCCCGCGAACAGCCGCAGCGTGCGGCCCTCCGCCTCGGCGCAGCGGATCGTCACGACCCACTCGCCGTCGCCCTCGGCGTCCTGCCAGCCGAGCATGCCCGTGTACGCGCCGCGGTCGAAGGGCTCCGACGCGGCGATGACGGCGCGCGCGGTGTCGGTCGGGGTACTGCACACCGCCGGAGTGGGATGGAGGGCGGAAGCCAGATCCAGCGCGGAGGTCCGGGGATCGGCGATCTCCCCGGCCAGGGTCGTCGACAGGTGCCACATCGCCGCGGTCCGTACGAGCGTGGGCCGTTCGGGAACGTCGAGGCGTGTGCAGTACGGCGCGAGGGCCTCCCGCACGGCGTCGACGACGACGGCGTGCTCGTGCAGGTCCTTCGGCGATTCGAGCAATGCGGCCGCCCGCCGGACGTCCTCGGCCAGGTCGTCGCTGCGCTGCGCGGACCCGGCCAGCGGATTGGCGACGAGCCGCGCGCCCCGCCGGGCGACGAGGAGTTCGGGGCTGGCGCCGATCAGGGTGCGCCCCGGTCCGCTGGGGACGGCGAAGGTGTAGCCCCTCGGGTCGCGCCGGGCCAGCCGGCTCAGCATGGCGGGCAGGTCCAGCTCGTGCGGAGAGGTGAGCTCCAGCGTGCGGGCGAGGACGACCTTGTCGAACTCCCCGGCCCGCATGCGCTCCACCGCCGCGGCCACCGCCTCGCGGTAGCGCCCGGCGGCCGGTACCTCGCGGATCCGCCAGTCGGCGGCGTGCTCCGGCTCCGGGGCGCGCAGCGCGACGAGCGGGTCCTCGCGCAGCGCGGGAGCCCGGCGCACCGATCGCGGAACGGCCAGTGCGGGAACGCCGTCCGGTGCGAAGGGCAGGGCGCCGATGACGACGGGCGCGGGGTCGCCCGCGCGCCGCCGGGCATCGAGGACCTCGCGCACCCGCAGGGACAACGGACGTGCGTCGTGCGGTACTTCGGCTGCGGTTCCGCTGCCGAGCAGGGTGGTGCGGGGGGTGGCGAGGAACCGGTCCGAGCCGGGCCGGTAGGCCTCCAGCAGGGTGGTCGCCGCGCCGGGGGAGTGGAGCGGCGGGGGAGCGGTCGGGACGCGCAGGGAGGCAGACATGGTCGTCTCCAGTGGGTGGGCTCGAACTGCGGCAGGAAGGCGCCTGAGGTGGTGTGGGACGGAGCTCGCACGGCTCGTTCAGGCGCGCAGCGTGGCGCCGCCGTCGACGTACAGGTCGTGCATGGTGATGTGCCTGGCGCGGTCGGACACCAGGAAGGCGACGGCGTCCGCCGTGTCGGAGGGATCCGCGATCCGGCCGAGCGGGATGCCGGTCCGGTAGCCCGCCAGGTCCCCGTCCACGACGCGCCGCACCGCGGCCTCCTCGTCCCCCTCGGGCCACATGCCGCGCTGCATGTCGGTGAGGGTCGACCCGGGGGAGACGGTGTTGCACCGGACGCCCCGGGACGCCACCTCCAGGCCGAGGCACTTGGTGAACATGACGGCCGCGGCCTTCGAGGAGGCGTACGCAGCCATCCCGGTGCGGGGGATGCCCGCCGCGTTGGAGGCGACGGTGACGATGCTGCCGCGGCCCCGGCCGGCCATCCGGCGGGAGACGGCCCGTGACACGTGGAAGACCCCGTGGGTGTTGACGGCGAAGGTCGCCGCCCAGTCCTCGTCGCTCTGCTCCGCGACCGACGAACTGCGAAGGATTCCGGCCACGTTGACCGCGATGTCGAGCGGCCCGATCGTGGCCTCGGCCTCGGCGACGAGCTCCTCGACCGCTTCGGCGTCGGTCACGTCGAGGCCGCGTGCGGTCACCCGGCCGTCGTACCTCCCCGCCATGGCGGCGGCGACGCCCTCGGGCGCCACGTCGGTCGCCAGTACCCGTGCGCCGCGCCCGGCGAGCGCGTGCACCACCGCTTCGCCGATGCCCCGGCCGGCCCCCGTGACGAGTGCGGTCCGGCCGGCGAGCTCCTGGTCGCCGCTCACTTGACCATGGCCTTGCGTATGTCGTCGAGCACCGAGACCGCCGCCTGCGCACCGCCGAGGCTGGTCCACATGGAGCCGTCGATCACGGTCGTGTGCCCTTCGCGCACGGCGCCCAGCTGCTGGTAGGCCGGCTTCTTCGCCAGTCCGGCGAGGAGGTCCGCGTCCGTTCCCGCGTCCAGGGTGCCGATGAAGAGCCAGTCGCCGTCGATCTCGTCCAGGCTCTCGTCGCTGAGCGGCGTCGAGTGTCCCTCGCCCTTGTCGTTCTGGATTCCGGGACGGGTGAAGCCGAGGTCCTTCAGTACGTCGCTGATGAACACGCCCTGCTGCATGACCGCGGTGCCCTTGGCCGAGTAGCGGGCGACGGACACGCTCGTACCGGCCAGGGTGCCGAGATCGGACGTGAGGGCGGCGGCCCTGGTGTCGTAGTCGGCCAGGAAGGCGTCCGCCTCGTTGCTCCGGCCGAGGGTCCTGCCAGTGAGCTCCAGGGACTTCTTCCAGTCCTTGCTGCCGTCGATCGTCACGACGGTGGGAGCGATCTTCCTGAGCTGTGCGAGCACCTGCTCGTCGGCCATCTGCCCGGCCAGGATCACGTCAGGATCGGCCTGGACGACCTTCTCGATGTCCGGGCCGGTGACCGCACCCACCACGGGGATGCCCTCGGCCTGACCGGCGAGGTAGGCGGGGGCGCCCTGCTGCCCGCGCCCCGCGGTGAGCCCCACCGGCACGACCCCCAGGGCGAGCGAGGAGTCCAGGTCCATCTCGCTGAGGGCGAGCACGCGTTCCGGAGAGGCGGGGACCTCCACCTCCGTCCCGGTCGCATCGGTGATCCGCGTGGTGCTCGCCCCTCCCGGTCCGCCGGCCGCGGCCCCCGGCTCGGAGGATCCGCAGGCGCTCAGCGTGAGCGCGCAGAGGGTGAGCAGGGACGCCGCAGCGACGGGGCGGGCGTGACTGCGGGAGGGGCGGGGCGAGTTCGGCGCCATGGCCTGGAATCTCCGTACGGGGTCGGTGTGGGTGAGCGGTTCGGGACGAGGCCCGGCCGGGAAGCTCCGAAGCGGGGCCGGGCAGCACACTTGACGCCCCTTTCGGGCATGGCGGTGCCTCGGACGCCTCCGGAAACCGGTCCGGCCTGATTAGGTTAGGCTAACCTTATGTCAATAGCGCAAGGGGGTCGGCCGAGAACAGCCGGATCCCGCCACCGTGAAAGCCCGCCACCACCCGCGCACACCGTCCGTTGGGCCGCCGGACTCGTACTCCTCCTGTCGGCACTCGTGCTGCTCTCCCTCGTCATCGGCACCGGATCCAGCTCCCCCGGCCGCGCCTGGGACTTCCTCACCGGCGACACCGCCGCCCGTGCGGACGCCCGGATCCGCCTCGCCGTGCTGGACGTACGCCTGCCGCGCACCCTCGCCGCCCTCCTCGTCGGCACCTGCCTCGGCGTGGCCGGCTGCCTCCTGCAGGCCGCCACCCGCAACCCGCTCGCCGAGACCGGGCTGCTCGGGGTCAACTCCGGTGCGGCCTTCGCCGTCGTCCTCGGGCTCACCTTCTTCGGCGCCGACTCCCCGGGCGCGCTCCTGGTGTGGGCGCTCGTCGGCGGCACAGGCGCGAGCGCCGTCGTCCTCCTGTTCGCCGGATCCGGCCGCACGGGGGCCTCACCCCTGCGCCTCGTCCTGGCCGGGTCCGCGCTGGGCGCCACCTTCCACGGCTGCACCTCGTACGTCCTGCTCGGCACGCAATCGACCTTCGACACCTACCGCTACTGGACGATCGGCTCGCTCGCCGGCGTCGAGACCTCCGACCTGCTGCCCCTCCTGCCGCTCGTCGCCCTCGGCCTGCTCACCGCGCTCGGCTGCGCCCGGCCGCTGTCGGCGCTCGGCCTCGGCGACGACGGCGCCCGCTCGCTCGGCCACCACCCGGGCAGGATCCGCCTTGTCGTCGCGGGAGCCGTCGCGCTGCTCGCCGGATGCGCGGTCGCCGTGGCCGGCCCCATCGCCTTCCTGGGGCTCCTCGCCCCCTACGCCGCGCGGGCCCTCACCGGCGCGCGCATGACCGCCCAACTCGCCCTGTCCGCCCTCGTCGCGGCCGACATCATGCTCCTCGCCGACATCCTCGCGCGGATCGTCATCCGGCCCTGGGAAACGCCCGTCAGCGTGCTCCTGGCCTTCGTCGGCGGACCGCTGCTCGTGTGGATCGCCCGCTCCTCCCGTCTGTCCACCGCGGGAGCGGCGGCATGAGCGACGTGACACCGCCCGACAGCACGGTGCTGCGCACCCGGACGCTGTCCTGGCTGCTCCCGCGCCGCAGCGCACTCGCCGCCGCCCTGCTCGTCCCGCTCCTCGCCCTCCTCGTCACCCTCGCCGTGACGGCCAGTTCGACCGGAATGAGCCTGTCGCAGACCGTCTCGGGGCTCCTCGGGACCGGGGACCCCGGCACCGTCATGATCGTCCGGGACTTCCGGCTGCCGCGCGTCTTCACCGGCCTCATGGTCGGCGCAGCCCTCGGCATCGCCGGCTGTCTCACCCAGACCCTCGCCGGCAACCGCCTTGCCACGCCCGACCTGGTCGGGGTCAACGACGGCGCCACGGCAGCCGTCGTCGCCGCCGCGGCGGGCTCCACCACCGGCATGGTCGGCGCCTGGTGGCTCGGCCCGATCGGTGCCGTCGTCGCCGCCGTCGTCGTCGTCCTGTGCGCGGGCGGCGCGGGCGGAGCCGGCTACCGGCTCCTCGTCACGGGCATCGGCGTCTCCACGTTCATCGGCGCGGTGAGCGACCTCATCATGTCGCGCGAGAACGACAACACCGCGGGCGGCGTGTTCCTCTGGGCCGTCGGCAGCCTCAACGGACGCGACTGGGGCGTCGGTACGCCACTGGCGCTCGTCCTGCTGATCCTCGTCCCCCTCGCCCTCGCCGTCGGCCACCAGCTGCAACTGCTGCGCTTCGACGACGATGTGGCCTCCTCCCTCGGCGTCGGCCTCCGACGCCTGCGCGCGGGTGCGCTCGCCCTCGCCGTCGCCCTCGCGGGCACGGCCGTCGGCGTCGGCGGCCCCATCGCCTTCGTCGCCCTCGCCGCGCCGATCCTCGCGCAGCGCCTGGCCGGACCCACCCGGGTCCCGATCACCGGATCCGCCCTGACCGGGGCCGCCCTGATCGCCGCGGCCGACGCCCTGGGACGCGTCGCCGCCCCCGTCGAACTGCCCGTCGGTGTCGTCACCAGCGTCCTCGGCGGTCCCTTCCTGCTCTGGGTCCTGCTCCGCACGGACCGTGCCACCGGAAAGGCGTGACACATCCATGACCGAGACAACCGAAGCCGGGGCGACCGACACAGCCGACGGGAACGCCCCCGGCCTCGACATCCGCGGACTGCGAGCCGGCTACCCCGGCCGCCCCGTCGTCGAGAACATCGACCTCACCGTTCCCGCAGGCCAGGTCGTCGCGATCGTCGGCCCCAACGGCTGCGGGAAGTCGACCCTGCTGCGCGCGGTCGCACGCCTGCACCGGCCCGACTCCGGCACCGTCCGCGTCGCCGGAGCCGACATCTGGGAGCTCGGCCGCCGCCGGGCCGCCCAACGCGTCGCCCTGCTGCCCCAGGCGCCACGCGCCCCCGAGGCCGTCACCGTCGCCGGACTCGTCCGCTACGGCCGCCACCCCCGGCAGGGGCTGCTGCGCCAGTGGTCGCGGGAGGACGAGAACGCCGTCCGCGAGGCGCTCGAAGCCACCGGCACCACGGAACTGGCCGCCGAACGCCTCGACAGGCTGTCCGGCGGCCAGCGCCAGCGCTGCTGGCTGGCCATGGTCCTCGCCCAGGACACCCCCGTCGTCCTGCTCGACGAACCCACCAGCGCCCTCGACCTCGGCCACGCGGTGGAGGTCCTGGAACTCGTCCGCGAGGTCGCCGCCACCGGACGGACCGTCGTCATGGTCCAGCACGACCTCGCCGCCGCAGCCCGGTACGCCGACACCCTCGTCGCGATGAAGGCCGGGCGGATCGTCGCCCGGGGCGTCCCCGCCGACACGGTCGACGGGGTGCTGGTGAAGGAGCTCTACGCCGTGGACGCGGACATCCTCCGCGCGCCCGGTGACGGCTCACCGGTCGTGGTGCCGAGGAGCCGCCGGCTCGCGACGACGTGACGTGCCGCGCGGCAGGCGCGCGGCACGTCACGTGGGAGCAGGCCGCGGTCAGACGAGCAGCTTCGCCTTGGCCTTCTCGTACTCGGCCTGGTCGAGATGACCCTTGTCCTTCAGCTCGGCGAGCTTCGCCAGATCCTCCACATGGCTGCTGCCCTTGTCACTGCCACCGCCCTCGGACCCGGCCGCCTGCTTCACGTACTGCCGGAAGGCCGCCTCCTGGTCCTCGGCCTGTTTGACGTCCCGTCGGCTCATGCCCCGGCCGCGGGCGATCAGGTAGATCAGTACGCCGATGTAGGGCAGCACGATGACGAGGACCAGCCACCCGGCCTTGGCCCATCCGCCCATCGAGTGGTCCCGGAAGATGTCCGTGATCACCTTGAAGAGCAGGAAGAACCACATCACCCAGAGGAACAGGTACATCATGGTCAGGAAGACGTTGAGGAGCGGATAGTCGTCCACGGGTCTACTCCGTTCGTGCGAATTGTCCCTTACTCGTGCGTCCCTTATTCGTACATCCGGTCCCGTCTCCCCGCATCCGTAGCGGAATCGAACGTTCCTACGAGCCCTGGGTGCGGGGGCTGATCGGCAGATGATGGGCCGGCGGGTGTGCGATGCCGAGGTCCGGGCGCCATACGGCGAGGATCTGCGCCGACGGATCGAACAGGGGGCCCGGCAATGCGTCGGGTTCCGTCCAGTGCCAGGCGCTGATGAGATGCGGCTCCGTCACCTCGGCCGTGCCCGACTCCACGGTCACCAGCGCGCCCATGCTGATCCGGTTGATGCCGGCCACCACGTCGTGCACCATCGCGAAGACCGTCACGGCCTCCTCGGTCACGGTCAGCCCGGTCTCCTCGCGCAGCTCACGCGCGGCGGCCGCGGCCACCGACTCGTGCGTCGGATCGACCTTCCCGCCGGGCAGCTCCCAGGTCCCCTCCCGGTGCCTGCCGAGCAGGATCCTGCCCTCCCGGTCCTGCACGACGACCCCCACCCCGAAACCCGCCTGCGCCTTCGGCGGCAGAGTGTTGCGCGTCGGGGTGTCCACGGAGTCCGCTGCCATGCCTTCTGCTCCCTGTGTGTGCCGGAGGGGTGCCGCGCCCGGCGGGGCGCCGCACCCCATTCTCCGTGATCTCCAGGCGTCGTCGCCTGGGCCTCGGCCCCGTACGTCCCGTACTCGGCAGGCCTGTCGACGTGTAGACCTGGATCGCCGGTCCACCTGACGTCGTCCCGTGGCTCATGATCCGCAGGCCGGCCGGGGCACCGCCGTCCGGAAACAGCCGGCGGCCCGTTCCGGCGACCACCGGGGCGATCGCGAGGCGCAGTTCGTCGACCAGTCCGCCGGCCGGCAGGGACTGGGCCAGTCGGGCGCTGCCGTGGATCTGCAGCTCGCGTCCGGGCTGCCGTTCCAGTGCGGCGACCTGGGCCCGGACGTCGCCGGACAGGATAGTGGTCGGGTCCCACCCGGCCTCGGTCAGGCTGTGGGAGGCGACGTACTTCGGCAGGCCGTTCAGGATGCCGGCGAACGGGTGCCCGGTCATCTTCGGCCAGTCCCGTGCGAAGTTCAGGTAGGTACGGCGGCCGAACAGGAAAGCGTCCGCCGTGGCGAGCCAGGCACGGGCCTGCCGTTCGAACTCCTCGTCCAGGTGCGGCACGAACCAGCCGCCCCGGGTGAACCCGTCACTCGTGTCCTCGTCCGGGGACCCCGGGCCCTGGCTGACGCCGTCCAGCGACAGGAACTCCTGCGGTACCAGTCTCATCGCGCACAGACTCTCCCGGGAAGGGACGGGTCCGTCCTCTCCCTGAGACAGCGTGCTGCCCGGGAACTCATCGGTCCGGGAGGCACCGCCGCCTCCGGTCAGCCACCGCTTCGACGTACGAGGCCAGATCGGCCAGGGATGAGGCGATCCCGGCCTCGTGGTCCGCCCGGGAGATGCCGGGCGGCACGTCCGTGGCCGTGACGGTGACCTCGGTCCTGTCACCGGCGGCGGTCAGCTGCCAGGTCATCGTCATGGTGCCGCGTACGACGGGTCGTCGGCCTCGAAGACCGCCCGCTGCACCACGCGTTCCGGTGGCGACAGGTCGGTGAACCCGACCTCGACCACATCCGCCGCGTCAGAGGTCTTGCCCCGGGCTGTCGGTGGGGCCGAGGTGGTGAGGACCATCCTGAATCCGCCACCGGGGCGGGGATCCCAACGCTCGATCCGCCCGCGCATGCCCTCCGGCGGGAGGCCTCCAGCGCCGCCCGGTCGAGGAGGGCGCGGTAGACGGTCGCCGGTGGTGCCGCGATCACCCGGTGGGCGCGGTCGGTCCTGGTCCTGGCCCGATCCTGCAGGGCTGGGGCCTCTCGTTCGGATCATGCCGGGCTCGCGGGGTCTGGCACGCACTCGCCCGGGCTCTCGGCTTCGCGCGAGCAGGGAGGGACACCCTTCCGCGTTGTCGTCAATCACCGACTTCCCCTGCTCGCGGCTTCGCTTGAGCAGGGAAGACCCCATCGCGTTGTCCCGATCCGCCGCCTTGCAACTGCACGCACCGGACCCCGCTCCCTGCACCGGCCTGATCCAGACGAAAGACCCTGGGGCCGGGGCCGTGTCCGAGGTTCACCCCACCAGGTTCAGCGTCGTGGCCGCGATGCCGAACCGGACCGTCTGACCCCAGGTCAGCTCGAGGGAGTCCGACTCCATCCCGTCGCCGAACACCACGATCCGGTCCGACTCGACCGTGAGCGACAGCCCCTCGCCCCGCCCCAGTTCGCCCTCGACCAGTGACGTACCGGTCGCGGGTGACGGCCATGCCTCGCGCACGAACCAGAGCAGCCGATGGTCGGACGGGCCCGGCAGCCGCAGCCCGCTGCCGCGTTCGGCCCAGAGGGAACGCAGCCAGCCCGTCGCACCCGTACCGGTGCCGACCAGCACGCCCGAGGACGCCTGGGACTCCCCGGCGGACGGGGCGCCGTCCGGGCCGATGCGGTAGCGCGCGGTCTGGTGGCCGGGCGGTCCGGAGAAGATCTCGTTGAGGGCGAGCAGCCGCTGGGTGTCGTCGGCGACGGCCTCCACCATGGTGAGCGCGTCCACCCGGTCCCCGGGCGCGACGGCGGCCCGGCACAGCGCCGCCGCGTCGGCCGCGCGATGGCGTACCAGGACCCCGGGATTGCGGCCGGGGTCGGTGTCGATGCCCACTACCGGCTGGCCGGACAGGTACTTGGCCGCGTTGGCGACCAGCCCGTCCTGCCCGACCACGATCACCACGTCCTCGGGACCGAAGAGGAACCGGTCGAGGTCCGCGCGCTCCACCCGTGACCGGCGCCACTGCAGGGGCACCGCGGCGGCCACCTCGGTGAGGGCCTGCCGCATACGGTGGTGCCGCGCGGCCACTTCGTCGACGGACCGGCCGCGAGTGGAGAGGAAGAACGCCGCCTGGCCGTGCGTCCCGTGCCGGGCGAGCAGTTCCTCGTACTCGGTGGTGCGGTGCACGAGGACCGCACGCGGGGCCAGGCTCACGCCCGCTCCTGCGGACCCTGACCGCCGAGCCGGGCGAACAGGCCGGTGAGCACGTCGGGCGAGAGGGTGAGGCTGTCGATGCGGGGCAGGTTCTCCGCCAGCCGGGTCGCGGCCAGGGCGTGCAGCGTCGTCGGGTCCACCTCGGCGTGCGCCTGGAGCCAGGCCGCCTGGGCCTCGGCGCGGGCGGCGCCGATGTCCCGTGCGGCCTCCGCCTCGGCACGGGCGAGCCGCACCTTGCGGGCGGCCTCGGCCTCCGTGCGCACCCCGTCGGCCGCGGACTTCTCCTCGGCCTCGCGGCGGGCGTTGGTGCCGCGCTGGTCCACCAACTGCTCCTCGCGGCGGGCCAGTTCGATCTGGCTGGCGAGCTCGTTCTCGGCGATGGTGCGCTCGCGCTCGACGGCGACGGCCCGGCGTTCGTACGTCGCCCGGTCGGCCTCCTGCTGGATCTGCTCCCTGGCCGGTGTGCGCAGTGCGCGCTCCACCTCCGCCTCCGGGCGGATGGCGACGACGCGTACGGCCACCACGTCGATTCCGGTCGCGGGCAGCCGGGGTTCGGCCGCGAGGCCGGTGGCGACCCGTTCGCGCACCGAGGCGACCCCGTCCACGAGGGCGGCGGCGAGCGGGGTGCGGGCCAGGACGTCCAGGGCGTGCTGCTGGGCGGTCTCGGTGAGCAGGGTGGCGATCTGTTCCAGCGGCGCGCTCCGCCAGACCCCGGTGTCGGGGTCCACCGAGAAGTCGAGCCGGGCCGCCGCCTCGGCGGGGTCGCTGATCCGGTACGTGACGGTCGCCTGGACGGTGACGTCCTGGAAGTCGCCCGTGCGGGCGTGGAAGGCCATCGCCAGCTCGCGGTCGTTGACCGGCACCTCGGAGAGCGCGGCGGACAGCGACCGGTACCAGAAGCTGAGCCCCGGACCGTCATGGGTGAGCTGTCCGCGCTTGTGGTGGCGGATGTGGGCGGTGGGCGCGGAGCGCAGGTGCCGCCAGCCGAAGCGCCTGGTGATGTCGGCCATGTCAGGACCCTCTTTCTCGTCATCGCGACGATAAGGGATCGTGTGAATATCGTCAAGGGGACGAAAAGAGAGGGTTCGGGACGACATGCGACCGGCCGGTGGTTTCCGTGGAAACCACCGGCCGGGTGTGCGCCGTCCCCGTCCCCACGGTTCGGCGCGGCGGGCCGCCGTCAACCGCTGGGGCGACGGCCCACGTCTGTCAGGGTCCCGGTGGGGTCGGCGGGAGCCCGAGCGCGGGAAGTACGGAGCTCTCGATGAAGCCGCTGAGGAACGCGTCGTCCGCGTACCGTCCCTCCAGTAGGGGCCGGGCGCGCATGATGCCCAGCAGTTGGGCCGATACGTACTTCGTCGCGGGATTGTCCGCCGCGATCTCGCCGCGCTCGACCGCGCGCCCGAGCATCGCGTCGATCGCCGCGATCGACGGGGCGATCAGCGTCTCGCGCAGGGCGCACAGCAGCTCGGGGCTCTGGAGTGCCGCATGGCTGAGCGCGTGCATGAGGGTGGTGTCGCCGGTGGAGGCCTCGTCGATCGCGCCGGCGGCCTGGTGCAGGTCTCCGCTCAGGCTGCCGGTGTCGATGTTCGAGAGCAGGGTCCGGCGGGTGCCGTGCAGGGCGGCGACGACCAGTTCCGGCTTCGAGCCCCACTGGCGGTAGAGGGTCGACTTCCCGCACCGGGTGCGGGAGGCGACGCCCTCCATGGTCAGCGACTCGTAGCCGCTCTCCCTGAGCAGGTCCAGCACGGCCGTGTAGAGCTCCTGTGCCCGCTCCGGTGTGATCTTCGACCGGCGTGACGCCAGTGCTGACTCCTGTGCGGAATCGGGCGACGACATCTGCTTCCCTCTCTGCGGAATCTGCGACGAGGACCCTCGGTACGCCAGTGTACCGATACGCGCGTGTACCGATACGTTCGCGTATCGGTACACTGGCGTATCGATACGGCACGGGCTCGTTCCTGCCGGTACGACAGAGCTTCGGCAGACAGGAGGCACGGGGGTGATACGCACCCGTAGAGAGTCCATGGACCGGGAGCCGGGCCCTGCCCGGCCTCCCCTCGTCCGCGAGCTCCTTCTCGTCGTCGGACTCTTCCTCGTCTACAAACTCGGCCGGCAGGCCGCGAACGGCCACGTGGAGGAAGCCTTCCGCAACGCCGGACACGTCTGGGACCTCGAACGAACCCTGCACCTTCCCGGTGAGGGGGCCGTACAGAGCGTGCTGCTGCACAGCCAGACACTCGTCCAGGCGGCGAACACCTACTACGCGACCGTGCACTTCCCGGCCACCGTGCTGTTCCTGGTCTGGCTGTACCTGCGGCGCCCCCGCCACTACGTCCGGTCGCGGCGGATCCTCGCCGCGCTCACCGGGGCCGCGCTCGCCCTGCACCTGGTCTTCCCCCTCGCCCCGCCGCGGATGCTGCCCCCGGCGGGACTCGTCGACACCGGGCAGGTGTACGGCCCGACGGTGTACGGGGACACGCCCGCCACCGACTCGATGGCGAACCAGTTCGCGGCCATGCCCTCGCTGCACTTCGGCTGGGCCCTCGTGGTCGCGATCGGGCTCATCGCCGCCACCCGTTCCCGCTGGCGTCGGCTGTGGCTGCTGCACCCGCTCGTCACCCTGCTCGTCATAGTCGGCACGGCCAACCACTACTGGCTCGACGCGATCGTGGTCTCGGCACTGCTCGGCGTCGCCTTCGCCGCACTCAGGCTTCCCCGCCCCGCGCCGGTCCGCGCGCCCCTGCCGTGGCCGTCCGCCCCCGTCTACGCGGCTCCCGCGTACGCACGTTCCGGAGCCCGGCGATGAACGCCACGCTGACAGCCGTCGCGCTGTCCTTCGTCTCCGCCGGCGCCTACGCCGCCGCCGCGGTGGCGCAGTCCCGGCTGGCCGGGCGCACCGCACCGTCCACCGGGCCGCTGCACCTGCTGGGCAGTGGCGCCTGGTGGTCGGCGGTCGGGCTGAACGCGGGCGGGGCGCTGCTGCACGTCGCCGCGCTGAAGTACGGACCGCTCACCCTGGTCCAGCCGCTCGGCGCGCTCACTCTCGTCCTCGCCGTCCCGCTCGGCGCCCGCGCCGCGGGGCGCCCGGTCAGCCGCACGGAATGGCGTGGGACGCTGCTCACCCTGCTCGGCCTCGGCGCCCTGCTGACCGCAGTCGGCGGCAGTGCGCCGCGCGACACGCTGACCCTGGCCGAGGTGCTCGGCGTCGGCGGCGTGACCATGGCGCTCGTCGCCGTACTCGGCCGCCCCGGCGCGCGCCCCGGGCTCCGGCACGCCGCGGCGTCCGGCATCACCTCGGGCGTGGCCTCCGCGCTGACCCAGACCCTCACGGTCGCCGCCACCGACCAGGACGGGCCGCTGCTCAGCTGGCGGCTGGTGACCGTGGCGCTGCTCGTCTCCGCCTTCGCCATGGGCGGCCTGCTGCTGTCCCAGACCGCGTACCGCGGCGGCCTCGGCGCGCCGCTCGCCGTGGTCACCCTCGCCAACCCGGTCGTCGCCGCCGCGATCGGCCTGGCCCTGCTCGGCGAAGGATTCCAGGGCGGGCCGGCCGGCCTGGTCCCGGTGCTCCTCGGTGCGGTGGCCGCCGTCCGGGGTGTCGTCCTGCTCAGTCGCGCGCAGGCGCGGACCGTTCCCGAGACCGCCGTCGCGCCGAGCGCCGTCGGCATCGCGAGTGCGCCGTCGCGGGTCGTCATCGGCAGCCCGCGCGCCCTGCGCCGGCGCACGCCCCGGCCGGAACGGGTCAGGGAGCCGGTCGCCGGTCCCTAGCCGGGTCCGGCTCCGCGCCGGTCCCCTCCAGGTCGTCGATCGCCCTGGTCAGCCAGCCCGTCCAGAACGTCTCCAGGTCGATGCCCCCGCGCAGCACCAGATGCCGCAGCCGGTCCTGGTCCGCGGTCCGCTCCGGCGGGAAGTCCCGCTCCTCGATCTCCAGGTACTCCTCCAGCTGCCGCCGGTGCAGCGCGAGGTGCCGGTGCAGCTCCGTGCTCAGGCCGGGCGCCCCGACCACCGCCGCTGCCCGCATCCGCAGCAGCAGCGGATCACGGACGGGCCGCGGGTCCTCGGCGAGCGCCACCCAGGCCGCCAGCTCCTCGCGGCCGGCGGGCAGCACCTCGTACTCCTTCTTCTGCCCGCGGGCCGGCTGCGCGGCGGGCAGCACCCGGATGTGACCGGCCTGTTCGAGCTTTCCCAGCTCGCGGTAGATCTGCTGGTGCGTGGACGGCCAGAAGTAGCCGATCGACCGGTCGAACCTGCGGGTCAGCTCCAGCCCCGACGACGGCTTTTCGAGCAGGGCGGTGAGGATCGCGTGCGGGAGTGACATGGAGTGCATCCTAAGGACGGCCCGTGCGGCCCGGACGGCCCGTGCGGCCCGGACGGCCCGTGCGGCCCGGACGGCCCGTGCGGCCCGGACGGCCCGTGCGGCCCGGACGGCCCGGACGGCCCGGACGGCCTGGGCCGCGAGACCACCGGGCCCGGCCGGGGAGGTCACAGCCCGGCGGCGAGCTCCGTGCCCTGGCGGATCGCGCGCTTGGCGTCCAGCTCGGCGGCCACGTCGGCGCCGCCGATCAGGTGCACCGGGCGGCCCGCCGCGCGCAGCTCCTCGTACAGCTCACGGCGCGGTTCCTGGCCCGCGCACAGGACCACGGTGTCGACCGGCAGCAGATGCTGCTCGCCGTCGACGGTGACGTGCAGGCCCGCGTCGTCGATGAGGTCGTAGGACGCCCCGGCGATCATGTTCACGCCGCGGTGGCGCAGCTCGGTCCGGTGGATCCAGCCGGTGGTCCTGCCGAGTCCGGCCCCGACCTTGCTCGCCTTGCGCTGGATCAGATGCACCGTGCGGGAGGTCTTCGGACGCTCCGGGGCGCGCAGCCCGCCCCGCTCCGCGTAGTCGGTGTCCACGCCCCACTGCCGGAAGAACACCTCCGGGTCCAGGCTCGCGGAGTCACCGCCGTCGGTCAGGAACTCGGCGACGTCGAACCCGATGCCGCCGGCCCCGACGATCGCGACCCGGTCGCCGACCGGCGCACCGTCGCGCAGGACGTCCAGGTAGCTGACCACGCTGGGGTGCTCGACGCCGGGGATCGCGGGGGAGCGGGGCTCGACGCCGGTCGCCAGGACGATCTCGTCGAAGCCGTCCAGGGCGGCGGAGGTGGCACGGGTGGCGAGCCGGACCTCGACGGCCTCCTCGGCCAGCCGCGTGCGGAAATAGCGCAGCGTCTCGTCGAACTCCTCCTTGCCGGGGATCCTGCGAGCCACGTTGAGCTGGCCGCCGACCTCGTCGGCCGCGTCGAACAGCGTCACCGCGTGCCCGCGCTCGGCAGCCGTGACCGCGCAGGCCAGACCGGCGGGACCGGCACCCACCACGGCGACGCGCTTGCGGGTACGGGTCGGCGAGAGCACCAGCTCGGTCTCGTGGCAGGCGCGCGGATTCACCAGGCAGGAGGTGATCTGCAGGCTGAAGATGTGGTCCAGGCAGGCCTGGTTGCAGCCGATGCAGGTGTTGATCGCGTCGGCACGCCCCTCGGCCGCCTTGGCGACGAAGTCCGGGTCGGCAAGGAACGGCCGCGCCATCGACACCATGTCCGCACGGCCCGAGACGAGGACCTCCTCGGCCAGCTCCGGGGTGTTGATGCGGTTGCTGGTCACCAGCGGTACGGAGACGGCACCGCGCACCTTCTCGGTCACCCAGGTGAAGGCGCCGCGCGGCACCGAGGTCGCGATGGTGGGGATGCGGGCCTCGTGCCAGCCGATGCCGGTGTTGATGATCGTCGCACCGGCCGCCTCGACCTCGCGGGCGAGCCGCACGACCTCCGCCAGCGTGGAACCGCCGGGCACCAGGTCCAGCATCGAGAGCCGGTAGATCAGGATGAAGTCGCTGCCGACCCGCTCACGGACCCGGCGGACGATCTCGACGGGGAAGCGGATGCGGTTCTCGTAGCTGCCGCCCCAGCGGTCGTCGCGGTGGTTGGTCGCGGCGACGATGAACTCGTTGATCAGATAGCCCTCGGAGCCCATGATCTCGACACCGTCGTAGCCCGCGCGCTGCGCCAGTGCGGCGGCCCGCACGAAGTCCTCGATGGTCTCCTCGACCTCGTCGTCGGTGAGGGCGTGCGGGGTGAACGCGCTGATCGGGGCCTTGAGCGCGCTGGGCGCGACCAGCTCCGGGTGGTGCGCGTAGCGCCCGAAGTGCAGGATCTGCATCGCGATCCGGCCGCCCGCCGCGTGCACGGCGTCGGTGACCACCCGGTGCTGCTCGGCCTCCGCCTCCGTCGTCATCTTGGCGCCGCCGATGAAGGAACCGGCCCGCTCGCTGGGCGCGATCCCGCCGGTGACCATCAGGCCCACCCCGCCGCGTGCGCGGGCCGCGTAGAAGGCCGCCATCCGCTCGAAGCCGCGCTCGGCCTCCTCCAGACCGATGTGCATCGATCCCATCAGGACCCGGTTGGGGAGGGTGGTGAAACCGAGGTCGAGCGGGCTCAGCAGGGTGGGGTAGGGGCTCATCGGGGTCTCCTCGCACAGTGTCGTCGTGCCAGTTGTAGACGAGGGGAACAGTGTTATGCAACTAGTTGCACAATGACATACGTCGCACTCGATGACGCCCGGGACGCAGTCCCCGCACGGGCGGTACCCGAACGGCCCAACTCCGCCGCACCCCGCCGCCCGGGCCCGACGAGAGTGGATCCGTACGGTTTCGCACCTCCGCTCGTACGGTGTCGACGGGAGACTCCCATGACCTGCATCAACCGGCGTGACCTCGGACTGCTCGTGCTCAGGGTCGGTACGGGAGCCGTGCTGGCCGCCCACGGCAGCCAGAAGCTGGCCGGCTGGTTCGGCGGCGGCGGTATCGAGGGCACCGCGCAGGGAATGGAGGCCATGGGCTTCCACCCGCCGAAGTACAGCGCCGTGGCCGCCGGCCTCGGCGAGGCGGGCAGCGGGGTCCTGCTGGCCCTCGGCCTCGCCACCCCGGCGGCCGGAGCCGCCGCGGCCGGCACGATGGCCGGCGCCGTCGCCGTCCACGCGCCCGCCGGATTCTTCGCGATGGGCGGGGGCTACGAGTACCCGGCGTTCCTCGGCTTCACCGCCGCCGCGATCGGCCTGACGGGTGCCGGACGCTACTCGCTGGACCACGCCACCGGCCATGTGCTCGACCGGCCCTGGACGCTCGCCTTCGCCTTCGCCGCCAGCGCCCTGGGCGCCGCCGCGGTCGTGGGCCGACGCGCCAAGGGACAGGTGGGGGCGACGGCCGAGGACGAGGAGTAGAGCGGAGCCTGGCCCGAGTGGAGCCGAGCCCGGCCCGCCGGGGCATTGATCGCCCCTTCGGGGGCAACCGACCGTGCATGAATACGAACGTGTTGTCGACAGGTGGACGGGGTGCTGCCAGACGGGCGGCGAACAGCACGGCCGTGGCCGCAGGTGCCCGTGCCGGATTCGTGGCGCGCGGGGTGATCTACCTCCTGGTCGGAGCGCTCGCGCTGCGCATCGCGTTCTCCGACAGCGGCGGGCAGCAGGCCGACCGGGGCGGTGCCGTCGCCGAGATCGCCGGGCAGCCCTTCGGGGGCGTCCTGTTGTGGGCGCTCGGCGTGGCACTCGCGGGGATGGCCCTGTGGCGCCTGTCCGAGGCGCTCTTCGGCCAGGCCGGCCCCGACGGCGACAAGCCGGGCAAGAGGGCCATGGCCGCCGGTCGTTTCCTCTTCTACGGCTTCGTGTCGTACTCCGTGCTCTCCTACGCCGTCGGCGACCAGGGCAGCGGCAGCGGATCGAGCGACCGGCAGACCGACGACGTCACGGCGAAGGCCCTCCAGTGGACGGGCGGTCAGTGGATCGTCGGGATCGCCGGCGCGGCCGTCGTCGGCGCGGGGCTCTGGATCGCCTTCCGAGCCGTGACGCGCACCTACCACAAGCATCTGAAGATGTCCGGGATGACGAAGCGGGTCCGTCGGGCCGTCGACTTCACCGGTGTGTTCGGCGGCGGCGTCCGCGGCATCGTCTTCGCGACGGCGGGCGGCTTCGCGGTCGCCGCCGCGGTCCGGCACGAACCCGGCCGGGCCAAGGGCATGGACGACACCCTGCGGTCCTTCACCGATACCCCGGCGGGCCCCTGGCTGCTCGTCCTGGTCGCGTTCGGACTGGCCGCCTTCGGAGTCTTCTCCTGGGCCAACGCCCGCTGGCGCAAGGTCTGATCGCCCACATCGGCCGCCGCTCCCACCGGCCCGGTTCAGTCGAGGCCGCGTGCCTCCCTGAACCGTGCCAGTCCTTCGGCGAGACCGATCACCGGCTCCGGATAGGCGTACCGGGCGCGTTCCTCGGCCCGCAGTTTCCACGGCTCGTGGACCGCACCGCCGTCGATCCCCGCCAGCTCGGGAACCCAGCGGCGTACGTACGCGCCGTCCGGGTCGTAACGCTTCGCCTGCAGCACCGGATTCAGCACCCGGTTCGGCCGGCTGTCCGTGCCCGTCCCCGCCATCCACTGCCAGTTGAGCTGGTTGTTGGCGATGTCCCCGTCCACCAGCAGATCCAGGAAGTGCCGCGCACCGACGCGCCAGTCCACGTACAGCGTCTTGACGAGGAAGCTGGAGGCCAGCAGCCGTCCCCGGTTGTGCATCCAGCCCTCGTGCAGCAGTTGGCGCATGGCGGCATCGACCAGCGGATAGCCGGTGCGGCCCTCCTGCCAGGCCGCGATGTCGCCGGCCGCCGACTCCGTACGCCAACGGTCGTGCCGCGAGCGGTAGTCGGAGCGGGCGGCCGAAGGGCGGGCGGCCAGGACCTGGTGGTGGAACTCGCGCCAGCACAGCTGCCGTACGAAGGCCTCCGCACCCGGACCACCCGCGGCACGGGCCCGGTGGACCAGCTCGGTGGGGGACAGCGTGCCGAAGTGCAGATGCGGCGAGAGGCGCGAGGTGGCGTCGCCCGCCAGATCGTCGTGGCGCTCCTCGTACCGCCCGAGACCGTGCCGGCGCCAGGCGGTGAGGCTCCGGCGGCCCTGGATCTCCCCGCCCTCGGCCAGCCCGGGGGACACCCCCGGGATCCCGGCCCGCGAGGGCGGCCCCACCGACCCGGGCCCCGCCGGGACGCGCACGGTGCGCGGCGCGCCGAAGAGGGCGCGCGACTGCGCCCCGGACCAGCGGCGGAAGTACGGCGTGAACACGGCGAAGTGGTCCCTGCCCGTACCCGAAGGGGTCACCGCGCCGGGCGGGACAGCGGTGATCACCGCGTCGTGCACACGCAGCCGGCAGTCCACGTCCGCCAGCGCCCCGCGCAGCCGCTCCTCACGCCGCCGGGCGTACCCGCTGACGCCCGCCGCCAAGTGTACGTCACCCGCGCCGGTCTCGGAGACGATCCGGCGGACCTCCTCCGCCACGTCCCCCCGGCGGACCACCAGGCGCCCCCCGCGGTCGCGGAGCCCCGAGTCCAGGTCCCGGAGACAGTCGGCGAGGAACGCGCGCCGGTTGGGAGCAGCGAAACCGGTGTCCTCGATGGCGTCGTCCAGGACGAACAGCGGAACCACCTCGTCCGCCGAAGCCAGGGCCGAGTGCAGCGGCGGATGGTCGTGCAGCCGCAGGTCGGAGGTGAACAGGACGACGGAGACGGTCATGCCGCACCACCGGCCGCGCCACGGACCGCCGCGCGGGCGATGTTGCGCGCCATCCCGCCGAAGACGAACGCGTGGAAGGGCGACACGCTCCACCAGTACGCGTGGCCCAGCAGGCCGGCCGGGTGGAAGACGGCGCGCTGCCGGTAGTGGGACCGGCCGTCGGCGCCCCTCTCCGTGTACATCTCCAGCCAGGCCAGGCCCGGCAGCCTCATCTCGGCGCGCAGCCGCAGCAGCCGGCCGGGCTCGATCTCCTCGACCCGCCAGAAGTCCAACGAGTCGCCGACCCGGAGCCGTTGGGCGTCGCGCCGGCCCCGCCGCAGACCCACTCCGCCGACCAGCCGGTCCAGCCATCCCCTGACCGCCCAGGCCCACGGGAGCGAGTACCAGCCGTTCTCACCGCCGATTCCCTCGATGACCCGCCACAGGGCGTCCGGCGAGGCGTCCACGTCGAGCTCGCGCACATCCGTGTACAGGCTGCCGCCCGCCCAGTCGGGGTCGGTGGGCAGCGGATCGCTCGGGATGCCGGGGGTGGACGCCGAGGACCACCGCGTCGTCACGCTCGCCTCGCGCACCCTCTGCAGGGCGAGGTTGAGGGCGGTGCCGAAGGAGAAGGGCTGCCCGGGCCCGTCCGGGACATGGCCGGCGATGTCGTGCTCGTGGCACACCACCTCGTAGCGCAGGGACTCCGCGAGCGGGCGCGCGATCGACGCGGGCACCGGGGTGATCAGGCCGATCCAGTGACTGGACAGCCCCGGACTCAGCATCGGCACCGGCAGGATCAGCCGCTTGGGCAGCTTCGCCACCTGGGCGTACTCCTGCATCATGTCCCGGTAGGTGAGGATGTCGGGGCCGCCGATGTCGAAGGTGCGGTTCACGTCGTCGGGCATGTGCGCGCTGCCCACCAGATAGCGCAGCACGTCCCGGACCGCGATCGGCTGGATCCGTGTCGAGACCCAGCTCGGGGTGACCATGACCGGCAGCCGCTCGGTGAGGTAGCGCAGCATCTCGAACGACGCGGAACCGGAACCGATGATGACCGCCGCACGCAGGGCGGCCGTCGGCACACCCGAATCGAGCAGGATACGGCCGACCTCGGCGCGCGAGCGGAGGTGCGGCGACAGCTCGCGCACGGGGACGCCGGCGGGGGTGAGCCCGCCCAGATACACGATGCGCCGGATGCCGGCGGCCCGCGCCTGCTCGCCGAAGGTCCGGGCTGCCGCGCGGTCCGTCTCCTCGAAGTCAGGCCCGCTGCCCAGGGCGTGCACCAGGTAGTAGGCCACGTCGATGTCCCGCATGGCCGCTCCGACGGACTCCGCGTCGGTCACATCGCCCTTCACCACCTCGGCGCTGCCCGCCCACGGGTGGTCCCGCAGCTTCTCGGGGCTGCGGGCCAGGCAGCGCACCCGGTGGCCGACGGCCAGGAGCTCGGGCACCAGGCGGCCCCCGATGTACCCCGTCGCTCCGGTCACCAGGCACCGCAGACCGTCGTCGTTCGTGCTCTCCATGGCCTCTCCGATCCGGCTCGGACGTCCTTCGTCCACGGTGTCCCCCTGCGGAGCGTTCCGCTTGTCGGGGGCCTGGGGTGGGATACCGGATGCCGTCGGGAAGCCTCCCGGGCGCGACGGGCGCGCTCCGGACGGGTGAGGCGAGAGCGGGGCTGGTGCCCGGACCTCAGCGCGCCCCGGGCTTCTCCGTGGCGGTACCCCGGATGACACGGGGGTGGTCCACCCCCGGTCGCGCCGGGTCGGCGGGTATGCCGGAGGAGCCGTCCGCCTTCATGGCCCGGGCCTCGCTCTTCAGGATCCGGGCCGACTTGCCCATGGAGCGGGCGAGTTCGGGAAGTTTCTTGGCGCCGAAGATCAGGATGACGATGACGAGGAAGATCGCGATCTCGCTGATACCGAACATGACGTCTGTGTTCTCCCCTGACCGACCGGCTTGGCTGTGCCAGGCGGTCCACGGTGTCCCGGGACCACCAAGCCGAATCTACAGCACTGTAGTAGGCGATGGCAGGGTGCCTCGGCCCTGCCGCGCCGGCTTTCGGCCGGGCGGGTGGGGCGCCCGCTCGGGCTCAGCCCTCGCCGCCCTCTTCCTCCTCGTCGCCCTCGAAGAAGTCGCCCACCTCGTCCACGACTTCGGCGGCCACCATCCCGCCCACGACACCGACGGCCGGCCCGGCCGCCCCGGCGGCGACGACCGTGCCCGTGCCGTGCCCGGAACGGTGCTCGTGGCCGTGGCCCTCGCTGTGACCGTGACCATATCCGTCGGCGTGGCCGTACACCGCGTGGCTGCCGTACGCCGCGCGGGCTTCGGCGAGGGAGCGGATCCAGGCGTCGACCTCGGTGTTCCAGTCGCGTCCCTGGACCTCGTGATGCCCCACGGTGAACCGGCCGGCGACGTCCCCGCCCCCGTCCCCGGAGAGGAGTCCGCCCCGCTTGTCCGCCTCCAGGACGACCTCCAGGCGGCCGGGACCGGCCAGGAAGGTCAGCTCGATCTCGTTGACCTGGTGCGCGTACTGCGGCGCAGGGGAGAGCTCGATCTTCTGGCAGAACGGCAGTTGCTGACCGGTGCCGCGGATGTGTCCGATCTCCAGGTCGGCGGACCTGAAGCCGAAGCCGAGCTGTCCGAGCGCTTCGAGGACGGCCTCCTGGGCGGGCAGAGGGCCCACGGCGAGCCGGTCCAGGTCGCCCTTGTCCTTGGCGCCCGCCACCGAGAGCTCCGTACGCACGCCGAGGACGATCCCGAGGTCCTGGCCGTACAGCGCGGTCACCGGTGTCTCCCACGGCAGTGCCACGTCGAAGGGGACGGTGACCTCCGCGCCCTCCGGGAGGACGAATGCACCGCCGACCGTGAAGCGGTCGAAGGCGACCACGCCCTCGGACTCGCCGTCCTCGTGCTCGGCCTCGACACGGGCGACGAGCTCCAGCGTGATGTGTTCGATCGTGAAGTCGGCGCTGCCGCCCTTCAGGTGGACCCGGCCGTTCAGACTGCCGCCGGGCACGGCCGTGGCGGTGTCCAGAACCGTGCCCACGGTCGGGCCGCCCACACCGAGCGAGCCGAGCAGCTTCTTGGACACCATCGTGGCGTTCACTCCTTCTTCCGTACGCGGGAGACGCGTTCAGTCGCGTCTCTACACAACTGTAGAAGCATAGGGGTGAGATGGGTGGCGAACGCCCTACTATGGGGCAGTGGACAGTGCAGACGACGCCCCCGACGGATCGCGCGCCGACACGTCCCCGGCCTCCGGGCTCCAGGCCTTCGCGGTGCAGTTGCGCCGGATGAACGGCGAGGTGAACCGTCTGGTGCACGCCTTCGCGCACACCCAGGGGCTGCACGCCACGGACGTCCAGGCGCTCGCGGCGATCCTGGACGCGGAGCGCCCGATGACCCCCGGCAGGCTGCGCGACCATCTCGGTCTGACCTCCGGTGCGGTCACCGCCTGTCTGGACCGGCTGGAGCGCGCCGGTCACATCCGGCGTGCGCGGGACAGCGTCGACCGGCGTGTCGTGCACCTTCACTACGAGCCCACGGCCAGGACCGCCGCCCGCTCGTTCTTCATGCCCCTCGCCGAGGCGGCATCGGCGGCCCGCGACGCGGCCGAACCGGAGGAACTGGCTGCCGCGCTGCGCTTCCTCGCCCGCATGAACGCCGAACTCACCCGCATGCAGCCCCCGGGGCGCTGAGCTTCCCTTCCCTTCCCGTGCCGAAGCCGCGCTGACGGCTGCCGGGACGTCGGTCGGGAGAGGTGCGCTAACATATTTCAATCATTAAGATACTCGCTGATTGAAATAGTTTCCCCGACCCGGGAGCACCATGCCCTTCGCATCCAAGCCGGTTCGCCTGCTGATCCCCGTATTCCTCGTCGTCGTCTGGCTGGCCGTCGGCGGTTCGTTCGGTTCGTACGCCGGCAAGCTCGGCGAGGTGGCCACCAACGACCGGGCCTCGTTCCTGCCGCAGAGCGCCGAATCCACCCGGGTCGTCGAGGAACAGAAGGCGTTCAGCCGGCAGGAGACCGTGCCGGCCATCGTGGTCTGGACGTCGGAGAAGGACGGCGCGGACCTCGGCCCGGAGCAGCGGCAGGCGGCGACGGCGGCCCTGGCCTCGGTCGAGGGCGGACCGGGGGTGGCGGGTCAGGTGACCCCGGCCCTGCCGTCTGCGGACGGCCGGGCACTCGAAGGCATCGTCCAGCTGGACTCCGGCCTCGGGGACGGGCTTCCTGGCGCGCTCGCGCACATCCAGAAGGCGGCCGACCGGGTGCCCGGCACGCTGGCCCAGATCGCCGGACCCGCCGCCAGCCAGGCGGACCTGTCCGAGGCCTTCGCCGGGATCGACGGCCTGCTGCTCGGTGTCGCCCTCGTGGCCGTACTGGTCATCCTGCTGCTGGTCTACCGGAGCGTGCTGCTGCCGCTGGTCATCATCCTCGGCGCGGTCCTCTCCCTCGGCGTGGCCTGCGCGATCGTGTACGTGCTCGCCGACTACGACATCGTCCGGGTCGACGGCCAGGTCCAGGGGATTCTCTCGATCCTCGTCATCGGGGCGGCCACCGACTACGCCCTCCTGCTCACCGCGCGGTTCCGCGAGGAACTGGGGCGCCACCCGGACCGGTGGACCGCCATGCGGGCCGCGCTGCGCGAATCCGCCGGGCCGATCGTCGCCAGCGCCGCCACCGTCGCCCTGGGGCTGCTCGCCCTGCTGCTCAGCGACCTGACCAACAACCGTGCGCTCGGGCCTGTGGGCGCCATCGGCATCGTCTGCGCCGTCCTCAGCACGCTCACCTTCCTGCCGGCCGTCCTGGTCCTGCTCGGCAGGACCGCGTACTGGCCGGCCAAGCCCAAGGAGGGTGAGACCGCGTCGGGTTCGGCCGGGATCTGGGCGCGGATCGCCGCCCTCGTCGACCGGGCTCCCCGCAAGGTGTGGGGCGTCACCCTGGTCGTCCTGCTCGCGTGCGCCGCCTTCATGCCGACGCTCGACTCGAAGGGCGTACCCCTCGAAGAGATCTTCGTCAACGACGCGCCCTCCGTCGCCGCCCAGCAGACCGTGAGCGAGCACTTCCCCGGCGGCTCGGGCAGTCCCGCCGTGGTGATCGCGGAGGCGGACCGGTCGGAGCAGGTGGCCGAGGCGGCCGCGCGGGTCGACGGCGTCGCGGACGTCTCCGTGGTGACGGCCTCCGGGCGCCCGGGGGACGGCGAGCCGCTCGTCGTGGACGGACGGGTCCGCATCGACGCCACGCTGACGAGCGCGGCCGACAGTGACGCCGCCAAGGAGGCCGTCACGCGCCTGCGCGACGCGGTGCACGCGGTGCCCGGCGCGGACGCGCTGGTCGGCGGCTACACCGCGCAGCAGTACGACACGCAGAAGACCGCGGAACACGACCGCATGCTCATCGTGCCGGTCGTCCTCCTGATCATCCTGGTCATCCTGACCGGGCTCCTCCGGTCCCTGCTGATGCCGCTCCTCCTGGTCGCCACGGTGGCACTGAACTTCCTGGCCACCCTCGGGATCTCGTCCCTGGTCTTCCAGCACGTGTTCGGCTTCAGCGGCACGGACTCCTCCGTACCGCTCTACGGATTCGTCTTCCTGGTCGCCCTCGGGGTCGACTACAACATCTTCCTGATGTCCCGGGTCCGCGAGGAGTCCCTCGTCCACGGGACCCGGCAGGGCGTGCTGCGCGGGCTGACGACCACGGGCGGGGTCATCACCTCCGCCGGTGTGGTCCTGGCGGCCACCTTCGCCGCGCTGGGTGTGATCCCGCTGGCGTTCCTGGTCCAGATCGCGTTCATCGTCGCCTTCGGTGTACTGCTCGACACCCTCGTCGTCCGCTCGCTCCTGGTGCCCGCCCTGGTCAGGGACATCGGGCGGGTCGCGTGGTGGCCCGGAGCGCTGAGCCGGGAGCCGGAGAGGGCGGCGGAGCACCCCGCGTCCTGAACCGGAGACGGCGGCGGAGCGCCCCTGCTTCCCGGGCCGGAGGTGTCACGGGCGGGTCCGTGAGGCCGCCGACCCGACATGGTGTCCCAGTGCGACAGAAGTCCCACTGGGACACTTTCGGGTGTACGGTGCAACTATGAACCAGGCAGGCAACGGTCCCGGACGGCGCAGCCGCAAGACGCGCAGGACCCGGGACGCGCTGGCGCAGGCCGCGTTCGAGCTGGTGCTCGACCGGGGGCTGCGGAACGTGACGGTCGAGGAGATCGCGCAGGCGGCGGACGTCGACCGGCGCACCTTCAGCCGCCACTTCCCGAGCAAGGAGGCCGCCGCCCTCGACGCGGTACGGGGCGACGGCGACAGGATCAACCAGGCACTCCGTGCGCGGCCCGCCGCCGAACCACCGCTCGTGGCCTACCGCGGAGCCGTTCTCGACTGGCTCGACGACCCCGACGCCGAGCCCTGGCACCTGCGGCCCCGCATCTTCGACCTGCTCGTCATGGCCGAGGAGGAGCCCACTCTGTACGCGGCGTTCCACCACATCCGTGTGGACGCCCAGGAGGAGTCGGTCGCGATCCTCGCGCAGCGGCTCGGCGTCGATCCGCGACAGGACATCCGTCCCGCCGTGGCCGTCGCCGCGGGAGCCGGTGCGCTGCTCGCAGCCCAGGCGGCATGGGTGCGCGGTGGCCGACCGGCCGCCCTGCCCGAGTTCGTCGTACACGCCTTCGACGCCCTCTCCGGAGACCTGCTGGAACCCCGGCAGGACAGCTAGGCGCCCCACAGCACCACGCAGGAAGCACCCCACGAGCACCAACCTCCCCACCGCCTACGAGGCGGAGTTCACCGGCAAGGTCGCCCTCGTCACCGGCGGCGCCTCAGGCATCGGACTGGCCGTCTCCCGTCGGCTGGCCGCGAGCGGGGCGACCGTCGTCGTCGCCGACTACGACGAGGCGAGCGCCCGCAAGGCCGCCGCCGAGCTGGAGGCCACCGGAGCCCGCGCCGCCGCCGTCGCCGTCGCCCTGGACGTCACCGGATCCCGCGCCGGTCGAGGCCGGCGTACGGTTCGCCGTCGACACGTTCGGCGCCCTGCACCTCGCCGTCAACAACGCCGGTATCGGCGGACCGTCCCTGCCCACCGGTGAGTACGGTATCGAGGACTGGAACAAGGCCGTCGCGACCAACCTCAGCGGCGTCTTCTACTCGATGCGCTACGAACTCCCGGCCCTCCTCGCAGCCGGCGGGGGCGCCGTCGTCAACATCTCGTCGATCCTCGGCACCAACGGCTTCGCGAACTCCCCGGCCTACGCCGCCGCCAAGCACGGCGTCGTCGGCCTCACCAAGACGGCCGCCCTGGAGTACGCCGCGCGGAACATCCGTATCAACGCGGTCGGTCCCGGCTTCATCGACACCCCGCTGCTCCGCAACACCGACGGTCCGGCCCGCGACCACCTGATCTCCCTGCACCCGGCGGGCCGCCTCGGCACGTCGGAGGAGGTCGCCGAGCTCACGGCCTTCCTGCTCTCCGACCGTGCTTCCTTCATCCAGGGCAGCCACCACCTGGTGGACGGCGGCTACTCCGCGTCCTGAGCCCCGACTGGCGCACCGGACCCACGGGGCTCACAAAGGTAGTACGGAGAACGAAGGAGAGCCATGAAAGCCGTCCAGTACCGCACCGTCGGCGCCGCCCCCGAGGTCGTCGACATCCCGAAGCCCTCACCCGGACCCGGCCAGATCCTGCTGAAGGTCACCGCCGCCGGGGTCTGCCACTCCGACATCGTCGTGATGAGCTGGTCCGCCGAGGAGCTGCCCTACGACCTGCCGCTCACCCTCGGCCACGAGGGCGTCGGCACGGTCGCCGCTCTCGGCGAAGGGGCCCAGGGCGTCTCGGTGGGTGACTCCGTGGCCGTCTACGGCCCCTGGGGCTGCGGGACCTGCGTGAACTGCGCGGAGGGCCGGGAGAACTACTGCCTGCGCGCCGCCGACTTCGGCATCAACCCGCCCGGACTGGGCAACCCCGGTGCCATGGCCGAATACATGATCGTCGACGACGCCCGTCACCTGACGCCCATCGGTGACCTGGACCCGGTCAAGACGGTCTCGCTGACCGACGCCGGCCTCACCCCGTACCACGCGATCAAGCGCTCGCTGCCGAAGCTCCTGCCCGGCGCCACCGCGGTGGTCATCGGCACCGGAGGCCTCGGCCACGTCGCCATCCAGCTGCTCCGCGCCATGACCGCCGTCCGGGTCGTCGCCCTCGACGTCACCGAGGAGAAGCTCGCCCTCGCCCGTACGGTCGGCGCCCACGAGACCGTGCTCTCCGACGAGAACGCGGCCGCGAAGGTCCGCGAGCTCACCGGCGGCGTCGGCGCCGAGGTCGTGTTCGACTTCGTCGGAGCCGCACCGACCGTGAAGACGGCCGGTGCGGTCGCCTCCATCGGCAGCGACGTCACCATCGTCGGCATCGGCGGCGGCATGCTGCCCGTCGGATTCGGCGTCCTGCCGTTCTCCACGTCGGTCACCGCACCGTACTGGGGCTCCCGCAGGGAGCTCGCCGAAGTGATCGAGCTCGCCCACGCCGGCGCGGTCGACGTGCATGTCGAGACGTACTCCATCGACGAGGCCCCGCTCGCCTACGAGCGGCTGCACGCGGGCAAGATCAACGGTCGCGCGGTCATCCTGCCCAACGGCTGACCGGCGCGCAACGAACCCGGCCGCGGGGCCGTCGACCACGTCGACGACCCGCGGCCGTCGCCGTGCCCGACGCCCCCGGGTGCCGCGCGGGGCTGTCACCGGCCGGAGCACCTGCCCGCGAACGCGTCTCGTAGCGGCACCTGCGTGCCCGCGTTCATGAGTCTGGTCCATACCAGACCCTTGACAGGGTTGGCGTTCACTTCTTAAATCACGTAGTGAAGTAAGTGTTCCACGGGGCGGGTTGCCGCCGCCCCTTCCTGGTCGGCGCAGTGATTTCCTGAATCCGCACACGCTCACGTCTGTCATGTGCATGTCTTGAGGGTGTACCCCCACGCTCCTCGAAGGGAGACCCATGGGCACTTCACGCCTTCCCCGGCGCCTGCTCTCGTCCCTCGTCTCGGTCCTCGCCCTCGCGGCACTCTCCACCGGGCTGGCACAGGGGGCGCCCGCTCCCGCGGACGCGCCCCCGGCATCCACCGCCGCGGTCACGTTCTCCGACGAGTTCGACGGGCCCGCCGGCGCCGGCGTCGACGGCTCGAAGTGGCAGACCGAGACCGGCGACAACGTCAACAACCACGAGCGGCAGTACTACACGGCGGGCAACCGCAACGCCGTCCTCGACGGACAGGGCCACCTGGCCATCACCGCCCGCCGGGAGAACCCCGACAACTACCAGTGCTGGTACGGGCGGTGCGAGTACACCTCCGCACGCCTGAACACGGCCGGCCGGTTCACCACGACGTACGGCCGCGTCGAGGCCAGGATGAAGATCCCGCGCGGCCAGGGCATCTGGCCCGCGTTCTGGATGCTGGGCAACGACATCGGACAGGTCGGCTGGCCCAACTCCGGTGAGATCGACGTCATGGAGAACGTGGGCTTCGAGCCGTCCACGGTCCACGGCACCCTGCACGGCCCCGGATACTCCGGTTCCGGAGGCATCGGCGCCGGATACACCCTGCCCGGCGGTCAGGCGTTCGCCGACGCCTTCCACACCTTCGCCGTCGACTGGAGCCCCGGGGCGATCACCTGGTCCGTCGACGGCACCGTGTACCAGCGGCGTACCCCCGCGGACCTCGGCGGAAGGCAGTGGGTCTTCGACAAGCCCTTCTTCCTGATACTCAACCTCGCGGTCGGCGGCTACTGGCCCGGAGACCCCGACGGCAGCACGGTCTTCCCGCAGCAGCTCCTGGTCGACTACGTCCGTGTCAGCACCGACAGTGGCCAGCCGGGCGGCGGCGGCCCCATCACCGGCATCGGAGGCAAGTGCGTGGACGTGGCCGGGGCGAACAGCGCCAACGGCACACCCGTACAGCTCTACGACTGCAACGGCTCCGCCGCCCAGCGCTGGACGGTCGGCTCCGACGGCACCGTCCGCGCCCTCGGCAAGTGCCTGGACGTCGCCTCGGGCGGCACCGCGGACGGAACGCCCGTACAGCTCTACGACTGCAACGGCAGCGCCGCCCAGCAATGGGCCGTCCCCGCGGCCCTGGACGTCGTCAACCCCCAGGCGAACAAGTGCCTGGACGCGAGCGGCAACAGCTCGGCCAACGGCACCCGGCTGCAGATCTGGACATGCACCGGAGCCGCCAACCAGAAGTGGACGGTGACGCGATAACCGTCCGCCAAGTGCCTGAGCACCAGGGGGGTTCGGGCGGCGGCGCGTAACCGGTGCGGCGCACCCGGACGGCTCGGCCGGGTGGCGGCTCCGTTGGGCCGTCCGACCCCGAGGCCCGGCTCCGCCACCCGGAGGCGCCCCGCCTCAGGCCACCTTCGTCAGATGGACGGACGTGCTGGCCCAGTCCCCGGGCGGAAGGTCCAGGGCCATCCCGTAGTCCTCCAGCACGGCCCCGTGGTGGACGGCGCCGGTACGGGCGTCGCGGTAGCGAGCCTCCGGGTCGAGGCCCCGCAGCCGGACCGGGCGTACGGGGGCCCCGTGCCGGTGCGTGCGCCGCCAGACGAGCAGCAGCGTCTCGCCGCCGTCGTCGGCGGCGTACTGCACGACCGTGGTCTCCTCGCCCTCCGGGCCGGAGAGCCGGTGCAGCGCTCCGTGCTGCACCAGATGGCGTACCGCCTTGTACTCCGCCACGAGCGCGGCGGCCTCGGTCATCTCCTCCTCGGACCACGAGTGCAGATCGCCGCCGACGGCCAGGAGGCCCGCCATGGCGACATGGAACCGGAAACGCAGCGGTACCTGACGGTGGGTGAGCTGGTTGGGTACGTCGGTGACCCAGGCGCCCATGGTGCGTGCCGGATAGATCTGGCCGAAACCGTGCTGGATGGAGATCCGGTCCATGGCATCGGTGTTGTCCGACGTCCACACCTGGTCGGTACGGGCGAGGATGCCGAGGTCGACCCGGCCGCCGCCACCGCTGCAGGACTCGACGCGCAGCCCCGGGTGCCGGGTGCGGAGGCGGTCGATGATGCCGTACAGATGGTGCACGTACCGCGTCCACAGCCGGTCGTGACCCTCCGCCTCGTCGGGCCAGCCCGCCTCGCTGAAGGCGCGGTTCATGTCCCACTTCAGGAAGTCGACGCGGTGCTCGGTGACCAGGCGGTCGAGCCACTCGTACGTGAACTCCGCGACGTCCGCGCGGGCGAGGTTGAGCACCAGCTGGTTGCGCAGTTCGGTACGGGCACGGCCCGGGACGTGCAGGACCCAGTCGGGGTGCGCGCGGTACAGGTCGCTGTCCGGGTTGACCATCTCGGGCTCCACCCACAGGCCGAACCGCATCCCCAGCCGGCGCACCTCCGCGACCAGCGGTCCGAGGCCGTCGGGGAAGCGGTCGGCGGACGGGGTCCAGTCACCCAGCCCGGCCCGGTCGCTGCGGCGGCCCCCGAACCAGCCGTCGTCCAGCACGTACAGCTCGACGCCCAGCCGGGCGGCGCGCGCGGCGAGTGCCGTCTGACCGGCTTCGTCGACGTCGAATCCGGTGGCCTCCCAGGAGTTGTAGAGCACGGGGGCGGTCTCGTCGCCGTGCGGCAGTACGTGCGTACGGATGTGGTCGTGCCAGGCCCGGCTCGCCGCACCGAATCCGCCCTCGCCGAACAGGCCCGCGAAGACCGGGGAGACGAACTCCTCGCCCGGCCGCAGCACGACGGCCGGACCGTCGTGACCGGCGCCCCCGGTGAAGCCGGCCCTGCCGTCGGGGGTGCGCTGCACGGTGACGCGCCAGGTTCCGCTCCAGGCCAGGGCGGCGCTCCACACCCGCCCCTGGTGCTCGGTGGTGGTGCCGTCGTCCAGCATCACCCAGGGGTTGGCGTGGTGGCCGGTGATGCCGCGACGGCTGGTCAGGACGGTCTCGCCGTGAGGGAGCGGCTCCCTTCGCAGCTGCGTCTCCGCCGACCACCCGCCGGTGACATGACTGAGGCGGTAGCCGGGCAGCGCGGGCAGTGACCAGGCGGCGGAGTCCGCGCGGAGCAGCCGCACCGACTCGTCGCCGTCGTTGCGTACGGTGATGCGGCGCTCGATGACGTCACTGTCCTCGCGGACGCGGTAGTGCAGGACCGTCCGCAGGGGGTGGAGCCGGTCCCGGAAGGCGAGTTCGAGCTCGTGGACGCCCGGTTCCGGCCGGTGGACGCGGTGGTGCTCGGGCTGCCACTCGAAGGCCCGGGAACCGTCGGCGAACCGGACCTGCAGCGACGGCGGGCCATAGCGGGTGCCACCGTCCACGGGAAGCTCCTCGCCCACCCCGGACGTGCCCTCGAAGCTGTTCGCCACCGCGGGGGGCGGGACGGCGAGCTCTCGCGCCTGGGCCAGCGTCAGCGGTGGCCCCCAGGCCACGTGGCGCGGAGCCCCGGTGTCGTCCACCCGTACCGCGTAGGAGGTGCGCGGGGTGCGGATCAGCCAGAGCCCGGCATCCGGATCGTAGGAGATCACCGTCATGGTCCTCACTCGAAGTGTTGCACGGTCAGGTGTCAGCCAAGCGTCACCTTGGAAGATCTGTCAATCCCGCCCAGTGATCTTTGTTCCTGTGGAAATGACGTACGGAGAAAGAGTCTTCGAAGGATGCTGGCCTCTTTCGTTGACGGCGGAAAAGAACAGACCGTAGGTTGCGGTCATGCGACCGACCACCCGCCCCGAGGCGTTCCGGGCCCACACGCCGGCCGTCCCGCAGATCTTCGCGCTCGTGCTCTCCCACGGCCCGGTGACCCGTGCGGAGATCGCCCGGCGGGCCGGTCTCTCCGCTGCGGCGGTGACCAAGGCCGTCCGGCCCCTCGTCGAGTCGGGCCACCTTGTGGAGGAGGCGGGTCATCCGGTGGAGGAGGCGGGGGAGGAGGCGCGTCGGTCTCCCGGCCGACCGGCGGGCGCGCTGCGGGTCGACGGGGGCAGGGCCCTCTTCATCGGGATCAAACTGACCGGTGACACCGCCATCGCCGTACTGACCGACCTGTGCTGCCGTATCCGGGTCGCGCGCCGGGTGCCGCTCGGCGACCGTTCGCCCGAGGAAGTGCTGGCCACGACGGGCGGTCTCGTCGAGGAACTGCTCGCCGAGGCCGAGGGGTTCGGGGTACCGGTCAGGGGCGTCGGTGTCGCGGTGTCGGGAGACGTGGTGCGTACCGACGGCATCGTCCGCCACTCGCCCTTCCTGGGGTGGCGTGACGTACCGCTCGGCAAGCTCGCCGCCGCTGCCACCGGCCTCCCGGTCACCGTCGAGAACGACGTGCGGGCCCTCACCGTGGCCGAGCAGTGGTTCGGCGCGGGCGTGGGCCTCACCGACTTCGCGCTGGTGACCGTCGGTGCCGGTATCGGCTGCGGTCTCGTCGTGGGCGGCCGGGTCGTGTCCGGTACCCATGGGGTGGCGGGCGAGCTCGGGCACCTGCCCATCGACCCCATGGGCCCGCTGTGCCACTGCGGGAACCGCGGCTGCGTGGAGGCGATCGCCGCCGACCCGGCGATCGTGCGCGACGTGCGGGCCCGCACCGGCGTCCAGGTCGCGGACGCGGCCGAGGCGCTGGCCCTGGCCCACGGCGGCGACCCCGAAGCGCGCCGGGTGTACGCGCGGGCGGGCGAGGCGATCGGGCGCGCCATCGGTTCCGTCGTCAACCTGCTGGGCCCCGAACGCGTGATCATCTCCGGCGAAGGCCTCGCCGCCCACGACCTGTTCGCCGACCGGATCCGGGACGCGTTTCTTGCCTCGGCCTTCGGCAGCGCGGCCCGGTGCGACATCAGGACGCATCCGCTGCCCTTCGAGGAATGGGCGCGGGGGGCGGCGGCCACAGCCATCCAGACCTTCATCGGTTCAGCCCCCCGGGGCTGAATACGGGGCGCCTCACGGCCGGGGCGTCCTACGGTCAGTGTCTTACGGCCGGGGCGCCCGCCCGGAGTTCATGTCACCGGCTCTGCGTGGGCCAGTCGGGAAGGCGGGCTCCTATGACGGCGGTCTGCAGGGTGTAGCGGTGACGGGGGTCCGCGGGATCGGTTCCGGTGAGGACCTCGGAAGGTCAGGCACTCGCCAGGCACGACTCTCACAGCGCTCTCCGGGACGCGATCGATCGACGTTCAGGAGACACCTGTCCCCTGAACGCCGACCAGGTTTCCCGGCGCACCAGCGCGAATCTCGACGCGTTGCTCCCACCGTATCCGTCGGGCGTCCGGCGGAGTTCAGGGCTGCGAGCGTTCGGTCGCATGGCTGCGTGAATCCACGGCGTGAGCGGGGCATGCCAAAGGCGCGCCCGTTGGGCCGCGTCGGCCGGATTGAAGAGGAGCGACTGAGAGGTCTGGACCCCATGCGTCTTACCTCTCACCCTGGACGCCTCGCCATCCACGGGAGCGAGGGCTCCTTCCCGCTGCGCCCGCAGCGGGAAGGAGCCCTCGCCGTCCGACAGGACCGTGCGCGTCAGCGGGTGCCGAGCAGGGCGCGCCAGGTGTTCGGGCCGATGACGCCGTCGGCCGACAGCTTGTGGTTCTTCTGGAAGGCGACCGTCGCCGACTTCGTCTTCGCGCCGAACGCGCCGTCGACCGTGAGCCCGTAGCCGTAGACCTTCAGCTGCGTCTGCGCCGCCTTCACGGCCTGGCCGGACGAGCCGTACTGCACCGTCTTGATCAGCTTGGACCAGGTGTTCGGGCCGATGACGCCGTCGGCGGCCAGGGACCGGGACTTCTGGAACTTGATCACCGCCGCGCGGGTGTTGGGGCCGAAGACGCCGTCGGCCCCGACCGTGTAGCCCCGCGAGGTCAGCAGCTGCTGGGCGGACCGCACGTCCGCACCCTTGGAACCGTTCTGGAGGACCGGCCAGGAGACACCCGGGGCCGGGGCCGGGACCTGCCCGCCGCCACCGCCGCCACCGAGCTTGACCGGGCGGAAGGGGTCGTAGTTGTCACTGCCGATCCCGTACCTGAGCTGCCGGTGGGTCGTGCCGTACGTACCGCGCTGCTCGTACGCCCAGTAGGCGCTGTGCGAGGTGTTGGCCCACTTCTCGAAGATCACCACGTGACGGAAATCGCCGTCACTGGTGCTGTAGTCGATCAGCAGGTCGCCCTTCTTCAGCTGACTCACGCTGCCGAGCCGGGTGGTGACACCGTTTCGTGAGTCGGCCAGCCCGACGGTGTTCAGGCCGGGCTTCCCCAGCCCGAGTGCCATGGAGACGAAGCCGGAGCAGTCCTGGCGGTAGCCGTCCTTCCAGTTGCGCTTCATGCTGTAGGGGACCGGCCCTCCGTTGTTGGCCGTGAGCCAGGTGCGGGCCCTGTTGATCATCGTGTCGCGCGAGAGCGTGGCCGTGGCCATGGTCGTCAGATCGCCGGCCTGGGTGACGAGCTTGCTGTCGGCCTCGGGCTCGGGGCCGTAGCCGGCGTCCTTCTGTGCCGCGACCGTCGCCGGTTCCGAGGAGCCGCTGTCGGAGAGCGACGGTACGACGACGATTGCGGCCGCAACGCCTCCGGCGGCGACGCCGATGAGGGCGACCTGCGCGCGGCGCGTCAGTCGGTTGCGAAGAGACATGATTCCCCCGTGTTTTACCGTGGTTGTGGCACGCCGACCGAGTGGGCGGGCCAGGGCCTGGAGCGTTGTCGTTCAGTTGGGGCTGCCTGTGATCCCCGACGTGTCATCACGATGGCAAACTTTGCTTCCCTCGCCCAGCGTTGTACGGAAGCCGCATCACTCAGTGACGTGACCCCGACAATGTTCCGGATGTGTGACCGATGCCGCGCACCGGCCGTAGTCAGTGGCGATGCCTACTGCGCAGCGGGCGGCGATCATGCGTCCCCGCCGACCGCGACCAGCTGCACACCCGGGCGCACCCGCGCTTCACGGAACTCCGCACCCGGGTGTAGGAGCAGATCCAGGCGGCGAAACGGGCGCCGGGCACCGTGCCGCTTCAGAAGACGGACACGGACGTGGGCACCGCGGCGCCCGCCGCGGTACCCGACGGAAAGGACTGACCGAGCCCGCCCCGGATGGACAGCCACAGGGCTCCGGCAACGGTCCGGAGCCCTGTGCTCGTAACGTTGTGGCGGCGGCGGGCGGTCAGCCGGACCACGTCTGCGGCTGCCCGCAAGCGACAGCGGTGCAACCGCGGTGGGCACCAGGTGTGTTCACGCACCGAGATCTGCCATTCTCCTGGTGATCTCCGGCAGCGACGACGGGAAGGACGTGGGGATGAGGGTGAACGGGGGCGGGGCGCCGTGGAATCCGTACGGGGGAGGAGGGCCGCAGGGGCCGGGTTCGCCGCCCGTGCCGCCGGGTGCGGTGCGGAGGCTGACCTTCGGACGTCTCTTCAACCCGCTAGCCGTGGGGCGCACGGTGTTCACGCCGTCCCGGCCGGACCGTGTGAACGACCCGGTGGTCAAGAGGGTGCAGGTCCTGCGGACAGTCGTCGGCCTGATCGCCGTCACATGGATGCTGTTGTCCTACGGTCTGGCACCGGACGCCGACGCCGTGGTGGACGACCGCTTCGGCCAGATCCGCACCACCCTCATCGCGCTGGGAGTGACCTTCCCGGTCGCCGTCGCCGTCTTCATCGCAGCGGCCCGCCCACCCAACCGACGCCTGTTCCTGCGCCGCGTGGGCAAACCCGCCGGGGCACTGATCGCGCTGGTCCTCACGCTCGCTGTGCCCAGACTGATCACGGGGCTGGGGTACGTCGACGAGGAGACCAACTGGACGGCGTCGGCAGGACGGGTGGTGCTGCTGTTCGCCCTGGGCGCCTTCCTCCTGTGGCTCGCACCCTTCGCTCTCTACGGCATCGCGCAGTCGCTCGTGCACGTCTTCCGGACAGCGGACCTTCACGAGACGCTCCCACCGCTGCTCGCGACGCTGCTCGTCTGGGAAGTCACCCTCTTCGACGTGTACCGGGGTGCCTACGACGGTGTGCCGTTCGGCGTGCGGGTGGCCTTCCTCCTGGGAGCCCCGCTGACCGTCACCGCCGTGGCGATGTGGGAGCTGCGACGGCTGCGTACGCGACACGGCATCACCTTGCGCGCGGCGCTGCTTCGCTGACGGCCTGGTAGGTGAGGGACGTACGAACACGCACGGCCCCGGTCGACCCACACGTGGTCGGCCGGGGCCGTGCGTTCGTCGCGATGCCTCAGTGGCCGCGGGTGATCCATTCGTCGAGGTGGGGGGCTTCGGTGCCGATGGTGGTGGGGTCGCCGTGTCCGGTGCGGACGGTGGTTTCCGCCGGGAGGGTGAGGAGGCGGTCCCTGATCGAGTCGATGATGGTGGGGAAGTGGGAGAAGGAGCGGCCGGTGGCGCCGGGGCCGCCCTGGAAGAGGGTGTCGCCGGTGAAGACGGTGGCCAGTCCGGGGGCGTGGACGCAGACCGCGCCGGGGGCGTGGCCCGGGGTGTGCAGGACTTCCAGGCGGGTTCCGGCGATTTCCAGGACCTGGCCGTCGGCCAGTTCGGCGTCGGGGGTGCGGTGCGGGTGGGTCTGCTTCCACAGGGGCAGGTCGTCGGGGTGCAGGAGGATCGGTGCGCCGGTCGCGTCGGCGAGGGCGGGAGCGGCGTCGATGTGGTCGTTGTGCGCGTGGGTGCAGATGATGGCGCGCAGGGTGCGGCCGCCGAGTGCGTGCAGGATCGCGTCGGCGTCGTGGGCGGAGTCGATGACGACGGCGTCGGTGTCGTCGCCGATGATCCAGACGTTGTTGTCGACGTCCCATTCGCCGCCGTCGAGGGCGAAGGTGCCGGAGGTGACCAGGTGGTCGATACGGGCGGTCATCAGAACACCACCACCGAGCGCAGGACGTCACCGTCGTGCATGCGGGCGAAGGCCTGTTCGATGTCACCGAGTCCGATCGTCTCGGTGACGAACGCCCCGAGGTCGATACGGCCCTGCTGGTGCAGGTCGATCAGCATCGGGAAGTCACGCGAGGGCAGACAGTCGCCGTACCAGGACGACTTGAGGGAACCACCACGCCCGAACACGTCCAGCAGGGGCAGTTCGAGCTGCATCTCCGGGGTGGGGACCCCGACCAGGACGACGGTTCCGGCCAGGTCACGGGCGTAGAAGGCCTGCTTGTACGTCTCCGGGCGGCCGACCGCCTCGATCACGACATCCGCACCGTTCCCGCCGGTCAGCGCCCGGATCGCCTCGACCGGGTCACCGGAACGCGAGTTCACCGTATGGGTGGCGCCCATCGTCCTCGCCGTCTCCAGCTTCCGGTCGTCGATGTCGACCGCGATGATCTTCGCCGCACCGGCGAGGCGGGCCCCCGCGATCGCCGCGTCGCCGACACCACCACAGCCGATGACGGCCACCGAGTCACCGCGGCCGACCTGGCCGGTGTTGATGGCCGCCCCGATACCCGCCATGACCCCGCAGCCCAGCAGCCCGGCGACGGCCGGGGAGACTGCGGGGTCGACCTTGGTGCACTGGCCGGCGGCCACCAGGGTCTTCTCGGCGAACGCCCCGATCCCCAGCGCCGGGGACAGCTCGGTGCCGTCCAGCAATGTCATCTTCTGCTTCGCGTTGTGGGTGTCGAAGCAGTACCACGGACGCCCGCGCAGACACGCACGGCACTGACCGCACACCGCACGCCAGTTCAGGACCACGAAGTCCCCGGGGGCCACGTCCGTGACCCCCGCCCCCACGGACTCCACCACACCCGCCGCCTCATGACCCAGCAGGAACGGGAAGTCATCGTTGATACCACCCTGCTTGTAATGCAGATCGGTATGACAGACCCCGCACGCCTGGATCTTCACCACGGCCTCACCCGGACCCGGATCCGGCACGACGATCGTCTCCACCCGCACCGGCTCGTTCTTCCCCGGTGCGATGACACCTTGTACCCGCTGGGACATGCTGTTTTCCTTCGGTTCGCTGTGCCGTGTGAGAGCTCCGCCGGTCCGGATCCGGAACTGCGGAGCTCACACCTCCATATTGCTGCCCGATCGGGTGGATCTCAGTCAACCATTGAGGCATTTCCCCCACCCTTTCGGGTAGGTACGATGACGTCGTGAACAGGTTTCCCTTCTCCACCGGTCCCGCACGGATCGCAGCCGACATCGGATCGCTGGCCACGGCACCGCTGCGGGAAGTCGCCCCCCGGCTGCACACGGCGCTGGAAGAGGTGTGGCCCCACAGTGCGCTGGTGATCTTCACGGAGGACTGCACCGGGCGGCCCCAGAAGAAAGCCGGCGACGCGGAGATCACCGGACGCGTCACGATTGCCGAGCTGGACGCACTGCGCCGCTCGGCGAACGGAGAACAGTGGTCGGGACACGCGGCCTTCGGGGGACAGCCCCGTGCCGTGGTGACGCTCAAGGCCGACACCGGGGCGATTCTCGTGCTGTGCGAGCCTCGGGAAGTCGTGGATGAGGACGCCGCGGCCTACGCCCGGACCCTCTGGGAGGTCGTTGCGGCGAGCATCGTCCGGCAGGTGACGGAGGCGGCCCCCGACTACCTGCGCGAGTCGCGGGCCGTGTCGAGCGAGCGACTCCAGGTGACGGCCGAGCTGACCGACCGCCATGTGGCGGACCTCGAATCCCTCCTGGCCACCCTGCGCAGCAGGGACCTCGATCACAGCAGGGCCAGAGCGCTGGCGACCGACCTCGCGGCAGACGCACTGATCCGCGCCAGAACCGGAGGCGACCTCGTGGCCTCCATCGCCGAGGAGCCCGTGTCCCACGCCTTCCAACGTCTCAAGAAGGAACTGCGCCCCCTGAGCCGCTCCGAGGCGCTGGACATCCAGTTCGTCGAACCACCCGCTGACGGCCGGGCACTTCCGGGCGAGGTCGCACACGCCGCCCGGGCCATCGTGCGGAGCACGGTCCTCCTGATGCATGACCAGGAAGCGGTGACGCGCGTACGCGTCCAGTGGAACTGCGACGGAACCCATCTCCTCATCTCCATGCGGGACGACGGTCCCGGCCGCCTCGACCGCGACCTTCCCGCACTGCGACAGCTGGTGGCCCGCGCCACCGCGCTGGGAGGCCGCCTCGACCTCGAAGCCATCGCGGACTGGGGCTCGCGAGTGGACGTATACATGCCACTCGATCCACCGGACACCTCCGACCAGGCCGTCCACGCCTGGGACCTGGCCCCCCGCGAGACCGAGGTGCTGCGTCTGATCACCGCGGGCCGCCGCAACCGGCAGATCGCGGCGCACCTCGGCATCAGCGAGAACACCGTCAAGTTCCACACCAGCCAGCTCTACCGCAAGCTGGGCGTCACCTCTCGGGCCGCCGCCGCCACCCTCGCCACCGAAGCCGGCCTCCGGTGAACCCGGCACGGCCTCACTTCAGGTGCCGGGCGAAGAGCCGGGCCACGACCGCCATCCCGAACCGCGGTGTGCCGGTGGGCCGGTGTGCCCACCCGGATTGGCGTGCGTCCGGGCGAGGGCCTGTACTCACGTCATCGCGACGACGACCTTGCCGGCCTTCGCGCGGCCTTCCTCGACGTACTCCAGGGCCTCCCGGGTTTCCTCGAAGGGGAAGACACGGTCGACCACGGGGCGGATCCTGCCGGTTTCGATGAGCGGCGTGAGCTTGCGCAGTTGGTCGCCGTCGGCCTCCATGAACAGGAACGAGTACGTCACGTCACGGCGCTTGGCGCGCCGCCGGGTCCTGAAGCTCAGTGCGCCCATCACCAGTCGGAGGATCGGGTTCAGGCCCAGCTCACGGGCGAAGGCCGCGTCGGGAGGGCCTGCCACGCTGATGACCTTTCCGCCCGGCCTGAGCACCCGCAGGGACTTCTCGAGTGTCTCGCCGCCGATGGTGTCCAGGACGACGTCGTAGCCGTCAAGAACCGTCTCGAAGGCCTGCTTCCTGTAGTCGACGACGATGTCCGCGCCGAGTTCCCGCACCAGGCCGACCTTGGCCGTGCTCGCCGTGGTGGCGACATGTGCGCCCAGGTGCCTGGCCAGCTGGATCGCGATGGTGCCGACGCCGCCGGAGCCCGCGTGGATGAGGACCTTCTGACCTGGTTGAACCTGTGCCCGTTCGACCAGGGCCTGCCACGAGGTCAGCGCGACCAGGGGAAGGGAAGCGGCTTCCTCCATGGTGAGCGTGGCCGGTTTGACCGCCACGTCGTCCTGATGGACGGCGATGAGTTCGGCGAACGTACCGATACGTTCCTTGTCGGGCCGTGCGTAGACCTCGTCACCCACCTTGAGCTGCGTGACGGCGGATCCCACCTGGATCACGACCCCGGCGAAGTCGTTGCCCAGGACGAGCGGGAGGCGATAGGGCAGGAACGCCTTGAAGGCCCCGTCGCGGAGCTTGAGGTCGAGCGGGTTGACGCCCGCCGCCCGGATACGGACCAGGACGTCGTCCTCGCCCATCTGCGGGTCGGGCATCTCGGCGATGTGGCCCCCGTCCTTGGCGCCGTACCGTTCGATCATGAACGTCTTCATCGTCGTCTCCGTTTCACGTCCGCGAGGGAACGGGATCTCTGCTCATCTTGGGGTTTGTGCCCATTCAGGGCATTCTGCGAGGTTCTCTTCGGCCGGCCCATTCGCCGATGCGGCGGGTGTCAGGCCGCCGGTGCGCCCGGGTTGACGATGCGACTGGAGTCGCCTCCCCGGATGACGTTCAGGGAGGCGCTGATCGCCTCATGGGGAACTCCGAGCGGCACCTCGCTGACCTTCGACAGGCGGGCGAACTGCTCGGGGGCCAGCTGGACGTCGAGCGCGCCCAGGTAGCTGTCGAGCTGGGTGAGGTTGCGCGGCCCGATGATCGGGACGAGAGAGGTCGCGGACATGGCGGCGCGCTCCCGCACCCACGCCACTGACACCTGGGCGGGCGTCACGCCGATCTCCTCGGCGACGGTCAGGACGGCGTCGACCACGGCGGTCTTCTGGTCGGTGCTCTCCGTGTGGATGACCGCGCCCAGGTCGCTGAGGCGCCCCGCGGTGCTGCGGCGGTACTTTCCGGTGAGCAGTCCGCCGCCGAGCGGGGACCAGAGGGCTGCGCCGAGCCCGAGGCTCTCGGCCATCGGGAGCAGTTCGCGGTCGGCGGTCCGTTCGACGAGGCTGTACTCGTGCTGGATGCCCACCACGGGCGCCCAGTTCTTGAGGTCCGCGAGGGTCGCGGCTCGGGAGACGCTCCAGGCGGGGAAGTTCGACAGGGCGGCGTGGTGAATCTTTCCAGAGCTCACCAGGTCGTCGAATCCGCGCAGGATCTCTTCCATGGGGGTGAGCCCGTCGGGGAAGTGGACCCAGAGCAGGTCTATGCAGTCGGTGCCGAGGCGCTTCAGGCTGGCCTCCACCGAGGCGATCATGTTCTTGCGGCTGTTGCCCGTCCCGGAGACGGTCGGCTGCGGCGTGGCCCCGAGGGTGAACTTGGTGGCCAGGACGAAGTGGTCCCGGTCGGCGGAGACGAACTTCCCCGTGAGCGCTTCCGACTCGCCGAACTGGTAGGTGTCCGCGGTGTCGAGGAAGGTGCCGCCCGCCGCGGCGAATCGGTCGAAGATGCGGCGTGCCTCGTCAGGCTCGGCGCCGGCGCCCCAGCCGGTGCCGAAGTTCGCCGTGCCGAGTGCGTACTCGGACACGCGCAGTCCGGTCCGGTGTCCGAAGGTCGTGTAACGCATCAGATGTCCTTACTCGGAGATTCGTGGCGGAGGGGCGGCCGGCGTGGCCTACGCCGGGTTCGGCGAAGTGGCCAGGCTCTGCTTGACGTATCGGGTGGTCTCGTCGGCGAGGATCTCGGCAAGGCCCGTCTCGATGCCGTGCAGGGCCTGCGTGGCGACGTCGGCGGGGCGGGCCTTCTGGTCGGCGGGCACGTCGGCGGCCATGTCGGTGTCCATGTATCCGACGTGCAGCGCCGAGACGGTGATGCCGCGGGGCGCCAGTTCCTCCCGGGCCGCGTCGGTCAGTGCCCATGCCGCGGCCTTGGCCGCGGCGTAGGACCCGAGGCCGGCCGGGTGCAGCCAGGACAGGACGGACAGGACGTTGAGAACGGCGCCCCCACCGTTACTCTCGATGACGGGGGTGAAAGCTCGCGTCACCACGAGAGGCCCGAAGAAGTTCGTCTCCATCTCCAGGCGCACCGCGTCCAGGCCGCCCGCGATCAGGGGTGTGGCCGTGGAGATGCCCGCGTTGTTGACCAGCAGGGTCGCATCGGATGCGCTGCGGGTCGCGGTCCGGATCGATGCCTCGTCCGTCAGGTCCAGCCGCAGCGGGATGACGCCCGCCAGGTCCACCGTCTCGGGGCGGCGGGCAGCGCCGTACACCTTCGCTCCACGCTCGACGAGCTGGGCGGCCAGATGCCGTCCCAGCCCCCGGTTGGCGCCGGTGACCACCGCGACCGCGTCCTTCAGTTCCATTCCCGCTCCCAGCGTCGTGGGGCCACTCGGTAGCCGCACATTAGATTATGACAACAATCTAAAGCGTACCCTAGGATAGATTCCAGTTGACATCCAAACGGGAGGTGGCCCGTGGGCCGCGTATCGCAAGCGCAAGCGGAGGAGAACCGGCGCAGGGTCGTGGAAACCGCGTCCAGGCTGTTCCGGGAGCAGGGGACCCACGTCAGCGTCGCCGACCTCATGAAGGCATCCGGCCTCACCCACGGTGGCTTCTACAAGCAGTTCGCCTCCAAGGAGGCGCTCATCGACGAAGCCACCACCCACGCGTTCGATGAACTCACCCAGCTGCACGAAGGTGGCCTCGAGCGGCACGCCGGGCGGCGTGACGCCGCCCGGCGGGAACTGATGGACACCTATCTCTCCGTCGAGCATCGCGACGGGGCGGCAGACGGGTGCCCCGTCGCCGCGCTCGTCACCGACATGGCACGCGAACCCGGGGACCGTGAGGCCCGCCGCGTCTATGCCGAGGGTGTTGGCGACTTCGCCGAGTGGCTCGCGAGCGATGGCCAGGACGGCATCGCCCGGCTGTGCACGATGGTCGGCGCGCTCGTACTGGCCCGGGCCACCGAGGGCTACCCGATCTCCGAGGAGATCCTCACCGGCGCACGCGCGGCACTGTCGGCGGTCGACTGACCGAAGGCGCGGCGGCTGCCCTCGGGGCTGTCGGACGCCGACCTGACCCCGGACGTCCCGGACGATCTCGTCGGCGCTCGCGGCGATGTTCACGCAGGCCGACATGCCGAGGAACATCACGGCGGACACGCTGTGTGCCGACGTCGCGGCGTTGTCCTCGCCAACGCGCTCGTCCAGGCGCGCGGTGCGGCGGCGACGGACGGCCTCCTCGGTTCGCGTGGCGATGGTGAGACCTTCGCGGTGGCGTGGCTCCTCGGGGTCGTCGGCTGGCGTCGACGTTGCGGCGGGCCGGTACGGGCTGTTCATGGACGGCGACGATCCGCCTGACGAGAGGTCAGGAGTGGGCGTCAGCCCTCGAACACCTGGGGAAGGCTGACCGGACCTACGACTCGTCATAAGGTAGGGAAACAGCACGTGACCTGCAAAAAGGCAGGCAGGGAGCCTAGATTCGGGAGTGCCTCGATGCTGCGCACCATGTTCAGGTCGAAGACCTGGCGTTTGGGTGTTTCTGCCGGTCAAAGGGCGTGATGACCCCGCGCGGGTCAGTAGACGGTCAGCATCGGGCGCGGGTGCGTCCCGGCTTGCTGACCTGGTGACCGCCCAGGCGGGGGCCTGGGCGCAGGTGCCCGGCTCTCCACGGAAGGTTCGTCACGCGGCTCGACGGCTTGCGCGCGGTATGGAGCCCTTCTTCAAGGAATGCGACCGCGCCAGGCCGACCCGGTGCCCGCACCCGTACACGATCCGTTTCCGCAACGGGCTGGGGAAGCGGTTCGAGGAGGGCGGTTTCGGCACGCAGGGCGACGCGATCGAACGCCTCACGCGGATCTACGCGGATCTACGCGGATCTACGCGGAGAAGAAGCGCACGGCGCCGTCCGTCGCGGGAGCCGAGGGCCGGGAGCTGGGAGCCGGGACAGAAGACGGCCGCGGAATACGCGAAGCGGCGGCGGCCCCCGACAGCACCGGATGACCGAATGCTCAACGAGCAAGCCGGTCAACGGCTCCAAGACGTCCATATCGTTCCGCGCCTGGGTTCACGGAAGCTGATGTATCCGTCACGCCGATCGTGGCGGAGCGTTTCCCGGACGAGTGGGAGGCCGACGGCGTCGGACGGGCAATCAAGTCGACATACCGTGCACCCTCACGGCGATTCTGCGGGACGCCTACGACAAAGGGGCGATAGGCGCCTACGACAAAGGGGCGATAGCGGACGACCCGTTCAAGGGAGTGCGGGAGCCGGAGTGCGTTCGCCGGAGGGTGGCCATTCCGGACCTGGCCCGTGTTGGGACTGTGCCTGGGGTTCGTGACCGTCAACGCGAGCCCCGCGTCGGCCGATGTGTCCCTCCACGTCGACTTCCTGCGGAACTGGGCCACCGGACGCTGCCTGGACAGCAACTCCTCCGGCGCCCTCTACGTGTTGCCCTGCCAGGAGGCAACCATTATCAGCAGTGGGTCGTGACGACCGTCGGGCACACCGACTACGACGTCGTCCAGCCCCACGACCTGCAGCAGACGGGAAGGTGCCTGGCGAGACCCGTCGGCGACGTACAGGGCGAGGTCTTCGCGAGTGAGAGCTGTTCTTTCACGGAGAAGATGTTGCTCTGGTGGGCGGTCGGAACGAGTTGGGACGTCGTCCGGCTCGGGGGAGCCGATCCGGCAACCTCCAGCTGCTTCCGGTGCCTCGGCAGCGACGCGGCCGGGTCGGTGTATCTCATCGAGTGCAACGGCGGCCGGTACCAGGACTGGAAGCTGGGCTTCTAGCCGTTCCCGGTCAGGGCGGGAGGCCGCTGTGCGTGGTCTCCCGCCCTGACCCGAGAGGACTCCGGTGTGCCCGCGGCCGATCGCGCAGGCGCGCAGCAGCCGCTCCCTCCCACCTGGCCTGCTGTGTCACGACACCGGCAGAGGGCGTCGTCGGCCAGGTGCGTCAAGGGCACGTTCCGCCGGCTCAGTGCCGCTGCCAGTCCCGGAACACCGTCAGCAACTGCTGCTGGGCGTCGGGTGAGATGCTGTCCGGGGTCAGTTCGCCCGTCGTGCGGATCGTCTGACGGAACTGATCGAGGTAGGTCTCGCACTTGGCACACTCGGCCAGGTGCTCGACGAAGCGCCGCTCGTCCTCTTCGGACAGGGCGCTCTCAAGGAAGTCGGTCACCAACTCCACGAACTCATCGCAGTTCAAAATCATCCCCTCCCGCCCGCGACCTCATGGGCACAGGACAGATACTCCTCCAGCTTGCCACGCACCAAGGCTCTGGCCCGGTGCAGGAGGACTCGTTGGTTTCCCGGCGAGATCTCCAGCAGGGCGCACACTTCCTCCGAACCGTAACCCTCGACATCGCGCAGGGTGAGCACGGTGCGCATACGCGGCGGAAGCCCGTCGATCGCCTCCGTGATCACCTCGCGGACTTCGCCGCGCAGCACCTGGTCCTCGGGAAGATGCCAGGGCCGCGGTTCCTGTCCGACGGCCCAGTGCCCGGCGTACGGCTCGCCGGCGGCCCGGAACCGTGAGGCGTCCACCGTCGGTCCTTCGTCCTCCGGTAGCAGACTGGCGAAGGGAACGGTCCTGCTCTCCTTCGTACCCCGCGCCTTGGCCGTGTTGACAAGGATCCGGTACACCCAGGTCTTCAGAGACGAACGGCCTTCGAAGTCGCCGATTCCCTTGATGACCGCCAGCCATGTGTCCTGGACGGCCTCTTCGGCGGAGTCCCTGCTCGACACGAACGACCTGGCCAGCCGGATCATGCTCCCTGACCAGGTATCCAGCACCAGGGCGAAGGTCGCCTCGTCACCGTCATGCAGTCGCTGGACGAGTATCTCGTCCGGGGGCAACGCGCCTGCGCCCGCCATCCGTTGCTCCTTGTTGTCTGTCAACCGGGAGAGTCAGCCTAGTACTGCCACAGTGCTCGTCGTGACGGTGGGACGGAGGAGAAGCGCCTGGCAGAGGTACGGGGAAGGACGGCTGGACGCCGGTGGAGCGGGCCGGCCGTGTGCGTCTTGGCCGGATGCAGCGGCTGCTGGGCGGGAGCCGGTGAGTACGGCGGTGACGACGTCGGTGCGGGAGCGCAGGCCGGTTCGTGCGAACAGCCTGGACAGGCGGTTGGCGACCGCGTCCTCGCTGAGCCGCAGCACGGCGGCGATCTGACGGCTGGTGAGGCCTTCGGCGATCAGGGTGGCCAGCAGGTGCTCGTTCTCGGCGGTGGCCCGCTTGCGGCCGGGGCCGGTGAGCCCGGCTTCGCGCAGGGCGGTCCTGGTGTGGAAGCGCCACAGGGCGGCGCCGGTCCCGCCGAACCCTTCGTACGCCTCGTGCAGCAGCGTGGCCGGGCATGCGCCCGCCTCGACGGCCGCCACGAGGGTGGTCGCCGTCTCGAACGGCAGCCCTCGGGAGCGGGCCGGCTCCACCACCTCGCGCAGGTTCCCGCGGACGGTGTCGGGACAAGGACCGCACCCACAAAGCTTCGGGCCGCTTGTAACGTTTGGCACGCCAGACGCACTGACGGGTATGAGCCATGAAGACCTGCGTGCGCTGTTCCTCGACTGCACGCTGAAGAAGAGCCCGGAGCGCAGCCACACCCAGGGCCTGATCGACCTCAGCTCGCGGATCATGGAGAAGCAGGGTGTTCAGGTCGAACACCTGCGGCCGATCGACCATGAGATCGCCACCGGCGTATGGCCGGACATGACCGAGCACGGCTGGGAGCGCGACGCATGGCCGTCGATCCACGAACGGGTGGTGGCTGCCGACATCCTCGTCATCGGCGGCCCCATCTGGCTGGGTGACAACAGTTCGGTCGCCAAGCTGGTCATCGAGCGCCTCTACGCCTGCTCGGGCCTGCTCAACGCCGCCGGTCAGTACGCCTACGACGGCCGGGTGGGCGGCTGTCTGATCACCGGCAACGAGGACGGAGCCAAGCACTGTGCCATGAACATCCTGTACAGCCTGCAGCTTCTGGGCTACACCATCCCGCCGCAGGCGGACGCGGGCTGGATCGGGGAGGCCGGGCCGGGCCCGCCCCATCTCGATCCGGGCTCCGGCGGCCCCAGCAACGACTTCACCAACAGGAACGCCACGTTCATGACGTGGAACCTGCTGCACATGGCCCGGATGCTCAAGGACGCCGGTGGCGTTCCGGCGCACGGGAACCAGCGGGCCCAGTGGGACGCCGGGTACCGGTTCGACTCCGAGAACCCCGAGTACCGCTGAGCCCGGATGGCGTTGGAACACCGACGGCTTACCGGCTCATCCCCAGCACATCACCGTCGCAGCACCTGCGAAGCGACCCCGCGCACGAGTCAACTCATCTTCAGAGAGGCAGAACATGACCATCCCGTCCGCCGAGACGATCACCCCCTGCACTTACCCGGGCTGCACCAACCCGGCCGAACCGCTCCCGGCGGGCGCTCCGGCCGGGGCCACCCGCTTCTGCCCCGACCCTGAGCACAACTCGCTCGGAGCCTTCCGTAAGTTCCGTGCCAAGCGACAGCAGCGCAAGGAGGACCGGCGCGCGGCGGCCAAGACAAAGGAGGCGGCGGCCCTGGCGTCGATCCCCGTGCCGCACTCTCCCGCGGCTCCGCCGTTCGGTCAGGTCTTCGGTGCCGAAATGGTGCCCGCGCCGGCCCCGCAGCCCGACGACACCGTGGCCGAAGAGGCGTCAACGGAAGCCCAGAACAGCGGAATGGAGCCCACGAGCCGTGAGGCGGCGGTGTCGGCGGCTATGACTGACATGGCAGTGATGCCGACGGCCGACGCCGACGACGCCACCCGGACGCGCGACGCCATCGTCGCACTCATACACCAACTCTCCTCCGATCTGCCGGTCTACATCGAGGAGTTGGCGCTCATCACCGACTCCGCGGCCGCCGAGGCCCGGATCGAGACGGTCACCCGTGCCGCCGCACAGCGCATCATCGCTTCCGAGGGCCGCGCCGAACTCGCTGAGGAAGCAGCCGACATGGCGGTCGCCGCGCTCGACGCCGCGATGGAGAAGTTCGAGGCGGAGGCTGCGGGGGTCCGTGAGGAGGCGGACCGCAAGGTGGCGGACGCCGAGTTCGTACGGGCCGAGCTGGAGCGCTACCGCGAGCGGGTCGGCATGCTCGAGGTCCGGCTCGACGCCGTCCGCGACGAGTCCGACCAGCTGCGCCGCGAGCGGGCCGGGCTCCCCACCACCGAATAGGCCTGACCCGCTCCCCTTGAGCAGTCGAGCCCGCAGAGCTGGGCCCCCAGGCGCGCGTGCCCGACACACGTGGCGGGAGGCGGCGGAAGTCGCCGACCGCTGACTTGCATCCCTCGAACCACAGAAACGGAAACCCTCATGTGCCAGCCCAAGCCGAAGCGTCGTCGTCCTGTCCTGTGGGGCGCTGCGGCGGTGATCGTAGTCGTGGCGGCCGTCGGGCTCTACCTCTTCGAGCCCTGGCGGCTGTTCACCTCGAACCGAGTGGACGAAGCAGCTCCCGTGGCCACCGCTCAGCAGGAAGGCGGCGCCCAGGCCGAGCCGGCCAAGCCGGTGGCAGTCGGCAGCTTCATCTCCCATGAGCACGAGACCAGCGGTGAGGTGGCGGTTCAGCCGCTGGCTGACGGCAAGTCGAACCTGCGCTTGACCGACCTGCGTACCTCCGACGGTCCTGCCCTGCACGTCTGGCTCAGCGACCAGCCGGTCAAGGCGGACGGTGGCGGCAACCTCGATGACGGCACCCACATCGACCTCGGAGACCTGAGGGGCAACGAGGGCAACCAGAACTACGAGATCCCGGCCGGCACCGATCTGAGTAAGTTCTCCACGGTGACGATCTGGTGCGAGCGCTTCAGCGTGTCGTTCGGCGCGGCCGAACTGGAGCGGGACGCCTGACGCCGGACACACGTCGTACGGACAAGCAGGGGAGCGGGAGCGAACGGGCACCCGCTCCCCTGACGTCTCGTTGGCCTGAGCCCCGGCCGCGCGGCGGGGCGGCCGAGGCGAGGGGACGGTCCACGCGTGGCGATCCCCGACGGGGGGAACCGCACACCGTTGCGCTGCTCGCAGGTCTCGAGGTCGAAGGCCGCCGGCCTGCCTCCACGACGGCCCCGTCGCAGCCGGTGGCCTCGCTGGTTCGCTCCCTCATCGGGACGGTGTTTTCCGGGCTGTCGGCGGTGGTCGTCGAGGACGTGACGGGCGACGGTGACGAGGTGGTGGTCACGGCCCGCACCCGGGATGCGGCGGTGCCGTGTCCGGCGTGCCGGACGCCAGCGGCGAGGATGCACGGGTACCACCGCCGGACGGTGCGGGACCGGCCGACGGCCGCCCGGTCGTCGGCCACCTGCGCGTACGAAGGCTGGTCTGTCTGGTTCTGGGCTGCTCGCGGCAGACCTTCCGTGCACAGATTCCCGGACTGCTGATGCGTCATCAGCGCCGCACTGCGCGTCTCGCCGCGCAGATATCGCAGGTAGCACGGGAGCCGTGCGGCAGGGCGGCCGCACGCCTGGCCGGTCTCCTGGCCGTGCCCGTCTCCCGCAGCACCGCGCTGCACCATCTGCGGCGCCTCCCGCTGCCCAGGCAGGCCATCCCGCGGGTGATCGGCGTGGACGATTTCGCCCTGCGCCGCCGCCACCGTTACGCCACGATCATCACGGATGCCGAGACCGGACGACGCGTCGCGGTCCTGCCCGACCGCGACACGGCCACCCTGGAGTCCTGGCTGCGCGAGCATCCCGGTGTCGAGGTCGTGTGCCGGGACGGCTCGGCCACCTACGCCGAGGCCGCCCGCCGCGCCCTGCCCGACGGGGTGCAGGTCAGCGACAGACGGCACCTCTGGCCAACCTCTGCGACAAAGCCCCGCCCGAGGTCCGCGCGCATGCCGGCTGCTGAGCCACCATCAACCCGCCTCGCCCCCGGCGGAGTACGCGAGCAGACCACCCGCGAACGCTGGCACGCATGGCGGTCCTCCTTGGTCTTGGCGGAAGGGGTGGTGACGGCCTTGGCCGAGAGGGCGATGTCCCTCGGGAAGGCCAGGTCGAGGGTCCAGTCGGCGAGCACACGCAGCCGCTTCTCCGCTCCCGGCAGCTTGCTCAGATAGACCGAGCGCCACAGGACCCAGGCGAGGAAGCCCGAGACACGCCGGCTGCCGATCTCACCGGCCGCCGTGCGGTGCCCCAGCGAGACGAGGACGCCGAGCGTGCCGAAGCGGAACGGGACGGGACGGCGTCCGGCGAGTACCGCGGCGATGTTCCGGGCGACGGCCTTGCCTTCGCGGATCGCGTGCTGTGCGGTCGGCGGGTAGTACCCGCCTTCCGGGTCGGGGATTTGCGCACAGTCGCCGAGCGCCCACAGGCCTGGCACGCCGGGGACCTGCATCGTGGGTTCCACCGTGAGCGGCGGCTGCATGACCTGTTGCACCAGCGGGTTCGGCCGGTTGCCGGCCGTCCAGGCCAGCGTGCGGGTGGGGATGGTCTCACCGGAGGTCAGTGTGATGTCCCCGGCAGTGGCCTTGGCCACGCGCGTGCCGAGCCGGAATTCCATGCCGCGGGTGGCGAGTTTGCGATGCGCGTACAGGCCGAGGGCCGGGGACAGCTCGGGCAGCAGCCGCTCACCGGAGTGCACCAGCACGAACCTGGGCTTCAGGCCATGCAGCCGGGGATACAAGTGCAGTACGTCATGAACGAGGTCGAACAGTTCGGCAACCAGCTCCGTTCCGGCGAATCCACCGCCCGCCACCACGAGCGTCAACAGGCGGGCCTGCTCGGCCGGATCCGGTTCGAGGTCGGCCGACTCCAGCGCGGCGAGCACATGGTTGCGGAGCCCGGTGGCGTCCTCGATCGACTTCATCGGGAAAGCGTGCTCGGCCACTCCCGGCAGGCCGAAGAAGTGCGGTACGCCGCCCACCGCCAGGACCAGTTGGTCGTACGGCACACGGAGCATTCCCTCGCGGCCGGCCGAGACGTACAGGTTGCGGGTCCGGGGCTCGATCGCGGTCACCCGTCCGTGCAGGAAGTTGGCATGGTCGAGCCCGGCACGCACGGGGGCGGTCACATGTCTGGCCTCCACCGTGCTGGAGGCGACGCCGACGAGAAGCGGGGTGAACAGCAAGACGTTCGAGTCGCTGACCAGCGTCACATGGGCGTCGAGCCCGCGACCGACCAGCCGGTCCAGCTCCCGCGTGGCCCCCAAACCGCCGAAACCACCGCCGACGATCACGACATGGGGTTTGGCCTGCTCGGGCGCGGGCCGGGGCGGGAACCACAGGGAAAGGGCGTGGAAGGCGAGCCCAGCGGTGGCGCCGAAAAGACAGGCGCCCACGAGCTCGGGGAAGCGCGCCACGGCCACGGCGATCGTCCATGACGGCCGTTCCCCCTCGATCGTGGGAATGAGCGTGAGGTTCCATACCACCCAGTCGAGCAGGCCGATGAGCAGCCCGACGGAGCAGGCCGAGCCGCTGCTCTGCCGGTGGCTGCCCAGGCACAGACCCAGCACGGCCCCCAGCACCACGGTGTGTGCGGCCCACGGGACCCACGACGGATCCGTCACGACCGCGACGAGCGCGCCTGAGGGTAGTCCGGCGATGATGCCGAACAGAAGTCGTCTGAGGAGAGTCATCGATGTCTCCGGTAGCCACACGGCCTCCGCCCAGGGGAGGCGAGGACGGTGTGGAGTCTGGGGGCTCCAATGCCCGTTGTCACACGTTCAGTGCGGACACACCCGCCGAGCGTTACAAGGCCAGGAGGATCCGGAGACAACGCGCAGCACAGCGCGACAAGGGGAGACCGGGAGCAAGGGCCCGAGGAGTGCGGGCGAACAGCACGCGGGGACGAGGAACGTGAGATGAGGAACGTGAGACGCGGGACGACGGGCGAAGCGCCGCCCGCCTCGACCCGGTGACGCGACGCGAGGACAGCTGAGCTCGGGGCCGACGGGCTCTACCGGGTCCGAGAGGTCACTGCCGCTGCCAGTCCCGGAAAGCGGTGAGCAACTGTGCCCTGGCGTCGGACGAGATGCTGCTTGGAGTCAGCTCACCCGTGGTGGCGATGGTCTGCCGGATCTGATCGAGGTTGCGCTCGCATCCGCCGCATTCCGCCAGGTGCTCGATGAAGTGCCACTCGGCGTTGTCGGACAGGGCGCCCTCGAGGAAGTCGGTCGCCAGCTCCACGAAGTCGACGCAGGCCATATTCGCCCCCTCCGGTCGTGAGGTCCCGGACCCCGGACACATAGACCTCCAGCTTACGCCGCAGCATGGCCGTGGCTCTGTGGAGCAGGACACACTGGTTGCCGGGCGGGATCTCCAGCAGGGAGCACACTCACATCTTCTGGCCGAGGGGGGTGTTGACCATGCTCGGTTCTGCTGTGGGGTACGGCCTGTTGACGGTCGCCGTGGCCGGCCCGGTGATGCGCGGTCGGTCCGGCCGGCGGTGTGGTGGCAAGGCACCTCTGACGGGTTCCGGCGCGCGCCGATCCCGGACGGGGCGGATTGGTTGCGGGCCACGTCGACGGCGGAGGCTGCCGTCGATGTCAGCGATCTATGGGATCGTGAAATCCCTTATGCCCCTTTCGGATTCCTAGGGTGAGTGGGGTGATCGAGACACCCCCTTCCCCCGCCCGGATCGACGTGGTGCTGCCACGTCCCACAGGCCTGCGTGCTTCGTCGGCGCACGCACGCCTGGCCGACCTGGAACCGGCCCGCCTGATCCGGTCAACGCGAGGATAGGCGGCGACATGATCGGACACCCCGTCCACCTCGCCACCGGCATCGACCTGCCCAAGGCCGCCGCGGACCTTGCTTGTGGCCGTGCCCCGGATCTCACCCCGACCCGCCACGAAGCCGCAGGCATCCGCATGCTGTACCCGGCGGCCTCGGGCACCCTCACGGAACGGCGGATCAACCGGCCTTTCGCCGCCCGCAACCCCTGGCCGCATCAGGTCCAGTGGATCTGCCAGATCGGTGATTCGGCGCGCTCGCCACGACGTCCGGATCGTGACCTGCGCTGTCGATGACTGCGACGGCGGTGGTGTGATCGGCTGCGACGCAGTGCCGGACGGCGTCGGCGATCGGACCTTGAGTGCCCTGATGGGATGCGGTGGCGACCACCGCGCGCATGGCCGCGGATGAGGATCGATTTTTCTTCACGGGGCTCCGGTGGTGTCGGGAGCGCGGGCGTACTGGTGCTGTTGGGAGTGGATGTGCGGGAGGTCCTCTCGTCGTTGCCGAGCAGCTCCGGAGACCGGGTGAAGGCCGATTTGCCGGGCGGACGTCAACGCCGGCGTGTGATGAGCAGATCCGGCTTCTGGGCTACGACGTCGCGCAGGAAGGTGCGCTTGGGGTAGTAGGTGCGCTCTGTGGCCCAGCCGCGTGCTGCGAGGTGGCTGGGCCACCGGCCGATGCGTTCCGTTTCGCTGAGAAGTTCGTCGTGGATGTGTCGAGGACGCTGCGGGAGCGGAGGTATTCCAGCTCGCACTGGGAGAGCACGTCGGGGGCCGCCAGAAGGGAGCAGCCGTCGAAGAAGATGCCGTAGATGTGGCCGGTGCGCATCGACTCACATGGGATGTCGTAGCGAACGCGCTCGAAGGCGGGCAGCGCCGTTACCTGCAGACCGAGTTCGTCGCGCAGGTAGGCCTCGAATCGGTCGGGGCGGATATCGATGCCGGGGGTGAGTTCTTCACGCCGGGCGAAGGCGGGTGGCCGACGGGTGACAGGGGTGTCTTTCACCGTTCACAAGATCCTGGCGGGCGTTGTCGATGTGGAGGAGCGTTTCGCCACGATCCTCACCTCGCCCGAGGGCAAGACCCGGTGGCCGCCGGACTGGGCGAACCGCCGCACCGGCCAGCAGGTCGTCAAGCCCGTCACCCCGCAGGAGAAAGTCAGCGCGATCCACACCCTGGCCAGGGACGAGGAGGTCGCCGCCACCGTCACCAGCGACCTCTTGCGACGTCGACGGCGACGTGGCAGGCGGTGACCAGGTCGAGAAACTTGCTGCGGAGGGAGCACTGTGCCGCCTTGTGCGGGAATCGTCCGCCGCCCCGCTGTGTGCCGGCAGAAGCGAGACCCCCGACAGAGTCAAGCTCAGGACGCGGCGCCGCCGTCCGGCAGCCGCGATGCCTCGTGCTCCGTCCGGAGCCCGTCGAGCGTGGCCCGCATCAGTCGCCGCCACATCTGCGGGCTGTCCGGCTGCAATCGCCGCGTCAGCTCGGCGGTGTGGCTCATCGAGACGAGCAGAAGGGCCAGGTCGGAGGCGGTGACGCCGGGCCGCAGCACCCCCCGCGCGTGGTTCCGGGTGATGAGGTTCTCCAGAACCGGATGAAGCAGCTGGATGCATTCGGTGTCGGGCCCGCACACCGCGTCGGTGCAGTGCTCCACCATGGCCCGGTGGCCGCACTGGCCGGCGAGCGCGTGCTCGAAGAAGTCCTCCAGCGCGACCCAGGGATCCGCAGTGTCCGCCGCCGCCTTCGCAGCCGCTTCCGACCAGCAGCGGAAATGCTCCAGCAGCACGGTCTTCAGTAGGTCTTCCTTGGTCGGGAAGTGCCGGTACAGGGTGCCCACGCCCACACCGCTGCGGCGGGCGATCTCCCGCATGTCGATGACGCAGCCGTGTTCGACAAGTGCGGAGGCGGCGGCAATCAGAATTCCGACGCGGTTGCGCACGGCGTCGGCACGCATGGTGCGCCGCGCCGATCCCTTGCCCGTAGCCCGCTCTTCCGTCTGCCGTGCCGTCGTCACGCCTGCGAGCATACCCGCCGGGAACTTACCGGAACAGTCGTTCCGTATATGCTACGTTCAAGAGGAACGACGGTTCCGGTTCGCCGGTGCCGTTCCCTCGCTACACCCATGTCCGGCGTCTGGCCCGCCCACGGGCCCTGGACCAACACGGCAAGGTGGCACTCATGCCCGATGCGACCCCCACCACGGCAATCTCTCGAGCGACGCCGACGGAGTCACCGGCTTCGGCCGGCGATGCCTCACTGCTCTTTCGTCCGTTCGAGGCCGGCGCCCTGAAACTGCCGAACCGGATCGTCATGGCCCCCATGACCCGGAACTTCTCGCCCGGTGGTGTCCCGGGCCAGGACGTTGCCACGTACTACGCACGCCGCGCGGCCGGCGGCACCGGCCTGATCATCACCGAGGGCACTTATGTCGGCCATGCCTCCGCCGGTGAACACGGCGACGTACCCCTTTTCCACGGCGAGGCTCCCCTGGCCGGCTGGCGCAGGGTTGTCGAGGACGTCCACGCGGCAGGCGGCCGGATCGCGCCGCAGCTCTGGCATGTCGGCACCGTGCGCAAAGCCGGGCAGCCGCCGGTGGCCGAAGCTCCCTCCGTCGGCCCCTCCGGGCTCACGCCGAAGGGGATTCCGACCGGTGACGAGCGCTCCATCCTGGACCTGGCCGGCATCGACGCCGTCATCGGCGCCTTCGCCGCCGCAGCAGCGGACGCAGAGCGCATCGGCTTCGACGGCGTCGAACTGCACGGCGCTCACGGCTACCTCATCGACCAGTTCCTGTGGTCGAAAACCAACCGCCGCACCGACGAATACGGGGGCGACCCCGTCGCCCGCACCCGCTTCGCCGCCGACGTGGTGAAGGCCGTACGCGAGGCCGTGTCCCCGTCCCTGCCGGTGATCCTCCGCATGTCACAGTGGAAAATCGACAACTACGATGCCCGGCTCGCGGCAACCCCGCAGGAACTGGAACGCATCCTCGTGCCACTGGCCGAAGCCGGCGTCGACGTCTTCCACGCCTCCACTCGCCGCTACTGGCTGCCCGAGTTCGAGGGTTCCGACCTCAACCTCGCCGGCTGGGTCAAGAAAATCACCGGCCGCCCCGTCATCACGGTCGGCTCGGTGGGTCTGGACAGCGGATTCGTCAGTACTTACCTCTCCGGCAAGACTCCCTCGCCCACCGGCATCACACCGCTGCTGGAGCGTTTGACCCGGGAGGAATTCGACCTCGTGGCCATAGGCCGTTCCCTGCTCGGCGATCCCGAATGGCCGACGAAGACACGTGACGGCCGCGCCGAGGACATCATGCCGTTCTCCCTGGAAGCAATGGCCACGCTTACCTGATACCTGACCCGATGGGCCACAGGTGGCCCACAGATGCTCCCGCTCTGCTCGGCGGCCGCCGCCATCACCGCCGAGATCATTGCTGCCGCCCGCCCTGCTCTACCCGCCGACCACGCCGTCGCCATGCACACCGCCTTCACCTGCCTCAAACCACGCCAGCTCATCACCTTCTCCGGCCTCACCTTCGGCACCGACCTCGCCTTCGCCCAGGGATGATCCCCTCATGGACAGAGTTGTAGATCTCGACGACGTGGCTGCCGTGCTGACGGAGCGAGTCGTGCGCTGGAGGTCAGCCGGCCTTGCGGTTGGAGAGATGACCTGGAGGGATGGGGAGGCTGACTGGCCTCAGCGTCTGGAGACCGACAGGGCCCGGGTGAAAGATCCTGATTCACTCGGCTTGGTCATCTCCGGTTCGGCGGAGGCTGAGCTGTCGGTAGTTCTGTTTCGTGGTGGCTGGGCCGACGTGGACTTCTTCGACGGCCTCGACGACGGTGGCGCCCTCCCCGCCTCGGACATCGAATCAGCAACGGACTTCGCGACCAGGATGGATCAGTGGATTGTGCAAGCCTTCGGCGGCCTTCGAAGCGTTGAGTGAGGGTTGATCCGTCGCAGTTCAGCTGGTCGGCTCGTGGTGGCGAGGCGGTAAGAGTCGGTGCCGGTTTCGACGATCGGCGATCGAGATGATGGATCGTCAGAGATGGTTCACGGTGGCCGCGCTGTCCGACCAGAGCCAGTTCACGGGCGCGTACTGCTTTTTCAGCGCGGTGCGCTCGCGCCCGTAGCCCTTCAGCGCGGTCTCCACCGCCACCGCCAGGTCATTCAGGTCCTGCGGCACCGGCACCCTCAGCAGCAGGTGCTGCTTGCGGTGTGCGAGGAGCAGTTCCCCTGCGGGCGTGCACTCCAGCAGGGCGAAGTGGACGAGAGCCTTGAAGGGCTTCTCCGCAGTGGACATCCGGGCGCGCAGTACCCCGTCGGCGCTCCACACGTACAGGCCGTAGCGGTTGAGATGGAAGGCACGGGCGCGGTACGGGTCGGCGACGACGGTGAAGTCGAAGCCGGTGAACGGGCTGTCCTCGCGCAGGTGCAAGCCTCCCAGCCGACCGTGCAACACCCCGCGGTCGTTGACGAGGGCGAAGCTGAACTCCTGCCCCCGGTTGGTCGAACGGTAGGTCTTCCCGAAGACCGGGACGACGAACAGGTCGTCGCCGAGCGCTGCCGGGCGGGTCATCGTGGAGTCGAGGTAGCCGTGAAGGCTGCCGCTGGTCCCGGTGAGCTCCGACAGGGCCTCGGTCAACGAAGGCGATGGCCGGTTGCCGCGCCCCACCGGCTCGTCGCCGTACCGCACGTGCGTGTACGAGTCGGCGTCGCTCTGGCAGTCGGTGCGCGCGTCCAGGGTAGCGATGGCGCGCAGCACGGGCTTGCGGCCCGGGCCGAGGGCTGTGCCGGGTTCGGAGACGGCGACGATGTTGGGGTGGGCGCCGGCCCAGTTGCTGAGCCCGTACTCGGAGGTCATGCACAGCAGCCGACCCGCGGGGGTAACGGCGATCGACGCGGCGAACGGGTCGTCGCCGGGGCTCTGCTCCTTCTCCCAGCCCCGGGACATCGGCCAGGAGGCGAGGACCTCATCCAGGCGCGGGGACAGGATGTGGGTGCTGCCGGGCTTGGAGCTGACGGCGACTGCGCCGTCCGGGAGGACGGCCAGGGTCGTCGCGTCGCTCTCCGGTATGGCTGACGGGACACCGCCCGGCACCGCCTGTCCGAACACGGCGGTGGCGGTGGGCTTTCCGTCGGAGCCGTGGCGGGTGATCAGCTGGTAGCCGAAATTCCGCTCGGCGGGGTCGGCCGAGCCGGCTGCATGCCCGCGGTAGCGGCGCAGGCCGGTCAGCACGTAGGTGTCGCCGGCCGCCGTCGCCACCGCGTGATCGACCCTGAACCCCCATCCGCCGGCTTCGGGGTCGAGATGGTGGACGTCCAGCAGGGACGCGGGCGCGGTGATCGGCAGCAGTGTCATACCGGCATCCTCACCCCTGTCACTGACAATCGTCGGTGTCGGTGGACTCCACGATCAACTGGGCTCATCAGCACGCTGCGGGTGCCTGTGAAAGGGGGCGCTGGCGGGGGCGAACTGGAAGATTTGGCATGTGCTGCAGCTTCCCAGGTGCTAGGCCGGTCCCGCGGTGGGTTGACCACCAAGGTCCTTCTCGCGTGCGAAGGCCGGGGCCTGCCCCTGGCCTTCGTCGTCACGCCGGGGAACGTCAACGACTCCACTGTGTTCGACACGGTTCTGAAAACACTGGAGGTACCCGGGACAGGTGCCGGGCGTCCGCGCTGCAGGCCGGCCGCCGTCATCGCCGGCAAGGCGTATTCATCGAGGGCGATCCGCCAGGGCCTGCAACGGCAGGGGATCCGGGCGGTGATCCCGGAACGGGCGGACCGGAAAGCCAACCGAGTGCGGCGCGGAAGCGTCGGCGGCAGACCACCCGCCTTCGACCGCGAGCTCTACAAGACCCGCAACGTCGTCGGACGCCGCTTCGCCCGGCTCAAGCAGTTCCGGGCGATCGCGACCCGCTTCGACAAGCTCGCCGCTCGTTACCACGCCGGACTCCACCTTGCCTCGCTCATTCTCTGGCTCCGCCAGCCGACAGCACAGTTCTCGAGGGCACCGGCGGCCGGTTGAATGCTCATCAGTGAGCCGTTTCCAACCTGACGGCGTGGTTGGAAACGGCTCACTGTTTCAGGTCCCACCGGGGGTCCGTGGCGAGATCCGCCGGAACGGGAAAGCGGTATCTGAACGGCAATGCTGCTCCTCCACTGACGGGGCCTGGTGTCGGATGCCGCAGGCGGCTCAGTCGCCCTGTCTTCGCCGACCGGGTCGGCTGCTCAATGTCGGGGGTCGACCTCGCATCCTGCCGGGGCGCTGAGTCCGGTTTCGCCGTCCTCGGGGTGGAGCATGGCGGAGCCCGTTCTACGGGTTGGCGCCGGGCAGAGGTGCCTCCCTGTCGCCCTGCCGCTTCGCAGGGAGGCTCGAGTAAAGGGTCAGTCGGCGTGTGAGAGGCTCTGCCCTCAGCGCGCTGTGGGGACGGCGCGAAGGGGAGGGGAAGCATGTCGATCGATCCTGCAGATTTCGCAGCCCGCCTGCGCGCGGAGCGGAACGCTCCAGGCCGTGAGGAGACGCTTCGGCGGGAGCGGGTAACCCGACGGCGTAAGGCGCTACTCGGGGCCGGTGCCGGGATCCTGGTACTCGGGAGCTTCGGGGTCTGGCTCGCGGGCGCCATGGGTGGGCGGCCTGCTGACGAGCCTTTCGCCCCGCGCATGGTGGACGAGGCGATGTGGCCAGACGCCTGGCCGGCCACCACGAACATCCCCTTCCGGGGCTCACCTGCCGCTGCCTGGGAGAACGGAGCCGTCGGGATCCGTCTTCCGCAGTCCAAGGCTGTTGCCGGCCTGACTGACCTGGAGGTGTCAACCAGCCTTGGGGCCGTCCGCGACTTCCTCATCGCGACGAACCTATCCAGCCAGACCCTCTACGGTTCCAATCCAGTTGGGGCGTTGAACCTCCTTGCGCCGGGTGATCCCGCTCGCAGGGGCCTGGAGTCAACCTTCACCGATCCGGGCACAGGCCGGGGATCGCTTCAGTTCCTCACTCGGTTCAACAGGGACGAGGTACAGGTGCTGGCGTCTGAGGGAATGGCCAAGACTGACGGCACGATGACGTACGAGGTCACACCGGCGGGCGAGCTATTGGTGCAGGCCGACTACACCTTCGTCTACGCACTGGTGAAGACGAGCGGAGCCAAGCAGATCAACCCCAATGGCTTCGAGGTCGCCAGGGTGGTCGTCCACCGGCAGCTCGACATCCTCGTCCGTGACGGAAAGCTACACCCGCAGACGCACACGACGGCGATAGCCAACGACGACTGCACCGCACCCGCCGACGGGTTTATCCACCCGCTCTTCTACGACGACCTGAAGAAGACCAAGAAGTGGGCGTCAGTCGACCCCTACACCGACAAGCACATCAACGCTGCGGCCCCAGGCGCATGCGTGCGCCCGACCCGGACCTGACTTCTGAGTAGACGGGATACTCCGGCTCCTTGAGGGTGTGAGCCCACTTCCGTGCCGTCGTTTCGGTAACACTGCGCGGGTACATGCGAAGGGCCCGGCAACGTGCTGCCGGGCCCTCAGACGCAAGTAGCGGGGACAGGATTTGAACCTGCGACCTCTGGGTTATGAGCCCAGCGAGCTACCGAGCTGCTCCACCCCGCGTCGATGCCTCCACCTTACGGCACGGGTGGGCAGTCAGCCGACGCGGTGGCCGCCGTCGTGGGGCGGTCACGCCGGGTGCGGGTGGCCAGAGGCGGTGACCGGCGCAGACGTCTGGGTCCAGTGCCGGTTGACGGGCGCCCACTGCTTCTTCAGGGCGGTGCGTTGCCGGGCGTACGTCGCAGTGCCTCCTCGACGGCGGACGCGAGGCCGGTGAGGTCGTCGGGGGCGGGCACGCGGAGGACCAGGTGCTGCTTGTTGCGGATGGGCAGCAGGTCGCCGGAGGTCGAGCAGGCGACCGGCTTCAGGGTGCAAGGCCTCGCGTGCTGTGACTCACTTCGTGTATGCCGTATGTGGCTGTGGCGTTGTTCAGCGGGGCCTGGCAGTGATCACGGGGAGCCGTCACTTTCGGTGAGGGCGCTGTTCGATTGCTGAACGTGTGCCGGGGTACGCCGCGCCGGTTGAGGCCGTACCTGACGCTCCATCATGTATCTGCCGCCCGGGCTGATGTGCCTTGTCCACGTCGACGTCCCGGTCAGACCGACACGAATGAAGGGCCCTGCGGCGACGAGTCCTCGTGCACGCGCGGATCGGGTGTCGTCCCTCTGTGAGGGTGACGGTGATCACGAGGGGTCTTGAGGGCGTGGTGCGTACGCTTGTGGGGTCGTCGCGGTGGAGCCAGGGAGAGTGAGTGGAGCTCCCCGGTGCTGCCTGATGATGCGTCAGGAAAGTCAGCAAGTGTTCAGCGTGAGTCCTCGAAAACCTGGGGAAAGCTGACCGGACCTGCGACTCGTTGTAAGGTAGGGAAACAGCACTTGACCTGCAAAAACGCAGGCAGGGAGCCTAGATTCGGGAGTGCCTCGATGCTGCGCACCATGTTCAAGTCCAAGATTCACCGGGCGACCGTGACCCAGGCCGACCTCCACTATGTCGGTTCCGTGACGGTCGACGCGGATCTGATGGACGCGGCCGACCTGCTGCCCGGTGAGCTCGTCCATATCGTCGACATCGACAACGGTGCCCGGCTTGAGACGTACGTCATCGAGGGTGAGCGCGGTTCCGGCGTCATAGGGATCAACGGTGCGGCCGCCCACCTCGTGCACCCCGGTGACCTGGTCATTCTGATCAGTTACGCCCAGGTCGACGACGCCGAGGCCCGTGCGCTCGTGCCGAGCGTCGTGCACGTCGACGCCGGGAACCGCATCGTGGCCCTGGGGGCCGACGCGTCGGCGCCTGTGCCGGGCACCCGCACCGAGCGGAGCCCGCACGCGGTTGCCGCGCACAGCTGATCCCACCCCGTAGGTCGCGTCCACCCAGCAAGGGAGCACCCGTCATGGCAGCAGAGAACCTCGCCGTCGAGATCCGTGACGACCGGGAGCGCGGCAAGCTCTTTGCGTACGAGGGTGGTGCGGCCGCCGGAGTCATCGCGTACTTCGTGATGACTCCCGATCCCGGTGCCCTCGTCCCCGTGCACACCGTCGTCGAACCGGCGCACGAGGGTAAGGGCATCGCGGGTGCCCTGGCCACGGAGTTCTACGGCATGGCGGCACGCGAGGGCGTTCCGGTCGTCCCGCTCTGCCCGTACGTCGTGAAGTGGGCCCAGCGTCACCCCGAGCAGGCTCCCGTCGCTCCCGACGAGCTCGTACAGGAAGCGCTTCGGCAGCTCGAGTCGCATCCCGAGCTGCTCTGACGGCTGACGGAGGCCCCTGAAGCCTGGCGGGGGCCGCCGGGTGGCACGGCCGGACGTGTGGACTCGGCAGGCGCGGGCAGCCGCACGGGGAGACGGTGGAGAAGAGATCCACGCACACGTTTCGCCGCTGTTGGAGGCCCGAGATGACCCATCCGTACCCCGACCCCGTACCGCCCGCGCCGACGCCCCCGCCCGTGCCCGGCCCGCCGACGCCGGTGCCCTCCCCGCCGCCCGTGCCGCCGGGGCCCGTGCCTCCCGGCCCGGCGCCGGACCCGATTCCGCAGCCGCCGAGCCCGAACCCGGAGCCCGTGCCCGAGCCGGAACCCTCTCCCCAGCCGGCGGGCTGAGCCGCAGGTCCCGCGCTATCCCGCGGCCAGGACCGCGTTCGCCCGCTCCGTGAGTACGGTCAGGACGCGACCGGCCGCGGCCAGGTCCTCGGCAGGCAGGTCCGCGTAGAGTCCGGCGGCGATCCGGGCCGTTCCGGTCCGGATCCCGTCCTGGCGGGCGCGGCCGGAAGCCGTGAGCTCCAGGCGGGACCCGGTGTCCGCCAGCAGGCCGTCGGCGATCAGCGAGTCGACCGCCGCCTCGGCGGTCTCCGCGTCGATCTTGAGCGTGGAGGTCATCCGGTCCGTGAGCGCCCGCTTCGTCGCCCCGTCGCCGTCGGCGGTCGCGTTGAGCGCCACGGCCTGGTGGAACGTGGTCCCGGACCTGGCCAGCAGGCTTTCCAGGACGGCTCGCGTGGCGTAGTGCGCCTGGCCGATGATCTGGCCGTTGACGGTCGTGGTGGTCATGGCTGCTCCTCGGAGTGTGACGGCTCGTTCAGCAGTACGGTCAGCTCCCGGACGAACGCCTCGGTCCCCGCACCCCCGGCCCCGCCCAGCGGGGCCAGCAGCCGGTCCATGAGCTCCCGTACGACCGCGACCGCGCGCACGGCGACCGCCTGCCCCTCGTCGGTGAGAGCCAGCTGGACCGCGCGGGTGTCGGCCGGATCGGGCGTGCGCTCGACGAGGCCGGCCGACTCCAGGGAGCGGGCCAGCTTCGATACGTACAGGGCTTCGAGACCTGTGTGGTCCGCGAGCCGCCGCTGACTGGGGCGCACACCGGCCTCGCGCATGCCGAGGAGCGATCCCACCAGCGAGTACTGCGCATGGGTCAGGCCCAGCGGTGCGAGCGCCCTGTCCACGGCGACGCGCCACTTCATGGAGAGGCGCCAGACGAGAAAGCCGGGCGTCGGTCCTTCGGGGGTGCCGTTCAGGGGTGGGCTGTCCATGGAAAGTAAGGTACATGGATATTATATCCATGGCTACTAATTGGGGCCGCCGCCCAGACCCGTCAGCGCGTCCGCGTGACCGAGCCCGCTCTCCTCCGCGAGCGAGTCGAGCGACTGCGCATCGCGCACCGGGACGAAGCGCACGCCGCTCCCGCCGCTCCCGCCGGGGGCTGCGGCGAAGCCGTACACGGCCGGTCGGGGCAGGCTGTTGTAGGCCCAGTGGGTCGAGAAGTAGTACGCGCCGGTGTCGTACAGGACCACGTAGTCGCCCTCCCGCAGCTCGGGCAGTTCCCGGCCGTGCGCCACGACGTCCCCGGCGAAGCAGCAGGGCCCCGCGATGTCCTGGACCATCGGCGGCCCGCCCCGTGGCCGCCCCTCCGCGTCGAACGCGCCGACCCGCAGCGGCCAGGCCTCGGGCATGAAGACCGTCCGGGTGGCGATCTGCGCGCCGGCGTGGGTGAGCACGATGCGGCGCCCGCCCGCGTCCTTGGTGTACTCCACGCGCGCCCCGATGAAGCCGTTCTTCGCGAGCAGGGACCGGCCGAATTCGGTGACCAGGTCGTAGCGTCCGTCGAACAGCCCGGGAACCGACGCCCTGAGCGTGGCCACGTAGTCGCCGAACGAGGGGCGGACCTCGTCGTCGGCGAAGTTGACCGGCAGCCCGCCACCGATGTCGAGGCTGGTGATCTGCCGGCCGCCCACCGCCCCGTTGATCTCCTCGGCCAGCCGGTACGTCTCGGCGATGCCCTCCGCGATGAGCTCCAGCGGGCAGCCCTGCGAGCCGACATGGGCATGCAGCCGGGTCAGCCAGGGCCGCTCGGCGAACGCCTGTACGATCCGTTCGCGGGCCCCCGGATCGCGCAGGGCGACACCGAACTTCGAGCCGGCCGTCGCCGTGCTCATAGCCCCGATGGAGCCACCGCCCACCTGCGGATTGACCCGCAGGCCGACGACGGACGCCGATCCGTGCGGGCGCAGCTCGTCGATGCGACGGAGTTCACCGAGGTTGTCGGCGTTCACGGCCACGCCGAGTGCGAAGGCCGTCCCGAGTTCGTCACGGGTCTTCGCGGGGGAGTCCAGGACGATCCTCTCCGGGGCGAAACCGGCCTCGACGGCGAGCCGCAGCTCGCCCGGACTCGCCACCTCGCAGCCCATCCCGCAGCCGGCGAGCAGCCGCAGCACCGGGACGAGCGAGGCGGCCTTCGCGGCGAAGGTGTGCAGGACCCGTACGTCCGGAACGGCCGCGAAGGCCTCACGCAGCGCGGTGACGGAGCCGCGCACCCCGTCGGCGTCCAGGAAACCGGCGACGGGCTGCTCCTCACCCAGCAGCCCTTCGGCGACGGCTCTGCGGACCGTGTCGGCGACGGCGGAGGACGGGGCGGACGGGGAGTCCAGATCACGCGCGGATGGTGTCGAAGTCATACGGCCAGTGTCGGTGAGAGGGGCCGCGGCGGTCCGGCGTATCGGTTCAGGCGATGATCGGGACCACGGCCTCGGGCGTCAGCATCCGGAAGGTGAAGGCCTGATGGAAGTAGAGGCGGATGCTCGTCGCGTCGTGGTCCAGGTAGCCGATGGACAGGTCCTGCCCCAGGCACAGTTCGAAGTCGCCGCCACGGGTGGACAGCAGCACCCCGCCGGTGACGGCCGGCGCCCACAGGATCGGTTCGTCCAGGAGCCTGACGAGATGGGTGGCGACCGGGTAGCCGTGGTCGGAGGTCTCCGTGGCCTCGGTGAACGCGTCAGCGCCCAGCAGCAGCCGGTACGGACCGTCGACACCGGACAGCCGCAGCCGGGTCAGGGCCTGGCTCACCGCGGCCGGGTAGTCCCGCGCGTCGGCCGGCAGCGGCAGCGGCTCGTGCGAGGAGCCGTTCCGCAGGCCGGTGATACCGGCCGCCGCGTACCCGTCGATGAGAGCCATGTCCTCGGCGAACGCGCAGGTGCGGGCCGCGTCCTTGACGGGCTGCCAGTCGCTGTCCTCGGAGCCGCGTTCGACGTCGTCGACGGCCGCCCGGGTCACCGTGAACGGCACCCGCCACTCGATGACGGGCGAGGCCGTGCGGGCGCGGGCGATCACATCGGGGGCGGGCGGGTCGATGTCGCGCAGGTGCCCGTCGCCGATCGCCGCCAGCCCCGGTCCCTGCGGGTCGCTCACGTCCACGACCCGGCGGCAGGCCACATGACGGCTGAACGTACGGGTGGCCTCCTCCTCGATCTGGTCCCAGGCGGCGTCGGTGACGGGGGCGAGTTCACGATGGAGGTTGTTCATCACTGGGCGCTTTCTTGCAGGCTGCCGATACGCAGCGAACCGTCGCGCACCACGGCGGCGCGGGCCTGGGGCTCCGGGACCGCGGCGGTTCCGGCGGGGGAGGGCGGCGGCGGAGGAGCGTCGAGGAATTCGGCGCTGGGGGCGTGGAAGAGCGTGCCGGTGACCGCCGTGGAGAAGTCGAGAATGCGGTCGTGGGTTCCGGGAGGGCTGCCGAGGAACATGTTGCGGAGCATCTGCTCGGTCACCCCGGGATCGGCCGCGTACCCGATGAAGTAGGTCCCGAACTCGCCCTGTTCGAAGCTGCCGAAGGGCATGTTGGCGCGCAGGATGTCGTGTTCGGTCCCGTCGGGGTCGGTGATCGTGTTGAGGGCGACATGGGAATCGGCGGGCTTGACGTCGTCGGCGAGCTCGATGTCGGTGAACTTGGTGCGGCCGATGACACGTTCCTGCTCCTCGGTGGTGAGCCGGTTCCAGCCGCCCAGGTCGTGCAGGTACTTCTGCACGACGACGTAGCTGCCGCCGGCGAACGCGGGATCCTCCTGCCCGACCAGGGCGGCGGACCGGGCGTCGTCGCCCAGCGGGTTCTCCGTCCCGTCGACGAAGCCGAGGAGGTCCCGGTGGTCGAAGTAGCGGAAGCCCTGGACCTCGTCCACGACCTTCACCGCACCCCCGAGGCGGCCGAGCAGCTGGGACGCCCACTCGTAGCAGACGTCCATCTGTTCGGCCCGGACGTGGAACAGCAGGTCACCCGGGGTGGCGGGAGCATGGTGCCGCGGACCTCGCAACTCCTGGAACGGGTGGAGATCCGCCGGACGGGGGCCGGCGAACAGCCGGTCCCATGCCTGCGAACCGAAGCCCGTCACACACGCCAGCCCGGCGCTCGGCACCCGGAATCCGATCGAACGGGCGAACGCGGCGAGATCGGGCAGCACCGCACGCACGGCTGATTCGCCGCCCGGTTCGATCGTGGCGACCAGGACCAGCGCGGCGCTGGTCAGCGGGGTCACGACGGGCTGGACCGCGACGGGGTCCGGGACGGCGTCGGGCATGCGCGCACTCCCTGTGTGGTGGACAGGACTCCCTGCCACTAATCCACGAAGCGGCCACGGCCGCACCCCGGGAGGTCCGTCCCGGGCGTCCCGACGGCTCTGTGCCCGGCCGCACCCCGGGGAGGACCGTCCCGGGCACGGAGCCCCGCCCCGCCGTCAGCCGGCGGTGGTCTCCGACCTGTCGCCGCCCCAGAGCGTGTGGAACGAGCCCTCGCGGTCGGTACGCCGGTAGGTGTGCGCGCCGAAGAAGTCCCGCTGGCCCTGGGTGAGCGCCGCCGGCAGCCGGTCGGCACGCAGACCGTCGTAGTACGAGAGCGAGGCGGCGAAGCCGGGCGTCGGCACCCCCTGCCGTACGGCCTCGGCGATCACGCTGCGCCAGTCGTCCTGCGCCGCGCCGATCTCCTGGGCGAACTGCTGGTCGGAGAGGAGGCCCGGCAGGCCGGGCCGGCTGTCGTACGCCGCCCTGATCCGGTCCAGGAACGCCGCGCGGATGATGCAACCGGCCCGCCAGATCGCCGCCACCGCCCCGAGGCCGATGCCCCAGCCGTACGCTTCGCTGCCGGCCCGGATCTGGTGGAAACCCTGGGTGTACGACACGATCTTGGACGCGTACAGCGCCTGCTCCACCCGGTCGGCGAAGGCCGCGGCCTCGGCCTCGGCCAGCGGCTTCGCCGTCGGCCCCGGCAGGTCGCGGGCGGCCTCCCGCAGGTCCGCGTGCCCGGACAGGGAGCGGGCGAAGACGGCCTCGGCGATCCCGGACACCGGTACGCCCAGGTCCAGCGCGATCTGTACCGTCCAGCGGCCGGTGCCCTTCTGCTCGGCCCGGTCCTGCACGATGTCGACGAAGGGCCTGCCCGTGGCCGCGTCCTGGTGGGCGAGCACCTCGGCGGTGATCTCGATCAGATACGAGTCGAGCCGGCCGGTGTTCCAGCCGCGGAAGGTCTCGGCGATCCGCGCGGGGGAGTAGCCCGCGACCGACCGCAGCAGGTCGTACGCCTCCGCGATGAGCTGCATGTCGGCGTACTCGATGCCGTTGTGCACCATCTTCACGAAGTGGCCGGCCGCGTCCGGCCCGATGTGGGTGGTGCAGGGCGTGCCGTCCTCAGCCTTCGCGGCGATCTTCTCCAGCATCGGGCCCAGTGAGGCGTACGACTCCTCGGAGCCGCCCGGCATGATGCTCGGCCCGTTCAGCGCGCCCTCCTCGCCGCCCGAGATGCCCACGCCGACGAAGTGGATCCCGCGCCCGCGCAGCTCCTTCTCGCGGCGGCGGGTGTCCTCGAAGTGGGCGTTGCCGCCGTCGATGATGACGTCACCCTCCTCCAGGAGCGGGGCGAACTCCTTGATCACGGCGTCGGTCGGCTCGCCGGCCTTCACCATGACGATCAGGCGGCGGGGGCGTTCCAGGGCGGCGACGAACTCCTGCGGGGTGTGTGCGGCGACGAAGGTGCCCTCGTCGCCGAACTCCTTGACCAGGGCGTCGGTCTTTGCGGTGGTGCGGTTGTGCACCGCGACGGTGAAGCCGTTGCGGGCGAAGTTCCGGGCGAGGTTGCGGCCCATCACCGCGAGTCCTGTGACGCCGATCTGCGCAGTGCCGCTCATCTGTGTGCTCCCGCAATCTGTTCGGGGGTGAGGGTTCGGGGTGACGGAAGGTGGCCGGGGACGCGTGGCCGGTCAGGGATACGTGCGCCGCCGGTGGTGCGTTCAGCGCAGGGGTTCTTCGCCGAAGACGTCCTCCTCCTCGGGGATCACATGCATCGCCGCCTCCTCGGCGGACGCCGCCGCACCGTCGATCCCGACGTCCTGGGCGGTCATCGTGGCCGGCACATGGCCGTCGCCACCCTGTGTGAGCCGCCCGGCGCGGTCGGTGCCCACCTCCGTGTCGTAGAGCTCGCCATCCCCGTCGGCCAGGTCCCCCGGGCCGTCGGCGACTGCGGTGCGCTCGGGAACCTCCCTGGTCAGGCGGCTGTCCAGGGACTCGCCGGTGTGCTGTTCCGACGCGGTGGTGCCCTCGTCGTCGACCGCCCACGGGCGGTCGGGCGGGGAGTAGCCCTCGTCGAGGACATCGGTGATCCCGGTGGTGTCCAGGGTGTCCTCCACGTCGAGCAGGTCGGCGGGGTCCGAGGCCTCCGGTTCCTGGGGCTGGTAGACGTCGTCCCCGCGGTCGGTGTCGGTCATGGCGTGTCCCTTTCGGTCCGGGGTGGATGGGGCTGCCGCCGCGTCGCGGGGTGCCGGGGTTGGTCGCGCCCTTTCCGGGTCCCTGTACGCAATTCCACTCCGGTCCTGCCGGGGGCGCAACGGAAGACGGGTTCCGGACGGTCATGACGGGGTTTTAGATGACAATGAAAATGATTATCGATAGCGTGTGTGCGGTCGGGCCGGACAGTCCCCCTCGCAGGGGTGACCTCTGCCTGCCCGCGTTCCCAACGGCACTGTGAGAAGGGGGAGCTGTGGCTCACCTGTTGGTGGTCGAGAGCTGGGTCGGATCGATGAGCAGGCTGCTGCCCCGGGCGCTGGGGGAGGGAGGCCATCACTTCACCTTCCTCACCCGCGACCTGCAGCACTACCTGCGCTCAGCCCCCGAGGGGACGGACCATCCGCTGCTCACCGCCCGTAACGTCGTCACGGCGCCGACCAACGACATCGGCACGCTCCTTCCGCAGGCCGAGCGGCTGCACGCGGCCCTCCGCTTCGACGGAGTGATCACCTCCTGCGACTACTACCTGCCGACGGCCGCCCGGATCGCCGCCCGGCTCGGCCTGCCGGGCCCCGCGGCCGAAGCGATGGAGAACGCCTGCCGCAAGGACGCGACCCGCCGCATCCTGGACGCCGCAGGGCTTCCCGGGCCCCGCTTCGCGGTCTGTACGGACGCGGCCGCCGCCGCCGAGGCCGCCCGGGACATCGGCTACCCGCTCGTGGTCAAGCCCGTCGACCTCTGCGCGGGCATGCTCGTGCGACGCGTGGACGACCGGGCCGCACTTGCCGCCGCCTGCGAGGCCCTGGCGGCCTTCCCCGTGAACGCCCGTGGCCAGCGGCGTACCCCGCACATCCTGCTGGAGGAGTTCCTCCAGGGGCCCGAGGTGAGCGTCGAGACCGTGTCGTACGCCGGCACCACCCATGTCGTCGGGGTGACCGACAAGAGTGTCGGAGGGGCACCCGCCTTCGTCGAGACCGGCCACATGTTCCCGGCCGCCCTCACCCCGGACGACCTCGCTGCCGCCACCGCGACCGCCGTGCGCGCGGGGGCCGCCCTCGGGCTCGACGACGTCGTGGCGCACACCGAGATCAAGCTGACCGCCGACGGCCCCCGCGTCGTGGAGGTCAACCCGCGCCCCGCGGGCAACCGCATCACCGAACTGGTCCGCCACGTCACCGGGATCGACCTCGCCGCCGCCTGCGTCGACGTGGCCCTCGGACGCGCCCCCGACCTCCGGCGGCGCGACACCGGGCTGCGCAGCGCCGCCATCGGATTCCTCGTCCCCGACACCGCGGGCACCCTCGTGTCCGTCGAGGGCGCCGCCGGGATGCGGGACGCCGGCGGAGTGATTGAGGTCCAGCTGGCCGAACCCGGACGCAAGGTCGAGGCGGCCGACAGCAACAACGCCTACCTGGGGCACGTCATGGCGGGCGACGCCACCGGGCTCGGCGCCCGGGACCGCGTCGAGTCGCTGCTCGCCGCCGTGCGCACCCGGCTGGTGCTGTCGTGACCGCCGCCCCGTACACGGACACCCTCACCCTCGACGGGCTCGTGGGCCGGGCCCTGGCGGGGGAGCTGGGCCCCGATCCGCGTACCCGCCGCATCGCCGTCGCCTTCACCACGTCCCAGGCCGTACGGCACGACGGGCGGAGCGGCGGATACCGCAACGAGGTCCTCAGCCTTCGCCTCGACCGGGCCGTCGGCTCCTGTTCCGTCGAACCCGGCGCACTGCCCGCCGGTACGGTCGAGGACTGCGCCGGGGCGGACGTGGCCCAGCTCCTCGCCCATCCGATCACGGCCGTGCGGGTCGCGGCGCTGGACGCCTACCTGATGGACGTCACGCCGCACACCCCGGCCCACGGGGCGGAGCCGGTGGCCGTACCCGCGGGCACCTCGCTGGAGCGGTCCCGGGCACGGGCGACGGCCGTCGTCGAGCTCCTGGACACCGTCGCGCCCGGCGGCACCGTACTCGTCGTCGGAGTCGTCAACTCCCTTCTGGCCGAACTGCGTTCGCGCGGGCTCACCGGCCTTCCGTGCGACCTGAAGGGCGGCACCACCGAGTGGGGCGAGGCCGTCGCCACGGACGCCCTGGCGGAGACCGGGCGCTGCGACGCGGTACTGGCCTCCGGCATGACGCTCGGCAACGGGACCTTCGACCCGCTGCGGCGGCACGCCCTGGAACACGGCAAACCGCTGGTCATGTTCGCCCAGACCGGCAGCGCCGTGCTGCCCCGCTTCCTCGGCTTGGGGGTGAGCGCCGTGTGCGCGGAGCCCTACCCCTTCTTCTGGCTCGACGGCGGACCCGGCACCATCCACCGCTACCGCGCGGACGACGGAGGCACCTCGTGACCACGGCATCGCTCCACACCCTCGCTCCCAACCGCGAACTCCTCGCCCTCCTCGGCCGCACACCGCTGGCCAGGATCACGACCGGACTGCCCGGCCCCCACCCCGGCTTCTGGGCCAAGCTCGAAGGACAGGCGGTCGGAGGCATGAAGGCACGGGCCGCGGTGTCCATGCTCCTGGGCGCCGAGGAACGCGGCGAACTGCTCCCCGGGGCACCGGTGGTGGAGTCCACCTCCGGCACCCTCGGCATAGGGCTCGCCTTCGCCGGACAGGCTCTCGGCCACCCCGTCGTCCTGGTCGGCGACAGCGAACTGGAGCCCTCCATGCGCCAGTTGCTGCGCACGTACGGGGCCAGACTGGAGATCGTCGACCGGCCCGCCCACCGGGGCGGCTGGCAGGGCGCCCGCCTGGAACGGCTCCGCGACCTGCTCGGCCGGCTTCCCGGCGCGTACTGGCCCGACCAGTACAACAACCCCGACAACACCGCCGGATACGCCTCGCTCGCCGCCGAACTGGCCACCCAGCTGGACCACCTGGACATCCTCGTGTGCAGCGTCGGAACCGGCGGACACAGCGCCGGGATCGCCGGACCGCTGCGCAGACACTGGCCCGCGCTGCGCCTGATCGCCGTCGACTCCACCGGCTCCACCATCTTCGGGCAGCCCGCCGCACCCCGGCTGATGCGCGGACTCGGCAGCAGCATCCACCCGCGCAACGTCGCCTACGAGGCCTTCGACGAGGTGCACTGGATCGGTCCGGCCGAGGCCGCCGACGCCTGCCGGCGCCTCGCCCGGGGCAACTTCGTCAGCGGCGGCTGGAGCACCGGCGCCGTCGCACGCGTCGCCGCGTGGGCCGCCCGCACCCATCCGGGAGCCGCCGTCGCCACGGTCTTCCCCGACGGACCGCACCGCTATCTCGGCACGGTCTACGACGACGACTTCGCCACCGCCCACGGACTGGACCCGGACCTCGCGGCGACCCGCCCCGTCGACCTCGCACACCCGCGCGCCGCCCAGGCCGGCGGCTGGGCCAGGTGCACCACCGTCACCGACCCGCTCGCGGAACGTCCGGGAAGGCAGCCGTGAACCTCACCCAGCACACCGTGCGGCTCGTCCTCGCAGAGCCGCTGCGCATCTCACGCTCGACCATGACCGCCCGTGACGCCGTGCGGCTGACCGTCACGCACGAAGGGACGGGCGGGCACGGAGAGGCCGTCACCAGTGTCTTCTACGGCCTCGACACCCCGACCCTGCAACGGCTCGTCGCGGAGGCCGCCGAACGGCTCACCCGGTTCCCCGGCCCGGAGACCGCACTGCACGCCCTGCGCGTCGGCGAGCTCACGGGCCCGGACACCCCCGCCGCGGTCACGGCCGCCGTCGAGGCGGCGCTCCTCGACCTGGTCGGCAAGCGCACCGCCACCGCCGTCCACCGCTTCCTCGGATCCCCCGAGGCACCACGGGTCGCCACCGCCCGCACCATCTCCCTGACCTCCCCGGGCCGGGCGGCGGCCCACGCCCGCCGGCTGGCCGACGCCGGGTTCTCCGTCATCAAGATCAAGGCGGGCGACCGGGACGAGGAGGCGGACCTGGACCGGGTACGCGCCGTCCGGGCAGCCGCACCGGGCGCCCGGCTCCTCCTCGATCCCAACGGGGCCTGGTCCGCCGGGCAGGCGCGCGTACTGCTGCCCCGGTTCGCGGAACTGGGCGTCGAGGCCGTGGAACAGCCCCTCGCCCCCGGTGACCCGGAGGCCCTGGCACGCCTGGCGGCCCGCTCGCCCCTGCCCGTCATCGCGGACGAGGACGCCGTCACCTACGAGGACGCGCGCCGGCTGGCCGGACGCGTCCACGGGATCAACGTCAAGCTCGCCAAGTGCGGCGGCGTCCACGCCGCCCTGCGGATCGCCGCCCTGATCGAGGGCAGCGGGACCGATCTGATGCTCGGCTGTCTGACCGCCAGCACCCTCGGCATCGCACCGGCCGTCCACATCGCCGACCGCGCCCGCTGGACCGACCTCGACGGACACCTTCTGCTCGCCCACGACCCCTGGACCGGCATCGGCGGCGACGACGGCTTCGTGGGCGTGTCCACGCAACCCGGACTGGGCGTACGACCGCGAGCCGAGGCCCCTACCGACGGGCTCCTTACCGCCGAGGCCCGCGGGCTCCGTACCGCCGAGACCACCCGGCCCTGGGACGTGGCGTCATGAGGACCTGGCACGAGATCCGCGGTCTCCCGCTCGCCATCCGCCTCCTGCTGGTCAACCAACTCGGCGTCAACACCGGTTTCTACCTGCTCATCCCCTACCTCGCCACCCACCTCGGCGACAACCTGGGCATGTCGGCCGCCGTCGTGGGCATCGTGCTCGGCGTACGCAACCTGAGCCAGCAGGGCCTCTTCCTCATAGGCGGCTCGGCCGCCGACCGGCTCGGGGCCCGCGGCGTCATCATCGCCGGCTGCGCGATACGCACCGTCGGATTCGCCCTGTTCGCACTCGGCGACGGACTGCCGGTCCTGCTCGCCGCCTCCGTGCTCAGCGGAGTGGCCGGAGCCCTGTTCAACCCCGCCGTCCGCACCTACCTCACCCAGGAGGCGGGGGAGGAGCACAGGGCCGAGGCGTTCGCGCTCTTCAACGTCTTCGCGACCACCGGCGCCCTCATCGGCCCACTCCTGGGCAGCGCCCTGCTCCTCGTCGACTTCCGTGCCTCCGCGCTCACCGCAGCCGGGATCTTCGCCGTCCTCACCGTCGCCCAGGCCCTGGTTCTCCCCGCCCGCGACGTCCCACCGGCCAGGGGAACGGTCGTCGCGGACTGGCGGGAAGTCGTCGGCAACCGTGCCTTCGTCGCCTTCGCGCTGGTCATGGTCGGCATGTTCACCCTGGAGAACCAGCTCTACCTGCTGCTGCCCGACGGAGCCCGGCAGGCCACCGGCTGGGACGGCGCGGCCGGACTCGTCTTCGTCATCGGCACGCTCGCCGGCCTCACCCTGCAACTGCGCCTCACCCGCGCCCTGAAGCGGCGCGGCAGCCGGGCCCGCTGGATCGCGGGGGGACTGGCCCTGATGGCGCTGGCCTTCGTACCGCCCATGCTGGTCGCCGGGACCGACGCACCCCCGGACGGGCCCGTGGACGCTGTTTTGCGCGCCCTGCCCGTACTGGCCGGAGCCCTCCTGCTCCATCTGGGGATCATGACCGCGCAGCCGTTCGTCATGGAGCTGATCCCCGGCTTCGGCCGGTCCGAGCTGACGGGCACCTACTTCGGGATCTTCTACGCGGTGTCCGGCATCGTGGCCGCCGTCGGCAACACGGCCGTCGGCTGGGCCATGGACGCGGCGCAGCGCGGCGGGGCGGGCAGCGCCGTCGTGCTCCTGCCCTGGGCCTGCTGCCTGTTCCTCGGGCTCGCCTCCGCGTGCGGTGTGGCCTGGCTGCACCGCGTCGGCACCCTGCCCGCGACTCACCGCGCACCCGTACCGGTGACGGCGTGAAGGGCCGGCGGGGGAACCTGCTCACCGACCGCCCGGAGCTGTACGAGGCCCGCTTTCCCGACCCCGCACGCCTCGCCGCACGCTGGGCCGAGGACTGCCTCCAGCGGTACGGGGCCGGACCCGCCGTCCTGGACCTCGGCTGCGGCACCGGCCGCGACGCCGCCCACCTCCACCGAGCCGGACGCCGTGTCACCGGCGCAGACCTCTCCCGCACGATGCTCGCCCACGCCCGCGTCCACCACCCCGGACCGGTCTACGCCACGGCCGATCTCAGCGGGTTCGATTTCGGACAGGGGGCCTTCGACGCCGTGGTGTGCCTCGACAGTTCGCTGTTGTACTGCCACACGAACGAGCAGCTCGACGGCTTCCTGACGTCCTGCCGCCGCGCCCTGGTGCCCGGCGGTCTGCTGGTCGCGGAGATGCGCAACGGCGCGTACTTCCTCGGCCGGGACGAGCCTCCCGCCACCCCCGCCGTCTCCGCGTTCACCTGGCACGGCACCACGTACCGCTCCGCCACCGCCCTCCACCTGGACCGCGGCGCCCAACTCCTGCGGCGCACCCGCAGCTGGGAGGCGGACGACGGCACCCCGCCCGTCGAGGAGCGGTCCGCCTGGCGACTGCTGTTCCCCCAGGAACTGCGCCACTTCCTCAGCTCCCACGGCTTCGACGTCCTCGGTCTGTACGACGGACCGGGGCCGCGCACCGAACCCACGTGGCAACCCGGCTCCGCGCCCGGCGGTGCGGCCGACGGCGACCGGCTCCATCTCGTGGCCCGGTCCACTCATCAACAGGAGAACAACTGTGTACGACCCGACTGACCCCTCGACGCGTTTCCCCGGCCTGCGCAGACGCGGTTTCCTCGCTGCGGCGGGCGGCGCCGCCGGCCTCGGCGCGCTCGCACTCGCCGGATGCTCCGGCACGGGCCCGGCCGCGAACGACGCCGGCAAGGACGGCGGTACCCCGCGCCGCGGCGGACGCCTGCGTGCCGCGTTCGCCGGAGGGGGCGCGAGCGAGACCCTCGACCCGCACCTGGGCAACCTGTTCGCCGACGCCGCCCGGAGCAAGGCCCTCTTCGACAAGCTCGCCGACTACGGCGCCGACCTGTCCGCGGAGCCTCGGCTGGCCGAGAAGTGGGAGCCGAACGCCGCGCTCGACCGCTGGACGGTCACCCTGCGGCAGGCCGACTTCCACGACGGGAAGCCCGTCACCGCCGCCGACGTCCTGTACAGCTACCGCCGCATCGCCGACCCGGAGCAGGCGTACCGCGCCCGCGCGTCCCTGGAGCCCATCGACCTGACGGCCAGCCGGGCCACCGGGGCGCGCACCCTGGAGTTCGTGCTCAAGCGGCCGACGGCCGAACTCCCCAACGTACTCGCCGCGTTCGGTACGTACATCGTCCCGGACGGTGCCGACGACTTCGCGAAGCCCGTCGGCTCGGGCCCCTTCCGCTTCGTCTCCTTCGCCCCCGGGCGCACCACCGTCCTGCGGCGCTTCGAGGACCACTGGGACGGCGCCCCCCACCTCGACGAGCTCGAATTCGTCGTCGCCAACGAGGAGTCGGCCCGCATCAACGCCCTTCTCGGCGGCCAGGTCGAGTACGCGCACGAGCTCAACCCCGCCACCGGCCGCGCCCACGAGAAGTCCGGAAGCATCGGGATCGTCCGGCTCCGGAACAGCGCCATGCAGGCCTTCGCCATGAAGACGGACCGGCCGCCCTTCGACGACCCCCGGGTCCGCGAGGCCTTCTTCCACATCGCCGGACGCAAGGAGCTCGTGGACGGCGCACTCTCCGGCGCGGGTGAGATCGGCAACGACCTGTTCGGCAAGGGGTACGAGTACTACGCCGACGAACTCCCGCAACGCGAACAGGACATCGACCGCGCCCGCCACCTCCTCAAGCAGGCCGGCGCGGAAGGCCTGAAGGTCACCCTTGACACCTCCGCCGTCGCCGCGGGCTTCACCGAGGCCGCCGGCATCTTCCGCGACCAGGCGGCACGCGCCGGGGTAACCGTGGACGTGCGGATGGGCAGCAAGGACTCCTACTGGAAGGACATCCTCGACTCCGGCACCCTGTGCTGCTACCGGTCCGGAGCCATGCCCATCGAGTCGCACATCTCCCAGCGGCTCCTCACCGACTCCACCACCAACGCCACCAAGTGGCAGGACAGGAGCTTCGACACCCTCTACCAGCAGGCCCAGTCCACCAAGGACAGGACCGAACGGGGTGCGCTCTACGGGCGGATGCAACGCCGGCTGCACGCCGAAGGCGGCTTCCTCGTCTGGGGCTTCGGGGACTGGATCCTGGGCCTCGCACCCTCGGTGCGGGGCGTCGCGCGCGAAGCGCCGGCCAACACCCTCGACTGGGCGCGCTTCGACAAGGTCTGGCTGGCGTGAACGGACCGCGTTCCTGGATCGCCCGACGGCTCCTCCTCGGCGCGGCGCAGACCGTGGCCGTCGTACTGCTGGTCTTCGCGCTCACCGAGGCACTGCCGGGCGACGCCGCCGTGGCCTTCGCCGGTGACCAGCCCGACCCGGAACGCATCGCGGCCGTCCGCGAGGCGATGGGACTCGACCGGCCCGCCCACGTCCGGCTGGGCGAGTGGGTCATGGGGCTGCTGCACGGCGACTTCGGGACCTCCCTCACCTCGGGGCGGCCCGTGTCCGGCTTCCTCGCGGACGGTTTCGGGCCCACCCTGCTCCTCGCGGGCGTCACCGTGCTGCTCCTGGTCCCCACCGGAGTCGGCCTCGGGGTCCTGGCCGCCCGCCGCGAAGGGCGGTTCACGGACCGGCTGATCAGCTCGGCGACCCTCGGCGTCTACGCGGTCCCCGAATTCGCCCTCGGGGTCCTGCTGGTGACCATCCTCGCCCTGCGGCTCGGCTGGTTCCCGCCGACCGCGGTGGGCTACGGCACGAACCTGCTCGCCCACCCGGCCGCACTCGTCCTGCCCGTCCTGGTGCTCCTCGCCCGGCCGGTCTGCTCACTGGCGCGGCTGGTGCGGGCCGGAATGATCGACGCGCTCGCCGCCCCGTACACCGCCCACGCCGAGCGGTACGGAATCCCCGGCGCCCGCGTCCGGTACGCGCACGCCCTGCCCAACGCCCTCGCTCCCGCCACCCAGCAGCTCGCCCGCACCATCGACTGGCTGCTGTGCGGCGTCATCGTCGTGGAGGCACTCTTCGTGATCCCCGGACTCGGCACCGTCCTCATGAACGCGGTGGCCGACCGTGACATCCCCGTGGTGCAGGGGCTGGCCGTCGTCTTCGGCGTCGCCACCGTCGTCCTCAACCTCGGTGCCGACCTCGTCACCCACCGTCTCGCACCGAGGTCGGGGGTGGCGGCGTGAGGCGTCCGGGCAGATACGCGCCGGGGGCGGCCGTCGCCGGGGTGCCGCTCGGCCTCGCCGTGCTCGGGCCCTTCCTCGTGGGCGAACCCACGGCCCGCGCCGCCTCCTTCACCCCGGGCGGTGGCCACCTCCTCGGCACGGACTTCGTCGGCCGCGACGTCCTGGACCAGGTGCTGCTCGGCGGCCGGCCCGTGGTCCTGGTCGCGCTCGCCGCCACGGCCCTCGCCTATCTCGTCGCCCTGCCGGTCGGGCTGATCAGCGCACTCACCCACCGCAGGTGGCTGGAGGAGTCCCTGATGCGTCCGCTGGACGTGCTGCTCGCCGTGCCCTCGCTGCTCATGCTGCTCCTCGTCGCGGCGGCCTTCCCGCCCGGCGCCGCCGGACTCGTCCTGATGGTCGCCCTCGTCTCCGTCCCGGACACCGCCCGCATCGTGTGCGCGGCCGCCGCGGAGGCCGCCTCCCGGCCCGCCCTCGAAGCGCTGCGGATGCAGGGCGAGAGCTGGTGGCGGCTGGCCGTCGGCTACGTCGGACGGTCCATCCTGCGAACCCTGGCCGCCGACGCGGGGATCCGGCTGACCGGAGTGCTCTACCTGGTGGCCACGGCCGCGTTCCTCGGGATCGGGGTCGCCCCGGACGCCGCCGACTGGGCCGTGATGGTGGACCGCAACAGGGCCGGGCTGTTCATCCAGCCCTGGGCGGTCGTCGTGCCCGCCCTGCTCATCGTCGCGCTGACCATGGGCAGCAACCTGCTCGTCGACGCGGCCATGGAGAACCGTGCCCCGGGCCGCCGCGCACCCTTTCCGCACATTCCCACTCCGCCCCGGAAGGGCCGACGCCCATGACTCAGGACCCCGTGCTCGCCGACATCACCGGGCTGACCGTCGAGGTCGACGGACAGGTGCTCGTCGACCGGGTCAGCCTCCGCATCCGGCCGGGAACCGTCACCGCACTGGTCGGCGCGTCCGGCAGCGGCAAGACGACCACCGGTCTCGCCCTGCTCGGCGAGTACCCCGCCGGAGCCCGGGTCACCGGGGAGGTGACGGTCCACGACACCCGGATCGGCTACGTCCCCCAGCACCCCGCGGCCGTACTCAACCCGGCCCGCCGCATCGGCGCCCTGCTGTCCGACATGGCGCGGCAGCAGGTGCGCGACCTGCCCCGAGCCCGGCGCAGGGCGGCGGCGCGGCAGCGGGTGACCGACGCCCTCGCCGACGCCCAGCTCCCCGACGCCGACGTACTGCTGCGCCGCTACCCGCACCAGCTGTCCGGCGGCCAGCAGCAGCGCGTCGTCCTCGCACAGGCCCTGCTGCTCGGCGCCCGCGTCGTCGTCGCGGACGAGCCCACCACCGGGCAGGACGCCCTGACCAAGCGCCGCATCGTCGACCAGCTGGCGGCGGTGGCCGGCCGGGGCATCGCCGTGCTCCTGCTCAGCCACGACCTCGACGTCGTGCGCGAACTCGCCGACGACGTGCTCGTGATGCGCGGCGGCCGGGTGGTGGAGCACGGTCCCGTACACCAGGTGCTCGACGCCCCCGCCCACCCCTGGACCCGGGAACTCCTCGCCGGGCCCAGGACCCTGCCGTACGCCGAGCACGGCAGTGCGGGGACGGAGGTGCTGCGCGTCGACCGGCTCGTCGCCCATCACCGGGCCGGCGGCACCCGCGTCCCCGTCCTGCGGGTCGCAGGGCTCATCCTCCGTTCGGGTGAGGGCCTCGCCGTCGTCGGACGCTCGGGCAGCGGCAAGACCACCCTCGCCCGCTGCCTCGCCGGACTCCACCGCGACCACCACGGGCAGGTGCTGCTCGACGGTGCGGCCCTGCCCCGCAGCCTGCGCGACCGGAGCCGCGAGCAGCTCGCGGCCGTGCAGTACGTCTTCCAGGACGCCCGGGCCGCCTTCGACGAACACCGGCCCGTCCTGGACCAGGTGGCGCGTACAGCGGTACGGCTGCGCGGCGCGGGCCGCGAGGAGGCGACGGCGGAGGCCCGGCAGACCCTGGCGGACCTCGGACTGGGCGACGATCTCGTACGCAGGACGCCCGATCGGCTGTCCGGCGGCGAACTCCAGCGTGCCGCCCTCGCCCGGGCCCTCCTGGCCCGCCCCCGGGTCCTGGTGTGCGACGAGATCACCTCCGGGCTCGATCCGGTCACCCGGCGCTCCCTGCTGGACCTGCTCGCCGTACTGATCAGGCAGCGGGACGGGCTCTGCGTCGTGCTGATCACCCACGACCTGGACACCGCAGCCCCGGCCACGCGCATCGCGGTGCTGGACGGTGGCGAGGTGGTGGAACAGGGGGACAGGGAACAGATCCTGACCGCTCCGGAGCACCCGTTCACCGTCTCCCTGCTCAGAGCGTCCACCCGCTGGGGAGCCGCCGTACGCCCCTGAAGCGGAACCGCCCCCGAAGCGGAGCCCGCGCCTGAAGCGGAATCCGGACCACCCCACCGGACGTACACTCGGCCCATGGGTCGTATCGGTGTCATCGGGACGTGCCTGCACCAGGCCGTCCTCGGCGCGCCCGCGAACTGCCGCACCGCCCTGCACGGGCACGGCTAGCGGTCTTCAGCGGTTCCTGACCGGGGCACGGCCCCGTCCCGCTGCTCCTGCCGCGCGTATCGCCCGGCGCGCAGCACCTCACACAGGCGACCCGTCACACATCGCACGCGCTCCACTTCACCACCACAGCCCCGGCGCATGCCGTAGCTGTGCTCCGGCGACGGCCGCCCGCGGCCCGAGCCCTTCGAAGGGATCATCTTGAAGCTGAGCGAGCTGCTGGCCGGGGAGGCCCACCACATCCTCCAGGGCGACCCTGACAGGACGCGCATCACCGCAGGAACCACCTTCGACGCGGACCGGGTCGTGCCGGGATCGCTGTTCATCGCGGTCCCCGGGCATGTGGAGGGCGGCCCCGACGCGGTGGCGCCCGCCGTGGCGAGGGGCGCGGCAGCGGTCGTCGTGGACGAGAACTGCGTGCTGCCCACGGTGGAGGCGGACGTCTGCGTCGTGCGTGTACCAGACACCCGTACGGCAGCCGCGGTCGTCGCCTCGCGCTACTTCGGCGAGCCGGGACGGCAGATGGACGTGGTGGCCATCACCGGCACCAACGGGAAGACCTCGGTCTCGTACATGGTGGAGTCCGTGCTGCGGATCTCCGAGGGTGCGAAGGCCGGGGTGATCGGCACGGCGGGCAGCCGGATCGGCGACGAGCTGATCCCGATGCCGCAGTCGGTGCTTACCACGCCGGAATCGCCCGACCTGCAGTACCTGCTGGGGTGCATGCGTGACCGCGGCGTGGGCAGCGTCGTGCTGGAGGCCACGTCGATGGGCCTGCTGACGCACCGGGTGGACCACACCTTCGTCGACGTGGGGGTCTTCACCAATCTGAGCCAGGACCACCTGGACGACCACGGCACGATGGAGCACTACCGCGACGCCAAGCTCCGGCTCTTCCAGGGGCTGTGCGAGCGGGCCGTGGTCAACGCCGACGACCCGGTGGGCGCCTCCATCCCGGCGATGATGCCCGGTGCGGTGACCACGTACGCCCTCGATACCGAGGCCGACTACCGGGCCACCGACCTGACCGTGGACGCCTCGGGCACCCGCTTCACGCTGCACCACGACGGCCGCAAGTACCCGGCGGCGATCCCCTCGCCGGGCAGGTTCTCGGTGGCCAACGCCCTTGCCACGGTCGCGGCCTGCCACCTCCTGGGCCACGACCTGGCCGGGCTGGTCGCCGCGCTCGAACGGATGCCGCAGATCCCGGGCCGGTTCGAACGGCTGACGACGGCGGAGGGCACCTCGGTGATCGTGGACTACGCGCACTCCCCGGACTCCCTGGACAAGGTCCTCGGCACCGTCCGGGGCTTCGCACGGGGCCGGGTCATCACCGTCTTCGGCTGCGGAGGGGACAGGGACACCACCAAGCGGGTCGAGATGGGGACGATCGCCGGAATCCACTCCGACCTGTGCGTCCTCACCTCGGACAATCCGCGCCACGAGGACCCCGAGGCCATCCTGGACGCGGTCGCACCCGGCATCGAGGCGACCGGCACCCCCTTCGAACGATGCGCCGACCGCCGCCAGGCCATCGACTTCGCCCTGTCCGAGGCGGGACCGGACGACATCGTGCTGATCGCCGGCAAGGGCAGCGAGCCCCACCAGATCGTCGGTGACGAACTGCTGCCGTTCAGCGACATGGCCACGGTGCGCGAGATCGCCCGGGCGAAGGGGCTGCTGTAAAGGTCCGGCGATTCACATAGGAAGTGCGTCAACGGATGCGATCTGGGTGTTGGCCAGGACCGGCCGCGCGGTGAAAGGCTGACACCGAGCCGTCCGAACGACGGTGGAGGACGCAACGGGGGAGCGCGGATGACGGTGTTCAGGACGAGGTCGGGAGCTGTCCGCGGACGGCGGACCGCACGCGACCCCGGAGTCGTCGTGCTGCGCGGAATCCCTTACGCGGCCCCGCCGTTCGGCGCCGACCGCTTCCGGGCACCGCGCCCTGCCGCCGCCTGGGACGGCATCAGGGACGGTGCGGCCTTCGGGCCCGTCGCCCCGCAGTCGGCACAACTGCCCGGAGCGCCGAGCTGGTCACCCGGCGACGAGGACGTCCTCAGCCTCAACATCTGGACCCCGGGCACCGGCGGCGACGGGCTCCCCGTGCTGGTGTGGATCCACGGCGGCGCCTTCGTCCTCGGCTCCTCCGCGCAGCCCGACTTCGACGGCACCGCCCTGGCCGGCGAGGGACTCGTCGTCGTCACACTCAACTACCGGCTCGGATTCGAGGGGTTCGGCCATGTCCCGCCCGGCGCCGACGGGGATTCCTGCCCGGACAACCGGGGCCTGCTCGACCAGATCGCCGCGCTGGAGTGGGTGCGGGAGAACATCGCCGCGTTCGGCGGCGCCGCCGGCAACGTCACCGTGGCCGGGCAGTCCGCCGGAGCGACGGCGGTGGCCTGCCTGATGGCGATGGACCGGGCCCGCGGTTTGTTCCGCCGCGCCATCGCGCACAGCGCCGTGAACGCCTGCGCCACGCCGGAGTCCGCCGCCCGCACCACACGGGAGGTGGCCGCCGCTGCGGGTGTGCCGGCCACGTACGACGGACTGGTCTCCGCCACCCCGGGCGCCCTCGTCGACGCCTCGGATGCCGTGGCGGACCGCTACCGGGGCGACCCCGTATCGGGACAGCGCCACTACGACCCGGCCCTCTACGGGCCGATCGCGGGCGGCGACACCCTTCCCCTGGACCCGCTGACGGCGGCGGCCGGGTTCGGCGCGGCCGATGTGGACCTGCTGGTCTGCCACACCACCGAGGAGTACTGGCTGCTGGACGCCGTCGGCAGCAGCGCGAAGATCACCACGGAGGAGCAACTCGCCGTCTTCGCGGCGGACTTCGAGCTCACCCCCGAACTGCTGGACGCCTACCGGGAGCTCATGCCCGGCCGCCCGGTCCTCGACGTGTTCCTCGCCGTGTACGGGGACATGCTGTTCGGCGAGTACAGCAGCAGACTCGCCGAATCCCACGCCCGCGCAGGCGGCCGTGCCTTCCTGTCCCGGTTCACCCGCCGGCGTGACGGTTCGGGGGAGCGGGTCCGGGCCTGGCACTGCGCGGACATCCCGTTCGCCTTCGGCAACCTCGACGAGGAGAGCGTCCACTTCCTTGTCGGAGGGCCGCCGGGTGCCGTCGACCACGACCTCTCGAAGCGCATGACGCGCGCCTGGGCCGACTTCGCCGCCACCGGCGACCCCGGCTGGCCGGCTGTCGGCGGCTCCACGGACGCGGTGAGGATCTGGGACACGGCCGGAGAGGACGCCGACGGTGCGCAAGACGCGTTCCGGGCGGGGTGGCGTGCCGCCGGACTTCCGCTGCTCACACCCTGAGCGTCGGCGGCGGGCAGGGGGTGTGCGACGGCTCCTTGAGCGGTGTCGGGGCGGGCCCGAATACAGCGGTGGCGGGGGGCCGCAGTGGTGGCGGTCCGACCGACGGCGGACGGCCTCGGCTACAGCGGTGGCAGCCTGAGCGCGCCTCCGCCCTCGCGGACATCGCGTACGATCCGCGGCTCCCCGACCGGATTGCCCCGCACGTCCGTGGTCACGACCACCGCGTGGTCGCCGAGGCACCGCTTCTTCGCGTCCGGCCGTTCGCAGAAGAGCACATAGCCGGTCTGCCGGTCGACCGTGCCGGGTTCGAGCTGCCACACACCTTTGTAGACGTTCGTCCGAACCTGCGGATACGTGGCGCGCAGCTCCTCCCGTACCGCCTTCTCGACGGTCCGGCCGAACTCCTGCCTCAGCTCGAACGGCCGGACGATCCGGGCGCGGCCCGCCGTGTCGACCCGGCCCCCGGCGATGTCGTATCCGACGGAGTAGTACGGGTGTTCACCCAGAGACGCCAGCAGGCCGGAGGGGCTCAGCCGCATCGTGGTGGGCCAGGACGCCTTGCCGGTGTCGCGGCGCTCGGCGACCCGGGGCGAGACGAGATTCACCGCCGTGCCGCCCTTCCTCGCGAGCGGTCCCACGGCGCCGGCCGCCGGCACCCAGCGCCGGACACACCCGCCGACCTCGGCGATCACCGCGGTGACGGTGGAGTTCGTGGGCCGGGCGACGACGTACGGAGCTCCGCTCGCGGGGTCGACGCCGACGACCTCGTAACCGCACTCCTCGAACGCGCTCCTGAGGACGCGTGAGTCGGCCGCCTCGGACCTGCCCCGCGCGAGCGCGTCGGCCAACGCCCGCTCGCACGCCTTGTAGTCGCAGTTTCCCTTCCCGGAATCGACGCCGAGGCGTACCACGGCGTCGCGGTCGTCCGACACGGAGAACGTGATCTCCGATCCACCGGTCCCGGGGAAGAGGGTGCGCGCCCCGATGAACTCCAGCTGACCGGGGAAGTGCTTCTCCGCCAGCTCCGACGCGAGCCGCCGGTCCTCCTCGGTGCTGAGCACCCCACAGGCGCCGAGCAGCAGGGCGAATGATCCGACCAGGGCGGTGGTGAGTCCGGCTCGCAGCTGCCTACGGCGTGATCCGGCCACTGCCTGCTCCTCGCGGTGTTTCCGGCACGTCGTTCCTGTGACAGTAGGACCGCTGACGGGTCGCGGGATCAGTACACCTACTCAACTGGACCGTCATTGGCATGGACCTGCCTATCGAACTGGACTACAGTCCGTTGCGACTCTTCTGAGAGCGCTCTCAATCGCTGTTCCCCGCGCTCTCGGACGCTTTCTGTTCCACCCCCACGATGCTGGAACAACAGAAGGGGCACTCCCTTGAGACACACGACGATGGTGCGGACCGGACTCTCCGCACTGCTGATCATCGGCACCTGGGCAACCGCCGGCCTCACCCAGGCCTCGGCTGCCGATTCCCCCACGGCGGCCGAACCCAAGGCCTCCGCCGGACTGATCACGGCGATGCAGAAGGACCTGGGGCTGACGAAGAGTCAGGCCGAGGCCCGGATCACCGCCGAGAAGGCGGCGACGGCCCTGCAGGGCACCGCCAAGAGCGCGGCTGGAGCCTCGTTCGGCGGTTCCTGGTTCGACGCGGCCAGCGGAAAGCTGACCGTCGCCGTGACCGACGGCGCGAAGGCCCGCTCGGTCCGGGCGACCGGCGCGGACGTCCGCGTGGTCGACCACACCGCCCGGCAGCTCGACGCGGCGAAGGCGCGGATCGACGCGCTCCCGGCACCCAGCGGTGTGAGCAGTTGGCACGTCGACCCCCGGGCGAGCACCGTCGTGGTGAACGTCGTCGCATCCGAGCAGGGTGACAACGATGTCCGCGCGTTCGTCGCGAAGGCCCGCAAGGCGGGGCCGGTCACGGTGAAGCAGACCTCGGAGGCCCCGCAGACCTTCGCCGCGGGAACGGTCGGCGGCGACCCGTACTACACCGGCAACGTCCGCTGCTCCATAGGCTTCTCGGTGCACGGAGGGTTCGTCACGGCCGGGCACTGCGGCCAGGCGGGCGCGTCGGTCAGGGGCTGGGACGGCTCCGCCATCGGCAACTTCCAGGGATCATCCTTCCCGGACAACGACTACGCCTGGGTGAACGTGGGCAGCGGCTGGTGGACCGTACCGGTCGTCCTCGGCTGGGGCACCGTCTCGGACCAGCTGGTCCGCGGCTCCAACGAGGCGCCGATCGGCGCCTCGATCTGCCGTTCCGGCTCCACCACGCACTGGCACTGCGGCAACGTGCTGGCGAAGAACGAGACCGTGAACTACAGCCAGGGCGCCGTCCGCCAGATGACCAAGACCAGCGTGTGCGCGGAAGGCGGCGACTCGGGAGGCTCGTTCATCAGCGGCGACCAGGCGCAGGGTGTCACCTCGGGCGGCTGGGGCAACTGCAGCAGCGGCGGCGAGACCTGGTACCAGCCCATCAACGAGATCCTCAACCGCTACGGGCTGACGCTCCACACCGCCTGACGCTCCATGTGGTTCGGCGCTCCACACAGCACGACGCGTGATGACGTCCGATCCCGGTGACCCGGTGACCCGGTGACCCGGTGGTCGGGCTGCATGTGGCCGGTCTGCTGCGACAGAAGGGTGGCCCCCTGTCGCAGCAGACCTCGTGGTCTTTCCCGCCCCGCGCCCGAGGCTCTGCCCGGGGCCTGCCGGTGTCGCCGCCCGGCGGGGTGTGGTCGGGGTACGGGTGATGTGTCCCCGGCCCCATCCGCCGAGGGTTTGGCGTACAACCTCCGGCGGCCCGCCCTCCGCGCCTCCCACCCCCGGATTCCCTGTCGCGAGCGAGGCGGGCCGGCCCGCCCGCAGGTCGGGACAGCAGACGGGACCAGCGGAAAAACGCCCCCAGGGTCTTCCGCCGGAGGAGTGTCAGGCCCTCCCGCAGCAGCCGGGCCCAACTCCCTGTGCACGGCGCACCGTTCACCAACTATTGACATGTTCTCAGCGGCGGCGTAACACTGGCACCGCTTGGAGAGCGCTCTCCCGCAGATGGCGCCCGGCGTCCGCAAGGGCTCACGGCGCACCGGGCGGGCGGCCTTCGTGGTGCACCATCCAGCTCCACTCTCCCCCCACCGCGCACCCGATGTGCGTGGACGCAGAGCGGCATGGAGGTCCGCATGGCCGAAAGATTCAGCAGAACCACCCTGGTGTCCGCCCTGATCGTCGCGACAGCCCTGGCCCTCGTGGTCATGGGTCTCACGGCGATCACGAACGCCGGTGCCGGAACGGCGGACGCCGCCCCTGCGGCGACCGGTGACCGCGCCGCGGCGTCACATGTCATGCAGGGGCACGTCATGGCGGCGGCCGCCCCCGTCCCGTCCGGCGACGACCCGGACGGCGACGGATACATTCCGGCGAACCCGCCGGTCACCGGGGTCGTGCCGTCCGAGGAGATCCCGCCGACACGGTATTTCCACGAGTTCCAGGCGAACTGTTCGGTGAACCACACCGGTTCGGTGGACCCGATCGTCTATCCCGGCCAGGCCGGCAAGTCCCACAACCACACCTTCATGGGCAACGACACCACGGACGAGAACAGCACCACCGCCTCGCTCGGCGCGGGCGGAACCGCCTGCAAGGCGCCCGGTGACCTGTCCGCGTACTGGATGCCGACCCTCTACAACGGAGACCAGGAGGTGCGCCCGGCAGGACCGCAGACCATCTACTACAAGTCGGGGGTGACCGACTACACCAGTGTCCGGCCGTTCCCCAAGGGGCTGCGCTTCGTCGTCGGCAGCCCGACGCAGACGCTGGAGGAGTTCCGCAACCACCCGGGCAAGGTCGAGGGCTGGGAGTGCGGGGAGAGCTACAACAACTTCGACTTCCCCGCGGCCTGCCCGTCCCGTCCTGACGTGCAGCTCAACCTCCGTATGCAGGCGCCCAGCTGCTGGGACGGGAAGAACCTGGACACCCCCGGCCACCAGGCGCACATGGCCTACCCGAAGGCCCAGGGTGCCAACCAGAACGTCTGCCCGACCAGCCACCCGGTCGCCCTGCCGATGATCGAGTTCAAGATGGCCTGGCCGGTCAACGGTGACATGTCGCAGGTGAGGCTGGCCAGCGGTACCGGTCACTCCTTCCACTACGACTTCTTCAACGCCTGGGACGACGCCACGCTCGACGCCATGGTCGAGCACTGCGTCGTCGGCGGCCTCCAGTGCGACGCCCGGGGCTACGACCAGAACCGCCCCGGTGAGGGTGCCGCCCTGGACGAGAACTACGAACTGCCCTGACCCATGCGTCTCTCCCTCGTGAGTGCGGTGCGCCCGCGAGGGAGAGCGCTCTCCATGCCTGCTGCCCCGCATCCCCCACGAGGAGCTACCGCCCCCATGAACATTCCACGTCTCATCCCCCCGGTCGCCGGTGGGCGCAGTCGCGTCCGCGGACGGACCACCGCACGCCTCGCCGTCGCGGCCGTCGTCGTCGCCGGTGCGGCCGCCCTGCCCGTACCCGCCGCCCAGGCCGCCGGAAGTGTCGTGAAGGTCGAGGGGTCGCAGGGCGCCTGGCGGCTGACCGTCGACGGCGCACCGTACACGGTGAAGGGGCTGACCTGGGGCCCGGCCGTCGCCGACGCGGGACGGTACATGCCGGACGTCAGGTCGATGGGTGTCAACACCATCCGTACGTGGGGCACCGACGCCACGACGAAACCGTTGCTCGACAGTGCGGCCGAACACGGCGTCAAGGTCGTCGCCGGCTTCTGGCTCCAGCCCGGCGGCGGTCCCGGCAGCGGCGGGTGCGTCAACTACCTGACGGACACCGACTACAAGAACAACATGCTCGCCGAGTTCCCCAAGTGGGTGGAGACCTACAAGGACCACCCGGGCGTCCTGATGTGGAACGTCGGCAACGAGTCCGTGCTCGGTCTGCAGAACTGCTACAGCGGCGAGGCCCTGGAGCAGCAGCGCGACGCGTACACGACGTTCGTCAACGACATCACCAAGAAGATCCACGCGGTCGACTCCAACCACCCGGTCACCTCGACGGATGCCTGGACGGGCGCCTGGTCCTACTACAAGAGGAACGCCCCGGACCTCGACCTCTACGCCGTGAACTCCTACGGCGCCGTCTGCGACATCCGCCAGACCTGGGAGAACGGGGGCTTCGACAAGCCCTACATCGTCACCGAGGGCGGCCCCGCCGGTGAGTGGGAGGTTCCGGACGACGCCAACGGCGTACCGGACGAGCCGACCGACGTGGCGAAGGCCGAGGGCTACAAGAGGGCGTGGCAGTGCGTCACGGGCCACACCGGAGTGGCGCTCGGCGCGACGCTCTTCCACTACGGCACCGAGTACGACTTCGGCGGCGTCTGGTTCAACCTGCTCCCGGCGGGCCAGAAGCGGCTCTCGTACTACGCGGTCAAGGAGGCGTACGGAGCCGGTACCTCGGGCGACAACACGCCGCCCGTGATCACGGGCATGACGGTCGACAACGCCTCCGCGGTCCAGGCGGGCAAGCCGTTCACCGTCAAGGCGTCCGTGTCGGATCCGGACGGTGACGCGCTCACCCACCAGGTGCTCCTGGGCAGCAAGTACGTCGACGACAGCGGCCAGTTGACGGACGCCCGGTTCACGGACAAGGGCAACGGCACCTTCGAGGTCACCGCGCCCGACCGGCTCGGTGTGTGGAAGGTCTACATCAAGTCGTCGGACGGCAAGGGCAACGTCGGCATCGAGACGAAGTCCTTCGAGGTGGTGCCGCCGCAGGTGGGTGGTACGAACGTGGCGGCGGGCAAGCCGGCCACCGCGTCCACCTTCCAGCCGGGCAGTGTCGGCTGCCCCTGCCCCGCGGGCAACGCCGTCGACGGGTCCTTCGACACCCGCTGGGCGAGCGACTGGTCCGACCAGCAGTGGCTGCAGGTGGACCTCGGGTCGAAGACCGTCTTCGACCACGTGCAGTTGGCCTGGGAGGCCGCCTACGCCAAGGGGTACACCCTCCAGACCTCGGACAACGGCCAGGACTGGACCACCGTGCACACCGTCACCGAGGGCAACGGCGGCATCGACGGCATCGACGTCGCGGGCAACGCGCGCTACGTACGGGTGAACACCTCCGTGCGCGGCACCCCTTGGGGCTACTCGCTCTACGAGTTCGGCGTATACCGGCGCTGACCGCTCGTAGGACCCGCCGCGCCGTCCTTCCCCCCGCTGTCGGCGCGGCAGGAAGTCCGCGGCGGGCCACGGAGTTCCGTGGCCCGCCGCGGAGCCGTGTCGCCATGTGACGGAGCCGTGCTGCTATCAGCCGGACGGCCTGAGCGCCATGTGCGGGTGCTCAGGCGGCCCGGGCCGGCGGGGTTCCCTCGACGTCGAAGGAGACCTGGTCCTCGTAGCACCACCACCAGGTCTCGCCCGGCTCGTAGGAGCGGATGAGCGGGTGGCCGGTCGCGGTGCGGTGGGCGGTCGCGTGCTGGTTGCGGGAGGAGTCGCAGCAGCCGACGTGTCCGCAGGTCTGGCATTCCCGCAGATGGACCCAGGTGTCTCCGCTCGCGACGCAGGCCGGGCAGGAATCCGCGCTGTCCGGGGTGACGTGCCGTACCTGGTCGAGGTGGCCGCAGATCGGGGTCGTCGGTTCGCCCGCCATGGCGGAGCCTCCTTCGTGTCGGTCCCGGCCCTCGGGCCCGCCGGAGCGCCGGTCCTGGCCGGGGCGCCGTCATCGGGCCGGAGCGTTCGGGCCGGGAACGGCGTCCGGCCGGCCGTCGTCGCAGCCGTCGGCGCTCCGGCGCCGCACGTCCGTGTGCCGGCCTTACGGTCCGTGTGCGCGCCTGGCACCCTCTCCACCTTCCCACCGGGCAGCCGCATGTCAACCGATGGCCGGCCGGACCGACGGGAAGCCCTCACCGCTTGAGCGCGGCCCGCCGCCGGCCCGGGTCCCTAGGGGGAGTCCTCCGGGCCGTCGTCGTCCGAGCTCAGCTCCTCGGCGCGCAGCGCCAGGTCCTGGAGCACGTCGGTGGAGGTCACGTCCTGCTGCCCCGAGTCGTGGATCTGCGCGAGCGCGATGAAGGCCAGGGTGAACGCACCGACCAGCTGCTCGACGGCGCCGCCGACCTCCCGGCCCACGAGCGCGGCCATCTCCTCGACGGTCGCGTCACCGGGAATGGCGATGTGCGGCATCGTCTCGTTGAGCAGGCTCGTCACGATGCTGCCGCCCACCTCCGGGTCGCTCCCGTCGTCCTCCTCGGCCTGGCGCTGCATCTCGCCCGCCTCCGTGAGGATGCCGATCACTCGCTTGAGGACTTCGCTCTGCTCCATACGGTGAGCATATGTGCCGGACCGCCCGGTCCTGATCACGTCCGGCGGGACTCCGGACGTGCCCGCGCCCCGGACGGCAGGTGCCCCCGGACGCGGGCATGTGGGGATGCCGCGCCGGGGGCTCGGGCCGTCGCCCGGGGAGGGGCTCAGGCCGTTCTGCGGGGCCTGCCGCCCGAGGTCTCGCGGATCAGCTCCGCGTAGCGCCGGCCACTGCTCTTGATCGTGCGGCGCTGGGTGGCGTAGTCGACGTGGACCAGGCCGAAGCGCTTGTCGTAGCCGTACGCCCACTCGAAGTTGTCCAGCAGCGACCACGCGAAGTAACCCGCCAGCGGCGCGCCCTTGCGGACCGCGCGGGCACAGGCGGACAGGTGCTCCTCCAGGTACCGCGTGCGCTCCGGGTCGTGCACCGAGCCGTCGTCCCGGACGACGTCCTGGTAGGCGGAGCCGTTCTCGGTGACATAGATCCGCTGTGCGCCGTACTCCTCGGTGAGGCGCAGCAGCAGCTGCTCCATGCCGTCGGCGTGGACCTCCCAGTCCATGTGGGTGTGCCGGACACCCGGCAGGCAGACCTGCTTGGCGTTCGGGACGGGTCCGTGCGGGTCCGCGGTGACGACCTGGCGGAAGTAGTAGTTCAGCCCGAGCCAGTCGAGCGGCGCCGCGATGGCCTCCATGTCGCCCGGCCGGACGGGCAGTTCCACCCCGTACAGGTCGAGCATGTCCTGCGGGTACCCGCGGCCGTGGACCGGGTCCAGCCACCAGCGGTTGACATGACCGTCGGCACGGACGGCCGCCGCGCGGTCGGCGTCGCTGACGGTCGCCGGCTCGATCGGGCTGAGGTTGTTGACGATGCCGACCCGGGCGTCCGGCCACTGCGCGCGGATCGCCCGCACGGCCAGACCGTGGCCGAGGTGGAGGTGGTACGAGGCGCGGACCGCTGCCGTCAGGTCGGTCAGCCCCGGTGCCATCCTCCCCTCCAGGTGGCCGATCCACGCGGAGCAGAGCGGCTCGTTGAGGGTGGCCCAGTCCTTCACCCGGTCGCCGAGGCGCTCGACGACGACGGAGGTGTACGCGGCGAAGTGCTCGGCGGTCTCGCGGACCGTCCAGCCGCCGCGGTCCTGGAGCGCCTGTGGCAGGTCCCAGTGGTAGAGCGTGGCGAACGGAGCGATCCCGGCGTCCAGGAGGCCGTCGACCAGCCGGTCGTAGAAGTCGAGGCCGGCCTTGTTCACGGGACCGTCGCCGCCCGGCACGATCCGGGGCCAGGCGATCGAGAAGCGGTAGGCGTCCGCGCCCAGCTGCTTGATCAGGCCGATGTCCTCCGGCACCCGGTGGTAGTGGTCGCAGGCCACGTCGCCGTTGTCGTCGTTGTCGACGGCGCCCGGGGTGTGCGAGAAGGTGTCCCAGATGGAGGGGGAGCGGCCGTCCTCGGCCACGGCCCCCTCGATCTGGTACGCGGCCGTGGCGACGCCCCAGGTGAAGTCGGCCGGGAGGGTGTTGAGGTCGTTCACCGACTGCCTTTCCTTGTCGGTCACTTGACGGCTCCCGCGGTGAGCCCGGCGACCAGGTAGCGCTGCAGGAGCAGGAATCCCGCGACGACGGGCACGCTGACGACGAGCGAGGCCGCCATGACCTGGTTCCAGTACACGTCGTTCTGGGTGGCGTATCCCTGTAGTCCCACGGCCAGGGTGCGGGTGGCGTCGTTGGTCATCACGGAGGCGAAGAGGACCTCGCCCCACGCCGTCATGAACGCGTACACGGACACGGCGACGATTCCCGGCACCGCGGCCGGCACGACGACCTGGAACAGGGCCCTGACCGGGCCGCAGCCGTCCACCAGGGCGGCCTCGTCCAGGTCCTTCGGGATGGAGTCGAAGTAGCCGATCAGCATCCAGATGGAGAAGGGGAGGGAGAACGTCAGATAGGTGAGGATCAGCCCGCCGCGCGACCCGTACAGGGCGAGGCCTGTGCTGTTGCCGATGTTGACGAAGATCAGGAACAGCGGGAGCAGGAAGAGGATCCCCGGGAACATCTGCGTGGAGAGCACCGTGACGGTGAAGACGCGCTTGCCGCGGAAGCTGTAGCGGCTCACCGCGTAGGCCGAGAACACCGCGATGGTCACCGAGCACACCGTCGCGGCCCCCGCGACGATCAGGGAGTTCACGAAGTACTTCGCGAGCGGGACGGTGTCCCAGATGTCGAAGTACGGCTGGACGGTCAGGCTGGTCGGTATCCACCGGAACTTTCCCGACACGTCCTGGAGCGGCTTCAGCGAGCTGCTGACCATGACATACACCGGCAGCAGGACGAAGCCCGCGAGCAGGGTCAGGATGATGCGGCGGGTCCAGAGGAAGGACTGCGGCGCGGCCATGGGGGACCGGGCGTGTGACCGGGCGGGGCTAGACATCGGCGCCCTTCCTTCCGCGTGAGGTGAGGAGCAGGTAGACGGCCGTCACGACCAGCAGGAAGAGGAGCAGCAGGACGGACATCGCCGAGCCGCTGCCGAAGTTCCAGGTGACGAACGACGACTGGTAGATGTGGATCGAGATCAGGTCGGCGTTCTCCGGGGCGGACTTCCCGAACAGCACGTACGGCGTGTTGAAGTCGTTGAACGTCCACAGGAACAGGACGAGCACCAGGACCTGGTTGACGGGCCGCAGCGAGGGAAGCGTGATCCTGCGGATCTGCTGCCAGATGCCGGCGCCGTCGATCGACGCCGCCTCGTACAGCTCGCGCGGGATGTTCTGCAGCCCGGCCATCAGCATGAGGAAGGCGAACGGCCAGCCCTTCCAGACCGAGACGATGATCAGCGCGTAGATGCTGTTGTCGCCGATCAGCCAGAACGACGGCTGGTCGGTCAGCCCCAACTGGTCATGGAGTACGTGGTTCACCAGCCCGTTGTCCCGCTGGAACATGAACGCCCACGTGATGACGGCCGCGTAGACCGGCAGGGCGTACGGGACGAGGAACACCGCCCGCAGGAAGCCCCGGCCGCGGAAGTTCTCCTGCAGCATGATCGCCGCGGCGATTCCGATCAGCCAGCCCAGACCGACGGCGAAGAAGGTGAAGACACAGGTGACGAAGAACGACTTGAGCAGCGCCTCGCCGATCGGGGCGTTGAAGTCGACGGCGATGCTGTAGTTGTCGAGGCCGGTCCAGGGCGCCCCGCCCCAGTTGTTGATGTAGAACTGCGTGAGCTGGCGGAAGCTCATCACGATCCCGATGATCATCGGGACGATGTGGATCAGGAGTTCGAGCAGTACGGCGGGGAGCAGCAGGAGGTAGGGCAGTCCGCCGCGGCGGATCCGGTCGGGGATGCGCGGCAGTCCCCTGCGCGCACCCACGGTGCCCGTGCTCCTCTCCCTGTCCGACTTGTCGACCCGGGGATCGGTGGTCACGGCGGTCATGAAGAGTGCCTCACTGCTGCATCGTCTGCTGGGCCTTTTCCAGGCGCGCCTTGACGGTCTCGGTGGTGACGGGCTTCCCTGCGGCGGCCTCGGCCCACAGTTCCTTGACCGCCGTACCCACGGCCGTCTCGAACTGGGACTCGTTGGGGACCTGGGGGAGCGGGGCGGCGCTGGTGGAGAGGGTGTCGCGCAGGACCTTCAGGTCGGGGGCGGCGAACGCGGCGTCCGCCTGGGCGGCCCTGACCGGGGGGATCGAGCCGTAGGTCTTGTTGAGGAGCTTCTGCTCCTCGTCGCTCGTCATGAACTTCACGAACTTCTTGGCACCGTCGATGTTCTTGGTGTTCTTGAACACCGCCATGTTGATGCCGGCGACCATCGAGTTGGTGTTCTTGCCCGTGCCCGGGGTGCCCGCCTGTACGGGGACGGGCGCGACCCCCCAGTCCTCGGGCTTCATGCCCTGCGCGGCGAAGGTGGACGCGGCGGCCTGCCACAGCACCATCGCCGTTCTGCCCTTGGCGAAGTCGGTGAGCGACTGGTTCTGGGCGTACTCCGCGTTGCCCGGGGCGATGACCTTGTCCTTGGCCATCAGGTCGACGTACTGCTTCACGGCGGCGACGGCACCGTCGGAGGTGAAGGTCGCCCTGCCGGACTCGTCGAAGAAGTCGGCGTCGTGCTGCTTGCCGAGGACGAAGACCTGGTGGATGTTGTTCGAGAGGTTCGCGCCCTCGGCACCCAGCCCCCACCTGCCGTCCTTCGACAGCTTCTTGCCGTCGGCGACCAACTGGTCCCAGGTGGCGGGCGGCGCGGTGATGCCGGCCTCGGCGAACATCGCCTTGTTGTAGTAGAGCGCGTACGCCAGCGAGTACAGCGGCACCGCGGCGGGCGGCTCGCCCTCCTTGCCGGCCGAGGCGACGGCCGAGTCGACGAAGCGGTCACGGCCGCCGATCGCCTCGAAGTTCCTGTCGTCCCACGGAAGCAGCGCGCCTGTGGCCTGGAGCGAGGCCGACCAGGTGTTGCCGATGTTCAGCACGTCCGGGCCCTGACCGGAGGTGGTGGCGGCGAGGATCCGGTTCAGCAGGTCGGCCCAGGGGACCACCTCCAGCTTCACCTTGATCCCGGTCTCCTTCTCGAACTTCTTCAGCTCGGGAGTGAGGATCTTCCTGTCGGCCTCGATGCTCGGGCCCTGGTTGGACGCCCAGTACGTGAGGGTCTTCGGTGACTCGTTGCTGCCGCCGTCCGAGGACGACGTGCCGCCGCCGCAGCCGGTGACTCCGGCGGCGACGGATATGGCGAGACTGACAGCTGCTGCGGCTCTGAGGTGACGCATGAAAGGTGGCCCCTTTCCGGGGATGGCAGCGTTCGGGACCCGAACGGCCTTCCTTCACTTAATTTATGACGTGATTTAAGAGGTGAAGGAAGTGTGCGTCAAGAGCTGGGACCGGGGTATGTTTCCGGAACGAAGGGAGCAACATGGCTGAGCGCAGCAGACGGACCGTGCGTGACCTGCGAAGGGGCAATCGGGCGAGGGTATTGCAACGGTTGTATTTCGACGGCCCGCTGAGCCGTCAGGAGCTCGGCCCCGCGACGGGTCTGAGTTCGGGTTCCATCAGCAACGTCGTCGCCGAGCTCGCCGCGGAGGGCCTCCTGGAGGAGGCGGGGATCGTCGACTCCGACGGCGGACGCCCGCGCACCCTGCTGCGGGTCGCCGCGGACGGCGGCCTGTTCGTGGGCATCGACATCGGCGAGACCAGGGTCCGCGTCGAGCTCTTCGACCTCGCACTCACGGAACTGGCCCGCACCGACCGACTGCTGGCCCAGCACGGCTACGACGTCGAGCGCATCGTCAGCCACGTGCGTACGGGGGTGTCCGACGTCCTGCGCGACGCGGGCGCCGACCCCGCCCGGCTCCTCGGCATCGGCATCGGGGTACCCGGCATCATCGAACGTGACGGCCGGGGGGCCACCGGTGAACCGGGCGCGGTCGTGCACGGCCAGACCATCGGCTGGAGTGCCGTCCCCTTCGAGCGGATGCTCCGTGATGCCGTGGACGTGCCGCCGGAGGTGCCGTTCTTCATCGACAACGGTGCCAAGACGCTGGGACAGGCGGAGATGTGGTTCGGCGGCGGCCGGGGTGCCGGTTCCGCGGCCGTGGCACTGATCGGTTCCGGTGTCGGCGCCAGCGTCAACAGGGGCGACATCCTCGACGAGGACCTCTCCGACTCGGCCCTCGAATGGGGCCACACGACGGTGCAGCTGCGGGGCCGCCGCTGCCGGTGCGGATCCATCGGCTGCCTGGAGGCGTACGCGGGCGCGGAGGCGATGCGTGAACGCTGGCACGAGGCGGGCGGCCCGCTGCCCCCGGACGCCGACGACGAGACCGCCCTCGCCGCGCTCCTGGCAGCCGCCTACCCGGGCCCCGAAGGGCCCCCACCGGACCCGGTGGCCGTGGCGATCCTGGACGAGACGGCCGCCTGCCTCGGCGCAGCCCTGGCCGACCTGGTCAACCTCTTCCTCCCCGAACGCATCCTGCTCGGCGGCTGGGCGGGCCTGCTGATCGGCCCGCACCTGCTCCCGGAGATCCGCCGGTACGCCCAGGAGTACGCCCTGCGGCACGCGATCGCCCGCACCACCATCGCCATGGGCCACCTGGGCCCGGACGCCGTCACGGTCGGCGCGGCGACCCTGCCCCTCTCCGACTTCCTGGCCCGCGGCGGCACCCGGCCCGCCCCGGCCGCCCGGCCGGCCGCGGCCCCCGGCCCCGACCGTGCACCCGCACCGGCCGGCCGCACCCCGGCGGGGTGAGGGGTGTGCGGCCCCGCCGCCTTCGGCCCGACATCCGGCGCGCGGTCTGCGGGGCTGCGTGCCGGGTCGCGGGTGGCAGGGAGGGGGCCATGCGGTGGCGCGCCCGGCGTACGCCCGCGCGTGATTTCCGTACGAAGGTCCCGGGCCGGCCCGCGTGATTCCGTAAGCGGGTCAGGGAAGGCTGCCCTGTGAGACCGGCGTGCGCCCCCGGAGACCGGCGCGCGCCCGGCGCCTGACCCACGTGCCCCTGCCCCACGTGCCCCTGCCCCCCGTGCCCTGTGCACCCTGTCCGTGTGGCCCGTGGTTCGAGGCCCTGGAAGGGTCTTCGGCGGCCAGGTGGGCGGGCCGCCTGCGGGTCCGGCCAGTCAGAGGTTCCGGCGAGCGGAGGCCGCACCCCTGGGCGCCGCGCCCGCGTCCTGGGGGCAGGGGTCCGGCTGCCACCAGGACGGGGGGAGGGCCGGCTGCCCGGACGGCAGTGGCAGGGGCCGCCTACGCCGAATCCCGTACCACCAGCACCGGTTCGAAGATCACCGAGGTCGCCGGGCGGTCCGGCGCGGCCAGCCGGTCCACCAGGAGCCGGGCCATCTCCGCCGCCATGTCCTCCACCGGCTGCCGCACCGTCGTCAGCGGAGGCCGGCACGCGGAGGCCGCGCCGCTGTCGTCGAAGCCGACCACGGCCACGTCCTCGGGCACCCGCCTGCCGTGTTCCCTCAGCACATGGCAGGCACCCATCGCCATGAGGTCGTTCGCCGCGAACACCCCGTCCAGATCGGGGTGTTCGGCCAGCAGTCGCCCCATCGCCGCCTCACCGCTCCCCTGGGTGAACTGCCCCTCCGCAGCCGGGACGTACGGGTGGCCGCGTCGCGCCATGGTGTCCCGGAACCCCTCCAGCCTCTCCTGTCCGGCCGGTACGTCCAGCGGCCCGCTGATCGTGGCGATCCGGCGGCAGCCGCGCGCCAGCAGGTGCTCGGCGGCCAGCCCGGCACCGTCCCGGTGCGCCAGATCGACGTAGCTGATCGGCAGCGGCCGGGCGGGCCGTGCGTAGAGCACGGCGGGGAGTCCCGCCTCCGTGACCAGCCCCGGAAGGGGGTCCTTCGCGTGGGTCGACACGATCAGGGCACCGTCGGCGCTGCCCTGCCGCAGGTAGGACACCACCTCGTCGCGGGCCGGCGACGTCTCCGCGAACATCAGCACGGGGTGCATCCCGCGCGGGCGCAGATAGTTGACGACACCGGTCACCACCCGGCCGAAGAACGGGTCGGCGAACACTCTCGCGGTGAAGGACCCGGCATCGACGGCCCCCGCCCCGTCCCTCGCGACCACCCCGTCGCCCGCTCCCGCCCCGTCCTCCGCTCCCGGCTCGACCCCTGCGCCCGACACCACGAGCGCGATGGCGTCCGTGCGCCGGGTGACCAGGGAACGGGCCGCGCGGTTGGGTGCGTAGCCGGTCACGGAGACGGCCTGCCGCACGACCTCCTGGATCGCCGGGTCGACGTTGCGCACCCCGTTGATGACCCGCGAGACCGTGGCGCGCGAGACCCCGGCCGCCCGCGCCACGTCCTCCAGGGTGGGTGCGGCACCGGCCGATCGCAGAGCATCCGTCATGGGCGCCTTTATAGCATCAGGAAAAGGCAGATGGAGAGCGCTCTCCAAACTGTCCCCTCACGGTGTGACCGGAAGGAGGTGCGCTGTCGCACGGGACGTGCGCCGGGGGCGCATGGGTAGCACGCGCCGATTGTTCACTTGTCACCACCCTTTGTCTGCCCATAAGTTGGCCGCTTGCGACGTGTCCTACAGCGAGTGGGGGAGCCGAGATCATGGCCGCGAACGGACGGCACCGCAGATATCAGCCCAGTCGGATCAACCGCGCCTCGCTGACGGTGACGGCGGGCGGCGCGGGCATCGCGCTGCCGCTGCTCACCGCGGCATCGGCAGGCGCCGCCTCGACCGACGTGTGGGAGAAGGTCGCCGCCTGCGAGTCGACCAGCAACTGGCACATCAACACGGGGAACGGCTACTACGGCGGCCTGCAGTTCAGCGGCTCGACCTGGGCGGCGTACGGCGGGACGACCTTCGCCGCACGGGCCGATCTGGCGAGCAGGGACCAGCAGATCGCCGTTGCCGAGAAGGTGCTGGAAGGCAAGGGCCCGGGGGCCTGGCCGACCTGTTCCGTACGGGCCGGACTGACCCGGGGCGGCGACGCACCCGACATCGCCCCGCAGACGGAGCGCAGTGAACCCGTCGAGGCCAGGACCTCCGCGCCGGACAGCGCCGCGCGGAAGACCGCCCCGGACGCGAAGGCGGGGCAGGCCTCCACGTCACCGACGTCCGTGCCCGGCGCGGGCGAGACGTACACCGTGGCGCGCGGCGACTCCCTGTCCGGCATAGCGTCCGCCGAGGGGGTCCAAGGCGGCTGGCAGAAGCTGTACGCGGCGAACCGCACCGTGGTCGGCGCGGACCCCGACCTCATCCTGCCCGGGCAGCGGCTGAGCCTGGACACCGCCGGGGTGCCGAAGACGGGCACCGCCCCGAAGGCCACGCAGAAGACGGCCCGCGAGCGGACAGCTCCCGAGCAGGCCGCTCCGAAGCAGACGCCGAAGGCCGAAGCCCCGAAGCAGGCGGCGAATCCGGACAGCAAGCAGGCCGCGAAGCCGGACAGCAAGCCCGTGAGCAAGCCGGCCGCCAAGCAGGACACCAAGCCCGCCGCCAAGCCCAAGCGGGACAGCAAGCCCGCCGCCAAGCCCAAGCAGGCCGCCAAGCCGCAATCCGGCTTCACCGCCCCCGTCTCCGCCCGGACCGGTACGCCGTACCACCAGGCGGGATCGTGGTCGAGCGGCTACCACACGGGCGTCGACTTCCCGGTCCCCACCGGAACCTCGGTGAAGGCCGTGGCCTCCGGAAAGGTGGTCTCGGCGGGCTGGGCGGGGGCGTACGGCTACGAGGTCGTCATCCGGCACAACGACGGCAGGTACAGCCAGTACGCGCACCTCTCGTCGCTCCATGTGCGCGAGGGCCAGCAGGTCGGCAGCGGTCAGCGGATCGCGCGTTCGGGATCCACGGGCAACAGCACCGGCCCGCATCTGCACTTCGAGATCCGTACAGGCCCCGGCTACGGTTCCGACATTGACCCGCTGGCCTACCTCAGGGCAGGCGGTGTCAGCGTCTGAACGACCCCGTCCGGTCCGGTGCCCGGGGCCGCTAAGTCTCCCCGGCGCGCCGGCCCGCCCGTGGGCTGTTTCCCGCTGAACTCCACGCGCCGCGCGCCGTGCCGCAAGGGCGCGACAAGGGGCAGCGAAAGCGCCGTCGGAGCCGGAAACGGGTCCGGCGGCGCCATTTCGGACGAGGCCGCCCGCCGCTTCACCGGCCCGGGCAGCGTCACGGGTGCCCGGGGCGCACCGCCGGCGTCAGGACCCTCGTCGGGCTCGACGCCGGTCTCCCCTGCCGGCGCGGTACGCCGCTCGGTGCCGGCCGCACCCGCTGTCGCGGCCCGTCGCCCGGCGTCCGTGGTCCGCTCCGCCGCGGTACCCCGCTCGAAGGCGGCCAGTTCGGCCGTACGGCGCTCCGCCCCCACCCGCTCCGTGGTCAGCAGGACCAGCCCGGCCGCCGCCAGCGCACCACAGGCGAGCGCCAGCAGGGTGCCCGTCACGCCGTAGCGGAACTGCTCGCCGAACAGGGTCAGACCCACCGCCGCGGCCACCACGGGATTCACCACGGTGACCGTCGCCAGCGGCGCGGTCAGTCCGGCGCCCCGGTACGCGGCCTGCGACAGCAGCAGCCCCGCGGCGGCGAGGCCGGCGATCACCAGGAGGGTCGGCAGCCCCGAGGTCACCGCACCCGACGTCCACTCCACCGCCACCGTCTTGGTGAACACCGAGGCGATACCGAACGCGATCCCGGCGCCCGTCGCCAGGACGACACTGCGCAGCATCGGCCGGTGCAGTCCCTTCGCGAGCACGAGCAGTGCCACCACGGCACCCGCCGTCGTGGCCGCCAGCATCAGCTGTTCCGGCCCCGCCAGCGTGTGCGACCCGGCGCTCCCCGTGAGGGCCAGCAGCCCGGCCAGTCCGACCGTCGCCATGACGGCGCCGCGCCAGGCGGTCCGCCCCGCCCTGCGGCGGACGAACAGGGCCGCCATCGGCAGTGCGAAGACGATCGTCAGGGCGCCGAGCGGCTGGACGAGGCTCAGCGGTCCGTACGCCAGCGCCACCACGTGCAGCACCGCGCCCACCCCGTTGAGCGCCACGGCCACCCACCACACGCCGTTGCGCAGCGGTGCGTACGGGCGGCCGTCGCCGGCTGCGGCTACGCGCTCCTGGACGATCGCCCCGGCCGCGTAGGCGACCGCGGAGACCAGTGACAGGAGCACGGAGAGCGCGAGGGAACTCATGTACACCACGATGTCCCGTCGGAGCCACCGCGTCGTCGTCCTAGAGGCGGCGATTCGGCGTACTGCTCCAGTAGTACGTACTTCGGTCCTACGTCCTCCTCCCGACGGTAGTCCTCCTCGCTCCAGGCCTCAGAAGATGACGCCCCGGGACACGCTGCGCTGTCGCATCCTTGCGCCAAGTGTCCGAAACCGGAAGGAATCGGCCCGTCCTCGTGTCAGGCACCTGGACACCGGCCCCGAGCCGTGTTGTCATGCCTCTGCCCGTTCTTCAACGTTGCACAGGCGGGCGCTGACAACGTTGTCCACGCGCCGTCCAAGGAGGAATCCCCCATGCACCGGACCCCACGGCCGAGACTGCGCGGACCGGCGGCCTCGCTCGCGGCCCTCGCGCTCCTCGGCGGCATCCTCGCCACAGGCCCCACGGCCCAGGCCGCACCCCGCGCGGACGCACGGCTGACCGACCTGGTGAATCCGTTCATCGGCAGCCAGAACGAGGGCAACACCTACCCCGGTGCCGCCGTGCCGTTCTCCATGGTCCAGCTCTCGCCGGACACCGGCCACGCCGTCGGGTACGACTACACGGACGACCGGATCCGGGGCTTCAGCAGCACACACATCTCCGGCGTGGGCTGCGGCCTCGGCGGCGACCTCCCCGTACTGCCCACCACCGGTGACATCACCGAGACGGACAACACGAAGTACGCCTCAGGGTTCAGCCACGACAACGAGAAGGCAAGCCCCGGCTACTACCAGGTCGGACTCACCTCGTACGGCGGGATCAACGCCGAGCTGACCGCGACACAGCGCACCGGCGTCCAGCGGTACACCTTTCCGGCCACCGACAAGGCCAACGTCCTGATCAACGCCGGTCAGTCGCTGCACCGCACGGTCAGCACGACGGTGGAGGTGCTCGACTCCCGTACGGTCCGCACGGCCATCACCGGACGGGGCTTCTGCCAGGACACCGAGCCGTACACGCTCTACACCGTCACCCGCTTCGACCGTCCCTTCGCCGACTCCGGCACCTGGAAGGACGGCGAGGTCGGCGCCGCCCGGCGGTCCACCGGCGCCGCGGGCAACGGCGCCTGGGTCCGCTTCGACACCACGAAGGACCGCACGGTCGAGGCCACCACCGCCATCAGCTACGTCGACGCGGCCGGCGCCGCCCGTAATCTGCGCGCCGAGGGCGGACGCGGCTTCGACCGGGTCGCCCGCGCCGCCCAGGCCGCGTGGGAGGACCGCCTGGACGACGTACGCGCCCAGGGCGGGACCGAGACCCAGCGGCGCACCTTCTACTCCTCCCTCTACCGCTCCTTCCTCGGCCCGAACATCGGCCAGGACGTGGACGGCCGCTACACCGGGTGGGACCAGAAGATCCACCGCGCCAAGGGCTACACGTACTACCAGAACTGGTCGCTGTGGGACACCTACCGCACCCAGGCCCAACTCCTCTCCCTGCTCGCCCCGCGCGAGGCCCGGGACATGGCGATCTCCGTCCTGAAGATCGACGAACAGAGCGGCTGGCTGCCCAAGTGGGGCTACGGCACGGTCGAGACGAACATCATGACCGGTGACCCCGTCACCCCCTACCTCACCAACGCCTACCAGCAGGGCCTGCTCCACGGGTACGAGGAACAGGCGTACCGCGCCCTGAAGAAGAACGCCGACGGAGTTCCGCCCACCGACTCCCCGGCGGTCGGCCGTGAGGCCGACAAGGAGTACCTGGCCGACGGATTCGTGCCGTACGTCAAGGGCCGTCCGCACGCCAAGCCCGGCGACTCCGACTACGACCACGGCGGCTCCGCCACCCTGGAGTACGCCCTTTCCGACGCGATGCTCGGCGAGATGGCCGCCGAACTCGGCCACGACGACGACGCCCGCCGCTACCGGGAGCGTGCGCAGAACTACCACCGGATCTTCGACAGCTCGACCGGCTTCTTCCGCGCCCGCGACGAGCACGGCGCCTTCGCCGGACCCGCCGACCCCGCGAAGAGCGAGGGCTTCCATGAGGGCACGTCCTGGCAGTACCAGTGGCTCGTCCCGCAGGACCTCCCCGGCCTCGTCGGCCTGATCGGCGGCACGGCCGCGACGAACGAGCGCCTCGACTCCTTCTTCGCCTACGAACAACTGCTCGCCGACCCGGCGAAGACCGTGCGCGAGGTATGGGTCAACGGGCCGTACGACTACTACAACGCCGACAAGTACAACCCGCAGAACGAGCCCGACCTGATCGCCCCGTACACCTACCTGTCGACCGGGCAGCCGTGGAAGACGACCGACGTGGTCCACGGCGCGCTCACGCTCTTCACCGACACCCCGACCGGCATGACCGGCAACGACGACGTGGGCACCATGTCCGCCTGGGACGTGCTCTCGTCGATCGGGCTCTTCCCGGTCCAGCCCGGCACCGACACCTGGGGCCTGTCCACGCCCGTCTTCGACCGGGTCGACCTGACGCTGGACCGCCGCTACTACCCGCGGGGCTCCTTCACCGTGCGGGCACCCGGCACCTCGGACACCGACCGGTACATCCGGTCGGCCCGGCTCGACGGGGCCGAGCAGTCCAGGACGTACCTCACCACCGAGGACATCCGCGCGGGCCGCTCGCTCACCTTCGAGGTGGGCAGCGAACCCTCCGCATGGGGCACGGCTCCCGCCGACGCCCCGCCGGCCCTGCGCTGAACGGACGGCGGCGCCCCGCCCGGACCACGCGGTCCGGGCGGGGCGCCGCCGTGTCGTTTCAGGTGCTGAGCTGGAACTCCGCCCGGATGCGCTTGCCGACCGGCACCCGCTCCGCAGTCAGCCTGTCGCAGAGCGCCACCACGATCTCCATGCCGTGACCGCCGAGGCGGGCCGGGTCGGGGGCGTAGAGCACCGGGAGGGCCGTGCTGCTGTCGTACACCGTGACGCTGATGCGCTCCGCGGTGCCCTCCAGCTCCAGCAGGTACGGACCGTGGCTGTAGCGGTCGGCGTTGGTGACGAGCTCGCTGACCGCCAGCATCAGATCGCTGCGGGTGTGCTCACCGAGGACCGCGAGCCACTCCGCCACCAGCCGCGCCAGGAAACGGTCGGCCAGCGCACGGGCCTGCGCGATACAGCCCTGTTCGCCGTCGAACACCTCGGCGGTGAGCAGAACCTCCATGGACCCGGACGCCCGCCAGGGATCATCCGGCCGTGAGGTGGCCTGTTCGTTCATGTGCTCCAGCCAAGGCGCCGCAGGGTGAGGTCAACGACCTCTTTCTCGCCGTTCGTCTACCCGCGTCGAGAGATCCCACTCCGGTAGATTCTCCAGATCTTACGCACGACCGGGCAACCGGACCACGCTCACGAAGAAGTCGTCGATCTGCCGCACCGCGCCGATGAACTGCTCCAGGTCCACCGGCTTGGTGACATAGGCGTTGGCGTGCAGTTTGTAGCTGCGCAGGATGTCCTCCTCCGCCGACGACGTGGTGAGGACCACAACCGGGATCAGGGCCAGTTCGGGGTCCGTCTTGATGCGTTCGAGCACCTGCCTGCCGTCGTACTTCGGCAGATTCAGATCGAGCAGCACCAGATCCGGCCGCGGCGCGTCGGCGTGCTCGCCCCGGCGGTAGAGGAAGTCCAGCGCCTCCTGGCCGTCGCGCACCACATGGAGCGTGTTGCGGATCTTGTTGTCCGCGAACGCCTCACGGGTCATCAGCTCGTCGCCGGGGTCGTCCTCCACGAGCAGGACCTCGATGGGCTGGACGGGGTCGTTCACGGGGCGTCTCCCGACCGGGCGGTGAGCAGAGCGGGTGCGAGCAGCTCCGCGGTGGTGTGCGTGGGGGCTTCGGGAAGGACGGGCAGGGTGAAGTGGACGAGTGTACCTTCGGCCGGGGCGGGGTCCAGCCAGATCCGGCCGCCGTGGAACTCGACGATCTTGCGGCAGAGCGAGAGGCCGATACCCGTTCCCTCGTACTCGTCGCGGGCGTGCAGCCGCTGGAAGATGACGAACACCTTCTCCGAGAACTCCGGCGCGATCCCGATGCCGTTGTCGGCGACCGTCAGATGCCACTCCTCGTCCTCGCGCACACATCCCACGGTGATCCGGCACGGCACACCGGGCCGGCGGAACTTGACCGCGTTCCCGACCAGGTTCTGCCACACCATGGCCAGCGACGTCGCGTCGCCCAGCAGCTCGGGCAGCGGGTCCTCGCGCACGACGGTGGCGCCCGACTCCTCGACGACCAGGGCGAGATTGGCCAGGGCCCGGTCCAGGGAGTGCTCGAGATCGACGGGCTTCCAGCTCTCGTGCACCCGCCCCACCCGGGAGAAGGTGAGCAGGTCGTTGATGAGGACCTGCATCCGCTTGGCGCCGTCCACCGCGAAGTCGATGTACTGCTTGCCGCGTTCGTCCAGCTCCGCTCCGTACCTCTTCTCCAGCAGCTGACAGAAGGAGGCCACCTTGCGCAACGGCTCCTGCAGGTCGTGCGACGCGACGTAGGCGAACTGCTCCAGCTCGGAGTTGGAGCGGCGCAGCTCCCCGGTCTGCTCGGCCAGCAGGGTCTCCCGCTCCTGGGACTCGGCGAGCTCCGACACGAGGCGCTGCCGCATGTCCTCCACCGCGGAGGCCACCGCTCTGACGTCGGACGGCCCCCGGACCGCGATCCGGCTGCCGAAGGCGCCCGACCGCACCCTGCGCGACGCCGTGGCCAGCGCGTTCAGCGGCCGGCCCACCATCCGGTGCAGCAGCAGACTGAGCGACACGACGGCCAGCACGAAGCCGATCACCAGGGCGACGAGCACCCGGTCACGGGTCGTGCGCGCGTCGTCGAGCTCGGCACGGGCACGGTCGCGTGCGGTGTCCAGATGTTCCTGCTGCACGGCGTACAGCCGTCGCAGCGTGTCGAATTCCGACTTGCTCCGCCGGATCGGGGTCGAGGACTCACCGGCCGGACCGTTCCTGCGGACCGAGGCGATCAACGGCTCGGCCCGCTGCCGGCGCCACTCCTGGGCGGCCCGCTCGATCAGGTCCAGATCCCCGGCGTACGGCTGCTCGCCCCCGACCAGGGCGCGCACCCGGTCCAGCCTGAGCCGCTCGGCACGCATCCCGGCCTCGTACGGTTCCAGGAACGAGTCGTCACCGGTGAGTGCGAAGCCGCGCACCCCCGACTCCTGGTCGAGCAGCGAGTTCTGCAGCTGGAACGACGAGGAACGGGCCGGCTGGATGCGGTCCACCAGGTCCGTGGTCCGGTCGGAGATGCGGGAGAGGACGAGCCCGCCCACGACGAGACAGGCGCAGACCATCAGGACGAAACCGGCCAGGATCAGATGCACCCAGTTCTGCACCGAGAGCCGCGCGAACCTGCCCGACCGCCGCCCGGCCGGCCTGTCCCCGGACCTCATGAGTCCGCTCGCCAGCCCAGGTGCAGCACGGCGACGTCGTCCGCCAGTCCGCCGTAGGGCGACGCGCTCTCGGTGGCCTCGGCGACCAGCGCGTCGACGAACGCCCGGGGCTCCAGCGCCGCATGCCTGCGGGCCATGGCCAGCAGGCCCTCCTCGCCGAGGCGGGAACGCGGTCCGGTCCGGCCCTCGAACAGGCCGTCGGTGAACAGGACGAGTTCGCCGCCGGGAGGGAGCTCCAGCTCCGTCGCCGTCCAGCGGCCCGCCCCGGGCAGCAGCCCCAGGGCCATGCCGACGGCGGGCTCCACCCAGGTGACGTCCGGGCCGCTCCGCAACAGGAGTCCCGGATGCCCGGCCCGCGCGACGAGGACCCGGTCACGGCCCGGCGGGAAGACGAGCGTGGTCACGGTGGCGAAGACATGGGGATCGGACCGCTCGGCGACGAGTATCGCCTCCAGCAGACCGATCTTCTCCAGCTGGGGGACACCGGTGAGCACGGCCGTGCGCCAGGCCACCCGGAGACAGACGCCCAGCGCCGCCTCCGCCGCACCGTGCCCCGACACATCGCCGATCACGGCGTGCACCACACCGTCGGCGGTCTGCACCACGTCGTAGAAGTCACCGCTCAGCAACCCGTGGGCGCGGCCCGCCTCGTAGCGGGCGGCCACCCCGAAGCTCTCGTCGAGCAGCAGCGGGATGGGTAGCAGCGCGCGTTCCAGCCGGGCGTTCTCCTGGGCTATCAGCCGGCTCGTCCGCATCGCCGCCGCGGACCGCTCGGCGTGCTTGCGCTGGAGCGCGTAACGGACCGCCCGTCCCAGTGTCTCGGGGTCGATCCGGCCCTTGACGAGGTAGTCCTGGGCGCCGTGCGCCACCGCGGACAACCCGGTCTCGGCCTCGGCCAGTCCCGTCAGCACGATGACCGCGGCATCCGGCGCGGACTCGACGAGCTGGCTGACCGCGTCCAGACCGTGCACATCCGGCAGATGCAGATCCAGCAGGACACAGACCGGCGTCCGGCAGGTCCCGAGGAACCGCCGTGCCTCGGCCAGCGTCTTGCACCACGTGAGCGAGGAGTCCAGCTCGCTGTCGGCCAGCATCTCCTCGACGAGCAGCGCGTCCCCGGAGTCGTCCTCGACCAGGAGAAGGGCCGCGTCGACCTTCCAGCCGGACGCGTCGTCGGCGACGGTGGGCCCCGCCTGCTGCTCCGGAATCCTGTCGGGTTCCAGCAGTCGCGCCGAGGTGCCCGACGACAGTTCGCCCACGCTCCACCCCCTCGAACGGACGGCACGGGGATCACCCCGCGCCGTATCGCCAGGAAGCATATGTGACCGGGGCCCGGCGGACTGCCGGACCTCGGTCATTTCTCTCGGGAGCCTCAGGAGCCGGTCTGCTCAGGCCTCGACGCACATGCCGGTACGGAGCCGCTGCACGATCCTGCTGAGCAGCCGTGAGACATGCATCTGGGAAACGCCCAGCTCCGCACCGATCTGGGCCTGCGTCATCTCCTGGCCGAAGCGCATCCGGACGATCTTCCGCTCGCGCTCGTCCAGCTCCCGCAGCAGCGGAGCCAGGGCGTGCAGGTTCTCGACGCTCTCCATGGCCGGGTCCTCCTCGCCGAGCAGATCGGCGTAGGCGCGCTGGTCGCTCCCGGAGTCGCTGTCGGCGCTCGGGGTGTCCAGCGAGCCGGCCGAATAGCCGTTGGCCGCGACCAGACCCTCGATGATCTCCTCCTCGGGGAGATCCAGAAGCGCGGCGAGCTCGGCGACCGTCGGGTCGCGGTCGAGCTCCGCGGACAGCTGCTCCTTCGCCTTGGCCAGCTCGACACGCAGCTCCTGCAGCCGGCGCGGAACGTGGACGGACCAGGTGGTGTCGCGGAAGAACCGCTTGATCTCACCGACGATGTACGGCACCGCGAAGGTGGCGAACTCCACCTCGCGCGACAGGTCGAAGCGGTCGATCGCCTTGATCAGGCCGATCGTGCCGACCTGGATGATGTCCTCGGTGTCGTCACCGCCGCGGTTGCGGAACCGGGAGGCGGCGAAACGGACCAGCGAGAGGTTCATCTCGATCAGGGTGTTGCGGGCGTACTGGTACTCGTGGGTGCCCTCTTCGAGGACCTGGATACGGTCGAAGAACAGCTTCGACATGGCCCGCGCGTCCTGCGGGGCGACCTTGCCCGCGTCCTCGATCCACGGCAGTGCGGCCCCGTCCGGCCCTGCGGCGACCCCGTCGCACCGCGCCGCCGCTGTGCCGGTCGTCCCGGTGGTTCGCACTGACATGGCCGTCATGGTGTCGCCCTCCCTGGAGTCCTGTGTACCGACCGGCACCTGCCCGGCTTTCCGGAAGTCATGCCTGCGAACCCGGAACGTTCTCCCCCGGCACGCGGTAGGACCCCGTCACGGGCGGCGGAAGTGCCCTTCCGCGGCCCGCGGGAGCGCCCGGCCGGGCCGGTGCGAGGGCCCCGTCACAGCCGGACGGAGCAGCGCCCGACTCATGGCAGACTTGACCGGGGCATTCGGCCCCTGGCGCGCCGGCCTCCACCGGCCCCGGGCCGGACCTCCTCCCCACCACCGGAGCCCGGCAGCGGCGCGAGTGACGAGCAACAGAGGAACGGCAATGACGGTGACAGAGGACAGCCCGGAGTTCGCTCCCGGAATCGACGAGTTCGGTCCCGGTATCGACCCGGAGCGGCTGGCCGTCTGCCTGGGCGTGCTCGACGAGCTCGACTCCATCGAGGTCGACCACCCGGACGCCATCGCCGTACGCAGGGCGACCGCCGGCGTCTACCGGACGGTGAAGCAGCGCCGCCGCCAGGAGCGCCGGGCCGCCAAGACCGCGCACGACAAGGCCGTCACCGAAGCCACCGCGACCGGCTCCGCCGAGCGCATCGACGACGAGACGCAGGGCGTGCTCCCGTCGTCCTCGGCCACCGCCGAGATCGCGGGCATACTCCAGCGCCCCAGGTCCTGCTACATCTGCAAGACCCGGTACGTCGAGGTCGACGCCTTCTACCACCAGCTCTGCCAGTCGTGCGCCAAGGAGAACCGGTCCCGGCGCGACGCCCGTACCGACCTCACCGGACGCCGGGCCCTGCTCACCGGCGGCCGGGCCAAGATCGGCATGTACATCGCGCTGCGGCTGCTGCGCGACGGGGCGCACACCACCATCACCACCCGCTTCCCCAACGACGCGATCCGCCGCTTCAAGGCGATGCCGGACAGCGACGAGTGGATCCACCGGCTGAAGATCGTGGGCATCGACCTGCGCGACCCCGCCCAGGTCGTCGCGCTCGCCGACTCCGTCGCAGCCGAGGGCCCGCTGGACATCCTGATCAACAACGCCGCGCAGACGGTCCGCCGCTCCGCGCAGGCCTACAGCGAGCTGCTCGGTGCCGAGTCCGCCCCGCTGCCCGCCGGTGAGCTGCCCGTCGCCGAGGTGATCGGCACGTTCGGCAGCGGCACCGTCGACCGTGTCGCCGCGTTGCCCGCCGCCCGCAAGGACGGCGAGGGGCTGACCGCGGACGACGTCACGAGTCTGGCCCTGGTCACCGGATCCGCCTCCCCGGCCCGTATCGCCGCGGGCACCGCGATCGACGCGGGCGGCCTCGTGCCCGACCTGCACGACACGAACAGCTGGATCCAGACGGTCGAGGAGGTCGAGCCCATCGAGCTCCTCGAGGTCCAGCTCTGCAACTCCACCGCCCCCTTCATCCTGATCAGCCGGCTCCGCCCGGCCATGGCCAGGACGGCGGCGAAGCGGGCCTACGTGGTGAACGTATCGGCGATGGAGGGTGTTTTCGGCCGCGGTTACAAGGGCGCCGGGCACCCCCACACCAACATGGCCAAGGCCGCCCTCAACATGCTCACCCGGACCAGCGCCCAGGAGATGTTCGAGAAGGACGGCATCCTCATGACGGCCGTCGACACCGGCTGGATCACGGACGAGCGCCCGCACCCCGACAAGATCCGTCTCGCCGAGGAGGGCTTCCACGCCCCGCTCGACCTCATCGACGGCGCCGCCCGGGTCTACGACCCGATCGTGCGCGGCGAAGAGGGCGAGGAGCTGTACGGCTGCTTCCTGAAGGACTACGCGCCCGCCGGCTGGTGACCTCACCGACAGCGAGAAGGCGGCAATCCGTACACACGGGTTGCCGCCTTTTTCGTCCCGGGGTGTGATTCCCGGGGAACACGTGGTGAATGCTGTTGGCTGAAAGTGACCCAGGCCACACGTTCTGTCGAGCGGGATGCCGCTCATTTGGTTACTCTGAACCGAACGGACGCCACCAAGGGATCCACGAAACTTCCTCGGCCGTCCTGGGACAGGTCTGTAAGCAGGCCGCCGTCCCGCCCCGTATACCGGCGCCACCGCGACCGAACTGTTTCTGCCCCTGCCCCGCAGAGGGCGGTCGATACACGGTTCTCACAACCGCAGCGTCGCCACCGCCCGGGGTTACGCGACACAAAGGAGTCCGCGGTGACACCTGAAACGACGAAGAGCAAGCAGCGCCCGGCCGAACGGACCGGAGCACGGACCCACGGGCCCGAGAAGCTCCGCAACATCGAGGTCTGGGCCAGGTCGGCGCCGATCCGGCTGGCCGGTTACGAGGACGATCTCGCCGAGCCGCACATTCTGCCCGGCATCGACTGACCGCTCGCACCCCTTCGCGCAGAGCTGAGTTCCGGCCCCCGCACCCGCGGGGGCCGGAGCGCTTTCATGTCCGCCCCCGGGGCCGCAGCGGCACCGGCCGGGCCACCGGCCGCATGAAGTCCCGTACGAAGGTCCGGTGCCACCAGCACCCGGTGGCCCGCAGCTCCCGCGGGTCCGTGTACCGGTAGTGGAAGACCCTGGCCCGGATGTGGGCGGGCGGCTCGTCGGGGAACGGGTTGTGGCGCAGCAGCCGCAGGGTGTCGCGGTCGCCCCGCAGCAGGCGTTCGACGAACGGTCCGAACCAGGACCGGGCGTACGTGGGGGAGAGCGCGGCGAACCACATCATCCAGTCGAGCCGCAGGTGGTACGGCGCGAACTGGCGCGGCATCCGGTGCGGATCGCCCGGCTTGCCGTGGAAGCCGTACTCGCGCCAGCGGGTCCCCTCGTGGATCACCGGCTCGTCGGTGCCCTCGACCACGACCTCGAACCGCATCCTGCTGATGCTGCCGAACGCCCCGTACGTGTTGACCAGGTGCAACGGGTCGTAGGACCGGTTCATCACCTGGCGGCGGGAGAGGAGATTGCGCGCCGGGCGGTAGCTGAGTGCCAGGACGAGCGCGGCGACGGCGATGACCAGCACCTCGTACCAGAGGGGCGGTGCGGACTGCGCGGGCGGCGGGCCGGCGAGCGGGGACCAGTCGATCACCGCGAGGGCCAGGGCGATGGTCAGCCAGTTCAGCCAGGCGAAGTTGCCGGACAGGACCAGCCACAGCTGGGTGACGGCCATCAGCCCCGCCGCGACGCTCGCCACCGGCTGCGGGGTGAACAGGAGGATGGGGACCGCGAGCTGGGTCACATGGTTGGCGGCCGTCTCCACCCGGTGGGCGGGCTTCGGCAGGTGATGGAAGAACCAGCTCAGCGGCCCCGGCATCGGCTGGGTCTCGTGGTGGAAGTCCAGACAGGTCAGCCGCCGCCAGCACGCGTCGCCACGGATCTTGATGAGCCCGGCGCCGAACTCGACCCGGAAGAGCAGCCAGCGCAGCAGCCACAGCACGAGGACCGGGGCCGCCGTGTCCGCGTTGCCGAGGAACACGGCGAGGAAGCCCGTCTCCAGCAGGAGCGACTCCCAGCCGAAGCCGTACCAGACCTGGCCGACCTGGACGATCGACAGGTACAGCGCCCAGGGCAGCGCCCACAGCAGCATGGCCGCCCACAGCGGGACGTAGGCGTCCAGGCCCGCGAGGAGGGCGAGCGAGACCGCGCAGCCCGTCCAGGCGACGACGGCGAAGAAGCGGTCCGAGTAGTGCAGCCGGAACAGGCCGGGCGCCGCCCGCCAGGGAGTGCGCCGCAGCAGTTCGGGCACGGGGAGCATGCCCCGTGCCCCGATCAGCGCCCGGAACTGCAGTGCGGCCGAGAGGAACGCGACCAGATAGACGGCAGCGAGGGCCCGCTGGAAGATCAGCCGGCTGAGCCAGTACCCGTCTGCGGTGAACCACTCCATCCCCTCCAGTATCGGGTCATCGGGCTCCGGACACGCTCCGGCGCAGTGTGCTGCCCAGCCGGCGCGCGTACCAGCGCTGGAGCACCGGGACGAGCGGCCCGGCGAGCCGGGCGTACCAGGAGGCGGGGCGGGAGAAGGCCATGACCGTGAACCACACCGTCCCGTCGTCCGCCAGCTCGACCACGAAGCATTCCTCGCCCAGCTCCGGGTGCCGGGCCGTCGTGCCGTAGCCGAAGCCGATGCGCCCGTCCTCGTACGCGGTCCAGACGACCTCGCAGTGTGCCGTCACCCGGAGCGGCCCTGTGCCCAGCGACATCGCGACGCCGTCCCCGGTGGCCGCCCGCTCGGCGGAGGCGTTCACCCGGGTTCCGGCCGCACGGTGCATCCGCCACTCGGTGACGGCGGCGCCCGCCGCCTCGAAGTCGGCCCTGCCCCGGCCGACGGCGGTCCGGTGGTGCAGGTGGTGGTAACCGTCGGGGAGCGGTCCCAGCCGGGTTGCTCCGACCTCGGGGTACGTCAGGGTGGTCATGCGGTCCTGCCTTCCTGGTGGGTGCGGTCCTGGATGCGGCGCCAGGCGAGCAGAGAACAGAGCGCGAAGCCCAGCGCGTTGCCCAGCCCGTGGGTGGCGGCCATCCAGGTCGGAGTGGGGTGGGGCAGCCCGGTGGCCTCGCCGAGCGCCCAGCTCAGCGCGAGCACCATGGTCGCCACGAGGACGGCGGCCGAGGCGGCGAGGAGCACGCGGGTGGCACGGTCCCGGCCCGCGGTGCGGACCGAACGCCAGGTCAGCAGGGCGACCGTCCACATCCCGGCGGTGAGCACGACCGCCCCGGCCAGCTCGGCCCGGTCGCCGACGAAGTAGCCGACGAGGACCAGCAGCGTGCCCAGGGGGACGCTCAGCGCGGCGAACCGGCCCGCAGCCCCGTCTGCTGCCCGGCAGACGAGACCGGCGACCAGGGCGGCGGCGCATCCGGCGAAGTGGAAGTGCGGCACGGTCAGCGCCAGGATGCCGAGCCCGAAGCCGAACAGCTCGTGGCCCGCGCGCTCGGCGAGCAGGGCGAGCGCGGCCACCGACGGGGTGACGAGCGCGGTGAGCACCGCGATCTCCGCGGGGCGTGCGCTGCGGGTCCGGGCGAGCCGCCACGGTGCGTGGGCGGCGAGGGCCAGCGCCCCCAGCGCGTAGCAGGCGGCGAGTGCGGTGGCGGTGCCCCCGCGCGGCAGCCACAGGGCCACGGCGCCCGGCACCGCGAAGAGCGGCCACAGGCGCCGGATCCGGTCGAGTGCCGGGTCGCCGACGAGCCGCAGCCCCGCCGGCACGATCACCAGCATGCCCAGCATCACGATCAGGCCGACCAGCACGGACATGACCCCACCCCCAGAAATGAACGCGTTCAATCGGTGTCGCGCCGAGCGTAGGGGTTTTCTTGAACGCGTTCAAGATGGCAGTTCGGTCGAAGAATCGGACAAATAATGGCAGAGTGGCGCACATGGATGATCGGGTAGCGGGTGCCCTGTCACTCCCGGACGACTGGCCCGCCCACCCGGACCTCAGTCTCGCCCTGAACCGAATGGGCAGCTTCGACTGGGATCTGGACAGCGGGCTCATGCACATGGACCAGCCCGCACTCGACGTGTTCGACCTGCGCCCCGACGAGTACGACAACCGGCCCGCGTCCCTCGCCCCGCGGGTTCCCACCGACGAGGCGATCCGGCTCGACGGCATGGTCTCGCAGGCACTCAAGAGCGGCCGCGAGAACTACGGCGCCTACTTCCGCCGGATGCAGCGCGACGGATCCCTGCGCTGGACCCACACCCAGGGGTTCATCCGCCGCGACGGCACCGGCCGGCCCCGCCGCATCATCGGGATCATCCGCGACGCCACCCAGGAGCTGGCCGACTCGACCGCCCGCAGGTCGGTCGACGAGGAGCGACGGCGCCGCACCAGTCTGGTCGAGGGGACCACGGCGGCGCTGGCCCACGCCCGGACTGTCAAGGACGTCACCGACGTGCTGAAGAACTCCCAGGGCCTGGCGAACCTCGGCGCGACCAGTCTCGTCATGGGCCTGCTGGAGTCCGGGCGCATCCACCTGGTGGCCGACGGCCCCGAAGGGGCGTACGTGCCGGGAACCCGTTACACCCGGACGGACGAGCCGTACCCGATGAGTGAAGTGATCCGCACGCTCACGCCCAGGTTCATCGAGACCCCCGAGGACTTCGAGGCCTCCTACCCGATCCTGTGGCCGAACATCAGCCACCTCGGCATCACCGCCGCGGCCTATCTGCCCCTCATCGCCCAGGCCCGTCCCATCGGCGCGCTCGGACTCCTCTACGGCAACAAGGCGGGCTTCACCGCCGACGAGCGGAACCTGCTGGTCGCCCTCGGCAGCTCGATCGCCCAGAGCCTCCAGCGGGCCATGCTCTACGAGCAGGAGCACGACCTCGCCGAAGGCCTCCAGCAGGCGATGCTGCCCCGCCGGATCCCCGACGTGCCCGGCGCACAGGTCGCTGTCCGCTACCGCTCCGCGCGGCTCGGCCGGGACATCGGCGGCGACTGGTACGACATCATCCCGCTGCCCGGCGGGCGGGTCGGCGCCGTCATCGGGGACGTGCAGGGCCACGACACGCACGCCGCCGCGGTCATGGGGCAGCTCCGGATCGTGCTGCGCGCCTACGCCGCCGAAGGCCACAGCCCCGCCACGGTCATGGCGCGGGCCTCCGTCTTCCTCCATGAACTGGACACCGACCGCTTCGCCACCTGCTCCTACGCCGAGGCCGACCTGACCACCGGTGTGGTGCAGCTGGTGCGGGCGGGGCACATGGACCCGCTCGTACGCGACGTCGACGGGAACTGCCGCAAGCTGCCGGCCGAAGGCGGACTCCCGCTCGGGCTCTCGGCGGAGTTCGGAGAGCTGGACTACCCGGTCAGCACCATCGAACTTGATCCCGGCCAGACGTTGATCCTGTACACCGACGGCCTGGTGGAGCTGCCCGGCGTCGACTTCGACGAGGGCATGCGGCTGCTGACGTCGATGGTGCGCGACGGGCCGCAGGACCTCCAGCAGCTCGCCGACCAGCTCTGCGAGGTCGTCGGCGAACGCGGCGGCGAGGACGACGTGGCGGTGCTCCTGCTGCGCCGCAACGCCGCCCACGCACCCCACCCCGGCGGCCGGCTCCAGCAGCACGTCGCGCAGAACGACCCCGAGGCGCTGAGCTCCTCCCGGCACATGATCCGGGCGGCGGTACGCGCCTGGGGTGCCAAGGACCGGGCCGACGAGGTCGAGCTGGCGGCCGACGAGCTGATCACCAACGCGCTCATGCACACCGACGGCGGAGCGATCGTCACCATCCGGGTGCTCACCGGCCCCGAGCGGCGGCTGCGGGTCGACGTGGAGGACCGCTCCAGCGCCCTGCCGCGCCGCAGGGACGCGGGGGAGTCGGGAGTCTCCGGGCGCGGCCTGATGCTGGTGGACCGGCTGGCCGACTTCTGGGGCGTGGAGCCGCGCGGCAACGGCAAGTGCGTGTGGTGCGAGTTCATCGTGCCGGAGCGCCGGTGAGGCGGAGTCCCGGCGGCGCGAGACTGTAACAGTACGTAACATGACGATGCTTGACCGTAACCGGCCATCAGGGATTGACTGCGATCCCGTAGTTCTGCTGCAGATGACGCGAGGCCCCGTTGAGTACCGAGCTACTGGCACCTCTTGATCTGGCTTTCTGGCACCTCGAAACCGATGCCCACCCGATGCATCTCGGCGCGCTCGCGGTCTTCACCGCGGCACCCGGGGTCTCGCCGCCGGACCTGCTCGAACTGCTCGGCGCCCGTGCCGCCGCGATTCCCCGGCTGCGGATGCGGGTGCGGGACGTCCTGCTGCCGGTGGGCGGCGCGGCCTGGTTCACCGACAAGGACTTCGACGTGCACCGGCACGTCAGGCAGGTCGTGCTCCCCGAGGGCGACTTCATGGCGGAGGCCACCCGGCTCGCCGGTGAACTCATGGAGCAGCCGCTGGGGCGGGGACTGCCGCCCTGGCAGATGTACCTCCTCCGCGGCGCGGGTGACGGCACGTTCGCCGTCCTGGTGAAGCTGCACCACGCGCTGGCCGACGGGATGCGGGCCGTGGCCATCGGGGCCGGCATCTTCGACCAGATCGCCACCGCCGGTGCCGGCCGGGGCGCGGTGCGCCGCCGCACCCCGGTACCGCCACGCTCCTGGCTGCCCGGCCCGTACGAGGTGGCGGGCATGGCACTGGACCGGATCGGGGGCGTCGGCCGGGCACTGGGGGTCGGCGCGTCCGTCGTACGGGCCAGCCGCCTCGACCTGCGCGGGTCGACCGCCCTGACCGCGAGCTCCAGCGGCACCCGCCGCCTGGCCACCGCCGAGCTGGACGCCGAAACGGTCCAGCGGATCCGCCGGGCCGAGGGCGGCACGGCCAACGACGTCCTGCTCGCCGTCGTCGCGGGGGCGTTGCGGCGCTGGATGCTGGAGCGGGGCGAGCAGCTCCCCGGCGCCGACCCGCGCGCACTGGTTCCCGTCTCCCGGCGCAGGCCCGGCGGCGCGACCAACGGCAACAGGCTCTCCGCCTACCTCCTGGGCCTCCCGGTCGCCGAGCCCGACGCCCGGGAACGGCTGCGCCTGGTGCGCACGGGCATGAACCGCAACAAGGCGGCGGGGCCGATGCGCGGCGCGGGCGCCGTCGCCGTGCTGGCCGATCAGCTGCCCGCGCTGGCCCACCGGTTCGGAGCGCCGCTGGCGGGGAACGCCGCCCGGATGCTCTTCGACATCCTGGTCACCAGCGTGCCCCTCCCGCGCTCCGCGCTCTCGCTCGGCGGCTGCCCGCTGCGTGCCGTCTACCCGATGGCACCCCTGGCCCGTGGACAGTCGCTCGCCGTCGCCCTGTCCACGTACGGCGGGCGGGTGCAGGTCGGGCTCGTGGCCGACGGCAAGGCGCTGCCCGACCTCGACCGGTTGGCCACGGCGGTCGCGGACGAACTCCTGGAACTGCGCGCACTTGTCCCCAAGGTGCCCGCCCCCGCGTAGCGCCCATCGCCATGCAGATCGAGTCGTCCGCCATAGATCGGACAGATAGCCGAGAATTCGCCGCTCCTGGGCGGTCGCAGGTGTTGACGTGCCCCAGTGATCCGATGAATATTCGCTGTGCGGACCATAGGCGATCATCAGCAGGGGCGGCACGGACATGCGGCGCATCAGGCTCGGGAGCAGTGCTGTCGAGATCACCGAACTCTCCTTCGGCGCGGCGGCCATCGGCAACCTCTTCACCGAGGTCGCCCCCGAACAGGCCGCCGCGGCCGTGGACGCAGCCTGGGACGAGGGCGTCCGCCACTTCGACACCGCTCCGCACTACGGCCTCGGCCTCTCGGAACGCCGCCTCGGTGAGGCCCTGCGGGACCGCCCCCGCGACGCGTACACGGTGTCCACCAAGGCCGGCCGGGTCCTCGACCCGCTGCCCGCCAGGGAGACGGCCGCCGCCGAAGGCCTTTCGGACGGGTTCGCCGTGCCGCACACCCACCGGCGCCGCTGGGACTTCAGCGCCGACGGCATCCGCCGGAGCATCGAGGACAGCCTCGGACGGCTCGGCCTCGACCGCATCGACATCGTCTACCTCCACGACCCCGACGACCACGAGGAAGCCGCCTTCCGCGAGGGCTACCCGGCCCTGGAGAAGCTGCGCGCCGAAGGGACGCTCGGCGCGATCGGCGCAGGGATGAACCAGACCGCCATGCTCACCCGCTTCCTGCGCGACACCGACGTCGACGTCGTCCTCTGCGCCGGCCGCTTCACCCTCCTCGACGGGAGCGCCCTCGACGCACTCCTGCCGGAGGCCACCGCCCGGGGCCGCAGCGTCGTCGTCGGCGGAGTCTTCAACTCCGGGCTCCTCGCCGACCCGCGCCCGGATGCCACGTACGACTACGCCTCGGCGCCCGCACCCCTCGTCGACCGGGCGCTGCGCATCGAGGCCGTCGCCGCGCGGCATGGTGTCCCGCTGCGCGCCGCGGCCCTGCACCACCCGCTGGGCCACCCGGCCGTCGCGGGCGTACTCGTCGGCTTCCGCTCCCCGCACGAGGTGCGGGATGCCGCCGCCCTGCTGGGCACCCCGGTCCCGGACGCGCTCTGGGACGACCTGCGCGCCGAAGGGCTCCTCGCCGAGGCCGAGGCCGGGGCCGGGGACGAGGGACCTGCATGACGGCCGCCGCGCGCCACGGAGCTGACGCGACATGACGCAGCCGCCGCTCGTAGACGCCCACCACCACGTGTGGGACCTCTCCGTACGCGACCAGGACTGGATCACCGGGGCGGAACTCGCCCCGCTCCGCCGCACCTTCACGATCGCCGACCTCGAACCGGAGGCCCGAGCCGCCGGTGTGGGAGCCACCGTCCTCGTCCAGACCGTCACCGTCGCCGAGGAGACCCCGGAGTTCCTCGCGCTCGCCGCCCGCAGCGCGCTCGTCGCCGGAGTCGTCGGCTGGACCGACCTCACCGCACCGGACGTCGCCGGCACGCTCGCAGCCCTGCGTGGCCTGCCCGGCGGGGACCTGCTCGTAGGGATCCGCCACCAGGTCCAGGGCGAACCCGACCCCGGGTGGCTGCTGCGCCCCGACGTCCTGCGCGGGCTGGAGGCCGTCGCCGTCGCCGGACTCGCCTACGACCTGATCGTCCTGCCCCACCAACTGCCCGCCGCGGTCCGGGCCGCCGCCCTGGTGCCCGGACTCACCTTCGTACTCGACCACGCGGGCAAGCCGCCGGTGGCGCAGCGGCGTACGCACCCGTGGGCCGACGGGCTGCGGGCGCTCGCCGCGCTGCCCAACACGGTCTGCAAACTCTCCGGCCTGGTCACCGAGGCCGACCCCCGGACCTGGACCGTCGACGACCTGCGCCCGTACGCGGACACCGTCATCGACGCCTTCGGTCCCGAGCGGCTGATGTTCGGCTCCGACTGGCCGGTGTGCCGGCTCGCCGCCTCGTACGCCGACGTCGTCGACGCTGCACGCACGCTCACCGCCGGCCTCGGCGAGGACGGACAGCAGGCGGTCTTCTCGGACACCGCGCGCCGGGTCTACGGTCTGGGCACTGTCGCCTGACCGTCGGGGAGGCATCCGCCGGGCCGCTGCGGCAGGCTGGTGTCATGCCCGAACTGCCGGAAGTCGAAGCCCTGCGGGACTTCCTCGACGACCACCTGGTCGGCAAGGAGATCACCCGCGTCCTGCCGCTGGCGATCAGCGTCCTCAAGACGTACGACCCGCCGCTCGGCGCCCTGGAGGGCGCCACCGTCACCTCCGTCGCCCGGCACGGCAAATTCCTGGACATCACGGCGGGACCGCTCCATCTGCTCATCCATCTGGCGCGCGCCGGCTGGCTGCAGTGGAAGGACAGCTTCCCCGCGACCCCGCCACGCCCCGGCAAGGGACCACTGGCCCTGCGTACGGTCCTCACCGGCGGCGACGGCTTCGACCTGACCGAGATGGGCACCACCAAACGCCTCGCGGTCCACCTGGTCCACGACCCCGCCGACGTACCCGGCGTCGCACGCCTCGGGCCCGATCCGCTGGCCGACTCCTTCGACCGCGACGCGTTCGCGCGGCTGCTCGGCGGGGAACGGCGGCAGATCAAGGGAGCCCTGCGCGACCAGTCGCTGATCGCGGGCATCGGCAACGCCTACAGCGACGAGATCCTGCACGTCGCGAAGATGTCCCCGTTCAAGCTCACCACCGGCCTCGGCGACGACGACGTCACCCACCTGTACACGGCGATGCGCACCACCCTTCAGGACGCCGTCGAACGCTCCCGGGGCGTCGCCGCCGGGCTGCTCAAGGCCGGGAAGAAGAGCAGCATGCGCGTCCACGGCCGAACCGGACAGCCGTGCCCCGTCTGCGGCGACACGGTCCTGGAGGTGTCGTTCAGCGACTCCTCGCTCCAGTACTGCCCCACCTGCCAGACCGGCGGCAAGCCCCTCGCCGACCGGCGGCTCTCCCGCCTGCTGAAGTGACCGGCGGCTCTTCCGCCGTGGGGCGGCGCCGTCAGCGCGTCACCGTCGCCAGCCGGTGCCCGTCCGCGGCCCGCACCTCGAAATGATCGATGTCCCCCGGATCCAGCGCCGCGCCACCCCGCACCACCGTCGGCTCCGCGCCCGCCCCCGCCACCGACCAGGTGCTCACCGTCTGCTCACTGCCGTCCCGGCCCACCGCGACCAGCGCGCACACCCCCGCCGCGGCCGGAAGACGCGCCACCTCCAGGCCGACGTCCGTACCCCACTCCCGGGCACCGGTCGTCACCACAGCGCTCACCCCCGTGAGGCCGTCCGTCGCCGTCCACCGCTCGGCCCCCGCCCGGTCCGGGGGTCCGCCCTGCAGGACCACCAGCGGACCTCCCGCCCCCAGCACCACGGCCGCCGCCACCAGGGCCAGGCGCCGCCCGCGGGATCTGCGCCGGCCCGCCGCCGCCACGGCGACCATCCGGCGCAGCACATCGGGCCCGGGAGCCACCACCGGAGCGACCCCGGCCGGGATCCGGCGCGCGTACGCGGCGAGCCCGGCCGCCACCCCGCCGAACTCCCGCACCCGGACCCCGCACTCCGAACACTCCGCCAGGTGCTCCTCGAAACGGAAGTCATCGGCAGCACCGAGCACCCCGAGCGCATAGGCTCCGGCGTCACGGTGGGGTTCGGGGATGCGCATGCCCCCGGATACGGAGAGAACCCACGAATCACTCACCCCGCATCACCCGGACAGCACCTAAACTCCGGCCTCATGCTGCGCGTACTAGCCGTCGACGACGAAGAGCCCGCCCTGGAGGAACTCCTCTACCTCCTGCGCGCCGACCCGCGGATCCGGAGCGCCGAGGGAGCCACCGGCGCCACCGAGGCGCTGCGCCGAATCGGCGGCGCGGTCGACGCCGGCCCCGAAGACCCCTCGGCCATCGACGTCGTCTTCCTGGACATCCACATGGCCGGCCTCACCGGACTCGACGTGGCGCAGCTCCTGGCCGGATTCGCCGCGCCCCCGCTCATCGTGTTCGTCACCGCCCACGAGGGCTTCGCCGTACACGCCTTCGACCTCAAGGCCGTCGACTACGTGCTCAAGCCCGTCCGCCGCGAGCGACTGGCCGAGGCCGTACGACGTGTCGCCGAGCAGGTGGGCGAACGCTCAGCACCCGTCCACGACGCCGCGGCCGACCAGATCGCGGTCGAACTGGGCGGGGTGATCCGCTTCGTACCCGTGGACGACATCGCGTACGCCGAGGCGCAGGGCGACTACGCACGGCTGCACACCGCCACCGGCAGCCACCTCGTCAGGATCCCGCTCACCACCCTGGAGGAGCGCTGGCGTTCCCGGGGATTCGTACGCATCCACCGCCGCCACCTCGTGGCACTGGGCCGTATCGACGAGCTCCGCCTCGACGCGGGCAGCATGAGCGTGCGCATCGGTGACGCGGAGCTCGCGGTCAGCCGCCGTCACACCCGCGCCCTGCGCGATCTCCTCATGCGCCAGACCGGCCGCTGACCTGGGCCTACCCGGCTCGGACCCCTTCCCAGCCGACCCCGCGCCGCCTACACTCCGAGCCCATGTCCGCAGAGAGCACACCCCGGCGCGAAGTGGTCACCGGGGAGCCCCGGCGGGTACGTCCGCTGCCCCGCTACCGTGCCCAGTCGGAGATCGACGAGCAGACCGCGCTCGGCGGCGCCTACGTCCGCTCGCTGATGCGCAGCCAGCTCCGCGCCGGACTCACCGCCTTCGCCGTGCTGGCCCTGGTCGCCGGCACCCTGCCCCTGGTCTTCGAGGCCGTGCACAGCAACGCCGTCGTCTGGGCGGTGCTCGGCTTCGCCACCTACCCGCCGCTCACCCTCGCCGCATGGTGGTACGTACGGCGGGCCGAGCGCAACGAGCGAGACTTCGCCCGGCTCGTGGAAGGCCGTCCGGCACCGTGAGCGCACCCGGTCATCCGGCATCGGTGGTGGCGGTCGCCCTCGTCGTCCTGGCCACCGTGCTGGTCGGCGGCTTCGGGCTGCGGATCTCACGGACCACCTCCGACTTCTACGTCGCCTCGCGCACCGTACGGCCGCGGCTCAACGCCGCCGCGATCAGCGGCGAATACCTCTCCGCCGCCTCCTTCCTCGGCATCGCGGGCCTGGTCCTGGTGCACGGACCCGACATGCTCTGGTACCCGGTCGGCTACACCGCCGGATACCTGGTGCTGCTGATCTTCGTCGCCGCGCCGCTGCGCCGCTCGGGGGCGTACACCCTGCCCGACTTCGCCGAAGGACGCCTGGAATCACGGCAGGTGCGCAGGCTGGTCAGCGTGTTCGTCGTCGGCGCCGGCTGGCTGTACCTCGTACCGCAGCTGCAGGGCGCCGGCCTCACCCTGCAGATCCTCACCGGCGCCCCCGGCTGGCTCGGCGACGTGCTGGTGGCCTCCGTCGTGGTCCTCGCCGTCGCGGCCGGCGGCATGCGCTCGATCACCTTCGTGCAGGTCTTCCAGTACTGGCTGAAACTGACCGCCCTCCTCGTACCGGCGATCTTCCTGGTGCTCGCCTGGCAGGGCGACGGACGGCCCCGCGTCAGCTTCGACGAGCAGATCTCCGTCTTCCGCGCCGACCACCCGCTCTACGCGACGTACGGACTGATCGTGGCGACCTTCCTCGGCACCATGGGCCTGCCCCATGTCGTGGTCCGCTTCTACACCAGCCCCAACGGCCGTGACGCCCGCCGCACCACGGTCGCCGTGCTCGCCCTGGTCGGCGTGTTCTACCTGCTGCCGCCGGTGTACGGGGCCCTGGGCCGGCTGTACGCCCCCGAACTCATCCACGGCGGTGACGCCGACGCCGCCGTACTGCTCCTGCCCACCCGGGTGATCGACGGCCTCGGCGGCGATCTGCTCGGCGCGCTCATCGCCGGCGGCGCGTTCGCCGCGTTCCTGTCCACCGCCTCCGGACTCACCATGGCCGTCGCCGGAGTCATCACGCAGGACGTCCTGCCCTCACGCGGCGTACGGCACTTCCGGCTGGCCACCGTCCTCGCCATCGCCGTACCGCTGGCCGGTTCGCTGCTGGTCAGCCGGGTGCCGGTGGCCGACGCCGTGGGCATGGCCTTCGCCGTCTCCGCCTCCTCCTTCTGCCCGCTGCTCGTCCTCGGCATCTGGTGGCGGCGGCTCACCCCGCCGGGCGCGATCGCGGGACTGCTCCTCGGCGGAGGTTCCGCCCTGCTGTCGGTGGCCATCACGGTCAGCGGCGCGGTACGCCCGCCGGGCTGGCCCCACGCGCTGCTCGCCTGGCCCGCCGTCTGGTCCGTGCCGGTCGGCTTCCTCGCGATGATCCTCGTCTCGCTCGCCACCCCCGGACGGATACCGCCGGGTACCAACGCCGCCATGACCCGCTTCCACCTGCCGGAAGCCCTGACCTCGGGGAGAGGCCGATGACCGGGGCCGGGATCGCCGTCATCGCCGTGCTGGCCCTGCTGCTCCTCGGCACGGGCTTCCTCCTGGGGCGCAGGGCCCGGCCCGTACGCACCAGCGACGTCGGCACACCCGTCGAGCACGCCACGTTCGAGACGCTGCACACGGCCTCCCTCGCCGCGCCGCCGCTGCGCGCCGGACTCACCGAGGAGAGCGCCCGCAGGTCGGCCCGCCGGCTGCGCTCCCTGCTGGGCACCGACGCCCTCTGCCTCACCGACCGGGACCGGGTGCTCGTCTGGGACGGAGAGGGGGACCACCACGGCAAGGACGTGATGCGCCAGGTCCGGGAGCTCCTCGCCGGCGGCCGGGACACCGCCTTCCACAGCGACTGCGGCGACCTCGACTGCCCGCTGCGCTGGGCCGTCGCCGTCCCGCTGACCGTCGACCACCGGGTGCTCGGCGCGCTCGTCGCCTACGCCCCGCGCGAATCGGCCGTGCTGGCCAGGGCGGCGGGGGAGGTGGCCCGCTGGGTGTGCGTCCAACTGGAGCTGGCCGAGCTCGACCGGTCCCGTACGCAGCTGATCGAGGCCGAGATCAAGGCGCTCCGGGCGCAGATCTCGCCGCACTTCATCTTCAACTCGCTGGCCGCCATCGCCTCATTCGTCCGCACCGACCCCGAACAGGCGCGCGAGCTGCTGCTGGAGTTCGCCGACTTCACCCGCTACTCCTTCCGCAGGCACGGCGAATTCACCACCCTGGCCGACGAGCTGCACTCCATCGACCAGTACCTGGCACTGGTGCGTGCCCGCTTCGGCGAACGGCTCTCGGTCACCCTCCAGGTGGCCCCGGAGGTGCTGCCCGTCGCGCTGCCGTTCCTCTGCCTCCAACCACTGGTGGAGAACGCCGTCAAGCACGGCCTGGAGGGCGCCGTCACCAGGAGCCGCATCACCATCAGCGCCCTGGACGCGGGCGCCGAGGCGGAGGTCGTGATCGAGGACGACGGTACCGGCATGGAACCGGATCGGCTGCGGCGGATCCTGCGCGGCGAGGGCGGAACCTCCACCGGGATCGGACTGCTCAACGTGGACGAGCGCCTGCGGCAGGTGTACGGCGACGACTACGGCCTGGTCATCGAGACGGGCGTCGGCGCGGGTATGAGGATCACGCTACGGCTGCCCAAGTACCGTGCGGGAGTGCACGGTTCATGACGAGCGGAACAGCCCGGAGCTCAGTACAGATGGATTGCCAGATGCCCCAGCGGCAGCCCCAGCTGCCATGCGGGCGTCCACACCCGCGCCTCCCCGCACTCGTCCTCCCCGTCGCCGCCCACCGGCTCCCACGGCGGCGGCCCGATCGCGTCGAGGTCGGCGGCCAGCAGTTCCGTCTCCTCCAGCCACCGCCACGCCGCCCGTGCCAGTGCCAGGTCCGGATCCCGTCGGCCGTCCTCCGGCGCGTCCAGCCGCTCGCAGACCCACTGCCTCCAGGACGTCCCGTACGCGGTGAGGAGCCGCAGCTCGTCGACCCGGGCCGCCGGCAGCGCGTCGGCCACCGCCCCGTCGGACAGGAAGACCGTCAGGGCGAGTGCCTCGCGGCCCGCGCGGTACTCCAGCGTGGCCGGTTCCATCAGGTCACCCGTGACCAGCAGCTCGTCCGCGATGTACTCGGCGTACATCCAGGCCATCGGGACCAGCAGCCCGCCGCCGCCGGCTCCGTCGTGATGTTCGGGACGCATCCCGTCTCGCCTCTTCCTTCGACTCGGTAGCGGGCTTCACGCAGCATTGAACCGGGGGCGGATGCCCCGCGTGGGCAGAAGGGCAGGATCCGTCGGGAGATACGAGGTGAGATGACAGCCGACCACGGCGACGACCCGCACGTGCGGCAGCTGCTGGGCGCGTACGTGCTCGACGCCCTGTCCGCCGAGGAGACGGGCCCGGTCGCCCGCCACCTCCAGCGGTGCGACACCTGCGCCGCGGCCTACGTGGAGGTCGCCGACGCCGTGTCCCTGCTCGCGCTGCTCGACGAGGAGGACCTGCTGGAATAGCCCGGCAGGTTACGGGACAGCAGTCGCAGCGCGTAATACGAACGGGACTTGACCGTGCCCGCCGGTATTCCGAGGACCTCGGCGGTCTCGCCCACGCTCAGCCCGCGGAAGTAGATCTGCACCAGCACCGCCCGGTGCTCGGGGCTGAGCGTCCTGACGGCCTCACGCACATCGAGCGCGCGGACCGCCGAGTCGGCGGTGTTCTCCCGGGCGGGCGCGCTCTCCAGGACGACGTCGCTGACCTCGGTCGGCCGGGCCTGGCGGGACCTGCGGGCGTCGATGGCCAGGCGCCGGGCGACAGTGAAGAGCCAGGGCCGCATCGAGTCGTAGGGCGCGTCGAACGCCTCCGGGTGCTGCCAGGCACGCAGCAGGGTCTCCTGTGAGAGGTCCTCCGCCCGCTGCCGGTCGCCGAACGTCAGACCCAGCAGGAAGTGGAGCAACGCCGGCCCGTGTTCCCGCTGCAGCTCCGCGAGGGTGCGCTCATCGGTTGTCGCCGTGGTCATCGTGAACGTCCTTTCCCGCAGAGGCCCCTGCCGCCTCGCTCCCGCCTGGCGTATACGAACGCATCGAGGCGCGGGGGAACAGGCGGTGCACCGAGATGTGCGCCGAGCGGTCGCACGGAGCGGCGAGTGGTGCGGCGAACGGTCGAGGGGTAGCGATACAGCCGATTCAGGTACTTCGTCTGCTTTGTCCTTGACTCTCCAGTATGAATATATGTGTATTCAGATGGCTGAAATCGTCCGAATAGGGAGTCGTTCAGATGGCGAAACGCATCCGACAAGGCACGGCGATCGCCGTCGCGGGCCTCCTCGCCGCCGCGACGGCCTGTACCGGCCAGCAGTCCACACCGCCGGGTTTCGCCGGGCGGCAGCTGTCCGCCGGGCACGGTGCGAGCGGGGCGGACAGCGGGGGAGCGGACATCGCACGCCCGTTCACCCTGCTGGCCTCGGGCGATGTCCTGCCCCACTCGTCGGTCATCGACCAGGCCGCGGCCGACGCGGGCGGCAAGGGTTACGACTTCCGCCCGATGCTCAAGGGAGCCGCGCCTCTCGTCTCCGGTGCGGATCTGGCCATCTGCCACATGGAGACCGTGTACGGGGAGAACGGCGGCCCCTACACCGGCTATCCGTCCTTCAAGTCACCGCCCGAGGTGGCGGTCGCCCTGCGCGCCACCGGCTTCGACTCCTGCTCGACCGCCTCCAACCACACCCTGGACGACGGCGCCCAGGGAATCGGCCGCACGCTCGACGCCCTGGACCGGGCCGGCGTGGCCCACGCCGGATCCGCCCGTACCGCCGCCGAGGCGGCCCGCCCCACCCTGCTCAAGGCCGGGACGCGCAAGAAGGCGGCGAAGGTCGCCCACCTCGCGTACACGTACGGCACCAACGACAACCCCCTGCCCGCCGACCGGCCCTGGGCGGTCAACCTCATCGACAAGGACCGCATCGTGGCCGACTCCCGGGCGGCCCGCCGCGCGGGCGCCGACGTGGTCGTCGTGTCCCTGCACTGGGGAACGGAATGGCAGGACGCGCCCGACGACGTCCAGCTCGGACTCGGCCGCGAGCTCACTGCCTCCGGCACCGGGGGGCGCCCCGACATCGACCTGATCCTCGGCACACACGCCCACGTCCCGCAGGCGTACGAGAAGGTCAACGGCACCTGGATCGTCTACGGCATGGGCGACCAGATCGCCGGCGCGATGGTCAACCACGAGGGCGTCCAGGATCCACGGGGCAACGAGAGCTCGATGGGCCGCTTCACCTTCGCACCGCCGAGGAACCCGGGGGAGCGCTGGACCGTGAGCAAGGCCGAATTCATCCCCCAGTGGTTCGACACCGGGACCGGGCGCGTGACCGGCCTCGGCGCGCCCGCCGGACACCTGCGGGAGGTCCGCGACCGCATCCGTGACGTGGTCCTCAGCCGGGGCGGCGCCGAGGCCGGTCTCGTCATGGGGAAGTGACCGGCCGGCCCTTGCGAGTACGCGGGCGGCGGCCACGGGGCACGGGCTACGGGCTACGGGCTACGGCACGACGGTGACCGGCCAGCGCCCTGCCTTCACCAGGCGGACCGCCACCGAACCGACGAAGCGGTGCCCGGCGGACTCCGAGGCGCCCACCACCACGGCGTCCGCCGTCAGTTCGTCGGCCGCCGTCACGAGCCCGTTGTAGGGATCACCGCGGAACGTATGGAACTCCCAGCGGACGTTCCATATGTCCTTGAGCCGCTCGGTCGCCGTCCTGATCTCGTTCACCAGCTCCTCGGCGACCTCCCCGGTCGTGTCGGCGACGGGCACCCCGAGCGCGGCGCCGGCCGGGATCACCGGCTGGACGTACACAAGGGCGAGCATGGCGTTCTGCCGCCGGGCCAGGCCCGCCGCGTACGCCGCCGCCCGCATCGAGGAGTCGGATCCGTCGATGCCCGCGACGATCACCTTCGGGCCGTCGGTGCCACGCTCGAACCGGTCGTGTCGCTGGTCTGTCACGGCCATGAGGTTAGCCGCTCCCGCCGGGGGCCCGCCGTACCGGGTCTCCCCTGGTCACGGCGCCCACTCCGCCCATCGGGTGCAGATCGCCGCGCGTCCGGGTGCCGTGGCCGGATCCGGGCGGAAGTCCGTGCGAGCAGTTGGCCATGAAACATGATCAGCTTCCCGCGGAACGCCGTACGCTGCTGCGCCTCGCCCTCGCTCTGGGGGCCGAGTCCGCCGTGCGCGTGATCGCCGCGGACCCGGGCCGGCACGCCCGTCCGGCCCGGCGGCGAACCCCTCGGGCCGGCCGCCGGGCCCCCGTCACAGGCGAGGACGGGCCCCACCGCCTACCGGCTGCGGCCCATGACCGGAGACACCCCGCTCCGCTTCCGTCCCGCCGCGCCACCGGTCCGCACCCGCCCCTTCGAGGAGATGCCGGAGCTGGGGGCCGACGCGATGGTGCTCAGCTTCGACGACGGCCCGGACCCGCGCTGCACACCGGACATCCTGGCGACGCTGCGCAGGTACGGGGTGCGGGCGATGTTCTTCGTCTGCGGCGAGACGGCGGCGGACAGCCAGGACCTGTTGCGTGAGATGGCCGACGACGGGCACGTGGTCGGCAACCACTCCTGGTCGCACCCGCTGATCCCGAAGCTCTCCCGGAGCGGCATCCGGGACGAACTGGGCAGCACCAGCGAGGTGATCGAGAAGACGCTCGGGTCCCCGCCCTTCTGGTACCGGGCTCCGTACGGTGCCTGGAACCGGAACTCCTTCGAGATCGGCGCCGAGATGGGCATGGAGCCGATGGCCTGGACCGTCGACACCCTGGACTGGACGACACCGGGCACCGACACCATCGTCCGCCGGGTCGAGCGGGGTGCCGCACCCGGCGTCGTGGTGCTCTCGCACGACGCCGGCGGCAACCGGTCCCAGAGCGTGGCCGCCCTGCGGCGGTATCTGCCCGCGCTGATCGCCGACGGCTACCGCTTGACCGTCCCGCACCGCAGTTGACGGCCGGACCCGACGTGCCCGTGCGCGCCACGTACGCCCGCCGGGCCCGCCGGGACCCGTCCCGGCTAGCGCGTCTCGACGAGCCGGGCGAAGACGACCACGTTCCCGTCGTAGCCGTCGGCCTTCGAGTAGCCGCCGCCGCAGGTGATCACCCGGAGCTCGGAGTACCCGGTGTCCCCGTACACCCGGGCACCGGGGAAGTCGTTCTTGGAGAACACCTCGACCCCGTAGATCTCGAACACCGCGACGCGGTCGTCGTAGCGGGACACCTCGACGCGCCGGCCCTTCTGGAGGGAACCCAGGCCGTAGAAGACCGCGGGGCCGGACAGGTTGTCGACGTGACCGACCACCACCGCCGTCCCACGCTGGCCCGGGGAGATGCCGTTCTGGTACCAGCCCGCGAGGTTCGGGTCCTGCGCGGGAGGCGCCTCGATCCAGCCCGCCGGGTCCAGGTTCACATCGATCACGGGCGCGTCGACCTGGATCGACGGAATCTGCACGCGGGCGGCGGGAGCGTATGCGAGCGGCTGGACCGGCTCACCCTCGACGGGGCCGGCCTCCGCAGCGTCCCGGGGGCCGGCCACCGAGGCCGCGGCTGCGGGCTGCGGCGGCCCGGGGGAGGTCTCCACACCATTACGCATGAGAGCGAGTCCGGTGAGCATCACCAGGGCGATCGCGCCCCACGGTGTGCGTCTGCCCCGCTCGGTGCCCCACTGGTCCCGGCCCATGGTTCTCCCTTCGTCGCGACATCGCACACGCTAGGTGCGGGTGGGGGCGGGGGCGATCAGGGAAGGGCGAACGGGTGGCGGCCACCGGTCCGGCGACGGAGCTGTCTTCTCTTCGGAGTAATGGGCCGATAAAACTTCTGACGGTCCGTGACCTGCGGCTCCGTCAGATTCCGGAGCCACCCCCCGGCGTGTCGGCTCACCGGGGTGGAGCAGTGCCGAAGTGCGACATCCGCGGTCTCTGGTGAGGGTTCGTCATGGGACGCGTTCTCGTCGACTGATCCCGGAGAACAAGACTCCGGGGCGCTTCCCGCTGGAGGTTCAAAGATGCGTGCTTCACGCGTTCTCGCGGTGACCGCGACCGCATTCGCGGCGGTCGGTCTCGCCGCGCCGATGGCCGCCGCGGGCGGTGGCCCGGGCAACCCGAGCACTGCTCCCACCAATGTCACCGTCAACCCGTCCTCGGTGCACCAGGGCGCCACCATGCAGGTCAGTGCCGAGGGCTGCGGCCGCGCCGGCGGCAAGGTCTGGTCGAACGCGTTCCCGACGGTGAACCTCTCGCCGGGCCGGGTCGGTTACGCCACCGCCCACATCCGGGACAACGCGACGCCCGGTCAGTACAGCCTGTCCGTGAAGTGCAACGAGAGCGACAACAACTTCGGTGGCGGCAACGGAGGTGACGGCGGGAACGGCGGAAATGGAGGCAACGGCGGCGACCGCGGCAACCGCGGTGACGAGGCCGACTCGGTCGCGACGGCCCGGTTCACCGTGCTCCCCAGCCGGGGCGCACAGGGCGGCCTCGGTGGCTCCATGGGCCCGAGCTCCGTCGAGACGCAGGTCGGAGGCGGTCTTGCCGCCGCGGCAGCCGTCGGCGGTGCCGTCTTCATCGTCCGGCGCCGGATGAGCGATGCGGCCGCCTGACGCGTCGAACATCCCGCCCGGCCCGATACGCCCGTCGCCCCGAGTCCTGGATCAGGACCCGGGGCGACTGTCGTGCGTGGTGTGCCGGACCGTCAGTGCTGACGGCTGGTGCGCCGCTTGCGCAGGACGTAGAAGGCGCCGGCCGCGGCAGCCGTCACCAGGGCGGAACCGGCGGCGATCTCGCCGGGGTCCATGGTGTCGACACTGCCGCCGAGCCCTCCCAGCACACCGCTGGGGGACGCGGTGGAGCTGGTGGTGGGGGCTGTGGTGGGAGCGGTGGTGGGGGAGGCGGTGGGGGAGGGGGTGGCCCCGCTCGTGATGGACAGGTCCGCCGTCCGCGTGGTGTTGCCGCAGCGGAAGGTCACCTCGTAGACGGAACCGCGCTTGGCGTCCCAGTCGACCGTGGCGGTGGCCGACCTCCCCCTCGGGATGGTGGTCGTGTCGAACACCCCCGAGAAAGCGGTCGCGTCGCTCGTGCACCCCATGGCGCCGAGAGTGACCTGACCTCCCGGCGCGACCGTCGACGGAGTGATGGTCGGCGTGAAGGTGGACGTGCCGCCGGTGAGCACGTGGGCCGATGCGGCCGGTGCCATCAGGACACAAGCGGCGGCGCCCAGCAGGGCGGCGGGTGCGACACGTATCGCGCGCATGGTGGATCCTCCGGGTCCCCGAGGAGCAGCCGCGGAACGGATTTCCGCACGGCATGGGAAATGCACCTCGATGACTGAAACGCTAGAAGTGCCGCATATCACCCGCGATCGGGGTCCGGCGAATGGGGCAGCCTTGTCCCCCGGCCGGCTCACCGGCCGGGGGAGCCCTCCTGGTCCCCCGTGGCGTGCGGGAACAGATCGACGAAGGGGGCGGTGGTCGCCGAGATGCCCCGGCCGAAGGGGGCGTCGAAGTCCCAGATCAGGAAGAGCAGGAAGGCGATCAGCACGCTGAAGAGGCCTGCCAGCAGCAGTTCACGGAAGGTTCTGCGGATCTGGAGTGTGAAGATCAGCCCGACCGTGACCAGCGCTCCGGTGATCAGGCCGAACCAGACGACCCCGGGCATGGTCGCGCCCGCGTTCTGGCCCCGTGAGCCCCGTGCGTCGTCGACGGCGGCCACCTGGTCCACCAGGGGCTGGTAGGCCTGCCCCTCGTGGTCCGTCTGCGGCTCGTACCGTGTGACGTCGGCCCGCAGCCGGTCGAGGAGCCTGGTGCCCTCCGCGGTGAGGCCGCCGTGGTCCGTCATGGCCTTCCACTCGTCCTTGACGACATAGGCCACGTACGCGTCCACATCGGCCCGGATGCGGTCGCGGACCTCGGCAGGGTAGACGGCGGACCGTGCGCTCACCTCGTGCAGGGCCTGGGCCTCCACGCGCACCGATTCCTGGGCGGCACTGCGGCCCTCCCAGACGCCGGCGATGGCGAGACCGAGCACGATCGCGTACACCACGCCGATCATCATTGTCATGTACTCGATGACGTCGGGAGTCTCGGAGGGGTCGTCGTCCTCCCCGACGCGACGGTTGTTGAGGACGGCGATCGTGATGACGACGGCACAGGCCGAGGCCATCGCGATGGTCAGAACAAGCCATTCCGACATGCGTTCCCTTCGATGATCAGCGGGACGAGCGGGGCCGCAGGACGGCCACCGCGAAGACGGCCGGTGCGGTGATGACGAGGGTGAGCGAGACCAGCGAAGGGCCGGCCCGGGGTGCCTTGCGGGCCGTGTTCCGGTAGGCGGGGAGCGCCACGGGTGTGGGCTCGGGCGGGGCCGCCCGCGGTTCGGGCGGCGGTGGCGCGGGTTCCGGTTCCGGTTCGGGTTCCGGTTCGGGCGGTGCGGGGGGCGGAGGAGGCGGCGGTGGAGGCGGCGGAGGGGGTTCCGGAGGCGGGGGAGGGGGCGGGGGTGGCTCGGGCTTGGGCGGGGCCGGTGGTGGGGGCGGAGCGGGCTCCGGCTCGTCGATGACGGCCTTGCACCCGCCGTCGCCCGAGACGGCGACGGACGAGCCGCCGTCACCCTGTCCGATGGAGGCGACCGCGCAGTCGTCACCGGTAGCCGGCACCGGCAGGGCGAAGAGCCAGAGCAGAGCGGCGGCGGCCGTGAGCCGCGCCATGCGTGATCCGTACACGCCGGGGAGCATGTTCCCCCGCGGCCGTGGACACGCCGGGCAAAGGGGTGATTCGCCCGATGGTGGGGACAATCGGCGATTCGCGTTTGCGGCCGGAGAAACTTTCTCGGTGACGTATTGAACACGGGGCCACCGGTCGCCCGTACCTAGGGCCATGAAAGGCGCGGACTCGCGTCGCAACTGGCAGAAGGACAACGGGAGTCGACATGAATACCTGGCGGAACGCCTCGCTCGCGGTGACGGCCGCGGCCCTGTTGACGCTGACGACGGCGTGCGGTCAGGAGAACGGCACCTCGTCCCCCAACGGCCAGGCCGTGGGCAACGCCGCCCCCGCCCGGCAGCCGGCCGGCAGCGGCTACGGCTCGGACACGGGGGCCGACGCGTCCGCGCCGAAGTCGGCCGGTCAACTCGCGGTGTGGGACAGCAAGAAGCTGGGCAAGGTGCTCACCGACAGCGCCGGTTTCACGCTCTACCGCTTCGACAAGGACACGGCCGACCCGCCGAAGTCGAATTGCGAGGGCGACTGTGCGAACGCCTGGCCGGTGGTGCCGGCCGACGACGCCACGGCCGCGGCGGGAACCGACGCCGCGCTGCTGGGCGAGGTCACCAGGGCCGACGGCACCAAGCAACTGACTGTCGGGGGTTGGCCGATGTACCGGTACGCCAAGGACACGCGGCCTGGGGACGCCACCGGGCAGGGTGTCGGAGGCACATGGTTCGCCTCGGCCCCCGACGGCAAAAAGGCGGCGGTGAACGCGGACGGCCCCGCGGGTGCCGAACCGGCCGATCTCGCCGGACTTTCTGTCCGTAAGGACCCGGAACTCGGAGACATCGTCGTCGACAAACGGGGCATGACGGTTTACCGCTTCACGAAGGACTCGGCCTGGCCGATGAAGTCGGCCTGCACCGGGGACTGCCTCAAGAAGTGGCCCGTCGTCAGTCCCGTACAGAAGAATGATGTCGAGGGCGTCACCACCAAGGGATTCACCACCTTCGACCGTCCGGACGGCATCAGGCAGCAGTCGGTCGACTGCTGGCCGATCTACACCTACTCCGGCGACGCCGAGCCCGGAGACACCAACGGCCAAGGGGTCGGGGGCACATGGTACGCGGTGTCACCCGACGCGAAACTGGTCGGAGTCTCCAAGTAGTACCGAAGAGCGCTTCGCCGTATCGGTCCGTCGCTGAAGGTTCACGCGCAGCGACGGGCCGATGCACATGCCACCGGTGTGTGACCGATAACGGATCTCTAATTTCCGTTTCCACTCGCTCTCTTGGCGGTCGATCAGTAGCCTCTGGTCAACACTGACCATGAACATGGCCGGATCACCGTGGCGACTTGTTGGAGACATCGATGGAGCGTCCCTCCTGGGCACCGCAGGGCATAGACATCTCGGTGCCGAGCGTGTCTCGCATGTACGACTTCTATCTGGGCGGTTCGCACAATTTCGAGGTGGACCGGGAAGCGGCCCGCAAGGCCATGGAGTTCATGCCGGGGCTTCCCAAGATCATGCAGGCGAATCGCGCCTTTATGCGACGGGCCGTGCACTACGCCACCGCTTCGGGCATCAGCCAGTTCCTGGACATCGGATCGGGCATACCGACGTTCGGCAATGTCCACGAGGTCGCCCAGGCGGACGACCCGGAGGCCCGGATCGTCTACGTCGACCACGACCCGGTCGCCGTCGCGCACAGTCAGGCCGTGCTGGCGGGCAACGAGCGGGCCCTGGTGGCCGCCGCGGATCTGCGCAAGCCCGAGGGGATCCTGGAGAACCCGGAGATCCGCGCACTCATCGACCTGGACAAGCCGGTGGCCCTGCTGCTCGTGGCGGTCCTCCACTTCATCGAGGACACCGACGACCCGTACGGCGCGGTCGCCACCCTGCACGAGGCGCTGGCCCCCGGCAGCCTGCTCGTCCTCACCCACGCCTCGTACGAGGGCATTCCGCTCTCCCAGGAGGAGGCGGGAGGCACCGTCGGCGTCTACCGCAACATCCGCAACCCGCTCATCATGCGGTCGCGCCAGGAGATCAGCCGCTTCTTCACCGGTTTCGACCTGATCGAGCCCGGAATCGTCTCGATGCCCGACTGGCGTCCCGAGTCCCCCGGGTCACGGACGCAGGAAGACCCCTTCGCCTTCTCGGGCTTCGCCGGGGTTGGACGCAAGGCGTGAGCATTCCCGCCCAGGCGTCCGGCGCGCCGGACGCGGAACCGGACGGGCCCGAGGACCGGCTCCGGAGATTCGCCACCATCTGGAGCCGGGCGATCTTCCCGTCCACGGCCACCTCGATGACCCGCCCGGAGTTCGAGCAGCATCTGCTGCCGATGGCCCGGGAGCTCAGCGGAATCCTTCACGCCCGGCCCTTCGACGCGACGTCGGCCCAGCGGGTGGGCGCCGCGCTCGTCGACGCGCACTGCACCGATCCCGACGCCCTCAGCTCCACGCTCGGCGTCGTCGACTCGTACCTGGTGCTGTACTGCGGCGGCAACGGGCCGGTGGCGCTGTCGACCGAGGACAGTCGGGCCCGCTGCGCGCGCATCCAGCACGCGTTCGCCGGCGGGTTCACCCAGGCGCTGCGCGAGCGGACGCTCGCGGAGCAGGAGGCGATCGCCCGGTCGGCGCTCACCGCCCGCTCGAACGCGGAGCAGGCGCTGCACGCGACCGAGGCGCGCTTCCGTGCCGTCTTCAAGGACGCAGCCATCGGCATCGGCATCGCCGACCTCGAAGGCAACATCCTGGAGATCAACGACACCCTCACCCGGATGTTCGGCGGCCTGGAGAACCACGTACGCAGCCACAAGGTGAACGAGTGGGTCCACCCCGAGGACTCGCCGCACGTATGGAAGTACTACAACGAGCTGGTGCGGGGCGAACGCGAGCACTACAGCGTGGAGAAGCCGTACTACCGCAACGACGGCACCGTGCTGTGGACCAACCTCACGGTCTCACTGCTGCGTGACTCGGAGGGCCGGCCGGAATACCAGCTCGCCCTCATGGAGGACACCACCGAGCGGCGGCTGCTCAATCTGCGGCTGCGCTACGAGGCCACGCACGACGCCCTCACCGGACTGCCCAACCGGACCCTCTTCTTCGAACGTCTGGAGAAGGCCCTCGCCCACAAGGAGGGCATGCGGTTCGGCCTCTGCTACCTCGACCTCGACGGCTTCAAGGCGATCAACGACAGCCTGGGGCACGCGGCGGGCGACCGGCTCCTGGTCGAGGTCGCCGACCGGCTGCAGAGCTGTGCGACCGCACCCGGCGAGATGGTCGCCCGGCTCGGCGGTGACGAGTTCGTCGCCCTCACGACCGGCCCGCGGACCGAGGAGGAGGTCGACGAACTGGCCGGCCGCATCCTTGCGGCGCTCGCCACCCCCATCCGCCTCGACGGCCGGGAGCTGACCGTACGCGGATCCATCGGCGTCGTCGAAGGGCCCTCGGGCGAACGCACCGCCGCGGAGGTGCTGCGCAGCGCCGACATCACGATGTACCGGGCCAAGGCCGCGGGCGGCAACCGCTTCGCGCTCGCCGACGCAGAGGCGGACGCACGCGCCATCACCCGGCACGGGCTGACGACGGCGCTGCCCGCGGCGCTGGACCGGGGCGAGTTCTTCATCGAGTACCAGCCGCTGGTGCACCTCGGCGACGGCAGCGTGCACGGCGCGGAGGCGCTGGTGCGCTGGTGCCACCCGCAGCACGGCGTGCTCGGGCCCGACCGGTTCATTCCGCTCGCCGAGCACACGGGGCTGATCGTGCCGCTCGGCCGCTGGGTGCTGGAGGAGTCCGTACGGCAGGCCAACTTCTGGCAGGAGCGGCACACCGACGGCGGCCCCCTGCGGATCAACGTCAACCTGTCGCCGACGCAACTGCACCACCCCCGGCTGGTCGCCGAGACCGTCGACGTGCTGGAACGCTCCGGGCTCGAACCCGGGGCACTCTGCCTGGAGGTCACCGAGTCCGCGCTGATCGGCGCCGACGACGATCTGCTCAAGCCGCTGCGTCAACTGGCCGAGATGGGGGTGGACATCGCGCTCGACGACTTCGGCACCGGCTACTCGAATCTGGCGAACCTGCGCCGGCTTCCGGTGAGCGTGCTCAAGCTGGATCGTTCCTTCACCCAGGGCATGCAGCATCACCCGGCCGACCCGGTCGACATGAAGATCGTCGAGGGCATCGTCTCGCTCGCCCACAGCCTGGACCTCGCGGTCACGGTGGAGGGCGTGGAGACCGGGGCGCAGGCCGAGCAGCTGAAGCAGCTCGGCTGCGACACGGCCCAGGGCTGGTACTACGCCCGTCCGGGGGCACCGGACCGGATCCACTCGCTGCTGCTGGCGGACGCGGTCTGAGAGGCCCCGGTCCTCGACCGCCGGACGGGCCGCGCGTTTGTCCGGGGGTCGGGGCTGCGGCGTGCGGTTAGGGGCGGGCCGACGCGTTCTGCCTGTCCGGCCGGTCCTGTCCGTCCGGCCGGTCCTGTCCGTCCGGCCGGTCCTCGACCGCCGGACGGGCCGCGCGTTTGTCCGGGGGTCGGGGCTGCGGCGTGCGGTTAGGGGCGGGCCGACGCGTTCTGTCCGTCCCGCCGGTCCTGTCCGTGCGGTCCGTCCTGCCCGTCCGGCCCGTTCGCGAGGAGCATCCGCTGCAGTTCGCGTGCCGCCCGGGGCGGCGCCACGTCGGTCCGGTGCGCGAGCGCGATCGTGCGCCGCAGACCGGGTGATGCCAGGGGGGTCGTCCGCAGGTCCTGACCCGTCCGTACGGCGACCATGCGGGGCACCACGGCGACCCCGAGGCCCGCGCGTACGAAGCCCAGTACGGCGTCCATCTCGCCGCCCTCCACGGTGAACGACGGCTCGAAGCCCTCCGCACGGCAGGCGGCCACGGTCAGCTCCCGCAGGTCGTAGCCGTGCCGGAACATCACCATCGGCTCGCCCGCGAGGTCCGCGATGCGCACGGTCCCCCCGTGCCCCGGAGCCGGCCCGGCGGGCGACGACAGCACCACCAGGTCCTCCCGCAGCAGCTCCACCGTGGTCAGCGCGGGCGACGCGGCCGGCAGCGGCAGCACGAGCAGCGCGAGGTCCAGCGCACCCCGGGCCAGCTCCCGTACGAGGTCGTGGGAGCCGCCCTCCTCGATCAGGAGCTGGACCCCCGGGTGCAGGTCGTGGAAGGCGCGCAGCACGTAGGGCAGCAGGCCCGTGCAGACGCTCGGAGTGGCACCGAGCCTGATCCGGCCCCGGCGCAGCTGCACCAGTTCCTGCACCTCGTGCCGTGCGGTGTCCGCGTCCGCCAGGATCCGGCGGGCCAGGGGCAGCAGCGCCTCGCCCGCGTCGGTGAGTGCGATGTTGCCCCGCGCCCGGCTGAAGAGCTCGGCACCGAGCTCGTTCTCCAGCGCCTTGATCTGCTGAGAGAGCGACGGCTGCGAGACGTGCACCTCCTCGGCGGCCCGGGTGAAGTGCTTCGCCTCGGCGACGGCCACGAAATAGGTGAGCTGCTGGAAATGCATGGAATCGACGATAGCGAACCCCATAGTCAATGCCTATGAACATGAGTCACTTCATGTCTTGGACTGATGATGCTCTTCGGCCCTAGCGTCGTGTCCATGGCATTGGCAACGCGGACGGACCGACGGCCGTCCATGACGCGTACGCTCTGGGACTCGTCCGTCGGCAAGAAGACGATCATGGCTGTGAGCGGCCTGATCATGCTGGGATACCTGGTCGTCCACATGCTGGGCAACCTGAAGATCTTCTTCGGATCCGACGAGTTCAACCACTACGCCCACTGGCTCCGGACACTCGGCGAGCCCTTCCTGCACTACGAGTGGGCCCTGTGGATCGTCCGCCTGGTGCTCGTCGCGGCCGTCGTCCTGCACGCCGTCTCCGCGTACCAGCTGAGCCGCCGCGACATCAGGGCGCGCCCGAACGCGTACGTGCACAAGAAGGCCCGCTCCAGCTACGCCACCCGCACCATGCGCTGGGGCGGCATCATCCTGGCGCTGTTCATCGTCTGGCACATCCTGGACCTGACGACCGGCACCGTGCACACCGGCGGATTCCAGTCCGGGCACCCCTACCAGAACGTGCTCGACACCTTCTCCACCTGGTACGGCAACGTCATCTACATCGTCGCGGTGCTCGCCATGGGCCTGCACGTCCAGCACGGGTTCTGGAGCGCCGCACAGACCCTCGGCGTGGGCAACGCGACCCGCGACCGGGTACTGAAGACCCTCGCCAACGGCCTGGCCGTGGTGCTGACGGTGGGCTTCGTCTCCGTGCCCGTGGCCGTCATGACCGGAGTGGTGAACTGACATGAGCGACTACACGAACTACGCGACCGGCGAACCCGTCGTCGACACCAAGGCACCTCGGGGCCCCGTCGCCGACCGCTGGGACACCCGCCGCTTCCAGGCGAAGCTGGTCAATCCGGCGAACCGCCGCAAGCACACCGTCATCGTCGTCGGCACCGGCCTGGCCGGCGGTTCGGCCGGCGCCACACTCGCCGAACAGGGCTACCACGTCGTCCAGTTCTGCTTCCAGGACTCACCCCGGCGCGCCCACTCCGTGGCCGCGCAGGGCGGTATCAACGCGGCGAAGAACTACCGCAACGACGGCGACTCCGTGCACCGGCTCTTCTACGACACGGTCAAGGGCGGCGACTTCCGCGCCCGCGAGTCCAACGTGCACCGCCTGGCCGAGATCTCCGTCGAGATCATCGACCAGTGCGTCGCCCAGGGCGTCCCCTTCGCCCGCGAGTACGGCGGCCTCCTCGACAACCGTTCCTTCGGCGGCGTCCAGGTCTCCCGCACCTTCTACGCCCGCGGCCAGACCGGACAGCAGCTCCTCCTCGGCGCCTACCAGGCGCTGTCCCGCCAGATCGCCGCGGGCAACGTCGAACTGCACTCACGCACCGAGATGCTCGACCTGATCGTCGTCGACGGGAAGGCCCGGGGCATCATCGCGCGCGACCTGATCACCGGGAAGATCGACACCTACTTCGCCGACGCGGTCGTCCTGGCCAGCGGCGGCTACGGCAACGTCTTCTACCTGTCGACGAACGCGATGAACTCCAACGCCACCGCGATCTGGCGTGCCCACCGCCGCGGCGCCTACTTCGCGAACCCCTGTTTCACCCAGATCCACCCCACCTGCATCCCCCGCACCGGTGAGCACCAGTCCAAGCTGACGCTGATGAGTGAGTCGCTGCGCAACGACGGACGCATCTGGGTCCCGAAGGCCCATGGCGACGACCGCCCGGCCGGCCGGATCCCCGAGGACGAGCGCGACTACTACCTGGAGCGCATCTACCCGGCCTTCGGCAACCTCGTGCCCCGCGACATCGCCTCCCGCGCCGCGAAGAACGTCTGCGACGAGGGCCGTGGGGTCGGACCCGGCGGGCAGGGCGTCTACCTCGACTTCACCGAGGCCGTCCAGCGGATGGGCCGGGACAGGGTCGAGGAGAAGTACGGCAACCTCTTCGACATGTACGCGCAGATCACCGCGGAGAACCCGTACGAGACCCCCATGCGGATCTACCCCGCCGTGCACTACACGATGGGCGGACTCTGGGTGGACTACGACCTCCAGACCACGATCCCGGGCCTCTTCGCGATCGGCGAGGCCAACTTCTCCGACCACGGGGCCAACCGGCTCGGCGCCTCCGCGCTGATGCAGGGCCTGGCCGACGGCTACTTCGTCCTGCCGTCCACCATCAACGACTACCTGGCCCGCAACCCGCACACCGAGACCGTCGACGCCGACCACCCGGCGGTCGCCGAGGCCGTCGCCGAGACCGAGGACCGGCTCCACCTGCTCCTCGCCGTCGACGGGGACCGGACCCCGGACTCCTTCCACCGCGAGATCGGCGAACTCATGTGGGAGTTCTGCGGAATGGCCCGCACCGCGGAGGGACTGCGCAAGGCCCTGGACCGGATCCCGCAGATCCGCGAGGAGTTCTGGCGCCGCATCAAGGTGCCCGGTACCGGCGAACAGTTCAACCAGTCGCTGGAGAAGGCCAACCGGATCGTCGACTACCTGGAGCTCGCCGAGCTCATGTGCCTCGACGCCCTGCACCGCGCCGAATCCTGCGGAGGCCACTTCCGCGAGGAGTCGCAGACCCCGGACGGCGAAGCCGCCCGCCGGGACGAGGAGTTCTCCTACGCCGCCGCCTGGGAGTTCAGCTCCACCGGCGACGCCCCCGTCCTGCACAAGGAAGACCTCGTCTTCGAGTACGTCCACCCCACCCAGCGGAGCTACGCATGAAGCTCACCCTGCGCGTCTGGCGCCAGCAGAACGCCGAGGCGCCCGGCGCCATGGCCACCTACGAAGTCGACGGCATCTCACAGGACATGTCGTTCCTGGAGATGCTCGACACCCTCAACGAGGAACTCATCCTCGACGGGGACGAGCCCGTCGCCTTCGACCACGACTGCCGCGAAGGCATCTGCGGCGCCTGCAGCCTCGTCATCAACGGCGACGCCCACGGCCCCGAACGCACCACCACCTGCCAGCTCCACATGCGGTCCTTCCAGGACGGCGACACCATCGACGTCGAGCCCTGGCGCGGCTCCGCGTTCCCCGTGGTCAAGGACCTCGTGGTCGACCGTTCGGCCTTCGACCGCATCATCCAGTCCGGCGGATACATCTCCGCCCCGACCGGCACGGCACCCGACGCCCACGCCACCCCGGTGCCCAAGCCGGACGCCGACCTCGCCTTCGAGCACGCCGAGTGCATCGGCTGCGGCGCCTGCGTCGCGGCCTGCCCCAACGGCTCCGCGATGCTCTTCACCTCGGCGAAGATCAACCACCTCAACGTGCTCCCGCAGGGCGCACCCGAGCGCGAGACCCGGGTGCTCGACATGGTCGCCACCATGGACGAGGAGGGCTTCGGCGGCTGCACCCTGACCGGCGAATGCGCCACGGCGTGCCCGAAGGGCATCCCGCTGCCCTCGATCGCCGCGATGAACAAGGAGTGGCTGCGGGCCACCCGCAAGGTGCGCCGCTGACCGTCGTCGGCGCGAGGCCATGGCGGGGAGTCAGGCCGGCCGCAGTGCCTTCGCCAGGTACGCGGCCGTGCGGCTCCCCGCCGCACGTACGACCTCCCGAGGCGTACCGGTGGCGACGATCCGGCCGCCCCGGTCACCACCGCCCGGACCCAGATCGATCACATGGTCGGCGCCCGCGACCACGGCCATGTCGTGCTCCACGACCACCACCGTGTCGCCCGCGTCCACCAGGCCGTGCAGCTGCCGCATCAGCACCTCCACGTCCGCCGGATGCAGCCCGGTCGTCGGCTCGTCCAGCAGATACAGCGTGTGCCCGCGCCGGGTGCGCTGCAGCTCGGTGGCGAGCTTGATCCGCTGGGCCTCGCCCCCCGACAGCTCCGTCGCGGGCTGCCCCAGCCGCAGGTAGCCGAGCCCCACGTCGAGCAGGGCCCGCAGGCTGCGCTCGGCCGCCGGTGTCCCCGCCAGGAACGCGGCAGCCGCCTCCACGGTCAGGTCCAGCACCCCGGCGATCGTGAGACCGCGGAGCGTGACCTCCAGCGTCGGCGGGTTGTAGCGCGCACCGTGACAGTCCGGGCAGGGGGCGTATGTGCTGGGCAGGAAGAGCAGTTCGACGGAGACGAACCCTTCCCCCTGACAGGTCTCGCACCGTCCGCCCGCCACGTTGAACGAGAACCGTCCCGCCCGGTAGCCCCGCTCACGTGCCGTCTCCGTGCCCGCGAACAGCTTCCGTACGACGTCGAACAGCCCGGTGTACGTGGCCAGATTGGACCGGGGCGTCCGGCCGATGGGTTTCTGGTCGACCTGCACCAGCCGGTCCACCGCCGCAAGTCCCTCTGCCGAGGCGCAGCCCTCCTCCTTCGCCGGCGGCCCGGGGGTGTCCGCCGTCTGCCGGTCGGCCAGCACGCCCGCCAGCACCTGGCCGACCAGCGTCGACTTGCCCGATCCCGACACACCGGTGACCGCCGTCAGCACCCCGAGCGGGAAGGCGGCGTCGACCCCGCGCACATTGTGCCGGTCGACCCCGTGCAACCGGATCCACCCGGACGGGGTGCGCGGCTCCCGTGCCGGGGCAGGGTCCTCGTCGAAGAGGAAGCGCCGGGTCGCGGACCCGGCCACATGGGCGAGGCCGTCCGGCGGTCCGCTGTGCAGCACCCGGCCCCCGTGCTCACCCGCCAGCGGACCCACGTCCACCAGCCAGTCGGCCTGCCGGACCACATCCATCTGGTGCTCCACCACGAACACCGAGTTCCCCGCCTCCCGGAGCCTGCCAAGCACGGAGAGCAGGGACGCCGTGTCGGCGGGGTGCAGACCGGCCGACGGCTCGTCCAGCACGTAGACCACACCGAAGAGCCCCGACCGCAGCTGGGTGGCGAGCCGCAGCCGCTGCAACTCGCCGGAGGACAGGGTCGGAGCCGTCCGGTCGAGGCTGAGATAGCCCAGCCCCAGCTCCGTGACGGGCTCGATGCGTGCCAGCAGATCGGCCGTCAGCACCCGTGCCGTGTCGCTGCGGCCGCCCGCGGCCAGGAGCACCTCGGTCAGGGCGGCGAGCGGAAGAGAGGCCAGGCCGGCGATCGTACGGCCCGCGAACGTCACCGCCATCGCCTCCGGCCGCAACCGGCTGCCGTCGCACACCGGACAAGGGGCGCTGGTGAGGAAGCGCTCGGCCTTCGCCCGCAGCGTACGGCTCCTGGAATCCGCGAACGTGTGCATCACATAGCGCCGCGCGCTCATGTACGTACCCTGGTACGGGCGTTGGATCCGCCCTGCCTCGCGGACCGGATGGACCGTCACCACCGGCTGCTCGTCGGTGAACAGGATCCACTCACGGTCCCGCCGGTCCAGCTCCCGCCACGGCCGGTCGACGTCGTAGCCGAGGGCGTCCAGGACGTCGCGCAGGTTCTTCCCCTGCCAGGCGCCCGGCCAGGCCGCGATCGCCCCGTCCCGGATCGACAGCGAAGGGTCCGGCACGAGCAGTTCCTCGGTGGTGCGATGGATCCGCCCCAGCCCGTGGCACTCGGGACACGCCCCGGCCGCCGTGTTCGGCGAGAAGGCGTCGGAGTCGAGCGGCTCGGCACCCGCCGGATAGTCACCCGCGCGCGAGAACAGCATGCGCAGCGAGTTGGACAGCGTGGTCACGGTGCCCACCGAGGACCGCGAACCGGGCGCCGACCGGCGCTGCTCCAGGGACACCGCGGGCGGCAGACCGGTGATCTCACCGACATCGGGAGCCCCGACCTGATGGATCAGCCGGCGGGCGTAGGGGGCGACGGACTCGAAGTAGCGGCGCTGGGCCTCGGCGTAGATCGTCCCGAACGCGAGCGAGGACTTTCCCGACCCCGAGACGCCGGTGAAGACGGTGAGCGTGTCCCTGGGGATGTCGACGTCCACATCGCGGAGGTTGTGCTCACGGGCGCCTCGTACCCGGACGTACGGATCGTGGGGGGTGGACATGGGCGGTACGGCTCCGTACGGATCGGTGGGGCGGACGGACACGGCTCTGCCGGTGATCCTCCCGCACGCGTCGCACGCGGGAGTACCACCGGCAGAGTGCGGGCGCGAGGCCCTGGACCATCGGGGCGCTACACCATCGGGTCCATGCCCCGGTCCTGCATGCTGCTCTCCTGCTCGCTCTGCTCCCGCAGACGGCTGGCCTTGTCCTGGAGCCGTCGGCGCTGCTCCGGGTCCGTGGCGCGGTCCGCTGCTTCCTTCAGTTCCTGCGCCTTGGCCTTCAGCTGCCGCGCACGGCCGCCGGACTCACCTGCAACGCTCATGATCACTCCTGGATCTGTGGGGAGCTGACCCGATCAGCGAACCAGCGGCCGGACGAACATGCATCTCGAACGGCCACGCACCGCGATCGGCGCAGCCGGCGGCGTGGACCGTTCGGGTCTCCCGCCCGGCGGTGCGGACAGGTGCCGTGCTGCCAGGTCCGCGGGCCGGGTGCGATCGACGGCTCAGGAGCCTGTCGCCGCGAGTTCCTTGCCGACCTCGTGGAGGAAGTCCTCGAGATCGTCCGGTGTGCGCGAGGTGATGAGGAGCCAGCCCCCGGTGTCGTCGCTGACGACGCCCTCGTCCACCCAGCTGCCGCCCGCGTTGCGGATGTCCGTCCTGAGCGAGGCGTACGAAGTGAGGGTCTTGTCCGCGACGACGTCCGCCTCGACGAGGATCCACGGCCCGTGGCAGATGGCAGCCACGGGCCGTCCCGCCGAGGTGAACGAGCGGATGATGCCGACGGCGGTGTCCTGCAGGCGCAGCGAGTCGGCGTTGAGTGTGCCGCCGGGGACCAGCAGCAGGTCGTAGCGGGCCGGGTCGACGTCGTCCAGTGTGAGGTCGGGCCGCACGGTGTCACCGGGGTCCTCGTCCCCGACGAGGGTCCGGACGGGGTCCGTCGTGACCGCTGCCACGTCCACGGCGGCACCGCGGTCCCGCAGGTGCTTCAGGGGCACCACGAGTTCGTCCTGCTCGACGCCGTAGTTGGTCACGATCACCAGTACGCGGCGTCCGCCGAGGTCGGTCCCCGTCATGTCGACTGTCCTTTCGTCATGTCTTCTACGCTGGGCGGCGTGAGAGATGAAGCCCGGCCGTTGGCCGTATTCGATCTGGACGGAACGCTCGCGGACAGCGGCCACCGGCAGCACTTCCTGGAAGGCGCGCGGCGCGACTGGGCAGCGTTCTTCTCCGCCGCGGTCGACGACCCTCCTCTGCGGGAAGGCGTGAGTCTGGCGCTCGCGAGCGCCGAGGAGTGCGAGGTCGTGTATCTGACGGGCCGCCCGGAGCGTTGCCGCCGTGACACCTTGGCCTGGCTGGAGCAGCAGGGGCTGCCGCGGGGCCGCGTCCACATGCGCCGCAACGACGACAGGCGGCCGGCCCGCCGCACCAAGCTGGAGATCCTGAAGCGGCTGGGCCGGGAGCGTGGGGTGCGGGTCCTCGTCGATGACGACGAGTTGGTCTGTGACGCGGCCGAACAGGCCGGATTCACGGTGGTGCGTGCCCGATGGGCCGTCCCGTCGTCCTCGCTGAAGGACGCGCAGGAGCGCGAGGGCCGTACCTGATCCCGAGGGCCCCCGTTGCCCCGTCGGGGTCCGGCCGCGGGCCCGTCGCCTGTCGGGGTCCGGCTGCGGGCCCTGCGCCCGTCAGGCGTTCTCGTCGAGCCGGAAGCCGACCTTGAGGCCCACCTGGTAGTGGGCGATGCGGCCGTCCTCGATATGGCCGCGCACCTGTGTCATCTCGAACCAGTCGAGATTGTGCAACGTTTCGGAAGCCCTTGCGACGCCGTTGCGGATCGCCGCGTCCAGGCCCTCCTCGGAGGTTCCTACGATCTCGGTGACCCGATAGGTGTGATTAGACATCTAATGTCTCCTTTCGTGGTTCCACGGTGCCTCACTCCCCGTCGGTGCGCGAGGTATCGCGTGGGTGATGCACCGGAGACCGGGGCTTGACCTGCGGATTGGTCCATACCAAACTCCGGTCCATACACCCGTGCGAGCGCCGCCCGCAGTCCCCCCACCCGGGTCCTGTCATTCCGTCGTGCCGTTTCGCAGAAGGTGACCCTCGTGAAGATCCGCATACTGGCCGGAGCCGTCGCGCTCGTTTCCTCCGTCACCCTGGGTGGCTGCGGCTTCCTCCCCGGCTCGGGTGCCGACAGTCACACGGTCACGGTGTGGCTGATGAAGGGCAGTGCCTCCCAGGGCTTCCTTGACCGGTTCGCGGAGTCGTACGAGGAGGAGCACCCTTCCATCGAACTGGAGTTCGTGTTGCAGGAGTGGGGTGGCATCGGCCCCAGGGTCATGAAGGCGATCGAAGGGGACGACGCGCCGGACGTCATCGAGGTCGGCAACACCCAGGTCGCCCAGTACGCGGACAGCGGGAAGCTGCGCGACCTCACCCTGGAGACGATGCGTGACCTGGGCGGCGAGGACTGGCTGCCGGGCCTCGCCGAGCCGGGCAGCATCAACGGCGGGCAGTACGGGATTCCCTGGTACGCGGCCAACCGTGTCGTGATCTACAACAAGGAGCTCTTCGAGCAGGCGGGCATCACCGCTGCTCCCACGACCCGGAAGGAATGGGTCGAGATCACCGAGAAGCTGAACGGAAGCGTGGACCAGCAGGGCATCTACCTCGCGGGGCAGAACTGGTACGTGCTGGCCGGATTCATCTGGGACGAGGGCGGCGAACTCGCCGAGGACAGCGGCAGCGACTACCAGGGAGCCCTGGACTCGCCCGCCGCACTCAAGGGCATGGACTTCTACAAGGAGCTCCAGGCGCTCGGCAACGGCCCCAAGGACGCCGACGAGCAGACGCCCCCGGAGACCGACGTGTTCGCCGAGGGCAACGTCGCCCAGATCATCGCGGTGCCCGGCAGCGCCGCGCTCATCGAACAGGCGAACCCGGAGCTCAAGGGGAAACTCGGCTACTTCCCCATCCCCGGTAAGACCGCGGCCAAGCCGGGAGCCGTCTTCACGGGCGGTTCGGACCTGATCGTGCCGGAGGGCGCCGACCAGCGAAGCGAGGGCATCGAGGTCGTCAAGGAACTGGCGGGCGAGAAGTGGCAGACGGAGCTCGCCAGGGCCATGAGCTACGTGCCCAACAAGCCGGCCCTCGCCCGGGTGATCGAGGGCCAGGAAGGGACGGCCGCGATGGCCGTGGGTGCTGCCGAGGGACGGGCCACGCCCAATTCGCCCCACTGGGCGGCAGTCGAGGCCGACAACCCGATCAAGCCGTACATGACGGCGGTGCTGCAGGGCGCCGACCCCGCGGAAGAGGCGAAGAAGGCGTCGGAACGCATCACCGCGAAGCTCATCACCGGCTGACGGTGGCCCCGTTTCCCGGCACGGGGGACGGGCCGGCCACCTGGGGATTCAGCAGGCGCACATCCCCGCTCTCCGTAGCGGTCATGTCAAATCAAGCCGGTGACGGAAGAAGTAAGGGGCCGGGCCGTCGCACTCCCGCGAGGGCCCGGCAGCCGCCCTCGCTGATCCGTCCCCGGAGACTGCCATGACCGTGCTGCCGCTCGCCCCTCCCGCCGCCGTCCCGCCGGCCCGCGTACCCGCACCCGCCTCCCCCTCCGGCTACCGGGTGTCGCTGGCCACCTGCCAGGACGACGTACGCGCCGCCCAGCGCCTGCGTCATCAGGTGTTCGCCGGAGAGCTCGGCGCCCGGCTCGACACCCTCGAACCAGGCCTGGACAGCGACGCCTTCGACGCCTACTGCGACCACCTGCTGGTGCGTGAGGAGGCCACCGGAGACGTCGTCGCCACCTACCGGCTGCTGCCGCCCGAGGGCGCCAGGCTCGCCGGCGGGCTCTACGCGGAGGGCGAGTTCGACCTCGCACGGCTCGCACCGATCCGCGACGACCTCGTCGAGGTCGGCCGCTCCTGCGTCCACCCCGCGCACCGGGACGGCGCCGTCATCGCCCTGATCTGGGCCGGACTCGCCCGCTACATGGAGCGCACCGGCCACAACTGGCTGGCCGGCTGCTGCTCCGTACCCCTCGCCGACGGCGGCGCGCTCGCCGCCAGGAGCTGGGACACCGTACGCACCCACAACCTGGCGCCGGAGGAGTACTGGGTCACCCCACACCGCCTCTGGGACACCACGGGGCACCCCGACGGCGGCGCGGGCGGCCGGGCCGGACTGCCGCCCCTCCTGCGCGGCTATCTGCGCCTCGGCGCCTGGGTCTGCGGAGCCCCGGCCCACGACCCGGACTTCGACGTCGCCGACCTCTACGTCCTGCTCTCGATGCGCCGCACGGACCCGCGCTACCTCCGCCACTTCCTCTCGCTCGCCCCGCTGCGATGAGTGCCTGGCTGCCCACCGCCCCGTGCACCCCGCGCGACTGCGCGGGGCACCGGGGCGCGCGCCGCGCGCCGCTGCCCGCCGCCGTCCTGCTGGCCGCGGGGTGCGCGCTCACCCTGCTCGGGGTGGCGTGTGTGCCGGCCGTGCTGCTCCTCGGGCCCGCGCACCGCGACCGGCTGATCCGCGGGTGGGCGTACGCGGTGGTGAGAGCCTTCGGCGTACGCATACGGGTCACCGGCGCGGCGGCGGGGGAGGACAGGTCCCCGGTGGGCGAGCTGGTGGTCGCCAATCACGTCTCGTGGCTGGACATCCCGCTCGTCGCCACCGTGCTGCCGGCCAGGATGCTCGCCAAGAGCGAGATCCGGACCTGGCCGCTGCTCGGACCGCTCGCCGCGCTCGGCGGCACCCTGTTCATCGAGCGGGACAGGCTGCGGGCCCTGCCCGGCGCGGTGCGGGCCCTCGCCGTGGCGCTGGCCTCCGGATCACGGGTGGCCGTGTTCCCGCAGGGCAGCACCTGGTGCGGCCGGAGCGACGGCGGCCGCTTCCGGCACGCCGCCTTCCAGGCCGCGGTCGACGCGGGGGCCGCGGTCCGGCCCGTCCGCATCCGGTACCTCACCGCGGAACTGCACCCCGCGGGTGCCGCCGCGTTCGTCGGCGAGGACCCGCTCGCCGCCTCGCTCTGGCGGGTGGTGACCGCCGCCGGGCTCACCGCCGAGATCCGCGTCCTGCCGCCGATCCCCGCGGGCAGTGAGCCCGACCGGCGCGCGCTGGCGCGCGCCGCTCAGTCGGCCGTCGCCAGCGACAGCGCGAACCGGCCCGCGGAATCCGTCCACCACTGATCCAGCCGCAGCCCCGCCGCAGCCAGTTCGTCCCGTACCCCCTCCTTGCGGAACTTCGCCGAGATCTCCGTACGCAGCTCCTCGCCCTCGTCGAACGGCACCACCAGGTCCAGCTCCCGGATCTTCACGGACAGCGCCCGCCGTGCCCGCAGCCGCATCTCGATCCACTCGTGCCGCGGGTCCCACACGGCCACGTGGTCGAAGTCGTCGAGCTGGAAGTCCGCCCCCAGCTCGCGGTCCACCACCGTCAGCACGTTCTTGTTGAAGGCGGCCGTCACCCCGGCCGCGTCGTCGTACGCGGCGACCAGCGTCGCCTCGTCCTTGACCAGGTCCGTACCGAGCAGCAGCCCGTCACCGGGGGCGAGCCGGGCCCGTACGGACCGCAGGAACTCCGCGCGCTCCTGGGGCAGCAGGTTGCCCAGCGTGCCGCCCAGGAAGGCCACCAGCCGTGGCCCGGGGCTGTCCGGCAGCTCCAGGACGTGCGTGAAGTCGGCGATGAGCGCGTGCACGGAGAGCCCCGGACGCTCGGCCAGCAGAGCCTCGGCCGCACCTGTGAGGGCGCTCTCGCTGACGTCGACCGGAACGTACGTGTGGAGCCCGGGCAGCGCGTCCAGCAGGTGCCGGGTCTTCTCCGAGGACCCCGAGCCCAGCTCGATCAGGGTCCGGGCCCCGGACGCCGCCGCGATCTCACCGGCGCGGGCGATCAGGATCTCCCGCTCCGAACGGGTCGGGTAGTACTCGTCCAGCCGGGTGATCTCCTCGAACAGGTCACTGCCGTGCGCGTCGTAGAACCACTTGGGCGGCAGCGTCTTCGGGTGGCGGGTCAGACCGCTCAGCACATCGGCGCGCAGCGCCGCGTCCGTCGCGTCCACCGGCAGGGTGCGGGTCAGCAGGAAGGGACTCACGCAGTGGGCTCCTTGAGCGGGGTCAGTAGGACTGTGGCGCGGGTCGCGGCCAGCAGGGTGCGGTCCGGGACCTCGCGCCAGTACGGATCGTTGTCGTACGGCTCCGAGGCCACCACCGTGCGGCCGTCGTCGTGGAGATACCAGAGCGAGTCGCCCCAGGCCGTCGCCACGATCGCGGAGCCGTCGGTGAGCAGCAGATTGAGACGGGACCCGGGGGCCGCGGCCGCGATGTCGAGAACGGTGTCGGCGACCGCCCGGGATATGTCGTCGCCCTCGTCGATCCGGTGCCGCACGAGCGCCCAGATGAGGGCCGAGTCGCTCCGCGCAGCCAGGGAGAGCAGGGCCTCGGGCGGCAGTGCGCCGGCCAGTGGCCCGAGGGAACCGGGCCAGCCGGGCACGGCCCCGTTGTGGCTGAACAGCAGCGCCCCCTCGGCGAACGGCGCGGCGGCGGCCTCCCCGTCCGCGCCCGCCCATGTCGCGTCACGGACGGCCCCGAGCAGCGCCGTGCTGCGCACCACACGCGCCAGGTCGGCGAAGGTCTCGTCGCCCCACACCGGTCCGGCGCGGCGGTAGCGGCCCGGCGACGGATCGCCTTCCGCGTACCAGCCGACCCCGAAACCGTCCGCGTTGACCGTGCCGTTCCTCTGGTGCCGTGGCTCCCAGGACTGGCGTACGAGTGCGTGCGCGGGCGAGACGAGGACCTCGCCGAGGGGCACCGAGGGCCCCAGGTAAGCGATATGACGGCACATCAGGCACTCCTCGCGGTGCGGAAACCGGAGAAGATCTGGCGCCGCACGGGAAGGTCCCAATTGCGGAACGTCCCCCGGCAGGCCACCGGGTCGACGGCGAACGAACCACCGCGCAGCACCTTGTGCTCCGGCCCGAAGAACACCTCGGAGTACTCGCGGTAGGGGAAGGCGGCGAAGCCCGGGTAGGGGAGGAAGTCGCTCGACGTCCACTCCCACACGTCACCGATCAACTGGCCGGCGCCCGCCGGGGACCGGCCCGCCGCGTACGCACCCGCGGCGGCGGGACGCAGATGGCGCTGGCCGAGATTGGCCCGCTCGGGCGTCGGGTCCTCGTCGCCCCAGGGGTAGCGCAGAGAACGCCCGGAGGCGGGATCGTGACGGGCCGCCTTCTCCCACTCGGGCTCGGTCGGCAGCCGCCGGCCCGCCCAGCGGGCGTACGCGTCCGCCTCGTACCAGCTGACGTGGAGCACCGGCTCGTCGTCCGGTACGGGCTCGGTCACGCCGAATCGGCGCCGCAGCCACTGGCCGGCGTCCTTGTGCCAGAACAGGGGGGCGGTCAGCTCGTGCGCGCGGACCATGGCCCAGCCCTCCGGGGCCCACCAACGGGCCTCGGTGTAGCCGCCGTCGTCGATGAACCGCCGGTAGGCACCGCAGGTGACCGGCGCGGAGTCGATGTGGAACGCCGCCACCTCCCGCCGGTGCGCGGGCCGTTCGTTGTCCAGCGCCCACGGCTCGGTGGAGGTGCCCATGGTGAAGGGCCCGCCCGGGACCAGGACTTCGGCCGGCAGCGCGACGGCGTCGGTGGCCCCCGGAGGCTCCGGCGCGCCGAGCGCGGCCGGTCCGGAGCGCAGCTGATGGGTAATCAGCATCGTCTCGTCGTGCTGCTGTTCGTGCTGGGCGACCATGCCGAAGGCGAAACCCGCCTGTTCCAGCGGCCGTCCCCCACCGTGCAGCGGGGCGGTGTCGAGAATGTCCAGGGCGCGGCCGCGTACGTCGGCGGCGTAGATCCGGGCCTCGGCGGGCGCCAGCAGCGGCAGTGAGGGGCGGCTCGCCCGGGGATGCTCGAAGGCGTCGTACAGCCCGTCGATCTCGGGGCGCAGGGCAGCCCGCCCGCCCACGGCGCGCAGCAGCCACAACTCCTCCTGGTTCCCGATGTGCGCCAGGTCCCAGACCAGGGGCGACATCAGGGGGGAGTGCTGGGCGGTGAGGTCGTGGTCGTCGACGCTGTCGGTGAGCAGGGCGGTGCGTGCGCGGGCCGCCAGGAGCGCCGTCAGGGCGCGCTTCCGCAGCGCCTCCGGGTCGAGGTCGAGCTCCCCGGCTCCTGGGGGCACAGGTGTGCCGGTCATCGGCCCGCGCTCCTTCCGTGTCGCTGTCCGGCTGCCGGCCGCCACGCCTGCGGGTCGGGCAGGTCGTCAGCCGGACATCGGCCCCGGGCCACGTACCGGTCCGTGAACGCGGCCACGGTGTTCCGCACGTGATCGCTCGCGCCGATCCTGGGCAGCGCCTCCTGTGCCGCCGCGAAGCAGGCTGCGGCGGCCGAGGCCAGCTCCGGATCGCTCAGCCCGTCACGGGCGGCGGTCGCCCAGAGCGGATTGCGGGGCGCGGTCGGCAGACCCGCCGTCTCGGCCAGGGGTTTCACTGTGCGGTACACGGTTTCGGCCGCCTCCGGGTCGTCGAACATCGCGGTGGTCACGGCCAGCGGCACCAGCCAGCCGTCGATCCCCGACTGGGCGTCGATCATGCGCAGCTCCAGATGCCCGCGCGGGCGCACCGGCGGGAACAACGTCGTGATGTGGTAGTCGAGATCCGCGCGCACCGCAGGCCGGGGCCCTGCGCCGCGGATCCAGTCGCGGAGCGACAGCCCCTCCGGCACGGCCCAGGGGCCGTCGTCGTCCCGGACGCACATCACGGACGTGTCGAGGACATGGGCGGCCCAGGCGTCCCGGGGCGCGAGATGCCCCGGCGGAGCCAGCGACCGCGTCGGGTCGAGATCGGCCCACAAGGCCTGCCTCGTCGAGCGCCAGCCCGTCCGGCGCCCCTCCCGGTACGGCGAATTGGCGAACGCCGCCACGAGGACGGCGCCCAGCAGATTCCCGAGCTGCCAGCGCCGCCCGTAACCGAGCGGACCCGGCTCCTCCTCACCGGCGTCCAGACAGACCTGGACGGAGGCGGAGGTGCACATCATGGCGCGACCGGCGGTCCCGGAACGGTCGAGCGCGGCCTCCATGGCCGCGTAGCGGGGCTCCTGGAGCAGCCGGCGGGGAGGGTGCCACGGATCGACACCGAATCCGGCCGGCACGAGTCCGGCCCGTCCGAGGGTGTCGCGTACGGCGGTCAGATCGGCGGTCGTGGCGTCGACGCACGCCATCAGGGAATCCGCAGGCCGGGAGCTGAGCTCCAGCTGACCGCCCGGCTCGAAGGTCAGGGACGCGTCCAGCGGGACCGCGCGCACGGCGTCGGCGGCGGCACGGAGACGTTCGGGGGAGACGGCGGTCCCGGGGTGTTCACTGTCGTGGATGAGCCATTCGAGCTCCACACCGACCGTCCGGGGCGGTCCCGTCTTGAAACATATGCCGCGTAGCAGATCCTCCGCCTCGTCCTCACCGAGGGGCTGTGTGTCAACGGTCGAGCCATGAGCGCCGGGAGTGTCCGGGGGCATGCTGGGCCTCCTCTTAGGGTGCTTCCTCACCACCCAAACCCTTACCGCGAGTTCGCACAAGGGTGCCCCTGCGGGACGGAAAACCGGTTGCGTCCATGCCGCTGGACGTCCAGCATGCCCCGTATGCACCACACGGGGGCGCGCCGATGAGCGCACGACTGCGCGGCATCGCGCGAGAGACCGAGGCCATCGTCGAGGCCGGGCACTACCGGACGCCGGACGGGCGCGAGGTGACGATCGAACGCGCCCTGACCGCCGCGCTGTCAGGGACCAGGCTGTACGGCCCCGAACCGGTGCCCGTCGCCGTGCTGGACACGGACCGCGTCCCGGTCGTCGAGGTGACCGGCGAGAGCAGCCTGCAGGCGGCCCGCCGGATGACGGACGCGTCGGCGGCCAAGGTCGCCGTGCTGAACTACGCCTCCGCCCGCAATCCCGGCGGTGGCTACCTGAACGGCGCGCAGGCCCAGGAAGAGGCCCTGTGCCGCGGCTCCGCCCTCTACGCCACGCTGCTGCGCGCCCCCGAGTACTACGCGCACCACCGCGCCGAACGCAGTGCCTTCTACACCGACCGGGTCATCCACTCACCCGGCGTGCCGGTCTTCCGCGACGACCGGGGGCGGCTCCTCGACACCCCGTACACCGCCGGGTTCCTCACCTCGCCCGCGCCGAACGCCGGAGTGATCCGCAGACAGGCCCCGGAGGAGGCGCACCGCATCCCCGCGGCGCTCGCGAGCCGGGCCGAACGGGTGCTCGAAGTGGCGGCCGTCCGCGGCTACCGGAGGCTCGTTCTCGGAGCCTGGGGCTGCGGCGTCTTCCAGAACGACCCGGCCGAGGTGGCGGGCGCCTTCCGTGTGCTGCTCGCCGACGGAGGACGGTTCGCCGGCCACTTCGAACAGATCGTCTTCGGCATCCTGGACCGCAGCCCCGATTCCGCCGTGCGGGCTGCGTTCACCAGGGTCCTCGCCGGTCAGCTCCAGCCGTAGCGCTCCCGCAGCCGCACCACGACCAGGTCGAACCTGTCCCGGTCCAGCGCACACGCCTCACGCCGCATGCCGTCCTCGTGCACCCGCAGGACCCGGTCCAGGTCCGCCCAGGAAGCACGGCCCGAACTGTCCCAGGGCCCGGCACCGAGCCCGACCCACTCGTGGTCCCGGTCGTGCTGCTTGCTGGACAGCTGGACGGCGAGCAGCGTGCCCGCGGCCTCACGGGCCACGACGAGAACCGGACGGTCCTTGCCGCGCCCGTCGCGTTCCTCGAAAGGAACCCAGGTCCAGACGATCTCACCGGGATCGGGATCACCGTCGCGGTCGGGGGCGTACGAGGTGCGGACCGGTCCCACGTCACGGGGGTCGGCCTCCGCCGTGGCGGCCGGTCCGGTGCGGCCGGGGAAGTCGGACGAGCTGTCACTGCTGTGATCGGTGTGCTGGAACGTCATCGCAACACCGTAGAACCTGGACGGCCCAATCCGTGGAGCGGGTCCGTGAAACGGGCCTCAGGCTCGACCTCATGATCACCTCCGTCGTCTCCGCACGCCTGTCCCGCGCCCTCGTGGCCGCCGGACTCCTCGCGGCAGCCGCCCTGCTGCCCACACCTTCTGTCGCGGCGTCAGGACCTGTCCCGACCTCAGGTACAGCCTCAGGGTCCGCCGCGGACCCGGCACCACCACCCCGGACCGTGTCCGGCTGGCTCCCCTACTGGGACCAGGAAGGCGCCTACCAGGACGCCCTGCGCCATGCCGACCAGCTGCACACCGTCAGCCCGTTCTGGTACGAGGCTGTCTCGGCCGGCCGGATCGAAGCGCATCCCGGCGCGGGTGAGCGCCGCATCATCGACGGCCTGCACCGGGCCGGGGTGAAGGTCGTCCCCACGGTCATGGAGACGATGAAGTCCGGTGCCCTCGCGGCGATCCTCACCAGCCCCGCCAGTCGCACCGAGCACGCCGACGCCCTGATGCGCACGGTCGCCACCCGTGACTACGACGGCCTCGACCTCGACTACGAGTCCATCGCCGCCACCGGCGACGCCACCTACGCCTCGGTCCGCGACGGATTCACCGCCCTGGCGACGGACCTCTGCCACCGGCTCAGGACCCTCGGCAAGCAGTGCGTGATCACCGTGTTCCCCAAGACCGCCACCACCGGGCGCATCTGGGACTACGCGGCCCTCGGGCGCGTCGCCGACCGGGTCCGCGTCATGGGCTACAACCTGCACTGGTCGGGCGGAGACCCCGGACCGCTCGCCGACACCCGCTGGTACGACGACATCCTGGCCCGCGCCACCGCCCTCGTCCCGGCGGCCAAGCTGGAGATGGGGCTCCCCGCCTACGGCTGGGACTGGCCCGCGGACAGCGACAGCACGGCCGCCACCAAGCACGTCACCTGGAGGGAGGCCGAGGCGCTGCGTGCGAAGGAGGGCGCCACCTACCGGCTCGACGAGGTATCGGGAACGCCGTACTTCACCTACGACGACGGCACGGAGCTCCGCGAGGTCTGGTACCAGGACGCCCGCGGGGTGGCCACGCATCTGCCGGTGCTCCGCAAGCACGGGGTGACCCACACCGTGCTGTGGGCCCTCAACTTCGAGGACCCGCAGGTCTGGCCGGTACTCGCGGGTAGCTGACGCCCCGTCCTCTGGACCGTGCCCCGGCCCACGGGCGGCGCCGCAGTGTCTGGAAGACTGCCCGACGCCATGAGCCAGTTACCCGAGCAGCCCGCCGACACCTCCGTACCGACCAGCGCCGATGTGGCGCGACTCGCCGGAGTCTCCCGGGCCACCGTGTCCTACGTTCTGAACAACAACACAACTGTACGAATCAGTGAACCCACCCGCCGCCGGGTCAGGGAAGCCGCGTCCGATCTCGGCTACGTCCCGCACGCGGCGGCCCGCAGCCTCCGCGCCGGGCACACCAGGACGGTGCTGCTGCCCGCCGCGCACATTCCGGCCGGCCCCCTCCAGCAGCGCTTCCTCATCGACCTCCAGTCGGATCTGCGCCGCCTCGACTACACCGTCGTCCAGTACGGCAGCGGCGGCCTCGACCCCGACGAGGCCGCCAGGGCCTGGGCCGAACTCCGCCCCGTCGCCGTCGTGTCACCCGTCGGGATGACCCTTACGCCCGTCGGCATAGGCGTCCTCACCCGCTCGGGCGCCAAGGCGGTGATCACACTCGGACCGCAGCCGGTGGACGGCGCGCACGCCCTCGTCATGGACCAGCGCGAGGTCGGCGGCTGCGCCGTCCGTCACCTGCTGTCCGCCGGGCGCCGCCGGATCGGGGTGGTCATGCCCCAGGAACCCGGCCTCGCCCTGTTCTCCGAACCACGCCTGGCCGGCGCGCTCCGCGCTGCCGACGAGACGGGCGCGGGCGTCCGGATCCAGCCGCTTCCGCTGCGCTACGAGGAGGCGTCGGCCGAGGACCTCGCCGCACGGTGGCGCAGTCTGGGGCTGGACGCCGTGTTCGCCTACAACGACGAATACGCGATGCTGCTGATGAGGGCCCTGCAGGACGCCGGGGTGGAGGTGCCCGCCGAGGCGGCCGTCATGGGCGCGGACGACCTGATGCTGGGGCGGCTGCTGCGGCCCCGGCTCAGCAGCGTCAGGACGGAGCTGGCCACCGCGCAGCCACTGGCCGAGATGATCGACCGGCTCGTGCAGCACCCCGGTGGCACTCCCGAGCGTCACTACCTGCTCCGGGCCAGGGCGGTGGCCCGCGAATCCGGCTGACCGGCCGGGGGCCACGACATGCGCGGCCGACGGCGCGTGTCTAGCGTCGTCGGCATGAGTCATCCGCAGAGCTACGAGATCCTGGTGTTCCCTGAATTCAAGAAGACCGTCACCGGCGCGCCCGCTCCCGGTACCGCCATCCGCTCGGCGGTCGTGGCCGCCACCGGGGGCACGGGCGCGTCGGGCTACCCGCGCTACGCGGGGGACGGCATGGAGGCGGACATCGACCCGTCCACCCACACCGTGGAAGCCCTGCTGGTGGACGGTGCGGAGCTGGACTACGGCCTCACGGTCAGGATCGCCGAGCGCATCGGCGGGGCGGAGGGGACGAGCGATGCCGGGGAGCCGAGTGGTGCGGAGGCGTCCAGTGGTGCCGGGGCGCCGAGCGGCGGTGCGGAGGGCCGGAACGGCACCGGGGAGCCCGAGCCCACCGGCGAAACCCGCTGAGCGCGCCGCCGCCGAGCGCGCCGAAGGGCCCGGCCGCACAGGCCGGGCCCCGCACCGCATCCGCCGTACGCGCAGGGACTACTGCTGCCCCTGAGCCTGGTCCTGCGCCTGCTTCTGTTCCTCGACGGACTTGCGTACCTCGTCCATGTCCAGCTTCCGCGCCTGCCCGATGACATCCTCGAGCGCCGCCTCGGGAAGCGCCCCGGGCTGCGAGAACACCGCGACGTTGTCACGGACGATCATCAGCGTGGGAATGGACCGGATCTCGAAGGCCGCCGCCAGCTCCTGCTGTGCCTCGGTGTCGACCTTCGCGAAGACCAGGTCGGGGTGGCGCTCGGACGCCGCGTCGTAGACCGGCGCGAACTGCCGACACGGGCCGCACCAGGAAGCCCAGAAGTCGATCAGCAGGAACTCGTTGTCGCTCACGACCTGATCGAAGTTTTCCTTGGTGAGCTCTACGGTGCTCATACTCTGTTACCTCTTCCTGGGACCGTTCGGACCTGTCCCGCACAACGGCGACGTCGGTTGTCGTATTCCGCCTGCCCATGTGGCCGCAGCACACACCCACGACCACACTGTTCCCATGACTGCTGATGCTGTGAAGAGCGGGGAATACGACGTCGTGGTGATCGGCGCGGGCCCCGTCGGGGAGAACGTGGCCGACCGCGCCAGGGCCGCGGGGCTGAGCACCGCCGTGGTGGAGTCCGAACTCATCGGGGGCGAATGCTCGTACTGGGCGTGCATGCCCAGCAAGGCGCTGCTCCGCCCGGTCGTGGCCCGTGCCGACGCGCGCCACGTCCCGGGGCTGAGCGGAGCCGTGCGGGGACCGCTCGACGCGGACGCCGTCCTCGCCTACCGCGACGAGCAGACATCCCACTGGAAGGACGACGGCCAGGTCGGCTGGCTGGAGGGCATCGGCGCGGACATCTACCGCGGCAAGGGCCGGCTCACCGGCGTCCGGAAGGTCTCCGTCACCGGCCCTGACGGGTCCGAGCAGCACCTCACCGCCCGGTACGCCGTCGCCGTCTGCACCGGCAGCCGGGCCGTCGTCCCCGCCCTGCCCGGGATCGAGGACGTCCGTCCCTGGACGAGCCGCGAGGCGACCAGCGCCAAGGAGGTGCCCGGCCGCCTCGTCGTGGTCGGCGGGGGAGTGGTCGGTGTGGAGATGGCCACCGCCTGGCAAGGGCTCGGCGCCGAGGTGACGATGCTGATCCGCGGCAAGCGGCTGCTCCCCAAGATGGAACCCTTCGCGGGCGAACTCGTCGCCGAGGCCCTGACCGAGGCGGGGGTGACGATCCGTACCGGGGTGTCGGCCACCGCGGTGAGCCGGGCGGGGAAGGACGGACCGGTCACCGTCGAACTGGACGACGGCGGCCGGCTGGAGACCGACGAGATCCTCTTCGCCACCGGCCGTGCCCCGCGCACCGGCGACCTCGGCCTCGACACCGTGGGCCTGAAGCCCGGCTCCTGGCTCACCGCCGACGACAGCTGCCGCGTCGAGGACAGCGACTGGCTGTACGCGGTCGGCGACGTCAACCACCGTGCGCTGCTGACCCACCAGGGCAAGTACCAGGCCCGTATCGCCGGTGCCGCGATCGCCGCCCGCGCCCAGGGCGCGCCCCTGGAGACGGACCGCTGGGGCGCCCACGCGGCGACCGCCGACCACGCCGCCGTTCCCCAGGTCGTCTTCACGGACCCGGAGGCGGCCTCGGTCGGCCTCACGCTCGCGGAGGCGGAGTCCGCGGGCCACCGGGTACGGGCGGTCGACTACGACCTGGCCTCCGTGGCCGGCTCGGGACTGTACGCGAAGGGGTACAGGGGGCGCGCCCGGATGGTCGTCGACCTGGACCGCGAGGTCGTCCTCGGGGTCACCTTCGTCGGACCCGGCATCGGTGAACTGCTGCACTCCGCGACGATCGCGGTCGCGGGTGAGGTGCCGGTCGAGAGGCTGTGGCACGCGGTTCCGGCCTACCCGACGATCAGCGAGGTCTGGCTGCGGCTGCTGGAGACCTACAGGGGCTGATGCCGTCTGCTCGGACCCTGCTCTCCCGAAGACCGGCTGCGTCGACGTGACGGCTGGGCGCCTGCCGGTCAACGCCCGTTGCCGGGAGGGCCCCTGGGGGAGTGATCAGGCGAGGGTTCCAGGGCCAATAGGGTGACGTGCATGTCTGTCACGTTGAGCTCCACCAAGACCCGTGCCGCCCTCCGCGTTTCGGCACGGGTCTCAGGCGAGTTGCTTCTCATCCTTGTCATGACTGCGACGGCGATATGGCTGCTGGGCCGCATGTGGCCGGTCGTCTGGCCGCTTGTGGTCGGCCTGTTGCTCACCACACTGACCTGGCCCATAGCGCGCTTCCTGCGCCGACACGGGTGGCCACCGGCCCTCGCGGCCTCCGTGGTGACAGTGGCCTTCCTCCTGGTCGCCGTGGGGGCCGCGGCGCTGATCGCCGTACCGGTCGCCTCCCAGTCGGGTGAGCTGGCCGACGGCGTGGTGGACGGCATCCAGCAGCTGCGCGAGTGGGCCGCCGGACCCCCGCTCAACATCGGTGACGACCAGATCGCCGGCGCGTTCGACTCCGCGACCGCCCGCATCCAGGACAGCATCGGCAGCATGGTCACCACGCTCGTCACCGGGGTGAGCACGGTGGTCAACGGTGTGGTCACCGCCGTCCTGGCGGTCTTCCTGATGTTCTTCATGCTCAAGGACGGACCCCGCTTCCTGCCGTGGCTCGCCCGCCAGTTGCCCGGCCGGCTCGCCACCGACGTTCCGACCGTGGCCGAGCGCGGCTGGGAGACCCTGGGCGGGTTCGTCCGTTCCCAGGCGTACGTCGGTCTGCTCGACGCCGTCCTCATCGGGCTCGGACTGTGGATCGTGGGAGTGCCGCTGGTGCTTCCCCTGGCGGTGCTGACCTTCGTGTCCGCGTTCGTGCCGATCATCGGCGCGCTGTTCGCCGGTTTCGTCGCCGTTCTCATCGCCCTGGTGTCGAACGGGCCGACGGACGCGCTGATGGTGCTGGCGATCATCATCGTGGTGCAGCAGCTGGAGGGCAATGTGTTCCAGCCCATGATCCAGGGCCGTGGACTCGGTCTGCACGCCGCGGTGATCCTGCTGGCGGTGACACTGGGCGGCAGCCTGGCCGGCATCGTGGGCAGCCTGCTCGCCGTACCCGCCGCCGCGCTGATCGCGGTGGCCTGGAACTACCTGCGTGAGCAGCTCGGCGATCATCCGTTGCAGGAGCCGGAAACCCAGGCCTCGCCCAGTGGTGCGGTGGCCCCGCTGTAAGGTCCCCCGTTCCGTTCCGGAGGCAGCCGTCGTCCAGGGCTTCGGGCTGATCCCGGCGTCGCCGGATCCCAACACGCTTGATTACAGGCCGCGTTCCCGACGGCCGCACATGATGGGGTGTGGCGGCTGCCTGGGGCGCGGAGGCGTGTTCCGAACTTTGAACTCGCAGATGACAAAGTATGGACTTCCCCAGCAGAAGTCTCCTAGCCTGACGGGCGCCACGTAGGCGAAGTGCAGTTCAGCGGATCCGTACAGCCCGACCGGAGTGCGACCCCCTTCTGGAGGACCGATGCATCCACGGCTGTTCCCACGTGCCCGAAGACAGCTCACCACCCTGCTCGTCGGAGGATTCCTCGCGGGAGGCGTCTGGGCCGGCCCCCCGGCCGCCGCCGCGCCCGACGACATCCCGCCGCAGGAACCCGGAGTCACCCTGCGCGTCTTCGACACCCAGGTACCACTCAGCTCCCTGTGCACGCTCAAGCCGGGCCAGACGCCCAACCACGACAAGCTGATGCCCACCGTTGACTGGTCCACGGTCGATGATTTCGGGGGCTACGCGGACAACTTCGTGGCCGAGGTCTCGGGCTATCTGTCGGTCCCCGCCGACGGCACGTACGCCTTCCGCCTCAACAGCGACGACGGCTCGCGGCTCACCGTCGACGACCGGGAGGTCATCGACCACGACGGTCTGCACGGCGCCGAGCCCAAGGACGGATCCGCCCAGCTCACCGCAGGACTCCATCCGTTCCGTGTCGACTACTTCGAGCGGGGCGGCGAGCAGCAACTGACACTCGCGTGGAAGCCGCCGGGTGCCGGCGACTTCGGTGTCGTCCCGCGCGAGGCGCTGAGCACGGACGCGGGGGTCGTCCGGGTCACCGCGCCCGGCCGCAAGGAATGCGAATCCGGCACTGACAGCCCCGGTGACGGCCTGCCGCTCGCCGATGTGCGTCCCGACCTCGAACTCACCGATCTGCGACCGGACGGATTCGAGCCGCAGGTCACCGGAATGGACTGGCTGCCCGACGGACGTCTGGCCCTTTCCACCTGGGGCGGCTCCGAGAGCCGGACCGGCGAGGTGTATCTCCTCGACCACGTCACAGGTGAGACCAGCCACGACAAGGTGACGGTGAAGAAGGTCGCCGAGGGCCTGCGCGAGCCGATGGGCATCAAGTACGTCGACGGATCGCTGTACGTCTCGCAGAAGCACGAGCTGACCCAACTCGTCGACACCGACCAGGACTTCGTCACCGACGAGTACCGTACGGTCGCCACCTGGCCGTACGGCGGGAACTTCCACGAGTTCGCCTTCGGGCTGCTCTACCGTGACGGCTACTTCTACGTGAACCTGTCCGTCGCCATCAACTACGGCGGCGCGACCACCACTCCGCAGCCGGCTCCGGGCCGCGGCACCACGTACAAGGTCAGCAAGAAGACGGGCAGGATCCATCCGGTCGCGGGTGGCCTGCGGACGCCGAACGGGATCGGCTGGGGTCCTGGCGGCAGCATCTTCACCACCGACAACCAGGGCGGCTGGCTCCCGGCGTCGAAGCTCGTCCAGATCAAGCAGGACCGCTTCTTCAACCACTACACCGAGCCGTCGGGCCCGTTCGACGCGCGGCCCGTCACCCAGCCGGTGCTCTGGCTGCCCCAGAACGAGATCGCGAACTCTCCCAGCACACCACTCCTTCTGACGAAGGGCCGGTTCGCCGGCCAGATGCTGGTCGGTGACGTCACCTACGGCGGACTCCAGCGCGCCTACCTGGAAAAGGTGAAGGGCCAGTACCAGGGGGCAGTCTTCCGTTACACCCAGGGACTCGAGGCAGGTGTCAACCGCATCACCATGGGGCCCGACGGCGCGATATACGCGGGCGGACTCGGCGCCGACGGCAACTGGGGCCAGGAAGGGAAACTGAAGTTCGGCCTGCAGAAGCTCACGCCGAACGGCGGCAACACCTTCGACATCAAGGAGATGCGCGCCGTCCCCGGCGGATTCGACCTCGAATACACCCAGCCGCTCTCGGAGGCGACCGCGGCGGAGCTCACGTCCCGTTACCGGGCCGAGCAGTGGCGCTACACCCCGACGTCCGACTACGGCGGACCGAAGACCGGCGAGGAGCGGCTCGCCGTGAGCTCGGCGACCCTCGCCGCCGACGCCCGCACCGTGCGGCTGCGGCTCGACGGGCTCAAGCCCGGCAGGGTCGTACACCTCCGCTCGCCGCGCCCCTTCGCCTCCGTGTCCGGCGAGGCACTGTGGAGCACGGAAGCCTGGTACACGCTCAACGCCGTGCCCGGGAAGCAGCCGCCACCGGCGACGCTGTACGAGGCGGAGGAGGCACGGCTCACCGGCACGGCCGGCGTCGACACCGACCACACCGGGTACTCGGGCAGCGGCTTCGTCGACCGGTACGACACGGAGGGCAAGGGCGCCACGACGTTCGACGTGACAGTCCCCGCGGCCGGCGACTACGACGTGAACCTTCGCTATTCCAACGGTCCCAACCCCTTCCAGGGCACCAAGTCCCTCTCCCTCCACGTCAACGGGGAGAAGCTGAGACAGACGGAACTTGCCTCGACGGGCACCTGGGACACCTGGTCGACGCGGACCGAGCGGATCCGCCTGCGCGCGGGGCCCAACACCGTCTCGTACCGCTTCGATCCCGGCGACACCGGGCATGTCAACCTGGACCTGATCACCGTGCTCCCGCACGGTGCCCCCGTCCCCCTCTTCGACGGCACCACCGCCTCCCAGGAGCAGTGGCAGCACACGGACGGCCGACGCGTCGAATGGCCGTTGTCCGCCGAGCGATCGATGGAGGTGTGCTGCGGTGACATCCGCACCAAGGACGCCTACCAGGACTTCAGGCTGCGCCTGGAGTTCCGGGTGCCGCTCCTGCCGGACGACGTGACCGGGCAGGACCGCGGCAACAGCGGTGTCTATCTCCAGGACCGCTACGAGCTCCAGATCCTCGATTCGTACAAGGACACCACCCTCGACGCGAACGAGGCGGGGGCGATCTACCGGAAGAAGGCGCCGGACATCAACGCGGCCACGGCTCCGGAGACATGGCAGACGTACGACGTCACGTTCCGTGCGGCGCGGTTCGACGACAGCGGCGCCAAGACCGCCGGTGCGCGCGTGACGGTGGTGTGGAACGGACAGAAGGTCCACGACGACATCGTGATCGACGGACCGACCGGTGCGGGTCTGCCGGAGGGCCCGTCGGCCGGAGCGATCCGTCTCCAGGACCACGGGAACAAGGTGCGGTTCCGGAACATCCGGATCGAACCGCTGAGTTGAGACGGTGCGGTTCCGGGGCGGCCGGATCGAACCGCTGAGTCGGTCCCGGTTCCGCCGAGGCGCGGGGCACCTGCGAACCGTAGGCGCCCCGCGCGGATCTCCGTGTACAGCATGCGGGTGGGGTCCGGTCAGAAGGTGAAGACCGGTCCCTCGCCCAGACCTGCCCGCATCTCGCACGCGTTTGCGAAGGCGGTCGGCCAGGAGACGCTACGGCCCTGCCACACACCGGTCGCCTCAAGGGCGACGGGATCTCCGTGGGTACTGCCTTCGTGTGCTCCGGACGGCCGAGAAGGGGATCGCGGCCGTGACGAGCGCCCCGACGCCGACCATGGGTACGACCCACGTCCAGCCCGCGCCGTCACGCCAGGCGGAGTAGCCCGCGCCCAGGAAGACCGGGCCGACGAAACAGCAGATCGTGGCAAGGCCGGCTGGCCCACCAGCACACCGGCGTAGCCGCGCATCGCCCCTCCTCCGTACGCGCCCCGCGAACGGAGCGCTGATCGTCTCTCCTCGTCGCGGTGGGGGACGCCGGCCGAGGCCGCGGAGTTCCACCGGTGCCCTGGTCCTCGGGATCCGCAGGGTTTCCGGACACGTACGGCCGGGCGAGTCGTAGCACGATGACCGCCCCAACAGGACCGGCAAGAAGGTAAATTCGAACAATGAGATCACCCAGCGGCCCCGCCCCGCACCCGCCGAAGGGACAGGGCCGGCTCCTCGCAGTGAGCGATCTTCACGTCGGGATCGCCGACAACCGCCCCATCACCGACCAGCTGCACCCGTCGTCCGACGAGGACTGGCTCATCGTCGCGGGCGATGTGGCGGAACAGGCCGAAGAGGTCGAGCGCGCCCTCGAAACGCTGGCCGGGCGGTTCGCCCACGTGATCTGGACGCCGGGCAACCACGAGCTGTGGACCGTGGACAGGGACCCGGTGAAACTGCGCGGCCAAGCGCGGTACGAGCACCTCGTCGGGGTGTGCGCGGAGCTGGGTGTGACGAGCCCCGAGGACCCGTACCCGCGGTGGCAGGGAGCGGACGGACCCGTGGCCGTGGCCCCGGTGTTCCTGCTGTACGACTACACGTTCAGGGTCCCGGGGACGGCCACCAAGGAGGAGTCCCTGGCGCGGGCGCACGAGGCGGGGGTCGTCTGCACCGACGAATACCTGCTGCACCCGGATCCGTACCCGGCCCGCGACGACTGGTGCCGGGCGCGGGTCGCACTGACCGAGGAGCGGCTGGCCGCGCACGACCCCGAGGTCCCGCTTGTGATCGCGGGCCACTGGCCGCTGGTGCGCGAACCCACGTCGGTCATGTGGTACCCGGAATTCGCCCAGTGGTGCGGCACGGAACTCACCGCAGACTGGCACCGCCGCTTCAATGTCGCGGCCGTCGTCTACGGGCATCTGCACATCCCCCGCACGACCTGGTACGACGGTGTGCGGTTCGAGGAGGTCTCGATCGGCTACCCGCGGGAGTGGCGCAAGCGCGGGCACCCGCGCGGGCTGCTGCGGCAGATCCTTCCGTACGAGGGGGAGGGGGCTCCGGCGGGTCGGGGTCCTTCGGGGGCGTCCGGCGTCGCGCGCTCCGCACCCGGTTCACCCGGTTCACCCGGTTCGCCCGGTTCACCTGGTTCACCTGGTACTCCGGGGGATGCGGGCGCCGCGTCGTGATCGAACGGCTGCTTCCCGCGTACGTGGCGTGCGCGGACACGTACGAGACTGAGGCTCCGGCCGGAACCCTCTACCCGGAGGAGGCGCTGCTGGTCGCCACGAGCGTGGACCGGCGCAGGCACGAGTTCGCGGCCGTACGCGCCTGCGCGAGACGGGCCATGGCGACCCTCGGGCTGCCGCCGCAGCCGGTGCTGCGCGGCCACCGCGGCGTACCGCTGTGGCCTGCGGGGATCGTGGGCAGCATGACGCACTGCGACGGCTATCGTGCCGCGGTGATGGCCCGGGCGACCGACGTCCGCGCGCTCGGCATCGACGCCGAGCCGAACGAGCCGCTGCCGCCCGATGTGTGGGAGGCGGTGTCGCTGCCCTCGGAGCGGCGGCGGATCTACTCGGGGGCGTTGCCAGGGGTCTCCCCGGGGGCTTCCCCGGGGCTTTCTCCCGGGGCGGGGGGCGTGACGCCGCACTGGGACCGGCTGCTCTTCAGCGCCAAGGAGAGCGTGTTCAAGACGTGGTTCCCGATCACCCGGATCGAACTCGACTTCGACGAGGCCGACATCACGTTCCACCGGAGCTCCGAGGCCGCCACCGAAGGCACGTTCACCGCGGAGCTGCTGCGCCGGGCGCCGGGGATGCCGGTGTCGTACGAGGGGAAGTGGCTGGTCGACAACGGCATCGCGGTCACAGCGATCGCGCTTCCCCACGGCTGAGGGAACCGCGGTTGCCCGCCCGCCCCCTCCGGACCGTGCTCGGCGCACCGTGGAGGGTGCGGGCCGCTATCGGCCCAGCGGCCGGCCGCACCGAAGGTTCCAGCGGCCGGACCTTCCGCTGAGTTCGGTCAGGGTCAGCGGGGCGACATCCAGCCGCCAGAAGGTCTCCATCGGCAGACCCAGGGCATGGACCATCGCGGCGCGCACGACCGCCGGTTCGACGACCGCAAGCCGTCGGCCCACGCCCCAGGCCGGGGAATCCAGCAGCGTGCCCACCCGGGTGGTCAGGTCCAGCAGCGACTCGCCGCCGTGCGGAGCGGCCGAGGGGTCGGTGAGCCAGGCCGCCACCGCGTCCGGCTCGGCGGCGCTCACCTCGGAGAGCCGCCGGCCACGCCAGCGCCCCATGTCCCAGTCGCGGAGGGCGGATTCGGGGAGGGCGGGCTCGGCAGGCCCGGTCGTGCCGGCGAGCCCCAGCGCCTCGGCGGTCTGCCGGCAGGGGACGGAGGGGCCGTGCGCCCGGTGGTCGGCGGCAGGTACCGCACCGGCGGCAGCGGCGGCTGCGGCACTGCGCGCACCGGCCTCGTCCAAGGGCGCGTCGGCCTCGAAGCGGGCGTCCCGCAGCGCGGAGTTCATGGCCGGTGAGATCAACATCACCCGTACCGTCATCCTCTGCCTCCACTTCCCGGACAGGAGCCTTCTGCGTAGGCGCTTCATGGGAACACGGCCCGTCCCACGAGCCGTTGTCGGGGCCGACGCACCATGGCGGTGGCCGAACCGCAGGCGGTATGGTCGCGGCACCCATGACGAGGGTGAAACGGAAGTCCGGTGAGAATCCGGCACGGTCGCGCCACTGTGTACCCGCATCGCTGCGGGGAGTCAGACCCGGCACCTTCGTCTCAGGCACCACGACAGGGACGCGTGTTCCCACAGGAGGTTCTGCCATGGCACATTCTGCCGCCCCCACCACCGTCGCACCGGTCATCACGCCCATCTCGCCGAAGGCCATCGCACCCTGGGCCGTCTTCTTCGGCATCCTCATGCTCGTCCTGCTGTACTTCGTCGGAGCCGAACAGGGAGCCACCGCGGTCATCTCGGGCGAGGCCGTGCACGAGTGGGTCCACGACGGCCGTCACCTCCTCGGGTTCCCCTGCCACTGAGACTTCGGGAACCAGGGGAACGTCTCATGAACTCCGTATCGGTCAGAGCTCTGCTCATCCGCGGCATGCTGGCCGGCCTTCTGGCCGGCGCGCTCGCCCTTGCCGTGGCCTACTTCCTCGGTGAGTCGCGGGTGGACGCCGCCATCGCCCTGGAAGAGGCACAGGCACACACGCACGCCCACGAGCACGGCGAGGAACTGGTCACGCGCACGATGCAGGCCACCGGCGGTCTCGCCACCGGCGTCCTGGTCTTCGGCGTGGCCGTCGGCGGCATCGCCGCACTCGTCTTCTGCTACGCCCTGGGCCGCATCGGCTCCTTCGGCCCGCGGGCCACGGCAGCACTCGTCGCGGGGGGTGCCCTGCTGACGGTGTACGTCGTGCCCTTCCTGAAGTACCCGGCCAACCCGCCGGCGGTGGGGAACCCGGACACCATCGGGCAACGCACCGGGCTGTTCTTCCTGATGGTCGCGCTCAGTGTGCTGCTCGCGGTGGCCGCCGTCATCACCGGCAAGCGGCTCGCACCGCAGTTGGGCAACTGGAACACCACGATCACCGTGGGTGGGGCGTACGTCCTCCTCGTCGGGCTCGCGTACGTCTTCCTGCCCTCGTTCAACGAGGTCGGCGCGGACTTCCCCGCCAGTCTGCTGTGGGAGTTCCGGCTGGCGACACTCGCGGTCCAGGCGACCCTCTGGGTCAGCTTCGGTCTCGTGTTCGGCTACCTCACTGAACGGCTGCTGGTGCCGCGTCCGAGTGCTGGTGGTGAGGTGGCGGCCGACCGTGTCGCTGCCCGCTCGGCGGGTGCCATGAGCTGACCCTCACGCCTGCGACCGCACGATTGAGCCCGCCGGGGAGATATCCGGCGGGCTCAATCGTTGTGTGTCCGTGCCCGTGAGGTCCGGGGTATTCATGCAGGTCTTTCCTGGTTGATCCGGTCCGACAGGGTGGAACTCCGGCAGGTGGCACTCCAACAAGGTAGCGATGTTATCCACAGAAGATAGCGTTGCTACCGCATGAGTGCTAGCGTGGTCGTACCGGGTTCGTGGCAGCAGTCGCAGCCCCTGTTCCCAGGAGAAGCGTCATGACTGAACAGCACACCACCACCTCCGCGCGCCGGGTCGCTCTCGTCACCGGAGGGTCGCGGGGTATCGGCCGGGAGAGCGCCGAGAGGCTGGCCGCGGACGGCTTCGCCGTCGTCATCAACTACGCGGGCAATCGGACCGAGGCCGAGGCCGCGGTGGCGGCTGTGGTCGCCGCAGGTGGCGAGGCTGTCGCGCACCAGGCGGACGTCGCCGACGAGGTGGCCGTAGCCGCCCTCTTCGACGCGGCCGAGGAAGCGTTCGGCGGCATCGACGTGGTGGTCCACGCCGCGGGCGTCATGACGCTCGCCCCGCTGGTCGACACCGATCTGGACGCGCTGGACCGGATGCACCGCACCAACATCCGCGGCACCTTCGTCGTCGACCAGCAGGCGGCCCGCCGGCTGAGGAGCGGCGGGGCGATCATCAACTTCTCCAGTTCGGTGCTGTCGCTGTCCCTCCCCGGATACAGCGCCTATGCGGCCACCAAGGGCGCGGTCGAGGCCATGACGCTGATCCTGGCCCGCGAGCTGCGCGGCCGGGACATCACGGTCAACGCCGTCGCCCCCGGGCCGACGGCCACCGCGCTGTTCCTGGACGGCAAGGACGAGGAGACCGTCGCGCGGATGGCGGCCCAGCCGCCCCTGGAGCGGCTCGGCACACCACAGGACATAGCTGAGGTCGTGTCCTTCCTCGCCGGCCCGGCCCGCTGGGTGAACGGGCAGGTGCTGCGCGCCAATGGCGGCATCGTCTGACGCGGAGAGCCTCTTCTTCCCGTCCACCCTCGTCATCGCCTCACGGAGGAGCGCGGCCATGGGCAAGGTCATCGTGATCACCGGCGGAGGGGGCGGCTTCGGAGGGCCGGCGGTCAGAGGCCCGGCGCGCGCCGGGCACACGGTCCACATGGCGATGCGCGACACCCGGACGCGCACGGCGCAGGCGGAGCGTGTGGCCGCCGCCGCAGGCTGCGCGGCCGAACATCATGTGGATCTCCGGACCGTCGAGTTGGGCGTGCTGTCCCAGCGGTTGCAGTTCTACGAGAAGCGCTGCGCGGGTCCGACGGATCGGATATCCGGTCGCCCGGAAGACCTGGCGCTCGCCGTCGCCGACGCGCCGCAGATCGCCGGGGCCGTCGTCGAGGTGGTGGACGCCGAGCACGGGGAGCGGCCTTTCCGGATCCGATGTGGATCCGGCGGGCGACGGCAGGGAGGCCGTCAGTGTTCTCGCCGACCGGACCCGTGCCGAGTTCCTCGGCCGGATGGGGCTCGACGACTGCTGACTCTCGGGCCCGACGACCTGCCGGCTCCCCATGCCGCCGCCTGACCTGGGCCGTACACCGCTTGATAGCGTCCCTTCGATGAGTACACGAGCACGCATCCTCGAAGTCGCGGCCAGGCTGGTCGCCGAGTCGCCGGACGGGGACATCTCCACGCGAGCCGTGTGCGAGGCCGCGCAGGTCGGGGCGCCGGCCCTCTACCGGCACTTCGGCGACAAGGAAGGGCTGTTGTCGGCGGTGGTCGACCACGGCTTCGACGCCTACCTGGAGACCAAGCGGGAGCGCGGCGACACCTCTGATCCCATCGAGGACCTCCGTAGCGGCTGGGACAGTCACGTCGAGTTCGCCCTACGGAACCCGAACCTGTACCGGCTGATGAATTCCCCCGCGATGCGTACGCCACCGGCTTCCGCGGCCGAGTCCCACCGCATCCTCACCCGGGACCTGGAGCGGGCGGCGGAACAGGGGAGGCTGCGCGTCGCTCCTGCCCTCGCCGCCCAGATGATCATGTCGGCCACCACGGGCGTGGCGCTCATGCTCGTATCCCGCCCCGCGACCTTCTCCGACGCCGAGGCATCGACCCGCCTCCGCGATGCCGTGCACGCCGCAGTGTTCACGCCGGACGCGCGAACGAGCGCACCGCAGGACACGGAAGTCCCGTCCACCGCGGCTCGGTTGAGCGCCCTCCTTCGCCGGTCGCACGGATCCGGGCTCAGTACGGCGGAGTCGGCGATGATGACGGAGTGGCTGGACCGCGTGTCGAATTCGGCGTAGGAGAACGACTGCGGGAGCGCAACTTCCGGGGCGGAGGGTCCAGGCCTCGTAGTTCAGGCACTGGCCCTCCGCCCCGCTACCGCACCTCGTCCGGTCCGAAGTCGCCCGTCAGGGCGGCGGCCATCCGCAGGTGCGGGGCAGCCTCCGCGGACCGGCCCTGACGTTCGAGTGTGCGCCCGAGCATCAGCCGCGCGTAGTCCTCGACGGGGTCGAGCGCCAGCACCTCACGCAGCTCCGCCTCGGCCTTCGTCAGCCGCGCCGAGTGGTAGTAGGCGCGCGCCAGCAGCAGGCGGGGGGCGACCTGCTCCGGCACCTCCTCGACCAGCCCGCCGAGGATGCGCGCCGCGGTCATGTACTCCTTCGCCTCGAAGAACAGCTGCGCCCGGTCCCAGCGGTCGGCGGGCGTACCGAATTCGTAGTAGGTGTCGTCCACTTCTCCTCCTTGGCCGAAACGCTTGCAGATGCGTCAACACAGTAGAGTAGTTCAACATTCCACTAAAATTTCGGCGTGGGACCGGCGCTCCGTGTCCGCACGGGAATAGGTTGAACTCCATGAGCAATCTCGATCGCCAGGCCGCACTCTCCGTCTGTGGGGGACGGGGTTTCGTCGTCGCCGAACCGGTACGTGAACTCCTCACCCCGCGCCGGGTGCAGCTCGGCGAGTCCACGGAGGTCCGCAGGCTGCTGCCCAACCTCGGACGCCGGATGGTCGGAGCCTGGGCATTCGTGGATCACTACGGCCCCGACGACATCGCGGAGGAGCCCGGGATGCAGGTGCCCCCGCATCCGCACATGGGTCTGCAGACGGTCAGCTGGCTGCACGACGGCGAGGTGCTGCACCGGGACAGTCTGGGCAGCCTCCGGACGATCCACCCCCGTGAGCTGGGCCTCATGACATCCGGCAGGGCCATCAGCCACTCCGAGGAGAGCCCGAAGCCCCACGCCCGGTTTCTGCACGGCGCCCAGCTCTGGGTGGCCCTGCCCGACGCCCACAGGAACGTCGAACCCCACTTCCAGCACCACACCGACCTGCCGGCCGTCACGGCACCGGGCGTCACCGCCACCGTGATCCTCGGCGAACTCGACGGGGCTGCGTCACCCGGTACGGCCTACACCCCGATCGTCGGAGCCGATCTGGCCCTCGCCCGCGGTGCCGAGGCCCGGCTGCCCCTCGACCCCGACTTCGAGTACGCCGTGCTCTCGATGTCCGGCGAGGCCGAGGTCGACGGTGTCCCGGTGCTGCCGGGCTCGATGCTCTACCTCGGCTGTGGTCGCACGGAGCTTCCGTTGCGCGCCGCATCCGATGCGGGGCTGATGCTGCTCGGCGGTGAGCCGTTCGAGGAGGAGATCGTCATGTGGTGGAACTTCGTCGGGCGGTCCCATGAGGACATCGCACAGGCGCGTGCGGACTGGGTGGACGGTGCCCGGTTCGGGGAAGTGCATGGCTACGACGGAGGTCGGCTGCCTGCTCCTGAACTGCCGCCTGTGGCGCTGAAACCGCGGGGAAGGGTGCGCTGAGCTGCATTGATGTGGCCGGGGCCGGGCGCTCTCCTGGTCGCGGAAGCTCGGTTCCATACTCAGAAGCGGAATCGGTCCAGCGCTTCCCCGGAAGCTTCCGCCGCACGTGCCCAGGATTCCAAAGTGTGGTCGTGTGTGACCAGCTTCAGTAGACCTAACATGAGTAAGCGGTACACGGCCGAGTTCAAGCGGGACGCGGTCGCCTTGGTGTTGTCCTCGGAGGAGACGGTCACCGCGGTCGCGAGGGATCTGGGCGTGAGTCCGGAAGGGCTGCGCGGGTGGGTGACGCAGGCGAAGGTCGACCGCGGTGAGGGGCCCGCCGGGGCTTTGACCACTGCGGAGCGTGAGGAGTTGGTCCGGCTGCGGCGGAAGGTCCGCGAGCAGGAGGCCACGATCGAGGTTCTGGGAAAAGCGACCGCCTTCTTCGCTCAGGACAAGATGAGGTAGACACCGCGGCACGGTGTCGTTTCATCGATGCGGAGAAGGCGTCGGAGAGAAATCGCGCAGGTCACAGCCTTGCGCTCCTGTGCCGTGTGCTGGCGGTGCCCCGTTCCACCTACTACGCGCACAGGGCGTCACGGCCGGCCCGGATGGTGCGGGAGCGGGCCGAGGAGGTGCTGGTGGGCGAGATTTGGGTGCTTCACGCCGGATCTCGCGGCGCCTACGGGGCCCCGCGGGTACAGTCGAGCCCGGCACCGCCCTGAGCCTGCCAAGGCCCGCGAGTTGCTTCGACGCCCGACGCCTCCCGCTTCCGGGAGGCGTCCTACCTATCTCGCAGCCCGGACGTTTCAACACGATTGCGGGCCGGTGGCGCCGGCGACCTGATCCGAGGGCGGTCCGGCCGATGGGCCGGTCAGAAGGGGGCGCCGGGAGTGTAGGTGCCCCAGATCTCGCGCAACGCGTCGCACACCTCGCCCACGGTCGCCCCGACGGACAGGGCATCCTTCATCGGATACAGCACGCTGTCGTCCCCGGCCGCCGCCTTCTGCACGTCGGCCAGGTGGCGGTCCACCCGGTCCTGGTCCCGCCAGGCGCGGAGTTTGGCGAGGCGTTCGGCCTGCTGGGTCTCGATGGAAGGGTCGACGAGGAGCGGTTCGTAGGGCTCCTCCTCGTCGAGCTGGAAGCGGTTGACGCCGACGACGACCCGCTTGCCGGAGTCGGTCTCCTTCGCGATGCGGTAGGCGTTGTCCTCGATCTCCCGCTTTTGGAAGCCGTGTTCGATGGCGCCGACGGCCCCACCGAGGTCCTCGATCTTCCGCATCAGTTCCAGGGCCGCGCCTTCGATGTCGTCGGTCATCTTCTCGATGACATAGGACCCCGCGAAGGGGTCGACGGTGGCCGTCGCGTCCGTCTCGTACGTCAGGACCTGCTGGGTGCGCAGTGCGAGGTGGGCGGATCTGTCCGTCGGCAGGGCGATGGCTTCGTCGAAGGAGTGGGTGTGCAGTGACTGGGTGCCGCCCAGGACCGCGCCCAGTCCCTGCACGGCGACGCGGACCAGGCTGGTCTCGGGCTGCTGGGCGGTGAGCTGGACGCCGGCGGTCTGGGTGTGGAAGCGCAGCATCAGCGACTTGGGGTTCTCCGCGCCGAACTCCTTCTTCATCACCCGGGCCCAGATCCGGCGCGCGGCGCGGAACTTGGCGACCTCTTCGAGGATCGTCGTACGGGCTACGAAGAAGAAGGAGAGCCGCGGCGCGAAGTCGTCCACGTCCATGCCGGCCGCCACGGCGGTGCGGACGTACTCGATGCCGTCCGCGAGGGGGAACGCGATCTCCTGCGCGGGCGAGGCACCCGCCTCCGCCATGTGGTAGCCGGAGATCGAGATGGTGTTCCACCTCGGGATCTCGGCACGGCAGTACTTGAAGATGTCGACGATCAGCCGCAGCGAAGGCTTCGGCGGGAAGATGTACGTGCCCCGGGCGATGTACTCCTTGAGCGCATCGTTCTGGATCGTGCCCGTCAGCATCTCCGCCGCCACGCCCTGCTCCTCCGCGACCAGTTGGTAGAGCAGGAGGAGGAGCGCGGCGGGGGCGTTGATGGTCATGGAGGTGCAGACCTCGTCCAGCGGAATCCCGGCGAACAGGACGCGCATGTCGTCGATCGAGTCGATCGCCACGCCGGCCTTGCCGACCTCGCCGGAGGCGATCGGGGCGTCCGAGTCGTGCCCCATCTGGGTCGGCAGGTCGAACGCGACCGACAGGCCCGTGGTGCCGTTGGCGATCAGCTGCTTGTACCGGGTGTTGGACTCGCTGGCGGTGCCGAAACCGGCGTACTGGCGCATCGTCCACGGTCGGCCGGTGTACATCGACGGGTACACGCCCCGCGTGAAGAGACACTTCCCCGGTTCACCCAGCTTCTCGGCCGGGTCCCAGCCCGCCTGGGCGCCGGGCCCGTGGACCGGTTGGATGGGCAGTCCGGATTCGGAGGAGCGAGGTCGGTTCGTCACCACGGGTTCACGTCCTCAGTTGTCGTCGTCGTGCGGGGCGGACGACGCTGCCCCTCCCGTACGTGGGCCTGGCGCCCCCGCGGTACCTGGCGCCCGGCCCGTACGGGACCGCGCCGCGAGCGCGGAACAGATCAGCCGGTGACGTGGATGGACCGTGACGGGCACAGTTCCGCCGCACGGTGCACGTCGTCCAGCAGCTCCGCCGCGGGCCTGTCCTGGAGGACGACGACGAGACCGTCGTCGTCCTGGTCAAAGACCTCGGGGCTGAGCATCGCGCACTGGCCGGCGCCCACGCACCGGTCGTGGTCCGTGGTGACACGCATGACAGGGATTCCGATCGGTTCGGCCGTCACCAGGTGACGGGCAGTTCGTAGGCGCCGTAGACCATGGCGTCGTCCTTGAAACGTAGTTCCTCCCTCGGCACGGCCAGCCGGAGGCCCGGAACGCGGCGCAGCAGGGTGCCGTACACGATCTCCAACTCCGCGCGGGCGAGGTTCGCGCCCATGCACTGGTGGATCCCGTATCCGAAGGCGAGGTGACTGCGCGCCTCCTTGCGGTGGAAGTCGAGGGTGCCGGGGTCCGCGAAGACCGCCTCGTCGTGGTCGGCGGCGTTGTTCAGCGCGAGGATGCCCTCACCGGCGCGGATGGTGACTCCGCCCACCTCGATGTCCTCCACGGCGACACGGGCGGTGCCCGAGTCCGAGATGGAGAAGACGCGCAGCAACTCCTCGATCGCGTTCGGCAGCAACGTGTCGTCTGCCCGCAGCTCCGCCAGGTGGTCCGGGTGTTCCAGCAGCGCCAGCACACCGAGCGCGATCATGTTGGCCGTCGTCTCGTGGCCGCCCACCAGCATCATCCGGGCCATGGTCACCACGTCGGTGTGGTCGGCGGCCTGCTCGGCGCGGTTCTTCTCCAGGAACCGGCTAATCAGGTCGTCGCCCGGCTCGGTCTCCTTGAGGGTGACCAGCTCGTCGAGGTACATGTCCAGGGCCTGCACCGCCGCCCCGTACTCCTCGGGGCCGAGGTCGTGGTTCATCATGGCCGCCGACCACTCCTCGAACCGGGCGTGGTCCTCGTAGGGGACGCCGAGCAGTTCGCAGATGGTCAGGGACGGCACCGGCAGAGCGAGGGCCGCAACCAGGTCCACCGGGCCGTCCGCGGCCAACATGGCGTCGATACGCTCGTCGACGATCTGCTGGATCCGCGGTCGCATCTCCTTCACCCGCCGTGCCGTGAACTCCGGTATCAGCATGCGGCGTTGCGCGGTGTGGTCCGGCGGGTCCATGGACAGCATCATGAGCCGGACATGGGCCAGCATCTCCTCGGAGATGTGGAACTGGTGCGGGTAGCCGGGACGCTTGAGGTTGCTGCTCACCCGCGGATCGCCGAGCACCTGCTTGACGTGCTCGTGCCTGGTCACCAGCCAGGTCGGCTTGCCGTTCACCTTGAGCGAGGCGCGGGACACGGGCTCCTTCGCGCGCAGTTCGGCGTACTCGCCCGGCTCGCTGAACGGGCAGGCGCGTCGCATCGGGAACTGGGGATGCGGCGACGCCGTGTCGGGCGCCGGGTCGGCGGACTGGGTCATGGTGTGCCCTGCTTTCTTGATCGTGGTTCCAACTGGTCACTCGTAAGATCAGCGGGACCCGGGGGCTCTGGGTATGGCTGTCATGGCTGCGCCGTGAGATGGCTGGAGAGGCTTGGCCGCCCGGAGCTCCGCGACGACTCGACCGCCAAGTGGGAGATGCGACCCGATCGCTGTGCAGGGCAACGTCGGCGAGGTCGTCTGCTGGGCATGTGATGGGCGACGAGCTGGCGGAGGTGACCGTGCCCCGGATATGGGCCGGAGTGGACATCGGGGAGGAGCACCACCACTGCGTGGTGATCAACGCGGACGGCGAACGCCTGCTGTCCCGCCGGGTCCTGAACGACGAGACGGTACTGCTGGAACTGATCGGGGACGTCCTGACCCTCGACACCGACGTGCTGTGGGCCGTCGACCTCAACCACGGCGGAGCCCTGATCGAGGCCCGGTTTCGCGAGCACCCGCACGCCGAGGTGATCGTCAGCCTGCCTGGCATGGGCAAGCTGTTGGGAGCCGTGTTCCTCGCTGCCACCGGCGGCGACATGGACGCCTTCGGAAGCGCCGACCGGCTCGCCGGCTTCGCCGGCCTGGCTCCGGCCCCGCGCGCCTCCGGGCGCGTCAGCGGGAACCTCCGCAGACCCCGGCGCTTCCGCCGTGCGCTGCTCAACGCGATGTATCTTTCCGCGCTGTCGAGCCTGAAGAGCTGTCCGGCCACGAAGTCCTACTACGCGCGCGAACGCGCCGAGGGGAAAGGGCACGAGCAGGCGCTGCTGGCACTCGCGCGCCGCCGCATCAATGTCTTGTGGGCCATGATCCATGACGGTGTGTGCTATCAAGATGCACCCGCTGTCACGGCAGCGGCTTGACATCAGTATGGGGAAGCCTCTCGAACGGAACGGTGGGGAAAGGGATGCGCGGCCGGGCGTTCGGCGTCACCAGGTGACGGGCAGCTCGTACAGGCCCCAGACGATGGCGTCGTCCTTGAACCGCAGTTCCTCGGCCGGCGTGGCCAGGCGCAGCGTCGGTACCCGGCGCAGCAGCGTGGAGTAGACGACGTCGAGCTCCATCCGGGCCAGGTTCTGACCGACGCACTGATGGACGCCGTACCCGAAGGCCACATGACTGCGGGCCTCGCGGCGCACGTCCAGCCGGTCCGCATCGGGGAAGACGGCCTCGTCGTGGTTGGCGGCGTTGTTCAGCGGCAGGATGCCGTCGCCCGCGCGGATGGTGACATCGCCCAGCTCGATGTCCTCCATGGCCACGCGTGCCGTGCCGGCGTCCGAGATGGAGAACAGCCGCAGCAGTTCCTCGACCGCGCGCGGCATCAGGTCGGGGTCCTCGCGCACGTCGGCGAGCTGGTCCGGGTGCTCCAGCAGGGCCAGCACACCCAGTGCGATCATGTTCGCGGTGGTCTCGTGACCGGTGACCAGCATCAGCTTGGACATGCTGACGATGTCCGAGTGCTCCACCGCCGGGGTCCCCCGGTTGAACTCGATCAGCCGGCTGATCATGTCGTCGCCGGGCTCGCTCTCCTTGGCGGTGACCAGCCCGTCGACGTAGCGGTCCAGTTCGTAGTGGGCGATGCCTCGTTCCTCGTCGCTGACCTCGTGGTTCATGATGGCCCACGCCCACTGCTCGAACCGGGCGTGGTCCTCGTAGGGGACGCCGAGCAGTTCGCAGATCACCAGGGACGGCACCGGCAGCGCGAGGGCCGTGACGAGATCCACCGGACTGTCGCAGCCCTTGGCGAGCATGTCGTCGATCTGCTGGTCCACGAGCTGCTGCACCCGGGTGCGCAGTTCGCGCATGCGGCGCACACTGAACTCCGCCGCCAGCATGCGACGTTGCACCGTGTGATCGGGCGGGTCCATGGACAGGAAGGTGAGCGGCACCGACTGGAGCGTCTCCTCCGGCACCGGCACCTGGAGCGGGTAGCCGGGCAGCTTCAGATTGGCGCTCACCCGCGGGTCACCGAGCAACTTCTTGTACAGGTCGTGGCGGGTGACCAGCCAGGTCGGCTTGCCGTTCACCTTCAGCTGCGCCCGGGAGACCGGTTCGTTCTCGCGCAGTCCGGTGTAGGCGGCGGGAGGACTGAAGGGGCAGGCCCGGCGCATCGGGAACTCCGGGAGGGCGTCCTGGTCGGCCGCTTCGGCAGGTGCAGTCATGGTGTCCTCTTCACACGGGAGGGAGCGGGACGCGCCGTTCACCAGGGGAGGCTCCGGGCTCGGCGCCGGCGCGGTCCGCCGGCCCGTTTCCCGCACGCTAAGGAGCGCGGCCGGGGGCGGCCCACCCCTACGCGCCCCTAGCGGCACGGGCCCCTGTGGGGTGCGGCCGTGGCCCTCGTCACCCCCCCTGCCACTAGGGGCGGTTAGGGGTCCGTCGAACGTCAGGGCGACGGTTAGCGTCGGCTGCGGACCACGGCGGAAGCACCGTTCGCCCGGCGCCACCACGCTCCGCGGTCCCGGCCGGATCTCCCTGACCGGACGGCCGCCGCACTCCGCAGCCGAGTAGAGGTGATCAGCGTGGCCCCGAAACCCAGTGCGCAGGGTCTTGTACCCAGCGTCAAGGGCACCGTCCCCTTCAGGGAGTACCGGACCTGGTACCGGGTGACCGGCGAACTCGGTACGGGCCGCCCGGCGGTCGTCGTCGTGCACGGGGGACCCGGCAGCACGCACGACTACCTGCTGCAGCTGGCCCGCCTCACCGAGCACGGCTGGCCGGTCGTCCACTACGACCAGCTGGGCAACGGCGGCTCCACCCATCTGCCCGAGAGCACACCGGACTTCTGGACGGTCGACCTCTTCCTCGACGAACTCGACAACCTCGTACGGGAACTGGGCATCGCGGAGGACTACGTCCTGTTCGGCCAGTCCTGGGGAGGCCCGCTGTGTGCCCGGCACGCGATGGGCCGCCCGCCGGGCCTGCGCGGCCTGGTCGTCGCCAACGCGCCCGCCTCGTACCCCATCTGGCTGGAGGAGATGGCCCGGCTGCGGGCCTCCCTGCCGCCGGACGTGCAGGAGACCCTGGTGCGGCACGAGACGGCCGGCACGTACGACACCGAGGAGTACCTGGCCGCGATGCGTGTCTTCTACGACCGCCACGTGTGCCGCCTCGCCCCGTGGCCCCGCGACTTCCTCTCCTCCTTCATGGAGATCTACAACGACCCGACGGTCTACTACGCGATGAACGGGCCCACCGAGTTCCACGTGATCGGCTCCCTCAAGGACTGGTCGATCGTCGACGAACTGGACACCATCCGCACTCCCACCCTGCTCCTGAGCGGACGCCATGACGAGGCCACCCCGGCCGTCGTCCAGCCCTACATGGACCGTGTCCCCGGGGCCCGCTGGGAGATCTTCGAGGAGTCCAGCCACCTGCCGCACCTGGAGGAACCGGACCGGTTCTTCGAGGTGCTCACCGACTTCCTCGCCGGCCTGTGACACGCCGCGCCGCGTCGCCGGCCCGAGCGTCGCGCACCACTGTGAAAGGGGGCGGGGACACCGCCATGGCGTACGACACCGCTCTCGTCTTTCCCGGTATGGGACCCGTCCCGTTCGCCGAGGTGGGCCGCTTCATGGTCGCCAGCCCCTGGGCCCGGGAGCTGGTCGCCGTCGCTGACGACGTCCTCGGCTACTCGCTGGTGGACACCTACCGCAGCGCCGAGGGCGACTACTCGGAGGCCGCCCAGGTCGCGTTCTTCGTGAACTGCCTGGCCAGTGCCTACTGGGCCCGCGAGCACCTGGACATCGACCCCGACGTCGTGGCCGGCCCCAGCTTCGGGGAGAAGGCGGCCCTTGCCTACACCGGCGCCCTCGACCTGCCCGACGCGATCCGGCTCACCGCCGGGATCGCGCGGTGCCTCGAGGAGTACTTCGCCGACCACCACCGGGACATCGTCACCCTGTCCTTCGTCCGCGCCCCGCGCGAGGAGCTGGACGCGATCCTCGCCGAACTCGACGACGGTGGGGAGTGGCACGAGATCTCCTGCCACATCGACGACGGCTTCTGGATGGTCTCCCTGGCCGAACGGCGCGTGGAGTGGATGAGGGAGCGGTTGCGCGGTATCGGCAGCCTTCCCCTCTACACCATGCGGCCGCCCATGCACGCGTCGGCGTTCGCGCCCCTGCGCGCCAAGGCGGAACGCGAGGTCATCTCCCGCTTCACCTTCGCCGATCCCGCACTGCCGGTCGTCGCCGACCAGGACGGCAGGCTGCTGCACACCGGTGAGGAACTGCGCACCATGCTGCTCGACAGCTTCGACCACCCCATGAACTGGCCGAGCGTCACCACGGCGTTGCGTGACGCCGGAGTCCGGCGGATGTGCGTCGCCGGACCCGACAGCCTCTTCGGCCGGGTTCCCCGCACCATCCGCACCTTCGAGGTCGTCGCCGCGCATCCCCGCCTGGCGATGACCCCCCGGCGCCGTCCGCGCGCCGCCTGACCCGTCCATCCGCCCTATCCGCAGGAGGCACACCCATGTGGGACGAACAGTTCGAAGAGATACTCCGCACCTTCCTGCCGTTCCTGCCCCCGCAGGAACCGCTGACCGCCGACGTCGAGCTGAACGACCTCGGTCTGGACTCGCTGGGCATGGTCCAGCTGCTCGGCATGCTGGAGGAGGCGTACCAGGTGCGCTTCCGTGACAGCGCGCTGACCATGGGCACCTTCCGTAGCGCGGGCGTGCTGTGGGAGACCGTCGAGGGCACGCTCCAGCGCGCCAAGAGCTGACGGGACGGATCCCTTGGACCTCACCATGGACGGAGCCCTGTCCGGACGGTTCCTGCGCGGGCTGGCCCTGGCGCCCGACCGGCCCGCGCTGTGGGCCGACGGCGCCACCCTCACCTACCGCGAGCTCCACGAGCGGGCCCTCCTGCTCGCCGGCTCCCTGCTGGCAGGGCTCCCCGACCGGCCGCCCGCCGTGGGCGTGCTCGCCGGCAAAGGCCCGTCGGCGTACACGAGCCTGCTGGCAGGCCTCTACAGCGGGGTCACCGTCGTCCCCCTGCAGCCGGCCTTTCCCGCCGCCCGCACCAGGCAGATGATCGAGGCCGCCGGTGTGGGAGCCCTGCTCGCCGACGACGACGCCCTGCCGGCGCTGACCGCGCTGCACGAGAACGGCGTCACCCTGCCCACCCTGTTCGCCCCCGGCGGCCAACCGATGCCGGAGCTCACTGTCGACCCCGACAGTGTGCTGAAGGCGCCGATGCCCGCCCGCCCGGACGGCATCGCCTACGTGCTCTTCACCTCCGGCTCCACCGGGCGCCCCAAGGGTGTGCCGGTCACCCACGCCAACACCGCGTACTACTTCTCCCTGCTCGACGAGCGATACGACTTCGGTCCCGAGGACGTCTTCTCGCAGACCTTCGACCTCAACTTCGACTGCGCCATGTTCGACCTGTTCTGCGCCTGGGGCGCCGGAGCCACCGTCGTGCCGGTCCCGGCGCGGGCGTACGCGCGCCTGCCCGAGTTCGTGGCGGAGCGAGGTGTGACCGTGTGGTTCTCCACACCCAGCGCGATCACCCTGGTGCGGCGCACCGGCGGACTCGCACCCGGTGCGCTGTCCTCGCTGCGCCGGAGCTTCTTCGCGGGGGAGGCGCTCAGCTGCCGGGACGCCGACGACTGGACGGCGGCGGCTCCCGGCACCGTGCTGGAGAACCTGTACGGGCCGACCGAGCTGACCGTCACCATCACCGCCCACCGCCGGGTGCCGGGGAGCCAACACCTGCACGGCATGGTGCCGATCGGGGCCGTGCACGACGGCCACCCGGTGATGCTGCTGGACGACGCGGGCTCGCCGAGCACCACCGGCGAGGGCGAACTGTGCATCGCCGGACCACAGCTGACCCCCGGCTACCTCGACCCGGCCGACGACACCGGGCGCTTCCTGGAGCGGGACGGCCTGCGCTATTACCGGACCGGGGACCGGGTCCGCCGCGTCGCCGGAGGCGATGCCTGGCTGTACCTCGGCCGCCAGGACGCCCAGGTCCAGGTGCACGGCATACGGATGGAACTGGCCGAGGTCGATGCCGCGGTGCGCGCCTGCTCCGGCGTGGAGGACGCCGCGACCGTCGCCGTCCCCGTGGACGGCACGGTCGAGCTCGCCGTCTTCCACACCGGCGACCCGGTGCCGCCCGCCCGGCTCGCCCGTCATCTGCGGGAACTGTTGCCGGCCGCGGTCGTCCCCCGGGCCTACCACCACCTGAACGCGCTCCCGCTCAACCCCAACCGCAAGACCGACCGCAGGAAGCTCACCTCCCGCGCCGCGGCCCTGCGTGAGCAGCACGCCGGAACCGGGAGCAGGACCGAAGGACGGCAGGAGTCGTAGTGAACGGTCAACCGACAACACGGGCCCGCACCGATGCCCGGGTGCACGACCTGCTCGACGAGGCCACCGCCGAGCACCCTGACGCGCCGGCGGTCGCCGACGGCACCGGGCGATGGACCTACCGGGAGCTCACCGCCTGGAGCCACGCCGTCGACGCGTGGCTCCAGGCCCAGGGCGTCGGCCACGGTGACCGGGTCCTGGTGCAACTGGCCAGCACCCGCGAGCTGGTGGCCCTGCTGTACGGCACCGCGCGCCGCGGCGCCGTTCTCGTCCCCGTCAACACCGGCATGAAGGACTTTCACCTCGAGGCCGTCGTCGGGAACTCGGAGCCGTCGCTGGTGATCGTCGCCGATCCCGCCGTCTCCCGGGTATCCGCGCTCGCCGATCCGGTCTCCGTCCTCGGTCTGGAAGAGGTGTGGCAGGCGGTCACCGACCTGCGCGACAAGGAGGCCCGGGGCGACGGCGCCCCCGTCCACAGCGACGACTTCGCCGTCCTCGTCTACACCTCTGGCTCCACGGCGGCCCCCAAGGCCGTCGTCTGCCCGCACGGCCGGATGGTCTTCGCCACCGAGGCCATCAACCTCGAACTCGGCTACCGACCCGACGACGTGGTCTTCTGCCGCTTCCCCATCTCGTGGGACTACGGTCTCTACAAGGTGCTGCTCACCGCGGCCGGCCGCAGCGAACTCGTGCTCGCCGACGGCGAGTCCGACCTCGTGCTGCTGCGCCGCATCCGGGAGACCGGGGCCACCGTTGTCCCCATCGTGCCGTCCCTGGCCACCATGGTCTGCGCGCTGGCCGCACGCGAACCGCGGCAGGACTCCACCGTCCGCATGTTCACCAACACCGGGGCCGCGCTGCCGAAGGCCACCGCCGACGGGCTCCGCGCGGCCTTCCCCGGATCCGAGGTGGTCATCCAGTTCGGCCAGACCGAGTGCAAGCGCGTCTCCGTCCTGCCGCCCGACCAGCAGGACGCCCGGCCCGAGTCGGTCGGCCGCCCGCTGCCCGGCACCCGGGCCTTCGCCGTGGACGTAGAGGGCAACCGGCTGCCGCCCCGGCAGACAGGGGAGATCGTCGTCGAGGGCCCCCACGTCATGCCCGGCTACTGGCGCGCGCCGGAGCAGACCGCACGCGCCTTCCGGCCCGCTCCCGACGGCGGACTGCGGCTGCACACCGGCGACTTCGGACACGTCGACGAGGACGGGTTCCTTTACTACGAGGGCCGACGGGACGACATGTTCAAGCACAAGGGCGTCCGCATGAGCACCACCGAGATCGAGGCCGCGGCCGCGGACGTACCCGGTGTCCGCGCCGCCGCGGTCCTGCCGCCCGCCCCCGGCCGTGACCTCGCGGTGTTCGCCGAGGGCGACATCGACCCGCACGTGCTTCTCAGGGAGCTGTCCCTCCGGCTGGAGCCCGCCAAGGTGCCGGGCGTCAGCCGTGTCGTCGGCGAACTGCCGCTGACCGCGCACGGCAAGCACGACCGCAAGCAGCTCGTCAGCCTTCTGGAAGGAACCACGCCGTGACCGGCACCACCGATCTCGCCCGGCGCTTCGGCACCCCCTCCTACATCTACGACCTGGACCGGGTCGCGGCGGCGCGGGACGAACTGTTCGCCGCGTTGCCCGACGAGATCGCCGTGTACTACGCGGCCAAGGCCAACCCGCACCCCGAGATCCTGCGCGAGATGCGGGCGGGCGGCCACCGCGTCTGCCGCGCGGAGATCAGCTCCGTCGGGGAACTCGACGCCGTTCTGCGGGCCGGCTTCCAGGGCACCGAGATCCTGTACACCGGCCCCGGCAAGACGGCCGAGGAGCTGGCCGAGGCCATGACCCGGGGCGTGCGGACGTTCTCCGTGGAGTCACCCGGCGATCTGCGCCACGTCGGCGAGGCCGCCGTCCGGCTCGGCATCACCGCCGACTGCCTGATCCGGGTCAACAACGCCACCGGAGCCGCGGCCACCAGCATCCGTATGACCGGGGTGCCCTCGCAGTTCGGGTTCGACGGCGAGACCCTGCCCGGCCTCGCCGCCGAACTGCGCGACGTACCCGGCACCAACCTGGCGGGACTGCACTTCTTCCCGCTGAGCAACGCCAAGGACGAGGCGAGCCTCATCGCCGAGTTCCGGCACACCATCGCCACCGCCGCCGCCCTCCAGCGGGAACTGGGCGTCACCTTCCGCATCGTCGACCTCGGCGGCGGCTTCGCCGCACCGTACGCGGTCCAGGGACGGCGGCCTGTCTACGGCAAACTGGGCGACGCCCTGGCCACGTCGCTCGACGAGCACTTCCCCGGCTGGCGGGACGGCGCCCCGCGCATCGCCTGCGAGTCGGGACGGTACCTGGTCGCCGACAGCGGCACCCTGCTCACCTCCGTCGTCAACGTCAAGGACAGCCGTGGCACCCGCTACGTCGTCCTCGACGCGGGCATCAACACCTTCGGCGGCATGTCCGGTCTAGGCCTCATCCTGCCGGTCTCCGTCGAACCGCACGAGTCCGTCGGTACGGACGGCGTTCCGGCCCACCTCGCCGGACCGCTGTGCACGCCCGGCGACCTGCTCGGACGGCAGGTTCCGCTGTCGGACCCGGCCCCCGGCGACCTGCTGACCGTCCCCAACGCCGGGTCGTACGGGCCCACCGCCAGCCTTCTGATGTTCCTCGGCAGGCCCGCCCCCGCGGAGATCGTCGTCCGCGGCGAGGAACTCGTCTCCGTCTCCCGCATCGAGCACACCCGAACCTACGAACACGGACAGGCCCTGTGATGAGCAACCGCCTCACCCCCACCCCCGGCGAGCAGCCCGTGCTCGTGGCGGGCGGCATCTCCGACTCGCACACCTGGAACCTGGTATACCTCCAGCTCCTCATCGAGGAACACGGCCACCGCGTGGTCAACCTCGGCCCCTGCGTACCCGAGGACCTGCTGATAGGCGAGGCCCTGGCGCAGGACCCCGCGCTCATCGTGATCAGCAGCGTCAACGGGCACGGTTACCACGACGGCATGCGCACGGTCACCCGGCTGCGCGAGCACCCCGGCCTCACCGCCGTGCCCGTCGTCATAGGCGGCAAGCTCGGGATCGCCGGACCCTGCGGTGGGGAGGAGTCGGCCGCGCTGCGTGCCGCCGGCTACGACGCGGTGTTCGACGACACCTCCGAAGGCGTCGCCACCTTCCGGCGGATGCTCGACGCGCTGCCCCAGCGGGCCCTGGTGTGACCGGTGCCGGGTTCGGAGGGTTCGTGCGCGCTGCCCACGACGCCGGCCGGCTGGTGGTGCAGCCCCGGATGGGGATGAGCAGCCCGCAGCGCATGCGGGCGGGGCTGCTCGCCACCCGGGACGCCGACGCGACGACCGTCGGGACTCTCACCCTGGACAGCTACACCCGGGTCGGTGACCTGGAGTCCGCTCAACTCGCCGTCCTCGAAGGAGCCGACCTCAACGGCTATCCGCTGGTTGGTCACGAGACGGCCACCACCCGCCGGGTCCTCGACCGGATCCACGGTCCGGGGTTCCCGGTGCAGGTGCGGCACGGCTCGGCAGCGCCCCAGCACATCTTCCGGGCGCTGTTGTCCGTGGGGCTCGACGCCTCGGAGGGCGGGCCCGTCTCCTACTGCCTTCCCTATGGCAGGGTTCCGTTGCGGGAGTCCGTCGCCCACTGGACGGAATCCTGCGAACTGCTCGCCGCGCTCCGCGGAACCGGCACCGAACCGCACCTGGAGACCTTCGGGGGGTGTCTGCTCGGCCAGCTCTGCCCGCCCGGCCTGCTCGTGGCGGTCAGCGTGCTCGAGGCGCTGTTCTTCCGCCGACACGGAATCCGGAGCATTTCGGTGAGTTACGCCCAGCAGACGAATCGGCGTCAGGACTCCGAAGCGGTCGCCGCGTTGCGCAGCCTGTGCGCGCGGTTCCTCGCGGACACCGAATGGCACGTGGTCGTCTATGCCTACATGGGATTGTTCCCGGAAACCGAGTACGGCGCCCGTCGACTGCTCGCGCAGGCCGCCGAACTGGCGGTCGAGAGCGGTTCCGAGCGCCTCATCGTGAAAACCGTCGCGGAATCCCGGCGCATCCCGTCGGTGGCGGAGAACGTGGCCGCACTGGAATATGCCGCTGCGGTCGCCGCGCGCACCGGGCCGGACCCTTTGGATGGCGCCGGGACGGAGACGTACGCCGAGGCGTACGCGCTGGTCGACGGGGTGCTGAACCTGGACGACGACCTCGGCACCGCACTGCTGAAGGCGTTCGCGGAGGGCCGGCTGGACGTGCCCTACTGCCTGCATCCGGACAACGCGGGACTGAGCCGGAGTTACATCGCCGAGGACGGCCGGCTGCGCTGGTCGGACGTGGGAAAGATGCCGCTGGCTGGCGTCACCGACGCCCGCCCGGCCCACACGGTCACCTCGACGGAACTGCTCGATTCCCTGTCTTTCGTCCGGCGTTCATTCGACCGCAACGCACCCGCGCAGGCGGGTGGCTCGCCCGGCCCGGCCCCTAGGGGTGCCTAAGGGTGTGGCCTTTCCGGGGTCGTCATTACGGTGAGAAAAAAGGTGGGAAACGGTGTCGGTCGAAAGTGGAGATGCGTGGATGAATGGGCCCGGATCCGAATCAGCCCTGGCGCGACTGCTCGCCGAGGCCGCACCGACGCAGCACCGCAGGCTGGTGACGGATCTGGTGCGCACCGCCGTCACCGAGGCGGTCGAGGCGGCCCGGCCGGGTACCTCGCGGACCCTGGACCCCTCCGTACCGCTGGCGGAACAGGGACTCGACTCGCTCGCGGCGGTGGACCTGCACCGGAGGCTGACCGAGCGGACGGGCCTCGACCTGCCGGTCGGCATCGCCTACGACTGCCCCACCGTGCGGGACCTGGCCGACCGACTGCTGGCCGGGAACCGGGCCGCGGACGACGCTCCGCCGGAGCCGACCGGTGACGGCCCCGCCGACGAGCCCGTGGCGATCGTCGGCATCGGCTGCCGCTTCCCCGGCGGCATCGAGACGCCGGCCGACCTGTGGCGTCTGCTCGCCGACGGCGGCGAGGTGCTCTCGGGCTTCCCCCAGGACCGTGGCTGGGACCTGAAGCAGCTCTTCGACGAGGACCCGGACGTCCCCGGCAGCTCCTACGCCCGCACCGGCGGGTTCCTGGACACGGCCACCGAGTTCGATGCCGAGTTCTTCGGCATCAGCCCGCGTGAGTCGCTGGCCATGGACCCCCAGCAGCGGCTGGTACTGGAGACCTCCTGGCTGGCCCTGGAGGACGCCGGTATCGACCCCACCACGCTGCGACGCACCTCGGCCGGCATGTTCTTCGGGGCTGAGGTGCAGGAGTACGGTCCGCGCCTGCACGACGCGCCGGACGGACTCGACGCCCATCTGCTGGCCGGCAACGCCTCCAGCGTCATCTCCGGCCGGGTGGCCTACGTGCTGGGCACCGAGGGACCGGCGGTCACCATCGACACCGCCTGCTCCGCCTCCCTCGTCGCCATCCACCTGGCCTGCCGCTCGCTGCTGCAGGGCGAGTCGTCGCTGGCGCTGGCCGGCGGGGTGGCCGTGATGGGCGGGCCGGGCGTCTTCACCGCGTTCAGCAGGCAGCGAGGGCTGTCCGCGGACGGCCGCTGCAAGGCGTTCTCCGCCGCCGCGGACGGCACGGGCTTCGCGGAGGGCGTCGGCGTCCTCGTCCTGGAACGGCTCTCCGACGCCCGCCGCAACGGCCACCAGGTGCTCGCCGTCGTCCGGTCCTCCGCCGTCAACCAGGACGGTGCCTCCAACGGGCTCACCGCTCCCAACGGAACGGCGCAGCAGAAGCTGATCCGCCGGGCGCTGGCCGTCGCCGGGCTCGGTCCCGCCGACATCGACGTGGTGGAGGCGCACGGTACGGGCACCCGCCTCGGCGACCCCATCGAGGCGACCGCGCTCCTGGCCACCTACGGGCAGGGCCGCCCCGCCGGGGCCCCTCTGCTGCTCGGCTCGGTCAAGTCGAACCTGGGCCACACCCAGGCCGCCGCGGGTGTGGCCGGCGTGATCAAGACGGTCCTCGCCATGCGTCACGGTCAGGTGCCCGCGACCTTGCACGTCGACGCCCCCACCCCGCACGCCAACTGGGCGTCCGGCAGCGTGGAACTCGTCACCGAGCCGAGGCCCTGGCCGCGGACCGGCCGCCCTCGCCGGGCGGGCGTCTCCTCCTTCGGCGTCAGCGGCACCAACGCACACGTCATCCTGGAACAGCCGGACGCGGGGGACCGGGCCGAGGACACGGGCAGCGCCCGGGACCCGTACACGGAGGCAGCGCGCACCACCCCCGGGAGGGAGGCCACCCACGCCCCCGGAGCCGCCCCGGTCCCGCTCGTCTTCCCGCTGTCAGCCCGCGGTGAAGCCGCCCTGCGGGCCCGCGCGGCCGGCCTGCTGCCCCTTGCCGACGCCACGGAACCGGCCGACCTCGCCCACGCCCTGGCCACCACCCGGGCGGCCCTGCCCGACCGGGCCGTCCTCGTCGCCGCCGACCGGGCCGAGCTGCGGGAGGCGCTCACCGGCGTGGCCTCGGGCAACACCCCCGCCACCGGGCGGGCGGGCGGCGAACTCGGCTTCCTGTTCACCGGGCAGGGCAGTCAGCGCCCCGGCATGGGCCGCGAACTCGCCGCCGCGTATCCCGCGTTCGCCGACGCACTCGACGACGTCTGCGCCCACTTCGACCTCCAGCTGCCCAAGCCCCTCAAGAGCGTCCTGTTCGCCGCGCCGGGCACACCCGACGCGGAACTGCTGCACCGCACCGAGTACGCGCAGCCGGCCCTGTTCGCCGTCGAAGTCGCCCTCCACCGCCTGCTGGAGAGCTGGGGGATGCGCCCCGACCACCTGGCCGGGCACTCCGTCGGCGAGATCGCCGCCGCGCACGTGGCCGGGGTCCTCACCCTCCAGGACGCCACCATCCTCGTCGCCGCCCGCGGCCGGCTCATGCAGGCGCTGCCCGAGGGCGGTGCCATGGTCGCGGTCCGCGCCGGTGAGAGCGACGTCGCACCGCTGCTCACCGAGCGCACCGGCATCGCCGCCGTGAACGGCCCCGCCTCCGTCGTGATCTCCGGAGACCTGGACGACGTGGAGCGCGTCGCCGGCGAACTCTCCGCCCGCGGACACGACACCAAGCGCCTGCGCGTCAGCCACGCCTTCCACTCACCGCTGATGGAACCGATGCTGGCCGAGTTCCGCCGGGTCGCACAGGTGCTGGACTACGCCGAACCCACCGTGCCGATCGTGTCCACCGTGACCGGCGCCCCCGTCGGCCGCGAACTGTGCGACCCCGAGTACTGGGTGGAACACGTCCGGGCCAGGGTCCGCTTCCACGACGCCGTGCGGTGGCTCGCCGACGCCGGCGTCCGGACGTTCCTGGAGATCGGCCCCGACGCGGTGCTGACCGCCATGGGACCGGACTGCACGGACGCGCCCGGCACCGCCTTCCTGCCGGTGCTGCGGCGTGAGCGGCCCGAGGCCCGCGAGGCCGTCACCGCGCTCGCCGCGGCCCACGCCCGCGGCGTCCCCGTCGACTGGGCACGGCACTACGCCGGCCAGGACGCCCGCCGCGTCGAGCTGCCCGGCTACCCCTTCCAGCGGAGTCGCTTCTGGCTGGAACCAGGCACCTCCGCCGACGCGTCCGGCCTGGGGCAGATCGCGGCCGGACACCCGCTGCTGGCGGCCGTGGTCGCGGTCGGCGCGGAGGGCGTCGTCCTGACCGGACGCCTCTCCACCCGTACCCACCCCTGGCTCGCGGACCACGTGATCGCGGGCCGTGTGCTGATGCCGGGCACCGCCTTCGTCGAACTCGCCCTGCGGGCCGGCGACCATGTCGGCGCTACCGACCTGGAGGAACTCACCCTCGGCGCACCGCTGGTGCTCGCCCCGGACGAGGACGTCGCCGTCCAGGTGGCTGTCGGGGAACCCGACGACACCGGTCGCCGTACCGTCACCGTCCACTCGCGCGCCGACGAGGACGCGCCCTGGGCCCGGCACGCGGCCGGGGTGCTCACCGACACAGCCCCGCCTGCCGCCGACACCGAGCCGGGCGCATGGCCGCCTCCGGACGCCGAACCCCTGGACACCACAGAGGTCTACGCGGACCTCGCCGGCCAGGGCTACGCCTACGGCCCCGTCTTCCAGGGCCTGCGCGCCGCCTGGCGGCACGGCGAGCACGTCCTCGCCGAGGTCGCCCTGCCCGAGGACGCCACCGCCGACGCTGCGCGCTTCGGGCTCCACCCCGCGCTGCTGGACGCCGCGCTGCACGCCGCCGACCTCGACGCCCCGCCGCGCGGAGAGGTGCTGCTGCCGTTCGCCTGGACCGGTGTCCGCCTGCACGCCACCGGAGCCTCGGCTCTGCGCGTACGGATCACCCGTGGCGACGGCGACACCATCGGTCTGCACCTCGCGGACACCGCCGGCGCCCCCGTCGCCGACATCGAGGCCATGACCTCCCTGCCCGTACCGGACGACGACGTCCTGTATTCCGTGCGGTGGTCGTCGTACCCCCGGCCGCTGACCACCGCGCCCCTGCGCATTGCCGTCCTCGACGGCGTCCCCCGCCCGGACGGACCGCCGGACGCCGATCCCTTCGAGGACCCGCTCGCCCGTGCCGTGGACGCGCTGCTCGACGCCCCCGCGCCGGACGCCGTGATGTACCGCCCGGCCGGCCCGGCGGGCCCCGACGCCGCCGACGCGCGCGCCCATGTGCTGGGCACCCTGCGCCTGCTGCAGACCTGGCAGTCGGACGAACGGGCGGCCGGTGCCCGCCTCGTCCTCATCACCGGGCCCGGCAGTCCCGCCCACGCCGCGGTACGCGGCTTGGTCCGCTCGGCACAGGCCGAGAACCCCGGCCGCTACGTCCTCGTCGAGCACGACAGCCTGCCCTCCGAGGCCGAGCTGCGCCAGGTGCTCGCCACCGGGGAACCCGAACTCTCCCTCGCCGAGGGCCGGTTCGCCGTACCGCGGTTGACCGCCGAAGCAACCGCCGCACCCCGGCCGGCCGCCGACTGGGGCACGGTCCTGATCACCGGCGGCACCGGCGGGCTCGGAGCCCTGCTCGCCCGCCACCTGGTGCGCGCCCACGATGTGCGCCGGCTGGTCCTCGTCGGCCGCCGGGGGCACGCTCCCGAACTGCACGCCGAGCTGACCGGGCTGGGGGCCGAAGTGACCGTCGCCGCCTGCGACGTCGGCGACCGGGATGCGCTGCGCGACCTGCTGGCCCGGCACCCGGTCGACTCCGTCGTCCACGCCGCAGGCACCGTGCGCGACGGCATCGTCGAGAGCCTCACCGAGGAAATGATCGACGAGGTCTTCCACGCCAAGGCCGCCGGCGCCTGGCACCTGCACGAACTCACCCTCGACCGGAACCTGTCCCACTTCGTGCTGTTCTCCTCCCTCGCCGCCGTCCTTGACGGACCGGGCCAGGGCAACTACGCCGCCGCCAACGCCTACCTGGACGCCCTCGCCGTACACCGGGAGGCGCACGGACTGCCCGCCACGGCCCTCGCCTGGAGCCTGTGGGCCACCGGCACCGGCATGGGCGCCGCGCTGGACGCCGCCGCCCTGGAGCGAGTGGCCGCGTACGGTGTCCCAGGGCTGTCCGCCGAGCACTCCCTGCGGCTCTTCGACGCCGCCGTCCGTTCCGGCAGTCCCCACCTCGTCCCCGTGGAGATCGACGCCGCCGCCGTACGCCGCCGGCCCGACGGCCCGCCGCCGCTGCTGAGCGCTCTCGTCCGTCCCGTCCCCCGCCGGGCCGCCGCCCACACGGCGCCCCACCAGGAGCGCGGGCTGGCGCAACTGCCCGCCGCCGACCGGGAACGCGCCCTGCTGGACCTGGTCCGCACCGAGGTGGCCGCGGTCCTGCGGCACGACTCCCCTTCCGCCATCGACCCCGGGCGGGCCTTCACCGAGCTGGGCTTCGACTCCCTGGGAGCCGTCGAACTGCGCAACCGGCTCAACACCGTCACCGGACTGCGGCTGCCTGCCACCCTCGTCTTCGACCACCCCACCTCCCGTGCACTCGCCGAGCACATCCGGGACGCCCTCTTCGGCACCGCACGGCCGGCCGGCGAGCCCGCCGCCGGACCGCGCCCCGCCGAGGGCGACGACCCCGTCGTCATCGTCGGCATGGGCTGCCGCTACCCCGGCGGCGTCCGCTCCCCGGAAGACCTGTGGCGACTGGTCGCCGAAGGCGTCGACGCGGTCGGCGATTTCCCCGCCGACCGCGGCTGGGACACCGACAGCCTGTACGACCCCGAGCCCGGCACCCCCGGCCGTACGTACACCCGCGAGGGCGCCTTCCTCTACGACGCGGCCGACTTCGACCCCGGCTTCTTCGGCATCGGCCCGCGCGAGGCCACCGCCATGGACCCGCAGCAGCGCCTGCTCCTCGAGGTCTCCTGGGAGGCACTGGAGCGCTCCGCCATCGACCCGGCGACTCTGCGCGGCTCACGCACCGGCGTGTTCGCGGGCGTCATGTACCACGACTACGGCACCTGGCTGACCGAGGTCCCCGACGACCTCGCCGCCTACCTCGGCAACGGGAGTCTGGGCAGCGTCGTCTCCGGCCGGGTCGCCTACGCGCTCGGCCTGGAGGGCCCGGCCGTCACCGTCGACACCGCCTGCTCCTCCTCGCTTGTCACCCTGCACCTGGCCGCGCAGGCCCTGCGGCAGGGCGAGTGCGATCTCGCCCTGGTCGGCGGCGTCACCGTCATGTCGACCCCCGAAACCTTCGTCGACTTCGCCCGGCAGCGCGGCCTGGCCGCCGACGGCCGCTGCAAGTCGTTCGCCGCGGCCGCCGACGGCACCGGCTGGGGCGAGGGCGTCGGCATGCTCGTCGTCGAGCGCCTCTCGGACGCCCGCCGCAACGGCCACCGGGTGCTGGCCACGGTGCGCGGCTCCGCCGTCAACTCCGACGGGGCCTCCAACGGACTGACCGCTCCCAACGGCCCCTCCCAGCAGCGCGTGATCCGCGCCGCGCTGAGCGCCGCAGGGCTCACCCCCGCCGATGTCGACGCCGTCGAGGCACACGGCACCGGCACCACGCTCGGCGACCCGATCGAGGCCCAGGCACTGCTGGCTACCTACGGGCAGGAGCGGCCCGACGACGAGCCGCTGTGGCTGGGCTCCGTCAAGTCCAACATGGGCCACACCCAGGCCGCCGCAGGGGTGGCCGGCATCATCAAGATGGTCATGGCGATGCGGCACGGCACCCTGCCGCGCACCCTCCACGTCGACGCGCCCTCGCCCCAGGTGGACTGGACGGCGGGCGCGGTGCGGCTCCTCACCGACGAGCGGCCCTGGCGGGCCCCGGACCGGCCGCGCCGCGCCGGGGTCTCCTCCTTCGGGATCAGCGGCACCAACGCCCACGTCATCCTGGAGGAGTTCACCGGAGGCGATCCGGAGACCGCGGAGCCAGACCCGGCCACCGTGCCGCCTGTGCTCGCCCTCGCGGTCTCCGCGCGCTCCTCCGTGGCGCTGCGAGGCCAGGCCGCCCGTCTCCGGGACCTGACCGCCGCGCCCGCGGACGTCGGCCTGGCCCTCGCCACCACTCGCAGCACCCACCCGCACCGCGCCGTCGTCCTGGCCCCCGACGAGCGGAGGACCACCGAAGCGCTGGATGCCCTGGCCCGTGGACACGAGGCGCCCGGACTGCTCGTCACCGGCGCCGCCACCGACGGCACCCTCGCCCACCTGTTCTCCGGACAGGGCGCCCAGCGGCCCGGCATGGGCCGCGACTGGTACGACACCTACCCGGTCTACGCCGAACACTTCGACCGAGTCGCCGAACTCTTCGCCAAGCACCTTGAGCGGCCGCTCGCCGAGGTGGTCCTCGGCGACCACCCCGCTGTACTGGAGCAGACCGCCTACACCCAGGCAGCCCTGTTCACCACCCAGGTCAGTCTTTACCGCCTGCTGGAGTCCTTCGGGGTGCGGCCCGCCTGGCTGGCCGGCCACTCCGTCGGTGAGTTCGCCGCCGCGCACGTCGCCGGGGTCTGGTCACTGCAGGACGCTGTGACCGCCGTCGCGGCACGCGGACGCCTCATGCAGGCGCTGCCCGCGGGCGGCGCGATGATCGCCGTACAGGCCTCGGAGGAGGAGGTGGCGCCGCTGCTGAACGAACGGTGCGGCATCGCCGCAGTCAACGGCCCGCGCGCCGTGGTCGTCTCCGGGGAGGAGGACGCAGTCACCGCCGTCGCCGCACATTTCACCACCACCCGGCGGCTGCGCGTCTCGCACGCCTTCCACTCGCCCCGCATGGAGCCCATGCTGGAGGAGTTCCGCCGGGTCATGGCGGCCCTCCCGGCCGCGGACCCGGCCCTGCCGATCGTCTCCACCCTCACCGGTGTCCAGGCCACGGCAGCCGAACTGGGCTCCGCCGACTACTGGGTGCGGCACGTTCGGCAGACCGTGCGCTTCGCGGACGCCGTCCGGACGCTGGCCGCACAGGGCGTCGACACCTTCCTCGAACTGGGCGCCGCGCCCGTCCTGTCAGCGATGGGCCCGGACTGCCTCGCCGACGCCGAGGGCACCGCGTTCGTCCCCACGGCCCGCAAGGACACCGCCCAGGTCCCCGGCCTGCTCGCCGCCCTGGCCGCCGTGCACACGCGGGGCACGGACGTCGACTGGTCGGTCCTGTACGACGGTTACGCGGGACGCCGCACCGAACTCCCCAGCTACGCCTTCGAGCACCGCCACTACTGGCTGCCGACCACCGCCGCCCGGGGCGACGCCGCCGGGCACGGTCTCGCCACCGCCGACCACCCGTACGTCAGCGCCCGCCTGGACCTGCCCGGTGACGCCGGACTGCTGCTCACGGGACGGATCTCCACCGCCACCCACCCGGTGCTCACCCAGCACGCCGTGCTTGGCTCGGTGCTGGTACCCGGCGCCGCCCTGGTCGACCTCGCCCTGCACGCCGGCCGGCTGACCGGCCGGCCCGTCCTGGAGGAACTCACCCTCCAGGCCCCGCTGGCGCTGCCCGGGGACGGCGCCGTACGCCTCCAGGTCGCCGCGCGGCCCGACGGCTCCGTGGAGATCCACTCCCGGCCCGAGAACGCCCCGGAGGACGAGGACTGGACGCGGCACGCGACCGGCACTCTCACAGGCACAGGCACAGGCACCGGCACTCTCACCGGCACCGAAACCGCCGAAACCGCCGCCTGGCCGCCACCGGGAGCCGTCCCGCTCGACACCGACGGCCTCTACCCGGGCCTGCACGGCGCGGGCTACGACTACGGCCCCGTATTCCGCGGCGTGCGGGCCGCCTGGCGGCTCGGCGAAACCGTCCTGGCCGAGCTGGAACTGCCCGCCGACGCCCGGCAGGACGCCGCCCGGCACACCCTGCACCCCGCGCTGCTGGACTCCGCCCTGCACGCCACGTCCCTCACCGAGGAGGGCCCCGGCGACGACACGCCCGCCGGCACGATCGCCCTCCCCTTCGCCTGGACCGGTGTCACCGCGCACGGCCGGGGGGCGCTCACCGCCCGCGTCCGCGTCACCCGGGGCGAGGACGGCACACGGCTCGACCTCACGGACACCGACGGCAGGCCGCTGGCCACCGTCGAGTCCTACGTCACCCGCCCCGTCACCGCCGACCGGCTCACCGGACGCGCGCGTTCCCTCTACGTCGCCGAGGACGAACCGCTGCCGGAGTCCGCCGGGCGGCCCGAGCGCCGCACCTGGGCCGTGCTCGGCCCGGACGACGCCGGCCTCGACGCCCCCGCCCACCCGAGCCTGTCCGCGATCGACGGTTCCGCGCCCGAGGTCGTCGTCCTCCCGGTGCGCGCCCCGCACACCGACGGGGAGCAGCTGCCGCTGGACCTGCGCACCACGCTGGACGCGACGCTCGCGACCGTCCAGGAGTGGTTGGGCGACGAGCGGTGGGCCGGCTCGGTGCTGATGGTGCTCACTGCCGGAACCCTCACCGACGCCGCCGTGCACGGACTCGTACGGGCCGCGCAGGCCGAGGACCCGGGCCGGATCGTCCTCGTCGGCCGGACCGGGCCCGACAGCCCCGTACCCGACCGTGCCGCGCTGGCCGCCGTCCTCGACTCCGGCGAGCGGGAGGTGCTGTGGCGGGACGGCCGGGCCCACGCCCCCCGCCTGACGCGTGCCGCGGATCCGGACACACCGCGCCCCGCCCGCCCCTGGGGCACCGTCCTCGTCACCGGCGGCACCGGAGGACTCGGCGCCCTGGTGGCCCGTCACCTCGTCACCCGGCACGGCGTCACCCACCTGGTCCTCGCCGGCCGGCGAGGACCCTCCGCCCCCGGCGCCGCCGGGCTGGCACTGGAACTGGCCGCCCTGGGCGCCCGAACCGACCTCGTCGCCTGCGACGTCGCCGACCGGGCCGCACTCGCCGCACTGCTGGCCGCCCACCCCGTCGACAGCGTCGTGCACACCGCCGGCGTCCTCGACGACGGGCTGGTGCCCTCCCTGACCCCCGAGCGCCTGGACACCGTGCTCCGGCCCAAGGCGGACGCCGCCTGGCACCTGCACCAGCTCACCCTCGACCGCGACCTGTCCCACTTCGTGCTGTTCTCCTCGGCCGCCGGCACCATCGACGCCGCGGGCCAGGGCAACTACGCCGCCGCCAACACTTTCCTCGACGCCCTGGCTGCCCACCGCGCCGCCCGGAACCTGCCCGCCACCTCGCTCGCCTGGGGCCTGTGGTCCGGCGGCGGCATGGGAGCCGGCCTCGACCTGGACGACGTACAGCGCATCGAACGGTCCGGTATCGGCGCGCTCGACCCGGCCGAGGGGCTGGAACTGTTCGACGCGGCCATGGAGTCCGGGATCCCCGCCCTGGTGCCGGTCCGACTGGACAACGCCGCCCTGCGTCGCCGCGGCGACGACGTACCCCCCGTGCTGCGCACCCTGGCCGGTGTCACCGCCCGCGTCGCGCAGGACGACCGGGTCCGCACCCTCGGGGAGCGCCTGGCCGGGCTACCGGAGGCCGACCACGGGCACACCGTGCTCGAAGCGGTCCGCACCGAGGTCGCCGCGGTCCTCGGCCATGACGGTCCCGCGGCCGTCGACCCCCGGCGCGCCTTCACCGAGCTGGGCTTCGACTCACTCGCCGCGGTCGAACTGCGCAACCGGCTCAACGCCGTCAGCGGACTGCGCCTGCCCTCCACGCTCATCTTCGACTACGCCACCCCGACGGCCCTGGCGGACCAGCTGCTCGACCGGCTCGCCCCGGACTCCGGCCCGGAACCGGCCGAGCACCGGCCCGACGACGAGGTGCGGGACCTCATCGCCAGGATCCCGGTCGCGAGGATGCGCGAGGCAGGACTGCTCGACGGACTGCTGAGACTGTCCGGGCCCGCGCCGGCCGAGGCCGCCGCCGAGCCGGTCATGGACATCAAGTCCATGGCCGTGGCCGACCTGGTGCGCGCCGCCCTGAACCGCAGCAGCCCCCAGTGACCCGCCCCGGTGCCGGACGACGCGCCGCGTCCGGCACCGGCGATCCGCGCGCGGCGCACTTCCACCCCATCGCATCATCAGCGCCGTCGAGTCAGCAGGGAGCGACACCGACCGTGGACACATCCGTCGAGCAGATCGTCGAGGCGCTGCGCGAGGCCATGCTCGAGAACGAGCGGCTCCGCCGGCACAACGACCAAATCTCCGAAGCCGCGCACGAGCCCGTCGCCGTCGTCGCCATGAGCTGCCGCTACCCCGGCGGCGTCAGCACCCCCGAACAGCTGTGGCAGCTGGTCGACGCCGGAACGGACGCCGTGGGCGACTTCCCGGCCGACCGCGACTGGGACGTCGACGCCATCTACGACCCCGACCCCGACGCTCCCGGCCGCACCCATGTGCGCGAGGGCGGATTCCTCCACGACGCGCCGCGGTTCGACCCGGGGTTCTTCGGTATCAGCCCGCGCGAGGCCGTCGCCATGGACCCGCAGCAGCGGCTGCTGCTGGAGACCGCCTGGGAGGCGTTCGAACGCGCCGGCATCGACCCGCACACCCTGCGCGGCAGCCGCACCGGCATCTACGCGGGTGTCATGTACCACGACTACGGCAGCTGGCTCACGGACGTTCCCGAGGGCGTCGAGGGCTACCTCGGCAACGGCAACCTCGGCAGCGTCGCCTCCGGTCGCGTGTCCTACACCCTTGGCCTGGAGGGCCCGGCCGTCACCGTCGACACCGCCTGCTCCTCCTCACTGGTCGCCCTCCACCTGGCCGTCCAGGCCCTGCGCACCGGTGAGTGCGGTCTCGCCCTGGCCGGCGGGGTGACCGTCATGTCCACCCCGGACACGTTCATCGACTTCTCCCGCCAGAGGGGTCTCGCCCCTGACGGCCGGTGCAAGTCCTTCGCGGACTCGGCCGACGGCACGGGCTGGGGCGAGGGCGTGGGCATGCTGCTGCTGGAGCGGCTGAGCGACGCCCGCCGCAACGGCCACCGGGTGCTCGCCCTGGTGCGGGGCACCGCCGTCAACCAGGACGGCGCATCCAACGGCCTGACCGCCCCCAACGGCCCCTCGCAGCAGCGCGTCATACGCGCCGCCCTCGCCAACGCCCGCCTGGAACCGCACCAGGTGCACGCCGTGGAGGCGCACGGCACCGGCACCCCGCTCGGCGACCCGATCGAGGCGCAGGCCCTCATGGCCACCTACGGCCAGGACCGCGAGGAACCGCTCTGGCTGGGCTCGGTGAAGTCCAACATCGGGCACACGCAGGCCGCCGCCGGAGTCGCCGGCGTCATCAAGATGGTGATGGCCATGCGCCACGGCCGGCTGCCACGGACCCTGCACGCCGAACGGCCCACCTCCCAGGTCGACTGGGAGGCCGGCGCCGTCGAGCTGCTCGCCGAACCGCGCGAGTGGCCCGTCACCGGCGAGCCCCGCCGTGGCGCGGTGTCCTCCTTCGGGATCAGTGGCACCAACGCCCACGTCATCGTCGAGGCGGCCCCCGACCCCGAGCCGCGGACCGAGGAGCCGGTCTGGGACCGGCCGCTGCCGCTGGTGCTGTCCGCCCGTGACGAGCCGGGACTGGCCGCGCAGGCCCGCCGCCTTCTGGACCACCTCGCCACCGGCACGGATCCCGTGCCCGACGTCGCCCACGCCCTGGCCACCGCCCGCGCCGCCCTGGACCGGCGGGCCGTCGTCGTCGGCGCGGACCTGAGCGCCGTGACCGCCGGCCTCACCGCCCTGGCCGAGAGCGACCCTGCGTCCGGTGTGGTGCGCGGCACGCCGGCGGGGGAGTCCCGCATCGCGTTCGTCTTCCCCGGGCAGGGCTCCCAGTGGGCCGGCATGGCAGCCGACCTCCTGGACGCCTCTCCGGTGTTCGCCGCCACCATGGCCGACTGCGCCGAGGCGCTCGCCCCCTTCACCGACTGGGATCTCATCGAGACCGTGCGCGAACGCCGCCCGCTGGACCGGGTGGACGTCGTACAGCCCGCGCTGTGGGCGATCATGGTGTCGCTGGCCGAGGTGTGGCGCGCCCACGGGGTGCGTCCCGCCGCCGTCATCGGCCACTCCCAGGGTGAGATCGCCGCCGCCTGCGTGGCCGGTGCGCTCAGTCTCTCCGACGGCGCGCGCGTCGTGGCCCTGCGCAGCCAGGCCATCGCCGAGGCGCTCTCCGGCCGGGGCGGCATGATGTCGGTGGCCCTGCCCGAGTCCCGGGCACGCGAACTCGTCGCCGCCCACGAGGGGCGGGTCTCCGTGGCCGCGGTCAACGGCGCCTCCTCCGTGGTGCTCTCCGGGGACACCGACGCCCTCGACGCCCTGCGCGAGACGATCGTCGCCGACGGCGGACGCGCCAAGCGGCTGCCGGTGGACTACGCCTCGCACTGCGCCCACGTCGAGTCGATCCGCGAACGGCTCCTCACCGACCTCGCGGACGTACGGGCGCGAGCCGCGGACGTGCCGTTCTACTCCACCGTCACCAACGGCGTCCTGGACACCACCACGCTGGACGCCGGCTACTGGTACACCAACCTACGCCGGAGCGTCCTGTTCGAGCCGACCACCCGGTCCCTGCTGGACGCCGGCTACGGGGTGTTCGTCGAGTGCAGCCCGCACCCCGTCCTGCTCAACAGCATCGAGGAGACCGCCGACGCCGCGGACGCGGTCGTCACCGGTCTCGGTTCGCTGCGCCGCGACGACGGAGGTGCCGAACGCCTGCTCACCTCGCTGGGCGAGGCGTTCGTGGCGGGCGTCCCGGTCGACTGGTCCCCGGCGTTCGCCGGGATGCCGGTGCGGCCCGCGGACCTGCCCACCTACGCCTTCCAGCGTGAGCGCTACTGGCTCGGCCGGTCCGCGGCCGCCGGGGACGTCACCGCCGCCGGGCTCGAGAGCGCCGGCCATCCGCTGCTTGGCGCGGCCGTCCCGGTCGCGGGCGGCGGCACCCTGTTCACGGGCCGGCTCTCGCTGTCCACCACACCCTGGCTGGCCGACCATGCCGTCTCCGGCGCCATCCTGCTGCCCGGTACCGCGCTCGTGGAGCTGGCGCTGAGCGCGGGCTACGACCTCGGTTGCGGACACCTCGCCGAACTCACCCTGCAGGCACCCCTGATGCTGCCCGAGCGCGGCGCCGCCCAGCTCCAGCTGCATGTGGCCCCTGCCGACGACCACGGGCACCACGCGGTGACTGTTCACTCCCGCCCCGAGGGCACCGACAAGGCAGCCTGGACCCTGAACGCCTCGGGCCTGCTCGCCCCGCAGACCGCGCCGCCGGCCTTCGACCTCGCGGCCTGGCCGCCCCAGGGCGCCGAACCGGTCCCGGTGGACGACGCCTACGCCCGGCTGGCGGCCCTCGGCTACGACTACGGGCCGGCCTTTCAGGGCCTGCGCGCGGCCTGGCGCAGCGGCGACGAGACGTACGCCGAGGTCGAACTGCCCGGCGAGGCAGGCGGCTTCGGCCTCCACCCGGCCCTGTTCGACGCCGCCCTGCACGCCGACGGCCTCGACGCGCACGGCCAGGAGACGGCCCGGCTGCCCTTCGCCTGGACCGGTGTGTCGCTGTACGCGGCAGGGGCCACCGCCCTGCGGGTCCGCCTCCGCGGCGGCGACACGCTCTCCCTGGAACTGGCCGACCCCACCGGCGCCCCGGTCGCCTCCGTCGAGGCCCTGGTCTCCCGCCCGGTCGACGGCCGGGCGCTTGCCTCCCCGGTCCGCGCCGACGACCTGTACCGGCTGGACTGGCCCGTGGTACCCGTACCGGATGCGGCGACTCCCGTTCACGCCGTACTGGACGAGAGGGGCGCGGCCGCGCTCGCACCGCTGCCCGACTGGGTGGTACTGCCGGTGGCCGGCGGCGACGACCCGTTGGCCTCGGTGCGCGAGGCGACCGAACGGGTCCTGACCGCCCTGCAGGGCTGGCTGGCGGACGACCGGACGGCCGCCGCCCGTCTGCTGGTCCTCACCCGCGGCGCGGTCACCACCGGCGAGGAGGGCGCCGGCGATCTGGCGGGTGCCGCCGTGTGGGGCCTCGTCCGCGCCGCCCAGGGCGAACACCCGGACCGCATCGTCCTCGTCGACAGTGCCCCCGGCACGGCGGACGGCGACGACGGTGACCGGATCGCCGCCGCGGTGCACGCCGCCGCAGTGAGCGGCGAACCGCAGCTGGCCCTGCGCGCGGGCACTGTCCGGGTGCCCCGGCTGGCCCGCGCCGTCGTACGGGGGAGCGCCGTCCCGCTCGACCCCGACGGCACCGTACTGATCACGGGCGGCACCGGCGTGCTCGGCGCCGTGGTCGCCCGGCACCTGGCCACCGGACACGGCGTGCGCCGGCTGGTCCTGGCCGGGCGCAGCGGCACCGCCGCGGACGACTTCGCCGACCTCGCCGAGCAGGGCGTCCAGGTCGTCGTCGCCCGCTGCGACGCCGCCGAACGCGACGAGCTGGCCGCGCTCCTGACCGACGTACCCGCGGCGCATCCCCTGACCGCCGTGGTGCACCTCGCGGGCGTCCTCGACGACGGGCTGGTCACCGACCAGACCCCCGAGCGCCTGGACGCCGTGCTGCGGCCCAAGGCGGACGCCGCCTGGAACCTGCACGAGCTCACCCGGGACATGGATCTCGCGGCGTTCGTGCTGTTCTCCTCGGCCGCCGGCACCGTCGACGGAGCCGGACAGTCCGGATACGCCGCCGCCAACGCGTTCCTCGACGCCCTCGCCGCGCACCGAGTCTCCCTGGGGCTGTCGGCGCTCTCGCTGGCCTGGGGCTTCTGGGAACAGCGCACCGGCATGACCGCCCACCTCACCGACGCCGACGTCGAGCGCATGACGCGCGCGGGAGTCCGGCCCCTGCCCACCGAGGAGGGACTGCGGCTGTTCGACACCGCGCTCGCCGCCGACGAGCCGCTGCTGCTGCCCATCGGCCTGGACCTGCGTGCCCTGCGCGGCGCCCACGGTGTCCCGGCCCTGCTGCGCGGTCTGGTGCCCGCCCCCGCCCGCCGGTCCGCGGCCGCCAGGGCAGCCGGCGTCTCCCTGGCCGACCGGCTGGCCGTTCTGGGCCCCGCCGAACGGGACGCGGAGCTGATGGAGCTGATCCGCACCCAGGTGGCCGCGGTCCTCGGTCACGGAACCGACATGGTGCTGGACTCGCGCCGCTCCTTCCGCGAGGCCGGGTTCGACTCGCTGACCGCGGTCGAACTGCGCAACCGTCTGGGCGGCGCCGTCGGCCTGCGGCTGCCCGCCACCCTCGTCTTCGACCACCCGGACGCCGACGCACTGGTGCGATACCTGAGGACGGAACTCCTCGGCGACGCCGCGGACGCCCCCGGCACCGCGGCACCGGAGACGGCGTACGCGGCGGACGAACCTGTGGCGATCGTCGGCATGGCCTGCCGCTACCCCGGTGGTGTCACCACCCCCGAGGAGTTCTGGCGGCTGCTCGCCGACGGCGGGGACGGCATCGGCGACTTCCCGGACGACCGGGGATGGGACCTGGACACCCTGTACGACCCGGAGCCCGGCAAGCCGGGCCACTGCAGCACCCGCTTGGGCGGATTCCTGTACGACGCCGCCGACTTCGACCACGACTTCTTCGGCATCGGCCCCCGTGAGGCCCTCGCCATGGACCCGCAGCAGCGGCTGCTGCTGGAAACCTCCTGGGAGGCACTGGAGCGCGCCGGCATCGACCCGCACAGCGTGCGCGGCAGCCGCACCGGGGTGTTCGCCGGCGTCATGTACCACGACTACGGCAGCCGGCTGCGCGACGTCCCCGAGGCCGTCCGCGACTACCTCGGCAACGGAAGCCTCGGCAGCGTCGTCTCGGGCCGGGTCGCCTACGCCCTCGGTCTGGAGGGGCCCGCCCTCACCGTCGACACGGCCTGCTCCTCGTCGCTGGTCGCGCTGCACCTGGCCGCGCAGGCGCTGCGACGGGGCGAGTGCACCCTGGCGATGGCGGGCGGAGTCTCCGTGATGTCGACGGTCGACACGTTCGTCGACTTCAGCAGGCAGCGCAATCTCGCCGCGGACGGCCGCGTCAAGTCCTTCGCCGAGGAGGCGGACGGCACGGCCCTGTCGGAGGGCGCCGGTGTGCTGGTGTTGGAGCGGTTGTCGGATGCTCGGCGGTCGGGGCATCGGGTGTTGGCGGTGGTGCGGGGTAGTGCGGTGAATCAGGATGGTGCGTCGAATGGTCTGACGGCGCCGAATGGTCCGTCGCAGCAGCGGGTGTTGCGGCAGGCGTTGGTGTCGGCGGGGGTGTCGGCCGCTGATGTGGATGTGGTGGAGGCGCATGGTACGGGGACGGAGTTGGGTGATCCGATCGAGGCTCAGGCGTTGCTGGCTACGTATGGTCAGGATCGGTCGGGGGATCGTCCGTTGTGGTTGGGTTCGGTGAAGTCGAACATCGGTCATACGCAGGCGGCTGCGGGTGTGGCGGGTGTGATGAAGATGGTGCTGGCGTTGGGGGAGGGTGTGTTGCCCCGGACGTTGGGTGTGGGTGTGCCGTCGCGGAAGGTGGAGTGGGGTGTGGGGCGGGTTCGGTTGCTGGAGGAGGAGCGTCCGTGGGTGCGGGGTGAGCGGGTGCGTCGTGCGGGGGTGTCGTCGTTCGGGATCAGCGGGACCAACGCGCATGTGATCCTGGAGGAGGCCCCCGACGACGACATCGGCCCCCACACCGAGGCCGGGATCCAGGCCCCCCTGCTGCCCGTGGTCCTCTCCGGCGCCACCCCCGGGGCACTGGCCGACCAGGCCGACCAGCTGCGCGCCGTCGCCGACGAGCGGATCACCGACCTCGTCCACTCGCTGTCCACGGGCCGTGCCGCCCTCACCCACCGGGGCGCGGTCGTCGCCCGTGACCGGGACGAACTGCTGGCCGGCCTGACCGCGCTGGCCGACGGTGCCACCAGCGACACCGTCGTGCGCGGCCGGCCCGTCGCCGGCCGCACCGCCTTCCTGTTCACCGGGCAGGGCGCCCAGCGGGCAGGCATGGGTCGTGGCCTGTACGACGCCCACCCCGCCTTCCGGCGGGCACTGGACGAGGTGTGCGAGGCCCTGGACGCCCACCTGGACCGGCCGCTGCGCGAGGTCATGTGGGCCGAACCGGGTACCGACGCAGCCGAGTCGCTCGATCACACGCTCTACACCCAGAGCGCCCTGTTCGCGGTGGAAACGGCCCTGTACCGCCTCCTGGAGTCCTACGGCATCCGCCCGGACCGGCTGGCCGGCCACTCCATCGGCGAACTGACCGCGGCCCACGTCGCCGGCGTCTGGGACCTCGCGGACGCGGCCCGGCTGGTCACCGCGCGCGGCCGGCTCATGCAGGCCCTGCCCGAGGGCGGCGCCATGCTCGCCGTGGACGCGACCGAGGCCGAGGTGCTGCCGCACCTCGGCCCCGACGTGTCCCTGGCCGCCGTCAACGGCCCGCGCGCGGTCGTGGTCTCCGGTACGCGGGCGGCGGTGGAGGCGGTCGCCGCCGCCTTCGCCGACCGCCGTACCAAGCGGCTGCGGGTCAGCCACGCCTTCCACTCGCCCCTGATGGACCCGATGCTGGCCGAGTTCGAGAAGGCCGCTCGCGAAGTGAGTTACGCCACGCCCACGATCCCCGTCGCCTCCGACGTCGTCGGCACGTACGCCACCGAGGACGAGCTGTGCTCGCCCGAGTACTGGGTGCGTCACGTCCGGGAGACGGTCCGCTTCGGGGACGTGATCCGCGCCCTGGAGGACGACGGCGTCCGCACCTTCCTCGAACTCGGCCCCGACGCCGTCCTGTCGGCCATGGGCGCGCACGCCCTCGCCGACCCGGAGCGGTCGGTGTTCGTGCCGGCCCTGCGCCGTGAGCGCGACGAGGAGGTGACGCTCGCCGGGCTCGTCGCCGCCGCGCACGTCCGTGGCCTGCCCATCGACTGGCGGGGAGTTCACGCCGGGACCGACGCCCGCCGCGTCGACCTGCCGACGTACGCCTTCCAGCGGCAGCGGCTCTGGCTGACGGACGGGCCCGGGACGGCCACCGACGCCAGCGGGCTCGGCCAGTCGCCCGCCGGGCACCCGATGCTCGGAGCCGTCCTCACCCTGGCCGCCGCCGACACCGTCGCGCTGACCGGCCGCCTCTCCCTGGCCACCCACCCCTGGCTGGCCGACCACGCCGTCGCGGGAGTCGTCCTGGTCCCCGGCAGCGCCTTCGTGGAACTCGCCCTCCAGGCCGGCGACCGCGCAGGCTACCCGCACGTGGAGGAACTCACCCTGGAGCGGCCGCTGGTACTTCCCCGGCACGGTTCCGTGCACCTCCAGGTGACCGCCGCGGCTCCCGGCACCGACGGACGCAGGCAACTGGCCGTGCACGCCCGGCCCGAGGGCACCGACGACGACTGGACCCGGCACGCCACCGGAGTCCTCGCCCAGCAGACCGCTCCCGAACCGGCCCCCGTCGCCGTGTGGCCGCCCGAGGGCGCCGTCCCCGTCGAGGTGAGCGGTTTGTACGGCCACCTCGCCGAGCAGGGGTACGGCTACGGCCCGCTGTTCCGCTGCCTGCGCGCCGCCTGGCGGCTCGGGGACGAGGTCTTCGCCGAACTCGCCCTCCCCGACGCCGACGCGGCCGACGGCTTCGGACTGCACCCGGCACTCCTCGACTCCGCGCTCCACGCCATCGACCTGCTCGACGGCCAGGACCCGACCGTCATGACCCTGCCCTTCGCCTGGGAGGGCGTCACCCTGCACGCCACCGGCGCCACCGCCCTGCGGCTGCGGCTCACCCCGCACGGCACCGACCACATGACCCTGGCCCTGTATGACACCTCGGGCGCACCGGTCGCTGAGGCGGCGTCGCTGCGCATCCGCCAGGTGACGGCCGAGCAGCTGAACGCCTCCGCCTCCGCCCCCGGTGACCTGTTCACCGTGCGCTGGACCCCGGGGGAGGTGACCGCCGACGGGGCGGCGGCCGAGCCCCGCACCCTGACCGTGGCCCTGGACGACGCCTCGGACGCCGACCTGCCGGCCCGGGCCCGCGAGACCGCCGTGCGCACCCTCGCTGCGCTCCAGGAGCACCTGGCCGGACCTGCGGACGGCACCCCCCTGGTCGTCGTCACCCGGTCCGCGGTCGCCGTCACCCCCGACGGGGCGCCGGACCCGGCCCAGGCCGTCATCTGGGGCATGGTGCGGTCGGCCGCGGTCGAGCACCCCGGACGGTTCGTGCTGGCCGACACCGACGGTGACGCCGCCTCGGCCGCGGCCCTGCCGGCCGCCGTCGCGACCGGCGCGCCCGAACTCGCCCTGCGCGGCGGCACGGTGTACACACCGGAGCTGACTCCGGCCGGCCGGCCGGGGACGACGCCTGTCATCCCACTGGACCCGGAGGGCACCGTCCTCATCACCGGCGGAACCGGCAGCCTCGGCCGCCTGCTCGCCCGGCACCTGGCCGAGCACCACGGCGCCCGGCACCTGCTGCTGGTCGGCCGCGGCGGCCGGACACCGGACGCGGAGGGGTACGAGGATCCCGTCGCCCCCGGCGCGCGGATCAGGGTCGCCGCTTGCGACACCACCGACCGCGCCGCCCTGGCCGAACTGCTGGCCTCCGTACCGGAAGCCCATCCGCTGACCGCTGTCGTGCACGCCGCGGGCGTCCTGGACGACGGTCTGCTCACCGACCTCACAGCCGCGCGCACGGAGGCGGTGATGCGGCCCAAGACCGACGCGGCCTGGCACCTGCACGAGCTCACCGGACACCTGGACCTGGACGCCTTCGTCCTCTTCTCCTCCGCCGCCGGCACCCTGGGAGCGGCGGGCCAGGCCAACTACGCGGCGGGCAACGCCTTCCTCGACGCCCTCGCCGCGCGGCGGCGGGCGGAGGGGCTGCCCGCCCTGTCGCTGGGCTGGGGTCTGTGGGACACCGGCGACGGCATGGCGGCCGGGCTCGGGGAGGCCGAGATGCGAAGGCTGGCCCGCGACGGCATCCTGCCGCTGCCCGCCGACCGGGCGCTGTCCCTGTTCGACCAGGCCTTGACCACCGAGGGCCCGCTGCTGCTGCCGATGCGCGTCCAGGTTACCGAGGGCGCACCGGCCCTGGTCCGTGCGCTGGCACGGACGCCGGCGCCGGCCCGCCGGGCAGCCCGGGCGGTGGAGGCCGCCCCGGAGGCGGCGGAGCCGTTGTCGCGGCGGTTGGCCGCACTCGGAGCCGTGGACGGCAGGCGGCTGCTCGTCGACCTGGTGTGCGGCCACGTGGCCGACGTCCTCGGACACGGCTCCGGCAGTGCCGTCGACCCCGAACGCCCGCTGGGCGACCTCGGTGTGGACTCGCTCGCCGCGCTGGAGCTGCGCAACCGCCTCGGCGCCGAGACAGGGCTGCGGCTGTCCACCACGCTGACCTTCGACTACCCGACGTCCGACGCCCTCGCCGAGCACCTGTTCGAGGAAATGGGCGGGGCCGGGGCCGACGAGGAACTCGTCGATGTCGAGGCCGAGGTGGTACGCCTGGAGACGCTGCTGGGTGCCGCGCTGGACTCCGACGGGCTCGACGACGAGCGGCGTGCCCGGGTGGCCGTGCGCCTCCGGGCCCTCACCGCCCACTGGGACGGTTCGGGGCATTGGCGGGAACCCGGAAAGGCCGACGACGCCGGAGAGAAAGGGCTGGAGGCGGCCACGGCCGACGAGCTCTTCGGCATCCTCGACGACGAACTCGGCAGCTTCGGCTGACCCGACGACGACGGGCGGGACGGTGGGACGGGTGAGGCTGGGCTTCACCCGTCTCGTGACCCTGGGCACAGAGCGTGTCTCTTTGGTCGGCGGGCCAGTTGGACAGCCATGTCTGTCCGGTTAGTGATCACTGATGCGATGTGGAGCCGGATCGAGCCGCTGATGCCGGCCGATCCGGTCAGCGGGCGGCCGTGGGCCGACCATCGCCGCACCCTTGAGTGGCGGGACCTGCCGGACGAGCTCGGCTCGTTCCAGACTGCTCACAAGCGGCTGACCAGGTGGGCCGTGGACGGAACACGTGGGAGCGAATCCTCACTGCGATCCTTGCAGCGGCCGACGAGGGCAACGACATCGGCTGGACGGTGTCTGTGGACTCCACCGTCTGCCGGGCCCACCAGCACGCAGCGGGAGCAAGGCAAGGGGGCGCCAGGTCGGGCTGAGCCAGACGATCACGGGCTCGGACGTTCCCGCGGCGGCCTGAGCACAAAGGTGCATCTTGCCGGCGACAGCCACGCTCGCCCGTTGGCCTTGTGACCGCAGGCCAGGCGGGCGGGCGATGCGCCTTCGTTCGAAGCGGTGCCGGCAGGCATTCGTGTCCCGCGGCTTGGGCCGGGAAGACCGAGGAGCCGGCCGAACGCTGTCCTGGCGGACCGCGCGTATTCGTCCCGTGCGATCCGGAGCCATCTCCGTCGGCGCGGGATCCGTTCCGTCATTCCCCAACCGTCCGACCAGGCAGGTCACCGACGGCGGCGAGGTCGTGCGGGAGGCCGGCCTCCGGCCTTCGACGCCGAGGCGTACAAGCAACGCAATGCTGTCGGGCGATGCATCGCCCGGCTCAAGCAGTGGCGTGGTCTCGCGATGAGAACGGACAAGCTGGCCATTGTCTACCTGGCTGCACTCCACCTTGCTGCCATTCGCATCTGGGCCCGGCGATAGCCCTCTGCTTCAGCGATGGCCATCCGGCGTGCGCTTGGGTCACGTGAGGTTCATGACGGGGACCTTCAGCGAGTTCCCGTATGTGAGTACCTTCTTCAAGCCCCTCCGAAGCTCATCGATGTCGACCTTGGAGTCCCTTCTGTCACGGAGGTCGCCCGAGTCCCAACGTCGGCAAAAGCTGGCGGTGAGGCCCTCCTCGATCACGAGCACGACGATCTCATGGGCGGACCTAAGAGACATGCTCTAGCTGCCGAGCCTGCCGAGCCTGCCGAGCCTGCCGAGCCTGCCGAGCCTGCCGAGCCTGCCGAGCCTGCCGAGCCTGCCGAGCCTGCCGAGCCTGCCGAGGAGCCGCACGGCTGCCGTCGGCGACTTGTCCCGGTCGGCCGAAAGGCCCCCTCCGGAGCCTCTGGGGACTCGGGGAGAGGGCCGTGCGGTGCAGGCAGAAGTGGCATCCCGTCGTCACGGGAGCAGGGTGAACCGGGCGGGCCGGGTCGGAGGTCAGCCCGCGGAGGAGTGGGTGGCAGCCCAGCGGTCGGACAGTTTCGGGATGCGGTGCTCCAGCATCTTCGGCGGCAGCTCGGACCGGCTGGCCACGTTCAGCTTGCGGTAGACCCTGGTGAGGTGCTGTTCCACCGTGCTGATCGTGACATGCAGCCGCCCGCTGATCTCGCGGTTGGTGTACCCCAGCGCGGCCAGGCCCGCGACCCGGCACTCCGCGTCGCTCAGGATGGCCGTGCCCTCGGCCTCGGACCCCTCGGACTGCCCCGGATCCTCCAGCAGGTGCGCGTCGACCGGCGAATCGACGCTGCACGCCTCCGCCTCACGGGCCGCCTGGCGGGCGACCAGCCGGGCGCGGGCGTACTCGCCCAGTTCGTAGTGGGCCGCTGACAGATCGGCGTAGGCCTGGGCAAGGGTGTGCTGGTCGCCGCAGAGCTTGAGCAGGTCGATCGCCTCACGCAGCAGCGAGGCCTGGCGGTGGGGCTTGCTGGTGGCGGCCAGCATGCGCAACGCCATCGCCCGCGCGCGGGAACTGTGACCGCCGGGCAGTCGCAACTGCTCCTCGGCGCACTCCCGGGCGGTGCGGGCTTTGCCGATCCGTAGGTTCGCCAGGGCCAGGTCGGACCGCCAGGGGATGCCCTTCTGCAGGCTGGAGTTTCCCTGCCGCATCAGCCGACTGCACGTCTCGAAGTCGTTGAGCGCGGCGAACGGCCGGTCGGTGACGAGGTAGTGGTGCCCCCGGGCCCGCAGGTACTGGATGCCGAAGACGGTGCGGAACATCGGCTCGGGCACGTCCCGCTTGAGCACCCGCTCGGCCTCGTCGTAGGCGCCCATGGCGGTGTGGGCGAAGATCGCCGTCGACAGCGGAAGCCCGGCGAGGACTCCCCAGCTCTCGTCGTGCAGGCTGCTCAGCGCCGTGTCGGCCCCTTCGGCCGCCTTCGGCATGTCCCCGCGCAGCAGCGCGATCTCCGCCCGTACGCTGCCGAGCAGCGCCTGCCATGTGGTCGCCCGGCGCTCGACCGCAGACTCCAGCAGGGCGTCGCACGCCTCGGCGGCGACCGCGGGCCGGTCGGCGTGGGCGATCGCGAGGAGCGCCATCGCCACCAGCTCTAGGTTGAGGTGGTCGAGTTTGCTGCCCCGCAGGGCCTGGGCCACGGCCGCCGCGGAGTCGTCCGTGGCGACACCGCCGACCAGTATCGCCACCTGCGCGGCCAGTCCGCCGTCGGGAGCCCGCCGATGCAGGTCGTCGCCGACGCCCTGCGGGCTCCTGGCGGGCAGCCCGACGCCGTAGAACCACTGCCGCACGAACTCGACCTCGACGAGGATCTGCGCGTCACCGGGAGAGTGCGCGGGCACCAGCGTGGCCACGGTCTCGGCGGCCAATTCGGTGTCGCCCTGCCACAGCATGTGCCTCATGACGGTGGCGGTGTCGCGCATGTTCAGCGCACCGTCCAGCGCGGGCCGGCGCAGTGGCTCCAGGTGGGCGCCCGCCGCGGCTGGGTTCACGCGCCACTCCGCCCGGGCCAGGGCGGCCGACAGGGAGTTGCGCTCCTTCGGGTCGGTGCAGTCGCGCAGCACCAGGTCCAGGTAACTGCTGCACAGCTCCACGTCGTCCGCGGCCAGGGCCTGCTCGGCGGCGGCACGCAGCACGCCAGGGCCCCACGGGTGCGGGACCCGGTCCGCGGCGCGCAGGTGCCGGGCCATGTCACCGGCGGGCGCGCCGCAGCGGTACAGCAGGTCGGCGATGCGTTCGTGCAGTGCGGTGCGCGCGGGGGCGTCCATGTCGTCGAGCACCGCGGTCGCCGCGGCCGGCAGCCGGAAGACGTGACCGTCGAGCAGCCCCACGGAGTTGAGAGCCTCGACGGCCTCCTCGACACCGGTGGGCGAGGTGTCGGCCAGATCGCTCAGAGTGCCGGAGGAAGCGGGTGCGCCGAGGGCGGCGAGCGTCCGGACCACTCGTAGGTGGCGCGGCTCACCGCGGTGCACAAGCGACAGCACCGCCTGGCGGTAGGCGGTGCCGGCGATGGGCCGGTCGGTGTCGTGGCCGAAGCGGGTGCTGTCGTCCAGCAGGGCGTGCACCAGCAGGGGGTTGCCGGCTGTGGCCCGGTGGAAGGCGCGGCCCACCCCGGCCGGCAGCGCGGCACCCGACTGCGCGCCGAGGAGTTCGCCGACGCCCCGCTCCGACAGGGGACCGAGGCGGGCCCGGCGGTGCGGTCGGCGGATCAGCTCGGCGTGAGCGGCCGAGCACCGGCCGGTGCCGGAATGGCCGGATGTGGTGCACACCACGAGGACGGGCCGGAAGCGGCTCCTGCCCAGCAGATGGACGACGGCGCACAGGGACGCCTCGTCCATGAGGTGGGCGTCGTCCACGGCCACGACCAGGGGGCCGTCGCCCTCTGCGAGCCTCAGCAGCGCCTCTGTCGTGTCCGGCTCCGAAACTTCGCCTTCCGTTCCGGCCCGGTACTCCGAATGCCGAGAGAATGCCTCTGCGTGTATGCCGACCCCTGGCGTGGGGTTCAACGGTAGGGGCTGCACCTCACCGTTGCGCAGTAATTGCCGCAGCAGACTCATCGGCCGGTCTCGCTGGGCCGGATGTGCCGTGCCGTGGAGTATGCGTGCGCCCGATCGGTCCGGAGCGGCCAGGAATTCGTGCAGGAGCTGGGTCTTCCCGGAACCGGGGCCACCCGTGACTATCACCAGCCGCCCGGATCTTCGAGTGCATTCGGTAAACGACTCGTTAAGTATCTGTAATTCTTTGGAGCGGTCGAAAAGGCGCATGGGGTCCCCCCTGTGTCCAGTAACTCACATGGATTCGCGCCTGTCTGGGATGGAATGCGGCGATATGGGACCGATTCGAGTCCCTTGTTCTGCCCGCGTCCTGCTGCCGAGGGTCGCCACTGCGTCGTTGCGGTGGCGGCCTGTCGGGGCTGCGGTCCAACCCTACGACGGTTCCGAATGTGAGAGCAGTAGGAAAGTGTCATTCTTTTGTGTGGCGCGATTCGATCGGTTCGGCAATCCTTTCCGGAGGGAAGGAAAAGAGCTGCTCAATCAAATGAGTGGCGAGGTTATAGGTCGTTGTCAACGTTGTCAACCAGGCCCTTCCGGAAGTTACTTCCTGTTCATGATGCCTGGCGGGACGGCTTTCCCGGTGGATTGATTTACCGGAAAGTAGAGAAAAGAATCGGGCCGCGGCGCGCATGAAACCGGTCACGTTTCCCGTATCGCACCTGCCCGTTCGGGCACTTTGTCCGGCCGCCCCCTGTACCGGCTCCCGGGCCCCTGGGGGCCGTAGGGGTATCAAGCGCCACCGTCCCCTACCTAGCCTCCGTCAACGGAGGGGGAAGCGGACCGGGATCCCGTCCGGAGACAGTCCGCAGGACCGAGGCCCACTTTCGATCCCGATCGGATGGCGCGCTGGTGAACAACGAAGAGCAGCTGCTCGACTACCTCAGGCGTACGACGGCGGATCTGCGGGAGGCACGACGCCGGCTGCGCGAGAACGAACAACGCGCACACGGCCCGGTGGCCATCGTCGGGATCGGCTGCCGCTACCCGGGCGGTGTCACTTCGCCCGAGGACCTATGGAACCTGGTGGCGACGGGAACCGACGCCGTGTCGGAGTTCCCCGGCGACCGCGGCTGGGACGTGGACGCCCTGTACGACCCCGACCCGGACCGGCCCGGGACGACCTACGCACGCACGGGCGGCTTCCTGCACGACGCCCCCGACTTCGACTACGACTTCTTCGGCATCAGCCCCCGTGAGGCCCTCGCCATGGACCCGCAGCAACGCCTGCTGCTGGAGACGTCCTTCGAGGCCTTCGAGCGGGCAGGCATCGTCCCGGCATCCCTGCGCGGGAGCCGCACTGGCGTCTTCGCCGGTGTGATGTACAACGACTACGCCACCCGCCTCGACACCGTCCCCGACGACCTCGACGGCTACCTCGCCAACGGCAGCGCCGCGAGTATCGCCTCCGGGCGCATCGCCTACACCTTCGGCCTGGAGGGCCCGGTCGTCACCGTCGACACCGCCTGCTCCTCCTCGCTGGTCGCCCTGCACTGGGCGGTGCGCGCGCTGCAGGCAGGCGAGTGCTCCCTCGCGCTGGCGGGCGGGGTCACCGTGATGTCCACCCCCGAGACGTTCGTCGACTTCAGCAGGCAGCGCGGCCTCGCCCCCGACGGCCGGTGCAAGGCCTTCTCGACCGCCGCCGACGGCACCGGCTGGGGCGAGGGTGTTGGCATGCTGCTCGTTGAACGTCTGGCCGACGCCCGGCGCAACGGACACCCGGTGCTCGCCGTGGTCCGTGGCAGCGCCGTCAACTCCGACGGCGCCAGCAGCCGGCTGACCGCGCCCAACGGCCCCTCCCAGCAACGGGTCATCCGCCAGGCACTGGCCAGCGCCGGACTCACCGCCGCCGACGTCGACGTGGTCGAGGCGCACGGCACCGGAACCTCACTCGGCGACCCGATCGAGGCACAGGCGCTGCTGGCGACGTACGGCCGCGAGCACCCCGCCGACCGGCCGTTGCTGCTGGGCTCCGTCAAGTCCAACCTCGGTCACACCCAGGCCGCCGCAGGCGTCGCCGGGGTCGTCAAGATGGTCATGGCCATGCGCAACGGCGAGGTGCCGCCCACCCTCCATGTCGACGCCCCCACGGACCAGGTGGACTGGGACGCGGGAGCCGTCGAACTGGCCCTGGAGCGATGCCCCTGGCCCGACACCGGCGGTCCGCGCCGCGCGGCCGTCTCCTCCTTCGGCATCAGCGGCACCAACGCCCACGTCGTGCTGGAACAGGCCCCCCTCGAAGAGGGACCTGCGGCCGCCCCCGGCACCCAGGAGACACCCACCGCGGCGGTGGCCGAACCCCGTGCGAGCGTTCCCGCCGCCACGCCCGTGCCCTGGATCGTCACCGGCCGGAGCTCCGAGGCACTCACCGGCCAGATCGCCCGCCTGCGCGATCACCTCACCGGACACGACGACGCCGCTCCAGCGGACATCGCGCTGTCGTTGGCCACCACCCGCACCCACTTCGCGTACCGAGCCGTCGCCGTCGGCAGCGACACCGGCGCACTGCTCGACGCCCTGGCCGCCGCGAGCCCGCTCACCCCGGTCGGCGGCAGGACGGCGTTCCTGTTCACCGGGCAGGGGGGCCAACGCCCCGGCATGGGCCGCGCCCTGCACCGCGCCTACCCGGTCTACGCCGAGGCGTTCGACGCGGTGTGCGCGCTCGCCGACCCCCGTCTGGAGCGCCCGCTCGGCGAGGTGATCGACGGTGACTCCACGCTGCTCACCCGCACCGATTACGCGCAGATCGCGATCTTCGCCACCGAGGTGGCCATGTACCGGCTGCTGGAGTCCTGGGGCGCGGTGCCGGACCACCTGGCCGGTCACTCCGTCGGTGAACTGGCGGCCGCCCACGTCGCCGGGGTGTTCTCGCTGCCGGACGCGGTCTCCCTCGTCCTCGCCCGCGGCGGCCTGATGGCATCCCTCCCGGCCGGCGGTGCCATGGCCGCGCTGCGGGCGACCGAGGAGGAAGTCGCCCCGTACCTAGACGGGCGGGTCGGCCTCGCCGCCGTCAACGGCCCCCGCTCCGTGGTGGTCTCGGGAACCGAGGAGGCCGTCGACGCACTCGCCGCCCGCTTCGGAGGCGGCAAGCGGCTCAAGGTCTCCCACGCCTTCCACTCGCCGCTGATGAACCCGATGCTGGAAGCCTTCGCCGAGGCCGCCTCCCGGTGCGACTACCAGGAGCCCCGGATCCCGGTGGTCTCCGCCCTCTCCGGCGCCCTCGCCGGCCCCGGCGAGCTCACCACCCCCGGCTACTGGGTGGACCATGTCCGCCGCACCGTCCGTTTCGCCCCCGCTCTCAAGACCCTGCACGACCTGGGCGTTCGGGCGTTTCTCGAGGTCGGCCCGGACGCGGCGCTCACCGCCCTGGCAGCCGAGTGCCTCCCCCCGGACAGCGTGTGTCTGCCCGTCATGCGCCGCGACGGTGACGAACCGCACGGATTCGTCAGCGCGATCGCCCGGCTCCACGCCGCCGGGGGGACCGTCGACTGGGAGGCGTTCCACGTCCCGCACCACGCCCGGGTCACCGACCTCCCCACCTACGCCTTCCGGCGGACCCGCCTGTGGCTCGAGGCCGCAGCGGGCGGCACCGGCGACGCCGACGGGCTCGGACAGCAGGCCACCGGCCATCCGTTGCTGACCGCCGCGACCGAACTGCCCGACACCCAGGGCGCGGTCCTCACCGGGCGGCTGTCCCTGTCCTCCCACCCCTGGCTCGGCGACCACGCCGTCCACGGCACCGTTCTGCTGCCCGGCACCGCCTTCGTCGAGATGGCGCTGCGGGCCGCCGCGCAGACCGGCTGCGACACCGTCGGGGAACTCACCCTGCACGCCCCCCTCACCCTGCCGGAACACGGCTCCGTGGCCGTACAGGTCGCCGTCGACGCGGAACGGGACGGACGCCGCGAACTCACCGTCTGGTCCCGCCGCACCGACACCCCGGACACCCCGTGGACCCGTAACGCCGGGGGCGTCCTGACCACCGCGCCCACCGACGGGGCACCGCCCGCCGACCCCGCCACCTGGCCCCCCGCCGGCGCGGAACCCGTCGGCCTGGACGGGCTCTACACCCAACTGGCCCGCACCGGATACGGCTACGGCGAGGTCTTCCAGGGCCTGCGCGCCATGTGGCGCAGGGGCGAAGAACTGTACGCCGAAGCCGCCCTGCCGGAGGGGGCACGCACCACCGCCGGCGCGTTCGGCATCCACCCGGCCCTGCTGGACGCCGCCCTGCACGTCAACCTGCTGGACCTGGCCGGCGGACAGGCCGTTCTGCCCTTCGCCTGGAGCGGCGTCACCCTGCACCGGGCGGGCACCGACCGCCTGCGCCTGCGCCTGTCCCCGGCCGGGAACGACGCCGTACGCCTCGACCTGGCCGACGGGGACGGCACACCCGTCGCCACCGTCCGCGGCCTCGTGGCCCGCCCCGTCACGGCCGACCAGCTCACCGCGGACGCCGACGACCCCCTGTACCGGGTCGACCTCGTCCCGGCCCCGGGCGCGGCGCACCCGGTCCCGTCCGCCCTGGCCGTGTGCGGCGCCGACGCCGGCCTCGACGTGCCCCGGCACCGCGACCTCGCCGCACTGGCGGACGCGGGCGATGTGCCCGGCACGGTCGTCCTGGCCGTACCCGCCGACCCCGCCGTCGGCACCGGCCTGCCGGAGCGGGCACGGGACCTGGTCGGCACCACCCTGGACACCCTGCGCCACTGGCTCGACGACGAACGCTTCACCGGCCGCCGGCTCGCCGTACTGCTGCGCGGCGACCAGCTCGCGCACAGCCCGCTGTTCGGCCTGTTGCGCGCCGCGGCGGCAGAGAACCCCGGCCGCTTCCTGCTGATCGGCACCGACGGCAGCGCCGCGCCGGACGCTGCCCTCGCCACCGCGCTGGCCTCCGACGAGCCGGAGATCGCCGTACGGGACGGCGAGGTACGCGTGCCGCGCCTGGCCCGCGCCAAGCCCGGCGGTCCCCTCGCCTGGGACCCTGACGGCACCGTGCTCATCACCGGCGGCACCGGGGGCCTGGGCGCCCTGATCGCCCGCCACCTGGTCACCGAGCACGGCGTACGCCGCCTGCTGCTGGCCGGCCGGCGCGGCGCGGACGCCCCCGGCGCGGCCGGCCTCCGTGACGAACTCGCCGCGCTCGGTGCCGAGGTCACCCTCGCCCGCTGCGACGTCGCGGACCGCGCCGACCTCGCCGCACTGCTCGGCCGGCACCCGGTCCGCGCCGTGGTGCACGCCGCCGGCGTCGTCGACAACGGGGTTCTGGCCACGCTCGACGCCGACCGCGTCGAACGGGTCCTGCGGCCCAAGGTGGACGCCGCCTGGCACCTGCACGACCTGACGCGGGAGTCGGACCTGTCGGCGTTCGTCCTGCTGTCCTCCACCGCGGGTCTGCTCGTCGGCGGCGGCCAGGCCAACTACGCGGCCGCCAACACCTTTCTCGACGGCCTCGCGGTCCACCGCCGTTCCCTCGGCCTGCCCGCCGTCTCGCTGGCCTACGGCCTGTGGGCATCGGGCGGCGGCATGAGCGCGGGCATCGAATCGGCCGACCTGGAGCGGCTGCGCCGCCTCGGCCTGCCACCCCTGGCCCCCGCCCAGGCACTGCGCATGTTCGACGCGGCCCTCGGTGCCGAGGACGCCCTCGTGGTTCCCGTCCGGCTGGACGGGGCGGCCGTACGGGCCAGGCCGGACGGCGTCCCCGCGCTGCTGCGCGGACTCGTCCGCCCCGCGGCCCGCAGGCCCGGCGCCGACACCGCGGACGGTCCCTCGTCCGTCTCCTGGGGCGAGCGGCTCGCCGCCCTGCCCGACACCGAACGCGACCGTGTCCTGCTGGACCTGGTCCGCACCCATGTCGCCGGTGTGCTCGGGCACCCCTCACCGCAGTCGGTGGACCCCGGACGCGCCTTCCAGGAGATGGGCTTCGACTCGCTCGCCGCCGTCGAGCTGCGGAACCTCCTCGCGGGCGCGACCGGCCTCACCCTTCCGGCGACGCTGGTCTTCGACCAGCCCTCGCCCCGCACACTCGCCGCCCACCTCAAGACCGCACTCGTCCCGGGACCGGCCGACCTCGCCCGGTCCGCCCTGGCCGACGTGGACCGGCTCGAGGCCGCCCTGATCGGCCTGCCCGACCAGGACGGCAGCCACGCCCGCGTCACCGCGCGCCTCGAAGCACTGCTCCGTGGCTGGCAGGACGCCCGCGGCGGCGACGCCGCGCCCGCGTCGCCGCAGGACTTCGGCGAGGCCAGCGACGCAGAACTCTTCGCGACGATCGACAACGAACTGGGAGCCCTGTGATGGAAGACCCGGCAACGGCCGACAAGCTCCGCGACTACCTGAAGCGGGCCACGACCGAGCTGGAGCGCAGCCGGCGCCGCGTACGGGAGCTGGAGGAGCAGGACCACGAACCCGTCGCCATCATCGGTATGGGCTGCCGCTACCCCGGCGGGATACGCACCCCCGAGGACCTGTGGCGCATCGTCGACGAGGGCGTCGACGTCGTCTCCGACTTCCCCACCGACCGTGGCTGGGACGTCGACGCCCTCTACGACCCCGAGCCCGGGGCCCCGGGCAAGTCCTATGTGCGCCACGGCGGTTTCCTGTACGACGCCGCCGAGTGCGACCCCGCCTTCTTCGGCATCAGCCCCAAGGACGCGCCCGGCACCGACCCCCAGCAGCGCATGCTGCTGGAGGTCACCTGGGAGGCCTTCGAACGGGCCGGCATCGACCCCACGGCCGTGAAGGGCACGCAGACCGGTGTCTTCGTCGGCCTGATGCACCACGACTACGTCGGCGGCACCATCTCCGGCAGCATCGTCTCCGGCCGGATCGCCTACACCCTCGGACTGGAGGGTCCGGCGGTCACGATGGACACCGCCTGCTCCTCCTCGCTGGTCGCCCTCCACTCGGCGATCCAGTCGCTGCGCAAGGGCGAATGCTCCCTCGCGCTGGCGGGCGGAGCCGCTGTCATGGCCAGCCCCGAGATGTTCGTCGAGTTCAGCGAGCGCCGCGCGCTGTCGCCCGACGGCCGCTGCCACTCCTTCTCCGACGACGCCGCCGGCGCCGCCTGGGCCGAGGGCGCGGGCATGCTCCTCGTCGAGCGGCTGTCCGACGCCCGCCGCAACGGCCACACGGTGCTCGCCGTCGTCCGAGGCAGCGCCGTCAACCAGGACGGTGCCTCCAACGGCCTCACCGCGCCCAGCGGACCGGCCCAGGTACGTGTCATCCGGCAGGCGCTCGCCGACGCCCAGCTGGCCCCGCACCACATCGACGCGGTGGAGGCCCACGGCACCGGCACCACGCTCGGCGATCCCATCGAGGCCCAGGCCGTCATTGCCGCCTACGGGCAGGACCGCCCCGAGGGCCGGCCGCTGTGGCTGGGCTCCATCAAGTCCAACATGGGCCACGCCCAGGCCGCCGCCGGAGTCGGCGCCGTCATCAAGATGGTCATGGCGATGCGCCACGGCACCCTCCCCAGGACGCTGCACGTCGGCACCCCCAGCACCGCTGTCGACTGGAACGCCGGAGCCGTCGAACTCCTCACCGAACCCCGCCCCTGGGACGGTGACGGCCGGCCGCGCCGCGCCGCCGTCTCCTCCTTCGGCATCTCCGGCACCAACGCGCACACCGTCCTGGAGGAGGCCCCGCCCGCCGAGATGGGCGAGAGCACCCCCGACCGCGCCGAGCTGCCCGTCGTACCCTGGCTGCTCTCCGGCAAGGGCGCCGACGCCGTGCAGCGGCAGGCGGAACGGCTGCTGGCGGTCGCCGGAGACCTCGACCCGTACGACGTGGGCCACTCGCTGGCCACCACCCGTTCCCTGTTCAGCCACCGCGCCGCCGTGACCGGACGTGACCGGGACGAACTGCTGGCCGCCCTGCGCGAGGTCGCCGCGGGCACCCGCACGCCCGTCGTGGCCCCCGAACCCGGCCGCCTCGCCGTGATCTTCTCCGGTCAGGGCTCGCAGCGCCCCGGCATGGGCCGCACTCTGCACGCCGGCTTCCCGGTGTTCGCCGCCGCCTTCGACGAGATCTGCGCCGCGTTCGACACGCACCTCGACCGGCCGTTGGCCGACGTCATGTTCGACGAGGACGCCGACGGAGCCGACGCGCCGCTGCACCGCACCGTCTACACCCAGGCGGCGCTGTTCACCTTCGAGACCGCCCTCTACCGGCTGCTGGAGCACTGGGGCGTCCGTCCCGACCTGCTCGCCGGACACTCCATCGGCGAGATCGTCGCGGCCCATGTCGCCGGCGTGCTCGATCTGAAGGACGCGGTCACCCTGGTCGCTGCCCGGGGCCGTCTCATGCAGGACCTGCCGGCCGGGGGAGCGATGGTGTCCCTGCGCGCCTCCGAGGCCGACGTCACCGCGCTCCTCACCGGCGGTGTCGACATCGCCGCCGTCAACGGCCCGCGCTCCGTCGTGGTCTCCGGCGACGAGGAGGCCGTCCTCGCCGTCGCCGCCCGGGCCGAGAAGAGCACCCGGCTGAAGGTGTCGCACGCCTTCCACTCGCACCGTATGGACCCGATGCTTGAATCCTTCCGCGAGGTCCTGGCCGGCCTCACCTTCCACGAGCCCGCGCTCCCGGTCGTCTCGAACGTCACCGGCCGGATCGCCGACGACCTGGCCGGCGCCGACTACTGGGTACGGCACGTCCGCGAGGCCGTCCGCTTCCACGACGGGGTCACCACGCTCGCCGCCGAGGGTGCCACCCGCTTCCTGGAGATCGGTCCCGACTCCGTGCTCAGCACCATGGCGCAGGACGTGGTCCCCGACGCCATCGGCACCCAGCGCCGCGACCGTGCCGAGGACGCCGCCCTCGTCGATGCCCTCTGCCGCCTCCACCTCACCGGCACCGGGCCCGACTGGCGCACGGTCTTCACCGGCGGCCGCACCGTCGACCTGCCGACCTATCCGTTCCGGCGGGACCGGCACTGGGAGGACGCCCCCATCCTGCAGGCCGAGCGTCAGGCCGCGGCCGGCTCCGGCGGCGACGCCGGCGACCCGTTCTGGGACCTGGTGCGCGAGCAGGACGTGAGCGCCGTCGCCGCCACCCTCGGTCTCGACGACGAGCGATCCGTAGCCGCCGTCGTGCCCGCCCTCGCCACCTGGCACGGGCGGCGACAGGCGTCCGCCGCGGCGGACGGACTGCGCTACCGCGTCACCTGGGAACCGCTGGCGCCTTCCGCCACCCCGGCGCTCGGCGGGACCTGGCTGGCCGTCGTCCCCGAGTCCGTCGCCGACGCGCCGTGGGCCACCGGCCTGATCGGGGGCCTGGCCGGCCACGGGCTGAACGTCGACACCCTGACCGTGCAGGACACCGCCGACCGTGCCGCACTGGCCGCCGCACTCACCGGCCGGGGCACGGCCGACGGCATCCTGTATCTGTCCGCCCCGGCGACGCGGCCCGACGCCCTCGCCGCCCTCGTCCAGGCCCTCGGGGACACCGGCGCCGACGCCCCGCTGTGGTGTGCCACCCGGGACGCCGTCGCGCACGGCGCCGGAGCCACCGTCACCGGCTTCGCCCAGGCCGCCCTGTGGGGCCTCGGCAGGGTCGCCGCCCTGGAGCACCCCGATCGGTGGGGCGGCCTCGTCGACCTGCCCGCCGAGGCCGGTCCGCGGACCGTGGCCCGCCTCGCCGGGCTGCTCGGCGACGCCGGAGGCGAGGACCAGGTCGTGATCCGGGAATCCGGCGCCTACGGACGCCGGCTGGAGCGTGCCCGGGCCCGCGCGGGCGCCCCCTGGCAGCCGTCCGGCACGGTGCTGGTCACCGGCGCCACCGGCGCAGTCGGCGCAGCCGTCGCCCGCCGGCTCGCCGCCGAGGGCGCCGAACACCTGCTGCTCGCCTCCCGCCGCGGTCCGGACGCGCCCGGCGCCGCCGACCTGGTCCGTGAACTTACCGCCACCGGTACCGGCGTCACCCTGACCGCCTGCGACGTCGCCGACCGGTCGGCACTGGCCGGCCTGCTGGACTCCGTACCGGCGCAGCACCCCCTGACGGCCGTCGTGCACCTGGCCGGCGCCCTCGACGACGGCGTCCTGGACGCCCTGGACGCAGGCCGGTTCGCCCGCGTCCTCGGCCCCAAGGCGGACGCCGCCCGTCATCTGCACGAACTGACGGCCGGCCTCGGCCTCTCGGCGTTCGTGCTGTTCTCCTCCCTGACCGCCACCGTCGGCGGCGCCGGCCAGGCCAACTACGCCGCCGCCAACGCCTACCTGGACGCCCTGGCCGAACACCGAAACGCGGCCGGACTCCCCGCCACCTCCGTGGCCTGGGGACCCTGGGGCGGCGACGGCATGGCGGCGCACGACACGGTGCGCTCCTCGGCCCGTGCGATGGGCATGTCCCTGCTCGACCCGGACACCGCCCTCACCGCGCTGCGCCGCGCCCTGGACGGCGGCGACACCACGGTCACCGTCGCCGACGTCGACTGGTCGGTGTTCGCCCCCGCGTTCACCGCGACCCGGCCCAGCCCGCTCTTCTCCGCACTCCCGGAGGCCCGGCGCACCGCCGTGACGGACGGCGCGAACGCGGCCGACGGCTTCGCGGAGAAGCTCGCGGGACTCACCGGAGGGGAACGCGAGCGCGCCCTGCAGGACCTGGTCTGCGGCCAGGCGGCCACCGTCCTCGGATACGGCGACGCCGGAGCCGTCGAAGCGACCAGCGCCTTCCGCGACCTGGGCTTCGACTCGCTCACCTCGGTCGACCTTCGCAACCGGATCAGCGGCGCCGCCGGGGTGCCGCTGCCGGCCACACTCATCTTCGACTACGCCACCCCCGCCGCCCTCGCCAAGTACCTGGGCACCGAACTCGTCGGCGCGGACACCTCCGTGGACGCCGTGGTCGCCGAATTCGAACGGGTCGCCGCCCGGCTCGGCGACCTCACCGCCGAGGACCTGGAACGGAGCAGGGTCACCACCCGCCTGCAGACCCTGCTCAACGACCTGGACAAAACCCTCGGCCAGGATGCGGCAGCCGTCACCGGCCGCCTGGAAGAGGCCTCCGCCGACGACGTCTTCGCGTTCATCGACAACGAACTCGGCTCGGCGTGACCCCGCACTCCCACGACACCCCGGCCTGCCCGCGGCCCACCTCTTCGCACAGGAGTGGCGACACCCGATGACCAACGACGAAAAGCTGCTCTCCTACCTCAAGCGGGTCTCCGCCGATCTGCACCAGACTCGCCAGCGGCTGCGCGAGGTGGAGACCCAGGACCGGGAACCCATCGCCATCGTCGGAATGAGCTGCCGCTTCCCCGGCGGGGTCACCACCCCCGAGGAGTTCTGGCGGCTGGTCCACGAGGGCACCGACGCCATCGAGGACTTCCCCGGTGACCGCGGCTGGGACGTCGACGCGCTGTACGACCCGGACCCGGACGCCGCGGGGAAGACGTACTCCACGCGCGGCGGCTTCCTGCGCGACGCCGCAGGGTTCGAGCCGGACTTCTTCGGCATAAGCCCGCGGGAGGCCGTCGCGATGGACCCCCAGCAGCGCTTGCTGCTGGAGGTGTCGTGGGAGGCGCTGGAACGCGCCCGTATCGCCCCCGACTCGGTGCACGGCGCCCGGGTCGGGGTGTTCGCCGGCACCAACGGCCAGGACTACCGGGACCTGCTGGCCCGGATGCCGCAGGACTCCGAGGCGGCGCTCGGCACCGGCGCCCTGGCAGCCGTGATCTCCGGCCGGATCTCCTACGCCCTCGGGCTGGAGGGCCCGGCCGTCACCATCGACACCGCCTGCTCGTCGGCGCTCGTGGCGGTGCACCTCGCCGTCCAGGCCCTGCGCGGCAAGGAGTGCACCCTCGCCCTGGCGGGCGGCGCCACGGTCATGTCCACCCCCAACTCGTTCGTCGCCTTCTCCCGCCAGAGGGGTCTCGCCCCTGACGGCCGGTGCAAGTCCTTCGCGGACTCGGCCGACGGCACGGGCTGGGGCGAGGGCGTGGGCATGCTGCTGCTGGAGCGGCTGAGCGACGCCCGCCGCAACGGCCACGAGGTCCTCGCCGTCATCCGGGGCTCGGCCGTCAACCAGGACGGCGCCTCCAACGGCCTGACCGCCCCCAACGGCCCGTCCCAGCAGCGGGTCGTGCGCGCCGCGCTGGCGGGCGCGCAACTCACCGCGGCCGATGTCGACCTGCTGGAGGCGCACGGCACCGGCACCACGCTCGGTGACCCCATCGAGGCGCAGGCCCTGCTCGCCACCTACGGGCAGGACCGGCCGCAGGACGCACCGCTGTGGCTGGGATCGGTGAAGTCCAACATCGGCCACACCCAGGCCGCCGCGGGTGTCGCCGGCATCATCAAGGTCGTCATGGCGATGCGGCACGGCGTGCTGCCGCGGAGCCTGCACGCCGAGGAGCCGTCCGTCAAGGTCGACTGGAGCCAGGGCAACGTCCGCCTGCTCACCGCCAACCGCCCCTGGACGGATCCCGGGCGCCCGCGTCGGGCCGCGGTCTCCTCCTTCGGCGCCAGCGGAACCAACGCCCACACCATCCTGGAAGAGGCGCCCGCGGACGAACCCGCGGAGGAACCCGCGCCGCGCACCGCGCCGGCGCTGGTGCCGTGGGTGCTCTCCGGCCGCAGCGAGCGGGCTCTGCGCGAGCAGGCCGCCCGCCTGGCCGCGGCCGTGACCGACGCCGATCCCGTGGACGTGGCGCACTCGCTGGCCGTCACCCGCACCGCCCACCCGTACCGGGCCGTGGTCCTCGGCGCCGACCGGGACACACTGCTCGACGCCGTGACCCGGGTCGCCGAGGGCGGCCAGGCCACCGCGCTCGGCCGCGTCCGCAAGGGCCAGACCGCCTTCCTGTTCACCGGCCAGGGCTCCCAGCGCCCCGGCATGGGCCGCGAACTGCGCGCCAACTTCCCGGTCTTCGCCCGGTCCTTCGACGAGATCTGCGAGCTGTCCGGCGACGGCGGCCTGCGGGAGCTGGTCCTCGGCGACGATCCCGAGCCGCTGAACCGTACCGGCCGTACCCAGACCGCGCTGTTCGCCTTCGAGGTGGCGCTGTACCGGCTGGTGGAGTCCTGGGGCCTCGCACCCGACTACCTCGCGGGCCACTCCATCGGCGAGATCGCCGCCGCCCACGTCGCGGGCGTACTGGACCTGGCGGACGCCACCACGCTGGTGGCCGCGCGCGGTCGGCTCATGCAGGCCCTCCCCGAGGGTGGGGCCATGATCGCCCTGCGCGCCTCCGAGGAGGCCGTCCGCCCCCTGCTCACCGCTGGGGTCGGCGTCGCCGCCGTCAACGGGCCGGACTCCGTCGTGATCTCCGGCGACGCCGCCGAGGCCGACGCGGTCGCCGCGCACTTCGAGAAGAGCCGCCGGCTGACGGTGTCGCACGCCTTCCACTCGCCGCTGATGGAACCGATGCTGGCCGAGTTCCGGTCCGTGGTGTCGTCTCTGACCTTCCGGCGGGCGACCGTGCCCCTGGTGTCCGGCGTCACGGGCCGGCTCGCCACTCAGGAGATCAGCACCCCCGAGTACTGGGTCCGGCACGCGCGCGAGGCCGTCCGCTTCCACGACGGGATCCGCGCCCTCGCCGCCGAGGGCGTGACCCGGTTCCTGGAGATCGGCCCCGACGCGGTGCTGACCGCCATGGCCCGCGAGTGCCTGGCCGCCACGGAGGACGAGACCGCCGGCGGCGGCGCCGTCCTGGCCGCCGCCACCCGTCGCGGACGGGACGAGACCGAGACCCTGCTCACCGCCCTGGCCCAGCTGCACGCCGGCGGCGCCGGACCGCGCTGGGAGGCGCTGTTCACCGGGGCCCGCACCGTCGACCTGCCCACCACGGCCTTCCAGCGCGAGCGGTTCTGGCCCGAGACGGCCGCCCCGGTCGGCGACGTCGGCTCCGTCGGACTGGACTCCGCCGACCACCCGTTGCTCGGTGCCGCCACCGTGCTCGCCGGCTCCGACGGCGCGGTCCTGACCGGCCGGCTGTCCGTGCGCACCCACCCCTGGCTCGCCGACCACGCCGTCGGCGGCTCCGTCGTCGTGCCCGGCACCGCCATGGTGGAACTCGCGGTCCGCGCAGGCGACCAGGTCGGCTGCGGCCGGCTGGAGGAACTGGCCCTGGAGATACCGCTGGTGCTGCCGCCCGCCGACGGCGTCCGTGTCCAGGTCGCCGTAGGCACCCCCGACCCGGCCGGGGCCCGCACGGTCCAGATCTACGCGCGCGCCGAGAGCAGCCCCGCCGACGGACCCTGGAACCTGCACGCCTCCGGTCTGCTCACCGACGGCACGGCGCCCCCCGGCGCCCGGCTGGACGTCTGGCCGCCGCAGGACGCCGAGGAGCTCGACCTCACCGGCCTGTACGAGCGGCACGCCGCCGCAGGCCTGGACTACGGGCCCGCCTTCCGCGCCCTGACCGCCGCCTGGCGGGACGGAGACGCGGTCCTCGCCGAGGTGCGCCTTCCGGAGGGGCCTGCCGCGGACGCCCCCCGCTTCGGCCTCCATCCCGCCGCCTTCGACGCCGCCCTGCACTCCCTGGCCCTGCTCGGCGACGGCTCCGGAGACGACACCGCCCGGCTGCCGTTCATGTTCGCCGGCGTCACCCTGCACGCCGTGGGCGCCTCGGTCCTGCGGGCCCGCATGACGCCCACCGGCGACCACACCTTCGCCGTCGACCTGGCCGACGCCACGGGTGCCCCCGTCGCCACCGTCGACTCGCTGGCCTCCCGTCCGCTGACCCGGCTGACGACCGGGCAGGACATCGCGGGCGCGGCCCTGTTCGCCCTCGACTGGCAGCCGCTGGCGCTCGACACCGACGCCCCCGCTGCCGACCACCGCCTGCTGGAGATCCCGTCCGGCTCCGATGCCGAGGCGGTACGCGCGGCGCTGCACACCGCCCTCGCCGCCCTCCAGGACGACGACCCCCGGCCGCTGGCCGTCGTCACCCGGGGCGCCGTCTCCACCGGCGGTGAGGACGTGCCCGGCCTGGCCGGCGCCGCAGTGTGGGGACTGGCGCGCTCCGCGCAGTCGGAGAACCCCGGCCGGTGCGTCCTGCTCGACCTCGAACCCGGCACCGACCCCGGCACCCTGCTGCCCGCCGTTCTCGCCTCCGGCGAACCGCAGGTCGCCGTTCGCTCCGGCGCCGCCCGCGCGGGCCGGCTGGTACGCGCCGAGCCGCTCGACGACGCGGCGGCCCCGGTCCTCGACCCGGAGGGCACCGTGCTGCTGACCGGTGCCACCGGCGGGCTCGGCCCCGTACTCGCCCGGCATCTGGTCACCGCCCACGGCGTACGCCACCTCGCCCTGGTCAGTCGCCGCGGCCACGCCGACGAACTGGTCGCCGAACTCGCCGCGCTCGGCGCGAGCGCCACCGCGCACGCCTGCGACGTCGCCGACCGCGACGCCCTCGCCACCCTCCTCGACGGCATCGGACAGGACCGTCCGCTCACCGCGGTCGTGCACGCCGCGGGTGTCCTCGACGACGGAGTGGTGTCCTCCCTGACGCCCGAGCGCCTCGACGCCGTCCTCGCCCCCAAGGCACTCGGCGCCCTGCACCTGCACGAACTGACCCGGGATCACGGCCTCTCCGCGTTCGTGCTGTTCTCCTCCGTCGCCGGCACCGTCGGCGCGCCCGGACAGGGCAACTACGCCGCCGCCAACGCCTGCCTCGACGCGCTCGCCTCCCACCGCAGCGCGAACGGATCGCCCGCCCTCGCCCTGGCCTGGGGGCCCTGGGCCCCGACCGGCGGCATGACCGGTGCCTTGGACGAGGCCGACCTCGCCCGCATGTCCCGCGGCGGCGTGATCCCCCTGTCCGCCGAGGAGGGCACCGCCCTCTTCGACCGGGCACTGCGCACCGGCCGCCCCGTGGTGGCCCCCGTACGGCTCGACCTGTCCGCGCTGCGCGCCCAGGGGGGCGAACTCGCCCCCGTTCTGCGTGCCCTGGCAGGGCGCCCGGCGCGCCGGGAGGCCGCCACCGAGGGCACCGGGTCCGGTTTCGCGGAGCGCATGGCCGCCCTCGGCGGGACGGAGCGGGCGGAGGCGCTGCTGCAGACCGTCCGCGCCCATGTGGCCGCCGTCCTCGGACACGCCGGACCGGACGCCGTGGAGACCGACCGGGCCTTCAAGGAACTCGGCTTCGACTCGCTCGCCGCGATCGAACTGCGCAACTCCCTGTCCGCCGAGACGGGGCAGCGGCTGCCCGCCACCCTCGTCTTCGACCACCCCTCGCCCGAGGCGCTCGCCCTCCACCTTGGCACCCTGGTCGCCGGAGCCGGCGGCGCCGTACGCCGCGCCCGCCGCACCGGGCGCGTCCGCGCCGACGAGCCGCTGGCGATCGTCGGCATGGCCTGCCGCTACCCGGGCGGCGTACGCACGCCGCAGGACCTCTGGCGGCTGGTCGCCGACGGGACGGACGCCATCGCCCCGTTCCCCGTCAACCGCGGCTGGGACGTCGACCGCGTCGTCGACCCCACGCGGCAGCGCCCCGACACCTCCTACGTCGGCGAGGGCGGGTTCCTCTACGACGCGGGCGAGTTCGACGCCGCGTTCTTCGGCATCAGCCCCAAGGAGGCGCTCGTCACCGACCCGCAGCAGCGGCTGCTGCTTGAGGCCTCCTGGGAGGCACTGGAGCACGCCGGCATCGACCCGCACTCCCTCAAGGGCAGCCCGACGGGCGTGTTCGCTGGTGTGCAGTACCACGACTACTTCGGCAGCTTCGGCTCCGGCAGCATCATCTCCGGCCGGGTCGCCTACACCCTCGGCCTGGAGGGCCCCTCGCTGTCCGTCGACACCGCCTGCTCCTCGTCGCTGGTGGCGCTGCACCTGGCCGGGCAGTCACTGCGCCAGGGTGAGTCCTCACTCGCGCTGGTCGGCGGCGTCGCCGTCATGGCCACGCCGGAGACCTTCATCGAGTTCAGCCGGCAGGGCGCCCTCGCCCCCGACGCCCGCACCCGCGCGTTCGCCGACGCCGCAGGCGGCACCGTGTGGGGTGAGGGTGTCGGCGTCCTCGTGGTCGAGCGTCTCTCGGACGCCCGCCGCAACGGCCACCCGGTCCTCGCGGTCGTCCGAGGCACCGCCGTCAACCAGGACGGTGCCTCCAACGGCCTGACCGCGCCCAACGGCCCGTCCCAGGAACGCGTCATACTCCAGGCCCTGGAGAACGCCCGCCTCACCACCGCCGACGTCGACGTGGTGGAGGCGCACGGGACCGGAACGACCCTCGGCGACCCGATCGAGGCGCAGGCCCTGCTGGCCACCTACGGGCAGGACCGGCCCGAGGACCGGCCGCTGTGGCTGGGGTCGGTCAAGTCCAACATCGGGCACACCCAGGCCGCGGCCGGTGTCGCCGGTGTGATCAAGATGGTCATGGCGATGCGGCACGGCAGCCTGCCCAGGACCCTGCACGTCGACGAGCCGTCCGGCAAGGTCGACTGGGAGGCGGGGCAGGTGCGCCTGCTGACCGAGGAGCGGTCCTGGCCCCAGACAGGCCGACCGCGCCGCGCCGGGGTGTCGTCCTTCGGGATCAGCGGTACCAACGCCCACGTCATCCTCGAACAGGTCCCCTCGGCCCCGGAGTCCGACGCGGCGCCGGACGACGGCGTCACCCCGGAGACATCGGTCCCGTGGCTGTTGTCGGCGAAGTCGCCCGCAGCGCTCGCCGGACAGGCCGCCGCGCTGCTGGGCCACCTCGACGCGCACCCCGAACTCGGCCCCGACGAGATCGGCTGGTCGCTGGCCACCGGCCGCGCCCACTTCGCGCACCGTGCCGCCGTCACCGGCAGCGACCCCGCCGAACTGCGCGCGGCTCTCACCGCGCTGGCCGAAGGCGGTACGGCCCGTAACCTCGCCGAGGGCACCACCACCGGCCGGGCCCGGCCCGTCTTCGTCTTCCCCGGCCAGGGCTCGCAGTGGTCCGGCATGGCCACGGAACTCCTCGACGCATCACCTGTGTTCGCGGCCCGCATGGCCGAGTGCGCCGCCGCCCTGGAACCCTACGTCGACTGGGACTTCGCCACCGAGCTGCGCGGCGGGCTCGACCGGGTCGACGTCGTCCAGCCCCTGCTGTGGGCGGTGATGGTGTCCCTGGCGCGCACCTGGAGCGGTTACGGCGTCACCCCGGCTGCGGTCATCGGCCACTCCCAGGGCGAGATCGCCGCCGCCTGCGCGGTCGGGGCGCTCTCCCTGGAGGACGGCGCGCGCGTGGTCGCCCTGCGCTCCCAGGCCATCGCCGAACTGTTGTCCGGCTCCGGCGGCATGATGTCCGTGGGCGAGGGCGCCGACACGGTCCGCGCCCGGCTCGCCGCCTGGGACGGCCGGCTGTCGGTCGCCGCGGTCAACGGCACCGCCTCCACGGTCGTCTCCGGGGACTCCGACGCCCTCGACGAATTCATCGTCCGGCTGCGCGCCGAGAAGGTCCGCGCAAAGCGGCTGCCCGTGGACTACGCCTCCCACAGCGCCCACGTGGAGTCCCTGCGCGAACGCCTCGCCGAGGACCTGGCCGGCATCGAGCCGCGCAGCACCGACGTGCCGTTCTACTCCACCGTCACCGGTGCCCCGATCGACACCGCCGAACTCGGTGCCGACTACTGGTACACCAACCTCCGCAGTACCGTGCTGTTCGAGCAGGCGGTGCGCGGCGCCGTCGCCGCCGGGCACACCCTGTTCGTGGAGTCCAGCCCGCACCCGGTGCTGACCGTCGGTATCCAGGAGACGGACGACGCGGTCGCCGCGGTCGGCTCGCTGCGCCGCGACGAAGGCGGACGGGACCGGCTGCTCGTCGCCCTTGGCGAGGCTTTCACCCACGGCGCCGGCGTCGACTGGGCCGCGGTCGCCGAAGGCCGCCGCACCCGCCTGGTCCCCCTGCCCGCGTACGCCTTCCAGCACGAGTGGTACTGGCTCGACAGCACCACCACCGGCGCCGACGTCACGGCCGCCGGCCTCGCGGCCACCGACCACTCCCTGCTCGGCGCCGCCATGGCACGGGCAGGCAGCGAGGAGGCCGTCCTCACCGGCCGGCTCTCGGCGAGCACGCACCCCTGGCTGAACGACCACCGGGTCGGGGACCGGCTGCTGTTCCCCGGCACCGGACACCTCGAACTCGCCCTGCGCGCGGGCGACCAGGTCGGCTGCGGCGACCTGGTCGAACTCACCCTCCACGCCCCACTGGTCCTGCCCGACCACGGAGCCGTCCAGCTCCAGGCCGTCGTCGGCCCGCCCGACGGCTCGACCCGCCCGCTCACCCTGTGGTCCCGTCCCGAGAGCGCGGACGAGGAACTGCCCTGGACCCGGCACGCCGACGGGCTGCTCGCTCCGACCGGATCTCTCCCGGCCGTCGTGGAACCCCTCACGTCCTGGCCGCCGCGCGATGCCGAACCGATTCCTCTCGACGGCCTCTACGACGAACTCGCCGCCCTCGGACTCGGCTACGGGCCGCTGTTCCAGGGCCTGCGCGCCGCCTGGCGCACCCAGGACGCCGTGTACGCCGAGGTGGCGACCGACGCGCCGGTCGACGGCTTCGGACTGCACCCGGCCCTCTTCGACGCCGCCCTGCACACCGTCGGCCTCACCGACGCCGCCGGCGACCGGGCGCTGCTGCCGTTCGCATGGTCCGGGGTGCGACTGCACGCAAGCGGGGCCACCGCGCTGCGCGTGAAGGTCCGCGCCACCGGCGAGGGCACCGTCGCCCTCACCCTCGCCGACCCGGCCGGCGCAGCCGTCGCCACGGTCGACTCCCTCACCCTGCGCCCGTTGCGCACCGACCTGGTGGACGCGGCAGCCAGGACCTCCCGGTCCGGCGCGCTGCACCGCGTCGACTGGATCCCCGCACCTGCCCCGGCGGAGACCGCGCACACCTCGCAGGACGGAGAGGTGCTGCGCGCCCCTGCGGGCGTCGGCGCCGCCGAGACGCGCGAGGCCGTAGCCACCGTCCTCGACGAGCTGCGCGACCGGCTCGCCGACGACCAGGGCGGCGACAGCGCTCTCGTCGTCCTCACCGGGCCCGATCCGGCCGGCGCCGCGGTAGGAGGGCTGGTCCGCTCGGCCCAGTCCGAGAACCCCGGCCGCATCGTCCTGGTCGAGAGCGGGACGGACCCCGGCCCGGACCGTCTCGCCGAGGCCGTCGCGAGCGGCGAACCGCACCTCGCGCTGCGCGACGGCGCCTGGTACGTGCCGCGGCTGGCGCGTGTCCTGGACACGCGCACCGACGCCGCAGCCGAAGCCGTCGCCCCGGACGCCAGCACCGGTGCCGGAGTCGGCCTGGGATCCGGCACCGTCCTGCTCACCGGCGCGACCGGCGCCCTCGGCGGGATCATCGCCCGCCATCTGGCCGGCCGCCTCGGCGTGCGCAACCTGCTACTGCTCAGCAGGAGCGGCGCCGACGACGGCCTGATCACCGAGCTGACCGAGCTGGGCGCCGAGGTCACCGGCGTCGCCTGCGACGCAGCCGACCGCGAGGCCCTCGCCGGGGTGCTGGCCGGGATCCCCGCCGACCGGCCGCTGACCGCAGTGATCCACGCGGCCGGCGTCCTCGCCGACGGCGTGCTCGCCTCCCTCACCCCCGAACGTGTCGACACGGTCTTCCGGCCCAAGGTCGACGCCGCCTGGAACCTGCACGAACTCACCGCGGACCTCGGCCTGTCGGCGTTCGTGCTCTTCTCCTCCTCGGCCGCCACCCTCGGCTCCCCGGGCCAGGGCAACTACGCCGCCGCCAACGCCTACCTCGACGCCCTCGCCGCCCACCGGCACTCCCTCGGCCTGCCCGCGCACTCCCTGGCCTGGGGCCTGTGGGCCCAGGCGAGCGGCATGACCGGAACCCTCGACGAATCCGACCGGGCACGCATCGCCCGCGGCGGTGTCGCCCCACTGCCGACCGAGGAAGGACTCGCCCTGTTCGACGCCGCCCTGCGCGGCACCGAACCCGTCGTTCTCCCGGTCAGACTGGACACCGCGGCGCTGCGCGGCCAGGCGGATGCCCTCGCCCCGATCTTCCGCGGCCTGGTACCCGTACGCCGCGCCACCGCCGGTCAGGCGGCCGCAGGCAGCGCCGACTCGCTGCGCGACCAGCTCGCCGGGCTGCTGGAGCCGGAGCGCGAACCGTTCCTCACCGAACTCGTGCAGAGCCGGGTCGCCACCATCCTCGGGTACCGCTCCGCCCAGGACGTCGGCCGCACGCTGCCCTTCCGGGAACTCGGCTTCGACTCACTGGCCGCGGTCGAACTGCGCAACGGGCTCGCCGCCGCGACCGGACTGCGCCTGCCCGCCACCCTGGTCTTCGACCACCCGACCCCGGCGGAACTCGCCCGGTACCTTCTGGGCGAACTGACCGGCGCACTCGACCGGGCGGCGCCCGCCACCCCGGCACGGGCCGCCGCCGACGAGCCCATCGCGATCGTCGGCATGGGCTGCCGCTTCCCCGGCGACATCTCCTCCCCGGAGGAACTGTGGCGCCTCGTGGCCGAAGGCCGCGACGCCGTGGGGGAGTTCCCCGCGGACCGCGGCTGGGACGTCGAGACCCTCCACGACCCGACCCTGGACCGGCCGGGCACCAGCTACACCCGGCACGGCGCCTTCCTTTACGGAGCGGCCGACTTCGACCCGGCCTTCTTCGCCATGGACGAGGAGGAAGCCCTCGTCACCGACCCCCAGCAGCGGCTGCTGCTGGAGACCTCCTGGGAAGCCCTGGAGCGGGCCTCCATCGACCCGGCCACCCTGCGCGGATCGGACACCGGTGTCTTCGCGGGTGTCATGTATCACGACTACTTCGGCAGCTTCGGCTCCGGCAGCGTCGTTTCCGGCCGGGTCGCCTACACCCTGGGCCTGGAGGGGCCGACCCTGTCCGTCGACACCGCCTGCTCCTCCTCGCTGGTGGCCCTGCACCTGGCCGCTCAGGCGCTGCGCCAGGGCGAGTGCTCCCTGGCCCTCGCCGGGGGAGTGACCGTCATGGCCACCCCCGGCACGTTCGTGGAGTTCAGCCGGAACCGCGGCCTCTCCGGTGACGGCCGCTGCCGCCCCTTCGCCGACGCCGCAGACGGCACCGGGTTCGGCGAGGGAGCCGGCGTGCTGCTGCTGGAGCGGCTCAGTGACGCCCGCCGCAACGGCCGGACGATCCTCGCCGTGCTCCGAGGCACCGCCGTCAACCAGGACGGTGCCTCCAACGGCATCACCGCCCCCAACGGCCCCGCCCAGCAACGCGTCATCCGCCGCGCCCTGGAGGCGGCGGGCGTCGGCGCGGCCGACGTCGACGTGGTCGAGGCCCACGGCACCGGCACCACCCTCGGCGACCCCATCGAGGCCCAGGCCCTGATCGCCACCTACGGCGCGGAGCACACCGAGGAACGCCCGCTGTGGCTCGGCTCGGTCAAGTCCAACCTGGGCCACACCCAGGCCGCCGCCGGTGTCGCCGGCGTCATCAAGATGGTCCAGGCGATCCACCACGAGACCCTGCCGGCCAGCCTCGGCATCGACCAGCCCTCCCGGCACGTGGAGTGGGAGGGCGGCAACGTCCGTCCGCTGACCGAGTCCCTGCCGTGGCCGGACCCGGGCCGGCCACGCCGCGCGGGCATCTCCTCCTTCGGGATCTCCGGCACCAACGCCCACGTGATCGTGGAGGCGCCGCCCGCCACGCCGTCCGCCCCCGCTGCGCCGCCCGCCGGGCCCGCGGTGGGCGTCGTGCCGTGGCTGCTCTCCGGCCACACGCCCCAGGCGCTGCGGGCCCAGGCCGGCCGGCTCCTGGACCACCTGACCGGCCACCCGGACGCCGACCCGCACCGGATCGCCGGCGCCCTCGCCCACGCCCGTACCGCACTCGGCCACCGAGCCGCCGTCGTCGGGCACACCGACGAGGACCTGACCGCCGGGCTGCGGGCGCTGGCCGAGGGCCGCACACCTCCCGTCGGCACGGCCGGCCCGGCGACCGACGGCAAGCTGGCCCTGCTCTTCTCCGGCCAGGGCTCCCAACTGCCCGGCATGGGTGCCCGGCTCACTGCGGCGTTCCCCGTTTTCGCCGCCGCCTTCGACGAGGTCCGCACGCACATGGACCCGCTGCTGGACCGGCCGCTCGGCGACGTACTCGGCTCCGCCGAACTGCTGGAGCGCACCGAGTACACCCAGCCCGCCCTGTTCGCCTTCGAGGTGGCCCTGTTCCGGCTGCTGGAGTCGTTCGGCGTCAGGCCCGACCTCCTTGCGGGCCACTCCGTCGGCGAGTTCGCCGCCGCCCACGTGGCGGGCGTCCTCGGCCTCCAGGACGCCTGTCGGCTCGTCGCCGCCCGGGGCCGACTGATGCAGGCTCTCCCCACCGGCGGCGTCATGATCGCCGTACGCGCGGCGGAGGACGAGGTCACGCCGCTGCTCGGGGAAGGGGTCGGCCTCGCCGCCGTCAACGGACCCGGGTCCGTGGTGGTCTCCGGCCCGGCCGGCCCGGCCCGCGCCCTCGCCGCCCGCTTCGGCCGGAGCAAGGAACTGGCCGTCAGCCACGCCTTCCACTCGGCCCTGATGGAACCGATGCTCCAGGAGTTCCGCGAGGTCGCCGAGTCGCTGTCGTACGGGCCGCTGCGCATCCCGCTGGTGTCCACCGTCACCGGCGCCCCCGCGGCCGCCGACGAACTGTCCACCCCGGAGTACTGGGTGCGGCACGCCCGCGAGGCGGTCCGCTTCGCCGACGCCGTGTCCGCCCTGCACCACGCGGGCGCCCGGCACTTCGCCGAGGTCGGCCCCGGCAGCGCGCTCACCGCCGCCGCCGGTGACTGCCTGCCCGAGGACACGGCCGCCGTCGTCGCGCTCCAGCGCAAGGACCGTGAGGAGACCGAGGCACTGGTCACCGGGCTTGCCGCGCTGCACGTGCACGGCGTCACCGTCGACTGGACGGACCTGCTGCCCCACCGCGACGGCTCGGACCTGCCCACCTACGCCTTCCAGCGCGACCGTTACTGGATGACCGGCGACCCGGGGCAGCCCGGGCCCGCCGTCGGCCATCCGCTGCTGGGCGCTGCGGTCGAACGTGCCGACGCGGACGCGGCCCTGCACACCGGCCGGCTCTCGCTCTCCGCCCAGCCGTGGCTGGCCGACCACGCCGTCGGCGGTGTGCCGCTCCTGCCGGGCACGGCGTTCGTCGAGATGGCCCTCGCCGCCGGTGCCGGACTGGACTGCCCCGTGGTGGAGGAACTGACCATCGCCGAACCGCTGGTGCTGCCCGCGCACGGCAGCGTCCGCCTCCAGTGCACCGTCGGCGAACCGGACGCCGGCGGCGTCCGGGCTTTCACCGTGTACGCCGCGACGGCCGACGACGACCCGTGGACCACCCACGCCACCGGTGCGCTGCGCCCCGCGGACCCGGCACCCGCCCACGACCTGACGTCCTGGCCGCCGCCCGGCGCCGAACCCGTCGACCTGGACGACGTCTACGGACGGCTCGCCGCGCTGGGCGCCGAGTACGGGCCCCGCTTCCAGGGCCTGCGCGCGGCCTGGCGCCTCGGCGACGAGGTGTACGCCGAGGTCGCCGTAGGCACCGACGGCGTCGCGTTCGGACTGCACCCGGCGCTGCTCGACTCCGCGCTGCACGCCATCGGACTGCGCGCCGGAGCCCCGGAGCATATGGCGCTGCCGTTCGTCTGGAACGGCGTCGAACTGCACGCCACGGGAGCGACCGCCCTGCGCGTGCGGATCGCGCCGTTGGACTCCGGCGCCGTACGCATCGACGCCGCCGACGCCGACGGCCGGCCCGTGGCCCGGGTCGCGTCGCTGACGTTGCGGGAGGTCGACCCCGCGCGGATCGCCGCGGCGGCCGCCGGTGGGCACGAGGACCTGTTCGCGCTGGACTGGGTGCCCGTCACCGTGCCCACCGCCCCCCAGGCCGGCCGGTGGGCCGTCCTCGGATCCGGCCACGACGAACTGGCCGCCGCGCTCGCCGGGGAGGTAGCCGAGGTCACGACCGTCACCGGGCTGCCGGAGGCAGCCGCCCAGGCGCCCGACACCCTGGTCGTCCCGCACCCCGGCGGACGGGGCCCCGAGGAGATCCGGGCCGGGGCCCGGCGGCTGCTCGCCGTGGTCCGCGACTGGCTGGCCGACGAGCGGTTCGCCGGCACCGGCCTGGTCGTCACCACCCGGGGGGCCGTCGGCCCCGATGCCGCTGCGGTCACCGACCCCGGTGCCGCCGCCGCGTGGGGCCTGATCCGCTCGGCCCAGTCCGAGCACCCCGACCGGGTCGTCCTCGCCGACCTCGACGACACCGACGCATCCCGCCGCCTGCTGCCCTCCGCCGTCGCCTCCGGCGAACCCCAACTGGTGCTCCGTAAGGGAACGGTGGCCGCCCCCCGGCTCATCCGCGCCCCGCGCCGGGACGGGCACGCCCCGGCCGACTGGACGGGCACCGTGCTGATCACCGGCGGAACCGGCGCTCTCGGCCGGGAGGTGGCCCGCCACCTGGTCACCCGACACGGTGCCACGCGGCTTGTCCTGCTCAGCCGAGCCGGAGCCGACGCCCCCGGCGCCGCGGAACTGCGGGAGGAACTGACCGCCCTCGGCGCGCGGATCACCCTCGTCGCCTGCGACGCCTCCGACCGCGCCGCCCTCGCCCGCGTCCTGGACGACCACCCCGTCACCGCGGTGGTGCACACCGCCGGTGTCCTCGCCGACGCAGTCCTCACCTCCCTCACGCCCCGGCAACTGGACACGGTGCTGCGGCCCAAGCTGGACGCCGCCTTGCATCTGCACGAACTCACCACGGACCGTCCGCTGACCGCGTTCGTGCTGTTCTCGTCCGCGGCCGGACTGTTCGGCAGCCCGGGCCAGGCCGCCTACGCCGCGGGCAACGCCTTCCTCGACGCCCTCGCCACGCACCGGCACTCCCTGGGGCTGCCGGCCGTCTCGCTCGCCTGGGGCGCCTGGGCGGGCGGCGGAGGCATGGCCGACCGTCTCAGGGACACCGACACGCGGCGTATGGCATCCGGGGGAGTGCTCCCCCTCGACACGTCGGCGGGTCTGGAGCTGTTCGACACCGCGGTGGGACGCGAGGAGCCGGTCCTGCTGCCGGCCCGCCTGGACCTGGGTGCCCCGCGGGACGCCGACCGTATCGCCCCGCTGCTGCGCGGCCTGGTGCGCGCGCCCCGACGCACAGGTGCCACCGCGTCCGTGGCCTCGGCGGCGCTCCGCCGGGACCTGGCCGCCCGCACACCGGAGGAACGGACCGCGCTGCTGCTCGAACTGGTGCGGGACGAGGCCCGGCAGGTGCTCGGGACCGAGGAGTTCGAGGCCGAGTTGCCCTTCAAGGACCTCGGCTTCGACTCACTGACCGCCGTCGAGTTCCGCAACCGGCTCAACGAGGCGACCGGGCTGCGGCTGTCCGCCACACTCGTCTTCGACCACCCGAGTCCGGCCGCCCTCACCGACCACCTCGCCGCAGAGCTGACGCCGGCAGCCGCCGACGGTCCGCGCGAGGAGGACACCGTCCGCGCCGCCCTGGCCGCCCTCCCGGTGGCCAGGCTCCGCGAAGCCGGACTGCTGGACAGCCTGCTCGAACTCGCCGGGCTGCGGCCCGCGCGGGAGCAGTCCGCGAACGAAGCGCCCAGCCGCCCCGCGATCGACGCGATGGACGCCGAGAGCCTGATCACCCTGGCGCTCGACGACCTCGTCGGCGACGACGACGCCCTGTGAGAAGGAAGAAGACCATGGCCGAGTCCGAGAAGCCGGACACCAGGATGGTCGAGGCGCTACGCGCCTCGCTCAAGGAGATCGAGCGGCTGCGCGAGCGCAACAGGACTCAGACCGCCGCGGCCCGGGAACCGATCGCGATCGTGGGCATGGCGTGCCGCTACCCGGGCGGAGTCCGCTCGCCCGAGGACCTGTGGCGTCTCGTCGCCGAGGGCCGCGACGGCATCGGCACGTTCCCCGAGGACCGCGGCTGGGACCCGGACCTGTACGACCCGGTGCCCGGCACCCCGGGCCGCTCCTCCACGGGCGAGGGGGGATTCCTCTACGACGCCGGGGACTTCGACGCCGCCTTCTTCGGCATCTCCCCGCACGAGGCACTGGTCATGGACCCGCAGCAGCGGCTCCTGCTGGAAGGGTCCTGGGAGGCGCTGGAGCACGCCGGCATCGACCCGACGTCGCTGCGCGGCAGCCCCACCGGGGTGTTCGCGGGTGTCATGTACCACGACTACTTCGGCAGTTTCGGCTCCGGCAGCGTCGTCTCGGGCCGGGTCGCCTACACACTCGGTCTGGAGGGGCCCGCCCTCACCGTCGACACGGCCTGCTCCTCGTCGCTGGTCACACTGCACCTCGCCGCGCAGGCGCTGCGCCAGGGCGAGTGCACCCTCGCCCTGGCCGGCGGAGTGACGGTCATGGCCTCACCCGGCACCTACGTCGAGTTCAGCCGGCAGGGCGCTCTCTCCCCGGACGGCCGGTGCCGGTCCTTCTCCGACGACGCGAACGGCACCGGGTTCTCCGAAGGCCTCGGTGTGCTGGTGTTGGAGCGGTTGTCGGATGCTCGGCGGTCGGGGCATCGGGTGTTGGCGGTGGTGCGGGGTAGTGCGGTGAATCAGGATGGTGCGTCGAATGGTCTGACGGCGCCGAATGGTCCGTCGCAGCAGCGGGTGTTGCGGCAGGCGTTGGTGTCGGCGGGGGTGTCGGCCGCTGATGTGGATGTGGTGGAGGCGCATGGTACGGGGACGGAGTTGGGTGATCCGATCGAGGCTCAGGCGTTGCTGGCTACGTATGGTCAGGATCGGCCGGGGGATCGTCCGTTGTGGTTGGGTTCGGTGAAGTCGAACATCGGTCATACGCAGGCGGCTGCGGGTGTGGCGGGTGTGATGAAGATGGTGCTGGCGTTGGGGGAGGGTGTGTTGCCCCGGACGTTGGGTGTGGGTGTGCCGTCGCGGAAGGTGGAGTGGGGTGTGGGGCGGGTTCGGTTGCTGGAGGAGGAGCGTCCGTGGGTGCGGGGTGAGCGGGTGCGTCGTGCGGGGGTGTCGTCGTTCGGGATCAGCGGGACCAACGCGCATGTGATCCTGGAGGAGGCCCCCGACGACGACACCTCGGACACCTCCCCCCGTGCCGAGGCCGAACCCCCCGCACCGGCCGTGCTACTGCCCCTCTCCGCCCGTTCCGCGCGCTCCATCCCCGCACAGGCCGAGCAGCTGCGCGACTTCCTCGACGCCCGTCCCGACCTGCCGTTGACCGCTGTCGCGAGGGCCCTGGGCACCCGGCGTGCGGCGTTCGGCCACCGCGCCGTCGTCGTCGGTGGGGACCGCGAGCAGCTCCGGGCCGGCCTGGACGCCCTCGCCACCGGACGTCCGTCGGCCGCCGCCGTCACCGGCCGGGCCCGTACCGGTGGCCGCACGGCCTTCCTGTTCACCGGGCAGGGAGCGCAGCGTCCCGGCATGGGGCTTGAACTGCGCGCCCGTTACCCGGTGTTCGCCGAGACGTTCGACGCGATCGACGCTCACCTCGGCCTGGACCTGGTGGGCGTGCTGAGCGGCGACGACACCGAGGCGGTGCACCGCACCCAGTACGCGCAGACCGCCCTGTTCGCCTACGAGGTGGCCCTTTTCCGGCTGCTGGAGTCCTGGGGGGTACAGCCCGATGTGCTGGCCGGGCACTCCGTCGGCGAGATCGCCGCCGCCCACGTCGCCGGAGTGCTGGACCTGGCCGACGCCTGCACCCTGGTCGCCGCACGCGGCCGGCTCATGCAGGCCCTCCCCGAGGGCGGCGCGATGGTGGCCGTGCAGGCGGGCGAGGACGAGGTCCGCCCGCTGCTGGACGAAAGGGTGGGCCTGGCGGCGGTCAACGCACCTGGGGCGGTCGTCCTGTCCGGGGAGCGCGAGGCGGTCCTCTCCGCCGCCGCGACGTTCGAGAGGACAAAGCGGCTCAGCGTCTCGCACGCCTTCCACTCCCCGTTGATGGACGGCATGCTCGACGACTTCCACGCGGTCGTCGAGCGGCTGACCTTCCACGAACCCCGCGTCGACGTGGTCTCCGCGCTCACCGGACGTCCCGCCACCGGGGACCAGCTGTGCGACCCGCGGTACTGGGTACGGCATGTGCGCGGCACCGTCCGCTTCGCCGACGCCGTCGCCGCCCTCGCCGGGTCAGGCGTCACCCGCTACGTCGAGGTCGGTCCCGACGCCGTCCTGACCGGGCTCGGCCGGGAGTGCGTCGGCGAGGGCGACGCGGCCTTCGTGGCCCTCGGCAGGCGCCACGGCGCCGAACCGACGGTCCTGCTGTCCGGGCTCGCCGGGCTGCACGCCGACGGCCTGCCCCTGGACTGGGCGGCGCTCTTCCCCGGTACGGCCCGCGCCGAGCTGCCCACCTACGCGTTCCGGCACGAACGGTTCTGGCTGAACGCCGATGTTCCCCTCACCTTGGACAGGCCCACCCCGCAGCCGGCCGCCGCGCATCCCGGCGGACCCGCCGCGCCCGCCGCGGCCCCGGACGCGCAGAGTCTGCGGGAGCGGCTGGCGGCGGCTCCGGAGACCGAGCAGGATGCCCTGCTGGCCGACCTGGTGCGCGCCCAGACCGCCACGATCCTCGGACACGAGGGGCCGGAGGCCGTCGAACCCGACGACGCCTTCCTGGAGATCGGCATGGACTCGGTCTCCGCGGCCGAACTGCGCGGAGCCCTCGGCAAGGCCCTCGGCGTCACCGTCGCGGCCGGGGCCGTCTTCGACCACCGCACACCCGTCGCGCTCGCCGGCCACCTGCGCGAGCATCTCGCCGGGGGAGGTGCCCCCGAGCCGGCGGACGACGACATCGAATCGGTCAGCGGGCTGGTGCGGCGCGCGGCGGCCGGGGGCGCCTGGGAACGAGCCATGACGCTTCTGCACAGCGCGGCGGACATCCTGCCGGGCTTCTCCTCGGCGGCCGAGTTCGGCGACGTGAGCGATCCCGTGCGCCTGTCCACGGGAGACGAGGGGCCCCGCCTGTTTTGCCTGCCCTCCCCGATGGCGCTGGGCGGAGCCCACCAGTACGTGCGGTTCGCCCGGCACTTCCACGGCCGACGCGACGTCCTCGTACCGGACGTGCCCGGCTTCGTTTCCGGGGAGCCGCTGCCGCGCTCCGTCGAGGCGGTCGTGGAGGTCGTGGTCGAGGGCATCCAGCGGGCCTGCGCGGACGGACGGCCCTACGTGCTCCTCGGCTACTCCTCCGGCGGGCAGTTCGCCCACGCGGCGGCCGAGGCGATGGAGAAGGCCGGCCGGCCGGCTTCCGGCGTGGTCCTGCTGGACACCTATCTGCTCGCCGACGACGGCACCGAACAGCTCCGGCGCGAGATGTTCAACGGCATGCTCGACCGGGAATCGTCGGTGGGCGGCTTCGGCACCGCGCGCCTCGCCGCGATGAGCCGCTACAGCGGTCTGATCCCGCACTGCCTGCCGGGCGCGCTGACCGCTCCGGTGCTGTTCGTCCGGCCGGAGGAGCCCTTCGCGCCCGGCCTCGACGGCTGGCAGGCGGTCTGGGACGGCACGCACGAACTCGCCGAGGTGCCCGGCACGCACTTCACGATCATGGAGGACAGGGCCGAGTCCACCGCCGGAGCGGTGGAGAAGTGGCTGTCCGGCATCGCGGTGCCCTGACACGGAGAGCGCCGGAAGGCGACCGTCGGCCGTGCCGCAGGCAACAGCCACCGAACCCGCCGCGGGGCGGTCACTCACCCGCCTCACGGAAATGCGACATCCATGCTTCGATATCGCAGCGAATACCGTCCGGATCCACACCCAATCGCACGGCGATTTCCTCCGCGGCCACTTCCATCTGCCAATCACTGCGCTGCAGGGCCAGCCACATCGTCGTGCCGCGAGGGCCGCACCTGTGGCGTTTTCCGGTGAGCGGTACGAAAAGTTCCAGGTACCCGTCGGGCTGCACGCTGGCGATCAGCCCGTGGTCACGCCCCATGCCGCACCGGCCTTGCGTGTGCGGTGCCGTAATGCCTCTCGGCCGTGGGGAGGCCGGCTGTCCTGGACACAGAGAATCCCATCCCTCGACGGTTTTTCGGATGCTTCGACGTTACCTGTTCATCCACACTGTGGCACTGGCGGTGACCGCACCCCCCACGGTGGGGTAAACGATTCGGACAGGGGGGCCGACAGATGTACTGTCCTACGGGTATTCCTGCCACCTTGACAGAGCATCAGTAATATTTGCGAAGAAATGCGCTGCACCATAGTTCTTCCGACCTGTGTCCGTCGCGGGCGGGCAGGGGTTCCCACGGCGTCCCGCTGCAGCAGACCGGGTGCCTCCTGGCCCGTCAATACCATGTCAGGGCCCACCGGTGACGGATTCCTCCAGCAGCCGGGCCCGGCCGGCCCGGCTCATCCGCAGTGCGGGGACACCCGCATCCGGCTCGACACCGGCAACAGCACGCAATACGCGCCATGACATAAAACCTTCGCACGACTCCACATACATGCGGTGCGGGGGTAGAGAAACCTCTACCTCGAATCGGCGGTATAAGGCCAATGTGCGGCGGTTCCGATCCTCCTAATCTGATCCGCAGACACCGCGTTCGAAGCGCGTCATTTCATTGGAGAGCCCGATGCACACATCACATGACCTCCGCCGGTCGGAGGCGGTACGGCTGGACACCGTGTCCAAGATCTACGGACGAGCGGACAGTCAGGTGGCCGCGCTCCGGGAACTTTCCATGAGCTTCGCCAACGCCACCTTCACGGCGGTGATGGGACCTTCCGGCTCCGGCAAGAGCACCTTCCTGCACTGCGCCGCAGGCCTGGTCCGGCCCACCTCCGGAACCGTCACCGTCGGCGGCACCGACCTCGCCGGCCTGGACGACACCCAGCTGACCGTGCTCCGCCGCGACCGGATCGGCTTCATCTTCCAGTCGTTCAACCTGCTGCCCGCACTGACGGTGATGCAGAACATCACCCTCCCGCTGCAACTCGCCGGGAAGCGGCCCGACAAGAAACTGATCCAGAACGTCGTGCAGCGCGTGGGCCTCGCCGACCGCCTCGGCCACCTGCCCTCCGAGTTGTCCGGCGGCCAGCAGCAGCGCGTCGCCATCGCGCGCGCCCTGGTCACCCGGCCCGCGGTTGTCTTCGCCGACGAGCCCACCGGCGCCCTGGACACCCGCACCGCGGCGGCCGTGCTCTCCCTGCTGCGCGAGTCCGTCGACACGGCCGGCCAGACCCTGGTCATGGTCACCCACGACCCGGTGGCCGCCTCGTACGCCGACCACGTGGTCTTCCTCGCCGACGGCGCCCTCGCCGGCGAACTGCACCGGCCGACGGCCGACGCTGTCGCGGCACGGATGACACGGCTCGGCGCCTTTGAGGACGAGAACCGCGGGCAGGCCGCACCGATGACGTCCGGAGGGATGTACTGATGTGGCGGCTCGCCCTGCGCACCCTGAAGTTCCGGCGGACCAGCTTCGTCGCGACCTTCCTCGCGATGTTCCTCGGCGCCGCGATCGTCATCGGCTGCGGAGGCCTGATGGAGACCGGCGTCCGGATGGCCGCCGACCCGCTGCGCCTGAACGGCGCCCCGGTCGTGGTGACCGGCGAACAGTCCTACGAGGGCGCCGCCCTGACGGAACGACACCGTATCGACCCCGCGCTGGTCGATGAGGTGGCCCGGACCAAAGGCGTCCGCGATGCCGTCGGCGACGTGTCCTTCCCTGCCACCGTCCTCAAGGACGGCAAGGCGCTGACCGGTGAGGACGCCTCGTACGGCCATGGCTGGGCCGGTGCCCGGCTCACCCCCTATACCCTCGCCGCCGGTGAATCCCCCGTTGCCGGCGGCGAGGTCGTCCTCGACTCCGGACTCGCCGAGCGCGCCGGCGCACGCCCGGGCTCGGCCGTCCAGATCGTCGTCAACGGCGACACCCGGCGGTTCACGGTCAGCGGTGTCGCCGGCCAGCGCGGCGACGACAACCCGGACGCCGCGGTGTTCTTCAGCGATGAGCAGGCCCGTACCCTGGCCGGCGGCCGGATCGACTCGATCGGCGTACTGCCGGAGAAGGGCGCGGACACGGCGGCGGTCGCCGACGTGGTGCGGTCCGCCGTCGGCGACCGGGCCGAGGTGCTCACCGGCGAGCGGCGGGGCCTGGCGGAACTGCCCGGCACCCTCTCCAGCCAGCGCACCGTCGTGATCCTGGCGGCGATCTTCGGCTCGTCCGTGGTGCTGATCGTGATGTTCGGCGTCGCCTCCACCCTCGGGCTGTCGCTCCAGCAGCGCACCCGGGAGATGGCCCTTCTGAGGGCCGTGGGCTCCACCCCGCAGCAACTGCGCCGTATGATCCTCACCGAGACGGCGGTGCTCTCGGTGGGCTCACTACTGCTCGCCCTGTATCCGGGATATCTGCTCGGCCGGCTACTCTTCGGCGTGCTCACCTCCAGCGGCGTCGTCTCGTCGGCGATCGTCTATCACGCCGGCTGGATGCCGATGGCCGTCGGCGCCGTCGTCACCGTGCTCGCCGCAGCCGGGGCCACCCGCTTCGCGGGCCGCCGCGCCGCCCGCACCGAGCCGGTCGCCGCCCTGGCCGAGAGCGCCGTGGGCATCCGCTGGTTCAGCGTTCCGCGGCTGCTGATCGCCCTGTTCTTCCTCGCCAACGGCGTCGGCCTCGCCGTCGCCACCGCCACGGTGATGGAGGACGGCCCCACGCTCGCCAGTACCGCGGGGCCCGCCTCCGTGCTGTTCTGCATCGGCCTGGCGCTGCTCGCCCCCGGGATCACCAAGGCGATGGTCTTCCTGCTGAAGCTCCCGGTGCGCGCCTTCTCCGGCATCCCGGGGATGCTCGCCCTGCGCAACGCCACCACGGCCAACGTCCGTATGGCGGGGGCCGTCGCGCCCATCGTCCTGCTGATCGGCATCGCCACCGGGACCCTCTACATGCAGGCGACCGAGGACCACGTCTCCCAGAGCTCCTACGATCAGAACGTCCTGGCCGACTACGTCCTCGACTCCACCACGGGCGGATTCGCCCCCGGCGTCGTCGACCGGGTCCGGGCGACCCCCGGCGTGGCCGCGGCCTCGGAGTTCGTCACCAGCCGCGGATTCGTCGACGCCCCCGACGGGCCGGCCGACGCCGAACTGCGGGGCGTGTCCGCCGACGGTGTGCGGCAGAGCCTCGATCTGCGGCCCGTCGCCGGGTCGCTGTCCGGTCTGCGCGGCGACACCGTCGCGCTCTCCGACAAGAAGGCCGAGGAATACGGCGTGGGGGTCGGCGACCGGTTGCCGCTGCGCCTCGGCGACGGCACCGCCGTACGCCCCACCGTCGTCGCTCTCTACGCCGACAACCCCAAGCAGCAGTACGTGACCCTGCCCGTGGCGACTCTGGCTCCGCACACGAGCGAGGGGCTCCCGCTCCAGATCCTGGTCCGCTCCGGACCGGGTGGCCCGGACGGAGTCCGCGACACACTGGCCGGGCTGGCGGCGAGCGTGCCGGGTACCGAGCTGGACGACGGCGACTCACTGGCCGGCCGGAACAACCAGATCCAGCAGATCCTGGTCGCCGCGAACTATACGATCGTGGCCATGATCGTCGGATACGCCGCCATCACCGTCGTCAACACCCTCGTGGCGGTGACGCGCAAGCGCCGCGCCGAGTTCGGCCTCCAGCAGCTGACGGGGGCGACGCGCCGTCAGGTGCTCGGCATGCTGACCGTCGAGGGCGTACTCATCGGAATCATCGCCACCGTCCTCGGCACGATCGCCGCCGCGACCACCATCGTGCCCTACAGCATGGTGAAGTCCGACTCGTATCTGCCCTCCGGGTCCCCCGGCATCTACCTCGCCATCGTCGGCGGGTCCCTGGTGCTGGTCTTCGGCGCCACGCTCCTGCCCTCGTGGCGCGGCATGCGCACGCCCGCCGTCGACACGGTGAAGGCCGCGTGAGCCGTATCCGAACCGGGCCGTCCCCGGCACCCCCGTACGGGGACGGCCCTTCCCCCGCCCTTCCCCACAGGTGGGAGGGCGGGCGCGCGCGGCTGGTCCGGTCCGCCCAGGACACCATGGTCGGCGCGCTGATCGCCGCCGGAGCACTCGCCTCGGTCGTCCTGTTCGTCACGACCACGTACTTCGTCATCCTGTGCCTCATCGGGATCGGCTTCCTCGCCCTGCCCCACCTGACCACCGCGGTGCGCTGGGTCTGCGACCTGAACCGGCGTGCCGCCGCCCGCTCCGGGGTCCCGGTGGAGCGGCCGTACCGGCCGGAACCCGAGGAGATCGAACGGGACATCGTCGGATGGGTGCGCCGCTGCAAGTGGATCCTGGCCGACCCGGCGACCTGGCGGGACCTGCTGTGGCTGCTCCTCAACAGCGGTGTCGGCCTGCTGCTCGGCTGCGCTCCGGCCGCGATGCTGTACTACGCGGGGGAGGGGCTGGCGTTGGCCTTCGGGCTGTGGCGGTCCGTCGTCGCCGACGGCGTGGGCCGCTGGTATACGTTCATCACCGTCGACAGCTGGCCTGCCGCCCTCGCCGCGGCCATGGCGGCACTCGTCGTGTTCGCCGGCTGGCTCCACCTCAGCCCCTGGGTGCTGAAGGGCTACGCCTACTTCGTCCTGTTCCTGCTGGGCCCGACCCAGCGCGGGCGTCTGGCATCCCGGGTGCGGCACCTGGCGGAGACGCGCTCCGGCGCGCTCGACATCCAGGCCGCCGAACTGCGCCGCATCGAACGCGATCTGCACGACGGCGCCCAGGCCCGGCTGGTCAGCCTCGGCCTTACCCTCGGAGCCGCCGACCGGCAGCTGGACCGGAACACCGAAGAGGCCCGCCGCCTGCTGCACGACGCACGCAGCTCCTCCGTACAGGCGCTGCGTGAGCTGCGCGGCCTGGTCCGGGGCATCCACCCCCCGGTGCTGGCCGAGCGTGGACTCGCCGACGCCGTGAGGGCTCTGGGCCTGGCCAGCCCGCTGCCCGTCACGGTCACGGCGGACCTGCCCGGGAAACTGCCCGATCCGGTCGAGTCCGCGGTCTACTTCTCGGTATCGGAGCTGCTGACCAACGCGCTCAAGCACGCCGATGCCCGACAGGTCGAGGTGGCTCTCCGGTACGCGGACGGCGCCCTGCACGGGCAGGTCACCGACGACGGCCGAGGGGGCGCCGAGATGTCGGCCGGGAGCGGTCTGGAGGGCATCCGGCGGCGGCTGGCATCCTTTGACGGCGTCCTTGAGATCAACAGTCCCCCGGGCGGTCCGACCGTCATGAAAATGGAGCTGCCGTGCGTGTCGTCCTCGCCGAAGACCTCTTCCTCCTGAGGCAGGGAATCATCCAACTGCTGGAGGCCTACGACTGCGAGGTGGTCGCCGCCGTGGACAACGGCACGGATCTGAGACAGGCCATCGCGGAACACCGCCCCGACGTGGCCGTGGTGGACGTCCGCTTACCACCGACGTTCACCACCGAGGGCCTGGAGGCGGCCCTGCTCGCCCGCCGCGAGCAGCCCGGTCTGCCGATCCTCGTCCTGTCCCAGCACGTCGAGCAGATGTACGCCCGCGAACTGCTGGCCGACGGCACCGGCGGCATCGGCTATCTGCTGAAGGACAGCGTCCTCGACGACGGGCAGTTCATCGACGCCGTCCGCCGGGTCGCGGCCGGCGGCATGGCCATGGACCCCACCGTCGTGGCCCAGCTGATGACCTCCCACTCCCGCGACGAGCCGCTGTCCGCGCTGACCGCCCGGGAACGCGAAGTGCTGGAACTCATGGCGGAGGGATGCTCCAACACCGCCATCGCCCAACGGCTGACCGTCTCCGAGGGCGCGGCGGCCAAGCACATCTCGAACATCTTCTCCAAACTGATGCTCCCCCCGTCGAGCGACAGCAACCGCCGCGTCCTGGCGGTCCTGGCCTACCTCAACGCCTGAGTCCCGCCCGCCGCCCCCGGGTCTGGGGGCGGTAGGGGTGTGGCCCGCGCACCCGGCCGGTGAGACTGCTGGGGCACGCCCGGTCCGCGCCGCCGCCACGAAGGGAACCGCACCCCATGACCACGCCGGCCGAGCTCAACCGCCTGTGGATACGCCGCTACCACCCCCGCCCGGACGCGGCGGTCAGGGTGGTGTGCCTGCCACACGCGGGCGGCTCGGCGAGTTTCTACCGGTCCGTGTCGGCGGGCCTGCCCGCCGACACGGACGTGCTCGCCGTGCAGTATCCGGGGCGTCAGGACCGGCGGGCCGAACCCTGCGTCGCCACGATCGCCGAACTGGCCGACCAGGTGACCTCCGTACTCCTGGAGTGGACGGACCGCCCGTTGGTCCTGTTCGGGCACAGCATGGGAGCGACCCTCGGGTTCGAGGTCGCGCGTCGCCTCGAGCGCGACCACGGCGTCGTGCCGCACGCCCTGTTCGCCTCCGCGCGCCGGGCCCCCGCCGCACCGCGCACGGAGACCGTTCACCTGCGGGACGACGACGGCATCGTCGAGGAGATGAGGCTGCTGAGCGGTACGGAATCGGCCATCCTCGACGACCCTGAACTGATCCGCATGGCCCTGCCGGCGATCCGCGCCGACTACCGCGCCGCTGAGACCTATGTCTACGAGCCGGGCCCCCCGCTGCACTGCCCGGTGTGGAGCCTCGTGGGCGACAACGACCCCAAGGTCACCCTCGACGAGGCACGGGCCTGGTCGCGGCACACGGAACAGGCCTTCGAGTTCCGCGTCTTCGGAGGCGGCCACTTCTACCTCGTCGCGCACCAGCAGGAGATCCTCCGAATGATCGCCGAACGGGCGGCCGTACCGGTGGGCACGGCCTGACCGGCCTGCCGGCGAGGAATCGTCTAGCTAGCTCAGCGTCCGCCTCCATCGCGTCCGCGACGGCACCGACGAGTTGGTGCGGGTCTCCTCCCGCGGGCATCGGTGGGGCCGTGCCCGCGACCGGCCGGTCGGCGAAACCGGTGGCCAGGTGTCCGGGCCGGACGTCCAGCACCCGGATGCCGACGGTGCGCACTTCGTGGCGCGCGGTGCCGGCCATGTGCTCAGTGCGGCTTTGGAGGCGCTGTAGTCGGCCATCCCCGCCCGTGGGCGTTCCGCGACCGCGCCGGTGACGGCGGCGATCACCGAGCCGGGCCGCATGATGCCGAGCGCGGCGCGGAAGAACGCGGCGGGCGCGAGGACGTTGACCGCCATCAGATGCTCACCGACCTCGTCACTGACCTCCGCCGCCGAAGGCCACCCCGAGCCGAGGGCCGTCACAGGCGCGTCCAGCCCTCCCAGGCCTGCGCCCGACGCGGGTCCTACGCGTCGAACAGGACGGTGTGAGCGCCTGGGCACGTTCGCACGGCCTCGGTAGGGGGGCGGGCCGGGTCGCGGCCTGCGAGCGCCGTGCGGGCTCGACGGCCGGCCAGTTCGGCGGTGAGGGCACCACCGAGGACGCCGGTGGCGCCGGCCATCAGCACGCGCCCATCGTTGAGGTTCATGTTTCTCTCCCGATCGCAGGGGACAGGTCGGCGGCTTGGTGTCTCAACTGACTGTTTCGTGAACTGGCCGCCGGTGGATGCGGGGGCAGGGTCCGACCGGGGTCAACCGCGCGCCAGGTCGCTCAGTACCTCCCGGGCGGCGCGGGTGCCCGACGCCATCGCGCCCTGCACGGAACCGGTTGCCCGGTGGTCCCCGCAGACGTACGTGCCCGGTGAGAAACGTGTCGTACGGCTCAGCGGCCAGGGCGGCTCCATCGCGGGTAGTGCCCCCTCAACGGTGTGCACGGCGACCTGCTGCCAGCCGCTCGTGTCGGTGCCGTAGAGCTCGGCGAGCCGCCGGAGCACCATCCCGTCCGCGCCGGAGCGCTCGGCGCCGAGTACGGAGCTGGAGACCAGCGCGGTGCCGGGTGGAGCGTACGTGGGAGAGACCTCGGTGAGAACACAGGTGTTCAGCACCGCTCCGGTGCTGTCCACAACCAGCGTCGGCTCAGCCAGAGGTGTGATCGGGGCCGCGTGATAGTAGGTGGTGACCGTTCGGCCCTTCGGTACGGTCAGACCCGGCAGTAGACGGGCCGCCGACGTGGCATCCGCCGCCACCACGATGGACGTGGCCGGCAGCTCTCGGCCGTCCGCCAGGAGTACCCCCGTGGGGGTGACCGCGGTGACCGGGGTCTCCAGCCGGAGGACTCCCTCGGGCAGACCTCCGGCCAGCTGGGCGGGTACGGCGCCGATGCCGTCGGCCGGCAGGCAGAGTGTTCCCCTCACCATGCTCCGCCAGACCAGATGGAAGAAGCGGGCGGAGGTCTCCAGCCGGTCCTCCAGGAACACGCCAGACAGGAATGGCCGCAGGATCTCAGTGACTGCTTCGGCCGACAGCCCGGCGTGAGACAGGGTGGCGGCGGTGGCACTGTCCGGACGTCGTTTGAGGAAGCCGACGGGCAGGACGGCGTCCCGTACGGTTAGCGCCGCTATCGCGGCGAGGTCCCGGGCGGACAGAACCCGACCGGGCATCAGCGCTGCCGCCTTGTCGGGCCGCCGGGTCGGATCGGCGAGGCACACAGGCCCCGTCGACGTGTGCGCGATGATGCCCGGAGTGAGTGGCCTCAGCCGCAGACTCCGCAAGTCCAGGCGTCGCTTCACTTGAGGGTAGGAGGTGTTGAACACCTGGAATCCACGGTCCAGCAGGAATCCGTCGCGCCGATCCGTGCGCATCCGGCCGCCCACGGCGTCGGACGCCTCCAGCAGCGCCACACGTTGACCCGCACGGCACAGTTCCAGGGCGCAAGCCAGGCCGGCCAGACCCGCGCCGACTACGACCGTGTCCGGAGCCTGAAGGTGTTGAGTGGTCATGCTTCTCTTCCTCTGACGCTGGCTTCGGTGCATCGAGAGCCGGGATTCGTCCTCCGGCCCGCTCTTCAGCCTGTTGGATCACACCGACGCGCCTTGACACGGAACGCGTCGCTCCCCGTTCGTCGGGCGCGAGGCGACAGGACCGAATCCTCACGAGTCCACCCGAGCACGTTCCGTCCGGTGCCGCCAGGCGCCACTGCGATCAGATACCCGACAGACAGCACAGCATCACCCGAGCACCACCGACTCCACTGTCCTGACCGCCTCCGCGAGCCCTGGCGGATGCGGGAACCCGGGCACGGTCTGTCCGGCCCAGCCGGGCCCGAGCGTCAGGACTGCCGGCTTCCTGCGAGCGCCACGCACACCCCACTGAATCGCCGCCACATGCTGGGCCAGCGGCCGGCTCGCCGTGGTACGGGACTGTGCCACAGCCCCACCGCGGCCGGCCCGGCCAGGACGGGACTCAGGTGCAGCAGGGTGGCAGCCGGTTTGTCGGCGATGCGCGCGTAGCCGTCGGCGGCTCCGATGACGACGCCCTCGGAGAGGCCGGGCACATCGCGCATCCGAGGTGCGGAGTCGAGTGCGGCGACGAAATGCATCTCCGTGCTTGTCGATGAGGACGCCGTAGCTCTCCTCGCCGGGGGTGGCGTGGGGCAGGCCGATGACGGCGGCCTCCGCGATGGCCGGGTGGCGCAGCAACACTTCCTCGACCTCGTGCGGGTAGACGTTGAAGCCGCCGCGGATGATGACGTCTTTGGTCCGGTCGACGATGCTGATGAAGCCGTCGGCGTCCTTCCGTCCCAGGTCGCCGGTACGGAACCAGCCGTCGATGAACGCAGCCGAGGTCTCCTTGCGCCGGCCCGGGCAGCCGGAGAGGACGTTGCGGCCGCGGATCACGATCTCGCCGAGCTCACCGTCGGGCATCCACTCGATCCGCTCCGCGCCGACTCGGGGCGGGCGATCTCCACTTCCACGCCCCGGATTGCGTGGCCGACGGTGCCGGCCCGGGCGCCGAAGTGCGGATGGGCGGAGTTCGTACCGACGGTCTGTCCGAAAAGGTGGAACAGCGGCAGCGCGCCCAGGGCCACGTCGTCCGGACGGACATCGTTGGCGTCGAATGTGTTGGCCGTCGCGTTCATCACCAGGTTGAGGTGGCTGAGCACGGCACCCTTCGGCACACCCGTCGTGCCGCTGGTGCAGAAGACCACGGCAGGCAGGGTCCTGAATTCGCTACGCGATCCGCAGCTTACGTCCGTGTTCTACAGCAGTTGCCTGCGGGGAGTTATCGGGAGTTCTCCGCCTTGTTCGATACGGGGAGACGGAGGTGTGTACCCATGGTGACGGCGAAGGGTCATCTGGAGCGCATTGCAGAGCCCGCGGTCGAGGATGGTGCTTCTGCGTGGCGCATCGCACGCGATTCTCGTGTGCTGGACGCAAATTCTTCCTACTGCTATGTGTTGTGGTTTCGTGACTTGGCGGCGACCTCTGCGGTTGCCTGTGGCGAAACGGGCACAGTCATCGGCTTCGTGACGGGATATATCCGCCCTGAGGCGCCTGGCGCGCTGGTCATCTGGCAGATCGCTGTGGAGGAGGACTGGCCTGGACGTGGTCTGGCCGGTGCCATGCTGGACCACCTGACTGCCCGTCTGGGGTCCCGGGGCGTACTTCAGCGGCTGGAAACGACTACCAGTCCGCGAAGCGATGCGTCGCTGCGGCTTTTCGTCTCCTACGCCGAGCGTCACGGAGCGACAGTGCAGCGTGAATTGCTCTTCCCCGCATGGCTCTTCCCTGACGCACATGAGTCCGAATTCGTGTATCGCATCGGACCACTGACGCAAGGTTCCGTTCCGTCGCTCGGGGCCCACCGGCTGGACAATCGCAGCAATTAGGAGCGTGTCATGACCAGGTCGCATGCTAGGAGTGTTTTCGAAAGCCTGGAGTCCGAGGTACGGAGCTACTGCCGCGTCTCGCCAAGGCTGTGGGCGAAACTGAGTGAGCTCGCCACCGGAAGGCCGCTCGGGGCCCCGACTGCCGGCCAGTCGCGCACCGCCGAACATTCGCTGGCACCGACAGAGGGCACCTTCTCACCGTGATCGTCCGATCGTTCAGTGACATCGAGAACACCGACCGGCATGTGAGGGCAGCCTCCGGGACCTGGGAGAGCAAGCGCATCGTGCTCGCCGGGGAGAAGGTGGGCTTCTCCCTCCACGAGACCGTGCTGTACGCGGGCACGGAGACGTCCATGTGGTACGCGAACCACATCGAGGCCGTGCTGTGCACGGAGGGCGAGGCCGAGCTCACCAACGACGAGACCGGCGAGAAGCACTGGATCTCCCCGGGAACGATGTACCTGCTGAACGGCCACGAGCACCACACGCTGCGGCCGAGGACGGACTTCCGCTGCGTGTGTGTCTTCAACCCTCCCGTCACCGGACAGGAGGACCATGACGAGAACGGTGTCTACCCGCTGCTGACAGAGGAGGGCTGAACCATGACCACCGATGCACGCGCCGACCTGTACCCCTCGCGCGGCGCCGCCGAGATGACCACTCCCCGCCAGGACCCGGTCATCTGGTCCGCGCCGGGCGCGCCGGGACCGGTTTCCGCGAAGGACCTCCAGGGCTTCGGCCGGAACGGCTTCCTCACCGTCGACCAGATCGTCACGCCGCAGGAGGCGGCCGGCTACCACGCGGAGCTGGAACGCCTGATCGCCGATCCGGCGGTCCGTGCCGACGAACGCTCGGTCATCGAGCCGAAGTCGCAGAGCGTACTGCAACGCGATGCACGGCTCGGGGGACAACATCACCCCGTATCCGCGCAGCAACGTCTTCATCGTGTTCAACAGCGTGGAGAACACGGCGCAGGAGCCCTTCGCGGCTCCGGTCCGCCGGCCCGAGTTCATCGGGGCGCGTGACTTCACACCCGCCAGGTGAGACGCCTGCATGCTCATCGGTTCTCGGGGGACGACGGGCGCAGCATTCCTGCCGATTCGCCGCCGTCGCTCTTTTCGACGCTCTTCGGCTCGCCGGGGGACGGCGAAGTGATCCGGCACGGCGATCAGACCTGGTAGGAGCACGGCCCAACTGCCAGGCGCCCGGGCGGGGCCAACGCGCTCCCGCCCGGGCGCCTGGAGCCTGCGGCCCGTCAGAGCCTGGGCAGCGGCGGGCCGGGCATCTGCGGGTGGCACAGGTGCTGACTCCCGTCGTAGACGTGCAGGGTAGGTCTCCGGGCCCGGGGCGCCGGTCGCGGCATAGGCGTTCAGAACACGCTCGATGCGGCTCCCGCAACTTCACCGGGCCGCCCTCGCGCACCCGCCAACCGATGTCGGTCGGGGTGAGGATGGCGGCGACGAGAAGCGCACTGATCCACATCGGCCTGTGCCCCGAGATCGGGCCAGAGCCGGCCCGCCAAGGGCCATGGCGATCGGCCCCGCCACCGGCCGGGCACACGGGTGCGGATCCGCACGCGGACGGGGCGAGATGAGGTGCGGGAGGCGGCCAATGCGGTCGTCCCGACTACTTCGGGTCGCGGTTGAACTGCGCCGTCGACCAGCGGTAGCCGATCGCGATCAGGCCGACGCACCAGACGACTGCGATCCAGCCGTTGTTGCCGATTTCGGTACCGAGGAGGAGGCCGCGGAGGGTTTCGATGGCGGGGGTGAAGGGCTGGTACTCGGCGATCGGCTGGAACCAGCCCGGCATCGTACCGGCAGGGATGAAGGCGCTGGAGATGAGCGGCAGGAGGATCAGCGGCATGGCCATATTGCCGGCCGCCTCGGGGTTCGGACTGGCCGCGCCCATGCCGACCGCGATCCAGGTGAGTGCCAGGGCGAACAGCGTGATCAGCCCGAACGCCGCGATCCACTCCAGTGCCGTGGCGTCCGTGGACCTGAAGCCGATGGCCACGCCGACGGCTCCGACGAGGACCACGCTCATCACGCACTGCAGCACGCCGCCGACGACATGCCCGACGAGCAGAGAGCCCCGGTAGATCGACATCGTGCGGAAGCGGGCGGTGAGGCCCTGGGTCATGTCCACGCAGACGGACACCGCGGCCCCGATCACGGTGCTGCCGACGGTCATCAGCAGCAGGCCGGGGACGATATAGGCGATGTAGTCGGAGCGGTCCGCGCCGCCGCCACCGATGCCGGCGCTCATCACGTCGCCGAAGATGTAGACGAAGAGCAGCAGCATCATGATCGGCGTGAGAAGCAGGTTCAGGGTCCCGGACGGGTAGCGCCATGCGTGCAGGAGGTTGCGGCGCAGCATCGTGTTCGAGTCGCGTACAGCGAGCGAGAGGGAGCTCATCGGGAGTTCTCCTTGGGCTGGTTGGGGACGTTGGCTGGGCCGGTCAGGGCGAAGAACACGTCGTCGAGGTCGGGGGTATGGACGGTGAGTTCGTCGGCCTCGATGCCGACGGAGTCGAGCCGGTCGAGAATGGAGCGCAGTTCGCGCTGACTGCCGTCGCTGGGGATGGACAGCGACAGTGCCTCGTCGTCCCGGGTGATTTCGCGCAGGGCGTCAGCGGCGGACTGGTACGCGACCGGGTCGGTGAAGCGGAGTCGGATGTGCCCGCCCGGGATGAGCCGTTTGAGATCCTCGGCGGTGCCCTCAGCGGCGATCTTGCCGTCGTTCAACACGGCGATGCGGTCGGCGAGTTCGTCGGCCTCCTCCAGGTACTGGGTGGTGAGGAGGACGGTGACGCCGTCGGAGACGAGTTCGCGGATGATGCCCCACATGTTGTGGCGGGAGCGGGGGTCGAGGCCGGTGGTCGGCTCGTCGAGGAAGATGATCCGCGGGTTGCCGACCAGCGTCATCGCGAGGTCGAGGCGGCGCTTCATACCGCCGGAGTAGGTCGAGGCGGGCTTCTTCGCGGCCTCTGCCAGGTCGAAGCGCTCCAGGAGTTCGGCGGCGACCCGTCGTCCCTCGCTCTTGGACAGGTGGTGCAGGTCCGCCATGAGGAGCATGTTCTCCTCGCCGGTGATCAGGCCGTCAACGGCGGAGAACTGCCCGGTGACACCAATTGCGGCACGGACGGCCTGTGGGTCGGCGGCAAGGTTGTGCCCGCCGACGTGCAGGTCACCGGCGTCGGCGGTGATGAGCGTGGACAGGATCTTGACGGCGGTGGTCTTGCCGGCACCGTTCGGGCCGAGCAGCGCGAACACGGACCCGGCCGGGATGCGCAGATCGATCCCGTCGAGGACGAGCTTGTCCCCGTACGACTTGCGGAGGCCGACGACGGATACGGCGGTCGGCGACGGGTGACCGTCATCCTGCCTGGATGTGGGCATGACAGATGAAGGCATGGCGACTTCCTTTCGGGAAATGGTGTGGAGCGACCCGCCGCCGGAGACCTGCTCGACCACCTCGGTGGGCAGGATCTGCGGCGGCATCTGGTGGCCGGTCGGCCCGCATCTATTCGCGCTGTGCCAGGGCGAACGAACCGCGCGTGCGGGCCAAGTCGGCTGGTGTAAGGCGACGGGTGCTACTTCTCGGCCGTGCCGGATTCCCCGCTGATGGACTCCTGATAGACGTCTGCGTAGGTGCGTGAGTCCTTGATCAGATCGTCGCAGAACGCGGCGATGTCCGTGCCGATGAGCTCCAGGACCCCCTTGCCCGTGGCGGCGCCCTCCTCGAAGAAGTCGACGATCCCGGAGAGCAGGGGCCCGTCAGGCAGGTCGATCGGTCCGACCTTGAACAGGTACTTCTGCATCTCCTTGTAGACGATCTGGTAGTCCTGCGGGAGCACCTTGACCCGGGCCATGTGCGTCCGCCACTGCTTCTTGCCCTCGATGATGTCTTGGATGCTCACGTCAGCCTCCCAGCCGGCTCAGCTTCTTTGCGACGTTCCTGTTCAACTGCTCGCGCCACCGGTCGCGATAGGTTCGAGCCCCCTCCCCACCGGCCAGCGCGGTGCAGAAGCCTGGAATGTCGTCGCCGAGCACCTCGTGGACGCTCTGCCCGTCGGCCGCTGCTACTTCGAGCAGTCCCAGGGCGGCGTCGAGGATCGGCATCAGGTTGCGGCCGGTGAAGTCCCCATAGGGGAAGAGGTGGGCGATGATCTGTCCCCACGCCGCCCGGTAGCCGTCCGGCAGGACCTCCGCCCGGGTTTCGAACGCCTTCCATTCCCTGGTGAGATCGCTGCCTGTGATCTTCTCCCAGAAGTTCATCTCCCGCCCTCCCTGAGCTTGTTGATGCGTGATGAGACGTACTGCCATTTCGCCCAGAACTTCGCGAGTTCCTCGCGTCCGGCGTCGTTGAGGGAGTAGAACTTGCGCGGCGGACCGACCCCGGATGGTCGTTTCGTCACCTGGACGAGCTTGTTCCTCTCCAGTCGCAGCAAGATGGTGTAGACGGTCCCCTCAACGACGTCGGCGAAGCCGAGCCCGTTCAGCTGACGAGTGATGGCGTACCCGTAGGTTTCCTCGCCGCCGATGATTTCGAGCACGCACCCTTCGAGCGTGCCCTTCAGCATCTCCGTCAGGTCGTCCATCGCGACTCCTCCTCAGCCCTAGCAGTACTACGTAGTACCGAGTACCACTATACGGTATCACCGAGTAGTGGAGGGCGACAGTGCCTCCGGTTGGCGCGGACGGGCCCGGGACCGATCTTGCGAGGGATCCAGGCTCCGCGGCTGCGGCTACCCCATCGGCCTGGCTCCGTGGTCGGCGGGCGCAGTCGACCGACCGTCAGAACCCTCGTCCTGGACGAAGCCGACATCGAGGAGCCGGTCGTCTTCGAGGGCGGCACCTCAAGCCGCCTCCATCCGCTGGAGCGGCCGAAGTCGGCGAGCTGCTGACCTACGCGCGGCCGGGCTACACCGTGCACATCTCCGAGATGTTCCGCCTCGTACGCGGTACCGGACACATCCTCGACGTCCAGCACCGCGACCAGGTGGCACTACGCATCCACGACGGAGCCTCCGCGATGGACCTCACCGCCCGCCACCCGAGCACCGGACAACCGCTCAGTGCCCGGCGATGGCGGTCCATCACACCGGCCGGGTCAGTGCCGGGTGCAGCGCGGTGTAGGTCATCTCGGTGCCGTAGCCCTCGGCCCGAAAGGACGCCACGCGTCCCAGTGTGTACTTCTGGCCCGTGTAGGGGCCGACCACATCGTGTTCAGCCGTCGTGTCAGCGCCTCGCTCAGGATCGCGGTCCGCAGCACCTCGATGTCGGGCGCGCACAGTCGTGCCGCTTCCAGGGTCCCGTGCTCGGAGGGGCGTCGTAGTGCGGGTGGAGGACGTAGTGGTCATCACCGTCATGGAAGAGGACGTCGGTAAGCCCCAGCTGCTCGGCGACCGGGGAGCGCCGACAGCGAAACCTCGTTCGCGATGTCCCGCGCGGGCGCCCTCTCCCACCGGCTGTCACAGGCAGCCAGTAGCCTCTCGCCATGCAGACAGCGCTGATGATCTACGACGGCCCCGCACCGGCCGATTCCGACGCCCCGCGTACCGGGGGCGTGCCGCTGGCTCCGGCCGGATTCGCCTGGCCCGTGTGCGGCTGCGGAGGGCCGCTGCAGTTCTTCGCCCATCTCCCCGTCGAGGGCGCTGTCCTGTCGGTGTTCGTGTGTCAGAACGACCCCGGGGCGTGCGATTTCTGGGAGGCGACCTCCAGCGCGAGCCGGGTCTATCTGTTTCCCCGGGAGGACCTGCTTCCAGTGGCCGTGCCCGAGGCGGGTGTGACGCTGCTGCCCGCCACCTCGGCCATCCGCACCCATGTCGTGACGATCGACCCCGAGGAGGCCTGCGACGACGAAGGGACCGAGCCTGACGCGTACGACCTTGCACGCTCGGGGTGGAAGAGAGGACCCGAAGACCAGTTCGGGAAGCAGCGCGAAGTGCTCGGGTCGCTCGGTGGCAGCCCCTCCTACCTTGAGGACGACCGACTGCCCGTGTGTCCCTCCTGCACCGGCACGATGGAGTTCGCGGCCCACCTGGAGGAGGGGATAACCTGGGAGACCGCGATGAACCTCGGCGGTCAGCTGGGCTACATCTTCGTCTGCCGCACTTGTCGCGAGGGATCCTTCCTCACGGACTGAGGGCCCACCTGCGAGGGCCGCTGACGGTGACGCTGTCGCCGCTTCGAGACGCCGCGGAGCGCCCCTGTGGCGGAACCGGCGCCGCGACGTTCGCGGTGTCGCGACACAGGGGTGGGGCGAGTGCGGCAGTGCGGTAGGGGAGCAAACTCGGGGCGAGGGCTGCGGTGAGGACGGTGCCGACGGCGGAACCGAGTTGCACGGCCGGGCTGTTGAGAGTCACCGCGGGCGGCGACTGCCCGGGCTGGGCAGTCGTCAGACGCCTGACCCCGGTTCCCGTCCCGTCGGCCGTACCCATCGTCTGGGAGGAGATCCAGAGGGACGTCGGCGGGTGTCCGCCGGGATCTGGAACATGGCCGGCTCGTCGACGCCCCCGGTCGGGCCCTTCCGTTGGGTGGAGGAAGCCCTGATGAGCGGAGCTGCCCTCATGAGTTCTCGGGGGACTTGTCCACTTCGATGCTCACTTTGATTCCGAGCTGATCTACACCCTCGCCCGGACTGTCCGGCATCGGCTGCCACGGCCGCTGCCTACCGACGGCCCTTCGCCGCATCTTCCCGGGCTCTACGACCACCTGGCAGTAGCTCGGGTCACCGTGTAGCTGGGGCCTCGCTCTGCGGACTGCGTGGGCCAGGCACTGTCACCGCAGCCGCAAGCTCCAGGTCCAGGCGGCTGTTCATGTCCAATTCGAACCGGCCGTACGGATTCACGTGCGTCAGAACAGCGGCGAGCGGTCGGGGCCGGCTTCGACATGGTGATGTTGGACTCGGAAACAGCAGGCTGGGTTTTTCTACCTGGATCAAGAACGGCGGCGAGCTCGAAGCGCGCCGTCGAAGCACTCTGCTCCGCTGCATCGCCCGCCTCGACGGGTCATACCTGTACTCAGCGAAGCGGACGACCCTGAGTACTGGCACCGCCTGCGCGAGAGGGCTCAACTCGTCAAGGGTCCCCCACACGTAGCCACCAAACGAGATGACTTATGGACGTCCCCCGGCCCCCAGTGAAGACCGGCGCTGAACACACGCGGGTCAGGCCGCCGTCAGGGCTTCAGGACGCGGGCGGTGCGTCGAAGCCGGCGAAGTACGCGGCGGCCGTATCCTCGTCGGCGTGCCCGGCCGCGGCGGCGCGCTCCAGGCGGTCGGCGCTCGCGGCGGCGACGTCGAGCCGGACGCCGTGCCGGCGTCCTGCCCCGACGATGAGGCGGGCGTCCTTGGCAGCGGTGTCACGGTGAACTGGGCCGGGGGCAGTCGGCCATCGAGGACGAGGCCGGCCTTGGCACGCAGGTACGGCAGGCCGAGGCCGGCGCCCGCGATGGTGTCGAAGAAGCTCTGCGGGTCCACGCCCAGGGCCTCGGAGGGGGCGAGGACCTCGCCGACCGCGTTGGTGGCGACGACGACCCAGCTCTTTGCCACGAGCTTCAGCGGGGTGGCGCTGCCAGCGGCCCCGTCCTCGCCGGTCCACACGGTCCGGGCGCCGACCGCGTCGAAGACGGGGGTCACGGCGTTGCGGTGACCGCCGGGTCCGGCGGCTGCAACGGTCAGCTGCCCGGCTTCGGCAGGCTGCCGGGTGCCCAGCACCGGAGCGTCGAAATAGAAACTGCCGCCACGGATCTCACGCCCGATCAGGCCACGTTGGTGATGGAGTGGCACAATTGCCGAACTGTGACGCGCCTGCTGGGAGCGCCCGCTTCTGTCATCGGGGCCGCCGGGGTCCGCACGTGCGGACCCCGGCGGCCCGCGTCACTTCGGGACGAGCACGATCCAGACCTGGCCGGTCGCGAACGTCATCGGCTCGCCGTCCTCCGTGGTGAAGCCGGTCGCCGACTCGGCGGTGTTCCGCTCCCATGCCACGTCGTACGACTTGCCGTCACGAAGGACGGCCGCCGAGCCGGTCCCCACCGTCGCGGTGAAGGGCGAGGTGTTTCCCCCTCGGTCACGGAAGCGTGAATCCTGTACGTCCACGTCCTGCAGGACCACTGTGGCCGCTGCGAGCCGGTCACCGGAGGCAGTGCGGGCCGGGGTGCCGTCCATACTCACCAGCCACTGGTCTTCGTCCGGGGACCAGGTGAAGGTGAACCGTGCCGACGGGTACGAGACCGTGCGTCCGCCGGTGGGTGTGCCGCCCGGGGGTGGCGCAGCGAAGCGGAGCCCCAGGTCCTCGGCCGCGTTCACCCCGGTCGCGGCGTGCGGGATGTCTCCCGGGCGCAGGTACAGATTGTGCGGTGCGGCGCGGTCCCCGCTGCGGAAATAGGCGTGCGGTGCCTTCGACGGCGGCAGCGCGTGGAGAGGGGCCGCTTCGATCGACGGCCGGAGGGCGGACTGGGCGCCCGAGTACGCGAGGGTGGGCTCGTCGAACTGCCGGAGAAGCTCCAGATCCGTCTCGCGAGCGCTGCGTACGGGGCCGATGGCGGACGGCACCTCGGAGGAGTAGGCGGCGAGTATGCGGCTGAGGCCTGCCTCCACCTGCTCCACGTAGACGATGTCGGCCTTCTCGAGTCCGGTCGGCGGCCGGGCCGCGGCTACGTTGTCGATCTTCACGGCAAGGACGTCGGCGCGTGGTGCGGACGGCGTCGTGGGACTTGTCTCCCCTCCATCCGGGCTGCCGCAGGCCGTGGTGACGACGAGCGTGAGCACGGCGAGTGCGGCGGCGGCCGATCTCTTCCTTCCGGAGGTAGGCATGGCTGCCGCCCCTTCCGATCCGGTTCCGCGGAACGGCCCCGGCTCACGTCTGCTGCGGCCGGTGCTCCGTGAGATGCCGTGTGCGAGGCGTCCGCTCTGCAGGCGGAGCGGCGCGAGTGGGCCCGGCTTCGAGTTGTGGAGGAGTCCGAGCCGGAATTGCCGGCGGCCCACCACTGGCATCGCCGTCACTTGTAGTGCCGGACGGCCGGTGGGCGGGGCGTCGGTGGGCGTGAGGTCATCGCAGGACTCAGGACGGCTTCGTGGCGGACCGCTTCGCGCTCCTGTCCTTGCTCCCTGTTTTACTGCGCACTGACTTGGCGGGCGCGCCTGCACCTTTCGTGGCCCCCTCTGCGCCTGCAACAGTCCGTGACTGCGCTGTCCTGGGCGGTGAAGCCGGCCATTTGAACTCGATCTCCAGTTCGACCTTGCCATCGCCGATTTCGACTTCCATCTCGCTGCGAAGTTCGTCGGGGACCCGCAGGCTCAACGTCGCGGAACCAAATTCCAACTCGACGTCCCCTCCTTCCCGGAGAGCGGCTGCAAGCGCGCCGAGCTGGTCAGCTGCCTCCAGACGCGACATCGAGGTCTTCTGCTCGAACGTGAGGTCCTTCACGGAATTTCTCCCATCCTTTGGAAACGCACATACCCCCAAGTCTGAAGTGAGCTGCAAAATGCCGCATCGCCACCGGGCAACGTGAGCGAGCCTCCGGTCGTGGTTCTGTCGTGCCCCAACGTGATCCTGCTGGTCGAATGCACCGTGGGAACTGATATCTACTGCGCATGCGGCTGCGCCAGGACGACTGTATGCATGAGGGGCGGAAGTGGTGACAGGAGCGCGAGGAAGGCGTCCGGCAGTACATCCGGACGGCTGCGGCAGCCGGAAACGGCTCGGTGGACGAGCTGAGTCAGCTTTCCTTGCTGAAGGACAAGGGCGACATCCGCCAGGATGAGTTCGAGCGCGCCAAGACCAGGCTGCTGGCTTGAGGCAAGTCCAAGGCCGAGCCGCCAGGGGCCGACGACCGGCCGCGGTGCTCCTGGCTGCCCTCCGGTCACCCGCATCAGTCGGCTCTGACGGCGCCTTCGGACTCGCATCGGACCAGCGAAGGCCAGTGCAGAGGACCCTGGTACCCCGAGACCAGGCCCACCCGTCGCAACCCCTCACCGCCCTGACAGGGCAGCCCGGGACGAGTGCAGGCCTCTAGCAATCACAGGTCAGTGAGGCGGGCGTCCATGAGAAACGGCGGCGGGCGGAGCAGACGAACACGCCTCACGTGACCTCTGACCAGCGGAAACGGTCACGATCCGGCCAAGCCGCAGGAAGCCGGTCCGTGTGTGGCCCGGATCTTGGTCCTCACAGGGAGGGGGCATCTGAGCATGCCGATCGTAGGCCGCAGGAAGGCGACCTGACGTCGCAGTCGGCATCCCTCACTCTTCCGGATGGTCGACTTGGCCGAGTCTGCGCCGCGCGGGGGTCTCGGTTACGGGGGTGCCCTCGCGCAGGTTACGAGAGGCGGCCGCGGTCTCCTCGTGCCAGCGGCCGTACCGCTCGGCGAGGGACACGGCCGAGACGCCGTGCAGGAGGACACTGAGACCGACGGTGATCGCGACCACGTTCCCCAGCAGTTCCACCCCGGGGACGTGTTCCTCCACTACGAGCAGCGCCAGGACCACGGAGGCCAGACCGCGCGGCCCGAACCAGCCGATGTACGCCACGGTGGGCAGCCGCAGTCCGCTCCCGGCGAGGGAGAGAGCCACAGGCAGCGTCCTGACCACGGTGAGGCTGAGCACCGCGTACAGGACGATACGCCAGCTGAGGTGCTCCAGGGCAGGGCCGAGCAGGACCGCCCCGAAGGCGAGAAGACTGATCGCCGCCAGGAGTTCGCCGAGGTTCTCGGTGAACTCGGCCGTGTTGTCGGGGCGCTCCTTGTCGGCTCCCGTCGAGTGCTGCCGCATGGCGAACCCGCAGGCGAAGCCGGCGACCCACGCGGCGATGAAGCCGCTGCCGTCCGTCACCACGGCGAGTTCGTACGCCCCGGCCGCCACGGCGGGCAGGTACAGGTGACGCCACGCCCGAGTGATCCATCCCCCGGCCCTGGACCACTGCAGGAGCCTGCCGCCCAGCCACCCGACCAGCAGCCCCAGCGCGGTGCTCAGTACCAGAGCCCGCCAGAAGACGCCGACCACGCCCTCCTCCGCGTAGTGCGTGCCCGGGATGGCTGCCAGGAACAGGAGGAAGAAGGGCAGCACCATACCGTCGTTCAGACCACTCTCGACATTCAGCCCGTGCCGTACGAGCGTCGGGACCCGGGGGTGAGTGATCGCCGTCTTTCCGAGGGCGGCGTCGGTCGGGGCGAGGATGGCACCGACAAGGCCGAGCTCCCACATCGTCAGCCCCGGCAACAGAGGCCAGGCAAGCAGCCAGCCGGCCCCGATACTCAGCAGAAGCCCGATGCCCAAAAGGCGGCCGGGGAGGAATCCGCCCGCCCGGAGGTCTCGTCTGCGGACCGTCATGGCATCGGTGAACAGCACGAGCGACAGGGCGATTTCGAGGAGGGCGACGATCGGCGCGGCGTCGTGCGCCAGGTCGATGATGTCCAGCACGGCGGGGCCGATGACGATGCCGGCACCGACGAACACCATCGCCGACGAGATCGGCGTGGTGGACAGCCGACGCGAGCCCAGCGCGTACGCGGCGGTGACCGTGGCCACTGCGGCGCCTGCCCAAGCACCACTGCTCATTCTTCCAGACCTCCGGATGATCGCCCGTGGGCCCCTTCTACAGCGCGGCGAACCCTGCTACGGACAGGGACACGCCGGAGAGCGTCGTGTGGAACGGCGGGTCGACGTCGGCCACGCAGATATGTGCGAGCACGGGCGTAGCCATGACTCGCCCGTACGGTCCGCCCGGGCGTGCCGTCTCGCGGTGGAGCTGCCGAGATGGAGACAGGCAAAGCACGCACTCAGCAGCCCTGGAGCCCACATGAACAGCCCCGACGAGCCGTCCGCGCCCGATGCAGCCCCACAGAGGCAGGCCGGCGCCTCGGCGGGGAACAGCCACAAACACGGGTCGGCGGCTGTACGGATCTCGCGGAACATCGCCTCCGCGGTCCTCATCGTCCTGACCTGCATCCTGGTGCCGGTCGCCCTGCTCACGGTATGGGTGCACGACATCGCGCTGGACACCGACCGGTACGTGGCGACGGTCTCGCCGCTGGCCTTGGATCCGGCGATCGAGGACGCCGCGGTCGACCGCATCACCCAAGCCGCCGACGTTCGGGTGGACGGCAGTCAGGTCACCTCGGACATCGCCGCCTGGCTGCAGTCGCAAGGGCTGCCTCCGAAGGCCGCGCAGGCTCTGAAGGGGCTGGGTCCACAGTTCGAGGACGCGGTCGACGCCACGGTCGAGAAGGTGGCCACGCGTTTCGTGGACAGCGACCGCTTCGAGCGGATCTGGACGATGGCCAACAGGGAGGCCCACGACGCCGTCGTCAAGGCGCTCACCGGCGAGGGGCGCGGCGCGCTGGACGTGAGCGGCGGGACGGTCACCCTCGACGTCGGCGAAGCCGTCGACCAGGTCAAGGAAGATCTCGTGGCCGCCGGACTGTCCCCGGCTTCCAAGATCCCCGACGTCGACAAGCAGATGGTGCTCTTCCAGTCCGACAAGCTGGAGAAGATCCGCGACGCCGTCCATCTGCTGGACACGATCGGGAACTGGCTTCCCGTGATCGTCGTGCTGATCGGCGCGGCCGGCGTGTTCCTGGCCCATCGACGCCGACGGGCCCTGGCACGTACGGCCCTCGGCGCCGCCTGCGCCTGCCTGGTCGTGGCCATCGCCCTGGTCATCGCGCGCCGGTTCTACCTCGACCACCTCCCGCCCCAGGTCCAGTCGGAGGCATCCGCCGCAGCCGTTTTCGACACCCTGCTGCACTTCCTGCGCGTCAGCCTGCGCACGGCGATCGTGCTGGGTGTCGTCATCGCGCTGGGCGCCTACCTGATCGGCCCCGGACGGCTGCCGGTCGCGATCCGTGGAACGTCCGAGCGCGCCGCGGACTCGACGGCCCGGTGGGCGTTCGGCCATGACGTCCACACCGGCCGGGTCGGCACGTGGGCCCAGGCCCACCGCAAGTGGGTCACCCTGGCCATGATGCTGATCGTGGCCCTGGTCTTCGCACTCTGGAACCACCCGACGGTCCTGACGATCTTGCTGCTCGTCGTCATCCTGCTGGTACTTCTCGCACTTCTCGCACTTCTCGCCGCTTCAGGTCGGGTCACCACCGCTGCGGAGAGGGTTGCACCGTCGCCGCCTGAGGACGGTGCGTGAGGGGTCGGGCCCGAGTGCCCGGGGCTCCTGCACGGCAGGCGCCTCGCCGGCCCCACATGCCTGACGGGTTCCGCTCTGCGAGGCGTGGCTGACGTCCAATGACCCCTCCGGCGACTGAGCCGTGCCTTCGCCAGGCATACCTGAAAGTTGTCCGTCTCCGTCGGAAGCACAGCCACCCCGGGGCGCCCTACCTGATGGCGGCTGTCTCAGTCAGCTCCAGCGCCAGGGACAGCTGCCGGTAGAACTCCAGCCGGTCGTCGCCCTCATGGTGTACGGCGGCCCCGGGTGTTCCGCGTTCGTATCTCCACAGTCGGCCCCGGCCTCGTTACCGGAAACGCTATGCCGTGCTGCGCCTGAGCGCCTCCAGGCACGGGTCTCCTTCTCCGCCTCAAGCCCTCATCGGCGATGAGCGCGTTCGCGCACCGGGAGACGCTCGTTCCGTGAGGCCCGTGGTTTCGCCATTATTGTGCCGATGCCCGGGGAGGCTCCTGGCTTCGGCGGCCTCTTCGTGGTCGGCTTACAGGCAGCCGATGTGAACGGTGTGGGGACGGTTGATGCCCGGGTTGCCCGGTGGTGAGGCAGGCATCGTCCGTGACTGAGGCCGGTCACCCCCTGGGCTTCTTGCCCGGACATCCCGGGGACGAGTGCGGATCGCCGATCCCACCAGGCGCCCGGGGGAGGCCGCTGGCCCGCTGCCCGGGCGTGGTCCTCCCGGCACCCGGCCTCCCCGCCCTCGCACGCACCTTCGCGCCCGGGCTGACCGGTCGAGCGCAGGTGCAGCCACAACCGAGCGAACGGAGTGAGACGTGAAGGCCGAAGGCGCGCGGGTTCCGGTTGCCGGCGCCACGGGAGTCATCGGTGCAGCGCTGGCAGCCGGACCCGGCGCTCGCGGCGTGCGCCTTGTCCTGGACGGACGGAACGAGGAGCGCCTCACGAGGCGCGCCCCGGCACCCGGCGGCGCCCCTACGGTCCTGTTCGACGCGTACGCCCCGGACTCGTGCGCCCGCGCCGTGCACGCTACGGCGGGCGAGCACGGCGGCCTGGACGCCGTCCTGACGGCGTTCGGCTCGGTGGCTGTCGGGAAGGCCGACGCGGTGGGCGACGACATCGCCGAGCACCTGATGGCGGTGAGCGCCCTCGCGCCTGCCGCGTTCTTCCGTGCCGCGCTCGGCACAGGCGGCACCATCGCCGCGATCACCGGTGTGGTGGCCGAACGTCCTCAGCCCGGGATGGCCGACTACAGCGCCTCCAGGTCCGCGCGACACCTGGACACCGGCTTGGCCGACCGTGCCGTTGCCGGCCACCCACCCCCCGTGCCGCAGGCAGTTGACCCCGGTGCGGCCGTTCACACCGCGGTCGAAGCCCTTGCGGCTGACGCAGAAAGGGCACGTACCGACTCCCAGGGGATCACCTTCCTCGGGCCACGAGTCCCATGACGGGCTCCGCGGCCGAGGAGCGGGAGCGCGCCGACGCAGTCGTCGTGGGCGGTGGGGCGGCCGGGCTGTGTCTGGCGCACTGGCTCACGAGCACGGGCACCACGGCCGTGACGCTCATCGAAGCGCCCGACGGCCCGCTGAGGCCTGCCGAACGCACCTGGTGCTACTGGGACGACAGGCCAGGCGAATTCGACGAAGCGGTCATCGCCTCCTGGTCACGTCTGCGGATTACGGCACCGGACGGCACCACCATCACTTCCGACCCCATGTCACTTCGCTACCGGATGCTGCGATCCGCGCCGTTCGAGGACTTGGTCCACTCGCGGCTTGGCCGATACACCGACGCACGGGTCCTGCGCGCCACCGTCCACGAGGTGCGTGACATGAGAGGCGGAGCCGAGGTCTCCTGCACCACCGCCGAAGGGGACGCGCTGACCGTGCGCGGCAGACACGTCTTCGACTCACGCCCCCTGCGCCGTCTGCCGCCCGCCCGGACCACGCTGCTCCAGCACTTCCGCGGTTGGTTCGTCCGCACGGCCACACCGTGCTTCGACCCCGAAGTGGCGGACCTGATGGACTTTCGTGTACCGCAGCCTGTCCACGGGCTCGCCTTCGGCTACGTCCTGCCCCTGGCACCGGACCGGGCACTGGTCGAGTACACCGAATTCTCCCCAGCCGCCCTGTCGACGACCGCGTACGAGACCGCCCTGCGGCACTACACCAACGATGTGCTGCACCTGGGACCGCTCAGCGTCGAGAGCGCCGAACAGGGCGTCATCCCCATGACCGACGCACGTTTCCCGCGCAGGACCGGGCAGTCCGTTTTCCGCATCGGGGCCGCAGGAGGGGCCACCCGGCCGGCGACCGGCTACACGTTCGCCGCCGTGCAACGCCAGAGCCGTGCCATCGCCACCGCGCTCCGCGACGGCACGACGACCGTGCCGCGTCCCCACCCCCGCCGGGCAGTGGCGATGGACGCGGTGGTGCTGCGCGCACTCGACACAGGCCGCATCGACGGCCCTCGCTTCTTCACCGACCTTTTCCGCCGCACCCCGACAGAGCTGCTGCTGCGCTTCCTCGACGGCGCGAGCACTCCCTGGGAGGAGCTCAGCATCGGTCTGCGTACCCCTGTGCTACCCATGCTCCGCACCGCCGCAGAACTCCCTTTCCTCGAACGACGCGCCCCCACCCCGCCCGAAGAGAGCCGCTGATGAAGCTTCTGCGAGACCAAGAACTCACCGCAGCGTTCGACCAGGCCGCCCCCTCGTACGACCGGCTCACGGCGGTCAACCCCGGCTACCGCATCGAGCTGAACCGCTCCGCACGGCGGCTTGGCCTCCCGCACGGCGGTGCGGGACTGCGCGTACTCGACCTCGGCTGCGGTACTGGCTCATCCACACGCGCACTGCTGAAGGCCGCCCCGTACGCGCGCATCACAGGCATCGACGCGTCCGCCGGGATGCTCGAACGCGCGCTCGCCAAACGCTGGCCCGACAACGTGCGCTTCTTGCACCGAACCGCCGAGGAGTTCATGGCGCCCGACGGTGATGGTCCTTATGACGCGGTCTTGGCCGCCTATCTGTTTCGCAACATCACCGATCCGGACGCCGTGCTCTCCTCGGTCCGCTCGCTCCTGCGGCCCGGCGGGCGCCTCGCCGTGCACGAGTACTGCCTCAGCGGCTCCGCGTTCCACAGCGCCCTGTGGAACGCCCTGTGCCGAGGAGTGATCAGGCCTGCGGGCACGCTGACCGGCGACCGCGACCTGTACCACCACCTGTGGCGCAGCGTCCTTGCCTTCGACAGGGCGCCGGCTTTCGCGTCCCGGCTCAGCCGGGCCGGCTTCACCACCGTGCGTACCCTCCCGGTCGCCGGATGGCAGACCGGTGTGGTTCACACGTTCCTCGCCGAGAACCGCTTGCGTTCCGAGCAGGCGGCCGGCCGATGAGAACGAGCTCACGGCACACCGCGGCCCGACGTGGCAGGGACCGGAAGGCCGAGGTGATCCTGCCGGCTCCGGGGCGTGCCCGCTTCTTCGGAGAGGCGCCCGGTACTGCGGTGATCGGCGGCGGCATCGCCGGTCTCGCAGCCGCGACGGCGCTCGCCGAACGGGGTGTCCGCGTCACCCTGTACGAGCGGGAGACGGTGCTCGGCGGCCGGGTGAGCGGCTGGCGCACCCGCCTCGCCGACGGCTCTGAAGCAACCATGAGCCGCGGATTCCATGCCTTCTTCCGTCAGTACTACAACCTGCGCGGCCTGCTGCGCCGCGTGGATCCCGAACTCTCCGTACTCACCCCCCTGCCCGACTACCCGCTGCGGCACAGCAGTGGCCTGACCGACAGCTTCGCCCACGTGCCCCGCACACCCCCCTGGAGCGCACTCGGCTTCGTCGCCCTCAGCCCCACGTTCGGGTGGCGCGACCTGACCGCTATGGACCCGCGCTCGGCGCTGCCACTGCTCGACGTGCGGGTACCTGAGGTGTACGCGCGGTTCGACAAGGTCAGTGCGGCGAACTTCCTGGCGGCCATCCGTTTCCCCGAGGCAGCCGAGCACCTGGCGTTCGAGGTCTTCTCACGCAGCTTCTTCGCAGACCCGCGCGAACTGTCCGCGGCCGAGATGCTGCTGATGTTTCACCTCTACTTTCTCGGCTCCTCCGAGGGCCTCCTCTTCGACGTACCGCGCGAGCCGTTCCCGCAGGCCCTCTGGGACCCGCTGAGCGGATATCTGGATCGGCTCGGCGTGGACGTGCGCACAGGCACAACCGCTCACAGTGTCCGGCCGGTCGTCGGCGGTGACGTAGAGGTGGAGACCGATGCCGGGACCGAGCGTCACCAGGCGGTGGTCCTCGCCCTCGACGTGGCCGGACTGCGCCACGTCGTGGAGGCATCCCCGGGGCTGGGAAGTGCCACCTGGCGCGACGATGTCGGCCGGCTGCGCAACGCTCCGCCGTTCCTCGTTTCGCGGCTCTGGCTCGACCAGCCCGTACGCATGGAGCGTGCCGGATTTCTCGGCACCAGCGGCTACCGAGGCCTGGACAACGTCAGCGTGCTGGAGCGCTTCGACCAGGAGGCGGCTCGGTGGGCGCGGCGGACGGGCGGCTCAGTGGTGGAACTGCACGCCTACGCCGTGGACGACGGAGCCGAACCGGAAGAGGTACAGGACCGGCTGATCGCTCAACTGCGCGAGGTCTACCCGGAGACCACGAACGCCCGGATCATCGAAGCCCGCCACGAATGGCGGGGGGACTGCCCGATGTTCCCGGTCGGCGGCTACCCGCACCGACCCTCGGTACGTACTCCGCATCCGAGGGTGATGACGGCCGGCGACGCGGTCCGCTGCGATCTGCCGGTCGCGCTGATGGAACGTGCCGCCACCACCGGATTTCTGGCGGCCAACGCGCTGCTCGCGGGATGGGAGGTGCGCGGGCAGGTGCTGTGGACGGTGCCACGCACAGGCCGCTCCCCGATCCTGCGAACCCTTGCCGGCCTGGCCGGGCACACCTGACAGCCGGATCAGCCGGATCAGCCGGGGAACAGGCCGCTGCGGCGCAGGGACCAGCGGCGCTCGGCGTAGGCCAAGTCGTCACGCCACAGTCGGGCGGACGCCCGGCGCAGCAGCGGGCGCAGTACCGGTGCGGCCGTACGTGCCAGGACGAAACCTCGCCTGTCGGACGCCGCGACGACCGCCTCCACCACGACGGTCCGAGGACTGTGATGCCCCCGGGGTGTCAGGGGAGTGGCGTGCGCCTCCACGACGGAGGTGGCCCCCTCGCCCTCCGTGATGTGCATGACGACCGTACGCGGCTCCGGCGCGGTGAACACCGCTCGCACGGGCACCACCAGGCGCCCCGCGACGCGGAAGGACACCTCGACGGCGAACGCGTCCTGGGCACCACCCCGTGGGGTGTCCACGACCCGCAGGTCGACGAACGAGTACGGATGGAGCCAGGACCCGTGCCAGGGATCGAGCCGGTTCGCGACCACGTCCTGCGGCTCGCACCGCCCGACCGTGGTGAAAACCGAGTCCAGCGCGAGTGCGGCCGGGGGGCGTGCGGGCAGCACGGGATGTTCCAGCGGCACCTCACCCCCGGCCTCGTCCAGGCGTACCCACACCAGCACCCCGTCGTCATGGACGGGGAAGGGCGACCAGCCGGCGAACGACTCCTTCTTGATCGCCAGCCCGTGCCAATGACACACAAGCGTTCCGCAGACCACCTTGCCCTCACGCAGCGGCGCCCCCAGGTGCGGGCACGTGCCAGGGCCGGCCCGCAGGTCTCCTGTCCGGGTGCGCCACAGCACGACCTCCACGCCACTCACGGTCCTGCCGTACGGGCGGCCGCCGACGATGTTCCGGGATGCCCCGACGACGAACCAGTTCCCCGAAGGTCTCGCGCCGGCCCGCGCGAGGGCGTCCGAGATCACGGACGGCTTCGCCTCCCGCCACGTCGGTTCCTGCTCGAACCAGCCCGGCCCGCCACGCACCCGCAGCGGCGACGCCCAACGCCCCACGCCCCGACGGTCCCTCATCGGCCGTATCCCTCCTCTTGATGCACCGCTGCGGGCGCGGACGCCGTCGTGGCGGGCGCCCTGGTGCGGATCCGGGCACTCAGGATGCGCACGAGTCCGGCGGCAGCCGTGCGCGCCCTGCGCCGGCGCGGCACCACGCAGCGGCGGTGCAGCACCGCGTACTCGGCTTCGGCGATCGCATCCAGGATGCCGCCGTACAGCGTGCAAGCAACGCGGATGCACGGCCGCACCCGGGGGTCGAGCATTCCGATGCCCGGCTCAGCCTCCCGGTAGACGTTCCGCGTCATCTCCTCGGCAGCCATGAAGGCGGCGCGGATACGCGGATCATGGCCGCCTGTCCGGCGGCTCCACTCCAGCATCGGCCGGTCCACCCCGTGGGCCGCGAGCAGGTCCGCCGGGAGGTAGACGCGTCCCCGGTCCAGATCCTCGCCCACGTCGCGCAGGAAGTTGGTGAGCTGAAACGCCATGCCGAGGGCTGCCGCGTGTGGTGCCGCCTCCTCGCGGGCGACCACCGTCCCGAGCACAGGCAGCATCTGCAGCCCGATCACCGCAGCCGAACCGTGCATGTACGCCTGCAGGTCCGTGTACGTCGCATAGTCGGTGACGCTGAGATCACTGCGCATGGAGACCAGGAAGTCGGCGAACAGCCTCGGATCGATCCCGTACCGTCTCGCGGTCTCCGCCACCGCCCGCACCACGGGCTCGGTCCCGCAGCCGGTGCGCAGCCCGTGTGCCAGATCGCTCTCCAACCGTCGCAGCAGCCGATCACGTTGCTCCGGAGTCTCCCGCCGGTTGATGTCATCGACGATGTCATCGGCCCAGCGGGCAAATCCGTACAGGGCGTGGACAGCGCAGCGCCGTTCGACCGGCAGCAGACGAGTCGCCAGGAAATAGGTCTTGCCATGGCGGGCGTTGAGCCGGCGGCACTCCGCGTAGGCCGCTCGCATCGCGGGGTCGCTGATGCCCGCGGCGTCCAGTTCACGACGCGTCATCGGCGCTGCCCTTCGAGGACAGGACGACGGTCCGCTGCTGTGCGGCCCCTCCTGCGTGCGCCGGATCGAGGGAAGCCCGTGATGCGGGCGGCAGCGAGCTTTCCGCTGAGCAGGACTGTCGGGACCCCCACCCCAGGGGTTGTTCCGCACCCGGCGAGCACGACGTTGTCCCAACCGCGCACGAGATTGCGGGGCCGGAAGGGGCCGGTCTGGGCGAAGGTGTGGGACACGGAGAACGGCGTGCCCGCCGCAAGGCCCTGGGCCGACCAGTCCACTGGCGTCACCAGCAGCTCACGGTCGATGGAGGCGTCGAAACCGTTCAGCCCTCGGCGTTCCAGCTCCGCCACCAGGCTGTCGCGGTAGCGCGGTCCGAGGTCGTGCCACGCGTCGCCGGACGGGCCGATTGTGGTGTTCGGGCACGGAGCCAGGACGTAGTGCAGGTGTTTTCCCTCCGGCGCGAGTCCCGGGTCGTGTGTGGTCGGCCTGGTGATCAGCAGCGACGGATCGCTCATCAGCTGTCCAGTTCGCGTCAGTTCGTCAAAGGTGCGCTCCCACGCGGCTCCGAAGGAGATCGTGTGATGCGCGAGCTCGGGCCAGGTGCGGTCGGTACCGGCGTGGAGAATCACCGCCGAGGGGGAGTGGCGCAGAGGTACCGGACGTCGCGGAGCCCGCCCCAGAAGACGATGCACGACGGGTAGATCGGGTGTCAGGATCACGGCGTCGCAGGCGATCCGTTCGCCCGATGCCAGGTGTACGGCCCTCACCCGTCCGGCAGAGCGTTCCAGTCCGACCACCTCGGCCGACCAGCGGAACCGGCCTCCCGCGTCGCCTGCCGCATCCGCCATGGCCCGGGGCAGTGCGTGCATTCCGCCCCTGGGGAAGTGGACGCCCGCCACCGTGTCCATGTAGGCGATAACGGCGTAGGCGGCGAGTGCCCGGGCTGGTGCCACTCCCGCATACAGCGCCTGGAAGGAGAACACCCTCCGCAGTCGCTCGTCCGAGAGGAACCTGCCGATCTGCGGGTCCAGCCGCCCGAAGCCGCCCAGGACAGCCAGCCGGGCCAGGTCCGGATGCAGGAGCTGCAGAGGTGAGTCGAAATTCGTATCGATGAACCGGTGCATCTGAGCCCGGTACAGCCGCTGCAGCCAGATGCGCAGCCGACGGTAGCCCTCGGCCTCGAAAGGGCCGGCGAAGCGACGCACCTCGGCCTCCATGGCATCCCCGTCCGTAAACACGTCCACGTGAGTGCCGTCGCCGAAGCGGGCCCGATACGCCGGATGCAGATCGATGAGATCCACCCGCCGGTAGAGGCTGTCACCCACGGCGGCAAAGGCCTCATCGGCCAGGTGCGGCATCGTCAGGACGGTCGGGCCGGTATCGAGCCGGTATCCACCGAGCTGCAGCAGACCGGCACGGCCACCCGGCCCGCCGCTCCGCTCGACGACGGTCACCTGACGGCCGGCACCGAGCAGATGCAGGGTGGCGGCCAGTCCGGACAGGCCGGCACCGACCACCACGACATGGTCCGTGGACCCGGACACGGTCTTCACTTGGCTCCCTCGTTCCCTGCCGGTGCGACGACCGCCCGTTCGACCAGCGAGGCGAACTCCTGCCGAGCGTGCTGATCCGCTCCAGTGGCTGCGAAGTGCCGCAAGCTGAGCGCGCACAGACCGGCGATATCGGCCTCCACGACTGCGCGCGCGCCTGTGCGTTCCAGCGCTGCGCGCATCCGTGCGACCTTGTCGTCGGAGCGTGGGACGTCCTCCGACCGGAGCGCGCCGATCGCTTCCGCGTCGTCCGACGCGGAAGCGAGCCGCACGGCCACCGCGAGGAGATAGGTGAGCTTCCGCCCCCGTAGATCCTCATCCGCCGGCTTGCCTGTCACCGCAGGATCTCCGAACGCACCCAACAGATCGTCGCTGAGCTGGAAGGCCAGTCCCGCGCATCGGCCGGCTGACCGCAGCGCATCGAGGGTTCCGGCACCGGCGCCTGCCAGCGAGGCACCGAGGGCGAGCGGTCGCTCCACGGTGTAGAGAGCGCTTTTCAGAGTCGCGATCCGTACCGCCTCGTCCGCGGCGGACGAGCCGGTTGCCTGGGCACGGATGTCCAGGTACTGCCCGGCCACCATCTCGCCGCGCATCGCCTGCCACTCGCAGTGCAGCTGCCGTCCCTGCGGCGAAGTGAGCACGATGTCGGTGAACAGGTCGTCGGCCCATGCCAGCGCCAGATCGCCCGTGAGCACGGCAGCCGCAGCCGAGTACTTCTCAGGCGCACCCTTCATCCCGCCTACGCAGTGCATACGAGCGAAGTCGGCGTGAACGGCGGGAGCACCTCGACGCATCGGCGACCCGTCCATGACGTCGTCGTGTATGAGCGCGCACGCCTGCAAGAGTTCGAGCGCTGCCCCGATCCGGAGCAGAGTTCGCGGATCGCAGTCCCCGCCGACGGCCCGCCACCCGCACCACAAGAAGGCAGTCCGTAGCCGCTTCCCGCCTCGCTGGACGAACGCAGCCACCCGGTTCGCGACTTCACGAGCGAACACGGCGTCCACATCGTGTGCCTCGCGCAACCTGACGTCCAGCTGCTCCGCGAGAACGCCGTTGACGGCCATGATGGCGTCGGCAGCGGTGCCCGGGACGTTCTGCCGGCCGAGAAGGCCGGCGGTGCCACCCTGCTCTGCCCGCCCGTCAAGCATGCACAGCCCTTTCAATCTTCCTGCCTCGTCCACGTAGGCGTCGGCTGCCGAATGGGACACGGGTGCACCGACTCCGGTGTCGCCTGGGTTCGCTGCGGCCGCTCCGGGGAGGGCGCGGGGCGCTGCGTCGCTGTTGTCCGTCACCGGCCTGCCCCTCGTCCTCGGCGGTGGCCTGGCAGGGGACTCGCCTTCTGGCCCGGCACAGTGGTGGCGTACCCGACTCGGCTCCGCGCCTGTTCATCCGGCCCCAGCAGATGTCAGAACTCGAACAGGTGCCGGTCCTCGCCGTATTGCGGCATGAACACAGCTCCGGGAAAAGTGATGCAGTCGATGACTCGCACCAAGCAGCCCTGGACGGACTTTGTCAACGACGGGGTACTCACGGCACCGGAAGCCGTCGCCGGCAAGAACGGCGCGCACACGTGAACGGCGTGACATCCGCACGTGGCGGTCTCCGCTCCTTCATTCGGATATGCCTGGTACAGAACCCTGGATTCAGCACGGTTCGGTTGCATATCCAGCGACGCTGATTTCACCGTTGTCGCGAATCGCCGATGACTGGGTTGTCAGGGAGCGCACAGGTATGTGCAGACCGTCGATGAGCTGAATGCTGAACCCGGTATTCATGCCCGGCATGGTGGAGGAGAATGCGGACGCTTTGGTGCCATGGCTGTGTTCCTCGAAGGAGTTTGGACACTGACGTTGTCAGAAAATCATCAGTACCGGATTCCCGCCCTGCGGCCGCACCGAGCCCTGCGGCTTTTCACCACGGTGGGCGCATGAAACCATGCGTGGTTGCCCGGCGGCGTGTACCCGGCCACCACACCAGCCTGTCGCCCCGGGGCGGTGACCGCAACGACAGGATCATGCCTTGGTGAGTACCTCACGCACCGCTGGGCAAGGAGTGGGTCGCGCCCCAGTTGGTCGCCGAAAGTGGCGAGGAGGGCACCTCCCACGGGAGGGCTGGCTGACGACGAGGGCTGCACACCGCTCGGGCGCGGCTTTCTGACGACGAGGGAATTGCGGGTCGCACCGGTGAAGATGATCGGCCGGCCTCGGCCAGACCGAAGCCTGCCGCCCTCGCCGCTGAACTCCTCCTCGCCCAGCCGCCCGTACTGGCAGCACCATCGTCCTGGCAAGTCGCAGCCCGCCCGCCGCACGCAGCCGCAGCGCCAGCCGGGCTCCTGCGCGGATCGGAGGGAACGGGGCGAAGAGGGCGTCGAGAATGCCAGGTCGCAGTGCCTCCCAGACCTCCCGCAGGCCCTGCCAGGCGGCTCCGTCCCCGGGGGCGAACGCCTCCAGGCTCGCGGCTGTCGCCTCCAGGCCACGGCTGAGGGCGGCGCAGCGACCGTCCGTCAAGAGATGGGCGACCACCTTGGGGGCGTGGCTCCAGCTCAGCCCCCTGCCCCAGACACACGCCGACCAAGACCGGGGGGCGGTGGCAAGGGGGTAGAAGGCGCTGAAAGGGCCAACGTTGCATCACCAGCCTTGAGGCATGGTCCGCAACCTCAAGACCGCCGATGCCGCCGGACGGCTGACCAGCCGGGTGGCGGCATGGGCACAATGCCCGCAGGTGACGCCAGATCCTGCCGGGGTCGCCGTAGTAACTCGGAGGCATGGAAAGCCGGTCAACATGGGGGTGGGGTCACATCAGCGTGTCGGAGGCGGCCGGGAGACGGGGTCCGGACCCGTGACCCCGCCGCGGTGACGACGCCTCGATCAGTGAGTCGGCCGGGTGTCGCTCACCGTGCCTCTTCCTCCTCCGCATCCGGGTCTTCTGCGTCCTCGTCGTAGTCGTCGTCGGCCTCTTCCTCAGGTTCCTCGTCCTCGTCCTCCTCGTCGGCCTCTTCCTCAGGTTCCTCGTCCTCCTCGTCGGGACCTTCGTCTTCCGGTTCGTCGTCCTCGAGCCCTTCTTCGTGGCTTCGGACGACCTCACCGTCACGGATCTCGCCGCGCCAGCCTTCGACGTCTTCGTCGTCCGTCAGCGTGGCGTACCGCTGGAAGTGCTTGAGATCCAGGCGCAGTCTGCGTCCTTGCGCACGCCAGATGTTGCCGGTCTTCTCGAAGAACCCGGACGGGGTGTACTCGACGACGGCGACGACCCGGGTCAGGTTCGAGGCCAGTTCGTGGAACGTGATGGCGCCGTGTGTCGTCCCCTTGGCGCCTTCGGATGACCAGACGATGCGGTCGTCGGGAACCTGCTCCTGCACCGTGGCTTTCCAACTGCGGTTGGAGAAGGCCACTTTCAGCTTCCAGTCGCTTTCGATTTCATCCGACTTGGACACACTGGTGACGCCCTTGGTGAAGGAGTTGAATTCCTCTATCTCGGTCCAGCGGTCATAGACCGTGCGCAGAGGTTTTCCGACGTCGATGACCTCCACGATGTTGATCACCTTGGCGCTGCCGGATTTCCCGCCCCCGCCGCCGAAGGCGCCCTTGACCGCATCCACGGCCTTGTCCTTCAACGCGCCGGCCTTCTCGCCCATGAAGGCCTTGACCGGGCTGTCGCCGCCGAGCACTCGCTTTCCGACATTCAGGAGCCCCCCGCCCCCGCCTCCGTCGGCGCCTTCCCCGAGGCCCTCCGAGAGATCCGTGAGTTTGTCGCCGACGGAGTCAAGGAGTCGCTGCCCCTGGGCCCCGACGTAGGCGGAAAACTGCTCCTTGACCTGATCCAGGCCGGACGCGCTCTTGGGGTCGTCCTGCTGCTTGGCCATGAGAGCTACCTCTTCCGGCTGTTACGGTTCGCGGCCTTCTTGGCAGCAGCCTTCTTGGCAGCAGCCTTCTTCGGCGGCGGCTTCTTGGCTGCGGCCTTTTTTGCGGGCGACTTCTTTGCCGCCGGACGTTTCGCCGGACGACGGCGAGGACGTGCTTCCTCTTCCTCCTCTTCCTCCTCTTCCTCCTCGTTGTCCTCCTCCGGCTCGTTGTCCTCCTCCGGCTCGTTGTCCTCCTCCGGCTCGTTGTCTTCCTCCGGCTCCTCCTCGATTTCCTCCTCGCCCTCCTCCAGGTCGGAGGTTGCCTCGGAATCCTCTTCCTCGTTGTCCTCTTCCTCGTTGCCCTCTTCGTCCGGTCCTGCGAGCAGGGCATCGGTGCGCTGCTGGAGCGCACCGGCGACCGCTTCGAGGCGACGGTTCGCCGTCGCCGACAGCGCCGTGCGCCCGGCATCCAGTACTTCACCTCGTGCCTGCTCCACCAGGGTTGCTACCGCAGGATTCTCGGCCAGCTTGCGGACGCCCAGGGTGACGAGCTCCCGTGGATTCATGGGCAGTTGCTGTCCCATGACGAGGGAGGCGACACCGAGGGCTAGTTTCCCCTTCTTGGTCCGTCCCAGGACGTAGCCAGCCGCCACTGCGGTGGCGAGAGCGACTTTCCTACTGTTTTCCATGAGTGCCTCGACATGCTGGTAGATGGGACTGCGTGCTCTTCAGGCGACGGGAGTGGCCTAGAGGACTCGCTCGCTCCGGCGACCACTGCTGTCCTCGTCGTCGCCTTCGTCGTCCGATCCGATCAGGTGGACGTCGAGCACGTTGATGTTGATTTCAACGACTTCCAGACCTGTCATGGTCTCCACCGCATCCGTCACACGGGTTCGGATCTCCTTCGCGGCGTCCCCGATGGGTTCGCCGTATTCCACGACGACGTCCAGGTCGATTGCGGCTTGGACCTCGCCGACCTCGACTTTGACGCCCCTTCTCGGGTCGGACGACTTCGACACCCTGTCCCGCATTGATCCCAGTGTCCGCGAGGTGCTGCCGCCCAGCGCGTAAATCCCGTCGGTCTCCCGGGCCGCGATGCCTGCGATGGCGGCGACGACGTTGTCGGCGATGGTGGTCGTGCCGCGGGGCCCCGCACCGTCGCCGCTTGAGCGGAGAGGGGTGTTGCCGCTGATGTCGGTGCTGGCCATCGGAGATCCTCCAGAAAAGAGAAGGTATGTGTCTGCGAGTGGCAAGGCGCTGTGTTCTGCGGCGAGCGCTGGCCGCCATCGCGGTGCGCACTCTCCTCCCAATGTCCTCCGGGCTCTGGCAAGCCGCCATTCGTGCGGATTCCGTGGCACCCCGTTCGGCTGCTCACCACGTGCGGCACGGCCGGAGGGTCAGCAGACTGGCGAACATGCCAGAGCAGCAAGCCGGGCGTGCCCGGACTTCTCGAACCACCCGTACCTCTGCGGGCAAGGAGCACGTGAAGGGAGCGGAGGAGGCGGCCGAACGCGCGTGTCAGAGCCTGGCGAGGCTGATCAGACACAGGACCGAAGGCGTCTCCGCCGTCTCGCGGACCGACGACGGTTGGCATGTCGACGTCGATGTGCTTGAGCTCCCGCGAATCCCTGACACCACCAGCCTGCTCGCCACGTACGAAGTGGACATCGATGAGGACGGCTCACTGCTGCAGTACCGCAGAGTGCGTCGCTATCGCCGTGGTCAGGCGGACACGTGAGCGCCGGGCACCGGAGCCAATCCCGAGAGATGGTCATCCCTTGAGTACATACAGTGAGGAGGTTGTCCGCGTTCCGCGCGCCGGCAGCCTTTACGACGTCCTGGAACTCATCCTCGACCGCGGAATGGTCATCGACATCTTCGTGCGGGTGTCGCTGGTCGGCATCGAAATCCTGAAGATCGATGCACGCATCGTAGTCGCCAGTGTCGATACCTACCTGCGGTTCGCCGAAGCATGCAATCGGCTGGATCTGGAGAACGACGCAGGCAGCAGGACGGTGCCCGAACTGTTCGGCGGCGGCATGACGAAGAGCGTCGGCAAGGCCGGGGCGAAGAAGGCTGCGCAGTCCGTGGGCGACAAGGTCAAGAAGGCCGTGGGTGTCGGCGGGGACGACGAGGACGAGCAGGAGGAGGAACGCCCCCGGAGGTCCAAGACGTCCTCCAGCTCCAGGAGCACCGCAAGCGAACGAACCCGCCGTCACAAAGAGGATCGCTGACCCATGACTGCTTCAGGCATCTACGTGTACGGCATCGTGGGCAGCTCCCACGGACTTCCTCCAGGCGCCGTGGGTGTGGGCGAGCCGCCGGCACCGGTGCGGCTGCTGCCGGTCGAGGATCTCGCCGTCGTGGTCAGCGCCGCGTATCCGGGGCTCCGGGCCCGGCGACGCGACTTGATGGCGCATCAGGGTCTGCTCATGGCGCTGGCCGAAACCGGGCCCGTGCTGCCGATGCGCTTCGGCATGGTGGCACCGGACGAGGCCACGGTGCTGGCGGGCGTTGCCGCCCGCGGGAGCGAGCACGCCGCTGTTCTGGAGCGGCTGGACTCCCGCATCGAGATGAACATCAAGATCACGCCGGTGCAGGACAACCTGGCAGCGCTGATCCGTGAGGACCCGGTTGTCCGGGGGATTCGCGACGAGACGCGCCGTCACCCTGGTTACGAAGCCAACGTTCGCCTCGGCGAGGCCGTGGCGGCAGGCTTGCGGCGGAGGGCCGCGGTGGCAGCGGCCCGGTTGCCGGCCGAATTCGCAGGGATCGCCGACGACATGTGCTCCGGGCCGGAAGTGGAAGGATGTGTCCTGAACGCGTCCTTCCTCGTGCCCCGCCGTGTGGAAGGACGTTTCCGCGGTGTCGCAGAGAGGTTCGCCGCTGTCCACACGGACCGTCTCGACCTGCGGGTCAACGGACCTCTGCCCTGCTACAGCTTCGTGGTTCCGGAACCTGTACCGGCCAGGGCCTGACATGGGGCTGCTCTCCGGTGTCCTCCTCCTTCCCCTGGCACCCGTACGCGGAGTGGTCTGGATCTCCGACCGGCTCATCGACGCGGCGGAGGCGGAACTCTACGACCCGGCGGTGATCCGCGCACAGCTTGCCGAGCTGAACCGTGCCCTGGACGACGGTGAGATCGACCTCCCGCGGTTCGAACGCGAGGAGGAGCGGTTGCTGGACATTCTCGACAGGAAGTCGCCGGTACCTGGAGTTGCACCATGACGGAACTGAACAGTTGGGGTTCGGAGCCCCGGTCGAACCCGCCCGCAACAGCCAATCTGGCCGAGATCCTGGAACGGGTTCTGGACAAAGGCATCGTCATCGCCGGTGACATCAAGATCGACCTCCTCGACATCGAACTGCTGACCATTCGTCTGCGTCTGTTCATCTCGTCCGTGGAGACAGCGAAGAAGGCAGGCATCGACTGGTGGGAGACCGACCCAGCCCTCTCCTCGCGCGCCGCACGCGACGCCCTGTCCGAGGAGAATCAGCGGCTGCGCGACCGGATCGAGGCTCTGGAGGGTGACGAGCCGCAGGAGGTCGGCGACACTCGGCACCGCGGGAGTCCCCAGCAGATCGGCAGCAGAAGGGAATGGCCTCGCCGATGACCGTGACCCCCCATCCCTCCTCCTGCTCAACCGACAGCATCGCCTCCACCATCACCTACGCCTTCGCGGTCTGTCTGGCTGACCGCTCCGGGAATCTCGCCTCTGTGCTCTCTGGGCATGCCGGAGGCGGGCCGGTGCGACTGCTGACGGTCGGCCGGCTGCGCGCGGTGGTGCAGGACGTGCCGACGGCTGACTTCTCCGAAGCGGCTCTGCGTGACCGGCTCGCGGATGCCGCCGAACTTGAATACTGTGCGCGAATCCACCATGACGTCGTCACCACTGCGGCTGCGGGTGGCCCCACAGTCCCGCTGCCGCTGGCCACGCTCTATCTCGATGACGAACGGGCCGGTGCCGCCCTCAGGGAAAACCAGGAGCGCTTCGGCAAGGTGCTGGACCAGGTCGCCGGGCGGGCAGAGTGGGCCGTCAAGGTCTACATGACGCACTCCGACACGTTGGCACGGGGCGCGGCGCCGACCTCACCCGGGATGGCGCCCGCGGAAGCCCTGCCCGGACCACAACAGGCTTCGGGCCGTGCGTATATGAAGAGCCTCCGCAGCCGACAGAAACTGCGCGAGTCGCACCGGGAAGCCGCGCTGGCAGCCGCCGATCAGGTGGACAGCACGGTACGGGGGCTGGCGGTCGGCACGGTCCGGCGCCGTCCGCACGGGCCCGAGGTCACAGGCAAGGACCGCACCCAGGTAATGAACCTCGCCTGTCTGATCGCCGAAGACCGGAGCGCGGAGCTGGCGGCCACGATCGGGCGGCTCCGTACATCCCCGGACTTCGATGGCGTCGAGATCGACGTATCGGGGCCCTGGGCCCCCTACTCGTTCACGGATGGAGGAGATCTTGCACGGCAATCGTAGCCCCGTTCCGTGGCAGGGCCCGGAAGCCATGACCCCCATCGGAGTCCCACTGGTTGACTTGCTCGACAGGGTGCTCGGTACGGGCGTCGTCATCAGCGGAGATCTCGTGATCGCCATCGCGGACGTACCACTGGTCCGGCTTTCACTGCATGCCCTGCTGGCATCCGTGAGCGAGCGCGTTCCCGCACCGTGGGCCGACAGCGGGCCCCTGTGAACGACGCCCGCGTGGACATCGATCCGCACAACGTGGGCCGTGATCTGGCCTCGCTGGTGCTGACGGTCGTGGAGCTTCTCAGGCAGCTCATGGAACGCCAGGCGGTCCGCCGCTTCGACAGCGGAGAGCTGACGGAGGAACAGGAAGAAAGCGTGGGGACCACCTTGATGCTCCTCGACGAGCGGATGACGCAACTCTGTGAGCTGCACGGTCTGCGCCGCGAGGACCTCAACCTGGACCTCGGCCCCCTCGGCACTCTTCTCTCCCACGAAACTCGGTGACTTGTCGCTCCGCGGCATCCCGCAGGGCGACCCCGGCTCGGAACTTCCAAGGGACCGAAACCTCCGTCAGCCTGAGAAGCCGTACCCCAGCCGGGCCACACTCTGCCTCAGCAGGCGTCGTCGAGGACGGCGGCGATCTGATCGAGTACGTGGTGGGGTGGGGTGCAGGGCACGCGCAGATGGTGGATGAGGGTGGCGTCGGCCGCGAAGCGTGGGCCTGCCGCGAATGAGCCCCCGTTCCGGCCAGATGGTGCCGGGGGCGACGCAGTTGACGCGTATGCCGTCCAGGGCGACTTCCTTGGACAGCCCTGCAGTCATCGCGTCCACCGCGGCTTTCGCCGCGGCGTAGTGCACGTACTGGCCGGGGCTGCCGATGTTCGCCTGCCAGGTGGAGAACTCCCGGGAGCAGGTTACGTATCCGATCAGTTCGCCTCCGTGGTCGGCTACGAGGCACCATGCTCTCGGATGTGCCGAGAACAGCACGGGCTCCAGGCGGGTGGCGAGATCAACGGGCACGGGTCCGGCGCGCTCGAAGGCGGCATGGACGGCGCACAGGTGGGCAATCGCCGGCAGGTCGGCCGCGGTGGCCGGCCGAATTACGCTGTCCGGCCGGGCGGTGTCCTTCAGCATGCGCACGAGACGCCCGAGCGCGGGGCGGTCAGGTCGTCGACAGGGCGCCGTTCGGAGCCGGTGGCGGAGTCGTAGGTGAACCCCTCGCGTACCCAGTACTCGAAGCCGCCGAGCATTTCCTTGACCGGGTAGCCGAGGCGGGCGAAGGCCAGCGCCGCGCGGGTCGCGCCGTTGCAGCCGGGGCCCCAGCAGTAGGTGACCACGGTCTGGGCGGGATCGATCAGCTGCGGTGCCAGGTCGGCAATCTGTGCGGTGGGGACGTGGAGGGCGCCGGGGATGTGGCCCTGGTCCCAGGCGGCATCGCTGCGGGTGTCGACCACCACGATCCCGGGTGCGCCAGATGCCAGATCGGCGTGGACGTCGGAGACATCCGCCTCGAAGGCGAGGCGGGCGGCGTAGTGGGCGGCACCCTCGGCCGGTGCGGCGGCGGGCACGCTCAGGGCGACGCTGGTGATCTCGGCGGAAGCGGCGGCAGACATGGGGTACCTCTTGTTCTTGCCGGTTGGGAGGAGGGCCGGTGGTCCGTGCCGGGATTCCCCGGCCGGCGACGGCTCCATCTTCTGATCCCCAGGCCCGCCCTGCGAGTGGCGTAAACGCCTTCGGCCATCAAGATTCCGCCAGTCGTGCCGGTCGTGCGGAGTGACCGTCACGCGTGCTCGGGACGCGAGTGAACGTCTTGCGGTAGGCCGTCGGCGTCGTACGCATCTGACGGGTGAAGTGGTGTCGGTACGTCCCCGTGCTGTCGAAGCCGACCGCGGCGGCAACCTCGTCCACGGTGCCCTCACCGGACTCGAGCAGCGGCAGGCTGGCAGCCACCCGCTGGGTGATGACCCAGCGCATGGGGCTCACGCCGTTGCGGCGGGCGAAGTGCCTCAAGTACGAGCGTTCCGACATGCGCGCAGCCCGGGCCAGGGCGGGCACGGACAACGGTGTGTGCAGATGGCGCAGCGCCCAGTCCATGCTCTGGGTGACGCCGTCGTCCTCGGAGCCGATCTCTCCCACCGCCGCCTCGATGAACTGGGCCTGCCCGCCCTCGCGGTGTGGCGGAACGACGAAGCGGCGCGCCACCGTGTTGGCCACGGCCGCTCCGTGATCGGCCCTGACCAGATAGAGGCACAGGTCGATACCGGCCGCACTGCCCGCGCTGGTGAGGACATCGCCGTTGTCGACGTACAGCACGTCGGGGTCGACCTCGATACCGGGATGCCGTTCGGCAAGCGCGCGGGCGTAGCGCCAGTGGGTGGCGGCGCGCCGACCCTCCAGCAGGCCGGTCGCGGCCAGCGCGAACGCCCCCGAGCAGATCGATACCAGGCGCGCCCCCCTCGCATGGGCCCGCAGCAGAGCTTCCACCAGGGCGGGCGACACCTCCGCCCCGGCCTTGGCCACCCCTGGCACGATCACCGTGTCCGCCGTGGTCAGCGCATCGAGCCCATGCCCGGCGCGCAGCGTGAATCCGCCGACCGCCCGCAGATCCCGGCCGGGTTCCTCGGCGCACACCCGCAGCTCATACCAGGGCAGGTCTCCCAGTTCGGGCCGGGACAGGCCGAAGACCTCCACCACCACGCCCAGCTCAAAAGGCGCCATTCCATCGAAGGCCAGTACAGCCACCACGTGCGTTTTCGCCATGGCTGGATCTTAATAATCATCATGATCCAGCCATAGTGGGTGTGGACGGCGAGACGGGGTGACTGGGCGCGGTGGGGCCATGGCCCAGCCAGGGCCGTTACGTACGGGTGAGGATCTGGCCGATGGCGAAGCAGAGCCGGGTGCCGCGCGTGGAATCGCGCGACTGTCCGATGTCCACGGCCCTCCACCTGCGCGGGCGGGGGATAAGCCAGACCCCACCGACTCATCCATCAGGACGAAGACCCGTCATTGCCGAACAGACCGTGCAGGAAGCCCTCCAGACAGCTGCCGAGGCCGAGCGCCGGGCACCGAACGGATCGCGCGGGCAATCGCCGACGCTGCGACGAACTCGACACGCTGCGAACGGCGTTCACTGGCTATGACCGTCTTCGGTTCAGCGGGCCCACGTCCCGGGACACCTGCGTCGACGCCATGCGCGCCCGCTTCCCGCGCCAGTGACCCGGATCGACGGGCAGCGTTCCGCGGATCGGTTGCGGTCGCTCATGCCACGCCGGCATCGGGCGTTCGTCGAGGTGGCCGTGTTCGTAGCGGGGTCCGGCCGGTCGAGAGCGACGAGGTGGGGCGCGTCTTCGTCGCCGCGTCGACCTGCGGCCTGGTCGCGGTTGATGAGTCCGGAAAGCTCCTCGTCCGTGAAGAACTGGGGAGGTCGGCGTCGACGAGAACCGCCCCGGAGAGCGTCTCCGGGTTGTCCTCGGCGCGGTAGTTCGGTCAGGCCCCGAAGTGCTCAGGCTCCCCAAGTGCTCAGTCACCGAGGTGTGGCTCCTCGGCCTCCTCGCGGTGGGCCGCGTAGTGCACGGCCACCCGCTTACCCCGCCTCGGCGGGACGGTGGGGTACGGCTGGGCCGTCCCTGCCGGAGTGCGGCCCGGGACGGCGAAGCGGAGGGGGCCCGGACTGATTGTCACTGGGGGCGCCTAGAGTCTCTCCCACTCGTCACGGTGCGTTGCCGTTGACGGGTTTCATCAGCGTGCCGCCAGGTCGGCGGCCGTCCGGAACAACGGGGAGAACAGCGCATGGGGTGGGTTTCGGCGGGCGACTACGAAGTCGCTCTGGAGGCGGGCAAGGTGGTCTGCCGCAACGGGAAGGGCCGGCGGCTGAAGTCCGTCCCGGCCAAATTGAAGGACGACCCGGCGGTCGTCGGACTCCGGCAGTTGACCGAGTGGCTGGAGCGGCACGAACACCGGTGCCTGACCGACGTCGAGCAGTGGATGGTGCGTTCGTTGCCCGTCCCCACGGCCGTGCTCGCCCGGGTCTGGCCCGATCCGGCATGGCAGGCGGCCCTGCGGGACGTGGTGGTCACCGGCGTGGACGGCGGGGTTGCCGGGTTCCTGCGCGATGTCGACCCCGACCGTGGTCTCGGCCTCGTCGACCTGGACGGCGACACGGTGCGCATCACCCCGGACGTCGTCAGCGTGCCCCACCCCGTCCTGCTCGACGACCTCGACGAGCTGCGGGAGTTCGCGGTCGAACTGGAAGTGCGCCAGAACGTGGAGCAGTTGTTCCGCGAGGTGTGGCGGCGCCCGCCGGGCCTCGCCCCGGACACCACCTCCGTGGACACCTACGCAGGCGGCGTGTTCAAGGAACTGCGTTTCCTGCACGGCCGCGTCACCCAACTCGGGTACCGGTCGCGCGGCGGATACGCGGTCTGCCCGGTCGTCGAGGACGGCGCCACCGCCGAGGCGCGCATCTGGATCGGCGAGCACGACGGATACGACGAGTACGGCACCGAGACGGGCCCGCTGGGCTGGACCGACCCTGCGGGGCGCACGCTGACGGCCGCCGAGGTCGGCCCCGTCGCGTGGTCCGAGGGCATGCGCATGGCGGCGGCGCTCTACGCCGGCCGCGACGTGGCGGACGAGGAGCAGGCGGCATGAGCACCACGACGACGAACACCAACGCGAACACGACGGCGCAGGGCGCGGCGTCCCTCCCCGCCCAGGCCCGGGGTGAGAGCAACTCCACCTCCGCCGCCGAGGCTCGCGCGGCGGCCCTGCTGGACGCGGGCACGATCCTCCCGGCGGGCACCACCGACCGGGACGACGCCGACGCGCTGACCGCCCGCACCTACACGCACACCGCCCTCGGCGACCGCCCCGTGGTCCGGCTCGTGCCCGGCACCCTCGGCGAAGCCGAGGACCTGGCCCTGGAGTTCCTCGGGCTGGCCCGGACCGCCGAAGCCCCCGTCGTGGGCCAGGTGCGCCGCGAGACGCTGGGCTTCCCGGCCTGGGCGCTGGTCAACGACCCGGCCAACGGGCACCACGCCCTGGCCCTGGTCAAGGACATCGAGCGGCTGGGCCGGCAGGCCAGGACCCGCGCCGGAGCGGCCAAGGAGGGCTTCGACGCACTCGGCACGCGGCTCGGCCGGGCCGTGCCCCACTTCCTCCCCACCTACTACGAGCAGGTGGCACGCCTTTTCCTCCAGGCCGAGAACACCACCTACGCCGCCTCCTTCTTCGGCAAGGCACGCGAGGCCGAGCGGGTGCACGGGCTGGTCGTGGACGAGGACCGGCAGCGGGCCGTCTTCCTGGAGTTCGCCTTCGCCGGCGCCCTGACCGTCAAGGCGCTGCGGCAGTACGTGCGGGACCTGGTGGCCCGGCTCGCACCGGCGGACGCGTGGGCGCAGTTCCGCCGTCTGCTCGTCGAGCGCTGCGCGGCCGGCATGCCGCCGTACGCGGCGCTGCCGCAGGACGTGCGTGCGCTGGTCAAGGCCGCCGGGCTGGACCGCGAGGCCGCCGAACGCGAGCTGGTGGCCGATCTGATCGGCTCCCCGGGAGTCGTCCGCGCCCCAGCCTCGTTCTGGACGGCCTACCGCTCCGCGCTCATCGCCCTCGCCCGACGGGATACGGCCGTGCGGGCCCGGCTCCTCGGCTTCTTCCCGGAGACCTTCAGCGAGAGCGGCCGGGACACGGACGGCGAACCCGGCTGGCTCGCGTTGCTTGCCGAGTCCGGCGCCGAGGACCTGCTGACCGCCATCCCGGACAGCTCCGGCCACGCTCCCTCCGGCTCCGCCGCCCCCTCGGACCCGTCCGTCTCCCCGGCGGACTGGCTCGCCCGCTGGGAGGCGTACCGCCGGCGCAACGGGGTCACCCCGGGCCGCAGCCCGCAGACCCTCGACCTGGCCGACCGGATGGCGGACCGGCTGCGCGTGGACGGGCGCCCGGTCGAGCTGTTCCAGGGCCGCTGGCAGCGCACGGCCGACCTCGACCTTCTCGACCTCTGCCTGGCCTCCGGTGTCCCCGTCGCCGAGCCGGACGATCAGGACACGGGTACCGCGCGGTCCTCCGGTGTCCCGCTCGGCCCGTGGCTCACCGACACCGCCCCCGGCGCGCGGGATCTCACCGCCGCCGCCGAACGGCCGGTCTTCCGCGCCCTTCTGTGCCGGAGCGTCGGCGCACTCGGCGACGGACACGGTCAGCGGCTGAGCGACGCCGGCTTGGCGATGCTGGCGGCGCACCCGGTGCTCTCCGGGATCCTGCGGGAATGGCTGACCGTCTGCGCCGAGCAGTACACGGCCGCGCGAGGGCTCCCCGGGCTCCAGACCGCTCTCAACAGGCTCTCGGCGTTCCGCACCGTGGTCGCGGACGTCGCCCCGGAGGCCGTACGACTCCTTGAGGCCCACGATGTCGTGCCGCTGCTCGCTTCCACCCTGCGTACCGGCGTCCTCGACGAACTGGGCTGGGCCGCGCTCGACGAGACCTACGCCGAACTGGCCGCAGAGGCCGCCGCCGTGGGTCAGCGCCGCCACCGGTCGGAGAACGTCGGTGTCACCGGCGCCTGGCCCGCACTGATCCTGAACACGCTCGAACGGGCCGTTGTCGTCGGCCCCGAAGGCGTGCTGCTGCGGCACACCCTGCGGGTGCCCGCCACCGTCGACCACTGGCGGACGCTCGCCCTCCGTTACGTCGACGGAGAGTTGCTGGTCATCTGGTGGGAGGACGGCAAGCAGCGCGGCTACTGGTCGCACCGCCCCGCCGAGGTGTTCACCGTCGGCGGCGAGCAGATCCCCCGCTGGGGCGGCTCCGGCCCCTCGGACGAGGTCTGCCTGCCGCTGCCCGGCGGCGGCCGCGCCACCGGCGGCAAGGCCCTGCACGCGGGCGACACCTCCCTCCCGCCTCAGCGCGCCGTGATCTCCGACGGCACCGGTCACTGGCGGGAGGGCCACCAGAGCACGCAGCGGGTGTGGCTGGAGTACGACCCGGCCGCCGGCACGCACGGCCGCGCGTCCCTCCCCGCCTTCCTCCGCTCCGGAGTGCGGGACGGCACCCGACTGCTCGCCGAGCACTGCCAGGTGCTGCCTCTCCAGCCCGGTCTGGAGACCACCCCGTTCGGTACGGACGGCACGGTCCTCGGCCGCTGGGTCCGCCGCACGGTCGACGAGCCCGGCACGGCCGCCCCCGCCGACGGGCACCGGATCGTCGCCGGTACCCCCGACGGCCACACGGTCACCCTGCCGCACCCGCTGCCCGGCGGCGGCTCCCTGGTCCCGCTCGGCGCCCTCGCCCTCCCCGGCGGGTCACGGCCGGTCGTCGCCCTGCGCCACCGCTCCGTCGAAGCACACCCGGCGGACACGGACGGCACCGGTGGCGAGTTGTGGTCCGTCACCACCGACTCCTCCCGTGGGAACGACGCGGAGGGCACCCCCTACCTGCCTCCCGTCGCCTACTGGCACGCCCTGCGCCCGAGGGACGAGCGGGGCTCCGACGCCCTGCGGAACCTGACGGACTCCCGGGCGGAGGAGCTCTTCAAGGAGGTCGCCACCGCGATCGCCCGGCACCTGGAGGCGTTCCGGGCCGTCGAGGAGTACACCGGGCCCTCGTCGCGGGAGCTGAGCCAGGAGGCCGCAGCCCGGGTGCTGCCCGAGGTGTCCGACGCACGGCTCCTCGCGGGCGTCACCGCGCTCGTGCGGAACGCGGTGGACCGGGCCGTGGCAGCCACCCGGTACCTGGAACCGCCCGAGCCCGTGCAGTCGGCCACCCCCCGGAAAACCGCGCGCACCCAGGGCATGTTCTTCGATCACGAGCCCGAGCACGGCGACGACATGACCCTGCAGATCGCCTCCGCTCTGAACTCCGAGCAGATGCGCGGCGGCTGGTGGGGAGGCGGGAGACGGTGGACCGTGATCAGGCAGCTCCTCGCCGTCAACCATGTCTTCGGCGGCGAGCCGGCGTTCGGCCCACCCATACCGTCCAAGGCCCCGTTCCCCTCCGTAGACGGCTGGCAGCGCGACGAGTACACCGTGCCCTGCGACTCCCGGACCTGGGCCCCCCTCCTCGACCACCTGCCCGAACTGGCCTACCGGGCTGCCTCGGCGACCACCTCGCCCGAGCACCGAACCGGTCTGCTCGTGTTCCTGGAAACCCTCGCCGCAGGCCCGCTGGCCGACCCCGCGGGCACGGTCCGGCAGGTGGACCTCGTCGAGCCGATCCCTGGAGGTACGACAGGGGCGGGACGCCCCGAGGTCGTGCACCGCCTCGGCCAGGTGCTGCGCAGGGGCGCCCGCACCGTCGTGATCCTCGCCAACCGCGGCCGGAACGACCGGAACGACGCGGAATGCTGGCTCGCTCTGGACCACGACCCGACCGGCGCCTTCGGCCCCGTCCCCGGCTTCACCCTGGAGCACGAGCACGTCTACCGGCAGGGCATCGCCCGTGACCGGCTCACCCGGCTCACCGCCCTGGTACGGGAAAAGGGCCCGGCACCCTGGCGTCCGGAGGCCACCGAGGCGTTCCACACGGCCACCGGAATCGGTCCCCTCCAGTCCGTCGCCCTGCTGTCGGCCGCCGTCGAGGACTCCGGCGCCGAGACGCTCGCGCTCCTCGGGGTGAAGACACGTGCCTTCGAGGCGGCCCAGGCCGGGCTGGACACCCTGCCCCGCGACGACCTGCAAGCCCTGCTCCGGGCACTGCTGCCTGCGGACCCGGCCGAGCTGTGGTCCACGGGCCCCGACATCGGGGCAGCCGCAGAGGTCTGGCAGAAGCGCCTGGCCTCCCTCGTCCGCGTCCCCGAGGAACTGGATCTCGACCTGTCAGGCACCAGTGCGGGGGCCGTCGACCTGATCCTCAACGCGGGCTCCCGGACCTGGCTCGCCCACGGCACCGATGTGCCGGACGGCACCGGCCGCCCGAGTCTGCGCCGTGTCAGCGCACGCGGCGCGGTCTCCTCGGCCGTGACCACCCTGCACACCCTCGCCTACACGCTGCCGTACGGGCACCCCCTGCGGGCGCACCTGCCCGTCGGGCTCGCGGCCCTGCGTGGCCGCCTCGCCGATCCGGACCTGGTGCTGGACCTCGGTCTGGACTGGACCGAGTCGGGTGGCTCGATCGGCCCCGCGGTCCGCGCCGCCCACGGGCTCCCCGAGTCCGGCGGCGCCGACGCCGACGGTCTGGTCCGGGCCGGCACGGCGCTGCTCCTCGCCCCCGGCTACGCCAACAACGAGAAGCTGCTGATTCGCCCGGCCGGCCTGGCGGGCCCCGACGACCCGGCGTTCGGCCTCGTCGAAGGCACCGTCGGGCCTTACGGCACCGGCGATCTGCTCGCCCTGCGCGCCCTTCTGGACAAGGAGATCGACGCGTTGGCCTCGGCGGGCGCCCCCCACGGCCTCCCGTACCACCCGGCCCAGGACCCGACGCGTGCGGTGCCGGACCTGGTCGCCGAGGCCGCCGACGTCCTCGGCCTCAGCGCGGACGCCGCCGCGCTCTACCTGATGCTGCTCGCCCTGCCCGACCCGACGGACCGCAACTGCGTCCGCTGGACCGAGTGGAAGCCGGCACGGGTCAAGAAGGCCCGGGCGGAACTCGCCGCCACCGACCTCGTCGTGGAGGCGAAGCGCTCCCGCGCGGGCCGCACCCTGTTCCTCCCCTGCGGCTGGCTCGAACGCGGCGCCCCCGGGCTGCCGCTGGAGACCTGGAAGGAACGCCTGTACCCCGTGGCCGGGTCCACCCGGACCATGCCCCACCTCCCCGTGCCCGACCTGTTCGCAGCCGCCTGGGCACGGGTCCGCGAAGGCGACGCACCCGCCTTCGAAGAACTGGACACCCGCGCACCCCGGAAGGGCCGCCGCCGATGACGAACGACACCACCACCATGGACAGCACCACCACCGGCGGCGTCCCTGACCAGGCGACGGCACCCGGCCCGGCGCACCGCCAGATCACGCCGCCCGAGGACCGGTACGCCACCGAGCTGGCCTTCCTCGCCGCCCACGACTCCGGGCCCCGCCCGCCCGGCTGGCTGCTCACCCCGCGCGCCGTCGTCACCTTCGTGATGGGCAGCGCGGGCGAGGCACTGGCCCTGCCGAAGGGGGCCCGTCCCGGAGCCGGGGTGCCGCCCCGCCTGGTGATCGAGCAGAAGTTCGTCGGCGAACGTGCCCTGGTCGAACGCTGCGTGGTCACCCTGGCCGGAGAGCGCGGACTCCTCCTCGTGGGCGAACCGGGCACCGCCAAGTCCATGCTCTCCGAGCTGCTCTCGGCGGCCGTCTGCGGGACAAGCGCGCTCACCGTGCAGGGCACCGCGGGCACCACCGAGGACCAGCTCAAGTACGGCTGGAACTACGCGCTGCTGCTCGCCCAGGGCCCCACCGAGCAGGCGCTGGTGCCCTCCCCGGTACTCGCCGCCATGACCCGGGGTGCCGTCGCCCGCGTCGAGGAGGTCACCCGCTGCCTGCCGGAGGTCCAGGACGCCCTGGTGTCCCTGCTCTCCGAGCGGCGCATCGCGGTCCCCGAACTCGCGGGCGGCGAGGGCGCCCAGATGCACGCGGCCCCGGGATTCACCCTCATCGCCACCGCCAACCTGCGGGACAAGGGCGTCTCGGAGATGTCCGCCGCGCTGAAGCGGCGCTTCAACTTCGAGACCGTGGGACCCATCGGGGACGTGGACGCCGAGACCGCGCTCGTCCGGCGCCAGTCGCGGGCCGCCGTCGAACGCGTGGGCGCCGCCTACCAGGTGGACGACGCGGTCCTCGAAGCCCTTGTCACCACCTTCCGGGACCTGCGCGAGGGTCGCTCGGTGGAGGGCTGGGAGGTCGAGCGCCCCTCCACGGTGATGAGCACGGCGGAGGCGGTCTCCGTCGCGGGCTCCATGGGCCTGGCCGCCGCCTACTTCCCCGGCGACCGGGACGTGCTCTCCCTCCTGCCCGGCCATCTGCTCGGCGTCGTCCGGAAGGACGACCCCGCCGACGCGGCACGGCTGCTGGGGTACTGGGACGGGCCGGTGCGCAGGCGTGCGGAGCAGGGATCGGCCACCTGGCGTGCCCTGTGGGACCTGCGCGCGGTACTGGAGAGCTGACGGATGACCGAGTCGACCACCGCTGAGACGCGGTCCACCGCCGAGACGCGGTCCGCCCCTGAGACGCGGTCCGCCCCTGAGATTCGGTCCATCCCTGAGACGCGGTCCACCGCCGAGGTGTCCAACGCCGATGTGCCGGCCGCTGCTCCGGCACAGGGCCCGGCGGCCGGACCGGCCACCCCGGAAGCCGCAGTGGCTGCCCTCGCGGCGGCGGGCCCCGGGCTGCCGTTCCTGATCGGGGTGCGCCACCACGCGCCCTCGCTGGCGGCCGCCCTCCCGGCACTACTGGACGCGGCGGCCCCCGACGTCCTCCTCGTCGAACTGCCCGCCGAGTTCCAGCCCTGGCTGGGCTGGCTCGCCCACGAGGAGACCGAGGCCCCGGTTGCGCTGGCCGCCGTGCCCGCCGACGGGCCAGGGCCCAGCTCGGAACGCGAACGGAGTCCGGCCTTCTACCCGTTCGCGGACTTCTCGCCCGAACTGGTCGCTCTGCGCTGGGCGGCAAGAAACGGGGTTCCGGCTGTGGCCTGCGATCTGCCGCTGGCCGACCGGGCGTGGGCGGGGGGCGGTCCGGAGACCCCCGCCCCCGTCCCGGGCGCCGGCTCCGCGCCCGTACCGGGGGAGGGGCACGGCCTGTCCGCCGCGCTCCGGTCCCGGCTCACCGGCCGGGACGGCGACGACCTGTGGGACAGACTGGTGGAGGCCCTCGCTCCCGGTTCGACACCCGAGGCGCTCCGCCGTGCGGCCCTGCTCACCGGCTGGGCGCTGCGCCACGAGGCCGAAGCGCGAGGCGGTGTGCAGGGCACGGACCTGGTGCGCGAGGCGTGTATGCGTGGACATGTCGCCGAGGCCCTGGCGAGCGGGCGGCGGCCCGCCGTGGTGGTGGGCGCCTTCCACACCCCGGCTCTGCTGCCGTCCGCCGCGAGGGCCGCCGGGCGCCCCGCATCGGAAGCGCCGGACGATGCCGTCTCGGCGCCGGAGCCGTCCGCGTCCACCGCCGTGCCGGAGCCGGGCGCGTACGACCATGTGAACAGCGCTTCCGGGACTGCGGCGTGCACGGTCTCCCTGGTCCCGTACACCTACCCGCTGCTCGACTCGCGGTCCGGCTACCCGGCCGGTATCCGGGACCCGGAGTGGCAGCACACCGTCCTGGACGCCGCCGGGGACCCGGCCGAACTGCACGAGGCGCTGATCCGTACCGTGGTCCGCGTCTGCGTCGCCCTGCGCGAACAGGGACACCCCTACGGCCCGGCGGACGGCCGGGAGGTCGTCCGGGTGGCCGGTGACCTGGCCCGCCTGCGCGACCTGCCCGCCCCCGGCCGCGGTGAACTCCTGGAAGCCGTGCAGACGGTGCTGGGGCGCGGCGAGACCTACGGCACGGGCCGCGCCGTCGCCCGGGCCCTCGAACACGTACTCGTCGGAGCCCGCACCGGGCGGCCCGCGCCCGCCGCTCCGCGCAGCGGACTGGGCCCCGCCGTCGAGGCAGATACCGCGGCGCTCTCCCTTCCCGGCCCGGAGGACGCGCACGAGAAGACACCGCGCGACCTCCGGCTCGACCCGGCGCGCTCCACCCTGGACCGGCGCCGCGAACTGCTGCTGCGCAGGCTGACGGTGTGCGGCATCCCTTACGCGCAGGAACAGGGGGTGACCGGCGCGGCGGGCACGGAAGGGCTCACGACGCGCTGGCAGGTGCGGTGGACCCCGGCGACGGCCGCGATGCTCACCGCGGCCGGGGCCCGCGGCGTCACCCCGGCCCAGGCGGCCGAGGGCGTACTGCGGCAACGGCACGCGGCCGAGGGCGCGGAGGGCGGCCCGACGGCCGCCCAGGTCGTCCGAGGCCTCACGGAGGCTGCCGAGTGCGGGCTCGCCGCCCTGGCCGACGAACGGCTCACGGAACTGGCCGCCGTACTCCCCGCGAGCGGCACCCTTCCCGAACTCCTTTCCGGGCTCGACCTGTTGGATCGCATCGACGCCGGCCACCTGCCGGGCCTGGCCGCGCCCGACGACTCCTCGGCGCCGGACGCCACCCCCGTCGCTTCCGCCCGTGCCGCCCGCACCGCGCGCGCCGCCGAACTGCTGACCTCGGCCGCGGTCCGCCAGGTCGACGGCCTGACCGGTTCCGAGGAGCCCGAGGACGCCCGGGCTCTGCTCGAACTGACCCAGCGGGCAGACCGGTTGGGCGGCATCCGGCTCACCGACGCTCTGGCCCGGCTGGCTGCCGACGGCACCCCGTTGATCGCCGCGGCCGCCGGAGCAGTCAGGGTGCTCACGGGCCACGAGGAGGCCGAGACCTTCGGGGGCCGCGTCGCCTCCTGGGTGGACGGAGCCGTGGACAGTACCTCCCGGGCCGCTCTCACGGCCCGCCTCACCGGCGTCCTGACGGTGGCGGGCCCGCTCCTGACCGTCGGCGTCGGCGCGCTGGATCCGTTGCTGAACCGGGTCGTCGAGCTGGACGACACCGCGTTCCTTGCCCGGCTGCCTGCCCTGCGCGGTGGCTTCGACACCTTGAGCCCGGCCGCTCGGGACCGGCTGCTGGACACCGTCGAGGAGCGGCTGGGCGAACGGGTGGACACCCTCGACGCGGACGATCCGGCCGAGCTGGCCCGCCGTACGGCCGCCGACCTCGCGGCCCGCGAGCTCCTGACCGGCCTCGGCCTGCCCGTCCCGCCGCCCGCGCACGACGACCGGGTCCCACCGCCGGCCGGCCACCCCGTCGCGACACGCCCCACCGTCACACCCGCCACCGTCACCGCCACCGCACCCTCCACCGAGGCCACCCCCGCGCGGACCCTCGCGCCCGCCGACCGGTGGCGGCTCGTGCTCGGCAGGCGTCCCGACCGACTGCCGTCCGGCGCCGCCCGCCTGGCGACCGCTCTGGACGAGCTCTACGGTGCGGGACACGGCGAGGGTTCCCGCAGCGGCCTGCCCGCCCACGGTCACGGTGGCGGCCGGGAACCGTCGTTCCCCGGCGTCCGCGAGTGGTCCGAGGAACTGGCCGCGCTGTTCGGCCCCGGCGTACGTGAGGAGGTCCTCGCCGCCGCGGCCGTGACAGGTCGGCAGGACGTCCTCGCCGAATTCGACCCGGCGGCTGCCACCCCTTCCGTGGAACTGCTCCGGACGGTCCTGCGCTACGCCGGCGGCCTCCCCGAAGCGCGCCTCGCGGCGCTCCGGCCGCTGGTCCGCCGCCTGGTCGACGAACTGACCCGGCAGCTCGCCACACGACTGCGACCCGCCCTCACCGGCACGATGCTGGCCAGGCCCACCCGCCGCCCCGGCGGCCGGCTCGACCTGCCGCGCACGCTGCGCGCCAACCTCGCCACCGCCCGCCGGACGGCCGACGGAACGGTCCAGGTGATCCCCGAGAAGCCGGTGTTCCGCAGTCGCGGCCGCCGGTCGGCCGACTGGCGCCTGATCCTGGTCACCGATGTCTCCGGATCCATGGAGGCGTCCACGATCTGGTCCGCGCTGACCGCCTCGGTGCTCGCCGGGGTGCCGACCCTGAGCACCCATTTCCTGGCCTTCTCCACGGAGGTCGTCGACCTCACCGGCCATGTGCACGATCCCCTCTCCCTCCTGCTGGAGGTGAGCGTGGGCGGGGGCACGCACATCGCCGCCGGGCTGCGGCACGCCCGCAGCCTGATCGCCGTGCCCACCCGCACCCTCGTCGTCGTCATCAGCGACTTCGAGGAGGGCGCGCCGCTCGGCGGACTGCTGGCCGAGGTGCGGGCCCTGGTGACCACCGGCTGCCACGTCCTCGGGTGCGCGAGCCTCGACGACGCCGGGCGGCCCCGCTACTCGACGGGCGTCGCCGGGCAGCTCGTGGCCGCCGGCATGCCCGTGGCGGCCCTCAGCCCACTCGAACTGGCCCGCTGGATAGGGGAGAAGACCGCATGAACGCCGACCGGTTGCCACCCGTCGCGCCGGAGGTCACGGCCACGCTGGTGGAGGACCTCTCGCCCCGGCTGCGCAAGCGGCTGGACGCGGCAGTCACCAAGCTCGGCGCCCGCCCGACACACCGCGACGGGGACACGGTGACGATCGCGGTCGACGACGAGACCGAGTTGCGCCTGCACGCCCCGGACGGCGTGGTGGCGACGGCGGACGCCATCACCTGTGGTTGCCTCCTCGCCCCGGCATGCGTCCACCGCGCGGCCGCCGCCTGCGCCGCCCCCACGGCGGACCCGGAGCTCGCCGCCCGTCCCACCCAGGCGGTCCCCGAACCCGCCTCCGCGACGGACCCCGCCCCCGGCTCCGACTCCTTGTCCGAGGTGGCGAGCCCGGCCCAGCGCGCTGCGGCCGAGGCCCTGTGGTCGGCGGGCGCAGCCGTGCTGGAAGCCGGCGTCGACGGGGCCGGCGCCGTCACCCAGTCGGCCCTCCTCCGTGCCGCGCACACCGCCCGGCTCCGGCACCTGCCGCGCGCCGCGGGCGCCGCGCTGTCCGTCGTCACGCTCGTGCGCGCGGCCCGCGTCGGAGACCCCTCCTACCGCACCGCCGACCTCGTCACCGCCCTGGCCGAACTCCTGGGCACAGCACACCGGGTGGGGACGACGTCCGGGGCGGAGCTGGCCGCGGTCAGAGGCAGCGCGCGCCGCCCGTACAGCCCGGACGGCTCACTGCGGCTGTACGGCCTGTTCACCGAGCCCGTGGTCACCGACTCGGGGCACGGCGGCGTCCGCACCTGGGTCGCCGGAACCGACGGCCGCCTCTGCACGGTCGGCGACGTGGCACCCGGCGGCGTCGGGCGCGCCCTGGGCGTGGCCGACCGGGCCGTGCGCCTGGGGGACAGTGCGCTCACCCACCGGGAGCTGGGCCGGGCCGGCCTGGCGGTCTCGGGGGCGACGGTCTCGCCGGACGGCAGACTGGGCGCCGGGAAGGGCGTCAAGGCAGTCACCGCCCGGGGTGCGGCCTGGACGGAGCCGCCGCTCGCCGCTCTGTGGGAGCCGCCGCCGTCCGAACAGGCAGCCCGCGCCCTGCGGTCCACCTCCCGCTACGCGGACCCGGACGGCGGAGGCCGCGACCTGCTCTTCCTGGACGTCGAACTCCTCGGCGCCGTACGGGAGCCGGGCGGCACCTGCCTGCTCGCGCTGTGCGAGGGTGGCATTCGCGTCCGGCTCACCGTCGCCGACGACGACCCCGCGCTGGCCCACCGCGACAACCTGATGCTGCTGGCCACGGCGCCGGGGACACGGCTGAGGATCATCGGCCGCCTGGTGCCCGCCCTCCACCCCCGGCTCACCCTCCTCGCCTGCTCGCACCCCACCGGCGAGGGAACGATCGACCTCGGCCTCGACCGTCTGCGCCGCGCCGACCTCCCGGACCCGGCCGCCCCCGCGCACCTCGCCCCGCCACAGCCCGGAGGGTCCGGCGAGCACTCGCCCCTGTACCTCCTGGAGCGCCGGGTCGAACAGACGGTCCCGGCGGGCCGCGCCGCCCTCGGCATGCTCGGCGACGTCACCGCCGAGACCCGCCGCCTCCGCCGGGCGGGCCTCCCCACGGCCGCCGGACTCCTCACCGCCCTGTGCACCGCGGCGGCCCAACGCGATCGCGACCTCTTCGGCCGGCTCCTCCCCGCCGACACCGACGGGTTCGCCACCTACTGGCTCACCGCCGCCCGTTACACGGCCGCCGTGGCCGAGTCCCTGTGCGCGGCAGCCTGGGAACCGACGCAGGCGGGCCGGGCCGCGGCACCATCCGCCCCGGGCCAGGGAGGGCCGTGGGCGTAAACCGTTCAGCCGTCCGGGGTGCGGACCGCCCCGGCTTTGAACAGCGTGCCGAACTTCTGGTGTCCTTGCTCGTCGTGGGTGAGGACATCACCGTTCGCTGAGGAATGTACGTTCGTACGCCCCCTGTTCCGGGATCCCGCGTATGCCTGTTGGTGTAGTGCACCGGCCCGCCCCGGCCGAGCGGCACGCCCGCGCGGAGCGGGCCCCGTAGAGCTGTCGCCGTGGCCGTCGGACGCGTGCTCGACGACTCCGGGAAGAAGAATCCAGGGTTTCATTCTGTCTATACTTGCTTGACCGAATGTCGACCAGGGTGGAGCTGAAGGGGGAGCCCGTGGAGGGATCAGAGCCGAACGGGACCGAGGCTGACGCGATCCTCGCGGCCGTCGCCGCCGGCGTCGACGGCATCGCCGCCACGGTCGGCGATCACTGTGAAGTACTGGTGCACGACTACCGCAACCCCGAGAGCTCGGTCGTGGCGGTCGGGGGGTCGGTCACGGGACGACGTGCCGGAGACCCGATGAGCGAGATCGGCCGGCGCATGCTCGCCGCCGGTGACGCGGCACGGCCGGACATCAACTACCGCAACCGCACCCCGGACGGCCGGATGATCAGGAGCTCGACAATCCCCTTGCGGGACAGCGGCGGACGCGTCATCGGCTGCCTCTGCATCAACGTGGACACCACCGCCCTGCACACTCTGCGGGACCAACTCGACATGATGCTGGGCGGGTCCGGGCCGGAAACCGTCCCGACGACCGAGTTCCCGTCAAGCTTCGACGCGGCGCTCGACGAGATCCTGCTGTACGAGGCCCGGTCCCGCGGCAAAGAGCTGACCGACCTGACCACGGCCGAACGCGCCGAGGTCCTGCGCCGGATCGACGAGCGCGGGCTGCTGCAGGCGCGCGGAGCCGTCCGCAGGATCAGCACCCGGCTCGGCGTCTCGCGCGCCGCCGTCTACAAGACCCTCAAGGCCGGCCATGGACGTGACTAGAGCACCCCTGCACACCGTCGCGGCGGGGGCACCGTCGACAAGGTGTACAGCCCCTGGCGGGCACGCTGGGGATCCGCGCGCCCGCCGCGCCATGGTTCCCGGCCCAGGGACGTGCCGAGATCACGGACGGAATCACCGGCATCATCGGCAAGGACTCGACGTCACCACCGACGGACGAGGACCGGACCGGGATCGCCGCGACTCCCCGGGATCTTCGCCGCGACTCCACAGGATCTCCCCCACGGTATCGGCGTCGTGGTCACCCATGGCCCGGACACGGCCGAGTACCTGACGGCACACGGCAATGTCCCCCGGTACCACGGTCGTTCTCACCGGCGCCGTCGAGCCCACGTCCGAAGGAGCCTTCACCTTGCCCACCACACCGTCCTTCTCGGCGGCAGCCGAGGGCCGCACCACTACACCTGAGCTCATCGACCGCTCCGGCACGCGCTACGAACTCACCGATCCGCGGTGGCGCGGCGACGACCGGTCACCCCTGATGGTCACCCCACTTCCCGGTATCACCGCTGACCAGATCGTCACCGGGGAACGGTCCCTGTGGCGCTATCAGGCAGCCCTGCCGATCACCCCCGGAGCGCGGGTGAGTCTCGGCGAAGGGTGGACCCCCTTGATCGAATCCGAGTGGTCGGGCCACTCCGTGCACTTCAAGCTCGAATGGTTCAACCCGACGTCGAGTTTCAAGGACCGCGGCGTGAGCGTGATGGTCTCCCATCTGCGGGACACCGGCGCCGAACGCCTCCTGGAGGACAGCTCGGGCAACGGAGGCTCGGCGGTGGCCGCCTACGCGGCGGCTGCCAGGATCCCGGCGAAGATCATCGTCCCCGCTGCCACATCGGAGGCGAAGGTCCTCCAGGCCAGGGCCTTCGGCGCCGAGATCGAGAGGGTGCCCGGAACCCGGGACGAGGTCGCCGCCGAAGCGGTCCGCCAGTCCGCGGAGATCCCCTACGCCAGCCACAACTGGCACCCGATGTTCCTGCAAGGCACCAAGACACTGGCCTACGAACTCTGGGAGATGCTCGGTTTCCGGGCGCCGGACAACGTGGTGCTCGTAGCGGGAGCCGGCAGCGTCATCCTGGGCTGCGACCTGGCCTTCACCGAACTGCTGGCCGCCGGCCAGATCGGCCACCGGCCACGGTTGCTCGTCGGACAGCCGGAACACTGGGCCACCATCGTCGACACCCTCAACGGGATCGACCCGGAGTCGCGGGGCGAACGGCTGCCGACCATCGCCGAAGGCGCCTCGATCGCGCGCCCCGTACGCCTGCCGGAGACGGTCGCCGCCATCACCCGTTCCGGCGGCGCCGGCTACGCCGTGCCGGAACGTGAGATCGCCGAAGCCCAGCGCCGCCTGGTCGCACAGGGGTTGTACGCCGAGCCGACGAGCGCCGTCGCCGCCGCGGCCCTGGAGCACTTCATCGCCGACGGGACCATCAGGCCCGGGCAGACCACGGTCGTGGTACTGACCGGCTCCGGACTCAAGTCCGCCGAGCGGATGTCGGGGATCTTCGACGGCACTTCTGCCGACCTGTCATGACCCCTACCACACCAGGGAGTTCCGCCTTGCCCACCGGCATCCAGCTCCGAGACAGCGCCGACCTCGTTCCGCCACGCGGCCACTACGCGCACACCGCCACCCACGCCGGGGTGGTGTACGTGTCGGGTCAGCTCCCGGTCACCCCCGAGGGTGTGGCGATCACGGACGCGCCGTTCGCAGTACAGGCACGCCAGACCCTCGACAACCTCGACAACTGCCTCGTCGCAGCCGGGACCTCCCGTGACCGTCTGCTCGCCGTCACGGTCTACGTCAGCAACATGGCCGACTGGCCGGAGTTCGACGCCCTGTACGCCGAGTGGATCGGCGCGCACCGTCCCTCCCGTGCGGTCGCCGGGGTGTCGAGCCTGCATTACGGCGCAGCGGTCGAGGTCCAGGCAGTCGCTGCCGCCGGCACCTGACCCGTGGCGGGGTTCCGCGGCGTGGGTGCGAGACTGAGCCCGTACTCGTTCAGCTCCGCGCGGCTACCGGCGTACTCGCTGTCCTGATCATGGTTCCCGGCCCGGACATGGCGGTGGTGACCAAGCGGGCCATGGCGTCAGGCTGGCAGGACGGCCTCCGCACGGTCGGGGGCATCACGGCGGGACTGCTCATACGGGGCGTCCTCACCGCGGTGGGTCTGGCCGCCGTCCTGGCGGCGTCCGCCACGGCGTACGCGGTCGTCAAGCTCGCCGGTGCCCTCTGTCCCGGCTTCCTGGGTGTCCAGACGTTGCTGCAGAGCCGGCGAAGCCGCCCGGTGAGTCAGGCAGCGAGCACTCCCGTCGGCAATCCGTGGCGTACCGGGTTGGTCGGCAACGTCTGCAACCCGAAGATCACCGTCTTCTGCACGGGCCTGCTGCCCACGCTCGCGCCGTCCGGCTTCTCGCCGCACCTGGGGATGTCCCTGCTGGTCCTCATCCACGCGGCCCTCACTCTCGTCTGCCTCGGCAGCTACGTGCCGGTGCCGGCCAAGGCCCGTACGTTCTTCGAGATGCAGGCCGTGCGACGCACCCTGGACCGCATCACAGGTTTCGTCCTGATCGGATTCGGCATCAAGGTCGCCACCTCCCAGCCCTGACCCTGAAGGGCGGTGTGACGTACGCGGCCCGGTCTGTAGCCCGCAGGCGCTGCGGCGCCCGTCGGGTGCGTGACACGTCGCGCGTGAACAGCCCGGAGGAGCCGAGGGCGGCGAGCCGGACGCGATGCTCACCCCGGATCGTCCTGGGGTTCGACACCCAGGCCGGTGCGCCGAACAGTCGGCCGGGGGAGCGGCGGTTGCTGGTGCCGACGGCAGGCCTGCGGCCCCGGCAGCCGCCACACAGTGACAGCGCTGACGGACCTCGCGGCGGCGTCTGCAAGCCGGCGTCTGCTGACGGTGTGCCCGGTCTGCCGGACGTCGGGAGCGGTGCGGACGTCGAGGAGCAGGTGCGGCTCCCTGTGGTGACCGAGCGTGGCCGGACGTCCGTCCGGTCGGGATGCCGAAGCGGTGATCTGCGAGGGACCGGGACGACGGCCTGCGGCGATCTTCCGAACGCTCCGCGCCGCTCTCGTCGGCAGTCGCCGGGCGCGGAATTCCGTCTCGTACTCCTTGCGTCCGGCGATGCCCGGGAGCTCGGTTCGCATGCGCGGGGTGCCACACGGAATATACCCCCGGGGGTAATGGTGTTAATGTGAGTGACATACCCCCGGGGGTAATCTACGAGGAAGGGAGTCCAGGTGTTCTTCATCGACACCATCACGCAGGAAGGGCTCGGCAACCGCAGTTACCTGGCGGGTGGCGAGAGGATCGCGGTAGTGGTGGACCCGCCCCGCGACGTCTACCGGGTCCTGGCGGCCGCCACCCTGCGCGGTGTGCGGATAACCCATGTGATGGAGACCCACATCCACAACGACTACGTCACCGGCGGCCTGGAACTGGCGCGGATCACCGGAGCCGCCTACCTGGTCCCGGCCGGTGCGCGCGTCTCGTTCGCCCGGACCGCGGTCGCCGACGGCGACACCGTCGACATCGACACGGGACTGACTCTGGTGGCGGTGGCCACCCCGGGGCACACGCCGCACCACACCACCTACGTGCTCAGCGAGGCGGGCAGCCCGGTGGCCGCCTTCACCGGTGGTTCCCTGCTGATAGGCACGGTCGGCCGCCCGGATCTCGTCGAGCCGCGCCTGACCGAACAGCTGGCGCGCGCACAGCACGCCTCGGCCCGTCGTCTCGCGGACTCCCTGCCGGACGAGACGCCGGTGCTGCCCACTCATGGGTTCGGCAGTTTCTGTTCCTCCGCGCAGGCCGACGGAGACGCGACCACGATCGGCAAGGAGAGGATCACCAACGCGGCCCTCACCGTCGATGCGGACACCTTCGTCGCCGACCTGCTCGCGGGTCTGGAGGACGTGCCCGCCTACTACGCGTACATGGGCCCGATCAACACGGCCGGCCCCGCGCCGGTGGACCTGACTCCGCCCGCTCCCGCCGATCCGGACGAGATCGGCGCCCGGCTCGCGGCGGGGGAGTGGGTGGTGGACCTGCGCAGCCGGATGGCTTTCGCCGAAGGGCACGTGGCGGGTTCGTTCAACTTCGAGGCCGATGGAAAGCTCGCGACCTACCTGGCCTGGATGATCCCCTGGGGCAGGCCGGTCACCCTGCTCGCCGAGTCCGCGGAACAGCTTGCCGCCGCCCAGCGCGAGCTGGTCCGGGTCGGCATCGACCGCCCGGTCGCCGCCGCGACCGGTGGACCCGGTGACTGGTTGCGTGACGGGGAGAGCGCGGCTTCGTTCCCCCGCTCCACCTTTGCGGGACTGGCCGGGCAGGACACGGACCGGATCGTCGTGCTGGATGTGCGCCGTGACTCGGAGCGCGCGGCCGGCTGGATCGCGGGTTCGGTCCACATCCCCGTACATCAGCTGCACCGGCGCGTCGGCGAGGTGCCCGACGGCACGGTCTGGGTGCACTGTGCCGGCGGAATGCGCGCCGGAATCGCCGCCTCGCTGCTGGATGCCGCAGGGCGGCGTGCCGTCGCCGTGGATGACGGCTTCGATGCCGCCGCGGAGGCCGGGCTGGCCGTCGTCACCGCCTGAATTCAAGAGATTGCCGGGTCGAACCGGTGGTGATCCCACCCGAACGAGAAAGGTGACGTCGATGATGTTCCTCTTCCGTAGGAGCGAGCAGCGCCTGTCCGTCGACGAGGCGCGTACACGCACCGGCGGCGACCGGCCCGAGGCCGTTCTGCTGGACGTGCGCGAGAAACCCGAGTGGAGGATCGGCCACGCCCCCGGTGCGGTGCACGCACCGCTGACCGGGCTGGTCGCGGGCGCCGCGCTGCCGCAAGAGGTGCACGGCAGCCCCGTCGTGGTGATCTGCCGCAGCGGGCACAGGTCCCGGCAGGCGGTGAAGCTCCTCGCGGAGCGGGGAACGGACGCGGTGGACGTCCAAGGCGGCATGAACGCGTGGGCCGCCGCCGGGTACCCGGTCCTCGACGAACGCGGGAACAGCGGCTCGATAGCGTGACGACCCTCGTTCTCGCCCTCGTTGCCGGGACCTTCATCGGTCTTGCACTCGGGGCCCTCGGCGGAGGTGGCAGCGTCCTCGCCGTACCCGCGCTGATCTACCTGCTCGACTTCTCACCGGCGGCGGCCGTCACCGCCGGCCTGATCATCGTCACCGCGACCTCGGCCGGCGCCCTCTACGCCCATGCCAGGGACGGGAACGTCGCCTGGCGAACGGGGCTGTTGTTCGCCGCGGCCGGTGTCGTTCCGGCGTTCCTCGCCGGAGCTCTCGCAGGCCGTCTGCCGGAAGTGGCTCTCACCACGGCATTCGCCGCCGTCGCCGCGCTGGCGGCCCTGCGGATGCTGCGGCCCTCGAACGCCGGACCGCCGGAACGGCCACGGCCCGCCAAGGCGGTCGGAGCGGGTGCCGGGCTGGGGGCCGTGACCGGATTCCTCGGTGTGGGCGGCGGATTCCTCGCCGTTCCCGCCCTGGTGAGCGTGCTCGGTCTGCGCATGAAGCAGGCCGTGGGCACCAGCCTGCTGGTCATCACCGTCAACTCCCTGGCCGCGCTCACCGCACGATCGGGAACCGGTGGTGACCTACGATGGGAGGTGATCGCACCGTTCGCGGGAGCCGCAATTCTCGGCGCCTGGGACGGCAAACGCCTCGCCACGAAGATCACGGGCGTGACCCTGCAGAAGGCCTTCGCCTTCGCTCTGCTGGCGGTGGCGGCCCTCATGCTCGTCGACGTGATCGTCTGATCACGAAGGCCCCCGAGAGGTCAGGCCAGGGAGAGGAACAGCTTCTCCAGCCGGGCACGCATCTCGTTCGGGTCCTCGCCGGAGCGCTGCCCGTCCGCCATCTCCGTCAGGCACTGCTGGAGGCCGGTCGCGATGATCGCGAAGCCGGCCCGGTCGAGCGCCCGCGACGCGGCCGCCAGCTGTGTGACGACCTCCTCGCAGTCCCGGCCTTCCTCGATCATCCGGATCACTCCGGAGATCTGCCCCTGAGCCCGGCGCAACCGGTTCAGGACCGACTTCAGTTCCGCTCCTGCCAGTTCAAGCTCCATCATCACTCCTCATAAATACCCCCAGGGGTAATATACTCCCCTTGGCCGGGGCACCGTCGACAAGCAAGGATGGCATCTGCCACGACCGCGATCATCACCTCCACATCGATCAGGCCCGTACCCGCCTGCACGAACTGACCGTCATCGACGTCCGTACCCCGGGCGAGTACGCCGGCGGTCACCTCCCCGGCGCCCTCAACATCCCCCTCGACCGGATCCAGCAGGCCCTGCCCGACATCCGCCACGCGGTTGACCGCGGTGATGTCCTGGTCGTGTGCGCCTCCGGTGCCCGCTCCCGGAACGCCTGCCGGATTCTCGCCGGGAGCGGGATCGGTGCCGCCACCCTCTCCGGCGGCACCGGTGCCTGGGCGGCCGACGGCCACGACCTGCACCGCCCCCGGGGGGCCACCCGCGCCAGGTGGGGCATGGAGCGGCAGGTCCGCTTCGCAGCGGGAACCGTCGTCCTGCCGGGTCTGCTCGTCGGCTTCCTGGTCCACCCCGCCTTCCAGGTCGTCTCGGCCGGCATCGCTGCCGAGGAGGTCGAGCCGGTCACGGGCCAGGTCGTCGGCTTCGTCCTGACCGGAGACGGCTCGTCGACCGTCTACGTCAGCGGCGACAACGCGTCGCTCGACGCGGTCAGGCAGATCGCCGAGCGGTTCGGGCCGGTGGACACCGCCGTCCTGTTTGCCGGCCCCCCCCCGCCTCCCTGTCGTTTTCGAGGGCGGCCTGGTCGTCCTGGACAGTGCGCAGACCGCCCAGGCCACCGAGATCCTCGGCGCCCGCCGCGTGGTCCCCGCTCACCACGACAGCCGGACGCACTTCACGCAGGGCCGCAAGGAGCTGGAAGCTGCCTTCACCGCCGCCGGTCCGGCGGACCGCCTGGACCCGGACCGGCTCCAGCGCGGCTGAGTCGGATTCGGGCCATCCGCGTCAACTGCACCCTGTGGGAGGCCGGTTGACCTGATGTTCGTCCTGCTCGCGGTCGAGGGCTGGAAGGTCGTCGAGTAGCGGGCGTGTGAACCTCGTCGACCTGCCAGGCCGGCACTCCCCGCCAGCGGCGCCCGGTGCCGACGCGGCCGGCTCCGGCACTCCCGGATGTGGTGCTGGGCGACCGCGGCCACGGACCACGACAAGTACCGCCGCCGCGTCCGAAGTATCTCTGCGTATAGCGCTGATCCCCCGCCGGGACACCGAGCGTGGTTCAGGACTCGGTGCCCAACGCCGGTTCGTGGGGTGAGCATTCGCCCACCTGCACTGGTCCCGGTGCCTGCGGATCCGCTGGGAGATTCGCGATGACATCCACGAAGCCTTCCTCACCCTCGGATGCGCACCGAGCTGCCGGCGACGCCTGAACTCCCGGTAGGAGTTTCACGACAGGCACGGCTTGCGTTGACGGCCCGGTGGCCGAACCTCAGGTCGGCTTGCGCCACACGGAGATGTGCTTTGCGGAGTCCTGGGTGAACGGCGTCCCGTCCCAGTCCGAGACGCGACGTTCCCTCTCGAGCCCGGCGATCCGTGCCATCAGGTCGAGCTCTGCCGGCCAGGCGTAGCGGTGCCGGGAGTTGCCTCGGCGGTAGCGGCCGTCGTCGCCGTCGCGGGTGAAGTGGTGCGAGACGAGAATCTGCTCGACGAGGTCGAAGGTGTCGAAGCCGAGATGCTGCTCCGAGACGTCGAACGGCACCGCGACCTGGCCGGGCGGCAGGAGCCGCAGCGGCGGCACGCCCAGCTCGATGACGAATCGGCCGCCGGGCTTCAGATGACGTGCGGCGTTGCGGAAGCACTCGACCTGCTCGTCCTGCGTGAGCAGGTTCGTGATGGTGTTGTAGACGAGATAGACCAGGGTGAACTCGCCGGGAACGACGGTGGTGGCCATGTCCCCGATGACGACCGGGAGCGTGTCCTCGTCGGTCTTGCGCCGCAGCACCGCTGCCATGTGCTCGGACAGTTCGATGCCCACCACCGGCACGCCGCGTTCCCGGAGCGGGACGCCCACTCGTCCGGTCCCGATGGCGAACTCCAGTGCCCGGCCGTCTCCGGCGAGCTCGGCGAGGAAGGCGAGGGTCGGTCCGAGAACGGCGGCCGAGGACATCTCGGTCTCCTCGGCGTCATAGCGGTCGGCGGTCGCACGGGTCCACAGCTCACTGCTCGTCACGGGCCGCCACTTTGCCGGGTACCGAGGGGCGCTGTCGACGCAATTACCTTCCACCGGCTCCGATCACACAGTTCGGGGCTGGCCGGTACAGACCCTTCAGGGCACAGCCCGGCCCGGGCGCACGGCCACTGCAGTGGTGTGGTCGTTCCTCTCGGCGCGGAGTGCGCCGGCCACAGCTTGTCGTCGACTTCCCGTGGCTTCGGCCGAGCGACCCAGCACCTGCGCATCACCGGTCTCGGAGTGATCCGGCCACCTCGGAGATCATTTCGTGGGGAGTCCTACACCGGCCGGGAGTGTTCGGCTCGGGGCAGGCCGAGCAGGCCGCGTGCCACGACTTCGACGGACTCGTCTCGCTCCCTGGCCAGAGCGATCACCGCTCGGCAGGCGAGCTCGTTGATCCCGAAGGCCAGGGCGTCGGGTGCGACCCAGCCGGCCGCTTCGTCGAGGCGGTCCGCGTCGTCCTCGGCGCTCGCGGTCACATAGGTCGCGGCGGCTTCGAAGACGTTGTGCCGTGGCCGGGACGGGTCCCGTGGCGGAACGGGGACGGGCGGATGCGCGGCGAAGGCCTTTCGGAGACGGGCAAGCGCACGACGAACAGTGATCATGTAAAGCCGCCTTCCCTGGGACGACGCGGTCGGCGTCGCGTACCGCACACACCTCAAGTCTGCCACCGAGCAAAGGAGTTCGAACCTGATCGGTCCGACGTGGGTGGGTGACCACGCCGACAACTGCTCCAACGGCGACGTCATCGACCACTCGGACTGGTACGGCGCCCGGAGACATCGAGGAATCGCCATCACCCCGCTCGCCCGGTCACCGGCGCCTCGTTCACCCGGTGTGTTCACGGCGCACCCACCAGGCGGTCCAGCGATGGAGCCAGAACCGGGACGAGCGCCTCCGCGTACGCCTCCGAGAGGTGGCTCTCGTCCCGGTAGACGGCCGTGTCGGCGACGACCACGGGGCAGATGCCGGTGCCGGGGGCGCAGAGCCACGGGGTGGGGTCGATGACCGTGGTGGCCGTTGTGGACGCGGCGGCGCGGAGGGCGGCACCGCGGGTCGCGTCGCGCGTCGCGTCCGGCAAGTGGTTCGCGCAGGCGCGCAGTTGCAGGGAGTTCTCGGCGGCGCAGTCGACCGGGTCGCCCTTGGGCCACGGGGTGTCGAGCAGGGCGGCGACCCGGGTGCCGGGGTCGGCCAGCTCGCGGAAGGTGTGCTCGAAGCCGGTGGTCCACTGGCCGAGGGGGTCGGCGGTGGGGCGGAACGGGTCTCCGGCGTCCGAGGAGGAGACGACGACCAGGTCGGGGTGCAGGGTCTCGATCCTCGCCATCGCTGCGGTGCGCCAGGTGTCGCAGGCGGTGTACGGCTCGTGGCCGCTGACGATGGTCACGGCGGCGACCTTGCAGGAGGCCTTCGTCAGCGAGACCAGTTTCCAGCCGTGTGTGGTCGCGAGCCGTTCCAGGGCCGGGAACCACTGGGCCGCGTGCGAGTCGCCGAGCAGGACGACCGTACGCGAGGACGTCCGGTCGCCGTAGACGCAGGGCCCGGTGGTGGTGGCGGCGTAGTTGACGTGGCAGTTGTCCCGGTAGACCGCGGAGCGGGAGGACCTCACCTTCAGCAGGGGCGGGGCGAGGTTGCTCGGCAGGGACGTGGGGGACGACGCCAGGAGTTCGGTGAGACGCGCCTGCGGGGCCGGTGCGTCGGAGAGAGCAGGCGCCAGCGCCGGCGCGGGCCCGCCCACCTCGATCGTCGGCGGCACCGCCGTCGCCGTCAGGGACAGCGCCGAGACGCCGGACGACAGCGCGGCCCCGAGAACCAGGGCGCGGTGCGGGCGCTTGCGGAAGGCCCGGTGGAAGCGGACCGGGTTCTCGGCGAGGCGCAGGGTCAGCCACGCCAGGCCCAGCGCTGCCACGGACAGCCCGAGCGCGAGCGGTACGCCGGCGGTGCCGTCGACGATGCCCAGCGCCGCAGGGGCTATGACCAGCAGCGGCCAGTGCCACAGGTACCAGCCGTACGACAGACCGCCGAGCCAGACGAGCGGCCGCCGCCCCAACAGCCACGCCGCGCCCTGCGGGGTGGGCACGCAGCCGCCGGCCAGGATGAGGGCGGCGCCCGCGACCGGCAGCAGGGCGTGGTGGCCGGGGAAGGGCGTCTCGACGTCGAACCAGACCGCTGCCAGCGTGACGCCGGCGAGGCCGACCCAGGTCAGCGGGGCCGCGATTGCGGCCGGCAGCCGTCGCAGCCGGCCGGCGCCCAGCGCCAGGAGCGCGCCGGCACCCAGCTCCCAGGCCCGGGTGAGGGAGCCGAAGTACGCCCAGGGGGCCGAGGAGTTCGTCTCGATGACGCCCGCCGCGAACGATCCCAGGCACAGCACCCCGAGCAGCACCGCGATCGGCCGGCGCCGGCCGCGGGTGGCCCGCCAGGCGAGCAGCAGGAGCAGCGGCCACACCAGGTAGAACTGCTCCTCCACGGCGAGTGACCAGAAGTGCTGGAACGGCGACGGCGGGCTGTTCTGGGCGAGATAGTCCGTACCGGCCGCCGCCAGCCGGAAATTGACCGCGTACAGCGCGCCGGCGAGGGCGTCCCCCGCGTACTCGGCGAGCCGCGCCTTCGACAGGAACAGCCATGCCCCGCCCAGTGTGACGGCGATGACCAGGGACGACGCGGGAAGCAGCCGCAGTGCCCGGCGGGCGTAGAACGAACGGACCGACACCCGGCCGGTGGTGGCGAGCTCGCGCAGCAGCAGCGACGTGATCAGGAAGCCGGAAATCACGAAGAAGACGTCGACCCCGATGTATCCGCCGCCGACCAGGGGTACGCCGGAGTGGGAGAGGACCACCAGCCCGACGGCCACCGCGCGCAGCCCCTGGATGTCGAGCCGCAGGGCGTGGCCTTCGGACGGTGCGGATCTGCCGCTCGTCGTGACCTCGGGTATCGGGACGGACGTGGTGCTCGGCATCAGGGAGTGACTCCTCGGGGGACCGGCATGCTTCGGCTGAGGGAGGTGCTTCAGCCAAGAGGAGCTGTCCACCGCCGCACGGGGTTGCGCTGTTGCCGACCCGACCCCGCCGCAGCCGAGAAGATTCAGCCGCGGGAAATCAACGGTTCACCTTCCGGTGCGGTGACACGCCTTGAGCGAGAGCCGGTACGGCGTGTTCCTCCGCGAGCCGGCATCAGGCAGCGACGCCCCAGGTCGTGAATGCCGGTCGCCCGCCGGCGGTGCGCCCATGCTTCCGCATGTGCGGGGAATCGGGGGCCGGATGCCCTCCCGGGTAAGCCGGATCATCCCGAGCGGCTGTTACACAACGATCATTGAGTGCGTCCGAGCGACCCCGGAATACTTCAGGGCCCCGGGGTCGAACGAATCCGAACACACCCCGTGCGGGCTGGGCCTTCGCCCGCCCGATTCACTCCTGAGCAGGGACAATCTTGCGTAAACGATCAAAGAAGGCGTACGCCGTCGCTGCGGCCGCCGTCGTCCTGACCGCGGGCATGACCGGCCCGGCAACGGCGAAGACCAGCGGCCCGGACACGACAGCCCCGGTCGGCGCCAAGGGCTTGGGGACGGCCGGCAGGACCGTGCACACCGTCACCTTGATCACCGGTGACCGGGTGCAGGTGGACTCCCGTGGCCGGGTCGGCGGTATCCAGCGGGCGAAGGGCCGGGAGGACATCCCCTTCTTCACCCGGACGCAGGACGGCCGTACCTATGTGATGCCGCGCGACGCCCGGCGACTGATCGCCGACGGCACCCTGGACGAGCGGCTGTTCGACGTCACCGGACTCGCCGAACCTGCGAGCCGCAAGGCCAACCGGGCGGGCCTGAAGGTGATCGTCGGTTACCGGGGATCGGCGGCCGAGTCAGCTCGCGCAGAGGTGCGGTCCTCCGACGGCACCACCGTCCGCCGGACCCTTTCGGCCCTCCATGCCGATGCCGTCACCGACGCCGGAGCCACCGACAGCAAGGGTTCGCTGTGGGACGCCGTGACCCGTCAGCGGGACGACGGTTCGGCGGCCAGGACCTCCGGTATCGCGAGGATCTGGCTGGACGGCGTACGGAAGGCGTCGCTCGACCGCAGTACCGGACAGATCGGCGCCCCGGCGGCCTGGGCCCGCTCGTACGACGGTACCGGTGTGAAGATCGCCGTCGTGGACACCGGGATCGACGCCACCCACCCGGACCTGACGGGCCGTGTGGTGGCGGCGCGGAACTTCAGCGGCTCCCCGGACGCCCTGGACCGTGTCGGCCACGGCACGCACGTGGCCTCCATCGCGGCCGGTTCCGGGGCGAAGGACACCCGGTTCAAGGGCGTGGCGCCCGGCGCCCGGTTGATCAACGCCAAGGTGCTGGACGACCGGGGCGTCGGTGACGACTCCGGCATCCTCGCCGGGGTCGACTGGGCCGTCGCCCAGGGTGCCGACGTCATCAACATGAGCCTGGGCAGTCCCGACACCCTGGGGATCGACCCACTGGAGGCCCAGGTCAACAAGATCTCCGCGGAGAAGGGCATCCTGTTCGCGATAGCCGCGGGCAACAGCGGGCCGGGGCGGGGTACGGTCGCGTCGCCGGGCAGCGCGGACGCGGCCCTGACGGTCGGCGCCGTCGACGACGACGAACAGATCGCCGACTTCTCCAGCGTCGGTCCCCGCACCGGGGACGGCGCCGTCAAGCCCGACATCACCGCGCCGGGCGTCGAGATCACGGCAGCCGCCGCCGTCGGCACCCCGGGGCAGAACCCTCCCGGATACATCAGCCAGAGCGGCACGTCGATGGCGACCCCGCACGTCGCCGGCGCCGCGGCGATCCTCAAGCAGAAGAACCCCACCTGGACGGGCGCACAGATCAAGGCCGTCCTGACGGGCTCGGCCACGGACGGCTCCCACTCGGTCTTCCAGCAGGGCGCGGGCCGGCTCACCGTCGACAGGGCGATCGACCAGACGCTCGTCTCCGAACCGGGCTCGGTCAGCCTGGGCACCCAGCAGTGGCCCCACACCGACGACGCACCCGTCACCAAGCAGGTGACGTACCGGAACACCGGCACCGCCGACGTGACGCTCGACCTGTCGCTGACGGCGCCCACCGGCGGCGACGGACAGCCCGCCCCAGCCGGGTTCTTCACCCTCGGGGCGCAGCGGATCACCGTCCCGGCGGGCGGCGACGCCGCCGTGGACCTGACGGCCGACACCCGGCTCGGCGGCACGGTCGACGGCTCGTACTCGGCCACGGTCGTCGCGTCCGGAGACGGCCGGACCGTGCGCACCACGACCTCGGTGGACCGTGAGAGCGAGTCGTACGACGTCACTTTCAAGACCATCGGGCGGGACGGTGCTGCCAGTACCAACTGGCAGGCAGACCTGAAGGGTTACCGCGAGTCCGCCGCGGGCCTGCGGTTCTTCCCGGATCTGTCGTCGGGCTCCACCACGGTCCGGCTGCCGCGCGGCACCTACAGCCTCGCCGCCGACATGCTGGTCGACCCCACCGCCCCCAGGGAGGGCGTCGACCTGATCAACAATCCGCAGCTCTCGGTGACCGGTCCCACCACGGTCACCCTCGACGCACAGACCACCCGGCCGGTGGACTTCAAGGTGCCGGACGCCGCCGCGCGCCCCACGCGCGCCGGAATGATGTCCACCCTGAACACACCCGAGACCTACATCATCGAAGGGGGCGAGTTCAGCAGCTTCGACAACCTGCGCACCGCGTACCAGGGTCCCAAGATGGACGAGGGCGTCCTCGCCCAGCAGTGGTCCGCGCACTGGGAGCGGGGCACCACCGAATACAACGTCCTCACCGGCGGCCCGGTCCAGGAGCTGGCCACCGGCTACAGCAAGACCTACACGGCCAAGGACATGGCCCTGGTGAAGGCAAGGATCGGGTCGTCCGTACCCGGTCTGGACGGCGCCCTCGCGGCGCACGGCATGCTGGACTGGGGAGGCGGCGTAGACGCCCCCTACCTGGTGCGGTCGGCACCGGAAACGCGGAATGTGTACCTGTCCACGGCCGACGGGGCCGCCTGGAACATCGTCGCGGGAGTCCTGGGTGAGGCGGACCCGACGGGCTACCGGAACTTCGACTCGGCGTACGAGCTCGACGGACCGCAGCGGTTCACGGCGGGGGCGACGTACACCGAGACCTTCAACGTCGGTGTTGCAGGCCCGCGGTTGAAGGCGGACGACGGGATCGTACGCGACGGCGACGACATCTACGGCGCGTTCCCGCTGGTCAGTGACGGGTCAGGCCATTCCGGGTTCGCCGAGTACATGAGTGCGAGCACGACCGTCCACCGCAACGGCGAGCTGTACACGCAGAAGGACGCCGCCATCGACCAGGAGCCCTTCACGCTGCCGTCGGACTCCGCCGCGTACACGGTGGCGACCACGATCAACCGGAACCCGGCGATCAACCGCACCGGCACCCGGATCGACGCCTCGTGGACCTTCCGATCGGCCCGTACGGAGAGTGCGGCCATGCTCCCGGTCTCCACGGTCCGCTTCCTGCCGCAGCTCGCGTTGGACTCCACCGTTCCGGCCGGCGGCAACCAGACCTTCCCCGTCGAGGTACAGGGCGCGGCTGCCGGTGACGGCCTGAAGACGCTGCAGGTCCTGGTGTCGTACGACGACACGAAGTGGCTGCCCGTCCCGGTCAGGTCGGACAAGATCACGGTACGCGCCCCGGAGAAGGGCAGGTCGATCTCGCTGAAGGCCGTCGTCACCGACAGGGACGACAACCGGTCGACGGTCACGATCCACGACGCCTTCTTCGGCAGGTGACACCGCACGGGGCCGGAAGCCAGGGGGCACGCGATCGGGTGAGCCACCTCCGGGCGGGACACGGCCCAAGGTGAGTCGAGGAGCGCGGCCCGCCGGAACGGATGTTCCGGCGGGCCGCCTTCCTGCGTGAGGCCACCGGGAAGCATCGAGTCCGCAGGGAAGCATCGGGTCCGCGGGGAGCTTCGATTCTGCCGGGATCCGCTGATCGGTCGCGTCGAGCGTTTCGCACACCCTCCGCCACGGTTCAGCGTGCCGGCACCTGGACCGGTCGAACGGGGCAGTCCGCCGGGCCGAGGCGTTCGTCCTGCCCGACCAGGATCACGGACACGGCCCCCTGCTTGTGCGCCGCGAACGCGGCCGTGCAGACGAGCTGGTCACGAGCGGGGGCGGTCAGCCGTGCCACCCGCAGGCGCAGTTCGACCTCGACGGTCGGGCCATGGGTCACGACCCGGTCCACGGCGGATGCCGCACGCGGCAGCGAGGGAGCATTGCGGAAGCCGGCCCGCCGTTCGGCCTCGTCCGGTCCGGTGAGCAGGGCGGTGACGGCCGCGAGCGGCGAGAGGGCCTCGCCCATCTCCTCACCCACCGCGGGCGAACCGCCGGGGCCGTCATGTCCCGGTGACCCGTCCGGGCCCGACGTCGAGTCATCCGGTCCGTCGGAGCCCGCCACGCCGTTCAGCCACGGTGAGTCGACGTTCCGTGGCACGGGCAGCAGTTCCTCGTCGGGCGAGAAGAGGAACACCAGCACCCGTCCCTCACGCGGAGGGAGCAGATCGGCGACAGCCGGTCTGCCGGCCTCGACCACGTCCGTCTCCTGGATACCACAGCCCACGAGCGGGCCCCCGGCCAGCACCAGCAGTGTCGCGAGCCGGCCCGCCCGACCCGCACGGAGCACCGGAATCCTCACGCGGTGGCCTCCGTTCCGCCCCGGTCGCCCGGTTCCCCGCCACGATGCGCGGTCGGCGGACCCTGCGGTGCGCCGCTCCCGGGCGCGGGCCCGTCGAAGGGCAGCTCGACGGCGAACAACGCGCCGCCGTCGGGCGCGTTCTCCGCGCGGATCGTGCCGCCGTGCAGCTGGACGTTCTCCGCGGTGATCGCAAGCCCGAGACCGCTGCCCGACGAGCGGGAACGCGCGGAGTCCGCCTTGTAGAAGCGGTCGAAGATGTGCGGCAGCGCATCCGGTGCGATCCCGGGGCCGCTGTCGTGCACCTCGGTGACCAGCACATCCCCGCGTGCCGACAGGCGTACGGTGACCGGTTCCGCACCGTGGCGAAGGGCGTTGCCCACCAGATTGGCCACGATGACGTCGAAGCGGCGCGGGTCGAGGCGGATACGGAAGCCGTCGGGCAGCTCCGCCCGGACCCGGCCGGCCCACTGCCTGCCGGACAGGGTGCTGCGTACCGCCTCCGCGGCGTCCACCTCGTCGGTGTTGAGCTCCGCCGCGCGGGCGTCGAAACGGGATATCTCCATCAGATCCTCCACCAGCACGGCCAGTTTGCCGGTCTCGGCACTGATCAGGCGCACCGCCCGAGCGGTGTCCGGGGCGAGCGCCCCGGCATCCTCGTCCACCACGTCCGTGACGGCGAGCATGCCGGCGAGCGGGGTGCGCAACTCGTGCGAGACGTCCGAGGCGAAGCGCCTGGCCCGCGCCCCGGCATCCCGCAACTCCTGCACGGAGCGCTCCAGACGGGCTGCCGACTCGTTGAACGTCCTGGCCAGGTCGGCCATTTCGTCCCGGCCGTGTACGGGGATACGCGTGTCGAGCTGCCCACCGCCCATGGACCGTGCGGCACGCCGCAGTTCACGGACGGGACGCAGCACGCTGCGCGCCGCGAGCAGTGCGGGCACCAGGGCCACGGCCAGCCCTGGCAGCGCCCCGTCGCGCGCAGCGGTCACCAGCGCCTCGATGTCCACCTCCTCGTTCGTCATGGGCATCACGGCGAAGAGGACCAGGCCACTGGGCACCGCGTCGCCGCCCGCGACGACGCGAGTCATCACCGGCATCCCGATCGTCAGATACGCCTTCCCGTCCTTGACGACCCGCTCGAAACTGCCGTGCGGCAAGGTGTGCGCGGTGCGGCGCAGCTCCGCGGTCAGAACACCGGAGACGGGCCGGTCACCCGAGGAGGCGCGCAACGAGCCGTACTCGGCGAAGACGATCCACGGATGGGGTTTGGCGCGCGCCGCGATGTCGTAGAGGTACCACCGCAGCGAATCAGGGTCCAGGGGCAGGCCGGGGGCGAACTGCTCGACCTCCTCCCGGAAGGAGGCTACGGCCGTGTCCTGCGCCCGCACGAGGACCGCGCTGCGCGCCTCCCGATAGGTCAACGCGGCGGTCGTGACGGCGCTGACCGAGGCCACCAGCAGGAACGCGATCACCAGCCGGGTCCGGAGCCCGAACGCGGCGGTCACTCCGGACATCCTCATGGCGGACCTGGTGGCGGACCTTCCGACCGGTTCCGGCTTCGCGGAGGACATCCTCCCGGCGCACCTCGTGGCGAACCTCCCGGCGAACCTCACAGCGGACCGAAGCGGTAGCCGAAGCCACGCAGGGTCTGGATGTATCTGGGATCACCGGACGGATCCTCGATCTTGGTACGCAGCCGGCGCACACAGGCGTCCACCAGACGGACGTCACTGTGGTAGCTGTGTGCCCAGACCGCTTCCAGGAGCCGCTGCCTGCTGAAGACCTGTTCCGGCACCGCCGACAGGTGCAGCAACAGCTTCAGTTCGGAGGGCGCGAGGGCGACCGGGGCGCCCGATCTGAGGACGGTGTGACCAGCACGGTCGATGTCGAGCTCACCATGGTGCTCGACGGCGGGACGCGCGTCCACCGGACCTTCGAGGCTGCGCAGGACGGCACGTATTCGGGCCTCGATGACCTCGGTACGGGCGGGTTTGACGATGTAGTCGTCCGCACCCGCGTCCAGGCCGACGACGATGTCCAGGTCGTCGCCGCGTGCGGTCAGCATGATGATCGGCAACTGGCTGGTCTCGCGTACCCGGCAACACACCTCGACGCCGCTCATGGCGGGCAGCATCAGGTCGAGCAGCAGGAGATCGGGGCGGAAGGCACGCAGTGCCTCCAGACCGGCCTCGCCGGTCGCGGTGGCGAGGACGTCGTGCCCACGGCGGCGCAGCCCGAGCTCGACGCCCTCGCGCACGGAGGGGTCGTCTTCGACGAGGAGGACGCGTGGCATGGCGGGGTCTCCGAGGGCGTGGGGGATGGGCAGGGGCAAAGGGTTCGGCGACTGCACGGCGGCAACTGAACGGTGGGACAGGTCAGAACAGGACAGAGGGTTGGATGACCGTGTCCGTGATCCGCCCGCGCATCGCCGGTTCAACCGGCGGCCCGCGCCGGCGGTTCCGGTGCGGAGCCCTTCTGCGCAGGCGGTCGGAGGCCGGACCCGGCAGCGTGTCCGGCACGTCCGGCAGCGTGTCCGGCACGTTTGGCACGTTTGGCACGTCCGGTACGTCCGGCACGTCCGGCAGCGTGTCCGGCACGTCCGGCTCGGTCAGCCGCGGAAGCCGTGCCTGCCGCGCGAACACGACGGCGACTCCGTACCGGCGCCCCCGCCGCGCGGCGCCCCACCCGGTGCCTGGGACCGGCGGAGGGCACGAGGTGGCGACGGGTCATGGGCGTACTCCAGGAGGTGAGGCAGTCGTGATGTTGACTCCTCATCCTCCCAGGCGTGCGCGATGGGGTGACGACACGTCGGGAATCGACGTGCTGGTCCGATGTCTGAGAGGGCCCGTCCTGCAGCCGCCCTCAGTGCCCGTGATGGGCGCATACCGGCACGGTCTGCGGAGACATCGGCCGTCCGCCCGCCGGCTGCTCGCGGGACAGCTGCACCTCCGGCCCCTGCGGGGGGAGGCCGGGCGGGCACGGCACAGGCTGAGGACGGCCTCGGCCGTCTGCTCGATCACCGGTCACTCCTGGTGCTTACGGAAATGCTGGGTCCCGACCCGAAGCACTTGGCGGCCTCCCGCCGCCGATCCTGAGCGTGCGCGTCCTTGGAGCCGCGCCCCACGCCGAAGGTCAACTCCGATGCATGGCACAGTACTTCCCCGCACATCACCCCGACGGCCGCGCCCAGCAGCTTCTCCACCGCCTCCGGAGGCACCTCGCCGGCATCGGCGACCCACAGGTGACGGCCGACGAGTGCAACGCGGGCGGCGACAGCCTGCGCAGCCGCAACAGACCGCTGACCCGGACCGAATTCAGCTCCGCGACAAGGTCTGCGGGTGCGGCGGGGCCTGCCGGTGGGTCGGGAACCAGGCTCATCGCCCGGGATTGCCGGCGCACCCCCTCCCCACACCGGCCTTCGCCGGCTCAGGGTCGCCACCGCGGGTGTGCGAGGAACCCCTCATGAAGGGCGCTCCAAGCCCTCACCCTCATGCGGTGGGATCCACGTTCCACGCCGCGGGAAGATCGCCGCCGCAGAAGACGCAGACGAAGTCGTCCTCGCGGACGATGTTGTGTTCCTGGCAGCCGGGACACCGCCGGAACACCACCTCATGGGTGAAGCCGGGCGGATGCCCGAGCTCGACGCCGTCCAGAGCGCGAGCGACCGCCGACCAGGAGCTGATGTCCGGGCAGTAGCCGGTCGAATGGTTGCTGACGTCATCCACGGCCCATCGGCCCGCGTCACGTCCGAAACCGATCTCGCCGGCGCTCAGAACCATGTCCCCGCCGGCACAGGCCACGTGCTCACTACGCCGCGGCGCCAGCCGGAGCAGCCCGTCCGTGCCGACCACGAAGGTGAACGGCTCGGCCACCTCCGCCGCCGATCGCTCAGTGATCCACTCGCCGAAGTCGGCCGCCGAGCTGATCCGGCACCCGCCGCTGCCAGGCCGGACCGCAGCCTTCAGCCCGACCGGTCCGACGTATCGGTAACTCCGCCCCCGCACACTCACGTGAGCCAACGTAGAGCACTTCCGGCACATTCACCCGTCGCAGTCCTCCGCAATTCAATCTATTGCTCCGCGAAGTGGGGCCACCGGCCTTCGGGCCGGACCGATCGCAGGCCCTGCCATTGCCGCCGAAATGTTCCTTCCCGACAAGGCGTGGCATATGCGTGAATCACGTCGCGGGGCACCATGATTGCGGTGCGGGATATCCGTACGACACCAACCCGAGGAAGAAGCATGCTCTCGAACACGAAAAGGCTCGCGCGCGCCATGGTCACGACGCTCGCCACAGCCGTCACCTTCTCCATGGTCATGCCGACCGGAACTGCTTTTGCCATCAACGAAGTCAACTGTGCCGAGCAGGGCGAATTCCTGCGAATCCAGTCGCACCACAGCACCGGCATCACGAGCAATGACTGCTACGCGAACGCCGGGAGGACGGACTTCGGCGGGTGGTGGATCGACAAGATCTCCACGGGGAACAACGACGTGAAACTGCACGATGCCAATGGTTCGGTAGTGACAATCCCGCGGCACCGAGTGGTCACGTATCCGAACAACCCGCCGAAGGTGAACGCGATCGAAATTCTGTGACCGGGCCAATTGCCTGGATCGGTCGTTCTTTCCGCTGATATCCCAGGCTTTCGCCTTCCGTCACTCCTCAAGCGATTATCGGAATTGCGTAACCTGATTCCGGTGGTTCGCGGGACTGGAGAGTGACGTGATGTCGTGTCCACCGGCGCGGCAGGGGACCCGTAGGCGAGGCGGGCACGGTGCTGGTGATCGAGCCCGTGCCTGCGGTGCTCAAGCCCGTGCCTGCCCTGACGCTACGGCCGATTCCCTGGCGCGCCGGAGCGCTCGCGTACCCGCCGTGGCCCCGTGAGCCGGCGCTTCGTAAGGTTTGTGCCATGCGTACCGCCGTCGGTCCACCTGGACTCAACGATCACGAGTCGGGGGACAGACATGCGTGTCGCTTCCGCACGAACCTTCAGGAGCAGCGCGCGTGATCGACCGGCGTGCCTGGGCACTCGTGCCGGTGCTCAGTGGCCTGCTGTGCGGATGCTGGTCCCCTCCGGCCGACACCCGCTCTCCTGCGGCTCAGGAAAGCCCCTTCTGGCAGGCCGAGTTCGACGGGGCGGCGGCCACCCGCCCTTCGGAGGAGTCCTGGAACACCGAAATCGGCAACCGTGACGCCGAAGGGTGGGGCAACAACGAACTCCAGTACTACACGGACGACTTGGCCAACTCGGCCCTCGACGGCACGGGGCACCTGGTGATCTCGGCGCGACCGGCCCCTGCCGGGTCCGAGTTGCCTTGCCACACACAGGAGTTCTGCACCTGGATCTCGGCCCGCCTGACCACCGAGGGAAAGGTCGCGCTCACCCGCGGACGCGTGGAGGTCCGCGCGAAGATGCCCACCGGCACGGGGCTGCTCCCGGCGATCTGGATGCTGGGCGACAACGGCGTCGAATGGCCGGGACAGGGGGAGATCGACATCTGCGAGGTGGTCGGCGGAGAACCCCGTACGGTCTACGGCACCGCGCACGGGCCGACCTACTTCAACGAGGACGGGATCTCGGGCTCCGCCACCCTTCCGGCCGACGCGTCGCGGGCGTTCCACACCTACTCCGTTGACAAGGAGCCGCGTCGTATCACGTGGTCCGTCGACGGAGAGCCGTACTTCACCCTGACTCCGTCGAAGCTCCCGGCGCCAAGCGACTGGGTCTTCGAGCAGGACATGCACCTGCTGCTCAACGTTGCCGTGGGGGGCGACTGGCCCGGCTCTCCCGACTCTTCCACGCCGTCGCCCGCGACGATGACCGTCGACTACGTCCGCTTCTACGGCACGGGCCGCACCTGACCGTGCGGGGCTTCAGGACGCGGGCGTGGACTTCGGGCCCGAGAGCCGGAATGTGGTGGACACCAGCGCCACACACCCGAGTCCACCTGCCACGGTCCGTGCACCGCGAGCGCCTCGTCCAGGGCCGTCCCGGGCACGTGGGCCATGGCCGGCCACGGTGGTGAACCGTCGGGATCGGCGTCGGCCAGTGCGGCGGTGAAGAAGCCGGTGACCTTACGGGCCGCGGCCACCTCCCGGACGAACCTGCGGCGGAACCCGGGACCGTCGGCCGGCTCCGGCCGTACCACTTCACCGCCACCAACCGCCCGCTGGGCGAGCGTCCGAGAAAGACACGGCCCATCCCGCCGGCACCCAGCAACCCCACGATCCGGTAACACCCCACCTGCCGCGGATCGGTCGGCTTCGGACTTTCCATCAGGCACCCCCGACTTCCCCCGATGCGGTGTCCCTGAGGGCGCCATTACACACCACCGGCCGGTACGGCATCCGTGGCCACAGGCTCCGGCAGCGTCGGGACGGTTACGGCCGTCCGCCCGGCGGGGCGGACGGCCGCGGCGCCCGAACTACTCGTGGAACCCGAAGCGCCACGCCTGCCCGAGGTCGTTGGGCTCCAGCGGACGCAGTGCCGTCATCGGCGGGAAGATCCGCAGGAGGCTGAGGTCTGCCGCCAGCTCGGTTGCGTCGACCGGGCCGCCCGGGACGACGATGTGGAACGCGAACGGCTCGGCCGCCTGCTGGAGCCGCCACTCGGTGGCCTGGGAGGAGCCGCGGAGCATGTTGTTGACCTCCGGGAGCCCGTCGTAGCTGAGGTACGTGTCGTGGCGCAGGTTCTTGATGGTCACGTTGCCGTTGGGCAGCGTCTCCACGTGCCATTCCTGCTCACCGGGCTGACCGGTGGGCGGCAGGATCACCGCGGGGGCCTTGGCGTCGTGGAGGGTCAGGTTCTGCTCGTTCCGCTTGGCGATGGAGTACGCGCCGTTCGGGATCTGGGCCATGAAAGTGGTCTCCTGAAGTGAGGTCGTGTGCGTGCTCGGCCGAGCACGCACACACGATCTTGGTCCCGTCCGCGCATTCCTCCCGGGGGAAGTAGCCAAAGCCGTTCGTACGAGTGAATGCGTCAACGGCGCACCCCGAAAGCCACCTGGGACGCGTGCCGAACAGGCCCGCCCGCCGGTCCGCGGCACGCCTTCACGTACTCCGTCACGAACCCCTTCAGGGAACTCCTGTGCGTCGGCTCGCACACCTCTGCGATCATCCCCGCATGGCGCACGGGCTCGAATCGCTGGTCATCCGGCACACCCACCGACTCCCCTCCCTCGTGGGCTCCGCCGGGGAAGGAGCCGTCGCCGCGCGGCAGTTCGACGTGGCGCTGACATCGGTGGGCTTCAAGCTCTCGGCGGAGTTGCTGGACCGGCTGTCGGAGCTGTCCGAGGCCGCGGTCCGGCACACCGCCAGGCGGACCCTGCACACCGTGAGCGAGATGGTGGGCGACCACGTCCGGCACAACGCGTACTTCATCGACTTCCCGGCGAACGTGCCGGACACCGAAGAGTTCTGGGCGCGGTGCGTGGCGAAGGCGCTCGTCGACGAGAAGTCGCGCGGGAACGTACTGACGCCGCTGGGGAACGGGGTGCTGGACCTGCTCAGCCTCCCCACGTACGGCCGGTACCAGCACACTTACGAGGAGATGCTCGCGGCACAGGACGAGCTGATCGCCTCGGCGGGCGACCGGGTGACCGTCCTGCACCTCGGGCGGGACCTCGACGACGAACTCGCGGACCTCTACCTGTCCTTGGCGGGCAGTACGACGCCCCTGGGTGAGGACCACCCGCGCGACCTCAGGACCATGGCCGAGCGGTGCGCGCTCGGCCCCCAGCCGGAGGCGATCCCGGTCCGGGAGAACCGGGCGGTCGTCAACCAGGCCCGCATCACGGCGGGCGCGGACCTCCTGCTGGACACCGTCACCGACATGAGGATGCCGGTCCGACGACGCTCGTGGTCGCCCCGGATCTCGCGGCCCGCATGGACTACCGGCGCGGGATCGTGGTCTACGAGCTGGCGGGCACGGCCCGGCGGACCGGTACGTCGGAGGCGACGGTGGCCATTCCGGCGAAGATGAACGAGCCCCAGCCGAAGATCAGCATGAAGACGTTCGCGTCGCTGCGGGGGGAGCTGTAGGCGACGCCCCGCATGGTCGTGAACAGCCACGGGAACCACGCGGAGCGTACGAAGCCCGGGTCGGCGTACCGGCCGCCGCCCCGGCGCCACGCGAGCAGCGGCACGGCCGCGAAGCCGGTGCCGGCCAGGCAGTACATGAAGGCGAAGAAGTCGTTGGCGATGAACTGGTGGCCGTTGGTGATCCCGAGGTAGGCGACCCCGGGCAGGAAGAGCGCGGCCGGCACTCCGTAGCCCAGCCCTCACCACGGTCTCGGACCTTGCCGCCGCGCCGGAAGCCTGGACGAGGTCCGGTTCACGGACATCGAGCACCTCGAGTTCGACCTGTAGCCTCGCCGTACCCCGAACAGCCCGCGAGTCCCGGGCCGATGACGGTCCGGGACTCGCAGGCGTACCCGGGAGGGCTGGACGCTGCCGTACCCAAAGCCGCCATGTCGGCCGCGCCCCACTGCACCTCGTCCGAGAGATCGCTACATGCTGGAGGCGGGCACGGTACGCAGGAGACTGGCAGCAATGCCGATCAATGCTTCTGCCTCCCTGCGGCTGTATGAGAAGTCTCTGGTCACCTCGTCAGCATGCTCGGCACCCGACGCCTGATCGAACGCCGCCTTGTAGATCGCACGCCACCGCTGCGTCCGGCTGCGCTGGTGGAGGTCCTCGTTCTTGCTGATCCGGGGCCGGTCGGCCACGACCAGGATGCGCTCCATGGCCTGGCGGGCGCTGCCGATCGCCTTGTCGAACTCGCCGTCGTGCAGCAGTCGACGGGCGTTCTGCAGATACGTTGCAGCATCGCGACGCGCCCCGCTGGGGGTCGGGAGAGGGATGGAGAGCGCGAAGCCGAAAGCGGCACCGAGACGCTCCAGTTCGTCCTGCCACACGCTGGCCGGGACTCGAATCTGCTCGCGGCTTTCGGCGGAGGAATGGTCGAACTGGACGAATCCGCTGATGTGCAGTTCCAGGAGCAGGTCCTGCCCGGCCCGATGTTCCTCGAGATCCAGCAGTTGCTGGTTGGTGAGAGGGAAAGCGAGACGGAGGCTGGTGTGGTTGTGGGTGGTCAGCCCGATGCGGGTGGACTTGGCGGTGGCGATCCACCGCGAGTCGGGAGGGGCGACGGAGACTTCCGCTTCTACCTCGCACAGCAAGTTGTGTTCCAGCCCGGAGGGCAGCAGGCCGGCCATGATGGTGAGCCGGTGCACGTCGAAACCAGGCGCAAGGTGCACTCGGGTCGGGTCGATACGGATCTGCGCATACTGGTGTCGCTGAACTGGAGCACAACGGGCCTTCCTGCCTGGCTGGGCACAGGTCATTGTGTCGGTCGCGAGCGGCGGCGTCCCTGTTTCAGCTCGATTTTCTGCGTACGCCCCAGCGGCACCACGACCCCTGCCCGCCCACCAGACGAACCCCGTCCGGGCCGACATCGAACGGGGTCTTTGCGTATGGCGCGTGGGCGATTACCAGACCACCGGTCAGCCATACCGGCAGGTGTACGCGACCCGACCCGACCTCACACATGCGTGTGACCCCGGCGGTTACGCCGTTCGAAAGTGGGCTCAACCCCGAACCGGGTCGTACCTCTGTGTGCCCTCTCGCGTAGCACCCCCGAACGGCCCAGCTGCCGAATCGCCTCCGCGGAAACAACTACATATACCCATACTCTCGCCCTACGCATTCCCAGCGCCTTACTTGTCCGCTTACGGCCATCTGCCCCGCGCCTGCCTGTGCGAGCGGGACAAGGCCAATTCGCTCCCCTTTCCTGGAGAAAACAATGCGTGTTGCCGTAACCGGTGGCGGTGGCTTCCTTGGGTCACATCTGTGCGAGACGCTTTTGCGGCGCGGTGACTCGGTAGTGTGCCTGGACAATTTCTCGACGGGCGACTCTGCGAACATCACACACCTCCTGTCCGATCCGGCGTTCGAGTTCCAGCACGCCGATGTGAGCGTGTCCGTGGAGGTCTCCGGTCACGTGGACGCCGTCGCCCATCTGGCGTCGCCCGCCTCCCCGCCCGATTACCTGCGGCAGCCGCTGGAGACCCTCGCGGTCGGCAGCCGCGGCACCGAGAACGCGCTGCGTCTGGCTCACCGTCATGACGCCCGCTTCATCCTCGCGTCGACGAGTGAGGTTTACGGAGATCCCCTGGTCCACCCGCAGGAGGAGACGTATTGGGGGAACGTCAACTCCATCGGTCCGCGTAGCGTCTACGATGAGGCGAAACGGTACGCCGAGGCTCTCTCCGCCGCGTACCGCCGCACGCACGGCCTCGACGTCGGCATCGCCCGGATCTTCAACACCTACGGACCGCGGATGCGCCCGCACGACGGCCGTGTGGTGTCCAGCTTCATCACCCAGGCCCTGACCGGTGAACCTCTCACCATCTACGGCGACGGCAAGCAGACGCGCAGTTTCTGCTACGTGGACGACCTGGTCCGCGGTCTCGTCGCACTCCTCGGCTCCTCCGAGATGGGCCCGTTCAACCTCGGCAACCCGGTCGAGTGCACCGTCTCGGAGCTCGCCGAGATCGTGCTGACGATGACCGGTTCGCAGTCCGAGGTGAAGTACCACCCGCTGCCGGTCGACGACCCGGTTCGCCGCCGTCCCGTCATCACCCTCGCCCGCGAGGTACTGGGGTGGGAGCCGGAGATCGATATCACCGAAGGCCTGCGCCGGACCGTGACGTACTTCGCCTCCCGGCCCGACCAGCTCGCCGTGTCGGCCGCGGCGATCCGCGGCGGCCAGAGCGAGACCGTCCCGCCGGCCGTGGTGACGGTCGAGGCCACCCCGTCGCAGACGGTCCCCGGTCCGGCGGCCGCGTCCCTCGACATGGGCGCCACCACCACGCCCGAGCCGTCCGTCTCGGGAGGCTGATCCCCGCGACACCGCCGCACGGCGCTCCGGCCGCGCCACGCCCACCGGTCCTTCCCCCACAACCCCACGGTCCGCTGTCGCACCACCTGGAGAACCTGCCGCCATGACCTCGTTGGAGTAAGGTCCCGCCCTCGGGACCGGCACCGTCCAGGATCCCCCGGCGCCGTCCCCGCCCCTCGGATCACCCGAGGAATGGGATGCGCTGGGGAAGAAGATCCGAGCCCTGTCGAAAGGCAAGGTGGCCTCCATCGGACCGGACGGCCCGGTGCTCGCCCGGCCGGCGCGTCGGCTCACCACCCTCCCCTCCAGCTTCGTGCGGGCCTTCTCACGCTCCGACCGCGCCCTCGTCGTGCTGCTGTCCCTGGGCTGGGCGGCCTGCCTGGTCTGGTTCTGGGTCTGGTGGCTCCAGCCGTCCCACCACATCGGCTGGACGGGGCTGATCGTCAACAGTGCTCTCCTGCTGTATCTGACCTATCTGCCGGTGCACTTCCTCATCGCGCTGCTCCGCATGCGGCGCTTCGACCCGGCCGTCGAGTTGCCGGAGCTTCGTACCGCCTTCGTCGTCACCCGCGCCCCGTCCGAGAGCTGGGACATCGCCCGCACCACCCTGGAGGCGATGCTCGGCCAGCACTTCCCGTACGCCTACGACGTGTGGCTGTGCGACGAGGACCCCACCGAGGAGATCATCGACTGGTGCCAGGTCCACGGCGTCGGCGTCTCCTGCCGGCGCGGCCGTCCCGATTACCACAGGGCCTACTGGCCTCGCCGCACCCGGTGCAAGGAGGGCAACCTCGCCTTCTTCTACGACCACTGGGGCTATGCCCACTACGACGTGGTCGCCCAGCTCGACTGCGACCACGTCCCGGGCCCCCGGTACCTCGCCGAGGTCGTCAGTCCCTTCGCCGACCCCGCGATCGGCTACGTCGCGGCGCCCAGCGTCTGCGACTCCAACGCCGACGAGTCCTGGGCGGCCCGGGGCCGGCTGCAGCGCGAGGCGATGTTCCACGGGCCCGTGCAGCTGGGCCACTCCGCAGGTCTCGCCCCGGTGTGCATCGGCTCGCACTACGCCGTCCGCACCCAGGCACTGCGGGACATCGGTGGTCTCGGCCCCGAGCTCGCCGAGGACTTCTCAACCACCTTCCTGCTCAGCTCGGCGGGCTGGCAGGGTGCGTTCGCGATCGACGCGGACGCGCATGGCGAAGGCCCCCTCACCTTCGGCGCGATGATCACCCAGGAGTTCCAGTGGTCCCGCAGCCTGGCCGTGATGCTGCTGGGAATGCTGCCGCGCCACCTGAGCCGGATGCCTCTCAAGCTGAGGATCCGGTTCGGGGCGGCGCTGATGTACTACCCGCTCCTCGCGGCAGCCACCGTCATGGGCATCCTGCTGCCGCCGATCGCCGCGATCACCGGCGCCCCCTGGATCGACGTCAACTACTTCGGGTTCCTGGCGCACTTCTGGAGCATGTCCGTCTGGCTGATCCTGCTGACGCTCCTCTGCCGCCGCCGCGGTCTGCTGCGCCCCAAGGACTCCCCGGTTTTCAGCTGGGAGATCTGGCTCTTCGGACTCTCCCGCTGGCCGTACGTCGCCTGGGGCGTGCTGGCCGCGGCGACGCAGAAGCTGCGTCCCCGTCAGATCACCTTCAAAGTCACCCCGAAGAAGCGCGACGGCCTGGAGCGGCTCCCGCTGCGGACCGTCGCCCCGTACCTGCTGATCACGACGTTCCTGTCCGGATCGTCCCTGGTCGGCCAGTTCACCGGCCCCGCCGTCGGCTACGTCTTCCTCTGCATCGTCGGTTCCGCCTCGTACGCCGCCGTGACGCTCGCGGTCGGCGGCCTGCACGTCAGGGAGACGGCACGCGCGACCGGGACCCCCGCCTTCCGCGCCCTGCGCACAGCCGCGGTCCCGCTCGTCGCCGGCCTGCTGTCCCTGCTTCCGCTGGCACTCGCCGTCGCCGTCTTCCCCACCTACCTCACCGGCTTCTACGCCTGGTGACGGCCGTACGGCCGTGAGAGAAAGAAGGTTCCCGTGCCCCAGACGGTCCTGGTCACCGGCGGCGCCGGATTCATCGGCAGCCACACCTGTGTCGAGCTCCTCCGCGCCGGCCACGAGGTGGTCGTGCTCGACGACCACTCCAACAGCTGCCCCGAGCCCCTCGAACGCGTCGCGAAGATCGCGGGCCGCCCGATCGCCGCAGCCCATGTCGGAGACGTGCGTGACCGGCGGTCGCTGGACGCCGTCTTCACGAGCCACCCGATCGACGCGGTGATCCACTTCGCCGCGAAGAAGGCCGTCGGCGAATCGGTGCGGATCCCCCTCACGTACTACGACATCAACGTCGGCGGCACCACGGCCCTCGTCGCGGCGATGCACGACCACGGGGTCCACCGGCTGGTGTTCTCGTCGTCCTGCTCGGTCTACGGGGACGCGACGACCGCCCCCCTGACCGAGAACTCCCCGGTCGCGCCGACCAACCCGTACGCCACCACCAAGTGGACCTGCGAGCAGATTCTCGCGGACCTGTGCCGGCACGTGCCCGAACTGCGTGTACTGGCGCTGCGCTACTTCAACCCGGCCGGCGCCCACCCCACCGGGCTGCTCGGTGAGGACCCGCGCGGCGTACCGAACAACATCATGCCGTTCCTCAGCCAGATCGCCGTGGGCCGCCGTGCCGAGCTCAGCGTCTTCGGCGCCGACTACCCCACGCCCGACGGCACCGGGGTACGGGACTACATCCACGTCGTCGACGTGGCCGAGGGGCACCGCGTCGCCCTCGACCACATCGACGACGAGCCCGGCATGCGGGTCCTCAACCTCGGTACCGGACGGGGCGCGTCCGTCCTGGAGCTCGTGCGCGCCTTCGAGGAGGCCTCGGGCAGGCCGATTCCGTACCGCGTCACCGAGCGCCGGCCCGGCGACGTCGCGGAACTCGTCGCCGATCCGGCGAAGGTCTCCGCGGCCTGGGGCTGGAACGCCCGGCGAGACCTGGCCTCGATGTGCCGCGACGCGTGGAACTTCCAGCAGCAAAACCCGCGCGGCTACACCTCCTGAGACGCCGGTCCCGCAGGACCCGTCTCCTCGCCTCCCTCCCCCGACAGGAGAACAGCACATGCGGTTGACCGTCATCGGTACGGGATACCTGGGAGCCGTGCACGCCGCGTGCATGGCCGACATCGGACACGAAGTCCTCGGCGTCGACGTCGACACGGAGAAGATCAAGGCCCTCTCCGAAGGTCGGCCACCTTTCTACGAGCCAGGTCTCGACGACGTACTGACCTCGGCACTCGCCTCCGGGCGCCTGCGCTTCACCACCAGCCTGCGCGAGGCCGCGGCGCACGGCGAGGTCCACTTCGTCTGCGTGGGCACCCCCCAGCAGCCCGGCTCCCAGGCCGCCGACCTGCGGTACGTGGACGCCGTCGTCGACGGGCTCGTCCCGCACCTGCCCGCGTCGTGTCTGGTCGTCGGCAAGTCCACCGTCCCGGTGGGCACGACCGCGCGCCTGACCGCCCGCATCGCGCGACTCGCGCCGGAGGGAGTACAGGCGGAAGTGGCCTGGAACCCCGAATTCCTCCGCGAGGGCTTCGCGGTCGAGGACACCCTGCGCCCCGACCGGCTCGTCGCGGGCGTGACCGGCCGGGAGGCCGACGAGACACTGCGCCGGGTGTACGCCGTGATGCTGGAAGCGGGAGTCCCCTACATCAGCACCGATCCGAACACGGCCGAGCTGGTGAAGGTCGCGGCCAACTCCTTCCTGGCCACGAAGATCTCCTTCATCAACGCGATGGCCGAAGTCTGCGACGCCGCCGGCGCGGACGTGGCCACCCTCGCCGACGCCCTCGGCCACGACACACGGATCGGCCGGCGGTTCCTGAACGCCGGTCTCGGCTTCGGCGGCGGCTGCCTGCCCAAGGACATCCGGGCGTTCGCCGCTCGCGCACAGGAGCTCGGCGTCGGCCCGGCGGTGAAGTTCCTCGACGAGGTCGACGAGATCAACCAGCACCAGCGGACTCGGACCGTCGCACTCGCCCGGCAGCTGCTCGGCGGTGACCTGACCGGCCGCCGGGTGGCCGTCCTGGGCGCCACGTTCAAGCCGAACAGCGACGACGTGCGCGACTCGCCGGCCCTGGCCGTAGCGGCGGCACTGCACCGGCAGGGAGCCGACGTCCGGGTGCACGACCCGGAGGGCGCCGCGAACGCGCGGCGCGCCCACCCGGAGCTGCGCTGCGGCTCGGACCTGCTGGAGGCCTGCCAAGGCGCCGAGATCGCCCTCCACCTCACCGAGTGGGGCGAGTACGGGGAGGTGGACCCGGTCAAGCTCGCCCGCGTGGTCCGCGAGCCGGTCCTCATCGACGGGCGGAACGCGCTCCCGCACGACGAGTGGCGGGCCGCCGGATGGACCGTCAAGGCGCTGGGCCGCCCCGCGCACTCGGACCGCCCGTCGGACGCCCGGACCAGGAATCCTCTGCGGGCCAAGATCGCGTCCCCGGCCGCCGAGCCGATCCGTGCCCTGGCCATGTCCACGGCACTGCCGACCGGCAGGTCGTAGTCCTGCCCACGTGGAACGGCTCCGCCCTTCGCCCACGGTCCTCGACCGTAAGCGAAGGGCGGAGCCGTTCCACGTCCCGTACCTCAGCCGGGTCCGCAGGGCGAAGCCTCTCGTCGACGGCTGCCGGGATCACCTCTCGCGCGCCCTACGGCCGTGCCCATCGGCGGGCAAGCGCTTGGAGCGCGGTGCGCCCTGAGCTCCGTCAGCGTCCTGTGCTCTCGGCGCCCGGTTCAGTCTGCAGGGCGCGTCTGCGCGGCGCCGGCCTTCAGCGCCTTAGGGACGCGGCTGCCGAAGTAGTCGACGGGGCCCACGTCGACGCCCATCGTCTGCGGGCCAAGGCCCATAGGACCGTCGCCCTGGCAATGCGGCGCCAGGTTCTGGGCACCGGCCCTGTCGGTGGTGGGGGCGATCAGACCGGGCAGGCACGGGTCCTCACTGAGGCCGGTCGGCTCGCCCCCGAGCATTTCCTGACGGGAGACGGCGCGCCAGTCGTCCAGCGCCGTGAAGCGCCGGCTGCCCCATCCCAGGGACCAACCGCCCTGGCTGTAGTAGACGTTGCCCCGAAGCTTGAGCGTGCTGGGGCCGTACGACGACTGGGCCTCGACCAGGGGGCCGCCGTCGGTGGCGAGGATGTTGTTGTAGACGCGGACGCCCCGCATGCCGTCGTGCAGCCGCAACGCCGGGGGCCGGATCCCTGAGGAATCGACCGAGGTCAGCTCTTCCGTCCGCATCACGACCGTGTTGTGGTAGATGTCCAGATTCTTCAGGCGGGAGCCGTACGCGACGATGCCCCCGTACTCGGGCAGCTTCCGCGCGTCGTCCCAGCTCATGTTGAAGCGGACGATGTTGTTCTTGTGGGCTCCGGTCGCTTGGCCGGAGTAGATGAGGAACCCCGGACCGTCGTTGTCGTACGCGAGGTTGTACTGCATGACGGAGGAGGACACGTTGTTGTCGAGGCCGAATCCGCCACCGTCGACCCGGGAGCCGGTGCGATTGCGGTACGCCGTGTTGTTCTCCAGGACCACCTGGGTGGAGTCGTACACCCAGATGCCCTCAGGGCCCTCGTCCGCGGCGGCGGAGGACCTCGCACCGTTGTCGTGGGCCACCGAGCGCATGACCTTCGCGTCCCGGACGCTGCCGAGCGTGATGCCGCTGCCGGTGTTGCGCTCGTCGTTCTCCGGGTCACCGCTGTTCGCGTACGCCTTGACCCGCTCGATCCGTAGCCCCGCGTGCGCGTAGCCCGGGCGGTCGGCATCGAACTCGGGTCCGTAAAAGACGAGTCCGCCCTCGAGATTGTGGTGCACGGAGACGTTGGTGATCCGCACGTCGCCGAAGCCCGCCCCGGCGCCCTTCTCCGCGCCGAGACTGATCCCGTTCTGGAAGCCGCTCGCCTCCACGTTCGTGATCCGGACGTGGTCGAGGCGACGGTTGTCCAGGCTGTTGCGGAAGGCGATCCCGACCCCTTCCCTCAGCGCCTTCCGGTCGCCGACCAGCGAGACGTTCCTGATCTCGACGCCGGAGGTGTCCCGCACGGTGATGCCGGACGTGCCCCGTGGCGCGATCATGGCCCGGCCGGTGCCGTACGACTCGATCACGACGGGCTTCGTCCGGCTGCCCGCCTCGTCCTCGTCCAGGGTGACACTGCCACGGAACCGCTCACGGCCCTTGAGCCGCAGCCGGTCGCCGGGCCGGAAGCGCACGTTGCTCACGTGGTCGAGGGTCCGCCAGGGTTTCTCCGGGGACAGGCCATCGCTCTTGTCGTCACCGTCGGGGCTCACGTAGAAGGTGTATGGACCACCGGTGGCAGGGCGGGCTGGCCGGTAGACCCCCGGCACGTCGCATCCTGTCATCAGTAGCAGTACCGCGACCGAGACTCCAGCGGCTGTCTTCGCCGCACGGCTCCGCTTCACCGTGTTCAAGCGCTCCCCTTGGGACGTTCCCGTGCCACATCAGGCGTACAACGCAACACACTGTCAGAAACGGTACGCATGAAACGCCGATGAGAAGGTGGCATCCGAGTCACACATACGCGGCTTCGTCCATGCCGGTAAACCACTTTCGGAATGAACTGCCTGACGATTGTCCTCAAAGCTGATCGCGCTTAGTACTCCAGCCGGACTTCGGTGTATGTCCTGGTCAACGGCTTGAGCGTGGGGATTGTAGCTGGATGATGCTGGGTGCGGGGCGGATTCGCCCGGCCTGGCCCGCGAAGGAGTGACCACGCCGTGTGTAGTGGCAGCGGCGGGATCGGGCTTGGTGTCGTCGGCGCCATCTCGACCAGTTCATTGCATGGTTGCCCTGTCGAGCAGGACGTGGGTGGGTAGTTGCCAGTAGACGGCGGATCTCGGCCGGGGTGAGGTCCACGACACACCCGGCCTCGTGGACCTCACCCATGTCTTCGGCCGGGGCTGCAGAGCTGGCCGGTTTCCGGCCGGTTATGGACGCGGCGATGAGTTTTCCCGGCCAGGATGGTCTTACTACCGATATCGCGCCATCACAGGAGGAACGCGTGGCTCAGTTGCTGAGAGTCCAGAACTTCAACGTCTCGAGCGACGGGATCGGTGCCGGTGAGGACCAGACCCTGGAGCGGCCGTTCGGGCATGTCGATCCCGGGAAGCTGTTCTCCTGGGCCGGTGCCACGGCGAGCTGGCCCATGCGCACCGACCCCGGGGGGAGCCGGGGCCTGGACGACTACCTCACGCGGGACTACTCCCGGAACATCGGTGCCGAGATCATGGGCCGCAACAAGTTCGGGCCCCAGCGCGGGCCCTGGCACGACCACGAGTGGCAGGGCTGGTGGGGCGACGAGCCACCCTTCCGTACCCCGGTATTCGTCCTGACCCACCACAAGCGTCCTTCCTTCACGCTTTCCGACACCACGTTCCACTTCGTCGATGGCGACCCTGCCGCAGTCCTCGAACAGGCCCGGGAGGCGGCACAGGGCAAGGACGTGCGGCTCGGTGGCGGGGCAACCACCATCCGGGAGTTCCTCGACGCCGACCTCGTCGACACCCTGCACGTTGCGGTCTCGCCGACGAAGCTCGGGTCCGGAGTGAAACTCTGGGAGTCGCCCGACGAACTGCTCGACCGGTTCCACCTGGACGTCGTTCCCAGCCCGAGCGGGGTGACGCACCACCTGTTCTGGCGCAAGTGACGGACCGTCAGAGTCGTTGTACGCGGGCGCCCGCAGCGGTACGGGATTCCTGACTCGGCGCGGAACGCGGAAGGGGCCCGCGTTCCCGGGACACCTGGAATCCATGAGTCCGGGTCCTGGTCCGGGTCCTGGTCCGGAAAAGGGCTCAACGGTGATTTCGCGGTGGACATAGGCTCTGGGGCGCGCCCGGCCGACCGGGCGCACCCCAGGCACGCGCCCAGGGGTATCCGACGAAGGAGGTGTCCCGCGATGACGGGTAGTCACGAGGAAGACGTCCTGGCCCGAATCGCCGAAGGGCTCGTCTACACCGAGTCGGAGGCGGCCTTTCTGGCCCCCCGGCGTCGGGCGGACGAGGTCTTCGCGTACAACCGGACACCGCCGAGCGAGACGGAGGAGCGCCGATCGCTGCTCGTCGCGATCTTCGGATCGGTCGGTGAACGCACGGTGCTGCTGCCGCCGTTCCACGCCGCGTTCGGCAGCAACGTCCACATCGGCGACGACTTCTTCGGGAACGTGAACCTGACGTTCGTCGACGACGTGGACATCCGCATAGGCGACGATGTCATGATCGCCCCCAGCGTCACACTGACCACGACGGGACACCCGGTGCATCCCGCGCGACGCGCCGACTTCGGGCGATTCTCGGAACCCATCGTGATAGAGGACAAGGTCTGGATCGGCAGCAACGCGGTGGTCCTGCCCGGCGTCCGCATCGGATACGGGTCGGTCATCGGTGCCGGCAGCGTCGTCAGCCGAAGCATCCCCCCGATGACCGTCGCGGTCGGAACGCCTTGCCGGGTTGTCCGCACCATCACGGACGAGGACCTCACCACACGTTCCGCCGGACCCCAGGGCACCGGTTCGGCCCGGCGGGCGGCCGGGTGAGGAACGGGCGGCCTTGCGGGGTTCCGCTCCTCAAGCGGTTTCGGGCGGCCTCACGTCCCCATGGCTGATGTGAAAGGCGTGACGGGAGAGAAGGACGTGACGGACGGGCGGAGACATGTCTTCCTCGACCTGGCCGAGACCGGCTCCGGTTGGGTGTTCGTCGTGGTGGCCGCGCCGACAGGTGTTGCCTACCGGACCAGGGCGGAGGAACCGGCTGCATCCCGTACGAGCAGGAGGGTGATCCGCTTCCCCTGTACGGCACCCGTCTGGACGACGGCCTGAACAAGCTGTTCGTCGGCGACCTCGAGGGCGGCGGGTCGAGACGGTCCGACTGGCCGCAGGACCTGCTCGACCGGCTACGGCAGGAGGCCGCCGCTCTTCACGTCTACGGCTCGGCGAACCGGGACGACACGTGGCCCGCCCCTCTCGCCCTCGACGAGTCCCCCTCGCCGAGACCGACGAGGCGTGGGTGCCCGTCCTGACGCCGGACGGGCCGGGGTTCCTCGCCTGGCAGAACTCCGACTCACCGGCCGGGCGGCCACGGGACCGGCCGGGCGGCCACGGAACACCGGCCGCTCGATCACGTGCGAGGGCTGAGTCCTTCGACGGTGAGGTCGAAGAGACGGTCGGCCTGGACCGCCGGTGTGGCGTGGTGCTCGGTGGCCAGGGCGATGCCGACGGCGAGGGTGATCAGGTCGTGGAAGGTGACGCCCGGCTTGACCGCCTTGTCGCGGTGGGCGTGCCGGAGCAGCGGGGCGGCGGCGTCCTCGAGCGCTGTGCCGCACGAGTGCTGCGTGGGGGCGTCGGTGGGGGGTTCGTAGGTGAGGACGTCGGCGAGACCACGGGCGGAGACGGAGTACGCCACGAGGTCGTGGAGCCAGTCCAGCAGGGCGGCTCGGCTGTCGTCGGTCCTGCTCAGCTCCTGCGCACGCTCGCAGAGGGCCTGGACGCGCTCCTGGAAGACCGCTTCGAGCAGGGCCTGACGCGTGGGGAAATGCCGGCGCACGGTGGCGGAGCCGACCCCCGCGGTACGGGCGACCTGTTCGAGGGAGGCGGCTGCGCCGTGCAAGGCGACCTCTGCCTCGGCCACGGCGAGGATGCGGCTGTAGTTGCGGCGGGCGTCCGAGCGCTGACCGGTCACGTTCTCTCCGTCTTGTAAGTGGTGGGCCCCGCCATATCGTCTTGCTAAGTGGCGGGTCCCGCCATATCGTAGCCAAGGTAAACGGCGGGCCCCGCCGTTTTGTGTTCCTGATGTGCGAGGAGATACGGCCATGGCCTCACGATCCATCCCTGTACTGGTCACCGGCGCCACCGGACGCCAGGGCGGGGCTGCCGCCCGAGCACTGCTGGCCACCGGCACGCCGGTACGCGCGCTGGTGCGCGACCCGCACTCCCGGCGTGCGAAAGCCGTCGAGGCGCTGGGTGTCGAACTGGTCGTCGGAGATCTTTCCGACCGGGCCTCACTGGATCCGGCCTGCGCGGGCGTCCGTGCCGTGTTCTCGGTGCAGATGCCGCCGATGTCCGATGCCGGTATCGACTTCGACGGGGAACTGGCGCAGGCGTCCAACCTGATCGAGGCGGCGAGGGCTGCGGGTGTGCCCCAGTTCGTGCAGTCCTCGACCAGCGGGGTGGGCCGGCACACGCAGGCTCCGGGCTGGGAAGAAGGCCGCTGGGCCGCCATGGCGGGCTATTTCGACACCAAGCAGGCGATCCTGGAGAAGGTGCGCGGGGCAGGCTTCGCGCGTTGGACCGTGGTCAAGCCCGCGTTCTTCATGGAGAACCTGCCCCAACTGGCGCCCAACGGGCCGGAAGGCGGCCTGCTGACGGTCTTGCGGCCGGACACGACACTGGCGTTGGTGGCCTGCGAGGACATCGGCGCGGCTGCCGCCCATGCCATCCAGGAGCCCGACCGCTTCCACGAGGTGGAACTGGAGCTGGCCGGTGAACTGCTCACGATGAACGAGATCGCGCGGACGCTGTCCACCGCGTGGGGTGTTCCGGTGTCGGCACCGTCGATGAGCCTTGAGGAAGCACTCGCGGCGGGCATGCCGACGTGGGGCGCCGGACATGTGTGGAGCAACGCCGTTGTCCAGCCGGCCCGCCCCGAATTCGCCCTGGCGCTCGGGATTCCGGTGACCACGTTCGCCACTTGGGCGCGCGAACACCTGCCGGCGGCCTAGACGGCTTCGGACCACCTTCCCGATCTCGCCCGTAGGAGGTGGTGGGGGCGGTTCCCGCAGCAGTTCAGGGCGGTCGACCCGCCGGGCCCGGGCCTGATCACGGCCCGGTGCTGCGGGAACACCCGCCCGGACCGGGGTGACTCACACCCCTGGTCCGCTCTCGGCGCGACGGTTCACCGGAGTGCCGGGTTGGTGCGCAGCTTGCGCCGTTCCCAGCGATTGGGGTGGCGGATGACAACTCCCGCCATGCCTCCGGTCCCGGTGAGCCGGATCAGCGGATTTCCGGGAAGCCGGTCGGGAGTCGTCTTGTCCGTCAGGCCACCGATACCGGGATCCATACCGTTGGTGTCCGCGGCCCAGGTGTCGGGGATGACGATCGTGACACCGGCCATCTCCCCGTACGCCTCCACGGCGACCTCGGGCAGGCGGCACTCGGTCCGGGTGAAGTCGATCTTCACGCCCGCCATGCCTCCGTGGGCCACCACGTGACCGGGAACCTCCCAGCGCCCCGGTCCTCGGGACGCGCCGTGCATGCCGCCCTTGAGCACGAGAGGGGGCTGGTCACCAGGGGAATGCGGCTTGGGCAAGTCGGCGGTGAGGACGGCCAGCTCGGCATAGGTCTTGGACAACAGAGCCTGTTCCAGGCGCGAATCCAGCTCCTCCAGGTCCAGCCGCCCCTCGGCCGCCGCATCACGCAGCTGCTCCACCACCGCTTCCCGGTCGTCATGGGAGGCGCGGAGCTCGCCTGGGGGGACAGGGTGCGGAGAGGGCTCCGGGAGCTGGGCAGTCATGTCACAAGGATAGTCAACCGGCCTGCCGGGACAAGGAACTGTCACGGTCGGGGCAGTGTGGACACCTCGCCTTCGTGCGGACTCGGCGGCCGGAAGGGTCCGTTTCGTGCGGAGTCAGCCGCCGGGACGGTCCGTGCGGGAGAGCACCCCGACGATGGTGTTCGAGAAGGGTTCCCGCCTGGTTCGGGGGATCGGCACCTCCTTCAGGCGGCCGTCGTAGAGCATCCACATCCCGAAGCAGTCGTTGTCCTCGTCGCGCACCAGAACCTGTACCGACCACGGGTCGGGCCACGGCAGAGATTCCAGATGTGCCATCAGCCCCGTCCAGTTGTGGCGGATGAACTGGATGACCCAGGTGTAGCACTCCTCCGTCGGCATTCCGGATCCGTCGAACGCGCCGTCGTCCACGCGCGTGAAGCACTGGTGCCACTCGCGGTTCCCGTCGGGTCGGGTGAGAGGCTCCATCACCTCTTCCGCGCCCCGCGCCAACACGATGACCTCGGTGTATCTGCTCATGGCGGCCAGTGTCGCACCGCCGTCGACCGGCATGACGGTGAGGGTCCGACGGGCCGCTGGCCCTGTGCCCGCAGCCGAACTCGGCGCGGATCATCAGGACTTCCCGGCCGCGCCCGTGTACCTCACACCTCGTCCGTCACCGGGGTGCCGCGTAGCCGAAGAAGGTACGTCGCGGTCAGCGCGACGGCCGGATCCCCGTCGTGCGACAGCTCGACGAGTGCACGTGAGGCGGTCGCCCCCGGGATGCCCGCGAGTGCCTGGGTCAGCCGTCCGCGTGCGGGCGCTTCGGCGGTGTCGTGGACCAGGCGGGCGACGAGCCCGGTCGCGATCCGGTCCGCCGTCGGGCCGTTGCCCGCCAGCACGCTCAGCGCGTCGGCGGCGTCGGTGTCGTTCCTGCCCGCCACGACCATGTCGATGAGCGTCGGCACCGCCTCGACCACTCCCTGTGACCCGAGAGCCAGAGCCGCGTACCCACGGACCACGACATCGGGGTTCGTGAGAGCGTCCCGCAGGTGCGCGGATGCCTCCTGACCGGGCATCTCCGCGAGGCACCGCACAGCACGTTCCCGCACCGCGGCCACGGGTGAGCCCAGGCCTTCCGCCAGCAGTGCCGAGCCGCCGTCGCCCGCTCGCGCCAGCGCCCATCGAAGGGCCCCGGCGACGTTGGGCACCGTCTCGCTCAGTGCCGCCTCGACCAGGGCCTCCACCGGTACCGGAACCTCGTCGACCGAGGAGAGGGCCGCGCGCTGGCGCGCGGCGGCACTCTTCGACCCCAGAGCCTGGAGGAGCGCGACGACCTGCAGGACGTCCCCCCATCCGGCAGGATCCGCAGCGTCGATCCGGCGCAGCCGTGTGAGCAGTTCCGTCTCCGCCGCGATGCGTTCGCGCGTCTGACGGACGAGGTCACCGACGAGAGCCGAAGGCGTGAAACCGGGATCCCCGAGCGCGCGCCCGATCTCGCGCAGCGACAGCCCCAGTGACCGCAGGCTCTCGATATGGAAGATCCGCCGGATGTCCTCCCCGGAGTACTCCCTGTAGCCGGAGCCCGTACGGCCCGAAGGACGCACCAGGCCGAGCGACTCGTAGTGCCTGAGCATGCGGGCACTGACCCCGGACCGTCGCGCCACCTCACCGATCAGCACGCCCTATTGTCCCATCTGGCCGGACCCGCCGAGGGCCACGATGCGCCTGGCCTCATCGATCGCGAACTCGAATCCGGTGTCCGGGTCGCGCAGCAGCCGCTCCGTGGCGAGCGCGTGCGCGCGCACGCGCGGGTCGGGGGCCGTGGTAGCAGCACGCAGAGCCGGCACGATGACGTCCCCCAGCGCGACCAGTACCCGGCTGAGACCTGTCTGCGTCGCCCGCTCGCCCCGCCCGAGCTGCGTCGCCAGCACCGCGGCCAGCCCGGACTCCTCGCCTTCCGGTACGAGCACGACCGCGGCCCGCCAGGCGCTCCGTGCCACCTCGTCGTCGGCGTCGGACAGCAGCGCCCGTGTGATCGCGGGCCACGCCTGCCTGTCACCGATCTTGGACAGTGTGTGCAGCGCCTGACTCCGGGCCTGCGCACGCTCCGAACGGACCTCGCGGAGCAGTCGGGGGAGTGTCAGGGACACCGGGTGGCGGGTGAGTGCCCAGGTCAGCATGTCGCGGACGAAGAACTCGGGCTCATGCGCGCAGCGCTCGACGAGCTTGTCGACGTAGCGCGGGTCAGGCGTCGTACCGACTGCCAGAGCAGCCCGCAGCCGCACGGACGAACGGCCGTCCCCCAACGCCTGGAACACCCGTCCCGTATCCACGTCCTGTGTTGTGATCGTCATCGAGACCACCTCCTCGACAAGCAGTGAAGGCCCTGCCACCGTGTCAAGGTCAAACAGGATCCGCTCAGCGATCACTCCGCCGCCCCCGCCCCCGCCCCCGGCGCGGCCGGGTCAGGGAGCAGGGGTGGGGCCACGGGACGGAATCGCTCCACCCCGACGATGTGCCGCACCTTGACCGGGCGCGTGATCACCGCGACCCGCTGCTCCTCCGGCATGGTCCACTCGAACCGCTCGGCGCCCAGGTACTTCCGGGCCAGTCGGTCCACCCGGTCGTGCGCCTCCCCGTCCTCGCTGAAGCGGGCCACCTCCCCACTGATCTGCACGCGGTCGAAGGGGTCGGCGGCGTCCGCGTGCGAGAGTCGGACGCGCGGATCGCGGCGCAGGTTCTCCTGCTTCACCCGGCCCACCGAGGTGTTGAACGACAGCTCCGAACTCGCCCTCCAGGTCCACCCGCATCGGGCTGGCCTGCGGGGCTCCGTCGGCGAACACGGCTCCTGCGTACCAGATGTGAGGGGCCGGCAGTCGGCGCGGACGGCTTCGTCGAAGGTCGCGGCCATCGTCGGAGGCTACCGACCGCGATGTTGGTGGCCGGCCGGACGGACGCCTTCCGGCACCTTGAACCGTACCGGGACGTCCGGGGTGCCGGGATCGACCGGACGGCTACCGGCTGCTCGGCCGGCCGCGTGGCGCCCGGGACGCGCCGGTCGGCGAGGTCCCGGGCTGCCGGTTCAGTCCTGTTCCGTGACCTGCCGGGCGAGTCGGCACACGAACGCCGTCCGCTGTGGCGGCACTTCACGGGAGCTCCCTCCCACGTCGTCCACACCCGAGGAGGACGTTGCCTTCGCGGCCCCCCGCAGCCGCGTTCAGACGGGCAGGCGCGGCACGCTGTCGATCAGCCGGCGGGTGTACGCGTGTGCCGGATCGCCCAGCACCTGGGCGGTGAGCCCCTGCTCGACGACGAGGCCGCGCTCCAGCACGGCGGTGCGCTCGCACAACGAGGCCACGACCGAGAGGCCGTGGGAGACCATCACCAGGTCAGCCCCCGTTCCTGCTTCAGCTCTGCCAGCAGATCGACGACCCTCACCCGGGTGGTGACGTCCAGTGCGCTGACCGGCTCGTCGGCCAGCAGCACGCATGGATCGCAGACCGTGGCGCGGGCGATGGCGATGCGCTGACGCCGGCCGCCGGAGAACTCGTGGGGGCAGCGGTCGACGGCGTCCGCCTGGAGACCCACGCGCTCCAGCGCCTCGGCCGCCTTCGGCCCCGCCGTGGCACGGGTGTCGAGGCCGAGGGAGCGCAACGGCTCCGCGACGATCGCCCCGACCCGTCGGCTCGGATCGAGCGAGGAGTACGGGTCCTGGAAGTAGTGAGACGGTCTTCTCGGATTCTGGGCGGGTGGTGAACGGAGGGGTGCTCGGAACCACCTCGGAGGCGAGCCGGGACCTGCCTCGCGAGGTGACGGTCCGGGCCTGGAGGTTCGTATCGGCGTCCCGCACGATGCCGTGCGGGACGCGGTCATGCCGTGGGGGACAGGGTCACGCCGTGGGGCTCAGAGCCCGGTGACCTTCGCGTTCGCCGACATCTCGTAGACCAGGGTGACCGTACGACGGCCACCGGGCGGGAGACTCACGTCCCAGCGGGCGATGCCCTCGGCGTCGACCACGTCCGGCACCGGGGAGCAGGATTCCTCGCGCAGGCGTATCTCCACCGCCGAGACTTCGGAGACCGGCAGCCGCTCCCGGAGCGTGACCACGCGGTTGCCCTGCTCCGCGGGGGCGCTGAAGCGGGACAGGTGCAGTCGGACCGTGCGGGTGATGACGGTCCGTTGGGTGATTCCGGTGGTGTCCCGCGACTCCTCGGCATGCCGGACCACCCGGTGGTCGTCGCAGCTGCCGAAGGCGAGATCGACCGGGGCGCCGGGAGCGGCGAAGTCCAGCGTGCCGCGACCGCTGAACCCGCTGCCTCGGACCAGGTCCACGGGTCCGGCGAGGAGGGCGTGGCCCGCCGTGTTGTCGAACCGCACCACCCGGGTGACCAGCGGGGACAGCTCGGGCGCGCAGGCGTACTCACTGCGCGCGGCCGTGGTGAAGGCGGACAGCGGCACACGGTGCGCGGAACCGTCACTCGGCACCGAGACCGGCGCCGGGGCCCGCAACACCCGTGCCTCGCCACCGTCGTCCACCCCCGGCAGCCCGAGCACCGGGGCCGGTCCGAGCGTCCCGATCTCCTCCTCGCGCAGCTCGACGTCGACCGTGCGGCGCTCCGCGACGGAGCGGTCCGTGAGCGTGAGCCGGTCCTCGCCCAGGCGCGGCGGGTCGGTCGCGAGCGCCGAGCGGGCCGTCGACAGCGTCAGCCGTACGTCCGACCAGTCCTCGCCGGTGCGCTGCCAGACCATCGCGTCGGTCTCCAGAGTCAGGGAGTCCCCGTCGAGCACGGCCCGGTAGGCGGGCCTCCACAGCGAACACGGGATGAGATGGCTCAGCCGCAGCCCGACCGGTCCGGCCACCGCCGACTCCACCGTCAGCTCGATATGGCCGACGAGCTCGGCAGGCTCCTCCTCGGACGCGTACACGGCCCGCTCGGCCTCCCCGAGTTCGTCCGTGAGGGCAGCCAACCGGGCTTCCGCGGTGCGCAGTTGCTCGCCGCACGTGTCGCGTTCCTCGTCCACCCGGTCCAACTCGCGGGCCCAGCGCGGTCCGTCGGCCTCCCCGTGTCCCGCGCCCTCACCGATCTCCCGCAGCAGATCGGCGGCGAGGCGGCCGAGGAGGTCCCGGCGGGCCTGCAGCCGGTCACGGAGCTGGGCGAGGGTGAACTGTTCCCCTTCGAGCGCGTGTATGTGCCGGCGCAGGGCGGAGTACTCATCAGGGCTCGGCAGCGGCCCGCGCGGCGTCCACCTGCGGACCAGCCGCACGTCGAGTACGGACGCCGGGTGATCGGCCGTCAGTTCGGCATGGAGGGTGCGGTCGACGGCCAGCGCACTCACCGGGCCGAGACGCAGCCGCTGGACTCCTGCCTCCAGGTCGAGCACGACGGCACGCTCGACGTGGGCGCGATCCTCCAGGCAGGTCACGGCGGTGACGGGGAGGGCGATCGGCTTCGGGGCCGTGGTCATGGTGTGTGTCAGCTCCTGCGGTTGCCACCGACGAGGGCCTTGCCGGCCGGGATGCGGATCTCGTAGCCGCCGTCGAGCACGGCGGTGCCGCCGGCGGGCAGGTCCACCCGCCAGACGCGGGTGCCCGGGGCATGGTGATCGGGCCCCTGGCCGTCCTCGGGGGCCGTCCAGTCGGCCCGTTCCTCGATCCGGACATCCGGTTCGGAGGTGACGGGCACCCGCTCGCGGACTTCGAGGGTGACGGGCCTCGCCAGGCGGTTGGCCAGCTCCACGTGGACGCGGTGGTCGAGCACGGTGGTCGTGTTGCGCAGACCCGAGGTGGACTCGTGCACGTTCGTACGGCGGGTGACCTGGATGCCCTCGGCCGGTCCGAGCCCGACCCGGCAGATGCGGCCGGGGGCCAGCGTGGGCAGCGCGGCGGTCAGGAGGAAGTCGTCGTCGACGGTGACCTCCACCGGACCGGCGAGCAGAGCCTGGTCGGTGGCGTTGGAGAGCACCGACGTGGCGTACACGGTCTGCTCCACGGACGGCATGCAGAGGTACTCGATGTGCAGACCGAGGGGAATCTCACCGATGGTGACGGTGTGCCAGGTGCCGTCCGACGGGATGTCGGCGCGGGCCGCGGCATCGAAGCGGTGGTCGAAGGAGCCCGCCGACTCGCGGGGCCGCACGGCGTGCCCCGGCAACGGGAGCGCGGCCACCCTTTCTGCGCGGCGGCGGTACTCGGTCGCCACCAGGTCGACGGGAGAGCCGGGGAACAGCCTGCCCCTGCGACCGCCGTGCTCGTCGGGGCCGGACAGCACGAGGGCCGCGTAGTCCAGTTCCGCCCCGCTCGGCTGCGGCGGACCGGTCGCCGGTGCGGGCGATGGCGGTGGAACAGGCGCGGCTCCTCCGGGAGCTGCGGCGAAGGCGGAGGCAGGGGGCGGGGAAGGCCGGTCACCGTCACCGGAAGACGGCTTGGCACTCCTACGCGCGCGGACCGGTTGTGCGGGTGCGGGTATCCCGCTGCCGCCGCTGGCGAGCATCGGTCCGCCGACCGACATCGGCGGCGGGGGTGCCCCGCCGTAGGCCTGCGGGTTCGGCGGCGGGGGTGCCCCGCCGTAGGCCTGCGGGTTCGGCGGAGGAGGTGCCCCGCCGTAGGCCTGCGGGGCGGGTGGTGGCACGTGCCCGCCCGAGACAGCGCCGTGCGCGGTGGTCACGGGAGGGGGAGGTCCCGCCGCGTCGTATCCGGTGAACAGACCGGCGAGACCGGGCGGGGGCTCGCGCCAGCCGGAGGGCGCGGCGGCGGGCTGGCGGCGTCCGATCCGGACCGAGCGCAGCTTCGGCAGGTCGGTGCCGCGCCGCAGGTCGGCCGTGGCCAGGGCGACGGACACACCGGTCCAGTCCTCGCCGGTGCGCTGGGCGACCGACGCACGCAGCACCAGACGGCCGCTGCTGTCCCCCTGTCGGTAGGCGAGACGGTAGGCCGGCACCCAGACGGCACCCGGCACTCCGTACTCCAGCTCGACCTGGACCTCCGCCTCGCCGGTGCCGGAGGCGTCGAGGAACAGGAAGGCCGAGACCGTGGTCTCCACGTGCGCAGACGGTGTGTCGGTGGAGGCGCGGGCGAGTCTGTCCTCGGCGATGGCCAGCTCGTGTCCGACATGCCGCAGCGCTTCCTCCACGTCGACGAGACGGGTGTGCAGTCCCGTCAGCCGCTCGTCCACGAAGCCGGCCAACTCCAGCCAGGCATCGACCGGGGTGCGACGGTGCGGATCATCCCGCTTGCGGGCCGGCGGGACCGGGTGCAGAGTCCTGATCTCCCCGATCAGGCTCAGCAGATGGTCCCGGCGTCGCCGCGTCGCCGCCTGCTCGTCGCGCAGTTGCTCGACGCTGCGCCGCAACGAGTCGGGTGCCTCGGCGCCGAACGGCTCGGCCTCGACCTCCACCCGGGCCTCGGCGACACGCACGCCGGGGGCACCCAGCACGCGGGCCCGCAGTGATCCCGGGTCCAGGGTGCGGGGCAACCCCGTCACCCGCACCCTTCCGTCCGGCGGGACGCTGCCCCGGGCCAGGCGGCGGCACACCGCGCCCTGCTCGTACACCACCACGGAATCGAGGGTCGTCCCCCACCTGTGCGCCGCCTCGGCTGTCATGCGTCCCGCCCCCATTCGTACTGAGCGAAGCGTACGCCTGTGCCGCCCGTATGTTGGAGGCAACCGTGCGGTGAAGCGTCCGGCCGGGGGTCAGCGTGCGGCCGGGCCCTCGTCCGCCGCTTCCTGGAAGCTGACGATGGCCTCGCCGTGGGACCTCGCCCACTGTGTGAGGACGGCGATGGGTTCGACGAGTGTCAGGCCGAGGTCGGTCAGGCTGTACTCGACCCGCGGGGGCGCTTCCGCGAACGCCCGGCGGTCGACCAGGCCGTAGCCCTGGAGCCGGCGCAGTGTCTGGGTCAGCACCTTGCGCGACACGCCGCCGACGAGGTCGACGAGTTCGCCGTGTCTGCACGGTTTGCGGCTGAGCGCGAATATCACGACGACGGCCCACTTGTCGGTGATGATCTCGATCGCCAGCCGAGCGGGGCAGTCGGCGAGGAAGACGTCTCCCGCCGAGTTGCTCATGAGCCCGAAGGTTACCAGAAGGTGCCTATCGGCTCGGTAGCGTTTATCGCATGCAGTCGACGGGCCTGGGGAATTGCGAATACAGCGGTGGACGGGGAGCAACCGGAGCTGCTCGTCGATCAGTTCGCGTCCGGCTCCCGTAGATATCTGTACCGAAACCGCGCTGAGAATTCCTTCTGCTCGCGACTGCCTTCGATGACGAATATCCGTGTGAAAGGAACCATGTGATGACTGCAGGCAACACGAGGACTTATGTGCTTGTCCACGGCGCCTGGCACGACGGGCGGGCCTGGGGCCGGGTGGTCCCGTTGCTGGCGGAGGCCGGACACCGGGTGTTCGCGCCGTCGCTGACCGCCCATGGAGAGAAGGCGCATCTGCTCGGCCCGGGCGTGGGACTCGGTACGCACGTCGAGGATATCGCCGGTCTCCTCGCGGCGGAAGACCTCACCGACGTGGTGCTCGTCGGGCACAGTTATGCCGGGATGGTCATTTCATCGGCGGCCAATCAGGTCCCGGAACGGATTTCCCACCTGGTCTATGTCGACGCGATGGTCCCGACCGACGGTGAGACCGCGGTCGACGTCATGCCCGTGACGCAATTCCTGATCGATCTTGCAGCGGGTTCCGATTCCCCCTGGCGTATTCCCCCGATGCCTGAAATGCCGGCGCCTGTGGGCCTGTTCGGGGTCACCGATCCGGCAGACATCGCATGGCTGCGCACGATGGTGTCCGACGAGTCGGTGGCCTGCTTCCAGCAGCCCGCCCGACTGGACAACCCGGCCACGGCGGCGATACCCCGGACGCACATCCACTGCGTCGGCAGTGAGCCGGAGGGACTCACCCGGCGAGCCGTCCCCGCGACGCAGCCCAACGGCGACCCGGCGCAGGTGTGGGAGTTGCGGAGCGGTCACGACTGCATGATCACCGTGCCGTCGGAACTCACCGGTCTGCTGCTCAAGGTCGTCTGAGCCGCCCGCCCGCCCCTGGGTGCGACCCGGCGGCATGCGGGTGTTGCCGGGGCGACGGCGGATTGCCCGCCCGCCTGCCCGCCCCGCCCTCGCCGAAGTGGGCAGGTGCGCGGGGCGGGTTGCGCGAAAGGGGCGCGTACAGGGGGTGGGTACAGGCCTCCGGGGCGGGCCGCACGCCCGGCGTCGCTTGCCGTGAAGGCGCCCACGGCTACGTGCGCGCCTTCACGGCTACGTGCCCGCGGTCATCGCCTTGAGCTCGTCGAGCGTGTCCTGGACCAGTTGCGGGAAGTCCTGCTGGTCCGATTCGCCGAGCCAGCGTGCGAACGCGACCTTGAAGACGGCTATCCCCGTTTCGGCGGCGAGGCTCGCGGCCGACACTGCGACGCCGCGTCGGCGCAGCGCGTCGGTGAGCGCCGAGGCGAGCGAGGTGAGCTTGATCAGCTCGCGCTCCTGAAGCTCGGGGTGGGCGTCGATGATGGCCTGACGCCGGCGGGCGAGCTCCCGGCGCTCCTGGAGCAGCCGGGCCGCGGCCTGAAGGGCTGCGGCTGTCGCGTCGATCGGGGACACGGTGTCCGGGGCGGCGTCGAGGGCGGCGACGAGGGCTTCCTGCAGCGGGTTCGAGGCGAACAGCACCTCGCGTTTGTCGGTGAAGTGGCGGAAGAAGGTCCGCTCGGTGAGCCCCGCCCGCTGGGCGATCTCCTTCACGGTGGTCTCGTCGAACCCGTGCTCGCCGTACAGCTCCAGCGCCGCTTGCTCCAGTCGTCCGCGCGCGTTCGGCTCCCAGCGTCCCATGACACAGATCCTACGTGATGGCAGTCCCTGTCATCACCTGTTACGCTGATGTCAGTCACTGTCATTGCTCGGGTTGTCGTAACGCCCGGCGATACAAGGAGGTCATGGCACATGCGTGTTTTCGTCACCGGCGCGTCCGGCTGGATCGGCTCCGCCGTCGTCCCCGATCTCATCGACGCAGGGCACCGGGTCCTCGGGCTCGCCCGTTCGGGCTCCTCCGCCGACGCGCTGAGCGCGGCGGGAGTCGAGGTGATCCGCGGAAGCCTCGACGACCTCGACATCCTGCGCGGCGCGTCCGCCGCGGCGGACGGCGTGATCCACCTGGCCTTCAACCACGAAGTCGCGTTCGAGGGAGGTGATTTCAAGGGTGCCGCCGATGCGGACCGGCGTGCCGTCGAGGCGATGGGCGAGCCGCTGACCGGCTCGGGCAAGCCGTTCGTCATCGCCTCCGGCACGCCCGTCGTGCCTGGCCGCGTGGCGACCGAACGCGACGGGCACGTCATCCCGCCGGGCGCCGCCGACGACCCGGTGCTCGCCGGTCCGACGACACGGATGGCGACGGCCGAGTGGGCGCTCTCCCTCGCCTCCCGCGGCGTCCGCGCGTCCGTCGTGCGCCTGCCGCGTACCAACCACGGGGAAGGGGACAGGGGCTTCGTCGCGACCCTCGTCCGGACCGCTCGCGACAAGGGCGTGGCGGGCTACTACGGCGACGGGACCAATCGCTGGCCGGCGGTCCACCGCCTGGATTCCGCGCACATGTTCCGCCTCGCGCTGGAGAAGGCCCCGGCGGGGTCGACGCTGCACGCCGTGGCCGACGAGGGCGTGCGTCTGCGCGACATCGCCGAGGTCATCGGCCGCCACCTGCAGGTGCCGATGGCCTCCGTCCCGCCGGAGGACGCGGGCGAGCACTTCGGCTGGCTGGCCATGGTGCTGGCCGCCGACCAGCCGGCCTCCGGCACCCTGACCGGTGAACTGACGGGATGGCAGCCGACGCAGGCGGGACTCCTCGACGATCTCGACAAGGGCCACTACTTCCGTACCCCGACCGCCTGAATCACCGCACACGGCCCCGGCCGCCGGAAACCGGGTGCGGGCCGTCTGCCCGGTGGTGTGTCATGGGGGCATGGCGAGCGGCCAAGCGGCACCGCGCACGATCCGTCAGTCACGCAGCCGGGTGTTGAGCCGGATGGCCTCGGCGGCGAGGCCGACGTCTTTGGAGCGGCCCTCGTCGAAGACCAGGTACAGGACGCGCAGCACGGTGGCGACGTCGCCCGGCCGGTCCAACCGCACACCGGAAACCGTGCGCGCCGGTGACCAGGGCGACCCGGACGGCCGTGTGGCGCGCCATGTGGTCATGAGCGCTCCTGGACCGGGGGTGCGCTGGGGTGCGGTAGGACCGCACGGTGTTCCGGCGCGTACTGGGCGGCCTGCGTGGCGAACATGGTGGCGTAGCGGCCCTGCGCGGCCATGAGCTCGTCGTGGCTGCCGTGTTCGGTGAGGCGGCCCCGGTTCAGGACGTAGATGGTGTCGGCGTGCCGGACACCGGACATGCGGTGGGTGACGAGGACGACGGCCCGGTGCGGGCCGGCGAGCCTGCGGATGGAGTCGAAGGCGGCGATCTCGGCCTCCGGGTCGAGGGCCGAGGTGGGCTCGTCCACGATCAGCACACTGTCCGCGGAACTGGTTTCCGTACGCCAGTGGGTGCGGGCCAGCCCGATCTTCTGCCACTCACCACCGGAGAGTTCGGACGCTCCGCGGAACACGCGGGCCAGCAGACTGCCCAGCCCCTGGGGGAGCTTCGCGATGACCGGGCCCGCGCCGGCGTAGTCCACGGAAGGCTGTAGATCCTCGTGCCCCGCGGGCCGGCCGGGGCGGCCGATGCGGATGTTGAGGGCGGCGGTCACCGGCCAGCGCTGGAAGTCCTGGGTCAGCAGGGCCACGCGGTCGAACACCTGCGAGCGGTTCAGAGCGGACAGCTCCGCGTCGCCCCAGCGCACCGTGCCGCTCTGCGGCAGCAGCAGCCCGGCCAGGACCTTCATGAGGGTGCTCTTGCCCGAGCCGTTCTCGCCCACGACGGCGGTCACCGAGCCCATCGGAAGAGTCATCGAGACGCCGTCCAGCGCCGGAGCGTTGCGTTCCGGGTAGGAGTAGGTGACGCCGTCGAGGTGGACCCGGCCCACCCGCTCGGGCAGGTGCCGCCCGCCCTCGGGGATCGCCCTGCGCCCGGCCTCGGCGAGGAACCGGTCATGGTCGCGCACATAGAGGCTCTCCTCGTGCAACTGGTTGACGTTCATGACCAGAGCGCCCAGACCCGCCGATCCGGACCGTACGGCGATCACCGCCGTACCGGCCACGGCCAGACTCATGTGGCCGGCCACGATCAGCCAGAGCATCACCCCGTACGTCCCCGCCATCGCCAGTCCGGACAGCGCGGCGGCCACCAGCTCGGTCAGTGCCTTGCCGTTCGCGAGCCGCTTCTGCTCGGCCTCCGCGCTCTCCGCCATGCCGCGGTACTTCTCCAGCAGGAACGCCCCGACCCCGTGGATCCGTACCTCCTGGGCCGCCGTGCGTTCCGTCAGCAGATTGCTGATCAGACGGCTGGCACGCACATGCTCGACCCACGTCATCACCGACACGTACCGCTGCTGCGCCACCCGCATCGCCCCCCAGCCCCGAGGGGCCGCGATCAGCAGCAGCATCGGCAGCAGCGCCGGATGCAGGACGGTCAGGATGCCCGCTGTCGCGATCAGGGAGATCGCGCCGTTCAGCGCGGCCACACAGGCACTGATCATGCGGCGTGCGGACGCCGCCCCGAACTGGGCCACGTCGATGAGACGGCGGAACTCCGGCTCCTCGATCGCCTCCAGCTCGACCGCCGTGGCCGCGGCCAGGTACTCGGTCGTCGCGATCCGCTCGACCAGCGGCTCCAGCCGACCCGCCCGCGAAGTGGAGAGGCCTGCCAGACCCGCGTTCACCACCGCGACCACGGCGCCCACGATCAGCGCGGGCAGTGCGGCACGCAGCCGGTCGACGGGGTCCCCGCTGCCGAGCAGGGCGTGCATCACGGAGTTGACGGCCAGCAGGCCAGCGGCAGCCGCGATGCCCTGACCGACCTCGCTGACGCCGACGACGAGCAGCGCCGGACGGTCGGCCGCCCACGCCCGGCGCAGCGTGCTGCCCACCAGCCTGGGCATGGCCCGGATAGCCGAGAGCATCGTCAGTTCCAGAGGGGCGTGCTCGTGTTCGGTGAAGCCCATGTCGTAGCGCAGGGGACCGCCGAACAGCTCCTGCTCCGCCTCGGAGATCGTCGGGTCCACCATCCGGACCCGTCGTAGGTACTTCCTCACTCGCTGCCTCCTCGGGCGGAGTTCATCCAGTTCGGTGCCAGGTACGACGGGCCTTCGGTGAGCATGCGGAAGATCGCGAAGCTGTACGGGTGGCAGTTGCCCGGAGGGCGTTGCCTCGGTACCCGGAGGAGTCCGTCGTGCTGGTCGGGCCCGGCGTCGTACGGCTCGCCCGGCCGGCGCTGCGCGACGAACACCGCTCCGACGCGCCCGCCGCCTCGCGGGCTCCTGTAGTGCGCCGGCGCGCGGAACTCCTGATGGCGCGCCTCGACATGGCCCCCCGTCTCCTCACGTGCCGAGCGACGCGCGGCACGGTCGAAGGGCTCGCCCCCCTCCAGATGCCCACCCACCACGGTCGGTTCACCGGCGCCGTGCGCCGCTCCGGCCACCTTTCGTACGTACAGTGCCCGCCCGTCGCGGCGGAGCAACACCTGTACCGCGTCGGCGTTCAGCCCGTAGTGCTCCCGCGTCACGCGTACGCCCCCTTCATCAGCCGGTCCACCGTGCGCCGGCCCCGCCCGGTCACCGGACGGTCCCTGTCCAGTGCCCCACGGGCCAGGCAGCCGGCGGCATCCGCCGCCGCGAAGCAGACCAGGGCATGCTCCTCGGCCTCGGACAGCCGGCGTCCGTACCCGCCGAAGAACGCGCCGCGCAGATCGTGGTGCTCCGGCCACAGGCCACCGCCGAGACGCACGAAGTCCGCGGCGAGTGGTGACGGCGCACTGTGCTCGAAGCCGATCAGCGACAGCCGTCGCCCGTCCCACAGGAGGTTGCGTTCCCGGAAATCCCCGTGCCGCAGCCCCACCGGGAGCCTGTCCGCCAGGTCCGGCAGTCTCGATGCGAGCCGGCGCAGCAACCGTGCCTCGTCGGCGGTGACATGATCGCCCGCCTGCCGCAGCGCTCTCTCCGCCCCGGCAGCCGCCTCGCCGCCCACATCTCGGGCCTGTGCGCGGAACTCCGCGGTCGTCGTCATCGCGTCGTGGAACCGGCGCAGCAGCGTTCCGGCCTGACGGTGTGCCTCGCGGCGCACACCGTGTGACAGCGATCGCCGGTCGAGGGGCGCCCCGTCGGCGGCGGTGAGGACCATGGCCAGTCGACGGGGCGAGCTGTCGACCAGGGCTGCGGCCCGTCCGCCTCCGAGCACCGGCACCGCGTGCCGGTAGGCGAACGTCTCCCTCGTGTAGAACGCCGGTTCGGGGGCGACCTTCACGAAATATCGGACGTTCGTGCGAACGGTGATTTCCCAGACCTGGGATCCCGCCCGTTCCCGCGAGGCGTTCCGTACTTCGGAGACGGGGCCCACCGTTTTCGTGACCCAGCGCGCGAGGTCGCCGGGCATCGCTGTGGCCGCACTCATGCCGGGTACCTCGGACCTCGGCGCGACGATGCCCCGGCTGCCGGGTGGCGCTCGGTGCCGCGCTCTCCCGGGGCGGAAGCCTGGGGGTTGATTTCGAACGCAGGATGAAGGTCGGTGGGGAAGGGGTTGCGATGCATGACGGCTCCCGTGAAGCGACGAGGCGGACAGGTGCTCGGATAACGGGGGTTCGGCGTGCCCGTCACGGGTCCGCGAGGGCGAAATCTCGAACGTGATGTTGTATCTCCTCTGCGATGCCGTCGGAATGGCCCTTGTGTGACGTGACGCTGCGTTCGAATCACTCCTGTGGGTGTGGGTACTCCTGTCGGGGGATTGCCTGGATGGGGGAGATGCGGTTCTGGTTGCGCTTCTCGCGTCCGGGGCCTCCCGCTCGGGGCGGCGGGGCCGGACCGCGCCCGGTGGTACCGACGCCCGCGTGGACGTATCCCTTGCGGTGCGGGACGTCTAGAGGCCGCTGGTCCGACGATCCGACTGTCGGCAGAGCGCATTTCCGGCCCGGTGGCGCCATCGCCATGCACATATGTGCGAGTACTCGTGCTCGTAGTGAGCCCCGCACCCTCCGATCGGCCGGGGGCAGGGCTGACGCGTTTGCGGTGCTGCCGGTGGCCGAGAAAAACGCGTGGACCGCCCCGACGCCGTCGCGGGAGACTTCGGTTCCCGGGCCCCGGACTCGCGCGGACACATCACCGCGAGTTGTGTGGGGCTCCGCCGTCATGCCCTGTCCGTCGGAACGCGATCCGACCGAGGACATGCGGCCGAAACGGATCGCCCCGCGGCCGGTACCGCACCACCGACGCCTCTCCGACGACGCGTGGAGCGGGCCCGCCGCACGACGTACAGGGTGGGAATGGGACTGACCGAAGCACACAAGGAATCGCCGGGCAAGGGTTCGGTGCTCCTGGCGCTGCGTTACTACGGAAGGGAGTTGACCCGGCAGAAATGGCTGACGGCACCCGCGATGCTGTCGCCGGCGCTGGGCAACATCGGCATCAACTACATCGCCCCGCTGATCGTCGCGAAACTCGTGGGGCACCTCGCCGACGGCGGTGACACCACCCTCGGTTCGCTGATGCCCTACGTGCTCGGCTTCGCCGGGGTCCTGCTGCTCGCCGAGGCGTTCTGGCGCATCGGCCTGCACTTCCTGAACCGCCTGGACGCCCGGGGCATCGAGCACCTGTACGTGGTCGGCATGGACGAGCTGTTCGCGAAGGACGCCACGTTCTTCCACGACAACTTCGCCGGCTCGCTGACCAAGCGGGTGCTGAGCTTCGCCTCCCGCTTCGAGGAGTTCATCGACACACTGACGTTCTCGGTCGTGGGCAGCTTCGTACCGCTGATCTTCGGGTCGGTCGTGCTCTGGAGCTACGAACCGCTGCTCGTCGTAGGCCTCCTGGCGATGATCGCCCTGACCGCGCTGTGCGTCATGCCCCTCATCCGTCGCCGCCAGAGACTCGTCGACCAGCGCGAGGAGGCGATCGCCCAGGTGTCCGGTCACGTCGCCGACAGCCTGATGAACATGGACACCGTCCGGGCGTTCGGCGCCGAGGAACGCGAGGCCGCCGAGCACCGTTCCCGTGTCGCGGAATCGCGCCGGCTCACCCTGCGGTCCTGGGACTACGGCAACCTGCGCATCGACACGCTGGTCGCTCCGATGTCCGTGCTGACCAACGCCATGGGCCTGCTGCTCGCGGTCACCCTCGGCGGGGGCGGACACGGCGTGGAGGCGGTCGTGGTCGCGTTCACGTACTACTCGAACGCGACGCGGATCATGTTCGAGTTCAACCAGATCTACCGTCGCCTGGAGAGCTCGATGACGGAGGCCGGGCAGTTCACCGAACTGCTGCTGTCGCAGCCCATCGTCCTCGACCCGCCGTCACCGGAGCCGCTGCGGTCCGAGGCCGCCGATGTCCGCTTCGAGCAGGTGACCTTCGCCCACGCGGGCGGGAGGCCGCTCTTCGATCGTCTTGATCTCGAGGTGAACAGTGGCGCGAGGATCGGGCTCGTCGGGCGGTCCGGTGGCGGCAAGACCACGCTCAGCCGACTGCTGCTGCGGATGACGGACATCGACGACGGCAGGATCCTGATCGGCGGGCAGGACATCAGCAAGCTGCGCCAGGCCGATCTGCGCAGCCAGATCGCCTATGTGCCGCAGGACCCGGCGATGTTCCACCGCACGTTGCGGGACAACATCTTGTTCGCCCGGCCGGACGCCACCGAAGCCGAGATCCGGCGTGCGGCGGAGGCGGCCCATGTCACGGAGTTCGTCGACGCGCTGCCGGACGGTTTCGACACCATGGTGGGCGAGCGGGGCGTCAAGCTGTCCGGTGGACAGCGGCAGCGGGTCGCCCTCGCCCGGGCGATTCTGCGCGACGCACCGATCCTGCTGCTCGACGAGGCGACGAGCGCCCTGGACTCGGAGAGCGAAGTCCTCGTCCAGAAGGCGCTGTGGAACCTCATGGAGGGGCGGACGGCCCTGGTGGTGGCGCACCGGCTCAGCACGGTCGCCGGCATGGACCGGCTCGTGGTCCTGGACCGCGGGCGGATCATCGAGCAGGGCACGCACGAGCAGCTGCTCGCGACCGAAGGTGCGTACGCGAAGCTGTGGCAGCACCAGTCGGGCGGCTTCCTGGCCGGCGCCGAGGAGCAGGCCGAGGCGACCTGAACCGTGTGGCCGAGGGGCGGGCGGACATCGCGGCGCACGAACTCCGGGGTGCCCGCCCCTGCTGCCGAACAGGCCGCGCACGGCTGCCGGAGACGTCAGAGGCGTCCGGGCCGGGCCCGGAGCTCAGGGCCGGTCGGGCGTGTCACCCCGGTGGCGGGGACTGCGACGCGCCCCAGGCCGTCGCGAGTCCGTCCAGCCATGCCGGTGGCAGCTCCGCGTGCTCCCACTCCGTCCGGAGCGCCGACGGTGCGGCGGTGAGGCGTTCGAGCACGGCGATGCTCGTGGGGGAGTGGAGGAGGGAGTAGCGGCCGTGGACGGCGATGCGGCTCCGGGGTCCGTACCGCGCGTACAGGCGGTCCAATCGCTCCCGGTGGGACTCGGTGAACCGCTCCAGGCGGCCCGCGTACCCGACACGTCCCACGACGCTCATCGTGCCGAGCACGGCGGCGAGGACCTCGTCCGACACCTCGGGGTCGAGGTCCGAGGCATCGGCGAAGGTGAGGGACAACGGCGTCACGGCGACCTTCGCACGCTCCACGTCCACCCGCCCGACGGGGTGACGGCCTCGTGCCGCGTCCCCTGCGGAGCCGGATGCCGTCGGCGCGACGGCACGCTCAAGGGCTCGCCCGGCGATACGGGCGAGCTCGTCGCCGACGGCCCGGGCGCCGTCGTACCGGCCCACGGCATACGGCTCCTCCTCGTCCGGGAATTCCCCGGACTTCGCGACCTCGCTGTGCGCATCCGCGAGCGCGCCCGCCTCGACGAGCGAGATCAGCGTTTCGGCCTCGTCACGGAAGACTCCTGCGCGGCCCAGCAGTTCGAAGAGGGTCTCCCTCGCGTTCACGACGCCGGCGGGGTCCAGCGGGTCCATCCCGGGGGTGCTGATCGGGTCCTCCTCGTCGGCAGTGTTCCGGTGATTCAGCGGGACAGGGCACTCGGGCCCCGCTCCGCGTGTCTCGGCTGCGTGGCTCCCAGCAGGGACCTGCCGCCGTCCAGCCTCTCAAGTCTCCACGACGTGACCGGCCGCCGCGGCACCCTGGGCCGTCCAGGCACGTCCCGTGTCGGGTTCCGGCCGGCTCAGCGAGGTCCTGCCCCCGCACGAGTCCGTGACGGACCGACAGTTTTCCGAAAGGAATATTGCGCAACTTTATTTTCGCATCTACGGTGAGTGCCATGCGACCGAAGTGCGAGCCCGATCAGATCACCGACCTGTCCCGGCTGAAGGCATTCACCAACCCTCTGCGGATGCAGCTCTACCGACTGCTGTACGCCGCCGGGTCGGCGACCGCCTCCCAGCTCGCCGAGCAGGTCGACCAGGCGCCGTCGCTGGTCAGCTACCACCTGCGCAAGCTGGCCGAGCACGGCTTCGTGGCCGGGGCGGCCGGGCAGGGCACCGACGGCAGGGAGCGGTGGTGGCAGGTGGCGTCCGAGGAGGGCTGGGGCTTCCGCGACTCGGACTTCGCCGACACGCCCGAGGGGGCCGCGGCTGTCGGCGCGGTGGCCCGCAGCATCTTCGACACCCGCATCGCGCAGTACCGCACCTATCTGGACGAGAAGGCCGCCTGGGGCAAGGAGTGGACCGACGCGGCCTTCAGCGCCGAGTGGTTGGTCGACCTGACCGCCGCCGAACTCACGGAGATGAGCGAGGAGTTCGCGGCGCTCTCCCGGCGCTGGCGGGAGCGCGGACGGGCCTCCGCGGAGGCCGGCGGCACCGAGGCCCGTGAGCACGTGGCCGTGCACGTCTACGGCTTCCCCTTCCGTACCTGACGCCGTCCCCCACCCCCGAGCAGCCGGAGCCCTGCCATGACCACCGCAGAGACAGACGTGCCCGAAAGCGCCACCACACCGGCCTACCGCGACGGCAACGTGGTGCGCTGGCTCACCGCCTACACCGCGTCCCTCGTGGGCGACAGTGTGTACTTCGTCGCGCTCGCCTGGTCCGCCCAGCAGGCCGCAGGACCCACCGAGGTCGGCCTGGTCCTGGCCGCCGGCGCGCTGCCCCGGGCGATACTCATGCTCGGTGGCGGCGTGCTGGCCGACCGGGTCGACCCCCGCCGGGTGATCCTCGGCAGCGACGCACTGCGCTGCGTCCTCATCCTCTCGGTGGCCGCCGCCGTCGCAGTGACCGCTCCGGCCCTCTGGCTCCTGGTCGCGGTGGCGCTCGTCTTCGGCGTCGTGGACGCACTCTTCGTACCCGCGATCGGAGCCCTCCCGCCACGGATCACCGGGCCCGGCCAACTGGCCCGCGTCACCGGGATGCGCTCCCTGTCCATGCGCCTCAGCCAGATCGCGGGGCCGCCCATCGGGGGCCTGGCCATGGGACTCGGCGGCGAGGCGGCCACCTTCGCCGTCGCGGGCCTCCTCTTCGCGGTGTCCCTGCCCCTTCTGCTGACGATACGGCTGCGCCCCCTCGCGGAAGACGCCGATCCCGGGGAACGCGCCGATCCCGGGGCGCGCGCCGGGAAGCAACCGGAACCCGGCACAGCACGCGAGGACCTCCTCGACGGCCTGCGCTACATCCGCCGCCACCGGCTCATCGGCCCGCTCGTAGCCGCGGGCGCCGTATGCGAGCTCGGCCTCATCGGCACCCTCAACGTCGGCATGGTGCTGCTCAACGCGGAACGCGGCTGGGGGCCTTCGGGCTACGGCTTCATCGTCAGCGGCTTCGGCGCGGGAGCGGCGGTGAGTGCCGTGCTGCTCACCGTCGCGGGCTGGCTGCCGCGTGCAGGACTCATGCTGTCGGGGTCGCTGCTCGTCTGCTGCGCGGGAGCGGCCACCGTCGCGCTCGTTCCCACTCTGGGGACCGCCGTGGTGCTGGCCGTGGTCATCGGACTGAGCGCGGGCCTCTTCGGCAGCCTGAACAACACCCTTCTGCAGACGGCGGCGGACCCCGCCTACCTCGGCCGGGTGACCTCCGTGGTCATGCTCACCATGGTCGGGCTCGCGCCCCTCAGCTATCCGCTGGTGGGCGCGGCGATCGGAGCCTGGGGCGCCGCCCCGGTGTTTGTCGGCTGCGGCACCGTCGCCGTCCTCGGTGTGGCCGTCACCCTGTCGTCCGGCGCGGTACGGCACGCCCAACTGCCCCGGCCGGGCGGAACCTCCTAGGAGCGCGGACCGCGGGGCGGCACCGACAGTCCTCAGGCGCCGATATGCAGGAAGGGCACCCAGGCCATCGGATCGTCCAGGTGCTGATCTCGCAGGTGACGAGTGGTGCGATGGACGGCTTCGGCGGCGTTCCGCGGGTTCTCGCAGACCGCGAGAGCGACCGCCGGGGCCGTGCGGTCGTTCACCGACCAGAGGGTCGCGACGACCTGGCGGTACCCGATCACATGGAAGGCGGCGCCGAGATGGACCGCCTCGTCGGGCAGTACGTAGCCACCGAGAGCGGTCTCGCAGGCCGAGAGCACCGCGAGCCTCGCCGTTTCGAGATCGAGGGTGATCAGGTCGGTGAGGCGCAGCGGGCCGTCGTACAGATAGAGGGCGTTGCCGCTCGGGTCGGACAGGTCCTGCCCGCCGTGGCAGGCGAAGTGGACGTACGGGTGGGTGAGCATGGCCCGGACGACCGACGACCGGGTGGCCTCCGCACCGATCAGCGTGGTGCACGGGCCGGTGAAGTGGGCCTCGATCAGGTCGGCCTCGGCGGCGGCGGTGGGCAGCGGACCCGTGGCCGGGGCGTACGGCGGTGCGGTCGGGACCGCGGTGACGAGCAGCCCTTCGGTGCCGGGTGTCGCCGGGTCGGGGCGCAGGGCGTGGGCCAGGGCGCGCAGGTTCGGCGTGTACGAGGACACGACCCGGTCCAGCACGGTGTCTCCGGGCCGTTCGTCGTCAGGGTCGTGATAGCCGGCGGCGTGCAGCGGCAGGTAGGTGAGCATCCCCGTCGCCGACCACCAGATCCGCGGGTGACCGCCCTCGGGGAGGGGCGGTGCCGACGTGTGTCCGAGTGCGTCGAGCACCTCGCTCGCACAGACGTCCCACAGCCACTCCAGGCAGGCGAATATCGTCTGCCGTGCGGCCCGGTGGCCCTCTCGGGTCAGCCGCTCGGCCGCCGCCAGACACTGGGACGCACGGCGGGTCACGTCCTCGGAGGTCAAGGCGGGCAAGGGGATCACCCTGACTCCGTCGACGCCGACCACGAGGGCGTCACATCGGAACCGGCTGACGTTCACGATCACGACGGGGCCGCGCGCCGCCGCCAGTGACAACTGCCCGAACGGTGTCGGGAGAAGGAAGAGACCGAAACCGTCGAGGGTCCGGATGTGGTCGAGGAGGACGTCCCAGGCGTCGGCCACGCGCCGGCGGTCGTCCGGGTCGTCGCTCGGTGTGTCGAGGCGGGCCGCCAGCAGGCCGAGCCGGGCGGCGGTGTCGGGATGCGCGTCGCGCAGTGCGGTGAGATCGGTCCGGGTGTCCAGCAGTTGCCCCCAGAGGACCGAACGCCCCTGTTCCAGCAGCTCCACCGCACGCTCGGGTTCCCCTGCCGCGATGGCGGCCGCGGCGGCCTCCGGCCCGAGGCCCGCCGACTGCGCGAGCAGGTCCTCACGGGTGGGGCGGTCGAGGCCGCGCCAGGCGAGCAACGGCAACAGCCCGACCGCCGTCGCGTAGTCCTCCACCGCCTCGGCCGACCGGCCGTGCTCACTCAGATTCGTCGCGGCGAGGGCGGCGGCGATGAAGCGCATCCGCGCCTGGCCGGGTGCCGCGGCCGCGGTCCGCCACGTCGCAATCGCCTCGTCAAGATCCTGCGCGGAACCGGTGGTCCGCGCCCTGATGCCGAGACAGTTCCCCAGACCGGTGAGGGCGTCCGCCGAACGATGCGCCAACTGGCGCCGGGTGACCAGCCGATAGGAGTGGATCGCCCGGTCGAGGTCGGCCGGATCCCCCCGGGCAGTGAAGCGATCACGCCAGGCCTCGGCCAGTTTGGCGAGGAGCACGACATGGTCGAGCGTGTCAGGGGGCAAGGGTTCGAGCGCCTGCCGCAACAGCGCGATGGCGGCTTCGAGATCCTCGATGTCGTCGGCGTCCGCCCGGAGCCGGTAGCGGCTCAGCCGCGCCGTACCGAGGTTACCCAGGGCCGCATGGCGGTACCCGGCCCCGGGTGGAGCGAAGTCGACCGCGCGCTCACCCGTGTCGATGGCCTCGTCGAGGTCGGCCGGGTCCGAGGTGCGCCGGTAGTGGTCGTGGAGCAGGATGCACAAGTTGGTGAGCAGCAACGCGTCATGGGGCCGGGTGACCAGCGCCTCCTTGATCGCGTCGACCGCACGCAGGAGATCGGCGGGCTCGGTGCGGAAGCCGTACCGGTCCGCCAGCGCGGAGGCGAGGTTGACCAGAGCGGCCCTGCGGTCCACGTCACCCCGGGGCAGTACCCGCGTCAGCTCGTCCAACCGGACGATCGCGTCGTTGAGCACGGCAAGGTCCGCGGTCGTCTTGAAGAGGTACGTCTCCACCGTCGCCAGGGACAAGCGGCACCACACACCGTCCGGATGTTCCAACGGCGTCGCAGCGAGCGCCTGACGCAGAACGGAGAGCGCGTGGGTCAGATCGCGCGGATCGCCCGAGCTCAGCGCTTCCTCGTACGCCTGCTCCGCGCGACCGATCCACCGTGCTTGATCGTGCCCGGTCACTTACGCCTCCACCAGCCCTTCTGCCGGCCGCCCTCCTGATGCGGCAGTTTCGCCAGTTCGTCGCGGGCCGCCCGCAGGTAGGCCTGTGCCCGTTGCCTCAGCGCCTCGTCGCGTGACGTGACGGCCACGGCGAACAGCCCGGCCGCCGCCTCCAGATCCGTACGGTCACCGGTCCGTTCGAAGCGAACCCAGTGGAAGTAGGCGAGGTCACCCAGGAACCCCGGCCGCTCCCGCCGATGCGGACCGAGGGCGTCGCCCGCCTGCCGGAGAGTGGTGATCGCCAGGTCGAGATCCCGGCGGTAACCGGAGTGGTCGAACCGCGTCCCCAGCGCGATGCCGAGGTTGTTGAGCCGGACCGGGAGGTCGACATGGTCCGGCGGGGTGTACGAAAGCCCCTCCTCCAGCAGGTCGATCGCCCGCTCCAGGTCGGCCGGGTCGCCGGCGTGATCGAAACGCAGACGCAGCGCGATACCGAGGTTGGTAGCCGGCTCGGCCCGGGTCGGCCGCAGCGGCCCCGCGAACGACTCCTCGCCCAGACGCACGGCATGATCGACGGCGGACGGATCGCCTGTCAGCCGGTACACCGTGAGCCAGCCCGAACAGGCACCCGTCAGCATGGCGTCGCGATCGGGATGGTCGGGGGGCGAGGCGGCCACGGCGTCCAGGAAGAGGTTGATCGCACCGGCCACCGACGGCACATCACTTTCGGCGATTCCGTGGTCCATCAGGTTGATCGCCTTCGCCGCCAACTGCTCCGGCTTGCGGTAGGGCGGCAGTTCGGCGATCAGCTCGACGGTCACCAGCAGGAGCACCGGAAGGGTGTGCGGCGCGGAGCGGAAGACGGGCACCAGCATTCTGGCCGTCTCCGGCAGGACGGGCAGCTCCGCCCCCGGCCGCAGAATGCCGTTGCCGCACAGGTGGACCAGTCCGAGGAGCTGAACCACCTCACCGAATTCGGCCGACCCGGCCGAGGTATGCGCGGCCAGTCGGTAGGTGAGTGCGATCGCCTCGGGATCGAACACGGCCTCCGGTCTACCGCCTGCCATGTACCGATCGATCCGGTTGCGTAACTCCCGTTCCACTGCACCCCGTTGGAAGCTCATCCCGTTCATGTTACGCGCGCGCCGCGCCGTCCGGTAAGGCAAGATGAAGGACCGGTCCGGTGTGGGTGAGCACAGATTCGAGGGCTTGATGGAAGGGTCGGAACCGACCGAGGACGAGGCGTTCGCGGCATGGTGCGCGCAGCTGCCCGCGATCAGCGAGGAAGCCGCGGAGGCCGGTGCGAGCGCCCGGCTCGAACGCGATGTCGCCAGGGTCCGCGCAGGCGGATCCGCGCTGACCGCATACCGGAAGTGGCGGGGCACGGACGGGCCCGGCAGGTGGCGCTCCTGGTCGGAGCCCGCCGGTGCCGGCATGGCCGGGCTCCCCGGCCCGTCCCCGCTCAAGCCGCTCGGCGCCGGGGCCTATCGCTGTCCGGAGGCCAGGTGCGACCGCAGGGCGAGCCGTGACGAGCAGGGGCATCCGCCCGTCTGCGCCGCGCTCGACATCCCGATGACCCCGGCCCGCTGATGTTCGGCCTTCTCACCGAGGTGGGCAAACGCATCGCCACCCGGTGGTTCACCGAGGTGCTGCTTCCCGGCCTGCTGCTTGTCGGGATCGTCGGCTGCGCGGTGGCACTCGGCCACGGCCGGGCGCTGGACTCCGACGCCCTGGTCGCCGCAGCCGAACGGACCTGGGCCCGGCTGCGGGGCCACCCCGTGCGCTGGGTGGTGGAGTCGGCCCTCTTCGTCGCCGCGGCCGGACTCGCGGGCGTCGCCGCCCGCGGAACCGGACACCTGGTCCAGCGCTTCTGGCTGCGCGAACGGCACCTCCTGCCGCCGTCGGCGCAGTCGCGCCGAGGCCGGTGGTCCAGGCATCACCGGGCAACGGCCGCGGCGAGCCGGCGCGGAACCGAACCCGTACGGGCGTACCTGCCGCAGCGGCCGACCTGGATGAGCGACCGCCTCCGGCTGGTCGAGGCCAGGGTCCACGGGCAGTACCGGTTCAGCGCGTCGCTCGTCTGGCCCCGGATCTGGCTGCTCGTCCCCGAAGAGGCACACTCCCCCGTCCGGCACGCCCGCGCTCGCTTCGACGAGGCATGCGTCCTGGCGGGCTGGGCGGTCCCGTACCTCCTCGCCGGTCTGTTCTGGTGGCCCGCATCGCTGATCGGCTCGGCCACCGCGCTGGTCGCCTGGCGCAGGGCCAGGCTCACCCTCGACGAGTTCGCGACCCTGGTCGAGGCCACGATCGACATCCACTGGCGGACCCTGGCCACGGCGCTCGGGGTCACGATCACCGGTGACGCGCTGAGCGCGGGAGAGGCCGCACTGATCGAGGACCGCTTGCACAAGGGCGGATGAGGGCTGCGAGGTCGACGGCAGCCTCCCGTGCGCGGACAACGGCCGGCAACCTCCCCGTCCCGGCAACCTCCCCGTCCCGGCAACCTCCCGGCCGGCGGCGACCTCGGGTACGTCAGATCCTCTCCCACCCGACAAGAGGTCGCCAGATGTTCCGATCCCCCGCGGACCCCGTCACTCCGGCAGGCTCGCCGCCGTGCTCCTCGCCGCCGCGCTCGCCACGACCGGCGGCGCCCTCCAGTAGTCGGCCGTGCTGCCGAGGAGAGGGCCGCCCTGCCCGCGGACAGCGGCCGAGATGTCCGTGCGTACGTCGGACGGGTCGAAGGACTCCGCGGGCACGGTCATCGGCAGCGCGACCGCCTCACACCTCGCCGAGCACTGCGCCGTGCTCAGCGGTCCCCGGTTCCTGTCGGTCTTCGACGGCCGGACCGGCAGGGTCATGGACTCCGTGCCCTTCGAACCCGCCCGCGGGTCCGTCGCCGACTGCGCAGACACCTGGGGCAACCGTGAGGGCCGGCTGCTGTCCGCCACCGCGTACGTCAACGGATCCACCCCCAGCACGATGTCTACCGGCTCGGCGCAGCCCTCCAGAACACCGGGTACAACCAGCCGCCGCAGGTCAGCTACTACCTCGGCGCGAAGCAGGCAGGCCCCTCCCGGCCATGGCCCCGGCACCGTCGGTGCCGTGAGCCGGTGCTACTGCTCCCCGGGTACGGACGCGCCCGCCCGCGTCGCGTCCGTACCCCAGCTGGCGAGCAGCCGCAGTGCCTGCGCCGAAGCCGAACCGGGCTCCGCGTGATACACGACCACCGACTGCTCGGCGTCGTCGGGAAGGGCGAACGTCTCGAAGGAGAGCGACAGCTCACCCACCAGCGGGTGGTGCAGCCGCTTGACGCCGTGACTCTTCTCCTTGACGTCATGGGTGGCCCACAGCCGTCGGAACTCCTGGCTCTTCACGGAGAGCTCGCCGACGAGAGCGGAGAGTCGCGGGTCGTCGGGATGGCAGCCCGCGTCCATCCGCAGGTAGCTGACGATGTCCGTCGCCTTCTGGTCCCACTCCACGAACAGCTCGCGGTACTCGGGCTTCAGGAACACCATCCGCGCCCAGTTCCGCTCCTGCGGCGGCAGTTCCGACCAGTCGCCGAAGACCGCCGCGGCCATCCGGTTCCAGGCCAGGACCTCCGAACGCCGCCCGATGACGTACGCCGGGACACCCTCCATGGTGTCGAGCAGCCGGCACAGCGTCCCGCGCACCCGCTGCTGCCGCGCCGACGGCTTCTTCCGGTGCTGCTTGGGCTTCGCGAGGTGGGTGAGATGCGCCTGCTCGGCGTCCGTCAGCCGCAGCGCACGCGCGATCGCGTCCAGTACCTCCGCGGACACGTTCCGTCCGTTGCCCTGCTCAAGACGTGTGTAGTACGCCACGGACACTCCGGCCAGCTGCGCCAGCTCCTCGCGGCGCAGCCCCGGAACCCGCCGGTGCCGCCCGAAATCGGGCAGCCCCACCTCCTCCGGCTTCAGCCGGGCACGCCGGGTGCGCAGGAATTCGCTGAGCTCGGCGCGTGCGAGGGCCTGCCCCGTGCCGTCACCCGGGGCGGAGCCGCCGCCGGCGGGCCGATGCTCGAATACAGGCTGCTCGTCCATGAACCCAGTATCCACCGTCGTACGCACAGCATCCTGACCCCGCCAGTAGTAGGACCACTGGACGTAGGCGGAACTGTGGTCTTGGTGAGGTACGTGAGCTGGGGCAGGCTGGACGACGTGCCCGGACGAAGGCTGCCGGGCACGGACCACTCCTTAGGAGAACTCCCGCATGACCACTGTCGCCGCGTACGCCGCACCCGCCGCCAATGCTCCGCTGGAGCGCACCACCGTCGAGCGTCGTGCGGTCGGCGAGTTCGACGTCCTGATCGACATCAAGTTCGCCGGCATCTGCCACTCCGACATCCACCAGGCCCGCGACGGCTGGGGCCAGGGCATATTCCCGATGGTGCCCGGCCACGAGATCGCGGGCATCGTCACCGAGACCGGTCCCGGCGTCACCAGGTTCGCCGTGGGCGACCGCGTGGGCGTCGGTTGCATGGTCGACTCCTGCCGCGAGTGCGACAACTGCAAGGCCGGCCTCGAGCAGTACTGCGCCAAGGGCAACACCGGCACGTACAACGCCCTGGACAAGAACGGTGACCCCACCTATGGCGGCTACTCCACGCACATCGTCGTGGACGAGAACTACACCGTCCGCATCCCCGACGGCCTGTCGCTGGACGAGGCCGCACCGCTGCTCTGCGCCGGCATCACCACGTACTCCCCGCTGAAGCACTGGAACGCCGGACCAGGCAAGAAGGTCGCCGTCCTCGGTATGGGCGGCCTCGGGCACGTGGGCGTCAAGATCGCGCACGCGCTCGGCGCGGAGGTGACCGTGCTCTCGCAGTCCCTGCGCAAGCAGGAGGACGGGCTGAAGCTCGGCGCCGACCACTACTACGCCACCAGCGACCCGAAGACCTTCGAGGAGCTGGCCGGCACGTTCGACATCATCCTGTCCACGGTGTCCGCGCCGCTGGACTTCGGGGCCTACCTCGCCCTCCTGAAGACGGACGGTGCGCTGGTGAACGTCGGCGCCCCGGAGGAGCCGATCTCCGTCAACCTCTTCTCGCTGATCGGCGGCCGCAAGTCCCTCTCGGGCTCCGGTATCGGAGGCATCCAGGAGACCCAGGACATGCTGGACTTCTGCGCCGAGCACGGCTTCGGCGCGGAGATCGAGCTGATCGGCGCTTCCGAGATCAACGAGGCGTACGAGCGCGTGCTGAACAGCGATGTGCGCTACCGGTTCGTGATCGACACGGCCACCATCTGAGGTCATGCCCTGCCGGGCCACGCCGGGTGCCGCGACGGTGTGCCCGGCGTACGGCCTCCTGACAGCCCGACCGGCTACGCCCCACCCGCCTGGGTGGGGCGTAGCCGCGCCGCACCGCCGGTGGTGGGAGTGCACGAAGGCCGGGCCCGGCTGCTCGTACGCCGGGAGACGCTCGACGACATGCGCAGCCGGGACGTCGGCGCCTAGCGCGGAGACGGGCGGCCGGGCCTGGCCACAGGCCATCACGGAGCGGCGGGAAGGGGCCGGCACGGGATCCGTCACCACGGGCCCGCGCCGGTCCGGCCCGCCGGCGCCGGCATCCGCGGACGGCATCCGCGGACGGCATCCGCGGACGGTCTCCGCGGACGTGGTCCCGCCACGGGCTCCGGACCTGCACAATTGAGCTCGTGACTGATCGCGACCCGTACCTGTGGCTCGAAGACGTCGAGAGCGAGGCCGCGCTCGCGTGGGTGGCCGAGCGGAACGCGGAGACGGCGGAGGCGCTGACCGCCGGCGCCGGCTTCGCCTCCCTGAAGAAGAGCCTGCGGGAGGTGCTGGACGCGTCGGACCGCATCCCCTGCACCGTCCGTCGCGGCGCGTTCCTCTACAACTTCTGGCAGGACGCCGAACACGTGCGCGGCGTCTGGCGGCGTACGACGACGGAGCAGTACCGCAAGGACGCTCCCGAGTGGGACGTCCTCCTCGATGTCGACGCGCTCGTCGCCGCGGAGGACGAGAAGTGGGTGTGGGCGGGTGCGCGGGTGCGCCCGCCGGATCACGACCGGGCACTGGTGCACCTGTCGCGCGACGGCGGTGACGCCGTCGTGGTGCGGGAGTTCGACCTGGCCACGCGGGCCTTCGTCGAGGACGGTTTCCAGGTGGGGGAGGCGAAGACGACGATCGGGTGGATCGACGACGACACCGTCTTCGTCGGCACCGACTCCGGCTCCGGCTCGCTGACCGACTCCGGCTACCCCCGCACGGTGCGCAGATGGCGACGCGGCACACCGCTGGAGCAGGCCGCCCTGGTCTTCGAAACAGGGACGGAGGACGTGTCGGCCGGAGGGTGGCACGACAGCACACCCGGCTTCGAACGGGACTTCGTCGCCCGGTCGATGGACTTCTACCGCGGCGAGACCTACCTCCTGGCCCCCGACGACTCACTCGTCAGGATCGACGTACCCGACGACGCCGACGCCGAGGTCCACCGCGAGCACCTGCTCGTCACCCTGAAGTCCGACTGGCTCGGACAGCGGAAGGGCTCCCTGCTGGCGTTCGGCTTCGACGCCTTCCTCGCGGGCGACCGCACCGCACGGGTGCTGTTCACCCCGGACGAACGGACGTCGCTGGCCGGGCACTCCTGGACCCGGCACCACCTGATCCTGGAGACGATGCACGACGTCAGCACCCGCATCGAGGTGCTCACCCCCACCCCCGACGGCCCGTGGACGCGTACCTCGCTCACGGACGTCCCGGCGCTGTCCGCCGCCACCGTCGTGGACACGGACCCGGACGTCTCCGACGAGTACTTCCTGGACGTGTCGGGGTTCCTGCAGCCGTCCACCCTCCACCACGGGCACGTCGGCGCCGACTCGGAGATCATCAAGCAGGCCCCGGCCCGCTTCGACGCGTCCGGGCTGGAGGTGCGGCAGTTCTTCGCGGCCTCCCAGGACGGCACGCGCGTGCCGTACTTCGTGATCGGACCCGACCGGACCGCCACCGGACCCGGCCTCGCCCTGCTCTACGGCTACGGCGGCTTCGAGGTCCCACTCACCCCCTACTACGGCGCGGTGACGGGCCGTGGGTGGCTGGAGCGCGGAGGCACCTACGTGATCGCCAACATCCGTGGTGGCAGCGAATACGGACCGGGCTGGCACCAGGCCGCGCTCCGCGCCGACCGGCCGCGAGCCTTCGAGGACTTCGCGGCTGTCGCCACGGACCTCGTCGCCCGCGGCATCACGACCCCTGCCATGCTCGGCGCCACGGGCGGCAGCAACGGCGGCCTGCTCATGGGCGCGATGATCACCCGATACCCGCAGCTGTTCGGTGCGATCGTCGCCGAGGTACCGCTGCTGGACATGCTCCGCTTCCACAAGCTCCTCGCCGGCGCGTCCTGGATCGCCGAGTACGGCAATCCGGACGACGAGGCCGACCGTCCCCATCTGCGCGCGCTCTCGCCCTACCACCAGCTCACCGCGGACCAGGACTACCCGCCGGTGCTGCTGACGACCTCCACCCGCGACGACCGCGTCCACCCCGGCCACGCCCGCAAGGCCGCCGCACGGCTGCGTGAACTCGGCCACCAGGTACTGCTCCACGAGAACACCGGCGGTGGCCACGCGGGCGCCAACGACAACGAACAGGCCGCCCACAACAGGGCCCTGGTGCAGACGTTCCTGCGGAAGCACCTCACCCGGGCGGACGGGCCGGCCTCCGGCTGACCGCCGCGTTCCGCCGTGCGCCGGGGCGAAAAGGCGTTGCGCCCCGCGCGTCCGGCACGGAGGCTTGCCGACCGGAGGCGACGAGAATGATCGATGTGTGGGTGCGGCTGACGGTCCGCGATCTGCTGCCCGCGGACCTGGCATCCTGTGGATGGTCGGGGGCCGAACTCCATCTGGCCGGTGTGGCGCGGTAGTTGGAGCGGTCCAGGCTCGGCGAGGTCGACTACCTGGCGGTCTGCACCGCGACGGAGGTTCCCGTGGCGAAAGGCGGAGTCGACCACCGGGCGCGCACCCCTGACGGTCGGACCCGGTGACCACACCTTCGACCTCGCCCTGTCCGGCCAGGACGCCTGGCCCTTTCCCGCAGGTTCCCCCCGTCGCGGGTGCCGGCCCGAAGGAACCGCTGGGTGACCCCCACGGGCAAGGTCCGTGTGTACGTCGGCCGGTCGGTCGCCTATACCGGACTCGCGGGCGGCATCACCGTCTTCTGACCCTCTGCCGGACCCTGTCAGACCCTGCCGGGCCGGGCTCCGGACCGAGGTTCCGCCCGGCAGGGCGACGGCTTGGAAAAGAATTCGAGCCTCGGATCGGGCGCCGGCGGGTTCGGAAGGCCCCGAACCGAGCAGGCGAGGGATATGGACTCACTCTCGCGCACCACCCCATCACCGTCCGAGCGCACGCTCCGGCCGCGGAGCCGGAGGAGGCGCCGTGGGACGTGGACGATCCGCCGGCATCTCCTCGTCCCGGTCGCCATGGCGTCGCTCGCCCTCACCGCCGCCGGCTGCGGCGACTCCTCGGACGCGGCCGGACCGGCCGGGGCGACGCGTTCCGTGCCCGGCAGCACCGCACCGGGTACGGCGAGCCCCTCGGGTGTGCCGTCCTCCGCACCCGCAATCGCCCCCGGCGAACCCGCGGGCTCGGAACCCGCGGCCACCGGTCAGACTTCCCGGCGCTGCACGGCCGACGGCCTGTCCATGAGCCTGGGCCGTGGCGACGCGGGCGCGGGGCAGATCCACTACCGGCTCACGTTCGAGAACACGTCCGAGGAGCCCTGTACCCTGCACGGCTTCCCCGGCGTCTCACTGATCAAGCGCGACGGCAGCGTGATCGGCGACCCGGCCGGGCGCGAGGGCGGCACGCGGGAGCAGGCGCTGATCGCTCCCGGTGGAACGGCGGACGTCTCCCTCCACACGCTGAACCAGGGCACAGACGGCCCCGGTTGCTGGGACCGGCCCGACTACCTCAGGGTCTATCCGCCCGGCTCCACCGAGGCACTCACCCTGCGTACTCCTCAACTCCACGTCTGCGGCGACCGCTTCACGACCACGGCCGTGGACGGCTGACCGGGCGGCACGGGGTGTGCGGGAGGCGCCGTCACCCCGGCTGGAGCTCAAGAGCCCGCACCCCGGCGTACAGGGCGGCGACGTCCGCGGGCCGGAGCAGGGAACGGTCGGTGAGGCGGGAGACGCGGTCGAGCCTGTTGCGGACGGTGTTGCGGTGGCAGTACAGGCTCTCGGCGATCTCGGTCGTGGACCCGGTGTCCGAGTCCAGCCATGCCGTGAGCGTCTCCATCAGGTCCTTGCGGTCCGGCGCGGCCAGGACCGGACCGAGCAGGGTGAGGGCCATCCGCAGCGCCAGGTCCGGTCCGGCCGCGACCAGGGCCGCGGCCGGATCATGATCGATCGTGACCGCCCCGCGCGTACCGGCCGGCAACGAGGCCCTGGCCAGCGTCGCCAGGCGCAGGGCGTCGGCGCTCTCGCGCAGCCGGATGTACGCGGGGCTGAGCCCAGCCCGCCCGGTGACCGCACCGCCGACGACGTCCAGGACCATGGCGGGTCCCGGCAGGTGCGCGGAGCCGGGGACGAGAGCGGGCTCGGGCAGGGCGATGATGCCGGCGAGACCGTCGGGACGCGGGCGCCAGGCGGAGCGCAGTCCGCTGCGCAGCAGCGCCTGTTCCATCGCGGTGACATCGCTCTGCTCGGCGACGACACAGACGTACGGTCCCTGCTCGGGCAGACCGAGGGAGGCGGCGGTACCGCCGAGCATCGCCCAGTCGGCTGTCTTCCCGGTCAGCAGCGCGTCCAGGAGCAGCAGCCGCTGCAGCTCGTCGGCGCGGGCCAGACCGACCAGCGTGTCCCGGTATACGTCGTTCACCGTCTGCGACGCCGCGTCCAGGAGGGACCAGACGGACATGGAGGCCTGCGCGATGTCGTCCATCGTGGTGCCGGGCTGCTTCTTGGCACGGTCGATGAGGGTGTCCGCCATCAGGCGGTAGCCGATCCGGAAGGCGTGCAGGACCGCGTCCAGAGGGACGCCCTGCGTGGCCCGACGGCGCACACTCTGCCGGGTGATGTCCGTGCGCACCGGCCGGCGGTGCGCCATACAGGTCAGCTGCTCGCGCAGATTGCGCTCGTTGAAATCGCGCACGTCGGCCCGGATCTCGTCGCTCAACCGCGCGTACGGCGCGATGTCCGTGGTGATCGCGCGGAACAGGTCGTCGGCGAGTGCGTCGACCCGCCCCAGCAGTTCCGCCGCGCACACCGACAGCAGCGGGGGAACGATCAGGCCGCCATCGGCGTGCTGCTCGGACATGCCGGCCAGCATACGGTTCATCCCCCGGGCCGTCACTGTGCGGTCGCACAACGAGAATGGCGCATCCGAGGTCATCCGCCCACTGCGCGCCGTCCACGTTGTGCCGCAGCATTTTCCTCACGAGCCGCTGAGGAGAACTGATGCTGAATCTGTCGTCCCTGCTTGAGCACAGCGCCCAGGAGCACCCGGACCGTACCGCACTGGTCCTCGGTGACACCCGGCTGACCTACGCCGAACTGCTGGCACGGTCCGAGGCCGTCGCCGACAGGCTGCGGCGCAACGGTGTCGGCCGGGGCGACAAGGTGGCGCTGACCTGTCCGAACGTGCCGGACTTCCCGGCCGCCTACTTCGGCATACTCCGCGTCGGAGCGGTCGTGGTGCCGCTGAACGTGCTGCTGCGCCCGCAGGAGGTGGCGTACCACCTCATGGACTCCCGTGCGAAGGCCTTCCTCTGCTTCGAGGGCACCCCCGAGCTGCCACTGGCCGAGGTGGGGAAGGAGGGCTTCGACCAGGTGCCGGCCTGCGAGCACTTCCTCCTGCTGTCCGGGGACGGGAGCGACGGCCCCGCCCCCGCCGAGCCGGCCGAGGGGGTGGCCACGGACGCGGAGGACACCGCCGTGATCCTCTACACCAGCGGCACGACGGGCCGGCCCAAGGGGGCCGAGCTCACCCACCGCAACATGGTGATGAACGCGTTGATCGCCGACCGGCTGTTCACGCGCGCGGACGACGAGGTGATGCTGGCCGCGCTGCCGCTCTTCCACGCCTTCGGTCAGAGCGCGGTGATGAACATGGGCCTGCTCCGGGGCGCCACCCTCGTCCTGCAGCCCCGCTTCGAAGCCGAGCAGGCACTCCGGCTGATGCGCAGCGAAGGGGTGACGTTCTTCGCGGGGGTGCCGACGATGTACTGGGCGCTGCTGAGCGCACTCGGCGAACAGACACCGCCCGACCGGCTGCGTACCGCGGTCTCCGGCGGGGCCGCCCTCCCCGTCGAGGTGCTGCAGCAGTTCGGGAAGGTCTTCGGCGTGGGCGTACAGGAGGGGTACGGCCTGTCCGAGACCTCGCCCGTCGCCTGCTTCAACCCGCCCGGCCTGCCGCCGAGGCCCGGTTCCATCGGCCGGCCGGTGTGGGGCGTGCAGATGAAGCTCATCGACGACACCTGGGAGACCGTAGCGGGCGACGGGCGGGGTGAGATCGCCATCCGCGGTCACAACGTCATGAAGGGCTACTACCGGCGGCCCCACGACACGGCCTCGGTCGTACGCGACGGCTGGTTCCGTACCGGCGACATCGCCCGGCGCGACGAGGACGGCTACTACTACGTCGTGGACCGGGTCAAGGACCTGATCATCCGAGGCGGCTTCAACGTCTACCCGCGCGAGATCGAAGAGGTCCTGATCACGCATCCGGCCGTGAGCATGGCCGCCGTGGTGGGCGTCCCGCACGCCACGCACGGGGAGGACGTCAAGGCGTTCGTCATCCCCGTGCCCGGTACGGACCTGGGCGAGGACGAACTGATCGCCTGGTGCCGCGAACGCATGGCCGCCTACAAGTACCCCCGCAGCGTGGAGTTCCGCGACAGCCTGCCGCTGACGTCCACCGGCAAGATCCTCAAGCGGGAACTGGCCGCGGAGGGACGACCGGCCCCGGACAGCCACGAGAAGCCCACCCCTGCCCCCTGACGTGCCCTGACCCGACCGAGCATGGCACCACCGCCGGCCCCCCGACTCTCGGTAAGTTGCACGAACTCCTTCGTCGGTGATTGCCGCGATTGCGCAGAGACGGCCGCCGATTACTCCCACAGGATGTGCGATCAAACACCGATGTGATCCGGATGAATCACTCAGTTCACCTTGACGTCAGGAGTCGCCGTGCTGTGGAGAAGGAAACTGTTCGTCCCGTTGGCCGCCCTCGCTCTGGCCCTGACCGCGTCGGCCGGCGCGGCCACGGCGTCGGCATCCACCCCCACGGATGCCGCCGCCGTCGCCACCGGCACCCCCGCGGCCCCGGCCACCGCTGACTTCGCGGCCCCCGGCCCGTACGCCACCGCGGTCGAGGTCGGGGTGATCACCACCCTCTACTACCCCCGCGACATCGCGAACAGCGACCGCCGCCACCCCGTGATCGTGTGGGGCAACGGCACCAACGGCATTCCCCTCGTCTACCGGGACCTGCTGCTCCACTGGGCGAGCCAGGGCTTCATCGTCGCCGCGGCGAACACCCCGCAGTCCAACCTCGGCATCTCCATGCGAGCGGGCATCGACATGCTCACCGGCAGGAACGCCGACCCGGACAGCATCTTCCGTGACCGCGTCGACCTGGAGCACATCGGCGCGTCGGGCCACTCGCAGGGCGGCGCGGCGGCCATCGTCGTCGGCGCGGACCCCCGCATCGACACCATCCTGCCGATCCAGCCCGGACCGCTTGCCGACATCAACGCGGTGCACGTCCCGGCGCTGCTGCTGGCCGGCCAGAACGACAGCATCGTCTTCCCCTTCCTCGTCAAGGCCTTCTACAACGCCGCCGACCACATCCCGGCGCTCTACGGCGAGCTGCGCGGGGCCGACCACTTCACGGTCGTCGGCGACCCCGGTCCGTTCGCCGCACCGACCACCGCGTGGTTCCGTGCCCACCTCATGGGCGACCAGACGGCCCGTGCCCAGTTCTTCGGCCCCGGCTGCGGCATCTGCACCGACACCACCACCTGGTCCGACGTCCGCCGGAACAGCCTGGCCCTGAGCGTCCCGGCCACCACCCCGTAACCCCTTCGGGGCCACTTCACCGCCTCCCCTGTCGCCCCCTCCGCGACAGGGGAGGCGGGCACTTCTCGTGAAAGGACCGACATGGACATCATCGCGACGACCCGCCAGGGCAAGGTACGAGGCAGCGTCCGGGACGGAATCGCCGCGTACCTGGGGATCCCGTACGCTGCCGCGCCCTTCGGCGTCCACCGGTTCCGCGCCCCCGCACCCGTCGAGCCCTGGGAAGGGGTGAAGGACGCGCGGGAGTTCGGACCCACCGCCCCGCAACGCCCCTACCGGCCGCCGCTCGACCGGCTGATCCCCGAGGTGGACATCCCGGGGGACGAGTGCCTCAACCTCAACATCTGGACCCCGGAGGCCGATCGCGGACCGCTGCCGGTGATGGTGTGGATCCACGGGGGATCCCTGCGGAACGGCTCGGCGGCCATGCCCCTGTACGACGGCCGGGCCTTCGCCCGCGACGGCGTGGTCCTCGTCTCGGTCAACTACCGGCTCGGGGTCGAGGGGTTCGGTGTGTTCCCCGACGCACCGGACAACCGGGGCCTGCTGGACCAGATCGCGGCCCTGACCTGGGTGAAGGACAACATCGCGGGATTCGGCGGAGACCCCGGGTGCGTCACCGTGTGCGGCGAGTCCGCCGGGGCCATCAGCATCGCCGCCCTGCTGACGAGCCCCCGTGCGGAAGGCCTGTTCCACCGGGCGATCCTGCAGAGCGGCCCGCCGCAGACCGTGACGCGCGCCCGGGGCGCGAAGACCGTGCGGGCGATGGCGAAGGCACTGAGTGTGCCCGCCACGGCGGAGGAGTTCGCCGCCGTTGACCGCGAACGGCTGCTGGACGCCCAGGACGAGGTGGTCGGCGGGGCCGACCCGATCAGCGGCGGGCCCGGCTTCCACATCGTCGTCGACGACGACGTGGTGCCGGCCGATCCGGCGCCCCCCACGGTCGACCTGCTGCTGGGCTGCAACCGGGAGGAGTACCGGCTGTGGTTCGTGCCGAGCGGAGCGCTGGACCGGGTCAGCGGCCTCACACTGCGGCTCGCCCTGCTGAAGTTCCGGATCCCCGGCCGGGTGGCCCGGCTCTACCGAGCCGCCCGGCCGGACGCCTCGCCCGGGGTGATCCTCGGTGAGATGGCCACCGACCTGCTGCTGCGAGGGCCCCTCAACCGGCTCGCCGACTCCCGGCCGGCCCGTACGTATCTCTATGAGTTCGCGTGGGGCTCGCCGGTCCTGGGACTGGGCGCGTGCCACGCCCTGGAGATCGGATTCGTCTTCGACAACCTCCGCCACGGTGAATCACTGACCGGGCCGGACGCACCGCAGCCGTTGGCCGACGTCATGCACCGGGCCTGGGTGGACTTCGCCACCTCGGGAGACCCCGGCTGGACCGCCTGGGACACACGCCGGCCGGTCATGGTCTTCGACCATCCGGACACGGATACGGTCCTCGCGCCCCGGCAGGAGGAGCTGCGGGCCTGGCTGTAGTGCCGTCCCGGCACGCTGCGGGGCCGTGCTGCCGGGCCCCGCAGCAGCGGGGCCGTCGTCAGGCGAGGTCCCTGGCGACGAGCGCCGCCTGGAGCAGCCGCGCCTCGGCGGGGACCGCGAGGTCGAGCCCGGTCAGCGTGCTCACCCGGTGCAGCCTGTAGTCCAGCGTGTTGCGGTGGACGCACAGCTCCGACGCGGTCCGGCGGCGGTTGTGTCCGTGGTCGACGAACACCCGCAGGGTCTCCAGCAGATACGGATGCTCCTCCAGCGGATCGAGCTTGGCCGCCAGCCGCAGCAGCGCCTCACCCGGACGCGCGAGCTGGAACTCCAGGAGCACGTCGTCGAGCCGGTACAACCCGGGCGGGCGGCCCAGCCGCTGTACGAGTTCGAGTACACGCCCCGCCTCCGCGGCCGCCGCGGGAACGGCCGTCGGTCCGGCGGCCTGGGCGGCGGCCGCGAACACACGCTGCCCGACGTCCTTGCCGAGCGAATCCGGCAGGCCGGACAGGTCGCAGGTGCCCGGCAGCAGCGCGATACCGGCGACGTGATCCATCAGCACCGGGACGCCCGCGTGGGCCTCGAGCGAGGACTGCACCAGCCTGGCCGGCGGATTCGACTCGAAGGCCAGGGCGACGATCTCGTGTTCACCACCCACCGCGACCCCAGCCGCCCCGGCCAGCTCCTCGTACGGCCGGCCGGTCAGCAAAGCCGTCAGCAGCGCCCGGCGTACCCGCTTGTCCTCGCTGTGGATGTCCTCCTGGGCATTGCGGTGGGCGAGCACGACCGCGGGCATCGCCGCGTGCAGGCAGGCCAGCAACTTGGCTCCCGCGCCGGACAGTTCCCCCGGCTCCGCCGTCTCGGACAGCACCTGCCACCACACCTCCGCCCCGATGAGGTAGGCGGCGATCACGGCTTCCAGGGGCACGCGTTCCTCGGCCCGGCGCCCCGACCACTCGATGAGCCGGGTCAGGTCACCCGGGCCCATCACACCGTCCTCACGCAGCGCACGCAGCATCAGATCGTGCACGGCGGTGATCGACCGTGCCACCTCACCGTCGAGCGTCCGGCGCGGCAGCTCCCCGTAGAAGGGCACCTCCGCCACGCAGCGGGCGACCACGGCAGCGGTGAAGTCACCGCCGCGAACAGCCATCCGTGCGTGTAGGCCAGGCATCGGCGTATCGTCACATCGCCCAAACGCTTCCGTCAATCACGCCGTACGGCCGAGAGCCCGAGCCGTCCGGGCCGGCCTGTGCGGGCCGGCCCGGACGCCGGGATCAGACGAGGTCGAACCGGTCGAGGTTCATCACCTTGTCCCACGCCGCGACGAAGTCCTTCACGAACTTCTCCTTCGCGTCGTCGCTCGCGTAGACCTCGGCGAGCGCACGCAGCTCGGAGTTCGACCCGAAGACCAGGTCGACCCGGCTGCCGGTCCACCTGACCTCGCCCGTGGCCGAGTCGCGGCCCTCGAACGTGCTCGCGTCCCCGGACGTCGCCGTCCACGTCGTGCCCAGGTCGAGCAGGTTGACGAAGAAGTCGTTGGTCAGGGACCCGGGGGTCGTGGTGAGGACGCCGAGCGACGACTGCTGGTGGTTCGCGCCCAGGACGCGGAGACCGCCGACGAGCACCGTCATCTCGGGGGCACTCAGGGTCAGCAGGTTCGCCCGGTCCGTCAGCAGGAACTCGGCCGGCAGCCGGTTGCCCTTACCGAGGTAGTTGCGGAACCCGTCGGCGGCCGGCTCCAGCGCGGCGAAGGACTCCACGTCGGTCTGTTCCTGCGACGCGTCCACCCGGCCCGGCGTGAACGGGACCTCCACGTCGAAACCGGCGTCCTTCGCCGCCTGCTGGACGGCCGCGGCGCCGGCCAGCACGATCAGGTCGGCGAGCGAGATCTGCTTGCCGTCGGTCCCGGCGGAGTTGAACGACTCCTGGATGCCTTCCAGGGTGCGCAGCACCGACGCCAGCCGGTCGGGGCTGTTGATCTCCCAGCCGCTCTGCGGCTCGAGACGGATACGGGCGCCGTTCGCACCGCCACGCTTGTCGCTGCCGCGGAAGGACGAGGCCGACGCCCACGCGGTGGACACCAGCTCCGACACGGACAGGTCCGAGGCGAGGACCTGGCTCTTGAGGGAGGCGATGTCCTCGGCGTCGACGAGCGTGTGGGTCACGGCGGGGAGGGGGTCCTGCCACACCAGGGTCTCGGCCGGGACCTCGGGGCCGAGGTAGCGCACGACCGGACCCATGTCACGGTGGGTCAGTTTGAACCACGCGCGGGCGAAGGCGTCCGCGAACTCGGCCGGGTTCGCCAGGAAGCGCCGTGAGATCTGCTCGTACGCGGGGTCGAACCGGAGCGAGAGGTCGGTGGTGAGCATCGTCGGGGCGTGGCTCTTCGACGCGTCGTGGGCGTCGGGCACGGTCCCCGCCCCGGCGCCGTCCTTCGGCCGCCACTGGTTCGCGCCCGCGGGGCTCTCGAACAGCTCCCAGTCGTGGCCGAACAGGATCTCGAAGAAGGTGTTGTCCCAGGTGATCGGGGTGTTCGTCCAGATGCCCTCAAGGCCGCTGGTGATCGTGTCGCCACCCTTGCCCGTGCCGTGGCTGTTCTTCCAGCCGAGGCCCTGCTCCTCGATCGGGGCGGCCTCGGGGTCGGGGCCCACGCTGTCCGCGGGGCCCGCGCCGTGGGTCTTGCCGAAGGTGTGACCGCCCGCGATCAGGGCGACCGTCTCCTCGTCGTTCATCGCCATCCGCCGGAACGTCTCACGGATGTCACGGGCCGCGGCGAGCGGGTCCGGGTTGCCGTTGGGGCCCTCCGGGTTGACGTAGATGAGGCCCATCTGGACCGCGCCGAGGGGGCTCTCCAGCTCCCGGTCACCGGTGTAGCGCTCGTCGCCGAGCCAGGTGGTCTCGGGTCCCCAGTAGACGTCCTCGTCGGGCTCCCACACGTCGGGACGGCCGCCGCCGAAGCCGAAGGTCTCGAAGCCCATCGACTCCAGGGCGACGTTGCCCGTGAGGATCATGAGGTCGGCCCACGAGAGGCTCTGGCCGTACTTCTTCTTGACCGGCCACAGCAGGCGCCGGGCCTTGTCGAGGTTCCCGTTGTCCGGCCAGCTGTTGAGGGGGGCGAAGCGCTGCTGCCCGGCCCCGGCACCGCCGCGGCCGTCGCTGATCCGGTAGGTGCCCGCGCTGTGCCACGCCATCCGGATCATGAACGGGCCGTAGTGGCCGAAGTCGGCCGGCCACCAGTCCTGAGAGGTCGTCAGCACCTCGGCGATGTCCTGCTTCACGGCCGCGAGGTCGAGCGTCCTGAACGCCTCGGCGTAGTCGAAGTCCGCGCCGAGGGGGTTGGCCACTGCGGGGTTCTTCGCGAGGATCTTCAGGTTGAGCCGCTCCGGCCACCACTGGCGGTTTCCGCCGCCCTGCGTCGGGTGAGGGGCGCGTCCGTGCGCGACGGGGCAGCCACCTCCGCCCTCCGTCTTCGCGTCTACGACGATTGCATCATGGTTCTCGGACATGGGAATCCTTCCGGGCTGGGCGGATCACTTGCTCAGGAACTGCGGGCGGTCGTGCGGTCGTGGAACAGGAGCGGGTGACCTCGGCCTCGCCGGCCGGGAGGCGAAGTCGCCGGACGCGGTCGGCGAGGGGGCCCGGTCACCCGCCCGGCCGGTCGATGCCGGCAACGGCACCGCGCGCCCCCGGACCGTGCCGGGGCGACGTGGGTGCCCGGCCGAGGCGGGAGCGACACGACGCGGACGGCTGCCATTCGCCGACCGGCACCGCACGGGTCCTCGGTGGTGGTGCCGTCACGTCTCGGTCTCCTGCCGTACTGAAGAGGCTTCCTGTCCCTTGGCTATTGCCGGAACCGATCCTACGATGGATGGAGTCCAGGTCAACAAGCGCGCCAAACTCGTATTCAATCGGATCCCGGACGCTCACCCGGTGAACTTCGGACATCCCGCCGAACCTGAAGAGGTGAACCGAACATGAGTGACCTGCTGGAGCGATTGCGGGCCCGTGGCTGGCGGATGACCTCGCAGCGGCGTGTCGTCGCGGAGGTCCTCGACGGCGACCACGTACACCTCACGGCCGAGGAGGTGCACGCCCTCGCGGTCCGGAGACTGCCCGAGATCTCGCGCGCCACCGTGTACAACGCCCTGGGTGAGCTGGTCTCCCTGGGTGAGGTCATGGAGGTCTCCACCGACGGCCGAGCCAAGCGCTTCGACCCCAACGCGCACAGCCCGCACCAGCATCTGGTGTGCTCCGGCTGCGGCGCGATCCGCGATGTCCACCCGACCGGCGACCCGTTGGCCGGCCTCCCGGCCGGGGAGCGTTTCGGCTTCACCGTGTCCGAGGCCGAGGTCACCTACCGCGGGCTGTGCCCGGACTGCGCCCCGGCCGTACGGCCCTCCCCGGCGGGCGACGCACCCCGCTGAGCGGACACGCCCGGGGACGGTGCGTCCCTGACGGCGTGTCGGCGTTCGCGCGCCCCGCGCGCGAAGGTCCGGCCGCGGCACCGGACCGGTGTCGACCCCGCTCACACCGGCGTGAGGCACCCCACCGGCGTGAGCTATCTCCCGTCGGTGGGAGATCGACGCCACCCCTGGTGATCGGTACCGTCCACGGGGACAGCGGATGCCGATCCCGGCAGCCGGAATGACATCGCCACCTGGGGCCGCGTGCCCGCAACACGACAGGGGACATTGATGTTCCGCAAGGTATTGGTCGCCAACCGGGGCGAGATCGCCATCCGCGCGTTCCGCGCGGCGTTCGAGCTCGGCATCTCCACCGTGGCCGTGTTCCCCTACGAGGACCGCAACTCGCTGCACCGCGCCAAGGCCGACGAGGCCTACCAGATCGGCGAGAAGGGCCATCCGGTACGCGCCTACCTCTCGGTCGACGAGGTGATCAAGGCCGCGCTGAAGGCGGGCGCCGACGCCGTCTACCCCGGATACGGCTTCCTGTCCGAGAACCCGGGCCTCGCCGCCGCGTGCGCCGAGGCCGGAATCACCTTCGTCGGGCCCCCCGCTTCCGTACTGCACCTCACCGGCAACAAGTCCCGGGCCGTCGCGGCCGCCCGCGAGGCCGGGGTTCCCGTCCTGAAGTCCTCGGAACCGTCCGACGACGTCGACACGCTGGTCGCCGCAGCGGATTCCATCGGGTTCCCGGTGTTCGTGAAGGCCGTCGCCGGCGGCGGCGGGCGCGGCATGCGGCGCGTCGCCGAGCCCGCCGACCTGCGGGAGTCGATCGACGCGGCGATGCGCGAGGCGGAGTCGGCGTTCGGCGACGCCACCGTCTTCCTGGAGCAGGCGGTCCTCAACCCGCGCCACATCGAGGTGCAGATCCTCGCCGACACGCAGGGCAACGTCGTCCACCTGTACGAGCGGGACTGCTCGTTGCAGCGACGCCACCAGAAGGTGGTCGAGATCGCGCCCGCGCCGAACCTCGACCCCGAGCTGCGCGCACGCATCTGCGCCGACGCCGTCGCGTTCGCCGAGCACATCGGGTACGTCAACGCGGGCACCGTGGAATTCCTGGTCGACGAGCGCGGCAACCATGTCTTCATCGAGATGAACCCGCGCATCCAGGTGGAACACACGGTCACCGAGCAGGTCACCGGGCGGGACCTGGTGATCGGTCAGCTCCGGATCGCCGCGGGGAAGTCCCTGCCGGAACTGCGTCTGACGCAGGACGACATCGTCCTCAACGGCACGGCCATGCAGTGCCGCATCACCACCGAGGACCCCGCCAACGGTTTCCGCCCCGACACCGGCACCATCTCCGCCTACCGCTCCCCGGGCGGCCCCGGCGTACGGCTCGACGGCGGCACCGTCCACACCGGTGCCGAGGTGTCCGCCCACTTCGACTCGATGCTGGTCAAGCTGACCTGCCACGGTCACGACTTCGCCAACGCCGCCCGTCGCGCACGGCGGGCGATCGCCGAGTTCCGCATCCGCGGAGTGGCCACCAACCTGCCCTTCCTGGGTGCCGTGCTCGACCACCCCGGCTTCCGCGAGGGTCGCATCACGACGAGCTTCATCGCCGAGCACCCGGAGCTGATCCGGGCCCGCCCCTCCGCGGACCGCGGAAGCCGTATGCTCGCCTATCTCGCCGAGACGACCGTCAACCGTCCCCACGGCCCGCGCCCCCAGGTCATCGACCCGGTCGCCAAGCTCCCTCACCTCCCTCCGGGAGCACCGGCCGTCGAAGGCTCACGCCGGCGCCTCGCGGCACTCGGACCGGAGGCGTTCGCGGCGGAGCTGCGTGCGCAGCGGGCCGTCGCCGTGACGGACACGACCTTCCGTGACGCACACCAGTCCCTGCTGGCCACCCGGGTGAGGACGCGCGACCTGCTGGCCGTCGCCCCGCACGTCGCCCGCACCGCACCGGAGCTGCTCAGCCTGGAGTGCTGGGGCGGTGCCACCTACGACGTGGCCCTGCGCTTCCTCGCCGAGGACCCCTGGGAGCGGCTCGCGGCCCTGCGGGAGGCGGTGCCCGACATCTGTACACAGATGCTGCTGCGCGGCCGCAACACCGTCGGCTACACGCCCTACCCCGTCGAGGTGACCGAGGCCTTCGTCGCCGAGGCGGCGGCGACCGGCATGGACATCTTCCGGATCTTCGACGCGCTCAACGACGTCTCGCAGATGCGTCCCGCCATCGACGCCGTACGCAACACCGGCACCGCGCTCGCCGAGGTCGCCCTCTGCTACACCTCGGACCTTTCGGACCCGTCCGAACAGCTCTACACGCTCGACTACTACCTGCGTCTCGCGGAGCAGATCGTCGAGGCCGGCGCACACGTCCTGGCTATCAAGGACATGGCCGGCCTGCTGCGCCCGCCCGCCGCCCGCACCCTGGTCACCGCACTGCGCGAGCGCTTCGACCTCCCGGTGCACCTGCACACCCACGACACGGCGGGCGGCCAGCTCGCCACGCTGATCGCCGCGATCGACGCGGGCGTCGACGCGGTCGACGCCGCCGTCGCCTCGATGGCGGGCACCACCAGCCAGCCGTCCCTTTCGGCGCTCGTCGCGGCCACCGACCACACCGAACGCGCGACCGGGCTCTCGCTCGACGCGGTCGGCGGACTCGAGCCGTACTGGGAAGCGGTGCGCAAGGTCTACGCGCCCTTCGAGTCGGGGCTGGCCTCGCCCACCGGGCGCGTCTACCACCACGAGATCCCCGGCGGTCAGCTGTCGAACCTGCGTCAGCAGGCCATCGCGCTCGGTCTCGGCGACCGCTTCGAGCTGATCGAGGACTGCTACGCGGCGGCCGACCGCATGCTGGGCCGGCTGGTCAAGGTGACCCCCTCCTCGAAGGTGGTGGGAGACCTCGCCCTGCACCTGGTCGGCGCCGGGGTCGACGCGGCCGACTTCGAGTCGGACCCCGGCAAGTTCGACGTACCGGACTCGGTGGTCGGATTCCTGCGCGGTGAGCTGGGCGACCCGCCCGGTGGCTGGCCCGAGCCGTTCCGTACGCGCGCGCTCCAGGGCCGTCCCGCACAGGCCGAGGCCGCGACCCTGTCGGAGGAGGACCGGGAGGGGCTGGGCCGGGACCGGAAGGCGACGCTGAACCGGTTGCTGTTCCCCGGCCCGACCAAGGAGTTCGACGCCCATCGCGAGGCCTACGGGGACACGTCCGTACTGCCCACGCAGGACTTCTTCTACGGTCTGGAACCGGACACCGAGCACACCGTCACCCTGGGGGCCGGTGTCACGCTCCTGATCGAGCTGGAGGCGATCTCGGAGGCCGACGAGCGTGGCTTCCGTACGGTGATGGCCACGCTCAACGGCCAGCTGCGCCCCGTGTCGGTGCGGGACACGTCGGTCGCCACCGAGGTCAAGGCCGCGGAGAAGGCCGAGCGGGGCAACGACGGGCACGTCCCCGCACCGTTCGCGGGTGTCGTGACCTTGCAGGTGGCGCAGGGCGACTCGGTGTCGGCGGGTCAGACGGTGGCCACCATCGAGGCGATGAAGATGGAGGCCTCCATCACCGCCCAGCGCGCGGGCACGGTCGAGCGACTGGCGATCGGGAAGATCCAGCAGGTCGAGGCCGGCGATCTGCTCATCGAGATCGGCTGACATCCGCGTCGTCAGCACCGAAGGCCGGCCCGGGAATCCCTCCCGGGCCGGCCTTCCGCGCTCCGGGGCGTCGTCACCCGGCGGCCGGGGCCCGCTCGGCCTCGATGCGGCGCAGGCGTTCGGCGTCCGAGGTGCGGCGGCAGGTGCCGCAGGCCTCCGCCGGGCGGATCGTGTAGTAGAGGCAGCACCCGGCCCGGTCCCGCGTGGGGTGCGACGTGCCGTCCGCGTCCGTCAGCCACCGGAATCCCGCGCCGGACGGGAACGGGCGGACGGGCCCCGGCAGCAGCCGTCCGGCCGCGGCGACCGCCTGCTCCTCCTCGCCCAGCATGCGGCCCACGTACCAGATGCCCGAGACGAGGTCGTCCTCGACCATGCCCCACAGCGCCCGTGGCCCGCGCCGCACCCGGGGCCCCAGCGCCGCGCACAGCGGGCGCACCAGATCGGCGACGGCCGTGCGCAGCACGTCGCCCAGCGCGGCCTCGCCCGGCACCGTACGCACCCCGGGAAGTCTCTCCGCCGGATCACCGGGCAGGCAGGCGAACGTACCCGGCACCACCTGGTACCGGTCCTCGCACCGGCCGATCCGTACGTCCTCCGGACGGGCCAGCGGCACCCGGCGGTCCAGGTACCAGGGCCCGGCGATCAGCAGGCACATCGACCAGAGACAGTCGTGCAGCAGCCGGGATGCGACCACGTCCGGGCGGGCCCGGTGGTCGTAGCGCTCCGTGATCCGGGCGGCCTCCGCGTCGAGGAAGGCGTCCAGCGAACCGGGCCGGAGCGCCAGTTCGGCGACGTCGACCCAGCTCTGCCCGGCCGGTGCGCCCGGCTCGGCGACCTCCGCGTCCAGGCCCGGACAGAGCCTGGTGAGGCGGCGGTAGGTGGACGCGAGGAGGGCGGCGGAGCTCTCGGCGGGCCGGAGGGATGCCGGTGCCGGGGCGAGGATCACGAAGGGCTCCTAGAAGGACGTGCACACGAAGGGGCGCGATCCGCGGCCAAGGCGGCAGCCGGCGGATCAAGCCGCTTAGGGGAGGCTCACCTTACTACCAGTCGGCGGTGTTCCGGTGAATTCCCCGCCCATGTCGATCAGTTGGTGGAAATAGGTTTGCCTAACCTAAGCTCCCATTCGATTCTCGTCGTACCAGCTCGCCGGAAGTGACCTCCCATGCAGACGTACCTGCTCGCCCTCAATCCGACCGATTCGGTCGTCAGCGGCTTCCTCCCGGCCGCCGGGCGGCTCGGCCTGTCGGTGACCCTGCTCACCGACCAGCCGGAGACGTACGGACCACCCGGCTCCCTCGGGCCGGACGTGGAGGTCACCGCCTGCGACGTCCGCGACCACCACGCCGTGATCACCCACATCTCGCGTCGCGGGCGGCCCGCCGCCGTCTTCACCAACAGTGACCACCTCCAGACCCAGGGCGCCCTCGTCGCCGAGTTCTTCGGCCTGCCCGGCAAGAGCTGGCGGGCCGCCCTGCGCACCAAGGACAAGGCCCTGATGCGCCGTCACCTCGCGGCCACGGCAGCCGACCCCGTCCGTGCCGTCGAGGTCCTGCCCGGCCGGTCGCCGGACGCGTGCGTGGAGGCCGGGGGAGTGCCCTACCCCTGCGTGGTGAAACCCCGCGAGGGCGTCGCCAGCGAGGACGTCGTACGGGCCGACGACCCCGCCGCACTCCTGCGCCTGTGCGCGGAGATCCGCGCACGCCGACCGGACGCCGCCCTGGTCGTCGAGGAGTTCCTGCCCGGCGAGCTGTACACCCTGGAGACCCTGGGCGACGGCCGGCGTCTGCACGTCCTCGGCGGATTCCACACCCGCCTCTCGCCCCCGCCGTACTTCATGGAGGAACGGCTGACATACGTCCCCGAGCCCGCCGCCGCCGTACGCGCGCAGGTGCTCGACCGGCTCGCGCTGCTCGGCGTGGGATTCGGGGCCTGCCACACCGAGTTCGTCGTCCACGAAGGCCGCGCGCGCATCATCGAGGTGAACTACCGCGCCATCGGCGACCACTGCGACCTCCTCCTCGCCGACCTCCTCGACATCCCGCTCTTCGACCACATACTCGCCACCCATCTGGGTGAACCCCTCCCCGAGAGCCTCGGCGCGCGCACGGACCGTGCCGCCCGGATCGACTCCCCGTGCGCCGACCGCGCCGGGGTGCTCACCTCCGCACCCGGCGCGGCGGACCGCACGGAGGGGGACGTACGCCTCACCTACCGCCCCCTGCGCCCGACCGGTGAGCGTCACCCGCTGCACCGCACCAACCGTGACTACCTCGGCATCCTCCGGACCATCGGCCCCGACCAGGACACCGTGGACCGTGCCGCCGACGCGTTCCTCGCCGCCCAGCGGTGGGAGATCACCCCGTGACCGCCGCCCGGCCTCGCGTCACCGGCCCCGGAACCACCGAACCCCCGGCCGCGGACCACCAACTCCTGCGCGTACTCGGCGCCCTGCTGCGGGAGGACGTGGCCGGGCTGCGCACCGGGGCCACCCTCCTGCACCGCGCCGACGGCCCCTGGCTGCGGCTCGGCACCGGCCCCGGCCAGGCACTCCTCCTCCCCGTACGCGAGGACGGCTTCCAGAGCACCTGGGCCGCGCGGCTGCCCCTCCTGCGCCAGGAACCCGACGCCACCGACCTGACCACCTGCGACGCCGTGCTCGCCGCCCTCGCCCGGCTCGCCGCCCCGGAGGACGCGCCCGGCTACACGGCCTTCGCCGAGGAGTGCCGCAGCGACCTTGCGGCCCGCCACCTGCACGCCGCGACCCGCGACACGGTCCTCGCCCGTCTGACGGACAGCCACGGGCCGTGCCCGGCACACTGGCACGGCCACACCGGATCCCTCGCCCACGACACCCTCGCGGCCCGGACCGACCACCCCGTGCACCCCGTCCCCCGAGGCCGGAAGGGGCTGGGGGAGCGGGAACTTCGGGCGTACGCACCCGAGTTCCACCCCCGCTTCGCACTCCGCTGGCTTTCCCTGCCCGCCGGGCACATCACCCCGGCACCCGCGACCGGCTCCGGCGCGGTCTCGCACCCCTGCTCCGGCGTGACCCCGTCCACCGGCTCCGGCCCGGAAGCCGCAGGCGTACGACTGGACGACGGCTGGCCCACCCCCGCCGAGCTGGGACTGCCGCGCAGCCACCACGAGGGACACGTCCTGCTGCCCGTCCACCCCCTCACCGCGGCCGGCCGCCTCCACGACGCCCTGGCCGAGACCGGCCTCGCCCGGCACGCGGTCCTCGCCGAGCGGCCCCTGCTCCACGTCGTCCCGACCCTGTCCATGCGGACCGTCGCGCTCGCCGACCGGCCCGGCACCCACCTCAAACTCCCGCTCGCCACCGCCACCCTGGGCCTGCTCAACCGGCGCACCGTCACCCCCGGTTCACTCCGTGACGGCGCCGCCGGGCAGCGCCTCCTGGAAGGTGTCCTGCACCGGGAACCCCGCTTCGCCGGGCGCGTCCTCCTCGCCGACGAGACCTGCTACGCCCACGCCGGACACGAACTCCTCGCCGTACTCCGCCGCACCCAGCCACCAGGGCTCGACGACGCCACCGTCCTCCCGCTCGCCGCACTGCTGGCACCGGCCCCGGACGGCCGCCCCGTCATCGGCCACCTCGCCGACCGTTTCCACGGCGGCGACCAGGTCGCCCTCGCCGACGCGGTGCTGACCCTGCTGCTGGACTGGCAGACGACCCTCTTCGGCCACGGCATCGCCCTGGAGTCCCACCAGCAGAACATCTCCCTCGTCCTCGGCGGCGGCACGGACGGGCCCCGGCTGCTCCTGAAGGACAACGACGGGCCGCGCGTCCACACCCGGCGGCTGGCCGAGGCCTGGGGGTGCGCCGAGCCGACCGCCGACACCCTCGGCTTCGCCGACCGGCGGATATGCGTCACGGGGGACGGGGCCGTCGCCGACCTGTTCACCGCCATCACCGTCCACCTGTGCGCGGGCTCCCTGGCCTTCGGTCTCGCCGCACACGGCACCGCGCCCCTCGACCGGCTGCTCGGGCTGGTACGCGACCGGCTCGCGGAGGCGATAGACCGGACCGCCGTCACCCGGCCCGACGCCGCGGCCGTGCTGCGCGCCCGCGTCCTCGACGCCCCCGAGCTGCCCGTGAAGGCCATGGTGACGGCCGGCACCCTGCTCACCAAGGCCCGGTCCGGCGCAGCCGACATCAACAAGCACTACACCACCGGCCCCAACTATCTTTTGCGGAAGGCATGAACCCCGATGCCCAGCACCACCACACCCCGCACCCCGGCCCGCACCCCGGTACGCCCGCCCACCGCCGACGAGGCGGTCGGCCACACCCTCCTCAACTGCCTGCTGCGTGAGGCGACCGCGCCGGAGGACCGCACCCTCACCGACGGCCGGCTGATCCTGCGCCTGCCGCACACCGACACGCTCCTGCGGGTCGGCGTACGCCGCGCCGCCCTCCTGGGCGCCCACCGCTTCACCGGCCCCGTCAGCGTCCGCGAGGGCCTGCCGGACGGCGCCTGGACGACGATCGGATGGCAGCGGCTGGCCGAGCTGGTGGATGCCGAACTCTCCCTGCGCACCGGCACGGAGAACGACGAGTTCCTGGCCCAGGTGGCAGCCGGGCACCGTGCCGTCGCCAGCGCCCTCGCCCACCGGGCCACTGTCACCGCCCTTGCGGTGGCCACCGACGACCCTGCGGCCCGCCCCGGGGATCCGACGGCCGTCTACCTCGCCTCCGAGCAGTCCCTGATCCTCGGCCACCGCTTCCACCCCACGCCCAAGGCGCACGGCGCCGACCCCGACGCCTGGACCGCGTACGCCCCGGAGGAAGGCGCACGCTTCCCGCTGCACCTGCTCGCCGTCCGGGAGAGGTTCGTCGCCGAGGAGACCGCCGAGCCCGGGGGAGCGGCTGCCCTCGACCGGACCGGTGAGGCACCGCCCGGATACCGGCTGCTGCCCGCACATCCCTGGCAGTTCCGACTGCTCGGCGGCCACCCCGCCCTGCGGGCCGCCGTCGCCCGCCGGGACGTGCTCGACCTCGGTCCGGCCGGGGCCCCGGTCACCCCCACCGCCTCCGTACGCACGGTCCACGACGGGCACGCCTTCCTGAAGTTCAGCCTGGACGTGCGCATCACCAACTGCCTGCGGAAGAACGCCTCGTACGAGCTCACCGGCGCCGTCGCCCTGACCCGGCTGCTCGCCCCCGTCCTCGCCGACCTCGCCCGGCGCCACCCGGCCGCCGGCGTGCTCCGCGAGCCCGCCTACCGCTCGCTCGCCCTCCCCGGCGCGGACGGCCGCCCCGACCGCACCCTGCTCGAAGGCTTCGGTGTGATCGTCCGGGAGGGCCTCGCCGGGCATACCCCCGCTGGCACCACCCCGCTGCTGGCCGCGGCCGTCGCCGACGAGTACCCGCTGGGCCCCGGCCGGGTCTCCGCGCTCCTCGCGGGCGCCGGACCGGACGGAGCCGCCGAGTGGTTCCGGCGCTACACCACCCTGCTCGTCCCACCCGTCCTGACCGCGTTCTTCCGCCACGGCGTGGTCCTCGAACCACACCTCCAGAACGTCGTCGTCTGCGTCGGCCGCGACGGCTCCCCGCAACGGGCCCTCTTCCGGGACCTCGAAGGCACCAAACTCCTGCCCGACCACCACGGCGCCGCGCTGCGCGGGCTTCCCCGCGAGGTCGCCGAACCCCTCACGTACGACCGGCGGCGCGGCTGGGACCGGGTCGTCTACTGCCTGTTCGTCAACCACCTCGCCGAAGTGCTGGCCGCCGTCGCCGACCTCCACCCCGAGACCGAACCCGCCCTCTGGCGGCAGGTACGTGCCACCGTGGAGCGGAGCGCCGACACCCTCGGCCGGCCGCCGCAACTGCGAGCCCTGCTGGCAGGCGCACCGCTCCCCGCCAAGGCCAATCTGCTCACCCGCTGGCGCCGCTCGGCGGACCGCGACGCCGGGTACGTCCACCTGCCCTCCCCGCTGACCGTGCCCCCCATCGCCGGCCGTCCGTACGCCCCCTGAACCCCGCGCCCGCCACCGACGAACGGATCACCGGTGTACCCCTCCCTGCTCACCCCCGCCGTACGGGCCGAGGCACAGGCCCTCCCGTCCGGCGAACTTCCCTGCTACGTACACGACCTGAGTGGCCTTCAGCAACACGCGGCGGCCGTGCGTGCCGCCCTTCCGCGGACGGTGGAGCTGTACTACGCGGCGAAGGCCAATCCCGCGGCCGAGATCCTCGCCGCCCTCGCCCCGTGGACCGACGGGTTCGAGGTGTCCTCCGGCGGCGAGCTCGCCCATGTCCGGGCCGCCGTGCCGGGGCGGCCCCTCGCCTTCTCCGGCCCCGGCAAGACCCCTGACGAGCTCGCCGCCGCACTGGCCGCCGGGGTGGACCGCGTGCACGCCGAGAGCCTTCACGAGGTGCGGATGCTCCGGGCACTGGCCTCCCGCACCCACGTCCCCGGCAGCCCGCCCACCCGGGTCCTGCTCCGTATCAACCCGGCCGTTCCGGAAGGGACGCTGACGGGCAGCGCCCTCACCATGGGCGGCCCCACGCCCTTCGGCATGGGGACGGAGGACGCGTCCGAAGCGCTCCGCCTGCTCACCGGGGACGACTGCCCCGGGCTCGAACCCGTCGGTGTGCACGCCCACCTGGCCAGCGGCCTGCCCGCCGGGGCCCTGCTCGGCGTGGCCGAGGCGGTCGTGGACGCCGCCGCGGGACTGTCGCACCGTCACCGGACGCCGCTTCCCGAGGTCGGTGTGGGCGGCGGCATGGCCGTGGACTACACGAGCCCCGGCGACCGCTTCGACTGGGCCGCCTACGGGGCGGGCCTGGACGCCCTGGCCCGCCGTCACCCCGGGGTGCGCCTGCGCGTCGAACCCGGCCGCGCCCTGACCGCCTACTGCGGCTGGTACGTGACCGAGGTGCTGGACGTGAAGCGCAGCCACGGCGAGGACGTGGCCGTGGTCCGTGGAGGTACCCATCACCTGCGGACACCCGCGGCGAAGGGGCACGACCAGCCGGCGGAGGTGGTGCCGGTCGAGCCGTGGCCGCACCCATGGCCCCGTCCGGCGGCGGCGGGCGACCGGGTGACGGTCACCGGTCAGCTCTGCACCCCCAAGGACGTACTCGCCCGGGGGCTGGAGGCGGCCGGGCTCCGGGCGGGGGACCGGGTGGTCTTCGCCCTGGCCGGCGCCTACGCCTGGAACATCTCGCACCGCGACTTCCTGATGCATCCGCCGCCGGGCTTCCGATTTCTCGGCGGGGCGGAGGACAGCACCTGCCAAGTGATGCTAACTTAGGTAAGCCTAACCTTAGGAGATGAGATGGTAGTCGCCTCTGCCCGTACCGCCGAGCTCTCCCACGCGGAGCGGATCCGGTCCGTCGTCGCCGCTGCGGGCTCGCTCAGTCTGACCACCGCCGGCGCGTCGTACGACCTCATCGCCATGCACACGGTCGACAGCGGGCGGCTCACGCTCCGGGTGCCCGACGACACACCGCTCGCGGCGGAGATGGTGTGCGCCCCGCACGGCGCCCTGGGCGCGCTCGTCGAGTTCACCGATGTCGCGCCCGTCCAGGCACGCGACCGGATCCGCGCCCGGGTCACGCTGTCCGGCCGGCTGGCCCATTCGGGACGGCGGGACGGGGACGTACTGATCCTCGGCCTGGACCCGGCGCGCGCCGGCGTCCAGTGGCACGGGCGCGTCGAACACGTGGGCCCGGACGAGGTGTTCCGGTCGGATCCGGACGCCCTCGCGGTCCATGAGGCGGCCATGCTCGGCCACCTGGACGACGACCACCGTGACGTGGTCACCCGGCTCGCCCGCCTCGCCGCCCCCGAGGTCCGCCGGGGGGTCGTCGCCGTCCGCCCGTACGCCATGGACCGGTACGGCTTCACCTTCCGCTACGAGTACGCCCAGGGTCACCGCGACGCCCGCCTCCTCTTCCCGACCCCGGTGCGCGACGCCACGGAGGTCGGCGGCCAGGTGGAGTTGCTGCTCGCGCATGCCCGGCACTGCCGGGGCGAGTCCCACTTCTGAATTCCCCGTACGGGTGGCCGTGTACGGGGGCCCGGCGCGTGCCGGGCCCCCGCGGCCGCATGAGATGTCCCGGGGCGACACCGTCCAGGGGTGACGGGCGCCGGTGGTACGGAGCCGTACGCTCGGCCCATGCAGCCGACCGCGTACGCAGCGCGCCTGGTGACCGTCGCGGTGGTCACGGCCGCCGTCCTCGCCGGCGCGACCGCCCCGGCCCCTGCTGTTCCCGGCGCGGATACGAGCCACGGCGGGTACGTCCGGCTCCACCCGCTCGCCGATCTCTCGGCCCGGCGTCTCGCCACGGCCGCCCTCGTCGCCGCTGCCAAGCGGGGGACGGACAGCCCCGTCGACGACCCGGTCCGTGAGCGGCAGGTCCTCGACACGGTGGCCCGCCCGGCACGCGAGGCCGGGGCCGATCCCGGTGTGACGGTACGGATCCCCCGCGATCAGATCGAAGCGAACAAGCAGGTGCAGCGCGCCCTGCACAGCCGCTGGGACGCGGACCCCGCCGGCGCGCCGACACGCCGCCCGGACCTTACACGGGTGCGGGAGGAGATCAACCGCGTCAACACCGGTCTGGTCCGCGCGATCGTCCGCTCGGAGGCGGCACGCGAGGCACCTTCTTGCGGCGGCGCACTGAACGCCGCCGAAACGCACGTACGGCGCGCCCGGCACCTCGACCGTCTCCACGCCTCGGCGCTGACCCGCGCCTTGCGCTCGGTCTGCGCATGGCCGTTCGTCGGCCCGGAGCAGAGCAGGACCCCTGCCCTGTACGGCGCGGGCGCCGTACAGGGCGGTGATGGTCACGGCTTCCGGGCCATGAGCCCCCACTGGTCGACGGGTGTGGGGTCCTCCTCCGTAGGGCGCCAGGAGGAGATGGACACGAAGCCCGGTTCGAGCAGCTCCAGTCCCTCCGCGCATCCGGTGATCTCCTCCGGTTCCCGCACCAGGTACGGCGGGTTGTCGCCGGAGTCGTAGGCCTCCTGCGCCGCCAGGGTCTGGGGCGTCTTCACCGTGTCGCAGAGCACCAGATAGCTGCCCGAGGGCATCCGGGACATGTACCGCTGGACCACCTCGATCCCTTCGGCCGGGGTGAGGTGTCCCAGGGTCGACATCAGAAGGACGGCCACCGGCTCCGAGAGATCCAGTGTCCTGGCCGCCTCGTCCACCACCGTGTCCGTCACGGACAGGTCGGCGTCCACATAGGCGGTCCGGCCCTCCGGCGCGCTGGTCAGCAGAGCCGCGGCGTGGACCAGGACGATGGGGTCGTTGTCCACGTAGACGATCCGGGACTGCGGGGCGACGGCCTGCGCGACCTCGTGGGTGCTGTTCTCCACCGGCAGACCGGTGCCCACGTCCAGGAACTGACGCACACCCAGGCCCGCCAGATGACGGACGGCACGGGCCTGGAAGGCGCGTGAGGCCTGCGCGATGTCGGCCATCTGCGGATAGGCGGCGGTGACCGCTTCGGCCAGCTCCCGGTCGACCGGATAGTTGTCCTTCCCGCCCAGCCACGCGTTCCACACCCGCGCGGAATGCGGAATGTCCGATCGGATCTTCTTGCGGAACTCGACGTCGTCGACAGCCATCACAGTCTCCCACTCACCCGGCGTGCACAGCAGTTGACCCTGACCCAGGATCTCGTGCGGGTCGTACCCCACAGCACGACCGTACCGCTGTCCACGTGGGAAGACGTACCCGGCCGCGCCCCTCGGAGAGGCCGGGCCGCGGGACGTCGGGGCGGAGACGGAGCCGGCGCCCCGGGGACACGTCTCCGGGGCGCCGTGTGATCGGACGTCAGGCGCAGTACTGCGCCTGCTTCCCGATCGACCTGTACATGCAGTCCGCGTTCTCCACCAGTTGGAGCACCGCGTCCCGGTTGCGCGAGGTCTCCCGCTCGATGACCTCGTCGGGCGGATAGAAGCCGCCGCCCGAGGACGAGCCGGGGTACATCTCGAAGGTGTAGCCGAAGATCTTCTGCGAGCCCCACAGCCAGTCGTCGATCGAGCCGTCGGTGATGTAGAGGTCGCTGGACTGCTCGGCGGTGTAGCCGTTGCTCGCGCCCATCTTCTGGCCCACGGCGGCGAACGCGTTGCGGTCGTCGGCCGTCATTCCGGTCGTGGTGTCGCTGTATGTGTAGCCGAACGGCCACAGCACCAGCTCGCTGTACGTGTGGAAGTCGATGCCCGCCCTGATCTGCTGCCTCCCGCCGACCACCCGGCTGCGGACGAAGTCCGCCACGACCTTCGTCTCGGGTGCGGACTCGGCGGCGGTGCCACGGTAGGTCTCCGACGAAGGGCTGGACGAGGAACCGCCGCAGCAGCCCCAGTTGTACGCCCAGTTGCGGTTGAGGTCCGTGCCCACGTAGCTGGAACCGGAGATCGGCTGCCGGTTCTTGCGCCAACTGCGGTACGAGCCCGACGCGATGTCGTACTCACCGCCGTCGGGATTCATGTCCGGCACGATCCACAGCTCGCGGCCGTCGACCGCCTGCGTGATCCTGGAGTCGGTGCCGTAGTCCTCGCCGAGCTCGCGGAGCAGGTAGAGCGCCATCTCGACGGTCAGGTGTTCGCGGGCGTGCTGGTGCGCGGTGAAGAGAACCTCCGGTTCGGCCTCGTCGGTGCCGACGTTGTCGCTCACCTTGATCGCGACGATGTCCCGGCCCTGGTAGGTCTTCCCGATCACGCGCTTGTTCATGATCGAGGGGTGGGCCGCGATGCGTGCGTCGATCTCCGCGTTCATCTCGGCGTAGTTGTGGTACTTGGAGTCCGCCGACGGGAAGTCCAGCGTGCCGACGGGTCCCTGCGCCTGCGGTTCGGCGCCCGGAGCGGGCAGTACCTCCAGCACATGGCCGCCCGCCCGGAGCTTTCGGGCCTGGGCGGCGTCCGCGGTGATCACGACGCCGTGGTCGTGCACCTCGTCGATGGAGACACCGGTCCGCGCGATCGCGGTGCGGCCGGCGGGGGTGTGGTGCCCGGTGATCTCGTACTGCCGGGTCCGCTCGTCCGCGGCGACGGCCGCGTTCCGGGACGAGGCGTCGGCGCCGGTCACAGCGGTGACCGGGGCGGCGAGACCGAGGGCGAGCAGGACGGCGAGAGTGGCCGTGCGTCTGACTTTCGTCGGCCGGGGCTTCCGTGCGTTGACGAGTCGCATGCTGGCAGTCTCCTGAGTCCGGTGGGGTGGGGGGTGGAGCTGTGCGACGCGCACATGGTCCTGACAGGAGAAGACCGGGTCAAGAGAGAAGTTCCGGCCACCGACGGGAGGAAGCCCGCCGGGGGAGTCCGCACAGCGTCCCCGTCCGGACGGGGAGTCCGCACAGCGTCCTCGTCCGGCCGTGACAGGAACGGGGCGGGGACGCAACCGGCCGGACGCCGCTGTCTCCACCCGCCGGTCCCGGCAGGCGCAGCGGCGTGGCCCGAAGCGGGAGGGAGGTTCGGTACGCTCTCGGTTGACTTCGGGACCGGCAGTGATCGGAACTGCCGTTGACAGGGGGATGGTTCCACATGAGCAGTGCACTTCCAGGCGGTCTCTTCCAGCCGCTCAAGCCGGGCGACCCCGCCACGGTGGGCGGATACCGCCTGGTGGCGGTGCTGGGCACGGGCGGCATGGGAAAGGTGTACCTCTCGTACACGCCGGGCGGCCGGCCGATCGCACTCAAGGTCATCCGGCCCGAGTTCAGCGAGGACCCCGAATTCCGGCGGCGCTTCGAGCAGGAGGTGCGGGCCGCGCAGCGGGTGCAGGGCCTGTACACGGCGCCCGTCATCGACTTCGACACCGACGGCGCGCAGCCCTGGCTGGCCACGTCCTACGTGCCGGGCCCCTCGCTCGCCCACGCCGTGGCCCAGCACGGCCGCCTCCCCCTGCGCAGTGTGCTGCTGCTGACCGTCGGGTGTGCCGAGGCCCTTCACGTCATCCACGGTGCGGGGATCGTGCACCGTGACCTGAAACCCGCCAACGTCCTCCTGGCCGCCGACGGGCCCCGCGTGATCGACTTCGGAATCGCCCGCGCGGCCGACGCCACCGCCCTGACCGGCAACGGCGTCAGCGTCGGCACCCCGGCCTTCATGGCGCCCGAACAGGCGGCGGCCGGTACGGTCACTCCGGCGACCGACATCTTCGCCCTCGGCCAGATGGTGGCCTACGCGGCCCTCGGCACCCCCGCCTTCGGTGACGGACCGTCACACGCGGTTCTCTACCGCATCGTGCACGAGGATCCCGACCTCACCGGCCTGCCCGAGGAGCTGCGTCCGCTCGTGACGCGCTGCCTCAGCCGTACCCCGGCCGGCCGGCCGTCCCTGCCCGAGATCATCGAGGCGTGCCACGAGATCTCGCCCGCCCCGCTGCGCCAGGGCGAGGACTGGCTGCCGCAGGCGGTCGCCGGCTCGATCACCGAGCGGCTGCAGCTTCCCGAACCGGCGAAGACGCCGCCGCCGAAGCCCACGGCCGCGCCGACGCCGACCGAGGTCTCCCCGCAGCAGCCCTCGGTGCAGGCCGCGAACCCGTACGCGCCGCACGGCGCGGGCATGGCCTCCGCACCGACGCAGGCCGCGCCGGGCATGCAGGCCGGGCAGGCCGCGCCGGGTGTCCAGGGTGCGCCGGGTGTCCAGGGCGCGGTGCCGCCCGGGTACGGTCCCGCACCCGGATATCCCGTGTCATCTCCCGGATACCGGACGCCTCCCGGGTTCGTACCCGGCTACCCCACCCAGCCGACCCACCACCAGGCCGGCTTCGCGCCCGCTCCGCCGAAGCCGAAGAAGCGGACGGGACTGATCGTCGTCGGTGCCGTCGCGGCCGCGGTCGTCGGCCTCGTGGTCATCGGCTCCCTCCTGCCGGACGGCTCCGGCAAGGGCGACGACGCCAACGACGCCAACACCCGCGAAACCGCCGGTGCGGCGGACAGCGCGTCGCAGGACAAGGAACAGAAGCGGACCGACCCCGAGCCGGCCTCGTACCAGGGCATCGACGTGACGGCGAACTATCAGATCATGCTCGCCGACAACCCGCCCCGTCCGGCCGACGGCGGCGACAGCGGCGTGTCCTACAACCACGGGGACCTCTTCTACTACCACGACTCCCTGTTCGGCGACGAGAAGCTCGGCACCGACAACGGCAAGCTGGTCCTGTTGAACAACTCCCAGAAGGGCTCGCTGGAGACCTGCCGCGCGGAGACGCGCTACACCGAGGACATCGCCTTCGACCAGCTCACGAAGGGGTCCGAGATCTGCGTGCTGAGCGACGGCGGACACATCGCCGTGGCGACCTACCGCGGCAAGTCGGGCGAGAACGACGCCAGCAAGTACATCACCCTCGACCTCACGATCTGGCGCAACGCCGAGGAGCCGAAGGACGAGAGCTGAGAGCGTGGCACTCCCGCCGCCCGGCCGGTGACGAAAGGCGGCGACCGAAGACCGACAGTGTGGAACGAAGGCTGTCATGTCCGGTCAAGTCTGGGTGTCACTCATATCGTTGGGCGGCGTCGCGCTCGGCGGCGCACTGTCCTTCCTCGTCCAGTTCGCCACGCAAAGGTCCGCCGAGCGGACGGAGCACCGACGGCAGCAGACCGAGCTGTCGGAGGCCCGGCGGGCGGAGCGGCTCAAGCTGCTGGAGCGGTTCGTCGAGGTGGGGGCCGAGGCCGAGCGCGCGGCCTTCAGCCGGCCGAACGAGTGGGACGACACGACCCCGTGGTTCCTCACGACACGGGACTCGATGAACAGACTCCGGGTCGCGGAACGGCTGATCGGCATCCAGTTCCCCCTGACCGTGCACGACGCGGCACGCGCCTACGTCCTCGACCTCAACCGGACCGTGTGGGAAGGCCTGCCCGAAGGTGAGAGCGTGCGCGACCACCTGGAGGACAACCGGCTGGCCTTCCTCGACGCGGCCCGAGAGGTCATGGGATGGCCCCGCGCTCCCCGGCTGTCCTTCCGGGGCTACCTCCCCGCGCGCAGGAACACGGGGGCCAGAGCGGCGGCCGAGGTGGTCACGTCCCACAAAGGGGTGCGGTCCATCCCCGGTACCGACGGGAGCAGCGCACTGGAGAGGCAGGTGTTCTCCGGCCTCGACGCGTAGCGGCCCGAGGCGCGGGGAACGGCCTTCACCAGATCCGTCGGTACGCCCAGGGCTCCGGCGATCACCCGTGCCCAGTCCGCGCGGGAGATCCGGCCGGGGCCGCCGAGGTGCAGGAGCGGGGGCAGCGCGCCGGGCTGCCGGAGGAGTACCGACGTCACCGCGGCCACGTCGTCCACGAGCACGGGTGTCGTCCACTGGTCGGCCGGTGCCTCCACCGTCTCGCCCCGTGAGAGGCGATGGGCGCAGGACGAGAAGAAGTTCAGCCACTTCTCGCTCCCGGCCGGTTCGTGACCGTAGACGAGGCTGACGCGCAGCACCGTGGCGGGGGAGACCGCCCGGGACAGCAGCGTCTGCTCGGCCATCAGCTTGGCCGCCCCGTAGGCGTTCGCGGGCGAGACGGGCGTGGTCTCGACGTTGTGCGGTGACGAGCCGTCGAACACGTTGTCCGTCGAGATCATGACGATGCGGTCCAGGCCCGGCAGGGTCGCGACGTTCTCCGTCACCCTCACATGGGTGGCCGCGGCCTCTTCGGGATGCGCCTCGCACCAGGTGACGTCGGAGGGACCATGGACCAGGACGACCGCCCGGGGGTCGACCGCCGACACCACACGGGCGCACGCCGCTGGATCGGTGGCGTCCAGTGCTGTCCATCGCGCACCGTACGCGGCAGGGTCGGCCGCCGGCCGGCCGCGGGAGGTGAGCGTCACCCGGTGCCCACCGGCGGTCAGCAGCCGGGCGATCTCCGTGCCGACGAACCCGCTGCCGACCACCAGAACACGCAGGGGGAGGCCGGAGCCGGTACGGGCCGGAAGTTCGGTCATCGGACGATCATCCTCTTCGTGTGTACGCCTTCCCCGAGCCGTCGGGTGACGAGCCGCCCCATGCCGACGAGACCGTGGTCGTCGTCCTCCGCACCCAGGACGACCATGGCGTCCACGGCTTCGGCCGTCAGTCCGAAGCAGCCCTGCCGCACGAGTTCCTCCACGAGCAGTTCCCGGTAGCGCTCGCCGACAGCCAGGGCGAAACCGCCCATGAGGATGTAGCGGCGGACCCCGATCGAGGTGAACACGGCCCCCACGGCGGAGGCCAGATGGACGAGCGTGGAGCGCAGGACGGACGTCACGAACGGGTCGCCGCCGCGGACGGCGGCAGCGATCTCCGGGTTGGTCAGGATCTCCGGATCGGTCGTTCCCAGGCGGGCCGGAGCCGATCCGGCGAAGGCCGCCGGATCGGCTCCGGCCGCCCGCCGCACCGCGGCGAGCACCCCGCGTCCCGAAGCGATCGCCCCCAGATGGCCGCGCCCACCGCAGTCGCACAGCGGGGCGTCGGGCGAGAGGTCGCACCTCCAGTGGCCGAGCTCACCACCGTGCCCCTCGGCGTCGAGGAGCACGTCGCCGTCGCGGAACACCTTGTTCCCGATCCCGGAGCTGATGGTCAGCAGACAGAAGGGGGCCGACTCCTGGGTCCCGTACCGCCAGGCCGCCGCCGTCAGGTCGTTGACGACGACGACGGGCACGGACAGCCGGGCGCTCAGGATCTCCTGGAGCGGCACCGCTTCCCCGCCCTCGCCCCACACCGTCGGCGCACCCAGCACGGTCCCGTCCCGGCCGACCGGGCCCGCGAAGGCGATGCCCAGCGCGGCGCCCGGGGCGGGACGGCCGTCGCCCTGGCGCCCCGCCTCCCGCACGATCTGCTCGATCACGTGCCGTTGCAGCGTGGCGACGGAAGCCCCAGGGTGCGCGGCCATGCCGTCCACCCGCATCCGCCGTACACGCGACAGACGGCCGGCGCCGTACGTGCCGGCACGCAGCGTCGTCCCGCCGACGTCCATGACCGTCATCTCATCGGACAGGTTCGTCATGATCGGCCTCCTCGAAGACGAGCAGGGCGAGTTCCGTGTCGGAGTCGTTGCTCAGACCGTGCTCGCCGAACGGTTCGTTCACCACGATGTCCCCCGCGCCTACGCGGAACACCTCGCCGTCGCGGTACATGAGACCGCTGCCGCTGAGGACGATGTACGTCTCACGGTCGCGGCCGTGCCGGTGGCGGCCGATGGACGTACCCGGGGGAAGTACGGCCAGGTCGATGAAGTCCGCGCCCGTCCCACCGCCCCTGGCGAACACCCGGTGGGCGAGGATCGTCCCCTCCCCGCCGTGGTCGTGGAGCTTCTCGGACATGAGGTCGCGCAGGTTGACCCGTCGCCCGCTCACGGCCGGACCCCCTCCCCGGCGTGGCGGGACCGCACGGCGAGATCGTCGAGCGCGTGCTGGAGCACCTCGCGGGGGATGTTCCCGAGGTCGTCGACGAACGTCGCCTTGCCGACGCCGGTGGGGACCACGAGATGCAGCCTGCGGCCCCGCCGCTCCCACGACTCCTCCAGTGCGCGGGTCATCAGCTCCGGTGTGCACGTGCGCGCGTCGAAGACGGGCAGCCCGATGCGTGCCAGCAGCCCGATGATCCGGTCGCACGTCTCCTCGTCGACCAGGCCCAGCCGCAGGGCGACGCACGCGGACAGCGCCATGTCGACGGAGACCGCCTCGCCGTGCTCCAGACGGTGGTCGCCCGCCGTCTCGACGACCGGACTGAACGTGTGGCCGAAGTCCACCAGGCGGGCGAGCTGATGCTCCCGCAGGTTCGGGCAGAGCTCCTCCATCATCAGCCGCATCGAGGTACGGAGGATGTACGCCTCCACCTCCCGGGGCGTGGGCCCGCCCGCCCCCCGGAACGCGCCCGGGTACCGCTCCAGGGTGTCGAACAGCTCCTCGTCCAGGATCACGGCCATCTTCACGATCTCCGCGAGACCGCACCGGATCTCACGCACCGGCAGCGTGGTGAGGAACGCGGGGTCGCTCAGCGAGGCGTGCGCCGGGTGGTAAGCGCCGAACATGTTCTTCGTACGGAGGGCGTTGACGCCCGTCTTCACACCGACACCCACATCGACCTGACCGACGAGGGTCGTGTTGACGCGGATGTACCGGATGCCGCGCGAGTACATGGAGGCGGCGAAGCCCACGATGTCCGAGACGATGCCGCCGCCCAGGGCCAGCATCACCCCGTGGCGGTCCAGCCCGGCGGCCTTGGCCAGCGAACACACCCTCTCCGCCGTGGCCAGTGTCTTGTTCTTCTCACCCGTGTCGATGGTGTGGACCGTCCAGGACCCAGGGGCCAGCGTCGCGTCCAGGTAGGCGCGCAGCGCCGCCCCGTAGAGGCGGTCGACCGACGGACCCATGAACGCGACGACCCGCCGTCCCTCCACCGCGCGTGCGAGCGCGGGATTGCCGGGGGACAGGACCCCGGGCACGAGGTCCACCCGGTATCCGGTGCCGTCCGGCGCGAGCAGGCTGAACCCCTCGGCGTCCTCCCGTACGCCCGAAACCCGTGAATCGTCAGCAAGAACCCGGCTTGCCATGTCTCTCCTCGATAGTCACTCGGTGTGCTTCCGGCCGTTCCCCGAAGCTCCGGGCCAGGTGATGGACGAGCGGTACGGCGGACAGGTCATCCAGGGGGACGGGCCGGCCGTGCTCGTCGGACATGGGCAGGCACCAGTTGGGGTGCACGCCTGCGGTGCCGGGCAGATTCTGAGGACGGCGGTCGCCCACCGTGTCCGGGAGCCAGACGCCGATCATCCGGGCCGGGGTGAGACAGAGGTACGTGTGGAGCGCCGCGACCTCCCCGGCGGGATCGGGCAGCAGCCCCAGTCGCTCCAACTCGGCGATCCAGCCGTCGCGTTCCTCGGCGGCCTCGGCCTTCTCCTGTTCCTCGGGGCGGGTGAGCAGACCCAGCGAGGCACGCAGCTCGACGTGCTCCCCGCTCAGCCAGGCCGCGGTGCTCGGCAGATCGTGCGTGGTCAGCGTCGCCATGCAGTTCTCCCGCCACCGCTCCGGTGGCAGGGGACCGAGCCGGCCCTCGGAGCCGCCCTCGTACTCGAAGCGCTGCACCGCGGTCCCCACGATTCCGCGGGCGGCCAACTCCTCGCGTACGCCCGGCTCGACCGTCCCCAGGTCCTCCCCGATGACGAACGCCTCGGCGGCCTCGGCCTCCGCGGTCAGCACCGCCAGCATCGCCTCGCCGTCGTAGCGGACATACGTACCCTCCGCCGGCGGACGCCCCTCGGGGACCCACCAGAGGCGGAACAGACCCATCACGTGGTCGACGCGCAGGGCACCCGCGTGCCGCATCCCCGCCCGCAGCAGCCGGGCGAACGGCAGGTAGCCCTCCGCGGCCAGCGCGTCGGGCCGCCACGGGGGCTGCCCCCAGTCCTGCCCCAGCGGGTTGAAGTCGTCCGGCGGCGCCCCCACCGACATGCCTTCGGCGAGGCAGTGCCGGAGGGCCCAGGCATCGGCCCCCTCCGGGGCCACGCCCACGGCGAGGTCGTGGACGAGCCCCACCGACATGCCCGCCTCACGCGCCGCGCGCTGGGCACCGCCCAGCTGCTCGTCGGTGATCCAGGCCAGCCAGGTGTGGAACGCGACGGAGCCGGCCAGCTCCCGGCGTGCCTCGGCCACCGCGGCCGACCGGGGATCGCGCAGCCCGGCAGGCCAGGAACGCCAGGCCGGGCCCCGTACATCGGCCAGGGCGCACCAGGTGGCGAAGTCGGTGAGCTCGTCGCCCTCCCGCGCCAGGAACGCGGCGAACGCCGCCTCCCGCGCCGGGCTGCGGGGCACCTCGAACACCTCGCGCAGGGCACGGTGCTTCAGCTCCCGCACCTCCTCACGCCGGATGAGGGCGTCCCCGTCCAGGACGGCGGAGTTGAGGGCCGCGGCACGGGAGGCGAGCTCCCCGACCCGCCGAAGCGACCCGTCGGCCAGGTGGGCGAATTCCACGACGGCCTCCACCCGTACGTGCATCGGGTCCGGGAAGCGGCGGCTGCTGGGCCGGTACGGCGACGGGTCCGGCAGCGCGCCGGGCTCCATCGCGTGCAGCGGACCGAGCTGGACGAAGTCCGCCCCCAGGTCCCGGCCCGCCCAGGAGGCGAGATCGCCGAGATCGCCGAGATCACCCATGCCCCAGGACCTGCGGGAGAGCAGGAAGTACAGCTGGACGAGGAAGCCCCAGGAGTGCTCCGGCGTCTTCAGGCGCTCCGGGGCCACCAGCAGGACCGCACTGTCGCGCAGGCCCGCCCGCTCGACGTACAGGGTGTGACGCCCCACGGGCAGCGGCTCGTCCAGCGACCGTACGCGGCCGTCGGCGCAGACCACCTCCGTACGGGCACCCGCCGGCAGGGCCGGGCGGGCACCGCGGGGCCCCCGCACCACGACGCACGGCGGTACGAGACGCCGGGCCCGCTCCGCGCGGTGCGCGGCGAGTGCGGCCTCGGCGGCGGCCGGGGTCGAGGCGTCGATGCCGCAGGACGCGAGCACCGCGACGAGGGTGTCCCGGGAGACGGTCATCTCCCGCCCCCGGTCGGTGCGGTACCCGGTCGCCACCCCGAGCGCCCCGGCCAGACGTGTCACCGTGTCACTCACAGGGTGCCCCCCATCGGCAGCACGGCCGCGCCGAACAGACGCTCGATCACCGAGGCCACTCCGTCCGCGTCGTTGGCAGGGGCGATCTCGTCCGCGACGGCCAGGAGCGAGGGGTGTGCGTTCGCGACCGCCACTCCGTGACCGGCGAGCGCGAGGAGCGGGATGTCGTTGGGCATGTCGCCGAACGCCACCGTGTCGGCGCCCGTGCGGCCGAGCAGGTCAAGGGCACGGGCAACGCCCGTGCCCTTGGTGATCCCGCGCGGCAGCACTTCGACCATGCCCTGGACGGAGTGCACCACCGTCACCTCGTCGCCGCACAGCCGCCGAGCGGTCTCGGCGAGGTCGTCGTCCCCGTGCAGCACGAGCTTGTCGACGGGCGTGTCCCACAGCAGGGTCCGGTCGGACGTGACGTCCCAGCCGTGGCGGACGCGTTCCCCGAATCCGGGCGTGACTTTGAAACGGCTCTCGGGCGGCGAGGTGACGACACCCAGTTCGAGTCCACCGACGACGGCCTCCAGGCGCTCGACGACGGACCGTGCCAGATCCCTGTCCAGCGTCACCGAGGAGAGCAGACGGCCCTCGCCCGTGTCGTAGAGCTGACCGCCCTGCCCGCAGACGGCGATCCCCGTGTACCCGATGGACTCCAGCAGGTGGCTGCACGCGGCCGCCGGCCGGCCGGTGACGACCAGATGGCGTGCACCGGAGGCGGCCACCAGCTCCAGAGCACGCAGGGTCCGGTCCGAGACGGTCAGATCGCCGCGCAGCAGCGTCCCGTCGAGATCCGTGGCCACCACCCGGTACGGAGGCCTTTCGGGCACCGAGGCGTTGTCCCAGGTGACCCGGCCGTCGGCGAGGGTGAGCCGCAGGACCAGCCCGCCCCGCAGAGAACCCGTGCGGGACTCACCCCGGAACACGCCGTCGTCATCGCGCCGCAGGGCCGCGAGCCCCGTCGTCCCGCTCGGCACCGGCTCGTCCGAGAGGGCGGCCTCCGCCGCCGACTCGGCACGCTCCGTGTCTCCCGGAGCGGACAGCCCCTCGGCCTCGACCACGACGTCGACCGCGACCACCTCGGGATGGACGTACTCCACCCGGTGCGCCGCGCCCACGGGCGCGGGAGCGACCCGGCAGCGGGTACGGACCGGGGCCATCAGGTCCTCACGGTCCGCCGCCCCGGCCAGAGCGGCGCAGCGCACGAAGTCCGCCCGCCGGAACGCCGCCGCGAACAGCCGCTCGTACGCGGCCCCGTCCAGCTCGGCGCACCGGCCGTAAGCAGCGGCGTCACCGAGGCGCTCGGCGCTCCGCGCTATCCCCTCGCGGTGCTCGGACCACGCCTGTTCGTCGAGGAGCCCGAACCAGCCGTACCGCACCGCGTCCTTCGCGGGCAGGCTCCGGGGCAGGTCGTCGAGCAGCTCCTGGAAGACGGACAGCCGCCGCCTGGCACTGTCGCTCCAGGTGAAGCGGCGAGCCGTCCGCACGGCGGAGGCCGACAGGCGCGCGTAGTCGTCCGGCGCCTCCCGGAACATCAGGGCCGCCTCCCGGATACGGTCCGCGAGCAGGTGCGCAAGCTCCCGGTCGTCGTCACGGAACGAGCCGCGCACCGCGAAGCCCGTCGCCCCCGGGTCCTGGGGCGGCAGGGCATGGCCGAAGTGGGCAGTGGTCCGCTGGGCGGTGGCGATCGGCACGGCACCGCAGGCCATCGCCTCGGCCTGCGCGATGAGGAATCCGTCGAGTTCGAACTTCGACGGATAGACGCAGAAGTCGGCACAGGCGGCCTCCGAGAACAGGGTGTCCTCGTCGACGAGCCGCCAGTCCAGACGCACTCGGTCCGGGTAGGCGTCGGCCACCCGTCGGAAGTACGCGTTGGCGGGGGGCACCTCGGCCGCACCGCCCGCACCCGTGGCACAGCGCAGGACGAAGCTGATGTCGGCCCCGGAGGCCAGGACCTCCTCCATGGCCTGCACCAGCTCCAACTGTCCCTTGTGATGCACCGCGTAGCGCGCCGCGTGGTAGAAGACCGGCCGGGCCGGGTCGAGACCCATCGACCGCAGGACGGCGGCGCGGTCGACCGCCGACGGGTCCTTGGCGAGCCAGCGGTCCGACACCCCGCAGCCACCGTCGAACAGCTTGCCCGCGTGCTCGCGCAGCAGCCCGGAGACCGGCAGCGACGCCACGTACCGCTCCATGGGCGTGTCGGCGAAGGTGCTGTAGTGGTCGCGCTGCCCCGGTGAGACGAAGTCCACGAGATCCGCGTGGGCGAGGAGCAGGGGGAAGACACCCACATGGTCCGGTCCGTACTCGGTGTGCAGCCGCGTCGCGGCGAGAGCCCGGACCATTGCCGCGGCGGGGGAGTCCTCAGGGGGCGGCACGTCCTCCCAGGACTCCAGGCCGGCTCCCGCTCCGGGACCGCGGACCACGGTCGTGTCGTCGCCGAACTCCCTCAGCAGTGCTTCGAGTTGGGGCCGGTAGATCTTCTGGGTGATCGGCGCGTTTGCCGCCACCGTGCTGACGCAGCGCCATCGGGGGTCGCCACGCAGCACGAGCGGGACGAGGTAGTGGTACGCGGGTTCGAAGCCGTGGACGACAGCGGGTTCCCCGCCGAACCACTCCTGGAGAAAGCGGAGCCCGGCCACCTGGAAGACGAGCGGCTTGAAGAACGCCAGGTCTCGGCCCTCCGAACCGGGCGGCGGATACAGCCGGTCCGGCAGCAGGTCCAGCTGCGCGTCCGAGAGGAAGTACACGTCCACGCCGTCCAGCCGCAGCCGGTGGGCGCACGTCGTGAGCGTCAGCGGCACCTCGGCAGGCCGCCCCGGCCAGGTCTTGGGATCGAGCACCAGCGGCACCGTGTGGTCCCGCCGGTAGTCGAGGTCCTCGATCGTGTGCGTCGCGCGCAGCCGGTCGAGATGACCGTGCGCGGGCGTGACGATCGAGACCCGGTGCCCGCGGGCCGCGTACTCGCGGGAGAGGTTCCACACGAGCGGCGACAGGCCCCCGCGCATCAGCCGGGTGTCGAATCCGCCGCACTCGTAGGCGAAGTTGATGATGTGCATGCGTGCGCTCCCTCAGCGTGCGACGTTCGGCGTCGGCTCGACGAGCTGGACGAAGCCGTCCTCCAGGACGACCGCGGAGTCGATGTCGGCCCCGTCGGGCACGACGGCACCCGGCAGTACCACGCTGCGCCGCACCCGTGCGCCGGCGCCGATCCGCACCCCGGGGAACAGGACGCTGTCCTCGACCCGGCCGTCACTGACCAGGTCGAAGGGCACGACGGAACGCTGGACGCCCGGGGCCTCCTCCACCCACGTGCGCGCCAGATACGGCGAGACGGTCCAGGGCAGAGCGCTCACCGGCAGGGCGGCACCGGGCCGTGTCATCGCGAGATGCGCGCGGTGGTAGCGCTCCACCGTCCCGATGTCCTCCCAGTGGCCCTCGACACGGTGCCCGCGGATGCGTTCGCCCGCCGCGAGCATCGCCGGGATCACGTCACGGCTGATGTCGTGCTGCCAGGCCGTGCCGTCCAGATCCTGGAGATACCGCTGCAGCACCTCCGCGTCGAAGACGCAGAACGCGGCGAAAACCAGGTCGCTGGTGGGGTGTTCGGGCTTCTCGACGAAGGAGGTGAGGAAACCGTCCGAGTCGAAGTCGACCACGCCGAACAGGTGGACCCAGCGCGGATCGATCCGCTGGTACGCGATGGTGAGCGCGGCCCGCCCGGCGATGTGCTGCCGGATCAGCGGCCCGTAGTCGAAGCGGTAGACATGGTCGGCGTGCAGCACCATCACGTGCTTCGTCCGGGGACCGAAGATGTGGTCGCCCTTACGGATCAGCGCGTCCGCCGTCCCGCGCTCCAGGGACCAGGTGCGTTCGGGAAGCTGCTGCGGCAGGGTCTCGCCCGCCGCGCGGTAGGCCGGGTCGTACGGCCCGAAGTGGACCCGGAAGCCGGGCGAGGTGCCGTTCCAGGCGGAGTGCAGGTCGTCCATGAGCTGCCGCTCCTCGTACTGCGACAGGAGCAGCACCTCGCCGACACCGGAGTCACGCGCGTTGGCGAGGCTGAAGTCGATGAGCCGGCACGCGCCGCCGTAGGGCACGAGCGGCTTCAGACGGCCGGTACCCAGCCGTCCCATGCGCTCACCGCGCCCGCCGGCCAGCAGGACGGTGCGTACGGAGTCGTAGTCAGCCACCGGACACCACGTCCCAGGCGATCCGGCCGTTCGACAGGGTCAGGAGCAGCCGGGCGGCGGAGTCCGCCGGAGGCCGCGGGCCCGTGAACTCCCCCGTTCCCGTGCGGGTCCACGCGGTGACCTCCGCCCGGGCACGGCCCTCCGGGGCCCGGGGAGCCGGCACGACCAGCTCCACCCGTTCCGCGTGGGCGAGCCGGTACACGAGGCCGTCGGCCAGCGGCGCGCACCGTTCCCGCAGCAGGACGGTCCGGTCCGCCGGCACCGAGGCGGGCCACCGCCGTACCACCTCCTCGCACACCGCGAAGTCGGCGCGCTCCCACGCGGCGTCGAACAGCTGCCGGGCCGTCTCCTCCGTGACCGGGCCCAGGCGTTCGGCGGCGGGCAGGTCGCCGGCCGCCACGGCGGCGGCGAGCACCTCCTCGGGCCGCTCGGACCACACCCGGGACGGCACGAGGCCGAACCAGCCGTGACGCAGGGCGTCGTCGGGAGCGAGCTCGGGCGACAACCCCCGCCAGAGCTCCGAGAACACCTCCAGATGCTGATCGGCACACTGCTCCCAGGTGAAGCCCGCCGCCACCTCCCGCGCACGGGCGGACAGGGCGCGGTACTCCTCGGGCCGCTCCCGGAAGAGACGCACCGCCTGACGGAAGCGGTCGGCCAGCGCCGCGACCAGGAGCGCGTCGTCCTCGGCGAACGAACGGTTGACGGAGAAGCCCGTCGCGGTGTCCGGCGGAGCGTCGTGCAGGAAGTGCGCCATGCCCCACTGCGCCGTGGCGACGGGCACGGCCCCGCAGGACATGGCCTCGCCCTGGGCGATCAGGAAGGTGTCCATCTCGAACTTGGACGGGAACACGCAGAAGTCGGCGGACGCCGCGTAGGCGAAGACCCGGCTCTCGTCGACGCGCTCCCACTCCAGGTGCACGTGTCCCTGATGGCGCTTGGCGACGTCGTGGAAGTACGGGTCGTCGATGCCGGTGCCCGAGATGCAGCGCAGCACGAAGTTGGCGTCGAGGCCGTCGGAGAGGACCTGGTCGATCGCCCTGACAAGCTCCACCTGGCCCTTGTGGTGGACCGCGTACCTGGCGTTGTGGAAGAAGGTGGGCAGCGCCGGGTCCAGCCCCAGGCCGGAGAGGACCTCCGCCCGGTCCACGGCGCCGGGGTCCGACGCGAGCCAGGTGTCCGAGATCGCGCAGCCGCCGACGAACTGCTTGTGCGCGTTGCGCCGGACCGTGTCGGAGACGGGCAGCGCCGCGAACAGGTCCTCGAACGGCGTGTCCCGGAAGGTGCTGTAGAAGTCCCGCTGGCCGGGGGAGAGGAAGTCGATGCGGTCGGAGTGGTCGGCGATCAGGTCGTACACGGTGAGATGGCCGGACGGGTACTCGTAGTGGAGATGGGTCCGCTCCTGGTACTGCCGCTGCGCCTCGCGCTCACCCGCCGGCAGCGGCCCGGCCTCGTCCGGCAGCGGCGGGGCACTCAGCAGCGAGAGGAGCCGGCGGACCTCGGGGCCGTACACCTTCTTCGTGATCGGCATGTTGCTCTGCACGGTGCTGACCACGCTCTTGCGCGGGTCGCCGCTCAGCGCGGGCGGCAACAGGTAGTGGTAGAAGGGCTCGTGGGCGTGGACGACCGCCCGCTCGTCGGCGAACCAGTTCTGCAGGAAGCGCACGCTGTCGACCTGGAAGACCAGGGGCTTGAAGAACGTGAGGTCGTTGCCCTTCGCCGAGTACGGCGGGTAGAACGTGTCGGGCAGCCGGTCCAGGTACTCGTTGGACAGGAAGTAGAGGTCGACGTCCTCGAGCCGGATACGGTGCGCCGTGGTGCGCAGCTCCAGGGGTACCTCGGCCGGGAAGCCCTGCCAGACGTCGGGGTCGAGGACGAGGGGGAGCGTGTACCGGTCGTCGTAGTCGAGGTCCTCGACCACATGGCGGCTGCGCAGGTCGTCGAGGCGTCCGTGCGCGGGGGTCACGACGGACACCCGGTGTCCGCGGCGGGCGAACGCGCGGGAGAGGTTCCAGAGGTACACCGAGGTGCCGCCCTGGAGGAAGGTGTGATCGAACCCGCAGCACTCGAAGTACGTCTCGATGATGTGCATGGGCTCGGCGGTCACGTCACTCACGTCAGTTCCTCGTGGTGAGAGGGCGGGCTGATGGGGAGGGCAGGCCGAGCGCGATCGCGTGGCGAAGATCGATCGCGGCGTGGTACGGCCGGGCGTGGGCGAAGTTGTAGTCCAGCTCGTGCAGCAGCCGGCGCAGGTACAGCAGCCGGCGCAGCGGTGCGTCGGCGGGGCTGTCGGACACGGTGGGGGCGAGCAGCAGCTCCATGACGCGCCGCCGCCAGAGGTCCGCCGCCTCGAACACCAGCAGGAGCAGGGCGCGTTCCCTCGGCGGCAGGCCGGGCGCGCCGTCCAGTGCGCCGTACATCGTCTCCGTCGCGTCGATTCCCAGGAGCCGAGCGCTCTCGAAGGCGGCCTCGTCGGCGCTGAAGTACTCCAGGGCCCGGTGCAGCGCGACGACGTCCTCCAGCGGGGACTGCTCGGACCAGCCCGCGTCGTCCGGACCGGTGCTGGGTGTCGAGATGTCGATGAGGCGTGGCGGGTCCCAGAGCAGATGCGACAGATGGAGGTCCCCGTGGCACGGCCCGGCGGACCACCGCACGTCCGAGGCGGTGAACTCGGTCCGCAGCAGGCCGGTCTCCACGGCGATCGACCGGAAGGCCCCGGCGACCGCGGCGGAGGGGAGACCGGCCTCGGTCCCGGCCCGCTCCGCGAGCGCCGCGGCCCGGTGCTCGGCGGCCCGGAGACTGCGCAGGACGGGGAAGTCGGGCGGGACCGTACCCGCGCCGAGCCGCACCCGCAGATCCTCGTGGAACGCACGGAGGAAGCGGCCGGCGGCCTCCAGCGGGGATTCGAGGGGGCTCAGGTGGTGGTGGACGAGGGTGTCGGCGAAGCCGTCCGCCCCTGCGCGCAGCAGCTTCGGCCAGAGCGAGCGGAGGTTCTCGCGCAGCGGTGTGTCGATGCCGGTGCCGGGCGCGTACGTGTAGACCACCCCCAGCGCGAACCGCTCGTCCCGGCCCGGAGGGAGGTAGCTGTAGTCGCCGAACCAGCGCGGTGTGCGACCGCTGCCGTCCATCAGGCGCAGCAGCTCGGGCTCGCGTACGCCGGGTCCCAGCGTGCGGTACGTCTTGTGGAGATGCGGGCGGCCGTCGATGTCGACGAGCGACAGCGAATTCGACGACCAGCCCTGCTCGAAGGGCAGCTGCCGGACGGACCGGGCCGCGGTGCCGCCGCCGCGGAACTCCAGGTGTCCGCCGCGCGCCGTCGGGATCCGCCCGCCTGTCGCCATGCGCCGGACGCAGGCGAGGTCGAAGGCGCTGGTGCCCTGTGCCTCGTCCAGACGGCCGGCCGCGTCGGTGTGTACGGGGACGAAGAGGGGCCGGCCGTGCGCGGGCCCCCCGACGGGGGACACGATGAGGGCGGTGGTTCCGGGGCCCAGTGCGGCCTCGTCGATCCGCTCGTACCCGTCGGCCCGGCGTCCGTCCTCCGGCATCCATGCGGCGCCGTGCAGCAGTTCGCGGAGCTGGGTGTCGCTGGTCACGCGGTTCGTCAACTCCCGGTCATCTCGTATCTGGAAAGGCCGCGCCGCCAGAGGGCCAGTGCGGCGATCACGGCCAGGCCGGTCACCACGGGAAGCCACCGGATCAGGCCCGTGTCGCCGTCGAGCAGATAGACGGCGGGCGCGTAGGACGTGAAGGCGAACGGCAGGACCCAGGTGAGCAGCGCGCGCAGCGACGGGTGGTACAGGTCGAGCGGATAGCCGGCGAACTCGGAGACCTGGGTGACCGTCTGCATCGCAGGCATGCTCGTCATGGTCCAGAAGGACAGCGAGGCGAAGAACAGCTTGATCGCCGTGTGGATGAGGGCGCCGCACAGGATCATCAGGGGGACGAGTGCCCACTGCAGCGGAGTGGGGCCGAGACCCAGTTCCGATCCGGCCCACAGGACCAGGACGATGCCGACGGCCACCTCGCCCAGCCCGTCGGGGTGGAAGAACCGTTCCGACAGGAGTGAGAAGAGGGGGTCCACCGGGCGGATGAGATGGCGGTAGAACTCTCCCCGCTGCACCAGCTTGCGGGAGAGCTCCCACAGCTGGTCGGTGAAGAGGTGGTCGATGCCGCGCGGCAGCAGCGAGCAGCCCAGCAGGAAGAGCACCTCGTGGTAGGACCAGCCGGCGACGACGGGGACATGGGTGAAGACGAGGGTCACCGCGACGGTCTGGAGCCCCACCCGGATCAGGAAGGCCCCCGAACCCAGGACGAAGTCGAGCCGGTACGAGGCGAGCCGGTGCAGACCGACACCGCCGAGGAAGAAGGAGAGCCGCAGATATCTCCGCGCGGTCCGGGTCATCCGCCGAGCACCTCCAGCCGGGAGGCCGCCGACCGCCACAGCGCGGCGCACAGCAGGACCAGCCCCACCGACCAGCCGAGCTGGTGCCCGAGGACGGCGGCGGCGCCGCCCACCCCCTCGTACCGGCCCAGGAGAAGGGTGAGCGGGCCGTCCACCATGGCCCGGAAGGGCAGCACCATGGCCAGGGTGTGCAGGGGTCCTGGCATCAGGGCCAGGGGCACCATCTGTCCCGCGAAGAACGCGACGACGCTCTGCTTGACCATGCGCACCCCCCAGGTGTTCGTGGTGAGGAATCCGGCCATGCCCGTCAGGAGGTTCACGCAGTAGGCGATGACGGCCGAGAGCACCGTGGAGCCGAGGAACAGCACCGCGTCCACCGGCGTGGGGGTCACCAGGGGCACTGACGCGGCGAAGAGAACCAGCAGGGGCACGCCGACCAGCACCGCGTTGGCACCGATGACGGGGAGACAGGAGGCGAAGCGGACCAGCGGATAGCTCACGGGACGCACGAGCATGACCGCGATGTCACCGCGGTAGACCTCCGCCGAGACCTCCTCGTCGACGCGGTTGGCGTGCACCACGCCCAGGACCTGGGCGACCACCAGATAGGTGGTGATGCTCTCGGTGGTGAAGCCGCCGGGACCGGGGCCGGAGGAGCCCGCGTACACCGCCCGCCACAGGAACACCGTCACCGCCGCACCCGCCGCGGCGGCTACCCCGGTGATCAGGAACGAGGAGCGGTACTGGAGCAGGGACTGCAGCCCGCTGGTGGCGAAGGGCAGATAGTTTCCGGTGCGGAGCGGGAGTCTCACGCGGCACCGCCGTCCGGGGCGGCCGGGACGGCGCCGCTCCGGTACGTCTGGCGGATCACGGTCTCCAGATCGGGTTCGGGGGCGTAGCAGTCGACCACGTCGAAGTGGTCCAGGAGGAAGGCGAGCACGTGCCGCGAACTGAACGCGTCCGCCGGGTAGTCGACGCGGATGCGGCCGTCCGGTGTGGCGTCGACCGTCGCCCCCGGCAGACCCGCCTCGATGCGGAGCGCGGTGGCCTCCACGGCCGGGCCGCCGCGGTGGTCGAAGACGACCGAGCGGCGGTCCGCCCGCCGCAGGAGCTCGTGGAGCGTCCCCTCGTACACGACCCGGCCGCCGTCCACGACCAGGGCGTCGTCGCAGATGGCGGCAATGTCCGACAGATCGTGGCTGGTGAGCATCACGGTCGTGCCGAGCTCCGCGCTGGCCCGGTTGATCAGGGTGCGGACGGCTTCCTTCAGGACCATGTCCAGGCCGATGGTGGGCTCGTCCCAGAAGACCACCTTCGGATCGTGCAGCAGGCTGGCCGCGATCTCCGCACGCATCCGCTGGCCGAGGCTCAGCTGGCGTACGGGCGTCGTCCCCAGGGCGTCGATGTCGAGGAGATCGCGGTAGAGGGCCAGATTGCGCCGGTAGACCGCGTCCGGGATCTCGTAGATCCTGCGCAGGATCTCGAAGGAGTCCGGCACGGAGAGGTCCCACCACAGCTGGCTCCGCTGGCCGAACACCACACCGATGGACAGGGCGTTGAGCCGGCGTTGCCGGTACGGTTCGATGCCGTTCACCAGGCACCGGCCGGAGGTGGGGGTCATGATGCCGGTGAGCATCTTGATCGTGGTCGACTTGCCGGCCCCGTTGGCGCCGATGTACGCCGTCTTGGAGCCCGCGCGGATGTGGAACGAGATGCCGTCCACGGCGTGCACGGTGCGGTAGTCGCGCGTGAACAGGGTGGACAGGCTGCCGAGGAGCCCCGGCCGCCGCTCGACCAGCCGGAAGTCCTTGGTGAGATTCTCGGCGACGATCACTCGGTCGCCTGCTCGATGGCGCGTCCGAGCAGGCGCACACCCTCGTCCAGGTGCGCCTCTTCCATCGTGAACGGGGGCGCCAGCCGGATGATGTGACCGCCGACCGAGGTGCGGAGTCCCAGGTCGAGAGCGGCGGTGTACACCGCCTGGGCGATGTCGGGAGCGGGTGTGCGCGAGGCGCGGTCCCGGACGAACTCCAGTCCGTGCAGCAGCCCCACCCCCCGGACCTGCCCGAGCACGTCGAACCGGGCGTGCAGTGCGGCGAGTTGCTCGCTCAGCCGCTCGCCGAGGGTGCGTACCCGCTCGATCAGACGGTCGCGCTCGACCACTTCGAGCGTGGCCCGTGCCGCGGCGATCCCCAGGGGATTCCCGGCATAGGTGGACGCGTACGCCCCGGCGGGGGAGGCGGCGGGCGAACGGAGCAGCTCGTCCCGGCCCGCCAGCACGGCGAAGGGGAACCCGTTGGCCATGCCCTTGGACATCGCGACGAGATCGGGCTCGATGCCGAACAGATCGGAGGCCAGGAACGAACCGGTGCGCCCGCCACCGGTCAGCACCTCGTCGGCGACGAGGAGCACCCCGTTGTCCCGGCAGGCCTCCGACACCCGCTCCCAGTATCCGGGCGGTGGCACGATGACCCCCGCCGCACCGAGGACGGGCTCGAAGACGAGGGCGGAGACGTTCGGCTTCTCCGCGATGTGCCGGGTGACCAGGGTGGCGCAGCGGACGTCGCAGGAGGGGTACTCCAGCTCCAACGGGCAGCGGTAGCAGTACGGCGAGTAACCGAGGACGCTGTTGCCGGCGAAGGCCTGGTTGCCGATGTCCCAGTGGACCAGCATGCGGGCGCCCATGGTCTTGCCGTGGAAGCCGTGGCGGAGGGCGCCGACGCGGTTGCGGCCCGGTTCGGCGGTCGCCTGGACGACGCGGAGCGCGGCCTCCACGACCTCCGCACCCGTCGAGAACAACGCGTAGGTGGTGAGGTGTTCGGGCAGCAGACGGGCTAACAGTTCTAAGAACTCGGCCCGTTCGGGTGTGGAGCTGTCGTGCACGTTCCACAGCAGGTTCGCCTGGCGCGTCAGCGCGGCCACGACCTCGGGATGGCCGTGGCCGAGGGACTGGGTGAGCGTGCCCGCGGCGAAGTCCAGGTACTGGTTGCCGTCCAGGTCAGTGAGGAACGCGCCGCGGCCTTCGGTGAAGACGCGTGCGCCGAGCGCCGCTTCCTCCGAGGCGCCGGGTGCCAGGTGCCGTGCCTCCCTGGCCAGCTGTTGCTGCTGGTGACCTGTCACCGGTGCGCTCCCTGGAGTGGACGAACTGGAGCGGATATCCGGCCAGTTGACCGATCCGACGTCCGAGTGAAGCACTCCGACCAGGCTCAAGCAAGGGATTGCAGAAACGTTCAGAATCGTCTTGCTATGTATTGCGCGGCTCTGCTTGAGTCGGCGCTACGACCGCAGACATATGCGTCGATCACGAGGAGGGACTGTGCACAGACACCCCCTGACCGCGCTCGACCGACGGCAGACGATGTGAAAGCCCTGGTCCTGGCCGGAGGAACCGGCAGCCGGCTGCGCCCGTTCACCCACTCCGGGACCAAGCAACTCCTCCCGATCGCCAACAAACCGGTGCTGTTCTACGGACTCGAAGCCATCGCGGCAGCCGGCATCCACGAGGTGGGCCTCGTCGTGGGCGACCACGAGCACGACATCCGCCGGGAGGCCGGCGACGGCGCGTCCTTCGGGCTCCACCTCACCTACATACGCCAGGTGCGGCCGCTCGGCCTCGCCCACGCGGTGGCCGTGGCACGCGACTTCCTCGCCGACGACGACTTCCTCGTGTACCTCGGGGACAACTACCTCCAGGACGGTGTCGACGGCTTCGTCACCCGCGCCGCCGCGCAGCCCGCCGCGGCACGCCTGCTCCTCACCCCCGTCCCCGACCCCAGCGCCTTCGGCGTGGCCGAAGTGAACGACGCCGGCCTCGTCACCCGCGTCGAGGAGAAACCCCCGTGCCCGCGGGGAGACCTGGCGCTCATCGGCGTGTACGCATTCACCCCGACACTGCACGAGGCGGTGCGGGCGATCCGGCCGTCACCCCGCGGTGAACTGGAGATCACGGACGCCATCCAGTGGCTGATCGACCACGGACACGACGTGCGGGCCGAGAACACGGCCTCCGTCTGGCGTGACACCGGAAGTGTCGACGACATGCTGGAGATGAACCGCCATGTCCTGGACGGGCTGACCGGGCGCATCGACGGCAAGATCGACCAGGACAGCACGGTCGTCGGACGGGTCAGCCTCGGCGAAGGCGCGGTCGTCCGCGGATCACGGATCGTCGGGCCCGTGATCATCGGCCCCGGCAGCGTCATCAGCAACGCCGTCATCGGCCCGTACACGTCGATCGGCGCGGGCTGCCGCGTGCGCGACAGCTCCATCGAGGCCTCGGTCCTGCTGGACGGGGCGGACGTGGAGCGCGCCGGCCGCATCGAGGGGTCCTTCATCGGCCGCGGCGCCGTCGTGTCGGCACCCCGATTCCCCTACGCCCACCGACTCTTACTCGGCGACCACAGCAAGGTGTACCTCAACCCATGACGCGACGCATACTCGTCACCGGCGGCGCCGGATTCATCGGCTCGGCGTACGTCCTGCACATGCTCGGCCCCGAAGGGCCGCCGGACGTGTCCGTGACCGTGCTGGACACGCTCACCTACGCGGGCAACCTCACCCATCTGGAACCGCTGCGCGATGATCCGCGGTTCCGCTTCGTACGCGGCAGCGTCGACGACCCGCGCATGGTCGGCCAAGTGGTGCGCGGGCACCACGAGATCGTGCACTTCGCGGCCGAGTCGCACGTCGACCGTTCCATCGAGGACGGCTCCCCCTTCGTGCGCACGAACGTGCTGGGCACCCAGATCCTGCTCGACGCCGCCCTGCGGCACGAGGTGACCACGTTCGTCCAGATCTCCACCGACGAGGTCTACGGCTCGATCCCCACGGGCGCCGCGACGGAGGAGGACCAACTGCGGCCCACCTCGCCGTACGCGGCCTCCAAGGCGGCCGCCGACCTCATGGGCCTGTCCTACCACCGGACCCACGGGCTGGACGTGCGGGTCACCCGGTGCTCCAACAACTTCGGCCCCCGCCAGCACCCCGAGAAACTGATCCCGCGCTTCGTGACGGCCCTGCTGGCCGGGGACGACGTACCGCTGTACGGCGACGGCTCCCAGATCCGCGACTGGCTCCACGTCGACGACCACGTGTACGCGATCGAGCTCGTCCGGACCGGCGGCCGCGCCGGCCGGGTGTACAACATCGGGGGCGGAACGGAGCTCACCAACCTCCGGCTGACCCACCACGTACTGGCGTTGTGCGGAGCGGGAGCCGAACGCGTCACCCATGTGACGGACCGCAAGGGACACGACCTGCGGTACGCCGTCGACGACACCCGGATCCGACGGGAACTCGGATACCGGCCCCGCACCGACTTCGGCCAGGGCCTCGCCGACACGGTGCGGTGGTACGAGGACGACCACGCGGCCACGTCCGCCCGGACGGGGTGAGAAGGAGCTCCTCACGCTCCGGTGCCCCCTCGAACCGCGGTTCGAGGGGGCACCGGAGCGTACCGGGAACGCCGTCACGGCAGGGGGGTTCCCCGCGCGGCGGTCCACAGCTCGTACCACTCCTCGTGGCTGAGCCCGGGTGCCCGCGTCACCGCGTCGCGGCAGGCCCGGATGCGTTCGGGGCGCGTGGTTCCGATCACCGGGACGATTCCGGCGGGATGCTTCTGGAGCCACCACAGCAGGACGGTCTCCGGGGTGGTGCCCGCGCGTTCCGCCAGCCGGCTCACGAGCCGGCCGGCCGGTGTCGCCTCCGGGTCGGCGAAGCGGCCTCCGGCGAGCGCCCCCCAGGCCTGGAGCTCGATGCCCTGCGCCACGCAGTACTCCGTCGTCCCCGCGGGGAAGCCGACCCCTGCCGCCGCCGGCGTGTTCACGAGCACGCCCTCCTCGACCCAGTCGCGGCGGTGCAGACTCATCTCCAGCTGATCGACGGTCAGAGGCACGTCGAGGTAGGACTGGAGATGTGCGATTTGGGTCGCGCTCATGTTCGACACCCCGAACCGGCGGACCAGCCCCTGACGGTGCAGGGTAGCGAGGGCACCGGCGATCTCTGCGGGGTCGGCGAGCGGATCGGGCCGGTGCAGCAGCAGCACGTCGAGGACATCGGTGCGCAGCCGCGCGAGACTCTCCTCCACGCGGCGGACGATGGTCGGCCCACGCAGGTCGTACAGACCCGGCCTGTCACCCTCGGGGAGGCGGATACCGCACTTGGTCTGCAGTGTGATCCGGTCGCGCAGACCCGACGCCCGGGACAGCACCTCGCCGAAGACGGCCTCCGACTTGCCGTACCGGTAGATGTCCGCGTGGTCGAACGAGGTGATCCCCGCGTCCAGGGCCGTTTCGACCACGGCCTCCGCCTGGGCGATGTCCTGCGGTCCGTAGGGGGTGGTGTCCCAGCCCCCGCCGAGCCCCATGCACCCGTACAGCACTCGGCCGCCGGTGACGTGCGCGCTTTCCGTCATGCTCGTCCTTCCTCGGGGGCGGGGCCCGTCACGGGACCGGCGCCGTGGACGACGCCGGTCATGAGGCCGGCGCCGTGGTGATGGCTTCCGCCAGCATCTCGGCGAGGGCCAGGACCGGGAGTTGGGTGTTGGCCGCCGGCACCGTCGGCAGTACGGAGGCGTCCGCCACCCGCAGGTTGGGCACGCCGCGCACACGGCCCTCACCGTCCACCACCGCCGCGGGATCGCTCTCCGGCCCCATCGCGCACGTCCCGACGGGATGCCAGTACGTGCCCAGACGGGCACCGAGATCGGCCTCGGGCAGCTCGTGCGCGGGTGTCCCCGGGGGAAGCGCGGCGAGACCCTTGAACGCCGTCGACCCGGCCAGCTCGCGGGCGGTCTCCAGCCCCGAACGCAGTACGGCCACATCATGGCCGTCGGCGTCCGACAGGAATCCCGGATCGATGTGGAGGGGCGCGGTGTGATCGGCCGACCGCAGCCGCACGACGCCGCGGGAGACCGGCTTCATGAGGAAGGCCGACACCCCGGCCTCGTACTGTCCGGACGGCAGCGACCCGAAGAGCGGCGCACCCGCGGAGGGAAGGACGTGCACGTCCCACGAACCTTCCGGACAGCGGCCGCTGGCCGTCCGGACGAGCACGCGGCTGACATAGAGCTCACCCCGCTCGTCCTTCGCCGCCAGGGCCGCGTTCAGCTCCGGCGTCGGTACCAGGGGCAGGAAGACGCCAGGCTGATCGATGAGGTTGGCACCCACACCGGGGAGGTCCACGGCGGGGGTGATCCCGGACTCGCGCAGATGGCCGGCGGGGCCGATCCCGCTGCGCATCAGCAGCTCGGGCGACCCGAAGGTGCCGCAGGCCACCACGTACAGACCACCGCTGACCGTGTGCCGTCCGCCACCGCCACTGCCATGGACGACGACGCCGTCCACCCGTCCCCCGCGGACGATCAGCCGGTCGGCGGTGACCTGGTCCAGGACGGAGAGGTTGGGACGGCGCCGGGTCTCGGCGTCGAGGTAGGCGAAGGCGGCGTTCCAGCGCCGGCCGTCCACGGCGTTGATCAGCGGGGAGCCGTATCCGGGGGCGCCGGGGCGCGCCATGTCGACTTCCCCGTAACCGAGTTCGCGTGCGGCGTCCAGAGCCGCGCGACTCCACGCCGACAGCTCGCCGTCCGGCACCTGACGCAGCCCCATCCGGCGCACCGCCCTTTCGCGGTACGGCTCCATGGCGGCGGCGGTCCAGCGGGGACCGCCCGCCCGGGACCACTCGTCGTGGTCCGCAGCCGAACCCCAGGTGTTCCAGCAGCCGTTGACGCAGGACGAACCGCCGAGGACACGGCCACGGATCCGGTGCACGGGAGCGTGCCTCTCCCACACGTCGTCACGTGGGAGCGCGCGGGCGTTCAGTACCTTTTGGGGCCAGTCGTCGGGCCGCGGGCCGTAGTCGGGGCCCGCCTCGACGAGGCAGACGGAGAGCCCGGCGTCCTCGCTGAGCCGGGACGCCAGCACACAGCCGGCGACACCTCCGCCCAGGACGACGACGTCGAAGGAGGCCGTGGACGGTGCGGACGTCATCGTCCGCCCTCGGCTCCGCCGCCCGCGGACACCGGTTCCCCCGTCAGCTCCGCGATCTCCGCGAGGAGCCCGGCGCGGTCGATGGCGTCGCTCCCGGTGGCCGGGACGGTGCAGGCGTAGGCGCCGGCCACCGAGCCGTAGAGGGCGCTCCGGACCAGGTCCTCGCCCGTCAGCCGGCCGAAGAGGAAGCCGGAGGCGAAGGCGTCGCCCGCCCCGTTGGAGTCGACCACCGGCTTGCGCGGCTCGACCACCGGGACGTGGACCAGCCCGTCGGCGGTCAGCAGATACGCGCCCTCGGCCCCCGCGGTGGCGATCACGGCCTCGGCCCGCCCCCGCTCCAGGATCCGGTGCATGGTCTTCTCCTTGTCGACCAGCGCGGCGGTGGACACGAAGACGATGTCCGCGCCGTAGGCGAACGGCTCGTGATACGGGTTCTCGCCGTCCCAGTTGTGGAGGTCGGTCGAGATGCTGAGGCCCGCTTCACGCAGCTGGGGGAGGGTGAAGGCGCACGGGTACGTGATGGAGACGTGCGCATGGCGACTCGCTGAGGCCAGGGAGCGGACCAGCTCCTCGGGGAGGCGGTCGGACTCCTGGGAGCGGCTGTCGTCGTAGAGGGAGAGCCGCCGCCCGTCCGGGCCGACGAGATTGACGGCCCGCTTCGTCCCGCCGGGCAGGGGTACTTCGGTGAAGCCGATGCCCCGGTCGCGGTGGAAGGCCCGGATGAGATCGCCGGACGGGTCGTCCCCGATCATGTCGAGGTGATGCGTGCGCAGCCCCAGCGAGCTCAGGCCCAGCGCCACGAAGTCGCCGGTCTGCCCGGCCCGGGTCTCGATGCCCGGCCGGATCATGTAGCTGTCCGCGTACGGGAGCGGGAGCTCGGGGACGTACACGATCGTGTCGACGCCCGACCCTCCTAGGACGAGGACGTCGTATTCGCTGCTCATCGCTGTTCCTCTCGCACCCGAGGGGGATGGTGTCCGGCCCTCGCGCGGACATCCGAGGAGGGCTGGCAACCACCTTTGATTGCAGGTGAGTTAAGCAGCCGGTGACGATCTCGGCAAGAATTTGCAGAGTGTTTCAGTAAGGTGTTGCGAACGTTGTCCCGAAGGTGCCGGAACCGGTTCCGTGGCCGGTCTCCATGGCGCCGCCCGTGCCGGGGGAGATCAGTCCGCACGGTGGCCGGCGGCCCGCTCCGCCAGGGCGAGCAGCGTGGACTCCGCGCTTTCGGCCGTGTGGTCGCGCAACGCCTCGACGTCCTCGCGGGTGTCACCCAGGACCGGATCGGTGCGCAACAGCTGCCAGGACTGCTGGACCACGCTGCCCCGGCCCCGGCCCTGTCCGTGGAAGTGCCAGTCCCACCGCACGATGCCGTCCCCGGCCCCGCCGACCACGAAGACGAACGCGACACCCGGATCGGTCCGCACCACCTCGGATTGAGTGACCCATGCGCGCCCGTCCCGCTGGTTCCGGCCGCTGAACCGGGCGCCGGCCCACGGGCCGTCCTCCGGCGCGTAACGGACGCCGCTCGCACTGGGGCTCCATGTCCCGGTCAGGGACACGTCGCTGATGAGGCGGTAGACGGAGTCCGGCGCCGCGGCGACCCAGCACCGCCGGGTGAACGCGAAGGGCGTCGGATCGAGGTCGGCGAGCGCGTGGCGGGCGGCCGGGACGGCACTCGTGGGTTTCGTCGGGAAGCGAAGGAGGGAGGAGGGAGGGAGAAGGGACATGCGGTTCATCCTGAAGGCGGGTACGGGTACGGGTACGGGTACGGGTACGGGTACGGGTACGGGTACGACCCAGACCCTGTTGGCACGTACCCCGGCAGGGTCCGGCACGGACGGCCGACGGCCCACATGCTCGTCACCGGCCGCATCGGAGCTGCTGAGGAGGGTCTGTCAGAGGTGCCCGTCAGCTTGTGGGCATGGGAGATTCAGGCGGTTCATTGACGTCCCGGTCCGCAACCGGGCTGCGCGGCCTCATGGACGCGGTCGGTTTCGACGACGTGGACGAGGCGGAGGCCTTGGCGGACGGCTGGCAGGTGTCCGACTTCGCAGAGGCCCGGCCGCGGAGCCTCGGCGACCTTGTGCGGAGGACCGGTGCCCCGGCGGTCATGGTGACCTTCCTGGACAGCGACATCGGGTTCGTCGAGGCCGTCACACCGGGCGGTGGGACATGGGAAGGCCTCCTCAACCGCACGATGGCGGAGAGCTACGGGATACCGCTGGAGCAGTTTCCGGTCGAGCCCGCCGTGACGGGCGCGCTGGCATGGTCGACGGCCGCCGGGCTGAAGGGCGACGAGGAGCTGATCCGGAAGGCACTCACCGGGTCGGCCCTGTTCGCGAGTGAGCTTTCCGCGCTGCTCTCCGTCGCCCTGGGCATACCGGGGGCACAACTGCCCGAGCCGGACGACGACGAGGGCGATGACGAGGAGTGACCCGGGTCTGACGCGTCCCGATCGAGGCGTTCGCCCCGGATGCCGACGTCGGAAGGGGAGGCGACCCCGCCTCGACACTGGTCGCGCCCCACCGGCACCCTGTGCTCAGGGAGAACCACGCGAACAAGGAGCACCATGGACAGCCTCTCCACGGCCTCTGCCTCGGCCGTCACCCGTCTGCTGGAGGATTTCTCCCTGGAGATGACGGCCAAGGACGTCCCCAGGCTCGAAGAAGCCCGCATGTACATTCCGGCCGGCACCCGGATCAACGTCACCTTCCTCGGAAACGAGGACCCGGACATGCGGCTGGCCGCCGCCCGCGCCGTCCAGCAGAGCGGGTTCACCCCCGTACCGCACATATCCGCGCGCCGACTGCGCTCGCGTTCGGAGCTGGAGGAACTGCTCGCCGCCCTCAGCTCCGACGGCACGGCGGGTGACGTCTTCGTCGTCGGCGGCGACCCCGTCACGCCGCACGGCCCTTACGACGACGCCCTCGCGCTCATCCGGTCCGGACTCCTCCAGGAACACGGCGTGCGGCACGTCGGCATCAGCGGCTACCCCGAGGGTCATCCCGCCATCGCCGAACCGGTGCTCTGGTCGGCGATCGAGGACAAGTCCGCCGCCCTGGCCCGGCACGGACTGACGGGTGACGTCATCACCCAGTTCGGCTTCGACGCGGCCCCGGTCCTCACCTGGGCCGAGGCCGTACGGAAGCGGGGCATCGACACACCGGTGCGCATCGGGGTCCCTGGTCCTGCGGGCATCAGACGGCTGATGACGTACGCCGCACGCTTCGGCGTCGGCGCGAGCGCGTCCGTCGCGAGGAAGTACGGATTCTCGATCACCAATCTGATGGGCACCGCAGGCCCCGACCGTTTCATCCGCGCCCTCGCCGCCGGCTACGACGTACACCGCCACGGCGTCCTGAAGCTGCACTTCTACACCTTCGGCGGGCTCAGGGCCACGTCGCAGTGGGTCGCGGAATTCCGTACCGATGAGGACAACGAGCAGTCATTGACCTGAAGTTCGGTCGAGGTCCTACTGTCCTGTCGCGTCGCTCATCGACCGCTGACAGGAGAAACCTCATGATCTTCGTGACCGGTGCCACCGGGAACATCGGACGTGCCCTCGTGCGAGAGCTCCGGACGTACGGCGCCCAGCCGGTGCGGGCGCTCACCCGTGACGCCGCACGGGCCGCATGGCCCGAAGGCGTCGAAGTGGTGGACGGCGACCTCGCCCGGCCGGCCACGCTGAAACCCGCGCTGGAGGGCGCGCGTTCGCTGTTCCTGGTGTCGCGCGTGGGGGCGGACGCGGAGATCCTCGAAGCTGCCCGGTGCGCGGGAGTGGAACACGTGGTGCTCGTGTCGTCCATCACCGTCCAGACCCATCCGCACCTCGGACCGGCCGGCGAGAACCTGGCCGTCGAGCGGCTGCTCAAGGACAGCGGGATGGCGTGGACGGTCCTGCGGCCTACACAGTTCGCCTCGAACGCCCTGTGGTGGGCGGACACGATCCGAGCGTGCGAAACGGTTCGAGCCCCCTACGCGGACTCGGGTCTCCCCACGATCCATCCGGCGGACATCGCGTCGGTGGCCCGGGTGACGCTGACCGAGTCCGGCCACCGGGGGCGAACCTACCCACTGACCGGGCCGGAACGGATCACCGCCCGGCAGCAGATCGGGGCCATCGCGGCGGCTCTGGGGCGGGACGTGCCGTTCGCGGAGATCGGCCGACAGGAGGCCCACCGGAATATGGCCGCCTTCCTGGGTGACGAAGCCGCGGACGCGGTGCTCGACCTGACCGGCGGCGACGTCAACGACGAACTGCTCTCCGTGCGCGACACCGTCACCGAAGTGACCGGCACCCGGGCCCGGACGTTCCGTACATGGGCGTCGGAGAACGTCGCCGCCTTCCGCTGAGCCGACCGGTCGCGCGGCCGTCGGTGCCGCCGTCGCGGAAGGGGCCGGGAACACCGAACCGCAACCGGGCCTCCCGGCGCCCCCGTCCACGTCAGGAACCGTCGGGCCACTCGACGCGGACCGTCGGAGGCTTGGGGAAGGGCATCATGTCCCAGCCCAGCGGCCACTCGTCCGAAACGGGCTCCCCGACATCGGGCACCAAGGTCCGCGGCACCCGACGGTGCCACCACGGCCCGCCGCCTTCCTCGTGGCCGGGCCAGGGGATGGTCGCCTGCCGGAAGCGCTCGTCCAGGGCGTCGAGCTGCGGCCGGACCGCTGCCGTGGACAGCGGCGGCACCGTTCTCGCCAGCACGTCCCGGACGTGGCAGTCGTTGCTGAACTCCGGGCACGACCAGGTGTAGGCCTCCTCGGCATCCTCAACCTCTCCTGCCAGTTCCCCAGGAGGGGGACGAGGCTCCGGTCAGGCATCCCAGGCGCGGGGGCGGTCCAGGGCCTCCCACTCGGGGCGGAGCAGTGAGAGCACGGCGAGGTCGAGGCGGCGGCCTCGATGGAGGCAGGCGGAACGACTGACCCCTTCGTGCACGAAGCCGGCCTTGGCGAGAACCGCGAGGGCAGGGGCGTTGTCGGTATGGGTCTCTGCCGTGAGGCGGTGCAGGGGGAGTTCACCGAACGCCAGATCGACCAGGGCGTCCACGGCGGCGGTGCCGTGGCCGAGCCCGCGGGCCTCCGGCGCCAGCATCAGCTCGATCTGAGCCGTGCCGTTGACGATGTTCTGGTCACTCAGAGCAATGTGACCGACCGGGGTGCCGTCCGGCAGCAGGACGAGAAAGTCGTCGCGGTCGTCGTTGTCGCCGTCGCGCTCGATGCGCTCGCGCATCGCGGTGAGGGAGCGCGGCCAGATGCCGACCTCATAGGTGACCACCGGGTCGGACCGCCAGGCGTGCAGGAGTTCGGCGTCGTCGATGTCGACGGCGGCGAGACCGACGGACCTGGCACGCCAGGAAACCTCCCTGTCAGCCTCGGCGTCATGCTCGTCGCCCACGATCCCGGCGTCTTCGATCCCGGCGTCTTCGATCACGGTCGGAGCCTAGGCGGAGTTCGCCCGGCAGGGCCACCGGATTAGGGCCGGTCCGGCTCCGTATCGCGTCACCGGTCGTCGGCCCGACGGGACCTGCCGGTCAACGGCCCGCTCCGGGATGCCGGTACGGTCCGTCCAGGGCCGCCCACTGGAGCAGCATGATGGTCTTGGCGTCGGCGATCTCTCCGCTGCGGACCATGGCGAGCGCCTCGTCGAAGGGGAGTTCCAGGGTCGTGATGTCCTCGCCCTCGGCGGCGATCCCGTACCCGTCCGCCTCAGGGGCCACCGGATCGTACGGGGCGGCGAAGAAGTGCAGGCGTTCGGTGACGGACCCCGGGCTCATGTAGACCTCGAAGACCGGCTCGGGGGTGCCGATGGCGTGACCGGTCTCCTCGGCGGCCTCCCTGCGGATCGCCTCCTCCGGGGCCTCGCCGTCCAGGAGTCCCGCGGCGGTCTCGACCAGCATCCCGTCGTGGTGCCCGTTGACGTAGGCGGGCAGCCGGAACTGACGGGTCAGCAGCACGGTGCGGCGTTCGGGGTTGTAGAGCAGGACCGTCGCGCCGTCGCCCCGGTCGTAGGTCTCGCGCTGTTCCCTGCTCCAGTGCCCGTCGCTGTGCCGGTAGTCGAAGGTCGTCCTGCGCAGGACGTACCAGTCGCAGGACAGCACCTCGACGTCCTGCACGCGCACCCGCGGGTTGCCGGTCAGGTCCCGGCCGTGCAGGTCCAGGCCGGTACGGCCGCGCCGGTCCGGGGTGTCCAGGCCGGCCGTCACCGGGCGGCCGGGACGTCGTCGATGCCGGTGTAGACGTCCAGGCCATGGGCCCCGGCCACCGCGACCATCCGGTCTGCGCCCTCCGACGGGCCCCCTATGCGCAGTACCGCGTCGCAGCGCACCAGAAGGCGCTCTGCCACGGGGTGGAAGATCTCGTCGAAGACGGCGTCGCCCGGACCGCTGCTGCCTGCGGCCTGCACCAGCGGGAGGGCCAGGGCCTCACCGGTCACCGCCAGATGACCGGCGCGGAAGAGCGTCAGCGCGGCCCGGTCCATCGCCCGCACGTTGGCCTCGATCGCGGCCGGATCGTCGCCGGTACCCGAGCGGTACGGACCGGCGACCAGAATCATCAGGGAGTGGGGGACAGCGGTCATGACATGCGCTCCTCGCGGTGGTCCCGGCTCAGGCCAGGACGGTGTGGACGCCCGCATCGCGCAGGGCTGTCAGGGTCAGGGGGCCGTTGGGATGGGTGGCGGGATCCTCGGCGGCCGCGTCGGTGACGAAGTCGTCCACCGCATCCAGGGGGGCGACCTGGCTGAACGCCCGTACCCCGAGCTTGGTCGCGTCCGCGACGGCGATCGTCCGGGCGGCTCCTGCCAGGGCGGCCTGCTTGACGGCGGCGTCGTCCAGCGAGAACTCCGTCCACCCGTGCTCGGCATGCACACCGCCGATGGACAGGACGAAGCAGTCGAACGCCAGGGATTCGAGCGTACGCAGGGCCAGTGGGCCGACCAGGGACCGCTCGCCGGGACGGGACCGGCCGCCGACGACCAGGAGGTCGATCCCCGGCCGGTCCGCCAGGCGCACCGCAGCCTGCAGGCTGAGGACCGCCACCGTCAGAGGGGCCCGTTCGGCAAGGTGCTCCGCGACGTGCACGGTTGTCGTGCCCGCATCCAGCAGGACGCGCGATCCCGGCTCCACCATCTCGGCCACCGCCGCACCGAGCCGGTCCTTCGTCGCGGCCTGCCAGGGCTCGCGCGCCGAGAAGCCCGCGTCCTCCTGGCGGGACCGCGTGGCGACAGCGCCGCCATGCACCCTGCGCACCAGCCCCTGACGCTCGAGCGCGTCCAGGTCCCTGCGCACGGTCATCTCGGAGACCCCCAGGCGATGGGAGAGCTCCGACACGGAAACCCGGTCGGAGCCCTGCACCAAGCGCAGGGTCAGGTCCAGACGATTGGCGACACCCATGACTCATTTCTAACATGGATGCGTTCGTTTGAACATGATGATGTGAGAGTGGCGGTCGGCCCGTGGGTTGCTCCCAGCCGCTGTGCGGGGACGAGAACGCCTGCCCTCCCGGGCAGTCGGAAGGCAAGGACGGGACCATGACCTACATCCTTTCGACGCGGCCCGCGATCGCCGCCGGCACTCTCGCCGCTGCTCCACAGCCCGTCCTCCCCATCGGCGACCTGGTCGGCTGCCGAGCCGGACCTCACGGGTGCGGCCCCACAGGGGCCACGCGACCGGAGGGCGGAACAGCACGTCCACGATCTCCTCCAGGTCGGCGTCGGTCGGGGGCAGCGGCCCCTGAGCAGCTCATGGTGGGCGAGCACCGGCGGAAGTCTCACCGACCGGCAGGGGAGCGGCTCCACCTGGCCCGTCCCGCCACGTCCGGCTGCCCGTTACATGACCGGCGGACCGCGCGGACGCGTCGCCGGTCTCATCGTTCGCGGACGGCCTCACGCAGAAGGCCCCGTAGTTCCAGGGCGGCCGGAAGCGGAGTGGCGGGCAGGGCCACATGCAGGGTGCGGCGCAGCTCCGGGTCGGTGAGGCGGCACAGGGTGAGCGTCTCGGGGACCGCCCGCGCGGCCAGCGAGGGAACGAGCGCGACCCCCAGCCCCGCGGCCACGTAGCCGAACTTGCCCGCCCACTCCGCGATCCTGACGATCTTCCTGGGGCTGAAGCCCGCCCGGGCACAGGCGTCGGCGAGCAGCGTCGGGCGGTCGCCGTACGCGCTCTGGAGCCAGGCCTCGTCGCGCAGTTCACACAGGTCGAAGCGGCCGACGCCGGCCAGCCTGTGCCCTCTCGGGAGGGCGACACACAACTCGTCCTCGCACAGCTCCGTCGTCGTGACCCCCTCGGCCTGAGGCAGACCGGACGGGTAGTCACTGACGACGGCGAGGTCCAGCGCCCCGTCCGCGAGCCGTTCCATCAGCGCACCGGTGGGACCTTCGGCCGCGACGACCTCCACCTCCGGCCTGGCGTCCCGGAGCGCCCGCAGGGCGGTGGGCATCAGAGACATGTTGGCGGTCGCGAACGCCCCCACGTGCAGCAGCCCGCCCAGCCCCGCGTGCAGCACGGCCAGTTCCCGCTCCGCGCGCGCCATCCTCTCCAGCACGTCCAGGGCGTGCCGGTGGAGCGTACGGCCGGCGGGATTGAGGCGTACGCCCCGGGGGAGCCGGTCGAACAGGGCGCCGCCCGCCTGCTGTTCCAGGGAGCCGATCCGCCGGGAGACCGCGGACTGCGTGTAGTTGAGCCTGGCCGCCGCCTGCGTGAACGAACCGCACTCCGCCACGGTCACGAGCAGCCGCAGGTCCTCGTTCTCGAACACCGTTCCCCATCCTGTCCGTTGCCCTCGTCGGCCCGGCCATACTCCACCATGACATTCCTCCAGTGCATGACTTCCATGCGATTCCGTCGCTGGTGGAATGCCAGGCCCTGTCCTAGCGTCATTCACGCGGCGACGACCCGGACGCGACGGGATCCGCCGCTCCACCGATGGCCCATGAGATGCGAGGGGGACGTGTGTTCTTACGACGGGTAGTGGAGACGGGGCCGGCGTGGTGACCGGCGAGGCGGACATCGCACTTCCGGTGATGCTGGCAGATCTGGAGAGGCTCGTGAGCTGCGAGTCCTTCTCGGCCAGCCTGCCGGCGGTGGCGCGCAGCGCCCTGGTGGTCGGCGCCCTGGGAGAGAGGGCGCTGGGGGTCGCGCCGGAGCTGATCGTGATCGAGGGCGTGACCCACCTGCGCTGGTCCTTCGGAACCCCGCGGGTCCTGCTGATGGGGCATCACGACACCGTGTGGCCCATGGGATCGCTCCGGAGCCACCCCTGGTCGGTGGCGGACGGGAAGGCGCGCGGTCCCGGAGTCCTCGACATGAAGGCGGGCCTGGTGCAGATGTTCCACGCGCTGGCCTCCCTGCCGTCCCCCGAAGGGATCTGCGTGCTGGTCAACGGGGACGAGGAGGTCGGGTCCGTCACCTCCCGGCAACTGATCGAGGAGTCCGCACGGGGGTGCGCGGCCACCTTCGTACTGGAGGCGTCCGCCGATGAGCGGGGAGCGCTCAAGACCGCGCGCAAAGGCACCTCGCGGTACGAGGTGCTGGTGCACGGCCGGGCCGCGCACGCGGGTCAGGAACCGGAGAAGGGGGTCAACGCCCTCGTCGAGGTGGCGCACCAGGTGCTGTCCGCAACCGGCCTCGGGGCGGCGTCCGCGACCTCCGGCGTGGATGGTGAGCTGGGACCCGCGACCGTCACCCCCACCCTGCTGACGGCCGGAAGCGCGCGCAACACCGTTCCCGCTCTGGCGCGGCTGTCGCTCGATGTCAGGTCACCCACAACGGTGGCGCAGGACCGGATCGACACAGCGCTACGCGGGCTGACCGCCAGGACGCCCGGAACCCGGCTGGAGGTGCTGGGCGGGAGCCGACGGCCGCCCATGGGACCGGAGTCCTCCGCCGCCCTGTTCGCCCTCGCGTCCCGGATCACCGCCGAACAGGGGCGGCCACCACTGCGGGGGGCGGCCGTGGGCGGTGCCTCCGACGCCAACTACACGGCGGCGGTGGGCTGTCCGACGCTCGACGGACTGGGGGCTGTGGGCGGAGGCGCGCACGCGGACTCCGAGTACGTCGACATCACGCAGATGGTCCCCCGGACCCGGCTGCTCGCCGAACTCGTCGCGCGGACGCGGCAGTGAGCCGCGCGGCCGTGTGCACCGACAAGGAGACCGCGATGACGAGCGAGGGGGAAGATCCGGTATGAGGGCAGGAACGAACAGGTTCGGAGTCGGATTCGGCGAGGCGTACGGCGACTACCCCGTCGCGGGAGTGGCAGGCGCACTCGCCCAGGTCGCACGGCGCCTGATCATCGGGCTGAGCCTGGCGTTGATCGTGGCGCTGGCCGTCGACAGGCCCTCGGGGGCGTTCGTCAAGGGGGTGGTGGCCACTTCCGTGGTGATCGTCATGGTCGGTCTCAGGTGGGCATGGGGGCGCTTGTCGGCCAGGTGGGGGCTGCGCAGGTGCTATCTCTACCCGGGCGGCCTGGTGCTCACCGACATCGTCGGGCGGCCTCGGGCCGTGGCGTGGGAACAGGTGGCGGCACTGAACACGCTGTCAGGCCAGTCGCTGTTCATGTCCTTCCACCGGTTCGAGGTCGTGCGGCGCGGTTACCGCACGGTGGCCTTCCTGGCCATGGGGGCACAGCCGCCCCTGGTGGCCCAACTGCTCGGCCGCGCCGCGGAGAACGGCGTGCGCTGAGCGGGCGCCGGGAGGGGTGGTGTCCCTCGCCGGGCACCCGACACCCATCGACGGCGGACGGTTCCGGAGGGCGCGGACGGGTTCCGGAGGTCGTGGACGTTCCGGCTCAGAAGGCTCGTACCGTCGGATATCGGCCATACTTCCGGGACGCGCGGGGAAGCGCCTGTCGCGTTTCGGTCATGCGGCACGGGCCGCCCCGGCCGCCCCGGACTACTGAGAGGACCCCATACCATGCGCACCAGGACCTGGGCCACCGCTTTCGCGCTGGGAGCGGCGCTGCTCGCCGGCGCCACCGTCCCCGCCGTCGCCGCCCCGGTGGCAGCGGCCTCCGCCGGGCCCGTCCTCATCGGCTACTACGACACCAGCGAGGAGTGCTACGCGGCCGGGGAACAGCACGTGGGCGAGCACGCGTGCGTCCTCAAGGGCGTGCGGTGGGCGCTCTACATCTACGCGTAGCAACTCCCGCCCCGTAGGGGAGCGACTGCGCACCCGCATCCACCGTGCTCCGGATGGGGCACGGTGGATGGGGCGGGCGGTCATCGGATGGGCAGACCCTGCAACTGCCCGAGCAGGCGTGCTCCCGAACCGTGCAGCAGGCCGCCGTCGCAGACGGGCAGTCCGCTCGGCGCCTTCTGGACATGCTCGGCCTCCACATAGCCGACGGGGATGTCTCCCTTGTCGGTGAAGTCCTTGGTGTAACTGCGGTCGTGGTCCGTCCCCATGGCCAGCAGGCGCTTGCTCTCCAGGAGCACGCCGTAGTACAGCCTGTCGGAATTCAGCTTGTCCACGACAGAACACAGCACGGGTATCTCTTCGCCACGCTGCGGGTGGCAATTGGGCTTTGCCTGGTTGCACAGATCCGTGTCGGCGGCGCCCTCCACCACCTTGCAGCTGTCCTCGGACTCGCCCGTGCAGGAGACCGGCATGATGTTGAGGTGTGCACCGGCGGGGCGGTCGTAGACGTCGGCCCAGGCCGCGCTGACGGCTGTCGGGTGCACTTCGGGACGCGCGCACAGGTCGATGTCCGCGGTCCCCCCGAACTTGTCGTCGTCCACGGTCGCCGCGTGCTTGTCGGGGCAGTCCCCCGAAGCGCCCTCGTCGGCCGCATCCCCGCCGGCCGCACTTCCGGCGGACGTCGAGCCCGGGACGGCCGGGTCCGGGTCCTTGTCCGCCGTGGATCCGCAGGCGGCCAGGGACAACGCCAGGACCACTCCGAGGATGTGGGAAACGCGGACGCGGTGTGACACGAGAGCACCTCTTGTTCGACAGGTGAACCATCCGAATACCCGCAGCGGCGCGTACGTGGCCGTTGCTGCGGTACGGAAGCCGATGCTCGCAGGATCCGCCGCCCAGGGCGTCGGTGGAACTACGTACTTCGCTACGTAAGGGCCGGCCGCCCAAGCCCCGGAAGTACGTAGGCCCGTCCGGGAAACCACGGACGCGCGGCACCGTACCGGGCTGGGAGAGTCGTGGCAGGTCCGGCGAGCCGCACACGTCGCAGGCGGTCCGTGTGACGGCCGACTTCAGGGAGGGCAGGCGTGTGGCGCGAACAGCGGGGACGTGGGAGCGGAGAGTGGGCACAGCGGGAGCGGTGGCCTGCCTCGCTGTCGCCGGGTGGTTGATCTGGCTGCTCCCAGGACCCCATCTGGCGGCAGTCCTGGGCCTGGGCCCCGTCGACGGCGTCATGACCATCAGCCATTGCTACGAGGCCACCGACTGGCAGGGATATCAGGACGGCACCGCCTGCACAGGCACGTACACACCGCGTGCGGCACATGAGCCCCGGCGTGAGATCACGCTGGGAAAGGCTGCCAAGACGCACGCGCCCGGCAGCACCGTGGACGTGCGGATCGCGAGGGGACGGGCCCACGAACTGTCGGGCGACGCGCTGGGTACGCTTGTCACCGTCACCGGGCTCATGTTCGGACCGTTCCTCGCCCTTTCACTGTCGTTCCGCTCCAGCGCGCGGCACGGCACCTGGAGCCACAACGGTGACTACGTCCTGGTCTTCATCGCCGCCGAGATGGCCGCCCTCGTGCTCGGACTCCTGGTGGGCGTCACGGTCGCCATCGCCCTCGCCCTGTTCGGCTGAGGAGGCGGGGCGCAACCGTGTGACCACGCCGCCTGCTGCGGATGCGCCGGGCGCGAGGTATGGGTGACTCTCGAACACTCTGCCGCTCAACGTGGTAGACAATGCCGTGGAGTTCGGCAGAGAGATCACACAGGTGGGAGCGTCGTACGACGCTCCCACGCGCCGCGACAGCGTGAGCCCGCTCGTCGGCCGCACGGCGGAGCTGGGGCTGCTCGACACGGTGATCGACCGGATGGGCCAAGGGGGCCCGCCCTTCGTCGACATCACCGGCGCGGCAGGGATCGGCAAGAGCCGGCTGATGGGGGAGTTCTGCCTGCGCGCCCGGCGGCGCGGGGTGACGGTGCTGCGCGGCCGGGCCACGGAGTACGAGCGGCACCTCCCGTTCCAGCCGTTCGCCGACGCGTTCGCCGATCTGGACGACCGCCCGCCCGGGGTGGCACCGGCGCTGTTCGACGCGGTCGCGCCGGTGCTCGGCGGCCGGGGTGCCGGACCGACTCCCGCGCCGGGAACGCCCACCGCCGACCGCTTCGGTCTCCACCGGGCGGTGGCACGGCTGTTGGCACAGCTCGGCCAGGAAAGCGGCCTGGTCATCGCGCTCGACGACACGCACTGGGCCGACCCGGCATCACTGGAACTCCTGGACCACCTCGTCCGGCACCCCGTACCCGGCCCGGTCGCCCTCGTCCTCGCACGCCGCGACCGGCAGACCCCGCCGCCGCTCACCGCCGCACTCACCCGCGGAGTCGACACCGAAGCCGTGATCCGGATCGGTCTGGCGCCGCTCGCGGAACAGGAATGCGTCGAAGGGCTCGCCCCCGACCTGCCGCGCGGCCGGGCCGCGCAGCTCTACGCCGCCGGCGAGGGCAACCCTCTGTACTTCCTGTCGCTCGTGCACGCGCACCGCGAGGGCGTCGCGCGCGACCCGAACCCCTCCCCGGTCCCCACCGCGGCCGGCCTCGGCGAGCTGCCGAGCGGACTCGGATCACTCCTGCTGAACGAGCTGACCCCACTGACCCCACCACAGCGCCGGATCCTGGAGGCGATCGCCGTGCTCGGCGATCACGCCGAGCCCCCGGTGATCGCCAGGGCGACCGGCCGTCCCGAGGCCGAGCTCGACGACGATCTCGACACCCTGGTCCGGCGCGACCTCGTGCGACCGGGAACGGGCGGCAGACCGGCACTGCGCCACCCGGTGCTCCGGACGCTGGTCCACGAGTCCACCACCGCCCGGCGGCGCGTCGAGATCCATCGCGCCGCCGCCGCCGAGCTGGCCCGCGCAGGCGCGCCGGCCGTCGAACAGGCCCAGCACATCGAACGGTCGGTGACCGCCTGGGACCCGCGGGCGGTCGCCCTGCTGAAGCAGGCCGCCGAGCAGACCGCGTCCACGGCTCCGTCGAGCTGCGCACACTGGCTCCAGGTCGCACTCCGGCTGTTACCGGACACGGTCGAACACGCCGCGGAGAGAAGCGAGCTGATGCTGCGCCGCGCCCGCGCGCTCGGTGTCGCCGGCGGCCTGCGGGAGAGCCGGGACCTGCTGCACAGGGTCATCAGCACGGCGGGCCCGGACGGGCCCGTCAGGACATCGGCGGTGGTGCTCTGCGCACTGATGGAGCGACACCTCGGAAGGTACCCCGAGGCGCTCGCGCTCCTGCGCCGCGAGCTGGGCAGGCAGCCGCAGCCGTTGCCGTCCGACAGGGTGGCGATCGGGCTCGAACTGAGCTCGTCCGCACCGCACAACACGCCCTACCCGCAGATGCGGGGCGAGGTCGCACGCACACTCGCGGAAGCCCGCTCCCTCGGGGACGAACTCGGCGAGGCGGGAGCACTCGCTGTCGCCGCCTTCGGCGAGGCCTACGAGGGCGGCGTGGCCACGGCGACCGCGTACGCCGGACAGGCGGCCGGACTGGTGGACGGTCTGCCCGACGACGACCTCACAGCACTGTGCGAACCACTGGGCAGACTGGGATGGGCGGAAGCGTTCCTGGGCCGCTTCACCGACGCCGAACGCCACGCCGACCGGGGCCTGCGGATCGCCCGCCGCAGCGGGCAGGTCTACCTCCTGCCGCTCCTGCTGCTGTGCAAGGCCCACATACGGATCCAGACCTGCCGCCTGCCGTCGGCCCGACAACTGGCGTACGAGGCGGAGGACATCGCCCGGGGCATCGGAAGCGGCGAACTGCTCGCATTCGTCCTGGCCAACAAGGCACAGGTGCTCGTCGCGGCCTCCTCGCCCGGAGCCCCGGAGGCACTGGCGGCCGCCGAGGAAGCCGTGGCCTCCATGGGGCCCAGCGACAACTGGCGGGCATCCATGGCCTGGAGCATGCTCGGCTACGCGGCGCTCACGGGCGGCGACCCGCACCGCGCCCGGGACGCCCTGCTCCGGGCGGGCGGCGACGACCTGCGCGGCCTGCAGCCCTCGATGCGCCCCCTCCTGTCGGAACTCCTCGTCACCGCGGCCGTGGCCACAGGAGACATCGACTCGGCGTCGGCCTGGGCCGAGCGGGCCCGCGAGGAAGCGGATCGGCTCGGCCTTCCCGTACAGCGCGCCTCCGCCCTGCGCAGCGCGGCACAGCTCGCCCTGCACGGCGGCGACCCCGCCACGGCGGCGACGCTGCTGTCCGAGGCGGCAACGGAATGCGCCCGGTCCGACGCGGTGTTCTGGGAGGCCAGGTCACTCCTGCTCGCCGCCCCGGCCATGACGGCTGCCGGGTTCGGCGCGCGCGGGACCGCCATGTGGGACAAGGGCCACCGGCTGGCCACCACCGGCGGTGCGGGACTGCTGGTCGGCCTGGCGGAGATGACACGGCCCGCCGTACCCGCCACGTCATCCGGAACCCCGCAGCGACTGGCCTCCCTGACGGCCCGCGAACGCGAGGTCGCCGAACTGGTCGCCGAAGGCCTCACCAACCAGGCGATCGCCACCAGGCTCTACCTCAGCCCACGCACCGTCGAGACGCACCTGTCCCGCGTGTACCGCAAGACCGACGTCGCCACCCGCGCCGGCCTCGCCGCCCTGATGGCCCGTTCCTGAGACCCAGGGTGCCCCAAATCCTCCTGGGCAGCCGCACGCGACCGACCCCGCTCCCTGATCAGGCCCGATCCGGGAGCGTCCCGGACCTAAGCCCCTCGCCGCACGCTCCGAGCACGGTGCGGGCGTGCCGCAGCAACTGTTCGTCGTCGGCGCAGCGGTAGCGCATCCTGCCCCTGCCGCCCGAGTTGTTGTGGCGGCGTGCGGCGGCGAGCTCCTCACGGAGCAGCGGCACCACCGGGGCTGCCGCGGGACCCATCCGCGCCCACACACCGGCCACAGCCGGACGGTTGTCAGGGTGTGCCGACCACGCGTGCAGCAGCAAGGGCAGCGCCTCCTCCGCGCACCGGCCCGCCTCCCACACAGCCACCGCCAGGGCGCCCGCGACCCAGCCGCCGTTCTCCTCCGGCGACCCCGCGAGTATGCGCATCTCCGGCAGCAACGAGGCCGCCGCGGTCCCCATCCCGGCGATCACGCGCAGCGCGTCGTGCCGCTGCGACCAGTGCTCCGCCCTGAGCGCCGCCGTCAGCAGGGGCAGAACGAGAACGGCGCCTTCCGCCTCGCCCCCGACCGACCACAGCGCCGCCGCCGTGTCGGCGCGGAGATGCGGCGCGCAGTCCCGGGCGAGCGACCGCAGCTCCGGGAGCGCCTCCCGGGCAGTCGGACCGAGCCGCGCGAGCGTCCGTATCGCGACGCCCCGCACCGGCACCGGCCGGTCCGCGGGAGCCCGCAGGATCCGGAGGGCCGTGACCGTCGCCCCGGGCGATCCGAGGGCTGCCGCGGCCTTCAGCAGGTGCTCGACGCGGTAGGGCCGGTCCTCGGGATCGATCTCCCACAACCGTTCGTCCACCATCGGCGCCAGCGCCGCGGCGGCATCCTGGTCCATACGGTCGATCCAGTCGCCCAGGTCCTCCGGCACCTGCCCGAACCGCAGCACCGCGGCGAGGCCGGGCACCGCCCGTGCGTCACCCTGCGCCGCGAGCGCACCGAGCACTGCCCCGTACGACGTCTCGGCCCACCGCGCCTGGGGGAGGAAGTCCGGCCCGGCCGCCACCCGTTCGGCCAGCGCACCGGCTGCCGGGCCGCCGATGGCGTACAGGTGGCCGAGCTCCGATGCCGCCCACCGGACGATGCGGTGGTCGCCCTCGCGAAGCTGCTCACCCAGGAGGCGTACGGACTCCTCGTGCGGGCCCCGCCATCCCGTCAGCAGCAGGCCGCTCATGTCGATCGCCTCGCGCCGCTGGCCCCAGTCAGGGCTGCGCAGCTGGTCCTCCAGCAGCGCGAAGCGTTCGGTGACCCGGTCGTCCAGGGCGCGGTGCAGATCCCCGAGCAGTTCCGTCGCCCAGGGAGCCTTCGCCGCAACCCGCTGCGACGCCTTCAGACGGCGCAGGTAGGAGATCATCGTCGGTGTCCGCAGGCCGGTGTCCGCTGCCTCGCGCTCCTGGCCGTCCTCCCGCGCCTCCCGCATCACACCCGTGGCGATCTCCACGACCCACTCCGGAAGCCGGCCCGGCGCACAGCGCGCCAGCTGCACGAGGGCGGACAGCCGCAGCCCGGCATCGGCCCGACCGTCCCGGGTGAGCAGCCCGGCCAGGGTCTCACCCGACCGCTCGGCGAACTCGGCCCTGCGTACGCCCAGTTCACCCAGGGCCGTCGCCAGGGCACGCAGCACACCCGGATCCCTCTCCACCGAGAGCCGGCGGCACAGCACCCCGAGGACCGTCTCCGGTTCGTCGTGCACCTGCACCAGCGCGCCCGGCAACGCACACCGCAGACCCTCGTCGGCGCCGTCGCCGTCGAGGAGGTCCAGCAGCAACCCGCTGCGCGACCGCACCTCCGACTCCGCCCGGGCCAGCGTTTCGGCCCAGAGCGCGTACTCCTCCTCGTCGTCGGACCAGACGTCCATCTCCTCCGGGTCACGGCCGTCACCCTCGATGCTGCACAGCAGGTCGACCAGCTCCCCGCGCCCCGCCAGACCGGCCGTCCCGACGAGCTCGAACAGGAACGGGACACACGCGACCGTGCTGTCGTACACGTCCCCCTGGTGGTGCACGGCACCCTGCATCCCGTCGAGCGCGATCTCCCGCTCGGCCGGGTCGGAGGACGCCAATCCCCGCAGCAGATCAGGCACATCGGACGCGTCGCCGTACGCATGGCCCATGGACGCCCAGTCGACGTCATCGATCCCCGTGAACATGAACCCGAGTCTGCCAGGCGCCACCGACAACGGCCTCGGACGGCAGAGGGACGGGCGGCGAGGTCACGGAGCCGCCGCCGACCGGACCGTGACCGTGTCCCGTACGCGCGTCACCTCGACCCGGTGCGCCGGCCCCGCAGCACCCGCGACGCGCGCGGACCGGAGATCGGCGGCCACCTCCACGGCGGACGGATGGACCCCGGCCGGCCGGCCCACGTGCTCCTTGACCGCGATCAGTTCCAGATGGTCCCGCCCCCGCGCCCCCGACGGCAGGCCCCACACCTCGGCCACCGTGCCGCGCAGCCAGTCGAGGCCCTCCACGTCCTCGGCGGTCAGCACGGTCACCCCGTCCCGCTGCCGGGACAGACCGAGCCCATCCACCGGGCGCCGCCCGGCGAACTCCCGGCGATCGGCCGATGAGCCCGAGGCGAGGGCCGTCACCGGCAGCAGCACACTGACCAGCCGCAGTGCGGCGACGACCCGCCCCTCGACGAGGAGCTGGACGTCGGACACCGGCAACGACCTGTCGCCGCAGTCGAATCCGGCGAAGCGGGCCTCAACCGACGCGAGACCGGCCCGGGGCAGCACCTCGTACACGTCCAGGGAGACGACCCGGTGCGGGAATCCGACCTCGTCACCGCCGATGTCCGGTGCCCACCGCCGCAGGCCCTGGTGCGGGATCACCTGGACGACGGCGTCGAGCAGCCCCTGGTTCAGATGTCCCGGCGGCACGGTTCCGCGCCCCGCGTCGAGCACCCCGGACGAACCGGTCGCCCCGGTCGACCAGGAGGTCAGATACCGGAAGGCCGGGCCGTGGAACAGCTCGGCGGAGGCGTACGGGTCGGGCCGCACCTCCGCGTCGGGCAGCGGCGCGAACGGATCGGGCCGGCCGGCGGCGGCCCGGTCGCCCACCCACACCGTCGCGGTCGCGGCCTCCTCGAATCTCGACAGGGCCGCCGTCCCCGCCTCCCGCCACACCAGCAGCCGCACCTCGACACCGCCGAGCCCGTCGCCGGCCCCGCCCGGACCGGGAACGGCCTCGGTCCGCAGCCGGACCGGCCCCGACACCGGGATCCAGCGACGGAGCCGCACATCCCGTACGGCGACGACCCGCCGACCGGTGCGGTCCGCCGCGGCCCCGGCCAGCCGGTCCAGGACGGACATCATCGGCAGCACCGGAACCGTCCAGGTCGGACAGTGATCCGCCACCCACGTGTCGACCCCCGGATCCAGCAGCTCCTCGGTACCCGGGCCGGTCGGATCACCCGTGGCGGGTCCGGTCGGATCACTCGTGGCGGGTCCTGACGGAACTCCCGGCCCGTCCGTGGGACCGTCCCCCTGCCCGGACGGATCTCCCGGCGCTGTCACGGGACCGCCCCCCGGCACCACGCGCATGCCCAGCCCGCGCACGCGGTAGATGCACGTGTCGTCGCCCCACAGCGACGCCTCCGCCGTCGCGTACGGACCCCGTGCGTCGTGCCCGGCCTCCAGGACCTCCATCTCCACCCTGATCAGCCGGTTGGCCGGGGTGATCTGACCGCGGTACGTCCAGGTCATCTCCCGGCCGGGCAGCACCGGTTCGAAGCGGGGGTCCGGGACACCGGCCGTCATACCGCGTTCGATCAGGTGGTACCGCAGCAGCTGGCACATCGCCTCGATGCCCAACGAGCCCGGCTGCACCGGGTCCTGGAAGAAGTGTGCGGCGAAGAACCACTCGCCCGCGTCCACGTCCTTCTCCGACCGCAGCCGGCCGAGCCCCGCACACCCCCCGTCCGGCCAGTACCCCGTGATCCGGTCGAGCATCAGCAGCATCGGACCGGGCAGGCGCGCCGGACCGGCGCAGTAGCGGTCGGGCCGGGAGGTCAGGTCCACGATGCGGTCGCAGGGCTCGTCGAGGCGGGCCCGGTCCTCCGCCGACACGGGCAGACCGGCCTGGTGGTCGAAGGCCGAGGGCGGGAAGTACCCGAAGACCGTGGAGAGTTCGAAGAGCGGTTCCCCGTCGGCCGTACAGGTGACGTCGAACGACTCGATGATCATGTCGCCGCTGCGGGAGACACGCGTCAGCCTGGCGTCCGTGCGTACGGACCCGGTCGCGGGAGTGACCTCGCCGGTGACGGTCCCCGATCCGTCGAGATTGCGGAACAGCAGGTCGGTGCCGGTGGTCAGCGCGCTGCCCACGTAGGAGGCCAGCCAGCCGCACGGCTGCAGCGCGATCTCCAGGAGGACGGCGAACGGCATCGTCCGGCCGTCGTTCTGCTCGAAGTACCAGGCCGCGTCCGGTACGTCGTACTCCGCGACGACGGCGCTGCCCTCCCGCATACCGCCCTGCGGGCCGTCCACCTCCGCGATACGGCTCATGAAGTGGTACGGCGGGCCGGGCAGACGGGCGACCTTGCGCGTGCCGTCGAACGGCGTGTACGCGGCGCCGAACGCCTCGCTCGGCCTGCCCCACGCGCACGCGAGCAACGAGGCGTAACCGAAGGGGAATCCGCCCACCGAGGCGACCGGGCGGTCCTCCGTATGGCCGTCGAGCCCGCCGAGGGCCGCGAGCGGCACCGGAACACCGCTGTCCCGGACGGCGGGCGGGCCCAGCCGCCGCCAGTGCGAAAGCGGCCAGTCGGGCACCAGGCGCAGCGCCACGTCCCGGCCGTGGAAGGCCTTGACCCCGTCCACCGTGCCCAGGACATCGGCGTACAGCGTCGGCAGCGGCCCGGACGAGACGCCCCGCACGAACACCTCGTACACGACCCGGCGGCTCTCCGGGGTGGCCTGACCACGGCACCCCGCCGAACAGGAGGAGCCGTCCACGGGCTCGAAGCGCCACCCGTCCCTGCCGACGGTGAAACCCATGGCCGCCAGATAGAAGGCCATCGCCTGGAAGCCGCCCTGGAGCATCAGGGTGCCCGGCATGCACGGGTCGTTCCTGAAGTGCCCGGCGAAGAACCAGTCGTCCGGCGACACAGGCGTCTCGGCGCGCAGGTAGCCCCGGCCCCACGGACCCCCGGCCGGATCGAACTCCGTCACCTCGTGCAACAGCCGCAGCCGGCCGGTGTCGATGCCGGGGGAGCGGACATGGGCGGCGGTCGCCTCCCAGCCCGGCCCGAAACAGTCCGCGGGCCGCCCCTCCGACAGCGCGCGCACCCGCTCCGCCGTGAAGCCGGTCAGCTCGCAGCGCACAGCGGGCGGATCGAGCGGAAAGCCCTCGCCCGGCGGGCAGTCGGCGGGATCCCACCGCACCCCGGCGCTGTCGGCGAGTTCCGCACGGGTGAAGAACCCGGCCTGGCCGTTGCGGACACTCAGGCGGAGCTCGCCGTTCACGGAGCAGTCGTAGTGGAAGAAGAACAGCCGGACGCCGTCGTGTTCGGCATGGCCGTCGATATGGATCTCGTAGCACAGCGTGTCGCCCGCCTCGGGCGGGCTGCCGTGGTACGTCAGCTCGCAGCCGAGCAGACGGTAGGCGCGTTCGCCCCGGTTGAGCAGGTCGACACCGAGCCAGCTGATCAGCAGCAGGTCGGCCTGGCCCGCCTCGATCATCAGACCGGCCGGCATCCGGCCGGCGGGGTCCAGATACCAGCTGTCGAGGCGGACATCGGTCTCGGTCCAGATCGTCCCGGAGGTGCGCACCTGTCCGGGTCCGGCGAGCGCCGCCGGTTCCGCGTCGATGCCGGCGACGCGGTCGGCGAGCAGCATGGGAGGTTCGGGCATCCGGGTCTGCACCGCGTAGGCGTCCTGCGCGGCGAACCGGGGGCCGAACAGCGCGGAGATCCGGCCTGAGGCGAGGTGTTCGAGCTGGGCACGGTCGAACTTCGGTCCGGGCAGCGGACCTTGGCGAGGGCCTGACGGCGAGGGCGCGGCACCGGGTTCGGCGTGCGGCGGAGGTGTTGCGGCTCCGGGCAGCCGTACGGGGAGCGGAGGCGTCCCGCCAACCCCGCCCGTGCGCGTCCCGCCACCCGCCCCGGTGCGCGTCAGTGCGGCCACCGCCTGGGCCGAGGTGTGCAGGAAGCGCAGATGGGTCTCGGTGTGCAGGGCCGTGATCTCCTGATGGAGCGCGGTCACCCGGCGAGTCTGCCGGACGACCAGAGCCCGTACGTCCGTCGGCTCCGGCTGCCGCTCCGCCCGCGGTTCCACGACCTCGGCGGCCGCCGGGGCCGCGCACAGGCCGGCCTCCCACTCCTGCAGCGGCGTCAGTTCGGGAGCCCTGCGCATGATCACGGCAGGCGCCTGGAGGGACGGCAGACGGGGTGTGGCCGGAACGGACACCGTGACGGTGGGCCCCCGCCCGGTGCGGTCCACGGCAGCCGCCCCGAGGCTCCGGAAGAGCTCCTCGGCCCGCACGGGCACCCCGGCGACGACCAGCTCGGCCACGGCGAGGCACAGCTGTCGCAGGGCCGTGCCCTGCGGGGCGTCGAGGGCGACGGCCACATGGTCGCGGTCGCCGAGCACGCGCTTGACCCAGCCGGTGCACAGCCCGCGCGGCCCGTGCTCGACGAAGACCCGGACCCCGTCGGCCCACGCCTGTTCGACCGTGGCAGCGAAGTCGATCGTGCCCAGCCCCTGGGCCGTGAGTGCCTCGGCCGCACGCTCGGGCGTCGGGCGGTACGACCGCCCGGTGGCCCCGCTGTAGAACCGCACGCCCGGCACATCGACGGTGGGACGGTGGTGCACCTCCCGCCACCGGTCCCGGACATCGGCCAACTCCGGTACATGGGCGGCCATGTCGTAGTCGATCGCGATGGCCTGGACGTCACCGAGCCGGGCCACGACGGCGGCACACGCCCGCGACTCGCCGCCGATGACACAGAGGCCCGGCGCGTTCACCGCCATCAGGTGCACGGCGACCTCGACCGAGAGTTCCGTACGGACCCTGTCGAGGGGCGCGTTCACCAGATAGCTCGACCAGCGGGAACCCCGTACGCCCAGGCGTTCCCAGGCGCGCCGGACCGTCCGGAGCTCGCCCGTGAGCTCCGTCGTGAACAGACCGCTGTCCCTGGCCGCGCCGTACAGCCCCGCGGCGTCCGGCCATGCCCGCAGGGCCACCAGGGCGGCCGACTCGCCGGAGGAGTAGCCGATGGCGGCGTCCGGCCGCAGGCCGAGCATGTTCCGGGTGAGCTCGGTGTGTACGGCGGCGAGCCCGGCGGCACCCCAGATCTGGTCCAGCACCGTCGGCGCCGAACAGGGGCGCGCCCAGGCGGCGACGGGCCCGTGGTCGGCCCTGACCGCCTCGCCGAGCGACGGCAGCGCGAGCATCAGCTCATGGCCCATGCCCCGGTAGGAGGCCGAGCCGTTGGTGTACACGAAGGCGGTACACCCCGTCACCGGCCCGTCCCGGTAGAACACGTCGGCCGGCCTGATCCCGCCCTCCGTCAGCCAGCGACGCGCGGCCTCCGCACGGACCGCAAGCCCGCCTTCGCCCTCCACCACGAGCGCCAGCCTGGCCGGGCCGTCCGAGGACTCCCTCCCGGACGCGAGCGCGGCAAGCACCTCCCGGCGGTCGCCCCCGGAGAACACGTGCAGGCGAGGCGCCTGCCCTCGCAGCCACGGCAGGGGGTCACCGGCCCGCAGCCGGACCGTGGCGGGGGCACCTTCCAACGGGGACACGACAGCCGCGGCGGTCCGCGGGAACGCACCGGGGTCCGCGGGCCTGTCCGCGCACGGCACCACGCGGTGCCGAAGCGCGACCGCCGCGACCGCTACGGACAGCAGCCCCTGGGCCGCGTGGGCACGCCCGAAGAGTGACGCCGGGTCGAATACGGCGTCGGGCCCGTCGCCGACGACCAGGTCGGGTACGCCGGTCGGGTCCTCGTCGAGCAGGGCGACCACCGTGTCGCCGTCCCTGCGGGCGGCGTCGAGCGGTTTGAGGACCAGGACCACGGCGGCGTCACCCGGCTCTGACGCGTGGCCCAGTTCGCGCAGGGCGGTCCGCGCGACCAGCCCGCACGACAGGTCCGTGGCGCCGACGAGCGCGGCATCGACCTCCCCCGCTCTGATGGCCCGAGCGGCCAGACCCAGCGCCACCGGGCCGGAAGCCTCTTCCGCCGACACCGCGAAACCGGGCCCCGCCAGGTCGAGTTGGGTGCTGATCCGGCTCGCCACGAGATTGGGCAGGCTGCCCACCACCCGTTCCGCCGTCATGGGGGACACGAAGGCGTCCCGGGCGCGGTCGAGCGAATCCGCGTCGTCGGCCTCCCCGGCCCGCTGCAACCAGTACGGAACCCGCCACCGGGCTCCGGCCCGCGCCACCTCGGGATCCACCCCCGTCCCGATGACCACCATGGTCCGCTCGCGGGGCAGGGACACCCCCCGTACCGCCTCACGGGCGGCTTCGAGGACCAGCAGCTGATGGGGCACGGTGTGCTCCAGGGACAGTGGCGGGAAGCACAGATCAGCCAGCTCCACGGCGATCCCGGTGACGGGACCGCGCCGCTCGCCGCCGAGCACCGCGCGGCGGAAGTCCTCCGTATCGGCTCCGTCACCGCCCCGGGCACCGAGGGCGACGATCGCCACCGGCGTCCGACGCCCCGGCACGTCGGGGACGGGGCGGCCGGAAGGCTCCGGGGCCGGGGGCGGCGCGGGCAGGTCCGGGATCCGGGCGTCCGCGCGCGGACGCGACGGTGCGGGCACGGCGAACGCCTGGTCGCGGTCCCAGCAGTCCACGATCAGATGGGCGTTGGTCCCGCCGAAACCGAAGGCACTCAGGGCCGCCCTGCGCCGCCCCGGCCACGGCTCCGGTTCGGTCAGCACGCGCAGCGGAGTGCCGCGCAGCTCGGCCAGCGGACGCTCGGCGCCGAGCGTCGCCGGACGGATCCCCGTACGCATCGCGCCGAGCAGCTTCAGCAGCCCGGCGACCCCCGCCGAGGCCAGCAGGTGGCCCACGTTGGACTTCGCCGAACCGATCGGCACATCCTCGCCGCCGGCATAGATCCGGGCCATTCCGCGCGCCTCCACCGCATCCCCGACCGGGGTCCCCGTCGCATGGCATTCCACGAGCGAGACGGTCTCCGGCGCGATGCCCGCCGACGCGTACGCCAGGCGCATCGCCCGCACCTGGCCCTTCTCCGCCGGACTGAGCAGCCCATGGCCACGCCCGTCGTTGGACAGCCCGACACCCCGGATCACGCCGAGCACGGGCAGGCCGGAGGCGAGCGCGTCGGACAACCGCGTCAACGCGACGAACCCCGCGCCCTCACCGTGCATCAGCCCGTCGGCGTCCTGATGGAACGGCCGGCTGCGGCCCGTCCTGCTCACCGCCCCCAGTCCGCAGAACCCCACATGCAGATAGAGGTTGTCGACCCGGTTGACCGCTCCCGCCACCATCAGGTCCGCCGTGCCGTCGTGCAGCCGGTCGCACGCCAGCTTGATCGCGTACAGCGACGAGGCACAGGCGGCGTCGAGCGCCCACCCACCCGCGCCGAGCCCGAGCGCCCGGGCCGCCAGTTGGGCGGGTAGCCCCGACGAGAAGCGGTTGCGCGCGTCGGGCCGGGCCCGGCGCCCGTCCGTCAGCAGGGCATCGCGCACGGACGGCCGCTGCGCGGACAGCCATACGTGTTCGGCGTACGCCGAGCCCGTTTCCGTGGGGTAGGACAGATTGCCCAGTACGAGGCCCGCGCGCGGCAGCGGCCCTTCGCGCCCGGCCTCCGTGAGCGCCTGACGGGCGCCGTGCAGGACCCACCGGAAGAGCGGGTCCAGCCCGAGGATCTGTTCCGGGCCGATCAGGAAGCCGCCCGGATCGAAGGTGGAATCGAACCCCCGTACGTAGCCTCCGACATCGGTCCACGTACGGTCCAGATGGTCGTCCACCGAGCCCATGGCCCACTGGCGCGGCAGCCTCCACCGGTCGTCGGGAACCGCCGAGAGGCTTCGCCGGCCTGCGGCGATGTTGTCCCAGAACGTGTCCGGGTCGAGCGCGTCGGGCAGTACACAGCCCCGGCCGACGACGGCGATCGGTTCGAATCCCATACAGATCTCACTTCGCGTGCGGTACGGATGGCCGTCGGCCGCTGCTCGGGTCGGGGGCGGTCCGCCCGGGTTCAGGAGGGACGGCGGACGAGTTCCACGCCACGCAGTTCCACGCGTACGGACCCGTCGGGGTCGATCAGCGCGGCATCGCACCGCGCCCCCGTTTCGTGCGCCTTCCGTGCCCGCACCACGCACCGAAGCGTGCCGGTCACCGGCCCGCGCCGGTGAACCCTGCACTCAGCGACCGCCATCGGCAGCGTCGCGTCACCGAGTACGTGCTCCGCCCAGATCAGGGCGAGTTGGAGCGCGCCGTCCACGGCGGCCGGGTCGAGCGGCCAGTGGTCGCCCGGCCAGTCCAGCTCGCGCAGGCCCGCGACGGTCGCCTCGGCCCCGTGCCGGGAGACCCCGTGCACGGTGCGGACCGCCCGGAACAGGGGGCCGTGGAAGAGGACCCGTCCGTCGTACGCCTCCTCGCGGGCCGGCCGCGTCAGTCCGGCCGGGGTGTCCCAGGCGGCCGGATCCGGTTCCCCGGAACCGACGGCGGACTCGAAGGCCAGCACGGCCCGGAAGTGCGCGACGCCGTCCTCGGCCCGCAGCTCCACGTCCAGGTCCGAGGAATCCCCGACCGTGCCACGGCTGCCGTGCACGGTCAGCCGGTGGCCCTCGTGGGCGAGCCGAGGCAGGACGAGCTTCCTGAACACCCGGAGATCGCGCAGGACCACGCCGGTGGCGCCCGGCCGCCAGGCCACGGCCGCCCCGGCGAACCAGTTCAGGACCATCGCCACGGGCAGCACGGGAACCCCGGCCGGCTCGTGATCGGACAGCTGCGGATGGGTCCTCCGCCCGATCCGCACCTGGGCAGGACCCGGCTCACCGGCCGGAGCCAGGGCAGCGGCACCGTCGCCGGCCGCGATGACGACGCGCGGCTCGCCGGCCGCACCGTCCAGCTCGGCAGTGAAGGCGGCGGCCCCCTCCTCCAGGGGGATGAGGGCGACCCCGGACCGGCCGAAGTGCCCGGCCAGGGCCGGGGTGACCATTCCGCCGTGCCACGGACCCCAGGCCACGGACCGCACCAGGCAGCCGGGACGGCGGGACTGCTCGGCCGACGCCACCTGGTTGAGCAGCTCGTTGGCCATCGCGTAGTCACCCTGTCCCGCGTTGCCGAACACGGCGGCCACCGAGGAGAACAGGCAGATCACGTCGAGCGGATCGTCGGCCGTCGCGGCCAGCAGCGCGCGCAGGCCGTCGACCTTGGTGGACATCACCAGATCGAACTGGTCGTCGGTCTTGTCGCAGATCCGCCTGTCGGCCAGCACCCCGGCGCCGTGCACGAGGCCGGTGATCGGACCCCAGTCCTTCCGTACGTCGCGCAGCGCGGCGGCGAGCGCGTCGCCGTCCCGCACATCGACGGGGACGTACCGCGCGGCGGAGCCCGCGGCCTCCAGCCGTGCCAGCGTCGCCCGCACCTCACGCGCCGCCAGGATCTCCCGGGCCCGTGCGGACACGGCGGCCGGCGACGCGCCACCCACGTCACCGGCCGCGCGCTCGGCGAGCAGGCGGGTGAGTGCGGGCTCGTCGGTGGCCGACTCCAGGCCGGGCGGTTCCGCGACGGCGCCGGTCCGGCCGAGCAGGACGATCCGCGGCCGGTGGCGCCCGGCCAGGTCGAGCAGCGCGGCGGCCGTCACACCCCGCGCCCCTCCGGTGGCCACGATCACCGACTCGGCCGTGATCCGCAGGGTCCCGGGCCTCGGAGGGGCAGGCACCACCCGGGGCGTCGTACGGGTGCCGTCCGCGCTAAGCCCCACCTCCAACTCCGGTCCGCCTTGCAGTAGTTCGCGCACGATCGCCTCCGCGACCGCATCGGCGTCACGCTCGCCGGTCTCGCAGTCGATCGCCTTGACCGAAGCCTCCGGCCACTCCTTGGCCGCGGTCCGGGTCAGACCGGCGATCCCGCCGAGCCACGCACGGTCCGGACGGCGGCCGTCGAGCCCGAAGTCACCGCCGGTGTCCTGCACGGTGACGAACAGCCCGCCCCCTGCGGCCGTCCGGGCGGCGAACGCCCGTGCCGTACGGAACGCGGACCGGTGGACCTCGCGGGCCTCGTCGGGCGAGCCGGCCGCGGTCAGGCCGCCGAGGTGCACCACACCGTGCACGTCCTCGGCGACGTCGGCGGCGGCGGTGGCGTCGATGCCGTGAGCGGCCAGCCTCCGCGCGACGAGGACGGCGATTTCGGAGTCGTCCCCCACCACCGCGAGCGGTCCGTCGCCCAGGGCCGCCATCGCCAGGCCGGACGCGGGTGCTTCCACCGAACGCGGCACGAGCCTGGTCAGTCCGGCGCGCGGCGGAGGTGCGTCCCGCATGGCCGGGATCTCCGGGACGGCGGCCTCCGGGGAAGGAGAGCCGGTGCCCGTGCCCGTACCAGTGCCCGTGCCGGAACCCGGGGTGAGCGCGTCGACGATCTCGCGCAGGGTGCGGAGCTTGCCGAGGCGGGCGATGTCCCCCGTCGGAGCGTCACCCACCTGCCGGCGTACGGCGGACAGGATCTCGACGCGCTTGATCGAGTCGATTCCCAGATCCGCCTCCAGCTCCATGTTCGCGTCGAGCATGGCCACGGGGTAACCGGTGAGCCGAGCCACCACCGAGAGCAGTAGCTCCTCGAGCTCGGGTGGGGGAATCTCCCGCGGTGACCGGTCCGCGGGCTCGGCGACCGTCACCACAGGCGCGACGCCCGGGGTGTCCGGCACGGTGCGGAGCGGTACGGGGGCGAGGACCGGCGGGGGTGCCATGACGGTGGCCGGTGCGGCGGGCAGGACTGTCACCGGCTGCGGGGCGGGCGTTTGTGTCCGTGCGGATGGCACCCGCTGAGGCTGAGGCGCAGCTGCCGTGAGCGGCGGTCCGGAGACGGCCGCACCGAGCGCGCCAGGAATGCCGGGCGATCCCAGCATCGCGGCGAACGTCGCCTCCGTCATCCTCAGGAACGCCATATGACTGTCGATCAGCATGCGCTGACAGGCAGCGTGGGCCTCCGCCGTCTGCCGCTGCACACTCTCGACCATGGCGTACCAGTCGGAACCCGACGGGAGTTCGGACACGGGTGCGGGTGCGGGTGCCGGTGTCGGCACAGGCTCGGGAGCCGGCGGATTCGGTGCGGGCAGCGCGGCGGCCCCGCCTGCCGGCGGGTAGGGCTGACCGTAGTTGGCACCGCTGATCTTCACGGTCATCCTGGGCTTGCGCTCCTTCGCTGCTGTTCCGGGCGGCGTGTAGGGCGCCCAGAGGTGGTCGTGATCGAGCGGGACACCGCGTACGGCCAGGCGGCCGAGCGCGGTGTGAAGGCTGCTGACTCCGGACCGGCCGGGCCGGTCCAGGGGGACGGCCGCGTGCTCGCGGTCGCCGAGGATCTGACCGACCAGGCCGCTCAGCGTGGCGCCCGCGCCGACCTCGACGAAGGTCCGCACCCCCGCCGCGTACATCGCCTCGATCTGGTCGTGGAAGAGCACCGGCGAGGCCAGGTGGCCGGCGATCCTTTCGCGCACCTCGTCGGGCTCCGACGGATACGGTGCCGCGTCCGCGTTGCCGTAGACCTCGATCCCCGGCCCCGCGATCGCGAGGTCCCGCAGGAACGCGGAGAGCGGTTCACCGGCCGAGGCGACCAGCGGACTGTGGAAGGCGGCCGACGCGTTCAGCCGCCGGGTGGGGACGCCCTCGGCGGCGCATGTCCTCTCCACGGCCTCGATCGCCTCCGTGGTCCCGGAAAGCACCACCTGCTGGGGCGAGTTGTGGTTTGCCGGCCAGACGTCGGTGAACCCGCCGGCGGCCAGGACGGCCGCCACCCGGTCACGGTCCGCGCCGACCGCCAGCATCGCGCCCGGCGCGACGGCCGCGTCCCGCATCAGCTCACCGCGCCTGCGGGCCAGACCGACCAGGGACTCGGCGTCCAGAGACCCGGCGCAGTGCAGGGCCACCAGCTCGCCGAAGCTGTGGCCCGCCACGCAGTCCGGCCGCAGCCCGAGCCCCCGCAGCACTTCCAGCAGGGCGAGACTGTGCACGGCGAGGGCGGGCTGCGCCCACTCCGTGGCGGTCAGTTGTGCGCCCTGGGCCGCGCGCTCCTCGTCGGTGAAGGCCGGCGGTGGAAACACCACCCGGTGCAGGGGGCGGCCGTCGAACCCGGCACCGCCCAGCCGGTCCCAGGTGTCCTGGGCGGCCGGGGACAGCATGGCCAGATCGGCGCCCATGCCGACGTACTGCGCCCCCTGGCCCGGGAAGAGGAAGCCGATCCGGCCGGGTGAGGTGGCCGCGGTGGCGTACTGGACACCGGACGGTGTGGAGAACGCCGTGTCCGGCCGCTCCCGGATCAGCGCGGTCGCCTGTGCGAACTTCTCCCGCAGATCCTCGGTGCCGGTGGCGACGACCGCCAGCCGCACCCGGTCGGTGGGCGAGAACGTACGGTGGCTCTCCCGCGCGATCTCGGCAAGCGGCCGGTCGTCGATCGCCGCCCCCGACAGGGCGGACGCCGAAGCGGCGCCGAACAGGACGAGTTCGGTCGGAGCGGAACGGTGCCGCCAGGCCGCACGGCCGGGTGAGTCCGACGGGACGTACTCCTCCAGCGTGACGTGGAAGTTGCTGCCCCCGAAGCCGAAGCTCGACACCGACGCCCTGCGGGGGTGACCGGACGGCCGCACCCACGGACGGGCCTCGGTGTTGACGTAGAACGGGCTGTCCGGGACGGTCGTCGCCGGGGTGGGCCGGTCCACCTTGATGGTCGGCGGCAGCACCTTGTGGTGCAGGGCCATGACCGCCTTGAGCAGTCCCGCCGCACCCGCCGCGCATTTGGTGTGGCCGATCTGCGACTTGACCGAGCCGATCGCGCACCACTGCCGTTCCGTGCGCCCTGACTCGCCGAACACCGCACTCAGCGCGGTCAGTTCGGCGGTGTCCCCGGCCTTGGTTCCCGTACCGTGCGCCTCGACCAGCTCGACCGTGTCAGGACCGTAGCCCGCCTCCTCGTACGCACGCCGCAGCGCCCGCGCCTGGCCGTCGGGCAGGGGCGCGTAGATCGCCGTGCTCCTGCCGTCCGAGGAGGTGCCGATCCCGCGGATCACCGCGTGGATCCGGTCGCCGTCCCGTTCCGCGTCGGACAGCCGTTTGAGCGCGTACATGACGACGGCCTCGCCGAGCATGGTGCCGTCCGCCGCCTCGGAGAACGGCCGGCAGTCACCGCTGGGGGACAGCGCGGGCGTCTTGGAGAAGCACATGAACATGCCGATGTCGTTCGCGGTGTCGACGCCACCGCTGATCACCAGGTCGGACCGGCCGAGCGCCAGTTCGCCGACCGCCGTCGACAGCGCCGCCAGAGAGCTGGCACAGGCCGCGTCGGTCGTGTGGTTGGTGCCGTGCAGATCGAAACGGTTGGCGATCCGGCCCGCGATCACATTGCCGAGCAGCCCGGGGAAGGTCGACTCCTGCCACGGCGCGTAGTGGTCCGTGATCCGGTCGCACACGGCCTGCGCCTCGGCCTCGGCGAGTCCGCTCTCCCGCATCGCCTTGAGCCACACCGGCCGCCGGCTGCGCTCGTTCATGTGGGACAGCAGTTCCAGGGCGGCGGCCCCGAGGACGACACCGACCCGGTCCCGGTCCACACGCGACAGGCCGCCGGCGTCCGCGAGGACCTGGTCCGCGACCATCAGCGCGAGCAGCTGGGCGGTGTCCGTGGCCGGAAGGCTGGTGGGCGGCAGACCGTAGGCCAGCGGGTCGAAGTCGACCTCCGGCAGGAACGCCCCCTTGCGGGCGTACGTCTTGTCGGGGGCGGCCGGGTCGGGATCGTAGTGGTCCTCGACGAGCCAGCGGGACGCGGGGACCTCGGTGATCAGGTCCCGGCCGCCGATCACCGTCCGCCAGTAGCCTGCGGCGTCCGTCGCGCCGGGCACCAGCGCGCCGACTCCGACCACGGCGACGGGCACCTGAGGGCGGGTACCGGACACGGGCTCTCCTTGTGGTCGAACGGCTGCTGCCGACGCCTCCTGGGCGCCGGTCCCGGTCATGCGAGCCTGCGCGGCGCGTAGGCGAAGGCGGAAGCCGGCAGGGGAACGCCGTAGGTGCGCAGCTGATGGGCGCGGGTCAGCACGGCGGCGCCTTCGAGGAGGTTGAGCGCGATCTGCACGACCGACCGGTTCGCCGCCCCGGCGAGGAAGGTGCCAGCCGTCCACCGGTTGAACGCGCCCATCGCCGGGCCGCACCAGATCTGGAAGTCCGTGCGCCGGGCCGACTCCCCGGTGATCGCCCACCGGCTGGAGTTCCCGAGGTACCAGCGGAAGACCAGCGCCATACGGTGTCTGGGGTCGGCCTCCGCGCGCACGATCTCCGACGGGTCCCGCTGCTGCCAGAACTCCCGGGTGCGCTGCCAGATGTCGTCGAACGGGGCGCGCAGGACGTCCTGTTCGATCCTGGCGCGCAACGGCCCGGGGATCTCCTCCAGCGAGGAGTGGCTCTGGTAGGCGGCGTGGAGCCGGGCGGCCCGCCGGGCGAACATCGTGCCCCGGGCGAGCACCTGCAGGGTGACGCCCAGCTCGAACATGTCGGCCGCCGGAGCCATGGTCACATCGGCGATGTCGGCGTCGGAGAGCATTTCCTTGGCCTCGTCGGACAGGCCCGCCTCGGTGGCGGTCTGGTTCACCGACCCCGTGACCACGTATGCCGCCCCGAGCGCGAACGCGGCGGCCACCGCGCTCGGCGTGCCCAGACCGCCCGCCGCGCCGATCCTGACCGGCCGGGAGTAGCCGAACCTCCGGGTGAGTTCGTCCCGCAGGAGGACGATCCGGGGCAGCAGCGCGGCGAGCGGGCGGTTGTCGGTGTGTCCGCCGCTGTCGGCCTCCACGGTGATGTCCTCGGCCACCGGGACCCGCGCGGCCAGGTCGGCCTCCTGTGCCGTCAGCGCGCCCTGTTCGACGAGTCGGCGCAGCAGGTCCGAAGGCGCGGGCGACAGGAACCTCTCGGCCACCTCCGGGCGGGAGACCTTGGCGAGCAGCCGGGTGCCCCGGACGATCCGTCCGCCGACGTCCCGGTGCAGCCCCCGGGCCGCGCACAGGACGACGGCCGGGGTCAGCTCCATGAACGCCGAGACCGAGATCCTCGGGACGGCGTGCCGCAGCAGCAGCTCGGCGACCCGGAACTCCAGCGCGGGTTCGGCCGGTGAATGGATGAGGTTGACCCCCCAGTTCGGGCGGTCGGCCAGTTCCCCGGCCAGCACGCGCACGGCCCGCTCGACGTCGTCGTACCCGAGGCCGCCCGCGCCGAAGAACCCGAGCATCTCCGCCCGTGCCATCGCGGTCACCATCCGGGTGGTGGAGATGCCGTTCGCCATCTCGCCCGCCACGTAAGGGAAGCGGACGCCGTGCGCCTCGCAGAACGCGCGTCCGCCGAGCCACTCGGGATACAGCGGGGGCAGCGTCCCGAGCGGCGTCGCGCCGGTGGGCGGGGTACCGACGGCCAGACCCAGGTCACGGCCGGTCGGCCCGGTGACGATGTGCACCTGTTCCCGGATGCGCCGGGCACAGGCGGTGATCCCGTCGGGGGAGAAGACCGGCGGGTGGCTTACGCCGGGGTCGGAACCGGTGAGGACGGACAAGAGCGGACTCCAGCGGAGAAGGGCGTCTGCGGGACGGGACAGGCTTACCGGGGCGCGGACATGGTCACGGGTGTGCGATGGCCGGCGGGGTGCGGGACGGGACGGCGCCCGTGCGTGCCGGTCGGCCCGCCGCCGGCTGCCTCGGGCCCAGCCCGGACCACAGGTAGTCCAGGTCCACCCGGCGCTCGGCCGCCGACGACCCGAACAGGGTCCTGACACGGGTGTCGTCGAAGCGGCGACGGTGACTCAGATAGGCCGTGAAGCCCGGGTAGAAGTCCAGCAGGGACTCCAGCGGGGACGCGTCGTCGGGCTTGCCGGCCACCACGTCGAAAGTCAGGGGAGCGAGGCGTTCCAGGAGCGCCACGACGGTCGAGACCGGGACGTCGTGGCAGTGGACGACGTTGTACGTGTCGATCCCTCCGGAGGGCGGCCGATCGGCCAGCCGCACCATGACGGCGGCCGCGTCCTCCACCGGCAGCAGGTTGAGGTGGCCGTGCGGATGCCCGACCAGCCGCATCACCGGACGGCGCGGGGCCGGGAGTCCGGTGCCGTCGACCGTGATCAGCGAGTCCCGCAGGATCTTCTCGACGACCTGGAGGGGGTGCGGGGGCAGATCGGGGTGCGGCGGCAGGTCCGTGACCAGGATGCTCGGACGCAGCACGACGACAGGACGGCCGTGCGCCCGCGACCAGGCGTGGATCAGCACCTCCGCCTCGTACTTGGAGCGCTCGTAGGCGTTCTCGAAGCCGTGCGAGTCGTCCAGCTCGTCCTCGTACGCCACCCCTTCGCGCCGTGCCCCGGCCACGAAGGCGGTGCTCACGTGGTGGACCACGGGCTTCCTGCCTCCGGCGGCGGCCAGTTCGAGCACGTGCCGTGTGCCGTCGACGTTGACCCGGCGCAGCGGTGCGAGGCCGTCCTCCAGATTGATGCTGCCCGCGCTGTGCCAGATCGCGTCGAGACCGTCGGCCAGCTCCTGGAAACCGGACGGGGACAGTCCCAGCCGTGGTCGTTCCAGATCGGTCTCCACGATCCGTAGCCTGCCGGGCAGCTCCGCGAGCAGCGTGTCCGGAGCCCCGGACAGCTCCAGGAACCGGGTGATGCGCGTCAGGGCGTCACCGGACCGCGCATGGGCCAGGACCGTCAACGACCCCTGGGAGCAGAGCAGATGACGCAGGAGACGGAGGCCGAGAAACCCGGTGGCGCCGGTGAGGGCGACGTGCACGACCATGACTCCAAGGGCTTCGAGAGGGATGCGACCGCACACGCTGATCCGGGGCGGCCTGCTGCCGTCACCGGTGGGAGCGGGGCACGGCCCGTCGCTCCGCCGGTGCGATCCGGCACCGGCGGCTACCGGTGCATGAGGAACAGTGACCGATAGTGAGGGAACGGTGGAGTGATCGTCCAGCCGGCTCACCTGAAAGGAGTAACGGCCCCCGGGCCCGGGGCGGGAGGGACGGGCGGCACATGTGGTGCCCTGGCCGGAGCCACAGTTCGGGGGCGCGGGCACGAGGGGAGGCCCCGACCGCTTCCCGTCGCCCGTGCCCGTCATCATTCCGGGTGATCTTGCGGACGGCGTACGGGAACCGGTTCCGGCGGCACGGTGCCGCGACCGGCAGGCGGGACATGGCACGACCGTCCGCGCGAAGCGACGGGCCCGGTGTCCGGTGCGCGCCGGGTGGGGTTCCGGGGATTTTGTACCCCGGTATAAACCGAGGCGATACGAGCCGTCGCGGTGGACGGGACGCGCTGACGGGCCGGCTTCCCGGCCGGGCCGGCCCCGGCAGGTCCTCCCGGCCGTCCGCCGGTGCGAACTGGAGCCCTCAATGACCGTGTCCGTCCCGTCCGTTCCGAGTGCATGCCACCGCACTCACTCCATCGACCGCGCGTTCCTCAGCCTGGAACGGACGCATCCCGACGTCCGCTGGGACACCGGGGGTGTCGCGTATCTGAGCGGCCGGCCACCGGAGTTCGCGGACTTCCGCGCGTACGTCGGTATGCGCATGGACCGACTACCCATGTTCGCCAGCCGGGTGGACGGCAGGACGCGACGCTCCACGTGGCGACCCGACGCGGACCACTCCATCGACCGCCATGTCCACGAAACGGTCGCGGACGGCCCGGGCGGATGGGAGTCCGCCATGGACACGGCCCTCAACGCGCCGTTCACGCCGGGCACACGCTGGGGGATCTGGCTCGTCCACGGCCACACCCCCGACGCGTACGCCGTGTGCTACCGGTTCGACCACGCCTGCCAGGACGGTTCCGCCGCGGCGCTCGCCTTCCGTTCCCTGCTCGGCGGAGGGGAGCCGTCCGCCCGTCCCGTGCCCCGGGCGGGCCGACGTGCCGAACTTCCGGGGAGGGTGGGCAGGGCGCTCGGCCTGGCGGTGAGGTTCGGGTACGACGCGTTCGCCGTCCGCGCCCGCGCGTCGGCCGCGCCCTTCGTGCCGGTCGGCGACCGACAACTGCTGCGGGGCCGCGTACCACTGGCGACCCTCCGGCGGGTCGGTACGGCGCACGGCGGATCGGCCCACGACGTCCATCTCGCCGCGCTCTCGGGGATGTTGGCGGCCTGGTCGGCCGAGTCCGGCATTCCGCTGCCGCGGGTGTCGGCGCTGCTTCCCGTCGACGGACGCCGCCACGACGAGGAACAGACGTGGGGCAACCGCTGCTTCGCCATGCCCATGGAACTGCCCGTGCATCCCGTCGGCCCCGGGGACACCCCGGGCGACGGCTCACCCCTGCGGCGCCTGGAACGGGTCAGGGCGGCGACCGTGAAGCTGCGGAGCGAGCGGTGGCGGCAGGCGATCCAGGACATGGTCCGATTCATGCCCGACGCTCCGACCGAGTGGTACATGCGCAGGGTGATCTCGCCGCGCGTCACCAACATCATGGCCACGTCCATGCCACTGGCCGAGGAGGGCAGCCTGGGTGCCACCCAGGTGACGGGCTCAGCCCTGCTTCCCCTGCTCCTCCCCGGTCACTTCTTCGCGGTCGGCCTGTCGTTCTTCGGGACCTGGGCCGAGGTCTCGTTCCTCACCGACCGAGCCCTTCCCCTCGCGGATCGGCTGCCGGCCCTGTGGGAAGAGGCGGTGGACGCCTTGGCCGGGGCCCACGCGCCGGAGTGAGCCCCGAACGGCCCACGACCCTCGACCCACGGAGCATGACCCGCGGCTCACGACCCTCCGTAACGACCCGTTCCCGACGGAGCAGCACGATGGAAGTCAGAGATGTGCACCATTCCTACCGGCGCCACAGCGTGCTGCGCGGTGTCGACCTGGATCTGGACGCCCGCACGGCGGATCCCGGCAACCTCTCGCAGCGGATCCAGCCCACCCGACCGTGATCGGCACACCCCGTCCGACGGCCGGGGCATGCTGTCGTACGGGCCGTCAGCCGGTCACGGCCGTCAACCTCTCGCGATGCGCGCGAGCCGTGGCCACCAGGCGGTCGAGCGCCTCCCTGGTCTCCACGAGGTCGGCGATGTGCCGGGAGAGCCGGTCGCGCTCCTGCGCCATCCGCTCCAACGCCGCGTCGGAGTTCTCCTCGCTGGGCTTGTCGACGCAGGGCAGCAGTTCCCAGACGGTGCGGCTGGACAGGCCTGCGGCGTACAGCCGTTGGATGAGTGCGACCCGCTCGACCGACTCGCCCGTGTAGTGTCGCTGCCCGCTGGGACTGCGGGTGCTGCTGAGCAGACCCTGCTCCTCGTAGTAGCGCACGGAGCGGATGCTGACTCCGGCCCGTGACGCGAGCTCCCCGATCCGCACGGAATCCTCCTGGGTGTGTCCTGCGCCACAGGGCTTGCCTCTGACATCAGTGTGAGGTTTTAGCGTACTGCTGTGCCCGGATCCGGGCACGGTGATCCGCGAAGGAGTCCTTACGTGACAAGCCTCTTCACCAGCCACCGGCTCGGCGGCCTGACCCTGCCCAACCGGGTGGTCATGGCCCCGATGAGCCGGATCCGGGCCGCCGCCGACGGTCTGGCGACGCCCTCGATGGCGGCCTACTACGCCCAGCGGGCCACGGCCGGACTGATCGTCAGCGAGGGGGTGCAGCCGAGCCTGATCGGACAGTCCAGCCCCGGCACACCGGGCCTGCACACCGACGAGCAGGTCGCCTCGTGGCAGCCCGTGACCGCGGCCGTCCACGCCAACGGCGGCCGGATCTTCGCCCAGATCATGCACGGCGGCCGGGTGTCGCACCCCGACACCACCGGCGTGCAGCCGATCGGCCCCTCGGCCGTGGCCGCCGTCGGCGACGTGTTCACCCCCACGGGACCGCAGCCCGCCCCCGTACCGCGCGCCCTGGAGACCGCCGAAGTGGCCGAGCACGCACAGTCGTACGCCCGGGCCGCCCGCCGAGCCGTCGACGCGGGCTTCGACGGGGTGGAACTGCACGGTGCCAACGGCTATCTGATCGCGCAGTTCCTCGCCTCCAACGCCAACCTGCGCACGGACCGTTACGGCGGCCCGGTCGCGAACCGGATCCGGTTCGCCGTCGAGGCGGTCGCCGCGACGGTCGAAGCCGTCGGCGGGGCCAGGACCGGCATCCGGCTCTCGCCGGCCGCCACGTTCTGGGGGGTCCGGGAGACGGACGTCCGCGAGCTCTACACCGAGCTGCTCACCGAGTTGGCCCGCCTCGAAGTGGCGTACGTGCACCTCGAAGCGACCGTGGACGAGGAGACCCTGGTCGCCCTGCGCCGGGCATGGCCGGGAACCCTCGTCATGAACCCCGTACAGCCGATGGGCCCGAAGCAGACCGGCCGGGACGACGCCGACCACTGGCTCGGGCTGGGTGCCGACCTGATCAGCTTCGGCCGCGCTTTCATCGCCAACCCCGACCTGGTCGAGCGACTGCGCAGGTCCCTTCCGATAGCGCCCGCCGACGAGGCCACCTACTACCAGGGCGGTGATGCGGGCTACCTGACGTACTCGTCGCACCAGCACGCGGCCTGAGGCCGAACCGGGGGCGAGCGGGGGAGCGCCGGGTACGGGGGGGCGGGCGCGTGCCCGGCCCGGCGTACCCGCGCCGGGCCCGCAGCCCGCCGCCCGCACCGTTCACCGGAACGCACGGCGGTCCCGGGAATCACAGCGGCCCCGGGACGTTGAACAGGCGTGAGCTCTGCCATCGCATCGACCCGGTTCTCCTTCCTCGACCGCTCCCGCACCAGGGAGGGACACGACGGTCCGCAGGCGCTGCGGGACACCGTCGGGCTGGCCGGTACGGCCGAGGCGCTCGGTTATCACCGCTTCTGGGTGTCCGAGCACCACAGCGTGCCCGGTGTCGCGGGATCGGCGCCGACCGTCCTCGCGGCGGCCGTCGCCGCGGCGACCTCCACGATCCGCGTCGGGACGGGCGGGGTGATGCTCCCCAATCACCAGCCGTTCGTCGTCGCCGAACAGTTCGGTGTGCTCGCCTCCCTGTTCCCCGGCCGGATCGACATGGGGCTGGGACGCTCGGTCGGCTTCACCGACGGGATCCGCAGGGCGCTGGGCCGCGACAGGGAGGACGCCGACGCCTTCGCCGCGCAGCTCTCTGAACTCCTCGGCTGGCTCGACGGCACCCAGCAGGCCCATCCCCAGGTGCACGCGAGGCCCGCGGAGGGGCTGCCCATACCGCCGTACGTCCTCGCGACCGGTGAAGGTGCCGTCATCGCGGCGGCGGCCGGACTGCCGCTGGTCGTCGGTGATCTACGCGGGCGCGAAAAGCTGGTCCGTGCCGTCGAGGGCTACCGCGGCGGATTCCGGCCCTCGGTCTGGGCCCGGGAGCCGTACGTGATCGTGGCGGGCACGGTCGCGGTCGCGGACACCGAGGAGGCCGCCCGACGGCTCCTGGTCCCCGAAGCCTGGTCCATGGCGCACGCGCGCAGCCACGGCAGCTTCCCGCCGCTGGCACCGGCCGAGCGGATCGAGGACCTGGCCATGACAGCCAAGGAGCGGGAGCTGTTCGAGCGCGGACTGCGCGGCCACCTCGCGGGCACCGAGGACAGGGTGGCCGACGAACTCGACAGGGTCGTCAAGGAGACCGGAGCGGACGAGGTGCTGGTCACCACGAGCACGTACGACCGGGAGGCACTGGTGGACTCCATGCAACGGCTCGCCCGGATCGCCGGCCTGCGACGGGCACCGGACGAGGCTGCTGTGGCCTGAGGGAGGCGGCGAGCTGACCCGAAGGGGCGCAGCCCCCCGCACGGACCGCCTCGGCCGGCGTCCGGCCCGCTACTCCATGGGGTAGATGTCCCCGCTCGCCATACCACTGACCTGCACACTCTCCGATTCCAGCCGGTGAGCCCGGTCCTTCAGGCGGCGGCGTTCCTCAGGATCGGTGGCCCGTTCGGCAGCCTTCTCGAGATCCTTCGCCTCGGCGCGCATCTGCCGTGCGCGACCGTGGACGTCCTCTGACTCGCTCATGATCACTCCTCGGAGCCGTACGGAGCGGACCCCTCCACCGAACCAGCCTCCGAGGCATGAGGCATCTCGGCGCGACCCTTCGAAACGCGGAGTGGGCACGCCGCGTACCGAGCGAGCGTGCCGCGTACTACTCGAACCGGGAGACGTCCCCCGCCCCGTGGCGCACGATCTCCAGCTCGCCGCTGGAGAAGTCGATGACCGTGGTCGGCTCGGTGCCGCAGTCGCCCGAGTCCAGCACGACGTCCACCACGTGGTCGAGGCGCTCCTTGATCTCCCAGCCCTGCGTCATCGGCTCCGCCTCGTCGGGCAGGAGCAGCGTGCTGGACAGCAACGGCTCGCCGAGCTCGGCGAGAAGCGCCTGGGTGACGGCATGATCGGGGATCCGGACACCGACGGTCTTCTTCTTCGGGTGCTGCAACTGCCGCGGCACCTCCCGCGTGGCCGGGAGGATGAAGGTGTAACTACCGGGCGTCGCCGCCTTGATGCTGCGGAACACGTCGTTGTCGACCTGCACGAACTGTCCCAGCTGTGCGAAGTTCTGGCACACCAGGGTGAAGTGGTGGCGGTCGTCGAGATTCCGGATCGACCGGATCCGCCCGATGCCGTCGCGGCTGCCCAACTGGCAGCCCAACGCGTAGCAGGAGTCCGTCGGGTACGCGACCAGCGCACCGGACCTGATGCTGTCGGCCACATTGCTGATGGTGCGGCGCTGAGGATTTTCGGGGTGTACATCGAAATACTTCGCCATTGGCCGAGTCTAAGGCTCCGGGCATACCCGCAGAACCCGCCGCCCCGGCCGGCTACAGCTCCGGCAGTCGGTCCGTCGGCGTCGGAGGGCGCCGCTCGTCGAGCCGGAACAGACAGACGCGGAGGTGCGCGGCCAGTCCACCGTCGAGGTACGCCGCGTAGTCGCGAGCGGCGGCGGCGGTGCCCCTGCCCCGACTTCTCGTCGTCGGCCTCCCACGCACCGCGCCGGTCCGCCAGATACCCCCGGATCCGGCCCCGGTCACGCCACCACGCCCCGTCCGGTCCCCGTGCGCCGGGATCGAGGGAGGTCGCACGTTCCCAGTCACTTCGCCGGCGCCGGGGAAGGCGAGCCGCTCCGGCCCGAAGAACGTGCCGGCGGAATCGAGTAACGCGAGAACGCGTCCGTGCCGTTCCAAGAGGTCCTCCCGCTGCCAGGTCCTGTCCCCGCCCACCCCGCCCCCGGGCAGCCGCTGCCGCACGACCCGAGGAGCCGGGCGGGGGCTCCAGGACGCCCGCCCCGACCGGCGGCCGGAACCGGGGGTGCCGGTGGCGGTCCCGGAGGTACGGGGCGGAGCGGGCGGGACAGGAACTGACCGGGGGAAGGGCCAGGACAGCGCGACGCCCCCGGAACCCTCGTCGGTCGGAAAGGGCTCCGGGGGCGCTCACGGCCTGCGGTCAGGCGCCGGACGCCTCCAGCATGGCCGCACGGTCGACGACCTTGATCCGCTCCCGGCCCTGCTCCGCCCCGAGCGCCTGCTCGTGGGCGTCCAGGCGGTGCCAGCCCTCACGGGTGGTGTACCGGACTCCGCGCTGCTCCAGGAAGTCGACGACGGCATCCGGACCGGGCTGCGCGGGCTCGGGCAGCCGTCCTGCGGCATGGTCCTCCAGCAGGCAGGCCACCGTCTCGTTGGCGTCACCCTTGGTGTGGCCGATCAGGCCGATCGGACCGCGCTTGATCCAGCCGGTGACGTACACCGACTCCATCGGCTCCCCACCGGTCAGGACACGGCCGGCGGCGTGCGGGACCGTGCCGGAGGCCACGTCGAAGGGGAGCTTCGGAAGCTCCTCCGAGTAGTAGCCGACCGCCCGGTAGACGCTCTGCACGTCCCAGTCCGTGAAACGGCCCGTGCCCTTGACGTTGCCCGTGCCGTCCAGCTCGGTCCGCTCGGTGCGCAGACCGGCGACGCGGCCGTCCTCGCCGACGACCTCGACCGGGGACTCGAAGAAGTGCAGGAAGAGCTTGTGCGGGCGCTCGCCCACGTCCCGGATCGCCCAGTTCTCCAGCGTGGAGGCGACCATGTTGGCCTGCTTGTTCTCCCGCCGGGTCGCGATCGAGCCGTCGTCGTAGTCGATGTCCTCGGGGTTGACGATGACCTCGATGTTCGGCGAGTGGTCGAGCTCGCGCAGCTCCATCGGGCTGAACTTGGCCTGGGCCGGACCGCGCCGCCCGAAGACGTGCACCTCGAGCGCCTTGTTCGCCTTGATGCCGTCGTACACGTTCGCCGGGATCTCGGTCGGGAGCAGCTCGTCCGCCGTCTTGGCCAGGATGCGCGCCACGTCCAGGGCCACGTTGCCCACGCCGAGCACGGCGACCTTCTCGGCCTCCAGGGGCCAGGTGCGCGGCACCTCGGGGTGGCCGTCGTACCAGGCGACGAAGTCGGCCGCGCCGTAGGAACCGTCGAGCTCGATGCCCGGTATGTCGAGGGCGCGGTCGGCGTCGGCGCCGGTGGAGAAGATCACGGCGTCGTAGAAGGACCGCAGGTCGTCCAGGCCGATGTCGTTCGGGTAGTCGACGTTGCCGAACAGCCGCAGCTGCGGCTTGTCCAGGACCTGGTGCAGCGCCTTGACGATGCCCTTGATGCGCGGGTGGTCCGGGGCCACCCCGTACCGGATCAGGCCGAAGGGCGCGGGCATGCGCTCGAACAGGTCGATCGATACACCCGGGTCCTGTGCGACCTCGGATTTGAGCAGCGCGTCCGCTGCGTAGATTCCGGCGGGACCGGCTCCGACGATGGCGACGCGGACGGGGCGTGTCATGGAGGTTGTTCCTTTGGGCGGACGAGCACGGGCAGAGTGCAGCGGAGTAAGGCTTGGCTTACTCCGCTGCCCCCACGGTATGCCCTGCGCCGGAGTGTCCCTGGAGCGGGGCGAGTGCATATTCCGGAAATATTGGGACGTAATTACCTGAAGAGGTCCGGTTTCTGTGAGCAGGGACCGCCCCGAGCGGCTCATCGCCTCCCGGATGGTGAGACGGGGCGGCCGGAGAGCATCACACGCACGAGCCGCGGGCCGCCGGCCCGACGGTGTTCCTGCACACCCCCGGCCCCCGAGGGCGTCATGATGGACCCACGACGCAGGACTCCGACGAGAGGACAGTGGAATGCCGATCGAGGGCGAGTACGAGCCGAGCCCGACGACCTGGGTCCGTGAGCAGGTCGAGCTCATCGAGAGCTCCGGAGGCACCGAGGGGACCACGATGCGCGGAATGCCCGTCGTCCTCCTGACGACGCGCGGCGCCAAGAGCGGCAAGCTCCGCAAGACCCCCCTCATGCGGGTCGAGCACGACGGCGAGTACGCCGTGGTCGCCTCCCTCGGCGGCGCCCCCAAGCACCCCGTCTGGTACTACAACGTGCAGGCCGACCCCCACGTGGAACTGCGCGACGGCACCGTGCGCCAGGACATGACCGCCCGCGAGGTCACCGGCGAGGAGAAGGCCGCGTGGTGGGACCGCGCCGTCGAGGCGTTCCCCGACTACGCGGACTACCAGACCAAGACCGACCGTGAGATCCCCGTCTTCGTCCTCACCGCGTCCGGGGCGAAGTAGCCCGGACTGCCGTGCGCGCACCGCGGGCCCTGCCGGGGCCCGCGGTGCGCGAGGGGCCCCCTACCAGGGAAGCCCGGCGACCCGTGAGGCGATCCGCTCGCGGTCCCAGGCGCCGTCCGCGACCAGCACCCGGTAGCGGCGGGTCAGGGTCGCGCCGGGGGCCAGGACCAGCTCCTCGTGGAAGGCGAACGACGGGGCGACGGCCGCGAAGGGGGAGCTGCGGACGAACCAGTGCGCCGGGTGCGCGCCGCCCGCGCCGGTGTGGTCGTTCCCGGGGGAGTGGACGAAGACGAGCGTGGCGTGCCCGTCGGCCCCGTCGTGCTCCCCGCTGTACGCCAGCCAGGGCGCCTGCTGCCCCATCAGCCCCGGGCCCTCACCGCCCGGGGACAGGATCCGTCCGTCACGGAAGGCGCGCGGACCACGCCAGAACAGGCCCGTGTACCCCGCGCCCTCCCGGCCGTGCGTCGTCGGGCTGCCGAAGCGCAGCGGCTCCTCGCGCCGGTTGGTGATCGCGGACGACCAGGTCAGCGCCCAGCTCCCGCTCCCCGTGTCGATGTCGTGCACCTCGACGCCGCGCGTCTCGTCCGCCCAGAGCTCACCGCTGTGCGGATGCCAGGTCAGCCGCTCGGCCAGCCGGACCCGGTCCGCGCGCACCGACACCTCGTCGAACCCGGCGTGCGCCATGGAACCGACACGCTCCGGCAGGGCCAGATACCCCTCGCCGTGCACATAGCTGTTGCCGCCCCACAGATTCTGGCCCGACAGGTGCGAGGCGGTCATCTGCAGACCCTTGTGCCAGCGGTGGTCGTTGGGGCGGTAGTCGGTCACCACCCGGCCGGACAGCGTGCGCAAGGGGTGGATGTACGGCTTCGGCGCCTCCCAGGGGTCCTCGGCCCGGTACACGTACCGCAGCAGCTCGACGCCACTGCCCGCGACGGTCACCGCTATGTGGTGGCCGTGCCGATGGGTCAGCTCCAGGGAACAGGTCATGCCGTGGCCTCCACAGCCTTCGCCAGGGGCTCCGGCGCCCAGCCGGGAGCATCCCCGTGCAGCGCGGAGTAGTAAGGATCCCCGGGGCGGATCTCGCCCGCCCGCACGGTCGCCCCGGTGAAGGCCGCCTTGTAGAGAGCGGCCACCAGTTCGAGGCTCTTGCGGCCGTCGGCGCCGCTGCTGCGCGGCCGGCGTCCGGCCCTCAGATCGTCCAGCAGCCCGCGCAGCTGCGCCTCGTGCGAGCTGGGCACATCGGGCCCGAAGTCGCTCCAGGCGGCAGCCTGTTCGGAAGTGACGCCAGGCGCCGGAGTGATTCGCCAGTCGGCGTTGCGATGCCCGTACAGATGGGTCAGCTCGATCGTCGCGTGCTCACAGTCGATCCGGATCCGGCTGACCTCGTCCGGGCTGAGGACGCTGTTCACGACGGTCGCCATCGCGCCGTTCTCGAAACGGACGAGCGCGGTGGAGACGTCCTCCGTCTCGACGTCGTGCACCAGCCGCCCCGCCATCGCGCGGATCTCCGTCCACGGGCCGAGCAGATCCAGCAGCAGGTCCATCTGATGGATGCCGTGCCCCATCGACGGGCCGCCCCCCTCGCTGCCCCAACTACCCCGCCAGGGAACGGAGTAGTACGCCGTGTCCCGGTACCAGGTGGTCTGGCAGTGGGCCACCAGCGCCCGGCCCATCGCCTGCCCGGCCAGCAGCTCCCGGACATGCCGGGAGCCCGAGCCGAAGCGGTGCTGGAAGACGATCGCCGCGTACGGGCCGCCCTCCCCGGCCCCCTCGGCGGCCTCGATCGCGTCGAAGTCCTCCAGCGACGGGCAGGGCGGCTTCTCGCACCACACCCACGCCCCGGCGCGCAGCGCGGCCACGGTCTGGTCGCGGTGGAACCGGGGCGGCGTGCCGATGACGACCAGGTCGGGCCGCTGCTCCGCGAGCATCCGGTCGAGGTCCGTGTACGCGCGGGCGATGCCCGCATCCGCGCAGAACGTCTCGACCGTGTCCACGTCGACATCGACCGCCGCGACGATCTCCAGCGGCTGCTCGGCGGCGAGCGCGGTCAGCGCGGACAGATGACTGCCTCGCGCGATCGCACCCGTGCCGACGATCGCGACCCGTACCGGCCCTCGGTGGGAACCATGGCTGGGCGTGACAAACACCCCCTGATATGGAGAGATGGCCGCCTACCGGACAGCAAGCGCTTTCTTTCTCCGGGAAACCTAGGCTCCCTGCGTGAGCCGGGTCAAGGGGTCCGGGCCGTTCCCGGAGGTCAGGCCTTCAGCAGTCGCGGCAGCCGGGCGAGCTTCACCGCCTCCTGGAACGGGCCGCCGCCCTCGTGGTCGTTGAAGTCGTACACCTCGATCTCCTTGTCCGGGTGTGCGTACGCGTTGAACGCGGCGAAGACCGTGGACGGCGGGCAGGTCAGATCCTCCAGCGCCACCGAGAACAGCGCGGGTGCCCGCCCGCGCGCCGCGAAGTGCACGCCGTCGAAGTACGCCAGCGTCTCGGCGACCTGCTCGGCGCGGCCCCGGTGCGTCTTGAGGTAGTTGGCGATCTCGCGGTACGGGTTCCGGTCGGTGACGCGGATCGCCCGGGGGAAGTCGCAGAGGAACGGCACGTCGGGTGCCACGGCCGCCAGGTCGGGTATCAGCCCGCCGACCGCGAGCGCGAGGCCGCCGCCCTGGCTGGCACCGATCGCGGCGGTACGGCTCGCATCGGTCAGCGGGTGCGAGCGTGCCGCCTCCACCGCGCGCACCCCGTCCGTGATCAACCGCCGGTAGTAGTACGTGTCCGGGTCCTCGATGCCGCGCGTCATGAATCCGTTGAACGACGGACCGCTGCCCACCGGATCCGCCGTGTCGCCCGGCGCCCACCCACTGCCCTGGCCACGGGTGTCCATGACGAAGTGGGCCAGACCGGCGGACGCCCAGAGCAGATACGAGTGCGGCAGGCCGCGCCCGCCGCCGTATCCGAGGAACTCCACGACCACCGGCAACGGTTCCGTGGTGCCCGCGGGCAGGACGAGCCAGCCCTTGACCGGATGGCCGCCGAAGCCGGAGAACGTCACGTCGTACACGTCCACCGTGGACAGACCGGTGTCGGTGCACCGCTCGAAACGGGCGTCCAGGTCATGGGTTCCGGCCTCGTCGAGCGTGGCCGACCAGAACGCGTCGAAGTCCTCGGGCTCCACCGACCGGCTGCTGTGGGCGCGCAGTTGATCGAGGGGCAGATCGAACAGGGACATGCGGGACCGCCTCGTGTCGCAGAGATGAATGGTCATACCGTACGACGGTCGGTGCGAGAATCCGATGGGGAGGGGCGGGAATAATCGCGTTGCCGGTCCGTCCGGCACCTGCGAGGCTGCCGGGATGTCCGACACCGATACCCGCAGCTCGCACCAGGTGACCGCACTCTTCTCGCGCGGGCGCCTGACGGCGATCCCCCGGAAGGTGGCCCGCCGCGAGCAGTTGCTGGAGCACCTCGCGCAGACGCTGTTCGAGCGCGACCGCGTCTACACCGAGCGCGAGGTGAACGAAGCCCTCCTCACCGTGCACGAGGGGACTGCTCGGCACTGCGCCGCTGTCTGGTGGTCGCCGGCCTGCTCGTACGCCCCAAGGACGGCAGCAGCTACCGGCGGGGGCGCTAGCCGTTGCCGTCCACGGAGAGGCGGCCCGGACGTGCGAACGCTTCGCGAGGCCGGCCGGTGACCGGCGAAGGGCGGTGGCTGCTCTGGCACGGTGCCCCGGGCGGAGGCACTGTGGAGTCATGACCCCGCCCGTGACCGTCCACCGCCTCGGAGCCGACGGTGGCCGCCGAGTCTCGGTACGTGGCTCCGCCGGCACGTCCCTTCTCGGCATCGCGTACGGCGATCGTGACGTCGTCGAGTTCCTCCGCCGTGCCGGACTCGACGACGGCGACCAACTGCTCGACGACCCGGCCTGGGTCCGGTGGCTCGGCGGGAGGCCTCATGAGTGGGCCGCCGCGTAGACGCCGTTCTCCCAGGTCAGGGCCTCTGGTCGTATGCCTGGTCATACGTCTGGCCGGCAAGCGCCGCGGAGTTCACGGGGCTCTGTCGGATCGCCGGGGCATGTGTGGGGGCGCGGATCGTGGCGGTCATGAGCAGTTCGCGGGATACCGGTGCCGCGGCGGACCGGGCGGCGGGCCTCAGTTGAGGGTGTCGGGGTCCGGGCCCGTGCGCATGCCGCGGTCGAGGCCCGCGATCGCGTCCATGTCGGCGTCCGGGAGCTCGAAGTCGAAGACGTCGATGTTCTGCCGGATGCGCGCGGGCGTGACCGACTTGGGGATCACGACGTTGCCGAGCTGGAGGTGCCAGCGCAGGACGACCTGGGCGGGCGACTTCCCGTGGCGCTCCGCGAGGGCGACCAGGACCTCGTCGTCCAGCAGCGCACCCTGGGCCAGAGGGCTCCAGGCCTCCGTGGCGATGCCGTGCTCGGCGTGCAGGGCCCGCAGCTCGTTCTGCTGGAGGCCGGGGTGCAACTCGATCTGGTTGACCGCCGGGACGAGGGAGCTCCCGTCCATGAGCCGGCGCAGATGGGCGGGCCGGAAGTTGGAGACTCCGGCCGCCCGGATCCGGCCGTCGGCCACCAGCTTCTCCAGCGCGCGCCACGTGTCGAGGTAGAGGTCACGTGCGGGGGTGGGCCAGTGGATCAGGTAGAGGTCCACGAAATCGAGGCCGAGCTTGGCGAGGCCGGTGTCGAAGGCCGCGAGGGTGGAGTCGTAGCCCTGGTCGGCGTTCCACAGCTTGGTGGTGACGAACAGCTCCTCGCGCGGGAGGCCGGAGTCCGCGAGCGCGCGGCCCACGCCCGCCTCGTTGCCGTACACGGCGGCCGTGTCGATGGAGCGGTAGCCCGCGTCCAGGGCGGAGGACACCGCCGCGGTGGTCTCGTCGTCGGGGACCTGGAAGACGCCGAAGCCGAGCTGCGGAATGGTGATGCCGTTGTTGAGCGTGACATTGGGGACCGAGGACATGGGGGTCCTTCCTGGTGTCGGGCCGTGCCGGGCTGCGTACGATGGTTACTGGCGTCGACAATAATTGCATGCGCGGACTAATGGCAAACGCTGGCAATCTGGAGTGGTTGTCAGGGGGCAGCCGCGCCACTGGCCCGCCCGGTGCCTCGGGGTGCCCGTGGACGGGCGCCCCGCCCGGCTCCGCCGCCCACCGTGCCACGGTCACCAGCCGTTCGCAGCGCGTCCGTAGCCACCCGGCCGTGCGGCCCGCAGCCGCCGGACACGAGAACGGCGCCCGCCGGACTTCCCGGGACCGCCCGGGCGCGCGCCGTGAGTCCGTCGCGGCGCGGGGTGCCCGGGCCGGAACCGCCGGGGGCAGGGGCATGTGCTGAACTGTCCGGGAAACACCGGATACAGGAGCACTCTTGAACAGCTATCGCCACCCCGGCCTCGTCCTCACCGATCACCGGTTCACGGTTCCGCTCGATCACGACGACCCGGGCGGCGAGAAGATCGAGATCTTCGGCCGGGAAGCCGTGGCGAGCGCGAACGCCGGCCAGCACCTGCCGTGGCTGGTCTATCTGGAGGGCGGCCCCGGCTTCGGCGCCCGTCGCTTCGTCGGCACGGAGGCCTGGCTGGGGCGGGCGGTGCGGGAGTTCCGCGTACTGCTCCTGGACCAGCGCGGCACCGGTCTGTCCACCCCGGCGAACCGTCAGACCCTGCCACTGCGCGGCGGCCCGCGTGAACAGGCCGACTACCTGGCCCATTTCCGGTCCGACAGCATCGTCCGCGACTGTGAGCTGATCCGCCCGCAGCTCACCGGCGGGGCACCCTGGACCGTCCTGGGACAGTCCTTCGGCGGTTTCTGCGCGGTCCGCTACCTGTCGTCCGCCCCGGAAGGGCTCGAAGCCGTCCTGATCACCGGCGGACTGCCCTCCCTCGACGCGCACGCCGACGACGTCTACCGGGCCGCGTACCCGCGGATCGAACAGAAGGTCGCCGCCCACTACGCCCGCTACCCGCAGGACGTCGACCGGGCACGCGCGATCGCCGCGTACCTCGCCGAGCACCGCCCGGAGAGCGGCGGCCACCGGCTGACGCCCGAGGGGTTCCAGTCCCTGGGCATCCTGCTAGGCGGCGGCAACGGCAGCCACCAGCTGCACCACCTCCTGGAGAACGCCTTCGTGGACGGCCCGCACGGGACCGAACTCTCCGACACCTTCCAGGAGGCCATGCGCACGGCCACCTCGTTCGCCGGCCACCCGCTGTACGCCCTCATGCACGAGGCGATCTACGGCCGGGGCACGCAGCCCACCGGCTGGTCCGCCGAACGCGTCCGCGCCGAGTTCCCGCAGTTCGACGCCATTGCCGCACTGGCGGGCGACGGGCCGCTGATCTTCACCGGCGAGAGCATCCACCCCTGGCACTTCGAGATCGACCCCGCGCTGCGCCCGCTGCGCGAGACGGCCGAGCTGCTCGCCGCCCGCACCGACTGGCCGGTCCTGTACGACACCGCCCGGCTCGCCGCCAACGAGGTGCCCGTGGCGGCGGCCGTCTACCACGACGACATGTACGTGGACGCCGGGCACGCGCTGAGCACCGCCGCCTCGATCCGCGGCCTGCGCACATGGGTGACCAGCGAGTACGAGCACGACGGGCTGCGCGCGAGCGGCCCCCGGGTGCTGGACCACCTGCTCGCGCTCGTCCGGGGGGAGAGCGACCGGTAGTCGGCTGCCCGCCCGGGGCGGGTCAGCGCTGCAGGGCCTCAAGCGTGGCGTCCAGGTCCGCCCCCGAGCGCGGCGCGCTGTTGTACGGGAGCTTCGACAGGGCCGCCGCCATGCCGCAGGTGTTGCTCACCGCGGAGTACACGAGACCGGCGCCGATACCCGCGGACAGCCAGCGCGCGGCGGGGAGGCGCCTGCCGGCCAGCAGGCCCGCCACGACCAGGGAGCCCGCGGCGAGCCGCACCTGGCGCTCCATGGGCCACGTGGCCCGGGCGCCCTCCGGACGGTCCAGGCCGTGTCCGTCGCCCTCCCAGGCGGAGGTCCCGCCGGTCAGGGTGGCGGCGTCGATGTCGGCATCGGCGAGGATCTCGCAGGCCCGGGTGGAGCGCACCCCGGAGGCGCAGACCACGAGCAGGGAGCCGCGGGCCGAGGCCGACTTCAGGGCCGGCACCGCTTCGGGGAGCCGGTCGAGCGGGACGTTCAGCGCGCCGGGCACATGCCCGGCCGCGTACTCGCCGGGAGCACGCACGTCGATGACGGTGAACTCCTCCAGACGGGCCGCGGCCTGGGCGGGGGAGAGGGAGGAGGAGCTGGTCACGAGCGGTTCCTTTCGTCGCCGGAGCGGGGGAGGGACGGAGTCCCGGGCACCCCACAGGTCAGAATACCCGCAGGGGTATTCCGCGCGGCTCCGGCTCGCGTCAGGGCCGACCGGAGCAACTCCGGCTTCCCCTGCCCCGTTACGCCCCCGCAATGCACGCGGCCCGGACCGTGCCCCGGATAGCCTGCCGGTCATGACGGAGCAGCTGGAAGCCATGCCCTCGGACTGGCAGCGGGCGCTGGCAGTCGTCGCCCACCCCGACGACCTGGAGTACGGATGTGCCGCGGCCGTCGCCGGCTGGACCGACGCGGGACGCGAAGTCGGATACCTCCTGGCGACCCGCGGCGAAGCCGGGATCGACACTATCGCCCCAGACGAATGCGCCCCGCTGAGGGAGCGGGAACAGCGGGCGAGCGCCGAGGCCGTCGGCGTCCGCACCGTGGAGTTCCTCGACCACCGCGACGGCGTGATCGAGTACGGGACGGCCCTGCGCCGCGACATCACGGCGGCCGTCCGCCGCCACCGGCCGGAACTGCTCATCACCCTCAACCACCGCGACACCTGGGGCGGTATCGCCTGGAACACGCCCGACCACCGTGCGGTCGGCCGGGCCACGCTGGACGCCGCGGGTGACGCGGGCAACCGCTGGATCTTCCCGGAACTGGCCGAGCAGGGGCTGGACCCGTGGGACGGGGTGCGCTGGGTGGCCGTCGCGGGCACCGACAGGCCCACACACGCCGTCGACGCGACACCGGGATTCGAGCGTTCGGTCCAGTCGCTGCTGGCCCACCGCACCTATATCGAAGCGCTGACGGACGAGGACCCGGAGGCGTACTGCCGTACCTTCCTGGCCGGCACCACCGGCGCGGCCTCCGAACGGTTCGGCGGCCGGCCGGCCGTCGTCTTCGAGGTCTTCGCCCGCTGAGGGCGCCCGTCAGGGGTGACGACCAGCTGCCGCCGTCGGACGGTGGTGACCGGCCGCCGCCCGTACCGCCGCACCTTCCGCGGAACGGTCACCGTCCATGCTTGACAAGGCTGTTTGCCGAATCCGCAATCATCGGCATGAATGGAGGCATGAAGGAACAGACCCAGGAAGACCCCGAGCTCGACGCCGTACTCACCGGAGTCGGCCCACGGCTGCGCCGGCTGCGCAAGGACCGGGGGGTGACGCTCGCCGCGCTCTCCGAGGCGACGGGGATCTCCGTGTCGACCCTCTCCCGGCTGGAATCCGGTGGCAGGCGTCCCAGTCTGGAGCTGCTGCTCCCGATCGCGCGGGCCCACGAGGTGCCGCTCGACGACCTGGTCGGCGCGCCGCCCGTCGGGGACCCGCGGGTCAGGGCGAAGCCGATCGTGGTGGGCGGGCGGACCGCGCTGCCGCTCACCGGCAGGCCGGGCGGGCTCCAGGCGTACAAGTTCGTCCAGGAGGCGGGCTCCTGCGAGTCGCCCGAGCAGCGCACCCACGAGGGGTACGAATGGCTGTACGTGCTCTCCGGCCGGCTGCGGCTCCTGCTCGCCGAGCACGACCTGGTGCTGGGCCCCGGCGAGGCGGCCGAGTTCGACACCCGGCTGCCGCACTGGTTCGGGCCCGCGGGCGACGGGCCGGTCGAATTCCTGAGCCTCTTCGGCCCTCAGGGTGAGCGGATGCACGTCAGGGCCAAACCGAAGCGCTCCTGAACCAGGCGGGCTGCGGCACCGGGAGTACTCGCGGCTGTCGCGCCCGGGCATTTCCGGGACGGCCGCGGCCGTGGCGTCCGGAGCGTTCCCGTACCGGCCTCGAACGGCATGGCCCGAAGTGTTCCCAGGCGAGCAAGCGACCGCTTAGTATGCCCCGGAGCAGTGGTAATGCCGACAGTGTTGTGGAGGCCCCTCATGCAGGCATGGCGAGTGCACCGGAACGGCGAACCGAGCGAGGTGATGGAGCTCGAAGAGACGGCCCGGCCCACGCCCGGCGACGGGCAGGTGCTGCTGAAGGTACTCGCGGCGAACATCAACTTCCCCGACGCGCTGCTCTGCCGCGGGCAGTACCAGGTCAGGCCCCCGCTGCCGTTCACGCCCGGAGTCGAGATCTGCGGTGAGACGGAGGACGGGCGCCGGGTTCTCGCCACCCCCGCCCTGCCCGACGGCGGCTTCGCCGAATACGTCGTGGCGGACGAGGCCACGCTGCTGCCCGTCCCCGACGTACTGGACGACGCCGAGGCGGCCGCACTGCACATCGGCTACCAGACCGGATGGTTCGGCCTCCACCGCCGCGCCCACCTGCAGGCGGGCGAGACCCTGCTGGTGCACGCGGCCGCGGGCGGGGTCGGCAGCGCGGCGGTCCAGCTCGGCAAGGCGGCCGGCGCCACCGTCATCGGAGTCGTCGGCGGACCGGAGAAGGCCGCGATCGCCCGCGAACTGGGCTGCGACCTCGTCATCGACCGCCGCGGCGAGGACATCGTGGCGGCCGTGAAGGAGGCCACCGGCGGGCGCGGCGCGGACGTCGTGTACGACCCCGTCGGCGGGGACGCCTACGCCAAGTCCGTGAAGTGCATCGCCTTCGAGGGCCGCGTCGTCGTCGTCGGCTTCGCGAGCGGAACCATCCCCACCCCGGGCCTCAACCACGCCCTGGTGAAGAACTACTCGATCGTCGGCCTCCACTGGGGCCTGTACAACACCAAGGACCCGGCCGCCGTCCGTGCCTGCCACGACGAGCTCAGCAAGCTCGCCGCGCAAGGGGTCGTCAAGCCCCTGGTCAGCGAGCGGCTCCCGATGGCCGACGCCGCACGCGGCGTCCAGCGGGTCGCCGACGGCACGAGCACCGGCCGTATCGTCGTCCTTCCGGCAGGAGGCACCCGATGAGCACCGCCATCGACGCGGCGGAGATCCGCCGGCGCACCCGGGAACTCCTGGCCGCGCACCCTCCGGCCACCACGGACCGCACCGACTTCCTCAAGGCCCGCTTCGACGCCGGCCTTGCCTGGGTGCACTACCCGCTCGGGCTCGGCGGACTCGACGCACCGCGCTCCCTGCAGCCCGTCGTCGACACCGAACTCGCCGCCGCACAGGCCCCCGACAACGACCCGCGCCGCATCGGCATCGGTCTCGGCATGGCCGCGCCGACGATCCTCGGCTACGGAACCGACGAGCAGAAGCAGCGCTTCCTGCGCCCCCTGTGGGTCGGCGAGGAGGTGTGGTGCCAGCTCTTCAGCGAACCGGGCGCCGGATCCGACCTGGCCGCACTCGGTACGCGCGCCGTCCGTGACGGCGAGGACTGGGTGGTCGACGGACAGAAGGTCTGGACCTCCAGCGCCCATGTGGCCCGCTGGGCGATCCTCATCGCCCGCACCGACCCCGACGTCCCCAAGCACCGGGGCATCAGCTACTTCATCTGCGACATGACCGACCCCGGTGTCGAGGTGCGGCCGCTGCGCCAGATCACCGGCGAGGCCGAGTTCAACGAGGTCTTCCTCACCGGCGTACGCATCCCCGACAGCCGGCGGCTCGGACCCGTCGGTGACGGCTGGAAGGTCGCCCAGACCACTCTGATGAACGAGCGCGTCTCCATCGGCGGAGCCCGGATCCCGCGCGAGGGCGGCATGATCGGGACCGTCGCCGAGACCTGGCGCGAACGCCCCGAGCTGCGGACCCACGACCTCCATCAGCGGCTGGTCACCCTCTGGGTCGAGGCCGAGGTCGCCCGGCTCACCGGTGAGCGGCTGCGCCAGCAGCTCGTCGCCGGACAGCCCGGCCCCGAGGGCTCCGGCATGAAGCTCGCCTTCGCCCGCCTCAACCAGGAGATCAGCGGGCTGGAGGTCGAACTCCTCGGTGACGAAGGTCTGTTGTACAGCGACTGGACCATGCGCCGCCCCGAGATCGTCGACTTCACCGGACGCGACGCCGGATACCGCTATCTGCGTTCCAAGGGAAATTCCATCGAGGGCGGTACGAGCGAGGTCCTGCTCAACATCGTCGCCGAGCGCGTTCTCGGCCTGCCCGTCGAACCGCGTAACGACAAGGACGTCGCCTGGAAGGATCTCGCCCGATGAACGCACAGAACGAACCCGCGCAGGCGCCCGACCTGCTCTACTCGGAGACCGAGGAGGACCTGCGGTCCGCCGTGCGCTCCCTGCTCGACGACCGGGCCGACGCGCCGACGGTGATCGCCGGGATCGAGTCCGACACGCCGTACGACCTGCGGCTCTGGGAATCGCTGGCCGCCGGGATCGGCGCGGCGGGGCTGCTGGTGCCCGAGAATCTGGGCGGACAGGGCGCCACCCACCGAGAAGCCGCCGTGGTCCTGGAGGAGCTCGGCCGCAGCGTCGCCCCCGCCCCGTATCTGACCAGCGCGGTCGTCGCGACCGAGACCCTCCTCGCGCTCGACACGCAGGACGGCCCGGTCGGTGAACTCCTCGGCGACCTGGCTGCGGGCCGCAAGGTCGCCGTCCTCGCCCTGCCGTTCGCCACACCCGCCGCCGACGCCGCGGCGGCCATGACGGGCACCCTCGACCGGACCGTGACCGGTGTCGCCGAGGCAGCCGCGGCCGACGTGCTCCTGGTGCCGACCGCCGACGGTCTCTACGCGGTCGCGACCGGCACCGGCGGTGTCGCCGTCGAGCCGCTCGTCGCGCTCGACCTGACCCGCCCCCTCGCCGCCGTCACCCTCACCGGGGCGGCCGGAACGCTTCTCGCGGCGCCGGGGCCCGCGACGCGGGCCGTGGCCAAGGGGCTGCTGAGCGGTGCCGGACTCCTCGCCTCCGAACAGCTCGGGCTCGCCGAGTGGTGTCTGAGCGAGACCGTCCGGCACACCCGCGAACGCCACCAGTTCAACCGGCCGGTGGGATCGTTCCAGTCGCTCAAGCACCGGATGGCCCAGCTCTGGCTGGAGGTCGTCTCCGCCCGCGCCGCCGCCCGGAACGCGGCGGACGCCCTGGCGACCGGCAGCCCCGACGCACCGCTCGCGGTGGCGGTCGCCCAGGCGTACTGCTCCAGGGTCGCCGTCCACGCGGCGGAGGAGTGCGTCCAGCTGCACGGCGGGATCGGCATGACCTGGGAGCACCCCGTGCACCTGTACCTGAAGCGGGCCAAGGCCGACTCGATCGCGTACGGCACTGCGGGACGTCACCGTGAGGCCGTCGCCGAACTCGTGGAGCTGGCGGCCCCGTAGGGCGGAACCCGGAGCGGGGGCACGTGCCCACGTGCCCCCGCTCCGGTGTGCCTACGCCGGGCACGCGGGTAACAGCAGGCGCAGCGCAGCCGACCGGCGGACGACGACCCTTCCAACTCTTGGCAGGTACCTGCCCTTCGGCCCGGCCCGGGCTCCATACTCGTCGCGTCCCCCCGCCCGCTCTGCCCGCTCATCGCTTCAGGGAGACCCCATGGCACACCTGACCCGCCGCAGAGTCGTCAGCACCGCACTCGCCACCGCAGCCGCAGGCGCCTTCATTCCCGCCCAGACGGCCGCGGCGGCGCCCGCCCGGCCGCGGGGCCCGCGCCCGCTGACCCACGCACACGCGCATAACGACTACCTGCACCCGCACCCCCTGCACGACGCTCTCGCGCACGGGTTCACCAGTGTCGAGGCGGACATCTTCCTCGTCGACGGCGAACTGCTCGTCGCCCACGAGGAGAGCGGCCTCGACCCGGCCCGCACCCTCACCTCGCTCTACCTGGACCCGCTGCTCGCCCGGGTCAGGGCGAACCACGGCACGGTCCACGCCGGACACCGCACGCCACTGCAACTGCTGATCGACATCAAGACCGACGGCGCCGCGGCCTACCTGGCACTCGACGAGGTACTGCGGCGCCACCGCCACATCCTGACCCGCTACAGCCACGGCCGGGTCCGCACCGGAGCCGTCACCCCCGTCATCTCGGGAGACCGGGCCGCCCGCGTCCCGATGGAGGCGCAGCCCACGCGGTACGCCTTCTACGACGGCCGGCTCGACGACCTCGGCACGGCGGCGCCCGCCTCCTTCATCCCGCTCATCAGCGCCAACTGGACCCAGAGCTTCAGCTGGCAGGGCATCGGCCCCTTCCCCGCCGCCGAACGGGACAGGCTGCGGGACCTCGTCGCAGCCGCCCACGCCAAGGAGCAGCGCGTCCGCTTCTGGGCCACCCCCGACACGGCCGGGCCCGCCCGCGACGCGGTGTGGACCGAGCTGCTCGCGGCAAACGTGGACCACCTCAACACCGACGACCTGGCCGGACTCGAATCCTTCCTCCGCCACCGCGACTAGCGCCCGTCGAGGGGAGGGTACAGACGCCCAAATCGGGCATAACGCCCTTTTTCTGGTCTCTTCCCTCCCGTCGACCTAGGGGCACTGTGCGTCAACACCCGTTCGGCGGACATGCCAGTCCGCCGGACGGCCTCCCCGCTGCGCCACACTGGCGGCCGAATGCCGCAATTCCGGCGCGGCGGAGGAGGTTGGCCATGGCCATTTCGATCTCACTGGTGCTCTTCCTGCTGATCCTCGCGGTGATCTTCCTGCGCAACGGCGGACTCAAGGTCTCGCACGCGATCGTCTGCGCGCTGCTCGGTTTCCTCATGGCCGGTACGAGCATGGCGCCCACCATCCACGAAGGGATCACCGCCACCGCGAACGTGGTCAGCGGCCTGCACCCCTGACCCACGCACGCCACGCACGCTCCGGGTGCGAGACAATCGACTCGATCGCGGCAGAGCGCCGCGCGGGACCCGCACAGGGCGGTACGGTCGCTGTCGGGCCCTCGCGCACGCTCGGTCGACCCGGCCAGGACCTGATCGCTCCTCGCCACGCACCTGGAGAACGCAGCAATGTCATTTCCGCAACCCGGACGGCAGCCGGGCGCCGCCCACCACGAACACTGCAACAGCGCCCTCTGCTGCCGCTGCCAGCAGCGGCAGTGGTCGACGCACCTCGGCAACGAGCGCCTCTGCGGCCCCTGCGCCGCCTGCTGCCGTGAATGCGGCCGGGCTCCCGCACCCCAGCTGGACGGCCTCGACGGGGGACTCTGCGCGGAATGCCGCGGACAGTGCGGCCGATGCGGCAACCGTCTGCCCGCGGAGGGCCCCTGCAGCTGCCGGAAGTGGAAGGAGCGAAGCGCCACCACCCCCGTCGGCTACGTCCTGCAGGCATTTCCGCAGCCGCTGCTCCAGGCGCTCGCCCACCGCACCCCCCCGTCCGTGTACGACCTGGTCCACCAGGAGCTGGCCCGCCGCACCCCCGACCAGCTCCTGGACCGGGTGGAACGGCGGTGGAACGTCCGCTGGGCCCACGCCCTCCACGAGAAGGACGAGGACGGCCGGCGCCGCTGGGCCCCGCAGGAGATCGCCGAGGCGCTGGTGAGCCCGGGCCGGTGCGCGGACCCGCAGTGCGAGGACGGCTACCTGGTCACGACCGACACCCCGTGCGGACAGTGTCTGCGCCCCACACACCGCTTCGTCACCGCGGTAGCCGACCGTACGGCGACCACCGCGCACGCGAGGGCCAGTGCCGCCCGGATCCGCCGGGCACTCGTGGAGGGCCGCTCCGTCAAGCCGGGCACGCCACGCCCCCCGCGCTGATGCCCGGAAGACCTCAGGACGCGGCGACCGAGGCCGCGACGTCCCTGTCCAGTGCGGCCCGCACCAGAGCCGCGGCGAGGACCGCGGGATCCCGGCCCTTCGTCAGCCGTGTCAGCCCCGCCGACGAAGTGGGCAGACCCAGCCGCTCCGCACCCTGCAAGGCCTTCGCGTCGAAGTAAGGGGCCGTCTCGGGCCACACCGTCTGCACCTCGCGCAGAAAGATGTCCGCACCTGTGGGACCCACCCCGGGAAAGCGCTGCAGCGCCTGGCGCAACGCTCCGGTGTCACCCCCGGCGTCCCCGCGAAGGCGCCGCACATCCCCGCCGTGTCCGTCGAGCAGGAGAACGGCGCCGTCACCCAGCTGGGTCGCGGTGCGTTCGTCGTACCGGCGGTACCCGCCCTCGCCCAGCGCGTCCACACGCCGCTGCCACGTCGCGTCCGCCATCCGGCGCGGGGTGCGCATCCCGTGCGCGAACAGCGCCCGGGCGGCAGCCACGGCGACCGAGGCGCGGATACGCGCGCTCAGCAGGTCGCTCAGCACCAGGAGCTGGTACAGCGGCTGAGGGGTGTCGCGCAGCCGGATGCCCGCCTCGGCCGCGTAGGTGGTCCCGTGCAGCTCCAGCAGCGTGTCCAGCGTCTCTCGGCCACTCATGCGCGGCCCCCACCACGTGCGGTTCGACGCGCAACCTCACGTGAAGCCGAAGATGCGGGCGATGAAGTAGCCGGCGACGACGAGCGCACCGAACAGCACGGTCGCGGCCCAGAAAGCGGGATGCTCCCAGATGCCGCCGTCCGGACGTTCGACGTGCGCCTCGCTGATGCACCCTTCGCCCGGAGGCGTCTCGCCGGGGGGCGTGAGCGGGCGGGCGGGCGAACTCGGGGGAATGTGTGAGACAGCCATACCTCCACCATCCCCCCACACCGCCGGGCCCGCACCGCGGGTACGCACGGGCACCCGGGATGCGTCCGTACGGAGCGTGCCTGCCCTCCCGACCGCTGCGACGCCCCGGAACGGGGCACCGTCAAGGAATGCCTGGAGTATCGGCGCCCGCGCCCGTCATCAAGCTCGTGCAGCGCACCACCGAGCCCGCCGCGACGCAGGTCCTGCGGTCCACCGCTGCGGCCGTCATCGCCTTCGTCGTGGCCCAATGGGCGCTGCCCGAGCCACATCCGGCACCCCTGACCGCCCCCCTCACGGCTCTCCTCGTGGTGCAGGTGACGCTCTACGCCACGCTCACCACGGGGATCCGACGGGTGAACTCGGTCATCGTCGGCGTACTCATCGCCAGTGGGTTCAGCTCCCTGGTGGGGCTGAGCTGGTGGAGCCTGGGTCTGACGATCTTCACTTCGCTGCTGATCGGGCGCTGCGTCAGAGTCAACGAGTTCGTGGTCGAGGTGGCCATCAGCGCGATGCTGGTGCTCGGTGTCTCGCAGGTCGCCGACACGGCCTGGGAGCGGGTGTTCGAGACCCTTGTCGGGGCGGGGGTCGGGCTCCTGTTCAACCTCCTGTTCGCGCCGCCGGTCTGGGTCGAGTCGGCGGGCGCCTCCATCAGCGGCATGGGGGAGCGGATGGGCAGCATGTTCCGCACCCTCGGTGAGGAGATCGGCGGCAACCACCCCGTTCCGAAGGCGGCCGCGCGCCTGCACGAGGCCCGTCGGCTGGACCACGACATCGTGGAGGTGGACGCCTCGCTGCGGCAGGCCGAGGAGAGCCTGATGCTCAACCCCCGGGTCCGCCAGGGGCTGCTGTACCGCGTGGTCCTGCGTACAGGACTCGACACGCTGGAGATCTGCGCCGTGGTGCTGCGCGTACTGACACGTACCCTGACCGACCTGGCCAAGGCACGTACCGAGGAGGCGCTCTTCCCGGAGGACGTGGCCGTACTCCTGCGGGAACTCTTCGGACAGATGTCGGACGCGATCGAGGGGTTCGCGGTGATGATCACGACACCGATCGCCGCCAGCGGGGAGGAGGCCGAGGAACGCCTCGCCGAGGCACTCGGCCGCAGTCGCGCGACACGCGACCGGGTGGCCGACCTGCTGCTCGCGAACGTCCAGGAGCATCCCCGGCAGTGGCAGCTGCACGGTGCCCTCCTCGCCGAGATCGACCGCATCCTCGACGAACTCGACATCGACAAGCGCACGGAACGCCTCGGTGAAGAGCTCGACCGCCGCTCGGCGGTCGTACACGAACGCCACCCCCGCATCCAGACGGTGCTCCGGCGACTGCGCGGCGCCACGCGGAACGGTCCGCGCGCGGAGGCCTGAGGGGGGTCTCCGCAGCCGGGTGGGGCGAGCGCTCCGGTCACTCCGGTGCAGGCAACGGCTCCTCAGCCCAGAGGTCGGTCCGGTCCGTCGGACGTCCGGTTCCGGCTGGGGCCGCTGCCCTTCTCGCCGTCCGTGCGACGCCGGTGGCTGGTGTCGCACCACGGGTACATCCGGCTCCGGCGGCAGGTGCAGACGGCCACGACGAACCGGTTCGACACGGCCACCGTACCGTCGGGGCAGGTGACTTCCACCGGCCCTTCGATCAGCAGAGGGCCTTCGCCGTCGACAGAGATCCTGCGAGGACGTTCAGGGACGTTCGGCACGGATGACCACCAGCTCCTCCGTCGTTTCGCTCCGGTCCACCAGGCCCGACTCCCTCAGCCACCGGAGTCTGGACCGCAGCACGGGCCCGAGGGGGACGCGCGCGCGGTCGCTCACCCGCGCGTGCAGACCGGCGTCCGACAGACGGCGCAGGGTCACGTCGCTCTCGCACAAGCCGGAGTGGACCATCAGCAGGAGGCCTCCGGGACGCAGTGCGGCCGGAGCCGCGCCGCAGACACGGTCGAGGACCGCCCGCCCGTCGCACCCGGCGTCCCAGGCCCGCGCGGGACCACGTCCCGGCAGCCGGCCGACGGGGGACGGCACGTACGGCGGATTGCAGATCACCAGGTCGTAGGACCTGCCGGGCAGCGCGGCCAGGAGGTCGCTGCGCTGCACGGTGACGCGCCGCCGATGCAGCAGCGCGTTCAGCCGCGCGGTCAGCACGGCCCGCCGCGCGATGTCCACGGCCGTCACCCGCGCCCCCAGCCGCGCCACGTGCAGGGCGAGCGCCCCGCTGCCCGTACCGAGGTCCAGGACGTCCGTGCCGGAGCCGATCTCCTCCCGGTCCAGGGCCGCGATGAGGAGACGTGTGTCGTGCTGCGGCGCGTACACGCCGGGGAGCGTCAGCAGCCGGTCCGGGCGGGCCGGTTCCTCGGTCAGTTCTGCGGACATCCGGTGCTCCTCGAATCCATGAATCGACTTGGTGCCCCCGCGCCGGTGCCCCCGAGCCAGCGCCTCCGATTCGATGGCACCGGCTCCGCGACACCGCGCACCCGTGGGAACAGGGCGGTACGAGTGGCCGGCTCAGGTCCGCCAGCCGGCCATCAGCCGTTCCCCGAGCCGGTCCTCCAGACAGGAGGTCGCGGTGATCCCGAAGGCGATGTCGGCCGCGAGCTCCGGTTCGTCATCGAGCAGCCCGCCGATGACGTCACGACGCACCACCTGCTCGTGCACCGCGTCGGCCTCGACGTGCTCCGCGTAGAAGAACTCCGCCGCAGGCCCCGCCCCCGTCCGTTTCATGGCACGGGCCAGGCGGCGGGAAGCAGGTGAGGAGGTGATCTCGACAGCGGCGAAATGCCCCACCAGTGCCCCGCGCAGCCGCCGGTGCAGGCCGAGGAGCGACATCAGGTTCACCAGAGCCAGCATCTCGGCGCAGCCGTCGTCCAGATAGCGGCCGTAGGTGCTGTCGAGCCCCAGATCGGTCATCAGGTCGGCGAAGAGCCGGGCGTGGACGCGATCCGCACGCCCACCCCCGAATTCGTCGTACTCGATCGCCGCCATGCCCGCCTTGGCCCGACCGCTCAGCCGCGGCAGCACCCAGGCGTGCGGATCGGCCTCCTTGAGGTGGTAGAGGGAGCGCTGCACCGCGTAGGCGCGCAGGTGCCGCAGTTCGCCCCGGTCCTGCAGGAACCACGAGAGCCCGGTCCCGTGGACCGGCTCCACCAGCAGGCCGGCCAGCACGCCGTCCAGATCCGCCGATCCCGTGGCGTCGCGCCGCAGTGCGGTGAGGAAACGTTCCTCCAGCTCGGCGCGAACGGTGAGCAGACCCGGATCCCACTCCAGTTCCGGACGTACGCCGGCAAAACCCCGGTAGTGCATTTCGTAACAGACGTACAGGGCCAGATGCAGATCGTCCCCGTACGGATCGGTGTCCCCGGCGGCGCCGGGATCCGGCAGAGGCGCGTTGCCGCGCAGAAAGCCGACCACACCCGTCGACACCGGGCCACGCGTTTGCGGAAGAGAAGGTCCAGTGAGTTGATCGGACATGGGCACCTCCTGCCCCGTCATCCACGGAAACCACACAGGCATCGTGATCGACTGTACGCCGGAGGCCCCGGGGCAGCCTTCCGGCGCGTGCCGGGCCCGTCGGCCAGACAGACAATCGAGAAAAGGGCGGGAACATCCGCCCCGCTCGAAGGAGCAGGCATGCGCGCTGACCGGGGTCGCCCCGACGGTGATCCGGCGAACGGTGACGACGCGTACGAAGTGGACCGGAAGGTCCAGCACGCGCTGGACCGGCTGACGCTGCTGATCAACGCGGCGGAGGCGCTGGCCAGCACCCTGGACGAGGAGACCGGCCTGCGCCGGCTGTGCCGCACACTCCTACCCGGGCTTGCCGACTGGTGCGCTGTCGACCTGGCGGACCGGCGGGGCCGACTGCGCAGGATCGTCGTCGAGCACCGCGACGCAGACCGCCTCTCGCCAGGTCTGTACGAGGGATTTCTCCCGCCGACCGAGGGCTCTGCCGCAGCCACCGCACGTGCCCTGCAGGGCGCCGGCCCGATACTCCTGACGGAGTTCCTCCCGCCGCACCGTGCCGCCGACCCGCTGCACGCGCGCGAACTCGAACTCTTCGACCACATGACGGCCGACACCGCAGTCATCGCTCCGCTGCGGGCGCGCCGTCAGGTGCTGGGCGTCCTCACGCTCGTACGGACCACGAGGGAGGCCCGGCTCGACGAGGACGTGCTCTCCCTCGTCGAGGACCTCGCCCACCGGGTCGCCCTGGCCGTCGACAACTCGCGTCTGCACTTCGAGGCCCAGCACACAGCCGAACGCCTGCAGCGTTCGCTCCTGCCCGATCTGCCGACCCACGGCCCCGTGGAGCTCGCCGCCCGATACCGGTCGGCCGTTGCGACGGCCCAGGTCGGCGGGGACTGGTACGACGCGTTCCTGCTGCCCGAAGGCGCCACCGCGCTGATCATCGGAGATGTGGCGGGCCACGACCTGCGCTCCGCGGTGACCATGAGCCAGATGCGCAACATGCTGCGGGGCATCGCCTGCGACCGCAAGGAGCCGCCCGGCAAGATCCTTGCGCGACTGGACGCGGCCACCCACATCCTCTACCCCCACCAGACGCTGACGTGCATCTACGCCCTCGTCGAGAAACAGGCCCCCGACGAGCCCTGGCAACTGCATTACGCCGTGGCCGGCCACCCCGCACCGCTCCTGGTGACCTGGGACGGCCAGACCCGCTTCCTCGAGGGCGGCAGGAGCATGATGCTGGGCGTCGACCCGGACGAACACCGCCCCGACGACACGGAAGTGCTCCCCCCGAACTCGACCGTCCTGCTCTACACGGACGGGCTCGTCGAGCGCCGTGACGAATCGCTGGACCGTGGCCTGGCCCGGCTGCGCCAGCATGCGGCAGCACTGGCGCGCGAGCCCCTGGGGACCTTCTGCGACGAACTGCTCGACGGACTCGCGGAGGCCGGTACGGACGACGTGGCCCTGATTGCGGTCCGTGTCGCCGCACTCGCCGCTGGCCCCGCCACCGCCACGGCGGAATGACGGCACGGTCAGCCGGCCGTCTTCCCACGGGTCCATTCCAGCAGCTGTTCCGCCGTCCATGAGGTGATCACGCGATCGGCCGGGACGCCGCACTCCGCCGCCCGCGCGCAGCCGTAGATCTGCCAGTCCAGCTGGCCCGGCGCATGGGCGTCCGTATCGACGGAGAAGAGGACGCCGGCGGCGGCCGCCCGGCTGAGCAGGCGGCGCGGCGGATCGAGCCGTTCGGGCCGGCAGTTGATCTCGACCGCGGTCCCCGCCTCCGCGCACGCAGCGAAGACCTCGGCGGCATCGAATTCCGACTCCGGGCGGGACTTTCCGCCCAGGAGGCGCCCCGTGCAGTGGCCGAGCACATCCGCGTGCGGATCCCGTACGGCCGTGAGCAGCCGCTTCGTCATCGCCGCCGCGTCCATGCGCAGCTTCGAATGGACGGAGACGACCACCACGTCGAGGCGTTCCAGCAGCTCGGGTTCCTGGTCGAGGGAACCGTCCGGCAGGATGTCGCACTCGATTCCGGTGAGGAGGCGGAAGGGCGCCCACCGCTCGTTCAGCTCCGCCACCACATCCAGCTGACGGCGCAGGCGCTCCGGTGACAGCCCGTTGGCCACGGTCAGCCTGGGGGAGTGGTCGGTGAGGACGGTCCACTCGTGACCCAGTTCCGCCGCCGTCCTGCCCATCTCCTCGATCGGGCTCCCCCCGTCCGACCAGTCGGAGTGCGTATGGCAGTCGCCGCGCAGGGCCGCCAGCAACGACTCGCCCCCCTGGGCGAGCGGTTCCGAGGCCTCCGCCTCCAGCCGCTCCAGGTACCCGGGTGTCACACCGGTCAGTGACTCCCGGACCACCTCCGCCGTCCGGGGGCCGATGCCCCGCACCGACTCCAGGGAACCCCGCGCCACCCGGTCCGCGAGCTCACCCTCGCGCATGGCGTCGACCGAGGCGGCGGCCGTGCGGAAGGCCTTCACCCGGTACGTGGCCGCCTGGGACCGCTCCAGGAGGAACGCGATCCGCCGCAGTGCGCCGGACGCCTCCACGGTCAGGGCCTGGCCGTGTGGTCGGGGTGCCCATGCGTGCGTCGGGCCTCCTTCATCTCGGCCTCGTACAGGTGCTGCCGCCCCGCCACGAGCTCCCGCCGCACCCGTGCCTCGACCTCGACGAACGGCCGGTAGTAGGTCGCGTCGTACGCCTCGACGATCTGGTAGGTCCAGCAGCCCGGGATGACGTTGCGGCCCAGGATCTCGCGCTCCACCAGGTCGGCATGGCTCGCGTGACCGGCCGTACGGAGCAGTTCCACGGCCCGGTCGAGGGTGAGGTCCGCGCCGCCCGTCAGCTGATGGAAGTCGTAGAGGCGCCCCCTCGCCCGCTCCACCGACTCCAGCGCCTCGGTCAGCGCGCCGAGCGCCTCGACCGTCGTGTCGCCGACGCCGGGCGGGCGCTCGTGCCCTTCGTCGCGTTCACCCTCGTCACGAGTTCCCGTCATGTCTACGACTGTGCACGCGTCCCGTGGGTCCGTCCTGCCGACGGGCCGATGGGGTGAGCCGCGGGAGCCGGGTGCGGGCCCGCGGTCCGAAGCCGCCGGCCATGTTTTGAGGCGGGTGGCGCGGGGCACAGGCCCTGTGGCGCGGGAGCGCTCCCACGCCATTCGGTCCCCCCACTTCCGAAGGTGGAGATCATCGCATGAATTGTCATGATCACATCAAGTTACGTCGTGTGATGCCGCGTGTGGGCGGTGTGCTCGTCGCCGCCCTGCTCTGTCTGCTGCCATGGACAGGCACCGCGAGCGCCCATGGCTCCGTCATCGACCCGGCCTCCCGCAACTACGGCTGCTGGCTGCGCTGGGGCAGCGACTTCCAGAACCCGGCCATGGCACAGGAGGACCCCATGTGCTGGCAGGCATGGCAGGCCGACCCCAACGCCATGTGGAACTGGAACGGGCTGTACCGCAACGGCTCCGGCGGCGACTTCCCGGCAGCCGTGCCGGACGGCCAGCTGTGCAGCGGCGGCCGGACCGAAGGCGGCCGCTACAACTCCCTGGACACCGTGGGTGCCTGGAAGACCACGGACATTGGCGGCGACTTCACCGTCAAGCTGTACGACCAGGCCAGTCACGGCGCCGACTACTTCCAGGTCTACGTCACCCAAGAGGGCTTTGACCCCGCCACCGAGCCGCTGACGTGGGGAGACCTCCAGCTGGTCGCGGAGACCGGCAGCTACGGCCCCAGCCAGAACTACGAGATCCCGGTGAGCACCTCCGGCCTCAGCGGCCGTCACGTGGTGTACACCATCTGGCAGGCCTCGCACATGGACCAGACGTACTTCCTGTGCAGTGACGTGAACTTCGTCTGACGCACCTGTCCCGCCGGATCCCCCTGTCCGGCAGGACTCCGCGCGCGGATCCCCCTGTCCGGCAGGACTCCGCGCGCGGATCCCGCCGTCCGGCGGGGTCCGCGCCGCCCCGTCGGCGGTGAGCGGGGCGGTCCGGGTCCGATTGGCGAGGAACGCCCGTTCGGCCTACGGTCGATGGGTGAACGCTCCCGTTCACTCAAGGCTCGGACGGCCCGAATCGCGGTAACTCGATGACGGAATCACCGGCGAAAACCTCGACCCTTGCCGAATCTCCGGAGCGGGGCCACGGCAAGGGAATCGCTCTTCTCGTCATTGCCTCCTGCCAGCTGATGGTGGTCCTCGACATCACCATCGTGAACATCGCGCTTCCGGACATCCAGACCACGCTGGGCTTCTCGACCGAGAGCCTGTCCTGGGTGATCAACGCCTACACGCTGACCTTCGGTGGACTGCTCCTGCTCGGCGGCCGGCTGGGCGACATCCTCGGGCGCCGCAGAGTCTTCATCTTCGGCGTCCTGCTCTTCGTGTTCGCCTCGCTCCTGGGCGGACTCTCCCAGGAATCCTGGCAGTTGCTCGCTGCGCGCGCCCTGCAGGGCGTCGGCGGTGCGATCGCCTCCCCGACCGCGCTCTCGCTCATCACCACGACCTTCCGCGAAGGCCCGGAACGGAACAGGGCGTTCGGCGTGTTCGCCGCCGTCTCCGCCGGCGGCAGCGCGATCGGACTGCTCGCGGGCGGCGTCCTGGTGGAGTGGCTCGACTGGCGATGGGTCTTCTTCGTCAACGTGCCCATCGGACTGCTGATCGCCGTCGCGACACCCCGGTACATCAAGGAGTCCGAACGCCATCCGGGCCACTTCGACATCCTCGGCGCGCTCACCTCCACCATCGGCATGGTGCTCCTCGTCTACGGCTTCATCCGTGCTTCGGAGGACGGCTGGAGCGACAGCCTGACCATCGGATCCTTCCTCGCGGCCATCGTGTTCCTGGGATTGTTCCTCGCCGTCGAGAGCCGGTCGAAGCAGCCCATCACCCCCTTGAAGATGTTCCGCGACCGCAATCGCGCAGGCACTTACGGAATCATGCTGAGCCTGGCGGCGGCCATGTTCGGCATGTTCTTCTTCCTGACGCTCTTCGTGCAGAACGTCCTGGACTTCAGCCCGCTGCGGGCCGGGCTCGCCTTCCTCCCCGTGAGCGCGGTCATCGCGGTCAGCGCGGGAATCGCCTCGAAACTGCTGCCCAGGTGGGGCCCGAAACCCTTCATGGTGGTGGGCGCGGTCCTGGCGGCGCTGGGGCTCGGCTGGCTCACGCTGACCGACATCCACAGCACCTACCTGGGGAGCATCCTGGGCCCCACACTGGTCTTCGGCTTCGGCATGGGCATGCAGTTCGTGTCGGTGACGCTGATGGCGGTCTCCGGAGTGGTCCCCCGGGAGGCGGGAGCCGCGTCCGGGGTCCTCAACGCCACCCAGCAGGTGGGCGGATCGCTGGGCCTGTCCATCCTGGTCACGGTCTTCGGTACGGCCAGCCGCAACGAGGCCACCGAACAGGTGCCCCGCTTCCTGGCCGAGGCGACCCCCGCCCAGCAGCTGGAGTTCCGCAGGACCGGCGAACTCCCCGCCCCCTGGGGCGACCAGGTGCTCACCTCGGGAGTGTCCAGCGCGTTCGTCGTCGCCGCCGTCATGGCCGTCATCGCCGCGCTGATCGCCCTGCTGGTCATCCAGGTACGCGCGGGAGACCTGGAACGACTGCGCGGCGGAGCGGTGCCGCCGGCCGTGGACGGGGAGGACGTACCGGAAGGCGCCACGGGCGAAGCGGCCCCGGTACGCGACGGCCGGGGCGGGGACGCGGGTCCGGCCGGCTGACGACGCCGTAGTGGGTCTTCCCGCGCCCGGGAGCGGGAAGATCAGAGCAGGTTGACGAGGCGGATGTAGCGCACCCAGTCCCAGTTCACCCCGGGATCCGTGTGGTCACTCCCCGGGACCTCGTGGTGTCCGATGATGTGGGCGCGGTCCTTGGGCAGGCCGTAGCGGTCGCAGATGTCCGCGGTGAGCCGGGCCGACCGCTCGTACATCGTGTGGGTGAAGTACGCGGGCTCGTCCACCCAGCCCTCGTGCTCGATGCCGATGCTGCGGGTGTTGTAGTCCCAGTTCCCCGCATGCCAGGCGATGTGCTCCTCGCGCACGCACTGGGCCACGAAGCCGTCCCCCGAGCGCACCACGTAGTGGGCGGAGACCTGCTTGGCCGGATTCCGGAAGATGTCGACCGTTTCGGTGAACGTCTGCTGGGCGACGTGGACGATCACGAAGTCGACCGGAAACGACGAAGGGCGGCTCGACATCGTGTAGTTGGACGGGGACGCGGGAGTCCATTGGGCCGACGGATAGTCCGTGCCGGCCGTGGAGGAGGCCACCGCGCGGGCCGAGGCCGGGAGAAGGGCCACGGCGGCGGTGGCCGCCGCGCCCTGCAGGATCCTTCTGCGCCGCATCGACTCCCCCTCGTACGGGCGACGTCAGCACACCGGGCCGCGTCGCCCCGCGCGGCCGGGTAACGCCTCACCCTACGGGGTGCGCCACGCATGGTGAAGGCGTGGCGTGGCGTGGCGTGCCGGAGCCGCGGCACACGCGATCGCCGGGCACGGCACGCGAGACGTGCCCGGCGACCCCGTGTCGTTCACCGGGTCCGGCCGACCAGCGGGCGCGGCAGCTTCAGCAGGGTCACCGACGTCTCGATGCCGCTGTCCACCAGACGGCCGTTCGCGTCGAAGGCCTCGGCGCCGTCCGTCATCCCGAAGTCGTTGTCGTTGATGAGCGCCAGGGTGTCCCGGCCCGTCACCGCCACGCCCTCGATCTTGCCGGGAACGCCCTCGATCGTGCCGAGGTCGACGACCAGGCTCTTGCGCAGCACCCGGACCCCGGACGCGGAGGGGTCCGTCAGCTCCTCGTACGCGGGCGAGGTGGCCGGGTCGTCCCACACCGATCCCAGGATGCCGGCGCCGCGGGGGAGCGTCACCCGGTGCAGCCGGGCCGACTTGTCGGTGCGCTCCTCCACCAGCAGGCTGTCGCGGCCGAGCGCGACGACCGAGGAGATCTTCAGCTCGGACGTGTCGTCCTCACCGGGGTCGACGACCTCCACCGGGTCGAAACGGTACGCGTACTCGGCGGTCACCTGCTGCTTCTTCGTCGAGAAGCGCAGGAAGCGGACGTTGCGCGACTCCTCGCCCGCGTCCTCGTCCGGCAGCGACAGCGGGCTCTGCACCGCGAGGACCAGATCGCCGCCCGGCAGCAGCGCCAGCCCCTCGAAGCCGCGGTTGACCTTGCGGTGCAGCAGCACGCCCGGCAGCGCCTCGACGACCCGGTAGTCGGCGCCTTTCAGCTCCAGGCCCTCGGGGACGTACCGCGTCAGGACCCGGCCGCGCGAGGACACGTGGACGAGCGACGGACCGTACTCGTCGACCAGCCAGAACGACCCGTCCGGCGCACGGACGATGCCCTCGGTGTCCAGCCCGTTCGGGTTGTACGCGAGCGGGGTCCCCGCGTCATAGGAGTACGGGGCCTCGTCGCGGCCCGCCTGGTTCGACAGACCCGTCACCGCGGCGCCGGAACGCGTCGTCAGCGGCAGGGAGTCCAGCACCTCGACGCGCTCGCCGGCGACGCGGATCTTCACGATCGCGGGGTCGAAGCCAGGCACCGCGAAGGTACGGCGCTTCTTGCCGTCGACCTTGATCTGGCCGTTGGGGCCGCGGTCCGTCACCGTCCAGAACTCGCCCTTGCGGCCCGCCGGGTAGATGTCGCTTCCGATGCCGCCCAGCATCACGCCCCGGTCGTCGGAGACCGAACCCGGCAGCAGGCTGTTGCTGAATCCGGCCAGCGGGACATCGCCGAGCACCGCGCTGCCGGTGACCCGTGCCGTGCGCTCCGGACGGTCGGCCGGACCGTGGCGGTCCTGGGACGCCGCGGTGCCTGCCACACAGACCGTGGAGAGCAGGGCGAGCGGCAGCCCGACGGCAAGGGAACGACGGACAACGCGCGCGGACATGGGGCCTCCTGGTGGCACGGACTCGGTGAACGAGCGCAAGGCTCTGCCCCCACCCTCAACACCTGGTGACATCGAGTTGAACGTGGGGGCAGCAGGTGACGAACGGGGCGGCGCCCCAGCCCGCCCGTCCGGATCTCAGGCCTCCGGAAGCGTGCCTGCCAGCGCACCCGCCGGATCGTCGTCCGCGGGCCCTGCCGGAACCCACCGGCTGCGCTCCTTGCGATACGGCCACCAGCGTCCGTCCGGTCCGTACCGCAGCTGGGCGTCGGAACCCACCACCGTCCAGCGGTTCCGCTCGGCGCGCAGCTGCGGGCGCTCGCCCGCCTCCCAGGCCGCGGTGAGCTGCGCCCGCGCCCGTGCGAGCTCCTCCGGGCCGGGCAGCCACTCCTCGTCGTACACCGCGAGGCCGGCGGTCCCGCCGTAGCGCCAGGCCTGTACCGCGGCGTCGAGCGCGGCAGGCTGCCGCCCCGAAGCCATGGCGAGCCGCGCGGTGATCCACGCCTCCGGACGGGTGGTGGCAGCCAGCCGCACGACGTCCTGCTCCGGAGTCAGCTCCGGTGCGGGCAGCTGGTGTTCGTGCCCTTCGGCGACGCAGTCCGCCAGCATCGCGAAGGCCCGCGCGGCGGCGTCGGCAGCCAGGACCTCCAGCGCCGCGGGGTCGACACCCGCCCCCGGGTCCGTCTCCGTGTCCAGCGACGGCGGAAGTCCCGGCTCCGCGGGCAACGGCGGCGGCGGGGGCAGCGGCGGCAGGATGTCCCGCGCCGCGAACGCCTCGTCGGCCCGGACGCCGGGCGGAGCACTGGCCGGCTCCGCCTCCCGCGCGTCAGGGCCACGTGCCCCGCGCGCCGCGCTGCGCACCTGGAGCTCGTCGAGCAGCCGCCGTTCGTCCCTGCCGCGCAACAGCAGCAGGACGAACGGGTCCTGGTCCAGCAGCCGCGCCACCTGGTAGCACAGCGCCCCCGTGTGCGGGCAGTGGTCCCATGCCTCGCAGCTGCACTCCGGTTCCAGATCACCGATCCCGGGCAGCAGATCGACCCCGGCCGCCGCCGCGTCCTCCACCAGGTGCGGCGGCATCTCACGGTCCAGCAACGCGGCGATGTGCCCGGCCCGTTCGGAGGCCATGTCCAGGAAGCGGTCCCAGTCCTCCTCGTCCAGCCGCTGGAGCAGCACATCACTGCGGTACGCGGTCGAGTCGCGGTCCTGCACCACCGCGGTGATCCTGCCGGGCCGTACGGAGACGGCACCGACCCTGCCCGCCCGGGCCAGCATCCGGCCCTTCTTCAGCTGCTGACCGTCCAGGGCGGTGTCCTCCAGCGCCTTCAGCCAGGCCTGCCCCCACCAGGAGGAGGCGAAGCCGCGACCCGGTGCGGGCGGCAGTGCGGCAAACGTACGCTCCGGCTCGTGACCCTCGTTCATCGTGCGCCCCCTCGAAGCTCGACCAGGTCGGTCAGTTCCGCATCGGTCAGTTCCGTCAGCGCCGTCTCGCCCCCGCCGAGCACGGCGTCAGCGAGCCCCTGTTTGCGGACCAGCATGTCGGCGATCCGGTCCTCGACGGTGCCCTCGGCGATCAGCCGGTGCACCTGCACCGGCTGCGTCTGCCCGATCCGGTACGCACGGTCGGTGGCCTGTGCCTCCACGGCCGGGTTCCACCAGCGGTCGAAGTGCACGACGTGACCGGCACGGGTGAGGTTGAGCCCCGTCCCCGCCGCCTTGAGCGACAGCAGGAACACCGGCGCCTCGCCCGCCTGGAAACGGTTCACCATGGCCTCCCGCTCGGCCACGGGTGTCCCGCCGTGCAGGAACTGGGTCCGCACCCCGCGCGTCGCCAGATGCCGCTCCAGCAGCCGCGCCATCCGCACGTACTGGGTGAAGACCAGCACGCTCGCGCCCTCGGCCAGAATCGTGTCGAGCAGCTCGTCCAGCAGCTCCACCTTCCCGGACCGGTCCGCGATCCGGGGCTGTTCCTCCTTGAGGTACTGCGCCGGGTGGTTGCAGATCTGCTTGAGCGCCGTCAGCAGCTTCACCACCAGCCCGCGGCGCGTGAAGCCGTCGGCGCCCGCGATCTCGGCGAGGGTCTCCCGCACCACCGCCTCGTAGAGACCCGTCTGTTCGGCGGTGAGCGACACCGTGCGGTCCGTCTCCGTCTTCGGCGGCAGCTCCGGAGCGATACCCGGGTCGGACTTGCGACGGCGCAGGAGGAACGGGCGGACCAGCGCGCCCAGCCGCTCGGCCGCGGCGGGGTCGTTGCCGCCCTCCACCGCGCTCGCGTACCGGGTGCGGAACGTACCCAGCCGGCCCAGGAGGCCGGGTGTCGTCCAGTCGAGAATCGCCCACAGCTCGGAGAGGTTGTTCTCCACGGGCGTACCGGTGAGCGCGACACGGGCCCGGGCACCGATGGTCCGCAGCTGCTTCGCGGTCGCCGAGTGCGGATTCTTGACGTGTTGCGCCTCGTCCGTGACGACCATGCCCCAGGACGCCCCCGCGAGGCGCGCCGCGTCGAGACGCATCGTGCCGTACGTGGTCAGGACGAACTCGCCGTCCGCCAGGCCCTCCAGGGAACGCGCGGCGCCGTGGAAGCGGCGCACCGGCGTGCCCGGGGCGAACTTCTCGATCTCCCGCTGCCAGTTGCCCATCAGGGAGGTCGGGCACACCACGAGCGTGGGGCCCGCGGCCGACTCGATGCCCTGCCGGTGCAGATGCAGCGCGATCAGCGTGATGGTCTTGCCGAGCCCCATGTCGTCGGCGAGGCAGCCGCCGAGGCCGAGCGACGTCATCGTGTGCAGCCAGTTCAGGCCGCGCAGCTGGTAGTCGCGCAGGGTCGCGGCGAGCGAGGGCGGCGGGCCGACCGTCTGCCGTTGTGACGACTCCGGATCGGCGAGCTGCTCACGCAGCTGCTCCAGCCAGCCCGTCGCGGTCACCTCCACCCGACGCCCGTCGATGTCGGTGGTCCCGGTCAGCACGGCGCTCAGGGCGTCGATGGGGGTGACCTTGCGGTCCCTGATCTCGCGGGCGCGCCTGGTCTCCTCCGGATCGACGAGGACCCACTGGTCGCGCAGCCTGACGAGCGGCCTGCCCGCCTCGGCGAGACGGTCGAGCTTCGCCCGGCTCAACCTGTCGTCGCCCAGCGCGAACCGCCAGTCGAACGCGAGCAGCGCGTCGGCCGACATCAGGGACGGCATCTCCGGCGTCCGCCGCGAACCCGAGGGGCCGTCCTCCTCGTCGGCCGGGCCGATCACCGCACGCGCGGTGAGCCTCCTGGCGAGTTCCTTCGGCCAGTGCACCTGCACACCCGTCGCGGCGAGGGCGCGGGCGGCGGGGCCCAGCAGTTCGGCGATCTCCTCGTCGGCCGGTTCGACGGCGTCCGGCACCGCGGCCGAAAGCAGCGGCGTCAGCGGTGGCCAGGCGCGGGCGGCGCGGCGCAGCGCCAGCAGGGCGTCCATCCGGGCACGCGGCCCGAACAGCGCGGCGGCGGGGGCCCGGTCCGCCCAGACGTCCGCGGCGTCGGCGACCAGCGAAGGGTCCTGGACGCTGTGGATCTGCAGGACGGCGCGGAACGCCGGGCCACCGCCCGTACCGTCGTCATCCGCCCGGTCCAGTCCCGACACCTCGACACGCAGCGAGAGCCGCACGCCGGCGTCGTGCCCGGCTGCCACATCTGCCGCCCACGGCCGGAGCGCGGGCAGGTGCCGCACCGCGGGGGCGGCGAACGCGGGTCCGCCCGCGGCGTACTCGGCGGCGGGTGAGCGCGGCAGTCCGTCGGCCACCGCGTCCAGGAACGACCGCAGCAGGGGCTCCGGCTCGGCCAGCACGACCGGATCGGCGGCGGCGTCGAGCGGCACCGCGTGGGCGGTGGGCGGCATGGACGCCGCCAGTACCCGGATCCGCTCCAGGTCGTCCGCCGTGAGGGGACCGACGCGCCAGGCGTCGTGATCGGCGGCGCTCAGCCCCGGCAGCAGCAGCCCGCGCGCGACCAGTTGCAGGGCGAGCACCCCGGCGGCACCCCAGAACGCCGTCGCGGGAGACGCATTCGCGCCCACGCGCGCACGCGTGAGAACCGGCAGCGCGTCCCGAACGGGCAGGAGCAACGCCGGTACCACGCAGGGGCGGAGGTCGCTTCCGACGACGGTCAGCTCGGCCGAACTCCCGGTATCTCCGGGCGGGGTGCTACCGTCCGGGTTCCAGAACGCGATCAGGCCGGTACGGGCCGGATCCGCGGGGAGGAAGACTGCGGAGCAGCGGGACAGTTCGGAGATTTCGTTGAGTGTGGCCGCAGGGAGCCTGTGCACAGCGATGTCAGATTCCTCAAATTTGACTAGTGGGCCCGGGGTCGCCGAGGGTACCTCACCCACGGCCCGTTCCGGGAGAAACGCACAGTGACCCACCTCACGTGTTTCTGCCTTCTGAAGCTTGGGTGCGGCCTGCACCACCACCGGGCACGGGGGCTTACCCCCCGTACAGCCGGGGTGATGGCGCCATGGCTGCCACAGGCCCGCCATCCGTACGTTTGACGAGGTCAGTGCAGATGCCCAGAAACCGGAGACGTCATGCCCCAGGCTGTAGCCACCGTTGCGCAGAACACCCGCGACGGATCGGAGGGTCCAGCAGGTCAGCAGGGCTCCGGCAGTGATTTCGCACCACTCCTCAAGGCCGTCAAGGGCCAGGGGCTGCTGGAGCGCCGCATCGGCTGGTACGCGGCGGGCATCGCCGTCAACATGCTGGCCCTCGGAGCGGTGATCACCGGCATGGTGCTCCTCGGTGACACCTGGTGGAACCTCTTCCTCACCCTGCCGCTGGCCATCGTGTGGACCCGCACCGCCTTCGTCGGGCACGACGCCGGCCACGCCCAGATATCCGGCGACCGCAAGGCCGGCCGCTTCATCGGATTCGTGCACGCCAACCTGCTCCTCGGGATGAACGAGGCCTGGTGGAACGACAAGCACGTCCGCCACCACGCCAACCCCAACCACATAGACAAGGACCCCGACGTCGGTGTCGGCGCCCTGGTGTGGACCCAGAAGCAGGCCGCCCAGCGTGAGGGCTTCGCCCGCTGGCTCACCCGCAACCAGGCGCGCCTCTTCTTCCCGATGCTGCTCCTCGAAGGCATCGCCCTCAAGATCTACGGCTTCCAGTTCCTGCGGCGCCAGCCCGTACGCGAACGAGTCCTCGCCGGCTTCCTGCTGGTCGCACACCTGGCCCTGTACGCGACACTGCTCCTCACCGTCCTGTCGCCCGGCAAGGCCGTCGTCTTCGCCCTCGTGCACCACGCGATCTTCGGCCTCCACCTGGGCATGGCGTTCGCGCCCAACCACAAGGGCATGGAGATGCCCGACCCGGACGGCGACCGCTGGGGCCACCTGCAGCGCCAGGTCCTCACCTCGCGCAACGTCCGCGGCGCCTTCCTCACCGACTGGTTCCTCGGCGGCCTCAACTACCAGATCGAGCACCACCTCTTCCCGAGCATGCCCCGCCCCCACCTGCGCCTGGCGCAGCCCCTGGTCAAGGCGCACTGCGCGGAGATCGGGATGCCGTACGCGGAGACCGGCCTCATCGAGTCCTACCGGCAGGCCCTGGCGCACATGCACGAGGTCGGCGAACCGCTGCGGTAGACATCCGGGAGCGGATCCGAGGAACCGATGGGCGGGCACAGGCGTTCACACACCAGGAGCGGCTCCGGCCGCGGAGGAGGCACGGATCATGTCGAACGGTGCAAAGATCGCCATCGGGGGCGTCGTCGCGGCAGTCATCCTGATTCCGTTCATCGGATTCTGGTGGTCGCTGCTGGTCCTCATCGGAGTGCCCGCGGTGGGCTACCTGATGCTCGACCCCTCTCAGCGACGCAGGCTCCGCAGGATCAGCCGTAAGGAGATAGGGCGCTGAACAGCACAGTCGCGGCGGTGAGCAGCAGCGACGTGTACGCGTTCACCAAGCCGAACAGGGACAGCATCACGCTCCTGGCCGGACTCGGCGTGGAGGGAGACGTCCACGCCGGGGTCACGGTCAAGCACCGGTCCAGGGTCGCCCAGGACCCGACGCAGCCCAATCTGCGTCAGGTCCACCTGATCCACCAGGAGCTCTTCGCCGAGCTGCGGGACGCGGGATTCGAGGTCGCCCCGGGCGACCTCGGGGAGAACGTCACCACCGCCGGGATCGACCTCCTGGCCCTCCCGGCGGGCACCCTGCTGCACCTCGGTGCCGAGGCCGTCGTCGAGGTGACCGGACTGCGCAACCCGTGTCTGCAGATCGACATCTTCCAGGACGGCCTGCTCAAGCAGGTCGTCGGCCGGGACGAGACCGGCGCCGTCGTCCGCAAGGCCGGAATCATGGGCGTCGTCGTAGTCGGCGGAGTCGTGCGGCCGGGCGACCCGGTCAAGGCGGACCTGCCCGCCGAGCCGCACCGCCCGCTGGATCGGGTCTAGCGACCGAACCCTTGAACGGCCCGGCGCGGTCCGGACCGTTCTGCACGCCGCTGGAGGGCTTGCGGGCGGTGCAAGGCGACCTGCCGCACGACCCTGCGGGGGCGCAGGGCGAGACGTAACCGGCCCCGCGGATGGTGAGCTGCCGCGCCCACCACGTGACGCCCGGGACGCCTGTGACGCCCGGGACGCTTTCGCGCGCGCCGGTGGATCAGGCCGGCCTGACCGCCAGCTCGTCCAGCGACTCCAGCAGCCCCGGCAGTTCGGGTCCCCGACCGACGGGGAGGACCTCGCCGGGTTCCTCGTCCAGCAGGACGAACGCGATGTCGTCGGTCCTGGCGACCAGGGACCATCCGGGCCCGTCGACGCGCAGCGTACGGGCCCCGCCTGGGGCGAACGCGGAGCGTATCCGCCCGGGCGGGGGCGGGGCGGACACGTACGCACGGGCCTCCGCGAGCACCCTGCGCACCCCGGGATGCCGCCCGGAGCTGTCGTCCTCGGAGTCCTCCGACGCCTCCGAGGCTTCCGACGCGTCCCCGGCAGCCTTTTCGTCCTCCGGCGCCTTCGCGGCGTCCGGTGTCTTCCCGTCCGCCCGGCCGAACGCGGTCTCGTCGTCGATCTGCTCACGCCAGGCGGCCCACTGCAGGGCTATCTCGTCCGCGCCGAGGCGCCGCTGGGCCGCCCCCCAGGCCGCGGTGTCCGGTGGCGCCAAGGGAGCCGGGTCCGTCCCCTCGGCAGCCGGATCCGGCTCCGGGTCGTGCGGCGCGGGTACGCCGGGTGCCGCGACCGCCAGGGCCAGCGGCCAGCCCGGCAGCGCGCACACCACCGAGCGGTCGTCGGGGGAGAGGTCGTACTCCATGCCGCAGTCCCAGGAGGCGATGGCGACCGCCACCAGGGAGACATCCTCGACGACGACCGTCCAGCGGGCGCCGCCGCCGTCCTGGCCGAGCACGAGACCGTACCCCTCCGCGTAGGGCTCGAGGCCGAGCGCACCGCACGCGGCCACGTAGTCGTCGCCGAGCACGCTCGGGAACTGCGCGGGGGTCAGCAGCACCGCGGTCAGCACAAACAGCGCGTCCTCGTCGGCGACCGTGTCGTCCGTCCCGGCCACAGCACCCTCCTCGTCCCATGTCGTCCGGTCCATCGTGGCTTCTTCCGTCGGCGCACCTTAACTACTCGGTAACCTTGCCGTCGAGGCCCTGACAAGGGATATCGCCCCCCGCGACGGGAGGCCTCGTCCCACCGCTCCGGTGTGCCGGTATCTGTCTCGCACCGTGGTGCCCGCACGGCCCGGCCACGTAGGCTCGTACCTCCGGCCGACGAAGGGACGACCAGGGTGAAGCGGTTCGAACGGCTCAAGGAGATCCAGCGGCTCGACCCCGAGCGGGACTTCCTGGAGATCTACCGGCTGACCGTGACGTACGAATTCCCCTGGGACATCACCCGCGCCCTCGAACTCGCCCTGTACCGCACCTATGCCGTCCCGAGCATCGGCCGACTCCTCGCGGAGACCGGTGAGCTGACGGAGCGTTCCCAGAAGCGTTACGACGACACCGCACTCCTCCTCGACACCGTCGTCGAGCACGGTTTCGGCAGCGAGGCGGGACGCACGGCGGTCCGGCGGATCAACCGGATGCACCGCAGCTACGACATCAGCGACGACGACATGCGCTACGTCCTGTGCACCTTCGTCGTCACGCCCAAGCGCTGGCTCGACACCTACGGCTGGCGCCGCCTGTCCGACCACGAACTGCGCGCCTTCGCCGCCTACTACCCCGCACCCTCGGCACACACCTGGGCATCAAGGACGTGCCGCGGACGTACGAGGACTTCGAGCGCACCCTCGACAGCTACGAGGACGAGAACTTCGGCTGGGACGAGGGCGCACGCGCGGTCTCCGACGCGACGCTGGCGCTCATGGGCTCCTGGTATCCGGCGCCGCTCGCCCCCGTCGTACGCACGGCCGCGCTCGCACTGCTCGACGACTCCCTGCTGCGGGCGTTCCGCTACGGGCGTCCCAGCCTCGTTGCCCGGGCACTGACCCACGGAGCACTCCGCCTGAGGGCCCGTGCCGTGCGGCTCCTGCCGCCGCGCTCCACCGCCCACTACGCCCGGCAGAACCCCGAGATCAAGGGCTACCCGAACGGCTACGAAGTGGCGCGGCTCGGGACGTTCCCCACTCCGGGCCTCCGCGGCTGCCCGGTCCCGCACGGCCGCCCGTCGGACGTGCCGGCCTCGGACGTGCCGGCCGAGTGAGCCCAGGGTTGCCCTGAGCCACCGCAGCTCCGCCTCACTGGTCACCCGGGCGATCGTGAGGATGCCCCGGCGGAACGGGTCGTCCAGTTCCTCGGCCCGCAGCGGCCGGTTCCCGGCGTAGAAGAAGCTCGCGGGCTCCTCCAGGAATGCCGGCCGCCGCGGGAGCACCTCCGCCTGGGCCGACGGATCCGGCAGATGCCGCAGGAACGCCAGGAGCACGAACCACCGGTTCTCGTCGGTGATCCCGGGCCGGCCCGTCCACGGCGGCGGCTTCTCCCGTGTACTGGCCACGGTCGGCGGGTCTGGGCCGCGACCATGCGGCTCGCCGACCCGCCGGCACTGCACCGCTCGGCGACCGGCCTGGTACGCGGCACCGACCCGACCACGCGCCGGATGCTGATGGATTCGACAGCCGAGCGGGTGTTCCTGCAGGGGTCGCTGAGCGGCGAACTCCCCGGCAGGGAGGCGCTGACGGCCGCCGGCGTAATGGTGGAGACCGTCCCAGACGCCGGACACAACGTCATGTTAGACAGGCCGGACGCGCTGGTACGGGCCGTTGCCGCGCGCCCGGCGTGACGAGGAGGGCTCAACGCGCGCCCGGCGTTCAGAGCGTGCGAAGCGTCTTGACGCGCGTGCCCTGCGTACGGCTCGCACGCCCCATGGGTTCCTGGCCGTTCAGGGCGCGCGCACGGCCAGGACCAGGAAACGGTCGTCCTCGTCGGTGTACGACTCCACCTCCCACCCGGTACGGGCCAGCAGCGGTACGAGCCGGGGCTCCGCCCGCAGATCGTCCTCCGAGGGACCGCGGCCGTGCCGGGCGGCCAGTGCGGCACGCCCGATCGGGTGGAACAGCGCCAGCCGGCCACCCGCGCGCACCGACCGTGCCAGCCCGCGGAGATCCCGCTCCGGGTGGGCGAGATGCGAGATCAGCCCTGCCGCGAACACCGCGTCGAGAACGCCCGGGCGCAGTGGCAGCCGGGCGACATCGGCCACGAGCAGCGCGCCGCTCCCGCCCCGGCCCGCCCGCGCCGCCGCGTCCAGCATGGCGGGCGTCAGATCGGCCCCGATCACCGAGCCACCGGGCCCCACCGCCGCCCGCAGCGCGGGCAGTGCCCGCCCCGTCCCACAGCCCGCGTCGAGCACGGTGTCGCCGGGACGAAGACCGAGCTCGCCGACCGCCGCGGCGTAGGCCGGTCCGTCGTCGGGAAACCGGGTGTCCCAGTCCGCCGCCCGCACGGAGAAGAAGTCCTGGACATGTGTGTGGTCGTCGGCCATACGGACATGATCGCTCAGTCGGCACCCGAGCGAAACGACACGAAACGATGCTCACGTTCGAACGCTGCCTGATCGTTCGGGAACATCTCTCTGTCATATTTCAGCAGTTTCGACATGTGCCCCCGGCGCGCGCCCGCGGCCGGGCTAGCGTCCCCGATCCATGGGACACCTGGACCACGCCACCTTCGGCTGGCTGACACCCGTGCTGTCGTACGCGATGGCATCGATCGGCGCCGCACTCGGACTGCGCTGCACCGTGCGCGCGCTCGGCACCAGTGGCCGCTCGCGCCGCAACTGGCTGCTCACCGCCGCTTCCGCCATCGGCACCGGCATCTGGACGATGCACTTCGTCGCCATGCTCGGCTTCGGCGTCACCGGCACCGACATCCGCTACGACGTGCCGCTCACCCTCCTCAGCCTGCTGGTCGCCATGGCGGTGGTCGGGGCGGGGGTCTTCACCGTCGGATACGGCCGTGACCGCACGCGCACCCTCCTCGTCGGAGGCCTCACCACCGGGATCGGCGTCGCCAGCATGCACTACCTCGGCATGGCTGCCCTGCGCCTGCACGGCACCGTCACCTACGACCCGCTGCTGGTGACCGTCTCCGTGGTCATCGCGGTCGTCGCCGCGACCGCGGCACTCTGGGCGGCCCTCAACATCAGGTCACCGGGAGCCGTCGCCCTCGCGTCGCTCGTCATGGGCGCGGCGGTGAGCAGCATGCACTACACGGGGATGCTTGCGGTCGCGGTCCGGGTCGAACCGTCGGGCACCGCGCTCCCCGGGGCCACGGTGATGCAGTTCATCTTCCCCCTCGCCGTCGGACTCGGGTCGTACCTCTTCCTCACCTCGGCGTTCGTCGCCCTCTCACCGGCGGCCCGCGAACACCCGGACGAAGTCCCTGCGGAACGGGTGACCGCGGCGCCCTGACACCCACCGGCACAGCACAGCACCCGGGGCACGAGCTCCACACCTGGAACGAGGAGGCCATGCGCAGACCCCGCACGACGACCCCGGACACCGGTGCGCACACCGACCGGACCGTGCCGGCGCCGCGCGGACGACGCGCGCACGCCGGCCCGCCCGCCGACGAGCGCACCGAGCACCGCACCGGGCCGCCGTCCCCCGCCGAAGTGGCGACCCGACGACGGTCCCTGCGCCCCCGGACCGTACGCGCGAAGATCATCTCTCTGCTGATGGTGCCCGTCGTCTCGCTGCTCGGCCTCTGGGGATTCGCCACGGTCACCACGGCCCAGGACGTGGCACGGCTGCGTGAACTGCGGCGGGTGGACAACACGGTCCGAGAACCGGTCGCCGTCGCCGTCGCCGCCCTGCGAGGCGAACGCACGGCCGCGCTCCGCCAGTTGGCCGCCCCCGGCACCGGGCACGCCCTCGCCCTGGAGCAGCGGGCGAAGCGGACGGAGTCCGCGCTCGGCGGACTGACGCTGGGCGACCGGCACACGGTCGCCGACGTGGGCACACTGCCTGCCGGGGTCGCGGCCCGGCTCAGGACGTTCCTGGACCGGGTGCAGCACCTGCCCGCCCTGCGCACCGGACTCCTGGACCCGCCCGGGGACGGATCCGAGGCCTTCCGGGCCGAGACCGTGTTCGCGCGGTACACCGAGGCCGTCACCGCCGCCTCCGGCGTCACCGGAGCACTGACCGGCATCCAGGACGCCGAACTCGGCTCCGAGGCCCGCGTACGGCTCGAACTGGACCGCAGCGGCGAGATGCTGGCCCGCGAGGACGCACTGCTCGCCCACGCCGCACTCACCGGCACACTCGACGGCGGACAACTGCGCATGTTCACCGGCGCGGTGGAGACCCGCCGGATCCTGGCCGGCACGGCCGGAGCCGATCTGCCGCCCACCGGACGGGCGGCCTGGCGGACCCTCACCGACCGGGGCGCCTACCGGAGGATCCTCGCGGCCGAGGACAAGGTACTCTCCGCGCCACCCGGACGCCGCGCGGCCCGGACGATCCCCACCACCTGGGAACATGACGCCGCGACCGTGCGCGAAGAACTGCGGGCGATCGAGTCCGGCGCCGGCGAGTCCGCCGCCGACCGGGCGGACCCGCTGGCGCGCGCACTGTTCAGCCCCGCAGGAGCGGCCGTCCTCTTCGGGTTCTTCGCCGTCGCCGCCTCCCTGGCGATCTCCGTACGCATCGGCCGGGCGCTCGTCGTCGAACTCGTCAGCCTGCGTAACAGCGCACTCGACATCGCCCGGCGCGAACTGCCCAGGGCCATGCAACGGCTGCGCGCCGGTGAGGAACTGGACATAGGCACGGAGGCACCGCCCGGCCGGCCCTCCCACGACGAGATCGGCCAGGTGGGCGAGGCCCTCGACACGGTGCACCGCGCCGCCCTCGTCGCCGCCGTCGAACGCGCCGAACTCGCCGGCGGCATCTCCGGAGTCTTCGTCAACCTGGCCCGCCGCAGCCAGGTCCTCGTCCACCGCCAGCTGGCACTCCTCGACGGGATGGAGCGCCGCGCCGACGACCCCAACGAGCTGGGTGACCTGTTCCGGCTCGACCACCTCACGACCCGCATGAGGCGCCATGCCGAAAGCCTGATCATCCTCTCCGGATCCGCCCCGGGGCGGGCCTGGCGGATGCCCGTACCGCTGACCAACGTCGTGCGGGCCGCAGTCTCCGAGATCGAGGACTACGCACGCGTGGAGGTGCGGTCGCTGCCCGACGCGGGGGTGAAGGGCGCGGCGGTCGCCGACCTCACCCACCTGCTGGCCGAACTCGTCGAGAACGCAGCCCAGTTCTCGCCGCCGCACACCAAGGTGCGGATCAGCGGCGAACCGGTGGGCAACGGGTACGCCCTGGAGATCGAGGACCGCGGGCTCGGCATGGGCAGGGAACTGCTCGGCGAGGCCAACCGGCGCATCGAACAGTGGGAAACCCTCGACCTCTTCGACAGCGACCGGCTCGGCCTCTTCGTGGTCAGCAGGCTTTCCGCCCGCCACCACATCAAGGTCCAGCTGCGCACCTCCGCGTACGGTGGCACGACCGCAGTGGTGCTGCTGCCGACCGCGCTGCTCCAGAGCGGCCTGCCGGCCGGTCCGTCCGCCGATCCGGCAGCCGGCGCGGAGACGACCACCGTGTCCCGGGACAACGACGGTCGCGCTCCGGCACCGGGCCCGCACCCCGGACCCCCGCGCCCCACCGGGAAATCCGCCGCGAACGGGTACCCCGCCCCGGCGGCCGTGCCGGCGCCCGCTGCGGTGCCCGCCATCGAGCGGCGTACACCCGCCGGGCCTCGGCCCGCAGCGGGCGACGGCCCCGTCCCTGCCCCCGTCACGACCCTGCACCGCCGTGCGCCCGCGGGGGACGAGGACGGGGAACTGCCCCGTCGTGTGCGGCAGGCCAGTCTCGTACCCCAATTGCGCGAGCAGCCGCGCCCCGAACAGCACGAGCCGGACGGTCACGGACCCGAGTCGTCGGTCGAACGCACCCCCGAGCAGGCCCGCGACCGTATGACCGCCTATCGCAACGGATGGGTCCGCGGCTCCGGTACCGCCCAGGACCGCCCCGCACGCCCCTTTGCCACCCGTCCGTACACCGAAGGAGACCGGACATGATCGCGAACGAGAGGGCGGCAACGGCATCGCGCCGCTCCGGGGAACTCGACTGGTTGCTGGACGACCTGGTCGCCCGGGTCGCAGAGGTCCGGCACGCAGTCGTGCTGTCCACCGACGGACTCGCCGTCGGTGCGTCCAGCGCCCTGAGCCGCGAGGACGGCGAACACCTCGCGGCCGTGGCGTCGGGCTTCCACAGCCTCGCCAAGGGAGCCGGCCGGCACTTCGGGGTCGGTGGCGTGCGCCAGACGATGGTCGAGATGGACGAGGGCTTCCTGTTCGTCGCGGCCGCCGGTGACGGATCCTGTCTCGCCGTCCTCAGCGCGGCGTTCGCCGACATCGGCCTGGTGGCCTACGAGATGGCGCGCCTGGTGAAGCGGGTGGGCGAGCACCTCGCCACCCCGGTGAGGCTCGCCGGACCACCGGCGACGGGCTGAGGACGGCACCATGCGCATGAGCGAGGACGGCGCGCCGCCGGGCAGCCACTGGTACGACGCCGAGGCGGGCCCGCTGGTCCGCCCCTACGCGGTGACGGGCGGCCGGACCAAGGCGGGACCCAGCGGGGTGCGCTTCGACCTGATCGCACTCGTCGTGGTCGACGACGGCACGCCGGACGGTACCGGGGACGCCCTGCTCGGACCCGAGCACCGGGCACTGATCGCGCTCTGCCGGGAGGAGACCCAGTCGGTCGCGGAACTCTCCGCCGAGGCGGACCTGCCGGTCGGCGTGGTGCGGGTACTGCTCGGCGACCTGCTCGACGCGGGCTTCGTACGGGTCAGCCGGCCCGTACCCCCCGCACAACTGCCCGACGAGCGGATCCTGCGCGAAGTGATCGACGGCCTGCGGGCGCTGTGAGGCGCGCGCCCGCAGGCCCGCACGACGCGAGGGCCGCGCGCACGGCAGCCGCCCCTTGTTTGCGGCAGGTACGGCGTCGAATACCGCGTCGAAGACGACATCAAGTTTCGGGCCGAATACCGACCTGAGTGACCGGACATGAGCAGTGAACGGCCCCGTCCGGTCATATCGGTCAAAAACCGTTCACACCCTTCGGCGGCAGCCGCTCCTTGCCATGCTGTCGCCCTTCCTTACGGCACTCGCGAGAGAAGTGATCGATGTCCTCCGAGCATGTGGACAGCACAGACGGTGAACAGACCGAGGACTCCACGGCCCTCGCACTGAAGATTCTGGTCGCCGGTGGTTTCGGGGTCGGTAAGACGACCCTGGTCGGGGCGGTCAGCGAAATCCGGCCGTTGCGGACCGAGGAACTCCTCAGCGAAGCCGGTCAGTCCGTCGATGACACAGGAGGGGTGGACCAGAAGACCACCACGACCGTCGCCATGGACTTCGGGCGCATCACCATCCGGTCGGGCCTGTCGCTGTACCTGTTCGGCACTCCCGGGCAGGACCGCTTCTGGTTCCTGTGGGACGAGCTGTCCCGGGGTGCGCTCGGAGCGGTCGTCCTGGCCGACACCCGGCGACTTGAGGACTGCTTCCCGGCCGTCGACTACTTCGAGCACCGCCGGATCCCGTTCGTCGTCGCCGTCAACCGCTTCCCGGGGGCGCGCTCGTACGGCGAGGAGGACGTCTCGCGTGCCCTCGACCTCGACCGGGGCACGCCGGTCGTCCTGTGCGACGCGCGTGACCGCGCCTCCGGGAAGGAAGTCCTCATCCGGATGGTCGAGTACGCCGGGCGGATGCACACGGCCCGGCTCCTCGACACCGTCGGACAGGCGGACCCGCAGTGAGGCGGGTCCCCCGGTGACGGCCCCCGGTGAGGCGGGGGACGAGGCACCCGTACACGTTCCGCGGACTTGTGTGGACGGTGTCCCCGGGCACGATCAGGACCCCACCGCGTCCGGCACACACACGGACGGCATCAGAGCTGATGACGTCCGTGTGGGCTCCGGCACCGGCGGGACGAAACGGTAGCACCGGCGGGGTGATCGGTCATGACCGGCCGGGCAGGTGCTAATCGGCGACCTGGGCCATGGCGAGCACCTTGTCCATGCGTACGCGCACGAGCAGTTCGCCGGCCACGCCGTTGCGTGCCCCGAACTCCTCGGCCGCCTCCGGGCCCATGTACCGGGAGGCGATACGGGTCGCCCACTCCCGCAGCGCGCCGAGGTCCTCGCTCAGCTCCGCGCGTCCCCGGACCACCGCGAACGCGAACGGTGGCCGGTCGTCGTCGACACACACCGACACCCGGCCGTCCCGCGCGAGATTGCGGCCCTTCACGCTCTCCTTCCCGGTGTTGAAGACCAGATCGTCACCGTCGAGCAGGAACCAGACGGGAGCGATGTGCGGGCTGCCGTCCTCCCGCACGGTCGCCACCTTGCCGGTGCGGGTGCCCTCCGAGAGGAAAGCCCGCCATTCGTCCTCAGTCATGTGGTGTGCCATGCGCCCATCTTCGGCCGACAAGAGGGCCTTGGCGTGAAGCGACGCCCCGTGGACAGGGGAACGCTTGCCCGGAACGGAGCCGTACGCAAGGCTTGCGCACGACGTGGGGAACGGATGAACGGGGAGGACCGAGCACATGGCGTTGGACCGGGGACTTGACTGGCTCCTTGACGATCTCACCAGCCGGGTGGAGCACATACGGCACGCACTGGTCCTGTCGAACGACGGACTGGTGACCGGAGCCAGCACGGACCTGGCCCGCGAGGACGCGGAGCACCTGGCCGCGGTCTCGTCCGGACTGCAGAGCCTCGCCCGGGGGTCGGGGCGGCACTTCGGGGCGGGAAGAGCCCGCCAGACGATGGTCGAATTCGACGAGGCGATGCTTTTCGTGACGGCGGCCGGGGACGGCAGCTGCCTGTGCGTACTGAGTGCCGCCGAGGCCGATGTGGGCCAGGTCGCCTACGAGATGACCCTGCTCGTGAACCGCGTGGGAGAACACCTCGGTGTGGCGGTACGTCAGGGAGTTGACAGCATCAAACCCCTCTGACCTGCACCTTTCGTCGGGTCTGTGGAGTTGTCCACAGGTCGCACGAAAAGATCCTCCGCCGGTTACCGTGGTCACGGAGAGTATTCGACCACTCGGGGACCGTACAGGGCCCCGGGGGCCTCACGGGGGAGGACGGTCATGACCGTTACGGAAGACACCCGCACGCTAACGGCGGAGACCCGCACGCGAGGGGCGGACGCCCGCACACGAAGGACGATCGCGCGGGCACGAGCCTCGGGCACGGGAGCGCGGGCGGCGGGCAGCGACAGCGGGACCACGGTGACCGCCGAGGGAGTGGTGGTGACCGCGGATGGCCCGGTGAGTGCCGGGCGTGCCGCTCAGGAACTGGCACTGAAGCGCGGAGAGTTCGATCTCGCCGTTCATCTGGGGCTCATCAGTGTCGAAGACCCTCCTGGCGGGAGGCCGCGGATCCGCCGGGAGGAGATCGACCGGCTGCGCACCACCGATGGATTCCCCGAGACACTTCGGGCCAAGGTGCGCACGGCAGGGACGGCGCAAGGCGCCGAGCTGCTCGGCATCAGTCCCGGCCGCTTCACCGGCCTCGCCCGGATCGGCTGCGTCTCACCGGTCGCGTTCTACCTGAACCGGTACCGGGCGGTCGTCTGGCTCTATCTCGTGGACGAGCTCGTCGCCTTCGCCGCCAGGGAGCCGGAGCTGCTCACCGGCAGGAGCCCGGCCGGGATGCGCGCCATGCTGGAGGCCGGGAGCGACCGCCGTGCGCGCAATTGGCGCTCCCGCAGGACCGACAGGCTGCTGAGCCGCACCGAGGATCCATGGGTCCGCGCGGCTGTGCAGGCCTCTGCCCTGGACCCGGTCCAGCTCGCGGAGGTGGTGGACGACCCTTACGAGCGCGCCTACCTCGCCCGGATGCGCCCGGACCCCGCTTTCGGACGCCCGGGTTCCGTCTCCGGGCGTGAGGCCATGGGGCAGCTGATGCTTGCGGACGATCCGGACGAGATCCTCTGGTGCCGGGTGAATCTCGGGGCGGAGCTCGACCGGGCCCGCGAGACCCGCCCCGCCCCACACCCCGCACACCACCCAGGCCCCGGGCCGGTGACCGAGCAGCCCCGGGCGGCCGCCCCGACAGCAGGTTCCGGCGGCGCACGGCCCGCGACCGGGTGGTGGCTGCTCGACCGCATCGGACTGGGCGGGCGACGGAGTCGTGATCGTTAATGCGTTGCCAACGTGTGAGGTCGGGGGCATCGTTGCCCCCATGCTGATCAGGGAAGCCACTCCGGAGGACTGGCCCGCCATATGGCCGTTCTTCCAGGACATCGTCACCGCGGGCGAGACCTTCACCTACCCGCTGGAGCTGGGTGAGGAGGAGGCCCAGGGCTGGTGGCTCGTGCCGGCGCCGAGCCGCGCGGTCGTCGCGGTCGACGATGCCGGGACGGTGCTGGGTACGGCCAAGATGAACAGGAACCACATGGGCAACGGCTCCCACATCGCCAGCGCCAGCTACATGGTCGACCCCAGGCATTCGGGCCGGGGCGTGGGCCGGGCGCTCTGCGAGTACACCGTGGAGTGGGCGCGGGCGGCGGGCTACCGCGCTATGCAGTTCAACGCCGTGGTGGAGACGAACACCCACGCCGTGCGGCTGTACCGGTCCCTCGGCTTCGAAGTGATCGGGACCCTTCCGGAGGGCTTCAACCACCCCACCGAGGGCTACGTCGGACTGCACATCATGCACAAGGCCCTCTGAGAACAGGCCGTCGGCCCAACAGGGAGCGCTGCACTCCGGCGCCTTCCGGCCATCTTCCCGCCCCGCCCCGGGTGCCGAGCCCTGAGAGTGGCCGAGACCGGACCCTGATCAACCATCACAGACCATCCGTAAAGAGGCGGTGCGAGTTCGGGCTTTCGTTTCCGTTCGTGTGGCCGTCGCCGACAGGTACACCGCCCGGCCCCCCCGCCGAGCCATCCGGAGTGGGTTCGTCCGGAACTGGTCTGTCCGTGATGTCATAAACGGCGGCCTTCTGGGGGTAGTTGGGCTTCCGGAGGCGCAAGGGCCGGGTGCGCGCCAGGGAAGGGTGGGCAGTACTGTGCGGCCCACCGTCATCCCGGCGGGCACTCGTACGAAGGAAGAATCCATGACCATACCCAGGAGATCGTGGCGTGGCGCGGGAGCATTCGCGGCCGCCGCGGTTGTCGGCCTGGCCGGCGGAGTCATCTCCGCAGGCCAGGCCGCTGCTCACACTCCCACCTGGGCCGTGACCTGCTCCGAAGTCACCCTCGACCTGACGGCCTACTCCGGTAGTGCCGAGAACGAAGTGACCGTCTCCGTCGAGGGCGGCGACGTCCTGCTCCCCACGACGAAGTTCGGCCGGGAGTACCGCACGGCGACCCCCCTCCAGCTTCCTGAGCACGACAAGGAGCTGACGATCCGCCTCGTCGTCAAGGCGGGCGACGACGACAAGTTCTCGCGCAACGAGACGAAGCAGGCCCCGGTGTGCGAGGACAGCACCCCGCCCGGCGAGCCCACGCCGTCGGAGACTCCGCGCACGGAGCCGCCGGCCTCGGAGACCCCCGAGCCGAGCGAGACCGCCACGGAGACGGCGCCGGCCCCGGCCGAGCCGAGCCCCAGCGCTCCGGACCTGGCCGAGACCGGTTCCTCCTCCGCCACGCCCGTCATCGGTGGCGCCGCGGTCGCGGTTCTGCTCGCCGGCGGCGGCATCCTGTGGTCCGTCCGGAAGCGCCGCACCGCGCAGCACTGACGCATCCAGGCAGTCCGGCAGGCGGGCGGGTCCCGCCGGCCCGGGCGGGGGCGTACCGCATCAACTCCGATACGGTACGCCCCCGTCATGTTCCCCGGAGCTCGCCCGCGGGGGGTTCGGGCCCATCTCGCACCAGACCGCCTTGCCCTCCCCGCGGGGTTCGATACCCCAGCACGTGGCGACGGCGTCGAGCAGCAACAGCCCGCGCCCGGAGGTGGACGTCTCGCCCGGGGTGCGGCGCCGCGGCCAGACGCTGGACCGGTCCTGGACCGACAGCCTGATCCGCCGGACGGGCTCCGGCAGCACCTCCAGCGTGAGTACGGCACCGCCCTCCGTGTGCAGCAGCACATTGACCAGCAACTCCCCGGTGACCAGCTCCGCATCGTCCGCCAGATCGGCCATGTCCCAGTCCGACAGGGCCTGGCGCACGATGGCGCGGGCGTCCGAAAGCCCCTCCGGGTCGGCCTGATGGATGTACTGGTGGAGCCGCGGAGCGCTCGGCGATCCGAGGTCCGGACTGCGCCGCAGGACGAGCAGGGCCACGTCGTCGCCCGACCCCCAGCGCTCCCACAACCGGTCCGACAGATGGTCGGCCAGCTCCTCGGCACCCGCCGGTCCGTCGCTCACCTCGTGGATCAGCGCCGCGACCCCCGTGTCGACATCGGCACCGGGCTCCTCCACCAGCCCGTCGGTGTACAGGACCAGCGTCTCGCCCGGCACCAGGTCGAGACGGGTCTCGGGGAACTCCTCGTCCCTGAAGGCCGTGGAGATGCCGAGCGGGAGCCCGCCACGTACCTGAGGGGTGCCGACCCGTCCGTCGGTGTGCCGGATCAGCGGTCCGAAGTGCCCGGCGCGCACCACCCGCACGGTGCCCGTGGCGAGGTCCACCTGTGCATACGTACACGTGGCGAAGCGGTCCGTGTCCAGCTCGGCGAGGAACCGGGAGGCGCGCGCCAGCACCGTGGACGGCGAGTGGCCCTCGGCGGCGTACGCACGCAGCGCGATCCGCAACTGGCCCATGATCGCGGCAGCGTGTGTGTCGTGGCCCTGCACATCACCCACCACGATGCCGAAGAAGTTCTTGGGGAGGGGGATCACGTCGTACCAGTCACCGCCCACCTCACGGCCGCTCCACGCCGCGTGGTAGCGCACCGCGATCTCGCCGCCCTCGATCTCCTGGATGCGCCGCGGCAGCATGGCCGACTGGAGGCCGGTGGCGAATTCGCGTTCCTCGTCGAACAGCATCGCGCGCTGCAGCGACTGCGCCACGATGGCGGCCAGCCCCAGGCAGAGGATCCGCTCGTCCGCGCTGAACACCGTGCGTTCCCGGTAGAACAGGGCCAGCCCGCCCAGGGAGCGCGCCTGGGCCACGAGCGGTAGATAGGCGGCCGCGCGGAACTTCAGCCGGCCCATGTGCGGCTCCAGCACCGGATAGCGCCGGACCAGTGAAGCGAGCGACGTGATGAACCGGGGGTGTCCGCTCAGGATCGTGTCCCCGAGCGGAAGGCCCGCGTCGAGGGCGCCGGAACCCAGGCCGTCGAGGACCTCCACGGAGTCCCCGCTCAGCGCGATGATGTTGAGCGCGGAGTTCTCCACCAGACCGAGGGCCAGACCGTCCGCGCCGATGCCGGCCAGACCGCCCGGCCCGGTGAGTGCGGCGGTCACGTCGTCCACCGTCACCGCCCGCGACAACGCACTCGTTGTGAGTTCAACGATATTGGTCTGGCGCTGGCGGCGCTTTTCCAGATCCAGCACGAAGGCCGAATGGGTGACTTCCGCCGTCGCGTCCCGCACCACACCGATGACACGGTGTGCCCGGCCCTCCTTCGACCTCAGGATCCGCGCCTGCACATGGGTCCACTGGTGAGAACCGTCCGGCAGGGGAACCTGGAAGTGGACGCTGTAGGAATTGCTCCCGCCGCGGATGGCCTCGTTGATGGTCACCTCCAGACGGGCACGCTCCGTGGGATCCAACTGCTTCAGCACCGTGGACGGGCGTGCGTCGAACTGTGCCGGATCCACTCCGAAGACCATCAGCCCGGCGTCGTCGATGTCCAGGCTCCGGGCGTCCAGGTCCCACTCGAAACAGCCGGTCCGGTTCATGGCAAGGCGCTCCGCCGTCCCGGTCTCGCCGCTGTGGCCGTGTTCGGACCGGGTCCGCGTCGGGTCTGCGGGGTCGGCTCGCCATGAAGAGTCGGTCATTCCTGCTCCGGAGGTCGTCCGGCAGGGCAGCTGGACATCGCAGCCCGTGGATCTCAATTGTCGAGCCCGCGGTGCGGGAGTGCCACAGCGGTTCCACAGGAGCCCCGGCTCCGGCGCACCACGGCCGCCGTCGCAGAATGGCCCGCAGAGATCTCCCACGGCTGAGCGGAGCGCACACATGTACGACGACGAACCCGTCCTGCTGCACACCGAGGGCCACACCCTGCACATCACGCTCAACCGCCCCCGGGCCCTGAATGCCCTGACCCACTCGATGGTCCGGAGGATCGACGAGGCACTCACCCTGGGTGACGCCGACGACGCGGTCACCGCGGTCGTGATCAGCGGCGCCGGCGAACGCGGTCTGTGCGCGGGCGGCGACATCCGGTCGATCTACGAGGACGCCCGCGCCGGCCGTCGCGCCTCCGTGGACTTCTGGCGCGACGAGTACCGCCTCAACGCCAGGATCGCCCGTTTCCCGAAACCGTACGTGGCCCTCATGGACGGCATCGTGATGGGCGGCGGTGTGGGGGTTTCGGCCCACGGCGACGTCCGGATCGTCACCGAACGCTCCCGCGTCGCCATGCCCGAGACCGGCATCGGATTCGTCCCCGACGTGGGCGGCACCCGGCTGCTCGCCGCGGCGCCGGGAGAGCTCGGCACGCACCTCGCCCTGACCGGGCAGGCGGTGAACGCCGCCGACGCCCTCCTGTGCGGGCTGGCCGACCACTTCGTGCCGTCGCACCGCCTGACGGACCTCACCACCGCGCTCTCGCGCAGCGCCACCCCCGCCGAAGTGACGGACACCGTGCTCCGCCACACCGCCGTGGCCCCGGACGGGGAACTGGCCGGGCAACGCCCGTGGATCGACGAGTGCTACGCCGCGGAGACCGTGGAAGAGATCATCGAACGGCTCGTGAACAGCGGCGTCCCCGCGGCGAAGGAGACCGCCGCGGCACTCCTCGCCAAGTCGCCCACCGCGCTCAAGGTCACGCTGGCCGCCGTCCGCCGGGCGAAGAGCCTCGGCAGCCTGGAAGAAGCGCTCGACCAGGAGTTCCGGGTCTCCTGCCGGGCCTTCACCGGGCACGACCTGGTGGAGGGCGTACGCGCCCAGATCATCGACAAGGACCGGAACCCCCGGTGGAACCCCGCGGCGCCTGGCGACGTCACCGACGCCGACGTCGCCAGGCACTTCGAACCCCTCGGCGACCAGGAACTCGGCCTGTCCTCACACTGACGCGGCGCCCGGCCCCGCTCCGAGGATCCTGCCGAGCGGTCCAGGGAGGGGCCGGTTCCTGGCCGGGGCCGCACGTCACCGCCGAAGCGCGGCGACCTCACACCCGCGCCGCCTCCAGCCGGTCCGCGGCCCGGTCCCAGGCTCCCAGTGCCCCCTGCGGGCTGTAGTGGCGCAGCTCCTGGGTGCGCGCGACCAGCCGCCGCATGTCGGCCAGTCCGCCCACCAGCCCATGGGCCCGTGCCTGGAGCAGCACGTTGCCGAGCGCCGTGGCCTCCGCGGGCCCGGCGGTGACCGGCAGCCCCGTCGCGTCGGCGGTCCACTGGCACAGCAGCTCGTTGCGCGAACCACCGCCGACCAGATGGATCCTGGTCAGCTCGCGGCCCGCCAGCGCGGCAGCCCGGCGAAGTGTCCTGCGATGAGCCAGCGCGAGGCTCTCCAGCACACATCGTACGTAGCCGCCCGGCCCCTCCGGCGGGGCCTGCCCGGTCCGGGCGAGCACCTCGTCGATCCTCGACGGCATGCCACCCGGCGCCAGGAACACCGGATCGTCGGGGTCGATCACCGCGGCGAACGGCCGGGCACGCGCCGCGTCCGCGAGGAGTGCGCCCAGACCCGGCGACGCACCCTCGCGCTCCCAGGTGCGACGGCACTCCTCCAGCAGCCACATGCCCATGATGTTGCGGAGATAGCGGACGGTGCCGTCCACCCCGCGCTCATTGGTGAAGTTGGCGGCCCGGGACTCCTCGGACAGTACGGGCGCGTCGAGTTCGAGACCGGCCAGCGACCAGGTGCCGCACGAGATGTACGCGAAGCCCGGCTCGGTGGCGGGTACGGCGGCCACGGCCGACGCCGTGTCGTGCGAGGCGACCGCCGTCACCGGCGTGTCCGTAGGAAGACCGGTGAACTCGCTGACATGCGGCAGGAGCGAGCCCGCCCGGTCGCCCGGCTCGCGCAGCGGAGGGAACAGCGAGCGTTCCAGGCCCAGCCGCCCGATCAGCGCATCGGACCAGGTGCCGCTCCGCGCGTCGAACAGGCCGGTCGTCGACGCGTTGGTCACCTCCGCACCCACCGTGCCCGTCAGCCAGTACACCAGCAGATCAGGCATCAGCAGCAGCGTCCGCGCCGATCCCCACTGCGCCGTCGAACGATGGGCGGCGAGCTGGAACACGGTGTTGAACGGCAGGTGCTGCAGACCGCTGACGGCATACAGCTCCCGGGCATCGCACCCGGCCAGCACCGCCTGGGCGGCAGCGGTGTTGCGGCCGTCCCGGTAGTGGAACGGGATACCCAGCAGCGCCCCGTCGGAGTCCAGCAGGCCGTAGTCCACGGCCCAGGTGTCGATGCCCACCGAGGTGACGGGACCGCCGCGCGCCGCCGCGCGCAGACCCTCCAGCATCCCCTGGTAGAGGGAGAGCACATCCCAGCGGAGCCCGTCGGGCAGCCGGACCGGAGTGTTGGCGAAGCGGTGCGCCTCGGTCAGCACCAGCTCGTCGGGGCCGACCCTGCCGGTGATCACCCGGCCGCTGGTGGCACCGAGGTCCACCGCGGCGAACACCGGGTCGTGTCGTGAAGTCGCAGACATGGAAATCTCATCCGATCCGGGCGGGGCCGCACCCCGGGAACCGTCCCCCGGGGCGCGGCCGGCCGCACGTGGTCAGCGCAGGAAGGCCGCCGCCACACCGGCGTCGACGGGAATGTGAAGACCGGTGGTGTGTGTGAGGTTCCCACCGGTCAGAGCGAAGACGGCGTTGGCGACGTGCTCGGGAAGCACCTCGCGCTTGAGGATCGTGCGCTGGGCGTAGAACTCCCCGAGCTTCTCCTCCTCGATGCCGTACGTCGCCGCGCGCTGGGCACCCCACCCAGCGGCGAAGATGCCGGACCCGCGCACCACACCGTCCGGGTTGATGCCGTTGACCCGGATGCCGTGCTCGCCCAGCTCCGCCGCCAGCAGCCGCACCTGGTGCGCCTGGTCGGCCTTCGTCGCCGAGTACGCGATGTTGTTCGGCCCCGCGAACACCGCGTTCTTGGACACGATGTAGACGATGTCGCCCCCGAGGTTCTGCGCCCGCATCACCCGCGCCGCCTCCCGGGACACCAGGAACGAACCGCGCGCCATGATGTCGTGCTGGAGGTCCCAGTCCCGGGACGTGGTCTCCAGCAGAGGCTTGGAGACGGAGATGCCCGCGTTGTTCACGACCAGGTCCACACCGCCGAAGGCCAGCACCGCTGCCCTGAACGCCTCGGTGATCTGCTCCTCGGAGGTCACGTCGACCGTCACCGCGACGGCCCGGTCCGGTCCGCCGAGCTCCTCCGCCACCGTGGCGGCGTTCTCCGCGTGGAGATCCGCGACGACGACACAGGCGCCCTCCGCGACGAGCCGCTGCGCGATGGCCCTGCCGATCCCGGACCCGGCGCCGGTGACCAGCGCGACCCGGGTGGCCAGCGCCTTGGGCTTCGGCATCCGGCGGAGCTTCGCCTCCTCCAGCTCCCAGTACTCGATGCGGAACTTCTCGGACTCCTCGATCGGGGCGTACGAGGAGACGGCCTCGGCGCCCCGCATCACGTTGATCGCGTTGAGGTAGAACTCCCCGGCGACCCGGGCGGTCTGCTTGTCCTTGCCGAACGAGAACATCCCGACCCCGGGCACCAGCACGATCGCCGGGTCCGCACCGCGCATCGCGGGCGAGTCGGGGGTGGCATGACGCCCGTAGTACGCGCGGTACGCCTCACGGTACTCCGCGTGAAGCTCCCCGAGACGTGCCACCGCCTCGTCCAGCGGCGCGCCGGCGGGAAGATCCAGGACCAGCGGGCTGACCTTCGTCCGCAGGAAGTGGTCCGGACAGGACGTGCCGAGGGCGGCCAGCCGCGGGTGCTCGGCGCGGGAGAGGAAGTCGAGCACCGGTGCCGTGTCGGTGAAGTGGCCCACCTGCGGACGGTCCGTGGACGCCAGACCCCGGATCACCGGTGCGAGGGCCGCGGCCCGCTCACGGCGCGCCTCCGCGTCAAGGGCCTCCCGTCCGGGCAGCACCGCGCCGAACGGCTCGGGCCTGCCGCGCTCCTCCAGGAACGTCTCCGCCGTACGGATCATCCAGAGGGCGTTGCGCTCGCACTCCTCGGAGGTGTCGCCCCAGGCCGTGATGCCGTGACCGCCCAGGACCACACCGACCGCCTGCGGGTTGGCCTCCTTGACGGCCGCGATGTCCAGACCGAGCTGGAAGCCGGGCCGGCGCCAGCCCACCCAGGCCACCCTGTCGCCGAAGCACTCGGCGGTGAGCTTCTCCCCGTCGGCCGCGCACGCCAGCGCGATGCCGGAGTCCGGATGCAGATGGTCGACGTGGGCGGCCTCGACGAGGGCGTGCATCGCGGTGTCGATCGACGGTGCGGCGCCCCCCTTGCCGTGCAGGCAGAAGTCGAAGGCCGACACCATCTCGTCCTCGCGCTCCACCCCCGGATACACGTCCTTGAGCGCCCGTACCCGGTCCAGCCGGAGCACGGCGAGACCGGCCTCGGTCAGCGTGCCGAGGTCGCCGCCCGAGCCCTTGACCCAGAGCAGCTCGGCCTCTCCGCCGGTGACCGGATCGGTCTCCGTCGCCTTGGCGGAGGTGTTGCCACCGGCGTAGTTGGTGTTGCGCGGGTCGGATCCGATCCGGTGGGCGCGCTCCAGGAGCGCGGCGACTTCGGCGTGCGTCGCGGACGTCATGAGGGTTCCTTCGAGGTGGGAGGGCGGGCGGGTGCGGGACGTGAGGAGCGGGGCTCAGGCGCCCCAGCCGGCCTGCTCGCCGCCGACCCGGTCGGCGGCGATGCGCTCCTGGTTGCCGGAGGCGAGATAGGCGGCGAACGGGTCACGGGCCAGGCCGAGTTCCTCGCGGACCTCGGCGAGCAGCGGGCGTACGTCCGTGTTGAACGCGTCCATGAGTACGCCGTTGGAGGCCAGGACGTCACCGGAACGCTGCGCCGCGGCCAGGGCCTCGGAGTTGATCAGCAGCGCCTTCGCGGTCGCTTCCTGGACGTTGGTCACCGAGCGGATGACGGCCGGGATCTTGGCCTCGATGTTGTGGCACTGGTCGAGCATGAAGTTGACGTTGGTCTCCGTCTCCAGACCGCCGTTCTTGACCACTTCGTGCATGATCCGGAAGAGCTGGAACGGGTCGGCGGCACCCGCCATCAGGTCGTCGTCCGCGTAGAAGCGGGAGTTGAAGTCGAATGCCCCGAGCTTTCCCTCACGCAGCAGGAACGCCACGATGAACTCGATGTTGGTGCCTGGCGCGTGGTGGCCGGTGTCGACCACGACCTGCGCCTTCGGGCCGAGCTTGAGGCAGTGGGCGTACGAGGTGCCCCAGTCCGGGACGTCGGTGGTGTAGAAGGCCGGCTCGAAGAGCTTGTACTCGAGCAGCATCCGCTGGTCGTCGCCGAGCCGTGCGTAGACCTCGGCGAGGGCCTCCGCCAGTCGGTCCTGACGGCCCGAGATGTCGTCCTGGCCGGGGTAGTTGGTGCCGTCCGAGAACCACAGCTTGAGGTCGGGCGAGCCGGTGGCGTCCATGATGTCGACACATTCGAGCAGATGGTCGGTGGCCTTGCGGCGGACCTTCGGGTCCGGGTGGGTCACCGAGCCGAGCTTGAAGTCGTCGTCCTGGAAGACGTTGGAGTTGATCGCACCGATCCGCAGTCCGAGATCCTCCGCGTGCCGGGTGAGCGCCGGATAGTCCTCGACCCGGTCCCACGGGATGTGCAGCGACACCTTGGGAGCGACCCCTGTGTACGCGTGCACCTGAGCCGCGTCCGCCAGCTTCTCGAACGGGTCACGCGGGACTCCGGGCTGGGCGAACACCTTGAAACGGGTCCCGGAGTTTCCGTAACCCCAGGACGGCGTCTCGATGACCTGAGACTTCAGAGCTGCCTTGACGGCCGACACATCAGACATGAACACCTCGTAAGCAGAGTCATCCGGCGACCGGTCAGGATCGGGGATGTGAATCGTTTCATCCGGAACGTACGCTAGGTTTGGCCGGTGCTGCTAGTCAAGCAGCTAGTCAAGTTTCTTCTGGATTTGAATCAATTCACCGCAAGCGCTTACTATTCCGGCCACTTTTGACAGGTGACCAAAAGGTCACATATTTTGGTTCCATGGACGCGGTGTTCAAGGCCCTGGCAGATCCGACGCGACGCGCTCTTCTCGACGAGCTGTTCCGTGAGGACGGGCAGACACTGAGTGCGCTGGAAGCCCGCTTCGACATCACGCGGTTCGCGGTGATGAAGCACCTCAAGCTGCTGGAGGCGGCGGGACTGGTCGTCACCCGACGGCGAGGCCGGGAGAAGCTCCACTTCCTGAACCCGGTGCCCATCCGGCTCGTCCACGACCGGTGGGTGAGCAAGTATGCGGAGCCCTGGGCAGCAGGGCTCAGCGGCCTCAAGAGCCGACTGGAGAATCCCATGGAGAAGGTCTTCGAGATCTACATCCGCACCACCCCCGAGCGCCTCTGGGAGGCGATCACCGACCCCGAGATCCGGAGCAAGTACAACTTCGGCGCCCGCGTGACCTCCGACTGGACCCCCGGCTCACGCTTCGAGATGGGCGCACCGGGTGCCCCCGGCCCGCTGGGGGAGGGGCAGAACCTGGAGGTCGTTCCGCCACACAAGCTGGTCCAGAGCATGGTGGCACTCTGGAGTGATGAGGTGAAGAACGAGGGACCCACCCGCATCACGTGGGAGATCGAGCAGGTCGGCGACTCCTGCCGGCTCACAGTCACCCACGACGAACTGCGCGAGGGCGCCAACGACGAGCTGTACGGCGGCTGGCCGATGATCCTCTCCGGCCTGAAGACCTGGCTGGAGACGGGCGAACTCCTCACGACACCCGGCTCGCTCATGTACGCCGATCGGTAGCCGACGGTCCGGCGGCGACGGGTGCCGGGCTCCCGTCCTGGGGGAGCGGCACCCACCGCGCACCGGAACGGTCAGCGACCGGAACCGGACAGACTCGGCCGCAATGCCCGCACGAGGGCGAAGAGCCGGTCCTCGTTGCCACTGAGGCCCGCGCTGCGCAGGGCCTCGTCCGCCTCCTCGATCGGTGAGGCGAGCAGCGGCATGTACAGCGGAGCGTCGGCCGGGTCCGCGAGCACGGCGCGGGTGGCCTCCAGTAACCGGACATAGGCCTGGGCCGCGGCGACTTCGTGATTGCGCATCTCAGCATCTCCTGGTCAGAGGTGTCGGACCGTCAAGCATCCCCCACGGGTCTGACAACGCCCCTTCAGCAGGCGCGGAATGTCTCAGCCGGGCTCGGCGCGCCCGGCACCGGAGGGCGGCTCGACCTCGAGGAACCGCCGGCGCCGAGGCCCTCGGTACAGCAGTGCCGTCCAGCCCAGGCGCCGCAGCACCGCGACGCATCCGGTCAGCGCACCCTCCTCGTCATGGGCCGCACCGCTGCCCGGCGGGCCGTCCCACTCCACCCGCACGGTGCCGAAGCGCTCGCCCTCACGCACCCGGTACCCCGTGGCAGCCGTCCCCCCGGAGGCGCCCACCGCCGACGCGGGTATCCCGGCGGCCTCCAGGGCCAGGGCCACGGCCCGCACCGGCCGGTGCAGCTCCCACCGGGCCGGGACGCCCTCGGGATCCGCGTGACCCGTGTTCGTGAGCCGGCGGATCTGCAGCAGGCCCTCGAACGCCGTCCGCACCGCCCCGGCCCGTACCTCCGGCGGTCCGGGATCCGGTGGGCCGTCACCGGTGGCAGGCTCGAACCCGGTCTCCTGCGAAGCCCCCATGGACTGTCCCCTCCGCCGGCGGTGCTGTGCTGGTGGGCCCAGTGTGCGCCGCCCCACCGACAAAGGGTGTCCGGCCGGGTCCGGCAGCCCCGATAGGCTTGAATCCGCCCCGCACACACCGGTTTGCCCCGTACCCACCGGAGGAATCAGGCACGTGTCCGACAACGATCCGACCACCGCGCCCACGACGGAGCAGGACGGCCTGCGGGCCGACTGCGCGAACTGTTTCGGGCTGTGCTGCGTCGCGTTGACCCTGACCGCGTCGGCAGACTTCGCGATCGACAAGGACGCGGGCGAACCCTGTCGCAACCTGCTGGACGACTTCCGCTGCGGCATCCACACCCGGCTGCGGCCGGAAGGCTTCTCCGGATGCACGGTGTACGACTGCTTCGGCGCCGGCCAGAAGGTCTCCCAGGAGACCTACGGCGGTATGGACTGGCGGCGCGCCCCCGGTACCGCCCAGCAGATGTTCCAGGTCTTCCCGGTGATGCGGCGGCTCCACGAACTCCTCCGGTACCTCACCGAAGCCCTCGCCATGCCCGCCGCGGAGCCCCTGCGCGCCGAGCTCCGCAGCGCACGGGACACCACCGAACACCTCACCGGCGGCACCGCCGAGGACCTTGCCGAGCTGGACGTCTCCGAGCACCGCGACCGGGTCGCCGTCCTGCTGGGCAGGACGAGCGAGCTCGTACGCGCGACTGCTCCCCGGGGCAGGAAGCGCGGCCACCGGGGAAGCGATCTCATCGGAGCCCGTCTCAAGGGCGCCGACCTGCGGGGCGCCGACCTGCGAGGGGCCTGTCTCATCGCGGCCGACCTGCGCGCCGCGGATCTGCGCGGGGCCGATGTCATCGGTGCCGACTTCCGGGACGCCGAACTGTCGGACGCCGACCTGACCGGTGCGCTCTTCCTCACCCAGGCCCAGCTGAACGCGGCGAAGGGCAACGCCGCCACATGCCTGCCCCTGTCCCTCACCCGGCCGACGCACTGGGCGGGATGAAGGCGTCGACCACGCCTCCGGCCCGGGCCCTTGTCCCACGCCTCAGCCGTGACGCCCGGTCCCGGTGCCCCCACCCGGCGCGGCGGACGTCCCGTCCTGCTCCAGCGCGACCTTGAGCCGCTCCAACGTCGTACGGATGTTGCCACGTTGGAACTCCGCGAAGGTGTGCCCCCGTGTGGCGACACGGTCGAACGCGTTGGCGACGAAATCGGGCCACGCCCGCCGGTTGTCCGTCCAGGTCTCCGTGACCCGGGTGAAACCGTCGACCGCTTCGAAGCGGTACTCCCACAGAGCGATGGCCCCGGGCAGCCGCGGCCGCTTCGCCCCGATCGCGTGCACCCGGAACGCGAACCGCTCACCCGGATCGGCGGCGGTCACCGTGCACCTCGTCGTCCAGCGGAAGGAGCCACGCCTGTTGCGTCCCTCGAAGACCATGCCCACGTGGGTGGACCGGGGCTCACCGAGCACCCGCGCACCCCGGTTCTCCGGGCTCCAGCGCCCCATCGCGGTGGGGTCGCTGAGCTGCGCGTACACGGCCGAGGGAGTTGCCTCGACCAGGATGCTGTCCGACACGGACATGATGCGGGGCATAAACGGTACTCCTTGTCCTTGACCGGTCCGCCACTCCACGGAAGCCGGACGGATCATGTGCGAACGGTTGGCGGTGCTGGTTCGTTTGACAGTGTGGCGTACACGCAACAGCGTCCGGGACACCGGACCGAGGAGCCCGCACATGCCAAGCCCCACCGAAACCGGCCGTACCCGCACCGATCCCGCCGGCACGGGCGACCGCACGCGACTGATCGAACGGCTCATGGAGACGTTTCCCCCTGTGCCGCGCGAGGCCGTCCTCAAGGAGGACCTGCTGCGTGGAGGCATGGCCTTCGACGAATCCGCCCTCAGCGACAACGAGCACCGCGAGATCAAGCCGAAGTCGTACTTCATCTTCTCCTTCGACCACAGCACCCTGCCCGAGCTCGGTGCCGCCGCCCTGCTCCGCCCGCCGGAGGAGATCGTGCTCACCGGTGGCCCCTACGACCTGCGCCGCACCGTCGTGTCCGTACGGGTCAACCCCGCCTCGCCGTACCGCGTGGCGGCAGGATCCGGCGGGCTCCTCGGCCTCCACCTCGACGGGCGGCGCGTCTCCGACGTAGGGCTGCCCCCGATGCCGGACTGCTACCGGCACACCGGATACGGCCCGGCGGGCCCGGGCCGGGCGGTGTTCTCCGTCAGCTCCTTCATGGACGGCCTCTCTCCCGAGCCGGAGGAGCTCGACGGCTGACTTCCGAAGGCGGCGGGAGGTAAGGCACTTGACTTCGAGCGTGCTCGAAATGATGGAATCCCCGGCATCGCCGCGGTCACGCGGCGAAACGGACAGCAGGGGGACGGATCATGAGCGCATCTCCGGTCACACTGATCACCGGCGGTGGAAGCGGAATCGGTGCCGCTACGGCCCGTCAACTGCTGGGCCTCGGCCACCGGGTGACCGTCACCGGGCGCGGTGAGGACCGGCTGCGATCGTTCGCCGAGGAGCTGGGCAACCCCGAGGGTCTGTTGACGCTCGTAGGGGACGCTGCCGACCACGCAGCGGTGCAGTCGGCCGTCGACGCCACCGTCGAGCACTTCGGGAGGCTTGACGTGGTCGTCGCCAACGCGGGGTCCGCCACCCACGACACCCTCGCGGACGGTGACCCCGACGGCTGGCGGGAGATGGTGCTGACCAACGTGCTCGGCCCGGCCCTGCTGATCAGGGCGGCGCTCCCCGCGCTGAAGGAGACGGGCGGGCGCGTCGTCCTGATCGGCAGCGTCGCCGGGTTCGTCCACACCCCGGGCAACATCTACGGGGCTACCAAATGGGCGGTCACCGGCCTGGCCGAGAACACCCGGCGCATGGTGACGGGTGACGGCGTGGGAGTGACCCTGATCGCGCCCGGACGGGTCGAGACGCCCTTCTGGGACGGCCTCGGTTCCCTGCCCGAAGGCCGGCTACTGACGGCAGATCAGATCGCCGGCTCCATCGTGTGGGCCGTCGGGCAGCCCGAGGGCGTCGATGTCAACAACGTCATCATCCGGCCGATCGGCCAGCCCGTCTGACGGCTGCCCCGCCCGGGTCGGACGTGCCCCGCTCCCGCCGGGCGGGACCGGGGCGCGGAACGGCGTTCGCCGGCGGATCCCCGTCCGGGCCAGGTCAGGCGCGCCACTCCGCGGTACGTTCGGGTGAGGCGTCGGCCAGTGCCTTCCTGATGGTCTCCGCGTCGCCCCGGTTCCCGTAGACAGGTGTGCCGGGCTGCTGACGCCAGGACTCGTCCAGTCCGCCCGCGTCGACCGTGTCGAAGCCCAGCTCGTCGATGAGCTCCCGTACCGCCTGCTTGGCGGCCGGGTCGTCGCCGGCGACCGGGAGGGCCTGCCGGCCGGGGCTGCCCTGGGGGAGACCGTTGTCGAGAATGTCCTGGGCGTACGTCCCGTTGAACGCCTTGACCACCGGGTGACCGAGCTGCTGCCCGGTCCAGCGGCTCTCCGTCAGCCCGTCCTCGATTGCGGCGATCCGCCCGTCGCGCTGCTGCGGGTAGTAGTTCCCGGTATCGATGACCGCGACGTTCTCCGCCGCCCCGTCGAGGATCCCCGAGGGCAGGTCCGGGACGGCCTTGAGGGGCACGGTCACCACGACGATCCGGGCGTCGCGGGCCGCCTCCGCCGCCGTGACGGCGGTGGCCCCGGTCTCCTTGACGAGCGCTTCGAGCGTGTGGGGTCCGCGGGAATTGGCGACGGAGACGTCGTGCCCCAGCGCGGTGAGGCGGCGGGTGAGGTTGCCGCCGATGTTGCCCGCTCCGATGATGCCGATCTTCATGGATCCGACCTTCCGATACCGAGTGCGAGGGGGTGAAAGGGTTCTGTCGGGCACCAACTCCGACCGCGCGGACACTATTCCGCTCCTGCTGAATCGGTTCTTCGGTAGCCCCGACGGGTGGGATCTGTCCGGGCGGGCATCTGGAGAGGGAGACCAACGGAATCACAGCGCCTCACTCGGAGGTGGTGCCCGTGCTGCACGGCGTGGATGTCAGTTCCCATCAGGCGGACTTCGGCCGGACGGTGTGGACTTCGCCCTCATCAAATCCACCGAAGGGCGTTCCTGCGTCAATCCGGAACTCAAGGGCCAGGCCGAGCGGGCCAGGGACGCCGGATGCCTGGTCGGCTTCCATTACTTCCTATGGCCAGAGCATGCCAACTGGCAGGGCGCGTATTTCATCGACAGGACCCCGGAGAAGGCCATCAGCGGTCTGTTCCCGGTCGGGGAACGCGCGCGAGCGACGCGGAGAAGGACCGGTTCATCCGCGAGGTGAAACGCCTCCGGCCGCACCATCGCGTCCTCCTCCACTGCAACCGCTCCCTTCTGGCTGAACCACGACACGACCTCGTACGCGGGCGCCGGGCTCTGGATCGCCGACTAGGTGACGGAGGGGCGGCCGAGGATCGAGGCGTCCTGGCGCATCCACCAGTACGCCGACCGGCCGCCCGACAAGAACGTGGCCGACTTCCCCTCTCGCCGGGCGATGGGCACCTGGACGGGAGCCTGAGGGCCTTCGTCAACACGGGCACCATCGCCATCGGCCAATGGAGTGCCCTTTGCCAGCCACTGGTGCAGTGCTCACAGGGATCTCCCGCGGTAGGCCTGCGGGGGAGTCCATCCTGGTCGCCGAGTCCGCAATCGGCCGTCGACCGAAGGAGTGCCGCAGTGACGACGAGGGGTGCCTCAGAATCGGTGGAAGCCGATGCTGCCTACCAGGACGAACTTCCCGTCCGGCGGCGGCAGCCGGGGAGGGTGGTCGTCACATGGCTGACCACCACCGACCACAAGACCATCGGCACGATGTACCTGGCCACCTCGTTCCTGTTCTTCATCGTCGGTGGCGTGCTGGCGCTCGTGATGCGAGCCGAGCTGGCCCGTCCGGGCAACCAGATCATCTCGAACGAGCAGTTCAACCAGGCGTTCACGATGCACGGCACGATCATGCTGCTGATGTTCGCGACACCGCTCTTCGCCGGGTTCGCGAACTGGATCATGCCGCTGCAGATCGGCGCGCCCGACGTGGCGTTCCCCCGGCTGAACATGTTCGCCTACTGGCTCTATCTCTTCGGTTCGCTCATCGCGGTGGCCGGCTTCCTCACCCCGCAGGGCGCCGCGGACTTCGGATGGTTCGCCTACTCGCCGCTCACCGACACGGTGCGCTCGCCCGGGATCGGCGGCGACCTGTGGATCATGGGCCTGGCCTTCTCCGGCTTCGGCACGATCCTCGGCTCGGTCAACTTCATCACCACGATCATCTGCATGCGCGCCCCCGGCATGACGATGTTCCGCATGCCGATCTTCACCTGGAACGTCCTGCTGACCGGTGTCCTGGTCCTGCTGGCCTTCCCGGTCCTGGCCGCGGCACTCTTCGCGCTGGAAGTCGACCGGAAATTCGGCGCACACATCTTCGACGCCTCAAATGGCGGCGCATTGCTGTGGCAACACCTCTTCTGGTTCTTCGGGCACCCAGAGGTGTACATCATCGCCCTGCCGTTCTTCGGAATCGTTTCCGAGATCATTCCGGTATTCAGTCGTAAACCGATCTTCGGCTATGTCGGTCTCGTCGCCGCGACGATCGCCATCGCCGGCCTTTCGGTCACGGTGTGGGCGCACCACATGTACGTGACCGGCGGTGTGCTGTTGCCGTTCTTCTCGTTCATGACCTTCCTGATCGCGGTACCGACCGGAGTGAAGTTCTTCAACTGGATCGGCACGATGTGGAAGGGTTCCCTGTCCTTCGAGACACCGATGCTCTGGTCGGTCGGCTTCCTCGTCACGTTCCTCTTCGGTGGTCTGACCGGCGTGATCCTGGCCTCGCCGCCCCTGGACTTCGAGGTTTCCGACTCGTACTTCGTCGTGGCACATTTCCACTATGTGGTATTCGGTACCGTGGTCTTCGCGATGTTCGCCGGATTCCACTTCTGGTGGCCGAAGTTCACCGGCAAGATGCTGGACGAGCGGCTCGGCAAGATGACCTTCTGGACGCTGTTCATCGGCTTCCACGGCACCTTCCTGGTGCAGCACTGGCTCGGAGCCGAGGGCATGCCGCGCCGCTACGCGGACTACCTCGCCGCCGACGGCTTCACCGCGCTCAACACGGTCTCCAGCGTCGCCTCGTTCCTGCTTGGCCTGTCGATGCTTCCCTTCCTCTACAACGTGTGGAAGACCGCGAAGTACGGCAAGCCGATCGAGGTCGACGACCCCTGGGGCTACGGCCGTTCCCTCGAATGGGCAACGTCCTGCCCGCCCCCGCGCCACAACTTCCTCACGCTGCCGCGCATCCGCTCCGAATCCCCGGCGTTCGACCTGCACTACCCCGCCGTCCGCGCACTCGAGGAGGAGACGAACCGTCCGGCCGACTCGATCACCGTGGCGCCCGGGGACAAGCAGGTATGAGACAGGCCCGGGACGACGTGCGTCGAGAGGAGGACCGGGTGGAATCCGACAAGGAGAGCGCGGCCCGAGGTCTGGCACAGGTGGAGGGCTATCTGCTCTGGAACGCCGAAGTGGAGGAGGCCCGACGCCAGGCGGTCCGCTTCACCGAACAGTTGCCCTGGCTCACGACCGCCCAGCGTGAGGACGTCGAACGCGTCTACGTCACGGACCGGGTGGCCGTCTGCCGCGACTCCCTCACCAGGATCGCCGAGCGGGCCGTCGAACTCCGGGGCGAGTACACCGCACGGTACGACCGGCTGAGAGCCCGCTGCGTGGCGGTGTCCGCGCTCGCAGTCGGCGCGCTGAGCGGCACCTTCACGGCCCTCGCGCTGATCAGCCGGTGACCCTCGGCCCCGGGAGTCCGGAGCGGTGTCCGGACACCCGGGGCCCGGGTCAGTGGAGCACCAGGCAGAACGGATGCCCCGCCGGGTCCGCGAACACCCGCCAGCCCCGCGTGGAGTCGTCCAGCAAGGTCGCCCCGAGCGCCAGCACCTGTTCCTCGGCACTGTCCAGATCGGGAACGCCGAAGTCCGCATGAACCTGTTGCGGATGGGCGGGGTCGGGCCACCGCGGGGGCCTGTAGTGCTCGACCCGCTGGAACCCGAGCACGAGACCGGCCGGAGTGTGCAGGGTCGCCCAGTTCTCGTCCAGGGTCCACCGGCCGTCCGGTTGATCGACCCTCCCGCCGAGGACGGCCGCGTAGAACCCCGCCAGCCGCGCCGGATCGGGACAGTCCAGCACCATGCACTGCAGTTCGGCGATCATGGTCGCATCCTAGGAGCCCCGCAGTTCCGGCGGGAGACGCAAGGGACGGGGTGCGCCGGACCGGCCGCCGGGAAAGGACTGCACCCTCCGCCGTACCGTCGCCCGTGTGGCACCGTCACCGGGCGGAGGTCACAGGACCGACAACTCCCGGCGCGGCCCCGCCCCCCAGGCCCGGTCGAGCTCGGAGAGATGCGCGGCGAGCTGCTCGGCGTGCGACGACGGCAGTTCGTCGGTCCGGTGCCCCAGATGCACGGCACAGGCCGTCGTGGTGTCGATGAGCCGCTCCACTGCACCCGCGACCCCGTCCGACCCGGCGGAGTGACGGGCCACCGGCGGGAGTTCGGCCGCCGACAGGTCGATGGCCGTACGTGCCGCGGCCAGCGACCTGTAGGCGTCACGCCGCAGCGCACCCCGTCCGGCGTGGTCCTCAGGCTCTTCCAGGACATGCCCGAGGTAGCGGTGCGCCGCACCCACCGCCGTGTCCAACGCGGCCCGCACGCCGTGCCCCCGTCGGCCGGGCAGCGGAAGATGACCGACGAGCAGCACCGTCACACAGGCCAGCAGCGACTCCACGACCCGCCCCCAGGCGGCAGGAGGCTCACCGCCCAACAGGACGAGGGACAGCACGAGTACGGTGACGACCGCCGTCTGCACCGCGAAGTGGCGGGTGGCGACCGGCAGGAGCGCACCGCAGAGGGCGACCGCGCCGACGAGCGGGAGCGGGCCGGACAACAGCCCGGACAGCACCACCATCAGCAGGCCGAAGACCGCCGCGCCCGCGACGGTACCCACGGCCCGGCACAGCACCCGCGAGACCAGCGGGCCAAGATCGGGCTTGACGAGGAAGACGGTCGTGGCGGGCAGCCAGTACCAGTGGTCGTGATGCAGCCACTGCGCCACGACCGTACTCGTCGCGCAGCACACAGCCACCCGCAGGCCGTACTCGCGTCCCGCGGGGCTCCACGCCCGTCTCGGGACCGAACCGTCAGGGCGCCCCTTCGCCGTTTCCGACGGCGCGCCTTCGGGCCGGTCGAAGACCGCCGCGGCCCGCAGCAGGGCGTCGTCCAGGGCACGCAGCCCGGCATCCGTCCGCGCCGGAGCGGGCAGCGGCCCGCAGGACCTGCCCGTGCGTACGGCGTCCGCAAGCCTGCGGGGACCTTCCACGAGACGGCCGGGCAACGGCACACCGGCCCAGGCCAGTGCGGTCGCGGCCTCGGCCAGCGGAAAGGCCGCCGCGTACTGGACGTGCAGCCGGCGTTCGGCGGCCGAACTCGCATGCCGGCGAAACCGAGGCCCGCCCAGGGCGTCCTGAGCCTGGTCGAGTGCGGCGCTCAGCGCGGCGCGCCCGGCCAGGGCCTGCGGACCGCCCGTCGCCCGCAGGAGCCGGGACACGGCCTCGTAGACGGCGGCGACCGCCTCCCGTTCCCCGTCCAGCCGGTACGGTCCGTTGCCCGGCCGGCCAGGTGACGGGAGCGCCAGACGCAGCAACAGGAGCCAGCCCGCACCGGCCAGGAACAGCAGCGCACGCACGGGCCCGGGCTCCGGCAACGGCATGCCGGCCCCGATCACCGCCGCGACCAGTACCTGCGTCCCGCACGCGGAGGCCACCGGACCGGTCGAACTGAACGCCCCGGCGACCAGCCCCAGGAGCCCGAACACCAGCGGCAGCAGGAACACGGACCGGCCGCCGCCCGCGGCGGCCGCGATCATCGTGCCGAGCAGCAGCCCCGCCGCACCGGCCAGTGCCGGAACTCCCAGCCGGGTGACCGCGGCGCGCCTGCTGCCGGGCCGGTCGTTGATCCCGGCCAGCATCGCGCCCAGCGCAGCCGGCACCCCCGCCGTCGGCCGGTCGGCGAGCACCGCAAGAAGCAACGGCACCGAGGCCAGGGCTCCACGCAGCACCGCGTTCCACGGAACCGGTCCGCGCTGGGCCCGCAGCACATGACCGAGCCACGGAGGGAGGGGAGGAAGGCGAGAGGGAAAAGCGGGTGTGAACACCTGGCTCCTGTCCGCGCGGGGAAAGCGTCACATCGCCGGCGGGCGCCTTCGGCCTGGGCGTGACCCCAGCCTAGATCCCGTACGTGGAGCGAGTGCTACCTGATCGTTTCCGCAGTGTGACGGTGTGCCGGGCCGCCGATGTCACAGCGCGGTGCCGAAGTTCTGCGTCCACACCGGGCCGCCCGAGGAATCCACCCGGCCGACGCCGATCTCCTCGAACGCGCAGTTGAGGATGTTCGCCTTGTGACCGGGACTGTTCATCCACGCCTCCATCACCGCGGCGGCCGTCGGCTGCCCCTTGGCGATGTTCTCGCCGTACGTGCTCCAGCGGTACCCGGCCGAAGTGATGCGCGCGCCGGGATCCGTACCGTCCGGCGAGGTGTGCGAGAAGTAGTCCCGCTCCACCATGTCCGCGGAATGACGTGACGCCGCCGTCGCCAGCTGGTCGTCGGTACTCACCGCTCCGCAGCCCTCCTTCGCACGCTCGGCGTTGACCAGGTTCATGACCTCCTCCGCCACCGAGTCGGAGGTGGGCCGCGCGGGCTCGGGTGCGGGCGCGGCGGACGGCTTCGAGGTCGTCCTACGAGGGCCGGGCACAGCCTTGGGGGTGGGGGAGGCCTTCTTCCCGGCCTCGGTCTTCGACGGCGAAGGCGTCGGGGAGCCCGACGAGGACGAAGGAGAGGGCGACGTCGAAGCGCTCGGAGGTGCCGACGTGGTCTCCGGGGCCGACGGGCCCGTCAGAGGCGCGACCGCCGTTGCGCCGCTGACGGGCCCGTCGGCCCCGTCATCCGTGTAAAGGTGTACCGCCGCGCCACCGCTTCCCAGCGCCGCGACCGCCACCAGTCCGGCCGCCACGGTGGTGCGGCGCCGCCGCCTGACCTCGCTCCGGCGACGCTCGGCACGTCCCGGTCGCCCCGACAGCCGGGTGACCTCGCCGCGTGCGGTGCCCGCCGGGACGAAGTCCGCCGGACCGGCGGCGGACGCCACCAGGGGAACCAGCGCCAGCCCCACCAGCAGGCCCTCGGCCGGGACCAGACCGGACCCGTGTCCCGAGCAGACCGTGCAGTCCCGCGCGTGACGCGCCAGACGCTTGCGCCAGAGAGCGGACGGCACACCGTCCCACTGCGCGATGAGGTCCTCCAGCAGGATGCAGCGCGGGTGGGCCGCCAGCGCACGCACCACCACTCTGGCCGCCGCCAACTGCGCCTTCATCCGCTGCACACGGACCGCGGTGTGCTGCGGGGAGAGTTCGAGCGCCCCGGCGACCTCCGCCCGGGAAAGTTCACCGGCCGTCTCCAGCCACCACAGGGCCAGCAGCGCACGATCGTCCTCGTCAAGCCACCGCGTGGCCTCGGCGGCCTCGCGGCGCTGCCCCGTCAGGGCGAGGCGGACGATCGTCAGCTCGACGAAGTCCGCCGCGGGATCGACGACGTCGTACACGCCCTCCATCGGGTCGGCGGATATCGCTCCCGTCCCGCGCCCGCGCCGGTGCCCGCGTATCTCGTTCATGGTGATGGCCACGAACCAGGAGCGGAAACTTCCCGGGGTGCGCAGGGACGGCAGGCCGCGGAGCATGCGCAGCACGCTCTCCTGCACCACGTCGTCGACATCGGCATGACCGTTCAGAGCACGGCCGACGATGTTGTAGACCAGGGGCAGATACGACGCGACGAGCCGGTCCTGGGCCTGCTGGTCCCCCTTCTGAGCCGCCTTGATCAACGCCGACTCGCGTGCCTCGCCCATACAGTGCTCACTCTTCCGGGATCCTGTTCCGTCACTTCCCACACTCGGGAGACGCTGTGCGGCGGGGACGATAACAGGAATCCGGCCACCTGGTCGGGAACCCCTCCCGGATCCGGGTGCACCGCATGCCGGACCCCGGGGTCGGCACCAGGCCCGCCCACGGGGTCCGGCACGTGCGGAAGCTTCTACCCGACGGCCGCAGCGACTCCCGGGTCAGGGACGAGGAGGACTGTCCGGTCCCCGGTCCTTGCCGAACTGCTGCCGCAGCTTCTCCTGGCCGGTGTCGACGTGCTTGCTGTACTTGCCCCGAGTCCGTTCGTCGATCATGTCACCGGCCCTGTCGATGCCCTTCGAGGCCTGGTCCTCGTGGCCCTTGAGCATCTTCTTGATCTTGTCCAACGCGGACATGGCTCTCCTCCTTCACTCGGCGTCCTTCGCCCGTCAAGGGTCACCGCACATGGCCCGGACCGCATCCGCGCACGGCCGCGCGGCAGGTCCGTAGGGAGCCGGAGGTGTGAAGGAGGCGTGGATGGGCAGATACCGGATGACCAGGGAGGTGGTGGCCGTGGGCCGCATCCAGATCGTCCGCCGTCCGCAGCCCCCCACGGGGCCGCCCCCGCTGGACCTGCGCACACCGTCCGGACGGACCCTTCCGTACTGACCTCCGGCCGGCCCCGCACCGTCGTCCGGCGCGGGGGAGGCGGAGCGGTGAGGTTTGCCATGAGTGATCCTCGACAGTCGCCGGACGACCGGCTGCACACCGACCGGCCGCATTCGGCCCGCGTCTGGAACTACCTCCTCGGAGGCAAGGACAACTACCCGGCCGACGCTGCGGCGGGCGAGATGATCCTGCAGGCGTTTCCCGACATCGCGGGAATCGCACGTGATCAGCGTGCCTTTCTCGCCCGTGCCGTCCGCTTCCTGACCGGCGAGGCGGGGGTCCGGCAGTTCCTCGACATCGGGACGGGCCTGCCCACCGCGAACAACACGCACGAGGTGGCCCAGTGGATGGCCCCCGAGTCCCGGATCGTGTACGTCGACAACGACCCGCTCGTGCTGACCCACGCCCGCGCCCTGCTGACCAGCACACCCGAAGGCGCGTGCGCGTACGTCGACGCGGACGTGCGGGGCACCGGCCGCATCCTCCAGGAGGCCGGCCGTACCATCGATCTCACCCGGCCCGTCGGCCTGACCATGCTGGGCATCATGGGCCAGCTCCCCGACGAGGAGAACCCGTGGGGCCTCGTCCGCGAACTGCTGGCCGCGCTCCCCCCGGGCAGCTACCTGGCCCTCGCCGACGGCACCGACACCAGTGAGACCATGACCAGGGCCATCGAGGCGTACAACGCCAATTCGGCGAGCCCCTATCATCTGCGGAGCCCTGCGCGGATCGCCGACTTCTTCGAGGGGCTGGACGTGGTCGAGCCCGGCGTGGTCAGGATCTCCGACTGGCGCCCCGACCCCGGCCGGAGCGGCGACCTCCCACCGAGCCACGCGGTCAGCGGCGTGGGGCGCAAGCCCTGAGACGAGGCGCACAGCCCCGCCGCGAGCGTGCGCGCGGAGCGTAAGCTCCTGAGGCATGATCGATCATTCGGCGCAGGCCCCGTCCGCACGGCAGACCAACTGGGCGGGAAACATCACGTTCGGCGCCCGAAGGCTCCACACACCCGCCTCGGTGGCCGAGCTCCAGGCCGTCGTGGCCGCCGGAACCGCGGTACGGGCGCTGGGCACCGGCCATTCCTTCAACACCGTGGCCGACACCCACGGTGACCTGATATCGGTCGCCGGTCTGCCCCGCTCCGTCGAGATCGATCCGCAGGCCAGGACGGCGACGGTGAGCGCCGGGCTGCGCTTCGGGGAACTCACGGGCATCCTGCACCGCGACGGACTGGCTCTGCACAACCTGGGCTCACTGCCCCACATCTCGCTCGCCGGTGCCTGCGCCACCGGCACGCACGGGTCGGGCATCGGCAACCGCTCGCTGGCCGGTGCCGTCCGGGCGCTGGAGTTCGTCACCGCGGACGGCACGCAGGCGACGCAGGAGCGCGGTGACGCCGACTTCCCGGGGGCCGTGGTCTCCCTGGGCGCGCTGGGAGTGGTGACCCGTCTGACCCTGGACCTCGTGCCCGCCTTCGAGGTGCAGCAGTGGGTGTACGAAGGGCTGCCCGAGGAACAGCTGCTCGGGCACTTCGACGAGGTGATGTCCGAGGCCTACAGCGTCAGCGTCTTCACCGACTGGCGCGGCGGCCCGATCGACCAGGTGTGGCTCAAGCACCGGGTCGGCGAGGAGGGGCCGCGCACCGCGCCGTCCGAGTGGCTCGGTGCGACACCGGCGGACAGGCAGAGGCATCCCGTTCCCGGGATGCCCGCCGGGCACACCACGGAACAGCAGGGCGTCCCCGGCCCCTGGCACGCCCGGCTTCCGCACTTCCGGCTCGAATTCACCCCGAGCAACGGCGACGAGCTGCAGTCGGAGTACTTCGTCGCCCGGCGTGACGCCGTGGCCGCCTACGAGGCCCTCGACCGGATCCGGGAGCGCATCGCACCGCTGCTGCAGATCGGCGAGATCCGGACGGTGGCCGCCGACGACCTGTGGCTCAGCCCGGCACAGGGTATGGACGCCGTGGCCTTCCACTTCACCTGGGTGCCCGACACCGCCGCCGTCACTCCCGTCCTCGGGGCCATCGAGGAAGCCCTGGCGCCGTTCGGTGCCCGGCCGCACTGGGGCAAGCTGTTCACCACCCCGCCCGCTACGCTGCGGGGCCTGTACCCCCACTACGCAGATTTCGAGCGGCTGGCCGCCCGCCTCGACCCCACCGGCACCTTCCGCAACGCCTTCCTGGAGCAGCACTTTCCCCGTACCGGCGACGGCTCCGACAGTCAGGGGGCCGGCTGAGGCCGAAGGCAGGGGGAAGTCAGGCCGAACCCTGCCCGTTCCGGAGCTCGGCGGCCCGGTCCTTCCTCGCCTGCTGCGGTGCGAGCTCCTCCACCAGGGTGGCGAGCTCCTCGCACGCCAGCTCCGTCTCGTACCGGATGTTGTTGTGCTCGGTGACGATTGCAGCCAACAGGAGCGCGGTGAGTGCCACGCACCCGTTGAGGATGCTGAGGTTGAGCATGACCTCGAGCACGGTGTGGTTGGCGAACGGGCCCACCTGGTCGGTTCCGGCGACGATCGCCATGACGGACATCAGGAGCGCGCAGGGGGCGCTGCCGGCCAGCTGGAAGCGGAGGGCGGCCCAGATGATCACGGGGAACAGGAGGTAGATCATGGACAGCGAACTGCGGGTCGCGACGATCGTGATCCCCACGGCGACGACGGCCAGGCCCGTCGCCTCCATCCACGGGTCGTTCAACCGGGGCACCCGTGCGTTGCGCAGGACGAGCAGCAGGGGAGTGACCATGAGGACTCCCATGGCGTCCCCCGCCCACCAGGCGGACCAGACCGACCAGAAACTCGACCCGGGGAGATCACCGGTCAGCAACAGCACGCCCGCACCGGAGGTCGCGCTGATCAGCATGCCTCCCATGGCCCCCAGGAAGACCAGTACGACACCGTCGCGCAGTCGGTCCAGCTCCTCGCGGAAGCCCACCGCGCGCAGGGCGAGGTAGGAGCAGACCGGGGCCAGTGTGCTTCCCGCCGCCATACCGAGGCCGGAAAGGGCCAGGCCGTGGCTGAGGGAGGTCACCGTGAGCAGGACTCCGAGGGCGATTCCCGGCCAGATTCGGAGCCCGAGACACAGCAGTGCCGCCAGGGCGATGCCCGTGGGCGGCCAGAGCGGGCTGACGACGGACCCCTCCACGCTCACCTGTCTGAGAAGACCGATCCGTCCGGACGCGTAGTAGGCAGCGGCGACGCCCAGCATCTTCAGTACGGCCACGGCCCGGCGTCTGGATGCCTCACTTCGGATCACGCATCTCATCAGACACCGCGCGTGGCGGCAGGCGGCCGTGACACGCGCGGCGGGTCCTCACCTCGGTCCGGTGGGGACGGAGCCGTGCCGCAGGACGAGAACCGCCGCGTCGTCCTCGTGGCCGGTGAGCACCGCGGCCCGGAGTACCGCCTCCGCTAGCTCCGCGGCGGTGTCGCCACAGTGCGCGTCCACCAGACGCCTGATCCGCTCCAGCCCGTCGCCGATCGACAGCGAGGGGCCCTCGATGACTCCGTCGGTGAGGAGCACGAACGCGCCCTCGGCATCCAGCGTGCGCCGGGTGACCGGGTAGTGCTGGTCGGCCTCGATGCCCAGGGGGAGGCCGCCGGCGTCCGATGTGATGCCCGAACGCCCGTCGGCGGTGGCCCAGACGCTCGCGACATGACCGGCGCGGGCACTCTGCAGATCGCGGGTCACCGGATCCAGCCGGAAGAACGTGCAGGTGGCGAAGAGGCTGGAGCCCATCGAGAGGATCAGGTCGTTCGTGCGGCCCATGACCTCACCCGGATCCGCCGCCGTGCTCGCGATGGCCCGCATGGCGATCCGTATCTGTCCCATGAAGGCGGCGGCCTCCACGTCATGGCCCTGGACGTCGCCTATCGCCAGGCCGAGCGAGCCGTCGGAGAGCAGGAACACGTCGTACCAGTCGCCGCCGATGTCCAGCCCGTGGCGGGCGGGGGCGTAGCGCGCCGCGGTCTCCAGCCCCGGGAAGGAGGGCAGCGCGACGGGGAGCATGTTCCGCTGGAGCGCCTGGGCCAGCTCCACCCGCGCCTGGTGCAGCTCCACCTCCTGCCGGGCCCGGGCGGTCAGGTGCTGCAGGGTGCTGAGCAGGTCCTCGGCGCTCGCTGATCGGGGAGTTCGACGCCGGTTCATGGGCCGCTCCGCGGTGCGATAGTTCCTGCATCCTATTTCGAAGCGAACACTCCTGCGAGTGCTGCCGCGCCAGGGCCCCTACGGTCCGGATGCCCGCGTGGACAGGATCTCATCGGCCGGTTCAGCCGGCCCGGCTCAGGGACTCGGTGAGCCGGCCGAGGGTCTCCTGCAGCGCGAGGACCTCCTGGACCGACATTCCCGTAGCTCCGAGGATCGTGCGCGGAACGGGCAGCGCGCGCTCACGCAGCCCGGCCCCGGCCCCGGTGAGGTGGACCGTGACCGACCGCTCGTCCTCGGCGTTCCGCTCACGGCGGACGAGTCCGGCCGTTTCGAGCCGTTTGAGCAGCGGGGAGAGCGTCCCGGAGTCGAGGTGCAGCCGCTCGCCGATCACCTTGACGGGAAGCGGGCCGTGTTCCCACAGGACCATCATCGCGAGGTACTGGGGATAGGTGAGGCCGAGATCCCTGAGCGCGTCCCGGTAGATGCCGCCGAAGGCGCGTGAGGCCGCCTGCAGGGAGAAGCAGACCTGATGGTCCAGCCGGAGCAGCTCGGTGTCCGGCAGATCGGTCAGCTCGGGATCGGGGGTCGGCGGTGACGTCATGGATCCAGGGTAGCCTGCCGCCCGCCATTGGGTTGTGCGCAATTAAGTTATGTGCAATTCTTTTGGAGGTGGCCGGCCCGCGGTCACCGTCGTACGAGAGAAGGTCACTCCATGGACGCGCTGTACACCGCTGCCGCCACCGCGAACGGCCGCGAAGGCCGGGCAGTGAGTTCGGACGGCCGGATCGACCTCGCGCTCGCCCTGCCGCCGGCCCTCGGGGGCAACGGCGAGGGCACCAACCCGGAACAGCTGTTCGCCGCCGGATACGCTGCCTGTTTCGCCAGCGCGATGAGCTCGGTCGCCCGTGAGATGAAGGTCGACACCAAGGACGTCTCCGTGACGGCCGAGGTCTCGATCGGCAAGGACGACACGGGCTTCGGCCTCGCCGTCGTGATGCGCGTCGAGCTGCCGGAGGCGCTGGAGGGGGAGACCGGCCGCAAGCTGGTCGAGGCGACGCACGCCTACTGCCCCTACTCCAAGGCCACGCGCGGCAACATCGAGGTCGAGCTCGTCATCGAATAGCGCACCCGATTCCCCTCACCCGCCGGGTGAGGGGAATCGCCGGGCAGGGGAGACAGGAGTCGAACCTGCGGCATCCGGTTTTGGAGACCGGCGCTCTGGCGTCTGAGCTACACCCCTTCGGTGCCCTCAGCCTGGCAGTCGTGCAGGTCACGGACAACAGGATTTCGGCGGCCGCGGTCCGATCCCGGGTCCGCCCCGCGCCGGTCCACGGGGACCGCGTACACTCGGCTCCCGTTTCCGCTGAGTGGCGGGCATAAACCGATCGATGGGCAGTTCGACGTGAGTTTCGCAGACAGATCCGACGCACCGATCTACGCCGGCCTCGTGGAGGAACAGGGCGATGTCCCGGCAGAGGTGCGCCGGGTGGCCGAGCAGACTCTGCGAGAGGTGGACCGCGCACTCGACTTCAGCTCGGTGCGCGCTCCGGCGTCCTTCCGGTAGTTCTCTTCCGTAGGGCTGCGCCTGGCCCGTCCGATCCCGGCGCAGCCCTACGGAAAGGGAACTCGCACCGTGCGCACCGTCGTGGACCCATGGAGTGCCGGTCTCGGTGGGCGGAACCGGTCTTCTGCCCGCGGGCAAGCCCTTGCTAGGTTGCAGATGCCCCGCCGGGTGAGCGGGGCACGGCCTCGGTACTGTTGCCCTCTTCATCGTTCGGAGCATCGCGTGACCATCAGCCTGCACGGCTCAGCGACCGTCCTGTTCCAAGGGGACAGCATCACCGACGCGGGCCGGTTGTCGGACCCGGGCAACCCTCTGGGCAACGGCTACGCGCGGATGGCGGCCGAGCGCGTCCGTACCGCGCGGGGCGACAACGGCATCACGTTCCTCAACCGGGGGATCAGCGGAAACCGTGCGGCCGACCTGCGCGTCCGGTGGCGCGAGGACGCCGTGGACCTTGCGCCGGACGTGGTGTCCGTCATGATCGGCGTGAACGACACCTGGCGCCGGTACGACTCCGGTGACATCACCTCGCTGCAGTCGTACGAGGACGACTACCGGGCCGTCCTCACGCAGATCAGGGTCGGACGGGACACACAGCTGATCCTGATCGAGCCCTTCCTCGTCCCGGTGACGGACGAGCAGTGGGCGTGGCGCGAGGACCTCGATCCCCGGATCCGCGCGGTCCGTCGGCTGGCGGAGGAGTTCGACGCGGCACTTCTTGCCGCGGACGGCCTGCTCAACCAGGCAGCCCGTACGGCAGGCGGGGCCGAGCGCATCGCGGACGACGGCGTCCACCCGACACCGCTCGGGCACACGCTGCTCGCGGAGGCGTGGACGGCGCTGGTCGGACTGTAGGGCCGCGCTCGGGGGCCTTCTCCGCGCTCGGGGGGCTTCCCCGCGAGCGGATGACGAACCCGCGAGTGGGCGACGAAGCCCGCATCCGGGCGGCGAGCTCGTATCGGGGCGGCGAACCCGCGTCCGGACGACGACTCAGGCGAGGGAATCCTGGCCCAGACCGTCTTGCCGGACGCCGTAGGCAGGGACCAACCCCAGGAACTGCTCAGCGCGTTGATGATGCGAAGCCCTCGGCCGCGCTCCAGGGACTCGTCGGCCTGGCGCAGAACGGGAACATCGGGACTGGGATCGTTCACCGCGCAGACCAGCGTGCTGTCCTGCCGGGCCAGGCCCAGCCAAGCCGTGGCCCGGCCCGCGGGCTGTGCGCTGAGCGGCAGCGCGTGACAGACCGCGTTGCTCACCAGCTCGCCCGCCACCAGCCCGACTTCGTCGGCACAGGACCGCAGGCCCCACCGCTCCAGTGAGTCGCGGACGAACGCCCGCGCCTGCTGAAGGCTCTCGGCGTCGGCGGCCAGGCTGTGCGTCGTGAACCCGGGCGCGCCGACGCCGAGATCCCGCGCCCAGTCCTCGTGCGGGGATCCGCAGTTTTCAGCCAGATGAGGAGGGTGGGCCGCCGCTCCGTGACGGGGTGCGTTCTCCGCGTGCATGAGCGCTGATCACCCTCCGGTGAAGGCCGGTTCGTGGTGCCGTGGGGGCCGGACGGCCACTAGTATCCTCGCCGTCCGCGCTTCCGTGCAATTGCACCCGGAGTTGCACCCCCGGGTGTGCGCAGGAGACATCTGTTCACCCGGTGCGGGCCCTGGCGACCTGCCAGGAACTACTGCCGTAAAGGAATGGACCGCATGCAGCACATCGACAACGGCGTCCCGGCCGGCTCCCTCACCGGCGTGACGTGGACGAAGAGCCATCACAGCAACCCCAGCGGAAACTGCGTCGAGATGGCGCTGCTCCCCGGCGGGGACGTGGCCGTACGCAACTCCAGGCACCCCGACGGACCTGCGCTCGTGTACACCGAGAGTGAGGTGCGCGCCTTCCTCGCGGGAGTCAGGGACGGCGACTTCGACGGAATGGTCGGCTGAAAGCACCGGGCTCCCCGCACCGGTCCGCCCCCCGTCCGGGCTCCTGATGGCACACTGGCGTCCTCACGCCCGCCATCAGGAGCCCGCATGCCCGGCATCGAACCGCTTCAGCCGTTACGGAAGCCGACGCTCGCCCCGGCCGCAGGATCAAGTCCCACGGCCCTGCGCCTGGTCCTGGGCGCGCAGCTCCGGCGGATGCGCGGCGAGGCCGGCATCACGCCCGACGACGCCGCCGCCCGGATCCGCTGCTCCACCGCGAAGATCAGCCGGATGGAGACCGGCCACTCGCCGTGCAAGGAGCGCGACGCCGCCGATCTGCTCAAGCTCTACGGCGTCACCGACCCGGACAGGACGGCCGAGTTCGTCGACCTGGTGCGCAGGGCCGGAGAGCGCGGCTGGTGGCGGAACTACGCGGATGTGCTGCCCGACTGGTTCGAGCCCCTCGTGGGCCTGGAAGAGGCCGCTGCGTCCATCCGGACCTACGAGGGGCACTACATCCCCGGGCTGCTCCAGACGGCCGACTACGCCTACGCGGTCGTACGCTCAGGACACCACCTGGAGCCGGAGGCGACCACCCGGCGACGGGTCGAACTACGGCTCAGAAGGCAGGAGTTGCTGCGCCGCCCGGACGCCCCCAAGCTCTGGGTGCTCCTGGACGAGGCAGTGCTGATGCGGCCGACCGGCGGTGCGCGGGTGATGCGTGAGCAGCTCACCCACCTGCTGGCCATGACCGAACTGCCCCACGTGATCGTCCAGGTCGCGCCCTTCGACGTGACCGCCCACACGTCCCCGGGTAACGGCATCACGTACCTGCGGTTCGCGATGGCGGGGCTTCCCGACGTGGCCTACATCGAGCACCTGACCAATGCCACGTCCGTGAACAAGCAGGAGAGTACGGACGAGTACCGGTGGATCCTGGACTCGCTCAGCGCCCAGTCCCCGAGCCCGGTGGAGAGCAGACACCTGCTGAGACAGGCGCTCGAACGCTACTCCTGACCGGGGCGGGGACCGGTGCGCCGGTCAGATCACCACTTGCGACCGACACCGCCGTACTCGATCCATTCCTGGGTCGCCTGCTTCGGTGCCAGATCCGAGTCGGGCCGCCAGGTCGACACCTCCACCAGGCCTGGCTCCAGCACCTCCAGGCCCTCCAGGAAGACGCCCACGTCCTCCTGGCGGCGCACCCGGCCCCACCGGTTGCCGGTGCTCTTCGCCATGAAGTCCGTGACGAAGTCGCGGGTCGCGGCGTCCTCACTGACCAGCTGACACACCACCAGGAAGCTGCCCGGGGCGAGGCGGTCCGCGACCCTGCGCACCAGGCCCGCGGGATCGTCCTCGTCGGGGATGCAGTGCAATACGGACACGAACAGCGCGGCCACCGGCTCGTCGAAGTCGATCAGCCTGGACACCTCGGGGTGTCCGAGGATGCCTTCGGTGTCACGCATGTCGGCCTGGATGACCGCGGTCCTGTCGTTCTCCTCGAGTATCGCCTTGCCATGAGCGAGGACGATGGGGTCGTTGTCTATGTAGACGACCCGGGCGGCCGGATCTACGAGCTGGGCGACCTCATGGACGTTGTCCTGGGTCGGCAGGCCGGATCCGTGGTCGATGAACTGGCGGATCCCGTACTCGGACGCCAGGTGGTGCACGACCCTCCGCAGGAAACGACGGTTGTTCACCGCAAGGACCTTGGTGCTCGGGACATGCTCCAGCAGCTGCTCGCACGCGACCCGGTCCGCGGGGTAGTTGTCCTTGCCCCCCAGGTAGTAGTCGTACATCCGCGCGACGCTCGGCACGTTCACATCGATGTTCTTCGGAATGGAGGTGTCCCCGTTACTCATCCAGCCCCTCGCCAGTTCCAGGAGAAGTAGTTCGTATCCGTGAGGGGTCATGCTAGGGATCTCGCCGTGGGGCTGACAGCCCTCGGAGGAGTGAGACGGGGGCGTACGGCGGTGAATCGGCCAGACACGGTCGGGTGCCCGGCAATCGCACCTCGAATATTCCTTGGACCAGGCCGGCCGGACCCGGGCCACTCCGGGTGGCAAGGCGTCAAGTCGCCCTGGTGGGAGGACCTTTGTCGAGCCGCCGTCGCGTAACGTCCATGGATCGGGGCCGCGCACAGGGTGTCGTACCAATGCGGCCGGAAATCGACGTCCCCGGGCAGAAGTCAGCCTCCGGATGCCACCGATACGGCCGTTTCCTGCGCCGGACGATCGCGGCTCGAGCCCGGCGGTCTATCGTGGACTCATGTCCGCCCCTGAGCTGATCCGCATCGTTTCCCGCGACTCACCCATGGCCCTCGCCCAGGTGGAACGCGTCCGGGCCGAACTGGCGTCCCTCCACCCCGCCACCGTCACCGAGGTCGTCCCCGTCAGGACGACGGGCGACAAGTGGATGGGCGACCTCGCACAGGTGGACGGGAAAGGGGCCTTCACCAAGGAGGTCGACGCCGCTCTGCTCGCGGGCGAGGCGGACCTCGCCGTGCACTGCGTCAAGGACATCCCCGCCGACCGCCCGCTGCCCGCAGGCACGACCTTCGCCGCCTTCCTCGAACGGGACGACATCCGCGACGCCCTCGTCCACCCGGGCGGACTCACCCTCGACCAGCTCCCGGACGGCACGAGGATCGGCACCTCCTCCGTGCGCCGCGTGGCCCAACTCGCGGCTTCCCACCCGCATCTGGACTGCGTACCCTTCCGGGGCAACGCCAACCGGCGCCTCGCCAAACTCGCAGCCGGCGAGGCCGACGCCCTGCTCCTGGCCGTCTCGGGCCTCCACCGCATCGGGCGCGCCGACGTCATCAGCGACGTCCTGTCGCCGGAGACCATGTGCCCCCCGATCGGCGCGGGGGTCCTCGCCCTGCAGTGCCGCGAGGACGACACCGCGACCATCGACGCCGTCAGTGCCCTCAACCACCCCGACACCTACCGGGAGACGACGGCGGAGCGCATGCTCCTCCACGTCCTCCAGGGGCACTGCAACTCCCCGATCGCCGGCTTCGCCACGACCCACCGCAACGGCGATCTCTCCCTGCGCGCCTGCGTGTTCAGCCCCGACGGCAAGACCGTGCTCAACGCCCACGAGTGGGCGGGCCCGCTCGACCCGGCCACCCTCGGCACCTCGGTGGCCGTGACCCTGCTCCGCCAGGGAGCGCGCGAGCTGATCGACAGCATCGCGCACTGAGGCGCTGCGGAGAACCGGGACCGTGAGTTCCGGGTCCCTCCGCCGTACAACCCTTCCGCCGCACCCGGTGTCGAACAGGGTGCCGGGAAGGGACGGGCTCCTTCCGGCCGTCCCCGGCACCTCCGGTGGCACGCGAACGACCGATCGACGAACAGCCCCGCACGTGCGGCCCGGCGGAACCCCATGTCCGCCGGACCGCACTCCGGTTCAGCTCCCGAGCCGCACCGGCAGCGCCGAGGAACTGTTCGAGAACAGGGACGGCACCGCGACGAGATCGTCCGGATCGACGGCCGGCGACAGCCCCGGGAACCGCTCGAACACCGCAGGCAGGGCCGGCGCAGCCTCCAGCCCGCCAGAGGTGCGCCGAGGCAGAAGTGCGGGCCGTTGCCGAACGCCAGGTGCCTGCCCTGCCCCCGGGCGATGTCGAACCGGTCGGCATCCTCCCCGTACTGTCCCGCGTCACGGCCCATTGCGCTGAACGGGGCCATGACCGCCTCGCCCTTCGGGATCGGCACCCCGGCGATCTCGACGTCCTCCAGCGGATAGCGGGAGGGGAAGTTGCCGATCGGGCATCCCGGCGCAGCGTCTCCTCCATCGCGCTCGCCCAGGTCTTCGCGTCACCCCGTACGGCGAGTTCCTGTTGGTCGGGATGGGTCAGCAGCGCGCGTACCGCGTTGGTGATCAGGCTCAGGGTGGTCTCCTGCCCCGCCGAGAGCATGAGCAGCAGGGTCCAGACCAGCTCCTCCTCGCCTAGCGCGTCCGGGGCAGCGGCACGGGCCGCGACCAACGCGCTGGTGAGGTCGTCGCCCGACTCCCGCCTCCGGCCCTCGACCACCCGCGCCAGCTCGTACTGCTCGATCTGGCTGGCCCGGACCTCCTAGGGCCGCAGATCGGAGCGGAAGATGTTGTCCATCAGCTCCTGCAGCCGAGGACGCTCCTCGGACGGAACCCCGAGCAGCTCGCAGATGACCTGCATGGGCACCGGGTGCGCGAAGTGTCGCCGGAGGTCGACGCTGCCGTCGGCCCCCACATGCGATGGCAGGGATGCGGACCGGCGGAGAAGGCCGGATGCGCACGGTTGCCCCACCCGTCGTCCGCACCGTCCGGCCTCACCTCGGGGTCGTCGGCGGCGGCGGCGTGCCCGAGGATCAGGCAGTCGCCGCGCCGGATGAACCGCCCGCCCAGGCCGCTTGGGCTGCGTCACAGCGGAAGAGGGCCCCGTGCCCGTGGGCCAGTGTGGCGAGTTCCGCGACCGGCTGAAGGGCCCCGGTCTCGTTGTTCGATGCCATCACCGATATCAGGACCGTGTCATCGGTGAAGGCGGCGGCCAACGCGGTCGGCTTGGGGAGCCCCTGCCGGTCGACAGGCAGGAGCGTCACCTTCGCGCCGTGCAGCCGCTCCAGCGTGCGGCATGTCTCCAGCACGGCGGGGTGCTCGGTGGCCTGCGTGATCACGTGTGCTCGTGGGCGGCCAGAGGCCGGCACCACGCCGCGCAGCGCCGGCAGGTCGGCCTCGGAACCGGAGGCTGTGAAGGCCACCTCCTCCACCCTGGCGCCGATCAAGTCGGCCACCTGGGCGCGGTCTTCTTTCCGCGGACGGCACCGGTGACGCCGAGCTCTCGCATGAGCCGTTCGACGGCGCACCGGGCCACGACGTGGCCTTGGCGGTGCAGCTCGCGCCAGAACTTCCTGTCCCCGTAGACACGGTAGTTGACGTCGAAGATCTGCTGGATGAGTGGCTTCAGCTCGGCGTCGCGGACAGTGCGGGCGGACGGGGCCTGGAGGCGCTTGCGGCGGGCGTAATAGGTGGATGGGGCGATCTTGCAATCGTGCTCGGTGAGCACGCGGCAGATCGGCTCGACACTGCCGAAGCGGGCCCGGTGCTCGTCGATGAACGCTACGAGCGTGTGTGTGGCCGGTCGAATCTAAGGCCGCCGCCTTCAAGATGTCGTTCGCCCGCTTCAGCTCGGCGATCTCCTTCTTCATCGCCTTGATCTGCGCGGACTCCTCCGTGGTCGTCCCCGGACGCTTCCCGGAGTCGACCTCCTCGCGCTTCACCCATACGACGTCGTCGTGGCCGCCTCCGGGCCCCGCGTCCCCGGGACGGTGCTGCGCCTGCTGCGTTCCGCAGGGGCTCGGCCGAACCGATGCCCAGCTTGTGGGCGACCGCCCGCAGCGCGGCCGACTCGTTCGGATAGTCACCACGGACCTCGGCGACCATACGGACCGCTCGTTTGCGCAGCTCAACGGGATAGGAGGAAGGACGTGCCATGACTCAATCCCTTCACGGAATGGAGTCTCTACCGAACCCGGAACGGTTCAGTGTCCATGAACACGCTTGCGTACGTTGCTCGCTCCTCCGACCGGACCCGGCCCAGCGCGGCCGATTGGAGGAGATCCGCGACAACCTCCTCGCCCGCATCGCCGAGGCCGAGCGAGAAGGCTGGCTCGGCGAGGTCGAAGGCCTCAAGGTCAGCCTCGCCGGAGCCGAGGATAAGCTCGCCCAGATCGACAGGCAGTCCCAGAAGGCCACCATCATCCTCGGCATGCCTACGACCAGGAGCGGGGACGTTGAGTAGCGACGCACATCGAGAAGAACCAGGCCACGATCTGAGCGCGTGGACGCTCGGCCAGCTCCAGAGGTTCATCCATGACGCCCGTGGCCAGCAACTTGAGACAGCACGCGTCGCCGCGCAGGCACAGGCCTACAACTCCAGCCATCCCCAGGAAGCCCGTCGCCAGTGGGCGAAGCTGTCGCTGCTCGCGAACCGACGCATGCTCGAACACGCCGAGGGACACCCTGCGCGCGTGGCTCAGCAGGACTTCATGCTCCGGATGTGGGTGATCGACCGGCTGGGCCCCGACGACACGGACCCCGACTGGAGTCCCGAGGCGCTGGCGTCCGACACGCTCGACGCACTGTCCTTCACGCCCCCGCAGGCCGCTGCTCTCGCCGAGGGCTGGCGCGACCTTCCCACCGGGCAGATCCGAGAGCTGCGGCGACACAAGAACCTGACGGCCCATCTGGAAAGCCTGGTCGGCTACCCGGCACCCGGGCTGGTGCGGGAACGACTCGTGACCTGGACCGCAACCCGACCGCTCCTGCCCTGACCAGCCCTCCAGCAATCAGATCGCTCCAACTGAGTTCCAAAGGTGAGGTTTCAGCAGAGGCGGTCGAAGATCAGAACGGAACCGACAGACCGGAGTCGCGCAGGCGGGCCGGAGTAACGGACATGCACTGCTGAACAGTCCTCCCATCGGCTCGCATCCCATGCGCCAACGGGCCGCCGCTGGCAGTGAACGTCCACGCCGGCGCGTTGTCAGCCAAGTCTCTCGGCGTCCATCCTGATCATGGCATTCACACCCTGCCCGCCCAGCCACTCCAAGATCAGAAGCGTCACGTCCTCGACGCCGCGTTCCTCATCGATCTTCGGCCAACGGCCTCGGTTCCCAGTCATCACTCCGACTCTATCCAGGCCTCGGAGGTGGTCCGGGGGTCCAACCGGATGTTCCGCCTCGTACGCGGCACCAGGCGCATCCTCGACGTGCTCGACGTCCTGCACCGCGCGGCGACCAGCCCGCGTACGCCCGTATTCCCTCCGGCAGCCTGCGGGCCACCGGCCCGTCCGTCCGCATACCCGGCAGGGGCGGTTGGCGAACGCGTCGGTGAGAAGGTCCTCGCGCAGTGCGCTCAGCACGGCGGAGGCCTCGGGGCCGCGGGTCCTGCGCAGGGTCGGCTGGCAAACTGGGTCGTTTGGGTCACGTTGACCGCGGTAGGCGGCGGGGCGGCCCCGGTCGTCAGCCACAGGACTGGTCCGCCGGGGTCCGTCTCAGGGACTACCCGGGAGGAACCCGAAGGCCATGCTCCCCGCGTGCACATCGGGCTCGTCCGGGGGCCGGGTGCGGGCCCCGTTCAAGGGCGCGTCACCAGTTCTTGTGCTGGACGTCGCCGAGGCCGCAGAAGGTGCAGCCGGCGCTCAGGAAGTCCTCCGTGCGGCGGAACTCCTCGTCGGCCAGGTGCCACCGCAGCCAGGCGGTGATGATGTGCTGGCCGTTGCGGGTGGCCAGGAGGTGGTCGGTGCCGTCGAGGATGTTGAACCAGACGGGCACTTCGGTGTTGGTGTAGTCGCGCTCCATGTTCGCCGTGGCGAAGTCCTCGTCTCCGCCGACGTAGAGGGCCGGATTCCGCAGGCTGTCCGGGCCCGTGCCGTCGAAGGAACCGCCGGCCACGTGGACGGTGGTCTCCAGCCGCTGTTCGTCCGCCACGTCGAACGTGCCGATCGACCCGCGGGAGTGGCCGCCGAAGGCGACTTCGGAGATGTCGAGGGCCTGGTGAAGCGGGCTGTTCGGGCTCGCGTTCTGGTCCTCCAGCCAGTCGAGGGCGTCGACCATGTAGGCGCCGCTGCTGGAGGAGACCTCGCTGTAGACGACGAAGCCGTGCGAGGCCCATTGGCGCAGCATGTCCTCGTAGGCGGCGGGGTCGGACCCCGCCCCCGGGCCCCAGACGAGGATCGGGTGGTCCACGCCGTCCTGGCCGGCGTTCGCCGGGTACACCAGCCACCCGTCGTCGTCGGGACCCGCGGTGCTGTCGACGGTCACCGCGTACGGCCCCGGCGCGGTGACGTCCGCCACCGGAGGCAGCGACCCGGGCGGCGGGTCGGTCGGACCTCCGCCGCCCGTGGCCTGCACGAGCACGTCGTCGACGGTCAGGGTCTCCAGGGCGCTGTTGGCGTCCAGGGAGAACCGCAGCCGCAGGGTGCGGTTGTCGACCGACGCCGGCAGGCGGAACGACACGCCGCCCGTGGCGGTGCGCGCCGATTCCAGGGGCGTGTAGGCACCGCCGTCCACGGAGTAGGCCGCGGTGAACGACTCGCCGAGGTCGAGCCCGGACGCGGCACGGGAGTACGAGACAGACACGTCGCGGTACCCGGACAAGGTGAGGGGAGCGGACGTCAGCACCGGATCGGTACGGAGCGACCCGCTCAACCGGGCGGCGCCGGTGGAGGTGCTGACGGAACCGGAGGCGGTGTAGGCGCCGAGACCGTTCGAGAAGTCCTCACGGTGGACCTGCGTGGCGGCGGAGGCGGGCGTCGCGGCCGAGCCGATGGCGCCCACGACCAGGGTGCTGACGAACACGGCGCCTGGCACACGCAGGCGGCGGCTGATGCGAGACATATCCGGGGTTCCCCTCTGAACTGCGCCTTCCGACCGGCCAGGCGCTCCGTTGCGGCACGTACGCGGGGTGGTACTCGTGCCCGACGGCCGGAGAGCGTTCCACCGCCATCGGCTCACAGCGATTCAACCGGCGGTCGCGGCGTAGGGAATCAGTGAAATCACCGGTGCCCGCACGGGGACCCTCGGACGGCGGAGGCCGTCCGACACCCCGCCCTTCAGCAGGCGAGCTACTCGATCTCCTCGACCGCCGCCGCGCACGTGTCCGACACCGGGTCGACGAGGGAGAAGTGACCGCCCCCGGCGCGCAGTGTCAGGCAGACGACCTCACCCGCCCTGGCCGCGGCGTCCACGTACGACCCGGCGATCGCGGGCGGCACCACGTCGTCCGCCTGCCCCTGCACGACGGCGGTCGCGATGCCGGTCGGGACGAGGGCGGCGGGGTCGGCGTACGGCCTCCGGTGCTCGAACTCGGCCTCCCGCCGGCATCTGGCTGGCGGAGGTGGGGCGCTGGGGTGAGGCCCGGCCGCTGCCAAGCACGTCGCCGGTCAGGGTCTCGGTGGCCGCGATGTTGGGCACGCCGAACGGGCAGACGTCGAAGGCTTGGGCCAGGATGTCGGCTTGCGCGACTCGGTCAGGCCGCCCTCGCGCCGGCAGATGAGCGCGGCGATCTACTCGGGGGAGGACAGGATCGGGGCCCGTGACGGCCGTCCGTCGGGTTCGGGGATCGCGTGGCGGGTCATCGCGTCGACGACCGTCTCAGCACGGGCCCGCCACGCGGCCCGTGCTGGCGCCCGGTATTCGGCCAGGTCCGATGGCTTTGTGCCATTCGTCGGCAACCTGCCTCCAACCTCGCTGTGGCCCGGCTACACAAGAGGGCTGGGGCAGGCGCTGCCGCCCCGCGGGGGAACGCCACGGTTCCGGGGGAGGTCCGGCGGTTGCTGACGATCAATGTGGCTGTGCTGCTCGCGGTCATCGTCGTCATACGGTTGCGGCGGCGTACGGAGGCCCGGAGCCGTATGGATGAGAAGTTCACCGTCGTCATCGTGCTGGCCCTGGGGGTGCTCATCGCGCCGACGCCCTTGGGCCGAGGAATCATGGACTTCCTGGGCGAGCTCGCGAGCGGTGTCACGCAGGCCGGCCGATGAGCCCCCGCCCACGCAGGGGCCGGCCAGCGGCGAGCCGGCGTCCGCCGGTACGGAGGCGGCCACGCAGGCCGGGCAAGCGCCGCCGGGGTGCGGACGACCGGCTGATCGGCTTCCTGGTGGCCGCGGTCCTCGCCGCCTTCCTGGTGGTGGCCGTTGTCGAATGGCTGCTGGCCCACTGGTGGATCCTGATCGTCATCGTCGTACTTGCGGCGCTGGCCGGCGGCGTCTGGCTCCACCACAAGCAGCAGCAGGCGCGGTGGGAAGCGGTCCGTACGCAGGGCCTGCGCTACGGACTGTCCGAGCTGGACGCCCTGCACCACACCCGGTTCGAGGACGCGGTGCGGGACCTGATGGGCCGTGACGGCTGCCGGGACGCCGTCCGGGTGGGCGGCGGCGGTGACCTGGGCGCGGACGTGAAGGCAACCGACCCCTACGGGCGGCGCTGGGTGATCCAGTGCAAACACCGGCGCAACGGCCTCGCCGGCTCCGCGGTGGGCACGCCGGACCTCCAGGTCCTCAACGGCACCGCCCGCCAGGTCCACGGCGCCGACATCGCGGTCATCGTCACGAACGGCCGGGTCACCAAGCCCGCTGTGGCCTTCGCCAAGCAGCAGCGTCTCCACGTCGTCGACCGGCACACCCTCGCCGTGTGGGCATCCGGCTCCCGCCCCCTGTGGGAACTGCTGCGGGCTGTCCCGCCTCCTCGCAGGCCAACGACCTTGTCCTGAGTGAAACTTCGCCGCGCCACAGCTGTCGGCGGGCACGTAACCGGTGCCGTCGAGGATCTTCAGGGTCTGGACGGCACGGGTGAGCAGGCCCTTGCCGTAGGAGCCGGTGTAGGCGACGCAGGCGTGCCGGACGAAGGAACTGTCCGCGTAGAAGCCGTCGGTGACGCCGTGCCGCAGTACGTGGGGGTCGATCGTCGCCAGGACGGTCAGCTGGTCGGCGACGGCCTCCGGACGCGGGCGTCGTCGCCGAGAACGGCACCCAGGAGCATCCGGTTCGTCGTGATGTCGGCGAGATTGGCGCCGGTGTGGAAACGCGAGTCGAGATCCACGTCGCCGTCCTCGCCGTCGCGGAGGTACGCGTCCATGGAATCCACGTAGGCCGCCGCCAGGGCGGGGCGGTACGCCGCGAGCACGTCCCCCAGGAGTACGAACGTCCTGGTCACATACGCGGGGATGCCGATCTCCCAGTGGAACCAGTTTCCGTGGTACCCCTGCGACGGGTCGCCGAAGTACGTGTCGTGGAGACGGACGAGGCCGTCGACGACCCGTCGCCGGACCACCTCGTCCTCGTGCGGCGGGCCACCCGTCCCGGGGAGGCGGGTGGCGAGGGCGATCTCGTACAGGTACTGGAAAGACGGGCTCAGATTGACGTCGCTGGTGCCGAGCGGGACACCCTCGAACAGCTCACCCTGTCCGACGCCGTCCATCGCGGCGAGCCGGGCGCGCGCCGTCTTCAGCACGGAGGCGATCCGGGGGCCGGTCTCCGGCCGGGCATTGGTCTCGGCGGTGCCCGCGAACATCGTGACGGTGTTACGGAGCAGGGTGGTGTGGTCCGCGACCGCCGCCGGCCCGTCCCGGCCCGCCGCCCGGACCCGTAGGGCCTGGGCGACGGTCAGCAGCGCCGCCGCCGGGATTACGGAGAGTACGGAACGACGCGAGAGCTCTGCACGCTCCAAAGTCCGCCCTGGAAAGCGTTTGCTCCCAGCCAAGCAACGGAGTCTCACCGGTGTCAACGGGCCGGGACGCGGGTTTGCCGGGGGGAGCGGCGCCGGTAGCCAAGGGCGTACATGGAGGCGCACGCTGGAGGCATGGCCGGAAACCCGCCGATCGTCGTGCACCGGATCTCCGCCTCCGGGGGCAGGCGCGTCACCGTGCGTGGGCGCATCATGGGGCTCGCGCAATCAGACGACGAAGTCCTGGACCTCGTCGGCCGCGCCGGGCTCGACCGAACCGCGGACCTCCTGGCCGATCCGACCATGGTGGAGTGGGCCGACGGGCGTCCTCACCAGTACCGGCGGGCCGAACTCCTGCCGTGACGACGGACCGTGCCGCAGGCGCCCCGCTCCGGCCGGCGTCGGGGAGCGGGCATTCCGCGGACGAACGACCGGCCGTTGATGCTCCTGTTGCTGTCAAGCGGCGTGGAGCCAGTCGCGGTAGGCGTGGCTGAGGTCGTCGTTGCGGCTGAGGCCTCGTTCGAGTCGGGAGATGGCGGTTGGCCAGATGCCGAAGTGCTGGGCGGCGGCGGTGTGGGTGATGTTCTTGGCCTGTCGCAGGGGCCGTGGATCGCCGATGTCTGGAAGGGTGATCGTGGTGGTGAGGCAGCGGAAGACCTCCCGGGCGATGGCTCGTTTCAGGAGTCGGATGATCTCCTTCCTGGTCCGTCCGGCGGCGGTGTGTCGTGCGACGTGTTCGAGGGTGCGGGGGTCGCTGGACATGCGGACCAGGGCGATGCGGTAAGGGGCTGCGTTGGCGGCCCGGTCGCCCTCGCGGGAGAGGCGGTGGCGGTTGGTCCGGCCGCTGGAGGCGGGGACCGGTGAGACTCCGCACCGAGCTGCGAAGGACGCCTCGGTCCGCATCCGTTCGCGGTTGCCTCCGGCGGTGATCAGCAGTTGGGCGGCGGTGTCGGGTCCGACACCGTAGGCCGCCCGCAGGCCGGGGTTCTGTGCGGTGGCCTCGGCGTCCAGGGCCCGGGTGAGCGCCTCGTGTTCGGCGGTGAGTTCCTTGACGCGGCGGGTGAGGCTCTTCGGTGCGGTGAGGACCGCGACGTGGAGGGCGTCGCCGGCCGGCTGATGCCGGGCGAGGGCTTCCGTGCGCTTGGAGCCCTTGAGGTCCCGTACTTTGCACGGATGGTGTCCGGGGCGGTGACCAGGACGTTGCCGATCTGGTTGAGGGCGGCAGTGCGGGCCTTGATGGCGGGGCGGGCGGTGTTGTGCAGGGCGCGTATTGCGGTGACGGTGTCGTCCTTGGGCGCGCTGGAGGCCCTCCCGGACAGAGCAGCACGCCCGGCGGCGTAGGCGTCGATGGGGTCGGACTTGCCAGTGCGGCGGCGTTCGGCCCGGTCGGGCCGGTTGACCTCGATAACCTGGTGCTCGTGGGAGCGGGCGGTGCGGATGAAGCCGGCCCCGTAGGACGAGGTGCCTTCGACCCCGATCGCGGTCACCTGTCCGTGGGCGGTCAGAAAGGCCAGGGCCGCCGCGTATCCGGCAGCCGTGGTGGCGAACTCCGCGTCGGCGAGGTGGCCTCCGTTGTCGCTGATGACCGCGACGTGGATGGTGTCGGTGTGGGAGTCGACCCCGCCGGACACCTCCTGGTCCATGGTGTCCGCCGCAACCTCTGATGTCATGCTGATGCCTTCCCAGCCGAAGGTGGGCGCCGGCCGGGTGGCGCAGACAGGACATTGAAGGGGCTTCTTCCCAAGCTCCTACCAGGTCATGTTCCGCCCGGCCGGAGCCATGGGAACAGGTCCCGGCGGCCGGACAGAACAACGCGAAGACAGCCCAGCAGGACGTCAGTCAGTGCCCGGGCCACGACCACCGGGACCCGAGTAGCAGCATCAATGTCAGTGCCCTCCATTACGGTCGACACCATGACTTCAGCGACGACTCCAGCAACGACGCCGGCCGACGGTCACCACGTCATCCAGGTCCGTGGTGCACGTGAGAACAACCTCGCCGACGTGTCGCTGGACATCCCCAAGCGCCGGCTCACGGTGTTCACCGGTGTTTCCGGATCAGGGAAGTCCTCGCTCGTCTTCGGCACCATCGCGGCCGAGTCCCAGCGGCTGATCAACGAGACGTACACCGCGTTCGTCCAGTCGTTCATGCCGAGCCTGGGCCGGCCCGACATGGACGCGCTGCACAATCTGAGCGCCGCGATCGTCGTGGACCAGGAGCGGATGGGCGCCAACTCCCGCTCCACCGTCGGCACAGCCACCGACGCGTACACCATGCTCCGGATCGTCTTCTCACGCCTCGGCACACCGCACATCGGCACGTCCGGAGCCTTCAGCTTCAACCTTCCGGAAGGCATGTGCCCGCGGTGCGAAGGTGCCGGCCAGGTGTCGGACATCGACCTCGACCAGCTGGTCGACCGCGAGAAGTCGCTGAACGAGGGCGCCATCACCGTCCCCAACTTCGCGGTGGACTCCTGGTACTGGCAGATCATGGCGCGTTCCGGCTTCTACGACCCGGACAAGAAGCTCAAGGACTTCACCGACCGGGAGTGGGCCGATTTCCTCCACAAGCCGCAGGTCAAGGTGAAGGTGGACAGCAACAACTTCACCTACGAGGGCCTCGTCCTGAAGGTCCAGCGGACCATGCTGACCAAGGACCGCGACGCCATGCAGTCCCACATCCGGGCCTTCGTCGACCGGGCCGTCGTCTTCCGTGAGTGCCCCGACTGCGAGGGAACCCGGCTCACTGCCGCCGCACTCGCCTCGAAGATTGACGGGGTGAACATCGCGGAGTGCTCCGCGATGCAGATCAGCGATCTCGCCACGTTCGTGCGCGGGATCCACGACCCCGGCGTTGCACCTCTCCTGGCAGGGCTTCGGGACCTGCTGGACTCACTCGTCGAGATCGGCCTCGGCTACCTCAGCCTGGACCGGCCCGCCGGCACACTCTCCGGCGGCGAGGCGCAACGCGTGAAGATGGTGCGCCACCTCGGTTCCAGCCTGACGGACGTCACCTATGTCTTCGACGAGCCGACCATCGGGCTCCACCCCCACGACATCCAGCGGATGAACGACCTGTTGCTGCTGCTGCGCGACAAGGGGAACACCGTGCTCGTCGTCGAGCACAAGCCCGAAGTCATCGCCATCGCGGACCATGTCGTCGACCTCGGCCCGGGCGCGGGCACGGACGGCGGCCGGATCTGCTTCAGCGGTGACGTGCCCGGACTCCGCGCCTCCGGCACTCTCACCGGACGGCATCTCGAACACCGGGCACGGCTGCGGGAGAAGGTGCGCGAGCCGCGCGGGCACCTGTCCATCAAGGGGGCCGACCTGCACAATCTCAAGGACATCAGCGTCGAGATCCCGCTCGGCGTCCTGACCGTGGTGACCGGCGTCGCCGGGTCGGGCAAGAGTTCTCTCATCCATGGCAGCCTGCCCGCACGCGACGGTGTCGTGGTCGCCGACCAGACGCCCATCCGCGGTTCCCGGCGCTCGAACCCGGCGACGTACACCGGCCTGCTCAATCCCATCCGTACGGCGTTCGCCAAGGCCAACGGTGTCAAGGCAGCACTCTTCAGCGCCAACTCGGAGGGCGCCTGCCCCAAATGCAACGGCCTCGGGCTCGTCTACACCGACCTGGCCATGATGGCGGGCGTGGCATCCGTGTGCGAGGAGTGCGGGGGCAAGCGGTTCACACCCGAGGTGCTCACCTACACCCTGAACGGCAGGAACATCAGCGAGGTGCTGGGGATGTCGGTGGCGGAGGCCCACGATTTCTTCCCCTCCGGCCAGGCGCACACCATCCTCGGGCGACTGCATGACGTCGGCCTCGGCTACCTCCGGCTCGGGCAGCCCCTCAACACCCTCTCCGGCGGCGAGCGGCAGCGCCTCAAGCTCGCCATCCACATGGCGGAGAGGGCCGCGACGTATGTGCTCGACGAGCCGACCACGGGTCTGCACATGGCCGATGTGGACCAGCTACTCGCCCTCCTCGACCGGTTGGTGGACGCCGGCAACACCGTGATCGTGATCGAGCACCACCAAGCCGTGATGGCCCACGCGGACTGGCTCGTCGACCTCGGCCCGGGGGCCGGACACGACGGCGGCCGTGTGGTCTTCGAGGGGACGCCCGCGGATCTGGTCGCCGGAGGGGACACCCTGACCGCACACCATCTGCGGGAGTACGTCGGGGTCTGAGACAGACAGGGCGGCCGTGGCGCGGGGATGTCGGAGGAGTCTGGTGGGATGGACACATGCAAGTTCGTGACGCTGCTCGCCGGCTGCCCGACATTCCCGTCCTCCGGGACCGTTGCCGGGCGCCGACGACGGTGGAGGCGATTCTCGAGCCGGACTTCCCGTACCACCGCCACGGCTTCGACGCGCACCGGTCCGGGACACAGGAACTGGCCTGGACGGACAACGGGGGAGGGGACCAGTATTCCGTCGGCCTCTCGGCGGACGGAATGCACATCCGCGGATTCGACCAGACATCTCCCATGAACTTCGGCGTGACCCTGAACGGGTTCCGGGACGGCATCGCCGCCGCCGGGTACCCGCAGCACGCCTCGCGGACCACGGCCGACTCTCTCCGGTCCCATGAGCGCTAGCCGCGCCGACCGGCTCCGCAGGCTCGCCGCCTCCCTGCCCGTGCGGATCGAGGCCGAGTACTCCGCCTCCACCCATGGCTGGACGTTCGTGTGGACCGACGGGCCGACAGCCGCATTCGTACGGCGAGCAGCTCAGGAGGCGGAACCGGACCTCACCGAAGGGCTCCGGTACGTGCGCCGGTACGCGGAGGAGACCGTCGCCCTCGGCGCCGTCCGGCTGACGGTCGCCACCTGCGCCGCAGAGGCCCGCCACCGCCCCGTGATCAGTCCCGCAGCCGTCGAGGAGTTCTGGCGGCATGTCAGTCTGCCGATCCCCTCGACGGACCGTGAGCGCCTACTGGTGTACGCGGTGATCTACGAGGTCCGTGACGGCCACCACCGCAACAGGGCTTACGACCACGAGATCTGCGACATGATCGGCCGGTACGGCCTGGCGCCGCTCCTGCGGCGGGCGGGTGGCGAACTGACACCCATCGAGGCCTTGACCGACCATTACGCCTCGACGCACGCCCACCCGGCCTGGCGGTTCAGACTCGCCCCGATGACCGCGGCGGCGGCCTTCGACGCGGTCCGCGACGACCCGAAGGCGAGCCAGGAACTCATCGCCGCAGCCCTCACCCTGCTCCCCGAACTGCCCGGCACCTCGGCAGCCGAACTGAGAGCACGCCTCTTCGGCTGAGCAAGGCCGCCTCCCGTGTACGGGGGCGGTCCACGCCGCCCCCGTACACGCTCCGGCGCGGCGTGGGGCCTTGCCGTGCGGTCGGCCGCAGCGGCGCACAAGCGGGACCGACACCAAGGAGCAGGCTCAGCCGCCCGCCTGGCTGCTGTCGCGGAAGCCGCCCCACCCGTGCCAACGGTCGATCTCGATCCAGGCGCTCACCCGGTCACGGTCACGCTGGGAGTACGGCCGGCCGAGGTAGTGCCGGGACAGCCGGTCGATGTCGGCCAGGCCGGTGTCGTCGCGCAGCTCGACGATGCGCCCGATGAGGGTCACATGGGTGTACCAGTCGGCCTCGTCGATCACGGTCAGCGTGACCCGTGGGTCGTTGCGTACATGGTCGAGACGCCTGCGGCCCTCGTCCATGTTGACCAGCACCCGGCCGTCGTCCCAGAGGTACCAGGTCGCCGTGGACACCGGCTGCCCGTCGGCACGCAACGTGGCGATGACAGCCGGATTCGGCTTCCTCAGCATGGCGACCGCGGCGTCGGGGAGCGGCGGCTCGGACATGTTCTCTCCTCTTCGTCGGACTGCCCCTGACCCACCCGGGACGGTGTACCGCACGGCGTGATCAGGAACGTGCGCTCCTACGCTGCCACATATCGGGCACCACATCCCGCACCATGTCCCGTCGGCACGCGTCGACGACCCGCAAGGCCCCTCACCAGGCCATGTGCGGTGTGCCCGTGTCCGTCCCACCGCTAGCACGGGCACGGGATCAGCCCGCGCCCCCCTTGCGCGCGGTCACCAGGGCGAAGCTGAGGAACTCCCCGCCGTCCGTGGTGAGCATGTCGATCACGGGCTGGTGCGCAGCCCGGCCGTCCGGCCGGAACTCGGCGCACGCCCGGGCCCACAGCAGCCAGTCCCACCAGGCATCCGGCTGCAGCCGCGCGGACGTGACCGTCACGAGCTCGGTGATCTCCCACTGGAAGCGCCACCATTCGGCCGTGTGCCAGGCGATCGCCTCCCATCCGACCACGTCCTTCACATGACGGGGTATCACGCCCGACTCACGGACCTCACGGGTCATCGCGGGCGTCGCCATGCCCAACTGTCCACCCGGACGCAGGAACCCGGCGAGGTAGGGCAGATAGCCGTCCGCCGTGCCGAAGTACTCGAAGGCATCGATACTCACCACGGCGTCGAAGCTCTCCTGATCGAAAGGCAGCACATGCGCCTCCGTGTGCACGGCCTCCACCCGGTCGCCGACACCGGCCGCGGCGAAGACGGCCGCAGCCTCGTCCGCGCCGATCCACCAGTCCGCCGCCACCACCTGGACGCCGTACTCACGGGCCAGGAAGACCGACGTCGCCCCCTTGCCGGAACCGAGATCGAGAACCCGCATACCCGGGCGCAGATCAAGGTCCTCGGCAAGGTTCTCCAGCAGCCACAGGGGGTGCGGCCCCATGTCCAGCCCGAGCAGCCATGCCGGGTCGTAGCGGGACGAGCGCGGATAGCGGTCCGGGCGCACCAGATCTTCGAAGGCGGTCACGAGCCGCAACCCAAGCGGATCACGGACGCTCGTACAACCGGATATCGCCGGGCGCGTGAGTTCCTGCCCTACGGAGTGGGGGAGCGGCGAAGGAACGCGGCGAGACCCTCCAACAGCCGCTCGACGTCGCTCCCGTCGGTGTAGGGCGACAGCCCCACACGCAGTCCGCCGACGTCACCCAGTCCGAGGTGGCGTGAGGCCTCGATCGCGTAGAAGGACCCGGCCGGCGCGTGCACCCCCAGTCCCGCCAGACAGCGGTAGGCGTCCGCCGCGTCGAGCCCGTCGAAGGTCAGGAGCAGCGTGGGCGTGCGGTCGGCCGCCCGCGAGTGGACCGTGACACCGGGCATCGACGCGAGTGCCTGCTCCAAGGGAGCGCTCACCGCGGTTTCGTGTTCCTCGATCGCGGCGAGCGAGGACCGCAGGCGTGCGCGCCGTCCGCCTGACGAACCGCCTGCGAGACCGGCGAGGAAGTCGACGGCGGCACAGGTGGCGGCCAGCGACTCGTACGGCAGCGTTCCCAGCTCGAAGCGCTCGGGAACCGTGTCCGTGGACGGCAGCAGCTTGTCGGGGTACAGGCTTTCCAGCAGGTCCGGCGCGGCGGCCAGGACACCGTGGTGAGGGCCGAAGAACTTGTAGGGCGAACAGACGAAGAAGTCCGCGCCGAGCTCGGCCACGTCCACGAAGCTGTGCGCCGTGTAGTGCACACCGTCGACGTACAGCAGCGCGCCGGCCTCGTGGACGAGACGGGAGATCGCGGCGATGTCGGGGCGTGTACCGATCAGGTTGGACGCCGCCGTGACGGCGACCAGCCGGGTCCGCCCGTTCAGCAGGTCACCTACGGCGGACGGCGGCAGTTCGCCGGTCAGCGGGTCGAAGTCGGCCCACCGGATCACGGCACCGGCCGACCGTGCGGCCTGCAGCCAGGGGCGGATGTTGGAATCGTGGTCCAGCCGGCTGACGACGACCTCGTCGCCGGGTTCCCACGACTTCGCCAGCAGGCGGGCGAAGTCGTACGTGAGCTGCGTCGCGCTGCGCCCGTGCACGATGCCCGAGGGCTGCGCGCCCAGCAGATCCGCCATGGCCTGCCGGAAGCCGCCGACGAGCGCCTCGGCGTTGACCTCGCCGGGCAGACCCGTCCCACGGATCGACAGGGGCCGGCTCAGCGCGTCGGCGAAGGCCTCGATCACGGGGGTCGGAGTCTGCGTCCCCCCGGGACCGTCGAAGTGCGCGGTACCGGCTCGCAGGGCGGGAAACAGGGCGCGCAGGGCACCGACGTCATACGTCACGGAGGCTCCTCACAGGTGAGAGCCGGTTCTGCGCCGGCGCGTTCGCGGAACACACACGGCCGGCCCGGCCCTTGGGGCGACTAGAACGAGTCGCGGTTCGGGACGATCATCGCAGGGCGCCTCGACGCCCGGTGAGCGCGCTCCCCTCGAAGGCGGCGCCCTGTGGCGAACCGGCCGGCCCGGAGCCGCCCGCGGTTCCGCACGGACAACCCCGTACGGCGGCGGCACGCCGGGCACGCCGAACCGGTCCCGGCGGCGCCCGAAGGTTAGCGTCGGCCCATGGACGGTGATCGTCAAGGGTGGCGCCAGTGCTTCCTCAGCGGTGCGGTGTTCCTGGTGTGCATGGCAGGCACCACGCTGCCCACCCCTCTCTACGGCCTCTACCAGGAGAAGTTCGGATTCTCCGAGCTGACGGTGACCGTCGTGTACGCCGTGTACGCCTTCGGGGTCATCGGCGTGCTCCTCTTGACGGGCAACGTCTCCGACGCCGTCGGCAGGCGGCCCGTGCTGCTGTGGGGCCTGGGATTCGCCGCCGCGAGTGCCGTCTGCTTCCTGTGCGCCACCGGCCTGCCCTGGCTGTTCGCGGGGCGGCTGCTGTCGGGCCTTTCCGCCGGCCTGTTCACGGGGGCCGCCACGGCGTACGTGATGGAGTCGGCACCGCGCGGCGGCACCTCCAGGGCCACGTTCGTGGCGACGGCCGCCAACATGGGCGGGCTCGGCTGCGGGCCCCTGCTCGCCGGGTTGCTCGCGCAGTACGCGCCCTGGCCTCTCCACCTGCCGTTCCTCGTGCACCTCGCGCTGCTGGGCGCATCGGCCGTCGTCCTCCTGGGCCTTGCGGAGACGGTGAAGGAGCGGCGCCCGCTGCGTACCGTACGGCCCCGGCGGCCAGGTGTGCCCGCACAGGTACGTGCGGTGTTCGGGCCCGCGGCGATCGCCTCGTTCGTGGGCTTCGCGCTGTTCGGCGTCTTCACCTCGGTCAGCCCCGCGTTCCTCGCCGAGTTCCTGGACGTGGACAACCACGCTGTGAGCGGGGCGGTTGTCGCGCTGGCGTTCTTCGCCTCGACCGCCGGACAGCTGCTGGCCGGCCGGATCGGCGTCGGCCGGTCGTTGCTCTGGGGCTGCGCCGGGCTGTTCGGCGGGCTGGCGCTGCTCGCGGGTGCGCTGTGGTGGGACCTGCTCCTGCTGGTGGTGCTGAGCGCGTTGGTCGGCGGGAGCGGTCAGGGGCTGGCGTTTCGCGGGGCGCTGTCCGCAGTGGCCGGGGCGAGCCCGGCGGACCGGCGGGCCTCGGTGATCTCGACACTGTTCGTGGTGGCCTACGCGGGAATCTCGGTGCCGGTGATCGGTGTCGGGGTACTGTCCGGACGGATCGGTCTGGAGGACGCGGGACTGGTCTTCATCGCCTGCATGGCTGTCCTGGTCCTGACCGCGGCGGTCTATCTGTTCCGGCGGCCGGTGCGGGAGCCGAGGTGAACGGGCGGTACGACGGGGGCCGGTGCGGCCGTGAACCTGCCGAGCGGATCCTCGGCCGCAGGAACGGAGCGGCGGGCGGGCCGACGTTCACCCCACGCAGGCCTCGAGGGTCCGGTGCCCGCATCGCAACGTCGGGTGGACCAGGCCCACTTCGATCGGCATGGGCTTCCCTGCCTTCCCGTCCACCACGGTCTGGCAGCTGTGGCCGGAGATGCCGAGCATGGGGACGAGGACGGCCTTCGGGATGTCGCTGCAGCGTACGAGGTCGGGCCCGCCGAAGTTGTTGTAGACCTGGTTGGCGGCACCGTCGCGAGTGAGGATGCCCCTGCGGGGTTCAGCGCTCCACTGGACCCGGTTTCCGCGGGTGTCCGACGCCGGTCCCACGATGACGTCCCACTCGACCTCCAGGCCCTCGAACGTGCTCACGCACACGGCCTCGGCGCCGTCCTTCAGCACGAGGTCGGCAGGACACCGGGCGGTGGTCTCCCCGTCGGTGTTGGCCATGTCGATCGTCTTCCCGCGCAAGCCGGAGGCAACGACCTCGGGGAAGTCGTCCCCGGGCTGCGCCCATGGCATCGGCAGGTCGGACGGCTGCTGGACCGGATGGGCGACGGCCTGGGGCAGTTCCGGGAAGGAGTAGTCCTGCGCGCCGTCGTCCGAATCGGACCCACAGGCCGTGAGCACCAGGCCCAGGCCGCCTATCGCCGCGATGATCCTCTTCGTACGCATGCCTGAACCCTAGTCGGCCGCGCTACCGCCCGTCCGATGGTCCTCCGGGGCCCAGTCGCAACTTCGGGCGAGTGCCTACCCCCTGCTCCGTGAGCCGACGGCATGCCCGGCCGCCTGTGCGGCGCCGGGGATGCGGACCCGCCGCCGGTCCCGACACAGGCACTCGCTCGTTCGTCAGCGTGCCGACAGTTCGCCGGGAGCTTCCTGGACGACCCGGCCGTTGCCGTCCGGATCGCTGAACGACATGAACGAGTTCCACGCCTCGCCCTTACCGTCCTCCCAGCCGTTCGCTCCCACGTGGCGGACAGGGGAGACCTCCGCGCCGCGGCCGACGAGTTCCTCCCTGGCCGCCTCGATGTCCGTGACACAGACCTGCAGGCCCTGAAGCGTCTCGGGGGCCATCGTCTTCATCCCAGGGTGCCGCGGGCGTTCCCCGGAGCATCGCGATCGAACACCGGGAGCCCGGCGGGGTCATCTGGATGATTCGCATTCCGGGGGCGATCTCGTCATCGAGGTCCAGGGTGAAGTCGGCCTTCTCGGCGTAGAACGCCTTCGCCCGGTCCATGTCGGTGACCGGGACCGGGACCGGGATGACTTCGAGTGTCCAGTTCATGGAGATTCTCCTCGGAGCGGCCCGCACGGCCCGGCCGGGCAGGCCGTCCCGGACGAAGCCACGTGTGTACCGGCGCCACGGCGAGTACGGAAGCGGCTCCACCGTCACCCACGAGGGCCCCCGCAGACCGAAACGCCTATGTGTCCCCGTACATCGACCGTTCTCCCGGGTCCGGGTCGGTCCGGCGCGGCGGAGTGGCCGGCCAGGTCGCGAGGGTGCGGGCGTGGTGCGGCTGCCGGTACCCCGCGGTCGCACCGGCAGTCGGTAGCGTGGCCGCCGAGGAGACGTGGCCGGTGCTGTGCCGACTCCTCGCATCGAGTCGGCCCGGCGGCATACACGGCGCCCTGCGGCAGGGCCGGGGGAGTACCCGCCCCTGCCGCAGGGCCGTATCCGACACGGCGGCGGCGAATTCCCGGCCGGCAGCACCTAGCTGTGCACGGCCGGCTGCAGTTCCGCGTACGTACCGCCTCTGGAGAGGAGCTCCGTGTGCGTCCCCGCCTCCGTGATCCTGCCGCCCTCCATCACGACGATGCGGTCGGCGCCCTGGATCGTGGAGAGGCGGTGCGCCACCACGAACACGGTGCGTCCGTGCACGAGACGGGCCAGCGCTTCCTGGACGAGTGCCTCGGAACGGTTGTCCAGCGCCGATGTCGCCTCGTCGAGAACCAGGATGCGCGGGTCGCGGATCAGGGCGCGGGCGATGGCCAGACGCTGCTTCTGGCCGCCGGACAGGCGCGCCCCCCGCTCGCCGACCACCGTGTCCAGACCGTCAGGCAGCCCCTCCACGAATTCGAGAGCGTTCGCATCCCGCAGGGCACGTCGCAGTCTCTCCTCGTCGATGTCGTTGAGGCCGTAGGTCACGTTGTCGCGGATGCTGCCTTCGAACAGGATCGATTCCTGCGGCACCACGGACAGGAACCGGCGGTAGCTCCGCAGGTCGAGCGTTGCCATGTCGACACCGTCGAGGAGGATGCTGCCCGTCGTCGGCCGGATGAAGCCGATCAGCAGGTTCAGCACCGTCGACTTGCCCGCGCCGGACGCGCCGACCAGGGCGATCGTCTCGCCGGGACGCGCAGTGAGGGTGAACGCGTCGACAGCCGGGGCCGCCTCGTCGTACGCGAATCCGACCTGCTGGAAGTCGATGCGGCCGGTCACGCGCTCCACCGGAGCCTTGCCCTCGTTGCTCTCCAGGTCAGGAGCCTGGAGCACCTCGCCGACGGAGCGCACCGACTCCAGCCCCTTGCTGATGACAGGAGCCAGTCCGAGCAGTGTCGTCACCGAGCTGGTCAGCACGGTGAAGAAGGTGCTGAGCATGACGACGTCGCCGGGCGTCACCGGCAGCAGCCCGTGATACGCGACGAGGCCCGAGCCTGTCAGGCAGAGGACTCCGAGGATGTTGAGCATCACCCAGGCCGCGGAGTTGAAGCGGCCGTTCATGACATCGAGCCGGAGGCCTGCCGCGAAGACCTGGCGCAGGGAGCCGTCGACGCGGCCCAGTGCGGCGCGTTCCAGACCGTGGGCACGGGTGATGGGGATGAGCGTGGTCATCTCGCCCACGTGCGAGGAGAAGTTCTCCATCTCGCGCCGGAAGTGCTCGTTGTGGGTGCGCAGCCGATGCCGCAGGCGCATCACCAGGAACCCGGCCGCCGGGACGACTATCAGGAACACCGGCAGGAACTCAGGAGTGCGGAATCCGATGACGACGAGGCCACCCGTCAGGGTCACCAGCGCACCCAGCCCCATGTCGGAGCTCTGCTGCACCATCTGCTCCACCGACTCCACGTCCCGGACGACCTTGGTCTGCAGGACACTGGAGTTGACGCGAGCGTGGTAGCCGATGGACAGGTGCTGCAGCCGGCGGCACAGGGCCGAGCGAAGAGCCGTGCCCATGCGGCGGATGCTGCCGCCCAGCAGGCGTACGTACCACTGGTGCAGCGGATAGTTGATCACGAGGATGAAGAGCAGGATGCCGGTCGCCTGCCACAACTCGGCCTGCGGGCCGTGCTGGATGACGACGTCCAGCACCGTCGCCGTGATCAGGGGCATCAGCCAGATGGGGCTGTGCTTCACGACGAAGATGCAGGCGGCGAGCAACAGCGCGCCACGGTCGGGGCGGAAGAGGTGACCGAGGGTGCGCACCGGGTGCTCGCCGCGGTAGCAGTGGTCCAGGTGATTGGGGACGGGATGCTTCATGGCACCATCTCACCGCATCTTCGACAGACGGGAAAGCGCTTTCTCGATCGACTGCCGTGGGGTGTCGCGGGGCGTGTCGGCGCCATGTGGCATCGATTCCCGGAGTTCGTATCCGTCTCGACCGGTGGGTGTCGCGCGGCTTCGGGAACCCGCGCGACGTGCGGAACTGAGCGGACCGGCGGCGTCCTGTCGAAGGCCCGCTCCTCAGCCCGCGAGATCGCCGAGGAGTTCCCACGTACGGCGTCGGTCGGCGTCGCCGGCGATGGCCGTTCCTGAGAACACCACTTCCGTGGCTCCGGCATCCCGATAACGCCGCACCTCGGCGGCGACCGTGCGTTCGTCGCCTATCACGGCCACGTCGCCCGCCCGTGCGCCGCCGGAGAGTTCCACGACCCGTGCGTAGGAGGGGATCTTCTCGTAGGCCGTGAGCTGTTCGGTCGCGACGGCGCGCGCGGAGGCGACGTCGTCGGTCACGACGCCGTGCACCAGGGCCACGATTCTGGGCGCTGGCCTGCCCGCCGCCTCCGCCGCGGCGGTCACCGCCGGCACGATGTGGTCGGCAAGGGCACGAGGCCCGGCGAGGTAGGGAAGGATTCCGTCCGCCAACTCGCCACTGACTCGTAGTGCCTGAGGCCCCATCGCGGCGACCAGTGTCGGCACACCGCCTTCGGCTCCCGGGACGCGTGCCGGGAGCGGTGTGGTGGCGGTGAGCAGCTCACCGTGGAAGTCGGCGGTGCCGGTCTCGGTCAGCTGGCGCAGGGCGGTGAGGAATTCCCGCAGGCGAGCGATCGGCCGTTCGAAGGGGATGCCGAAGCCGTCCTCGGTCAGGTGCTTCGTCCCGAGAGCGAGTCCGAGGTGGTACCGGCCGTGCGTCGCCGCCTGCGCGGTCTGGGCCTGGCTGGAGACGATCAACGGGTGGCGGCCGAAGACGGGGATCGCGGACGTGCCCACCTGTAGCTCGGGGACTTCACGCCCGACGAGCGCCGCGAGTTGGGGTGAGTCTGCGCCGAAGGACTGTCCGAACCACGCGGAACGCAGTCCGACAGCCGCCGCTTCCCTGGCAAGTCGCACCGTGTCGTCGATCTGTTTTTCGGGGCTGGGCGTCTGGACCGACGTCTGGAGCACCACTCCTACAGTCATGTCAGTTCGAACGAGAGGGTGACGGGCGAGCATTCCGGTTCACGTGTGGCAGGTTCTTGTCAGGTATGTGTACGCGTGTTGCCCGCCGCGGAATTCGAGTCCGCCGCTTGGTCGCGGTCCTCCATGAATACGGCACCGATACCCGGGCGCCCTGGTGCGTGAGGGGCGATCGGCGGCTTGCGCCGTGCCCGTACCCGACGGCGCCCATTTCGCGACCCTGATGCGGAGGGTGACGGTGACGTAAAACGCTATTACGTTCTGTGAGTAAACGGTGATGAATGGGGTGGACCGTTCCATCGTTCCATCGTCTCCGCCGCGATCCGCGAGGTCAGACTCCTTGCTCGCCGCGCGGGGCTTCGCCATCCCCGACCGCCCCGGTCTGCCCGTCCGCACCCTGGACGACCTGTTCGCCTACGCAGATGCCGAAGGCGTCGACATCCGGCTCGACGGCACGGAAGTCCAGGTCCGACGCCCGCGCGCGGGTCGCTCCGGACGCAAAGCCTTCGTCCCGGGCAAGAAGAAGCAGAACACGATCAAGACCACCACATTCAGCGACCACCAGGGCCGCACCCTGTTCTCCGGCGTTGTCCGCCCGGGCCGCATGCACGACCGAACCGCTGTGCGTACCGAGGGCATCGCCGAACAGTTCCTCCTCCACCCCGTTGTGCACGCCGAGGCCGACTCCGGCTACCAGGGTCTGGCCAAGGAGTTCCCGTCCCAGGGGCAGCCCCCGCCGAAGAAGCCGGCCCAGGACGCTCCCGACGGCGACAGCGTGCCTGGCGCGAGGCGCGCAGGCGTCAGTCATCGGCCCGCATCGTGGTCGAACACACCAACGCCGAGTACAAGCAGTGGCATCCGCTTCAGCGCTACACCGGACGCCGCGAGGACTACGAGCAGACCCACCTCGCCATCGCCGGCGTGGTCTCCGACCTCGCGGCCCGACGTACGACCCCGTCGCCTCAGGAGCACCGAACTCGTGCCCGTTCGCGCCACAGCCTGCTGAATCATCGACCAGCCGAACCGCCAGACCAACACGACCCGACCTCAATATTCCCCGAGGTCGTTACCGCAGGCCGCGCGTATCCGCCCCGGGAGGGCTCGGTACCTGGGGGACCAGGCACACTTCAGGTGTAGCAATCTCGCGACCAAGAGGATCACGCATGATCACGTTGAAGAAGGAAGACGGTCCCGCCGACCTCGGTGGGGTGACCCACCTGTCCATCGGGGTGTCCTGGGACCCGACCGTGGGGAGCAGCGGAGGACTGCTGGGCAAGCTGCGGCAGAAGGCCGGCACCGACCTCGACCTGATCGCTGTCGCGATGCAGGGCGCGGAGCCCGTACGACTGGCCGGACTCGACTCCCTGGACCCGCTGGGCAACGGTTCCTTGCAGCACAGCGGGGACAACCAGACCGGGCGCGGCGACGGCGACGACGAGACGGTGACGGTCGAGTTCGCCCGCGTACCGTCCAACATCACCGCCATCGTGTTCATCGCTGCCGCGTACAAGAAGCGGAGCTCCTTCCAGAACGCGCGGAACATCAGCTTCAAGGTCTACGACGCGACCGGGGGCACCACCCAGCAGGTCGCCGACATCTGGCCGAGCCTGCTGACCGACGACAACGGCTGCGCCGTGGCCAAGGCGATTCGGGACGGTGCGGGCTGGAAGCTTCAGGTGATCAACGAGACAGGCAAGATCAAGCAGGGCGACGAGCGTGCCCTGATGCGCTTCGCCGTGAGCAAGTAACGAACGTTCCGGCGCTGCCGCGAAGGCTGGACGGCCGGGCCGTGTTCTCCCGGCCGGATACGGAGAACAGCCAGGCGCGCGGCGCAGCCGGATTCCGGCGGTGCGCCGCTCCGGGGACCGTGCCCGCTGCCGCCCTTCGGAACTGGCCGGCGCGCGGCAGCGCGGCGTATACGCGGACGGGACCGCTGCCACGGACGGCTCATGGCGTTGACGGGCTCAGAGGTTTCCAGACGCCGGAGCGAACGGGGACGACCAGCAGACGCCGCCCGTACGAGCGGCTGCTGGTCGTTCACCGGCCTCCGCCGGCGCGTCACTCCCAGCGCGTCGCCCACCGGTGCGGGGACACGCGGACTCGTGCCCTGCCGGGACGACCGAGGTGACTTCCGGATCATTCACCGCTGTTCGCGGCAGTGACCGGAAGATCCGTTCCGCGCGGGCCTTGCCGGTCACCGCCGAGATCCGGTCGACGTCCGCACGCTCGGCCTGGGGCAGCGGGGCACCGTACCGGTCTCGGGCACCGGTGGCCGCGGCGAGGAGCCGATCCGCGCTCCGGTAGCGGCCGGCCGGCGCACGGGCACCCGCCGGCCCCTCCAGGGCCAGTGCCACCGCGCGAGATCGGTACGCCGGGCCGCCGCAAGGCCCCGGCGGTGTGTGGTGAGCGCGGTCGGCGCATCACCATGCAGCTCGGCGATGAAGCCCAGCTCGGCCAGGATCAGAGCCGTTCCGTGAGCGCTGTCCAACCGCAGGTTCCACTCCAGCCAGGCGTTCAGATACGTCTCGGCGTCGTCGCCGGCCCTGCCTCCTCGCCGGCAGGCCGAGCCCGATGTCGGCGAGCTCCTGGCCCGGACGGTAGCCGTGTCCGGCAGTCAGGTCGCGGGCCCGCTCGTGGAGTTCAGCGGCCTGCTCGTCGTCGCCCGTCAGCAGGGCGATCCTGCCCAGCCCCACGAGGTGCCGCGCCGCCTTTGTCCACAGGCCGAGTCCTTCGCTGAGGCACAGGGCCGAAGCCATGGTGCAGTGTGGCCCGAGGACAGTCGTCCGTGATCTCCGCGAGTGTCCCCAGCACGGCGGCCGCCTGAGCCTGACCTCAGTCGTCACCCAGGTCCTGGAAGGTGGCCGATACCTGCTCACCGTCGGCCCGCGCGCCTCCTGGGACGTGGCAACCCGCCCAGCTGCCCGGGGGAGGCGGCGGCGTCGGCTTGTCGCGGCTTCACAGCCGACGACCTGGAGGCCTGGAACGTCCTGGCAGTGGGCCGCTGTCGGGACGGCCTGCCGGGCGGGCGGACGGTCGCCGGTGACCGGCACGTCGCTGCAACCGTTGACGCTGTGGCCCACAACCTCGGACGGCAGCAGGACGGCCGTCCCGCGGGTCTGCCTGTGCACGTTCGTCGCCCACGAGTAGTCGTCGGCCGGGTCGTGCGGCGAATAAGACAAGAGGATCTTGGGCGCCTCGGCGATGTGCAGCCGGCGCTGCGGGTTGGTGCCGCGGGGTGTCCACCGCCCGCCCGGCCGATGCGGCAGGTCATTCCCGCACAGCGGTGATGTCACGACCGTGAAGTGAGCAGGAACTGGTGGATTCGCACCACTGCTGACGGTTCTCACCCCGGGCGGTGGCCCGGGGTGGGGTCGGGCGTGAGGCACTGCTGGAACGAGTGCATGGCGCGGGGTGTTCTGGTCGTGCCGGACGCCACCCTCGTCGAGGTCTTCCTGCTTCTGGTCCGCGGTCGTGGCTGTGGTGGAAGTGCGTAGGTCTTTGCGCGGGTCTGTTCCGGCAGTCGTTGTGCGGCTGGGGGTGAGGGGTGGCCGACGCCGTCGGCGTCGATGGATGATCGCTCCGCCGGTATCAATGAACGTTGGTTATAGAATCGGGCCGTGAGCAGTGAGGATGCCGCCCTGGAGGCGTTGGTCGTACTGGGTGATCCGGTGCGGCGTGGACTGTATCGGCATGTCAGCGGGACGCCGGGCGAGGTGGGGAGGGACGCGGCGGCCGAAGCGGCCGGGATCTCCCGTTCGCTCGCGGCGTTCCACCTGGACAAGCTGGTTGAGGCGGGGCTGCTCGAAGTGTGCTTCCGGCGGCTCTCGGGACGCAGCGGTCCGGGGGCCGGGCGGCCCGCGAAGATGTACCGGCGCGCCGGGGGCGAGCGTGCGGTGTCCGTGCCGCCCCGTTCGTACGACACGGCGAGCCGCCTGCTTGCCGAGGTGGTGGAGCGCGCCGGGCTCGACGCGGAGCTGCAGGCGGCGGCAAGGGCTGCCGGGGAGGCCGAGGGTGGCGAATCGGACAGTGAGGCCGATCCGGCCGAGGTGCTGCGGTCGCGCGGCTACGAGCCGTTCTGGGACGGCGAGACCCTGCGGCTGAACAACTGCCCGTTCCATGTGCTGGCGGATCAGTTCCCCGCTCTGGTCTGCGGGATGAACCTGGCCGGCATCGAGGGTCTGCTCGCCGGGCTGCCGGAGGGTCAGGGGTGGCGCGCGGCGATGGATCCGCTTCCGCAGGGGTGTTGTGTGGCCCTGAGGGTCACCGGGGAATTCTAAAAACAGCATTCGTTGACTTTAGAACGTTCACCCGGGCATGCTGGCCCCGTGAACGCCTTCCACCTTGCCCAGGTCAACGTCGGGCGGATCCTCGCCCCGCTCGACAGCCCCCAACTCGCCGACTTCGTCGCGCAACTCCCGGAGATCAACGCCGTCGCCGATCAGGCGCCCGGCTTCGTCTGGCGCATGGTCGACGACGGCGGAGCCGACTCGACGAACCTGCGCCCCGAGCACGACGACGAGATGCTCCTGATCAACTGCTCGGTCTGGGAATCGGTCGAAGCACTGCGGGACTACACCTACCGCAGCGAGCACCTCAAGGTGCTGACGCGCCGCCGGGAGTGGTTCGAGCGACTTGCCGACTTCCACCACGCGCTGTGGTGGGTCCCGGCCGGGCACCGCCCGAGCGTCGCCGAGGCGATGGACCGCATCGCCCTGATCCGCGATACCGGCGAAGGGCCCGGCGCGTTCACCTTCCGGGCACCGCACCCACCGCCGACAGGCCCGCCGGTGACGTGACGGGCGTTCAGGTCGCTGAAGCCGCGTGCTGAAGCCGCGTGCTGAAGCCGCGTGCTGAAGCCGCGTGCTGAAGCCGCGTGCTGAAGCCGCGTGCTGAAGCCGCGCGCTGAAGTCGCGCGCTGGAGTCGCGCGGGAGCCGCAGCCCGGGTGGACCATCCCGGTCGCGGCATTGGCATCGCCCGATGGGTGCGATGATCCGAGGGGCCGGTCTGCGAGGGTTCACGCACCTCGTCGAGGAGCTCGGTGGTGACTGGGACGGGTACGTACGGAGGTTCGCGATCTCTCCGGAGGCGCTCACGTCCGAGGAGGGATTCGTCCCGATCACCAGCCACGACCTGATGCTTGACGAGGCCGCCCGTTGCCTTCGGTGCCCTGATCTCGGCCTCCGCCTGGCCCAGGGCCAGGACATCGGTATCCTCGGCCGGCTGGCACCGGCCATCCAGGCGTCGTCCACGGTGGCCCAGGCGCTGGGGTGCGCGTCACGGGTTCGTGTTCGTGCACAGCGCGGCGCTGAGCAACGATGTCGAACCGGATCCGTGGGGACGCCGTGAGGTGGTCGCGCTGACCTATCGCAAGGACCCGCGCGAGTCCCCGTACTTCCCGCAGGTCATGGAGCTCGGGATCTCCCTCTTTCACCAGGTTGCGGTGGCACTGGTCGGTGGGCCGGCCGGCCTCCGGTCGGTGGAGCTGCCGCATCAGCCCCTGTCCCCGGTGTCCCGGTACGCCGAATTCTTCCGCGTGGACGTGGGGTTCGGGTCCCCGGCCGCCGCACTCCGCGTGGAACGGCAGGTCGGTTCCCTCCGGCTGCGGACGGATCGCCCCGGGCAACTCGCTGGAGCCGGAGAGGCCGAACAGTCACGAAATGACGCACAGGACCGCTGCAAGGCGGTCCCCGTTTTGGGCAGGGCGTTCGTGATTTCCTCATCACCCGGACCAGGGAGTGCCGGAGCTGATCGTCGGCCGACGAGTTGGTTTGGTGCGGTGGTGGCCATGGGCGGAGATTCGTCCCATGGCTGACATGAGATCGTTCCGGGTAGCGGTGTCCGCGTGGGCGGCCGGTGGCCCCGGTGACCCCGCGCATGAGCTGGCCGCGCGATTGTCGGCCCGTTCGGCCGTCCTGCTCGAAGGGCCGAGCGACGCCGCAGCAGTCGGGCTCTGGCCGCGAGCCGCGGCCGGGACCTGGCGGCCGAAGGGGTCTGTGTCCTGGCGATGGGCGGGGCGATGGGCATCGCACGCTTTGCCGGTCTCCTCGGCGCACCGGGCCTGGGCCTTCGCCTCACGGGCCTGTGCGACGAGGCGGAACGTCACTACTACGCCCGCGGCCTGGAGCGGGCGGGCGCTGCGGAGCAGGAGTTCTTCATCTGCGCGGCGGACCTGGGGGGGCGAGCTCATTCGCGCGTTGGGCGTGGGGCGGGTGGAGGAGCTGGGGTCCGGGGAAAGGGGATCTACGTGCGCTGCGGACCTTCATGGGGCAGCCGGTGCTGGTCGGTGGGTGTGGGCTTGTGGTGTGTGTTAGGTCCTTGGTCTGCCGTTCGTCCTGAGGAGCATTGAAGGTATCTGGTTCAGGCTGAGATGCCTGGTTCGGGCGAGGCATTCTCACCGAACCTGAATCTGATCCTGAATCTGAGCCTGGATTCGGGTTGTTCTCTCAGGTCTTTGAGTTTGATGGTGTGTTTGCTTGGCTGGGTGATTTGTTGGTTCTGATGGTGTGTTTGTTTTGTGGGTTGCTTGTTGGTGGGGCTTTGGCTGTTGGGTTGTGGTGGTGGGTTGTGTCTTTTCTTTTTGTTTGTGTTACCAGCCGGTTTTGATGGTGTGGGTGATGTGTTTGAGGTGGGTGGGGGTGAGCCACCAGCCGACGGGGATGGAGATGTGTTGGTGGGTGAGGGTGTCGAGTTGGGGGAGGGGGGTGGTGTAGGGGTGGGTGGTGGTGTAGTGGTCGTTGCGGTGGTGGATTTCGCTGGTGGTGATGCCGTTTTGGTTGAGGTGGTGGGTGAAGGCGGTGCGGTTTTCGACTTTGAGGGTGTAGTAGAGGAAGGAGGGGTTGCGGTCGGGTTTGCGTTGGGTGAGTTGGAGTCCGGGGGTGTGGGCGAGTTCGGTGTCGTAGTAGGCGGCGTTTGCGCGGTGTTTTTCGAGGTTGGTGTCGGCGAGGGTGAGGTTGGCGAGGCCGATGGTGGCGTTGATGTCGTTCATGTTGGCTTTGTAGCCGTATTCGGGGATGTCGTTTTTGAAGCGGTTGGGTCCGCTGTCGCGGTCGATGCCGTACCAGCGGAGGCGGCGGGCGCGTTCGAGGAGGTCGTCGTCGGGCAGGACGAGGAGGCCGCCGTCGCCGGTGGTGAGGTGTTTGACGGCCTGGAAGCTGTAGACGGCGATGTTGCCGTGGCCGCCGAGGGGGGTGTTTTTGTAGGTGGCGCCCCAGGCGTCGGCGCAGTCTTCGATGACGCGGGGGCGGTTGCCGTGGTCGTGTTCGGCCTGGTCGAGGATGCGGTTGAGGTGGTCGAGGTCGACGGGGTAGCCGCCCCAGTGGACGAGGACGATCGCGCGGGTGGTGGGGGTGATTTTCCGGGCGAGGTCGTCGAGGTCGAGGTTGAGGGTGTCGGGGTCGGTGTCGACCCAGCGGATGCGCATGTTGTTGGCGAGGATGGGCCAGTTCGTGGCGGTGCAGGTCAGGGCGGTGGCGAGGACTTCGCCGTCGTGGGGGGTTTCGGTTGCGACGAGGTGGAGGGCGAGGTGGAGTCCGGCGGTGGCGCTGCTGACGGTCAGGACGCGGGGGTTGTCCAGGCGTTGGGCGAGGGCGTGTTCGAGTTCGTCGACTTTGGTGCCCTGGCCGATGTAGCCGCTGTCCAGGACCTGGCCGACGAGTGCGGATGCCTGGTGGGACATGGCTACTTTGAAGAGGGGGATCATGTGTGTGGTTCCCTCGGTGGGTGGGGGCGCCCGGTGGGCAGGGTGTGGGTGGTGGGGCGGGCAGGGGTGTCGGTGGTGGGCGGGGGTGGGGTTTGTGCGTGGGTGACGCGGGCCGGTGGTGGGAGTACGGGCACGGGTACCCATGCGGTGCCGGCGGTGCGGTGCCGGTAGAGGTGTCCGGTCACACGGGTGCCGGTGTATCCGCCTGTGGGCAGCGGATCGGCGGACGAGGGGACCGGATGCCAGGTACCGTCGGAAGGCCGGGTGATGCCGTCGGTGACAACCCGCCCCTGGGCGCTGCCCGGTCCGTGCTCTGCGGCCCGGACGGTGCCGGTGCTGGTGCCCGTACCCCGGTTCTGGTGTGTTCACCGGTACCGCAGCCCGCGCCAGCACCTGTGCTGGTGTCTTCACCGGTACCCGGTCTTCACCGGTACCCGGGGGCACCGGTACCCGGTCTTCACCGGTACCCGGTCTTCACCGGTACCCGGGGGCACGGGCACCGCAGCCCGCGCCGGCACCCGGACTTCACCGGCACCCTGGGCGCACCGGTACGGGAGTGTGCGGGCACGGACCCGTACCGGTGCGGTCGTTTGGGCGGTGTTTTCACCGGTCCTGCGTTGTGCCGTCCCGGTCCTGCGTTGTGCCGTCCCGGTCCTGCGTTGTGCCGTCCCGGTCCTGCCGTCCCGGTCCTGCCGTCCCGGTCCTGCCGTCCCGGTCCTGCCGTCCCGGTCCTGCGGTTCCGCGTCGTGCCGGTTCTGCGTTGTGCGGTCCGGGTGCTGTGGGTTCCGTGTGGTTCCGGTCCTGCGGGTGTTGTGGGTGTTGCGGTTCCGGGTGTTGTGCGGGTCCTTGTGCTGCGTGGGTGTGTGCCGGGTGTGCGGGGTTTACTTGTAGGCGCCGTCGGTGGTCACGAACCGGTTGCGTACGAGCCAGGTTCCGTCGGTGCGGACGAGTTCGTCGTCGCAGAGGGTGTGGTGGCGGAAGTGGACGTCTCCGTCGAGGAGGGTCCGGTTGGGGACGACGTAGACCATGACGTAGCTCTGGGCGCGGACGGTGTTGTCGTCGAGCTGTTCGACGGTGAGCTGTCCGACCCAGTGGCGCAGGATGAGTCCTTCGTGCATGACGCTCTGGTGTGTGATCGCGTTGGTCAGGACGTCGCGGCCGACCAGGGGGTCGGGCATGTCGGCGGCCTGGAACACACCGTCGGGGGTGAAGGTACGGGCCCACTGCGCGCCGTCGCCGCGGTCGAGGATCTTGAGCTGGAGTGCGTAGAACTGCTGGATCTCCAGGTACAGGTCGTGGGGGACGAGCTTGGTGGTGAGGTCGTGTGAGTTCATTTCTGTCTCCTGCGGGGCCGGGTCGGTCATTTTGGTGGTGCCCGTCACCGGGTGGTGACGGTCATTCGGGTGTGGTGGTCACGTGGTGGTGGCTGCCACGTGGCTGTGCTGGCTGCCGGGTGGTGGCGGTCACCGGGGTGGTGGCGGTCGGCCGGGTGTGCTGGTCACGTGGTGGCGGCGACTTGGCTGTGCTGGTTACTGGGTTGTGGCGGGTACTCGGCGGTGCTCGTCGCGGGGTGGGTGGCGGGTACTCGGCGGTGGTGGTCGCGGGGTTGTGGTGTCATCCGGTGGTGGTCACGGGGTTGTGGTGGTGAGGTGGTTGAGGATCGTGTCGGCTGCGCGTGGTGCGCCACCGGCTTTCTGCATGTATCGGCGCATGTCGCGTACGTTGGTCTGGATGACTGGGTCGGCGGCGACGTCCAGGACCGCTTCGCGTAGGGACTGTGCGGTGACTTCTGACGGGGTCAGGACACGTCCGAGGTTCAGCTCGCCGGTCCGCGCGGCGATCATTTCCTCGTCACCGTTGTGTGGGACGGACACGAGGGGTACTCCTGCGTAGAGGGCGTTCATGGTGCTGCCGGCGCCGCCGTGGCAGACGAACGCTCCGGCGTGTTCGAGGACGGCCTGGAGGGTGAGCCAGGGGTGGATCTCGGCGTTGGGGGGGAGTTCGCCGACGGCTTCGAGGTCGACGCCGGGGCCGGCGGCGATGACGACGTGCCAGGGCAGTCCTTCGAAGGCGCGGGCGCACATCGCGAAGAATTCGGGCTGGGTGTTGAAGGTTGTGCCCAGGGAGATCAGGACGACGGGGTTGTCGTTGGCGGGCCGCCAGGTGCCCTGGAGGTCGCTTTCGCGCATGGGGATCCCGACGAACGTGTACTGGTCTTCGGGGAAGGTGTCGGCGTCGGACTGGAACTCGCGTGGCATGAAGGAGATGTTGCGGGGTGCGTCGGACATGAGGTCGTCCAGGGGGACGTCGTGCAGGCCGTGGGAGTCGGCGAACGCGCGGAGTTCGCGGGTGAGGTCGCCGAACAGTCCCTGGGCTGCGTCCTGGGCTTCGGTGAAGTACTGGTGGGAGGCCAGGACGGGGTAGAGCTGGATGCCGGGGATGCCGAGTTTGCGGGACATGACGCGGCCCAGGAACTGCATGGAGATGTCGTAGACGAGGCAGTCGGGGAGGTCGTCGCCGAAGTGGGCTTCGAGTGAGGGTGCGGTGGCGGCCGCTTCACGGACCGCGCCGAGCAGGACGCGGGCCAGCCAGTCCTGTGCGCCGGTCGGTGCGATCGTGCGGGGGTCGAGGGTGGAGGTGTAGGGGATGATGTCGGCGCCGGTGGCGGCGATGCGTTCGGCGACGGCGTCCGCGGCGAGGTAGCTGACCTTGTGTCCGCGTTTGACGAGTTCTTCGACGACGCCCAGGGTCGGGGTGACGTGACCGGCCGCGGGGATGTTCAGGAAGGCGATGTGCCTGTTCATGAGTGTTCCTGTTCCTGTTCCTGGTGTCGGTGTGTGCGCCGGTGGGTGACGCCGGGTCACCCGTGCGGCCGGGCCGGTGTCCGGGTGCGCAGGTCGTCGTAGCGGGGCAGGACGCCCAGGGCTTCGGTCTGGGCGAGTGTCGGTGCGTTCCTGTCCTTGTCGGACAGGATGATGTTGTTGATGGGGGGCCAGGGCAGGGCGAGCTGCGGGTCCAGGGGGTTGATCGAGATCGCTGTGCCGGGGGTGTAGGTGTTGTCGCACAGGTAGGTGACGACGGCGGTGTCGCTGACGGCGGCGAAGCCGTGGCCGAGGCCTTCGGCGATGTACAGGGCGTGGCGCCGGCGGTCGTCCAGCTCGACGGCGAGGGACCGGCCGTAGGTGGGTGAGCCGACGCGGACGTCGACGACGACGTCGATGACCGTGCCGCTCACGCAGGTGACGTACTTCGCTTCGCCGGGCGGGGCCGCGGTGAGGTGGATCCCGCGGATCGTGCCGCGCCGGGATACGGAGCAGTTGACCTGTGCCACGTTCATGGGGCGGCCGGTCCGGGCGGCCAGGCGGTGGGCGGCGAACAGTTCCAGGAACGCGCCGCGCGGGTCTTCGTGGACCTGTGGCCTGACGAGGTGGACGCCCTCGATGCCGAGCTCTTCGATCTCCATCAGGGTCTCCTTCTCACCTGGTGGCGCCGGCGCCGACCGGGACCGGCTGCCAGGCCTCTTCGGCCGCGGCTCCCGGCCGGGTCTGTCCGGCGGGCAGGGGCTGCCGGTTCTGCCCGGCGGGGGCGGGGAGGGTTTCCCCGGCGGGGGCGGGCTGCCGGTTCTGTCCGGTGGGGGTGGCGGGCAGGGTCTCCTGCGCGGGGGCGGGGAGGGTGTCTGCGGCGGGGGTGGTGGGCCGGGTGTCGTGCGGGGCGGGGTGGGGCTGCTGGATGTCTTCGGCGGCGGCGTCCAGGAGCCCGGTGAGGTAGGTTCCGTAGCCGCTGGGCATGAGCGGCCGGGCGAGTTCACGCAGCCGGTCGTCGCCGATGAGCCCGTTGCGCCAGGCCGCTTCCTCGACGCAGCCGATCTTCAGTCCCTGGCGTTCCTCGATGACCCGGACGAATTCCGAGGCCTGCACCATCGAGGCGAACGTCCCGGTGTCCAGCCACGCGGTACCGCGGTCCAGGACGGTCACGGAGAGTTCACCGCGGCGCAGGTAGGCCTGGTTGACCTCGGTGATCTCCAGTTCGCCGCGCGCGCTGGGCCGCAGGGACCCGGCGATCTCGACGACACGGTTGTCGTAGAAGTAGAGCCCGGGTACCACGTACCTCGATTTGGGGTGTGCGGGTTTCTCCTCGATGGACAGGACGCGTCCCTCGCGGTCGAAGTCCAGGACACCGAACGCGCTCGGGTTCGCCACCGGGTAGGCGAAGATGTGCCCGCCCCGGGGACGGGAGTGCGCCTTCAGCTGGTCCCCGAGGCCGACGCCGTGGAAGATGTTGTCGCCGAGGATGAGCGCGACCGGTTCGTCCCCGATGAAGTCCGCCCCGATCAGGAACGCCTGCGCGATGCCTCCGGGGCTGGGCTGCGTCGCGTACTGGATCTGCAGGCCCAGCTGTGACCCGTCGCCCAGCAGCCGCTCGAAGGAGTCCCGCTCGGAGGGCATGGTGATGACGAGGATGTCCCGCACGCCCGCCAGCACCAGGGTGGACAGAGGGTAGTAGATCATCGGCTTGTCGAACACAGGCATGAGCTGTTTCGACATGACTTGGGTGACCGGCCACAGCCGGGAGCCGGTCCCGCCGGCCAAGATGATGCCTCGCATGTTCCGGAGGCTAAGGACGCCGCCTATAGCGCCGATCGAGGCCGGGTGGGCGCCACCCCGCCCCCTCACGGCCCGCCCCGCCCCGCGGCGCGAGCCCGCCACCCGCCCCGCCCCGTTCCTGCACGGCACCCCGCCCCCCGTTCCTGCACGGCACCCCGCCCCCCGTTCCTGCACGGCACCCCGCCCCCCTTCCCGTGCGGCGCAGGCCGTTCCCGTTCCCGTATTTGCCTGGCACCCGGTTCCCGTACCCGCGTGGCGCGGGCGGCTCCCGCCCCGTTCTGTACCTGTCCGGCACACGCGGCGCCAGTTCCCGCCCGGCACCAGCTACCCGCCTCATTCCCGCCCGGCACCAGCACCTGCCCGGCACCTCCTGCTGTTTCCGTCCCCCGTCCCCCGTCCCCCGTCCCCCGTTCCCCGTTCCGCTCCCGCACCTGCCGGCACGTGCCCACACGCTGTTCCCGCGCTCTGCCTCTGCCTTGGCTGTGCGCGTACGGCCGGTGCTCCTTCGTCCTCATGTCCCTCGGTGCGGCGCAGGCGCTGCCCCACCCGCCCGCCGGCCGTCGTACGTGTCGTGGCCCTGTACCTGTACAGGTCTGTGTCCGGCTCCCGGCTTGTGGTGAACCGGCCGAGCCCGTCCGTACGGTGGCGCCGTCACCGTCGCAGCAATGTGTTCCCGGGAGCCTGACCCGGCTATGACCGGTAGCCGCACGGGCGGCACCCCCGGGGCGTGGGCGAACCCGCGTACCTGGGGCGGCACCCCCCGGGGGGCGTGGGCGAACCCGCGTACCTGACTTCACCGGCACCGGCCTCGGTGCCGGTACTGGTACTGGGGAGGGGCGAGGGCCGGGTCGGACAGGCGGGGATGGAAGGTGACGGTCCAAGACCGGGGGAGGCGATGGCGGGCAGGGTGCCGGCTGCGCCGCCCCGTCGGTGACCGCTCGGCCGTGCCCGCACGGTTCATCCGCTGTGAGCCGGCCCGGAGGATCGCCGCTTTGGCGGGCGGCCGGATCCCGGCGGCAACCTCGCAGGGCAAGGCGGCAGGACTGCTGTTCCTGCAGCCGGCTTCCGGACGGCGTGAGGGCGTACCGGACGGCCTGGAACTGTCACGCCACCGGGTACGCCGTTTCCGGGGCGGGATCATCACCCCTTCCAGGAGGGCTTGTTTGCCGGATGCGTCTTTGCTGTCGCGGTCGCAGTCTGGCTGCCGGGCGGGGCGTAGGGTGCGGGCGTCGCCGGGGTCCGGGGCTGCCGCCGGGTGGCGAGGAGGGGACCAGGTCCGTGTGCGGTGTCCAGGACGGCTGGTGCACGACCGGTCGCGGCTGCCGCCTGGTGAACGTGCTGCGCGGCGCCCGGGCCTGACGGTTTTGTGCGGCGAGGATTCTCCGCCGGTCCATGTGGGCCGTCAGGTTCTGCGTTTGTGTGGTGCGGGTCTCCGCGACCGCACACCGTGCCGGGGGCGGCCCGTCACGGCCCCGTACGTACGGCGCCCTTCGGGGAAGACCCGCCCGCACCGAACTGTTCCGCCCCGCCCGCCCCGCCAGCCCCGCCAGCCTGCACTGTCCGCACTGTCCGCACTGTCCGCATCCCGTCTCCCGGCCCCGACGCCAGCCCACAGCCTCTTCCGGGCCCGTCCGCCCCGCCCGTTTGCGTGCCCGGTCCCTGGCCGCAGCCCCAACTGCCCCTGGTCCGCTTCCCGGTCCGGTCTCCTGGCCGGTCCCCGTCCGGCCCGCCGCCGCTCCCGGACCGTTCCCGCCCGTCTCTGTGTCTGCGGGCCGGCCGGTGACAGCGAGAAGCCCGCCCGGGGGACCGGGCGGGCTTCTCGCCGCCTGCAACCTGCATGCCAAGACCTGCTGGACCTGCTGGAGCTGCCGGACCTGCTGGAGCTGTCAGCCGGTGGACCACCGGCCGGACCGACCTGCCGGACCGGCGTACCCGGGGACCTGCCGGACCTGCCGGACCTGCCGGACCTGCTGGACCTGCCGGACCTGCCGGAGCTGTCAGCCGGTGGACCACCGGCCGGACCGACCCGCCGGACCGGCGTACCCGGGGACCTGCCGGCTCTGCCGGTTACCGGGTCCCGCGGGGGACCGCTGCCGCGGCCGCGAGGCTGAGGGCGAGCAGGACCCCGGTCGCGAGGAACGCGACTCCGTAACCGGACACGAACGCGTGGGCGTCGGGGGGACCGTCACCGGCGACGTCCGCGGTACGGGTCTGTGCCAGGGCGACCATGATCGCGAGGCCGGCCGCTCCGCCCAGCGACTGCGAGGTGTTCAGCACACCCGAGGCCAGGCCGTGCTTGTCCTCCGGTACCCCCGCCGTCGCCGCGCCCGCGACCGAGGTGACCACGATGCCCAGGCCCAGGCCGAACAGCAGGGTCGGGCCCAGCAGATCGGTGAGGTAGGAGGCGTTCTCGTCGGCGGCGGACTGCCACACCAGCCCGGCGATCATCGGCAGGAGACCGACCAGCATCATCGGCCGGGGACCGGTCCGCGGTGCCACACCCGAGGACGCGGCCGCGCCGATGAACGCGAACACCGTGAGCGGCAGGAACGCCAGCCCGGTGCGGATGGCACTGTAGTGGAGGACCGTCTGGTAGAGCAGGGTCAGGAAGTAGAACATCGTGGGCAGTGCCGCCCCGAAGGCCAGCATCGTGAGGTTGGCCGCCCACACCGACCGGTTACGGAACAGGCTCAGTTCCATCAGCGGCTGCTCGGCCAGTTTCGCCTGGTCCAGCACGAACACCGCGAGCAGGACCACACCGGTCGTCAGCGAGGTGACGATACGCGCCGATCCCCATCCGTAGTGCTGTCCCTCGGCGAGCCCGTAGACGAGCGCGGCGATCCCCAGGGTGACCGACAGGGACCCCAGCACGTCCAGCTTGGCCTTCTTGCGCAGGGCACCGCCGGAGGCGGTGGTGACCGACATGAGTGTCATGCCCGCGATCAGCAGGCCCAGCGGCAGGTTCACCAGGAACACCCACCGCCACGACATCCACTCCACGATCGCCCCGCCGCTCAGGACACCGATCGCCCCGCCGCTCCCGGACGCCGCACCCCACAGGGCGAACGCCTTGGCCCGCTCGACGGGCTCGGTGAACGTGGAGCTCAGCACGGCCAGCGTCGCGGACGCGATGATCGCACCGCCGAAGCCCTGCCCGGCACGGCCCAGGACCAGGGTCGCCGCGTTCGGCGCGATACCGCCGACGAAGCTGAACACCGTGAACACGCCCGTCCCCACCAGGAGCAGACGCCGCCCGCCGAACAGGTCGACCATTCGCCCGGAGAGCAGCAGGAACCCCGCGAACGGGATCAGGTACCCGTTGTACACCCAGGTCAGGCTGCCCGGTGTGAAGTCCAGGGCGTTCTGGATCGAGGGGATCGCGACGTTCACGATCGAGGCGTCGAGGATCACGATCAGCTGCCCCAGGCAGCACACCGCCAGGACGAGTCCGGCCCGGCGCGCCCTGACGGGGGGTGCCAGTGTCATCTGATCGGTCATCGCAGGGAACTCCTTGTTCGGATGGGGGAGCGGACCGGGACCATGACCCGGACCGGAACGGGGTGCAGGTGCGGGTGAGGGCGAAGGTGCGGGGGCCGCCCGGTGTCAGTCAGCACAGAGGTGACGGTCACGCTGCCCGTGCAGGCGCCACGGGGCAGGGAGACCGGATCCCCGGGGGCGGCGGCCGCACCGCCTTCGGCGGCCCCGGAGCCGTCCTTCCCGGGCAGGCCCCCGGCACAGCGCACCGGCCGCACTTTCCTGCCGGTCGCCGGTAACTTCCGGTCGGCCATATCTATCACCCTTGTTCATTTCTGCGAGGCCGGGGCCCGGAACGGCCGCAGGACCGCACCGGACAATCCGGAGAACACACCAGGGCAGCACCCCGGAGAACACCCTTTTTGAATGTGTGAAGAAAATCTTCCGTGCGACAGAAAACCCTCCCGGCAGAATCCCCGGAATCCCCGGAATGCCCGGCCGCCCGGGGAACAGTCCGGCGCCGGGGACACCGAAGTACCCCGGGATTCCTACCCGTTCCACCAGGAGGTGTTTTCCCTGTACCACTCGACCGTGGCCTTGAGGCCCGTCTCGAACGACTGCCGCGGGGCGAAACCCAGCTCGTCCCGTATCTTGCTCATGTCCAGGGAGTACCGCTGGTCGTGGCCGAGCCGGTCGGCGACCCGCTCGACCCTGTCCCACCCCGCCCCGCAGCTCTCCAGCAGACGCCCGGTCAGCTCCCTGTTCGTCAGCTCCGTGCCGCCGCCGACGTTGTAGACATGACCGGGCCGGCCGCCCCGCAGGACCAGCTGAACAGCCAGGCAGTGGTCCGCGACATGAAGCCATTCACGGACATTGCCGCCCTGCCCGTACAACGGGACCCGCCGCCCCCGCAGAAGGTTCGTCACGAACAACGGGATGACCTTCTCCGGATTCTGATAAGGGCCGTAATTGTTCGAGCACCGGGTGATCACGACATCCAGACCATGGGTACGGTGCGCGGACAGCACCAGCAGATCGGAACCCGCCTTCGACGCCGCGTACGGCGAATTCGGTGCCAGCGGCTGCGCCTCGGTCCACGACCCGTCCGGGATCGAACCGTAGACCTCGTCCGTCGACACGTGCACGAACCGCCCGGTCCCGTGCCGCCGGGCCGCGTCCAGCAGGACCTGTGTGCCGAGCACGTTCGTCGTCACGAACGGGCGTGCGTCGTCGATGGACCGGTCGACGTGCGACTCGGCCGCGAAGTGCACGATCACGTCGTGCCCGGGCAGGGTCTGCCCGACCAGCTCCGCGTCACAGATGTCACCGTGGACGAACCGGAAACCGGGATGCTCCGCGACCGGCGCGAGATTGTCCATGTTGCTGCCGTGGCCGAGCCTGTCCAGGACAGTCACCCGGGCGCCGTCCGCCCCGGGAAGCTCGCCGGACAGCAGCGCCCTGACGTACTGGGACCCGATAAATCCTGCACCGCCGGTAACGAAGATCCGCATGCCGGCGACCCTAGGGCCCCCTCCTCGACACCGGCTTGAGCCCCCCGCACACCGGCACGGCCCGCACAGACGGACCCCACAGCCCACCCCCGTTCCCACACTCACCCCCAGCCGCCCCGACCACCCCACCCCGCCCGCCCTGTTCCCGTCCCGGCCTGAACCCGGCACAACCTTCCGCACCGTTCGAGGGTCACATCAAGTAGGAGCAAACCGCTCCCAGGGACACAAGGGGGAAATATGAGGATCACACGTACTATCGCCAGTGCCGGTGCGGTCGCCGCGCTGGCCGTGGGTGCCACGGCCGCGCTCAGCACGACCGCCTCCGCCGCACCCAACGTCACCCCGCAGGGCGTCTGCGGCAGCGCCTACAAGACCGTGAACTCGGTGCCCGTCGGCTCGCTCGGCACCGTCTACCTGACGTACAACTCCTCCAACGGCAAGAACTGTGTCGCCACGATCCGCACCAACCCGGGCACGGCCAAGAGCATGTCCGTGTACATCTACGTCCCCGACACCGACGAATGGGCCGACGACTACGGGAACTACACCTCCTACGCCGGGCCGGCCTACGTCTACGGCAAGGGCCACTGCGTGAGCTGGGGCGGCAACATCGCCAACGTGTACGTGTCCGTGGAGAACTCCAACTGCGCCGCCCTGAAGGAACGCCGGGTCACCGAGATCCGCTGATCCGGCCCCTGCACCCGGCCGGTCACGTGTTCCCGCGCCGCCGCCCGTCCACATAGTCACGCCGCGGATCCTGCCGCCGGCGCCGGCGGGGCAGGCACGCTGAGCCGCAGGCGGCACGGAAACCCGCAGCGCGCCCGGCCCCCGCCCCCGGGACCACCACAACCCGGGGACGGGAGCCGGGCACATCACATCGAGTACGCGACGCGGCCCGCCCCTCCCCGGCAGCCGCCGCCGCGCCGCCACACCCGACCTCCCCGACCGCAACCGCGCAGGGCGCTGCTGACACCACGACAACTCACCCCGGACAGAACGCAGTTCAGCCCATCCTGCCTTCCGCCGCCCCGCCCCCTGTCACCCCGCACCCGGAGTTCGACGAGCGGCCGGTCGGCCCGTACGTCAAGCGGGCCGCCCCGCGGTGCCGCAGCGGCCGGGGCGCCACCCCGGGGCCGTGGACAGCCACGGCCCGCCCCTACCCGTGCGCCGGGCACAGGCACCCGGCGCACACAGCCCTGCGGGCCCCCATACCCGGTCTGCGCACGGCACGGGACCCCTCCGCTCAGCCGGCACTCCGCAACCTCGTCCCCGCCCGGCCCGACCCTTGCGGCCCCCGTCCTCGTTGATGTCCGGTGGCTCCCGGCACAGATCTCGGGGGCGGTCGCGGAGCCCTCTGCCTACCACTGCGAGGGCTTGCTGCCCTGTCTCATCGGAAGGGAGCTGTCACGCGGGTTCCGTCGCCCTTCGACGGACCTGCGCCGTATGACTCCTCCTCCCGGACCGGGGAGAACACTCAACGCGCAGCGGCATCGGTGAGGATCGCCCCAAGCCGTGCCCGGCACTCGGCGACGAAGGAGGGGAAGGTGTTCCAGTAGTAGGAGATTCCACTGACGCCCACCGCGATCGCCCAGGCGCGGGCACGGGCCCAGGTCGCATCGTCCAGGCCCAATGTGTCCCAGTAGGCCTGGCGTGCCTGTGGCGGCAGGTCCCAGACCGTGGAGTGCTCGGCGTCGGGAAAGCCGACCGAGAGTCCTCCGAAGTCGATGACTGCGTGGAGTTCTCCTTCCCGGACCAAGAGGTTGGTCGGCTTGAGGTCGCCGTGGAGCCACACGTGAGGTCCGCAGGGCTCGGGCAGTGCGAGCGCGGCTCGCCACAACTGTTCCAGAGCGTCGATGTCGAGTTCAGGACCCACAGTGGTTCGGCAGTCGTCGAAACACCCGCTGATCCACTGGTCGCACGGCCCCAGGCTGCCTCCGCGATACCAGCTGAGGCCGTCCGCGCGAGCCGCTCCCATGAGGCCGACGCCGTGGAGCTGCCGCACGACCGCCGCGAGATCGGCCCCGAAAGCGGCCCAGTCCCGGACGGTGTCCGGGCCGGCCTCGGCACCGTCGATCCAGCGGTAGACCGACCAGACCAGAGGGAAGACGCTGGTGGGCGTCCCGGCGTGGACGGGCTCGGGAATCGGACAGACAAGGAAGGGTGCCAGGCGGGGAAGCCATTCCTGCTCCTTGCGCAGGGACTGCCCCTTGCTGGCAGTCCGTGGAAGTCGCACGAGCAGGTCATCGCCCAGCCGGTACATGGTGTTGTCCGTGCCCGCGCCCGCGGGCGACAACGGCAGGGCAGCCCACTGCGGGCACTGCGCTGTCAGCAGCGACCGGACCAGTGTCTCGTCGACCGGGATCTCATCCTCGTGAAGTGTCACGTCGGGAATTCCACCGCACGAGCGAACGCGAAGCCAGTGACTTTCCGAACGAGGCAGGCACACCCTGCCAAGGACACGCCGACCCGGGGGACCGAGCAGACCACCGGGCGGAATCAGCGAGACCGCGCTTCAGGGACGAACAGCTTCAGCGACACCGCAGCAGGCAGCAGGCAGCAGGCGGCAGGTGGCGGGCAGCGGGCGGCGGGCAGCCAGGCGGCAGGCGGCGGGCAGCCAGGCGGTAGGCGGCGGGCAGCCAGGCGGTAGGCGGCGGGCAGCCAGGCGGCAGGCGGCGGGCAGCCAGGCAGCAGGCAGCGGGCGGCGGGACACGCGTGTGAGACCGCGCACGCCCGCCGCCACACACGTGAGAATGACACCCCGTCACGTTCCTGGCTCTTCCCGCCGTTCCTGGTCGTGATCGCCGGGTGTCGACGACTCCACCGAGAACTGCTCCCCGAGCAAGCCCCGTCACCTACGGCACGGGTCCGCACCCGCACTGCCACCTCGCGCACCACCCCGCCGGACGCACTGCCGCCTCGCGCACCACCCCGCCGGACGCACTGCCGCCTCGCGCACCACCCCGCCGCCGGACGCGCCGCCCCCGCCGCCGCTGACGGTGCGCCAGGTGACCGGCCAGGTGACCGGCCGGCTCACCCGCCGTCCCACCCGCACGCCGTCGTGCTGCAGATCGCCGGCGAACACCGCGGCCAGCTCGCGCCACTGGGCCCGTGGCAGTCCCGAGCCGCCCTCCTGCGCGGTGAGGACCTGCAGGGCGACGTGATCGGGTTCCGGCCCCGTGGTACTCCCGTGTCCGGGCCCTCCCACCCCGCTCCGGGCGGCACCGGCCCTCCCTCCCCGTCCCGAGCCGCCCCGGCATGCCCCGCCGCGCCCGTACTGTCGGTGGCAGCTGACAGGCTGGAACGTATGGACAGCGACGACGAACAGCTCCTGCGCGGCCGCGTGTACGGCCAGGACCCGGGCACCCCCGGCCAAGGACCGAGGCCGGGACAGACCTATGCCGAACTGGTCGGCGGACCGCTGGACGGCCTGCTGCTCGACATCACCGGCTGGCCGAAGGCGGAAATCGACTCCGGTGCCGCACTGATGACCGAGCTCGGGCAGTTCGGCACCGGAGGGCGCGCACTGTACGACCCGCGCCCCGGCGACCCGGGACGCTGGGACTGGTCCGGCGACACCCCCTGACCCTGCCCCTCCGCACCACCCCCGCAAAGCGGACCGCCACCACACCCCGGAGCCGGCGCCCCGCACCAGGACTCCTCCCGGCCCACCCCCCGGGGACGGGAGCACCCTGCACCGGCCTTCGACCGCTGCTTCTTGGTCCCCGGGGGCCCCGGGGGCGTGCGCGCTCCGGGCGGGGTGTGCCCTCCGGGACACAGTCCACCGGCCGGCCTGCCGCCTACGGGCCGGACCCCGCCCGGCGACCGGGGGACCGCCCGCCGCCGCCTCCGGCCTCCCGGCCCCGGCTCCCGCAGGACCGGTTCAGGACCCGGTGGGGTTCCTCCCGCCCAGAGCCCAGGCCCCGACGTCGCGGTAATGGATCGGCCCGCTGCTACGGCCGGCGTTGCTGCCGACCAGGTGCAGACGTTCGGCAGGCCAACGGCGGCCGGTGAACCCGGCGATCCTCCCGGCGATCTCCGCCGCCGAGGTCCGGTCACCCCGGCGGGCACGGGCCAGGGTCAGATGGGGGCGCAGGGGCCGTTCCTCGAACACGACACCGCAGTCCCTGACCGTGCTGCGTACCTCGGCGGCGAGCAGGTGCAGTTCGTCGAGGTCTCCGTCGATCCCCGTCCACAGCACCCGGTCGTCGAAGTCCCCGCCACCGCGCAGCGCCAGCCACAAAGGCCGGCGGCCGGCCGCGAGACCGGCGAGCGGCCCGCGCAGGAGCGGAACGGTCCCGGCCGGCAGCTCCCCGAGGAACGCCAGGGTGATGTGCCAGTCCTCGATACGGTTCCACCGCATGTGAGGGTGCGTGCCGTAGGCGGGGCGCAGCTCCCGGGCGAGTTCCTCCTTCGCGTGGTCGGGCGGGGCGAGGGCGATGAACACACGGACGGTCGCGGGCGGGGCGGGCTGTTCGTTCACACCGCACTTCGTACCGCATCCGGTGACAGGGGCGAAGGCCGGGCGGCCCGGAGGGGGAAACACCCGCGGCCACGACGCCGGCCCGTCCCCGTCCCGGCGGCCGGGCCGTACGGACGGTTCGCCGCCCCGGCCCTCTTGGGGCCCTGCACAGAGGTGTCTACAGCAGCCTTGCAGACACCGCCCGCTAAACAGGGGAACTCCCTGCGGGAACGGCTGATCGGCATCGCAGCGGACCTTGCCATGACCGAGGGGCCGCCTCGCCCGGACACTGCGAGACCGTACGGGCGTGCCGCCGCACGGGCTCCGCGCCCGCTGTGACTCCGGCCGCCTGCCGTGTTGTGGGGGACCGGTTCTGTCCGGCTGTTCAGCCGGGGACCAGGACGCTCAGCCATTCCGCTTCACGCGGCCGGTACCCGTAACGAATCCTCAGCCCCGACACCAGCGCCGGGACGTGGCCGGCTCCGTAGACGAGGGCCACCCGGATCGGCTCCGTGCCCCGCTCCGTGTGGATCTCGCCGAGCGCGTCGAGCAGTTGCTGGTCGCGCCGGCCGGTCATCGCGTGCCCCACAGGACCGTCGGCCGTCATCTGCGCCCGCAGCGCCGAGGGCAGATCCTCGACCACCAGATCTTCGTCGAGAAAGGCGCGCGGACCACGCAGCGCGAACCAGGCCCGCCACGGGAGCCGCGACCATGAACAGCAGGTACATCCACCGCGGCAGCGTCCTGAGGCCCGCGATCACCTCCGCAGCGGTCACATCCGGGTTGATGACCGGCACGGCCTCGGGAAGCAGCAGATCGTCGCGCTGTTCCCGCAGGCCGTTGCGCCGCAGGCGCGGGGCGAACCGGTAGGCAAGCGTGAGGGCACCCATCCTGACCGAACCCCCTCGGATTCCCTACCCCTGCGCAGGTTCCTGAACCCGGCGCCCGCGGGGGCGTCAGCCCTGGGCCGGTGCCGCTGCTCGCCGGCGAAGACCCCGGGCCGCCCCTGCATGACTCCCGCGCCTACGCTCCTCACCCGCCCGCCGCCTATCCTGGACACGGTGCCCCCCACCGGGGAAAACGTGCCCACCACACAGCACCGGGCCCCCAGACGGGCAAGACAACGAAAAGGGGTCTGCAGCCATGAGGCCGCTGCCGAACGAGGCAGACCTCTGCCCGAAGAACGCAGTGGTCTGACCGGAAGGCACCCCGAACATGACCGAGCAACACGACCGCTGGGCGGAACTCACCGGCGGACAAGCCGGAGAAGAATACGCTCAGCGTTTCGCGCAACTCGCCGAATCGGGCCACGACATCCACGGCGAGGCCACCTTCTGTACCGGATTGCTGAAACCCGCCGCCCGGGTACTCGACGCCGGCTGCGGCACCGGCCGGATCGCGATCCGGCTCGCCGAGCTGGGCCACCACTGCACCGGCGTGGACGTCGACTCCTCCATGCTCGCCGTCGCCCGCCGAGAAGCCCCCACGCAGGAGTGGCTCCTCGGTGACCTGGCCCACCTGGATGCCCTCAACCTGCATCCCGGCTTCGACCTGGCGCTCGCCGCCGGAAACGTCATCCCCCTGCTGGCCCCCGGCACCGAAGCGGCCGTCGTCCGGCAACTGGCCGCCGCACTGCGTCCCGGCGGTCTCCTCGTCACCGGCATGGGACTGGACGCGGCACATCTGCCGCTGCCGGAACCACCGGTGACCCTCACAGAGTTCGACCACTGGTGCACCCGGGCCGGACTGACCTTGCGGCAGCGCTACGCCACCTGGAACGGCGACCCCTATGACGAAGGCTGCGGCTACGCAGTCAGCGTGCATCACCGCCCCGCAACGTGAAATCCCGCCCTCTCCGCGCGGTTCCGCCCCGTCGTGGATGCCCCCTTGCGCCAGTCGGAATCCGGGCACGAGCCGGGGGTGAGAGGCCGTGCGGCCCGGGCGGCGTGTCCGGCCGCGGGCGCTTCTCGGACCGGGGCCACGAACGTTCTCAGCGCAGGCTGAAGGACCTTCCGCGCAGCGGGCCGCACGCCACCGGGCGACACCCAGGGGCCGTACCCGCGGACACGGGGAGCAGGGCCTGGCCCTCATCGAGTACGGGCGCGGCGTACCGATGACGTAGCACACCCCGTCACGCCGGGCACCGTGCTCCGTCGGGCCTGACGCACTCCAGGAGATCAGCGCCCACGGGGCATGATGATCTACCGCATGGAGTGACCATGCGCCTGGCCGGCCCGTATGAGGGCTTGTGGCGGCGAACGAATGAGGCTGCAATGAGTGAACTGACGAAGCCCGGGATCGACCTTCCCGAGGGGGACGCCCCCACCGAGCTGACAACCCGCGACCTCGTCGTCGGGGACGGGCCCGAGGCGAAGCCGGGCAGGGTTGTCCAGGTTCACTACGTCGGGGTCACCTTCGAGTCCGGAAGGGAATTCGACACCTCCTGGGACCGGGGCCAGACGTTCAAGTTCGCCGTGGGCGGCGGGAAGGTCATCAAGGGCTGGGACCGCGGGGTCAGAGGGATGAAGGTCGGCGGCCGGCGCGAGATCATCGTGCCCCCGCGCCTCGGCTACGGCAACCAGTCACCCTCGCCGTTGATCCCGGCGGGCTCGACCCTCGTCTTCGTGGTGGACCTGCTCTCCGTCACGGTCTGAGGCCTTCCGCAACCCGGCCTCTCCGCCCGGAACCACGGCCCAGGCAGCACCTCAGCGCCGACCGCGATGTGAACACGGGAAAGTCACTCCGAGTCCTCCCACGTCCACAAGGCGGCGGCACTTCCATCAGGCTCCCGCCCGAACCGGAACCGTCCCAGGCCTTCGTCCGTCCTCCCGAACCGACCGAAGTGCCCCGCCGAAGGAAGCCGCGCAACAGCGGCCGAACCGGTCGAGGTAGGGAACTGAGCCTGGTTCAGCCAGATCACCGTGTACGGGGCGGCATCGGCCAGTGCGGCCAGGGCCGCGTCCGGGTGGGTCGGAGCGAGAGAACGGCACGCCCAGCTCGTGCAACTGACCGGCACCCGACGAGGCTGCGAAGCACTCGAACGCGCAGGCCCCACAGGTACGGCCCGAACCCTGGTCACCTGGCTGCCGGAACCCGAGTACGCCGTGCGCCGCAACTACCAGGATCAGGCCGGATCCGCCTGCGAAGAGGCGGCCACGAACCCGTGCAACCAGAGTTCCAGGCCCACCAATTCCGAATCACCGGCACGGTCCAGATCACATGCGACGTTACGGGACCGCGGGAGCCGAGGCGAAACGCCGTTGCGTATCGATGGACGCAAATGCTCCTGGGCGCGCATCGAACAGGCACGGCTCACCGGCCAACTGACCGATGAAGTGTTCGAGGAGTACGTCATCGACGACATCGTGGTGGAGGACATCGGCGACGGGACCGACGGCCACCCGGCTGTCCACCGCGTCCGGGCCCGTGACTCCGCTGCCGCCCTACTGGACAGACACGGCGGGCTCATCGCAGGAAGGGGCGGTGACGGGGCTGTAGTAGACGGAGCGGCCCTGCTTGGAACGCTCCAGCAGACCACGTGCAACCCCTTGCTCCAGGGCATTGCGCACCACAGTCGCCTGGACCTTGCGCTGCGGATGGGCCCCGGCCAGTGCGGCGGAGACCTCCGCGGCCGACTTCGGCTCGCTCTGCCCGGCCAGATATCTACCGGCCAGCACAGCCCAGGTCTCTTCGCCCGCAGCACCCCTGACCGGGGCCGCCTTCCCCGCCAGGGCCTCAGGAGACTTGGCCCTACGCGGTGCCTTCTCCTGCCCTGTCACGCCCTTCCCGCGGCGGGCCGCAGGAACCGAAGCCTTCTTCCCGTCCTTGCCCCGCCCCGCGTCCGACTCGCCCGCGCCGACGAGCACATCCTGCATCTTCGCCAGGACCTGCTCGCTCTCCTCGAGCTGGAGAAGCTCACCCTGCAACCGGGTCAGATCGGCACGCACCCGCTCCTGCTCCTGCTTGTTGACCGCGAGGTCTTCCGCGACCCTCTGCGTGTATCCAGCGGTGACTTTGAAGGCTGAAGCAACTTCGGACATGAGGCCCTCGTCTTCCGGTGCGCAAGTGAAGTGAGAACCCGATGTTACTCACGCACGGCTACGGGCAAATTCCCCGTGCGGACTTCCCTGCTCCCGGACACACCTTGAGGGCCTTCCGATCCCGCTCGGCACGTGCCACCTGCCGGGTCACCGCGGCAGGGCTCAGCCCGAATGCGTGTGCGGCGCCGGTGAGCGAGCCGTGCCGTTCGACCACAGCGAACAGCCGCAACTGTCCAGGGCCTGGCATTCACTCATCTCAATTCCAGCCCCCTCTTCCTTCACTTCTCCAAATGCCCGTCGTGCGCCCGCCCGGCGCCCGGTGCGGGTGTTGCTGCCGTAGGGGTGTGAGCCGCCGGTGCGGCCCTCCCGCCGCACAGACTGCCGGATTCCGACAGGGCCAGGGCGTGCGGCGACCCTCCCGTGGGGAGGCCGGGAGGGGCGGCAGGCCCCGCCTGTGCCGTAGCAGGAAGGCGGGGCCGTTGCGGGATCCCGGTCTCGGGGGCGGTCCGGGTGCACGCGCGATCAGCATGGCACCGGAACCGGCCAATCAACAGGGGTGTGACCGGAAACAGTTGCTCCGTCGGTGGATGCCGCGCCACTACCGTGACGTGATCCCATGGGGAACCGACGCAGCGGGGCGGGAACGAGTACCAGGGCATGGCCGTTCCAGGAGCACGGAAGCCGGGGCGGTACAGCTGCCGGACACCCCGCGCCGCCCAGACCACCGCGTTGGGCAGTCCGGAGTCCCCACGCATGGCGGCTGCCGATCGGATACCGCCGAAAGACGGTCAGCCGGCGAGGTCCCTGCTGCCGCGCACCTTGCTGAAGAAGAGAGCCAGTGGTGCCAGGAAGGCGAGGACACAGCCGGCGAACAGGGCGCTCCGCGCCCCGAAGGTGTCGGCGGCGGCACCGCCCAGCAGCGCGCCTACCGGAATTGCCCCCCAGGTGAAGAAGCGGACCGAGGCTACGACGCGGGGCAGCAGAGTCGGCGGGGTGACGGTCTGGCGGTGGGTGCGGGTGAGGATGCTGAGGATGGTGATACCGGCCGCGAAACCGGCCTGGCCCAGGCTGAAGCAGAGAGCTGTCCCACTCGAGTTGGCCAGAGGCATGCACAGCGCGACAGCAGCTCCTGCGGTGGTTGCCGCCACCACGGTGCGTGCTGTACCGATCCTGGCTGCGAGGCGAGTGGTGATCGCGGCACCCGCCAGGGCTCCCACGCCGTCGCTGGCCAGTACGAGCCCTACTGTTCCCGCCGACAGACCGGCCGTGCGGACGAGGAAGACGGGCGCAAGGGCCAGTACCACGCCGGAGGAGAAGTTGAACGCAGTGGAAGCCATCACACATGGACGTATCACCGGGTGCTGCAGCACGAACTTCAGGCCCTCCTTGATCTGCTTCGTGAAGGGCTCGTGACTGCGCGCGGGAGGGCGGGATCCTCCGCCGGGTATTCGCCAGAACAGGGCTGCGGACAGTAGATAGCTGACCGCGTCGGCGAGGAGACTGGTGGCCGCACCCAGTGTCTGTACCAGAAGACCGCCGAGTGAGGGGCCGGCCAGCTGGGTTGTCGCCAGGGTTCCGGAAACGAGACTGTTGCGGGCCGTCAGCTCCTCCTTGCTGACAATGGAAGGGAGGTAGGCCGTGTTGGCGACATCGAAGATGATATTGGCCAGACTGATGAAGAGCCCGACCAGGACGAGCTGCGCGAGCGTCAGCACGTCCAGCCATGCCGCGACAGGGACTGAAGCGATCAAAGCAGCTCGGGCCAGGTCCATGGCTACCTGCAGCCACCGCATCGGGAAACGTTGCACGATCACGCCGGCCGGCAGCCCGATGAGGACCGCACCCGCATAGCTGGCAGCAGTGATGAGACCGACATCGAAGGCTGATGCGTCCAGCGCGACGAGGGCGGTCAGCGGCAGGGCGACGGCGGTAATGCCGGATCCTAAGCTGCTGGTGCCCGAGGCAGCCCAGAAATACCAGAATCCTGAGCGTGACGAGGAGCCGCTGTGCAGCGTGGCGCTCTGGGGGCCAGCCGTCATGACAGGATTCCAATCTGTTTTCTGGACCTAAAACGATTCGGCGTGACCAGCGTCCCTGCCGGGCGACCGTGCGAACTGCCGGACGAGTAACTTCCCGCTCCCGGAGAGTCCGTGGAAACTTTGGTGGGTAACTCTTCTGCGAATGGCGGTCCTTGCCGGGACCGGCACGCCCAGATGCTGCGCGGCGCTGTCCCGGCAGCAGGGTCCGTCTCGGCCTTCAGCGGTATCCCGGGACAAGTGGCCAGTCATGATCCCCGGGTCCCGCCCACCTGCATGTCCGGGCGGACCCGGCGCGGACGCCGCGAGAGGCGCATGAACGGGCCACAACGGGAGCCGATCAAGGGGCAGCTCCAGATCGACACACCCCCGCGAGCTCGCACATGCCGCCTTCAGCCGCCTTCAGCCGCCTTCGGGCGGCGGCACGGCGTCCGAAACCCACACGCGGTTATCAGACCGCCCCACTGCCCTGCGGACGCGCCCTGATCTGGAACTCCAGATGGGAGACGGCCTCCCGCGCGGCCGTCAGTGCGGCATCGGCGGTGTCTCCCAGCGCCCGGGCGGACGCCAGTCGCGAGTCGGAGTCGGCGAGTGCGCCGATCCCTGTGCCCGGCTCGGCGAGCACCTTCACCTCGGTCACGTCCGGTACGGCCACCGCCTTGTCCGTTCCGATGACCGCTTCGAGGACGCCGGCCGTGTCGACCGAGGCGAACCAGATCGACGAGGCACGCTTCGGCCGGTCCGCGGCGTCGAGGGCTGCCCGGATATCCGGCAGGACCTGCTCGCCCAGTGCCTGGCGGGCCGCGTAGTCGTTGATGTCGACACCGGTGGCGTCCATGGTCAGGTCGGGGATGCTGTCGCCGCCCACGCGGACGTGTGTCTCGATCAGCCGCGGGCCCCGGCTGGTGAGGACGACCTCGGTGTGCGTGGGCCCGTCGCACACACCGATGGACTCGAGTATCCGCGTCACGTACGACCTGATGTCCCGGCTCTGTTCGCCGGAGAGGTCGGCGGGTGATACGTGGCCGAGCTCGACGAACCTCACCGGGTCGGAGTACTTGCGGGTGATACCCACCACCTCGTGCTCACCGGACTCGGAGAACGCCTCGACGCTGAACTGCGGACCGTCGAAGAACTCCTCGACCAGCACGCCCGTGCCGGCCGGGCCCGGATCGCCTTCGCCGGCCCACTCCAAGGCGCGCTCCAGTTCGCTCTCGGAGGTGACCTTGCTGACTCCCGCGCTGCCCGCACTGGTCACCGGCTTCACGATGCACGGCAGACCGTGGCGGCGTACGAAGGTGCGCAGCTCGTCGAGGTCCTTCACCCGCGCCGAGGCTGTGCCGTCGATCCCCTTCTCACGCAGCCAGGCGCGCATCGCGGCCTTGTCGTGGGCCAGGTTCACGGTGTGCGGGCTGTGTGCGGGCAGTCCCAGGGTTTCCGCGATCGCCGCGTAGGGGAACTGGTCCGACTCGCCGAACGAGGCGATGCGGGTGAACGGATCGACCTTGTGCACGGCCATGGCCAGGTCGATCCATTCCTGCTCGGGAGCCTCCTTGCGCAGGCAGATGACCCGAGCGTTCCCACCGGGCTCGCGGATCCGGCCGATGTAGGTGATGTCGCAGATGACCGTGGTCCGCGTCCCGGGCCTGGCGCGGCGCAGGCGGGGGGGAAAATCGCGACCTGGGCCGACGACGAGAATGTGCTCGGACATGGTCTGTCTCCCTGGGTGACTGGTGTGAAGTGGTGGCCAGGCCTGTGCGAGAGCCGCGTGCCGGCCAGGAACGAAACCAGGGCGCCGGGTGTTCCGGGGCCGAGAAAAAAGGGGGGCCGGCCATGGCCGGGCCCGGGCCCGGCCATGTGCTGTCCGGCGTGAAGAACCGGAAAAGCGTTCTGCGGGACTGCCGCCTGCCGGCACAGGGGCGACTTCCGGATGCTGCCGGGCTTCTTCAGCCTCGCGAGCCCGAAAGCGCCCGGCAGCGGGGCATCAGCCGGATGTGTGGCGGGCGCCGCCCTCGATGTGGATCGTCTCGCCGGAGATGAAACCCGCACGAAGAAGCCACATCACCGCCTCGACGACATCGTCACTCTCGCCGTGGCGTCCGACGAACGTCCTGGCCGCGCTCTTGCTCAACAGGGCGGCCTTCTTGTCACCGAGGCGGTCCCATGCGCCCGAGTCCACGACACCGGGCGAGACGGCATTGACCCGTACCGGCGCCAGATCCGCCGCCAGGTGGCGCGCGGCGTACTCGACCGCACCGTTGGTGACCCCCTTGACGAGTGATCCCGGCCCGGGCCGCCAGCCGACGACACCGGAGAACAGCACCATCGACCCGGTCGGCCGCAGCACCGGCGCGAAGTGCTTGGCCACCAGCATCGGGCCGACCACCTTCGCCGTGAACGCAGCCAGCAGCTTGTCCCGGTCCAGCTCGGTCGCGCGAACATCGTGCGGCGCCGAAGCGGTCGTCACGATGTGGTCGATCCCGTCCTTCAGCCGTTCCGCCGCAGCCGCGAGCGTCGACTCGTCCTGCAGGTCGACCCGCACCGCTGTGGCGCCGATCTCGCTCGCCAGCACCTCGGCCGCAGCCAGATCGCGGGCACCGACGACAACGTCGTACCCGTCCTTCACCGCACGCCTCGCGACGGCCGCGCCGAGCGCCCGTGCACCGCCGATCACCAGGATCCGTTCCATGCGTCCCACTCCCTCTCGTACGATCGGGTACAACGGTATGGATTTGATACCGGTATCTTCAACGAAACTGGGAGCAGCGATGGGTACGGCGTACAACGTGATGGCAGCGACCTGCCCGAGCCGCACGGTGCTGCACCGCATCGGCGCCCGCTGGACCGTGTTCGTCGTCAACGCCCTCGACGGCGGACCCCGCCGCTTCAGCGAACTGAAGGGGCATATCCGGGGCATCACCTCGAAGGCCCTGACCGAGACCCTGCGCTCGCTGGAAGCCGACGGTCTGATCAGCCGCCACGAGTACGAGGAGAACCCGCCCCGCGTCGAGTACGCCCTGACACCACTGGGCCGCTCCCTGCTCATCCCGCTCCGCGCCGTACGGGTCTGGGCCGAAAAGCATGTCCCGGACATCGAGATGGCCCGAACCCGCCAGCCGAACCTCTGACCCACGCGCCGCCGCCCCGCGTGCCCGCCCGAAGGACATCGATGACAAAACACGACCGGACGGCCCCGGTCTTCGCCCGCGCCCAGGACGGCACCGCATTGGCGTACCAGCACCACGGGGAGGGGCCGCCGCTGGTGCTGCTCGCCGGGCAGGCGAACGACCATCACTGGTGGGACGGCGTGCGTGAGGACTTCCACACCGTGCGCTCCACCGTCACCCTGGACCTGCGCGGCACGGGCGACAGCGACAAGCCCGAAGGGCCGTACTCCATCGGCCAGTTCGCGGACGACGTCGTCGCGGTCCTGGACGCGCTCGGTATCACGCGCGCCGACGTGTACGGCACCTCGATGGGCGGCCGGGTCGCGCAGTCGCTCGCGATCCGCCACCCCGAGCGCATCCGCCGGCTGGTCCTGGGCTGCACCTCCCCGGGCGGTCCGCACGCCGTGGAACGCGACGCATCAATACGGCGGTCCCTCGCACAGCCGGACACGGAGGCTGTACGCCGGGTGCTGGCCGACCTGATGTACTCGCCCCTCTGGCGGGCCACGCACCCCGGCCCCTACCGCACCCTCGGCGACCCGCGGATGCCCGCCCACGCGCGCCGCGGCCACCTCGTCGCCAGCAACGCGCACGACACCTGGAACGAACTGCCGCGCATCGCGGCACCCACCCTGATCCTCCACGGCGACCAGGACCGGCTGACCCCGCCGGACAACCTCCCGCTGCTCGCCTCCCGTATCCCCGGTGCCCGCACCCACCTCTTCCCGGGCGCCCGGCACGCCTACTTCGAGGAGTGCCGGGACGAGGCGGGGGACATGGTGCGGAGGTTCCTCGTCGAGGAGGCGTGAGGGTGAGCGGCAGTACCCTCCCCCCGACCGGCGCGTACGCCGGGGCTCGGGCCGTGGTCCGGTGCGGGCCGCGCAGAAGACCCGGCCGACGGTGACGGGGGAGAACGGGGGTCTCGGCGGGGAGGGCCAGGGGGCGGGCCGGATCCGGCGCTGTCCGCACTCGGCGATGTGGCTGCGGAGGTTCCCCACGGACAGGGAACACGGAGACCACCCTCTCCTCGCGGCGTGGAGTCACGTGCCGTACGCATCGCGATCGAGGCCCCGGAGAAGGGGTCGGCCACTCAGGAAGCGAGGCCGACGTGCCGGGCGTAGAGGGCGGCCTGAGTGCGGTGGGTGGCGCCGATCTTGAAGTAGATACTGCTGAGATGGTTCTTCACGGTCTTCTCGGATATGTCGAGCCGCCGGGAGATGAGCCGGTTGCTCAGCCCCTGGGCCAGCAGGCCGAGTACGCCCCGCTCGCGTGCGGTGAGGGCGGAGCCGGCCGACGGAGCCGCTCCCCCGGAATCGTTCAGGCCGACGTGCCGGGCGTAGAGGGCGGCCTGAGTGCGGTGGGTGGCGCCGATCTTGAAGTAGATACTGCTGAGATGGTTCTTCACGGTCTTCTCGGATATGTCGAGCCGCCGGGAGATGAGCCGGTTGCTCAGCCCCTGGGCCAACAGGCCGAGTACATCCAACTCCCGGTAGGTGAGTCTTACGGCCGGTGCTTCTTCCACGTTTTGCCTCCACCTTGCTTCTCTCGAAGGGCATGAGAAAAAACGTCCAAAGGACTTCATTCACGCGGAACCCGAAGTTTCAGGAGTCCGGGCGCGGCGGCTCCGGGCGCCGGCAGGGCGGTAGCCTCGCTTCCGGCCTCCTGCGGTCAAGCTATGCCTTACGTCGGCCCGTTGCTCGCACAGTCGTGCAGGTCATCAGCCAGGCTTGAGCGGATTCAGGCCGCGCCTCGAGCGAGCCTCAAGCGGGGGGTGCGGCCGCCGGTCAGATGCGTGCCGCTTTGCCATCACGTCATTGATTCTTCGCGGCGTTGCCACTACCGGCCTGCGAACGATGTGGTGTGCGCACACAGGGAAGGTCGGATTGACGTCATGCCTGTAGGTGCTTTCCGGTGATCTGCTGGGATCGGCTCGGTAGAAAGAGCCGGCCGGCCGGTGTCTGTCCGGGCGAGGGGAGAGCGGTGTGCCGGCGGCCTCGCCCGGAGCTGTTCAACAGCCCGGAGAGGTGCCCTCGATGAGCGCGACGCATACCTGTCGTTCCTTCTGGTGCCCCCTGTACGCGAACGCAGGTGCCGCCCGCGACGGCGGCGGAAGGAACGGTGCGCACATCGATCCGGCACGGCGGACCGAACTTCCCGTAGCTGCTGCCGCACAAGCCCGAAGCGCGCCGGGCGGGCCGGCGCGGGAACAGCGACGGATGACAGGGTCCGGCCGAGCTGCCGACGCCGACGAGACCGCCGCCGCCCGGTGCACGATCCCCGAACACGCCTGCCTGCCCCCGCCGGGTTGTGCCTGACGAGGCAGGGGACCTGCCGTCCTGTACCGCTGCCGAAGGCAGGGGCATGGCATCCGCCGACGGGGTGTCCGGCGGCTACCTCCTGGCCGAGGCGTCCGGCGGCCGGCCGCGGGCGACGCCCGTCGCCACCGGCGGTGAAGCACCGATCGCCCTGGAGGCCCGCGCCATCCACGCGGGCGGGGGCACTCGCGACCCGTGTCGTGTCGATGCTCTGTCTCAAGCGGTTCCAGGACCCGGACCAAGGCGAGGACCCGGACCAAGGCGAGGACCAGGACCAGGGCGAGGACCAGGACCAGGACCAGGACCAGGGCGAGGACGAGAACCAGGACCAGGGCGAGGACCCGGACCAGGACCCGGACCCGGACCAGGACCAGGACCAGGGCGAGGACCAGGACCAGGACCAGGACCAGGGCGAGGACGAGAACCAGGACCAGGACCAGGGCGAGGGCGAGGGATGACAACGGACATGCGAAGCGGCTCTTCGGCACGTCCGTAAAGCCGGTCAACCGGCGAGGCGGGCAGCGCGCCCGGCCGGTACGCCTCGTGGGCCGCCGTGGCGAGGCGGTGAGCATGGAGGACTTCGGTGCACCGGCGCCCTTCCGGACGCCGCACGAGCAGTTCGGCCCGACCGCGCCGCGGCCACTGCCCGCTCCGGCCCCGACCGACGGACCCGGTCCGACCCGCCTTCTGCGCTCCCCTTCCGGGACGCGGGGTCCGCGACGGGGGCCTCACACCCGCCAGTCACCCGCGATCTTCAGCAGATGGTCGTTCTCCTCGGGAGTACCGATGGTGATCCGCACCCCCTCGTCGCCGAAGGGGCGCACCATGACTCCCGCCGCCTCGCACATGCCGGCGAACGCCCGCGTGTGCGAACCGAGGCGCAGCCAGACGAAGTTGGCCTGGCTGTCGGGAACGCTCAAGCCCGCGGCCCGCAGCGCACGGGTGACCCGGGCGCGCTCGGCCACCAAGGTCTGTACCCGCTCCAGCAGCTCGGGTCCCGCGTTCAGCGACGCCCGCGCGGCGGCCTGGGCGAGCCCGCTGACACCGAACGGCACGGCGCAGGCCCGCAGCGCGGCCGCGACCGGCGGATGCGCGACCGCGTAGCCGACACGCAGTCGCGCCAGCCCGTACGCCTTGGAGAAGGTGCGCAGAACGGCGACGTTGGGACGGTCGCGGTAGAACCCGATGCCGTCGGGTACATCGGTGTCGTCGACGAACTCGCGGTACGCCTCGTCGAGCACCACCAGCACGTGGCCGGGCACCCGGTCCAGGAAGCGCGTGAGCTCACCGCGGTGCACGGCCGTGCCGGTCGGGTTGTTGGGGTTGCACACGAGGATCAGGCGGGTGCGGTCCGTCACCGCATCGGCCATGGCCTCCAGATCGTGCCGCTCCTCACGCAGCGGAATCTGCACAGGAGTTGCCCCGGTGGCCCAGGTGAGCTGCGGGTACGCATCGAACGAGCGCCAGGCGAAGAGGACCTCGTCCCCTTCGCCGGCCGCGGCGCGCAACAGGTCCCGGGTGACCCCGAGGGATCCGGTGCCGGGCACGAGGTGCTCCGGGGGCACTGCGAGGACTGCGGACAGTTCCGCGACCAGTTCACTGTTCGTCGGATCGGGGTAGCGGTTGACGCGCCCCAGCTCCTCGCGCATCGCGGCGACGACCGACGGCAGCGGGGGATAGGGGTTCTCGTTCGATGACAGCTTGTCCACCAGGTCGCTGGGAGCACTCCGGCCGGGGACGTAGCGAGGCAACCCGGAGACATCGGCGCGCAGCCGGGGGGCAGGTGCAGGGGGCATCGACGGAACTTCCTGAATGGGGGACGCGGACGGTCGTGCGGGGGCGCCGTTCATCAGGGGCCCCGGGGCCCCGCGCCGCGACGCGACGGGGCGCGCGGGCCTGGGAACCAGCCCGCGCGCCCCGTCGCTGCCAGGGTCAGCCGACGGCCTCAGCGGGCGCCTTCACCTCTTCGACGGCCTCGGTTCGTACGCCTGCCTCGGCGAACTCCTCCAGGAAGGTGGGGAAGGACAGCCGGACGTCCTCGAAGCCCGAGAACCGGTTGGCGGACTGCATCCGCAGGCCTGCCACGAACAGCGACATGAAGATGCGGTGGTCGCCCCAACTGGACAGCGTCACTCCGCCGGGATACGTCCCCGCTCCGCGGACCTCGAAGCCGTCGCAGATCCCGTCGTCGTACAGAACCTCGATGTCCACGCCCGCGCGGGTCAGTTCGGCGGCCATGGCCTCGATGCGTGACGCCTTGTGGAAGCGGGTGAGGCGTCCGCCGGTCACCCGCAGGCTGCCCTGCACGTACGCCCCGAGGGCGGCGAGCGTGGGCACGATGTTGGGGCAGTCCCGCACATCCACCTCGAAGGTGCCGCGCAGGCTGCCCGGCGGGTTGTCGACGATCAGTGACGAGGTCTCCTGGTCGAAGGTGACGCTCACCCCGAGCTGCCGCAGGATCGGGACGATCGCGAACTCGCCCTGCATGCTGTCGCCGTACACGTTGCTCAGGACGGTCCGGCCCGGGAAGAGCGCGGCCGCGGCCAGCAGGTACGACGCCGAGGTGTAGTCCTCGCGCACGGTGACGTCCATGGCCTGGTAGGTGGAGGGCTCCACCTGGTAGTGACGCATGTCGTCCGACGCGGAGACCTTGATACCCGCGTCAGTCAGGCTCGCCAGCGTCTGCCGGATGTAGGACTGGGAATAGACCTCGCCCGTCACCTCGATCTCCACCGGGCCTTCGGCCAGCGGCGCGGCGAACAGGATGGCAGTGATGAACTGCGAGCTGATGTCGCCCGGGAGCCGGCAGGTGCCGCCCTTCAGGCCGCGTCCCCAGTTGATGACCGGGGCCTTGTTCTCGCTGACGATCGACTCGATGTCCGCGCCGAGTTCGCGCAGCGCCTCCAGCAGAGGCTCCATCACGCGGTTGCGCAGGGTCGCGTCGCCCGTCACCACGACCGGCGACGGCTGTACGGAAGCCAGCGCCGTCACGACGCGGAACACCAGACCCGAGCCGCGGGACTGGATGACCCGCCCGATGCGCGGGAACGACTGCCCGATGCCCTGGATCTCCAGGTACCCGTCGTGCTCGGTTATCTTGGCACCGAAGGCACGGCAGGCGTTCTTCATGGTCTCCGTCTCATCGCAACGGAGATCATTGAAAACTCGTGACGTGCCCTCGGCCAACGTGCCGGTCAGAATTGCCCGTTGCGTCTCCGGTTTCGAAGAAGGGACGCGGAACGTTCCGGAAAAAGAATCAACCGGATCAACCCTCAGCAGCATCCTCGTATCTCCTGTTTCCCATCATTCGCCGTCTGATGCTTTTGCAAGCGATGTCGCTTTGACGTCCGGGCCGGCGGTATCCACGGAGCGAGAACATGTCATCCCACCGCTTGGCGATTCGATGCCGGGCGGCAGTTCGGGGAAAGCCTCCTGGCGTGCACGGCAGCCCTCATCCGACGGTGGGGGCGCCCTATGAATTCTGTGTCCCGTGATGCGTGCGGGCAATAGGTCCATCTGCCCATGGCATTTCCGGCATAAAGGGGTCCGGACCCCCCTCGTGCCGCCGGGAGTGCTGCCACGCCGGCGGACAGGAGATAACCCTGGCCGGGGTGGGGGAGGGGGCGGTGGCCGGTGGGTGGGGCGTGGCGGGCAGCGCCCGAGGATTTTCCGGCACACCCGATCCACCCGGGCCACCGGGGGAATGGTCCGGAAGGCCGGCCGCGCGAGTGGAGCCGGCAAGGGGCCGGACGGGCCGTCGCGCCCTGCGGAGACCCTCGCTGCCGCAGGGGAGGACCGCCTCCCGGCTGGGCGCTGGCACCCGGGCGTGCCGGAAGGCTGAAGAGCGCCCTGCCGGCGCAGGCCGCAGGGCACGCGCCTGACGTGCCGGCCGTGGTCGCGGCAGGGGCTGCTCGTGCTGGTTCGTCGGCATCGTGCGGAGCGGTCCGCACGGGGCGGGGCAGCAGCCCGGGCCTGATGCTGCTGGGCATCCCGGCCGGCTTTCCCTCAGGCCAGGAACCGGAAGGACTGCTTGTAATAGACCATCGGGGCCCCCGCGTCCCCACCCAGGCGCGCACCCGCCACCCGGCCGATCAGGATCGTGTGGTCCCCGGCCGGATACCGGGCGTGCACCTCACAGTCCAGCTCGGCCAGTGCGCCCGCGACAGCCGGCAGCCCTCCGGGCGTGCGGGACAGGCCGTCCGATGCGAACTTGTCGGCACCTTTGGTCGCGAACTGCACTGCCAGCGGCTTGTGTTCGGTGCCCAGCACGCTCACCGCGAAGTGCTCGCAGGAAGTGAACGCCGCGTAGGAGTCGGCTGAGTTCGCCAGACAGACCAGGATCAGCGGCGGGCCCAGCGACACCGAACAGAACGAACTGGCCGTGAAGCCGCGCGGCACCCCGTCGTCGCCCAGAGTCGTCACGACCACGACCCCGGCTGCGAAACGGGCCATCGCAGCCCGGAAGTCCTCGGAGCTCGCCCGTCGTACCGTCTGCGTCGCTTCCGTCATGGCAGTACACCACCTGTCCTGCGAAATTCAGTCCGGTTTCGAAGCCCAGCTGCAGGGCGTGTCCACGCCGCACGCGGCACGGGCGATATCCGCGGAGCGAGTACACGACATCCCACCGCTCGGCGCCTCGATGTCGGGGCGGCAGTTCGGGGAAACCCTCCTGGCGCGCACGACAGCCCCTCCTCCGGCGGCGGGGGGCGCGATAGGGATTCTGTGTCCCGTGCGGGCCACGGGCAATAGGTCCATCTGCCCATGGCGTTCACGGCAGGAAAAGGGGGGGTCCGGGCCTCTTTGTGCCGCCGAGGTGCTCGGTGAATCACCCGGGCCGGCGGGCGGGCCGTCATCAACGCAGCGCACTCGTCAAAGGGGGGGCCCCCCGGGGAGGGGGTGTGCTCCTCCTTCCCGGCCCAGAGTCCGGCCCGGCCGGGAACGCGGCGGTGTGGAACCAGCAGGGCCGGTGTCCCGGCAGCCGCCGTCCGCGACCACCGTGGTCCTGGCCGACGGCGGCTTCGGCGCCGGACGGTTCCCTGGCTTGCGGCTGCGTCATCGGCGACCCGGTGGTCGGTCGGGCAGCACCCGGTCCTCCGGCGGCAGGCTCCAACGGCCGCCCCTGCGAAGGCTCGAGCACCAGCCCGGACAGCACGTGGCCGGGTGCCCGCAGCGCCGGGGCGCTGGGACGTAGGTCCTATTCTGACCAGGCCGGTCCCGTGCGAGGCTGAGGCAGCGCGATCAACACGTTGGGGGCCGTTCCCGGGATTCAGGTTCGGGTTCATTCTTCGGTTCCCAAAGGCCCGCCGCCGCCGTCAACCGGCCGGGCGCTTCCATGCCTCCTGTGAACCGTGAGGACGATATCCATGTCCGGCGCAATCCTGTTCTTGAACCGCTGGCCCTTGTACGAGGACGAGCGGCGCTGGGAGAACCGCCTCGCCGCTCCCGAGATCGTCTTCTGCCCTCAGACCGACCGCGTCACGTACATCTGCGACGAGGGCGGCCGCAGTGCCGTGCCCGCCGACGCCGAACGGGTCCACGTCGTGGCGGACTTCGGCGATCTGGAAGGTGTGCTGGGGACCGTCGACGCCGTCGTTCGCGACGAAGGCCCCTTCGACCACGTCATCGGCTTCTCCGAAATGCTCCTCGACCTCGCGGCGACCCTGCGCGAGCGGTACGGCATCCCGGGCTCCAGCACCGAGGAGACCTCCCGGTTCCGCGACAAGACCGTCATGAAGGAGACGCTGTCGCGGGCAGGCCTTCGCGTGCCGCGCTGGGCTTCCTGCCGCACCGAGGACCAGATCCTCGCGGCGGCCGAGGAGTTCGGCTACCCCGTGATCGTCAAACCGGTGCGAGGAGCCTCCAGCCAGGGTGTGCGCGAGATCGCCTCGGCCGGGGAACTGCGGGCCCTGTGCGCCGAACAGAGCCTGCACGACCTCGAGATCGAGGAGTTCGTACAGGGCGAGATCCTGCACGTCGACGGCGTCCTGGACGCCGCCGGCAAACCGCTGTTCCTGTGCACCTCGCGCTACGTCTCCACCTGCCTGGACTTCGAGCTCCTGGGTGAGCCGCTCGGCTCCGTCTTCCAGACGGACCCCGCGGTGCGCGGCCGCTGCGAGGACTTCGCCGTGCGCTGCCTGACCGCGCTCGGCCTGCGGAGCTCCGCCTTCCACCTCGAACTCTTCGACACCGGCGACGAGCTGGTGTTCCTGGAGGTCGGCGCCCGGGTGCCGGGCGCCGACGTGCCCTACGTCATCCACGACGTCCACGGCGTGAATCTCTTCCGGCTGTGGACCGACGTGCTGCTCGGCCGCCCGGTGGACCCGCCGCTCCCCGACCCGGAGCAGAGCGGCGGCTGGCTGATCATCCCAGGCCCCAGGCCGCTGCCCCAGAAGATCACCGAAGCCACCTCGCTGCTGGGTGAAGTCCCCTACGTGTACCGGGAACTGGTGCCCCGGGCGGGCGAGGTCCTGGTCTCCCGCCCCGGCTCGTACGCCACGCTCCAAGGAGGCCGCTTCCTTTTCCGGGGCGGCACCCAGGAACAGATCGAACAGGCCGTGAGCCAGGCACGGGCGCAGTACCGCCTGACGACCGAGCCCGTCCCGTAGACCGCCAGACCGCCCGAACCATCTCATGCCATCGGCAACCGAACCGTCGAATCCGTGGAGGAAGACGTGGATCAGAGCCACGCGAAGCTAGCCGACAAGAACTTCGTGCTGTTCGCCGAGGGGTGCTTCGGACTCTTCACCAGCAAGATCGCCGCCTCGCTGATCCGCTACCGCGGGGACCGCTGCGTCGCAGTGATCGACAGCCGCAAGGCCGGCCAGACCGTCCAGGACGTCCTCGGCTACGGCGGTGCGATCCCGATCGTCGGCCGCGTCGAGCACGCTCTGCACCTGCACCCCGAGGTCATGGTCATCGGCAAGGGCCTGCATTCCGTCGAGCTGCCCTCCGGGTGGAAGCCGCACATCCTCGCGGCCGTCGACAACGGCCTCCACCTGATCAACTCGATCCACTACCGCCTCGCCGACGACCCGGACATCGCCCGTGCCGTCCGTGACAAGGGCATCACCGTCTGGGAGACCAAGGACGCCCCGACCGTGCCGCTCAACAGGGCCCGCGTCCTGGACCTGGACACCTGGGTCGTCCACACCTGCGGCAGCGACTCCAACATCGGCAAGAAGACCGCCGCCCTGGAGATCTGGAAGGAGGCCAACCGCAGCGGCATCCCCACCGGTTTCGCCGCCACGGGTCAGAGCGGCATGCTGATCTCCGGCCACGGCATCGCGGTCGACGGCGTGGCCGGCGACTTCATGGGCGGCGCCGTCGAACAGGTCGTCATGGAGGCCGCCGCCGGCAACGAATGGGTCGTCGTCGAGGGCCAGGGCTCCCTCAACCACATCGGGTTCAGCGGCGTCGCCCTCGCCATCCTGCACGGCTCCCTGCCGCACGCCCTGGTCTTCTGTCACCGCCTGGGCGCCGAGCGCACCAAGGTCTGGGAGACGCCCATCATCCCCATCCCCGAGCTCATCCGCATGAACGAAGAGCTCACCGTCTTCGAACGGCCCGCCAAGGTCGCCGCCGTCAGCGTCAACAGCGTCGGCTTCACCGAGGAGGAGTACCGCCGCGAGGCCGAGAAGCTGGAGGCCGAAACCGGACTGCCTGTCGTCGACCCGGTCCGTGAGGGCGGCGCCGGCCGGCTCGTGGACATCCTGCGCGCCCACCAGCGCGAGACCGCCGGCCGGCAGCCGGTCCGGCAGCGCTGAGGGCGGCCCGGAACCCGGAGGAGATGCACAGATGAAGAGAGCAATCCTGCTCCTCATGCACCAAGGCAAGTCGTACACCGAGGAGATCGCCGCGGCCACCGCCGGGCTCGGCCTGCACCTGGTCGCCCTCAGCTCCCGGCCGCGCAAGCCGGGGGTCCTGCAGGAGAGCCGCCGCCACGTGGCGGACTGCGTGGTCACCGAGGAATCCGAACTGGGCTCCGGTGACGTCGACAAGGCCGTCCGCGAACTCGCCGACCGGGGCTACCGGGTCGAGGCCGCCCTCGCCACCTTCGAGGGCTACCGGCTCCTGATGGCCGAGCTCAACGAGCGGCTCGGCGCACGGGACTGCGCCGAACCCGCGTTGCGCCTGTGCCTGGACAAGTACGAACTGCGCCGCTACCTCTTCGCCGAGGGACTGAGCGAGGTCGGCGTCCACCGGATCACCCCCGGTGTGACACCCGAACTCGACCCGTCCACACGCTGGTTCGTCAAGCCGGTGCGCGGTGCCTCGTCCTTCGCGACCTTCGTCCTGGACAACATCGACGACCTCGCCGACCTGCCCGCGATCCAGGAGCAGATGCGCGCCGACCGGTCCATGAAGGCGATCTTCATGGACCGGTACGACTTCCTCGTCGAGGAGTACGTCGAGGGCCCGGAGTTCAGCTTCGAGACGTTCGTCCTCGACGGCCGGATCCACCACCTGTGCGTCCACGAGAAGGCCCGCGTGGAACGCCTGGAGCGGACCACCCTGGAGGGGATGTCGGTCAGCCCGCCCGTCAGCCTGGACCGTGACCTCGTCCTGGAGGGAGCCGACCACGTCACCCGCTGCCTCACCGCGCTGGCGGAGCACGGACTGACCGCCGGCGCCTTCCACATCGAGGTCAAGTACTGGAAGTCGAAGAAGCGCTGGGAGATCATCGAGATCAACCCGCGGATGGGCGGCAGCCTCATCAACGCCAGCGTCCAGACCGTCACCGGGCACTCCCTCCTCGACCTGTGGACCGAGTCCCTGCTGCTGCCCGACGGCGAGCGGGACGCCTTCCACGACCGGCTCACCCGCGCCTCCCAGGTGGAGGCCCTGCGCACCGGCGCGGCCACCCGGGCGACCGTGTTCCTCAGCAAGTACGGGGAGAAGGGGCGGACCGTCGACGCGATCCGCTTCGAGCCGCCCACCCGCCCGCCCCGCATCCTGCGCGTCCACGTGGCGCAGGGAACTCAACTCGAAGCTTCCGACCGGGGGATCTGCCTGATGGACGCCCTGTGGGACGTGGCGGCCGACGACCTCGACGCCGAGACCGACTTCCTCGACCGGCACGCCACGGACCATTTCCACGTCCGCTACCGCTGACCGCTGGCCGCGCCGGCCCGGTCCTGGACCGGACCCGCACGCGCGCGGCAGACCGAAGATCCGGGCCGCCCTCCCGCGGCCCGGCTGCGAGAACCCCGCCCGAACCCGGGGCCGCCGAGCAGATCACCGGCGACCCGTCCACCGCCGCGCCGGGCGGCACACCTTTCCGTGAACGCCCTCCCCTGCGAAACCCCCGCGAAGAACGCCTTGCCTGCGAACCCTCTTGTGAAGGAGAACGTGATGAACCGCGTGCAGAACACCGGGATCAACCACCCGAAGCCGTTCTACAACGAGGAGCAGAGCCGTCTGAAGAAGGCCGAGCTCGACCGCTACATGGACAAGAAGATGGCGGAGTGGAAGGACACCGTCCCCTTCGCGTCCCACCTGACCGAGCCCGAGCTCCACCAGGCGTACTACCGCCGCACCCTCATCGAGCACGTGTGGCGCATCCGCCTCTCCCGGGTCAGCCAGACCAAGGCCATCTACAAGATCGCCCAGGTCGCGCCCCGGGCCGCCCGCGACTACGCGCAGTACCAGGCCGACGAGATGCTCCACGACAAGCTGTACATCAGCGACGCCGCGGCCGCCGGCGTCACCGAGGAAGAGATCCTCGCCACGGAGCCCTACCTCTCCACCCGCCTCCTCGAGGGCTTCTTCTACTACACCCTGGAACACGAGTCGGCCCTCGCCCCGGTCGTCTCCAACTACCTGGTGGAGTACACCCAGGTCAAGCTCCAGCCGGCCATCGTCGAGAACCTCCAGAACCGTCTCGGCAAGGAGAACGTCAAGGGGCAGGCCGCCCACCTCCACGTCGACACCACCGAAGACCACTCCCAGGAGATGTGGGACATCCTCCACCAGCTGATCTTCAGCGAGGAGGACTTCCAGAAGGTCTTCAAGTACATCGACGACGTCCAGGAGATCCTCGCGCTGTTCTTCCGGGAGATCTACGAGGACACCTTCGCCAAGCGCGTCGAGGCCACCGTGTGACCCGCGAGGCATCCCGCACCGCCATGGCCGGCGAACCGTCCAAGGCAGGCGCCCACATCCGGCCGCGGTACGAGCGCGGGGTCCGCGACGGCTTCGAGGTACGCGGCAGGCCCACGTACCCCGGCGGCACCGACTGAGCCGCCGCAGGGCCGCCGGGCAGCCATCGCCCGGCGGCCCTCGTACGGACCCCACCCCACCGCACCCCCGCCGCCCAGCAGAGAGGAACCCCGCGCATGTCCGCACCCGACACGGCCGCGCTCGTCAAGGAGTACCAAGAGAACGGCTTCGCGGTCGCCGAGCGTCTCTTCGATCCGAGTGAAGTCGCCGAGCTCAACACCGCCATCACGCAGATCCTGGACGTCCCCGACATCGGCTCCGTCGCCGAAGTGGAGCCGGGCGACAACGGCATGGCCCGCCGGATCTGGTCGCCCACCAAACAGCACTCCGCGTTCGAGCGGGCCGCCGCCCACCCCGGACTGCTCGACCACGTCGAGGCACTCATCGGCCCCGACATCCTGTTCCACTACAGCAAGCTCCACCTCAAGGCCCCGCAGGTGGGCAGCGTCGTGGACTGGCACCAGGACTTCTCCTACTACCCCCACACCAACACCGACCTGGTGACGGCCCTCGTCTACCTCGACGACACCACCACCGAGAACTCCGCCCTCCAGGTCATCCCCGGCTCTCACCGGCGCGGCCTCGCCGACCACTACGTCGACGGCTACTTCCGCGGCAAGGTAGCGGGTGCCGGCGCCCCCGACCCGGCGCTCGCCGTGCCCATCGAGGCGCCCGCAGGCAGCGTGGTCTTCATCCACTGCCTGCTCCTGCACTACTCCTCCTCGAACAACTCCGACCGGTACCGCCGCGCCTTCCTGCCGGCCTACCGGGCAGCCGACGCCTACCCGATCCACTTCGGATCGCACGCCGGCCACAACGAGCCCGGAGTGCGGCTGCTGCGCGGCAGCGTGTCGGACACGGCACGCGTGGAAGCCGGGGCATGGCGTCTCCCGCTCGCGGAGCGCCCCTTCGGCTCGCTCTTCCAGCTCCAGGAGGGCGTCGACGAGACCGCGACTGCGGCGACCCCCGGGTACGCCACCCTGGAGGAGGCGAAGTGACAGCCCCATGAGCACGCCGGACGTGACGGTCGTCCGCGCCTGCCTGCGGGGCGGCGCGGGCGGCAGCCCCACGGCCGTCGTCCTGGAGGACGACGGCCACGGCCCGCTGCCGGGCGACGACGAGCGGCGCCGGATCCCCGTCGCACGGGGCACCTCGCACGCCGTGTACGTACGCCACGTCGGCGACACGACCGAGCTGCGCTTCTTCACCGCGGAAGGGGAACTGCCCGCCTGCGGTCACGGCACGGTCGCCGCCCTCGCCTTCCTCGCGGCACGGCACGGCGGTACCGGGCCCTACCGGGCCACCCTCCGTGCCGGGGGGCGCGTGTTCGCCGGGCGGGCCGAGCGTGACGGCGAACTGATCACCGCCGCCTTCGACCCCGGACCCGTCGACCTGCGCGAACCCACCGCACAGGAACGCGCCCTCGTTCTTCCGGCCCTCGGCCTCACACCGGACGAGGCCGCACGAGGCGGCGTCCGGATCGCCGGCGTGGGCCGCGAACGCATGCTGGTGCCGGTCCCCACCCGGACCGCGGTCGCCGCCCTGCGCCCGGACCTCGACCGCCTCAGGGCGGCCTGCGACCGGTTCGGCCTGATCGGCGCGTACGTCCACTCGAAACCCTCGCCCCAGGGCGCCCTCGCGGCCCGGATGTTCGCCCCTTCGATCGGCATTGCGGAAGACATCGCCAACGCCAACAGCACTGCCGCTCTCGCCGCACACCTGGCCGGCCGGGGCGTCGGCCGGATCGCCGTAGACATGGGCGACGCCCTCGGCAGCCCCGCCACCGTCACCGCCACGGCGGGAAAGGACCTGCGCGTCGAACTCGGCGGAACCGCACGGGTCCTGACGGAGCAAAACCAACAGACGTCTTGAAAGACCGGAAGGTGAGAACGTGGTCGTCAGTGGCTTGCCCAACCAACCGCAGTCAGACGCGAACGAGCTGAGAGTGCACTGGAACTCGCCGCTCAGCGGGCAGCAGAAGGCGTCGGGAAAATACCAGACCGGCCAGCTCGACTTCGACGGGATCGTCGACTTCGCGCAGGAAGCGGACAGCCTGGGAGTCGACTCGCTCCTCATGGGCATCGGCAACCACATGCCCGACCCGCTCCCGATGCTCGGCGCCCTGGTCCGCGAGACCAAACGCGTCAAGTTCCTCCTCGCCTACCGTCCCGGACTGCTCCCACCGACGCTCTTCGCCCAGGTGGTCAACACGGTCTCGTGGATGTCGGACGGGCGGATATCCCTCAACCTGGTCGCCGGAACCTCCCCGGTCGAGCAGGCGTACTACGGAGACTTCCTCGCCCACGACGAGCGCTACGCACGCTCCAACGAATTCCTGGACATCCTCCACCGGCTCTGGCGTGGTGAGACCCCGCTGTCCTACGAGGGCGACCACTACCGAGTCAAGGACGCGCAGGTCGGCCTGGGATACAAGGGCGGAAGCCGTCCCGAGATATACATCAGCGGGGCATCGGAGGTGGCACAGCAGACCGCCGTGGACCACGGCGACTGCTGGCTGCGGTACGGCGACACCCCCGAGGGAATGGCCGCGGCCGCGAAGCCCGTCCTGACGCAGGGCGGCCGCGTGGGAACCCGCATGCATGTGCTGGCGAGGGAGACCCGTGCGGAAGCGCTGGCGGATCTCGCCGATCTGATGCGCGATCCCGACGAAGAACACCGCAAGCGGATCGCGGATGCCGTGGCCTCCTCCGACTCCGTGGCAGTGAACACGTCCTTCCGGCTGGCCGAGTCCGCGGACTCCGACTGGCTTTCTCCCATGCTGTACTCCGGTGCCGTGGCATACCGCGGCGGGCCGGCCCTGTGCGTGGTGGGCAGCTACGAGGAAGTCGCGGCGTACCTCTACGAGTACAAGGCAGCCGGGATCAGCGAGTTCATCTTCTCCGGCTGGCCGACCCAGCAGGAGATGCGGATCTTCTACACCCGTGTACTGCCGCTGCTGCGCGAGCACGAACGCGCCGGGGCCGAAGGCATGAAGACCGGTCAGCTTCTCAGCCCTGGAGCACTGAGCTCGTAAGCCCGGCCCGTCAAGCCGCATCGCGCTCCCGACCGCCCCGGCGAACAGGGCGGTCACGGGTCGCATCCACCAACTCCGGGAGGTGTCGAGTCCCTTGTGGCCCGGGTCCGTTGACGAGAACCCACGCCGAGCGGGCACGACCGCGCACGCCGACCCCGGCGACGCGGCCGGCCCGCCCGGCGAGACCACATCGACGACGGCACAAGACGGCATCCCGGTCCGTGCGGCTGTTCCCCGCCGTGTGCCCGCACCCGGGGCACACGTGCGAGGTGCCGTGCGCGTCCACCCCGGCCACCGCCGCACCGGCCCGGCGAGCCGTCTGCCGGACATGCCCTTCCGGCCGGTGCGACCGCCAAGGGCAGTGCCTGGCCCGCTGCCCGCGAAGAGGCCCGCGAAAGGGCCCGCGAAAGGTCCCGCGAAAAGGCCCTGCCCCCTCACGGAAACCGCTCAGCCCTTCGAGGGCGATCGGGCGTCAGGTGCGTGATGGGGATTTCAGCGGAGCAGGCCCTGCGAGGCCGACCGGCCCCGACCGGATGGCGCGTCCGGGCCCTGGTGGCCGGCTACTCCGTGTCCGCCTACGGGAACTTCCTCAACCTGATCGCCCTGAGCCTGTTCACGTACCAGATCGCGGGCACCGCCCTCGGCATCGGCGCGGTGATGGCGCTCCGGCTGTTCTCCGGCGTACTGGCCGGCCTGGGTGCGGGCGCGATCACCACGGCCCTGGGCCGTCGCACGGTGATGATCGGCGCCGATGCGGCGCAGGCTGCCGCGATGACGGTGCTCGCGCTCAGCGCCCGCGACCCCTCGCTCGCCCTGCTCCTGGGCGCGGTCGTCGTGCTCGGCGCGGGCAACACCTTGTTCACCGTGGCGCTGCGCAGCGCCGTGCCGGTGATCGTGGGCCATGACGAACGGACGCGGACCAACGGGCTGCTGGTGACCGCACGTTCATTCGCCACCGTTCTGGGCTTCGCCTCGGCCGCGGGAATCATCGCCTTCGGTGGACACGGCCTCGCGTTCGCGGTCAACGGGGCCAGCTTCGTGGTGTCGGCCGCGGCGGTACTGGCACTGCGGCTGCCCACCGCTGCCGATGCGGATACCGACACCGGCGCAGCCGCTGAGCCGGCACCGCCGCAGCCGGTCCCGAAGCGGCCGCCGGGCGTCCGCGCCGGACGCCTGCTCGCAGGAATTCCGGGACTGCTGCTCGGGATGCTGCTGCTGCGGGGCACCGACGCGTTCGCCTCCTCCTCCCACAACGTGGCCCTGCCGATGGTGGCCGGCCTCAGGTCCCCGGACAATCCCGCACTGTTCATGACCGAGTTCTGGGTCGCCTGGGCCGTGGGCACCGCCCTGTCCCCCCAGCTGCTGAAGCGTCTACGCGGCGAGAAGGCGCACGACGCGCGGGTATTCGCGCTCGGCACCGGCCTCATGTCGATCTCGTTCGTGCTCGCCTTCACCGGGCTCCCCCTGCCCGCCCTGATCGGCGCGGCCCTCGCGGCGGGGCTCGCCGACGGCTGCACCGAGATCGTGTACGTCTCACGCCTGCAGGCCGCGCCGGAGCCGGAGCGCAGCCGGCTGTTCGGCCTGTCGGCCTCCGCGGAAACGGCCGGATTCAGCCTCGGAATGCTCGGCGCCGCGGCTGCACTGGAGGGCTTTCCCGCCCTCACCGTCGTCGCCGCATTCCACGGCACCGCCCTGAGCGGGGCGCTGGCCCTCTCGCTGTACGCCGCCGTGCGCCGCCACGGTGGCCTCCGGCCGCACCACCGACCGTCCTGGTTCCAAGGCCACACCGATCGCTGAAGAAGGGGACACACATGGCACGCGTACGGGGGCAGGCCCTCTGCCGAGGGCCTGAGCCGGAGCTCACCGCGAAGGACCCTCGCGACGCGGTCCAGGCCCTGCTGCGGGCCGCGGCCGCCGCAGACGGGGCGGGAGTGGTCACGGTGGGGCCGCAGGACTCGGCCGCCACCCTCACCTACCCCCAACTCCTGCACCTCGCACAACGGTTCGTGACCGGACTGCACACACACGGGGTGCGGCCGGGGGACACCGTGGTCCTGTGCGGGCTCCCGCTCGCCGAGTTCTTCCCGGCCTTCTGGGCCTGTGTCCTGGCCGGGGCCGTGCCCGTGTCCGTCTGCGACCCGCCCACCGCCGGCTCGGCGGCCCTGCAACGGCTGCGGCACACCCGCGCGTTACTGAACCATCCCCTCGTCGTCACCGACGCCCCCGGTGCGGCCGCCCTCGCGCGCGCCGAACCTGACGGGCCGGTGGCGATCGCAGCCCACTGGGCACAACACCCGCCGACGTACGAGCACCATGTGCCCCAGGCCTCGGACACCGCGCTCCTCATGCTCTCCTCCGGCAGCACGGGCCCGCCCAAGGCGGCGCGGCTCACCCACGCCGGACTCGCCGACTTCGCGGCCGGCGCCCGCCGGATCCTGCCGGTACGAACCGGCGACACCTTCGTCAACTGGCTGCCGGTGGACCACAGCGGGGCATTCCTGCTCTACCACGTACTCCCGGTCTTCGCAGGCTGCACGAATGTGCACGCACCGACCCGAACGGTGCTGACCGACCCGCTGCGCTGGCTCGACCTGCTCCACGAGCACCGCGCCCAGCACGGCTGGGCGCCCACCTTCGCGTACCAAATGGTCGCGGACGCACTGACCGGACAACCCGACAGGAAGTGGGACCTGAGCGCCCTGACCTCGCTGGTGTGCGGCGGTGAGCAGATCGTCCTGCCGGCCCTTCGGGCCTTCCTCGACGCCACCTCGGCCTTCGGCGTCCGCGAGGACCACCTCGTCCCCGCCTGGGGCATGGCCGAGACCGTCACCGCGATCACCTACGGCCGCCTCGACCGGCCCGGAACCGTGCACCGCCTCGTCAAAACCAGTCTCGGCGGCGAACTGCTGAGCGCCGACGACGACACCCCGGACGACCAGTGCGTCACCTTCGTCGCCGCCGGATCACCCGCCCACGGCACGACCCTGCGCATCGTCGACAGCCACGGGCAACCACAGCCCGGCGGCAGGATCGGACGGCTGCAGGTACACGCGCCGGCCCGCCTGACACCGGGGTACATCGACAACCCGGACGCCGATGCCGCCGCCTACCCACAGGGCCACGACTGGCTGGACACCGGCGACCTGGCGTTCCTCGCCCAGGACCAGGTCGTCATCACCGGCCGCCGCAAAGACGTCATCATCCTCAACGGGCACAACGTCTACGCCCACGAGGTCGAGACCGTCGCGACGGCGGTGACCGGGGTGCACGCGGGTGAGGTGGCCGCCTGCGGGATACCCGACGCCGACCGGGGCACGGAGCAGCTCGCCGTGTTCTTCGTCGGCCACGGCGCGAAGGACGACGCCCGCGTCGCACGGCAGGTGCAGGCAGAGCTGTTCACACGCCTGGGCCTGACCGCCGCACATGTACTGCCCGTCGCGCGGGCCGAGTTCCCCCGCACGCCCGCCGGCAAAGTACGGCGCGGCGAACTGCGCGACCGGTTCCTCGCAACACACCCGGGCCCCGGCGAGTGCGGCGTTCCCAGCAGCGACGACACACCGGGCGACGACGTCGGGCGCACGGTGCGTGAGGAACTGGCCACCGTCCTCGGCCGCCCCGCCGGGGCACACACACCCTTCTACGAACTCGGCCTGACATCCGTGCAACTGGTGCGCCTGCGAGGGCGCCTCGAAGAGCGCCTGGGCCGGGGGATGGCCCAGACCGACCTGTTCGAACACCCCACGGCAGCCGCGCTCACCGCACACCTCTGCGCGGCCCGGGAACTCCCGGCGCAGGCGGACCGCAACAGCGGCGAGGACACGGACCGGCGGGTCGCGGTCATCGGCATGGCGCTGCGCTTTCCCGGGGCCGACTCACCCGAGGGATTCTGGCGCAACCTGCGCGACGGCGTCGACTGCCTCACCGTCTTCGACCAGGACCAACTGGCAGCCGCGGGCCTCACCCCCGAACAGGCGAAGGCTCCCGACCGCGTCCCCGTCGCCGGAGTCCTCGACAAGGCGCTGGACTTCGACTCCGACCACTTCGCACTCAGCCCCAAGGAAGCCCGGCTCACGCACCCGGCACACCGCCTCTTCCTGGAGTGCTGCCACCGGGCGCTGGAGGACGGCGGCTACGCGGGCACCCGGCAGAACACCAGAATCGGCGTGTTCGCCGGCACCGGCATGCACCTCTACGACCACCAGCAGGACGCACCCCCCACCTACGGCCGGCACCACGAGCACGACGACGCCGACCCCGTCACCGGCATGCAGCGCACGATCGGGCAACAGCCGGACTTCGTCGCCTCCCGGGTCGCCTACCGGCTCGGCCTCACCGGACCCGCCATCGGCGTACAGACGGCCTGCTCCACCTCACTGGTCGCCGTACACCTGGCCGCACAGGCACTGCTGACCGGTGACGCCGACATGGCCCTCGCCGGTGCCGCCGCCGTGCACCTGCCCCAGGAGACCGGCTACCGCGCTCACCCCGGCTCGGTCCTGTCCCCCTCCGGGCGCTGCCGCGCCTTCGACGCGGACGCCGACGGCACCGTGGGCGGCAACGGGGTGGCGGCCGTGCTCCTCAAGCGCCTGGACCGGGCGCTGGCCGACGGGGACACGGTGCACGCGGTGATCCTCGGCTCGGCTGTCAACAACGACGGCGCACAGAAGGCCGGCTTCACCGCACCCGGCGTGGCCGGACAGGTGGCCGTCGTCCGTGAGGCGCTGCGCCGGGCCGCTGTCCCGGCCGACACCCTCACCTATGTGGAGGCGCACGGCACCGGCACACCGCTGGGAGACCCCGTCGAGTTCGAGGCGCTGCGCCGAGCGCTCGCACAGGACACCGCCCAGACCGGGTTCTGCACGGTGGGCTCGGTGAAGCCCGCCGTTGGACACCTCGACAGCTGCGCCGGCATGGCAGGCCTGATCAAGACGGTCCTGATGCTGCGACACCGCACCCTGGTACCGACCCTGCACCTGAACGAGCCCAACCCCCAACTGCTCCTGAACGGCGGACCCCTGCGCCTGGGCACCGAACTGCAGCCATGGTCCGTGCCCGCCGGGACGCCCCGTCGGGCGGGAGTCAGCGCGCTCGGCGTGGGCGGCACCAACGCCCACGTCATCCTCGAGGAAGCCCCGGCACGCCGCCCCCCGCCCGCACCCGACCGGCCCGTGCTCGTCCCCCTTGCGGCGCGCGACACCGAAGCCCTGCGGGAGCTGACCGGGAACATCCGCGCCCACCTGCGGACCTCACCGGACACGGCCGCCGCCGACGTGGCGGCCACGCTGGGGCGCGGCCGCCCCCACCCCACCGCCCGCCTTGCCGTGGTGGGCACCGACACCGGGGAACTCGCGCGGGCCCTGGAGCAGGAGCCGCCCGCCCCCGCACCGTCCGGGCCCCTGGCCTTCGCCTTCCCCGGCCAGGGCAGCACTCGCGCCGGCATGGCCCGGGGAATCCACGCCGGGTTCACCGAAGCCCGTTCGGTGCTGGAGCGCTGCGAGCACATCTACGCCCAGGAGTTCGACGGCACCCTCATGCCGATGCTGCTCGGTGAGGCCGGTGAGGCCGGTGAGGCCGGTGATGCGGATGATGCCGCAGACCGGGTCTGGCCCACCGAGGTCGCCCAACCCGTCCTGTTCGCCCACCAGGCGGCGCTGCTCGCGCTCTGGCAGGCCTGCGGCGTGCGGCCCGCCGTGCTGCTCGGCCACAGTGCCGGCGAGTACGCGGCGCTGTACGCGGCCGGAGCGTTCACCCTCGAGGACGGCCTGCGCCTCACCGCCCGGCGCGGCCGCCTGATGCATCGCGCGTGCCCGCCCGGCGGAATGCTCGCCGTCCACACCGACCGGGCGACCGCCGAACGCGTCGCCGCGGCAGCGGGCCTCGACGTGGCAGCGGTCAACGGGCCCCGCTCGCACGTCCTGTCGGGGACGCCCGCAGCCCTCGCCGAGGCCGGGCACCTGCTCGACCGCGACGGCATCGGCCACCGCACCCTCCCGGTCGACCGGGCCTTCCACTCGGCCGCCCTCGACACCGCGCTGACCGACTTCCGCACCTGTGCCGAGGAGGTCGCCTACGCACCTGTGCGTGTGCCCTTCGTCAGCGGCCTTGACGGCGAGGTGCGCCCCGCGGGCTGGACCGTCGATGCCCGCTACCTGTGCGCCCAGGCCCGGCAGCCGGTCCGCTTCGACCTGGCCATGGCCACGGCGGCGGACCTGGCCCGGGGCGGCTTCGTCGAAATCGGCGCCGGAAACACGCTCAGAGGCCTGGGCCGGCACCACATCCCCGCAAGCCGCTGGCTGGGCGCCCAAGGCACGGGCGACGACGCCACCGGACAACAGCGCGGCGTCCTGCACTCGCTCGGCGAGCTGTACCGCGCCGGGGCGGACCTGGACTGGGAGGTCCTCGCACGCGGCGGAGGCAGGATTCCACTGCCCGGGCACCCGCTGCGACGCCGCACGATCGCGCCTCCCGAGCAAGGGCCGCAGCGCGCCACCGGCCCGGTCGACTCCCCCCAGGAGCCGCCTGCGATCCAGACCCCCGTCGCCCCCGAAGCCCTCGTGGCTCCCGTCGCCTCCGTGGCTCCTGCCGACCCTCCCCACACCACGTTGGACGAGGCCGAACTGCTCACCGAGATAAGGGAGCTGACCGCAAACAATCTGGGCGCCGGCCTCGCGGACATCCGCCCGGACCGCTCCTTCCTCGAGCAGGGCGCCGACTCACTCGCCCTGATGGGGGCGGCCGCGGACCTGGAACGCCGCTATGGCGTGCGCCTTCCCGTCCGGGAGTTCTTCGAGGCGGCGGACACGCCGCGCAAGCTCGCCGAGCGCCTGGCCCAGATGGGCGCCCAGGTGACCGGACGACCGCCGCACGCCGCTTCGGGGCCTGCACCACAACCCGCGCCGCACGGCGAACCTGTGCCGCAGGGCGAGCCTGCCCACCTCGACGTTCCCACCCCCCACCCCCGCCCCGCCTCGGCACCGCCCCGCGCACCCTCCCTCGCAGCGTCATCACTGCCGGAGCCGCAGACCACACCCGGCCCCGCACCGGCCTTCGCTACGCCGGACACGCCACTGGCCGTACGCGACCTGTTCGCCCAGCAGCTGGAGCTCACCCGGCACCTGGTCGACCAGGTGACCGGCGTCATCAACCGGCAGATCGACGCCCTGACCCCCGCCGACCCACCGCCGCACACGATGCCCGCCGCCCCGCCGAAGACCGAGGCAGCACCCTCCAAGCCGGCAACCGCCCCCGCCACCACGCCGGCCGGGACAGCACCCCCTTCCACCACGGTGACCACCCCCGCCACCGCGCCGCTCACCCCGGCACCCGGCCCCGCACAGCAGCCGGCCCCCGCACCGTCCACCGGCCCCGCACCACCACCCGCCACCGCCACCGCCGCCGTCGACTTCAGCCTCTACTTCTTCGGCGACTACCCCGACGACGCCGCCCAGGACAAATACGCCCTGATCATGCAGGCGTCCGAGTACGCCGACCAGCACGACTTCCACGCCCTGTGGCTCCCCGAGCGGCACTTCAACTCCTTCGGCGCACTCTTCCCCAACCCCTCCGTCCTCGCCGCCGCCCTGGCGGCCCGTACCCGCCGCATCCGGCTGCACGCCGGGTCCGTCGTCCTGCCGCTGCACCACCCGGTCCGGGTCGCCGAGGAATGGTCGGTGGTCGACAACATCTCCGGCGGCCGGGCGGGCCTGTGCTTCGCCGGCGGCTGGCACGCCACCGACTTCGCACTCGCCCCGGACGCCTTCGGGCGCCACCGCGAGCTGATGTACGAACAGGCGGACACCGTACGCCGGCTGTGGTCCGGCCAGCCGCTCACCCTGACCGGCGGCGACGGCAAGCCCGTCGACGTCACGCTGCACCCCAAACCCCTCCAGGAACAACCACCCCTGTACGCCGCGGTGGTATCAAACCCCGACAGCTACCGGCGGGCCGCCGCCCACGACCTGGGCATCGTCACCAACCTGATGGCGCAGACGGTGGAACAGCTGGCAGAGAACATCGCCCTGTACCGCCGCACCCGCGCCGAGCACGGCCTCGACCCGGCCGCAGGCCGCGTCGTCGTGCTGGCCCACACCTACCTGGGCCCGGACGCAGCCCAGGCACGGGCCGAGGCCTACCGCCCCTTCGTGTCCTACCTGCGCTCCTCGCTGTCCCTGTTCAACCAGGTGACCAACAGCCTCGGCCTCGACGTGGACCTCGCGAACACCCCCGAGCAGGACGTGGAGTACCTGCTCGGCCGCGCCTACGAGCGCTACTGCGCCTCGCGTGCCCTGATCGGCGACGAGTCGACGGCCGCCGAGACGGTGGCCCGCCTGGTGGCGGCGGGTGCGGACGAGATCGCCTGCTTCGTCGACTTCGGCGTGCCCGCACAGCAGGTCCTGGCCGCCCTGCCACTGATCGACCGTCTGCGCCGACGACAGCACCTGCCCCCCGAACGCCAGGCGCAGGACGACCTGGGCGAGCGCGGACCGCTCACCCCGGCCCAGCGCCGCATCTGGTTCCTGGAACAGCTGCACCCCGGCACCCGCATGTACCACGAGCCCAAAGCGATCCGCCTGGACGGGCCGCTGAACACCGAGGCACTGGGCCTGGCTCTGCAACAGGTCGCCGACCGCCACCCCGCGCTGCGGACCGTCTTCCGTGAGGCGGACGGCGTCCCCTACCGGCAGGTGCTGCCCCGCATGACACTCGACTGCCCCGTCGAGGACCACTCCGGGACGGGCGAGAACGAGGCACTCCGGGCAGTGTCGGCCACCGAAGGACGACGCGTCCTCGACCTGAGCGAGGGCCCCCTCCTATCGGCCAGGCTGCTGCGCCTGGCCCCCGAGCGGCACCTGCTGTTCCTGCTCGCCCACCACATCACCTTCGACTCGTCCTCCACCCAGGTACTCGCCCGCGACCTCGCCGCGTACTACCGCGCCCGGCCCGACGGCCAACCCCGACTCCCCGAACTGCGCAACACCATCCCCCTCACCTCCGACCCGGCGGCGACCGCCGCGAGCCTCGACTTCTGGCGGCGCGAACTCACCGGCACACCGGATCTGGAACTGCCCACCGACCGGCCACGCCCGCCGGTACGCACCGGTGAGGGAGCGAGCCTGTCCCACGCGCTGGACGCCGAACTCATGGAACGCATACGCCAGACGGCCGCCACCCACCGGGCCACCGTGTTCATGGCGCTGACCGGTGCGATCGGCGCCGTACTGGGCCGCTTCGCAGGCCAGTGCCACTTCGTGCTCGGCACCGCCGTCGCCGCCCGGCCCGAGGACGCCGAGCACACCATCGGGCTCTTCCTCGACACGGTTCCGCTCCGCCTGGACCTGAGCGGCGACCCGGACTTCGCGACCCTTCTCCACCGCGTCCGCGACACCAGCACGGCGGCGTACGAACACCGCGACCTGCCCTTCGACACCCTGGTCGAAGCGCTGGCCCCGCGCCGCGACCCGGGCCGCAACCCCCTGTTCCAGGTCATGGTCGAGTACGAACGCGAGGGCGAGGCCGACTTCGACCCGCCCAGCCTGACCGCCACGCTCCTGGACGTACCGAGCGAACGAGCCCCTTTCGACCTCAGCATCTACCTGACACACCACCGCGAAGGCCTGCGGTTCATGGTCGAGTACGACACCGCGCTCTTCGACCAGGCCACCGTGCACCGGTTCGTCCAGTACGTGGAGCAGCTGCTGCGCCGGGCCCTGGACGCCCCCGGCGTCCCGGTCGCCGAACTGGCCACCCCCACAGCCGCCGATCGCTCCGTGCTCGCACGGTGGGGCGGCTTCCACGAAGAGGCGCCCACCGGCCCGGACACCCTGCACGGCCTCTTCGAGGAGCAGGCCCGGCGCACACCGCAAGCCCCCGCGCTCATCCACGACGAACTGACCCTCCCGTACGGGGAGCTGGACGCCCGCGCCCATCGCCTCGCCCACCAGCTCCGGCAGCGGGGCGCGGGCCGGGGCGAGCGCGTGGCGATCCTGCTGCCGCGCGGCCCCGAGCTGATCACCGCGCTGCTCGCCGTCCTCAAGAGCGGAGCCGCCTACGTTCCGCTGGACCCGTCCGCGCCGACACCCCGGCTGAACGGACTCCTCGACGACAGCCTCCCGGTCCTCCTGCTCACCGGCGCGGCCACGCTCGAACGGCACCCGACGCTGGCCACCCCGACCACCCTGCTCATGGAGAACCTCGACACGTCCGCGCCCCTTCCGGACACCTCGCCGGCCGGCGAGGTACGGGCCGAGGACCCCGCGTACTGCATCTATACCTCCGGCTCCACCGGCCGGCCCAAGGGCGTGATCGTCCCGCATCGCGGCCCGGCCGCCCTCATCCGCAGCCAGCTGGCGCGGCACCTACCGCTGCGCACCCTGCAGTGGACCTCGCCCGCCTTCGACATCAGCGTCCAGGAGATCTTCACGACCCTCGCCTGCGGGGCTGCCCTCGTCCTCATCGACGACGAGGTGCGCCACGACCCGCAGGCGCTCACCCGGACCGCGCGCCGCCACGCGGTGCAGCGGCTCTTCATGCCCTGCACCCCGCTGCGCTACCTGATGGACACCGGGCCCGAACTGCCCGCCCTGCGCGAGGTGTTGCACTGCGGAGAGGCGCTGCAGCTCACTCCGGCGCTGCGCCGCTTCCTGGCCGCCCACCCGCAGTGCTCCTTGTACAACCAGTACGGCCCCACCGAAACGTCGATCATCGTCACCTCGCACCGGGTCGTGCCCGCCCAGGAACAGTGGCCGCCGATCGGGACACCGGTGCCCGGGGCGCACATCCAGCTCCTGGCTCCGGACGGGCGTGAGGTGCCGGTGGGTGCGATCGGCGAGATCCACGTGGGCGGCACACCCCTCGCACACGGCTACCACGGCCTCCCCCAGGAGACGGCGGCCCGCTTCGTCGACCACGGAGCCGGAACGGTGCGCTACCGCACGGGTGACCTGGCCCGCTGGCGCCCGGACGGCACGCTGGAGTACCGGGGCCGCGTCGACGACCAGGTCAAGATCCGCGGACACCGGGTCGAACCCCGTGAGGTACAGGGGGTGCTGAGCGCACTGCCCGGGGTCCGCGACGCGGCCGTGGTGCCGCGACGGGACACGCACGGCGACATGGAACTCGTCGCCTACGTCGTCCCGCGGCGCGCCGGGAACGGCGACAGCACCAGCCTGGCGCAGCTGAGGGCCGCGCTGGCCGACGAACTGCCCGACCACCTCGTCCCCGGCCGCTGGGTCGCGCTGGAGCGGCTGCCGGTCAGCACATCCGGCAAACTCGACCGAAGCCGCCTCCCGGAGCCCCGCGCGGCCGACACCCCGCACACGGCGGGCGCCGAGCCCACCACCGTTGTGGAGAAGTCCCTGCACGAGCTGTGGTGCACGGAACTGGGCACCCGGTCGCTGCCCGTGGACCGTTCCTTCTTCCAGCTGGGCGGCCACTCACTCAGCGCGATCCGCCTGCTGCACCGCATGGCCGACGAGCTGGACGTGCGGCTGTCGATGGCGGACTTCTTCCGCAACCCGACGATCAGGGCACTGGCGGCGCGGGCCGAGAACAGCGACACGGCGGACAACGGCACAGCCCCGGCAGCGGTCGTCGCCGTCACCCCGATGACCTCGAGCCTGCGCCGGCTGTGGCGGCGCCACCACGAACGCGGCGACCCCTGCGTCTACAACGTGACGCACCGCGTCGACCTGCGAGGCGAGCTGGACACCAACCACCTGACGCGGGCACTGGAAGCTCTGGTCGCCCGGCACGACGCGCTGCGCAGCCGGTGCGTCCAACGGGACGGGGACCACCTCATCGAGGTGCTGGCCGAGGTGCCCGTAGAGGTGCCGGTCGCCGATCTGACCGCGTACGCCACAAACGAGGACGGCCTCGCACGCTGGTGCCGGGGCGAGGCGTCCCGGCCCTTCGCCATGGACCACGCCCCGCTGTTCCGCTTCCGCACGGCCCGGGTCGCCGCGGACCGCTGGATCCTGCTGGCCGTGCTGCACCACGGAATATGCGACGGCTGGTCGATGAACGTGCTGTGGCAGGAACTGCAGGAGCTGTACAACGCCGCCTGCCGTGGCACCCATGCGGAACTCCCACCGCCCTCGGCACAGTTCACGGACCTGGCGCGCGCCGAACACGACCTCCCCGCGCAGCGGCGCCGCCACCTGCAGGAGTACTGGAGCCGTGAACTCGACGGCGCCCCGCTGAGGTTGAACCTGCCCTACGACCACCCCCGCCCTCCCACCCTGTCGGGGCACGGCGCCCTGCACACCCACACCCTCGACCCCCGCACGGCCGCGCAGGTCGCCGAGGCGGCGGCCGGCCTGGGCACCACCCCGTACACCATCTGGGCAGCCGCCTTCGCCGCCTGGGTCGCGCGCCGGTGCGACTGCCCCGACGACGTGGTCCTTCCGGCATCCAGCGCCAACCGCGCCCGAGCGGGCCGCGAGGGGGCCGTCGGCTTCATCGGCGACACCGTCCTCCTGCGTGCCCGTGTCGGCGACGCCGCCACATTCGCAGATCTGGTGGACCAGTTGGGTTCCACACTCTTCGCGGCGCTCGACCACCAGGACCTGCCGCTGAGCGAGGTGGCAGGGCTGCTGGACGCCCGCCTGGCCGCCGAACTCTTCCCCACCATGCTGTTCACCGTGGTCACCGCCCAGCCGCCCGCCCTTAACCTGTACCGCCTGACGGCGACGATCAGCGGTGTCTCCGTACACGCGTCCGCCCGCAACGAGCTGTACGTGGTCGTACACCCCGGTCCGGAGCGGACGACGCTCACGTTCGAGTACTCGACCGACCTCTTCGAGCCCTCCACGATCGAGACCTGGGCATCCGACTTCGCCCGGATCCTGGCGCGGGCGACGGCCGACCCGTCAGCCCTCATCGCATCGCTGGGCAGCTCAGACCAGGCCGGCCAGGTCACCGGGTGAGTGGCGGGTTCCCGGCGTGGAGCCAAGGAGATCGTCGGCACAGGCAGTCGTTCAGGACATGTCGAACCGTTGCGGTTTTCCCGCCGGTGGACTGCGGTACATGCCGTCCGGACATTCGAGCGGAATTTCCGGTCCCAGTAGAATTCCGGAACCGGCCACGGCGGCGCCGGAACTCGACCCACTTGCGCCCCATGTGTCCATCGCCTTTACTCCCACGAGTCGCAACGGCCGGGAGGAGATTCGGTGCACCGAATTCAAGGCCATCGCGACGATCTCCAGGATTCCCTTGAAAATTAAGACAGTTGGGCATGAAGGTGGTTGTCGGACGAGTGAACGCAACGTAGCGTTTTAAAGACAGGAAATTGACGGTGTTGATCCTCTGACCCAGGTCACGGCGGATCGCGGCCCCGCCGGTGTTCTAACAGAGGCGTTGATGAATCATGGTGAACTTGACCGTAGAAGCACTCGAAAGCGTCCACGGGCGCAGTGCCGTCGGCCTGTGCGTGAGACTGGAGACGCTCGTCGACGAGGAATGGGTCCTGCTCGCCGAACGCAAGACGGACGAGCGCGGCCGGATCGACGACTGGGACGGCCCCGGCGAAAGCCAAGGGCTCTATCAAGTCGTGTTCGACGTCGACCGGTACTTCTCCGGACTCGGCGTGACCCCCACCTGTCCGGAAATCGTCACCACGTTCCGCATCTCCGGCGAGCAGGCGGAGTGCCGGGTGAGCCTAAACTTCTCGCTCCACCACTACTTCGTGACCTTCACCTAGACCGCAGGGCCCCGTCATCGCCCCGAGACGGACGAGGATCGGTCCGGCGGCCTGCGGGGGCATCGCGGACACGAGTTCCCGCGCCTCGGCCAGGGAATGCTCGGCGGCCTCGGAGTCCCCGGCTGCCCGCAGGGCGGCATGCAGGACGATCAGTGCCTCGGCCTCCTCGGCAGGAGCATCCATCAACCGGAACAAAGGCAGCGCCCGTCGCAGGTGGATGACCGCTTCCCCGGCATCCCGCGCGGCGAGCGCCAGCTCCCCGAGGGTCACCAAGGTACGACCCGTGATCAGCCGCTCGTCGTTCGCCTCCGCGCGCGCGAGGGCGCGGCGCAGGGCCTTGGTGGCCCCCTTCGTCTCCCCGTGCATCAGCAGGGCGGAGCCGATCCCGTGGAGTGCGTACGCCTCACCGGTGTGGTCACCGATGAGGAGGACGATACCCAGCACCTGCTCGAACGCGTGCAGAGCGGCCTCGTAGTCACCGCGGTCCAGATGCCTCTGCCCCAACCGGTGCAGCACCTGGGCCTCGACACGTCGGCCGTTGCCCTCCCGGCTCAGCCGCAGCGCCTCACTCAGGAGCGGGCCGGCCGCAGCGTCGTCACCGCTGTCCAGCCGCAGCTGCGCGAGGTTGTGCAGAACATAGGCCACAGCGACGGATCCCCCGCCCTCCCTGAAGACCTTGAGCGCCGCCTCGTAGTGAGCGGTGGCCTCGTCGTGCCGGCCATGGATCCGGGCCAGGTATCCCAGCCCACGGGTGGCCAGGGCGCCACCGAGCCTGTCGCCGATCTCCTCGAAGATCGCGGCAGACCGCAGCAAGTGGCTCTCGGCAGAGGCGAAGTCCTGATTGGTCACGGCGAGCGAACCCAGCGAGTGGAGCGTCGCCGCCTCACCGACCCGGTCGCCCGCCCTACGGCTCGCGGCGAGTGCCACCTCGTGTGTGTCACGCCAGTCATCGAGGCACACCTGAGTCTCCATGAACGTCACCGCAGTGACGGCGAGCCCCCAGCAATGCTCGGTGAGCCCCATCATGGCGGCCCGCCGGACACAGGCGAGCAGCGAGGAGCGCTCCCTGGAGAACCACTGGAGGGGCTCGGAGAGGATTCGGTCCACCAAGGCGCCCGGCAGCGGGTACAGGGAGACGTCATGACTCCTTATCAGTACGTCCTGGCCGTACTCACGGTCCCGCGCGTTCTTCAACAGGAAGAGGAAACAGCCGAGCACCCGGCAGACAGCGGCCTCACGGGCTTCCGTACTCTCCTCGGCGACCAGCCGCTCCCGGGCGAAGAGCCGGATCAGACTGTGGAGTCGGTACTGCCGGTGGGCACCGGTCGCGGCGCCCACCGTGTCAAGCAGCTGCGCGTCCGTGAGCTCGTGGACCAGATCGCGCACCGTCGTCTCGGGAAGATCCAGGAGCGCCATGGCGGCCCAGAGGGAGAACGGCCCCTCCTCCAGGATGGCCAGACGCCGGAACAGACGGCGGGTGCCCTCGCCCAAGCTGTCGTACGTGAGGGAGAGTCCGGCCCTGATACCGACGTCGGCGTACTTGAGCTCGTCCAGCCTGCGGGTCTCGTCCTCCAGACGTTCCACCAGCTCGGCGATCTCCCAGTGGGGCCGGGCGGCGAGGCGGGCCCCGGCGATACGCAGCGCCAGCGGGAGGTGTCCGCACAGTGCGGCGAGGGCCTTCGTGGCCCCCTGCTCGTCCGCGGCGCGCTGCGCCCCCGCCATGTGGCCGAGGAGATCGGCGGACTCCTCCGGCGTGAAGGTGGTGATGTCCACCCGAACCGCGCCCGCGAGGCTGCCGATGTGGCGCCGGCTGGTGATGATGACGGCGGAGGTGGGCCTGCCCGGCAGAAGCAGTCTGATCTGGCTCTCCTCGGCGACGTTGTCCAGGATGATCAGCACGCGTCGCTTCGCCAGGAGCGCGCGGTACATCTCCGCCCGCTCCTCCACGTCTTCGGGAATCACCGTGCCCTTGACGCCGAGGGCACGCAGGAAACGTTCGAGCGCCTGGGCGGGCGATACCGGTGCGGAGACCCCGCCGTGCAGTTCCGCGAAGAGCCGGCCGTCGGGGAAGTCCGCGGCGACCTCGTGGCCCACGTGGATGGCCGTGGCGGTTTTGCCGACTCCCGGTTTTCCCACGAACGTGACGATGGGCACCGCCAACGGGGACCTGCCGTGGGAGGCCACCAGCAGTTTGCGGACGTCGGCGACCAGGCTCTCGCGCCCCGTGAAGTCCGCGACGGCGGCGGGCAGCATCTCCGGTGCGCCGCTGGACGCAGGGGGCACGGCGCGGTTCTCCGGGAGGTCGAGCCGGGGGTCCGAGACCAGAATGGAGTGCTCGAGCTGTCTCAACCGGACGTCGGGTAACACGCCCAGTTCGTCGAGCATGAGTCTTCGGGTCTCGCGGTACACGTTGAGCGCCTCCGCCTGGCGCCCGGAGCGGTAGAGAGCCAGCATGAGCTGGCCGCGCAGTCGCTCGCGCAGCGGGAACTTCGCGATGAGCTCGAAGAGTTCACCGACGAGCACGCTGTGCCGGCCGAGGGCGAGTCCGAGCCGGATGTTCTCCTCGGTGGCGGTGATGCGCTGCTCGGTGAGCCGGCCGGCGCCGGACGCCACCACCTCGCCGGGTATGCCTTCGAGGGGGGAGCCGCGCCACAGCACGAGCGCCTGACGGTACATGGCCGCCGCCTCCTCCCGCTGCCCCCCGTCATGCAGCTTGCGCGCCTGCGCGACGAGCGAGTCGAAGCGCAGGGCGTCGAGGCTCTCCTCGTCCGCGCGGACCATGTAGCCGTGGGGGTGCGTGCTGATGACGTCGTCGACGCCGTGGGCCCCGAACAGGCGCCGCAGGCCCGAGACGCTGATGTGGAGCTGAGCGCGTGCCGTCGCCGGCGGAGTCTGCTCGTACACGGCACGGATGAGCCGGTCGGTGCTCACCACCTGGCCGGCGTTGAGCAGGAGGGTGGCGAGCACGATCCGCTGGCGCGCGCCGCCGAGTTTCAGCGGCGTGGAGTCGACGCTCGCCTGAAGGGGACCGAGGATGCTGAACCCAACTCTGGGTAGGCAGATCTCGCTGTCGTCCCCGGACACGTTCTGCTCCACGTGGTTTCCCCCCAGGAACGTGTGTGGCTCGAAGAACTCTAGCCCGATCTTTCGCGCGCTCGGCAGTCTGGAGGACTTGATGTTGTAAGTGGCCTTGACCATAAGCGCGTTGCCGCCCGCCGGTGCGAGTCCGGTCCGGGTAGCCGCTGCACGGTGTTCCCCCTGCGTCTTCCCGGACACCACGTACTGCAAGGCCAGGGTGAACCGCCGGATCGTCTCGCAGCCGGTAGTCATCGCGTCCGGCTTCTCGGCCGGCGGACACCGCGAGATCCTCGTGTGACGGGCGGCGACAGCGAACCGGAGCCGTTTTTCTGCAGGTTCCTGCGGGCCCGCGGCCCGGACCACGTCCAGCTGGTGATCTCTCATTTCGCACAGCGGTGCGGTGGCCGCGGTCCGCACCGTGTTCCTCCGGCAGGCCGGGCAGCGATGCCGCGCCTGCTTCGTCCGCGATGCCTTTCCGGTGATCGGGAAGGGGCCGGCGGCGGTGGCCGCGGCGACCATCCGCACCATCTTCGCGCAGACCACTGCTGAGCAGGTCCGAACCCGGCCGGACGTCGTGGCGGACATGCCCGGACGGCAATTCCCGCAGGTCGAGGCGACGCTGCCGGAGGCGACCGGGGACAGCACGGCGTTCGCGGACTTCCCGGCCGGCGCACGGGAAGAAGATCTGGCCAGCGAACCCTTCGGAGCCGCTGAACCGGGAGATCAAACGCCGGGCCGACGCCGACCCCGGTCTGCCCCGTCCCCGGTCTGCCCCGACCCCATCGCCCTCGACCGGCTCACCGCCGCGGTCCTGGCCGAACTCCACCACGGATGGCAGGTCTTCGACCGTCGCCGCCTCTGCGAAGGCTCATCGCGGAACTCTGCACCGCGAGCCCGCCCCACACCGGCAGCCCTCTCACCACCGGAACCGGACGAGCTCGACCGGCCACACCACCCGATGGGACACCGCCGACCTCGATGCGGCCCGCGTCAGATCCGCGTGCGTTTGTCAACACGCTGATCCCCGCACCGGTTTGACGGCCACTCGAACCGTCGACCCCATCGGCGAGGTCCCCTTCCGCCGACGGGGGACGTATGACCCCTCAAGGAGGCAGGACCTGGGAAGCCGACCGGCTCGGCAGGGCGTTGAGGGAGTTCCCGTCCGCCCACGTGCAGGCCCGCCGACGCTTCTATCGTCTCCCTATTGTCCCTGCCGGTTCATCGATCGTGACCCGATGTCACGGCTTGCCAAGCTATAGCCATCCTCAAGCAGCCGCCGACAGGCCGGACTTCGGAAGTGGGAGAGACAGTATATATGAGCAGGAACTGGTCGATTCGTGTCGCATTCGCCATCCCTCTCGCAGTCGCCATGACGAGCGTGGCCCCCTCGATAGTGACGGCCGTCGTTCAGGCGGAGCAGCCGCTGACGGCCACCAGGGGGACGGACGGCGTCCTGCGGCCTTCCACCGGGGGGCCCGACCTGCACAACCCGTGGGGGTGAACGGGCCCTGCCGGTGCTGCGAGACCTCAGGTACGCGCCGTCCTGGCCGTGTGCCGGACAAACGCTCCACAGAGGATGGGAAACAGCGTGGACATCGATGTACTCGGTGCACTGGCGGTACGGGAGCAGGGTTTCTCGGTCACGCCCACCGCTCCCAAGCCACGACAGGTGCTCGCCCTGCTTGCCCTCAACGCCGACCAGGTCGTCCCGGTCACCACGGTGATCGAGGAGCTCTGGGGCACCGAACCCCCGCGCAGCGCGCGCCCCACGCTGCAGACCTACATCCTGCAACTGCGTGAACTGATCGGCACGGCACTGAGGCAGTCCGACGACATGGGGCCCCGCTCCGCCAAGGATGTGCTGATGACGGTGCCCGGCGGCTACCTGCTCAGCAGCGGCGAAGGGCGCAGCGACGTAAGGGAGTTCGAGCGGCTCGCGAGCGCCGGGTACCGGGCCATGGACGCCGAGGACTACCCGCAGGCAGCCGAACGGCTGAACGAGGCACTGGCCCTGTGGAGGGGACAGGCCCTTGCCGACGTCCAGACCGGACCTCATCTGGAGCCCCAGGTCAAACGGTTGGAGGAGAGCCGGCTGTGCGCGCTGGACCAGTGCATCGACGCCGACCTCCGGCTCGGAAGGCACCGTGAACTGCTCGCCGAGCTGACCGTGCTCGTCAGCCGCTACCCCACCCACGAAAGCCTGTGCGGACAGTTCATGCTGGCGCTGCACCGCTCCGGGCGCCGCGGTGAGGCGCTCAACGCCTACCAGCGGCTGCGCACCACGCTGGTGAGCGACCTCGGCCTGGAGCCGTCGGCCGCCCTCGTCAAGGTGCAGCGCTCCATCCTCGTCTCCGGCCCACCCGGCGCCGCGGGCGGCACCGGACTCAACAGGACGTCCGCCGACCGGGGGCTGACCCGGACCGGCTGAGTGTCCGTACGGAGACACGCGCACTGGGGGTCGCCGCGAACGAAGGGCCCGTGGCGCGAGGAGTGGCCGGCAGAGGACCGATCCGGATGCCCCACAGTCGCGTAACCCGATCTGTCAGTGGTGCGGACAGCCCGCTCCGGGTGCTCCCAGCCGCCACCAGGGCAGCCTGGCCATCGCCCTGACCCACAGCCACGCCTCCTGGTACACCGGTGACCAGATGCAGGAAACACACGCCGCGCCTACGACCGGGACCGCACCCTGATCACCGCCTGCCTCGGGGGAGCCCGAAGCGACGAGGGGAACGAACGCGTCCGAGGCCACCCGGCTGGCGAGTTCTCTCGCGGACCGGTACGGCCCGGATGGGCGATGCTCGCCTCCGACGGCGCCTACGAGCCGCACGAGGACGCCGACCACGACCTCTCCGGATACTTGACCGGTGCCCCGCGCACGGCCGCCGAGCGCCTCGTCGGCGACGCCGTCCGGCGCGTACACGAGCGGAACGACCCGTACGCGGACAACGTCACCGTCTTCGTTTCCCACATCACCCAGGAGGGCGAAGAGCACACCGCCATTCCCCGCCCCCTGCTCCCGCTCGTCGGTAAACCGTTCGTACCCGGGGCCGTTGCCCGGCTCGCCGGTGAGTGACCGTGGCGAGCGAAGCGCCGGGACCGTCCTCGCCGAAGCGGACGCGGAGCATCTCGCTCGCCGCGTTCAGCTCTGCTTTTGCGGTCAGCCGCAACAGCGTGGCCGACCGGGTCGGCTGAGGGCAATAGTGGCTCACGCCGAACACGGGTGCACGGGGGACCTGAAGGTCCCTTCGAACGCGTCCGTGGACGATCGTGAGAACTCTGAAGGGGGAAAGCGCATGAGGAAATCCAAGGGCGTGCGGGCCAAGGCGGCCATCGCGTCGGGGGCTGTACTGCTGGCCGGCCTGGGGGTGGCCGCGACGGCCTCACCGGCGCAGGCAGCCAAGTCGGACTGCGATTCCGGGGCGCTGTGCGCCTGGCTCAATACCTCCTACGTGGGGACCCCGGGCCAGGTGTGGGGCAACAACACGGACCTGCGCCAGTACGACAAGTTCAACAACGCCGCCTCGGTCTACAACAACGGCAACTCCTGCGACGTCCGGCTCTACACGCTGAAGGACTACGAAGGCCGGACCTACCTCCTCAAGCGTGGTTCCAGCATCGCCACGCTGAAGACCTACTTCGACGACGGCAGGTTCACGTACGGCATCGCCTCGAACAAGTGGGTGTGCTGATCTGATGCGGCGTCTGCTGTGGCCTGCCGCCGCGGCATGCTTCCTCGTGGCCGGATGCACCGCGTCCGGCCACGAGGGCCCTGCCGGCGACGAGCTTCCCCGGCCGTTGTCGGGGGCCGTCCACTTCTCCGCGGGCCAGGCCGACGCGCTGCGCCGGATGGAGGAGGAGGAGATCCGCTCCTGCATGCGTGAACGAGGCCACGTCTACCGCACAGCCCCCGTTTCCGACCCGCGCAGGCTCGCCGCGGAGAACCCCTACGGACTGCTGGATGCCGACTGGGCCGAGGACGACGGCTACGGCATCACCGCCGAGCAGCTGGCCGGCCGGCCGCAGGACCCGAACGCCTCGTACGTCTCCTCCCTGCCGAAGGCCGGGCATGCGGCGTGGGAGGAGGCGCTGCTGGGGGAGGAGGAGAACCACCGCACGCTCACCCTCCCGGACGGCGCGGAGATCGGATACGACCCCCGGTCCTGTGTCGAGGTCGCGAGCAGCACGCTCTACGGGGAGCGCTGGACGGAGCTGCGCTACCTCATGGAGAGCCTCACCAACCTCATCGCCACCGCCGTACGGGACGCGCCCGGCTTCCGGGACGCGGAGCTGGCGTGGGCGGACTGCATGGCGGAGCAGGGACACGAGTACCGGAAGCTTTCGGAACCGCGGTCCGAGACAGGACGGCGGCTGGAGAAGACCGACCGGGACCCGGTCGCGCAGCGGTCCGTCGGCCGCGACGAGCTGGCGCTCGCCCGCGACGACCTGGCGTGCCAGCGTGACACGGACCTGGCAGGGGCGGTGACCGAGGCCCAGGTGAAGGCGGAGGCGAAGAGCCGCGAGCAATGGCGGCGAGAGATCGAGGAGTACCGCGCCATGAAGGCCTCCGCCCTGGCCAAAGCGGACCGTGCCGCCGAGTGAGCCGGGACAAGTGGTGTCACTGGCCGCCGCCTTGCGCAGGGCGGCGACCAGCGCGCGGGCTGTGGCCGTGTCGCAGTTGCCCAGCGCAACGAGGGCGGCTCGGCGTAAGCCCTGCGGCGGTCGGCAGGTCGTCGGCGGCGCAGACGGACCGCCGTGCGCCGGCCATCCGGATCGCCGCCTGCTCGTCGGAGCCGGAGCCGGAGCCGGAGCCGGAGCCGGAGCCGGAGCCGGAGCCGGAGCACGAGTACGCCGCCGTCGACGACGACGGCCTGGCGGCCGAAGCTGCAGCGGACCCACGCCCCGGTCAGCGGGCGTCGCCCGGCGGGTACCGATGACCCCGGAAACATCGAACACCCCGCACCTCCGGGGTATGCGGGACGTTCGGAAGGCGCGCCTCCACAGGGGTACCCGGCGGCCACCTGTCGGTGACGAGGGCCGGATCGGGCTGGTTAGGGGCGGCGCGCGCCCTACGCCCACTCCAGTCCGAGGGCGGCGAGCGCGGTGAGTTTGGCGGTGGTGAGCTTGGCCCTGCGGGTCTTGCTGTTCGTGATGAATACCCCCAGTTTGACGGGGTGTTCCTCGCCGTCGACCAGAGCTGCGGGTGTCGGCGAAGACGACCGCGCCGACGCCGCGCCTGCCCCGGATGTCGACGCCCTCACCGAGGACCCGGCAGCTGGAGAGGACTCCGAGGTCGGTGACCCATCCGTCCGCGTCGATGCCGTTTGCGAACCGGTCGAGCACGACCCGCCGGTGCGCGGCGGGGTGTTCGCCGCACAGCCACTCCGCCCCGACCCGCCCCGGATAGGCGACGGGGTCGCTCGCGTGGAGCTCGGCCGCCGTCTCCGGCAGTGCGCGGGCAAAGCTCATGGCGTCCAGCGTCCGGGCGTGGAATGTCATGAACGACCGCACCCCCGTGGTGTCGGCGTGCTTGAGCAGCGCTTCCTGGAGCGCGGCGAGCCGCCGGCGGTGCCCGCGGTGCCCGCCGTGCCGGCCCCGCCTCTCCTCCGGCGACGCGGCCGGCCCGGGAGCCTGCGGGTCCCGGATCTCCAGCACATCGATCTCGAACCGTGCGAGCACCCCGCGCTCGACACTTTCCATCAGCCCGAACTCGAACAGCACGGGGCCGTACAGCGTCTCGTCGTCCATCGACGCGACCAGCCGACCGCCGGTCTCGTCCGCGCCGCCACTGCCGGGCGTCGCTTCCCACAGGCGCGGGGTGGCCGTCATGTACAGGCGCCGCTCCGCAGGGATCCGCGCCTGGTCATGCACGCCCCGCCCATGCCTTCCCGAGGTCACCGGACGTGCGGTGTGCCTCGTCGACGACCAGGAGGCCGAAGGGGCGCATCCGCTGTCCGTACGAGCCGCGCAGCGCCCTCTCCAGTACTCCCGGGGCCGCGCCGTCGACCAGTCCCGCGTCGCCGCCCCCCGCCAGCGCGACCTCTCCTCCCGCAGCATCAACGTCCGGGGTGTCCGGGACCGTGCGGTCGATGCCTGGATCGACGACGACGTGGCGGAGCTCGACGCCATCTGGGACGAGATCATCCAAGACCTCGGATCCGACTGCGACTCCTACAGCGACGTCTCCTCCATCGGCTTGGCCGCCTGAGAGACGAAAACGCTCCGTTCCCCGGCACTGGAGCTGCCGGAGGGCGGGGCGTTTCGCATCGGAGTCACTGTCACTCGCGTCGTCGTGTTCAGCGGGTGTTCGGGCCCCACGGTGGTGTGCCGGCCGCGGGGAGGGGGTGGTGTCCTTCGTCCCAGTGGTTCGACCAGCCGCACAATCCGCACGCGTACCGGCCGTCGAGTCCGTGGACTTCGGCTTCGCAGCCGCGGCACCTGGTCGCGGTGATCTCCGGGGTGATGGCGGGCGCGGGTGCGGCGGAGGACCAGCCGCACTGGTTGGAGCAGGTCCAGGCCCCGTCGGATCCCTGGGTGGCTGAAGCGCCGCAGCGTCCGCACGTCATCGGTTGCCTCCCCGTGGCGGCCCTGCCGTCGGGGTGCGGCGGGGCCGGTTCCAGGATGGCAGGGGCGGCCCGGGCGGGGAAGGCTTCGGCGCACGGGTGACTCGTGCGGGGGTACGGGTGCGCCGCTCGCGTCCCATATTGAGCCGGGGCTCGAACAACAGCGCCCGGGAGAAAGGATCCCGGGCACGACGCAGGCCCGGACACCTGGTCCGGGCCTTGCGCTGTCGAAGTCCTCCACCGGGTCGAATGCCAGTAAGGGAGTCGGATACCTTCCGTCTGCTCGTGCTCTCCCAGGAGCGGTTGGCGACTGGGACTGGTCCGGTGACACGCCCTGACCGCCGACGGGTGACATCGCGGCCCAGCCGTTCGTTGACCCCACATGCCTGTACTGCCGTCACCTGAAGTGATCGAAGCCGCCAAGACACCCAAAGGGGCGTGGACGCGTGCCCAGCTCGCCGAATGGAGTGTGCCGTGGCCCCCGCCCAAGGGATGGAAGGACGAGCTGATCAAGCGCTGGAAGGCCGCACAGCCGGACGGCGCACCGCCGCCCCAGCACCGTCCGGCCCCGGCCGGCTTCGCACAGGAGGCGCTCGACGTCGGCTGACCTGACGACAGCGGGGCCGGACAGGATCACCCTGCCAGGCCCCGCCGCCCGCTCCCGGCTACTCGCCAGCTGAGGCGGATGCGCGGCCCTCACCCGAACGGGAGGTCGTCCAGCAGGATGTCCTCCGGCCAAGGCCGTGGCTGGGGAGGCTGACCAGTTCGGCTGTGTCGGTGCCAGCGGGCGGACCGGCTGCACCTGTGCACCCTTGCCCGGCTTCACTGCAGTACCGACCCCTGGAACATGTCCGACCAACCCGCATCTCCCTTGGTCATCCGGAAGAACTCCGTGGTGCTGGGAGCCTCTCAGTCCTACCGAGCGGTGCCAGGTCGAAGTGACCGCTGCCGAGTGGACCGGGGAAGAGTGGTACGGCCTCGCTGCGGACGGACCCATCCGGTATACGAGGTCAATGGCTATATGCGAGGTTGATCACGAGAATCCCGGATTCGGCAGAGATCGGACAGGCCGTCCGCAGATGGGACGTAGTTGTCGTGGGCCGGTACAGACGCATGCCGGCTCTCGATTTCCTGAAAGGAAACAAGAGTGAAGGTTCGTTTCGGCGCAAGCCGTTGGAAGACACTTGCCGTCACGGCGCTGGCCGCGCTAGCCGCCTCCACCGCCCCGGGAGCGGTGTCCGCCACCGCGGCCACCCGGGTGGGGGAGTCGGAACACTGGGGCGTGATCGCCGCCAACACCATCGGCTCTCCCGTCGCCGCGCTGAGGGACGGCCCGTTCGGCTCGTACCAGGTTCAGGGAAACAGTGCCGCCAGCCCGCCCTACGGCAAGGGCAGCCTCGGTATCCAGGTGGCGGACAAGTCCACCTCGCAGAGCAGCCCCGCGGAGAAGGTCGACTTCGGCAACGAGATCGATTTCCGGGGCGATCGCCTGCTGCAGCTGGAAAGGCCGGCTTCCATGTCTTTCAGACCGCCGAGAACGTCGACTACGGCGGTACGAGCAACCTGCCGGGCATCCGGTTCGAGATCGACCCCGACGTGAGGGCGGACCCGACCGACAGTTACTCCACCGCGGTGTGGCAGCCGGCCCAGGTCCCGGCCAGTTCGCTGAACCGCTGGAGTGCTTACCTCGACGCCACCAAGACCGGTTCCTGGTTCCTGACGGGCGGCGAGACGACCTGCACCCAGGCCACCCCGTGCAGCTTCACGGAGCTCAAGGAGTCGTTCGTGGAGGGTGACGAGCCGACCATCTACAGCGTCTCGGTGAGCAAGGGCCGTGACTACCTGTGGGCCGGCGCCGTCGACGGTCTGCGGATCAATCAGTACGTGTACGACTTCGAGGCCAACGGAGTCCGTGCCCGCCGCGCCCGGTAGGGCCCGGCCGAAAGGCTGATCAGTCGTGGCGGTCCGGGCGTGGAGCGAGGCCGACGGTCATCGGGCCGCCGCTCTCCGGCGCCCGGACTCCCGCATGAGCGCCGACGGAGGCCGCGTACCCGTTCCAGGCATCGGGCCGGGGAATCTGGCCGGCCCGGAGGCGGACAGGCTGGCAAGGGGGTCGTGGACGCGTTCGTCCCGCAGACCCACAAGCCCGGCACCGAGGCCGGGGCCGACTTCGGGGACGTCACGGTGAAGCTGGCCGGTGAACTGGTGACCTGCCACCTGTTCGCGTTCCAGCTGTCGTACTCGGGCAAGGCCGTCCACCGCATCTTCGCCTCGGCGGGCCAGGAGGCGTTTTTCGAGGGTCACGTCCACGCTCTCAACGTGCTGGGCGCGGTGCCGACCGCCGAAAGTCCGCTACGACAACCTTAGGGCCGCCGCCGCCCAGGTCCTGGGCCTTTCACGGCGCCGGGTGGAAGCCGAACGCTGGACTGCCTTCCGTTCGCACTACGGCCTGGAATCCTTCTACTGCCGGCCCGGAATCCGCGGCGCCCGTGAGAAGGGCGGAGTCGAGGCCAGATCGGCTGGTTCCGCCGCAACCACCTCGTCCCGGTTCCCGAAGTCGACACGCTCGCCGAGCTCAACGCGATGATCGACCGCTGGGACCAGGAGGACGACGCCCGCCGCATCCGGTCCCGTCCCCGCACCATCGGTGAGTACTTCGCGGCCGAGCAGCCGCTGCTGGTTCCCCTGCCAAAGGAGCCGTTCGAGACAGGCCGGCTCTCCACCCCGCGGGTCGACCGCTACAGCCGGATCTGTGTCCGGACGAAACCGCTACTCGGTGCCGGTCCGCCTGCTTCACGCCTCCGAGCCGGTGGTCTACGACGGACGCGGCAGGGCAAGACCGTCGCGTTGCAATACGCCCTGTCCCAGCTGCCGCACCCGGCCAGGGTCCGCCGGGTCCATGTCGGTGTGCACCCGACGGTCCCCGAACTGCGCCGGGTGCTCGCGGACGGACGCTCTTGAACTGGGCCGGCGTCTACCGCGCGGGGCGGGGGAGGCCGACCGGGCGCTGGTCAATGCGCTACGACAAGCCACGCTTGCTGGTACTGGACGAGGCACAGCGCCTTGCGGGGCCGGCGCTGGAGTTTCTGCGCGGGCTGTCGGATCACCCGGACACGGACTCGGCGCTTGTGTTCGCGGGGGCGGGCAGCGAACGGGCGCTGCGCGTAACGGAGGGTCCGCCGACGATTTCGATGTTCAGCGCGGCCGCATGCACGCGCAGCTGCCGCGCGATACCTCTTTGCGTGAGCTGTCCGGCGGCCGGGTAGGGCCGCCGGACAGGAGGTCACTCTCCCAGAGGCTTCTTGGCTGCGACACGCAGCAGTTCGGCCGGGGACACGCGGGGATTCCTGTGGCCGCCTGCCCGAGACCTCGGTGCCACCGATGCCTCGGGCCGGGGCCTCCTTCACTCTTTGCGGCGGGCGATCTGTTCCATGGCTGCACTCCTCACGATCTCGTCACCGGACGTGAGGAGTCGGACGAGTGCCTGCTGCGCCTCGGGGCCCGGTGTTTTACCCAGGGCCCAGACGGCTTTCGTTGCGAGAGCCCGGCTGTCATCGAATTCCAGGTATCCCGGAACCCACTGAGTTGCCTGATACAGGGCATCGACTGCGTCAGGTGTGTGCAGCTTTCCTATGGCTGACACGACATCCTCGTGCTTGTGGTGCCAGTCCGCCGAACATAGTTCCACGAGCTCCTCGAGGTAGTCCGATGTGATACCGAATGTAAAGCCCACGATAAGAGCCATTTCGACGGCTACGCTGTCCCGCTGATGGAGAGCGTCGCGCAGCAGATCCAGACCCAATGTGTGACCGTCCTTGGCATTGAAGTGACGGAGCACCTGCTCGGGAGTTCCTTCAGGGTCTCTTCCCGGGTACGTCACCAGCGACAGGATCAGATCCTCTTGCTCGGGTGTCATCTCTTGATCTCCTCGAAGTGCAGGATGTTGGTGTTGAAGATACCCAGGGCTTTCCCCTTCCCGAGACAGACGGTGACCAGATTTGCTTCCTCTCCCTTAAAGAAAGCGAAGTTCCGCGCCCAGCGCTTGGAGATTAGTGGCATGTCTGGATACATGCGCGTCGTCGCTGCAGACACATCTCGGACGCCAATTTCCTCCAGTGCGGCCCTTGTGCCGGGCTTGACGATGAACTTCACCAGCCTCCCATCATAATTCTCTGAGAAACTCTGCTTGGGTGAGATGCATGTCTCTGCACTGGCTGAGATGTTACGGGTGGTGCTTAGTTCGAGGAAGTGCCTCTCGTTCATCGTGCGGAAAAATACTTCTCCGCAAGTTGCCGAAGAGGACGTTGTCTTTTCCAGTGTGACAACTGGAGTGAAGTTCGTGGGTGTACGGCTGTGTGCATTACTGATGGGTGACGAGGCTGATCTCGCTGCTGCGGTGGGTGTGCCATTGGTTGTGCAAACCGTCTGCTGCTCTGGCCGTTCTTGGGCAGGTAGGTCGTCCCTAATCTTGCGTGCGGTGTCGATGAGTGTGCGGAGGTCGCGGTACTTCTGCTTGGCTGCGTCTGCCTTCTTCAGGAACGGGGGTAGTTCCTTGGCGGTCTTCTTGATGGCGCCGGCGAGCTTGCCTGTCTTGTTGACGGCGCCGACTCCGAGCAGGGTGCTTCCGGCGTCGGTCACTGCCCAGAGGCACTTGAGCAGGTCGCCCTGGGAGCACTTGACGATGTCGTCGATGCCGAAGGTGTCGAGCAGGATGTCGAGCCCGTTGTCCTTGAGCCAGTCGGTGATGCTGGTCTCGAGGAGCTTCTTCGCTTCGCGGTATTCCTCGACGCATTCCTGGCCGCATTGTTCGGCGAGGAGTTGTTCGTCCCTTTGTTGTTGTGCGATGTCGGCGGCTCCGCCGAGGCGGGTCCAGTCACCACCGGTGCCGGCGTCCGCAGTGGTGTTGGTGGTGTTGTTCCAGCGGTAGGTGGTGGTGAGGTCGGGGGAGAGGCCGTAGAGCTGGGTGTCGCTGACGGCGAAGGTCGCGCCGGGCCCGCCGATCTGGGTCCAGTTGTCGGGTGTCCCGTTGTATTTGTGGATGTTCCCGGTGTCGGGGTTGGTGGCGAAGAGGCCGGCTCCTCCGGCGTAGATGTCCTTCGCGGCCCCGCCGATCCGGGTCCACTCGGTGCCTTCGCCCGACCATTCGTAGACGGCCTTGTGGTCGGGGGTGATGCCGTAGACGTGGTCGTGGCCGACGGCGAACTGGGCGCCCGGCCCCCCGACCCGGGTCCATTTGTCGGGCTTGCCGTTGTACTTGTAGAGGTCGCCGGTGTCGGGGTTGGTGGCGGGCAAGCCCGCACGCCCGGCGTAGATGGTTTTGGCGGGTCCGCCGATCTTGGTCCACGTGTCGCCGTGCCATTCCCCGATGCCGTCCGTGGCCAGCCGGTAGAGGTGCTTGCCGGTGACGGCGAACTGCCCGGCGGAGCCGCCGACCGGATCCCAGCCGGGGTTGTCCGCGTTGTACTTGCGGATCTCTTTGCTGTCGGGCCCGGTCATGAAGACGCCGGCGCGGCCGGCGTAGACCGCGTTCGCGGGGCCGCTGAGTGACGTCCAGCCGTCGCTGCCGCGCTTCCAGAGGCTGCTGTTGTCCGCTGTCAGGGTGTAGAGGTCGTCCTGGGCGGTGACGGCGATACGGGCGGTGTGCTCGTTCAGGGTGTCGGACGCTCCCGCGGGCTGGACCGGAGCCGGAACCGTCTCCCGCTGCCCGGCTTCGTCCCGGGGCGGTGGTTCGCCCTCGGTACCGGGGACGGCCGGGGCCGGGACGTCCGCGTCCGGCGGTGCTTCTGCCGGGGGCGGTGCGGGGACGGATTCCTGGGCCTCGGGTGCGACCGGTGCGCTCTCCTGCGGCTGAGCCGGCGCGGGCGGGGGAGTCTCCTGTACCGGGGGTGCCGGGGGCGGGGCGGTCGCGGGTGCGCCGAGGGGAGTCCAGTCGGTGCCGGTGCCCGTCCATCGGAGGACTGTGGTCCGGTTGGGGGAGAGGCCGTAGAGGCGGGTGTCGCTGACCGTGAACCCGGCACCAGGTTCGCCGGTCTTGGTCCAGGAGCCGGGCTGCCCGTCGTACCTGTTGAGCTGCCCGGTTGTCCGGTCGGTCGCGAAGAGCCCGGCGCCACCGGCGTACAGGTCCTGGGCGGGTCCGCCGACCCGGCTCCAGTCAGTGCCCTGCCCGGACCACTCGAAGACGGCCGTGCGGTCGGCGGCAATGCCGTAGAGGCGGTTCCCGGTGACGGCGAAGTCCGCACCGGGCTCGCCGATCCGGGACCAGGCTTCGGGGGTGCCGTCGTACTTGAAGATCTTGTCGTCGGGGGCGGTCGCGAAGAGCCCGGCGCCGCCCGCGTCGAGATCCTTGGCCGGCCCCCCGACCTTCGCCCACTGCGTGCCCTGGCCGGACCATTCGTAGACGGCGGTGCGGTCGGGGTTCAGCGCGTAGAGGCGGTCGTCGGTGACGGCGAAGTCCGCACCGGGCTCGCCGATCCGGGACCAGGCTTCGGGGGAGCCGTCGTACTTGAAGACCTTGCCGGAGTCCCGGGCGGTGGCGAAGAGTCCGGCGCCTCCCGCGTGGAGGGTCTCGGCGGGTCCGCCGACCTTGGTCCAGTCGGTGCCCTGCCCGTTGTACCGGTAGACGGCGGAGTGGTCCGCGGCGAGAGCGAAGAGCTGGTCGTCGCCGGTCGCGGCTACCGAGCCCAGCGCGACCGGGGCACCGGCTGCCGCAGCGCCTTCTTCGGCCAGGGCGGGGAACGAGGAGAGGATGCCGGCGGTCAGCGCACCGGCCAGCACAACACCCACGCGCCGCAAAACGGTCGGTGTTCTGCCGGTGCGGGACCGGGCGCGGCCCCCCACGAACGTACGGGTCACGGGATGCTCCAGGGTTTGGCCGGGAAGTGCTGGAGCTCTCACGGTGTGACCTGGTCTGATTGTCCTCAACTGCCGTTATGCGTAAGCGCAGATGGGGCGCTGTGGAAGCGGTGGACAACGCGGACAACTAACGGGGGATCCACAGTGGTGAAGGCCGGGCGTCCGCAGGGCGGGCCCAAGGGGCAGTCTGAGCAGGCCAACGCGCTGGCCCTGTTCCTGCGGAATCTGACGAAGAACCTCACGGTCCGCGAGCTCGCCGACCGCTACGCGGGCGGCAAGACCCTCTGGGGCGAGTACCGATCGGGTACGAAGACGGTCCACCTGCACCTGCTCGAGAGCCTGGTGCTCGACACGGTCAGAGACGAGCGCTCCCGCACCGAACTCCTGGAAAGGGCACGACGCCTGCACGCCGAGGCCGTGGCCGCACAGCAGCCCGCCGCCCCCGCGGAGCGGGACCCTGCCGGTCAGGGGGTGACTCCGGAGCAGGCCGTGGGCCAGGCCACGGCGAGTGCGCAGGATGCCGAGCGGCTCATCCACATCCTTCTCGGCGTCATCGCCGGTCTTCAGATGCAGGTCACACCTTCCGGCTCGTCCACCGTGACAGGTCCGGTGCCACTGACCGCTGCGCAGAGCATCCAGGCGGCGGGTGACCTTCGCGAGGCGGAGGACCGGCTGGTCCAGGTCCGCCTGGTCCACGACGCGGTGACCCGCGTACGGGACGAGGCAGCCGCCCTTCTGCCGGCATCCGATCCCACGGATACCCAACAGACCCCTGGCAGTCGAGGCCGTGGTGACGACTCCGCTCTGCCGGCCCGGTACGCCGCGGCGTCACGCGGCACTGCCGCGATTCTGCTCGTCTCGCGCGCAGCGCTGGCCGAACAGCACACCGCCGCCCGGATCCTCAGCGCCCGGACCGCGGGCGTCGGCACGGCCCTGTACGGGGTCGGGGCAAGCTCCAGCCCCGCGATGGCTCTGCCCCCGACCGTTTCGCCCGAGACTCTCCGCGGGCCGCACGCCAGGGACCGGTCACCGCGGTGGCGGACCGCCCTCCTCGCGACGGCAGCCGCTGTCGCGCTCACCGCGGTGGTCTCGGGAGCCGTCGTCACCACCCTCGGCATGCGCAACCACGAGTCCCCCCAGGCCGTCCAGGAGAAGAGCCCCGACCCTGCAGCTGCGGCACCCCGCTCGTCGCCGGCCCCGAACCCTTCGCCCACCGCTACCGCGACGCCCTCACCGACCCCCTCGGCAGGCCCTTCCTCCTTGCCTTCACCTGTCCGGACCCGCAGCACCTCCACCGTTCCCGACCATTACTTCGGCACCTGGGAAGGCGAATTCACCGAGCCCGGCGAACACGCTCCCTCACTTCGCAGGATCGTGGTCCGCAAGGGAACCGTAGGCACGAAGATCGCCGACGTCATCACCCTGTCGCGGACCTCCCTGTGCCAGGCCGAGGGAACCCTCCGTTCCACCGGCGCACTCCTTCTCATCACACCCAGACCGACGTCCGGTACCCCCACCCATCTCTGCACACCGGCCGGCGACATCGCCCTGCGGCGCGACGGTGACGCAGGCCTGACCTGGAAGTCCGACGGAATCACCGTCCCCCTGCACCGTGCAGCCTCCACCCAAAGCGCCGTGCCCGCTTCCTACGTGGGCACCTGGTGGGCCCAGGACGGGAACGACCCCACCTCCTCGGTCCGCATGACCATCCGCCAAGGTGGACCCGGCACGGCACGCGCCGAGTTCACGTGGGACGGAGACGCCCACCACTGCGAGGGCTTCTCCGTCCTCGCTTCAGCCGGCGACACACTGGCCTTCGGCCCGGAGACCGTCACCGCGTCCGAACCCGAAGGCTTCTGCACACAGACCCCGAGCCGCACCATGACCCGCCCCGACAACGGGAGCATGCACGTGGAAATGGCCGCACCCGACGGAACCGCACCCCGCGCCTTCACCTTCACCCGGACGAACTGAACACCCCCGGCAGGCAACGGCGCCTCGGCCCGGACGCGAGAAGAACGTCCGCAGATCGCCGACCTGCTCGGCGTGCCGCGCTCGACGGTGTACGGGTACCTCGACAATGCCAGGACCGTGCCCCGCCAGCCGCAGAAAGCCGCAGTCGCGGAGTCCGGAGCGCTGGTTTGCACCTGGGTCAGCGACAGGAGTCCAGGCCGGGATATGGGGTCGGCGCAACGTCACCGACAAGGTCAGGGACGTCAGGATCTTCCGCAATCTTGAGGCCGGCGTGCTGCGCCTGCACGCGGACCGGATGCAGTTCCAGTCCGGAAGCGGCTGCCGCCTCATGGTCTTCAGTCCCGTCGACGACGAGACGGCCCGAGCAATAGGAGCGTCTGCATGCCCTCGCGGCCTGACAGGCCCCGGACCGCCGCGATCACACAGAGAGGAACGGCTCCGTCAGATGCGGCGTCGCCAGGTGCAGCCTGGTGGCGGTTCCGCGGCCGAGCATGCGCTCCCTCGAGTGCCTGGCCGCCTCAGGGCTGGCCTCGTGCGCGTAGGCGAGCTCGGGGTGGAGCAACTGGAGTGCGTGCACCAGGAGGTCGCCGGTGACGAGCGCCAGCTCGCGCCCGTCGGCGACCAGCACGCTCTGGTGCCCGGGCGTGTGACCGGGCGTGGCGACCGCGCGCCCGGCGCGCAGCGGTGTGTCCCCGTCGAGGAGCCGGAGCCGGCCGGCGGCCGCGAGCGGGTCGGTGAGGGTCTCACGAAGCTGCGGGTTGAGCGTGTCGATGGCGTCGAACTCGGCCTGCTGGAGCAGGTATTCGGCATTCGGAAAATAGGGGCGGCGGCCGGCGGTCGAAGCGTTGCCGTCCACCGCGCCGCCCGCTGACGGGACGACCGGCTCGGTCACGACCGCCCACCCGACGTGGTCGGTGTGCAGATGTGTGAGCACCACGGTGTCGACTTCGGCCGGGTCGATGCCTGCGGCGGCGAGCGACTCGGGGAGCGCACCGGGCACGGGCGCCCACGAGCCGGCCGGGCTGTCCGCCGGACCGATTCCGGCGTCCACGACGGTGAGACCCTTGTCGCCGCGGATCGCGTACGCGCGGAACTGGAGCCGCCAGCGGCCCTCGGCGTCGACTGCGCCCGGGTCGTAGCGGTCGGCTCCGGCCCACTGTGCGGCCGTGGCATCGGGGAAGGCCTCGGCGCGCGGGGAGAAGAACGGGCCCTCGCCGTCGGCGAGGGCGATGATCTCGGTCGAACCGATCCGTAGACGGGGAACGCTGAGGGACATGACCGCGATCCTGCCATGCCATCCACGCGGGGTGGTGACTCACCCCATGCCGTGATGATCTCGATGTGGGGACACCGACCTTGCGAAGAAGATTACGAAGACGGTGCTCTCCCAGCCGACTTGCCCCGCCGGCGTGACGAGCCGCACCACTGGCAGGTGACCGAAAGGGGGGCGACGAGAACGCCGCACCGAAGCTCGACAGGGGACTCACCCTCCGGTGACAGGCACTCGGCCTTGTGTCCAAGAAGCGAGGGCAGAAGGAACCCGGGTACCTCGGCAGTGACCGTCCGGCGCCGGCGTGTGAGAGCGAAAGCCTCTTGCTTTGCCCGGACGAACCAGCCCCGGTCTCAGCCCGTGCCGGTACGGAGCGTGTGGGACAGGCCCCCGTTACGGGACGGGACGCACTACGACCGAGGCTGGCGCATGTCACAACCAGGTTGGCCCGTAGCAGCCGGGCGGGTCAGTCCCCATGCGCGTCGTCCGGAGCACCAGGATCGATTCCCGCACCGTGGTCCGAGAATGTGGTGCCGCGTGTCGGTTCCGGAGTTCATCTCCTGCGAAGGGGCGCCCCTGGGCGCAGCTGCCGCCTGTAGCAGCGGTTGTCATGAGTACGCATACTCGTGTGCGCAGGTTCCCCTCCGCGCGATACTGCCGGTCCCGGTGACCATTGACCAAGGAGCAGATATGACGCGTGTGCAAAGGGCTGTTGCCATCGCGATGATGACGGTGTGTGGACTGGCAGGGATGGGGGCTGCGCCTGCTGCGGCAGCAACCGGGGCCCTGCTGCCTCACCCGGGGCCGGAGGGCCTGGTGTGGGTGGGGGAGATGACCGGAGACGGTGGTGTTGCTTCAGGGGGTGCGTGGGAGAAGTTGCCCACCATTCTCACGGTGGCCTGTGAGGGGGGCGGCAGCGTGCAGGTGACGATGCGGCAGCAGTCGCACGTGGCGGCCTTCACGGTGGACTGCCCCTCCGGCAGTGTGGGAGTGGGCTCGGTGACCATGGACGCCGGCGTCGTGAAGGCAGGATCCTTCACCGTGGGGATCGACGCATCGGACGAAAGCATCCGATGGGGGCTGACCGTCACACAGCCCGAATAGCCGTCGCCATTCCCACCCCCGCCACCCCTCACCCTGACCCGCACGGCGGCCTTCACCGCCGACGTCAGCGAGGCCCCGTACGGGCGGACCTTGCCGCCCCGTGTGTCAGCATGCCCCCACTGACCGCACCGTCCCGGGGGATTCATGTACACCCGCGTCACCGTCACGCTCACGACTGCTGCTCTGCTGCTCGCCACACTTACCGCCTGCGCCTCGCGCGACGGCGACACCGCCGAGGACAAGCCTTCCTCGTCGGCCGGCAGCCCTTCCGCCGAGGGGAGTGCCGAGCCGCCCCGCGATGATGCCGCTGTACTGAGCGAGGCTGTGACGGCTTACACCAAGGCGTACTTCGAAGGCGACGCCGATACCGCCTACGGCATCCTGTCCGAGCGCTGCCGGGCCGAGATCACGCCTGAGGCGTACCGCGCCGTGATCGGCCAGGCCGCGAAGGATTACGGCCCGGACCATGAGGCGGAGGACATCGGCGCGAACGTGTCGGGGGAAACGGCTCGGGTCTCGTACAAGGTGACCGGCTTGCCGAAGTTCGACAAGAAGGCACAGCCCTGGACATGGGAGGGCGACGCCTGGAAATACGACGCCTGCTGATCACCGGCCAGAACGGTGCTCACCCGCGATGCCCAGGACGTCACCATCGACTGCCTGGCGGGCCGGCCGACGGCGGGCCCGCCAGGTTCAGCCCCGGTGAATCCCCCGCTATGAGCAGGCGGCCGTGGTGAGTTGCCCGGCCGCCTGCCCAGCACGCCAGGCCAGCGGCGCGAATGACTCTCCCGTGCCAGCAGGTCCAGACCGGCTGCGATCGAAGGCGACCACCACCGATCGGGATCGCGGCAACGGCCCTGGGGAAAGACATCGCACTGTGGAGGACAGCACTCGCCAGGGGTGCCGTCCTCCATCATGCGATGCGCAGACACAGGTTCCCGGTGCAGGGGTTCAGCCCTGAGGCGCGGCCGGTACGGCTCGTTCGGTGGGAAGGGTTTTCCAGAGCATGCAGTTGCGTGACGGGCAGAGGCTTGCCTGTCCGGAAGTACTCGGCGCTGAGCGTCGGTCCAGCCGGGGAGCCGGCACGGACCTCGCCACGGGCGAGAGCCTCGCCTCGATACCGCTGCATGACCGCATATGCGGACACCGGCGCCCCCAGAAATTCCGACGCAGGCCAAGGCGACCGTTCGTCCAGGGCCGCTCCGGTGATTGCGGCGGCAGCCGCCCGCCCTTGCGTCGGCAGAACCGGCGTTGCTCCGCGATGTGGTGTCAGAGGTGTCGCGGACCAGCGCAGCAGGTCCGTGTCGCCGGACTGCCCCTCGTAAAGGGCCCGCCCGGCCCGACGAGGGCCACTGGTGTCGCAGCGATGGTTCAGACAGCATGCGGCGCATGGACTGGATGCCTCTGCTCTCCACACTGACAGGCTTCCGCTGCCGGTCCTGGCCGGTGCTGCGGATGGAGCCGACGTACGTGGAGGCTTTTCACCTCCTGCAGCCATTCCTCGAAAGCGAAGCCGACGGCTTGGCGGATAACGGCTTCTTCAAGAGTTTCCTGCCTGCGGCCGGTGGATGCGAGCGTCGGTGGGGTCGGTACGGGGTGAGCCCACCAGAGGGGGTCTCCGCCCGGGACGGACATCAGCCCTCCGAACCGCAGGTCGCCCGCGAACCAGAACACTCCGCGGCCGTCCGGTGTGCCGAAGATCCGCGCTGGTGGGCGGCGGCCGCCCGGCAGGCCAGGCCGTGAGGTGCAAAGGGTGTCAGGATGTCCATGTGGACGTGCGCAAGAGAAACCGGGTACGGGTGACAGGCCGGGAGAGCGGCCCGGTGGTGATGCTCGCCCACGGTTTCGGCTGCGATCAGAATCTCTGGCGTCTCGTCGCACCCGCGCTGGAGGAGCGCTTCCAGGTGATCCTGTTCGATCATGTGGGGGCGGGGCGTTCCGATACGTCGGCCTGGAGCCCCGAGCGGTACTCCACCCTGGACGGCTATGCGCAGGACGTTATCGGCATCTGCCAGGAGCTCGGCCTCGGGCCCGTGACCTTCGTCGGACATTCGGTCAGCTCCATGATCGGTGTGCTCGCCGCCGTGCAGGAGCCCGCCCTCTTCGAGAAACTGGTCCTCCTCACCCCCTCGCCGTCGTACATCGACGACGGCAACTACCGGGGCGGATTCAGCGAGCAGGACATCGACGAACTGCTCGAGTCACTGGACAGCAACTATTTGGGCTGGTCGGCGACCATGGCACCGGTGATCATGGGAAACCCGGAGCGCCCCGAACTGGGGGAGGAGCTGACCAACAGCTTCTGCCGAACGGACCCCGAGATCGCCCGGGTCTTCGCGAGAGCCACCTTCCTGTCCGACAACCGGGCGGATCTCCCCAAGGTGACCGTTCCGACGCTCATCGCTGAGAGCGCGCGCGACACGATCGCCCCACGTGAGGTGGGCGCCTTCGTCCACGCGCAGATCCCCGGCAGCGAGCTGGTCACTCTGGACTCGACGGGCCACTGCCCCCAGCTGAGCGCCCCCGAGGAGACTGCCGAGGCGATCATCGCCTTCGTGCAGGGGCCGTGACCGTGCACCCGGCCGGCGACGGGACCGACGGATCGTGGCCGACGGAGGACCGTGACCAGGATTCCCCGGTGTTCTCCGCTCTGCTGGAGGACAGTGCGGAGGACCTGTACGAGAACGCGCCGTGCGGCTACCTCTCCACACTGATGGACGGGCGGATCGCCAAGGTCAACGGAACGCTCCTGAAATGGCTCGGCCACCGTCGTGAGGACCTGGTGGGCCACAGGCACTTCTCCGACCTGCTGACCATCGGCGGCAGGCTGTACAACGAGACGCACCTCGCACCACTGCTGCGGATGCAGGGCGAGGTCAACGGCGTCGCCCTGGAACTCAAGGCCGCGGACGGCACCCAACTGCCCGTCCTGGTCACCTCCACCGTCAAGCAGGACGAAGACGGCGAACCGCTGCTGATCCGCACCACCCTCCTCGACGCCCGGGACAGGCGTACCTACGAGCGCGAACTCCTGCGGGCCCGGCAGGATGCCGAGCACGACCGCGAACGCCTGCAACGCCTCGCCACCACCCTGCAGCGCACCCTGATCCCGCCGGCCATCGAACCGGTCCCGGGCATGGAGGCCGCCGCGCACTACCACTTCGCATCCTCCGACGAGGTGGGCGGGGACTTCTACGATCTGTTCCCGCTCACCGCCGGAGGCTGGGGGTTCTTCATGGGGGACGTGCGCGGCAAGGGCGCGGACGCGGCCGTGGTGACGTCGTTGGCGCGGTACACCCTGCGAGCCGCGGCGGTCTCCGATTCCGTACCGGTCAAGGTTCTGGCCAACCTCAACACCGCGCTCAACCACCAGGTCCAGGAGGACGAACCGCTCTTCTGCACCGTGATCTTCGGCCTGCTCACACCCGAGGAGAACGACGTCGGATTCCATGTCGTCCTGGCCGGCGGCGGCCACCCTCCCGCCGCGCTGCTCCGGGCCGACGGCAGCGCCGACTACCTGCCCACCCCGGGCGGCCAGCTGGTCGGGGTCGTACCGGACGCGCAGTTCACCACCGCCACCCTGAACCTGCGTCCCGGTGACACCCTGCTGCTCTACACCGACGGACTGACCGAGGCCCGTACCCGGAACCGGGGTGAACGCTACGGCGACGAAGCACTCCTGGACTTCTTGCGGTCCCTCGCACCCACCTCGGCACCCTGTGCCGTCAGGGCGCTCACCGCACTGCTGGACTCGTTCGGCGAGGGACTCGACGACGACACCGCGCTCCTGGCGATGAGCGTGCCCCCGGGCGAGCGGTGAGGGGCCGGAGCGGGCGGCCGGCGCGAAGCACGCATGAAAGGCGGTGATCAGCCCTGCCGGCGGAGGTCCAGCGGGTGGAGGACCTTGTCGTAGCGGCGCTCGCCGTGACTGGTGACTGAGGCCGACAGGTGTTTCGCAGAGGGGCAGTTCTACGATCTCAGTTCATGACGACTCCCGACTGCTACACATGCAGCAAGGAAGCAGTGGCTTTGTCGACGTCACACGACAGCAGTTGTCGACGGCCTCGGGAGGCGCTCGCTGAGCCCGGATCTCGACGTCGCCGAGAACGGGAGGCACCCACCGGCACTCGGCAACGGCGAGACGACGGCCGCCACCTGCGCCCGTAGCCAGCGCTTTTGTCCCGGGCCTCGGAGGGGCGGCAGACGGCGGCTTGCCGGTCGACACCGAGCTGCTGTCCGAAGCCATCGATATTCGACGCGGGAAACGCCTCCCGAACTGCCAGAGAAACGCTGCTCCTCGTCATCGACCGAGCCAGAAGCAGATTTCGACAACCTCCCACCACGCGAGTGCGTGGTACATGACCAGCACTGGCGGGTGGCCCACGCCTTCAACACCGCAGTGCCCGGCTGGCTGGTGCTGCTGCCTCGGCGCCACGTTGCCGCGGTTCATGACCTCACCGACGCTGAGGCATCTGCCCTTGGAATGTGGCAGGTCAAGCTTTCCCAGGCTCTCCAGAGCCTGACTGGTTGCGCCAAGACCTACGTCATCCAATTTGCCGAAGCCGAAGGCTTCGCGCACGTGCACTTCCATATCGTTCCGCGCATGGCAGATCTACAACCAGAGCATCGTGGACCGGGCATTTTCGAGCTGCTTCGGCGACCGGAACAGGAGCGGGTAACGGCTGACCGGGCAGACCAAATAGCCCACTCGCTCCGAGCTCAACTTCATGGGCACCCGAACGCTCGGTAACCAGATCACGGAATCTGAGCCAGAACCGTTTCTCGTGAACATCGACCTCGGCGCCGACCGGGCGCCTTCCAAACCGGTGAATGACTGACTTCACAAGCCGGGTTCCGGCTCAACTTCTGTGGTGCGGAGAGCGAGTGTCTCTTCCAGGAGCCTGCTCCACCGGCCTGACCTGGGAAACGCCGGACACGGCTTCGTCCAGCGACCGGCGTGACCGCTCACATCACAGAAGTTGAGCCAGAACCACAAGCCGTGAACAAAATCAGGAACCCTTCTGGCGGCCCAACAGACCTCCCGCCCGGCACAACTGAGTGATCACCCACCACAACAAGGGACATGACCGCTGCCGGCCGTTCGTTCCTCCGCACAAGGGTGATGGTGCTGTGCCGAGGGGAGGTTGAAAGACAGCTCCTGACGGGGTCCATGCAATACGCACGTGCTTCCCTCCTCCGCCCCGGAGCGCCACTCACAGGGCGCGCGTCTTGGGCCGCCTCGCGCATGGTGTCGGGCGGCGGGGTGGTGGGCCGTTGTGCGTACGCGCCCTGCTCCTCGGGCCGTGTCCTTGGTCTGCCCTCGGGAAGGAACAGGATGCCGGCCGGGCTGACCGGCGGCCTCTTACCAGAGGCACCGTCAGGCGTGTCTCCCGCAGGGTCTGTTCATTCTCGTTGTGCCTTCGGGAGGCCGATCGATCACCCTTGAACAGGCACACGATACGGTTTGCCTCGTGTCCGCCGGCCGCAGGCCTCGAAGGCATCACCCCCCGTGCCCGTGGGGGGTATGGGTGCGGACGGCGGGAGACCGCCGGCGTGCTGTTTTCGGCTGCGCCCGCTGCGAGGTTCAGGGGGGCGGGGACTGTCGCGGACCGCGCTCCGTGGCTCTGCCGGCCGCGCGATGCCGTCCCCGTCAGTTGTCACGCAGAGGAGCCCATCACCATGCCCCAGCACGAAGAGGCGGCGGCCGAGCAGAAGGACCGGGCCGTGCAGGGGTGTGGCGCCGGCCATCCGGAACAAGTTCCTGTCCCGGAGTCCGGCGAGCGGGATCCTGCGGCCGGATCCCTACCCGCCTCCTCTCCGGAACCGAGGGGCGAGGCGGCCGGAACCGAGGTCCCGGCTGCCGGTACCGGCAGCACCGAAGAGTTTGGGCAGCCGAAGAAGCCCGGGGTGGGCACGGTGGCTGCCGAGGGCACCGCGAAGGCCGGGGAGCCTGTGGAATCAGGGCAGTCCGAAGGGGCCGGGGATGCCGGAGGGGCCGGAGTTGCTGCCGGGGCCGCGTCCGTCGGAACGTCCCTGGTCTCCAAGAACGTTGAGCGGCCGGCCACGGCGGCCGTCGGCGCCGAGGGTGACGGGGCGGAACCCGGCCCCACAGCAACAGCCGCGGACACCGGCGCACCCGCTCCCAGGGAAGTGGGCCGCCCCGGCAAGGCGCTCCTGGCGGCCGCGGCGATCGCCGGTGTCCTGCTCGTCAGTATCCCCTTCCTGATCGCCGTCGGTGACGACGGGGACGGTGGCCGGCCCGGTGCGAGCGAGGCACCCGGCACGGTGCTCGGCGGTGGTGGCACGGACGCGCCCGGATCCTTCACGGCGGCCCCACCCGATGCCCGGCAGGACGGGAGGCCCAAGGCCGGCGGCGCGGGCAGCGGCGCGGAGGTGTCCGGCTCCCCGGCGGGAGGGGACACCCCGGAGAAGGAGGCGAAGGGCGGGGCCGGCGAGCCGGGGACGGGTACCGCTCCCGCCTCCACCGCAGACAAGCCGGCTCCCGCCCCGAAATCCGGCACCTCGTCCCAGGCACCGCAGGCGCAGGCAGCCTCCACCGTCGTGTACACGGGGGTCGTGGGCCACGGCTGTCCCGTCCCGTCCGGTGGCGGCTACAAGCAGGTCAACTACTTCAGTGATGGCACAGCGGGCTGGTACACGCGGACGACTGGAGCCTGGACGGGTGACGGGTGCAACGGCAGTTACGCTGCGGTCCCCATGTCCGGTTCCACGGCCACGGACGGCAAGAACAGGGTGATGTGGTGGTGGCGGCCTGGCACCGGAGCGCGTACCTGCCAGATCTCCGTGTTCATCCCGCACAGCAACACGACCCTGTACGTGGGAGGGCACCCCTCCACGTATCACGTGCTGGTCGACGCCAACGACCGGACGACGAAGTACAGCAGTTTCACCGTCAACCAGGCCGGTCTGCGCGGTCAGTGGGTCAGCGCCGGTACGTTCCCGGTGAAGGGCTCCACCATCGGCGTGAAGCTCCTCGACCGGGGTGACGACTGGTCCAGCGGCTGGGGCAAGGCCCATCACGCGGCCGCGCAGATGAAGGCAACCTGCCGCTCCTGAGCGGCGGGCCGACGCGGGTTCCCGACCTGACCGACCGGGTCACTCACCGCCCGGGAACAGCTCGGTGTCGCCCCGGCCGGGAACCAGCAAGCCGTCACCCTCGTGAAGAACGCCCTCTGGAGAGGGAGGCCGGCCTGTTCGTGAACGTCCGAGCAGCCGCTCCCGGCCGCCCGCATGCAGACCCTCACCAACGCCGCCGAGTCCCTGGCCGCACACCTGGAGTGCCTCGCCACCTCCGGCGCACCTGGGCGTACCGGTCCGGCCTCCGACATGGCCGGCCGCCTCGTCGCCGCCACCCTCCACACCCTCACCACCCCGCCCGGACCCCCGCTCCCCGCACGACCACACCCTTCCGCGACCGCCGCCCGCTCCACCGCCGCGGCCGCGCCGACGACTGGCCGGGCCCCGGCTCCGGCGGAGGCGGCCATCCCGCTCACCGCCAACAGGCCACCCCCCCGCCCGCCAGTCCGCACGCGGCCGATGACACCTGCCCGCTTGGAAGGAAGTGCACAACAAGTCCCACAGGCAGGTCCGTGCCCGTGTCGAGCACGCCTTCGCCCGAATGAAGACCTGGAAGATCCTGCGCGACTGTCGCCTCAAGGGCGACGGAGTCCACCACGCGTGCCCGGCATCGCGCGGAAGGGCGCCGCGCAGCTCCGCGACGATCGAGGAGTTCGACCGGCACGATCGTCCCGAAGGGCTGGTCACCCGCAGGCAGCTGCGCGAGCGGGGCCTGAGCCCCGGCGGGCACGGCACGGCCGCGGTCGCGGTCCTGCACTGCAGATACTGTGCGTACCGGCCCGACCGGTCGTGCAACCACCCCCGTTCCAGGTCGCGGACTTCGGCAAGCTCGTCCGGTCCTGCGCCAACTGCTCCAAGCAGTACAAGCGCGACATCATCGTGAACGACGTCGACATCACGGCGCCGGGCAAGTCCCTGGTCGGTATCAACACCAACTACGGGGACACGGCCGCACCGCGTTCGGTGCGCATCCACGGCGGCAGCAGCAAGAAGATCAAGCCGTGCATCCGCTACACCGGAAACGACGACGGCGACGGCGACAAGCCGACGGAGACGGGCAGCGGTCCGGACGGCACGTACTGCCGCTACTCCGCGTCGGACCTCAGTTACGACTAGGGACCCGGCCGTGATCCCCGCGCGGTCCTCCCCCCACCCCTCGTACCGGGCCGGTGGGGGCGGACCGCGCGGGCCGTCCGGCGCGGGGCACCGGCGATTGCGTCATGGTTTCGCCCGGCCGACACTTGGACGAGAGGATCCTGCTCGGGGAACCTATCGAGGATGTGCGCCAGCATGCCCAGCTCCGACAAGGCCGGCCGAGAGGGCCGGGACCCGGACGCCGAGATCGTGGTCCCGGAGGACGACGGTCCTGATGAGGGGCCGTCAGATGTCTTCCTGGACGTCCCTGCCCTCCATGTGGACAAGCTGGACCTGGAGGTGGACGACCTCGAGGCCCACGTCTCCCTGCAGGCCGAGGTGCTGGACCTCCTCAAGCTGAACGTCGGGGCGGACGTGCGGCTCGGGCGGGTCCAGCTGGGCATCGAGGGTGTGGACGTCCAGGCGCAGCTCAAGGTCCGGCTCCACCACATCGCCGCCGTCGTCACCCGGCTGCTGGCCACGGTGGATCGCAACCCCCAGATCCTCGAGCAGCTGACCCGCGGCGTGGGTGCGGCGGTCGAGGACGTCGGGGCCGGCACCGGCCGGGCCGCGGGAGAACTGGGCAAGGGCGCCGGCGCGGCCGTGAGCGAGGTCGGCCGGGGAGCGGGGACCGCGGTCGAGTCCGTGGGCGGGGGCGCGGGCAGGGCGGTGGAAGGCATCGGCGCCGGAGCGGGCGACGCCGTCGAAGACGTGGGCCGGAGCGCTGCGGACGCGGTGCAGGAGGCCGGCGAGGGCGCCGGTGGCGCGGTCGACGGGAGCACGCGGGACGAAGGGGAGCAGGACGACGCGGGGGAGGAATCCGAGCGCCCGGCCGCCCGCCGTCGGCGCCGAGCTCCGGAGCACGCGTCCACCGAGCCGGACAGGCCCCGTCGCACGGCTCCCGCGAAGAGGGCGAGCCGTGGCAGGAAGGCGGCGACGGAATCCCCGACTCCGGAGAGAAGGACCGGCCCCGCCAAGAAGACCTCTGTGGCGAAGACCCCCGCGAAGAAGGCCTCGGGCCGTCCGCGGCACCGCACGTAGACGGCAGCCGGCCCGGGGCTGAAGCACCGGTTGGCGAGGTGAGGCCTCGGAGGGCCCGGCCCGCGCCGAGCCGGACGTCAATCGGAAGCGCGGGGGGTCACCGTGTGGGCTACCACGTTTTCGGACGTCCGGAGCCGGTACCAACCGTGCTCTGCCCACGCATTCCGCGGCAATGGGGGTAGGCGGTGGTAGCTGACGCGGTGGGTGCTGCAGGGGGTCAGGGTGGCAGGTGGGACTGACCGCGTGCTCAATCAGCGTGGCGCAATGCTGGCCGCTCCGGTCTCGCTGTCGTGGTGCTCAGGGTTCCGCAGCTGTTCGCGCGGGCGGCGGTGGGTAGGAGTGGGGGTTGTGAGGACGGCGAGGCAGGCGATGACGAGGGCAATGCCCATCCAGCCGGTGGCGAGGAGGCGTTCGCCGACGACCAGGACGGCGAGGACGGCCGCGACGGCCGGTTCGAGCAGGGACAGGGTGGTGGCGGTGCTGGCGGGTACGTGGGCGAGGCCCCAGCCGAAGAGGACGTAGCCGGCGAACATGGGGACGAGCGCCATGTAGGTGCCGACGGCGGCGTTGGGCCAGGAGGCGACGAGCGGGGCACCCGTGGCGAGGAGGACGGGCAGGAGGAACAGTCCACCGAGTCCGAAGACGGCGCCCATCGCCACCCGGGAGGGGATCTGGCGGGTGATGAGCCGGTGCGCGGCCCAGGAGTAGAGGGCGTACGTCGCGGCGGCGACGAGGCCGAGGCCGATGCCGAGCAGCGTGCCGGCCATGGAGGTGCGGCCCGTGCCGTCGGTGGTGAGGGCGGCCTCGGCGACGCACAGCAGGGCGGTGCCGAACAGGCCGAGGGCTGCGGCGAGGGTCCAGCGGCGTGTGAGCCGACGGCCGTCCACGACGCGCTCGATCAGGGCCGAGGCCAGCGGGGCGGTGCCGATCGAGACGATGGTGCCGACGGCGACCCCGGCCAGGTGCATGGAGCTGTAGAACGGGCCCGCAGGCTGGGCCGGCGTGGCAGGGCACCGAGTGCCTGGGGCCGCGTCATTCGGCACCGGCGCACAGGGTGCGGTCCACAAGCCCGCGGACGGCCCGCTCGGCGGCGAGCAGCTGCTCGCCGCCGGTACCGTTGGCGACGACGACGACTGAGCGGCGCCCGTCTGCGGTGAAGCCGGTGCGCACCGTGAATCCCTCCAGGTCCCCTCCGTGGCCCCAGGTATCGCCGCCGCAGGTCAGCGGCTGCTGCATCAGTCCCAGGCCGTACCGCAGGCCGGGGAACCCCACGTGGAAGTTCTCGCTGACGGACACGGTCCTGCGCATCTCCGCGAGCTGGGCGGGAGGCAGCAGGCGCCCGCCGAGCAGGGCGGTGAAGAAGCGGTCCACGTCGCGTTCGGTGCCGACGAGGGCAGCGGCCGCGTCCGCTTGGGAAGTGTTCCTGGCCGTGGTGTCGGTCCAGGTGACCGAGCCGGGGAACAGGTGGTAGGTATGGGCATGCGGCGGCTTCAGGTACGGGTCGTCGCCGGGGGCGTAGGTGCCGGTCAGGCCGAGCGGCCGGATGATGCGGTCGCGTACCTCCTCGGCCCAGGGCCGCCCGGTGGCCTTCTCGATGATCATCCCGGCGAGGACATAGCCGGTGTTGGAGTAGTTCCAGTCGGGCTTGGGGGCATCGGCCGGTGCGGGTGGGAAGTCCGGCCTGTGGCGCACCGCGCCGGCGACCAGCTGCCCGGGGTCCCAGTGGTCAAATCTTGTCCGCTCGAAATCGGCTGCGGTGTTCCCGGTGTCTTCTTCGGGGCCGTAGTTGTGGATGCCGCTGGTGTGCTGCAGTAGGTTCCTGACGGTGATGAGGCTGCCGTTGTTGCCGTCGCCGCTCACCACACCCGGCAGCCAGCGCTCGACGGTGTCGTCCAGGGACAGGCGGCCCTCGGCGACGAGTTGCAGCACCACGGTGGCCACGAACGTCTTGGTGACGCTGCCGATCCTGAACTCCGCCCCGCGCGGCACAGGGCGGCCGGCGTGCAGCTCGGCCTCGCCCGCTCGGGCGTGTACTGTGCGGGCGCCGTCACGCACCCGCACTGTGATGCCGACGAACCCACCCTCTGCAAGGACGCGGGCCGTTTCGCGCTGGAGCTGCCGGGAGGTGAGCCAGCCGTCCGCGGAGGCCGCGGTGTCCGCAGACGCCGGGTGGGGAGCGGCCGCAGCACCAGGCGCGAGTGCCGTGGACGCAACGGCGGCAGTGAGGAGAGCGGCGGTGGCAAGGCGGGCCCGCGAGGTCTTCTGTGTTGCCTTCATGCCCTCACACTCTGCCGGGGCGGGTCGGCTGCGCCCATGGCGGCAGCCTCCGGAACGGGTGTGGGGATACCTCCAGGGTTCAGGTCGGGCCAGCCGGTAAGGGACGTCCGGGACGGGCCGGGGGAAGGACGCATACATCGCGCGGGCGGAAGGCCACGAAGGGGACACCCCGGACGCATGACCACCGTTCCGCAGAACCCGCCGCCAGCCGGCACACCCGCCCCGGCTACGGCCCCGTGGGTGGTGGCCACCCTGTCCGTCCTCGCCGCCGTGGTGGGTGTCGCGCTGTGTGCCGGGGTCGCTGTCCTGGTGTGGGTCCGTCCCGGTGCCATGGGCCCGTTGACGGCCGGCCTGAGCACGGCCGGCTTCCTCGTCGGCATGGCCGCCCTCCTCGTCGCGGTGCTTGTGGCCGCCCGCCGATAACCGCTCACCCGGGGAAGGCCATTGGTGGGCGGGACGTTCGGCTGACGGCCGTCACCGCCGCGATCGGTGCACCCGCGGCCGACATCAGCGCGTTCTCGCGGTGGCCGGCCAGCCGCACCATGGTTTCGGGAGCCCGCGCATCCGATTTCTTTGAACCCCGACTGGGCCGCCTGTCGGTCTGAACGCCTCTCCTCTCTCACCCCGGACTGTCCGGGGCGGGGGGACTTTTCCTCCGGCCCGCTGGCCGGGTAGGGGACCTTTTTTCTCCCGCACGGCCACCGCCCTACCCCCGCACGCCCTCAACCAAGGAGATGCCCGTGGACTACCTCGCCCTGCTCGCCACCGCCGTACCGGTCGCGCTCGTCGTCGCCCTGCTCTGCGCCACGCTGGTCTGCATCGTCGCCATCTGCCGCGCCCGCCGCGGCGACGCCGTCGCGGTCCTCCGGGCGCTCCCCGGTCTCGTCGCCGCCCTGCTGAGGCGGAAGCCGTGACCGCCCCCGGCCAGACCTCCCGCCGGCTCCTGCTCACACATCGGGTTCGTGCAAGCGACCCCACGCGAGGCCTCCTGGACACCTGGGCCCAGAGACGGCCGCTGCTCACTGTCCCGATGACACGGGAGGCGGGCGGAACGGGCCTCCCCTCACGGGCCCGCGACCCACCGAAGGATGGGGCGCGAAGGGCGCGCACACGAGGCAACCGCCCTCTCGGCAAAGGACCGAGGTGATCGCGGCCGGGCTTGCGAGGCTTGCCCCTCGCTGCGCCACAGTGGGTCAGGCGCTGTCGCCGATCCAGTGCAGCCGGTCCAGGTCGCCGGGCCGCCCTTCGTACAGGGCCCGCCCGCCCGGCCCGAACGCCCCGCGCTCGGTGATGAGCGCCGTGCCGTCCACCAGCTGCTGCCTGGACCAGCCGGTGACGTCGATCAGCTGTCCGTCCAGCGGTCCGCCGATCAGCGCCGCGTACCGGTGCCCCGGCACCTCGATGTCGGACTCGCCCGGCTCACTCCCGTAGATCCTCATCCGCCCATCCTCCCGGCGGCCGGCCCCGCCCGGCGGCCAATGCTGGGCCTGCGATCAGGACTTGCACGACTTGCCCATGCCTCCTTCATCGTTCTGCCACCACCCCGCACCACCCGGCCGTCAAGCTCCCGGGGCGGCGATCGATGGCAAGGCCGGTCACGCGATCGGCCTGGGCTGGCGTGCGACCGGCCTGGCGGGCCTGGTCGCCGCGCATCCGCCGCACGTCGACTGTCCGATCGGGCTGGTCAACGAGGCCGATATGGCGGCGCCGGCGGAGCACCACGCCCTCGCCGCCGCGGGTGTCACGCACCCCGACACCGTCGTCCATGTGACTGCCCACGCCGGAGTAGGCGGCTGCCTGCTCATCGGCGGGCGTGTTCACCATGGCAGTCACGGCATGGCCGGGGAGGTCGGGCATGTACGGGTGTCGCTCGACGGCCCGCTCTGCCGATGCGGATCACGGGGCTGCCTGAACACCTACGTCAACCTCCGGACCCTGACCCAGGCCGCGGAGATCCCCGAAGGGTCGGGAGGACGGGGGCCCGCCTCCGCGCGAGCCGAACCGACCCGACGACTGCGAGCCGGCGACGAACGGACCTGCGCTGTCCTGGACTCCGCCGGACACGCCCTGGGCGCCGCCCCGCTGGCCGTCGCCAGCGTGACCGACGCAGGTGAGGCCATCCTCGGCGGCCATCTCGCCGACTGGGCGCCCTGGCTGAAGCCCGGCGTCGACGCTCGCCTCGTCGGCCGTCGCACAGCGATCGAGCACGTGCGGTTCGCGGTCTCCATCGGCGTCCTTGGTGTAGATGCCACGCTCAGGGGCGTCGTCCACGTGGGCAGGGAGCGGATCCTGGGAATGCCCACCAGCGTGCCGGTGACAGGGCCGAAGCCGGAGACCTCGCCACCCGGCTCCTGAGCCTCGCGACAGCAAAAAGAATGTCTGCGAAATTGTTGTGCGTATTGTTAACAATCCTATAGCGTGCGTCACGCCTCGATCCCGGGGCCTTGAGCGAAGCACTCGGTGCTCGATGAGGGAGACTCATGAAGAGGCTTTCTGTGTCATACGGACGTGATGCACTTACTCACCCGGCGGGTACGGGGGTGGAACGCCGCGCGATCCGCAACCGCTTCATGAGAGGCGTGGCGCTCGCGAGTTCCCTCGTTCTTGCCACGGTTGCGGTGCCGGCCTCCGCCGCTGTGGCCGCCACGGGCGCGGCCCCCTCCGGGCACCGCCTCCAGGCCGCCGATCCCCAGGACGCGGCGCTGGACTTCGACTCCGCCGCGTACACGACGATCACCGTCACCATCGACGGCCGTCCGATGAGCGTGCGGTGGTACAAGGAGATCTGCTACGTCGCCAAGCCGGTTGCGGCGGCCCAGCAGCCCGGCGGTCCCGGCGGCGGCACCACGGTCCCCGACACCGCCTGCGGCTACCAGAGCATGAACGTGTTCGTCCCCGAGAGTGCGTTCGGCGACCAGCGGACGCCTGTCTACTTCGCGGTGAACAACAGCGGCTGGAGGGCCAGTTACCTACGGGCGAGTGTCACTGCCGGCACCTCATACAACAGTGCGACCAGCAATGTCGGCGCGGCCCTGAAGGCCGGGTACGTTTTCGTCGACATCGCCAACCGCAGCCGCGGCCTGGTCGGCGCCGACGGCGCGGCCCCCGGCAAAGCCCCCGCCGCGGTGGTCGACGCGAAGGCCGCTGTGCGCTACCTGCGCCTCAACGACGCCGCCATGGCCGGCAGTGCGGAGCGGATCGTCATCAACGGCACCAGCGGCGGCGGTGCATTGGTGTCGATCCTGGGCGCCTCCGGCAACAGTGCCGAGTACACCCCGTACCTCGCCGCGATCGGCGCCGCTGGCATCGACGCCAAGGGGCGCAGCACCGTGCGCGACGACGTCTTCGCCGTCAACGCGTACTGCCCGATCACCGACCTCGGCAACGCCGACAAGGCGTACGAGTGGCTGTACAACATCCTCGACACCCGCAATCGCACCGGCTCGAACCCCTCGCCCGAGGACGCCTCTGCGATCGCGGCACAGTTCGCGGCCTACGAAAGAAGCCTCGGGCTGCGCAACCCCGACGGCACACCGCTTACCGCGGCCACCATGCTCGACACCATCAGGAATGAGGTCATCCGCTCCGCGGAGACCTATCTGAAGGCCGACCCCGCCCACACCATCCCGCCGCTGGGCGGCACCTTCGAGATCACCTCCGGCGGCCCCGGGGCGCCGCCCACCACCAAGTCGTACGTCAACGACTGGATCGACGTCGACACCACCACCCGCAAGGTGCGCTCCGTCGACATGGTGAAGTACCTCGTCTTCGTCGCCACCCAGGCCACGCTCAAGACGAGCCCCGCCTTCGACGCCGTGGGCGTCAACGGAAACACCACCAGCGGCACCGAGACCGACCTGTTCGGCCCTCCGACCCAGAAGTACATGAACTACACCGAGCACAGCTGGAACCACAACGACGTCGCCGGCGACGGCAGCGGCCTCGACGACACCGGCCTGACCTGGGACCAGTACACGGCGAAAAGGACCACCACGGTCGACGACCAGGTCCACCTGATCAACCCGATGGACTTCATCGGCACCACCGCAGACACCGCCCCCAACTGGTACGTCCGCCACGGCACCCGAGACCGGGACACCGCGTTCACCGTTTCGGTCAACCTCGACCGGGCACTCGCCGCGGACAAGCAGGTCGACAACCTCGATTACCAGCTCGCCTGGAACCAGCCGCACGCCGGCAACTACGACGTGCCCGAGGCCATGGCCTGGATAGCCCAGGTTGTCCACTCGGCCGGAGATCCGCTCACCCCCGGCCGCCACGGATAGCCCTTCTTCGGCCGCCACGGGCAGACCGGCCAGGCACCGTGAAGCCGATGACCGGCTCTGCGGCTTGGGGTCGGACATGGCACTTCTCCAGGTCGAAGAACTTCCGGCGCCGGCGGATCGCGCCCGACCCGTCCGCAGCCTCTGGGTACAGCAAGACGGAGGGTGGCAGGGGGTCGGGCGGGCCGTACTCGGCAAACCGCGCCCGCCCACGGTGGTGACCCTCCGCGGTCGGCTCCGTGGCCTGTCGATGTGCGGGCCACCGTTTCTCCCCGTGTCGCGGGCTCGGGGCAGTCCGGTCCATCGGCCGGGAGGCTCGGTGACGGTGCCAAGCCGGCGAATCGGCTGGTCGATGAGGCCATCGACGGTGTCGGACCGGTCGCAGGAAGCAGGGTCAGGCGGCACCACCACCGGCACCGCCACCGGACCCATGTGCGCAGGAACGAGCGGGCTGTCGTGCCGGTACTCGCTCTGCTGTGCCTCGCCGACCTCGACCTGAGGGAACTGCGGCTCGTGGTCCTCGCGCCGCGCGCCGCGAAGATCCGCACATCGCGGCGACCCTGCCGCTGTGCGAGGACGCAGCGACGCGGCGGAGGCCGCAACTGATGCCCGGCACGGCGGCTGTCTTGAGTGACGAACAACGAAGTGAGAACAAAATCGTTGACAATAATGTTCGCCTAGAGTTAGCGTCGACAGGCACTCACTCAGGGAGGGCAGATGCCGAAGGAAGCCCGTACAGGTTCCGGAGAGCAGGCCAAGCAGTACGCGTTGGAGCGGTTGCGGCGGGCGATCCTGCAGGGCGACATGGCACCGGCGCAGCGCCTGGTGGAGAACGAACTCGCCGAGCAGTACGACGTCACCCGCGCGAGCATCCGGGCGGCACTGCTCGACCTCGCCTCCGAGGGGCTGGTCGAGCGGATCCGCAATCGCGGGTCACGGGTGCGGGTGGTCACGGTCGAGGAGGCCGTGGAGATCACGGAGTGCCGGATGGCTCTCGAAGGGCTGTGCGCTGTCAAGGCCGCCGAGGCCGCGACCGACGCACAGCTCGACGAGCTGGCCGACCTCGGCAGGGCTTTGTCGAAAGCGGTCGCCGACGGCGATCCGCTCTCCTACTCCGAGCTCAATCACGACCTGCACGCCCGGATCCGGGACATCTCCGGCCAGCGCACGGCCGTCGGTCTCCTGGAACGTCTCAACGCCCAACTGGTACGCCACCGCTTCCAGTTGGCGCTGCGTCGAGGCCGCCCGCAGCAGTCCCTGAGTGAGCACCTGGCCATGATCGAAGCGATCAGGGCCAGGGACCCGCAAGCGGCCGAAGAGGCCGTTCGCGCCCACCTCAGCAGCGTGATCGACGCCCTGCGCGCCGACTGAAGGCGCTCCTGGGGCGGGGCACACCTGTCACCAAGGAGATGCAGCATGACCCACGGCAACGGCGCACCCGCCGTCACCTCGCCACGATCGACCCTCGTCGTCACCGCGCACGCCGGTGACTTCGTGTGGCGGGCCGGCGGAGCCATCGCCCTCGCCGCCTCCCGGGGCGAGAAGGTCACGATCGCCTGCCTCACGTTCGGCGAGCGCGGCGAGTCCGCGAAGGCCTGGCGCGAGGGCAGGAAACTCGACGAGATCAAGGCGCTACGCCGCGACGAGGCGGAACGCGCGGCCGCCGAACTCGGCGCGGAGGTCCGCTTCTTCGACGCCGGCGACTACCCGCTGGTGGCCACCGCCGAGCTGACCGACCAGTTGGTAACCGTCTTCCGCCAGACCCAGCCGGACGTCGTCCTGACGCACCCGGTCGAGGACCCGTACAACGGCGACCACCCGGCCGCCAACCGCATGGCGCTGGAGGCCCGCGTCCTCGCACAGGCCATCGGCTACCCGGGGACCGGAGAGATCATCGGCGCCCCGCCCGTCTTCTACTTCGAGCCGCACCAGCCCGAGATGAGCGGGTTCAAGCCCGAGGTCCTCCTCGACATCACCGAGGTCTGGGACGCCAAGCGCAGGGCGATGGAGTGCCTGGGCGCCCAGCAGCATCTGTGGGAGTACTACACCGATCTCGCCGTGCGCCGCGGCGTGCAGCTCAGGCGGAACGCGGGCCCCAATCTGGGCCTTGCCCACCGGACCATGGCCGAGGCGTACATGCGGCCCTACCCGCAGATCGCGAAGGAGCTCGCCTGATGCCCGGCGTCATCGTCACCCGTCCACCCAAGGCCGAGGCGAAGGATGTCGAGGCACTCGCCGGCTACGGCACCGCCACAGTCGGCGAGGCGATGGGCCGCACCGGCTTCCTCGGCACGCATCTGCGCCCGATCCAGCAGGACATACGCGTAGCGGGCACCGCCGTCACGGTGCTGTGCTGGCCCGGCGACAACCTGATGATCCACGCGGCAGTCGAGCAGTGCGGGGAGGGTGACGTCCTCGTCGTCACCACCACCTCGCCCTGCGCGGACGGTCTGTTCGGCGAATTGTTCGCCACGGCACTCGCACGGCGCGGCGTGCGCGGCGTCGTCATGAACACCGGCATCCGGGACACCGCCGAACTGCGCGCAATGGGATTCCCCGCCTGGTCCGCCGCAGTCAGCCCTCAGGGCACGGTCAAGGCGACCGGCGGCAGCGTCAACGTACCCGTCGTGATCGGCGGGCAGGTGGTCCGGCCCGGTGATGTGATCGTCGCCGACGACGACGGCGTGGTGGTCGTCCCGCGCGAGCGGGCCCGGCGGACGGCCGAGGCGTCCGAAGCCCGCGAGCGGAAGGAGGCCGCGGCCCGTTCCGCCTTCCTGGGGGGCCAACTCGGCCTGGACCGTTACGGGCTGAGGGAGACGCTCCAGCGGCTTGGAGTCGAGTACCGGACGCACGAGGAGTGCACGGGGCACGCGGAGGGCGAGTCATGACCGGGCCCGCGGAGGTCCGCTGCATGCTGATGCGCGGCGGCACGTCCAAGGGCGCCTACTTCCTCGCCGAGAGCCTGCCCGCCGGCCCCGCCGTCCGCGACGACCTGCTGCTGCGCGTCATGGGCAGCCCCGACCCGCGCCAGATCGACGGGCTCGGCGGGGCGCATCCACTGACGAGCAAGGTCGCCGTGGTCTCCCCGTCCACCCACCCCGAGGTCGACGTCGACTACCTCTTTCTCCAGGTCGCCGTCGACAGGCCGGAGGTGACGGACCGTCAGAACTGCGGCAACCTGCTCGCCGGGGTCGGCCCGTTCGCGGTCGAGCGCGGCCTGGTCGCCGCCGGCGACGACGAGACCTCGGTACGCATCCGCATGGTGAACTCCGGCGACTTCGCCACGGCCACGTTCCCGACGCCGGGCGGTCGCGTCGACTACACCGGCGTCACGAAGATCTCGGGCGTGCCCGGGACCGCGGCCGCCGTGGTCATCGAATTCCCTCCGGGCAAGAGCAGGCTGCTGCCCACGGGAAACCCGCGCGACACAGTCGCGGGTGTCGGGGCCACCCTCGTCGACAACGGCATGCCGACTGTACTGATCCCTGCCGGGGCCCTGAAGGCAACCGGGTACGAGGAGCCGAAGGACCTGGAGGCGGACCAGGAACTAGCCGCCCGGCTCCACGACATCCGCCTTGCGGCGGGGCAGCTGATGGGTCTCGGCGACGTATCGGGCACCACCGTGCCCAAGCTCACCCTCCTCGCGCCGCCCCGCCACGGCGGTGCGGTCACCACCCGCACCTTCATTCCGGTCCGCTGCCACACCTCGATCGGCGTCCTCGGTGCCGCGAGTGTGGCCGCAGGGCTACGAATCGAGGGAAGCGTCGCGCACGACATCGCAGTCCTCCCGGAACAGGGCGACCGCCTCCGCATCGAGCACCCCAGCGGATTCACAGACATCGAGAGCAGCATCGACCACACCTCAGACGGCGGGTTCCGGGCCCGTCGCACGGCCGTGGTCCGCACAGCCCGCAAGATCTTCGACGGCACCGTCTTCCCCGTACCCCCCACTGGAGGTCGATCATGACTCCGCCACTCGGCGACATCGCCCACGTCGGCCACGCCCAGCTGTTCACCCCGAACCTCGACGCCTCCCTCGCCTTCTTCACCGACTTCCTGGGGCTGTCGGTGGCCGGGCAGGACGGCGACACCGTCTACCTGCGGACGTTCGACGACTACGAACACCACAGCCTCGTCCTCACCGCCCGCGAGCAACCGGGCCTAGGCCGGCTCGCTCTGCGCACCTCCAGCGAGGAGGCGCTCCAGCGCCGGGTGAAAGCGATCGAAGACGCGGGCGGCACCGGCCACTGGGCCGAGGACGAACCCGGGATCGGCAAGCTCTACGTCACCACCGACCCCGACGGCCACGAGCACGCCCTGTACTGGGAGAGCGAGCACTACCAGGCGCCCGACCACCTGAAACCGGCCCTCAAGAACCAGCCGCAGGCCAAGCCCAACCGCGGCGTCGGCGTCCGCCGCCTCGACCACGTCAATTTCCTCGCCGCCGACGTCCTCGCCAACGCCGAGTTCCAGCAGCAGGTGCTCGGCGCCCGCCCGACCGAGCAGATCAGGCTCGAAACCGGCAAGATCGCGGCGCGCTGGCTGACGTACACGAACAAGTCCTACGACGTCGTCTACACCGAGGACTGGACCGGCAGCGAGGGCCGGCTGCACCACATCGCCTTCGCCGCCGACACCCGCGAGGACATTTTGCGCGCTGCCGATCTCGCCATCGACACCGGCGTGTTCATCGAGACGGGCCCGCACAAGCACGCCATCCAGCAGACGTTCTTCCTGTACGTCTACGAGCCCGGCGGCAACCGCATCGAACTGTGCAACCCGCTCACCCGCCTCGTGCTCGCCCCCGACTGGCCCCTGATCACCTGGACCGAGGCCGAGCGCGCCAAGGGACAAGCATGGGGGCTGAAGACCATCCAGTCGTTCCACACGCACGGCACGCCCTCCGTCCAAGCCTGACCGGAGACTTCGGCCCCGAGGGCGAGCAGTCACCCTCGGGGCCAAATCGTTGCATGGATTGTTAACAGAAGTGTTGACGAAATGTGTGCGACTTTCTAACGTCTACGCCACAGCGAGCTCGAAGCTCCCCGCACGGTCACCAGCCCGGGGAGCGCGCTTTCGTCCGCCCCACCTCCGGCCGCGCGAGCCGCACAGGCCCCACCGCCCTTGCAGCCAGGGACCAGGGCCCGACCCTGACATCCCGCACGAGAGGAAACAAAGATGTCCTCCTCCGCCACCTCCCCGCACGACCGGGCGACCGGGCCGACGGCCCGCCGAAGCCGCAACGCCGTCATCGCCCTGTGCTGGGGACTCGTCCTCATCGACGGCATCGACACGTTCATCTACGGCTCCGTGCTCCCGAAGATGCTCGGCAGCCACAGCCTCGGACTCACCCCCGACACCGCAGGCACGATCGGCAGTTACGCCAACTTCGGCATGCTGCTCGGAACGATCCTGTCGGGCATGGCGTCGAACTGGATCGGTCGCCGCATCACCGTCTTCACCAGCGTCACGATCTTCACCGTCGCCACCCTGGGCACCGGATGGTCGCAGTCCGCGGGCCAGTTCGGCTTCCTCCGCTTCGTGTGCGGGTTCGGCCTCGGCGCCCTGCTGCCGATCGCCATCTCGTACGGTATGGAGTTCACCTCGCGCGGCCGCCGGGCGCTGGCCACCGGCATCATCATGACCGCGCACCAGGCCGGCGGCGCCCTGGCCCCGTTGATCGCGCTCTGGCTGGTCGACGACCACGGCTGGCGCTCGGCGTTCATCGTCTCCGCGATACCCGCCCTGATCCTGCTGCCGCTCGCCTTCAAATTGCTGCCCGAGTCGCCCACCAACCTGCTCACCCGCGGCCGCCGAGCCGACGCCGAGCTGCTCGCCGCCGACTTCGGCACCGAGCTGCCCGAGCCGAAGGCGAACAGTACCGACAAGCTGGACGCCCTGAAGAACCTCTTCCGCGGCGGTCAGTGGTCCACCACCCTGTGCTTCTGGCTGACGTCGTTCGCAGGTCTGCTGCTGGTCTACGGAGTCGGCCAGTGGCTGCCCAAGATCATGATCGATCTCGGCTACGACACCGGGCACTCGCTGCTCTTCTCGACGTTCCTGAACGTCGGCGGCATCTGCGGCATGCTCATCGCCGGCCGCACCGCCGACCGGATCGGCCCGCGCAAGGTCGTCATCGCCTGGTTCACCCTGACCGCTGTCTTCGTCTACCTCATGGGCGTCCAGATGTCGGTCGGCCTCCTGTACGCGGTGGTCTTCTTCGCCGGTCTGCTGCTCTTCTCCGGCCAGACGATGGTCTACGCGACCGTCGGCACCCACACCAACGACGAGGACCGCCCCACCGCCCTCGGCTGGGTCTCCGGCATGGGCCGCTTCGGCGCCATCTTCGGACCGTGGATCGGCGGCGCGCTGCTCGAGGCGGGAAACGCCGACATCAGCTTCACGATGTACGCCTGCGCCGCACTCTTCGGCGCGGTAATGATGACCCTGGCCGCCCTGACCATCAAGGCGCGCTCGGCTACCACAGCATCGGTCGCCTAGCGGTACGGGGACGGAACGGAGCCCTCCAGCGCCGCAGACCAGGTGCTGGAGGACCCTCCCCTGTCACAGTGGCCACCGATCCGGCCTCGGGAGCGCCGGACCCGGGCCGTTGAGCGGCTGGTGCCGGAGGAACTGTGGGAGATGTTTCAGCGGGTGGTGCCGGAGGCGCCGTCGCGGCCACAGGGCGGCGGTCGGCGCCGGCACGGCGACCGGGAGGTGCTGGCCGCGATCGTGTTCGTGGCGACGTCGGGATGCACGTGGCAGCAGGTGCCCTCGGCATCGTTCGGCCCGTCGGGGGCAACGGCTCACCGCCGGTTCACCGAGTGGACGAAAGCTGGCACCATCGCCTCGCCCTCACCCCACACCGCGTCCTGACGCGGCGCGAGGTGCCCCATGGCCCGCCGGTATGAGCGGAGCGCGGCGAGCTTGTTGCCCGATCCGGTCGCTGACACGATCGTGCCCCGGGCACCCTGAGGGGGCACAGATGACCTTGCAGGGAATCCCACCCATTTCCGAAACGCGGACCGCTGATCTACCTGGTGTTCCCTGAGTCGAATCGCTGACATTTCCTTGCCTCCCCGAGCGCTGAATTCGTGTGGTGTTTCAGAGGGCCGCGTGCGGAATGCAGGCCGCGCCCAAGTCGTTCCAGATCGACGCATCCGCCTTGTGTCAGCCGCCGGGCTTTCCGTCCTTGAACGGCGGCTTGTCGTCCGGGTCGTAGTGATCGGCATCGAGCGTGCAGACGATGACGTCCCCGCTGTTCCTCGTGCGCGCGGCGCACAGACCGCCGGCCTCACCCAGCGCCTCCAGCGCCCGGCGCCGCACCGTGGTGTGCGGATAGGTGCGCGGCAGACGATCTCCCGGACGAACCTCTCCAGTCGCACCAGGCCGGCCCGTTCACGCTGCCGCACGTCCGCGATATGTACGGCCAGCTCAGCAGCCCCGGGCGACCGGCCGCCACGCCGCACCCAGTCCCGGTCCGCGATGCTCACCAGGGCCTCGCTCACCACGGTGCTGGGCGGCCCGGAGAGGACGCGGGGGTGGCTCTTGTGGGCCCGGTCCGTCGTCGCCGCGATGCCGGGCTGAGCCGGCGAGGGCAGTGCCCCCGGACCAGGCCTCGGGCGGCGTCGAGCGGAGCAAGTCAGCCCAGTGGCCGGTGCGCAACCGGTGAAGACGTGTGGGGGCGAGCGACAGTCCCGCGACGGTTCTGCGATTCTGTGCGCTGACAGATCATCGGATCCTGAAGGGCCGCTCATGCGTATGAACCGTCTCACCACCATCGTCCTGGCCGCCGCGCTCGGCTGCGCCGGTGTTCTCGTCGTCGGCCCCGCGGCCGGCGCTTCCGCCTCGTTCGGATGTCAGTACAAGGTCCTGTGGCCGACCGCCGGTGTGTACGAGGACCCGAACCCGTACAGCGTGGTCGTCAAGACCAAGCACGCTGGTGACATAGTCGGCGCCTCGACCTGCGAGGGCGCCAGCTACAACGAGTACGGCTACGTTCTGGTCACCACCGACGCGGCAGCCGACCGCCGGGGCTGGATGCGCGTCGAGGCCGTCGTTCAGATCTGACAGATCTGACAGATCTGACGTACCCGCGCGGCTCCGGACCCAAGCCCGTTCGTCTTGGGGTGGCCGTACCTCGCCATCCCCGGGGTACGGCCACCCCGGGGATAACGGGGGCGGGCTGCTTCGAGGCCGCCCCGATGGGCGTGGGCGAAGGCCGAGGCAGTGCTCGCCGCAGTGCTGGGCGGCCCGGAGGATCGGGGCCCTGGTCGAGGAGGAGGAGCGCCAGGCCGGGGCGGAGCTGCGCGAGGAGTTCCAGGTACTCCAGGACCGGCAGCCCAACAGTGGTCAGCGAAGCGCGGGCGACGAGGTTCCAACGGCCTTCGGGGTGGGCCAGGGCGGCGGGCAACGGCAGGAGCTGGTCAGTTCTCCGCTCCCCACTCTCCTGCAGGACCGACATCCTGGGCGAGGTAGCCCAGCGCGCGCATCACCGTGTCCGCCTCCTCGCCGTGCAATTCCCGGCTCGGTCCCCCGAGAGCGGCGCCCCGGGCGGCGATGTCGCGCAGGGCGCGCAGCACTGTGTCCGCTTCCTCGACCTGCAATTGTCGGCTGGGCCCCGCCGCCTGGAGACCGCTTCCCATGGCAGCGGAGATCGCTTCTCGCCCGGGGAGGAACGCGATCGGGGCCGAGTATGCGGCCAGGTCGTTCACGCAGACCAGGCGCAGCTCGCTGGATTCGATCCCGGAGCCGGACAGGACCACTTCGGTGCTCTCGACACAGCCCCGGGCGACCCAGTAAGGGTTGCTGCTGTTGCGCCAGAGTTCGAACGTCACGGGTTTCCCGTCTGCGGTGATGGTGACGGGTTCGGAGGCCGGCAGGCTGGACGGAGGTCCCTCACCGGGGTGGCAGTAGTCCTCCAAAGCGTCCTCCAGGGCCTCGCTAACCTTTGCATTGCCGGAGGAGGCGCTGAAGACAGTGACGTGCTCGACCTGGGGGTCGAAGTACGGAGAGCCGAACCATAGATACACATGGATGTCGCCGGTGATTCGGTTGTAGCCGCTACCCGTGTACTGCCGTGATTCCGGCCAGTCGGCATCCACCGCGACGACCCTGAAGCCATCTGCCGAAGCAGGGGTGCCGTGATCGTTCATGGGATCTCCGTGTGCTCGTCCGTGATCAGGCATCCTGCCATGCACGAGACCGGCCGACGGGTTGGGCCTGGGGCTGGTCGGTGCACGCCCCTGCCACCCTCAGCGGCCGGTGAACCCGCGGCCAGTTTCGCTGAGACGGAATGGCACGCGGGAAACGCGTACTCGTCCATGGATAGATATTGGCCGTTCCGGGAGCCAAGGAGCCTTTTTCAACCTCACGCCGAAGCGTGGTGAAGGACGAGGATGGCCTGGACGATCGCTGTAATGCGGTTGGTGCTGCAGCGGAGCTTCCGTAGGAGGCGCCAGCCCTTCAGGGCGGCCATGGCCTGCTCGCCGAGGCAGCGGATCTTGGCGTGCGTGCTGTTGTGGCGGCGCTGCCACCGCTTGAGGCGACGGCCCCGGAAGGGCACTCGGATGGAGCTGCCGGCGCCCTGGTATGCCTTGTCGGCCCAGCACTTGAGGCTGGCGTCGGTGAGTGCGTCGACGATGCCGTGGGGGCGGGCGGCGGTCAGGTCGTGGGTGGATCCGGGAAGCGCGGGTGAGGCCCACAGCAGGCGGCCGGACGGGTCGGTGAGGACCTGGATGTTCATGCCGTGGCGCTTGTGTTTGCCCGAGTAGTACGGGGTGTCTGCAGCGATCCGGTCGATCGGCAGCAGGGTGCCGTCCAGGATCACGAATGCTTGGTCCGCGCGACGCGCATTGCCTGGGTCAGGGTGGGCGCGAGAGCGGCCAGAACCTCGACGGCCTCGCGTATGTAGCGGTACGCGGTCGCGATGCCGATGCCGAACCCGGCAGCGAGCTGGGCGTATGTGTCACCGCAACGCAGATGGGCCAGAGCGAGGAGAGCCTGACGACCGGCAGTCAGACGCCGTCACCGGGTCCCGATCTCCCCTCGCCGCACGGCGAGTCGTCCGGTCGGGTGCCGCAGAGTGCGACTGGACAGGTCGATCGACGACGGGTGGACAAGCACACGAAGTTCCTGGCGGACGGCGGGTCTCGGTCGTGAGCCCGTCTACCAGGAGCTTCGTCGTTTCGTGGATCCGTCCAACACGCGCCCAGCACCGTCAGGTTGGAAAAGGCTCAAGGCCATCTCCAGGGCTTCGAGCGGGAGATCGGTGCGCATATGGGTGGCGAGCTGCCATCCGACGGTCACCCGCGAGTACACGTCCAGGACGAAAGCGACGTAGACCCAGCCCGACCAGGTACGGATGTAGGTCAGGTCCGCGACCCACAGCTGATTCGGACGGTGGGCACGGAAGTGCCGGTTGACCAGGCCGGGTGGCCTTGGGGCGGACGGTTCGGGGATCGTCGTGCGTCGTCGCCGCCCGCGGATGACTCCTTCCAGGCCGTCCTCGCGCATCAGCCGCTCGACGGTACAGCGGGCTGCCGTGACGCCTTCCCGCCGCAGCTGTCGGTGGATGCGCCGGGCTCTGTAGGTCTCGCCGGATCCGGTGTGGATGCGGCGGATGTCCGCGACGAGGTGTTCGTCGCGGAGCCGGCGTGCGGACTTCGGACGCTTGCGGCGGGCGTTGCAGGCGGAGACCGACAGGTTCAGTTCCCGGCACACGGGCTCGACCCCGAAGTCATCGCGGAGGTGGTTGATCACCGCGTCGGCCTCGTGCGGGGCTGGTCGAGCTCCTTTGCGAAAAACACGCTGGCTGCCTTCAGGATCTCGTTCGCCCTCCGCAACTCAGCTGCCTCCTTGCGGAGTTGTACGAGCTCCGCTCGCTCGGCGGAGGTGAGCAGATCGGGCCGACTGCCGAGGTCGGCCTCGGCCTGGCGGACCCACAGCCGCAATGCTTCCCTGTGGATACCGAGATCCCGGGCCACCTGGGCGACCGGACGGCCCGAGTTCTGTACTTCACGGACGGCTCGCTCGCGGAGCTCGTCAGGATACTTCCGGGGTGCAGGCATCAGACCTGTGCTTCCCATCTGCCGAGGCGATCGTGCCCGGCTTCAGGGCCGCTACGAAATCCGGTTCAGCTCAGATTGGGGCCTTGACCCCGGGTTTTGGACACCGGAGAGACTTGGATCTTGATGGTCCAGGAGAACGGAGTCCCCGTGGGGATGAAGCACTATCCCGCCGAGTTCAAGGCGGACGCGGTCGCGTTGTACCGGTCGAGGCCGGGAGCGACGGTCAAGTCGGTGGCCGGTGGTCTCGGGGTGAACACCGAGACGCTGCGGAACTGGATCCGGGCTGCGGATGGGCGGCGCCCCGGTGCCCACTCCGCACCGCCGGCAGCTGTCCGGGCCGGCGGTGACGACGTTCAGGCGGCGGAGCTGGTCGCGGCACGGAAGAGGATTCGCGAGCTGGAGGAAGAACGCGACATTCTCCGTAAGGCGGCCCGATATTTCGCGACGGAGACGCGCTGGTGAACCGCTGCCAGTTCGTTGATGACCACCAGCGCCGTTTCGGCGTGAAGCGGCTCTGCGACATCCTCGGCCTCTCCCGCTCGAGCTTCTACTACTGGCGCCGCACCGCGGCAGCATGGGTGGCCCGGCAGGTCGCCGAGACCGGGCTCGCGGCCCGGATACGCAAGGTCCATCAGGACTCCGACGGCACCTACGGAGCCCCCAGGATCACCGCCGAACTCCGTGACGAGGGCGAACGCATCAACCACAAACGGGTCGCAAGGATCATGCGGGCCATCGGAGTCGAGGGTGTCCGTTTGCGCCGCCGTCACCGGACCACCGTCGCGGACCAGGCCGCGCCGAAAGCGCCGGATCTGATCGGTCGTGATTTCACCGCGGCCGCGGTGAACACGAAGTACGTCGGCGACATCACATACATGCCGGTCAGCGGCGCGAAGCCGCTCTACCTCGCGACCGTCATCGACCTCGCCTCACGTCGTCTGGCCGGGTGGGCGATCGCCGACCACATGCGAACCGAGCTCGTCATCGACGCCCTGGCGGCAGCCCAGCGGACCCGCGGGAGCCTGGCCGGAGCGGTGATGCACACCGATCACGGCTCGCAATATACGAGTAGGGCCTTCGCTGAAATCTGCAGTTCAGCAGGGGTCCGGCAGAGCATGGGCGCGGTCGGGTCCAGCGCGGACAACGCCGCAGCCGAGTCCTTCAACGCCGCCTTCAAAAGGGAAACGCTCAAGGGCCGCAAGGGCTGGTCGAGCGAGCGCGAGGCCAGGCTCGACGCCTTCCGCTGGCTGACCCGATACAACACCCGACGCCGGCACTCCCGCCTCGGTCAGCGATCTCCGATCGCCTACGAGAACGCCCTCCAACCAGCAGCAACTACCCTGGCCCAAGCCGCATAGACGTGTTCAAAATCCGGGGTCAAGGCCCGCCCTCACCATCGCGTCACTCCTGATGTGGATATGACCCTTTGAAGACACGCCCTGAGGGCGCGTCGCCCCTCCGCCGGTACTGCGACGACGCCTGTCGGGCTCAGGTGTACCGGGACCGGCAGGTCGCTGCACGGATCCTTGCCTGCGGACTGATGCTCGGTGAGGCGGAGTGGAGCGGTGACACGGGGGTGATCCGGCTGCTGGCCTGCCCGGTCTGTGGTCAGCTCACGTTCACCGGCGGGCACCGGCGCCGGGACGCCCTGTACTGCTCCGGGCGGTGTCGCTCAAGAGCCTGGAGACTCCGGGAGACGCGTCGAGCGCAGCGGGCAGCGTGACGTACAGCCGTCACAGAATCGGCCTATACCGGCGCGTATGACGGCTCTACGTCACCCCTACCGACGGTCCGCCGGGTGCTGTCCAACCGGAACGCGTGGAGATAGCCAGAAACCTGCCCGGCAACGTCGAATGCCCCGCGCCTCTGGGGGTATGCCGGGGCGTTCGGAGGGCGTGCCTCCCACGGGGTCAGGTGTCGGGCACGTCTGGGTGACGAGGGCCGGAGCGGGCTGGTTAGGGGCGGCGCGCGCCCTACGCCCACTCCAGTCCGAGGTCGGCGAGGACGGCGAGCTTGGCGGCGGGGAGCTTGGCCCTGCGGGTCTTGCTGTTCGTCAGGAATACCCCCAGTTTGACGGGGTGTTCCTCGCCGTCGACCACCACGTTTTCGATGTGGGCCCTGGGCACGGTCAGCGTTCCGGTGCGGTTCTTGTACTGCTCCAGTGCGAGGACGCCTCGTTCGAACGCTCCGACGCTCGACGTTTTCGCCTCGGCGGCCGGTGCTGCGGGCAGGGACGTGAGCCCGAGGGCTGCCAGGCGCTGCTGCTGCTCGGGCAGCAGGCGCTGCCACACCTCGTGTTCGCGTTGCCGGTTGAGCCACGCGCCGACGTCGCACCCGTGCACGAGGACGCCCGGCAGGACCTCGGCCGGCCCGTGTTCCTCGGACAGGAGGGTGCGGGCGGCGGCGTAGTGGCGCTGCCAGTCTGCGGACCACTGCGGGTTCCAGTCCGGGTCGATGCCTTCCAGTGCCGCCCGCCGCGGCGCGGCCCGGTCGGCGTCTTTGCCGAGCCCGCCGGCCTTGCGGAGGTTGGCGAGCCATTGGCCGACCGCCACTCCCTGGACGACGGCGTCCTTCGGGGCGGCGAGGGTGCCGTGCACGGAATGGTAGGTACGGGCCGCGGTGAGGTTCTTCCAGAATCCGGCGTCCGCGACCGACCACACCATGCCCACCTCGTTCAGGAGACCGGCCCGCCACGCCTTCAGCGTGCCGAGCCGGAACGACCGGCGCTGCTCACTGACCCAGGTGCCCAGCGCATACGTGCCCCCGTCCTCGCCCAGCTCCACGGACGCGTCCAGCGGCACCTGCGCGTCACTGTGCTCGCGCACCCAGTGCCGCAGCGCGTTGTACCCGCTGAGCCAGACCTCGGAGTCGGGCTGCAGGACCCGGGTCCGCAGGAACAGCGCGACCGCCCCCGGATCGCGGGGCAGGGAGAACCGCAGCAGCGGCACCCCGGCGCCCGCCTGTTCCTCCTCGCTCTCCTCGTCGTCCGTACCGTCCGCTGCGGCGGCCTCTGGCGTCTTCTCGTCCGTGCCGTCCTCGGTGCTGGCCGCGGCCTCAATGTCGTCGGCGTCGTCCTCCTGGACGTCGTCGTGGTCGGTGCCCTCCTGGACCGGATCGAGCGCGACCACGGACGTCGCCTGTCCCCGGGCGGTTGTGGTGCTCAGTGCCATGCGCTGGATGACCCGTTCGTCATGCGCCCGCAGCCCTTGGAGGACCGCCACCAGAGGCCGGTAGCTGGAGGACGCCATCATGTCCGAGGGATCCTCGCCCGGCTCCAGGAAGACGGGCACGATCAGCCGCGCCACCTTGCCTTCCCCGGGGTCCTGGCGCAGGCCGCGTCCGGTGATCTGGACGATCTCGACGGGGGAGCTGCGGGTGTCGGCGAAGACGACCGCGCCGACGCCGCGCCTGCCCCGGATGTCGACGCCCTCACCGAGGACCCGGCAGCTGGAGAGGACTCCGAGGTCGGTGACCCATCCGTCCGCGTCGATGCCGTCCGCGAACCGGTCCAGGACCGTCCTGCGGTGCGCGGCCGGGTGTTCACCGCACAGCCACTCCGCCCCGACCCGCCCCGGGTAGGCGACGGGGTCGGTCGCGTGGAGCTCCGCCGCCGTCTCCGGCAGCGCGCGGGCAAAAGACATCGCGTCCAGGGTCCGGGCGTGGAACGTCATGAACGAGCGCACCCCGGTGGTGTCGGCGTGCTTGAGCAGCGCCTCTTGCAGCGCGGCGAGGCGCCGGCCCCGCCGTTCCTCCGGTGAGGCGTCCGGCCCGGGGGCGTGAGGGTCGCGGATCTCCAGGACGTCGATCTCGAACCGGGCCAGAATTCCGCGCTCGATGCTTTCCATCAGCCCGAACTCGGTGAGTACGGGGCCGTACAGCGTCTCGTCGTCCATCGATGCGACCAGGCGACCGCCGGTCTCGTCCGCGCCAGCACTGCCGGGCGTCGCTTCCCACAACCGGGGGGTGGCCGTCATGTACAGGCGCCGCTCCGCCGGGATCCGGTGCTGGTCGTGCACGGCCGCCCATGCTTTCCCGAGGTCGCCAGAGGTGCGGTGTGCCTCGTCGACGACCAGAAGGTCGAAGGGGCGCATGCGCTGTCCGTACGAGCCGCGCAGCGCCTGCTCCAGCACCCCGGGGGCCGCGCCGTCGTCCTCCTCGTCCTGGTCGTCGATGAGGCCCTGCGGGGACAGGCTCGCGTACGTCGCGAACACGAGCATCGGCCCGGCCTGCGCTCCGGTCCACAGGGCGAGTTGGGTGGGGTTGGTCGTGCACCGCACGTCGAGCGCGTCCAGCAGCGGATCGGTGCCGAGACTGCACACCGCGACGGCCGGGGCCGTGTGCCCCACCGCCCTCCATGCCTCCACGCTCTGCGTCAGGAGGTCGAGGGTCGGGACCATCACGCCGACCAGGCCACGCGGGGCCATCCGCAGCGCGGCCACCGCCGCTGTGATCGTCTTGCCCGATCCGGTCGACATGTGGACCTGCCCGCGCTGCCCCGATGCGGGCACGGAGCCGTCCGACGGGAGGGACAGGCCCTCGACGATCGAATCCACGGCCTCGACCTGATGCGGCCGAAGCGCGACGGCGCCCTGCATATCCACCACTCCCCACGATCACTGACATCCGAAGCACGGGACGTTTCGTTGTACTGATGGTGACCGTAACGCATCCGTCTAACTCACGTGCAATCAATGCCCAATCTGAGGCTAAGAGTCGTCCAATTGCGCTAGGGTCGTGGCATGAGTGAAGTGAACAGCGTGGAAGCGCTGCTGGAGGAAGCACGTCTGAACGCGGCGATCCCGCCCCCGGCGGAACGCCAGCGCCTGCGGGAGGCGGCGAAGCTCTCCCGCGCCCAGGTAGCCGACACCTGCAATGTCGGGCGCTCCACGGTCGCCAACTGGGAGACGGGCCACTCGGAGCCGACCCCGCCCGGACGGCTGCCGTACCTGCAACTGCTCAAGGGCCTCGCCGAGATCTACCCGGCCACCCCTGTACCCGCCGCAGCCCCGGAACCCACCGCGGATCCGGCCCCGGTCCCTCCCGCGTTCGCTGCCACGCCGGAGACGCTGCGCGGCCTGGACGGGCGCGCCATCGAGGGCGACCCCGGCCCCTGTATCCGCTGCGGTGTCGAGACGACCTACCAGTCGACCGACGGCCGCCCCTTGCACTCCGGAGCCATGTGCCAGCCCGCCGGCCCCGCCTCGCCCCCGGCCTCGCCCGTCGCCGAGGCCGCGTCCGGCGCCCCGGCCGCCGCTACACCCGTGCCCGTCTCACCGGCTCCGGTGCCCGTGCCCAGTCGGCCGGAGCGCCGTGCCCGCAGCGCTGCCCGGGCCCAGGCCGACACCACCCTCCTCATCAGCCGCGCCGTCCAGGAAGAGGCGGAGCGTGCCGGAGGGGATGAGGAAGCGGCGCTGAAGGCCCTGGTCAAGCGCGCGATCCCCGATGTGATGCACCTGTTCAACGAGACCCGGGCCACGGCCCGTTACGACTACACCGCCTACCCCGCCCTGCCCGACATCCTGAAGAAGCCCAGTAAGAAGGACCCGGACCAGATCTGGGAGGCCCGCCCCCGCTTCCACCACCCCGGCTACTCCCTGCGTGCCCTGGGCGACATCAAGGTCACCGCCCTGGACGTCAACGCGGCCTATCTGTCGGCCCTGAAGTGCTGGCTGCCGATCGGGAAGCTGGAGCACAGCACCGGCCCGGACGGTGTCGAGCCGAAGCGCTCCGGGGTGCACCTGATCACCCCGGGCGAGTGGACGCACCCGCACCTGCCTGACCCGATCGGCGACCGCGACGAGCCCGGCGCCCTCTGGGTCACCAACGCGACCCTCCGTCTCCTGCAGCGCCTTTCGGGCCCGAAGTACGCCCTGACCGAGGCGCCGGTGATCCACGAGTCGTGGACGTCCGGCGCCACGGAGAACTTCCTGGACGCGCTGCGCAAGCTGCTGTCCGCCGCCCGCGACGAGGCGATCGAGAACAACGACGCGCTGACGCTGGAGTACGTCAAGGCGATGTACTCGAAGTTCATCAGCACCATGGGGGAGTCGATCCACAACCGGGAGATGGTCCGGCCGGACTGGATGCACATCATCCACTCCCAGGCCTACGCGAACCTGTGGGGCAAGGCGTTCAAGGCCAGTCAGGCCGGGCTGGAGGTCGTCGCGATGATGGGCACCGACGAACTCCACCTGACGGGTGACTGGCGGACGGTGTTCTCCGAGGGCCGGGGCGTGTCCCAGATGAAGATCAAGAACAGTGACGCCAAGGCGTCCGGTGAGTACACCGTCGGCACGGTGGACCGCTGATGGCCGGACGCTGGATGGACCTGGGCATGTACAACGCCCGGGGCGTGAGGGGCGCGGACGCACTCGGCATCGCCATCGAGCAGATGGTGACCGGCATCGCCTCACCCGTCGACAGCGACCGCGGCCTCGCCGCCCGGCTGAACTACCTCACCAAGACCGACGCCGGATACGAGGCGATGGACCGCGCCGGCATCCATGTCTCCCCCCGCACCCTGATGGCCTGGCTCGCCGAGGAACGCACCCCGAACAAGGCCAACCGGTCCCGCCTGGACGCCGCGTACTGGGACCTGCGCCGCCGCAACGTCGCAGCCGACCTCAAGCACCGCCTCAACAACAACGGTCGCGGAACCCGAATCGAGATCAACCCCGTGGACCAGTCCCGCGTGGAGGGCAAACACCAGCGGGACCTGTCCAGCCGCAGCATCAGCGTGCGGGGCGTCTGGGACCGCGCGGTCGACGCCTGGATCGACGACGACGTGGCTGAGCTCGATGCCATCTGGGACGACATCATTCAAGACCTCGGATCCGAGTACAACGCCTACAGCAACGTCTCCTCCATCGGCTGGGCCGCCTGAGCCCAGCGAAGAACGGGTAGTCGGCCACCGCCCGGGCCGCCGGCAAGGAGCAGCAGCGCCGCGACCGCGCCGCACGCCTGCTCTCCCAGCACTGACCACCACAACTGACCGCCACGACAACCGCAGGGGGACTCATGCTCGCCACCGCAATCGCCGTACTCGGCACGCTGCTCGGTGCCATCGTGGCCGGAGCGTTCCAGCAGAAGACCGCCGGCCGCGCCGAGCGGGCAGCCACCACCGCGCAGTTACGCCGAGACCGGCTCGACGCCGTGACCGAACTCGCCGCAGCAGGGTCCGACCACCGCCGCGCCATGTGGATGCGCGGCGAAGCCGTACTCAACGGCGCACCCGCGGAGCAGGTCCAGGAACTGCGCCGCGCCTCCCACGTGACCCGTGCCGCGATCACCCGGCCGCACGTCGCCGTGCAGGTCCTCATGCCCGACACCGACGTGCAGGCCGCGGCCACCGAGTTGGTCAGCGCGGCGTACCGGATGCGTGATGCCACGACGAGCACCGAGGACCTGACCGCGGCCCGCGAGTCCGCGCGGACCGCTCACGACCGGTTCGTCACCGCCGCAGCCGCGTACCTGCACAACGCCTGACCTGGAACAGCTGAACCCGCTCGTCCCCGGCAGCGGAGCTCCGGGGACGGGGCGCTTCAGGGGCGGCCCGGTGTGGCGTGCGCATCCAAAATTCGAACAGACGTATTATTGGGTGGTGCCTAACTGATGGTTTCAGAATGAGGTCGCAAGGCGGCGAAGGCGTGTGGGGTGCCCGCCGGATGAGGCGAGGCCCCGTCCGGTCTGCCCCATGCAGTTCTGTGTCGCGGCCTGCCCCACGACGGCCGGCAGCTGTGCAGGCTCGCCCGGTCGGCCTGCACAGTTGCATAGTGTGCTCATGGATCGATTCGTGGGTCAGGGCCGCCTCGAATGGTGGGTTAATCAGTCGATTTGCCTTGAGATGTACGACATCAACATCACTGCCACTCTCGACGCGGTCGGCAAGTGGCGGGCGACCGGTCGGCATGCCAACGCCCTTGACGCAACCCAACGCGAAGGCTGGGACTTCCTCATGGAGATGGATCCCCACTTCTCCATTGCGTTTCCAGGTGAGGACTGCGGCGGGATCACGGTGCGAGTCGTCGAGGCCGAGGATGGAACCCTCACGCTCGTGGAGGCACCGGACTGGGACGGCTCCGCGAGTGTCACCTTCGACCTCACCTGAGTTCAGCTCGCAAGGGCAGGAACCCGACTTCGCTACCCTGCCACCAACTTCGATGCGTCGCCCCATACTGATCTTTCAGAATGAAGTTCGGAGGCGGCGCAGGCATATGAGGCTGCAGGCCAGTTCGAGCAGGCCCTGGTGGAGATCGGCGCGGCGCTCGTAGCGGGTTCGGAGCCGTTTGAACTGGTGCAACCAGGCGAAGGCGCGCTCGACCACCCAGCGCACCTTGCCCAGTCCGGAGCCGTGAGCGACGCCGCGTCGGGCGATCATCGGCTTGATGCCGCGCTTCCACAGCAGGCGGCGGTACTTGTCGAAGTCGTAGCCCCGGTCGGCATACAGACGCCGGGGCTTGCGGCGGGGACGCCCCCGCAGACCCCGGATCGACGGAACGGCGTCGAGCAGGGGCAGGAGCTGGGTGACGTCGTGCCGGTTGCCACCGGTGAGCGTGACGGCGAGCGGGGTTCCGTTACGGTCGACGATCAGGTGGTGCTTCGAGCCAGAGCGGGCCCGATCGACGGGCGAGGGTCCGACGTGGTCCCCCCTTTGAGCGCCCGGACGTGCGATCCGTCCACGGAGCAGTCGTCCAGGTCCAGCAGGCTGGCGCGACGAAGCTCGATCAACAGGGCGGTGTGCAGGCGCAGCCAGACGCCGGCCTCGGTCCAGTCCCGCAGTCGGCGCCAGGCCGTCACCCCGGAACAGCCCACCGCCTCCGCGGGGACGTCACGCCACGCGACACCGGTCCGCAGCACGTACATGACGCCGGCGAGCGCCACTCGATCGGGAACACGCAGCCGCCCCGGGTGGCGATGGCGCCGTTCGGGGGCGGGCGGCAGCAACGGGGCCACCCGCTCCCACAGGTCGTCAGGAACAAGATCAGCACGCACGCCGGACACCTTGCCGACCAAGATCGTCGAGCGCAAGACCCACGGCTCAACTCATTCTGAAACGATCAGTAAAGGGGCGCCGGGCGTTTTTGCGCAGGAGAGCGGTCAGCTCTCCCCGTCCGTAGCGGCCTCCTGGCCAGCCAGCTCGGTATCTACCGCACGCTGAGCTGCGGCGAGCCGCTTCGAGACACGGGTGACTTCCTTCTGGAGCGCCTCCACCGCCACCGGGTCAGCCGTGACCGCCGCCGCCACCGACGTGGGGGCCAGCGGAGCATAGGCCCGATCCCGCACTACGGTCGCCGCGCGCTGAAGCGCCACCACCTCGGGAACGCCAGGAGAAGCTGGCACGGCCGGGGGGTCAGAAATTTCTGACCTCTCCTGGGAAGGGATCGCCGGAGAGTTCAGAACCCGCGCCACTTCCGTCAGCAGAGCCGCGGTCGGCCGTTTCTTCCCCTGCTCAGCAGCCAGGGCAAGACCCTCGCTCATGACGTCCCGGGCCACCTCCAGACCATGCTTCGCGATGACCTCAGAGACGACCTTGCGCGCCGAGGCCCGCGTCAGATGCTGGGACAGGTCAGGCCCAAGAGCACCGACAGCACGAATACGCGCCGCGTCCGCAAGAAGCTCGAAGACGTACTTCTCCTCGATGTCGAGCACCCCGCCCGCCCACCGCGCGAAATTCTCCTGACCAGCCACCTTGTGCAGCTCACGCTGCTGCGCCACTTCGAGCAGGGCGCCCTTGTTCAGGACAACGAAGTCCTCCGCCCGCCTGCCGAGACCGTCAATCTCGGCCAGACGCTCGGTGACGTACGCCAGCTGCTCCTCGGGGCTGCCCTGGACGTCGTCGGCTCCCAGGACCCGGCCGCCGGCGAACTCGCTCAGGCGGCCGGCTTCGGACGGCACCGCCGTCGGCTGGGCCTGCAGTTCGGCAGGGACCGCCGGGTTTGGGTGCGTGACTGTGGACGCTGCTGATCAGGTGCGGGGGGCGAATCCGTCCATTGGCATATGCCAACGGTGCTTTCAAGCCCACGGTGGAAGGTAACGAGACACCTATTCCAGTCGGGGCCGCACGTTCCCTCGCCACGTGTATCTTACCGCTGAGCCCCATGGGGGGGGCGTGAAATGAGGGTACTCATGAAGCGGAAGTCAAGCATTCGTTCTCTGCTTGCTGGAAAGGCGGGGAAGGCTATCACAATTGCCACCCTGTCACTCACTGCGCTTGGGATTGCAGTCCCGAGCGCCAGCGCCTCGTACGAGTCGAGCTGGACGTACGGTTGCCGCGGCTACTGGTACAGCACATCGGGTCACGGATACTGCAGCAATGTAACCAATGGCGGCTGGTTCAATGCCCATTACGACTGCAATGCCGCGGAGGCCAACCACAACCAAGGCGATATGCTGTCGTACGGATACACCGGGAAATTCAGCGAATACGAGTGCATTTTCTCCATAAACAAAACCACGGTGACACGGTGAATTGATGCGCCGGTGATCTTCCATAACGACTGAGTTCTTCGTGGGGCCACTAATTGGCGGCCCCACGAAGTTTTGGAGAATCTAATGCCTCACCCGACAGCGCAACTTAGCGCTGTGATGCAGGGTTACGGAAGCCGTACGATTATTAAGGGCTTGAATCTGGAGATTGCACCGGGTGTCACTGGGCTGCTCGGCCCCAATGGTGCAGGGAAAACCACCCTGCTGCGGACGCTCAGTACTATCAGTCCTCCTCGCGCCGGCGACTTGGAGCTTTTTGGGCAAAAAATCAGCGCCGAGCGGTCCGCTCGACTTGCACGTCGCCGTATTGGGTACCTGCCGCAAGATTTCGGCTACTACCCATCCTTCTCGGTATCCGACTTCGTGCACTATTGTGCCTGGTTGCGGGAGGTGCCAAGCCGGAAAGCTTCGGCGGCCACCCGTCAGGCCATTGCTGCCGTTGGGTTGTCCGAGCGAGCACGGGACCGTATGAAAGCGCTGTCCGGTGGGATGCTCCGCCGCGCCGGTATTGCCGCCGCTATTGTCGGCTCTCCTCCTTTGGTCCTACTGGACGAGCCTACCGTAGGACTTGATCCCGCGCAGCGGCTCGACTTCCGGAGGCTTATCCGTTCCCTAGCCCAGGACGGGACCGCTGTTCTGCTCAGCACACATTTGGTGGAGGACGTCGGGGCGGCATGCGATACGGTAATCGTTTTGCGCGAGGGGGAATTGGTGTATCGGGGCACCCCTGCAAACCTCGCCGGCGCAGCTCGTGACAATGCCCCCGGCGATAGCCCCCTGGAGCGCGGATACATGACAGTACTCAATTCGGACGAGACGGTGCAGGGGGTGTCATGCTGACGGTCTATCGAATTGAGTTGCGACGTTCTCCACTGCTGATCGCCCTTCCTGTATTGCTGGCTGTAGACCTTGCTGTCCTTTTCGGGAGGTCCCGGTATTGGATTGGCGTATGGCCCGAGGCGAGCGCCGCGACCCAGGTTGTCACTCTATTCCTCGGCCCGGTGCTTGCAGCTGTCTCGGCTTGGCAGGCCGGACGCTCATCGCGCACGGGAATGGGGGAGAGTCTCCTGGCCTCCCCTCGGCATAGCTGTTGGGTCGAGTCGCAACGACTGGCGGCCACCCTTACACTCGGGTTCCTTGCTTACGCGATCGGAGGGCTGGCGGCAGCCGCTGTATCTTTTAAGAGTGCAGGGCCAGGATTTCTCTGGCCGTCCTATCTGCTTCTCGGGGCAGCTACCCTGACCCTTTTTGCCGCCGTGGGGCACTTGGTAGGTCGCATATGGCCCTCATCGGCGTTCTCGCCAGCGGTATGTGCGCTCGGCGGATTCGTCTTTATGGTATCGGTAGGGCGGTCCTACGGTATGTTTGTTCTGTCTGGAACCCCGGGTCACAACGTCCTCCCATTTCCAGTCACCGTCCGATTGATACTAGCCGGGTCCCTCGCTGTTCTAGCGGTTGTCGCCCCAGTGAATGCTGTGGGGAAAAGCATGCCGCGTCGACGAGTTACCTGGCGGTCCCGAGGCGTAGCTGCAGGGGTCTCCACGGTCATCCTTGTCACCCTCATTGCTTTTCCGGCGGCCGGTGACGTACAGCAGGACCGACAAGCATCTGCAGTGAACCCTCTCTGCGACCGGGCCACGAGTACCGCTGCTCGAGTGTGCGTCTGGCCGGAACACCGCAAGTACCTCCCCGAGCTGATCCTCATGGCCGAAGGGATGGACGGTGTTCCGCAGCAGTGGGTGAAAAGTCCAGACGTCTTCTACCAAGAAGGCCTGCGTCCCACCAAGCTCGGTGATAGCGGGTTCAGCGTCGTAGAGGGGCATGTCCGCCCCGCCGCCTTCGCCATGGCCAATCTGGTGCTTGAGAATTCTCTCGGATCCTGCATGTTGCCGCAGGATGCTGCGCAGGCATGGGAAGCACGGGATCAGCTGCACTTGTGGCTGGAGTACCGGTCCATGGGCACAGATCCGGCAACCGCTGACGACGGCCTCCGCATGGAGGGGGTCTCAGGTGCACAGCAAGCCGCTGCGCAAGCAGTGCGCCAGTCAGAAGCTCTACAAACCCAATGGACATCCCGCCTCCGCGCTGAGTACGAGAAGGCTGGATGCCCGGCCTGATGCGCTGGACAGATCTGCTGCGATACATGCGCGTTCATCACGTGGGACGTGTCATGGCTGGAGTCACGGTTGTAGCTGCCGTGTCGGCAGTGTTGGGCAGCGTGGAGTTGCCCATCTCCTCTCCCAGCTCCGACGGGACGACAACAGGCATCCCCTTCCGGCGTCAACTTCCCCTTCTTCCAGCCGTATTCCTGGCCACTATGCTCGCCAGCTCCATGCGTGATCACGAAGAGATAGCCGGGCCGCGCTACCTCCGTGTCCGCGCCGCCTGCATCGGCGCGTGCACAGTGCTCGCCTCCACCATCTTTTTCTTCTCGGAAACCATGGCGGTGGGGCCGGCCAATGGACTCATCTTCGTTCGCTCTCTGCTGATCTGGTGGGGGCTCGCGATCGTGTCCGCCTCTATAGGAGGACCACAGCTCGCCTGGGTCCTCCCATTGGCCTCAAGTTTTCCGTTGATCTGGTGGAGTCCAGACCCCTGGGACTGGACTACCTCAGCCGCTACCGATCCGCTCTCATGGTGCTTCGCCATATTCGCTCTTATCATCGGCCGGTTGGCCGTGGCTGCCACCCCATGGAGACGACAAGCAATACGACAGGCCAACCGCCTCCGAATCAATCGGCAATAGCGGCGACCTGTTGCTGAGTCAGCTCTCAGGGCGAAGAAGCGCATGGACGGACCAGGCCACCTGGGCACCCGCCCTGCGGGACGTCACCGGGATGTACCTGGTCGCCCCCGACCTGGGCAGCGCGCAGGCGACAGAGAGCATCGCCGCCCTCGCCCGCCAGGCTGCCGCGGCCGGGGTGCGGCGCGCGGCGCGCGGTGCTGGTCTCCCTTCCCCACCTCGACACCCCGAACCTCGACATCGACCATGTGCCGGCGGCCGAGCAGGTACTGAGCGAGGCCGGCTTGGAGGCGACCGTGCTCTGGCCGCGCTGGTTCTTCCAGAACTTCAGCGAGGACTTCTTTGCTCGACGCGGTCCGCTCCGGTGACGTGCGGCTGCCGGCCGGAGAGGGCAAGGAGGCGTTCATCGACGCCGAGGACATTGCCGCCGTCGCCGTCACCGCCCTGACCCAGGACGGACACGCCGGGCAGACATACGAGCTCAGCGGACCGCGGCTGATGTCCTTCGCCGACGCCGTGTCCGACATCGCCCGCGCCACGGGCAACGACATTCGCTACACCCCGCTGAGCGCCGAGACGTACGCCGCCGAGCAGCGCGCTTCCGGCGTGCCCGAGGAATGGGTGCAGCTGGCCATCGGCATGTACGCCGACATCCGCTCCGGCGCCCTGAACTCGCTCACCGGCGACGTGGAAAAGGTGCTGGGCGCCCGCCCCGCGACTTCACCGACTACGCCCGCATCGCTGCCGCACAGGGCGCTTGGACCGTCTGACCCGCCCCTGCTTCACCTTCTCGTCGTCGAGCCCGCTGGCCTCCGGTCCTCGGTGAGCTCGACGACGTCCATGGCCCTCACGATGCCGAAGCCGCCCCATACCGGACTCACTCGTCTTGGCCGTCGTCATCGTCGTCGAGATCGACGGCTTCCGGATCGCGCAGCGGGCGCAGGCCGTCGACCGGCTGGGAGGCGGTGAAGCTGTGGCGGCCCAGGACGTTCCAAGATCACTGGTCCAGCAGGGTCTGGGGCGGGTGTTCCGTCACCGGTACCGGGCACCAGCCACCCGCCCCAGACCCTGGCACCCTGCCACACGACACCGCGAGCACTCCCCGGAGCCGCCGCACGGGCCCGGAGGGAGCAGCCGCGCCGGCCCGACGGGCAGGCCCTGGCAGGGGCGCGCCATCCGTACCGCTATCCGTACCGCTATCCGGCGCGCATGATTTCGCCCGACCCTTGCATAAGTGCAGGTCAGGCACCGGATTTCGTCTGGTGAGTACTCAGACTTCCCCTTGTTCTCCCGGTCTGCCCTGCTGTGGTGGTGGGTGTGGTGGCTGGTGGTGGGGGCGGTCGCGGGGAAGCGGCGGCGGCGCTGCGCTGGGCCTTCTTCTCCGGCCCGACGCGGGGCGCCGGGCCGGTCCCGCTGGGTCCGGGGCGGCACCCCGTCACCACATCGACAGCGCGGGCAGTGCGCAGCCGCTGTACAGGCCCGGAGCAGCTGCGCCGGCTCCGAGCTGCGGCCGGGCCCCGGCCGCAGCGCCCGGTGCCTGGCGGGGACGTCCTACTGCGGGCGCACTTACCCCTCCACTTACCCGTCCGCTTACCCCTCCAGTAACCCCACCACTTACAGGCGCGCACGATTCCGCCCGACCCCTGCATAAGCGCAGGTCAGGCGCCAGATTTCGTGTGGTGAGTGCTCAGACTTCCCCTTGTTCTCCCGGTCTGCCCTGCTGTGGTGGGTTGGGTGGCTGGTGGTGGGGCGGTCGCGGGGAAGCGGGGGGCGCTGCGCTGGCCCTCTTCTGCGGCCCGACGCGGGGCGCCGGGCCGGGCAATGGGTGGCCGGGCGGAGAGGCGGCGCGGCCACCGGTGCTCCCGGCCCTCCGGAAGACCCAGAGCACCAGGACGCATAACGGCGACAACAATGGCGACAACAATGGCAACAATATTCGCGACAACAATGGCGACAACATTGGCGACACCCGAAAATCGTCAGCCCTTGCATAAGTGCAGGTCAGGTACCGGTTTTCGTGTGGTGAGTGCTCAGACTTCCCCTTGTTCTCCTGGTCTGCCCTGCTGTGGTGGTGGGTTGGGTGGCTGGTGGTGGGGGCGGTCTCGGGGAAGACGGGGCGGCGCTGCGCTGGCTCCTGAGGGCATCGCGGCGGCCGGTGGGCCACCGCGACGCAGCAGGGCGCCCCAGGGGCTCCAGGGGCGCCCTGGAGCCCTCGCGCCTGCGGGGGAGCCGCGCCGGAGCCCCTGCCGATGGGTGGATGCCTTGTACTGCTCTCCGAGGTGCCCGAACCCGGGCTCATCGCCAGAGGCGTTCGCGTTCAGGAGGCGTCACACCGTGACGCCTCCACGTGACGCTACGGGGGTGCGCCTTCCACCTTTCAGCTTTATGGGCCGGGTTATACCGGCGGATTCCGAAGCTTCATCGATTGAATGAGGCGGCAATGGAGCGGGCTCCAGAGTGCCGTCCCGAAGTGCTTTCCTTTTGGTGCATGTGGTTTATACGGTGACGCCGCAAAATCCCAGTCTCTACCCAGGGCTCATCGTGATGCACGACGGAGGAGAGCGAGCCTGGAGGGGGTGGTGGATATTCCCAGTCTCTACCCGACGTCAGGTAGTGATGCACGGTCAGAGGGTCTGCCCCGCCGACCCGTTGGGTCACCCCCACCCGAACCCGCCAGCTCCTGTAGCCAGCTGCCCGCGTAGCGGGCTCATCCTGTAGGCGTAGCCGGAAGGGGCGTCACACGACGACCCGTCACCACACGGCCCAGCGCGGAGCGCAGGGCCTGCCCAACCACCCACCAGCCCCATGAATTCCGGAGGAATTCATAAACAATTCCGGAGGAATTGTTTAAAAGCCCGTAGGGCTTTAGCGTCTTTACGACCCGTAGGGTCGTGCGTCGTTCCTCCGGGCT
>NZ_CP109405.1:0-104356 GCF_045040375.1 Streptomyces sp. NBC_01520
GGGCCGGGTCGCTGCGCTCCCCGGCCGCTCCCGCTCCGCGTGAGCGGAGGCGGCTCGCTCCGCTCACCGCGGGTGGCATGCGCTCCGCGCCCGCCACTCAACCGGAGGGCATCCGGCCCGCGTTGCGGGCCGGGGCCGGCCTCCGGCCGACCGGTGGCCTCCGCTGCGCTCCAGCCACCCGTTACCCCACCGCCTGACCCCACGTCACCCGCCGTACCACGGGGTGCGCCACGCTCCGCGCGGCCCACCCACGGGCCTACGGCCCGAGCAGCAGTAAGAAGGGGGGAGGTAGCGGGTGGTCGGGCGAGTGATCGCACGACCAGAGATCGGAGAGGAAGAAGCCTGGGAACCGGGCGCGTGCTTCAAAGATAGGAGCTAGCTTAAGACTGGAATGATGCTGCACCACCATCGACCATGCAAAACAGGTTCATGGGTGCTTCGAATGTACAACGTTGGGTGAATGTAGAAATGGCGTGCGCCTGACGAATGGCAGCTCCAGAATTCCGGTGCGATAAAACACTGCTAAATGCGGTCAGGCGGGTTGGTGAGTGATTGTGAACAATAGATCGGAAGGTTTCGGGGAACGTGAATTCGCTGCTGCTGTCCAGCTCTGCGTAGCTGGGGATGCTGCCGCTGGTGGTGACCGCGCTGATGACCGTGAACGCCAGAAGGCAGGCGCGTCGGCGCAGGTCGCTGTCCGGGGACCTCAGCCACTGATATATGGCGAGACCAAGAAGCCGCAGGTCACAGCTTCGGAGACCGCGAGATACGTACCGGCTGAGGGGACGTATCGACGTCGATGTGTCTCGACTGAGGGGGCACATCGACTGCCCGATGTCAACTACACGCGACACGAACCGGTGTCGCATGTCAACTGGAGGCGACACCGAGCAGCGTATGTGTCCCAGGTGGGGACCGCCCGAGGGCAGGGGGGAGATCTGTCCCCCCTGAGGGGACACAACTCGTGCGGCATGTCGTGTCGAAGCGACATCCATGTCAAGCACAGGTGACATACTGCTTCGCGTCGCAGAGATCAACAGCTTGGAGAGCAGCCTCGTGTCGACAGAGCCGCAGCGCCGCCGTACGAGCCCCCGCGGGGCGCCGCAGCCGAAGCTGCCGCTCGGGGATCCGTCCGACGCCTGGAACCAGCCGCTGCGGCCCGTCAAGGACCTGGACGACGTCGCCCGCGCCTACCCCGGCCGCAAGCTCACGCTGGACAGCGAGCGGAAGCCGCTGGAGTTCTACGGGCCGCCGGACGAGCCGAACGCCTTCTCCATGGACAGCCTGGAGTTCTTCCTCGTGATCGCGCAGTTCTTCCGCGAGGCGCTGCCGCTGCGGCTGATCCTGCTGCTGATCGCGTGCCAGAAGGCCGGCGGGCGCATCCCTCTGACTCAGGACGAGATGGCGATCGTCCTGGACGTCGGGCGTACCAAGGTGAACGAGGCGCTGCAGGAGGTCATGTCCCACGGGATCGTGTTCCGGGTGAAGCGCGGTGTCTACCAGTTCAACCCGCCGTACTCCTACCGGGTTGCCGAGTTCATCCCGGGCACGGAGACCATGAAGGCGCGGTACGTCCGGGTCGACCAGCACGAGACGATCGCGAAGATCCGGTCGGACGAAGCGCTGCCCGACCTGGTGCGCTTCCCCTCGCTGGAACTGATGCGCCAGGAGATTGAGCACATGCGCGAGGAACGGGCGAAGATGCGTGCTGAGCGCCGCCAGGAGCGGGCGCAGCTGAAGGAGAAGGGGACCGGACAGTGAGTGGTCTGCATTTCGCCGCGGTGAACGCGGAAGGGATCGTTGCCGATCTTGATCTACTGCCCGCGGCGTACCGCGTGCTGTTGAAGATGCGTGCCCACAGCGAGCCGGGCGGCCGGATCGAGGTCGACCAGGTCACCCTCGCCCAGATGCTCGGGCTGAGCCGGGCCGCGGTGAACGCGGCTCTGCGCGACCTGGACCTCGCTCAGCTGGTGAAGAAGCAGCGGGCCGGCGTCTACCAGCTCAACCCGATGCTGGCCGCCTACGTCTCCCCCGAGGATGCCGTCGCGGCGGTCAAGTCGATGCCGAAGGGCCAGCGCCTGAACTCGTCCGGCTTCGTGGAGCAGTACCGCCAGGCCGTCACGGCCTACCAGGACCAGCTCGCCGAGAAGCGCCGGCAGCGCGAGGACGCCAAGCGCCGCCAGAACCTCAAGGCCGTGTCCTGACCCACCCCTCAACCCGACGGCGCTGCACCCATGGTGCAGCGCCGTTCGTGCTCCTGGTGTCGAGGCTGACACCGAAGGTCCCTGTCTCGGTGGACAAAGATCCACCGGTGCGGGGCCAAACAGCCTGTCGCCCTCCTCGTTCGGCGCTACGTCCTCTCGGCAGGGGCGTGGCGCCGCTTTCGTGCGTGGGTTGTGAGTGTCAGATCCGGACGCATGGTTCCCGCGAGCGGGAACCATGCGTCCAGGTCAGGAGCCGGAGAGCCGTGCGCGGCGGGTTCTCGGCCCGCCGCCCAGTGGTCAGTCGAGCCAGCACCGTGCTCGGCCCGTCAGCCGGTCAATAGGAACAGCCGCTGGTGGGGAGGCTGATCGGCGCCGGAGGTGTCACGCCGTCGTACAGAGCGAGAAGCAGCGGCTGCGGGCAGTGCTTCACGCCGCCGATCCGGATCTCGAAGTGGAGGTGCGGGCCGGTGGACTGTCCCGTGTTCCCGGATTCCCCGAGGTACTGGCCGGGTGACACTGTGGCCCCCGCGGCAACCCCCCGCGAGTCGAGGTGGCCGTAGATGTACGTCGTGCCGTCGGCGCTCGTCAAGGTGATGCCGTTGCCGAAGCCGCCGTCGATGTAGCCGACCGTGCCGCGCGTGACCGCGTACACCGGTGTGCCGATCGGGACCGGGATGTCGATTGCCGCGTAGTCGTGGTGGGGGTCGTCCAATTCGCCTCGGGGAACCGCGGCCTGGGGCAGCACGTAGGCGTAGTCGTTGCCCACGCAGGTGGCGGTCTCCGGCTCGGCGGACAGCAGGATCTGGGTCCAGCCGGACGTGTCGACCGGGTCGTCGTTGTGGTAGAGGATGTCGCTTCCGGAGCCGTCGGTGGGATTCACGTCCTGGTACCAGTACATGCCGCCGGCCGATGTCACGCCGTAGTAGAGGCCGCCGCCGGGGGAGACCAGATTCTCGAAGCCCGACCAGTTGGCTGACGCCAGCAGGTTGCTCGACCAGGCGCCCGCGCTGTCGATCCGGTACTCGACGAGCCGCCCGTCCACGGTATTCGCGAGGAGCCGGTCGTCACCCGTGGAGGTGAGGGTTTTCAGGACGAAGCCGGTGCCGATCTCGCGGCGCTGGCCGATGTGTGCGGATCCGGTCGGCTTGGGCTGGGAGACCAGGTACTGGATCAGCGTGCCGCCGGCGGTCCCGTAGAGGTGGCCGTGTCCGTCGTACACGAGCTTGTCGTGCGTCCAGCCGGTGCCGATCTGCACCGGCGAGCTCATCAGGGCGAGCGAGAGGTTGTTGGTCTTCACGTCGATCCGGTACAGGGTGCCCGCACTGTCGGTGGCCAACACCGTGTTGAAGTTCAGTGTCGCCATCGCCTTCGGGACGAAGCCGAGGTCGGGTCCCACCAGTGTCTTGAGGCGGTCACCGCTCGAGGGATCGATCTGGGAGTAGGTCAGACGGCCGTCGGCCAGCGCTCCGTAGATCGACACCGATCCGGAGCAGTCCGCGTCCGCGTCCGCGGCGGCCCGGGCGGTGGCGTACGCAGCTCCGTTCGTGGCGGGTTCGGCCGCCCGAGCCGTGGCGGTGGTTACGGACACAAGGCCGAGGGCCAGGGCCCCCGTGAGGAGCGCGCGGACGGTGCCGCGGCGCCTGCTGGTCTGCAACGTAGGACCTCCGTGATGTGTGGTCCGGCGTAGCGCGCCGCGAGGTGCCCGGCGAACACCACCGGAATCTGCCGGGGCGTCGACAGGGCGAGGGTCCTGCCGACACCTGCGAGCGTCTCCACAGAGCAGCCCGAAGCGCTCTCGCCGTGACCTATCCGTTACATGTGCATGCCAAATTGGCCGACGGAGTGCGCACAACGCGACGCGCGGATCCCTTGACCGCCCTCCGGCGCGGCCCCCGTCCTCCGGCACTGGAGGCGGCACCGCGCACCGCGTCCCACCGTGTTAGGCACACTCGTCACCACCGCCCTCGCCATCGAAGGCACCATGCTCGGCTCGGTGGTCAGCGGCCGGTTGCAGGAGCCCGCCGCCGAACGGCCCGTCCGTGTCAGCCACGGCGAGACGATCCGCCGCGACCGCCTGGAGGCCATCACCCCCCTCGCCGGCACGGCCGGCGACCACCGCTGCCCGCCAGGCCGCGAAGGTCGCTCACGACCAATTCGTCGACGCCGCCGTCGGCTACCTCGCCCGGACCGCCTGACTGCCGCCGGAGAGCCGAAGACGAATGTCATCACTCTCCGGCACCCGGCCACCACCTCCCGGCACCCTCGAACCCGCGCATCAGATCAGAGTTCCATGGAGTAGCAGTTGGAGGCCCTCGCCCGGATCAGCAGGGTCGAAACGTCGCCAGAACGGATTGGTGGCACCACCAGTGGCAAGGACCTGGCCGTGCTCGCCGCGGCGAGCTGCGGCCGCCGCGGCAAGCCTGCTCGCAGACGCCGTCCAGCGCGGCGGCGCCGACCACGACGACATCGGCCAGGCCCTTAGGGCCGCCGAAGGCCACGAGGCGTTCGGCCGGCGTCTTCGACGCCGCTTCCGAGCGCGTCATGGATGTCGTCGCCGACCCGTAACGACTTCAACGAGCGGCTGCACGCCGACAACCTCGCCGGGCCGCGGACAGCAACATCTGATCCCGTGCAGCGGCGCCATGCAGCAGACCGACGGCAGGTCGCTGCACGACGCCGCTGCGGGCCTGCTGCACGAGCAGCACCTGTGTGCCGCCCAGCCGCCGGCCTTGCCGTGCAGCATCCGCCGCCCGCCGTGCAGCGGACACAGCAGCGCCCCGGACCGTCGTGGTCCGGGGCGCTGCTGCACGTGCTGCTCAGGCTTCGACGTACGCCACGATCGTGATGGTCCGCAGGGCGGTGACGTAGTAGATCACCCGGACGCCGTCGACCTCGTCCGCGTAGTCGCGCAGCAGGGTGCCGGGCAGCGCGGTGCCGAAGTCGGGGTTGACGCTGATGGCGACGATCGCGCGGTCCAGGCGGTGCGTCTCGGACGCGGTGAGCTTAGCGAGCTGGGTGAGCGCGGGCTCCACCATGACGACCTGGGAGCGGCGCGCACCGTGCTCAGGCGACACGGGGCTGCTCGTCCACGAGGCGGGCGAGGTGGGCGTCGCGGGCGGTCTCCCACGGGACGCCGGACTCCGGGGAGGGGTAGCCGTTGGCGGCGATGTCCTCCAGCACCGAGGCGAGGACGTCCGTCTTGGCCCGCTCCGCGGCCGCGTACGCGCGGACCGATTCGGCGGCGTGCTCATCGAGGGGCTGGCGGGCGGGCGCGGGGGCCGGCTGCTGGCTCATCCGGGGCTCCTGGGCTTCTCTCTGGCGTGTGCCACCACGGTATCGCCGGGCCGGGGCGCCGGACCCCGGTACGGACGAACGGGCCCGGCGGGCTCTGCGGGGCGCGGGGCCGACGCGTCCGACTCGATGCCGCCCGACACGGGGTGTGATCACCGCCCGGTGGGGTGTCACGCTGTCGCGGCTGTCACGCGGAAACGGCCCAGAGAGGGGGTTGCGGGCCGATACCGCGCCTGAATGTCCGAATTGACCGGCTTTCGGGTGGGCACTGTCACGCGGCTTTCCGTCGACGTGACAGGCAGCGTGACAGGGGTGCGTGACACCTGAGGGTGACGCTCGGTGAGCGTGACTGTCCCGTCTCACTGAACCTTGACCGGTCTCACTGAACTTTGACCGGGTCCGCAGTTGAGCAGGACCCTGGGCTCGCAAGCGGTCCGTCGCGAAGGATGTGCGCCATGTACGACACCTTCCGATACCGCTACCTCCACGCTGGCATGGGCCTGGCCGCAGATCTGCGCGTCGACGCGTTCGAGACGGACGACGCCCCGCCCCCGACCAGCCTCCTCATCACCCGCTCCCTGTCCCTGCGGCTCCCTGCGGAGCGGACCCCGTACTGGTTGGACGCGGCTTGGCTTGCTTTCGGTGCTTCCCTTCACGCTGAGCAGTTAACCGATGGCCGGGCCCTGATCCTCGACGTCGAAGCGTTCACGTACCCCCACGCCGACTACCGTTCGGAGGTTGCTGCCCTCGCCCTCGACGGCTGGATCCACCGCCGCTTCGGGCTCGCCCCTTGCGGTGCCACAGTGGTGTACGACCGGCCCTCCCACCGTTTCGCCTTCAACTGGCCGGGCCCGGTCGCCCCCTTCTCCGACGAGCCTCCGCCACCGTGCTCCGGGTGAGTGGCCAGCCACAGCTCGGAACCCGGACCCTCTTGCTCAACTCGAGCCCGGTCAAAGTTCAGTGAGACGGGACAGTGACAGGGGCGATCAGGTCTGGAGCGGGAGCCAGACGTGCGGGCCGGTGCACTGCCCGCAGGCAGCGCAGCCGACGCACTCCAGGCAGAACTGGCGCGGGATGCGCGGGCACGAGCAGATCGGGTTGTAGTCGGGGTCGTCGTCACCGGGGTGGAGCGTCTCGCCGAAGGGCGGCTCGGTCCAGGCGATGACCGAGCCGTCGGCGAGCAGGTCCTCGTAGTGGTGGCCGATCTCGCTGTGCTCGCTCCAGGTGGCCACTACGACCTCGTCCGCCGCGCTCACGACGTGCCGCCCTTCACCGCGGCCGCGTTCTCCAGCCACGCGGCGAGCGCGCTCGTGGCGGCCGGGTCGGCCTGGGCGAGACGGCCGACGAACTCGAGGTCGCCGTCGACCGGGGCGCCGGTGCGTGCGAGGGCGGCGAGCAGCGCGGCGCGGGCGCGCACCGGCACGGGCAGGGAGCCGACGGCGGCGGCGCGGGCGGCCGGGTCGGCGTAGTGGCCGGACTGGTCGGCGAGGGCAAGGGCGAGCCAGGCGTCGACCTTCGAGGCGCGGTAGTCGCGGTTCTCCTCCAAGAGGTCGCGGGCGGCTTCGTCCCCGGCCTGGCTCGGCACGCTGCGATCGAGTCGGCCGGCCCCGCCCAGCCGGGCGAGTTCTTCGGCCCGGTCGGCGAGCTGCTGCTGCTCCTGGCGGCGCTGCTGCTCGGCTTCCTTGAGGCGGCGGTCTTCGGTGAGTTCCTCCTGGACGACGGCGTCGGCGTCCGGGTTGTACGGGCTGCCGGTGGCGGCGAGCAGCTGCACGACGCGCTGCCACTCCGCGAGCTCCGCGAGCTCCGCGGCACGGCGGCCGCCGTCGTCGGCCGCGGCTTCGTAGCGGCGGTCCAGGTGCGCCTGCTGTTCCGCCGCTTCGAGCGTGGCCGCCGCCTCGCCGTGCGTCATGCCTCGCGCGCGGCGGCGTACCGAGGACCGGCCGACCTTCGCGTAGTCGATCGGCGTGCGCGGGGCGCCGGCGCGGCCGCGGGCCTCGGGGGCACTGCGTGGCCGCCACCCGTCGTACGTGTTCATCAGGACTCGCTTTCGGCTCGGAAACGGAATTGAAGGCCCGCCGGAGAATGCGCTTCAGCGGGCCGGTCACAGGTCTACCGCACGCCCGAATTGCGCGCTGTCAAAACGCGATATCCAGCCGCTCCACGTCCGCGAATTTCACCTTCAGGCCCGCGCGGCCACCACCGGCTTGACGGAAATAGGTGTCCGCGATGGCCTCCGCGACGGCGTCGTGCAGATCGCTCTGCGTCGCACCATCCTCCTGTGCGGCCAGGATGGCGGCCGCGTGGGAGGCGCTGACGGCCACGCTGATGTCCCGGACCCGGCCCGCGTCCGAGGTGCCCTTCGGACCGAACCCGAAGTACGCCCGGCAGGAGATGACCATCCCGCCCGAGGACGCCGCACGCTGCCTCGCACGCGCTTTGACCTGCGGTTGCCACTCCGACTCGGTCTCCTGCACCAGCGCCTCCTTCAGGCGCTTGTTCGGCTTGGTGGAGGCACCCGAGAGATAGCGCTGCACCGTCTTGCGGGAGACGCCCAAACGGGCCGCCAGGGACTTGGTGGACCCCTTCTCCCGCGTGCGCAGGAATTTCATCTGGGCTCGCGCGGATTTCGGTGCGGGCCGGGTGAACAGGGCGCGCTCCGCGCGGGCGAGGCCCTCCTTGAGCTTGGAGCGCGTCCGGGCCGCCTGCTGTGCCTTCTCTTCCTCAGTCATGGGAGTAGCTCACCGCCGCCGACCTGTGGACAGAGACCTCCGCGAAGGGGCGCTCCGCGGCAGGACTTCACCCCTGCGGGTGACGCGCCCTGATGGGTGTCGGCGCTCGGCCGCTACGTTCCCCAGGACCTGTTATCGAGGACGAGGACCAGAGGATGAGCGAGCGCGGCGCGTTACGAGAGCTGCGGGTATGGATGTGGGTGGGAATCGCCCTCGGGGTGCCGGTCTACCTGGTGTGGCTGGTCCAGGTCGGCTATCTGACCGGGCAGGAGCTGCCCCGTGGTGACGTCGCACGGTGGGCACCGCCCGTGTTGCTGCCGCCGGTGGCCGTGCTGTTCTGCGTGATGGCGGGCTGGACGTGGTGGTTGAGCGTGCTGGCCGGCACCCGTTCCCCGCTGCGGGAACGTTGGATCCTCGCGTCGCTGGTGTTCGTCGCCGCCTTCTCGGTGTTCTGCGGGGTGGCCTCGGTCGACGACCCGTCGGTGTCGGTGGGCCTGCTGAGCGCTGCCGTGACCGGACTTGGCATGATCGGGCTGTTCTTCATCCCGGCCGCCGCCTCCCGCCAGCTGCCGGACATCATCCGCCGGCACGCAGCCGGGCAGCGTGCCGGTTCTGGCCCGGCCGGGCCAGACGACACCTGATTGCCCGGGCCGATGCCGGCGGGAGATGCTGCGCGTCCGACAGCGAGGGGGAAGAGCGTGTCCGAGTACGACGAAGAGGCCCCTGCTGAAGCACTCAGAAAGGCAGCTGAGCTGCTGCCGGACGACGGGACAGACGACGAGGCCGAGGCGGTGCAGCAGGCTGTTCAGGAGGTTCTGCAGGCGCTTCCCGGTACGCAGGAGCCGGGCTGGACGCCCGAGCAGGAGAAGCAGATCCAGGCGATGGTGCGTCGCGGAGCAGTACCGACGGCTCTTCCTGGACCCGTCGGGAAGAGGCTTTCCGCACTGACCACAGCGCGGTGCCGTTCCCGACGGAGTCAAGCTCAAAGGTTCAGAAGGGCACCCATTGTCGCGCTTCATCGTCCCAGACAAGGTCAACGACCTGCTCGTCCTTGATCGCCAAGGCGTGCCACCTGCCATCCATCCAACGCACGATCTGCGGGTAGTCGCCCATATTCGCCAAATCGGAAAAGTCCATTGTGGGGAGAAGACTCAGCGCGCCGGTTGGTGTCCCCGAACCGATGTGTATCTTCGGGCCCTCAATCAAGGAGAGTGTCGCGGGGCTGGGATCGGTTGGTAGCCCTGAGGGAGGCTGAACACCCGTTCCCCGGCTCACCAGGATGGCCATCCTCGGCACCTTTTGCAGGAGGAGGTGAAGGGCCCGGTCAATCCGCTCGCCCATAGCGGTGCCCAACGACGTCGCAACCGCAGTAACGAATGGTGCGACGGCGACAACCGCCAGAACCTCTGGGGCAGCGATCTCCATGTTGCCGGTGTAGACATGGGTATAGCGGACACCCCTACCAGGGGTAACTGGCGTATCTGCGGGGGCCGCCTTCGTCTTTGAGGATTCACGGGCGGCGCACCAACCCTCAAATATCAGATGCAACCGCCGGTGCTCGGTCAAAGGCATCATGTTCTTCCCCCTGTTTCCCGCTGACCATGAAGAATAGTTGACTCGGCATCGGCCGTACCGAGTATCCGGTAACTGCGGCGCCCCACCCGGACTCTGGGTCAGCAGCCCGGCCCGGCGCTCCAGGTAGCCCAGGCGGCTGTCGGTCGTGGAGCGGCGGGAGTTGCAGTGCTCAGCGTCGCTCAGCAGCCCGAGCAGCTCCGCCGACCGGCATGCCGAAGCCGGTTGACGGGTCAGCCGGTGGCGAGGGCCCCGAACCATGGCGCGGCTCGGGGCCCCCTTTCTCATGAGCGGGTGATCACAGCTCGATCTGGAGCCGTTCCACGTCGGTGAACTCCACGCCCAGGCCGTGGGCGCGGGTGTTGCTGGCGCGGAAGTACATCTGGGCGAGGCCGTCGGCGGCGATCTGCCGGAGCTGGTCCTCGCTCTGGCCCTGTTCGTGTGCGCTGAACAGCTTGTCGGCGTAGTCGGGCGGCAGGGCCTGGGTGATGTCCCGGATCCGGGCGTCGTCGGTCGTGTCGCCGGCGGATTCGAATCCGAACCGGGCGCGGGTGGAGACGACCAGCCCGCCCGTGGATGCCGCCTTCTTCCTCGCCTTCGCGCGGATCTGCGGTTGCCACCGCTTCTTGACCTCGCGCTCCAGGCGGCCGCGGAGGTCCTGGCGGGGGCGCTTGAGCTTGCCCGTCACGTACCGCTCCACGGTGCGCTGGGAGATCCCGAGGGCCTGGGCGGCGGCCTTGGTGCCCTTGAGCTGCTTGACGAGGTACTTCATCTGCGCCTGGGCTGACTGCGGGATGCGGCGGGTGAACGCCCCCTCCAGCGCGCGGTCCAGGCTGTCCCCGAGCGAGTCGGTCATGACCTACTCCCCTTCTCCTGCGCTCTGGTCGGTCTTGTGTAGGTTCCGGCCGCCGTTGTCATTCGTGACTGCGGTGACCTGCTGCTTGTGCTGCTGTCTCATCGAATGTCCCGCAGTTTCCGTCTCGCTTCGGTGGCATTTCCTCACGCGGCGTCGTCTCGCTGGTCCTGTTCCGGCTTCCAGGTCTGGTCGAACCAGGTGATGAAGTCCATCACGGTTCCGACGCGGGCGATCCTCTCGTGGATGGCTCGCTGGTCGTGGCCGGGAAGGAAGTCGCCCCGGCTAATGGGCTTGCCGCATCCGCAGTTGCACTCGCGGTTGCCCAGGGGGGAGTCGAAGTAGGTGATGGGGTTCTGCTGGGCGCCGTTCGGGGCGGGCTTGCCAACGTAATGGTCGTGGACCGGATGCCCGGGGCCGAGGATGCGGCCTTCGAAGGCCCGTCGCCCTCCGGGGACGTCGACAACCCGGTCGATCTCCATGGCCTGGCGAATGATCCCGCCGCCGTTGACGACCGCGAACCGCTCTCGTTGGACGCGCGATCCGGGCATCACCCAGACTCCGCGGGCGATCTCATGGAGCTGCCGGTCGGACAGTCCGTCGCTCCAGCCGATCTGTGAACGCTGGAGAGGATCACTGTTCGGGTCGACGTCCTTGTTCTTGCCGAGAGTGATCTGAATCATCGCACCTCCCTGCCAGGCCGCCTCATGGGTGGTTGGAGAGGTGAGGCGACCTGTTCAGGATAGACCCTGCACCCCCGCTATAACGGGGTATGGAGGGATCACACCTTGGAAGGAGATCGACCTCTCCCTGGACAACATCACGGCGGCACCACCAGGCCGCACTCGCGCACGTCCTAGACACCGTCGGGCGAGGTGAGGGTGGCGGCGGAACCGGTGATCACGTCGACCAGGTAGACGACGTCACCCACGATCGTCATCGTTGCGGACATGCTGCAGCCGGCACCGGAGAGGACTGCCACGACCGTGTGGATCCTTCGCAGCGGGCACCGTATGTGGGCCGTCAGCATCGCGGAAGCGGGTATCAAGCACTTGGTCCGCCGTTACGCTGACGTCACGCGGGAACCGGGCCGTCGGCCCCGTATGTTGTCGTTGCACGGGCATCGGCCCGGACCAGCAAGGCGGATCTACGGCTTCACGGGAGGGTTCTGTGTTGGTGGAGGCGCTATCGGCAGCGGCCGGCGCGGGTGGGATGGCCGTGGTGCAGGCGGCCGGGACAGATGTGTGGACGGTGGTCAGGGACCGGATCGCCCGGCTGTTCGGGCGCGGGGGAACTGATCCCGACCCTGTGGTGGACATGACCGTCGAATTGCTCGAGCGCGACGGGGCAGCGCTGGCGGAGGCCGAGCAAGCGGGCAGTGGCACCGAGTTGACGCAGAGCGTCAGCGAGGCATGGACCCGTCGGCTCGTCGGGCTGCTGGAGTCCGCAGACGAGGACGAGCAGCGGCGCATCGCAGAGGTACTGTCTGAGGCCGCGCGGGTAGCGCAGCAAGGGGCGGGGTTGATGACCGACGGCGGATCGGGCGCCGTCGCCGGCGACCGCGGGTTCGCGGCGGCCGGAGACGTGAAGATTACCGCGACCCAAAGCGGAGTGGCGGCCGGGGTGATCAATGGGGCGGTGAACCCGACAAACCCTCCGGGAGCGGCTGGGAGGCCAGCGGACTCGTAGCAAGCCACCGCACCGGTGGCCTCTCGGGGTACGGCCACGGGCCCTTGAACATTTATGCCGCGGGCACGGGTGTGGCCGCGCAGCACATCGAGCAAGTAGTACTGCCGTCCCACGTGCCGGAGTGGCCGATGATGCTCGGCCCGTTGCCGGCGCGGGCACATGCGTTCCAGGAGCGGCGACAGTCGGGTGAACTCACCGAGCTGGCGGGCGCCGAAGGGGGCGGCTGTGTCGTCCTCAGCGGAGCCGCCGGGGTCGGAAAGACCCAGTTGGCCACCGACTTCGCCCACCGAGTCTGGGACGGGCGGCAGGCCGATCTGGTGGTGTGGTGTGACGCGGGTTCGCGGCTCGACGTGGTCACGAGGTACGCGAACGCGGCCTTCGCGATCACCGGGCTCGCCGAACCCGAGCCCGAGGCCGCTGCGCGGCGGTTCCTGAGCTGGCTCCACACAACCGACCGGCCCTGGCTGGTTGTCCTGGACAACCTGGCCGACCCTGCCGACTTGCGCGAGCTGTGGCCGCCGACGCGTCCGGGCTGTGTGACTGTGACGACGACGCGGCACCGCAGCGCGGTCCTCGGTGAGCAAGGGCGGGAGCTCTGGCCGGTCGACTTGTACACGCGTGCCGAGGCGGTGGCATATCTGTCGGCAGTGCTGAGTCCCCGCGGGTCAGGGACCATGTCCGATTTCGCCGGTCTGGCCGCCGATCTGGATCGACTCCCTGTGGCGTTGGCGCAAGCGGCCGCATACATCGTCGACAACCAGTTGTCCTGCAATGAGTATCGGCGGCGACTCCGCGAACGGCTCTTATCCGCATCCATGCCCGGCCCGGACGAATTGCGCGACGGGCATCACGTCATCACCGCGACATGGTCGATGTCGGTGGAGCTCGCGAACCGTTCGGAGCCGGTGGGCATGGCCGGTCCGCTGCTGGACCTTGCCGCCTGCCTCGATCCCGGCGGGATCCCCCTGGCGGTACTGACCGCCCCAGCAGTTTGCGACCATCTGTCCCAGGAGCGAGCGCGGGCCGCCGGGCTGGACTGCATCGGGGCCGACGCCGCCCGCATCGTCACCCGAGACGAGGTTGCCGACGCCCTGCAGGTACTTCGTCGCCTCAACCTCTTGGACTTCGCAGACGAAGCCACGGGCGGACCGCACCAGCAGGTGCGCGTACACTCCCTGGTCCAGCGTGTCGTTTGCGAGCAATTCACGGCTGAGCAGGCCGATGCGCGGTTCGCTGTATGTCTGAACGCAGTTGACGGCGTATGGGGCATGTTCCCGCAGCACCTCCCGGAGGGTGCACGGATGCGGGCCAACGCCAAGCACCTGTTGACCGTCGCGGGTGACGCCCTGTGGCATCCGCAGCCCAGTTCCTTGCCGCTAGCCATCGGGTTCGGGCTTGCGGAGGCCGGGTACCAGAAGGCCGCAGCCGAATTCTTCGGGCAGCACCGGGCGGAATGCGAGCTTCGCTTTGGCCACGACGACCCGCGGACCCTGGATGTATGCCTGACCGAGGCGCAGTTCCTCATCGACGCCGACGACCGCATCGAGGCCCGTGCAAAGCTGACCGCGCTGCTGCCCAGGTTGACGCAGGTCTTCAGCGAGGACGGGCCTGCCACCCTGCAAGCGTGTGTCCTGCTGGCGCACCTGACCGGTGCGGACGGCGACGCCGTCGGCGCGGTGGCCGAGTTTGAGGAGCTGAGCCGACGTCACGAGGCCGCACTCGGAGCCTCGGACTGGCGGACCATCAACGTGCACATGCGAACCGCCCGCTGGTACGGCGAATCCGGCGCACACGAGCGCGCTATCGCGCTGCTGGAAGGAACCGCTGCCGATCAGGCCTGGTTGTACGGACGCCGGGACGTCGGCGCCTTGGTGACCCAGCGATCGATCGCCTACTGGTACTTCCGCTCCGGTGATCCCGACCAGGCGGCACACCTGTATGACCAGGTGATGCGTGCCATGGCGGACGCCCTCGGCAGCGACCACCCACAAACCATCGCGTGCGCGCGTGCCCTTTTCGCCTTGCACATGGAGCGAGGGAACTACGCTGCGGCATTGCCTGCGTTGCGCATGCTTGAGCCCGTGGCCGCGCTCGATGGCTCCAGCCTTCCGGATGTGCTCCGCACGCGGGCCGATCTGGCCATGCTTCGGGTGTGGAACGGCGTCCCGGAAGCCGTGGACGAGCTCGCCACTGTGCGGGCAGACGCGGAACGGATACTGGGCTCGGCTGCGTCGGTCGCCGTGACCACAGATTTCTACGCGGTGCTCGGAAGCGTGATGAATCACGTGCGGGAGGTTACGCAGGCCCCCGGCTTCGTGCCTTCCGAACACGTCGCCGATCCGGAACTCGCCGCGCTGGGAACCACCATGGACGCGGTGGCCGCGCGAGTTTCCGCCGATTTCTCCGACAACTCCCCTCGCGACGTTGACTTCATGCGGGCGTTGGGGCGGATGCTGCGCGGTGAAGACTCGATCGCTGAAGCCATGCACCACATCATCTCGTTGTTCGGAGGCACGCAGAAGGCAGATGCCTCCCAGGCGCTGCAGGTCCTTCAGGACCTCGGCAAGCTCGGTATCGAACGACCGCCCGGAGCAGACACTGCACCGCCCGGAGGTCCGGACGTCGGCTTCGGCAGCGTCCCGGGTGCCATGATCACCATGATGCTTGTGTCGTCGTGCCTCAAGGTGTCCAGGCCGGATGCGGCGGCTGACGTGCTGCGACGATCCCTGGCCTCGGCGGCCGCTGGTGGCACTGACGCCGCGGCGCGGCTGGTCGACGACTGCCACGACTTTCTCCAGAAGACCGCAGCCGCCGACCGAACCGGTGCGGCCGCCGCGATCGACGTGCTGGTGACCTGCGCTACCGAGGTGTTGGGGGCGCTGCACCGGCACGTGTTGAACATGCGCGGCGATCTCTATCTCTGGGGCGCCCCGCAGGACACCCCCACGGACGCCATCCCGCACTTCGCCCTCCTCGTGCAGGAAATGGCGGAGGCATTGGGGTCGGACGAACCGGACACCCTGAATGCTAGGACCATTCTCGCTTCCCTCCGCAGCCAGGTCGGTGTACCTGCGGAAGCGGCGCAGGAGCTCGACGATGTCGTTGCAGCCTTCACCCGCGCCCTGGGCCCACTCGACGAGAAGACCCGCACCGCTCGGCACGCCCATGCCCACGCTCTGCACCTCGCGAGCCGCCACAGCGCAGCCGCCGCGGCATTCGGCGCGCTCCTCGTGGACACCGCGACCGTTCTCGGAGTCGAGCACGAGTCTCTCGGCGCCTTAGACGACTGGATCGCCGCGTGCGCACACCAGGCATACACCGACGAGGGTCCCCTTCCGGCCGCCGCTCTTGCCGCTGCGGCGTGGGCGTGGCCGGCGCAGGTGTGGGGCCCCAACGCTCCCCGAACCCAGCGCCTCGCAGGGTTCGCCCATGAGTGGACCTGGGAGGCCGGGAGCGCCGGTGACCCGCTAGGCGCTGTGAACGCGCTCACCACGCTCCGAGACGAAATCGTGAGGCAGGGCCACGAAGGCGGCGTCGCCGAGCTCAGCACGCGGGTGCGCTTGGCCGACTGGCGCGGGTGCGCCACCCGCGACTTCCGCCCGACGGTAACCGAGGTCGCGGCGTTGGCCGAGCGGCTCACGGAAGCCCGGGGCTCTGACTCACCCGAGGCCCTCTTCGCGCGATTCATCCTTGCCAACGCGCGCGGAGGCTCCGGCGATCCGGCGCGCGCCGAGCGCGAACAGCGGTCGCTGGCACGCGAACGCGCCCACGTCTTGGGTACGGATCACATCGATACGCTGCGGGCGCGGCGCTCCGCCGCCCGGTGGCTGGCTGACTCGGCGCACCCCGGAGCCGACCCCGAGAGCGCTTGCGTAGAACTTCGCGACCTCCTCGACGCCGTTGTCCGCCGCGCGGGACCCATGCACGCGGAGGTCGCCGCAACGCTCGCCGGAGCACGCCGTTGCTCGGACACGCTCAAAACCCGCGGCCGACCGGGGGACGCCGCACGCTTGTCCCAGGATGTGCTCGGGGATGTGATCCGGCTCCTCGGGACCGACCACCCGCAATCGGAAACGGCATTCAACTGGACCATCCACGACCTGGACGCTGCCGCCGCCGACCTTGGCCCAGCCCGAGGAGCCCAGCTCTACCGTGGGTTCACCGACCGCCTGAGCATCGCTCTCAGCCGCGACCACGCATGGACGCTCGCCGCATGGACACGGACGCTTTGGTGGCGCACCGTAACTACCACCGAACAGACCGACGTCGACAAACTGACCGAGCTCGCAGAGACGGCGTCCGCCGGTCTCGGTGAGCAACACCCGCTGACACTGAACATCCGCATCCGCCTCGCCGAAGTGACCGGCTTGCTCGGGGACCCTGTGGACGCCGCAGCGAGACTCGGCGCGCTGCACCAATCAGCGGCCGAATCCCTGGGCGAGGATGATCCGGTCACCGCCCGCGCACTGCACCTCCATGCCCAGTGGGTGGCGGCGACCGGCGACGACGTAGAAGCACTGGCATTGGCTGACACATACGAGCAGCGCCACGGGTCGGACGACATGGAGACGCTGGCCATCCGGAACATGGTGCTGCTGAGGCTGGCCAAGTCCGGTGCTCCCCGGGCTGTTCGCAGGGCCGCAGCCGAGTTCGAGCGTCTCGTATCCCGGGTTGAGACAGCGCTCGGCCGCGGTGCCGACCTGTCCTTGATTGTCCGGCACAATCATGGCTTCTCACTGGTTCAGGAGGGAGACACAGCCAGTGCAGCGGCCGTCCTGACCCTTCTCCTGGCCGAAGTCCGCGCCGTCCACGGCAACAGTCACGCAAGGGTGTCCGCTACCGTGAAGAACATCCGCAAGTGTGAGGGATCGGGGGACCCCTGGACGTCTCTCCCGCCGCCGTGACCAGACGGAAGCTGCAAAGCGTCGTCATCGCGCCCGGCGCCTTCACCGCATTCGCCTGGCTGCCCGATCGGCCGTTGACCGGCGACCGGGAAGGTCGTGCCGCCGACCCAGGTAGCTGATCATTCCGAGCGAGAAGCCGGTCTCCTCTGCGAGTTCGCGGCAGGTGCGTCCAGCGGCGCGTTGGTCGCGGAGCCAGTCGAGATCGATCTGGCGCCAGCGGGTCGCTTTGCCGTCGCGCTTCATGCCGTATTCGCGGACCAGGACCTTGATCGCCTCGACGTTCACGTCGACGTGCTCCGCGATCCACTTGAGCGAGCGGTATTCGTCGAGGTAGAAGCGTGCGAGCTTCTCCCTGGGGAGAGTCGCGCGAGCCCGGCGAACAGTCGCTCCTCTCTCCCACTTCGCGCTCTTCGCCTCCCCGGGAGGGGCCGGCTGCTCCTGCAAGACGAACCGGACAGCGTCATGGCTGACGCCCAGGCGGCGGGCGGCCTGTGCTGTCGTCAGGCATTCGTCCCTGATGAGCCGGTGCAGCATGCCGAGGTCGATGTCCCGCAGGTCGCACCCCGGCAGCTCAAGATCGCGGATGATGTTCGCCGGGGGCTGCCAGGAGAGAGGTTCCCCGCGGACTCCCTGTCGGGTGAGGAACTCCGCTGCGTGTCCTTCGAGTCGGCTCATCAGTGCCGGGGTGAGATCCGTTTCGAAGGTCCGCAGCATGGTCCGCAGTTCCTGGGTGCTGGGTGCGTATGCCGCCGGGGCGAGGGTTGCGGAGAGCCCGCTGAGCCGTTCGAACAACAGCGCTCGGGCGAACTGGTGGCGCCGTACTCCGCCGGCCTCGAATCCGATGTCCCGGCAGAGCCGCGTCCAGGTGTCCAGCGGCAGCAGTCCTCGGTAGTCGACCGCGCGGCGGCGATCGTAGTCGATCGGCGATCCTTCCTGGTCAAGGTAGTCCGCCAGCACGGACAGGCCAAGGCTGATGCCCCTGAAATGGCCCCGCTTCGTGAGCCGGAACGTCATGTGAGAGCCCAGCCTGTCTTCTACCGGTGCTTGAAGAAGGCGGGCCGCCGCGGTGAAGTCTCCCGTGCCTCCGATCATCAGGAGGTAGCACGACAGGGCCGGGCGGATCGTGCGCGAGAGGGCCCCGTTCTGGGGACTCAGCCGGGCGGACCAGGCAGGCCAGAGCTGAGTCGGGGTCTTGCGGGCCCGCTCGGCGACCCGCGTTGCCGCCGAGGGTCCGGGCCTGCGTGGCATCCGGTCCGCGGTGCGGTAACGCAGCTGGTCGGTGTGCTTGAAGCGGGGTGCCAGGGTCGCGAGGTGGACCGCGTCGAAGACCGGGCTGGTGTGGGCCCACCGGTGTCCGACCCTGAGCGGAATGCCGCCGTCGGCGTCACTGATCAGGTGGCGAAGAGCGGCTCCGGCCTCGTGAGCATCGCCTTGCTCGAGGATGTGCAGAGCCGCGCTGACGGCGAGGGCGGTGGTCGCGGCCCGTTGCGGGGCAAGCCGTCCCGGGCGGGTCTCCTCGACGGGGTCGAAGGACCGCCGCTTCTCGGGCAGGGGCTGCTGGTGCAACGCCAGGATCTCCGGTGGGGCGAAGCCCGTCAGCCGTTCGGGGACGCGGCGAAGGAGGATGCAGGCCAGTGCCCGAATGTCTCCGAACAGCGCAAGACTGGCTTGGGGATTGTCCTGGTAGACGCCGAAGTCAGCCTGTCCGGAAGAGATCGTCTTCTCGATGAGCTTCTGGGCCGCGATCGTGGATCCCTGCGCGGTGAGCGTGAGCGTGGGGACCTCCTCGAACGGCTGGCCGCAGCGCGCTGGTGGTGAGTCGTTCTCCGAAGGGCTGTGGCAGCGTCCCGGAGCGAGCGGGTGCCGGGTGGTCGCCGGGAAGTGCCGCGGCGTACGACTGCAGCGCGGGCAGGCGTCGACCAGCAGCAGGTGGTGATCGAGGCAGGCGAAAGACCAGCCGAGCCTCCAGCTCAGCCGCCACCTGCCGCCACTCTCAGCCAAGCAGGCCGGGCAGTAGCGGGAACCGCGGGCCCGACCCCAGACATGCCTCGCCTCGACCCGGTGCCGCCGTGCGTCGACCACGTGGATTTTCCCGTCGTAGCGGGCCAAGGTCATTGCGTGCGCCTGCGCTTGGGTGGGGCCAGCCGACCAGGCGATGGCTGCCGCCTGGTCCTCATCGAGGAGGGTGACCAGGCGGCCCAGGATGCCCGAGTCCACCGGCCGGGAGGAGCCGCGAGGCAGCAGGCCCATCGAGGCCAGGACGTCGCCGGTGGTGGTTCCCAACCGGTGGGCGATCGCCTCCCACCAGGAGTCGAGTGCCTCGCCCGGCTGAGGGGCGAGGCGGATCGGCAGGGTCCGCGCGTGCGTCACCGGCGAACCGCCGTCTGACGGGTCCGTCGTGACCGCTGTCCCTTCAGGAGATTGCGTACGTCGTCCTGGGCCAGGTGGGCCGCCTGGTCGATCTTGACGCGGCTCAGGAGATCCTCGTCGAGACGCTCGGCGCCGGTGCGGACGGCTCGCTGGCAGCCGCGGTTGATGAGGGTCATCAGCGAACCGATGTGGCCGCTGGAGCGGATGAACAGGTAGTCGAACAGGTCGTCGGCGAGCATTCCCCGGTATGTGCCGTGCAGGACCAGGCGCTTCTCCAGGGCCAGCAGCAGCTGGCGCCACTGGCTGCGGCCCTGGTCGGTGGTGAGCTCGAAGGACCGCATGTCCAGGCGGGTCGTGCGCCGGCCCGTCTGGGCCAGGACCGCATTGTCGTAGGACTCGCCCTCGGAGAACAGGCCGCGCTTAGCCAGGCCGACCCCGACGAACAGCAACGTGACCGGGAACTCGTTCGCGACGTACTTGAAGTGATTGCTCACCTCGACGCCGCCGGTCGCCCTCCAGCGCAGGAAGTGCAGGTCGTCGACGATCAGCAGCTTGACATCACACGAGAGCACGCAGTCCAGTGCGCGCTGGGCGAACTGCGCTGTGGTGCCGGTGGTGCGGCCGGGGTGGCCGAAGAACTCCAGCATCGCCCGGTTGAAGTCCTTCATCCCGGTGTTCCCGGTCAGGCCCACCCGGCAGACGGGGAGCCGCTCGTGCCCGCCGGCGGTGAACGCGCCGCCCTCAGCGATCTCCCGGCGGTGGAAATCCCGGGCGAAGGCCAGCACCGCGGTCGTCTTGCCCAGCCCGGGGAAGGCGTCCACCGCGACGGCGCCCTTGGCCTGGTCGCCGTCCTGCTGGTTGCTGTCGAGGATGTCCCACAAGTCCTCGTGCAGCTCGGCCAGTTGCGGCGTGCGCAACGGACCGAGGTTCGCGTGCCAGAGCCGCCGGGCCTGGTCGTACTCCGCTTTCGCGCGCTCGCCCAGTGCCACGTGCTCGCTGCGCGGCAGGAGTTCCGGCTGGATGCGCGATGCGGCTTCCGCGAACGCCGCCCAGCCCTCCTTGCGTGACAGCGTCAGCGCGTCCAGCCGGTGGGAATCTCCGGGCGTCCAGGTGCCCTCGCTGTTCACGCGTCCTCCAGAGCATCAACGTAGAAGTCGCTGTCGTCCTCCAGCTCCACGAGCCCGGCCTCGTCAGCCGCGTCGTCGTCGCCCGTCTCCTGCGCGGCCTGCAAGCCGGGCTGCGGTTGTGCCGCGTCCGCCAGGTCCATGAGGCGTCTGACGCTCGGCAGCGTGGCGACGCCCTCCTCGGGCTCAGGCAGGTCCAGGACCGCCTGTTCCCGGGCGAGCCGCAGCGCCATCCGGCGCTCGACCAGCGAGGTGCCCAGGCCCAGATTCCACCGCTCGAACAGGTCCCGGACCGCGGCCTTATCGTCCGGGAACCGGTCACGAGCCGCGGCCAGGCGGCGAGCGAACTGCAACGCCTCCTCGCTCACCGGCATCTCCCGCCCCGGCGCGTGCTCCCAACCCAGCGCATGCCACCGACGGTCGGCGGGATCACGGAAGTAGACCGCGTTGATGTCGTCCGGATTCACGGCGATCGGCCACTTGCCGTCCCGGTCGCCGCTGAGCAGACCGCGGTAGGGGTCCAGGGCGGCGCCGTTGTAGCGGCGTGCATCGAGGTCGATGCCGTAGTGCTGGATCTTCCGCCGTTCCACCCGCAAAAACTCAAACGCCAGGTCCGGATCGCGCGGGACCTCGATGTAGCCGGCCCTGTTCAGCCCGTGCTCGAACATCGCCGCCGGCGACATCCGCAACCCCGACACCCCGGGATCGACCAGACTGGTGTGCGGCCGGTGGTGATACACGCAGGCCACCCACTCGCGGATGATCGCCTCAAGCTCGTGGAGGAAGAAGAACGCCTCCCCCTCGGGGCGCTCGCCGCGCGAGTGCAGATCGGGCCCCTTGTATCCGGGCAGGGCCTGCAGCAGGTCCTCGCGCAGAGTCAGGAAGAACCTCTCTAGCGGGCCCTTGTCCCGGCCCGTCCGCAGCCGAGCCAGCTGCACCGAGATCCCCAGCCGGCGGCAGACGCTGGTCAGATGCTCCGAGACGAACACCTTGCCGTGATCGACCAGCACCGTCTCCGGCACCAGCGCGGGCGACGCGGCCCCGCGCATCGGCCCCTCCAGCGCGGTCCGGTCGATCAGCACCGACCGCGGGATGCCGTGCTCGGGCCAGACCGCGTGCGCCGGCCAGTCCTCCCCCGCGGGCTGGGGACGAAACGCTTGGAAGAGGGCAACGCTGGCGTCGACGGCCTTCGTCGACACCGGCGTGATCCTGATCCCGCAGATGCAGCGGGTGTACCAGTCCATCGCAACGGTCAACTCCGCCTGCAGCCACTGCAGCGTGACCGGGTCCAGGGCGAACACGTCCAGCCGGTTGGTGTCCATCAGCAGGTATTCACCCGGCCGGGTCGGCCGCAGCTTCCCGTAGACCCCGCCGGGCCGGGCGGCGATGTCCCGGTTCCGCTTCGTGCTCAGCCGGAACGTCGGATGACGCCGCTCCAGATCTTCCAGGAGGCGGTAGGTCGTCGCCCGGCTGGGCAGGTCCTCCTCCTCGAAGCCCCTGGCCAGCAGCCGGGCCCGGGTCCGCTCGATGACCATCTTGCGCGATGGCTTGGACTGGCCCGTGTGCTCGACCATCACCTCCAGCGCCGCCTCCGACCACGGCTCAGCGTTCCGGTGCCCGGAACGCGGCCCGCTGCGGGCTGGCACCAATCCCGCCTCACCGTCCCGGCGGAAGGCCGCCACCCACCGCTTGACCGTGCGACCGGCCACCTTGAGCTCGGCTGCCTTCGCCGCGTACCGGCTCTCCAGCGGCTCGCCCGCCATGTAGGCGGCGCGGGGCTCCCCGACGGCCGCCAGTTCCTCGCTGCCGCTGCGGAACCCGGTGAGCACCTCCCTGACATGCGCGGCCCGCTCCAGCACCTGCTCCCGCTCGCTGTCGTCCAGCTGGCCCAGCACCACCGCAGCCACATCCTGCGGATCGTCGGAGGCCGGCCCGGGCCCGTCCGGGATGATGCGGGCGCGGTCGGACAGCAGCAGTTCCTTGACGGCCAGCCGCAGCAGCCGCCCGCGGCCGTCCTTGAGGACCACTTCACCGCCAGCCTGCGTGCTGGCGAGCTCCACCACCTCGACGATCTCGCCGTCGTAGGAGAAGCGGGTCCCCACTCCCACGCGCACCGCGGCCCGGCTCACGACGCCCTCCTGAGCACGCTGCGGTCGCTGAGCCGGATGCTGAGGTCGGTCAACCACTGCTGCTTCCAGAGCAGATGCAGGACCGCGGCCCGCACCAGCGGAGCCGGACGTCCGGGCAGGCAGCCGAACGCCTCCCCCAGCGTCTCCCCCTCCACGACCCGGTCGCGCACCTCGTCGAGGATGGCGGGGTCGAACAGTCGAGCTGGTGGTGGCTCTTCGTCCGCCACCTCGTCATGTATCTCCTCGGCCAGGTCCGGCTCGAACAGCCAGTCGCGGCGGTAGCCCGCGAGGAACCGGACGTTGGCCAGCTCGATGTCCGGTGGTTCGCTCCACACCTCATAGCGCCAGCCCTTCGACTCCACCGCCTCGCGGGTCCAGGCGAAGGTGAACATGTGCTCCGGCCTGGCCGCCCGGTGCCGCGGTTTGACGTCCACCACCAGCGGGCCCGCCGTGGTGGCCAGCAGGTAATCCGGGATGTGTCGGCGCAGCACGCCGCCCACATCGGCCCTCAGCAAGAAGGGCTGGGCCACGATCGCGGTCACATCCGGCTCGAAGTCGGCGTACCACAGCCGCGCAAGCTCCAGCCGGGACTCGTAGATCACGTGGTCCGACTGCGTACTCGACCAGTACGTACCCGAGTAGTGCTTCTGCCCCATGTACCAGCGGAACGTTCGCCACGGCTCAGCCGCGTACAGCATCTCCAACGGCATCGACTCCCAGGCGAGGCGCTCGCACACCTCGTCCTCAGCAAGCCGAACACACACCTCTACATCCACGATCCGCCCCCAGTGCCCGTGTAACTGACCTTGATCGCAGGACAGTTACACGGGCACTGGAGTACGAGCGATCACACCCACTTTCGATCACTCGAAAGGGTGATCCTTCCGAGCTGGGCATCTCAGCATCGCGTCACAAGTGCTATTCAGAGGTCAGTGCTCGCGAGAACATGACGCAGATTCTGAGTACCTACATCTTGATGAGGTTGGCGATGTTGAACACGCCGCCGCGCTCCTCGAACTGCTGCTCTGCCCACAGAACGGTCTCGGTGCCCTGGTGCTTCACCATGCCGGGCGAGACCCCGAGCCGGAACGTACCTGGCGCCGGCTTGCCCTCGGGCGTGTGCGGCAGGACGTCCAGCGGCGACGGCCCAGACGAGGGGTAGACGATCGCATCGGTGCCGATGGCGACCGGGTACAGGTCGGCGGCGGCCGCCGTCTTCATCAGCTTGCGGTGCAGGCCGACCCGCTGATTCGCGAGCACGGCGGCCCGGATGTCGGGGCGCCAGGTCTCCCGCTTCAGCGCCGGGTACTCCTCGTAGTACGGCACCTGGCCCCGGCTGCGCTGGCGCAGCTTGCCAATGCCGCCCTTCGCCGTCGCCTTGATCGCGGTCTCTAGCAGCGCCATCGTCGGGTCGGCCTGCTTGCGCTGCGCCATAGCGTCGAGGAAGTCTTGGCCGCCGAGGTCAGTGGTGACGCCCATGTCGGCCATCGTCTCCACGTACGCGTCGCGCAGCCGCTTGTACCAGGCGTCCAGGTAGCGGCCCGACTGGGTGCGGACGTGCGCCTCGATCGGCGCGACGTCGAAGCCGAGCTCCACCGCGTAGGCGACGGTGGGTGTGGCGTACCAGGCCGGGCCCTCGGGCCGGTCGCCCTTCGGTGTGAACGGGCTCGGGAGCCGGTCGCCGTCGACGCTGCGGCCGTTGATCCGCACGCGGGACAGGTCGACGTGGCTCAGGTCGACCAGCCACGAGCCGGGCAGTGAGGCGTCGAATCGCGGGTTGCCGGTCAGGTGGGTCGGCCCGTTCAGCCCGACGGTGAGGCTGTTCGCGGCCGCGGCGAACGACATGTTGAGGTCGACCGCGACCAGGAACTGGTTCACGCATTCGTCATCGGTCAGTGGCCGGCACCAGTCGTAGGGCTCCTCCATCAGCATCTCTGCCGGGGTGCGCATGTGGTGCCGGGCGAACTTGTCCTTGAGGACCGGGTGTTCGTCGGGGACCTCGCACTCCACCACGTCGTACACGGCGGTGAGCGCGTCGTCGTTGAACGCGGGCTTGAACGCGCCGGTGGCCTCGTCCTTCTGCGCGCGGGTCGGCGGGCGTAGCGCGACCATCAGATCGAGGCCGGTCGTCGCGGTGGTGCCGCGCGGTGTCATCACCCTCGCCGCGTACAGCCCGAGGTACTGGGCGAGGTCGGCCGGGTGCATCGTCAGCAGCAGGTGCGGGTCGTCCTTCCTGCCCCACTCCCGGGTGTCCAGGGCGTTCCACGGCAGGATGCACAGCTGGACACAGCGCCGCCGGGAGCCCTCGGGGTCGCGGAAGACGCGGGCCCACGGGCCGAACCCGCGCTGGGTGAGCTGGAGGTCGGCCTTGCCGATCTGCTTGACCACCTTGTGGCCTTCCGGCAGTCGGCTCGCGTTCCGCTCCTCCTCCGACAGGGCGGCGGGCAGGCCGAAGCGGGTCAGCGCGGTCTCGGTGAGGATGAGGATCGGGTCGGCGTCGCGGCCGTTGCGGTGCAGGCGGGCCTGACCGAGGTGGGCCTCGGTCAGCGTCCAGTCGACTAGCGCCGGGATGGACTTGGCGGGCACGTCCAGGACCAGGCCGCCGACGCAGTACGCCGACACCTGCCCGTCCTCGCAGTCGATGACAGCGAGCGGCCCGTTCTCGAAACGCGGGTCGACGGCGCCGGCGGCCGCCGTGGTCTTCTTCGCCACCGCCTTCTTCGCACCCGGGCGCCGCGACGAGGCCGACGGCCTGGTGGTACTGCTCGTCTCGGTCTTCGGCTGGGACGGCGGCACGGCGGGTGCCGAGACCGGCTCCGGGGCCGGACCGGTGAACGACTCAGGGACCACCGGAGCCGGGGCGGCGGGCGCGCCGACGGCCTGGGTGGGATAGCGGGCGGCGAGGCCCTCCAGCAGCCGGGCGTACGCGGCCCGCTTCGGCGGCCGCGGCTCGGTCCGACCGGCCTCCCAGTTCCCGACTGCTTCCCGGCGGGCGTCCAGCGCCGTGGCGATCTGCGCCTGACTCAGACCAGCCGCCTCACGCAGACGCTTACGCTCCGCAGGGGTCGGCAGCTCGTCCTGCGCGACTTGCTCCAGCAGCGCATCGACGGCGCTGAACAACTCGTTCTCAGTGGACACAGAGGTCACCTCCAGTAGACAGCATAGCCGATCGCGCCTTGATTCACTCATTCAATCGCTCATGAATCGCACTTTAGGGTGGAGTGAAGCACACCACGGATAAGCCGCGCAACGACTCTTTGCGCAGGTCAGAACCCCAAGCGCTGGGGCGTTGCAAATCCCTGTTGCACCGCCGTTTGCACACAGGCCGACCTGGAACGTCGCGCGGCATGGCGACGCGCGGTGGGGATTGGGAAGCGAACATCCCTCCTCGCGGCGAGACGCGGGCAGCGCGCACCTGGCCACTAGGCACTGAAAGGTGTTCTCTACTCACCCTGTGTGATGTCTACTGAGTCAACCGCAACGACTTCCGGGCCTGTCGAGTCGTCCGGGATGGGCGTGCTTGCCCTCGCCACGCCTCCTTTGCCCTACCGCCGCACGCCCTCAACCGGGAGACACACATGCATCCACTCGCCTTGCTCGCCACCGCCGTACCGCTCGGTCTCGTCGTCGCCCTGCTTTGCGCCACGGTTGTCAGCGTTGTCGCGATCCTCCGAGCCCACCGGTCCGATGTGGTCGCTGTTGTACGGGCCCTCCCGGCCCTCGCCGCTGCCCTACTGCGCCGACGTCGCCCGTGACTTTAGGATCGAGCACGGCATCACCCACCTGCGGACGAGCGAACGGCGCTCCACTCCAGGCAGCGGCTGGATGGGCCCGGGCCTCCGGCTTCCTCCCTGACCTGAGCCAGGGATCCAGAGGCTGGACCAAGCTGGAGAGCAGCGGCCATCAGGGACGGTTGGCGGGGGCGGCGAGCCAATCCTGGAGTTCGCGGTGGCGGAACTGGTAGGCGATGCCGGCCTTCCGAAGAAGGCCGGCATTGGTAGCCCACTGCAGAAACCGGCCGAGGCGCCAGGGCAAAGCCCGGGCACCGCGGCGGGTGCACAGCAGCAGGGCGAGGTAGCGCATCCCGGCACTCCCCGCACTCCCCGCCGCGGTCGCCAGCATGATCCCAACTATGATCCTGACCGTCGTCGGGGCGTTCCCGGCCGCGAGACCGGTCGTCGCGAGTACGAACATGAGCCCGGAACCGAGCCCGACCACGAGTCCGCTCGTGAGGCTGATACGAACAAGTACGCGGGGATCGACGACGCTGAGGGTGCCCTCGTCCGCGCACCCGCCCAGGGGCGGTAAACCGACACTGGCCATGAATGTGTTCGCGAGCCAGAATGCTGCAGTTCGTCGGCCCTGGGGGGTACGCAGCCGTCTCAGGTCGAGCCGCGAAGGCTCCGGCCACGCAAAAACATACGTGAGCCCGAGAGCCGAGAGGGCCACGGCCATGGTGAGGACTGCCCCGCCGGACAACTCGATGCCGAATCCCCAGATGCCCAGGGCCGCGCCTCCCAGGAACACTCCGGTGAGGAGAGCAAGGTGGGCAATGCGAGGACGGTGGCTGCCGGCCACGGGCCACAGTTCGTGCAGGGTCAGATCGGTGCCCGACAGGGCCTTGCCAGCCATGGTGCGCCCGGTGGCGGCGTTGGTGTTGAGGTAGGCGGCCAACACACCCAGCCAAGCCCTGACTTGGTCGGGGGTGTAGGTGTCGCTCTGCGGGGCGCGGTACCGGGCGGTGGCGTCCTGGAGGAACAGCTTGAGAAGGTGGTCGCGGACCGCCCGGTCGCTGCCCAGTTCGGGACAGATCAGATCCCGGGGCGAGCGCAGATAAGCGCCGTCGAGATCACGCTGTTCGTGGACGGTCACGGCCACGGTCAGCCGCCAGGGGGTGGACAAAGCCCGTGCCAGCGGCGAGGGCGAGGGCCGATCAAGTGTGTCCAGCACTCCCTGCCATCGCGCTGAGCTTCCCACCCGTTGCTGGATGTACAGGCGGGCCTGGGCGGGACTGATCCGGCCGATCTCCACTCGCGCGGCGTCCTGAGCCCAAACCTCCAATGCCTCCAGCGCCTGGTACTGCCCGCTGCGGCAGGTCAGCACCAGGCACGCCTTCGCCCGGCCACGTTGGAAGGCGTTGAGTACGTCCAACGCCTGCCGGGCTCGGGAGCCGTACCCCGGCGTGTCTCCGGCGTCCATCTCGTCCAGCCCGTCGAACACCGGAAGGATGAGTCCTGCGTCCATCAGCGCCGCTGCGGCAGCAGGGGAGATCCCTCGGTAGGTGTCCACCAGATGCTGGCACACCCACGCCTGTACCACCTTCACAGCATCGCCCGGAGTATGGCTGGCACCCGTGCTTGGCACGGTGCCGCGGTGAGAGGCAGTCAGGGGGAGCCAGGAAGCCAGAGGCAGCCGTACCGGTACCGGGTCTTCGGGCCTGCGCTCCTCCAACAGAGCAAGGAGGAGTTCGAGGGCGAGCACAGTCTTGCCTGCCCCTGGTTCCCCGGTGATCACCAGACGCCCTGGTCGTAGCCGTTGGTAGTAGTTCACCACCTCGCTCAATCGCCCCTCCACGGCGGCACCGGCGGCGTTGCGGGCCGTAGCTGGTCGGAAGCCGAATCGCACATCGATCGTCGTGCCGTCCCCGCCGAGTAGCTGCGTCCTCGCCTCGGTCTCCGCTCGCAGTACCGCCTGCGCCAGCCGTCCGGCCATTGCAACCGCGTCGCTCTCCTGGTGGCGCAGTCCCTGCCAAGACATCCACCCCGACCAGACCGCCAGCGCAAGCCCCATCAAGGCGATCGCCGCGCCGAGCGGGTCGACATCACCCTGCTTAAGCCCCGGTAAACCCCACGCCGCCACTGTCCCCACCGTTGCCGCGCACACGAACGCCAACAACCACCCGGTCAGCTTGCGTCTGTTCATGTTCATAGATCATGGCAACCGTGCACACCTTGCACCATGCATCTGACAGAAGCCGCTTGGGGGCCGATGGATGGGGAGCGAAGGTGAGCAGGTCTGGGCAACCCCTGAGCAGAGGGTGGCGATTTTCAAGGCTCTGACCGGACTTCCGTGATGTCCCGGTTCGCTCAGCCTCGGCCACAGCAGATCCCCGGTTTGGATCACCGGTGCGCCTATACGGGTCGCTTCCGGGAGTCCCCCGAGCGAAAGATGCTCGGTGGGGGTAGGTCGCTTCGCGCAAGGTGAACTTGGGATCTGTGAGGAGATCAGCTGTGTACGCAGTAATTCGGCGTTACGAAGGAGTGACTGACTCTGCTGAGGCGGGACGCCGAGTGGATGAGGGATTCGTGCCTCTCCTCCGCCGAGTCCCCGGATTCGTGGCCTACTACTGGGTGGACGCCGGGGACGGAGTGATGGTCTCTACCAGCGTCTTTGAAGACCAGTCCGGGGCCGAAGAGTCGATCGAGCGGGCGGCGGACTTCGTAAGGGACAACCTCGCGTCGCTGCTCCCCAACCGTCCTCAGGTCACGGCCGGCATGGTTGTGGCTGCTGGGTAGCGACCTACGAAGGGTGCCGCTGAATCCCAGCCACCTCCACTCCGACGACCTGGCCCTTCACGAAACTCCGGCCAGAGCCATTTTCAAGGAGCGCCAACAGGTCCTTGCGTCGAGCTTCGCTGTGGTGTCGACCTCCTTGAAGTCGAGCAGCACCACCAGCCCATAGAACGTGGTGAAGGGGGCGTACACCGCAGGGTTAAGGCAGCGAGCGTTCGTCACGAGCTCGCTCGACGGCGCCCGAGAGCTCCCCCAGGTCCCAGCAGGCCAGCACCCGCCGCCGGGCCCGCCCGGGTGCTGCGTCCTCCGGTTCCAGGAACCAATACGCCACGTTTTACGGTTCGATCCCGTCGAAACGGGCCGCGAGCAACGCGATGTCGTCGTCCCGGTCGCCCAGGCCGAGCATGTCGAGGACGTCGTCGCAGAGTGCTTCCAGGGGCGGCGAGTGGTCGGGTCCGCTCAGAAGGCTGACGTCGGCTATGCGCTGCCGCAGGTGCTCTATCCCGGTCCACACGTCCCGCATGCGGGACTCGACCAGACCGTCTGTGTAGAGAATCAGCGTGGCTCCGGGAGGCGCGTCAAACTCGACGGTGCTGAAGTCGACCCCGCCGATACCGATCGGCGCTCCTGACGGGACCCGAAGAACCTCTGCCCGACCGCCGAGGTGCAGCAGGATCGGAGGTGGGTGGCCCGCGTTGGCGATCTTGATCCGATGGGCGACCGGGTCGTACACCGCGTACATGCAGGTCGCCATCCGGTCGGGACCCAGGCGCTGTGCCTGAATGTCGAGCCGCCTGAGAACCTCGTCCGGCGTCAGGTTCAGCCCGGACAGGGTATGCACCATGGTCCCCAGTTGGCCCATGATCGCGGCGGAGGTCATGGAATGGCCCATCACATCGCCAACCACCAGCGCCACCTGGCTGCCAGGTAGTGGGACCACGTCGTACCAGTCGCCGCCGACCCGTGCCGTTTCGGCGGCCGGGAGATAGCGGAAGGCGATCTTGGCACCGAGGGGTTGAGGCAGCGAATCTGGCAACATCGCGCGCTGCAGCTCACCGGCGAGGTAAGCCTCCCGGCCGTACAGGACGGCTTTGTCGATGCTGAGCGCTGTATGAGTGGCGAGTTGAGCTGAGACGAGCAGGTCGTGCGGATCGAAGGCCGGCCGTTCATGGGTGCGTAGGAAGACAGCAACGCCGATGACGCGGCGCCGTCCCCGCAGTGGGGCCAGGATCGTTCGGCGCGATCCTGGCACGCCATGCTCGGGGCCGCATAGCTCCCGCATTGCAGCGGGGCTTCCGGTGGCCTCGCCAAAGACCGGCCGGACATGGCGCATCACATCGGCGAGGGCCCCGCCGGAACGCACCTCGCAGAGTTCGGCCGCAGGGGTCGGATTCAAGTCGGGGGCGAGCGGCAGTTCCTCGCCCTCCATGTCATTCAACCGCAGCTGATCGGTGCGGCGCAGGCGCAGTACGAACGGCGCGGTCGGCCGCTCGTCGCCCACCGGGAGCGGGTCACGGAGGTAGACCAGGATGGTGTCGCAGAACGTCGGTACGCTCGCGCGGCACAGCCCGAGCACGATCTCGTCGAGGTCCATCCCGCGCGAGATCCGACGCGTCGCGGCCCCAATGAACCGGACGCGGTCACCCTCCCTCCGGACCGCAAGTTCTGTACCGGAGCCAGGGGTATTTGCGCTGGTGGGAGGGTTATCAGAGGTTGTCCCGAACAACGTCTCCTCGTCGTTTCGTACCGTTGGTACGTCCCTTACGACCTGGCCCGGGACGACTCCCCCTTGCTTTTCCGCGTCTTCGACCAGCCACCACTCCTCGTCCTCGGCGGCTTCTGGAGGCGCCTGGCTCTGTTGGCCGGCATCCCGCCACCCGACGTCCTCGGCAGCTTCTTGAACCGCCTCGTGTTCTCGGTCGAGAACGTCGCGGGCCTTCTGGAGGGCCGCGTCAACTTGGTCAAGAGCATCATCATCCGCAGCAGTTCCGGCTGGCCCAGGGAGTGCGACCTCCGCCCCGCTCTGAGCCGGAACACCGTGCTCCGCACCGGGCCTGAGGTCGCGGAGCTCCTTCTCGAGCTGGCTGATCTGACGGGCAGCGAGATCCGCGACTTGCTGTGCTCTGTCGCGTTCTTCCTCAGCTCGTGCCAGTTGGAGGCGAAGGTCCTCGGTCTGTTTCTGGGCGCGATCGAGGCGGCCCTCGGTCCGTACCTCTTCGACGGGACGAGGGCTGTCGGCGGCGCGGAGAGCATCGAGCTGCCGTGTGAGCTGGGCTACCTGAGCCTGCGTCTGGCCGAGCAGCGCGAAGAGGACTGTGGCCACTTGCAAGGCCTGCAGCCGGGCCTGCTCACTGACCTCGTACGCCTGCCGCACACGGTTGAGCTCCTCCAATGCGCGAATCGTGTGATTCTGCGCCTCGACGAGGTTGTACGTCGGATCGACATGAGCCGCGGTGGGTGAGGTGTTCGCTGCGTCCCACAACCGCCGAACCTGATCGAGCCGGTGAGCTGCCTCCTGCACCGTCTCGGCCGGAAAGCAGATGTCTGCGACGGCCTCAGCGAGTTCCCACGTCAGACCCACGCCGTTGAGCTGCTCGCGTAACCGCCAGACCGGAGGGACGGATCGTGGAGCTCCGTCGAAGTGCTCCGGTGTCAGAAGGCGGTGCAGCGTTGCCACCGACACATTGGACGCATCAAGCCAGCCGCGAAGGATGTGAACGACCTCGTTGATCTCCTCGGACGCCCCGCGAGCCTCCGCCCACGGCCGCCCGGGCCGCCTTGCTGCTCCCACGTCGTCCCCCTCCTAATCGGGTTGTTGGCCAAACAACCCCACGTTGTCCCGCGAACAACATCCAACCGGTTCATCCGCGCAGGTGGGGGGTGGATCGTCATTTCAGTGCGGTGCGACGGCGTACCGCTACACGAAGTGAATTTTGGAGGGGAGTCTTGAACGTCACCCACACCCTGATGGTGCTGATGGGGATCGGCCTGGCGGTGGTCTTCTCGTTCTTTGTGGCAGGGGTAGCGTTCGCTATCGCCCGCTGGGGCGGGAGCCCGGTACCGGAGTCTGTTTCCACGTCGGGCAAGGCGTTCGCGATGGCGTTGATGGTGATCAGCGCTGTGCTCGCGGTGGTACTCGGGGTCTTCAAGTAGGGCGGACCTCAGCGCGAACCTGGTCCGTTGCTGGCCTGCCGCCGGGACGAGCGCGGCCGCGAGGCCCTGGGCAGTCCATGACGTGTGTGTACAGCACGGCCGGGATGAGCTGGCCCATGCGAACCAGGTGCTTGCCGTACGCGGTCTGAGCCGCCCGGCTTCTGCTGTCGGTCCCCCTACAGCTGGCCGATCATCCCGCTGACACGACATCACCCTGCGTGGCAGGGTCGGCGTTGATCGGTTACGGCAGACGGAGGGGGCTCCCGTGGAAGCACGGATGTGGAACAGTCTGGTCAGCGTCGCGAAGGAGACGTACAGCGCCTCGCTGGGCGAGGGCATGGTGCCCCGGCCGCTCATGATGCCGCTGGTGCGCGGCGAGCTGGTCGGGATGATCTGGGTCCGACCGCTCCACGTCGGCCAAGACGCGGTCGCCGGGATCGCAGAACTCGCGAACACCGCCGCGGCGGCCGGCGCGGACGAGGTTGTCCTCGCGTGGGAGATGCACGACGTCGCCACCGCCTGCGAGCTCCCCATCGTCGGCTTGGCGCCGTGCCTGAACACGGTGCTGGCCACCCGTGACGGGCATGTGCTGCACCAGTTCCCCTACGCCGAGCAGCTCCTGTCCCGCAGTCCTGAGGGCTGGGCGTCGGTCGCCCCCGACTGGAGGCCGGCACCCGCGCCGCAGCCCGGCGGCGAGCTGGTGCCGCCGATCCAGGCCGCGGTGAACTTCTCCTTCACCCCGATCGAGCTGGACCACCCCGACCCGTTCGGCGTCACCGTCGTGCTGATGGAAGAGGACGGCTACCGCATCAGCCTGACCGAAGCGTTCGCCCGCTGAGTCTGCGCAGACGAGAGGAGTGAAGCCGTGGCCCGCAGCCTTGACGACGATGCGCCCCGCCGGATCAGCGACGCCGATGACCAGCTGAGTGCCGAACAACGGCAGGTCGAAGCCGACGAACACTCCTCGCTGCGCGAGCTGAGGCGCAAGGTGAGGCAGACGGAGCGGGACCTGGTGCGGCGAAGGAGAAGGGTCCGCACGGTGGGCGTGGCCCTGACCGTGGCCGGGGGTGCGGTCCTGACGGGCCTGTTATGGACCGTACTGGCCTGGGGCTCACCGTCCCGGTTCCTTCGGGTGGACATCACCTGCGCGGCGCTGGCGCTGGTCTCGGGTGCGGTCGCCTGGGTCGCCGCGCCACCCCGTGGCCGGCCGAGCCTGGCCAAGTTGGAGGACATGCTCGCGACGAACCGTGAGGCCCTGCGGTTTCTCAGCGCGCTCATCCACCCGACGCTGAAGGAGCGGCGCAGCCTCTACCGCGAGGACGTGGCCGGGGTGATCGAGCAGCACCGGACGGACAGCCGTAGGTACCGGCTCATCCACAACGTGCTGCAGAACCTCATCATGATCGGGGCGGCATCCACGACCACCGTCGCCGCTCTGGACACCCGCAATCAGTTCACCTGGCAGAACATCACGATCGTCGCCATCGGCTTCAGCGTCACGCTGGCCGCCGCCTTCACCGGCTACTACAAGTACCGCGAGCGCAGCTACTTCCTGCTCCAGACCGCCGACGCCATCGAGGAGGAGGCCAACGCCTTCGGGCCTTGACCCCGGGTTTTGGACACCGGAGAGACTTGGATCTTGATGGTCCAGGAGAACGGAGTCCCCGTGGGGATGAAGCACTATCCCGCCGAGTTCAAGGCGGACGCGGTCGCGTTGTACCGGTCGAGGCCGGGAGCGACGGTCAAGTCGGTGGCCGGTGATCTCGGGGTGAACACCGAGACGCTGCGGAACTGGATCCGGGCTGCGGATGGGCGGCGCCCCGGTGCCCACTCCGCACCGCCGGCAGCTGTCCGGGCCGGCGGTGACGACGTTCAGGCGGCGGAGCTGGTCGCGGCACGGAAGAGGATTCGCGAGCTGGAGGAAGAACGCGACATTCTCCGTAAGGCGGCCCGATATTTCGCGACGGAGACGCGCTGGTGAACCGCTGCCAGTTCGTTGATGACCACCAGCGCCGTTTCGGCGTGAAGCGGCTCTGCGACATCCTCGGCCTCTCCCGCTCGAGCTTCTACTACTGGCGCCGCACCGCGGCAGCACGGGTGGCCCGGCAGGTCGCCGAGACCGGGCTCGCGGCCCGGATACGCAAGGTCCATCAGGACTCCGACGGCACCTACGGAGCCCCCAGGATCACCGCCGAACTCCGTGACGAGGGCGAACGCATCAACCACAAACGGGTCGCAAGGATCATGCGGGCCATCGGAGTCGAGGGTGTCCGTTTGCGCCGCCGTCACCGGACCACCGTCGCGGACCAGGCCGCGCCGAAAGCGCCGGATCTGATCGGTCGTGATTTCACCGCGGCTGCGGTGAACACGAAGTACGTCGGCGACATCACATACATGCCGGTCAGCGGCGCGAAGCCGCTCTACCTCGCGACCGTCATCGACCTCGCCTCACGTCGTCTGGCCGGGTGGGCGATCGCCGACCACATGCGAACCGAGCTCGTCATCGACGCCCTGGCGGCAGCCCAGCGGACCCGCGGGAGCCTGGCCGGAGCGGTGATGCACACCGATCACGGCTCGCAACTTGGACTCAACCGGTCGTCGCAACACCAGCTTCCTGGAGGGATAGTAGGTGCTCGTTGAGGGCTTCGGCGGGGGTCTTCCAGGCGAGGGTCTTGCGGGGGCGGTTGTTGAGGGTGAAGGCGACGGCCTGGAGCTCGTCGATGCCCCAGCGCGACAGGTCCGTGCCCTTCGGAAAGTACTGCCGCAGCAGACCGTTCGTGTTCTCGTTGGTGCCGCGCTGCCAGGGACTGTGGGGGTCGGCGAAGTAGACCTGGAGTCCGGCATCGACGCGGAGCTGGGCGTGCTGGGCCAGTTCCGTGCCCCGGTCCCACGTCAGAGACCTGCGCAGTTGCTCGGGCAAGGTCGTAATGGTGGCGGTGATCGCGTCTTTCACGGCCTCGGCGCCGCGGCCGGCCAGCGCGGGCCCGTTCTTGGTGCGTGGTTCGGTGCCGAAGCCTTCCATCCGGGGCAGGTGCAACAGCATGGTGAACCGCGTACTGCGCTCGACCAGCGTGCCGATCGCGGACCGGCCGGTGCCGATGATGAGTCGGGTAGCGGGGACGCATTGCTGCGTCCCCGCCCCCTCAGAACCGTGCAAGCAGCTTTCACCGCACACGGCTCAAGCAAGCCCCAGAGGCTCGCCGGCAGGCAAAAGTGCTGGACTCGTCATCGCGGCGGCTCCATTCCGCCGCTGACAATGGGTGTGGAGGAGACGGAGTCGTTGACCGTCCGGCGTACTCTCGTCCGGGAACGCGATGTATTGCTTGAAGATCGCCTTCCGGATGACGACCCGCCACGCTTCCCATTCCTGTGGGCTTTGCGGCGGGTGGTCGGCGTGCAGCAGGAGTCCTCCACAGATCGAGCAACGGCCGCGTTGCGCCTGTAGAAGGCGCACGGTCATAGCGTCGACCGGCAGAGGAGTTCCTTTGCGGCGCCGTTGAGCCCAATATGACTCCAGGGCGGGGTCGTCCGGGGACGCCCTCCCCTTCACCAACTGGTGCCGGACTATCTTCGTCCAGGAGAACTTGAGCAGGTAGGCGCCGCTGTCACGGTCACCGAAAACCCACCGGTCCTTCCTGACCTTGTTGAACCGGCCGAAGTACTTGTCGGATACCCAGTGCTTCGGCTTGTTCGGGTGGCTGTGTTTGGCCCACTTGTAAGCGAGCTTCCACATGTGATTGTCCAGCGCCGTGAAGATCTCGCTGGACACCACCGTCCGGTAGTAGGCCGACCAACCCCGCACGATCGGGTTGATCTTCTTGAGTACCGCACCGGCGTTGGCCCCACGCAGGGCCAACATTTCGGTGCTGAGCCGTTCCCGGATCCGTCGCTGAGCTGCTGTGCTCGGTTTGATCAGCAGTTTGCCGTGATAGCGGCGGACGTTGAACCCCAGGAAGTCGAATCCGCTCTCCGCGTGGACGATTCGTGTCTTGTCCTCGTGGAAGGCGAGTCCCCTGGGCGTCAGCCAGGCAGCGAGCCGCTCTTTGACCTGTTCGGCCTGTTCACGGCTGCTGCACATCGCGACAAAATCATCTGCGTACCGCACCAGCACGGGGCTGCCGCTTTGCGCACTCCCGGCATCCCTGCCGGTGTTGTAATAGCGGACCCCTGCGGCTTCCTCCATTCCGTGCAGGGCCACGTTGAAGAGCAACGGGCTGATCACCCCACCCTGCGGAGTTCCCTCCTCGGTCGGGGCGAACCGACCGCGATCCACGACCCCGGCCTTCAGCCACTGCCGGACCAGTCCCCGGGCGGGGAAGGTGCCGAGTACGGCCATGAGTCGGGCGTGGTCGATACGGTCGAACGCCGCCGTCAGGTCCGCGTCGAGTACCCACGCACGCTGCGGGTTCTTCCCGTTGAGCGTGGAGTAGATGGCCCCGATCGCGTCGTGACAGCCGCGGCCGGGCCGAAAGCCGTACGACTTCGGCTCGAACCGCGCTTCCCACTCGGGCTCCAATGCTCCCAATGCCACAGCTTGCAGGCACCGGTCAACAATCACGGGAATCCCGAGTCCGCGCTTCTTCATGGTCCCCGGTTTGGGGATAAACACCCGCTTGACGGGCTTGGGAATCCACGGACGGGCACGGTGCTGAACCCAGTGGGCCAATGCGGCCTTTGACTGGGGCATCAACACGACCTTTCCATCGACTCCCGCCGTCGCGCGTCCAGCATTGACCTCCGTGACCCGTCGCACACTCAGGATCGTGTTCGAGCGGGACCGGAGCATCAGCTTCTGCAAATTGCGGACCTTCTTCAGATCCCCTGCCTGCGATGCCGTGAAGATCCTCTGCCGCAGACGCCGTACGTCTTCCTCGACCCGCCGCCAGTCAATCGACGCCCAGTCCAAGTCTTCGCCCTCGGGTCCGTTCACCGACACAGAAGCTGCCGGAAGGGCCGGAGCCGATCCATCCGCTATCTGCATGGTGTCCAACTTGCCCCTCGGTTCCGTCGTCCTTATCCAGTGATTCTGCACAGGCTCACCCGGCCCACGTCAGCACCCTTTCGGGTCGGGCAACACACCCGTATCCGGACGGTTATGCGGGGCGACTGGTGGAGAGGCCGGTCATGCTGCACCGCTTTCCCGTTTCCTTTCGGTTTCCGGCGTCGGCTTCTTGGGCCGTCCTGTTCCCGCTGGGGAGTTGAGCGTTCCTTACGGTCAGCTGACCGAGCCAAAGAGGCCCGGACCCCAACGGGGTTTCCACGTTCCACACGAATGAGATACGACCGGTGTGGGTGCTCCCTTTACCCCGAGGCGGCGGTGTCCACCTGGCCGGAGTGACCTCTACCGGCCAGCGCCTGCCGCTTCTCAACGGCTAGCCATGCACCCCACTCACGCATTCCATCGGCGGGGCTTGGGATCACGAGGCATCATCGGGAGTTCATATACTTCACCCGTCCGGTCTTCCCCTTGCCGGTAACTCCCGGATGGAACGGAAGTCCTTGGGCTTTCCCCTGAGCTTCGCACCACGCCGTTACCGGCATCGCACGTCAAGGGCGGGGACGGGTCATACGGACACGGACCCGTGACTGCACCTACGGCTTCATCAACCGCCTCTCCAATCGGTCAGTCCACTCAAATTCGTGCAACTTCGTGTCGCACGTCGGGTAGCGGGGACGCATTGCTGCGTCCCCGCCCCCTCAGAACCGTGCAAGCAGCTTTCACCGCACACGGCTCAAGCAAGCCCCAGAGGCTCGCCGGCAGGCAAAAGTGCTGGACTCGTCATCGCGGCGGCTCCATTCCGCCGCTGACAATGGGTGTGGAGGAGACGGAGTCGTTGACCGTCCGGCGTACTCTCGTCCGGGAACGCGATGTATTGCTTGAAGATCGCCTTCCGGATGACGACCCGCCACGCTTCCCATTCCTGTGGGCTTTGCGGCGGGTGGTCGGCGTGCAGCAGGAGTCCTCCACAGATCGAGCAACGGCCGCGTTGCGCCTGTAGAAGGCGCACGGTCATAGCGTCGACCGGCAGAGGAGTTCCTTTGCGGCGCCGTTGAGCCCAATATGACTCCAGGGCGGGGTCGTCCGGGGACGCCCTCCCCTTCACCAACTGGTGCCGGACTATCTTCGTCCAGGAGAACTTGAGCAGGTAGGCGCCGCTGTCACGGTCACCGAAAACCCACCGGTCCTTCCTGACCTTGTTGAACCGGCCGAAGTACTTGTCGGATACCCAGTGCTTCGGCTTGTTCGGGTGGCTGTGTTTGGCCCACTTGTAAGCGAGCTTCCACATGTGATTGTCCAGCGCCGTGAAGATCTCGCTGGACACCACCGTCCGGTAGTAGGCCGACCAACCCCGCACGATCGGGTTGATCTTCTTGAGTACCGCACCGGCGTTGGCCCCACGCAGGGCCAACATTTCGGTGCTGAGCCGTTCCCGGATCCGTCGCTGAGCTGCTGTGCTCGGTTTGATCAGCAGTTTGCCGTGATAGCGGCGGACGTTGAACCCCAGGAAGTCGAATCCGCTCTCCGCGTGGACGATTCGTGTCTTGTCCTCGTGGAAGGCGAGTCCCCTGGGCGTCAGCCAGGCAGCGAGCCGCTCTTTGACCTGTTCGGCCTGTTCACGGCTGCTGCACATCGCGACAAAATCATCTGCGTACCGCACCAGCACGGGGCTGCCGCTTTGCGCACTCCCGGCATCCCTGCCGGTGTTGTAATAGCGGACCCCTGCGGCTTCCTCCATTCCGTGCAGGGCCACGTTGAAGAGCAACGGGCTGATCACCCCACCCTGCGGAGTTCCCTCCTCGGTCGGGGCGAACCGACCGCGATCCACGACCCCGGCCTTCAGCCACTGCCGGACCAGTCCCCGGGCGGGGAAGGTGCCGAGTACGGCCATGAGTCGGGCGTGGTCGATACGGTCGAACGCCGCCGTCAGGTCCGCGTCGAGTACCCACGCACGCTGCGGGTTCTTCCCGTTGAGCGTGGAGTAGATGGCCCCGATCGCGTCGTGACAGCCGCGGCCGGGCCGAAAGCCGTACGACTTCGGCTCGAACCGCGCTTCCCACTCGGGCTCCAATGCTCCCAATGCCACAGCTTGCAGGCACCGGTCAACAATCACGGGAATCCCGAGTCCGCGCTTCTTCATGGTCCCCGGTTTGGGGATAAACACCCGCTTGACGGGCTTGGGAATCCACGGACGGGCACGGTGCTGAACCCAGTGGGCCAATGCGGCCTTTGACTGGGGCATCAACACGACCTTTCCATCGACTCCCGCCGTCGCGCGTCCAGCATTGACCTCCGTGACCCGTCGCACACTCAGGATCGTGTTCGAGCGGGACCGGAGCATCAGCTTCTGCAAATTGCGGACCTTCTTCAGATCCCCTGCCTGCGATGCCGTGAAGATCCTCTGCCGCAGACGCCGTACGTCTTCCTCGACCCGCCGCCAGTCAATCGACGCCCAGTCCAAGTCTTCGCCCTCGGGTCCGTTCACCGACACAGAAGCTGCCGGAAGGGCCGGAGCCGATCCATCCGCTATCTGCATGGTGTCCAACTTGCCCCTCGGTTCCGTCGTCCTTATCCAGTGATTCTGCACAGGCTCACCCGGCCCACGTCAGCACCCTTTCGGGTCGGGCAACACACCCGTATCCGGACGGTTATGCGGGGCGACTGGTGGAGAGGCCGGTCATGCTGCACCGCTTTCCCGTTTCCTTTCGGTTTCCGGCGTCGGCTTCTTGGGCCGTCCTGTTCCCGCTGGGGAGTTGAGCGTTCCTTACGGTCAGCTGACCGAGCCAAAGAGGCCCGGACCCCAACGGGGTTTCCACGTTCCACACGAATGAGATACGACCGGTGTGGGTGCTCCCTTTACCCCGAGGCGGCGGTGTCCACCTGGCCGGAGTGACCTCTACCGGCCAGCGCCTGCCGCTTCTCAACGGCTAGCCATGCACCCCACTCACGCATTCCATCGGCGGGGCTTGGGATCACGAGGCATCATCGGGAGTTCATATACTTCACCCGTCCGGTCTTCCCCTTGCCGGTAACTCCCGGATGGAACGGAAGTCCTTGGGCTTTCCCCTGAGCTTCGCACCACGCCGTTACCGGCATCGCACGTCAAGGGCGGGGACGGGTCATACGGACACGGACCCGTGACTGCACCTACGGCTTCATCAACCGCCTCTCCAATCGGTCAGTCCACTCAAATTCGTGCAACTTCGTGTCGCACGGTCACCTTCCCAGTGGCCTGGAACGGCACGGTCCTCGGCCTCGGCCGGCCGCTCGCTGATCAGCACGTCAGCGGTCACGTGGCCGCGGACGCTCTGCCTGGTGCGCTCCCGCGGGACACGCAGTGACCGTCCGGTGCGCAGGCAGGCGACGAGCTCACGCTTGAGGGCTCCGCGTCCCTGGACGTAAAGGGCCTGGTAGATCGCTTCCGGGGAGATGCGCATGGACTCATCTTCGGGGAAGTCCACCGTGAGCCGCTGTGATATCTGTTCCGGGCTCCAGGAGGTCGCCCAGCGGCGGTCCTGACGGCGGGGCTTGTTCCTTCCCTGCCAGGGCGGCACCTGGGGACCCTCGACGACCCGGCCGTCCAGGGCGTGGACGACGTTCCCGGCCAGCCGGTCCTGCACGTACTCGTGCAGTCGCTCATCGGCCACCAGCTTCGCCGGCTTCGGCCGCTGAGCCCGCCGCTCGGCATGCCATTGCGCCAGCGAGGCCCGGTACTCCAGGTGGTAACTCCGCGTGGAGGCGTTGCGCCGCAGCTCCCGCGAGATCGTGGACGGCGAACGCCCCAGTGGCTTTATCGAGCAGTAGTGACGTCGCTTGTCGATGAGTTTGGGAGGTGCCCATTTCCACGGATGGGTGATGTCGACGAGTTCGGGAGGCACCAGGGTTCTTGCCAGGGCAGCATCGAGGTGCTCCTGGTGAAAGGTCCTGGTCATGCCGCGGATGTCGAAGGTCGAGCTGTACGCGGCGATCCGGCGTGACCATCGCGGCGGCATGTCGATGCGGGAGCTTGAGCGCAAGCACGGCGTGACTTGGCGGACGGTCCGGAAGGCGTTGGACTCGTCCTGGCCGGAGCCCCGCAAGAAGCTGCCTCCACGAGCCACCACTCTGGATCCGTACAAGCCGGTGATCGACGAGATCCTGCGGGCGGATCTGGACGCGCCGCGCAAGCAGCGGCACACAGTCACCCGGATCTTCCACCGGCTGATCGAGGAGCACGGGGCGGACGTCTCCTACGGTGTGGTGCGCTACTACGTCGCCAGCCGGAAGCCGGAGATCCTGGTCGAGTCCGGCAAGGCGCCGCTGGAGGCGTTCGTCCCGCAGACTCACCTGCCCGGTCACGAGGCGGAGGTCGACTTCGGTGACGTGACCGTGCGCCTGGCCGGCGAGCTGGTGACCTGCTACCTGTTCTCCTTCCGGCTGTCGTACTCGGGCAAGGCCGTCCACCGCGTGTTCGCCTCCTGCGGCCAGGAAGCCTTCTTCGAAGGCCACGTCCACGCGCTACGGACGCTGGGCGGGGTCCCGCGCACCAAGGTCCGCTACGACAACCTGAAGGCCGCCGTCGCCAGGGTGCTGGGGCAGAGCCGGGGAAGAGTCGAGGCCGACCGGTGGATCGCCTTCCGCTCGCACTTCGGCATCGAAAGCTTCTACTGCCGGCCCGGCATCGAAGGCGCCCACGAGAAGGGCGGAGTTGAAGGGATGATCGGTTACTTCCGCCGCAACCACTTCGTTCCCGTCCCCGAGGTCTCCTCGCTCGCCGAGCTGAACGAGATGGTCGAGCAGTGGGACCGGCAGGACGACGCCCGCCGCATCGGCTCCAGGCCCAAGACGGTCGCTGAGTACTTCGCACTCGAACAACCACTGCTGATGCCGTTGCCCGAGGAACCGTTCGAGACGGGCCGGCTGTTCACCCCGCGGGTCGACCGCTACGGCCAGATCCCGGTCCGCACCAATCGCTACTCGGTCCCGATCCGGCTTATCGGTAAACGCGTGCGTGTCGTGCTACACGCCTCTCACCTGGTGGTTTACGACCAGAATGTGGAAGTGGCCCGGCACGAACGACTGATCGCGAAGGGCGCCGTCCGCCTGGACCTGGACCACTACCTAGAAGTCCTGGTCCGCAAGCCCGGTGCCTTCCCCGGCTCCACGGCCCTCGAACAGGCCCGCTCGGCAGGGAGGTTCACCCCGGTCCACGACGCCTGGTGGGATCAGGCCCGCAAGATGCATGGTGAGCGGGACGGCACCCGGGCACTGATCGAGGTACTCCTGCTGGGGCGTCATCTGCCTCACGAGCATGTCGTCGCGGGCCTGGCTGCGGCCCTGCGGGCCGGGGCGATGACCGCGGACGCGGTCGCTCTGGAAGCCCGCAAGGCTGCCCAGGCGGAGACCGAACCCGCCCCCGCAGCGGACCGGCGGGCTCCTGGCGAGCCGTCGGCGACGGTGACGTCGCTGCACGAGTGGCGGCTCGCGCATCTTCCTGCGGACACCAGGCCGCTGCCTTCGGTGGCCCCCTATGACCAATTGCTCCGACGCCGTCGCACCAGCGGCGGCGATCAACGTGAGGGAGAAGCCCAGTGACCCTGCCCCGCCAGCGAGGCTTGACCGAGCAGGCCGCCGACGCCGCGATCGACAGTGCTTGTCGGCTTCTGCGGCTGCCGTCGATTCGCAACGAGTTCTCCGAGATCGCTGACCGGGCGATGAAGGACCAGATGACCTACCGGGGCTTCCTCGCTGAGCTGCTGATGACCGAGTGCGACGATCGGTCCCGTCGCCGTTCGGAGCGGCGGATCAAGGCGGCCGGATTTCCGCGGGAGAAGTCGCTGCGGGCCTTCGACTTCGACGCGAACCCGAACATCGACGCGGCTACCATCCACACGCTGGCCAGCTGTGAATGGATCAAGAAGAGCCAGCCGCTCTGCCTGATCGGCGACTCTGGCACGGGCAAGTCCCACATGCTCATCGCCCTGGGCACCGAGGCTGCCATGCAGGGCTACCGCGTCCGCTACACGCTCGCCACGAAGCTGGTGAACGAGCTGGTCGAAGCGGCCGACGAGAAGCAGTTGAACAAGACCATCGCCCGCTACGGCCGCGTCGACCTGCTCTGCATCGACGAGCTCGGCTACATGGAACTCGACCGCCGCGGCGCTGAACTCCTCTTCCAGGTCCTGACCGAACGCGAGGAGAAGAACAGCGTCGCCATCGCCTCCAACGAGTCCTTCGGCGGCTGGACCAAGACCTTCACCGACCCCCGCCTCTGCGCGGCCATCGTCGACCGCCTGACCTTCAACGGCACCATCATCGAGACTGGCACCGACTCCTACCGCCTCGCCTCCACCCGAGCCCGAGCGGAGGAATCGGCCGAGGCCGGCTGACCGCAACAGACTCAGCGCCGACTACCCGCCCCCCTCCAGGCGACGGGCCGTCGGCCCGACATGCTCCAGTAGGCTGCGCTGGCCATGGATACGAACGCCGAACCCGAGCAGACCCGGCACACCACGAACGCTGCTGGTCCGCCGATCCGGCGGCTGTTCCAGGACGTCATCGCCGACCGCATGCAGGGCCCCCGGCCGCCCCAGGCCGCGATGCTGTTCGACGGCGAGGTCGACCCTTGCTGGGACGACCGGAGTTTCCTCGGCGACTTCTATGGCGAGATCCTTCACCAAGACACCTGCCAGCCGGCCACCGCTGACGGCCTCGCCCTGGTCACGGCCCTCGCAGTCGACGACCGCGTTCCCGCCCGACACCGGTTCCAAGCCGTCGACCTGCTGTTCAGGGCTGCCACTGTCGCTGAGCGCCATCTCGCCGAGACCTGGCCGGCCATCCCACAGCATGCCGATCCCGACAGTGAGGCCCGGGCCCGCAGCGCGGTCCAGGCTCACGTTCCAACTCTGCTGGCCCGCTGGTCGGCCGAATGCCCAGCGGTTCGCCTAGCTCTCGCCGGACTCGCCGTGGTCATTCCGACGGACCGCACCCTGCCCGCCCTGACACCGCGCCTGCGGACCTTCACGCATCAGCACCCCCAGGGCACCGACATCGGCGACTACGTGCGCTTCGTCCTCGTCCTGGCCACCCAGAACGACGACCAGATCCTCACGGCGACGGAGAAGCTCACTGACGCCTACTGGACGGGAACAGCGCGCGAAGTGCCAGCCCGGCCACGAGCCCTCCACCTCCTCGGCCAGATGCTGACGAAGGTCGGAATCGGACTCACCCGAGCACCCGCCAGGCAGTGACGCACCGCGCGTCGCTCACGCTGCTATTTCTCGGGTTCTGGCTCACATTCCGTGGAGGGCTGACTGAGTGTGATGTCAGTGTTGTGTGGTGGGATGGCCGGACTCTGCTGCCGTGACCTGCTGGGAGACCGCCTTCATGCCCGTGTACTCGTCTCTGACTCACGCCCTGGCCGCGGCCTTGGTCGATGCCCTGTGGTTCATCGAGGGCAGTGAAGACGAGCAGATGGATCCAGACGAGGCCGTCAAGGTGCTGGAGGGTGTCGCCCATCTGGTCAGCAAGCTGTCGAGCGAGCAACGGAGCGAACTGATCGGTCTGCTCGGGACGATGGCCGAAGCCGAGTCCGACCCCGCGCGCCGGGAGTTCCTGGAAGGGTTTCCGGAAGGCTTCGGGCTCCTTGATGATGCGGTCTGACCTGTGCATCACGAGTAGAGCAGGACGCGCTTGCGGAGAAGATGGAAACCGGCCCGGCCGAACATCTGGCGTTTGAGCATCTTGATCCGGTTGACGTGGCCTTCGACCACGCCTGAGCTCCAGGGCAGAGTGAGGCCAGCGATGACTGCATCGCGGTCGCGGTCGATGCCTGCGGCGAGGGTATGGAGGCCGGGGAGGTCATCTTGCCGGACGGCATCGAGCCACTGCGGCAGCCGTTCGCCCTGGCGCTCGGTGAGCATCTGGCCGAAGGAGCGGACGTGGCCGGTGAGGGCGTCCAGTTCAGGGCAGTGGACCAGAACGGCCTTGAGTCGAAGGTGCTCCGTCTCGTTGAGAGTCTCCGGCCGGCGAAGGATCCATCCGGCGACGACCCGGGGTGACGGTGGCCGAGCCGTGACGGGGCCTGGCGAGAGCCGCTTCTCCCGGAAATAGGCGCGAACTCGCTGGTAGCTGCCCTGATAGCCGAGCGGCACGATCTCCTCCCACACCCTCCAGGCATTCGTGCAGCCCTGGTTCCAGCGGTCATCCAGGTAGGGCTTGTAGGCGTCGAGTTTGGATGGTCGGCCCTGCCACTGCCCGCGGAATAGGTCTTCCGGGGTGGCTGCGTCGGCGAGGAGTTTGACGGTGCGGGAGGTCATTCGGAGTTGGCGGCCGATCGCCCTCCGGCTGAGCCCAGCGGCCAGCAGTTCGTGGACGGTCGCGTGGTTCACACGGGTGCGGTCGGCGAAGCGGTGTCCCCTCGGCCAGGGCGAGCCGGAGGGGTCTTCGAACTTCTCCGGACCGGGGGCAGGCTGGGCTGGATCTGGCGCCAGGACCTGCAGGCATCCGCGGTGGTCTGCGACGCACCGCTCTGCAGCCTCGCTCAGGTTGTGCCAAAGATGCCACCTGTCCGCGACCTGCACCGCCTGCGGTGCCCCGGCCGTGGCACCTTCGGCGAAGAACGGTGCCCGATCGCGGCAGACCACCTCCACCCCGGGCCGTTTCGCGAGCCAAGCGGCCAGGCTGGAAGCCTCCCGGTCGGGCAGCAGGTCCACTGGTCGCCGGCTTTCAACGTCGACCAGGACGGTCCCGTAGTGGCGCCCCTTGCGGGTCGCGTACTCATCGACGCCGACCACCCGCGGGGCTGGAACTTCGGGGTCAGGCAACGCTTCGACCAGCCTGAGCACCGTGCTGCGGCTCACGGACACGCCGAAGACGCGCGCCAGGCGGGCACCGGCCCGGCCGGCGAGCGCGAGGCCGACCGCGGCCAGCGTCGACCGCAGGCGCTCGGTCCGTCGGCCGTACCGACGAGTCAAGCCCGGCAGCTGTTCGGCGAAAGTCCGCCGCTTGCACGAGATGACCGGGCAGAGGAACCTGCGGACGCGTAAACAGAGAGCGACCCGTCTGCCTCCGCTGGGCACATCAGCGGGAAACCGCAGGTAAGAGCCGTGAATGCGCCGTGACCAGACCCCGCATCCGGGACAGATGGCCCCAGCCACCGTGCTTCGGGCCTCGATGTGAACCGCCTCGTCGTTCACGGCCACGGACAGCACCACCACGTCGGCTATCGACGGGAACAGCAACTCCTCCAGCCGGAGCACCACTTCTTCCACGGGCCGAACTGTCAGCCACACCGCACCCTGTACGGATCAATTCCGGGCATCTTCCCGCGGACCCGCTCGCCCGACGATCGTCACTCGGAGCGCATGCTCCACGGAAAGTGAGCCAGAACCATTTCTCGTGAACATTGACGGGCCTCAAGATCCGCAACCGCTGCCCAAACTGGCGGACAAACGCTGCCCCTAGAAGTGAACGAAGCCACCCCAGACACCGCGCGATCGCACGGACCCCGAAGTCCCGCGCACGCAGCAGAGCGATCTCCTCCCGCTCAGCGAACGAGAGGTAACGGCCGGAGACAGTCGGGGCGAGGCACGGATTCACCCCGCCAGCATGACGAAACCACCGCGACCCCACCGCAGGCGAGACCTCGATGACGGCTGCGGCGTCCACCGAACTCAGCCCCCGCGCGATCGCCTTCCAGAACCTGACCCGGTCCTCACGCCAGGCAACGCTCGGCCGCCCTGGCGAGGGCATCTGCCCGCGATACTCCCGCACCGCCCGCTGCCGATTCCCCACACCCATCACAAACCCCCAGCTCACGAAGGTGTTGCGACCACCGATTGAATCCACCCAACATACGAGTAGGGCCTTCGCTGAAATCTGCAGTTCAGCAGGGGTCCGGCAGAGCATGGGCGCGGTCGGGTCCAGCGCGGACAACGCCGCAGCCGAGTCCTTCAACGCCGCCTTCAAAAGGGAAACGCTCAAGGGCCGCAAGGGCTGGTCGAGCGAGCGCGAGGCCAGGCTCGACGCCTTCCGCTGGCTGACCCGATACAACACCCGACGCCGGCACTCCCGCCTCGGTCAGCGATCTCCGATCGCCTACGAGAACGCCCTCCAACCAGCAGCAACTACCCTGGCCCAAGCCGCATAGACGTGTTCAAAATCCGGGGTCAAGGCCCTTCACCCTTGGCGTCGGCCCCTACGGCGACTTCGATGCCGACCAGGAGCAGCAGGCGCTGAAGCTGTTCACCCAGCGGGTCGAAGACCGCCGCAATGAGCAGCGGCGCCGCCAGCAGCAACTGGACCAACCAGCCGACCAGGCCGCGCCCACGGGTCAGCCGTCATCAGCCTGACGAGGTTTCCTGCCTTGCGGGTGATGTCGGCCCCCTCGGTACTTGGACCGTACGACGGCCGGTGGGGGCCATGGTCGGTCCGCGCGCCGCCGGACACGTTCAGGCCGCCTCGTTGTCGGCATTCTCGTGGACGTGCTTCAGGGCCATGCGGGCTGCCACGACCTGGCCTTCGCCGAGCGTTTGCCAGTACGGGTGAGTTGTCACCGTGATGCTGAGCTCCAGGAGACGTCCCCTGTATTCGGCCACCTGTTCCCTCTGTTCATCGGTGTACCCGGGACTGTCTGGTTTGGAGGACCGGTAGCCGCTGTGGAGCTGCTTGTCTCCTTCCCAGCCCGGCATCGGCTCGGCTGACCACGGCAGGTCAGCGGCGTATCGCTCGTAGGCGGCACGAGTCTGGTGGAGGGCGAGCTGGGCGTCGCGCAGATCTTGGGGGAAGTCGGTCGTCGGCACACTTGAATGGTACGTCTGTTCGAATTACTCATGCGAGGCACACGCCGACCTTGGTCAGGCTCAAGGTGACCCTTCACGCGACTGGCCGATAGCCCGGATCGTCGCCCACCCTCGGGGCCGCGATCGCGGGACCGCTGCAAAGGTGGGGCAACCCGCATTAGCCCCTCCCGCGGCGGCGTGAATCGCTCATGGATCGCTCACGGATCGCTCATTGCTGGTAGGGTCGGCTGAAGATCGCAGTCGCCCTGCTGGGCTGCAGGGAAGGGCCGTAGATACCCGGGGGAAATAGTGAGGGAGCAGGCGAACGCTTCGGTGGCGCTGTCTCGCGAGGAAAGCCACGAGGTGCTGACCGGGGCGATCCTGCCGGAATGGGCGGCCGGTGTGCCCGGTCAGGACCATCCCGTAGTCGTCATCGGCGCCGGCCGCACTGACGCCGACGTCGAGGACCGCGCGCAGGTGCTGCGCGCCGACATCCGTACAGCGGGCGTGACGTACACCGAACTCGCCCTGGACCTCGCTCTCGCCTTCCACCACGCTGTCCGCGACGACCATGACCAGGTGGCCGCGACGATCGCCCGGCTGCGCGAGAACACCCGCGGCGGCGACTTTGCCTACTACAGCGACATCACCGCCTTCATGGCCGGTCTGCCCCTCGAGGAAGTCTCACCGACCCGCTGGATCGACGGAGCACAGCACACGCGGCGGCGATGGCGAGGCCTGGTCACCGCCCGCCGCGACGCCCTGCGTATTTCGCCGTGCCCACGACGCTGATCCGGGGCGTCCTGTTCGCCCAGCGCCGGTTCAGCCGATCACGGACCGTGCGAAGGCAACCGTGCCGGCGAATGCGCCCCCGGCAGCCAGTACTGCGACAGCCCATGCGTTCCCTGCCAGCACGGTCAGCACGCCGGCGGCCACGGCGGTCTGCGTGCCCAGCATCAGGATGACCGCGGCCCGCACCTTCTTTGCCTTCTGGCCGTTGCCGTTCTCGGGCCGTCTCCATCGCGGCCCGCAGCGCGACGCGGGCCACAGGGGTCAAGGCCCGGGACTGCTCTGAGTATGGTGTGCCAACGCCCCCTGCTGGCAGGATGATTGCCCGTACACGGAACGATCAGCTTGGCATTCGCGCAGGCCCGGCTCTGGGGGAAAACATGGCATTAGCACCCGTCGCAGTTCGGATTTCCATCCCGGACGACCCGGCCGCGCTCCCGTATCTGCGGGACTCGCTGCGACGGCACCCTGCCACCCGGCGCCTCGCGCTGGACGGGCAGGCACGGCAGACGGGCGGTGGCATGGACGCCCTCGCCGTGCTCAACGTCGTGCTGGAACACGGCGCGGCGTACGGCAGCCTCGCCGTCGCCCTCGCGGCCTGGCTGGACAGCCGGCGGAATGCGAGGCGGAACGCGGGCGGCAGCGGCGCGCCCGTACCGACCAGCGTCACGCTGTCGGTCAACGGCGCGACGGTGTCGGTGAGCGCGGGCACCCCCGAAGACCTGGAGCACGCCATCCGGACACTGGCCGAGCAGGGAACCCTTGCGCCCGGACGAGAGGCTGGCATCCCCCTGTCCGACTCCGGACAGGACAGTGACTCCGGCTCCGGAGACGCCCGCTGATGCTTCCCGACCACGACGCCTCCCGCGCCGTACTGATCGGCGCCCACAGCTACAGCCACCTGGGCGACCTGCGGGGCGTCGAGGGCAACGTACGCGACCTCAAGCGCTTCCTCACCAGTCCCGGCGGATGGCGCCTGCCCGAGCAGCACTGCCTGGACCGGCTGCAACCGGCCGGTCGAGACGAGCTCCTGGAGGAGCTGTACCGGGCCGCCGAAGAGGCGGAGGACACACTCCTGATCTATTACGCGGGCCACGGCCTGAATGCCCCCGCCAGCGCTGAGAAGCTCCACTTGGCGATGCCCGCCTCGCACCCGGACCGGCCCTTCACCTGGATCTCGTACGACGACATCCGCCAGGCCGTGTTCCAGTCTCGCGCCGTGCGCAAACTGGTCGTCCTGGACTGTTGTTACGGGGGCCGGGCCATTGCCGGCGGGATGTCGGGGACCTCTGGCAAACGACAGGCCCCGGCCGCGCCGCTGGACACGGTGGCAGAGGCGGGTATGACGGAGCGCGAGGGGGTCGCGGTGCTGACGGCCGCCTCGGAGGAGGAGGCGGCCTGGTGCCCGCCCCGCGGCGAGTACAGCGCCTTCACCGGTTCGCTGCTGCAGCTGCTCCACCACGGCATCACCGGCCCGTTCCCCGGCCAGGCGAACGGGACGCCGCGCGGCGAGCACCGGGAATGGATCGATCTCGGTACGGCCCACGTGTATCTGCAGGCACAACTGCGCGGCAAACGCACGGACGACGGTCGCCCGCTTGCCGAGCCCCAGCTGGGCAGCCGCAACAGCGGGTGGGGCATCATCCTGGCCCGCAACATGGCCTACACCGGCACGGCGCCGTCCCTCGATCCGGGCTCCCCCAGCCAGACCCCGCCCCGGCTGATCACCCTCAAGAGCCCGCGCACCGACTTCGTGGGCCGTCAGGCATGGCTCGACGAGATCGTCTCGCTCGGCAAGGAAACCGCGCAAGCAGGTGGCGGGCCCGCCGTGGTCATCGTCCACGGCATGGGCGGCGCCGGAAAGACCGAAATCATCCGCCAGGCGGCGGATCGGCTGACGGATCACTTCGACGCCGCGCACGTCGAGATCGCCCTGGACGGCTACACCAAGGACCGAGACCCCCAAGACCCCGACCTGATCATCACCGAGCATCTTCAGCGCATCGGCTACCAGCCACAAGAAATACCCAAAAGCCCCAACGCCCGCGAAACGGAATGGAAGACCTGGCTGTCGGGAAAACGGGCACTGCTACTGCTCGACAACGCCCGCGAGGCCGAGCAGATCATTCCGCTGCTCCCCGGCCCGACCTCCCCCTCGCTGGTCCTGATCACCAGCCGCGACCGGCTCAACGGCATCAACGCCCACCGGTACTTCCCCACTGCCGGGCTCGACCGTACCGAGTCGGTCGAGCTACTCCGCGAAGTCGGCACAGGCACGGCAGCTGAAGGCACTCCCGAAGAGTTGGCAGAGATCGCCATGCTCTGCCGCGACACCCCCGTCGCGCTGCGCTCCGTCGGCACGCTGCTGCAGGACATGCCCGCGGCCAGCCTGCTGAAGGACATGCGCCAGGGGCATCCCCTGCAGTACATCCCCGACGGCTACAAGGCCGTACAGATGGCCTTCGCAACCTCCTACAAGGTCCTTTCGAAAGACCTGCAACGGCTGCTCCGGCACTGCTCCTGGCACCCGGGGCCGGATTTCGGCGAGGACTCCATCACCGCTATGACGGACCGCCCAGGGGCTGCGACCGGGCTCGCTCTGCTGCTGCAGCGCAACCTCCTGCTGTCCGACGGCAGCCGCTTCTCGTTTCACGACCTCTTCCGGGAACACGCACAGGACGTGGCCGCAGCAGAAGCAGCCACCTTGCGGCCAGACTCCCGATCCCGCCTCTACGATCATCTCTCCAACCGGCTGACCGCAGCTCAGATCGCCGTGTACGGCATCGACTACGACGGGGCCGAGCATCCGGAAGTAACGGTCTTCCCGGATCCCGGGGCCGCCCGGTCCTGGCTTGACCTCCGGTCCGCAGAGCTCGAGGCGGCGACCCTCGCGGCCTACCAGGACCAGTGGCCCGGGGCCCTCGCCCTGGGTAAGAGAGTGGCCCGGTGGCTGCGCTTCAACGACCAGCACGGGCAAGCCCGAGAACTCCTAGACTTCATGCTCTCGTTCGCCACGGCTGCCGGCGAGCGTCGCGGCCAGGCCGACGCCCTGGTCGGCACCGCCCACATCCACCTCGTGCAGAGCGAGAACGGTCCGGCGTTGGAGGCCTACCGGCAGGCCCTCGATCTCTACCGCGCCATCGGCGACCGCCGCGGCCAGGCCAACGCCCTGGCCGGCACCGCCGACACCCACCGGATGCAGGAAGAGCGCGCTCCGGCGTTGGAGGCCTACCGGCAGGCCCTCGATCTCTACCGCGCCATCGGCGACCGCCTCGGCCAGGCCAACGCCCTGGCCGGCATCGCCCACACCCACCAGATGCAGGAGGAGCGCGCTCCGGCGTTGGAGGCCTACCGGCAGGCCCTCGATCTCTACCGCGCCATCGGCGACCGCCTCGGCCAGGCCAACGCCCTGGCCGGCACCGCCGACACCCACCAGATGCAGGAGGAGCGCGCTCCGGCGTTGGAGGCCTACCGGCAGGCCCTCGATCTCTACCGCGCCATCGGCGACCGCCTCGGCCAGGCCAACGCCCTGGTCGGCATCGCCGACACCCACCAGATGCAGGAGGAGCGCGCTCCGGCGTTGGAGGCCTACCGGCAGGCCCTCGATCTCTACCGCGCCATCGGCGACCGCCTCGGCCAGGCCAACGCCCTGGTCGGCATCGCCGACACCCACCAGATGCAGGAGGAGCGCGCTCCGGCGTTGGAGGCCTACCGGCAGGCCCTCGATCTCTACCGCGCCATCGGCAACCGACTCGGCCAAGCCAACGCCCTGGTCGGCATCGCCGACACCCACCAGATGCAGGAGGAGCGCGCTCCGGCGTTGGAGGCCTACCGGCAGGCCCTCGATCTCTACCGCGCCATCGGCAACCGCCGCGGCCAAGCCAACGCCCTGGTCGGCATCGCCGACACCCACCAGATGCAGGAGGAGCGCGCTCCGGCGTTGGAGGCCTACCGGCAGGCCCTCGATCTCTACCGCGCCATCGGCAACCGCCGCGGCCAGGCCAACGCCCTGTGGGGCGTAGCCCACCTCCAGCTCGCCAGAGGTGAATGTTCGGAGGCCCGCCGCTGTTTTCAGGAGGCCTTGGAGCTTTATCGTCTGATCGGCAACACCACCTGGGCCGACAAGTGCCGTGAGAAGCTCCGTGACCTCGGCGACGACGACCCCAACTGATGAGTCGGCAGCTCGGAGCCCTGCACTCGCTGTCGCCGACTGACGGCCGTTCCCGCAGGGCGCAACCATCGCTGCGACAGATCACTGTTCATGCAGGTCAGGGCTGAGACGCGAGGGCGTTGCAGGCTCCTGTTGCACCGCGTGTTGCACGCTCGGACCCGGGGACGTCGTGCACGGCATGGTGACGGCGCGGAGACGTGCAGCGCCGTCACCGTTGGCGCTTCGGCGGCCTGCTGAACGACGCGCACTCCGCTGTCGGCCACCCGCACCTACACCTGAAGCAAGCCGAGAAGCAGGCACCCGTTCCTGAGCTGCACGAGGCCCGCAAGCCTCCGAGCAAGGCTCTGGCTTCGGCTGCTCAAGCTGATTGTGGTGCATTGAAGAAGGCTGCACGGGAGCAGAGGACGACGACGTGGAAGCAGACGGAGCAGCAGCTTGGCCTTCCCCACATGAGCATCGCCGACCGCATACACGTCCTGATCCTCGTGGACGAGGCGACTCCGCCCGACCACGCGCTGCTGGCCTCGCTAGTCGTCGCGACCGATCCCCAGATCAGGGAGTACTACCGGGAGATCGCAGCAGCTCAGAATCTGGAAGCGCCGGAGAACCAGGATGAGCTCCGCGGCGTAATCGACGCTGACGTCCAGCAGGTGTTCAGCACCTGGTCTCGCTAGAGCCGAACCACCTGCTGGGACCGTCTCTGTCCCAGCATCCCTGCCTCAGCCCGCGCGTGGATTTACGCGGCCGAGGCAGGGGCTTCGGCTCCACCGCGCGCTGTCTTATGGTGCTTACTCCCGCTCGCTTGGCTGCCAGCTTCTGCAGGGCCTGGGCACGGGCGGCATCGTGGAGTGCGGCGGCTACTGTCCAGTGGTCTTGGCCTGGAGTTCGGCCACCGCCTGACAGCCGTCGAACAATCCTCCGGCTCGCGAGCCAGCTCCCGGATCTGGCGCTCGAGCGCACCCTGGATCGCAGGGTCGACCACCGTCGCCTTCCGGCTGGCTTGATGCGCCTCGAGGGCACGCCGGTAGCCCTCGCACGCCGTCTCCCTGGTCTTCGCCGGGCCGGTGGGCGCGGCCGGGTGAACGGGCCTGCCGGCAGCGTCAGCCGGACCGGGCACGGCGCCGGGCAGCAGGATCCGAAGGGAACGCGCAACGGTACGGCCGCAGCTTTGTTGGCGGGCCACGATGACTCGGGTCTGCTCCAGCCTGCTCCAGCCGGGCCTGGGCCGCCCTGCTGGTCGTCCAGCCGGGCACCGGCTCATCGGGGGAAGCTCGGTGTGCGCACACGCACCGGACGCTACCCAGAGACCGCGGCATCACGGCCGGAACGGATCTTTGCGTTGGCCAGAAGGCGTCGTTCTGGACCGAGTTGATGCGATTCCCTCGCAGAGCAAGAGCCACTCGGGCAGCATACGCAGCGAACACATGTGATTACATACTGCAATTCAGAGGGGGGCCGATGGCTCGGGACAACAACCCGGACTTCGCCACAACGCTGGTGATGCTGCACACCGCTGTCACGAACACGGGCAACGAGCTGCGGGACGCGCTCGACAAGGGCGTGGAGAAGCTTCAGGCGAGTGGGCAGGCAGCGCAGCGGGAGACGGCCCAGTCCGTAGTCGATGAACTCGGCCGGATGCGCACCAACCTTCGCGAGGCGAGGGACCGGCTGACCGCCGGCGGGGACATGCTGAACTCGGAGGTCAGCCGAGCCGTCACCGAGCTGCGGGCCGAGATGCGCGATGTGCGGGCGGCGGTCGACAATATGACCCCGCCCGCTCCGGCGCCGGTCACCTCGGAAGCACACGCGCCCTCCTACGAGCCCGCCGTCGGCGACGTACCGGCCCCCGGGCCCTCCACGTTCTACGGCACAGCACTGGGAGCGGCCCCGGTGGCCACCACCACGCAGCACGGTGAGCTCCCGCCGGAATCCGACCAGCCCGCGATCCCGGCGCAGCGCAACGGTACCGACAGCGAACAGCCGGGCGACGCTGTACTGCCCTTCGACCTCATCCAGCAGGCCGTCCGCGACGCCCTCGCCGCGGAACTCGCCCCGATCGGCGCCCTCCTGGCAGAGAGCAAGGACCGCGGAACCGAGGATGCCTCTGCGGTACGGGACCAGCTGCGCGAAGCGGTCCAGGAAGTGCGCGAGCAGCTGCAGGAGGCCCGGCGTGAGGCTCGCCTCGAGCTCGCCGCCCTCCGGGAAGAGGCCATCGGTCTGCGCGCCGGGCTGGAGCAGCTGCGCTCCCAGTCGGACGACCAGGAGCCCGCAGCCGGCGAGGTGAGCAAGGAGCACAGTGAACTGCTCCAGCAGGCCGCCAGGGTCTCCTCCGTCGATCTGCTGTGCCACCGCGACGTCTGGGAGTTCATCACCGCCCAGGCCGGACGCCACCAGCACTTCCGGGTGCCGCCGCAGGTCACCGCCGAAGGTGACGAGCGGATCCGGGCCGCCGTGTCCGGGCGCTCCCTGATCGCCCTGTTGATCAGCCTGCACGCCGTCAGGCACACCGCCCGGGACGGCGACGGCGACCAGGAGCTGGCCGCCACCCTGTACAAGAGGATCCAGGCCCGCCTGGCCGGCTTAGCCGCGCACGGCCAGCCGGTCACCATCACCCTGGACGACCGCTCCTCCCCCACCAGCGACGACGCTTCCGCCGACGGCGTGCCCGGCAGCACCGAGGAGCAGGTTGCTGACCCTCCGGCAGCTGACGGCGACGGGGGCAACGATCAGCAGAGGCCCCACGACGGCACCTCGCCCTCCTGAGTAGCTGCGCCTGGGCGATCACCCGCCCAGGGGCGAACGCCTAGATGCCCCTCAGCCAGCAGCGCGCCGTTCGTCGTCCAGGTGGGCCATGGCGTAACCGCGCTCGTCCGGGTGGCGGGCGAGGCGGGCCATCGCCCACGCGGTCCTCGCGTCGATCCCTTCTCCGAAGTCGGCGGCCAGGCGTCGTGCCTGCCACGTCGTGCGCGGGGCGAGCATCCACCGTACGAGCGGGAAGTGGACACGGTCGGTGCCGGCTGTCGTCCGGCCCGCCCCGGCACGGGAGTCCTCGGAGGCGAGATCGGGAGGGTTCGGGTCAGGCACGATGTCGAGTCTGGTGACGGCCTTGGCCGCCGCGGTTGTGATCGGGCTAGAGATCACCGAAACGGGCGGCGCCCCATCGCCGGGTTGACGCCCGAGAGGCACAGCGACAAAAACTGAGGGCCCCCACCAGCTGGTGGGGGCCCTCAAAGTCTGAACCCTGGGGGTATGGCCTGCCCTCGTTAGAGGGCTACCAGGGACGATTCCAGGGTCTTCGTCGCCCAGTCGGGGTGCTCGCCCGTCGGGGTGAACGGGCTCGGGAGCCGGGAGCCGTCGACCTGCGGGCGGCGGGTCGCCGCACTCCCGGGCTATGGCCTCGGCTCTGGCGCGTAGGTCCTCGGCGCGGTCCTCGGCGTCCTGGGCGAGGTAGCGGGAGGACTCGTCACCGACGGCGTCGACGAGCCGGTGCAGCAGCGCGGCTCGTCGATCCAGGTAGTCCAGCCGGCTGTCGGACGTGGAGCGGCGGGAGTTGTAGTGCTCGGCGTCGCCCAGCAGCCCCACCAGGTCCGCGACCAGCAGCCGGTCCGTGCCTGGCTCGATGGTCGTCACGACGGCTTTCCGGCGAGCGCGGCCAGGCGCTCCATCTCGTCGATGCCGTTGTTGCAGCACTTCCCGCACACCAGCCGCCGGCGCTTGGGCTGCTCGGGCAGCCGGACATCGAACGGCGCCCGGTCCTCGGCCTTGTCGCGCAGATCGTAGTCGCACTCCGCGCAGACCAGCCGGGCGGCGCGGGCCTGCTTCTTCGACCAGGCGGGCCACTCTGCCGACAGCCGCAGGATGGCGATGACCATGCCGTCGGCCCGGGGCTGGAACACCGTGAAGTCCCAGTGCGGGGCGTCCTCGGGGATGTCGGCGATCACCTGCTCCAGCGACGGCATCCACGGCACCAGGTGGCCCAGGTTCTCGCGCAGGATGCGGACCTCCTCACCCTCGCGCATGGCCTTGCTGTAGGAAGTGGCGAGCGGGAAGCGGAAGGCGGTCACGACGGCGTGCGGGACCTGGAGCAGGTCCAGGTCCCCGCTGAGCTCGGCGGCGGTGGCCTTCCACTCGCCGCAGTTGATCTCCCGCCACATCGCCAGCCCGTCGGCGTTCAGCCTCCCGGACGCGTTGATCGTGCCGACGATCCGCCGCTGCGCGGCCCGGACCTCCGGGGCGACCGCTACCGTCATCTCCCACTCCCTGCTCTCATCAGCGCCCTGTTCACAGCGCCGTCCGTGCTGGTCAACGAGCAAGTCCCCGGGAAGACCCGGTGGCGGCCGGGGCAGGCCCTGCGCATCCTGGAAGAAGAGGCGATCGGCATGGGAAGGAACAGTGGCAAAGGCACCGGTGGTCGGCGGACGTCCATGACGCCGCAGGCGGCCTCGCGGGTGCAGTCCGCCGGCGCGAAGAACCCGGGCAGTCGGACCGCGCAGACCGGTTTCCCTGCCCGCGCACAGTCCGCCGCGGCGAAGGACTCGCCCGCGGCCGGGTAGTGATCCCCACACCGCGAACCGTCGGATCACGCGGATCAACGAGATCGTGCCGAAGGCACGGCTGACCGGCCTGCTCGCCTCCGTACGCCCGTCGTGGTCCTAGTTGTGGACACCGTGCGGTACGCAGGGCTTTCGCAGAGCACGTGCAGCCGCCGCTGCCCGTCGATGCCGAGCGGCTCCACGCGTGCTGCGAAGTCCTTCGACCGAAGCGCTGGACTCCGCCAGGCCGCCCTGTCGCCGAACCACTGGGGCCGTGTCAGCTTCGGTTCCGGGATCTCGTTGTCGCTCATCAGGATGCCTCCGCATCGGTTATGACCTGGACGACATGCTGAACGCGGGGCGTGGCCGCCGGTGTGATCGTAGGCAGCCCGGCCCGCTCGGCTGCCAGCTTCTGCAGGGCCCTGGCCCGGGCGGCATCGCTGGCGCGCACCTGCTGCTGGCCGGTCGTCCTGGCCTGCAGCTCGGCCAACGCCTGGCGACCGTCGAACAACGCTTCCGGCTCGCGGGCCTGCTCCCGGATCTGCCGCTCGATCGCGCTCTGGATCGCAGGGTCGACCACCGTCCTCTTCCGGCTGGCCTGGTGCGCCTCGAGGGCACGTCGGTAGCCCTGGGATGCCGTCTCGCACGTCTTCGGCTTCGGGGCTTTGGAACCGGACGCAGGTGTGGAAGGGGAAGACACGGGGATCGCCTGAGTGCGTTCCGTGGAGGCCAGTCCGTGGGCAGAGCGGACGGCGGTGAGGCTGGCGGGGCGCAGGATCTCCAAGTGCCGCACCGTGTCCTGGCCGACAGCCGCGTTGACCTTGGCGACGATCTCCTTCTGGTGCAAGGTCAGCTGGGTGCGGTAGGCGGACGTGGCGGGCAACAAGTGCAGGGTGCGGGTCGCGTCGTCGAACCGGACGGCATCAACCTTCCCGACGAGCTCGGGCGCGATGGCCGGCCACTGCTCGAGGACACCGTTGCTCCTGGCGGCGGAGGCCGTCGTCGTGTCCCAGCCGCGTGCCGCGACCATCTGCGCCACGGCCTCACCGAAGGGCAGCGGGTCACGGCCACCCTTGCGGGGCCTCGCAGTCGTGGTGGTCTTGGTGCGCTGGGTCCGCGGTGCGCTCTTCGCGGCGGCGCGGGCTGTCTGCAGGGCGACGCGAGCCAGGTCGACGCCGCTCAACGAGGTGTCACTCATGCCAAAACTCCCGTCGCGGTAGTGGTCCCGAGGAAGGCCGCGATGTCGGTGGCCGCGTCGTGGTCGGTGAGGTCGTCCAGGCCGCGCTCAGCCTGGACGGCGGAGTAGGCGGCGAGGCCTTCGGTCAGGCCGTCCAGCACGCTGCGCACCAGGTCGGGCCTTGATGCGGTCAGGGCCCCGGACGCCTCCTGCTCGTTCCAGTCCTCCATCGCGAGCTCGGTAGCCACGTGCTCAGCGGTGGCCTGTTTGGCCAGTTGGACGCGGATGTACTCCGCCGGGCGGGCCGGGCGCCAGGTCAGCATCCAGGAGTGGAGCTCCGCTGCGATGGTGTCGGCGTCCAGGCCCGCGTCGATCCACGGCCGCAGTACGAACTCCAGGCGCCGCAGCCGCACGCCCTGGGTCCACCAGACCCGGGCCCGCACCTGCCGGGTGATCCAGATGCCGCGCTGCACCTGACGAGCCGTCCGACGGCCCTCCAGGCCGTTGCTGCTGCTCTTGTCGGAGGCGGGAGATGTGGTTGTGCGGCTCGTGCGCTGGCGCGAGGTGTCTTTACAACCACTCTCAACCTCAGCTTCAGGTGATCGGTGGTAACGACCAGGAGAATGGGGCTCACGGCCCTGCGAGCAGGACTTATCCACAACCGAGTTATCCACAGGACGGGCCTTACGGGCACCGGCACCGGGCCGACCGGCCGACCGGCACCGCTCTGTACGGCGAAGGCTCTCCTGCCGGGCCTCGCTCCGCACCACCGACTCCGTGACCGCACGCTCCCGGCCGGCCTCGGTCACCCCACACACCCGGCCCTCGTACCCGGACCCGGCCAGCCGGTGCCCCATCGCCTCGTCGAACACCAGCGGGATCACCGCCGCGTAGATCGTCGCCGTCGCCGTGTACTCCCCAGCGGCCAGCGACAGATTCCGCCTCGACCCGTGCACCAGCCACACCAGCGCACCCAGCTCCCGCAACACCGCCACGTGCCGCTTCACCGTCGCCACCGACGTACCGGTCCGCCGCGCCGTGCCCTGCAAGTCGTAGACCACGATCCCCCGCCGGTAATCCATCCGGCCCGCCAAATCCTTTGCGACCCGCACCGTGGTCTCACACGCCCCCGGATGCAGACCGGCACCCACCAGCCACACCACCGCACGCAGCCACGCCCGCGGCTCAGCACGCCGCGACCGCGTATACACAACGTCCTGCTCCCGCCCCAACACCCGGGCCAACCGCACCTCCGGCACCGGAGAGGCCTGCGCGGGAATCGTCGCCGCAGCCGACGCCGCCACGGTGCTCATCGGCCCACCGCCTTGGCAGGAGCGATTGCTGTCTTCGTCTGCATCGGGCCGGTGTACACGCCCAAGCGGACACCCCTCTCAGCAGACAGAACGCGTACTTCGTGAACCATCTGCCGACCCTGCACCGGGCGGCCTGTGGACAGAGGCCGGTGGGCCCCGATTGCCCCCGGCGCTCCCGCACGGCGGGCAACAACCTTGAATTCCGTCCCGTGGGGCGGGACGGCGTGGTCGCACGCACTGCTCACGACGTGGAGCACGTGGGGTGACGGGTCGCGCAGCATGGACGCACGGGACGTCTGGAAGGCGGCCCGCTGATGCCGAGAGCGTGTGATGTGCGTCACAGTGTCGCGAGGGGGGACGCCGCCACACAAGGGCATTCCGCCCGGCGGGATCCGCCGCACGCTATGGCGAAGCTGACAACGCAGCTGGGGGTCGTGCACTATGACAAGACCTCCTGTTCCTACTTAGCGGATGGATGGGGAGCCCGTTCCGGAAGGAACGGGGTACTGCCCGGCCCTGCCATAGGCCGGTACTGCGGAACTGGTCCCTGCCAAAGGACCGGGTACTGCGGACGTGACTCCTGCCAAGGAGTCACAGGGGCCCTTGCCAAAGGGCTCCAGAACTTCGCTCGGATCGGGTGCCAAATCCCCGCCCGAGCAGACGGGCCGCAAGTGCCGGAACGTGGTCGCCAAAACCACGGAACCCAGCTGCGGTCGATGACCTAGGTCATCCCAACCCCCTAATCCGGAGGCTGGCGTCGTCATGCCCGAAAGTAGACTCGCGGTCAGTCTTCATCCGGTGCCTCCTGGGTGGCGGCCGGATACTTCTCGGCCAGTCGGCGAAGGAAGTGCGCGTACTGCAACCGATTGCCGCGGTGAGGCTTGGTGAGCCCCGCCTCCCACCGAGCGACGGCGACTCGCTTGACGCCGATAGCGTCAGCGACCTCCGCCTGGGTGAGGCCAGCGGCGACCCGCAGTTGCTGCCGAATGCGGGGTGCCGGAAGCGTGTCGTCATCCACCAGTGCATCAACTCGACGCAGTGGATCCGACATCGCGACCCCAATCCTAGGAAACAGTTCCTGAAAAGATACACCAAGTGATCTCGGGAACGCTGCCCATAGGAGCGGCGGCGCGGGAACTTCGCAGATACGCATCGACAAGGTCACTCCTCCTCTCCGTACAACGACCATTGGCTGGTCCGGGCACCGAGATGCTCCGGCGGCCGCGCTCGCACCGGATCGACTGCGCTGACTTGGACAAGCCCTCGGAGATCAGGACCGGCGTACCGAGCCCCGCGTGCGCGCACAGCGCCGGATCCTTCACCTCCCAGCCGTGCTGGCCGGGGTGCCCATGGAAGAGTCCGCACGGATAGGTGCTGACCTCCTCGGGCGGACCGGACTCAACCGGGCACATGGTCAGCGTCACCAAGTCGTGCTGGCCCTCATCCCATTGCAGCCACCAGTGGTCGCCCTCGAAGAGGGACACCACCTCACTGTGGTGCAGGACGCCGTCATGACCATTCGACAACTCGCACCACTGCACCAGCGCGAAGTCATCGACCCCAGAGTCGGCGTACCGCGGGTCCCCGCGTCGGAGGAGCTCGGCTTGTTTCGTGGTGAGTCCGGTTTTTCCTGCGCAGTGAACGAACCGCTCAGCCATTACCAGCCCCTCCCGTTCTTACTCCATGTGACGCGCTGAAGTACCTCGTGGCTACCGGCGCGCGACGCATCGGTAGGGTCCAGCTCATGCCGCTTGTGCTCTTTGACCTGGACAACACCCTCGTCAATCGGCAGAGCGCGCTCAGCGGAGCCATCACCGCGCTGTGCCGCACACACGGCTTCGGCGCTGCTATCGAACAGCAGCTGCGCACCGAACTGGCCGACCGTGTGAATGCCGCCGACTTCTCCCGGCTGCGGGCGGCCTTCGACCTTGAGGTTCCGGCGGCGCAGTTGTGGAAGGAGTACGGCGGCCTCATGGCGGCCGCCGTCATCTGCCAGCCGGAAGTCATCGAGGGCCTGGCCCGACTGCGCGCAGCCGCATGGACGATCGGCATCGTCACCAACGGGGCTGGCGACATCCAGCGCGCCAAACTTGCCGCGACCGGTCTCGCTGACCTTGCCGACGGCATCGCGGTCTCGGGAGACCTGGAGATCCGCAAGCCGGACCTGCGTCTCTTCCAACTCGCAGCTTCCCGCTGTGGCGTGAACCTCGCGGACGGCGGCTGGATGGTCGGCGACAACCCGGCCGGGGACATCGGCGGCGGCCACCAGGCCGGCCTTCGCACCATCTGGCTGCGTGGCCGCCCATGGCCAGACGGCCTTCGCGCCGCGAACTACGTCGTCGACGACGTCATCGGCGCCATCACCATCCTGCTCAACGAGACCTCGGAGTAGCACCGTGGACCAGCAGATCGTCGGCATCCTCCATCCCGGAAGCATGGGTGCGGCCGTCGCCGCGTGCGCCGCGACCAACGCGGCACGGGTCCTGTGGTGCGCGGAAGGACGGAGCCCAGCGAGTGCCACGCGCGCAGAGCGGTTCGGCCTGGAGCCGGTCCCCACACTGCAGGATCTGCTGGACCAGTCCGGCACGGTGATCAGCCTCTGCCCGCCGGCGGCTGCCGAGGACCTCGCCTGTGCTGTCGCCGCGCACGGCTTTGCCGGGGTATACGTCGATGCGAACGCGATCAACGCCGAACGTGCCGTCAGGATCGCAGGGCTCTTCCGGCATGCCGAAGCCGTTGTCGACGGCGGGGTGGTGGGCTCGCCACCGGTCAACGGCAAGACACCCACCCTGTACCTGTCCGGCAGGAGCGACGCGACCGCGCGCGTCGAAGCGCTCTTCGCCGGGACCGCGGTACGCACGAAGGCACTGGGCACAGAGATCGGCAAGGCGTCCGCGCTGAAGCTCGCATACGCGAGCTTCCAGAAGACGTCCCGCGTCCTCGTGGCGCTCTCGATCGGGATGGCCCGCGAGCACGGCGTCGACCAGGAGCTCATCGACATCGCCTCGCAGCGAACCGACTCGTACCTCGCCGAACCCGAGTACATCGCGAAAACAGCGGCGCGCGCCTGGCGGTGGGGCCCGGAACTGGAGGAAGCAGCCGACATGCTCGCGGCCGCCGGCCTGCCACCAGAGATGTTGCGCGCGGCCGCTACGACGCTGGCACGCTGGGAGAACGCCAAGGACGACGGGGAGCTCACGCTCACCGAGGCCCTCCAGAGGCTTACCCAGCCGTAACCCGTCGTCATGCCGTCGCCGCTCCCGCCTGCTCAGCCAACAGCTGGTGAATTAGGCGGGCGGACTGAACCGGCGTGGTCGTCACGGTCTCCACCACGAGTTCCCAAGCCATGTCAGGGTGCGCGTCCATGTCCTCGCGCGTGGCCTCCCACGCCGCCAGGCGCGCCGCAGTGTCGGTGTCGCCCCGCCCTTCAGACCGCTTCGCGGTCACCGTCTTCGGGCACCACAGGACTACCAACGTCCAGTCGGCCGGGTATCCATCGACCACGGCGCGGATCCCGTCGATCTGACCGAGGTGCACCACAGGCACTCCCGCCGCGAACGCGGCGTCCAGGCCCGGAGCGTCGATGACGTACGTGTTGCCGTACCGGCTGTTCGTGTAGACGACGCTGTCAGCGGCCTCCAGCTGACGTAGCTGCTCCACGGTTCCCATGCGGTAGCCGGTGCTCTTTCCTGAGCCGAACTTGAGGCGGGCGAACTGGCCGTACCGCGGATCGAGTTCGGCCAGGGCCTGGGTGACGGTGTCCTTCCCCGAAGCCGGCGGCCCGTACAAGATGACGCCCTGCTTCTGGCTCATGCGTACATCGACCCCATCGCCTGGCGGGCCTGGTCAGCGAGCGAGACGGCGGTGCCCATCCGGTTGTCGACGACCAGGTGCGGAACGGCTGGCCGCAGCTCCAGGTCGATCGTTTCGAGGTACTCCTCCCAGCGGGCCAGCTTCCACGCGTCCCGGGCAGCGGAGCGGAAGGTGATGTACTCCCGCATCGACTCCTGATCGCAACGAACCCACACGGGGAAGACGTCGACGCCCATCGCGGAGCACCGGTTCGTCAGCCGTTCCATCCATTCCGGATCCGTCATCTCGCCGATGAACGGCGCGGTCAACACGGTGCTGATCCCGCACTTGATGTTGGCCATGGCCGACTGCATCAGGCAGCTGTATTCCACCGGGCGGACCTGCTCGCGGTAGAGATCGGTGTGCCTGTCGTTCGCGTCGCCGCCCAGTGCGACCAACAGCCGTTCGACGAGAGGACGGGTGAGGGGGTCCTTGTCGAGCAGCGGCCAGCCGGTGAGCTGAACGAAGAACCGGGCCAGCTCAGTCTTCCCGCTGCCCGCGAAACCGCCGACCAGGATGAGGACAGGGCGGTGCGGATCGCCGCCAGTGTGCCTCCGCTTCCATGCGTCGATGATGCGCTGTTGGAGATCGAAGTGATCAGCTTCCCCCGAGCCCGGGGCGATGCGGTGAATCGCACGTTCGACGGCCAGGACGTGCGATCCGTTGAGGCGATCGTCCATCGGCGTGAGCTTGAAAGACGTCTCCTCACCCGGCAGAGCGGTCCGGAAGCCAAGGTCAGGCTCGGTGGCGCGGTACAGGAGGCAGTACGCCCGCCGATAGTGCGGACCCGGGTAGACCTCGCCCTGCTCGTGCTGCCACAACGTCTGAGGATTCGCAGCAGGGATGCCCTTCAGCTTGGCCCGCTCGGCAACCTCGCGGAGCCGTTCGCCGGCCTTCTCCAGGGTCAGCCCGTGAGCCTCCCGCTGCTCGAGTAGCCGGTCGGGCCTCCATCCCGCTCGCTGCTTCGCCATCCTCTGCCCCTCCGTCATATGCATGGGCGCGAGCCTAGGGCTCAGCCCCCAAATCCCATGTGTACGTGGATGTTGAAAACCCGTGAACAGCGCTGCGCACGAGCTTCGACAAGCCGCTGTGATGTTCCGTCTCTGCCGTCGCCGGTGTGATTGACCCCACAAGACAACCAGTCAGGGGGCGGCGATGCAGGGCATCGAACGGTTAGGCATTGAATTCGTAGTCCAGAACGTACGAGGCGCTGTCGAGGGTCATCTCGTTGATCTCGACGACGCGCTCCTCGCTGTCGAAGGCCGTACGGCAGAGCTTGATCACGGACCGCTCATCCGACATGCCGAGCGCCACAGCCTCGGAGCTTGTTGGCAGCCGGCCTCGGATCTCCTCGCGGAAGCGCACCACCGTGTGACCGAGGTCTGCGAGCCGCGCGTAGATGCCACCCGGTCCTGTGTCCGCCTGCGTGATTGCCGAGCCTTCCACCAACTCGTAGGGGAGGTAGGAAATAGCGATCATCACTGCGCGACCGTCCAGCACGTATCGGCGGGAGCGCACGCAGGCAGTTTCTCCTTCCCCCAGCTCAAGCACACGAGCGATGTGCGGCGGCGGAACTGCTTGGTCGACGGTTACTTGATCAACATCAAGCGGCCGGTCTTCGTCGGCCGACCAGATCGACTTTCCTGCGCCCCACTGGTCACGTGCCAGTCGCTGAATGCCATGTCGCCGGATTGGGCGGAACGACTGAACGAAGACGCCCGCGCCCTTCCGGGACTCAGCAAGCCCCTGGTTCTTGAGGGTGCGAAGAGCCTGGCGTGCGGTGAGTGCCGCGACACCGTACTGCGTAGCGAGTGCGTTTTCGCCTGGCAGTCGATCGCCGGGACCGTACTCCCCGGACTCGATAGCTGCCTTCAGGTCGTCTGCAATCCGCCGGTACTTGGGCAACTGGCTGCCCGCATCTTTTGCCATGTGTCTCCCTATCTCGCTAGCGATCCTATGGCGGCCAGCTATCGGGATCGCCGTAGGGACGGCTTGATCCAGGTAAGAGCCACTCGAGAGTACCTCGTTAACGAGCCGCTTGACATCGCTAACGAACGCCGCTTCACTGAGTCCATCGACCTCGTTAACGAGGTGAACGAGACCTCGTCTCGGGACTGCTCAGCCCTGCCTGACCGCCATTGGGACGCCTCCCGCGCCCTGCCTTTCCGAGAGGAGCACCACCCCATGAACGTCACCCGCCGCCCCGCCGCCAGCCTCGCCACCGAGTACTTCGACACGGAGACCCAGGAGCTGCTGGACGCGATCGACGTGGAGCTGCCGGATTTCGGCGACATCGACATGGACATCGCCTTCGGTACGCCGCTGGAGATGTACGAGGCCGGCCCCGTTGCCCACGAACGCCTGGCCGGCCTGGACATCACCGCCGCCATCGCCGCGATCGAGGCCCGCGAGAACCGCATGCTCGCTGCCCGCGACATCGCCGCCGATGACCCGACCATCGCGCAGCAGGTCCGCGAGCGCCTGGTCGACGTTCTCCTCCCCTACGCCGCGCAGTTGCGCATTGCGCCGCTGGCCACCGCCACGGACCCCCTGCCGCTCGCGGCATAGCTCCAGCCGGGTCCTCACGGACCCGGCTCCCCCACCCGGAACCGCCCCGCGGGCGGCGCCGGATGAGGGAGCCGGACCCCGGTCCCCCGATGTACCGCCCGGAGACCGCCTGAAAGGGCGACTCGAAGGAAGCGGCCGTTACTTGAGAACTCAACAGCGTGATCCACCACCGCAGTACCGACCATGAGCACACTGGCCGGAGGTGAGTGGAAACCCGTCGTGAGGTGCCATTACCCCTGGTGGTGGCAGTCGGCACGTGCGATGACCCGTCAGGCGCCCAGCACCTGGGGGCGGCCCGGTGCAGTACCAACCGGGCGCTCATTACTGATGGCGAGCATGGAGGGCCTACATCCTCACGACGTAAAAGAACGACGCGACACACTCCCAGACCCTCGGCACCTGGTTCCAGCCGAGGCGAGGAGCCGCGTCGGGACCGAGGGCACCTCGCCTCCCTCCAGCACGGCAAGGCGAGCAGCGCGGCGGCAGAGGCCGCGCCCCCTGTTAGCAGCCCCGCGCTGCCCAGTCGCTCACCGCCCGCTTCGGCGGTCGGTGAGCGGTGGAGAGCGCGGAGGACCGCCCCGCTCCACCACCCACCCCGGCAGGAGAGCCCATGGATTCCCTGATCAACCACCAGTTCTTCGGCGCGACCCCGGAGACCCGCTACAACGTCGCTGGCCTGAGCTCGGAGGAGGCGTACCGCCTGATCGGCGTGAACACGATGGCCGGCTTCGAGCCGGTCGTACACAACCGCACCGCGAAGGGCGAGCCGCTGCGCACCCGGGACGGCAACCGCCTCACCGTCGTCGCGCTGCACGGCACCGGCGTGATGAGCACGATCGAGTTCGAGCAGGTCTGACGGCTGCCTGATCCGCCCGCACCGGCCCGGCCGGAACGGGCGGTGACGGGGAGCTGGACAGCCCGTCCCGCACCACAAGGACAGCCCCGAGGATCGCACCCCCGGGGCCGTCAGGACCTGATGTGGAGGCCCGATGAACATCATCACACGCAACCAGGCCGACGAGGCGCTGCGCAGGGCGCAGGAAGCCGACCGCCGCAACGCTCAGGGCGGGGGCCAGCGATGACCGACGCGGAGCGTGAGGCGCTGTCGCAGAAGAACGCGCAGCAGAACCAGCAGTCAAGGGGATCGAACTACGGCAAGAAGTGACGCACCGGGCTCGGGTCGCGCAGCAGCGTGCGGCCCGAGCAGTTGTCCGCTTCGGACTTGGTGACCCTCGCACCCGGGCGCTCCTGGCGGCCGCTCTCGTAGCGGCCACCACGGCATGGGACAGCGGGCACCGAGTCGCCGAAATCCATCCCGTACCACCGAGAGGCACTACCGCCGATGGGTGATGACCTGCACACCCGCTACATGCAGGCCCACGACACCTGGCGCGCTCACCGCGAATCCTGCCAGCCGTGCCGAACCAGCACGCACTGTCCGGCCGGCGCCCCGCTCGCAGAGCGGTTCGAGCGCCTGCAGGACGCCTTCCTGGGCCGCTCACGGCCCACTTGATCTGATCGGAGGCCCCGATGCTCAGCCTTGAATCCTTCCGCGACCAGCACGGCGACCCGGCCACCTGGCCGGCCGCCGACATCGACAGCTACCTGGTGATCGGCGACATCGCCCCTCCGGTCCCGCCGGTGCTCGGCCTCAGCGAGATGCAGGCCATCGCCGCCGACTACGAGCAGTCCGCGTACCCGGCATTCGAGGCCGTCCTGAACGGCTGGTGACCAGCAGGCGGTTCCGGCTGCCGTCGGCCCGCTGACCCCGCTCCGCTTCCTGCGTTGCCCAGTCGCCACCGGCCCGCCCCGCGCGGTCCGGTGGCGGTGGAGAGCGAAGGAGCACCGCTTCCTCAGCTCTGTTCGGCCCTCGCGGCTGGAGAGCACTTCTCCGACTCCCCGTCCTTGGAGGACCTCGTGATTGCACTTCCCCTGTTCCTGCTCGCCGGGGGCGCCACGTACCTGTTCTGGCGCTCCGACATGCGAGCAGGCGTGACGATCGCCGCGCTCGTCTGCGGCTACGCCCTGGCGACGTCGCCGCTGTCGACCGCGATCGACGGTATCGGCACCGGCATCGGTGCCGCGATCTCCAGCGCCAACGACAGCGCCGCCGCCAGCAAGTGACTTCTGCCGCTTGCCCGTGGCTCCGCACCGCAAAGGTGCGGGTCCGCGGGGAGGTGACAGCCCCCGACCCGTCCGCACGACCCCCGACCTGGAAGGAACCCACCCCGACATGAGCGACAGCGACAGCGGCGAGAAGCTCGGCTCGAACCTCTCCCAGCTCATCCAGCAGCTGGAGAAGATCGAGTTCACGACGGACCGCGACCTCTACCAGTACGCCCGGATCCTGCGCGCGATCGGCATGGAGCTCCACATGCGGATCGGTATGGACGCGGACATGGTCGGAGCCATCCTCGCCCAGTACAAGGGCAAGTGGTGGACCTTCGGCGCCCAGTCCAAGATCCGCGCGAAGCTCGTCTCCGCCCACCTCAAGGGCGGCGCTTCCGCCGCGAAGGTCCTCGGACTGAGCGGCATCAAGATGTACGCCTCCTTCGTCAAGCACTTCATCCAGCCCGAGATCGAGGCTGAGCGGAAGGCACGCGAGGGCAAGGGCTCGAAGAAGCCCGGATTCTCCATCGGTGACAAGCCCAAGGGCGCCGCCGGGCGTCCGGGCGAGACCGGAAGGGCAGCGTGATGGCTCGCCGAATCTCCGCACGAGCGAAGAAGATCGACACCCGTACCGAAGAGGAGCAGGACTCCTCGAAGAAGGCATGGGTCACCTACGGCGGGCCGTGGGGCATCAACATCGGCGGCTGCATCGCCGCTGAAACCGCCCACGTGCTGCTCGCCACCACCCCGGCCTCCCTGGCGCTCGCCGCGCTCGGTCTGGCCGGCACCGGCGCGGCCCTGTCCAAGCTGATCAACCACATGGACGTCAAGGCCAAGCGCGAGAAGGACGTCCGCTACCTCCACCAGGTCAACTCCATCGCCACCACGGCCGGGATCACCCTGGGCACAGTGGTGGGCCTGGAGTCCGGCGCCACGATGGGCGCCTGGGCGCTCGCCGGGTCCGGCCTGTGCATCGCCAACCACCTCTGGTCGGCGCTGCACAAGAAGGGCGCGGGAGAGAAGGCCGACGGCAAGTGGGCCAAGCTCGAATCCGAGATCGGCCTGGCCAAGCACGAGCTGAAGGAGGCCAAGTCCAACGGCAAGGGCACGGTCGTCGCCAAGGTCGAGGCGAAGGACGGGGCTACGGCGGACGAGTTCGCCCGCCGTATCCCCGCCATGACCTCCGCGCTCAAGCTCGGGCAGGGCCGCATCACCCACACCGTCGACGACGACGACGCCTCGCTGATCACCATGCGGGTCCAGGTCGCCGACCTGCTGAAGGACGGGTTCGCCTGGCCCGGCCCCTCCGCGTTCGGCGCCGGGTTCGGCGACATGCCCATCGCCCTCGGACGGTACGAGGACGGCGAGACGCTCAAGCTCAACCTGCCCGGCATCCTCAACGACTTCCAGGAGGTCGAGGGCGGGCAGAACGTCGAGCACTGCGTCGCCCAGGGCGTCAACGGCGCGGGCAAGACGGTCGGCAACAGCATCATCGTGACCGAGGCCGCCACCCGCACCGAGGTGTCCGTCATCGTCATCAACTGCTCGAAGTTCATGCAGGATTACGGGCACGTCCGGCACGCCGCCGACATGGTGATCACCAACGAGAAGGACGCCCGCCGGTTCTTCAAGCAGATGCACACCGTCATCAAGGCCCGCGGCGAGTTCCTCGCCGCCAAGGGCCTGGCGAAGTGGAAGCCGGGCTGCGGCCTGAACTTCCTGGTGATCATCGGTGAGGAGGCCGCCGACTTCGCCGAGGGCGAGGCGTACGGCAAGGTGCTGCGCACCCTGCGTTCCACCGGCGGCTGGTTCCTCTCCTCCATCCAGCGCGCCACGCACGACCAGATGGACACCACGGCGCGCTCCAACCATCCCGCCGGTATGGCCTACGGCCTGTCCGACGGAGCGGAAGCCCAGTACGTCCTGCCGCCCGAGGCGATCGACGCCGGCGCTTTCCCCGGCTGGGCGAACAGGAAGCCGGGCTACCTGTACGCGGCCGGGATGGGCATCGCCGAAGACCGCTGGGCGGTCACCGCCCGCACCTACAACGCCGACCGCCCCACCCTGGCGGCCGCCGTCACCGCGGGCATGAACGTGCGCACCCCCATGGACGCCACGACCGCTGAGGCGTTCGGCGCGCTGTGGACCAACCGCACCACGTACACCACCCCGCTCCTGGAGGGCGACACCGACGGGACCGGCGCCTTCCCCCAGCAGCCGGCCGCACCCGCCACCCCGGCGGACACGGCCTCCGAGTACGACGCCGACGACGAGTACGAGGAGGACGAGGACGTGGACATCGAGGTCGACCCCGAACTGCTCGCGAAGGAGACCGAGGACTTGGACGAGGAACTGCGGCAGATCCTGGCCGCCGACCCCGAGCCCGGCGCGTACGACCACCTCAGCGTCGAGAACGACATCGAGGCCCCGGCGGCCACCGCCCCGGTCTTCCAGCTGCCCGGCGCGGTGGCCGACGAGGACAAGCTCTCCCCCGACGACACCAAGGCCGCCATCTTTGCTCGCCTGGATTCCTGGGTGCGCGAAGGCAAAGACAACTTCGAGCCCAAGGAGCTCAACGACCTGTGGATGCGGGTCAACAAGAAGGGCGCCCGCGACTGGTGGAACCGCCTCAAGAAGCAGCTCCTGGACGACGGCGTCATCGCCAAGGACGAGTCCGAGGAGGGCTACGGATCGTACGACCTGATCCGCTCCCCGCTCGGAAACGACAACTGACAGTGACCAACCCTGGGAAGGGCCGCACAGCGCACACCGCACTGTGCGGCCCCTCCCTCCCCCTAGGGATTTTCCAGTGTGCAGGCCCGCACACAGGTGATTGATCCCGGTTTGAACCCTGTGCAGTGTGCGCCGCACACTCCCCCCGCACACTACGGAAGGTAGCCAGAATGAGCGCCCCGACCGCGCCCCGGCCGAAGCAGGCCGGGCCGCCCAAGACCCCCCTCCCGCCCCCGCCCGTCAGCGCGGACGACGCCGCCAAGGCCCGGCAGTCCATCGCCAAGCTGGACGAAGTCCTGGCCATGGTCACCAAGGCGCTGCTCACCATCGGTGGCGGCGCTTTGATCTTCACTTGTGTGAATGTGACCCTGTTCGGCATCTCCCACTCGATCCCCTGGTACATCGCCTGGATGCTGGACCCGCTGGCCAGCCTCGCCCTGATCACCGTCCTGTACGTCGACGGTGTCCTCGCAGAGCACGGCGGCGACTACAAGCCCGGCGGCTGGCCGTTCCTGCTGCGCTGGACCGCCGGCCTCTCCACCTGGGTGATGAACTGCTGGACGTCGCTCTACCCCGACGGCCACTTCCACTTCGTCCCGCAGAAGCCCGACGCCGGCGGAATCCTGCTCCACTCCGTCGCCCCGGCCCTGCTGATCCTGCTCGCGGAAGCCGCCACCGGCTACCGCAAGTACGCCACCCGGCGCCGCGGCGAACTCGCCGCGATCATCGCGCAGTTCGAGGGGACGAAGGCCGCCGAACGCGAGACCGCTCAAAAGCGAGCCCGCGAGAAGGAAGAACGCGAGGCAGCCGACAAGCGCGAGGCAGCAGAACGCGAGGAAGCCACGAAGCGCGAGGAGGCAGAACGCGAGGCCGCCCGGCGCGAACGCGAGGAAATCGCGAGGCTCGAAAACGAGCGGCTCACCGCAGAAATCGAGGCGGCAGACCGTACCCGCCGCGCAGAAATCGACGCAGAACGCGAGCGGCTCGCACTGACCGAGCGCACCGCAGAAATCGAGGCGACGCGGCGCAAGACCGAGGCCGAGATCGAAGACCGCCGCCACCGCGAGCAGTGGGAGCGGGACCAGGCCGAACGGGACCGTGAGGCCACCCGCCAGGCAGAGATCGTCAAGGCAGAAGCGCAGGCAGAGGCGCTGCGCAAGGAAGCCGAAGCCCAGGCGGAAGCCCTGCGCCGGGAGGCCGAAGCCGCCGCGGATACCGAGCGGATCAAGGCTGAGGCTGAGGCCCGCGCCCTGGAGGAAGCCGAGAAGCTCAAGCGGCAGCGCGCCCTTGAGCGGGCCGCCGCCAAGGCTCGCGGAACCTCGGAAAGTTCAGTCGCCCGCGCCTCGATTTCCTCGGGCCGCGCCTCGGAAAGTGGGGTCGCGGTCAGCGCGGTGCCCGCCCTGACCGCCTCGGAAAACGGCGGTCGGATCCCTCGCGAAGTGCGCGAGAAGCAGCGTGACGAAGCCGAGCGGTACATCGCGAAGTGCTCGCTGTCCGGCATCGAGCCGGACCTGGAGCGCCTCGGAAACCAGTACGGCAAGGGCGAGACGTGGGTCGGAGACCGCGTCCGCACCGCCAGGCGCCGCCTCGCAGAAGAGGACGGATTCGAGGAGTCGGTCATCGCCGACGCCCTGGACGTCTTCGAGGACGACAGCGTCGGTGCGGCATGACCCACCGGCCCGAAGAAGAGGAAGAGGACACCGTGGACACCGACTTCGAGTTCGACTTCACACACCTGGGCACCGAGCCGGTCGCCCTGCTCCCCAAGGCCGGCCCCGGCCACCCGCCGATGATCCTGATGCGCCGGGACGAGCTGCTGCCCACGCGGTGGCGCCACCTCACCGACTGAAGGCGCACCCACCGCGCTTCGACGGCTCCACTGGCCTCCGGGGATGAATCAAGCACCCCCGGAGGCCGGTGAAGAGGCCGAAGCCTCCCCCGGGCGATCTCACGCCAATGACACCTGCCCGAGCTCCCCAACAGAGGAGAGGACCCATCATGCCGTCTTACGACGGGCAGCCCCAGCCCACCTACTACCCCGAGCCGCTGCCGCCCCGGTACGGACAGGCGCCCGCCCCGCAGTACGGCCAGCACGTCGTCCCGCTCCCCCAGAACGCGGTCGTCTACCCGCCGACCGCCGGCCTGGACGGCGTCGTGATGATGCCCGGCCCGAACGGCCAGCCGGTCGCCTACTACACGGCGCCGCCCGCTCCGGCCCCGCAGCCCTACGTCTCCCCGCTCCTGGTGAAGGCCGCGCTGGTCGCGGTCATCGTCGGTATCGCCGGTGTCGGCGTCTACTTCCTGGCCGCCGCCATCCTCGAGCTCGCCAAGGCGCTCGCCATCCTGGCCGGCATCGGCCTGGGCGGCTTCGTCCTCCTCAAGATGCTCGTCACCGGCCCCGGCCGGGGCGGCTCGGTCAACGTCAACGCCCGGGGCCGCGCCAAGGTCCAGGTCCACACCGGCCGCGGGCACAACCGAGGCCGTGGCCGCCGCTGAACCGGCGTCCCCGCCGGCCGTCCGGGACGTCGACATCTACGCCGACCCCACCGGCGCCCTCCCCGTGCACCGCTGGAGGCAGGCCCCGAAAGGGCTCGCGACCAGGCGGCAACTCAGGGAGAAGTGCTTACGGCCCGGCGGCCAGGACCCGGTCGCCGTCATCGAGTGCCGGGGCGGCAAGCGCATGGCGTGGCTGTACGAGATCAAGAAGGCCAAGCCGATCCGGCCGATGACCTTCGCCAAGGAGCTCGCGCTCGACAAGGCGATGGCCGCCCGGCAGACCTGCCCGAAGTGCTCGCGCCGGTACTACCACTGCCTTCCTTTACGCACCCTCGGGTCCTGTCTTGAGTGCTACGACGGCACCCCGACCGCCCCCGGCAGCTACATGCGCCCGCCCGGCGAGCACCTCGCCGTCGCGGCCTGAACCCCTCTCCCGCGTCTGCCGGTTGCCTGACCCACCCGCCCGTCGGCGGGTGGTGAGGGGAGTCGGTGAGCCCGGCCCGCCCGCGTATGCACCACCTCGTCCACGCCGTCGACCACCGTGAAGGAGAACCCGGTGAGCGAGCCCGACAAGCATGAGTCCGACCCCGCCATTCCGCCGCTGGACACCATCGACGACAGCCAGCGCGTCCCGCCGCCCCGGCGGCCGGCCCCGCCCCGGCCGCACCCGATCAAGGCCGCCGACGACATCCCGCCCGGCGCCATCGCCGCCTTCGGCGTCGTCGGCCTGGTCGCCCTGCTGCTCGTCCTCAAGTGGGGCATCCCCAAGGCGATCGACTGGTACCACCACCAGGACTGGGCGTGGTTCACGCAGTGGACCGCCACCGTCGCCGACCCCGTCCACGCCTACCTGAGCGCGCACACGGTCGGCCTGCCCCTCACGGCCACCAGTGCGTTCGTCATCTGGCAGGGCGTCGGCATCGCCTCCCTGGCCCTGTCCTGGTTCACCGGCGCAGTCGGCGCCCGGCTGACCTGGACGGCGCACGGGGTCTGCTCGGTCCTCATGGTGTGGGACGCCGCCCCCGCCGCCGGCCGCCCCGTCGCCGCGGCCCTCACGGTCCTGGCCTGGACGATCGGCAGCCTCTTCGCCCTGCGCGGCCTGTCCCTCCGCCCGCTGATCCACCTGCACAACCACAACCACAACCACCCGGCTCGCTGATCTGACGGCTGCCTGATCCACCCGCCCCGCACGCCGCGGGCCGGGTGGTGACGGGGAGCCGGACAGCCCGGCCCGGATGGGAGTCGCACATGACCACCGCCCCTCTCACCAACATCGGCGACCGGAACCGGGACGCCGCCTGCGCCGCCGTCACCGGTGAGATCGCCCGCACCGACAGCAAGGCCAGCCTGCTGCTCGCCTTCGACGGCGCGGTCCTCGCCGGTCTGGCCAGCCTCGCCGAGAAGGACCTGCCCGTGTTCACGAAGGCCGTCGGCGGCCTGGCCGTCCTCGCCCTCGCGGCTGCGGCGGTCTTACTCCTCCTGGTCGTCCGGCCCTGCCTCGCCGTGGGCTCTGCCGCGCCGGGCACCTTCCCGCAGTGGGCGCGCCTGGAGGAGAACGAGCTCGAGGTGGCGATGGAGCAGGACCACCGCCTCGCCCGCATCAAGGCCCTGTCGACCCTCGCGGTCCGCAAGTTCCAGCGCCTGGCCCTCGCGGTCGACGTCATCCTCGCCGCGCTCGCCCTGCTGACCGTCGCCGCGATCGGAGTGCTGGTGTGAGCACCGCCGCCAGCTTCGTCATCAGCTACGCCAGCATCGCCGGCGCGCTCGCCATCCCGTTCGTGATCGCCGCCGCCCGCCGCACCGCCGCGCGCATCCACGCCCAGGCCGACCAGAAGGAGCAGTAACCCATGGCCCTCACCCTGTTCGCTCGCCGCCCCGAGGCCGTCGAAGCGCCGGCCCCCGAGCCGTGGCCCGAGATCGGCGAGACCTGGAAGCCCGAGGGCGTCACCATCGCCCAGCGGTACTACAACCAGGCGCACGCGGTCGTCCTCGTCTACACCACCGACGACGGGCCGTCCGGCACCTACTACTCGGTCGCCTGCCTCGGCTGCCACTACGCCACCGCGAAGGACGGGAAGCACACCTACAACACGCGCTACGGCCTCGCCGACGCCGCAACGGTGGCCAACGAGCACGCCACGGCCTGCCGGGCGCTGCCCCGCGACATCCCCGCCCGCCCGGACGACGACACCGTCCGCGAGCGGCTTCACGCCTGGGTGCGCGGCGCCCGCCGCCGGAACGAGGACATGCAGCTGTGGCTGTCGGAGCTGGACCTGATCCGCCTCACCCTCCAGCGCACCAACGACTGGATCGTGGGCGTGCTCAAGCAGCTGGCCGTTGACGAGCCGGAGATCCTGCGCATCGAGCGCAGCCAGTACAGCGACTACCTCTCCTACTACGCACGCCGCCTCCCGGAGAACTGACCGGCGCTCTCCGTGCGTCCCCGTCCGCCGCACGACGGCGGCCGGGGACGACGCGGTGTCCACCCGGTCAGCCGAGACCGGACGACCGGCCCTCCCCCGGAGGTCACAGTGTCCCTCGCCCGCCGTTCCCTCATGGAAGTCGCCGCCGCCCGCTTCGGATGGCGCCGCGCCTACGGCGACACCACCGAGATCGACGGCCTGCTGTCCGAGCAGACCGAGACCGCGTACACCGGGGCCGCCAACCACGCCGCCCTGGCGACCGCCAAGAACACCGACGTCCTCGCCGTACAGCCCGGCGTCCTGGACGTCCGCGGCCGCATCCTCGCCGACGTCCTCTACCTGGAGGGCGTCCTGACCGGCGCCCGCAACCGCAGCCTGCCCCCGGAGCTCATCGAGCACCTGGAGGACGCCGTCGACCACGGCCACGAGATGACCATGCTCCTCGCGGACACCGTCCGCACCACCGCCGCCGCCCACACGGCCGGCCACTGAGCGCCCGGGGCGGCCGCAGGCATTGAACCCGGCCGCCCCGGAGCAGCACCCCTCCCCTCCCAGAGCGCATCGAGAAGAAGAAGGAGCTCCATCATCATGACCGCAACCCTGCGCCAGACGGCCAACACCGTCGCCAACTCGATGATCGAAGGCGCCAGCATGGCGACCGCCCTGATCGGCGGAGCGACCGGTGCCTACCTCGGCTACGAGCTCACCCCCAGCGCCTGGACCGACGGAGCCCGCATCGCGTTCGCCGGAGCTGTCGCCATCGTCGGTGCCGTCGCCATCGACGGGCTCGCCGAACTCGTCCTCGCCCCGATGCGCCGACTGATGCGATCCCACAGCCCGCTAAGGGCTACCCATGCATCGGCCCCGGACCCCGCGGACACCCTGAACGAGGCCCTCATCCAGGTCGCCACGGCCACCGAGGCCGACGCCGCGCACCGCGCTGCCGGAGCCGCGTTCCGAATCGATCAGGGCCAGAACTTCCTGCGGGACGAAGACCGGTGGCGCGGCTACGAGGACGGCGAAGCGTCCTACTACCTCGCCCCGGGCGTCTGGCTCCACCACCGCATCGAGCAGACCCAGTACAGCCGTGAGAACCACTTCACGCTGCTGACCGCCGACGGCGACCGGCCGGTGACTATCACCAGCATCGACGAGATCCGCCACCAGCTCGCCGCCCGCGCCGCCGGCCTTCCCGCCGTCCCGGCGACCGCCGACGTCGACAAGGACGACGTCCTGGACGACGACCTCACCATCCACGCGGTCTGACGGACTGCCCGTTCCGCCCCGGCCCACGCGGCCGGGGCGGTGCGGTGGCCAATCAGCCCACCCCGTGATCCCCCACCGAGAGGACCGCATCGACCATGCCCGCGACCAAGAACAGGCCCTCCCAGCTCAGCGTCCTGCGCTACGGCGCGTTCGTATCCCGCACCGCCGAACAGCGCGTCACCTCCTACGCGCCGACCGTCCGCAACCTGGTCCACGACCACTTCGGACGCCGCCCGCTGGGCGCGGTCACGATCATCCTGACCAAGCCCCACCTGCTGCTCGGGCTCGCCAACGAGGCGCAGGGCGAAGCGGCGGGCATCCCGGAGAACGTCTGGAAGTCCGCCGGTGTCCAGCAGGCCATTGTCGGCAAGCCCAAGGACTTCCGCGTCGCGACCGTGATCGCCCCCAAGGGCGCGCTGTGGATGCTGCTGAACGCCCTGAAGATGCGCGACCCCAAGCAGCTGAAGCTGAGCCTGCTGCGCGGCTTCGTCGAGGTCGACCAGCTCATCCGCTCCGGCACCCGCGAGAACCGCGTCGCCTGGGTGCGCCACGAGATGAACGTCAACCCGCTCAGCAAGCGGCAGGCCAACAAGTTCCAGGCGCAGATCCTCGCTGACGGAGCCGAAGCCGAACGCGTCACCGCGGAGCTCGCCCGGCGCCTGTGACCTGACGCGCCGCCGTGCCGCCCCGGCCACCCCGGCCGGGACGGTGCGGGGGCACGTCAGCCCACACCTTCTGACCGACACGGAGGAAGTCATGGCAAGCAGCGCCCGGCCCGTCGTCCACTACATGGCGACCCGGCCCGACGGCACCCTCCCGCCCACCGACAACTACCTCGCCCGCTACCACCGCGCCCAGGGCGAGACCATCCCGACCGTCAACCTCGCCGCCCACATCGGCCAGGTCGTCGACCACCCCACCCCCGGCCAGAAGTGGTACACCGACCGGCCCTTCGGCTACTTCCACATGTACACCCGGCCCGGCGAGATCCTGGAGCGCATCGAGGACGGCTGGCCGATCCGGCTCTGGATCGTGGAGCCGCTCGGGGAGACCGGCAACTGGGGCGGTCACCACTCCCCGTACTGGCTGATGTCCCACCAGATCCGCGTCCTCGAGGAGACCGACGCATGGCGGGCGTTCGGGCACCGCGGCGAGCAGACCCTGGCCGCCGTCGCACAGCTGCCCGACCTCGCCCGGCAGTGGGCCGCGGAGTGGGCCGCCGACCCCGAGGGCACGCGCCGCACGTACACGGCGTGGGAGAAGCGGGTGGACCACACCCGGGCGCTGACCGGCTGGGCGTTCTGCCGGGCGCAGTACTCCCGACGCGAGGCCGCCCTCCAGGCGGTCAACCAGCTCGCCGGGGACGCCGCCGCGCAGGCCGCGACCGCCGCCGGCGCCGACCCGCACGCCGTCGCCCTGATCCAGCTGCGGGCCCGCTGCCTGGTCGCCGGTCAGCTCATGTTCGACCGGATCCGCTCGGGCGAGTACGAGCAGTCGATCCGCGGCTTGCTGATCGGTGCCGGACTCGACACCCCGGCCCCCGTCCCGGCCTGACCACCCGCCGTCGTTCTCCATGCCGCCCCGGCCACCGGCCGGGGCGGCCTTCTTCATCCTCTTCGAGACCAGGAGACATCTGAAGTGATCACCGACACCACCGACGAGACGATCCGCTACACCGCCGACGTCGTCCTGCTCGCCGCCGGCCACGTCCTGCTGATCAAGCGGGGCTGGGACCCGTTCAAGGACCAGTGGGCTTTGCCCGGGGGCCATGTGAACAGGGGAGAGGCCAGTCGGCCCGCCGGGTCCCGCGAACTCGAGGAGGAAAGCGGGATCCTCGTCCCGGCCACCGAGCTCCGGCAGGTGGGCGCTTACGACGCCCCCGACCGTGACCCGCGCGGCCGGTACGTCACCGTCGCCTACACGGCCACCCTGCCCGCGCTGGTCGAACCGACGGCCGGGGACGACGCCACCGCCGCCCGCTGGTGGCCCCTGGCCGCGCTCCCCGACCTCGCGTTCGACCACGCCGAGATCATCGCGGACGCCCTCAGCCGCTGATCCTCCCGCGCGAGCGCGGCGCTCCTCCGTGCCGCCCTGGCCTCACCGGCCGGGGCGGTCGCGGTGTTCCGCCACGACCAGCGACAGGAAGGAGTGGGCGTCATGCACTTGGAGTTCTACGAGGTTGACGTCCCGATACACGACACCAGCCGGGCGCTGCACGGTGTGCACGTCTTCACCGGCAAGGCGTCCTCGGTCACCGAGGCCCTGGACCGCGCCCACCAGGTCTACGACGCGGCGTTCGCCGCGCGGCAGGCCGGGCTCGAGGTCCCCGGGCAGCAGGACGGCGGCTGGGGAGCGCGCGGAGTCCGCGACGGCTGGGAGCTGGACTGGGCGGCGGCGAAGGCCGGCCGCTGGTCCAACCCGAACAGCTGGACCCGCAAGAAGCCCTACGAGCTGTAGCTACGCCCCGGGAGCAGGCGCACTAGGCGTCGAAACCGTCGCCTGCCCCGGGCCACCCATCCCGTACTAGACGAGAGGGAGAGACCAGTATGGCCTCCACCGTGCGCGTACAGACCCCGATCGGGCAACGCGCTCTCTTCATCACCAGCCTCGCCGTGCCACTGACCGGCTGGACCGTGCACGCGGTCAGCCTGCACAGGAAGCTGTCCGCCGCCCGACGCGACCCGCTCACCGGGCTGCTCGGGCGCGACGGCTACAACGCCAAGGCCCGGCAGATCACCGGGCGGTACGGCGACAGCTCGCTGGTGGTCCTCGTGGACCTGGACCACTTCAAGCAGATCAATGACGGACCTGGCGGGCACGCCGCCGGCGACCGCGTCCTGGCCGCCACCGCGACCCGGCTCACCGCGTGGGCGGGCAGCCGCGGGGCGGTCGGCAGGCTCGGGGGCGACGAATTCGCGGCCGCGGTCCGCATCGGGCCCGCCCGCCGCGAGCTCCGTCTCGCCCAGCTCACGCAGCTGCTCGCGCAGCCCGTCCAGGTCGACGACGGCGCCCTGGTCGACGTCGCCGCCTCCATCGGCGCCGCCTCCCCCGACGTCCTCGGCACGACGGACCTGGGTCTGCTCCAGCGGGCCGCCGACGCCGCGATGTACGCGGGCAAGCACACGGGCACCCCGGTGGTGGCCGGCCCCGAGCACGCGAACGTGGCCAGCATCAACGGACGCCGCGCCGGACGCCCCGGCACCCATGAGACGGCGAGGGCCGCATGAGCCAGACACGCGTCGACTGGATCCGGGGCATCACGGTCCGCCAGCCCTGGGCGACCTGCCTCATCACCGGCGACAAGACGATCGAGAACCGCCCCTCCCCGGGCTGGCCGCTGGGTCTCTACCTCCTGCACGCCGGACTCGCCGTCGAACGAGCCGCGCTGCGCCTGCCGCTGGTCGCCACCACCATCCGCGGCCGCCAGCTGGAGCGGGGCGCGGTCATCGGAGTCGCCCGCCTCACCGACGTCCACCCCGGCGACGGGCGCTGCACCCCGTGGGCCGAACCCGGCAGCCCGTTCCACCTGGTCTTCACCGACGTCCAGGAGCTCCCCCTCCCGATCCCCATCCCGGCGGGCGCGCTCGGACCGTGGAAGCCCAGCGAGGACCTCGTGGACCAGGTCCGCCTCCAGCTCCCCGACCTGCACGCCCCGGAGGGAACCCCATGAACGGCAACCGCACGGGCGTCCCCAACCCGCCGGCCATCGTCCCCGCCGACGACCGCATTCCCTTCCCCCACACCGACCAAATCCTGCGCTGCCGCACCAGCCCCGAGCTGTTCGCCATCGAGGACATCCACAACACCGACAAGGACCCGCACACCCGCGAGAAGGCGCTGACCCAGGCCAAGCACGCCTGCTCTGGCTGCCCGATCGTCCAGGGCTGCCTGAAATGGGCTCTCGCCAACGAGGACCTGACCAAAACCGGGGTGTGGGCGGCGACCACCGCCCGCGACCGCAAACAGCTGCGCAAGCAACTCGCGGCACGCCTCGGTGGCGACTGGGTCGCGGTGGTCGCCGAACAGGACCGCCGCCGTACGCAGCGCCGGCAGGACGCGCGGCTCAACCCGCCGACCGTCCGCACCCGCGCCCTGTCCCGCCTCGAAATGGAGCTCATCCCGACCCGGCCCGAGCCGTACAACCGCTGGAGCCAGCCGATCACCCCCGAGCAGGCGGCCAGCAACCGGCACGTGCTGGAACTGTTCGTCAGCGGCAAGGCGGCGTAGCCGTGTTCACCGACTGGCAAGAAGCCCTCGAAGCCGAGTCGCTGCCCCTCAACCCGAACCACGAGCAGCAGCTCGCCGCCGCGGCCCGGGTCACCGCGCACCACTCCCACGACCGCGACGACCTCGCGGAACTCCTGGACGCCATGGGCCTCCCCCACGACGACACCACCCTCACCGCCCTGCTCCCCCTCACGGAATCCGGAGACGCATCCACCATGACGACCACCACCGCCCCGCCCCTGTCCGCGCACGCCGCCATGGCGATCTCGATGCACAACAACGGCGACGGCGCGGACACCATCCGCGAGGCCACCGGCCTGAGTGAGACCGAGCTCCACGACCTCATCGCCGACCAGGTCCTCGGACTGCCCACCACTCTCGCCGTCCCGGTCTCCACCGAGATCCAGGAGCTGCTCGACTGGGCGGGATCGCACAGCCTCGCCGGGATCCGCAGCCGCGCCGCCCGCATCACCGCCGACCTGACCGAGCTGTCCGAGCGCCGCGAGACGGAGGCCACGCAGCGCGAGGCCGAGCAGAAGGTCGCCAAGCTCAAAGCCGAACTCGAAGCGGCACAGGAGCAGCTGCGCACCGCGAAGGCCGGCGCCCGCACCGCGAACACGGGAACGGCCACCGCGCCCACCCCGATCCGCTCCGGGCTCGGCAGCGGTCGCAGCAAGGACGAGCTCGCCGAGATCCGGGCCTGGGCACGGAAGAACGGCCACACGGTCGCCAACGCCGGAATCGTCCGCAAGGAGATCCTGGACGCGTTCGACACCGCCCACCCAGGCGCCGGTCGCCAAGGCCAGTTGACCATGGGCGACGCGATAGCCCTGGATGGTTTCCTGGACGAAGAGACCGTGCCCGGCGACCTGCACGGCAGCACGGCGCGGTTCCGTCTCACCGTCTCCCCGACGGACGAGCGCACCGACGAGATGATCCTGCCGTGCAGCGTCGCCGACCCGGAGCTCGCGCACAGGGTGCTGCACGAGCTCGTCCCCGGCGACCAGCTGCACGTCACCGGCTACCTCCGGCTGCCCCGCACACCGGACGAGCCGATGTGGCTGATCGTCACCACCCTCGCCGTACTGGAGACCGCGCCCCTGTTGTCCGACCCGACCGCCGTCGCCACGGCGGTCCTCGAGCGGTACGGGCCCTACGTCTGCTACTTCGACGCCGACACCCCCGAGGTGGAGGTGTTCACCGAGACCGGCAAACCGGTCGGCACCGCAGCCGAGCCGAACGGGATCGGCCAGCTGCTCGAGGCGTTCGAGCAGCGCCAGGCCGCCGGCGGCGAGTGAGCCAGCTGTGCCCATCCGCCCCGAGAACCTCCACCGGTACCCACGCGACTGGAACGAGATCAGCGCGCGGATCCGGTTCGAGCGGGCAGGCGGCCGCTGCGAGTGCACGGGCCACTGCGGCCTAACGCACCCCGGCGGCCGCTGCCCCGCCGTCCACGAGCAGATCCACCCAGACACCGGCTCCATGGTCGGCCTCACCACCGCCCACCTCAACCACACCCCCGAAGACGTGCGAAAGACGAACCTGCTCGCCGCCTGCCAGCTCTGCCACCTGCGGGTCGACCACGGACACCACCGGGTCACCCGCTCCCTCACCCTCGCCGCCCGCGCGGCCGCCGCCGGACAGCTCGGACTCCTCCCCGAGACCACGCTCACCCGCACCGAGCCGCCCACCCCGCCGCGCCCCACCCGAGGCCGTGCCCGCGCGGCCGCGCTCCACCAGCTGCCCTTCCCCGAACCGGAAATGTGAGGGCCGATGCCCACCACCGCCTTCGACCAGTTCACCCGCCGCGTCACCGACGTCACCACCCAGCTCACCACCCTCGGTATCCCGCTCACCGCGCCAGCCCTGCCGCCCGCCGACCCCGAGCCCACCGACCCATGGGCCAGCAGCTACCCCATCCCGATCGACCGCTCCAGCCTCGCCTGGTGCACCGCCGCGCAGATGCTCGCCGACCACCACCACACCGGCATCGACCGCCAGGCCCTCGCCGCCGACGCACTGCTGCGCGAGCTCGGAGTCCGCGGCCTCGCCCAGCTCCACTCCGACCTCCACCACGGCGCCCCCGTCGACTACCGCTACACGCCTTGCCCGTACTGCTCCGGCATCGGCGAGGACCCCACCCAGCCGACGTGCGGAGAGGTCGGCTGCGCGCCGTGGCTCGAGTTCGCCGGCCACGACCACCCGTGCCCGGTCTGCCACGGCGACGACTACCAGCCCCAGTGGTTCGCCGAAGAGCAGATGACCGAGCTGGAGGAGCTGCTCGCCGACGCCATCAGAGAGCGCGAGGAGAACACCTCGCCCCGCTACCTGATTGGGACGTGGCTGCATCGCGGGGACCGCGCTCCTGACCGACGTCCTCGCGGTGGTGGGCGCGTGACCACCATGACCAGAGGCTGACGCTCAGCACTCCGAAGCGGCCCCTGTCACCCGGATCTTGCTCCGGGTGACAGGGGCCGCTTTTTGCGTTTCTGGAGCGGTCAGATCTTGGTCGGTTTTACGGCCGTAAAACCAACCTGTTCGATGCGGCAGTCGGCTCGTCGCCTGACTCACCCGTTTTACGGCCGTAAAACCACGGCGCTCCGCACGCCCTGCTGGACGCTTTCTGATCATCTGAGAGGATGCTTCCCGTCCATCCGAAGTACCGGGATCCCGGGAAGTAGTCGGAGAGAAGTACATGCCCTACATCACCGTTTTCTTGAACCGTAAGGGCGGAGTCGGCAAGTCGCTCTTGTCGGTCAACCTCGCTGCGGTCTACGCAGAAATCCTTGGCAGCGGCGAGACCGCAGGCGACGGACCGTCCGTAGCGGTCGTCTCAATAGACCCTCAGGGCACCAGCATCGAACATGCCGAGAAGGTCAGGAAGACCGGCAGGACCGTTCCCTTCCGTGTGATCGATGCAAGCCAGAGCCTCGACAAGCTGCGTCGTCTGCGCAGCGCCAAGGCCGACATCGTCATCGTCGACACCCCAGGCTTCATGCCACTGAAGGCAGAAGACGACGAAGACGAGTCCATCGACCCTCTCGGTGACGGAACCACAGGAGACGCGCTCCGGGCAGTCCTCGATGTCGCCGACGACGTCATCGTCCCCCTTGAAGCAGAGGGATCGGCGTTCACCCCGACCAGGGTCACCGTCGAGCGCGTCCTCGTTCCCCGACAGATCCCCTACGGGGTCGTCGTCAACAACTGGGACCCCCGCGACGGCACCGCAGACCGCGACCGCACCATCAGCCTCGTCCAACGCAGGGGCTGGGAGCTCTACAATGCGACCGTCCGTCACTACAAGCCGCACACCCGCGGCATCACCAACGGGCGGCTCTGCACCCAATACGAGTCCAACCACATCGCCACCAAGGCCAAGCAGGACTTCGTGTCCCTCGCCTTGGAGCACCAGCTCCGCCGCCAGAAGTACGCAGGAGGCCGATGATGGCCAAGCACGATGAGTTCGACGACTTCTTCAGCGATGAAGATGACACCCCGGTCGTCGACACCCGGGCTGACGGACGCCTGCTCCGTGTCCCGCTCAGTCGGCTTGCCCCCAACCTGGTCAACCCGCGTACCGACTTCGGCACCGAAGCAGAGCTGATCGACCTCGGAAAGAGCCTCCTGCGGCGCCAGATCCAGGCATGCCCCGCCGTCAGCCGCGGCGCCTACCTGAAGCTGTGGCCCGACCACGCACAGCAGATCGGCGACGTCGACTACGTCCTCGTCACCGGTGAGCGTCGATACCGGGGCTCCGTAGCCGTCAGCAGCCCCACCCTGAACTGCGTCGTTGACGACGGGTTGGCCAAGGACCGCAGGGCGTTCATGGAGGCCGTGGTCTCCGAGAACGTCGACCGGCAGAACTTCAACCCCATCGAAGAGGCATACGCCGTCCAGTCCCTTGTTGCCGAGTTCGGCTCCAACCGCGCCGTAGCCCAGCACTTCGAGCGGGTTGACGGATGGGTGACCCAGCGCGTCCTGCTTACCCACTTGGCCGCCGAGGCTCAGGATCTGGTGCAGAAGAAGGCCATGCCACTCGACGCCGCGCGCTCGCTGGGCAAGCTGGCCCGAGACAACGAATGGGACGGCACACAGCAGCTGGCATGGTGGCGCGACGAGCAAAAGCTGCGTGCAGCAGCATCTGCCGAACGGTCGGCCGCCAAGAAGGCCGCTAAGGCGCCCGCCGCTCCCAAGGCACCAACAGGTGAGCAGCCTGCAGGGCCTGATCCGCAGGAGGCCGATCCGTTTTACGGCCGTAAAACGGATCCGGCCGACCCAGCACCGAAGGAACCTGACACCACGGAGCACCCGCCGCCTGCCAAGGCAGCGGAGGACAGCGCTCCAACCGTTCCCGGACAGGCAAACCCGGCGGAAGCGGCGGCTGGGGGAGAGGACCAGCAGCCCAAGCTGTTCCCGTACGAAGACGGTGCCGCCGCAGCGCGATACCTGATTCTGAAGATGCCGGCCGACGAGTTCAACTCGATGGTGGACCTGCTCAACAAGCACAGAGAACGTCAGGCTGTCTCTGCTGGCTGACTACCTGACTTCAGCGCTTTCACTGGAAATGGCGGCGGCCCCAACTGCTGGCGGGGCCGCCGTGTTCGCGGGAGTCCTTCCGACAGGTGGCGATTCTGCGCGCGATCCGCGACTGGATCGCCGAGTGCGGCGAGGGCCCGTCCACCCGGCAGATAGGACACCGGGTGGGCCTGTCCAGCAGCAGCTCGGTCGCGTATCAGCTCGGACGGCTGGAAACCTTGGGGTACATCAGCCGCACTGGATCACGCTGGCGCTCCTGCCGCCTCGGCCGCTGAACAGTACGGTTCACATCATGGTGCCTGGGCGCCGGACGTCGGCATATACACGCGCCCTCACCCCTGGTACCCCGGGTTCACTGCGTACGGGCGCGATGCCCGAGGTGGCCCACCACTGCTGGAGGTCTTCCATCACGGCGCGTGCGGTTGCCTCGTCGGCGGCGGTGATGTCGAGGACGACGAGGCCGGGTTCGCTGATGTGCTGTGCGTCGATTGCTTCCATGCCCGTTGCGACGAGCGGCTGGCCCGGAGGGTTTCGCTGGTGCGGCGGGTTTCGTCCGTACGGGCGACGGAAGCGTCCTGTGTGTATGGGCCCCGCTTTCGCGAAGAGAGCGGGGCATTTTTTGGTCGGCGGTAGTGCGTGGTGCTACCGGCGTGCCAGGGCGATCGTGATGAAGAAGGTGACGATGGTGAGGAACAGACCGATGACGGCGCCGGCCGCTGCGATGGATGTGGCGAGGGTCGGGTGCTGCCAGGTGAGGTAGAGCGTCACGACGCCGATGAGCGCTCCCACCGCGGCGAGAGCGAGGCCGGTGAGTGCGTAGAGGACCCATGGCGTCGACTGAGCCGGCAAGCCCTGAGCCAGTGTCGTGGCGAGCACAAGCCGCCTGTTTCTATACGGATGGCCTGGATGCGGGCGGGCGCGGCTGGGCCAGTACGTGCCGCAACTTCTCTTGGAACGGGGTGATCATGGCAGCGGCCGATGGCAGCACGTGTTGAAGGTGTTCAAGTTCAACCAACGTGAGCTTCGCCAAGAGCAGCGGATACGGGTCGTTCAGAGCGGTGTCCAGCTGCGCTGTGGCGTTCTCCCAATCCGCTTGCGCGCAGAAGGCGAGGAAGAGCTTTGAGTGTGCCTTGCCTAGATCCCGGTTCTCTCGTGCTGCTTCCTCGGTGAGAGCACGGATTACCTGCGGCCAGTGGGCGCCGTCGTCTTCACCGCCCAGCTGCCTGAGGGTGATGCTTCGGAGATAGTGAGGCGCGGCCTCGCCGGGATCAATGCTGATGGCCTGGGTGAAGTCGGCGAGTGCCTCTTCGTGCCTTCCCATCAGTTGGTAGAGCTTGCCGCGTTTGGTGAAGGCGCTCTCGTATTGAGGGTCGGTGGCGATGGCGTGATTCAAGTCGGTGAGGGCCTCGTCGTACCGGCCCCTCAACTGGTACATGCTGCTCCGACAAACCAAGGCGGTGCTGTAGCCAGAGCGAAGGGCAATGGCGCGGGTGTGGTCGGCGAGAGCCTCGTCGTGCCGGTCCATCAGCTGGTGAACGAGGCCGCGGCAATTGATGGCCCATGAGTTGTCGGGATTGATGGTGATGGCCCGGGTGAGATCGTCGAGAGCCTCGCTCCAATAGCCGATCAGTAGGTAGGTGAGCCCACGGCTGGCGATGAACCGGCCGTGGTGAGGGTCCGCGTTGACGGCCCGGGTAAAGTCGGCGAGCGCCTCGGGGTATCTGCCCATCTGCCGGTATGTGAGGCCTCGGGATCCGACGATCCAGGCTTGAGGGTCCTCATCCATGGCTCTGGTGAAATCTGCAAGAGCGTCATCGAACCTGCCCATTTGTCGGTAGGTTTCACCACGGGTTGCCACGACCCTGCTCTTCCCGGGACTGAGCCCGGCAGCGTGGTTGAGGTCTGTGAGTGCCTCGTCGTAGCGGCCCATCAGGTGGTACGTCCTGCCCCGGCCATGAAAAGCCTGAACCAGGCTCGGTGCCAGGAGTTGCGCGGTTTCGTATTCGGCCAGGGCCCGTTCGTACAGTCCAGCGACACGGTAGTAGCGGCCACGTACAGCATGGGCAAGAGCGCGGCTCGCAGCACCGAGTTCAGGTGCAGAGACGAGAATGCTCAGCGCGACGAGAGCGCCATCGGGCTGCGCACCGACTGCTCCCAGACGCCGGCCCCATACGAGAAGCCCATCATCTTCCGAATCATGCCCGGCCTGCGTCAACATCTGAGCCCACCGATGGAGCGTGGCCATGCCGTGGTCAGCTGCGTAAACAATCTGCCCCAGTACTTCAGCCACAGCGGTCCGAGGCGTAGCGCACAGCCGGTGGTAGGACTCATTGAGTCGATGCCCCCGCCAGGCCGCATCGCGCCAGTACTGATCAGGCTCACACGCGAGAGTGGCTTCGACTGCGCTGCGCCATCGGCCGAAGCTGTCGGCGAGCCGAGTGTGCTGCTCCATCCAGCCGATGGGGGACAGACCGCGTTGCAAACGGAGCATGGAGGACCGGACCGTGCGGTGGTAGTGACAGCGGCCGGCATGGCTGGAAAGAAACGCCAGGCCGCGCAGCCACGGATAGTCGTCAGAGGATTCCTCGGGGACAGCAGCACGGTAGATGTCTTCGTTCAGCTGCAACGGGAAGGCGCACCGCAACGCAGCTTCGCGGCGCCGAGGGTCCGACTCCCATCTCAGGAATCTCTCTACCGCCGTATCGGACGGGTCACCAAGGGTCTTTTGGGCTGCCGGACCGATAGAGGAGAGCATGTCGACCAGCAGCGGAAGACCTCCCGACAGACGCAGCATCACATCGACAACTTGGCTATCGGTGATGCCCTTGGCCGCTACAAGCGCCCGAGACTCCTCCTCGGTGAACTCTTCCAGCAGAACCTCCGAGACCTGGCCCAGCCAGTTGCCCCAGATCCCCGCATTCAGCCGCCCCTGTCCAGACAGCACGATCTGGACATTCACTGGGAGAGTGCCGAAGTCCTCACTGAAGATGATGTCGTGCAGCCACGAATCCAGCACCGCCCCGGTCCGCTCGTAGGTGTCGAAGAACAGAACCAACCGCGGGCGACGCTGCGCAATGTCGCCGAGTTCCTCGAGGAATACGGGAGTGAGCACCTCCACGGGCTTCATCACCAGGCGCACGTCGCTGGGGCTACCCAGCCGCGCGCTGAGCTGGGCTCTGACGCGGTCAGCGCCCTGAGCCACCTGCTGCGGATCGATCACTGCCGTCAACGCACCCACAGCGGGCAGCATCCCCAGACCCGCTAACCCGATCTGGGCTGCCACTCGGCTGGACACGGACGCCGTCTGCGATCCGGCTGTGCCAGCGACGTCAGCTTCTGTCTCTGGCCCCAGTGCATCTAAGGCGGCATCGGCTTGGTGGCGCCGCTGCCGATATGTCATCAGCAGCTTGTCGAACTTCTTCAATACATAGCCCTGTCGGGCCAACTGAGTACTGATTGCCTCCATCGCCTCCACTGCGTCGTGGATGTCGTCGTCCACGAACGTCGTTACAGCAGCAGCGTGTTCGCGGGCCATGGTCTCCCACTGCCGTGCAAGCGTTGACTTGCCAACCCCGGCGTTGCCGTGAACATGGAAGAGAAACTCAAAGGCGTCACTTTCCGGTGTTTGTGTACAACTCTCCATAAACCGCGCCATCTCGCGCCGACGCCCAACGAACCCAGCACGTTGTCGACGGCGGACGATCTCCTGCCGCGACAGCCGAGACTGCTCAGACATTCCGCTCCACTCTCAAGGCCACACCCTGCAGTTCAGCTATAAGTCTCCCGCTGAACCTGTCGACGCGCTGAGAGATGAGGACTCCAGTTTCTGTGGAGTGGCTCTGGAGCTTGCTGGCTGCACGTAGCCCGGGTGGAAGCAGCCGATACGGAGGAGGACGTGAGGGCTGCTGGAGAGCGATGACATTCGCGTCCGGCCCGGTGCTGCTTCCCGCCTGACGGGCACCTGAGAAGAAAGTTGGGCCGCTGCTCCTGCCTGGCGGGACGTACCGCTGATCGGCCTTTTCTTGCAGGTCAGAGCCGTGTGGTGTGGTCTCCATGATGGATATCGCGATCATTCGAGCTGGTCAGATGTACCGCTACTACCTGCGTCAGGTCGTCGTCGGCGATGGCCGCCGCCCGGCCCGCACGCCGCTGCGCGAGGCTCAGGAGGAGGCCGGGGTCCCGGCCGGGCGATGGATGGGCCGCGGCCTGGCCGCGCTCGGACTCGTGCCGGGTGAGGAAGTCACCGAGGCGCAGCTGCGGAGCCTGTTCGGCGAGCGGGGCCGACACCCGGACGCGGACCGCATCGAGGCCGACCGGCTCGCCGCAGGCGACTTCCCGAGGAAGGCGTTCAAGGCCGGCGCCCTCGGACGCCGGGTGACGGTGACCGGTGTCGACTTCGTGTTCCGGCCGCAGCCGACGATCTACCTCCTGTGGGCACTCGGGGATGAGGAGACCCGCCGGGTGATCGAGGCCGCGCACGAGCGGGCGATCGCACGGGTGCTGGAGTGGATCGAGGACGAGGTCGCGGTGATCCGGTACGGCAAGGACGGCATCTACCGGGTGCGGCCGTCCGGCGGTCTGGTCGCCGCGCGCTTCCGTCACTACGAGGCGCGCTCCGGTATGCCGCTGCTCCATGACCATCTGCTGCTGTCGGTGAAGGGGCAGCGCCTGGACGGGAAGTGGGGGTCGATCCACACCACCGCCCTGCACGAGAACACCGTGGCCGCCTCCGCGCTCTACAACGAGCTCGTGGCCGCGGAGGTCTGCGAGGCGCTGGGGCTGGCGACCGAGCCGCGCATCGTCACCCCGGGGCGCCGGCCGGTGATGGAGATTGCCGGGGTGCCGCACGGGCTGATCCGCTGGACCTCCCGGCGCAGCGACCAGATCGCCACCTGCATGGAGGACCTGGAGCACGAGTACGTCACCGCCGTCAAAGACGACGGCACCCTGAAGTTCCTGCCCGTGGTCTCCGAGCGGGCCCGCGCCAAGCTGAACGCCATGGCTGCCCGCATGACCCGCCCGCCCAAGCAGAAGACCCAGCCGCTCGCGAAGCTGCGCGTCTGGTGGAAGACGAGCGCGATCCTCACCTCCGGGGTCGCCGCCGACGTCATCACCTCCCTCCTCGAGTACGCCCGCGCCGCAGCGGCGGCGATCCGGGCCCGGGTCGCCGCCGTGGTCGACGTCGCCCTGGCGGCCGTCGACGTCGCCGCGACCGTGTTCGTGATGAACGACGGCGGCCGGTTCCACCGCCGGCACCTGCTCGCCGAAGCCCGACGCCACCTCGCCCTCGTCCTGCGCGGCCGCCGCCGCGAGCCGGGCCTGGACGACCAGGTCGTGGCCGCCGCCATCTCCACCTACTGCCTGGAGATCAGCGAGCCGAAGACCGTACGCGGCCTGGAGGCCGGCTACCGCCTCTACACCGCCCGCTGGGCCCTGTCCGACCTCACCGCCCGACGCCGCACACCCGCCGCGCCCGACCCGGACCGCCAACCCCCGGCCGATCCCGGCGAGCCGGCCGCGCCCCGGCCCCCGGGCCAGGACGCGGGGGAGTGGGAGATCCCCCGCATCCCGCAGTACGAGCGGGCCGTCCTCGCCGGCGCGGCGGTGCGGGAGAAGCTGCGCACCACCGTCGTGCGGGGCCGGGGGTACGACGTCGTCGCGCATCAGCAGACGGCGATGCCCGAGCAGCTGCTCGGGCCCGCGGCCGCCGACCCCGAGCGCGACGACCAGGAGCCGGAGGCCCGGGTCCAGGAGGCGGTCGACTTCACGGAGTTGCGGGCCCTGAAGGCATCGCGTACGGACGTGGAGGCTCTGGACTTCACCGCCGAGCAGCTGCGCCGCGCGACGGAGTTCTTCACGAAGGCCGGCGACGAATCCGCCGCCAGGACGAAGCAGTACCCCGACCCACAGGACGCTCCCGCACCGCCCCCGGTGCGCGAGGACGATCAGCGGGCGCACCGCCCCGAGCAGCCGGACCGACACCGCGGGCCAGAGGCCGGCCGGTGAGTGCCCCTGGCGCGGTCCACTCGAAACATCGTGGTGGCGATGTACGGCATCGCCGGTGACGATGGCGTACATCCACCCCCGCGAGCCTGCCGCGTTTTCCCTTGACACTGGCCCGTACAGGCCCGTGTCAAGGGAAAACGCGCCGCACCGGGCACACCCGGATCTGGACCGACGGAGAGGCCGGGCAGGATGAACCTGCCCGGCCCCGGCTGCTATTCCCACAGCCCCCTGACGAAGCTCCCCAGCGCTCTGACCCAGTCGGGCGGTTCGGCCAGGAACTCTTCCGTCAGACGGGCCAGAGACTCCCGCGCAGTGCCCTGGGCCGCGCCCTGGGCGGCACCTCGGACTATCGCGGCGGGTACATCGGCGCCGACGGCCGCCTGCCGCACGTAGGCGGGGCCCGCCGGCTGGACCGGCACGGAGTCGGACGACGGCTGGGTGAGCGCCGAACTGGAAGGCGGGGTGGGGACGGGAGCGTTGTCCCGGGTCATGATGCTGCTCCTTCGGGCAGAAAGCGGGAGGACAACGGACACCTGCGTGGTGTCGTCCGCGGGGGTGTACGCCGCGCGGTCGGCGGTCCTGCTGCGGCTCTCTGCGTGAGCGCGTCCCTGTGGGGTCTCGACCCGGGCCCAGGGTGGCGTTTCCAGCGTAGCCCCGGTCGGCTCGTCTACTGCCCCAGGTGTCTGGTGGGTGGTCATGGGAATCTCCTCCAAGGGGAATTCGTTTGAGGAAGCGGGACCGTGACAGGTCGCGGGTGCTTACGTCTCGGCCTGGTTCGGGAGCGGCTTCTTCACCCCCTGGAGCCGTCGGGGACCCCTTGGACAGCAGCGGCCGGGAAGGAATTTCCCGGCGGCATGGCGAAGGCCCGGACCACCTGGTCCGGGCCTTGCATCCCTCATAGACCTGCTAGAGAGCCGAATGCCTCACAAGCTCACCCGGCAGCACCCCTTGTCCACTTCTGCTACCGCCCCGATCACCGCCGCGTTTCTCCTTGACCACCCCGGCCATCGGCCGCCGTCAGACCGCGGACAAGGGGGTCTCCTGCACGCTGCTCCCTCGACCGCCCCGGCCGGGGCAGCGAAGGAGACGAGACGATGACGACCACCCACTCACGGACCGGGCGCAGGCGGCCCGCGGGCCGATCGGGACGGAAGGCCGGCCCGTGGCGGGCAAGCCATGGCAGGGCCCCAAGGGCACCCCTGCGGAGGGCCCTTGGGAACCCCCTTTGGTGCCCGGCACCCACGGGAGTGGTAAAACTCCTGGTCAGCCCGCGAGTCGGCGCGAATTTCGAACCGTCACAACCCTCTTCTCTCCTCTATATGTCTGTAGTGGAGGAGATCATCGGGTTCCGGGGGGCCCGGACGCCTTCCCGGGCCGGGCGCGGTCGGCGGCGAGCCGGCTGCCGGTCGCGAGCAACGAGGGAGCAGAGCTGATGGCGGGGAAGCGGAAGACCAACCCGGCGGGGTCGACGAACAGCTACCGCGGCGACGTGCTGCGCGTGCTCGGAGCGCTGAAGGTGGCGACGGCTGATCAGATCCAGCGGATCGGCGCACCGCACCTGGCCTTCCGGCACGCCGACAAGGAACCGCCGTCGAAGCAGAAGCAGGCCCGCACCGCCTCGCACACCGGCGCGCTCTCCGACATGCGCAAGCACGGCCTGTCCGAGAACGGCGGCTCCACCGGGACCGGCGACTCCCTACGGAACCTGACCCCCAAGGGCCTGAAAGCCGCCTCCTACGAGCTGAACCGGCCGGTGACGGAGATGGGCTCCACCGCGCGCGGTGCGGGCTCCAGCGGGGCCTCCCACCCGATGTCCGTCAACGAAACCGTCATCGCGATGCTGCGCCCGAAGCCGAACCTGGCCCGGCTCGCCGACGACCTGCCGCACGTCCAGGCTGCTGCCCAGGCCGCTGTCGACTCACCGGACGGCATCGGCACCATCGCCTCGTACTGGACCGAAGTCCCGCTGCCCGCGACCGGCACGTGGAACACGCCGGGCAAGGGCGGCGCCCAGGCCGACCTTGTCCTGACAGCCCCGCAGGACCGGGTGCCGCTGCTGTTCATCGAGGTCGACAACTGCCACGAGACTGCGGAGGAGCTCGCCGCCAAGCTGGAGAAGTACGCCCGGTTCTTCCGGCGGAAGGTGAAGGACACCGACGGCAAGGAGCGCCCGATGTGGCGCACCCGCTGGAACGCTCCGGTCACCTGGTCCGGCGATGCGGCGCACCCACCGGTCCTGCTGGTGTTCAACAAGCTCGGTGAGCGCAACCCCAACATCACCGTCTCGAAGCTGAGCGAGCTCACCTCCCACTGTGGCAGGGACAGCGGCACAACGGCTACCACGTCTACGACGGGAAGATCCCGATCATCGCGACCGGGCTGGGGAACCTGATCGAGCACGGCCCGGACGGGCCGGTGTTCTTCCGCTTCGGCCGCGACCGCATGCAGTCCCTGCGGGAGGCGATCGGCAACCCCCGCCGCGAGGCGGCCCGAAGCCCGTACCCGGGAAGAGGCCAGAGCCCACCAGGAGGCGTACCAGGCGAAGGTGCGGCGGGCAGCCGAGGAGCAGGCCGCGGCGAAGGCAGCCGAGCGTGAGGCGCGTCGTCCGGTGTGCGCCGGCTGTGGGGCGAAGTTCTCCGATGAACGGGAGGAGGACAGCGCAAGCGACGGATTGGGGTACCCCCAAGGACTCCCATCCGACGCTCTGCGACGACTGCAAGCGCTGGACCCAGGCTGCCGCGACGCAGGCCCTGGCCGATGAGGAGCACCAGGTGCCGGACCACGCAGTGCCCGAACAGAGGTCCGGCCGCTGGTTCTCTCGCCGCTCCTGACCGGGCGAACCCACTCGCTGGCCGTGAGGTGGGTTCGCCCGGGCGCCGGTGTCTCAGGCCGACTCGCTTAGCGAGCAGCCCGAGGCACGCTGGATGGTGTGACCAGCGCGCCGATCGTCGTGCACCGACCTTCCCACTCGGGTAACCGGATAGTCACCGTGCACAGCTACGGCCGGCACGAGATCCTCGGCACCGCCTACAGCGACCACGACCTGGTCGTGTTCCTCGAGGGCGCTGGCGTCGTTGAACCCAAGGCCGTCCTGGACGACTCGCGGTGGGTGGAGTGGCGTGGCGGCCACGCCCACGAATTCCACGCCGCCTGGCGGAGAGGGTGGGCCGGGCGCACGTGCTGCGCTCGGCCCACTGCCGGTCAGCCGAAGACCGTCAGCCGGGCATTACGGTGGGATACGAAGACCTCCGGGGTGGTGTGTTCCTAGACAGCTCCACCACACCGAAGGTCTTCGCCTTTCATCAAGACCCCAGTGTCAACAATGCTCGTGATCAATACACCTAGGTGGTGGCGCGGGGCATACGCAGTGCGGACGGGGTTGGGCGACCGATCGGCAGGACGCCGACAACGATGAGCCGGGGTACCTCGGTGGCACTGCGCGCGTGGTGGATGATCCAGACGCTGTCCTCGATACTCCGGTAGCCGCTGGCGTGGCCGCTGTCATCCCCGACCAAGAGCACGCCAAAGGGAGGGCCGGTCGCGGTGTAGTTGGCGGCCTGTGCGAGGTAGCTCTTCTCGATGCGTTCGCGGGTCCATCTGGTGTCGCGGCGTTTGACCTCGGCGACGAAGCGGCTGCCGGGTTCGGGGGTGTAAGTGACATCGGTGCGTCCGCTGGCGACGTCGATGAGTTCGCGCTGCACGGTGCCGGGGGTGAGCGTGCCGGCGAGGTGCTGGTGGAGGTCGTCCTGGACGTGCTTCTCGGCCCAGTGGTCGGGGCTGCCGTCGGGCTTCTTGCCAGGGCAGGGGCCGAGGTAGGCGGTGCGGGCGCCGTAGTAGTCGGCCTGGGCGTCGAAGCGGTCGTAGAGGAACCGCAGGAACTGCTCCAGCAGGGTGGTGAAGTAGGAGCTGTCGCGCTGCGTCCAGGCGGGGCTGGTGGCCAGCTCCCCGAGCAGGGATTCCAGGTGGGCGTCGAAGCGGGCGTTGCCGGTGGGGGTGTAGCCCTTCGACTGCTGCTGCAAGAGCTGCTCGATCCGATCCAGGAGCAGTGGGTCGAGGTCGTCACGCAGTCCCGGGGCGTCAGCCTGGAAGAGCCCGGCGAGCGTGGGGCGGCCCTCCAGGGCTTTTCCCGGCATCACCTGCCCGGTCGACGACGGTGCCTGCCGCTGGGCTTGGACGACCTCGTACAGCGCCCGCGCGTCGGGGGAGCCGGTGAACTGCGGGTCGGTAGTGAGGGCCTGTTCGAGGTGGTGCAGCAGGCCGTCGCTGCGTACGAACGCGGCCTCCACCGGTGGGCTCACCAGTGCCGTCAGGCCGCCGGATCCATCGGCCCGGGTGGTGTGGATGCTGCGGCTGGCGACGTAGACGTCCAGCAGATCGCCGAGGGTGCCGGCCGGGTCGTACCAGCTGGGTTGGTCCAGGTGGGTGCGGGCGGTCTGGAGCGAGGTGACGAGCCGGGACCAGGCGCTCTGCGCAAGTCCGCGGGCGCTGAGCCAGTCCAGCCGGTGCATACCGCGGGTCCACTCGGTCAGCAGCGTGGCCGTGGCATCCAGTTGGGCGGCGGCCTGGGCCAGGCGCTGCTCGGCGGGTGCGGCTGTCGTGGGCTGCTGGTCGAGTTCACCGAAGGCGAGGACCGCATCGACGGCGGCGGCGTGGGCGCGGGCGTCGAGTCGGGCCTCGTGGGTGCGGTCGAGGTCCTTGAACCGCATCAGGGCCCGGTGCAGATGGTCTTCGACGGCCGAGCGGTCGGATGCCTCCAGCGCGCTGCGCATGTCCGCGACGGCCAGTTCGAAGGTGGCGTCGGCCCGGGTGCCCGCTGGCAGATCGTTCTGATTCTCCAGTGCGCTCAGGACATCGAGCAGGGTGTCGTCGCCGAAGTGGTCGTGGGCGACGCCGACCAGGATCGGCAGGCGCTCCAGTGCCTCGGACGGCTCGGCCCCGGTGATCTCGGCGAGCAACGCCATGAGGCGGTGCGGGGTGGCCGTCTGAGCGACGGCCAGGCGCAGCAGCCCGGCGACGGCCGGCTGGGCGAGAGCGGCATCGGCGTCGCCGGCGAGCGCGGCCTCCACGTGTGCGGCAAGATCCCGGACGGTGCGGGTGCCGAGGCGGGTGGCGAGCGCCGGGTGGGCGCACACCACGTCGATCGCGTCGGCCAGGACCCAGGCGGCCTGGGGGTTCCGCAGCCCCTGGGCCGCGGCGTCAAGCAACCGCCGGGCCTGGTCACCGTCCACGGCGTCGAGGTCGCGGCCGAGTGCCGTGAGCAGATAGGGCAGGAGCGGACCGGCAGCGAGCTGGTCGGCCTCCGCGATCACCGCCTCGGCACCGCCGAGGTCCGCGATCGAGGGCCCGGCGTCCAGCTCGTCGTCGGTCGCGTTGCTGGCCCAGGCCTGGAGCGTCTGGTCCACGCTTGAGGCCACGGTCCTCTCCTTGTCGCCGGCCGGTTCGCGAACGAGCAGCTTAGAACAGGTGTTCACCGTCGCTGGTGATGAGGTGGTCCTTCGGCAGGGCGTCGACGAGCTCGGGCTGCGCCGTGGTGAGAACGACCTGCAGCTCGGGAAGTTCTGCGGCGATAGCCTGCAGCTCGGCGATTAGGGTGCGGGCTGGCACCTCGGTGACCTCTTCGGCGGCTACCGAGTCGATCAGAAGAAGGCCGGGGTGCGTGGCCACGCCACGGTCAGCACTCACACGCAGAAGCGCGATGACGGTCGCGATCCGCATGCGGAGCCGGTCGCCGCGGCTGAGCCTCTTGAACGTGGTCTTCACCCCGGCCTTGACGGCATTGACCTTGCCGGCGCGGTCGAGTTTGACGCTGTCGAGGTTCTGGACGCCGAACCGTGTGGCGAGCTCGACGATCGCTTCGTTCATCGCCGGGAACAGCTGCTTCGCCGCGGCGTCGACGGCCGCGCGGACAGCTTCCTCGGTGGCGGCCAGGACTTGGGCGGACACAGGGACCGGCGGAGCCGGAGACGTCGATCCGGTCGCCTCGAGCCGTCCGCGGAGCTCGGCCGCCCGGATCTCCAGGTCACGCAGCCGGTCGTGGGCCTGCGAGGTGGCAAGTCCCTGGTCCAGGCCGGCCGCCGCCTCGCGATGGTCGGCCAGAGCACTCTGCACCGCCTCCGCCGCCCTCAGCCGCCGGTCGGTTGCCTCCCTCTCGGCATCCTGGGATCGCTCCAGGGTCTGCTCCAGCTCCGCCAGCAGCGCTTCGGCGGTCTCCGGGTCGACCTCGGGCAGCGGCCGCGTGCACACCGCACAGTTCGCCTGCTCACGTTCCTCGCTGCGCCGCCCACTGCCCAGCGGCTCCTCACACCGCGGACAGCACACCGGGTCCAGCCGTCCCAGGACCCGCCGGGCCTGCCACGTCTCCCGGGCATCCAGTAGCCCCTGCTCCGCGCGCATCCGGGCGGCGGACACCTCCGTGAGCGTCTGCTCGGCCTCCTCCAACAGCGCCCGCACGCCGCGCAGCTCCGTCGCAGCCTGGTCGGTGGCCCGCAGGAGCGGGGAGATGTCTTGGGCAGCCGCCCGGCGCCACGCCTCGATCTGCCCAGTCACGTCGGCGAGTTCGGTCTGCCACGCCTCGCGCTCGGTCCGGCGGGCTTCCGCGTCCCCTTCCGCCCGGCGCTGTCCCTGGGTGATCGTCTTCTTCTCCCGCTTCCCGGCGACGGACAGCTGGGTGAGGGCCGTGCTGTATGGGATGTCGACGAACAGCTCCATGAGCCGTCCGGGCAGGCCACCGGCGACATCGCCGAGCAGGATCTCGTCCCCACCGGGATTGAGGTAGCAGGCGCCGAAGTACGACGCCCACCCGTGGACCTGCGGGGCCCCCTCGCCGTCGGCGCCGCCGGTCACCTGCCACAGGTTGGTGTGCTCCATACGCAGCGCGTCCAGGAAGAACTCACCGATACACCGGCTCACCTCCTCGTTGCCGGACGCTGTCGCCAGCAGACGAAGCGCTTCGTCGTCCGCGGCAAGCAGCTGGTCGACGGACTCCCCGGCGAGGATCCGGCCCCGCAACTGCGGGTGCGGCTGGTCATCGACGTCCAAGACAATGCGGATCGCCCGGCCAGCCACAGCGATGTCCACGCTCAGATGCCGCAGCCACGATCGGACATCGGGCGGCAGATCGCGCGGCCCGCCGCGCAACGGGAAGACGAGGAACTCCAGCAGGCTGGTCTTCCCGGCGCTGTTGTCCGGGTGGACGATCGCCCACACCCCTGGAGTGAAGGGCTGCTCCACGGTGAAGTCGTCGCCCGAGTGCTTCGTGCCGCTGGCGCGCAGCCGGATGATGCGCAGCCGCCGGTCGGCGGCAGTCGGACTCTTCAGGGTGATGTTCGCCTCGGCCAGAGTCCGCTCGACCTGCACCGGCGTTAGCCCCAGCTTCTGTGCGACCTCCTTCAGGATGTCGCCGGCGCTCGGGGCAACGGTCAGGTCCGCCGTGTTGGAGCGGGCCGGGCCGGGCGGCGCGGTCATGAAGCCTCCTGGTCAGTGTCGCCCGTGGCTCCCGGGCCTGGTGCCGCTTGAAGTTCGCGCAGCCGCTCGCGGGCCTGCTCGGTGATGGGGCCGATATGCTGGCCCCAGGGGGTGTCGGCGTAGTCCCGCAGCAGGTACTGCCGGTCCTTTAGCTGCGTGCCGCCGAGACCGTCGACCAGGTCCACGACCAGGCGGGTGCGCTCGACGTACCAGGCCAGCGCGGGCGCCTCGGCGACCATCGACTGAGCCACCTGCCGACCCCGCTCCAGCAGGAAGTAGATGTGCTCCACCACGCGCTCACGCCCGAGGACTTGCGTCTTGCGCAGCAGCCCCCGTTCCACCAGCGGCGCCAGAGCGTCATCAAGCTCCTCGAAGGCGCCGTACTTGTAACGCAGCATCGGGAAGCGCCGCAAATCCGGTTCCTCCGACTCCAGAATCTCTGCGGCAAGCTCCAGCAGCCGAGGAACGTCCGGAGTAGCCACGTACTCGTTCATCAGCTCGTAGGCCAGGTAGTCCGGATTGCGGACCCAGAAGTCGAGCTTCTGCAGTCGCACCTGGGTGTGGACCACCCCGACGGTCGCCGGCGGCACCGACGCACCTTCGGCCGCCGGCTTTGAGGCGGCGTCGATCAGCAACAGCAGCCGCACCGAATCCTGCCAGCGAGTGGCCCGACGTACTCCTGCGGATCCGACCATCACGCTCCTCTGGATCGGCACACATCCTAGGCCCTGAACAACATCCTGACAGCGTGTTGAGGTGAGTGGGGGGAAGTCGGCGCGAATCGGCGCACCCAAGTCGCGCTGGTCGCCAGAGCCTGACCAGCGGGCTAACTGGTCCAGGTCTTGATCGAGCAGACCGCGGTGACGACGACGCCCACCATCACGACCACCGTATGCCGATGGCGGACAGCTGCTCCATCCGTTCCGGTGTCAGGGTCGCCGCCCGGGAGCGCTGGTTGCTAATCCAGGCGCCCAGCTTGTGCTCGCGCTCCTCCTGGTCCCCGCCGACGATCCGCTCGACGTGCTTCCTCGGGACCTGGAGGTGCCCCTCGCGCTCGTAGAACTGCTTGGCGGCCTCATAGTGCATCGCCCACTTGTCGGCCTGCGTACGGGTTCGCTGAGGCTTCTCGTCCTCGGGCGCGGGCTCGATCCCCAGGACCTGCTCGCACATCCACTGCTGCACCCCGGTGAGCTGGTCCCACCCGTATCGCACCGACTGCACCCACCGCCCGAGATCCTCGCCCTGGCGCACGACGTCGCCCACCTCGGTGGGCAGCGCCTCGCCCGCGTCCAGGTGCATCCGGACCAGGTGGAAGGCCCGCTGCCACGTCACCGGCCAGCTCGGGCACCAGGACGCGTCGATCTCCTCCAACTGCTCACGCCGCTCGTCCGACAGCGCCCCGGCCGACGACTCCACCGGCAGCCCCTCGGCACGCCGCTGCTCGTTCTCCTGCGCCTTCCGGGCGGCGGCCCGCGCGTTCTTCAGGAAGGTGCCCACCTTCGCGCCCTGGAAGGTGGCGTCCAGCGGGGCCAGGAGGTGCCCGTGTTCGGCGGCCCATCCGCGCGCGGCGGACAGGCCCTCCTCCCACGCGACGTCGAAGTGGCTCCAGATCATGCCGAGCTTCTCCAGCTGCGCGACGCGGTCCTCGTCCATGTCGCCGCGGGCGTAGAAGCGGCGGGCGTCGGCGGTCCACTGCCCGAGAGGGAACCCGGCGAGCGAGGCCGGCCACCCGGTGGCTTCCGCCTCCTGGTCGTCGACGGCGGGTACCCGGAACGTGAACGGCACGCGGAGGTCACCGTGCTCGCGGGCGTAGATGACGGCGGCCTCTACGCCGCGCCGCCAGTGCTCGTGTTCGGGGTTGAGGACGCGCAGGTTGATGAACGCGGCGAGGGCGGCCGGGTCGCGGGGCGTGGAGAACTTCAGCAGGGCCTTGGCGGGGGCGCTGACGCCTCCGGAGCCCTCGCCGCTCCCCCTGCCGCTCTCGTCCTGCGCTACGGGCTTGTAGACGCTCGGCACCTGCTGCTCCGCGAGGGTCTCCACGATCCGCGCGTCGTGCGCCCGCAGCGCCTCCAGGAGCTTGGCCAGCCCGCCGAAGGCCCTGGACGTGAGCATGTTGTCCGCAGTCTCCCCGGGCCCGAGCAGGACCGGCACCACGAGGGAAGCCACCTTGCCCTCGCCCGGCTGCATCCGCAGCGCCCGGCCCACGGCCTGGACCAGGTCTGGCATCGAGCCGCGTACGTCCGCCCAGTACACGGAGTCACAGTTTTTGGTGTCGACGCCCTCACCCAACACCTTCACCGAGCACAGGAAGCACTTCTCCACCACGGTGCCGTCCGTGGCGATCCCGGCCGCGAACTCCCTGAGCAGCCGGCGCCGGTGGAGCGGCTTGTGATCACCGCACAGCCAGTCCGCCCAGATCGTCTTCGGGTACAGCTCAGGGTCGCTGGCATGCAGCTGCGCGGTGACGTCCGGGAGGCCGGCCGCGAATGCTTCGGCCTCCTTCACCATGTGGTGGAAGACCAGCGTGCGCCGGAAGTTCTCCTCCGCCGAAGCCTTCACCAGGGCGGTCTGCAGCGCAGCGAGCCGGGCCCCACGGACCTCTGCCGAGCGGCCTTCGGCGCCCAGGAGCTGCGCGGCCTGGAGCGCGGTGTCGGTGACATCCACGCATACGACCTGGTAGGGGGCACAGATTCCCCGGTCGATGGCCTCCGAGAGCGTCAGCGTGAAGCAGCGGCTGCCGAAGGGGCTCTCGGGGTCGTCTTCCATGCTCGCGACCAGCTCGCCCGGTGCGCCGGCCTCGTTCTCGTCCCCGAGCTGCCACAGCCGGGGCGTGGCCGTCATGTACAGACGGCGCAGGGACGGGATCTTCTGGTTGTCGTGGACGACCGCCCACGGCTTTCCGATCCGGCCCGAAACGCGGTGGGCTTCGTCCACGACGATCAGGTCCCAAGCCGCGAGGCCCCCGGCGTGCGCCCGCTCCAGCGTGCCCAGACCGAGGCTGGCGTACGTGGCGTACACGGTGACCTTGCCCAGGTTCCGCGTCCACTCCACCAGCTCGTCCACGTCCGTGGTGTTGGGGAAGGACACCTCCTCACCCCGCAGCGAGGACACCCCGATCATCGGGCCCCGACGGCCCCCCTCACTCCACGCGGCCTCGGTCTGGGCGAGCAGGTCCAGCGAGGGCACGAGCACCAGCACACGGCCCGCGTGGAGCTCCTCCGCGCTGCGGACCGCCACCCGGGTCTTCCCGGACCCGGTCGCCATGATCACCTGCGTTCGAAGCCCCCGCTCCGGCACAAGTGATCTTGCAGGCAATTCGAGGGCGCGGAGGACCGCGTCAACGGCTTCTCGCTGGGTTGCCTCGCGCTGATCTGCGCGCTCCGTGATTGACATGTTAGTCCTTCTCTCCCTAGGCGCTGCCTCGCTGATTTGAGCGGAGCGAAACGGGAAGTCTGCACGTAGAAGAGCTGAATGGGATCCGATCGGGCTGATGCGGCCGAGCGGTCTACCCTCCCGTTGCCAGAACACCTGCAAGGCTTTGCAATTGCTCCGGATCAACTTTCGAAGCGACGCTGGCGGGATGATCTAATTCCAGAGTATATCTCATGCTTATTTTTGAAGCAGATCCCCTTTGGTAGGATGCGAAAGATCTGTTCGGTTCCCGGTAAGGCGAGCTACCCCTAGGGTGGCGGTCATGGGACGAACCACGTTATGGCAGGGCCTCTACAGATGGTTCTGCTCTCTACCCGCCTTCAGTCAGGGCGTCATCTTCCTAGCCTTCTTCCTAGCCCTTGGCATACCCCTCCTGAGCCTGTTTCAGGAGGGGGTCCCTGGTGGCGGTAGCGGGAAGAACCCGCAGAGCCCGTCGAAGCATGCAGTGGCCTACCACGGCGGTGAAGGAGCAGCGCTCGGCGCAATCGACTCCGGAAGGGTGAACCCCCTAACCGTCCGCACTGACAATGCTGCACGCCTTGCGTGCCAGCTCATCACTCAGACGGGCAGTACGGGTACAGCCCCTGATACCCAAGAAGACTGGTACCAAGGATGCATCGACACGATGGTAGGCCGATCCCCGAATCCACCGAAGTAACCCCCCGACCGCCACCCCTCAAGAGCACCGGCCCCGACCACCCGTCACAGCCCTCCCCTTTGTGGCCGCTTGTGGCACACCTGACCCGCACGAGAGTTGGGGCGCACCCCGGGTGGCTGGAGCGCAGCGGAGGCCACGGGCGGCCGGAGGCCGGCCCGGCCCGCAACGCGGGCCGAATGCCCTGCGGTTGGCGGTGGGCGCGAAGCGCATGCCGCCCGGTGGCGAGTGGAGCGAGCCACCTCCGCTCACGCGGAGCGTGAGCGGCCGGGGAGCGCAGCGAGCCGGATCGCTTGCATATCGCGCAGCGATATGGTA
>NZ_CP109406.1:0-81873 GCF_045040375.1 Streptomyces sp. NBC_01520
AGCCCGGAGGAACGACGCACGACCCTACGGGTCGTAAAGAACGCTAAAGCCCTACGGGCTTTCAACACCATTCCTCCGGAATGGTGTTGTGATGAATTCCTCCGGAATTCTCGCGCTATTCCGGGGAGTGGTTCGCTGTGTTCGGCGTCTGCGGGTCTGTGGGGGTGGCGGGGGGTCACGAGTCTGTGGGCACCTGCTCGTACGGCTCCGCAGTACGAGCAGGTGCAGGGAGGTGCGCCCCCATCGCGCTGATGGACGGGGTGTCAGGAACAGAGGCGGCGTCAAGAAGAGGGGTCCGGGCTCGGGTGGGGGTGAGTCAGCAGGCCGATGGGGCGGCTCTCCTGACCATGCATCACCATCCGGGCTCGGGTAGAGACTGGGAATATAAGCCACCCCCTCCGGCTGTGCTTGCTCAGGCATGCATCACGATGAACGGCTGGGTAGAGACTGGATTTTTGCGGCGTCACGGGCAGAAACACAGACACCGAAAGAAAACACATCGCCCACTCTAGGGTTGCAACTGTCACAGGCGCGGGGAGCTAATTGAATATGGTTATGTATTGGATACCCAGTGAAACGCCTAGAAGGGCGCCTGCAATTCGAATGACGAGCGGGCTAAATCCGAAGCCAGGACTCACAGGGCTCCGGTTCATGAGGAATTCGTAGACGCGATACGCGGAATCGAAGATATTCAAGGCAAGAAGAATTCCGGCTACCCCCGCAAGTCCCACACCCACGACAAGGAGGTACATCGCTGAAGTCTCATAAGCAGTCGCAAGTGTCTCGATTTCGGTTTGCATTGGTGCCTCTCATTGAGCTTCCTCCTCAGGGGAAGTCCTGGGAGCACCGCCACTTGCCGCCCCGCGTGCGCGGGGAGTCAGGGGCAGCTTAAGAGCTCGTAACACGATCATGGTTGGGTCTTCTTGAGGCGCCTCCAGCAGATGAGACTGCAGGCGAGGGAGACGAAGCGTCGTGGAGTTCGGTGCGGCGTTCCCAGCGGACGGCAAGGCGTTTGAAGTGGTGGAGCAGGGCGAAGGTCTGCTCCACGACGTAGCGGAGCTTGCCGATGCCCTTGATGTTGGGTGATCCCTTTCGGGAAATGACGGGCAGGATCCGCCGGCGACGCAGCTCGTCGCGGTGGGCGTTGGAGTCGTATCCCTTGTCGCCGAGCAGGGCTTCGGGCCTGCGGCGAGGGCGGCCGGGGCGTCCCGCGACGGGCGGGATGCCGTCGACCAGGGCGAGGGTCTGGGTGACGTCGTTCACGTTCGCCGCAGTGGTGATGACTTTGAGCGGTGTGCCGCGTCCGTCGCAGATCAGATGGTGTTTGCTGCCCGTTTTCCGCCGGTCGACCGGCGACGGACCGGTGTCGGCGCCCCCTTTTTCGCGCGGACGTGGGAACCATCCACGCACGCACGTGACCAGTCGAGTTCGCCGGCCGCGTTCAACTCGGCGAGCAGGACCCTGTGCAGCCGGTCGAAAACCCCCGCCTTCTGCCATCGGTCCAGGCGACGCCAGCACGTCTGGCCCGACCCGAACCCCAGCTCCAGAGGCAGGAATTGCCAGGCTATGTCGTTGTACAGGACGAACAGAACGCCCTGCAGACAGAACCGGTCCGACACCGGCCGCGGCCCGGGCGACCGCTCCGGCCACGGCGGCAGCAACGGCTCGATCAACGCCCACAACTCATCGTCCACGATCCACGGTCGAGTACCCACACCTCACGAACGGCCGAATCGTCACACCGGTTACGCCCCACCAGCCCACTTCAACAAGATCGTGTTACGAGCTCTAAGGGCCCGCAGAACAATAAGCTGTGCATTCCTGCTCTTGACACCGCAGGTCATGCACGGTGTTCGACAGCAAGTTGATTCTCTGCGGGCCCTAAGACCTGTCCCGTAAGTGCTGGTCGAGGCAGGTTGGTCATGACCGCCCCGGAGTCCGCTGCGACGAAGGTCCAGTGGCAGGATGGCGGCTTCGACCATCTTGAGAGGCCATCCTCGTGCCCACGCCTGCCGACTACCTCGCTCTGGCACGTGCAGAGAGAGACAGTTTGGTCCTGCAGCGTCTCGCGAAATGTCCGTACCCTTTCGTCTGGCAAGCCCTGGCCACCAATCCCCACACGCCGCCCGAAGCCCTCCAGGAACTGAGTGCGGCCCGCGACAGCGTCTGGAACGACAACAAGCTTCTTCGCCTGCTCGCAGACCATCCCAGTGCGAACCCTGTCGTTCTTCGAGCTGTTCTCGAAGCCGTTGCAGCGAAGCTCGATGAGGGCGAGCGGCCCTACGCCGCCGTACTTGCTCTCACCGACCGCCTGGAGCTTGAGGTGGATGAGGTAAGGAAGCTCGGAACCCTTCGTGGTGCCTCTGCGCGTCTACGCCATCTGCTTAACCTGCGGTTGAGTGTCCGCACCTGAGCCCCCTCTGATCACGGGTGAGATGATCTTGTTGTGGCTGGTGTGATCACGGCGTCTGAGCCGTCCTAATTCCTTGGTAACGGGCAGTGGGAGCCGGGGGTTGCCACCAGTCCGTTCGAGCGCCGGGGACCGATGCTCTTCTGTCGTCCCGGCCTTCCACAGTGCAGGTGGTGGCAGCCTCGCGGGCACCGACCGTACGCCTGGAGCCGTCTGGGCACTCGATCCCTTTATCCAGAGCGGCGGCGTTCGGTGTCTTCCAGGGCTTCGGCTTAGTTGCGTGATGTCTGATTCGTGATCATGTGATGCCAAGCAAGGCGAGGGGGCGGTTCGGGTCGCGGGAGTTGGCCCGGAGCACGGCGGCGATGTTCTGGGCGCCGGCCAGGCTGAGGGCACCGATGGAGAGGTTGCGCCAGGTCGCCATGACGCGGGGTGCGTTGCCGGTCCGCAGTTGCGAGGCGTCCTCGGCGAAGGTGGTGTCGCGCACGTGGTGCAGAGCTTCAATCCGCCAGTGCGAGCGGATCATGGCAGCCAGCTGGCGGGGGTCGGCCTGCTCGGCGCTCAGGTCGGTGACCGCGTAGACGGCCTTGATGCTGATCTTGCCAGTCTTGTGGTTCACGCGGCGCCGCTGGAGCTGGACAGCCTGAGGGCTGCGGGGAAGAGCAGGTTGTTCACGGTGCAGACCTTGATGCGGCGGATCTCGCCGCGGCCGTGGCCGCTGTCACGGGTGCGGCCCATGAGCGGGATCTGGTTCCAAGGAAGTGACTTGAGCTGTCTGTGCAGCTTCTTTGGTTCCCTTTGACGATCACGATGTAGTGCGCGCCGCGGTGGGTGAGGAACTCGGCGTGCTCGCGTTGGGTGTGCATCGCGTCGCTGGTCACGACGGTGCCGGCCAGGCCGGGCACGGACTTTAGCAGGGGCTGGAAACATGTGATCTCGTTCGTTTTGGCGCCGACGTCCATCTGGGCGAGGACCAGGCTATGGGCGTGGTCGAGCGCGGCCAGCAGGTGGATCTTGCGGCCGTCGGCCCTGGCGGCGCCGCGCACCGTCTTGCCGTCCACGGCCACCGCCCGCCGGACTGTCGGGTTGGGGCGGCGGTCGGACAGCCAAGCGCCCACCGCCCGGTCCAGGGCGTCGGCGTCCAGGCGGGCCAGCGTGCGGCGGATCGTCGTCTCGCACGGCACCGGGCGGATGCCGGTCAGCGGACAGCGGCGGGCGCCGAGCCGGTCCAGGACCGGCGGCGGAGCATCGGCGGCCCACTCGCTGATCGCCAGTAGTGAGGTCGCACCGGCCAGCACCGCGCAGGCCGCGAGCGCGAGTACGTACACCAGGCCGTGGCGGATGCCACGGGGCCTACGCGGATCGGGAATCTCGGCCAACCGACCCAGCAGTCCGGGCAGTTCGCCCTCGGCGGCATCGGGCTGATCACGAAGTTGGTCAAGGGCGGGCGGGTTCGGGGATGATGCGACGGCAGGCACGGGCTTCCGTAGGGATCACTGGACTCGACACCCACATGATCTTGGAAGCTCGCGCCTGCCCTGCATCCAGGACTCCAGCAACGCGCGCCAGGACAACACGCTCAAACCGCAACTGCGCCGAAGCCCTGAACAAGTCCCACAAGCAGGTCCGCGCCCGCGTCGAGCACGTCTTCGCCCGCATGAAGACCTGGAAGATCCTCCGCGACTGCCGCCTCAAAGGCGACGGCGTCCACCACGCCATGCTCGGCATCGCACGCCTGCACAACCTCACCCTCGCCGGATAGTCCAACGACCGCCAGCAACCGACCCTGCCCCGGGCGATTCATAGATCATTTGCGGGACAGCCCTTAGGGCCCGCAGAACAATAAGCTGTGCATTCCTGCTCTTGACACCGCAGGTCATGCACGGTGTTCGACAGCAAGTTGATTCTCTGCGGGCCCTTAGCCACCGATTAGCTTGTGCAGAGCGTGGGCGCTGATGCCGAAGCCCGAGAGGCCAGCAAGCAGGGAACCTGCGGTGTCTCCCGTGCTGTGCGCCGCTAGCACGCCGATGACTGCACCCACGCATGCGGCTGTGAGCAGGACGAGTGCGGCATGCATGCTCAGCAGGGGGCCGGAGTTCTCCGGGTTCGGGTGGGGGTTGCTACTTTCCATCGTGCTGCCTCTCTCGTCGGCGTGAGCTCTGAGTGACTAGGCTCTAAGAGGCAGCTCTTGCTGCGGTAGGCGCAGCACTGTTGCCAGCCTGCTGGCAACACCAAGGGGGGCGTTATGGGTGAATTACAGCCACTCAGTGGAGAAGTCACACCTGAGGCTTTGGCCTTGGCTAAGGCGCTCAGGGAACTGCTATCTGCCCTTGAAGTGTCTGCCCGTCGCTATTCCGTACGTCGGCACTACAACCCGGGAACGATTTCCCGTTACCTAAGCGGTCGCAGACTGCCCCCGTGGGATTTTGTCTTCAACTTGCTGCAGGATGCCGCAGAGAAGCGCGGCGGTATTGCTACCGCCGAGGCTGTTGCACTCCTACGCAAGTTTCATAATGATGCGTTCAAAGCCAGCGGAACTTCCATGCATAAAGTTCAACTGCTGGAACAGCAACTGGAAGAAGCGGACCGGGAAGCGCAAAAATCTGCCGCGCGGGAGCGATGGCTAGAGGAAACACTCCAGGATCGCGAACGGCAACTTCGAGACCTTCAGGTACAGGCACGTGAGATCCAAATGGAAGACTTCACGTCATTTAGCCAAACCGCAGCAGCGCCAAGTTCAGCTGCGGATCCCATTGAACTACATGAGGAACGCGACCGGCTTGAGGAGGAGGTCCGACAACTGAGGGGAGCATTGCGAGAAGCGTACAGTAAGCACGAGCAAGCTGAAGCGCGATGCGAGTACTTGGAACGCCAGCTCGCCAAAGTTGAACAGGGTAGCCCCGGCCCCCAATTTGGTTACGAGCTGGATGCTCCAGAACATTTCAATAGGGGTGGGCGACCGCTGCATTCACCTGATTGGCGGGACCAGCAGGCTCTACTGTCAGAAGCAACAGTCAGGATCGACAGAGACGGAGAATTTGCTGGCGCCGGGATCCTATTCGACGCATTTCATGTAATCACCACAGCAAACATTTCCTACGGGGGTATGGACGGTTGGCAAGTCCATCAGGGTAAAAAATCAGCAGAAGGCGTTGTCATCGAGGCAATTCCAGCAAGACCGGACAATCTGGACGAGCAGCCAAGGCCCACCCCTTTCCCGAACTTGGCCGTACTTCGCCTGAGTCCATCAAGTGAGCTTAGTGCGCCAAATCACGGAATCATCCTGGACGACTTCGAGCCGCTGCCTGGCGACGAGTTGGTTGTCCAAGGATGGGAATTCGACAAGGCGGCAAATCGAGTCGAAATGTACTCATGCGTCGTTCGCGTACAAGGGAAGAGTGGTTCATGGATCCGCGTCGATGGAGATTGGTTTGTCCCTGGACTGTCTGGAGCTCCTGCCCTCCACAAGAAGACAGGACGCCTCGTCGCGATCGTCGCAACCAGACTAGACCGACAGACGGGTGGACGTGTTATCCCGCTATCTGCCATCAGCTGCCTTAAATCCCTGGCAAATTAGAGAGTTTCATTTCGACGCCCACCCGAATGGCTTTGGGCTCCGGGTCTGTCATTATCCGAGGTTCAGGGAATCTTGGTGAATTAATTGGCTGCTATTGAACACGGCGAGCGGCAACCAGGGCACGCCAGCGCAGCCGGGTCGAGTGCTCTCCGTCGAGCCAGCGTGCCGGTGACGGGTGTTCGAGTGTAAGTCCGCCCATGAAGTGGGCGATGTCAACGAGGTAGGCGTAGTCGCCGTCATGAGTGGTTGTTCGAAGCTGGAAGATCGTGGCGGCTACGTCGGTGTCGGCGCCGATGACGGCATGGTGGAAGCACGTGGCCAGCTCGAGGGACACCTGCGCGGAGACAAGGCCGGCGGCGTTGATCTCGGCACCGAGGGCGTGGATGCGGGCCTCCATGCCGTGCGGGCTGCCGGCGTCTCGTACGAGGGAGGCGATCTGGACGGTCAGCGCGGTGGCACGCAGGTCCAGTCCGGTGAGCAGCTGCGTGGCGAGGTCGATCTCGTCGTCGGCGTGGGCGGGATGGGTGAAGGCGAGGACGAAGGCGCGCTGGGCCTGGCTGGTGGCGCGTTCGCCCGCGATGCCGTGGGTTTCCGCTTCGGCGCGGGCTGCTTCGTAGGCGGCTGCGGCGCGGGCCATGTCGCCCTGTACCCACCACACATCGCCCGTGACTCGGTGGTGCCGGCCGGGCCAGCCGAGCGATTCGGCTGTGGCGAGGGCGGCGGGGAAGTCGCCGGCCAGGCGAGCCAGGTGGGCCAGGCCGCGGCGGGCGGCCGGGGCGAGCCGGCCTCCTGCATCCGTCACTCGTTGCATGCCTTGGCGGGAGGCCTCGCGGTTTCCGAGGTCTCGTTGGGCCTTGGCCCAGTAGTAGGTGCCCATCTCCTCCAGGTCGGCGGGCAACAGCCCGGTTCCGGTAACCGCGGCCAGGCGCTGCGCGGTGCGTTCGCGGTGTTCGTGCTGGCGGCGCCCGAGCGCGTTGAGTAGTTCGACGAGCGCGGCGGCCGCGGTCTCTGGCCTGGTGGTCGGCTCCTGCCCGGTGGCGGGGGTGAGCGGCTCCCACACGGAGTCGCTGATGTAGGCCCAGGCGGCGTCGGTGAGCCAGCCGAGGTCCACCCGGGTGAGGGCCGGATCTACGTGCAGACCAAGGGCCTGGGCGGGGCGGGTACTCCTCTCCGTCTCATCGGGCACATCCCGAACGGAGACTCCTCGCCCTCACCAAGCCGACACGTAGGACACGCCGATAGTGCGGTCAACGGGTCGGTGGACGGCCTTGCCCGAGTAGGACAGACGGAACGCGAACAGGTAGCAGGTCACCAGCTCGCCGGCCAGCCGCACTGTCACGTCGCCGAAGTCGACTTCCGCCTCTGCACCGGGCTTGTGGGTCTGCGGGACGAACGCCTCCACCACACCCCGGCCGGCCTCGATCCGGATCTCCTCACGGCGCGTGGCCACGTAGCCGCGGACCATCTGGTACGAGATCTCGTCCGCGTCGTGCTCGTCCAGCAGCCGCTCGAAGATCCGCTTCACCGTGTGCCGCTGCTTGCGCGGCGCATCAAGGTCCGCCCGCAGCATCTCGTCGATCAACGGCTTGAACGGATCCAGCCGTGTCGCCCTCGGCGGAAGCGGCTTCCGCGGCTCCGGCCAAGCTGGCTCGGTCGATGACGAGGAGCAGCGTTTCTCTGGCAGTTCGGGAGGCGTTTCCCGCGTCGAATATCGATGGCTTCGGACAGCAGCTCGGTGTCGACCGGCAAGCCGCCGTCTGCCGCCCCTCCGAGGCCCGGGACAAAAGCGCTGGCTACGGGCGCAGGTGGCGGCCGTCGTCTCGCCGTTGCCGAGTGCCGGTGGGTGCCTCCCGTTCTCGGCGACGTCGAGATCCGGGCTCAGCGAGCGCCTCCCGAGGCCGTCGACAACTGCTGTCGTGTGACGTCGACAAAGCCAGGCCAAGCCGACGACAACGCCTTCTGGACCGTCAGAAACCCGACGCCGTACTTCCGCTGCAGAGCGCGGTTCGACAGCCCCTGACGCGAGTCACGGCGGATCGCCGCGTACAGATCGACCTTGGACTTCGGCAGCACCCCGGGCCCCAGCTGCTATCTCCCGCTGGGCATGAACCACAGCATCACGCGGCCCGGCGCCTTCCGTGCCTTCGGTACCTACCTGGGGGGATCAACCTACCGACCGGTGGCGCGTTGCACGTTCGTACCGGCGGCAGACCAGTTCGACGTCACGTGCCGGTGGACCAGCGGGTCAGGCTGAGGCGCGCCTCTAACGTGAAGTGGTGATCCGATCCCAGCGCCCGAGTTGCGTCATCCACCACCTCCGCCATCTGGGCGCGGGCGCTTCCTTCCCGGCCCGCTCGCCACGTCCACTCTGCTAGGAGAGAGCGGCAGGTGAGTGTGCGCACCTGATGTGGACCAAAGACCTCCATGAACAGCGGCACGAGCTGTGTGAGTTCGACAACCGCGTCTTCAATGTGACCCGTCCTGGCGCGTTGCTGGGCAAGGTTGGAGCGGGTGATTAGCACCTCGCTGTGACGCTCGCCGTGCACCATCCGCTGGTCGGTCAGCAGCGATGTGAGAATCTCGGCCGCTTCGTCGTTCCTCCCCATCCGGCCAAGGCAACTGGCCAGAGCGTTACGGGCAACCATGGTGCGAGGGTGGCGCGGGCCGTTCACGCGCTTGGACCCCTCGACGACGCTGTGAAGTTCCGGCAGCGCTTCGGCTTCTCTTCCGCATTGGGTCATGCAGTACGCACGGCTTCGCCGCGTCATGAGAACGTCTGCCTCGTCCAACAAGTCGCCCCGTTTCTGCAGCGTGACGAGGAGACGGTCGTACTCGGTGACCGCACCTGCGTAGTCACCCATGCCGCCACGCCAGTGCGCCAGGTTGTTGAGTGTGGTCAGCGCATGCGGGCTCTCCTCGCCCAGATGCCGACTCTGCAGGACCAGGACTTTCCGAAGCTCCGCCACGGCACCTGCCACGTCGCCGGCCTCGGCCCGCAACCCAGCAATGTCACTGCGCAGAAACAGGGTCTCCGGGTGGTTGTGGCCCAGAAGCCGACGCGCGGTGTGCAGCATGGACGTGTAGTGGCGCAGGCCCTGCTCCCGTCGCCCGGTCGCCTGGAGCTGCCGACCGAGCAGGGAGAGCACGCTGTGCGGCCCCCCTCCGTGCCACAGCGCTTTCGCCGTGTCCTGCGCGACAAGATGCTCCGCGCAGGACACCAAGGAACGGCCCACGACGGTGTCCGCGTAGTCCACCCCCGACGGCCATGCCTCCTGGAGGGAATCGGCCGCTGCTCGGACTGAGGTGGCGAGTTCGGCTGGCTCCGATGCTTCTCGTACAGCACGCTGGATGAGCTGGTGCATGCCGATGAGGTCGTCACGCTCATCGGCTCCCGGCAACCCCGGGTACACGAGGCTGAACCGACGCAGCACCCGCAATGCCTGCCGAACGTGATGAGCCGAGACCGCCCGGTGTCGGCCGCTCAGTCGCGCGGTGAGGTACTGGACCGAAGCGGGGCTGGTAACCATGGCTGCGGGGACCCCGTGAGGGTCCAGCAGGCACAGCATGAGCAGCAGCGGACGCGCGAGACCTACAGGTGTCAGTTCATCCGCTCGTTGCAGCGATACTTGCCATGCGGCTGCCACGATGTGCTGCTGTGCGTCTGGGAGATTACTGACGTCCGGTAGGACATCAGCCAGCAGCAGGGTGCGGTCCGCGAGCAGAGCCCGATACTGCGCGATCGTCAAGGACTGATCCTCGCAGAGGTAGGCGGCTGCCTGCGCCAGCGCGAGCGGCAGATGCCCGAGGTCAGCGGCAAGCCTGTCGAGTTCGGCGGCGTCTCGCTCACGGCCCTGCTGTTCCAGGACTCTTCGCAGGTACCTCCTCGACATGACGGGTGAGTACAGGCCGACGTTGATACGCGCACGATGCTCGGTGCGCCAGGAGGTATCGCTACTGCGGGTGGTCACCACGCAGCGTCCGCTAGCTGTGTTCGGCGGCCACCAGCCACGCAGTGCTCCGAGGTCCGGTACGTCGTCCAGAATCATCAGCCAGCCGCGAGGAGTAGTGGTCAGCCAGGACAGGAAGCGAGAGGCTTCGTCGTCGACATCGCCAGAAGGCCCCATACCGGTGACGGCGCGCCAGGCACGGGCGTATGAGCCCACGATGTGCTCCGTGCTGTCAGCGGTAACCCATACGACCAAATCCGTCGACAGCATCGGCGAGGCAGCAGGGCTGTCCTGCCGAGGGTCGGAGTCTGAGGCGGAGTCGGCCGTCCATGAGCGGGCCGTCGCGAGCACGGTCGTGGCCAGGTTGGCGGCCAGCTGTGTCTTCCCCGTCCCGCCCATTCCGTACAGGACCATCGTCGAAGGTGAAGCGTCAGTAAAAGCCATCCAGTCGTGCAGGGTCGGCGAACACTCACGGGGCTCGAACCACGAGGCGGCTGCCGGCAGAGAGCCCACGAGCAGCGGCCACTGCGGGCGGAAAGCTTCCTTCACCTCGACCGTGACACTCCCGACGTACCCGCTGTTTGCCCATCCGAAAGGGGCAGCGCGTGCGTCGCCGGTGTCTGAGACCTTAAATGTCTTCCAGTCCCTGTTCTTATACATGGACGTCCGTTCAGGTGCTGCTGATGTGGACAAGCGGACGGCCAGGGTCAGCTCAGGCGGATCCCAGAGTTGGCACTGCCCCCGTCGCCCTCGGAATCCCCGGTGCGCTCGGCCCGGAACTCACCGCTCAGACTGTCCGCTGGGCCGGTGATGCCGCTGTTCGCGTCACCCCCCGATCGGGCTGACGTCTTGCCCGTCTGCTGCGCGACCGTGACGGCCGATTGCCCACGGCGCAGTAGTTCGCGGGCCAGGGTGATCACCGCCGCGCATCCGGCCACGACGGAGGCTACCTGCCCTGCCGCATTCAGATCCACGGTGAACCACACCACCACTATCGCGATGATGACGAGCACCGACCCGGCGACCACCGCATACCGCTTCGTGTTGTTCATACCGGGATACTGCCTCAAATAGATCTCGGCAAAGGCCCAGTTGTCATACTGAGCCACTCAACGGTCAACTGGGGCGCCCAGTCACATCACTAGCAAGATTACGATCTACGGCTGGAGTACTAGGCGGGCGATGACGGGCTCCCCTCGGCGCGCGGGCCTGGCGCTCCGCCGCCGCGCGCTGGAGCGTCTACGGGCGCTCCTGCCCGGTGGCTAGCCGAGCCAGATAATTTCCAGGACAGCCAGGTGCCGGGTGAGCTGGTTGATCACGTACACGATGGAGAGCTGGCCGATGGATGCCGCGCGGACGCCTTCGCCTTCGGGATCCCCGGTGTTCCACTGCGGCCAGCCCCACGGGGAGCGCACCGCGATGTCGAGGACATCGCGGACCATCTCCCGGGCGGCCGGGGGAAGGTCGGTGAGTGTTTTCGCAGTCTGCGGTGACAGGCGTACTGCCCACGGTTCAGCGGTCATCCGCGGGCTCCAAGGACGTCGTCCAGGTCGACGAAGGCCGTCTCGTCGTGACCGGAGTCCATGTAGGCGTCGACGGCCGGGGCCGCGGCGACGCGGAGCTGCCAGGTACGCACGACATCGTGCAGCGGGGTCAGGCTGTAGGTGTGGCGGGAGTCCTCAAGAGCCTTGGTCCAGTCCCGTTCAAAGGCCGGCACCCACGTCTCGGCCCGGCGGTCGGCGCGCAGCTGGGCGAGCACGTGGGCTGCGGCGGCCGGGGCCGGCGGGGTCGGGGCTTCCTCGGGCTGCGCGCTCATCAGGTCCTCCAGTGGTCGTATTGCCACGGTAGCCGTCGCCGAGGCGTCGGAGGAGGGGTTGGTGCAGCCGAAGCTGGGCGGCCGGCCATCAGGCCGTCGGTCTGGTCCCTGGTCCGTCCGCGGCCGGGGTCGTGCCCGGGCTGAGGCCCGGGTACGACTGAAGTCTCCAAGGGGTGGCCTTGTCGCCGTCGCCGGACCGCGGGCACTCTACGAGCGGCCTTCCTCCGGGCAGCCGGGCGACCGGTACAAGGGCACCCCGACCGCGACCTGAACCGGTCTCACCGCTTTTGGCTGTCCTTCCTCCCGCTCCTGCGGCTTCGGTGCGCGTCGAGGGCGAACTGGGCGAGTGCGGCCAGGGCGCCAAGGGCTGTGAGGGCTGTGTCCAGGTGGTCGAGCATGAGGGCCTCCCCGAGTAGGTGCCGCAGGGACGGGAATGTCCGGCGGCTGATGGGAGGTGACTGTGGGGGTGGATTGGATTGTCTGGCAGTCATAGGCCGGACAACGCAGGTAAGTTCCGGACCAGGGGCTCTTTGTCCAGGACAGGCCGGACAGCACAGCAGCCCAGGGGCGGGGGCTGACATGACACCGAAGACTGGCGGGGGCAGGCCATGGGGGCCGATCCGCGCCGAGAATCCGGCGGCACGCAAGCTTGCAGAGATGCTGCGTCAGCAGGTGGACTCTTCTGGGAAAAGCTTGGCCGTGCTGGGCGGCGAGGTTCTTGTGAGCAAGGCGCAGACCGGGGTCTACCTGGCCGGGAAGGTGCCGACGGAAGCGTTCATCGTTGCGTTGATCAAGGCGACGGTCCGCCCGGAACTGCGGGAGCGCCGCCAGGAAGAGGCCTTGGCGCTGCGCGAACAGGCGCTGCGTCCCGCTCCCCGCACCACCCCTCGCGCACCCGCCGCGCCTCCGCCAGGAGCGGGGTATGCAGTGGAGCTCGCGGCGGCGCATGCCCGGCAGATCGAGACGTACGACCGGCTGGCCCGGGCTCTGGAGCAGCGGGCGGAGGTCGAGCGGGCGAAGAACAACTCCGACAAGCTCGTCATGGTCCTGCTGAACATGATTCACCAGCTCGACCGGCGGGTCACCGACCTCGTCAAGGAACGTGACCAGCTCCTTGCCCGGCCGGCGGGCGAGGAGCTGGAGAGCGCTGAGCGCAGGCTGGCACGCGCAGAGGAGCAGGAACAGCGAGCTCGCGCAGAGCTGGAGCGGGCGGAGGAGAAGCAGCGCCAGGCCGAGGTCCTCGAAGCTCGTCTCACGGACCAGGTCCTCCGGCTCGCCGACGAACTCGACCGGCTCCGCGCCGGCGACACCAGCTCCCCCCTTGAGACTCTGCCGGTCTTGGCCGACGAGCCCGAGGCCAGCCACTTTTCTGCGGATCCCGTCGGTGACGACATCGACGCCGTACTCGCCCGGGCCAGTGCGGTCAACGACGAAGACAACACCACCCTCACTCGCGTCACCAGCGAACTCAACGACCCGGCTGAAGGAGTTGTCCAAGACAACCCCGAAGGCCTCGATTCCCTGGAAGACCGCTACAACCACGCAGTAAACGTGAGGGAGGCCGGCGATCCAAAGCAGGCCATCGCCCTGTTCGACGAACTCCTCGCCGACTACAACCGCACCCTGGACCCCGACCACCCCAACATCCTGAACGCCCGCTACAGCCGCGCCGTGAGCATGGCGGAGGTCGGCGAGCCGAAGCAGGCCATCACCTTGTTCGACGAACTACTCGCCGACTACAAGCGCACTCAGGGCCCCGATCACCCGAGCATCCTGGACATCCGCTACAGCCACGCCGTAAGCGTGAGAGAGGCCGGCTACCCGCAGCATTCGGTCGCCCTGTTCGACAGACTCATCCCCGACTACAGGCGCGTTCAGGGCCCCGACCACCCCGGCACCCTAAAAACCCGCTACAACCACGCCGTAGGCATGGCGGAGGCAGGCGGCCCGAAGCGCGCCATCGCCCTACTCGAGGAGCTCATTCCCGACTACACCCGCGTCCAAGGCGCGGACCACCTCCACACCCTGCAGACCCGTTACAGGCACGCCGTGAGCGTGAGGGAGGCCGCTAACCCCGAGCGTTCCGTCGCCCTGTTCGATGGGCTGATTCCCGACTACACCCGCGCACTGGGACCCGAGCATCCAAGCACCCTGAACACCCGCTACAGCCACGCTGTAAGCGTCAGGCAGGTCGGCGACCCGGAGCGGGCCATCGCCCTACTCGAGGAGCTCATCCCCGACTACACCCGCGCACTGGGACCCGACCACCCCAGTACCCTGAACACCCGCTACTACCATGCCGTAACCATGGTGGAGGTCGGCGACCCGGAGCGGGCCATCGCCCTACTCGAGGAGCTGATCCCCGACTACATCCGCGCCCAGGGCCCTGACCACCCCAGCACCCTGCGCGCCCGCCACAGCCACGCCGTGAGCATGGTGGAGGTCGGCGACCCGGAGCGGGCCATCGCCCTACTCGAGGAGCTCATCCCCGACTACACCCGCGCACTGGGACCCGACCACCCCAGCACCCTGCGCGCCCGCCACAGCCACGCCGTAACCGTGCGGAAAGCTGGCGACCCGCAGCATTCCGTCGCCCTGTTCAACGAACTCATCCCCTACCAAACCAGCGCGAAGGGGCCCGACCACCTCAGTACCCTGCGCGCCCGCCACGACCACGCCGTAGGCGTGAGGGAGACTGGCGACACGGTCCGGGCCATCGTCCTACTCAATGAGCTCATCCCCGACTGCACCCGTGCGTTGGGTCCTAACCACGCCCATACCTTGCGAGTCCACGCCTACCTTGACGGGGGCCTGAAGGCGCCCGCGCGCCCGTAGCAGGCCGCAGCCGCCAAGAAGCGCGAGACGCTTCACACTGTCGGCTGACCGAGCTGCCTCGCCCATCGCGCCGCCGACCAGGGCAGTGCTGCACACCCCCTGGGGGAAGTGTTCAATGCTGTGGCCGTACGGCTTGGACCCGGATGGCGCCCACGGGTCCATGGTCAGGTGCCGCAGATGTCCAGCAGCCCGCAGTCTGAGGGCCTGTCGGTCTCCGGTCGGGGAATGTCGTCGACTGCGCGCGAAGGAATCGATCAACTTGGCGGTCGGACACCCGGCGAACTGGAATCCTGGGAACTCGTTCGAGAAGCGGAGAACAGCCAGTGATCATTCTGGACACCTGCGTGATATACGGCATGAAACTCGACGGCCCGGAGGCGTTCTTGCTGCGTGCCATCCGGGAGGCCGGGACGGAGCAGGTCGCGGTCCCCTGGATGGTTGTGGAGGAGCGCGCGGCGCAGCTGGCTATCAAGTACAACGAGGCGCATGAGAAGGCGACCGTGGCCCTCCGCCAACTCAAGCGGGAAATACCTAACGACGTGCCCGCGCTCGGCGCCCCCGAGACGGAAGCCGTACGCGAGCACTGGAGGGGCAAGCTAAAGGAGCTGGTCAAGGTCTTGCCCACGAGCGAGGCGGCGCTCCGTGAGGGAATGTACCGGGAGGCCAACGTCCTGCCGCCCGCAAGCTCCATGCCGCACCCAACCAAACAGAACAAGCGTCTGAAGGTCGGGGCACGGGATGCGGCAATCTGGATGTCGACCGTGGAGTACGCGCGGGCCAACCCAGAGGAGACGGTGTACTTCGTCAGCAGCAACACCAGCGACTTCCGGACCGGCACAGGCCCCTACCCGCCACCGATGGATGCCGACGTCGAAGGCCTCGGTGATCGGTTCGTCCACCTGACGCGCCTCGCGGACCTGTTGAAGCTCATCGCTCCCCCCATTGAAGTCACCTCCGAACAGGTGGAGGAACTGCTGCCGCTCTACACGGACAACATCCGTAAAGCGGCCCTGACACGTTGGGGGAATCCACTCAATCCGATGAGTAGCCGCTTCCCTGTGGTGCGCCAGAACGGCCTGGCCCAAGCCACTGACGGCTGGTTGACTAGAGACAGCCTTGACGTCAAGGCGGCCAAGGTCACGGATGTGCAGGGGTACCGCCTCGGCGACCGTGAGTGGTGCACGGCCACGGTCCAGTGGCAGTTCATTGGGGTAGCCATCTTCCCCGGAGCACTGGACGCCAGCTGCTGTATATGGAACACACGCATCCTTATGCCGGTTGTCGAGGGCGGGCTAAGTCTGCGAATTCTCAGTGCTGAAGCCCCGGAGGCTCCAGCGGGCAACCAGGATATTCAATGGCCGGCTCTCCCGGACGCTCATGAGCGCACCCGGGAGGTGCTGCAACTGCTGAAGGGGCTGACGCCAACCCCCAGGCAGGAAGTTCTAAGCGACCAGCTCCATCGCCAAATGCAGCTTATGGGCGATCCCATGCGACGGTTCATAGAGGATGAGCGGTACCAGAAGATCGCTATGGATGCTGCGGCAGACGCGGCAGCGGAGGCAGCGGCAGCGGAGGGATGGGACACGGGCGACGACGATGACCTCTGGAATGCTCTGGAGTAGGGCTATGGGGTGCCATGCTGCGGCTGCGGTTGAGGCCGTAGACCCGTCCGGGCCCGCGGCGCGGTCTTCGGTCCCGAGCTCTACCGTAAAGGGCTGAACACCAGGAAGCGGCCAGCGGCGAGCTGTTGCAGCTCTGGTGGATTCTGGAGACTGACGAGGGCCGGAACAGCGTGATCTACGGCGCCCCGGCCCTGCGGACCGAGTGGCTCCTGCGTGGTGCGGGGATCTTCGGGAGAGTTCCTACAAGGGGCATCCGCCACCGGCCCAGGCTGCGCCGATCGGCCAAGTCCACGTGACGATCAAGGACAACGGCGCCGCCCGCCGTGGAGCTGGCGGGCGGCGCCGTTGACGGGCTGAAGGTCGGGGCTGCCGATGGCGAAGATTCCGTAGTAGGCGGAGATCACCTCAGGAAAGATTCCCCTTACCTAAAAGATCGGTGCTGCTTACGCAGCTCGCTCTCCGCTTTCTCTCTCTGTTCTGGAACTGCATGAGCTAAAAGCTCAAGCCATGCCTGTTGTTCACCAAAAGTGTGCACATTACAGCCTTTTAGGTATGCAATCAAAAGGCGTGGAGTTACTGACCTACTCCCTTGAAGGGCAGAGCCGAAACTAGAGTGAGAGTATAGCGAGATAACCGAAATCTCCCGCAAGGAGATCGAACGGAACGCCTTCAAAGAGCGCATGGAAATACGTAAATCCGCCTCTGTTTCTGCTCTACGGGGAGGCGTGATCAACCCCGTACGCGTCCACCTTTCCCAAACTGCGGGCCACGAGGCAACACGTCTCTGAGCGGGATTTAGAGGTAGCGAGTAGCCAGCGTCATCCACATCATGGATCACTTGCTCCCGCAGCTGCCGACGCATTTCTTCCCACTTTGCACGCCACTGCTCCAAGCTGCCGCCGAAAAGTGCAACGTATGCTTCTGTCACTCTCCAACTAGGAACATTCCTCCCGTTTGTCGCCTGCGACAGCGCAGCTACAGAAACGCCCGCCTTTGATGACATCTCGACAAGAGTTGGGTCTCCAGCTTTAGATCTCAGAGCACGTAAAGCCTTGGCGAATTCATGGAGGTTTCTGTTTTCGTTGGACACATCTTTAGTTGGCCTGGCCACATCTACCCCTTTAACCGCTGGCGGGTCAGGTGAATGCACTACCTCACTTGACCCGCCAACAACAGCTGACTGGTGCGACTACTACCGGCGGAGCTCAGCCAAGGCACAGAACGCCTGAATAAGCGCAGCGATAGCTGCAATCACCTGCGGTTCCGGGCGATCGAACGGCACACGGAAGCCCTGGGTTGAGAGTGGGCGAAGACTCCGGAAGGGGAGCGGGCCAGCTAGTGGCGGCTTGATAAATGCGTGGATGAACATGGCACCTCAGTTCGTGAAGGGAAATGACCGCTTCCCTGACCCGTATCGGACTGCCCTCAGTTGGCGCTGAGAGTGCGGCAGCGGTTTCATCCTTGCTTACCGGTCGAACCATGTCTATCCGCTGTGTACAGATTCTGAACAAGTTATTCAGGAAACGTTTCACTGATCTTGACGCGCTGTAACCAAATTAAAGAATAGACAACACAAACATCCAGGTCAGGACCCTCTTTTTCAGATACTGTCAACAAAAAGGAGGCGAGGACGGCACCTTCGGTGCTGGATGAATTAGATTCTGTGCCATGCTGAAGGACCATGCCTCGTTGCGTGGGACTTTTCTTGATCATCAGGCACCTCAGTCCTGACCCGGACCGCTTGACGACTTGAGAATGGTTCGCTGTCTGTTGGCGCAGACTGCGTGAAAGGGTCGCCCTCGGGCGGCCCTTTCTCATGTTCTGCCGGGAGCAACCGTGAGCGACTACCTCAACCGCACCCGCTCCGGGCCGTCTCGTTGGAGGCGTGGGCCAGCACGTGGACATCGTTAGCCGGCGTTGATGTCTGGTCGGTGTAGGCGTCCAGGTCCGTGAAGTGGCGGTCGGGGCCGAGGACGGTTCTCGGTGGGGGTCAGAGTGGAAGGGGTATGCCGAGTTCCTGCATGGCGGTGGAGGGTGGTCCGCCTTCGGAACGTTCGGTCTTGTAGCCCTTGGTGCCGGCTGCCAGGGCGCGGGGGTCGACGGCTTCTGCGGGGGCGCCGGTGGCGTAGAAGCCTTCGGGCTGGGTGTCGCGGTCGTGCGGGAGGAGCCAGAAGACGCGGCGGCGGAAGGTTCCGGAGGAGCGGGAGGCTTTGGCCTTCGGGCCCAGGAGGGCGTAGCCGATCATGCGTCCGTCACGGTGGTAGGGGGGCTTGCCGCGGCGGGTGGGCAGGCGGTCCAGGCTCTGGCGGACGTAGTCGAGGTCGGTGGTCTCTTCGAGCCAGACGAGTTCGATCTCGTGGCTGATCTCGTCCTCGGTGATCAGGGAGCTCATGTGGTCGCCTGCCTCTCCTGCTCGGGGAGCAGTCCGATGCCCGGGTAGTACTTGCGCTGGTTGGAGAGGATCATTTCCTTGGGGGATGCCAGGCTGGCGAGTTCGCGGGCTCGGGCGGCGAAGGGGCGATAGTCGGCATCTTCCTGATGGGGGATCGCCCCGTCCTGGTGCCCCGCCTGGCCCGTTACCTGGCAGCGCGCCTTCCCCTCGCCCGGCTACGCCTCGAGGCCGGCGAGCCCACGCCCACCCAGCCTGGTCAGACGGTGGCCGTGACGTCGACCGCGGAGACAGTCTCCGTGCGGGTGGCCGCCTTGAGCTCCATGCGGCGCTGCACCAGGCTCTCGCCGGAGAGCGACTGCCAATACGCGTGCTCGGCCACGGTCATCGATAGGGCCAGGCACTCCTGGCGGAGCCGGTGGACGGCCGCCTTCTGTTCGTCGGTCCATCCAGGCGACGGCGGCTTGCCACCCGTGATTTCGCCGGTGCGCGAATGCTCTCTCCCGGGCCAACCGTCGTGCGGATCCACCGACCAGGGCAAGCTACGCCCGAGAGTCACGAGCTCCGTGGTGGCCTGGTGCAGACGGATCTGCGCGGTGCGTAGATCATCAGGGAACGGCGCCTCGACCACCGCAGGCTGCGGGGCAGAGGGCTGAGGCGGGCGGGTTGCTGACGCCGACGTCACTTCTTGTCGTGGGGCCGCGGCCTGTGCTGGGATCGACAGGAGGGGCGCAGTGTGGGAGGGCATGGCGGGCGTCGCTGTGTGTGGCCGGCAGGTCGGGGCCCGGCGGCTGGCCCCGGAGGATTTCTGATCGTGGTCTTCGGTCTCCGCGGATGGAAGTACGGGCAGGCCGTTGTTGAGGTCTGCGTACCGGTCTCGGTCCCTGTCGGTGACCCAGAACCGGTGGGTTCGTGATCCGCCTCGGAACTCGACGGGAACGATGAGCCCCGCTGCGGTTTTTCGCACCAGGTCGTCGAAGAAGACGTCTCGGGGCTTGGGTGTTGTGTGCGTCTTTCCGCAGCGGCTCTGGGTGTCCGGGCACCGGTACAGGGCACGGACATCACACTTCCAGAAGTCGAGAACACGGAAGCCAGAGACGACGCGCAGGTCGCCCGACTTCGCGATGACATCCGCGGGAAGATGGTCGCTTCGCGTCCAGTGGACATCGTTGCGGCTGGCGTAGTCCCCGCGATCGGTATGCCACGCCGGAGTGATCCCGTGCTTCGCAGCCCGGCTCGCCCGGGCGCGGACGCTCCGAGGCCCCTGAACCCCAGCGGTGGACAGTTGCACTTCCCACCCGATCCGGAGCCCGCCCTCCCCCTGAACGAGCGTGTCGGTCTGGATCCACGACCGTGGCCCCACGCTCGTCCTCACCTCGTTGTCCGCAGAGAAGCCGCCGCTCTCAGCGGCCCGCACAATCCGCTCCTGGTACGCCTTGTGCTCGTCCGACAGAGCCGCGTGGTGGCGGTCTTCGTCCTCGGCGCGCTCGTGCACAGCTTCACGACGCCCGTTGGCCCGCATCCGCAGGTACATCCAGGCAGTGACGCCCGCCTTCCGGCACACCCCACCACACTGAAGGCCCCGCTCGGCCACGGGCACGTTCCTCGCCGCGTACAACCGGTCCGTCTGGTAGAGGGTCTCCCATAGGTTCGGCAAAGTTTCATGCCCGAGATCGTCGCGGGTCAGATCGAGCTCGATACCGAATTTCGTGTGCCAGACAATGTTCGCCAACACGCACCGCCTTCAGCTTCGGAGGGGCTTCCCCTGAAGAAGGTAGAACCATGCACTGACAATTCGTCAGGCACAGGGATCAGCCGTACGATTTTGGCCAACGGGTTCGTATCGGGCGGTAAGAGGGCGACGCGTGCAATGCCTGGACGCCGTCCTACACCGGCAACTCAAGAACCTGCCGCATCAGCCACGTCGCGGACGCTGCAAGGCAGGCCGCATCGCTGTTTCGGGGCGACGCACCGCCGGGCGGCCGATGCGCGCGGACGGTCCGCCCTCGAGACTGAACGTCTTGTCCACTGCCAGGCCCGCCAGAGCTCATACAGGAAGCAGGACAGGCGCCGGGGCGGCGGCCGGGCAGGGCGTGGGTCCGCGACCGGTTTGGCTGCCGCGGACGTCACTGGGCTAGCGGTGCCGTGATGTGAATGTGCTGTCCAGTCTGCGAGCGGTGTGCAACGCGTATCGCGGACAGTTGACCCTGATGCTTTTACGATCTTTTCACCATTCGGTCTCCCGACTCCAGGGTCGGCTACAACAGGGCAGGCGCATGTACTTCGACCCGCGATCTCCTCAACAGTTCTTCGAGGCCCTGTTGCAGGCCCTTCCCAACGGCTGGGGCGGGATGTGCACGCAGCCCCATGGAGAGGAGGACGAGTACGAGGAGTTGCGGCTGAAGGACTTGGCATGCGACGCACGCGCCTGGGGCAAGTTCCTGCACCCCTGGGAGGTCACGCCGCCGGGTGAGTGGATTCTGATCGGTACGGAGGGCGAGGACTGGTCCCCGCGGTATGGCGCCACCATCGGCCAGGTGGAGGGCCCTGGTGGGGCGTCAGCGCTGTTCCTGTACTCGCCGGGCAGTTCTGTTGATGACATTGGTGAATTTGTCCGTCTGCCCGCCACCACCACGCCGGAGGGAGTCGCCCATGCTCTGTGCCAGATGAGCCGCGCCGCCGACCGGCGCGTGGTGGAGTTCCTCCTTCGCGAGTGCACCAAGGACTCGCGCCAGTCGACTGGGTGGTTCCCCGGCAAGCGAGTCGTCGTCCTCGATTTTGAGACCACTGGTTTGGATCGGCATCATGACCGGATCGTGGAGGCCGCCTGGTTGCTGGCTGACAGGAGGGCTTTGGCCTGGGACAGCGTCCTCATCAATCCGGCTATACCGATACCTCATGATTCCTACGACATCCATGGCATAGACGACGAGACAGTGCGTCGCCAAGGGCGTGATGCCCGCGGCGCTATCGACGAGGTGACGGGAGCGGTCGCCAAGCACATCATCGACGGCGCCACACTGGTCGTGTTCAACTGGGACTTCGACCTGCCGTTTCTTGACGCTGAGTGCCAGCGGCACGGGCTGCCCACCCTGGAGAGCCGGGTCGGCAAGCTGATTAAAGCCGTGGATCCAATGCTGATTCACCAGCGGGTCAGTCGCAGAGGCAGCAGCAAGCTGGCACATCTCGCCGCCATTCATTCCAGCGGAAACACTGCGGCGCACAGCGCTCTCGGGGACTGCCTGGCCACCTGGGACGTACTTGCTCACCTCTGCCGCAACCAGAAGAACGCCATACTGCGCCGTGCTTTTGGCAGCCGCGGCGCCCAAGGCGAAGAACTTCAACTTTCCCACCTCCTCTCCTTCAGCTGACCGGACGGAGTAGGCAACACGAAGCAGACGCGGAGAACGGGCTACGCAAAGTGGCAGTGCCGGAAGCAGTACGGGCGCAGGCCCGCACCGTCTGTTGAGCATCGCTTTAGCCCTCTTCTGCCCCCGGGCGGCTTCATCCGAGGATCGCCGCCGCCCGGGTGAAGGCGCCGCGCGGCAAGTTTTCGCAGCAGCGCCTGCAGCGTGTCTTTCAGGTCTGAGCCATGTCGACGAAGCGCGAGTAGTGCCCCTGGAAGGCAGTGGTGATCGTGGCCGTGGGCCCATTGCGGTGCTTAGCAACGATCAGGTCTGCCTCACCGGCGCGAGGGGAGTCTTTCTCGTAGGCGTCTTCGCGGTGGATCAGGATGATGAGGTCGGCATTGTCCTCGATGGCACCAGAGTCACGCAGGTCGCTGATCGCGGGCCTCCGGTCGACCCTCTGCTCGGGTCCACGGTTGAGGGTGGAGATGGCAACAACGGGGATCTCGAGTTCGGTGGCCAGCAGCTTGAGGCAACGGGAGATTTCAGAGATCTCCTCGTAGCGAGACGACAGCTGCCGAGTGCCGTAGTTGAGCAAGTGCAGGGCGTCAACGACGATGAGGCGGATGTCGCTCTGCGCACGCAGGCGCCGGCAGTGGGCCCGAAGGTCGGTGAAAGTGGCGTAGGTATCGTCCTGGATGTAGAGCGGGGCGTCGCTGAGGACCGGAATTTTCCGGGCTACGCGGGTCCAGTCCTCATCAGTCATGGATCCGGAGCGCATGTGGTGCAGGGCTACCCGTGCCTCGGCGGCGAGTATCCGCATGCTGACCTCGTTCCGGCCGGCTTCCAGGGTGAAGAGTGCTGCGGGGAGCTTTTGCGTGATGCAGGCGGAGCGGAGGAGGTTCAGTGCCAGCGTGGATTTTCCCATCGCCGGACGACTCGCGAGAACGATGAGATGCCCGGGGTACAGCCCACCGGTCAACGCATCGAGGTCGGTGAAACCTGTCGGGATGCCGGTGCCGCCAGAGTTGGCGGCTTCGAGTTCGTCCAGAACGCCCTCCATCACGTCGCCGAGGCTTTGTGAGGGTGGGAGCCCTGTACGTCGGCGGGCGGTGGCCGCGAAGATTTCTGCCTGCACGGCGTCGACGATCCGATCGACATCTTCTGCGGATCCGTCGTCGGCCAGGTTCTCGATATGGACCGCGGCCTCCTTGGTACGCCGCAGGACCGCCAGAGCCTGGACACGTTCAGCGTGTTTGAGCCAGCCTTTGCCGCGTGAGGTGCCGCTCGCAAGCGTGCGCAGGTAGTCGTGGCCGCCGACCTTCTCCAGCAGTCCCTGCTTCTCGAGCACGCCACCAACGGAAACGAGATCAGGAGTCTCGCCGCGTCCGTACACATCCAGGACGGCGGTATAGATCAGCTCGTGCGCCGGCCGGTAGAAGTCGTGGCTGTGAAGGACTTCGACGGTGTCGGCGATCGCCTCCGGGGAGAGGAGGAGTGAGCGCAGGACTGCTTTCTCCGCGAGAAGATCATGAGGCGGTCGTGCCGTGTCGGCGTCATCCGCGGTCAAGGTTTCATCCCTCCAAGTTGAATGCTGGCTGGTGAGTGGGCTGCTCAGCGGGACTGCCCTTACATTCGGCGCGCCCGCTCAGCCTGAGCTCGGAACAAAGCTTTGGACCGCACCCTGCTCTGCCCCGTCTCTTCCTCGCTGCGGTCGTCAGCGCTGAAGGCTGGGAACAAGTGGTCTGGTTCGCGTGGCATCTGACGGGCTTGCCGCTCCGTAGCCTTCCGCAGCTGAGGGCTTCCACTGCTCTTCGCAAGAGCTTCGCGTTGAAGAGGGCGACGGGCGAGGTCGGCAGCCGGACTCGGGGACGTTTCTGCTGGCTTGGGATGCAGAACCTTCAGGGTTCGCACGGTCCCTTCACCGAGCTCCTGGTTGAGTCTGGCGACCAGTGGGCCGGCAAGCAGCCGCATTTGAGTCGCCCAGGCGGCGGAGTCTGGCTGCACCACCAGCTCGCGAGTCTTCTGGTCGAACCGAACTGGAGACACGTGGTTCGCAAAGAGCCCGACGGTGCGAGCCCACTGCCGGAGTACCGCCGTGTATCCGTCAGACATCCACCCAGCCTGAGTCGCGAGTTCGTAGAGGGCGGTACGCAGCAGAACGCTTTGGGTTTCCCTCTTTCGGCGGGCCGGTACAAGAGCCCGGGAGCGAGGCCGTCGAGCGTTTTCACGCGCATAGCGCAGTGCCAGGAGTGCCAGGTCGGTCTGTCCGCTGACCGCTCGTGACAGCGGACCATCCGCTGGCTGATTCACGGCCTTCTCCCGTCCTCTTGTCGTCCTCTAAGACAGTCTGGCTTCAGGGGCTCGAGGTCGTGATGGTTTGCTCCATTTTCACGCCTGAGACGTGTGGCTCCTGCCGTCTCTCCTTCTGGTCTGAGCAGGCCCAGTACAGGCGGTGGTGATGCGCCGTTAAGGGAGCGCAGGGACTTCGACCACGAGAACAGGAGTCGTTCACCGCTGAGTCCGGAAGGCACCTCAAAGCCGGCCACGTCGATGTTCACCAGCAGGGAGGCCCCCGGCGGCACCCCGTTGGTACAGGGTCGGCCAGGGGCACCTGACAACGCCGGTGGAGGGTGCCGGTAATACCTCCGCCGGTTTCGCTACGCCATGAGTTTGTGCAGGGCAAGCACCGTCGCACCTGCGGCACCGAGCGCGGACAGCGGGCCTGCCAGGCTCAGGACGAGGGCGCCCGCCAGGACGCCGGCGAGCAGGATGATCGCCCAGCGCTGCGGCAGGGGCTGGGGGTTATGGGAATCTGCCACGTATGTCCTCCTAGAGGAGCTCCTCGAGCAGGCGGCCCCGGATGGACCCCGGTGCCGTTCGCGTCTATACGAACGACTGACCGCCGAGCCCGCGTTGAGCGGGCCTGAAGTCCATGGTGAGGGGCCTGGAAGAGCCTTCGCCGGGACGTGATCAACGTTTTGATCCGGGTAAAGGCTGTCATTGACAGCCTTTACCCGGATCAAAACGGCGGGATCAAAAACGCTAATCTTCCTTCGTGGCTGATGCACGGGAGACGAACGAGCGCAGACTGCGCCGGCTGCAGCAGATGCGGAGGACCGACTCGGTCACCAAAGCGTCTGATGCCCTGGGCAAGATCTGGAAGGCAGGGAGGGAGCCGGACTCGATCGTCCTGCGCAGCACTTTGCTGTGGGCCGACGGGGACCGGTCGAGACTCACCAAGCTGGTGCTTCCGCGAGGGATAGCACTGCGCTTCTACCTGCTGGCGGTCTTCGAGGCGCAGTGCCGGCTGGACACAGGAGACCTCTGGCAGAACGCTCGCCCGCTGGCCGGGACCGAATCATGGCCCGCCCTCGTGGCCATCGACGGTGCGTACGACACCGCGTCGGGGACGTACGACGCCGCGCTGCAGAGCATGCCTGCGGAGCTCCACGGTAGTGCGCGCGCGGAGGAGCGGTGGCGCGCGAGGAAGCTGGAAGATCTGCGGCTTCGGCAAGTCAAAGGAGCTTTGAGGACTCTGGAAGAACTCGGCCAGGAAGACGCCCTGGTCTCCGTGCCCCGGGGCACGCGCGGACAGCGGTTGTACGAGGAATTCTCGCTCATGGAAGAGGGCGGGCGGGGCGATATGCCGACCCCGGACCACTACTCCGTCCCCGCCCGTAGCTGGACAGCCGCCAAAACAATCACGCTGCCCAAGGACTTCTTCCTCAAGGGCTGGATCCAGGTGCTCAATCCTTCCGAGGTCGCCACCTGGCTCATCCTGAGAAGGATGAGCCAGTGGGCGCCCACGAAACACCGCCTGTCGGGCGTCTTCCTCACCACGCGGCCCCGCATGCAGATCTTCGGCCTGCGTGACGACGCCTGGGAGGACGGCTGTGGGCGCCTTCGCGAATTCGGTCTCATCCGCCCGGCCGAACCACCCGAGGGACTAGAAGCTGCCGTCGACGCGATCACGGACCCCCTGATAAGGGCGCTCTTCTCCGAGCCGACTCGTGTCCGCCAGGCTTACGAGCCGCACTTTTGGCAGATGACCGACAATGGGCTCACCGCGAACGCCGTGCAGACGCTCGACCGGGAACTCACCTATCGGCGAGAGAAACTCGCCGACGCCGCCATGAAGCGCATGCAGCACGATCCCGAGGGCCCCGCCAGCCATGCGTCGGCCGACGCGTGAGGTGCGCGCCGCACGCCGCTGCCCTGGGGCCGCACCCGGGTCAAGAGATGGGGCCGCAATGCGCGCCGTGCGTAGAAGCTGAGGCCGCGACCGTGCCGACGGGTCAGGCCGGTGCCGGTCAGACATTCGCTCGAACCGCTCAGGAGAATGCTTCGGGACCTTGAGTGCTTCGCGGATGGCCAGCCAGGTGCCGACCATCCGCAGTTGGGTCCGCTACCAGTTGACGGTCAGATGGCGTGGTGCTGGGCCCGAGCGGTCCTTGGCTACCAGGACGGCGACTTCGGCTGGGCCGGTCCGGTCAGCGAGCGCCAGAAGGTCTGCGTGATATTCGAGCTCGGCAGCAGCACCGAGGTCGTCGAGCTCCAGTGCGTGGTCTTCCCGCCGTGGCCGTTCAAGTCTGGCGATCAGCAAGACCGGAGGCGTGCCAAGGGATTCGGTCATCGCGATGCGCTTGAGCTCCTTGGACACCACTTCGATGTCGTCGGGTGAACTCACCCGGTACGGGCCGTCGTCGTCGTGCCGGCTCATGACCTGCAGGCGGTCGATGATGACGAGGGCGGCGCGTTCGCCGCGGTCGGCCATTTTCTGCAGGGTGTTCTCGATGTACTCCGGAGTCAGAGGCCGGCTGCGGTCGATGGTCAGGCCCGGGACGGGGTTGCGCGGGCTGAGGTCGGGGGCGAACATCGCCACTTTCCTCCCACGTGCGGCGTTGTGAACTGCGATGTCGTATCCGGCCTGGGCTTCCCTGCTGCGCGAGCGGGTGCCGAGGCAGGTGAAGTGCGCGCTGGACAGGTCGAGGGCTTCGTCCATTTCGGGCCAAGGCGTCATCTCGGTGCCGTTGGGCTCGTCGGTGCCGGAGATCTTGTCTGACCAGTACTGCACGGAGTATCGGGACACGTAGGAAGTGTTCATGATCTTCGCCCAGTGAGCGAGAAGCTCCTGGGTGGACGATGCATCTGCGTGTAGTCGTGTCGAGGTCTTCTCGTACCCGTCCGTGCCGACCAGGAGGGAGAAGCGGGGGTCGGCAAGCCGGTCGCGGCAAGGCTCGTCGTGGACGGGGAATGGGCCGAAGACCCAGTTCTCCGGGCGATCTTGGGTGACACCGGAGACGGTGATTAAGCCGCCGGTGTCCGGCTCCAGCGGTTCGAGGCAGACCGGGCAGTCGTACATGCTGTTCCTCTCGTGCGCGGGCCATCACTGGCGAGGGCCCGTTGATCGTCCAGGTGGGCGCCTGCGGGGCGATCTCCACCCCGAATGAAGGCGAGTGCTCGGTAGGTCAAATAGGCGGAGAGAGGCGCGTCCAGGCTCACGTAAAGGCCCGTCGGGTGCGCCGGGTGGATCAGGTGAGAGCCATGTCGATGAACCGGCTGTAGTGCAGTTGGTTGGCGACCGTGATGGTGGCGGTGGGTCCGTTGCGGTGCTTGCCGACGATCAGCTCGACTTCGCCGGCCTGGCCCGAGAACGGTTCGTAGGCGTCGTCACGGTAGAGCAGGACGACCATGTCCGCGTCCTGTTCCAGCGAGCCGGACTCGCGCAGGTCGAAGACCGCGGGCCTCTTGTCCGTCCGCTGCTCCGGGCCGCGGTTGAGCTGGGCCAGAGCCACGATCGGCACCTGGAGTTCCTTAGCGAGGAGCTTGAGCTGGCGGCTGATGGCGGAGACCTCCCGTTCCCGGGACTCCTGGCGGCCGGCGACGTTGACGAGCTGGACGTAGTCGATGACGACGAGGCCCAGGTCGGGCTGACGGGTTTTCAGGCGGCGCAGCTTGGCCTGGATCACGCCGAGGGTGCTGGCGCTCTCGTTGATGTAGAGCGGGGCGTCGGTGATCCGGGGCAGGGCGCGGGCGATGCGGGTCCAGTCCTCGTCGGTGGTGCTGCCGGAGCGCAGGTGGTGCAGGGCGACTTTCGCTTCGGCCGACAGCAGCCGCATGTTCAGCTCGTCGATGCCCATCTCCAGGCTGATGAACGCCGCCGGGATGTTGTTCATGATGGTGCAGTGGCGGGCAATGTCCATGGCCCAGGTGGTCTTGCCCATGCCCGGCCTGCCGGCGACCACGATGAGCTGACCGGGTCGCAGGCCGCTGGTGAGGGAGTCGAAGTCGGTGAAGCCGGTGGCCAGGCCGATGATGGCGCCGCTGTTGTCGGTGTCGACCAGGTCCAGGGTCGTTTCCATCGTTTCGCCGGGGGTGTGGAAGTCGTCGTCCTTGCCGGTGCCTTCGACGACGGCGGCGATTTCGGCGGCCGCGGCGGCGACGAGGTCGTCGGTCTCGCCCTGCCCCGCGTAGCCGGACTGGGTGATGCGGATCCCGGCGTCGACCAGGCGGCGCAGGATGGCCTGCTCGCGGACGATTTCAGCGTGGTATGAGCCGTTGGCGGCGGTGTCGACGGCCTGGACGAGGGTGTGCAGATAGGCGGCTCCGCCGACTCGTTCGAGCTGTCCCTGCTTGAGGAGTTCGGCACCGAGATGGATCGGGTCGCAGGGCTCTCCCTTCGCCCGCAGGTCCAGGACCGCCTGGTGGATGGCCTCGTGGGCGGGCTTGTAGTAGTCCTGCGGCTTGAGAATGTCCTGGCAGTCGATGGCGGCCTGCTGCGAGGACATCATGCTGCCCAGGACGGACTGCTCAGCTTCCAGGTTGTGCGGGGGCATCCGGCTGAACCCGCTGCTCTCCTCGCTGGCGGCGTCGTAGGTGTTCTGGTTGGGAATTACAGTCATGGGTGATCTCTCCCGAGGTCGTGCGGCGCCCGGGCCCGGCCAAGGAATCCGGGCGCCGCTCTCGTGTCAGCAGGGTCAGACGGCGGGCTGGCGCATCGCCGCGAGCAGACTCTCCAGCCGGTCCGTCTCCCCGGCCGGATCCGGCATCCGCACAGGGTCGGGGTCGCAAGCGGCCCCGACCGGTGGGTCCTGCGGTGCGACAGGTGCGGGCGTCCCGTCGTGCTTGCACAGGACGGCCCGGCCGTCGATCTCGTACTGCCCGTAGGCGTCGCAGACCGTGCACGCGTCGATGGCCTCCTGGCGGGCATTGCGCCCGTCGCGCTGTTGCCCGGGCGCCGTCTTGCGGCGGAAGGGAAGGCAACCGATGCGGTTGCGCTCCAGCACCAGCTCGTGGTTGTTCACACCGCCCGGGTTGGACATCAACTGGGCCAGCAGCACCTGGTCGAACTCCCACCCGCGCTCGATGACCCTGCCCGCGAGTAGCGGAGCCAGACGGGCCGCGCTTTCCGTGCCCAGCGCCCACGGTCCTGTCAGCGTCAGCAGGAACTCCCGCGCCCGCTCGACCAACTCGGCCGTCACACCCGACGGCAGCTCCACAGCGCCAGGACCCGCCTGTTGGACCTCCGGCAGGCTCGGCTGCTCCTCGCGGCCCAACGGCACGGTCTTGGTTCGTTCCTGCTCCAGAGCCTTGCGGGCGGCACGGTAGCGGGGCAGGTCCTCGATCCGCTCCCGCAGCACCGCCTGAGCACTGCGACGTGCCTGAGACCGGCGAGTCAGCTGCTGAGACAGATCCGAGCCCAGTCCCCAGCCCTGCGCGGCCACGGACTCCGCGAGCAGCGGACCCAGCTCGGTAGCCGTCTTACGCCCACAAGCCCACCGACCCGGCAGCTCTGCAAGGAACTCGACAGCAGCCGTGACCGCTGCTGCGTCTGTTGCCTGAGCGCCAGCCGCGACGAGGGTTGTGGAGGAGGACTTACGGGAGGAGGAATCCTCCTCCTCCCTACGGGGGGGAGTGGGGGGGGCGACATCGGATCCGCCGATTTCCGCCCGATCGGTCTGACCTGCGGAAACGTCCTCGCTCCGATCCGCCGGAATCCGCCGGATCGGAGCCGATCCGCCGATTTCCGCCCGATCGGTCTGACCTGCGCATACGCCGGTTTCCGCCGGATCAGAAATGGCGTCCGAGCCCCGATCTGCCGGTTTCCGCCCGATCGGCCTGACCTGCGGAAACGAGTCCCCGCCGTGACGGGTATAAGCAGCGTTGTTAGCGGGGTTGCGGAAGACGCGGAATTGCCACTCGGGGCGCTTCGTGGACGGGTTGTACTCCCGGAGGTGCTGCACGTGGCCGGCGGCCTTGAGCCGCTTCATGACTTCCCGCAGCCGCTTCTCGCCCATCTTCCAGCCCGACGTCTGGAACTCCTCAGACAGGGCCAGGACGCTGGACGGCCGCTGCGGATCCCGGAGCAGCAGTCGGAGCAGAACGCCGTAATCCTCTGGCTGGAGCCCTTCGGAATGGGCCAGGGCGAAGGGGACCACCACCTCTTCAGGCGGCTCCCAGGCCCTAACGACGGTGGTGCTGGTGAACGCGTCGCCAACAGGGAAATCACTCACGCGGCACCGCCCAAGATGAGCGGGGCACCAGCTGCGACAGCGGGCTGGGTGCGGGCGGAGTGCATCATCCGGTGAGCGGGCACCGGACGGTCGGGGAACAGACCTCGGGCTGCAGCCGGAGGCCGGCACCGAGGGCGGAACTGGTAGTGCATGTGGTGGATCTCCCCTTATAGGGGAGCCGTGACCAGCAGATGTGACCTGACAGGAGACTCAGATGGTGGCGATCCGCGACACGGTCCGCTTATTCTGGGTAGAGGTGACCACGCGGACCGATAGGTCCACGGGCATCACCCCCGGCGAGGTCACCTCACCGGACACGACTCGGGATGCTTGCAGGCTGCGAGTCGACGTATTTGCAGGTGGACGGTCCTCGTTGTGGCGACGAGGACCGTTTCTGCGTGTAGAGAGGCTTAGGCCGGGTTGTCCTCCATGCTTATTTCTGGGTGTTTCTTCGCCAAGCCTTGGAGGAGGCGCAGGTAGGCGGCACGGGATCGAGCTCGCGGTTCAGCCTGGCCCGTCTCCCAGCGATGGAAGGCGACGCGGCTCACTTCCAGCGCCTCCGCGACTTCCGCTTGGGTGAGGCCATCTGCCCGCCGCAAAGCCGCGCGCGCCGCCGGGGGAGGCAGGTTCGGTCGCGACAGCAGAGCTTCAATGGCGTCCATGTGTACTCCTTAGTGCCACTGAAACTATACATGGATCTTTGCTTCTTTGTGTGCCCTGCGGTAAGTGGTGAGTGTTCTTTGCGGTCAGTCACTGACCACCTCGCAGCTCGCGGAGATGAGCGACGAAAGCCTGGGCTTCTGACGCATGCGAGTAGTGGGACTGGAGGGCCTGACCGAGGTCAGCGGAGACCATCGCCAGCGACGGCAGCGACCGTCGACTGCCTGTGAGAACCCTTTCCCCGAAGCCGAGCGCGGAGTCCAGGTCGCCTTCGCGGGCCGCGACTACGCCCAAGGTGACCCGGGCCTCCGCGATCCGCATGGGCGAGCGTTCTGTCCCGTCGAAGTCCGTTCCGGCCCGGATTACTTCGTGAGCCAGCTACTCTGCGAGACGGTTCTCGCCGACCTTGCGTAGCGCGTCCATCCGGTAGAAATCCCACTTGGCAGGGTCCACGACGAAGTGGTCCTCGATGTTCTCCGGGTACGGCAAGCGCTCCAGGAGCTGACGGCCCTGGTCTAACGCCACCTCGGTCTGAGTCCGGTCCCCCAGCCGCGCCCATGCTTTCGCCTTCTGCGCGTGCAGCTGCACGGCAACGCTCTCATTTGGCGCCACGGCAATGCCGGCCTCTGAAGCCGCAATAACGCCACGGTAGTTGCCCCTCGTCAGCGCAAACCATGCTCGCATCTCATGCGCCCACCCCTGCACGCTCAACTCCCCGGCCTCCCGGCCGAGCATCAGCGCGGCCTCCGCATCGCGAGGTCGGCCGGAGTCGTACTCGACGCAGCCCACCAAGAGCGAGAGCTTCCCGGCGAGCGCGATGATCTCGCGGTGCTGTGCCAGGCTGACCCGCTGGTGCTGGAGGCCCACGACGCGGGCCAGCCACGCCTTGCCCTCCAGCAGCAGTTGGTCGGCGGGCATATATGCGTACTCGCAGCACAGTCGATCCGCAGTAATCCGCAGCGCATCCAGGGTGGCCACGTCGATGTCGGAGGCACGTAGCCGAGCGATGATGTCCACGGTGTCCATGCCGCTGACCTGCAAAATCTCGGCTCGCCCGTCACGGCGGCCCCGCTCGGGGAAGAAGGCACTCGTCGTCGTGTTGAAGACGGCGGCGATGGCGGACCGGTACTTCGTCGGCTGGGCGTCGCCGCGTTCCCAACGCTTCCACTGACGAAGCAGGTCCTGCTCGCTGACCTCTTGGTCATCGGGGAGTCGGGCCATCAGCGCGCGTGTGGCGTCGGCCTGCGACCAGTCGCGGGCCGCGCGCTCCTCGACCATCCGGCGCGCCCAGTCGGGACGTTCATCCATCGCCGATTCCTTCCCCGTACGGTCCAGCGGCGCATCCTGCGCCCCAACAAGGTGCTGTCAGCGGAGCGGAAGCCAGCCTCTCCGCGGGCGAGCATGGCACGCACCCATGTTCGCGCGGAGGTGACAAGTGGCGGTGACATTCCGAATGTCACCGGCCGATGTCACTTTGCGCAGTCGCACTACCCGAGCACGGTCATGGTCACTGAGCGCCAGGAGTTGCGTATGGGAGGTCGTGGTCAATGAGGACCGCCAGAACTTGCATGGCGAAGCTCTGCCAGTACGTGCGCCGCATCTCCGTCGTAAACGATGTGCGGTTCGTCGGCGGTGGGCGTCTCGAAGCGGTTCGCATGCCGAAGCAGGTCGTCCTCGCTGAACGAGATGCTGTTCGCGTCGACCAGCGACTTTGCGTTGCGCTTCCGGATCCTTTCCCAGCGCACCTCGTGAGGCGCAGGCAGGTAGATCAGTACGGGCTCGCCGCCGGCTTCCATGATGGTCGCCGCCCACAAGGCACGCTCTTCCCGTGTCCAGAACCCGTGGTCGACTACAACTTCGTGTCCGGCCGCCAGGAGTTGCTGTACCTCCAGGGCGATGTCCTTGAGGACGGGCGCCTCCCGGACAAGGAACTCGCCGCGGGGGAAGTCGCGACCATAGTGTCCGTAGCGGCGGAACATTTCCTCGTCAGGGCAGAGACGCCGGAAGCCGGCATCCTCCAAGGCGCGGGCGAGGGTCGTTTTTCCGGCACCCTGCAGACCAGTCATGAGGATTGCGCGGGGCGCAGGCCCCTGGTGACCGGACAAGGCTGTGGAGATGCGGCTGATCTCGAATCGTCCTTCCAGAGTCAGGGTGTCGGCGTGCTCAGCGCGAATGAGCTCGCCGTGGCGTGCTTCGAGGCAGCTGATGAGGGTGTCGTCCAGGAGTACGGCGTCGCCGGCGTTCACCGCAGCACCTCGGACGTGGTGCGTCGCGTGCGGCCAGGAGCGCCCAGGTCTACGCCGTACTCGAGGAGCTGGCCGTCGACGTCCAGGAACCTGGCGGTCAGTACCAGGATCGCTGCGACGGTTTCGGCGTCCAGCTCCAGGAGCTCCAGGTCCTCCTTCGTAGCGATGCGAGCGGTCTCCTCATCTATGCGCTGTTCAACCTGGCGCCCGGTGGCTTCAGCGATGAGGTCCAGCGACAGACCGCCCTTGAGGCGCTCGCTGCGCGCGAGCTCGGGCAGCACCCGGGCGAACTCCGCCGGGATCCAGGACGTTGAGTGGGAGACGATCCCGTGAGCGTCCCGGTAGACGCGGCTCCGGCGAATCACGTCGTCACCAGGGTCGATGCCGAGCACACGCGCGACGTCCTTGGGGGCCGGCACCATGCCAGCGGTGTGGCCGGAGGACTTCTCGCCCACGCCCCACGACGATTTCGTCTTGCTGCTGCGGTCGTGACGTTCGGACCCCGATGCGAGCGACACGGGCCGCGCCATGACTTCGGTGCCGACGCCCGGGATGCCGTGGACCAGCTTCTCGTCCCGCAGCAGCTTCATGGCACGGTCGGCCGTTGCAGTGCTGACGTTCCACTGATTTGCCAGGGCTCGGATGCTGGGCAGCAGGTCGCCTGGCGCGAGTTCCCCGGAACCAATGAGGTTGCGGTAGTGACCCGCGATGCGCGCGTACGGCGGCCGGTTGTCGGCCCTCGGTTGCCCTGGCATGGCGCCTCGCCTCCTTCATTTCCGTCTAGGTGCCTCACTATACCGCTTGACACCTGAGGGTACCTGAGGCAACCTGATGTATGTAAGGCGGTGGGCCTCACGGAACACCGAGTAATCCACCGTAGGAAGTCGTCCGCCTCGTAAGAGGGGGGCCGGGGTTGATGGCACCAACAAATCCCCCGGGTTCTCGACTCTCTACTGCACGTCGCAGCGCTATGCGCTGTCCGTCCGTCAGGACGCCGGGGTCACCCGCGCGGCCTGACGGGCGGAGAGAGCACCGCGACGCAGCCTCTCCCCCTTCGCACATGAGGAGTTCCCGCATGTCCATCACCGCCGCGATGCCCACCGCCAAGGAACGCCCCCGCCGGACCCGCACGAAGCGGGTCAGCGCCCTCCCCGCCCTCAAGCTCTCCGAGCTCCCGCTCCATCACATCGACCTTCGCAACCCGCTCAAGGCCGTACTCGTCTGCCAGGACTGCGAGACCTGGGTGCCGATCACCGGCATGCAGAGCAAGGTCCAGAAGTTAGTCCCGCACCACACCGGCAAGGCCCACATCGCCGCCGCACTCCACTGCCGGAGCAGCAACCGCCGGATCGAGTTCGACATGACGATCCCCGAATGGCGCCGGGCCTTGACCGACGCCGTGAAGGAATCCTCCAGTCGGACGGCCACCACAGTGCTGCCCAAGGCGTTCAGCCCGCAGACCGACAGAGCCCTGCGAGCTCGTGCCGAGCGCACGTCGGCTGGGCGCCTGGTCGACTGGAATGCAGTGCTGTCCCGCGTGGCCGTTGCCGACAAGAACCGTCGGGTGATGCCCGCTGGTGACGTCTCGGCGGAGGGACCCGAGGTCCCGCTGGAAAAGCTCCGCCCCCAGCGCTCCGCGCGCTAAAGCACCCGCACGAACGACCGCAGCCCCGGCCATCCCGAGCGATCGGGGAGGCCGGGGCTGCGGCTGCTCGTACAGCAGCCCAGGGCCACCGGCCCTGAACGCGACGAACCCCCGGGCGGGCATGCCTGGGGGTTCGTCTTCGCAGCTCACCCTCTGTCGAAGGGCAAACGCGCATGCACAGGATGACATCCACTCAGGCCCGGCACACGCGCCGGGCCGTACTCCAGGCCGCGGTCGACGCCGGCGCACGCTGCGCCAGTGCTGACCCGGACCTCTTCTTCCGCGCCGACGACGAGGGGCTCGCCGCTTGGCGGGCCCGCCGTACCGAGGCGATTAGCCTCTGCACCGGCTGCCCCGTACGGGCCGCGTGCGAGGAACTCGCCCTGCGCGACGGCGACGGACGGCCCGACGCCGATGAGATGGTGCGCGCCGGCCTGACCGGCCGCGAGCTCGCCGCCGTCCGCGCCGCCCACGCCGAGCGCCTGGCCGCCGCGGTCGACGCGGACCGCGACACCGAGGGCCGCCAGCTCGACACGCTGACCACCCGGCTCCACACCGAAGCGGGTACGAACCCCGACTCCAACCGCAACGGCGGAGTCCGCTCGATGGCCGCGAGGACCGCCGCCCAGAACGACCGGCTCCGCGCCCTCGCGGCGCAGATCCGGCAGATCCGCACCGCCCGCCGGGCCCGCGCTGGTTGGGGGGTAGCGGCATGAGTATCTCCACCCTCACCGAACTGCCCGTGAGGACCAGGGCGGAGCAGCGGCTCGGCAGCCACCTCATCCGTGTGGTCCGCGCGGCTGACGCTCGCATCCCCGAGGGCCGGCGGGCTCCGCGTACTGCGGCGGAGATGCGGGCCCGGATCAACATCGCCGCGAACCAGGCCTGTTCCTCCTGCGGCGGCACCGGCGGTCGGATCGTGGACACCAGCGGCGACGGGGTGTCCCGGCAGAACTGGGAGTCCTGCTCCTCCTGCGGCGGATCGGGGGTGGCCCGATGACCACCTGCTCTTCTTGTAGTGGCTCCGGACAGCAGATGGTCACCGTCTGCCACGTCGGCGCGGACGGCACCCCCTACCAGGGTGTCGAGATGCAGTCCTGCCAGCCCTGCGGTGGCACCGGCCAGCGGCAGGGCTGAGCGCTGAACGTCCACATACGTGCCGCCCGGACCGCCCAGCGCCACGCGGTCCGGGCGATCACCTCACTCGGGTTGCTCCACCCGCTCACCCTCGCCCTCCTGGCGGCCGCGGCCACGGCGGCCGCCAGGGCGTGGGACGCGGGCCACCCCGTCGCCGACATCCACCCGCGCACCGCTGAGAGGCACCACCCCCGATGGCCGATGACCTGCACACCCGCTACATGGCCGCCGCCGACACCTGGCGTACCCACCGGGCGGGCTGCACCACCTGCCAGCACGGCACCCCCTGCAAGACGGGCGCCCCGCTGAACGAGCGGTTCGCCCGCCTTCAGGACGCCTACCTGAACTCCCGCCGCACCTGACCCGATCGGAGACCAGATGCTCACCCTCGATCAGTACCGCGACGACCACGGCGACCCGACCACCTGGATGCCCGCCGACATCGACAGCTACCTCGTCATCGGCGAGATCGCCCCGCCTCAGCCGCTCCCCTACACGTACGTGGAGATGCAGAGCATCGCGGCGGACTACCAGCGGTCCGCCGACGACCAGAAGACGATCGCCGACCGCCTGGCGGCCGAGGGGCACGACACGGCGGCTGGCATCTGGCGGCGCGGCGCCCGAGGCGCCCGCGAGCTCGCCGCCGCCGCCCGCATGGGCTGGCCCGCCTTCGAGGCCCACCTCAACGGCTGGTGACAACGGTCTGCAGGTTGCCTGAGCCGCGAAGCCCCACCCACCGATCCACGGCGGGGTGGGGCTTCGCGGTGACGGGGAGCCGGACAGCCGGACAGCCCGGACCACCACACCGCACCGGTCGCCGCCCCCGCACAACGGGGCGGCGACCGGCGCGCTGTCCGCTCCCCCGTTCCGTCGTTCTTTTCCCTGTGCTCGAAGGAGAGTCCCACCGTGGCGACCGCCGCTCGCTCCAAGTCCCCGGCCCGGCGTAAGCCGCCCGCCCGGACCCGCAAGAGTTCCACCCCTCAGCCCCCCGTCGCCCCGAGCGCCGTCGACGTCACCACGCAGACGGCAGCCGCCACCAATGCGCTGCCCGAGGCCGACCCGCTCCTGGCCGACGCCGCCGACCGGGCCGCCGACATCGTCGACACCGCCCGCGAGCAGGTCGCCGCCCTCCAGACGGCAGCCGAGACCGCAGCCGCGCGCACCGTCGCCACCACCCACGAGCAGGTCACCACCCTGATGACCGAGGCGCAGGAACGGGCCGCGGGCATCACCGCCGACGCCGACCAGGAAGCCACCGCCCAGCGCGCGGCGGCGGCGAGCGACCTGGAGGCGGCGCGCGGCGCAGCCGACCGGCTCCTGGCCCAGGCCCGCGACCGTGCCGAGACCATCGTGGCCGAGGCCCGGGCGCAGGTCGTCGACCTGACCGAGCTGGCCGCCGCGGACCGCGACGCGACCGGCAAAGCGGTGGCCGAGCTGCGCCGCCTGGCCGAAGCCGACCTCACCGAAATCAGCACCCTGGTCGACCAGCGCCGCACCGAGGCCGGCCAGATCCTCACCCGCGCCCAGGAGCAAGCCGACCACCTGGTCGCAGCGGCGCAGCGAGAGGTCGACCAGGCACGCGAGCGGTTCGCCCAGCTCGCGGCGACGGCGGCTGAACAGTACGACGGCCGCCGCGCGGAAGCGGAGGCGCTCTACGCGGACGCGGTCAAGGCCGCCGACGACCGGCGCCGCGAAGCCGACACCCACGTCGCCGCCGCACACACCGAGGCTGAGGCGGCCCGCACCGAGCTGCGCACCAAGCTGCGCGAGCTCACCGACCAGTTCGACGAGCAGGCCGCCACCAAACGCAAGACGCTCGCCGACGAACTCGCCGGACTCAAGGCCGCGTGCGACAAGCAGCGCGAGAAGCTGCGCGACGACGCCAAGACCGTCACCGCGCAGCTGCGCGAGGCAGCCCAGAAGGAAGCCGAGCGCATCACCGCCGAGGCGGAGCGCAAGGCCAAGGCCGTCACCGAGCGGGCCCAGGCCGATGAGTCCCGGGCCCGCCGCCTGCTGGAGGAGGCCCGCGAAGCGAAGCGGGCCAACTCCCGCTGGCGCGGCTGGCACAAGAATGTCAGCCGCACGGCGTGGAAGACGGCACCGTGGATCGCGCTCGCCGCCGGCGTCGGGCTCGCCGCCTCCGGCGAGTACGAGCTGGCCCGCATGGTCGGGATCAACAAGTACGTCGCTCCGCTGCTGCCGGTCAGCATCGACGTCTACTGCGTCACCGCCTTCCGGGCCAAGAAGGACATCCCCTACGCGCTTCTGCTGATGGCGTCGGCGAACGTGACCTACCACCTGTCCGAGCAGGCGCACCTCGTCCAGGACGGCCAGTCGGCTCCGTGGCAGCTGACCACGTTCGTCGTACTGATCTTCGTGGCCGTCATCTGGCGCGTACACACCCTCATGCACGACGACGGTACGGACGGACACGGCAGTACGGCCGCGGTGGACGGACGTACAGGTACGGACGGCGGAACCGGAATGCCTGTCCGTACAGGTACGCACCGGCGTACCAACGGAACGGACACCGTGTCGTCCAGCCGTACAGAGGGCGCGAGCCACGACCTGTACGCCGGGCACAACGGGGTTCGGCCGGATGGCGCGGGTGCTGGATGGGACGGTACGGACCCTGTACGCCCCGTCTCGCACCCGCCGCACGACGGCGACCCCGAAGCGGCGCTGACCAGGGCGTACAGCGACCGTACAGGCGGCGTACACACCACCCCTGGCGGGGCGGCGCGTACAGGTACGGCGACTGCGGGACGTACCAGGACGGCCAGCGCGGCCGTACAGGTACGCACCGGCGCCGTCAGCGTCCGTACACAGTCCGGCGCAGACGGTGTTCCGGGTGCCCGTACAGGTACGGACGCCGCATCCTCTCCCGCAACCGGAACCACCGGTACGGCGGGTGCGGAGCGTCCCGGGACGCCTGTACGGACGGACGAGGAGCTCCTGCCGCTCGTACACAACCTCCCCCGCGGCGAGGACGGGTTCGTGACGCTCTACCAGGTCCGCAACCAGCTCTCCGTCAACAACAACCGCGCGGTGCGCCTGCTCTCCAAGGCCGGCCTGCTGCGCCCCGAGGACGCGGACAAGCACCTCACCTGATCCGACGTCCGGCACACACCAGTGAGGGCCAGCCCGCAGCTATCGGGCTGGCCCTCGCCGCGACTGCCGGAAGACAGTCGACAGCCCCCCGAGTACAGCAGATCCGACCCCCACGGAGGACCCCGTGAGCACCGAACACAACGGTCAGCCCTTCTTCGACGACCCGAACGCGGCGCTGCGCGAGATCGCGCAGAACCCCGCCGCCTACGCGCACTACCTCGCGGACTTCAACCGGGTCGTGCTGGACATGCAGGCCAAGCTGGAGATCCTCCAGCGCGAGGCCCGCGTGCACTGCCGCGGGACCCGCGTGGAGGGCGACAGGATGGGCCAGGCTTTCCTGCGCTCCTTCCCGGTGGAAAAGTCCCTGAACGACGTTCTCAAGAACCTCAGGAGCGTCACTTCGGGACTGGAAAAGAGCGCCCATAAGCGCCACGCCCACGACGAAAAGGTGACGGAGGTCAAGAAAAGCCGAAAGGAAAAGGCGCAGCTCAAGGCGCGTAAGAACAACCCGCCGCTCCAGGCCGCCCCGGAAAACCCGGGTAAGCAGGGTGCGCAGAGTCCGAATCCGGGCTATGGTGGCCCCACGTCGATTTACAACCTGGACCGCAGGGAGTCGGCGTGAGTGCAGGTCGCCCGCTCACGAAAGTCGAGCGGAAGAAAATGAACCGTGCGGAACACGAGCGGAAAATCAAGCAGGATTTGATTGCCGCGCACGGCAAGGACCTCGGCACTTTCTACTACTGGCTCCGGGTTACGAACATCCGAGGCACCCAGGCGTATCGCGACGGGAACACGGAGTTCATCCGTGAGGCCGCGCTCGCCCTGCACAACGTCTACAGCCGCTACTTCGGCTAGCTTCCCGCGCCCCGCACGAAGGGCCGCTCCCGATCTCCGGGGGCGGCCCTTCGGTGATCCCAACGCGTGCCGCGCGTACCGCGTGCCGCGCGTGGCGTGCGCGCGTGTACGTGAGGCCGATGCCAACTGTCAAGCCCAGAAGGAGGGGTCGCGTGTCCGACGACATCGACAGCAACGTGATCAGCCTCCCCACCCGGGGCGGAGATTCCGGCGTAATGCCGGATGCCCCTGATGGTGGGGACTTCTTTTATTCCGAACCGCCCAGCGGTGATGCTAGTGACGGTTTCCCTCTGGGGTTTCAGGAAAGTGCGGGTGCGAGAATTCCGCCTATCCGCGACCCTATTTCACCAGAAATCGCTCTGCGGGAAACGGGAATGCCAGCGGCTCCGGATTCTGGCGAAGGGGAATACGGGGAAGGTGAATACGTTCAGCCTCGTTCTCTTGCTGATCGCCTTGGTGACTGGCTGGAGCTCCGTTTGGAAGTGGCGCGGGACCGTCATGCCGGTGAAGCGCCGTTCCGGGAGGCGGAAATAGCGCGTAAGGCCGCGCTTTTGGAGGCCCGCACCGCTGAGGAAACCGCGATGATGGAGCAGAACGCGAAGCTCCACACCGCGCAGATGAAAGCGAAGTCCGACAAGGCGGCGGCGCGCGGCAAGGCCGACGCGTCGCGGTCCTCCGGCTCCGGCATGGGCGCCGACAAGGGCGGCCGCTCGAAGGCCGGTGGCGGCAGCTCCGGCGGTTCCGGCCGCGGTGGGGGCCGGGGCTCGGGAACGAACGGGTCCGGCGGCTCCGGTCGCGGTTCCGGGGGCGGCAACTCCCCCAAGGGTGCCGGGAAGGGCCCTGATCGCTCCGCAGGTGGCGGTAAGGGCTCCTCGAAAGGCAATGAGTCGTCCGGCGGCCCGAAAGGCCGCCAGAACGGCTCTGGAGGCTCCGGGGCGGGCAAGGCTGGTACGGGCAAGGGCAGTTCGGGCGGCTCCGGCGGCAAGAACGGCTCGGGCAGCTCCGGGACCGGCAAGGGCGGCTCGAAGGGCGACGGCGGCCAGTCGAAGGACTCGCCGGCCGCCGGCCCCAGGGCTGAGCGGACCCGCGGCCGCCAGGAGCGCGCCGCCGCCCGCCAGGCGGCCCGCCAGCAGCGGCGCAGCGCCAGCCAGGCCGCCGACCTTGCCGACCGCAGTAAGGACCGCGACCAGGACCGTGCCGCCGTCCAGGCGGCGCGCGAGGAACGCCGCAGGGTGAAAGCCGAGCGGAAGGCCGCGGCACGGGCGAAGCGGGAGGCGTCGGCCAAGGCCGACGAGGGCCGCACCACCCTGGGCGCGGCCCTCGGTGAGGAAGCGCAACGCCGCTGGGACAAGCGCCGCGCGGCAGAGAAGGACAAAGCCGCGAAGGACGGCAAGGCCAAGGACGCCGTCGGCGACGACAGGGACTCCGAGGTCACGACCAAGAAGATGACCAAGGACGTCCCTGAGAAGCGTTCAGACGGCCCGAAGGGCTCCGCGACCAAAGAGCCGGACGACGGCAAGAAGAGCGGCGAGAAGCAGTCTGACGCCTCCGCAGACACGGATGCGAAGGACAGCACTGGGACGGACACCGATCCCAAAGCCGACGACGTCAAGGACCCGCCGGACGCGGACGACAACGCCGACGAGCGTTCCTTCAAGGAGCGGCTCAAGGACTTCTTCACGAAGGCCGGGGAGGACACCACCCCGCCCGAGCCGGAGGAGTCCTCAAGGCTCCGGCCCGAGGACCTGGGCGACGTCACCGTGGACCGTCCCGGCGGCCCGACCCGGACCCCGCAGCCTGAACCGGCTGAGGACGACATCCCGGACGCGGTCATCGTCGACGACCCGTCCGACCCGTTCGGTGCCCATGTCAGCAGCCCGGCGAGCCTCCCCCGGGCGCCGGAGCCCCACACCCAGCGTCCCGGCACCAGCCGACCCACTGCACAGGAGGACCCCGTGGCATCGCACATCAGCAAGCCCGCGACGGGCCAGGCCCGTATGGCGGCCCAGCACCGCACCGACGTCACTTTCGGCGAGTACCTGACAGAGATCGTGAACATCGCGATCGCCGCCGGAGCCGACAAGGACCGCGCCCAAGAACTGGCCGGCGCGCTCGGGAAGGTGGCCGACGCCCTGCGGGACATGGCCGCCGACCTGGTCGGTGACCACAACATCGCCACCACCGTCGTCGACCAGGTCACCGACCTGGCCGACGCCGCGGCCCGCATGAAGGCGCTGGCCGAACGGTGCGCCACCGAGTGCGAGATCGCCTCGGAGGCCGCCCTGCTCGCCGCCACGGCGGTCGGCTGGACCTACAGCGCGGACATGAAGGCCATGGACGACGCGGGCCTGGCCCACGCCTCCTCCGCCACCCACCACGACTAGAAGAAGGAAGGGAGGTTCGCTGATGAGCGACCTCACACCCCACACCGGCGGCGCCGCAGCCCGGACGGAGGACGGCAATCGGTACAAGGCGGTCCAGCACAAGCTCAAGACGCTGGGCACGGCCATGGACATGGTCGGCACCGAGCTCGAGACGCTGTTGCGCGGCATGCGGATGAACGCCCAGCGCTCCGAGGGCCTGGCCGTGGAGATCGCCAACGCCGAACTCGACAAGAAGTTCGTGGAGATGACCAACCAGGTGTCCGTCGCCCTGGGCGGCGCCGCCGTCGAAGTGCAGAAGCTGCACGAGACGGCCCAGGAGGTCTCCGGCCTCGCCCACGACACGCGGCGCACGCACGCCCGGCTGTACGAGGGCCTGGACACCATCCGCTCCAGCCGCAAGGAACGCACCCCCAAGCCCGGTTTCTTCGCCCACTGACCCCAGCTCACCGAAACCCCTGATGGGCGGCCCGCCACGTAACGGCGGGCCGCCCATCGCCATATCCCCGAAGGAGAACCCCCGTGTCCGTGCCGCGCAGCGTCGCCCTGGAGCGCACCCTCTACACCCTGACCGCCCCGGTCCTCGCCGCGGCCCCGAACCTCTTTCCCGACAGCCCCGTCAACACGGTCGTGCAGCTGGCGGGCGCGGCCGGCGTCGGCGGCTGGGTCCTGGCCGCCAAGAGCGACGAGCCCGGCACCGGACGCAAGATCCTGCGCTGGTCGCCGCTGGTCCTCGCGGCCGCCGTCGACATCGCCGCGCAGCACACGGTCGGCTGGGGCCCGTGGTGCCTGGACGGCATCCTCGCCGCCAGCTGGGCGGCGGCCGGATGGGCGGTGATGCCCTTCTCCCGGCACACCCGCCGCCGTCACCGTCCCGCCCTCGCCGCCCCAGCCTCCGCGCCGCAGCTGCAGCCCGCCCCCGCACCGGAGCCGTCCCTCGTGCAGCCGGACGACGGCGCCGACGCCTTCACCCGCCAGGTCCGGTGGCTGTGGGAGACCCGCGGTATGCCCGGCCGCACCATCGTCGTCACGGCCACCCCGCACGCGGGCATGCCCAACGACCTGTCCCTGCTGCTGCGGGCCACCGAGGCCGGACGGCCGATCTCCGGGCTCACCGAGGAGGCCGTCGCCGCCGCGTTCGGTGTCGACGTCAGCGACGTGCGGATTGAAGACGTGGTCCGGCAGTACGGGCGTGAGGGCGGACCCGGCTGGAAGGAAGTCCACGTCACCCCCGACATGAACGAGCGGCGCCGCAAGGCCCCCACCACCCACGAGTGGTGGGCCGACCGTATCGGCACCGCCGGCGGGCCCGTGCCCGGCTCTCAGTTCATCAAGAAGGTCCGCGACGGTGAGCGCAGGGTCACCCACTACATCGCCCAGGTCCCCGACGAACTGGGTGAGCCGCGCGTCAACCAGCACACGCTGGCCGCCGCGCTGAAGACGAAGTACGACGAGGGCCGGCTGTTCGTCACCGTCGACGGCAGCCAGGTCCTGGTCTCCCTGTGGGACTCCAGCCCGCTGGCGCAGGTGTTCCCCGCCACCAGGGAGCTGCTCACCCCGGACAAGGACGGCCGGTGGGTGACCGGCTACCTCGGTAACGGCCAGCCCGCCCGCAACCGGGTCTACACCGACCGGGGCGCGGCCCACGGCCTGTTCGTCGCCCCGTCCGGCGGCGGCAAGACCCAGCTGATGGGCCTTCACGTCGCCGCCGACGCCCTGTTCGGGTCGGTGGTCTGGCTGGCGGCGGAAGCCCCCGACGAGAAGGCCGCCAAGCTGGGTGAGTACACCGACCGCTACGGCATCGGCGCGCTCTACATGATCCGGCTCCTGCGCACCCTGGACGCGCTGATGGAGATCCGCGGCGAGATGGTGTGGGAAGACGGCAGGGTCTACGACTGGGACCCCAAACTGCCGGGCTGCCCCTACCGGATGCTGTCCGCCTACCTCGATGAGTTCCTCTCCGCCGCCCGCAACGGCGACTACGGCGCGGAGATCATGGACCTCGCCGAAAGGGTGTCGGTCAAGGGCCGCAAGTACGGCATCGGCCTCAAGGTGGCCGGCCAGTCCATCTACGTCCAGGACGGGTTCACGCAGCTGCTGTGCGAGAACCTCCGCGAGAACTGCATCCCCGTCGTGCTCAAGGTCGCCCCCCAGAAGGTGACGGCCATGTTCAAGGCCCTCGGTATCTCCTCCGAGAACACCCCTGATCCCCTCCCCCGTTCCTTCTCTCCCGAAGAGGCGGGCCGGATCGAGCGGGTGATGGCCGGCGAGCCCGAGCCGCCCGCCAACTCCAACACCGGCGGCGCCGGATGGATCGTCGAAGCCAAGCAGCCCGAGGTCCTGCGCACGCTGTTCATGGACTTCAAGGCCGGCCTGGACGACTACTTCCCCGACACCATCGCCACCCTGACCGACTACGAGATCCGCGAGCTCGAAGCGCGCGACCTGTGGTTCGACTGGACTGAGCCGCCCCGGCCCGGCGAGTTCGGCGACGAGCCGGACGACGAGGACGGGGACGACGACGCACCCCGGAAGGGCGGCGGCAAGCGCCGCGGTGGCGGTGGCAAGTCCGCCGCACGCCGCGACACGGTCACCTCGACCCGCCAGGCACTGGAGGCCATCAAGAACCTCTCCGGCGTCTGACCCACCCCTACCCACACCACTCCACCTCGCAGGGCCCGGCCGCACCGGCCGGGCCCTGCTCACACCTGGAAGGACACACCGCCCGTGGCCGTATCGATCTCCGTCGTCATCCTGCTCGGCATCGTCGTCTTCGTCCTCATCCGAGGCGGCTCCGTACGCCTCCTGCCCGCCCTGGCCTGCGCCGGATTCGGCTTCTTCCTCGCCTCCACCGGCGCCGCACCGCTCATCACCGGCGCGATCAACGCCGTCACCGGCTGGATCTCCAGCATCTGAAACCGCCCCGGCCGCCGGCGTCGAAGGCGCCACCCACCCCTCGCGCCTTCGACGCCCCCAGGAGCCCCGATGCCCCAGACCCACCCCGCCATAGACCAGGCCACCCCGACCACCGCACCGCCCACGCCGCCGACGCCGCCGACGGCACTGTCCCTCGAGGAACGCATGGAGGTCATCAACGCGGCGATGACCATCCGGCTCGAAGAAGCGGCCCTCGCCTACGAGGTCAACACCGCGCACATCCCCACCGAGCCCGTCGACCTGGCCGACGTGCTCACCGTCCCGCTGGCCCCGACACTCCAGCCGCCACCGGCATGCTCCCCCACCCCGGTCGCCGCCGTTCTGCAGCGCGCCCACCGCCGGCTGCTCACCGGCGGCTGGTGCAGGAACGCCATAGCCGACGAGGACGGCGCCCTCTGCCTGTTCGGCGCGGTCCGCTTCGAGGCCCACCGCGACCTGGGACTGGAGATGTCCGCGATCTCCGTCCTGCTGGAGGCGATCCGCCGCCAGTTCGGTGACCGCTTCGAGTCCGTACCGGCCTTCAACGACTCCTGCCGCGACGGACGCCTCCCCATGCGGATCCTCGGCCAGGCCGCCGACCTCGCTCACGCCCGCGGCCTGTAGCCCGCATTTCCGGACCACCTGCCTCGCACCCGAACCCACCCGGCCGGGTGCTGGTTATGCCGTCCGGCCTGCACACCACCACCCGTCACACGAACCCGATCAAGGGAGCACCCCCGCCATGCAGTCCGACGACAAGCCCATCAACGGCCAGCCCAACCCGAGCTTCCTCGACCTGCTCAACCAGACACCCCCGCAGCCGGACACCGACCTGGACAAGGACCACGGCACCACGCGCTTCGCCCAGCTGCGCGCCGGGTGGAACGCCTCCTGGGAGCAGAGTGGCTTCCTGCACGGGCGGTGGGAGGAACTGCGCCAGGCCCCGCAGGCCGGATGGCACTGCATGGCCAACTGGATCAAGGCCCTGCTGATCCTCACCGGTCTATGCGCGGTCATCATCCTGCTGGACACCGCGGGCGACGTCCTGGCCGACTCGATCCGCAGCCTGCTCACCCGCCGTCCCGCACGTCCAGGTCGGCGCCGACACCTCCAACGGTGTCTTCGTCGTGGTCGACCAGCCGATCCGCTCGTACATCGCGGCCCACTCCGCCTCGCTGCCGATCAGCGCCTCCACCGTCTACACCGTCTGGCAGGCGGTCGGACTCTTCGGCCTGGTCGGCGGGTTCTTCCGCAGCAGCGGCGCCCGCCTGACCTGGACGGTGTTTGGCGCGTCCAGCATCGCCATGGTCTACAGCGCCGCACCGGCCGACGGCCGCACCATCGCCACCGGGCTCGCCGTCCTCGCCTGGACCGCCGCCTCCGCGTTCGCGCTGCGCGGCCTGAGCCTGCGCCCGACCTTCTTCACCCACATTCACAACGCCGGTCACCAGATCGAGCCGCACATCCACCTCCCCGCCCCGGCCGCCCGGCCGGCCGAAGAGACCCCGGACAACGTGCACCCGCTCCAGAAGCGCTGACCCGTCGCTCTGCCTGGCTCTCGCCCGCCCTGCGCGGGCGAGGACCGGACAGGCCGCCCGGCCACCCGTCACGCCTCACGCCCTGTCGACGGACCCTCCGCCGGCGGGGCGCAGCACTGCCCCGTCGGTATCTAGTCGCGTTAGTGAGATGGGTGTTCTGCTCAGCGCTGTTGAGCAGAACACCCGCTGGACGAGCGACGGGAGTCACCCGTGTCGACGGCGTGAGATTCAGCGAGGGGCACGGCGTCGCAGGAGGATCACGAGCGTCTCGCGTGCATCACGGCGTCGTTCCGGGCTTCGTGCGAAGACCGAGGCGGTAGCGACCGAGGTCACACTGACGGTGTAGAGGACGCCGGTGGCTCCGGCGAGCACGGCGCCGTCGTGGAGCAAGGTCATCACGGACATGGCTGGGGTACCTCCTGGGAGAGTGCCCGGCGATCGTCTCTGCCGGACGTGGTCCCTCAGGTGTCCACCATCCGGAAGGTTTCCGGCGATCTCCCGCCACCCGGATCTGTGCTGAATACACTGGTCAGCCACATGGAATGAGTTTTCCGGAGGACGCCTGCTCTGGCGCTCCGAAAGGGGGAGGAGGGGAAGTTGACCGTCGCCGGTCCAGCCCTGCAGGCATTCGGCAAATCATTGCTCGCACTGCGGGAAGCAGCTGGTAGCCCCCCATACAGCGCACTGCTGGCGCTCGACGGAAAGAAGATCAGCGACTCAACTTTGAGCACGTGGTTCAAGGGCCAAGGGGCTCCCAGCACCGGGAACACAGCGTACTTTCAGGCCCTGGTCCTGCGCCTAAATGGCAAGGCGAAGGAGAAGGGCACCACCTACGTGCCCCTGCCTCTGGGCCAGTGGACGTCCCTGTTGAAGGCCGCTCAGAATGAGCGCGATCAAAACCGGGGCGGTCGACCGAGTCAGCGCCAGCCCGCAGAACGCACGGCGGAAGAGGAGAGAAGGGGCACGAAGCTCGCACGGCGAGACCGTATGTTCCGCGGTCATAGGTCATGGATCGAGCAGAAGGATCTCCTACCCGACCGCCTGTTGGACCGTGAGGACGAATTACGGGAGCTGGAGGCGTTCTGCGCTGCTGAGGACGTCGCGGGCCAGTCCAGGTACGCGTGGTGGCAGGCCGAACCATTCGCAGGGAAGTCGGCCCTGCTTGCCTGGTTCGTGATGCGCCGTCAACCGGTCAACGTGGACATCGTTAGCTACTTCATTGCGGAGCGCTTCGCCAACAACAACCGAGCAGACTTCCTTTTCACGGTGACGGGCCAGCTGGTCGCTCTCGCTGGGGGCGGGGCTCCGCCCCCGGACGCCGGGCGGCTCCAACAGGATCTACCAGCTCTCTACGAGGATGCGGCGCGAGCCTGCGTCGCGCGCGGCCGGACTCTGCTCCTCGTCGTGGATGGCCTCGACGAGGACGGGCATTCTGACGGGCACAGCATCGCCGCCTTGCTGCCCAAGGCCCCGTCGCCCGGTATGCGCGTGGTGGTCGCAGGTCGGCCCAACCCTCCTGTGCCTAGTGATGTTCCGGATGGCCACCCCCTCCGAGACCCGGCCATCCTCCGCCCCATCGCAGCCTCACCCGAAGGCGGACGCGTGAGGGAACGGGCCGAGCACGAACTGCAGCGGCTGCTGGACGACGAGCCCCTCGGTAACGACCTTCTCGGCATGCTGGCGGTGGCTAGGGGCGGGCTGACCGACACGGACCTGGCCGAGCTGACCGATGCCCGGCCGCACCAGGTTCGGAAACGGCTTCGTGGCATCACCGGCCGCAGCTTCGTCCCCGACCGCAACGGCAACGTTCGCGTGGCGGGTGCGGCGGCAGACTCTGGTAGGTATGTCCTGAGTCACCGAGAGCTGCGGCAGAAGGCCCTGGAAGGGCTGGGCGAGCGCGCTGCGGCCGAGTACGAGGCACAGTTGCACGCCTGGGCAGACACTTACCGGACCGAAGGGTGGCCATCCGGTACTACCCCGCTCTACCTGCTCAATGACTACACGCGGATGCTGCGCGACAAGGGGGACACCGAGCGGCTGTCCCTGTTCGTCCTCGACCCACGTCGTCAGCGGGCTCTCCTGGGCCGATCATCAGTCGATGTCGCGCTGTCCGAAGTCGAGTTGACCCGTCACGTGGTCGAACGCGAGTCGCCAGGCGATCTCAGCGCGTTGGCGGCGCTTGCGGCTTCCAGGGGCGTCCTTTCCGAACGCGCCAAGGTGCTGCCAGCAAGTATCCCGCTGGCATTCGCCTGGGTGGGAGATTCGCAGCGCGCCATGGACCTTGCCCTTGCCTCTCCGTACCCGGGTGACAAAGCCATCCGGTTGGCCGAGGTGGCCTGTGTGCTGACGAACACCGATCTTGAGCACGCTACCCAGGCTGCTGAGGAGGCAGCCCGGTGGGCGAAACAGGCCCGTCAGGAGTCGACGCCAGCCAATGGGGACGTAGATGACGCCGAAGTGGCTGCGGGTAAAGCTGCGGTGGCCCTGATCGCGGTCGGTCAGAGCCATCGGGGGCGGGACCTGCTTGTCTCACTCCAGCCCCACATCTACGGAGGTGAGCCATTTCAGTGCGAGATGGCAGTGGAAGCGGCCCTCGCGGTCCGCCCGCGGTCTCCCGCGCTCGCCGAGGAGTTGCTGGACAAGGCCGAAACCTATGTCGAGGAAATGACAGGCGGCTATCTCACGGACCCGACCGCGCCCATCCACGCGTGGATGGTGATTGCCGGTGCCGGCGCCGAGCGAGCAGCCCGGTTGTACGGACGGATCAACGAGTACGCGAATACGCGTCCGGCCGGCCTTGAGGCTGTCGATGTCGTGGCCGCCGCCGCGTCGGCTCTGGCGGCAGGCCGCCCTGATGAGGCGGCCGCCCTGGCTCAGCGGGCAGGTCAACAGCTGGGGGCAGCACTGCGTGCTCCGCAGTCGCTGCCAAGTAACGAGGCATCCCATCTGTCCTGGTTCCTTAACTCCATGCTGAAGAATGTGGCGCAAGCACTGGTGGACACTGGACGGGTCACCGATGCCCGGGAACTTGTTGCCTCGGTGCCCGACACACTGAGGACGGACTGGCTTGGGGGAGATGTCCTCTCTGGGGCCCACGCTGCGATTGGCGGTGACCCGCTCGGGGCTCGGAGAGTTACGTCTGCTGCGGATGCTCTGGCCCAGCAGGCGTGCCAGTGTGCAGAGCAGCGAAAGTTGGAGGACGCGAAGGCACGGCTGCAGGAGGCCATGGAGTCGTTCGCGCGATCTCCGGAGGAGACTGGCCGACCGCGATGGTTGGTACCCCTTGCCGGTGCACTCGGCAGGATCGGTGATCCTGCGGCTGGCGAGCTGCTCGCCAAGAGCCTTCAGGGCCGAGAGCAGGTGCAGGCCCTCGCCGCCGTCTCGATCTCAACTGGGGCCGTGGGACATCTCGCCGATGCACGCCGCCTGGCACACGAGGCAGCCGGCCGTGCACGGACGCTGGAGGACACAGATCACTTCTTCTTGCGTGAAGGCGACCCAGGCATGGACGAAGCAGCCGTGAGGGCCGCCGCGCAAGCCCTGGCGCACGCCGGAGAACGTGATTCTGCTCTGTCGCTCGCCAACGAGGTGGGCAGAAAGGACGACGGCGCGCGAAACAGCAGGAGCCGACGTGTGTACGTTGCTGTGGCAGCCGGGTTGCGTGTCCATGACCCGGCCACCGCCGTCAAGCTCATCAATCGGGAGAGGGAATTTCTGCTGGCCGCGGAGGTTAGGCCGGGTGGCCTGCAGAATGGCATCGCCCAGCTTGCGGAGCTCCTCGTGGCCATCGGGGACGCGGACCGGGAGTGCAGGCAGCACCTTCGTCGGACGGTTAAGCGACTGTGGGAGGAACCGCGCTCAGGGCGGCCATCGGTTAAGGACATCCTTGTGGTGGTCGTCCTTGCTGCCCGAAGGCAGCGTGAGTTTGCTCGCCGTCTACTCGCGGAATGCGAACGGAGTGCAGAGAGCGTCCCTCCGTGGGAGTTACCGATCGGAGGCTTCGCGATCGCCCACGCCCTGTTAGGCGATCTTGCCGCTGCCCAACGCTCCGTGAGTTACGACAACGTTCCGTACGACCATGCCGAAGCGTTTACGGCCGTCGCTAGCTACCTCACGACGACACGGGCAGACATGGCGCCAAAATCCTACTCAGGGTTCCCTCAAACACTCTCGTCCCTCGCCCTGCTGGAAGCACCTCCCACCACGGAGGGCACCACCGACGCGACGCATCGCTTCCTGGCAGCCGCCCTCGTCGGCGACGGCTGGCACCATACCCTTCCGCTCCTGGCACGCATCGCACCCGAAGCAGTGGAACGTGTCCGGGACATCGTCTTCACCCACCGCTCACTTAAGATCGACGTCCATCCGCCCGTGCCTGAGGTCACGTAGAGCTTGGCCTCAGGCACGTGCCTCCGATGGGACTCATGAGGGTTCCATCGGCGCGGCCGGTTCGGGCAAGTTGACGGTTCTCTTGTCGAGTTCGAGGACCTGGGTGGCGGGCCGAGCACGGCACCAGCCGGCCTCGCCGGATGCACCAAGTGCAGCTCGGCGACCACTTGGCAGGCTTTCCCGCCGACTCTCTTTTTGGCGACGGTGTCACACCGGCCCGCTACGGTTCGGCTATGGCCGCGCACACCTCGGGTCCCAACGGACTCGTCCCAGTACACATCGCTGTCCACGACCCCGCCCAGATGGATAAGCCCGATCCAGGCGCCCACGAGTACGTACGCGACATCGTCGCGGCCTCGGCCAAGTACACGGCCATCTCCTGGACCAAGTTCGGGGCGGAGCCGCGTTGGGTCGATATGGACACCAGTACCTGCCCCGTCGCCATCATCCCGAGCAAATTCTCCGGTCATGGTGCCGAAGAATTTGACCGGCTTCTGGCCGGGGCGGCTTCGCGCGGTGAGCCTGCGGTCATTATCGCGACGATGGGCACGGCGGATGATGACGATGACCGCGTGCGGTCGGTCTTCGGTCGGCCGGGCGGCCGCGTGGACTTCCCCCAATTCAACGGCGGGATCAGCGGCAAGCGACTGCCGACGGGGGCAGAGGTCTCCCTGGTTCCTGGTCTGGGCGCAGCTGATCACGACCTCGGCGGGAGACTTCTCAGCCGGCCTCCAAATGCGCCCTGGTGGGCGATGACCTTGCGGCGGGGCGCCTCGGAGGGCCCGCGCGGGACCACGGTTCGTGAACCTGAAGGTGAGTTGGTGCCGATCCTCGTTGACAACCTGGGCGAGCCCGTTGTCGCGCGCTGGATCTCCGGCAACGGCCAGCAGATCTGGTACGTGATCCCTGACGGGGTCGACTGGAACCGATTGGTTGACTGGCTTATTCAGCGCGCCCTTCCCGAGCACGTCCCGGGTGCCCTGCGTCGCGTTCGCTCACGCCACGATGTTGATCCCGCCCTGGAAACCCCCGCAGAGACGCAGGCGCGTGACGCTCTTGAAGAGGTGGAGCGCCGGTACCTGGAGGACAAGGCCCGATTGGAGGACGATCTGGAACTGGCGCGGCAGGAAGCGGAACCCGTGCGTAACGGCCTTCTGTACGGCAAGGGCAGCGAGTTGGAGGCCGCAGTAGCCATGGTGCTGCGCGCTGCCGGCTTCGCAGTCATCGACCTGGATGAGGAGTTTGGCGACACCCTGTCGGCAGACTTGCTCGCCGAGCTGAACGGGTCCACCTGCCTGGTCGAAGTGAAGGCAGTTGCTGGGGCAGCGGGAGAGCAAATGATTTCGCAGCTTCAACGCCACCTGGACAAATGGCCGCAACTGCGGCCCGGCCAGCCCGTCACGTGCGCGGCCTTGATCGTCAACCACCAACACCGCCTCAACCCTGCCGAGCGTCCTGCCGAGGTGTACCAGCGCAGGGTCGTCGACAAACTCCCGTTTCCGGTGGTTGCCTCCGTCGACCTATACCACTGGTGGCGCGCAGAGGACTGGTTGGCCGTGCAGACCGCTGTGCTCGGCCAAGCCCACCCAGGAGGAGAACACGACATGCCCGCTACCAAAGAGCGTGAGAGCACTGCGGTCGACCGCAAGCGATGGCGCCCCTGGGGTAGAAGCGGAACTGCGTAGCGGCCGCGACCGCTATTTTGATCGTCCGAACGAAGGGCCCGCGCTCACATATCCGTGAGTGCGGGCCCTTCGTCGTTTGTGGCATCGTCCAGGCGTCGCCGGAACCGAGAGAACCGACTAAACCGCCCAAATGCGAAGCGCTGGAAGGGGTGTCAGGCGGCCGATCCTGCGGCACCTGATACGAGGAGGTCCCTGGCGAGCTCACAGGCCGCCAGAAGGGCGCCTGGAGGCGTGTCGGGATACTCATCCAGCATGAAGGTAAGTAAGCTCGCCTCATGTTGCCTCAAGAAGAGTCAGACGATAGGCAGAAGGTTACCTTCAAGCTGCCGTCGTCCCTGAAAGCCAACTTGAAGATCCGCGCGGCAGAGCTCGGCGTCGACATCCAGGATGCCGTCGCAACAGCCATGGACGAGTGGGGGGCGGCTTCGCCCGAGGGCGTCGCCTCCGTAGACACAGCCGGAGCGCCCCCGTTCGCGACCTGGCTGACCGACGCAATGATCACCCGGTTCAAGGACGAGTGCAGCTCCCGAGGCATCCCCTATGTGCAAGGCCTCGCTCAAGCAGTCACCCGGTGGCTCGACGCGCACCCCTCACCGCGTCACCGGCCACTGGAGCGGAACACCCGCCGGATCATTGTCTGCAACCAGAAGGGAGGCGTCGGGAAAACGGCTGTCACATCAGGGCTCGGCGGCGCCCTCGCGGAGGACAAGGACCGTGCACTCGCAGCCGGCGGCGCCTTCCCCGGAGCTGCCGAAGTAGCACGCCTCAACGCTCTCCTGCAGAAGACGGACGAGAAGCCAGACGCAGAGTCGGAGGCACTCGTTGACGCGGACGGCTCGTACGAGGCCCCCGAACTCCGTGTGCTGATGGTCGACTACGACCCTCAGGGCCACCTGTCCAAGCAGCTCGGCGTCAAGCAGCTCCCCGCAGCGGGCCCCAGCCTCGCGAAGTTCATGGCCCGCCAGGCGTCCGGCGACATCCGGGACCTCATCGTCCCTATCGAGGACGATGCATTCGGCGGCCGGCTCGACTTGCTCCCCTCATGCCAAGACGCCTTCCTCCTGGACGTCATGATCTCCACAGCCCGCAATCGGCAGGCAACGCTGGAGCGCGCCCTTGAGCCGCTGGAAGAGCACTACGACGTCATCGTCGTCGACTGCCCTCCCAGCCTCGGCATGGCGATGGACGCCGCGATCTACTACGGCCGCCACCGGGACGGAGAGCGCGAGGGCGAGTCGGGAATCCTCATCGTGGTCCAGGCCGAAGACTCCTCGGCCGACGCCTTCAGCATGTTGGTCGAGCAGATCGACGACGGCATGACCGACTGGCGTATCGAAGCCACCTACCTCGGCCTCGTGGTCAACCTGTATGACGCACGCGATGGATACGTCGTCACCAGCTCACTCGACGAATGGCACTCCCTCGGAGAGCCCCGCGTCATAGGAGTCATCCCCCGCCGGAAAGAGCAGCGTGAAGCGGCCCGCGCTCGGCGCCCGCTCCTCGCCTACGACCCGTCGTGCCCTCAGTCGCGCGTCATGCGCCAGATCGTCAAGGAAATTTCATGAGCGCAAGCCGCGTCAGCGCAGCCGAACGAGCGGGAGCCAGCGCCGCGTTCGGCGCCGCACGAGCCCCTCGCAGTACCCGTGGCCAGATCATCGACTCTGTTGTCGGCACTCCCCCGGCTTCCGTGTCACCAGACCTGGTGGCCGAGAACCCGGAGAACCCTCGGGAGGAGTACGACAAGGTCTACATCACCAGCCTCGGCCAGAACATGCGCGAGGTCGGCCAGATCCAGGCAGCGACCGTCATGACCCGTCTGGCGTTCCTCGTCTCCCACCCCGAGCACAAGGAGGCCATCCCCTCCGACCGCGAGTACGTGGCCATCGATGGCCACTGCCGCCTCCGGGCCGCCCGGCAAGCTGGGATCGATCTTCGGATCACAGTGGATGACTCCCCGGCCGGAACCCGGGAAGACCTTCTGGCCGCCGCGTTGTCCGCGAACCACTTCCGAAAAGACCTCACGCCGATCGAAGAAGCCAAGGCGATCGAAGCCCTCGTGGAGTTCCACGGCAGCGCTGCAGCCGTCGTGAGCGTCCTTGGCGGAGCCATCAACGACTCCTGGATCTCGACACGTCGCGCTCTGCTGAAGCTGCCCGACGAAATCCAGCAGAAGGTCGCTGACAAGGAGGTACCCATCGCCATCGCACGGAAGGCCGGCAGCCTGCCAAGCCCTGAGGAGCGGACGGCCTACGTCGACACTGCAATGGCGGAGAGGGCAGCGGCGCAAGCCGAGAAGCCCAAGCCGGTGCGAGGCCGAGCAGCAGCCGCAGCAAAGCGGCAGACTTCCCCAGCCGCAGCCGAACCCGTGCAGGAAACACCACCCACCCCCCCGGCCGGTACGACCACCGCAATGCCCGCCACCAGCGTTCCTGAGCCCCGCGGCGAGACAAGCACCGCCCTGGACAGCGAATCGACCCTAGACTGGACAGACCCTGACGGCATCGCCGCCGCCATCCTGGAACGGTGCTCGCCCGCCGCGGTCGAGGAGATTGCCCAGAAGCTGCTCAGCTCCCTGTGACGCCACCCGGTTTTACGCGGTAAAACTCACCCGTCCTGCGAGCTCCATGCGTGGGCCCTCACGCCCGGCGGTCACGTCCTCCGGAGCGTCCGAGTTTTACCGCGTAAAACTCGGACGCCCTGCGAGCCCCGTGCGTGGGCCCTCACGCCCGGCGGTCACTGTCCGGTCTCACTGAACTTTGACCGCTCGTTGCTGCCCAGCCGGCTTCGGTCCGGGCCACGGGCGACCGGCCGACCCGGACAGTCCGAGCGACTCTGGCCGGACGGTCGGGCGTGGCCGCGGCAGCGGCGAATAGGAGGTCGAGCGGATCACCCTCGTACCTGACGACGAGACAGGCCGCTGCGACCGATCTCCGGGAAAACTCCACAAGCCGGGCCCGGAACCGGGGCCTCGGCATATCGCGTACGGCTGCCCGGCTGAGCGGTCAGTGGGCGGACCGTGGCTGCTGGGCTGCGAGTGATTCGATGATGTCCTTCTGGCGGCGGATGTCTGAGGCCTGCTGCGGGCTGGGCTCGTAGCTGGATAGGCCGTCGATCTCGGCTCGAGCTGCGGCTATGTCGCCCGTGTGGGCGAGGATGACCGCACGATGGGATCGCAGGCCGATCATCATTTCTGACAGGTTGTACTCCTGAGCCACCGGCAGTAGCTGGCGCTCAAGGATGTTCAGGGCCTTCTGCATGCTGCCGGCGTTCACCAGGATGTCGACTACCTCTTGTCCAGAGTCGACGGCCTGGAGCCAGGAGCCGGTGAGCGAGTAGAGGTTCATTGCGGGGATCGCGGCCATGGTCATGGGGCCGCTGACAATGCCCTGGCGGCGGCGGGCCCTGACGGACAGAGAGAAACAGTCGGCGAGTCGTTTGTACTCTTCGGGTGAGTCGCTAGCGTGGAACCATTGCTGAAGGTCGGCGGTCGGTCCGTAGAGGTTGTCGACGTCGAGTCCGAGGTGTTCGCAGTAGTCGTCAGCCGACTTGGCAGCCAGCACGTCGGCCTGGGCGAATTGGTCCGCGTGGTAGAGGGCTTTGGCGAAGTTGTAGCGCAGGACACGGTCCTGCGAAGAACCGGCCACCACCTGCTCGACGCTGGCAAGGAACGCTCCCGCCAGGCGGCGTAGGTCCTTGGTGTGACCGAAGACGCTGAACTGGTGCGTGGCCAGAAGTACTCTCTCCCGCGAGCCGATGCCACTGTCCCCAGTCTCGACGAGCCTCTCCATGGCGCTTACGTGACAGGCGTATGCCTCCCAGTCGGCGTCGTAGTAGGCCCAGGCGCCCAACGTGTTGTGGGCCTCGAACCGCACGGCGATATCCCGGGTCGGATCCTCAGCGGCATCCGCCACTGCGGCTCGGATTGCCCGGGGGTAGCCGGCTTCGAAGAAGCCGTCTTCTGAGGCGAGGTCGAGGAGTCTCTCGACACGACCCGTCTCGGTCAGCAGACGCATCCAGCGACCGACCCGCGCAAGCCCATGTTGGCCTTCCAGAATCTGCAGGAGGACGTCGCGCACACGGTGGGCGACGTCATGGGGCAGGTCGTCCGCAGCAGACGAGGCTATCGGGCGCACTGCGTCATGCAGGGTGACCCGGCCATCAGCGAAGTCCTGCGTCAGCCCATGGGCGGCCAGGTCGCGCACGGTCCGGGCGGCTTGGGCAGGGCCCTGGCCAGCCGCCTCCGCGAGCTGTTGCAGCTCGGCGCCCGTGACAGGTACTTCCGCGATCGCGAGGAGTCCGGCTGCAGCCCGCGCCCTTGGCGTGAGGAGGTCAAAGGCCCTGTCCAGGATGAACTCCTGGGCAGTGGCAGTGGTGTGGGTCTGGGCCAGCACAGCGTCGCAGAAGGCGGCCCCGTCCCCAGCAAACGCGGTGCGGGTCAGCTGCGTGGAGTTGAGTACGTACAGCGGCAGGCCCGCGGTGAGAGTCAGGACACGCTGCGCGGTGCCGTAGTCCAGAGTGCACCCTTCGTCGTCGAAGATCGCGGCGATGGTGTCTGTACTCCAGCCCGGCAGTGCCTCGGGGGTGATGCCGAGGTGGGCGGCGAGCGGGAGCTGATCTGGCCAGGGGTGCCCCAGCAGAATCATCCGGGCTGTCGGCAACGCGTTAGCCAGCAGACGCACGTTCTCAGCTTCGAGCTGGTGAACGTTGTCGATAACCACGGCGACGTTGATCTGCGCGTCGGACAGCGCGGCATGCACGGCACGCAGGACGTCGATACCGTCGCCGGCAGGCAGAGTTTCGGCATCCGGCCCGCTGAGATGCCGCGCGGCCAGTTCTCGCGCCAGGGCACCTGGAACGGATGCGGTTGGCATGCCTGCGGCGTCAAAGTACGTGATCGGATGTGGGCAGTGCGCGGCGGCGTGTGCAGCCCAGGTGGTCTTTCCAGCCCCGGAGAACCCGACGATCAGCCGCACCGGCGCGTCGCTCAAGAGCTTCGGCTCCCCGACGTGCGACCAGTAGATAGCGGGCAGTTGCGGGAAGGCCTGTAGTTCCTCTACAAACTGTTCACACAGCCGGGGCAGTGTGGCGGCAACGAACCCGTGACCGTGGGCGCCGGTGCATGCGTACTGCACGCAGGCAGCGAGCTTCCACACTAGGGTCTCGGCGCTCAGGGATCCGAACGGGACCTGCTTGGCCTGTTCGATGCACCATTTCAGCATGGCGGCGAGGTCGCAGCCCGGTGTGGGCAACCACGGCTCCAGAGGGTGAGGTGTGCCCGGACCCACGAGCGCGACATCCGTAGGCCAGGATAGCTTCAGCGTTCTTTCGAGCAGGTCCGGTCCCAGTTTCGCGTTGGTGACCACGATCAGCCAGGGAATGCCGACACGGCGACCTGACGTGTGCTCGCCACGGATCCTGGCGAACTGCTCAACGGCGCCCTGCACGTCGCTCCACGTCAGGCTGCCCTGGCGGGTTTTGACTTGCAGATAGAGATACCGGTCGTCGAAGACGACCTCGACGTCCTCGTCGCGTTCCACTCGAAGCAGTCGCGCGCCCGCCTCTCTTAGCTGAAGGAGGCATCCGACCGCGTACAGATGTTGGTAGGTGAACCCGCGATGCAGCGATGTGATGCGCTGAAGCTGTGCGCCATCGAGAGCCTCGGGAACCTCTCGACCATGTTGAGGCTCGGCACCAGTGGCTTCCGCCTGCGATTCATCTGCCTGCATCGCACCAGGGTAGGGGCGCACGCTGTTGACGACGCGGTCTGAACCGGACATTGCGTTCGCCTGGACTCACCAGGCCATGGCTGTGAGTGTCGGGTGTGCTCTGACCTGGGCACTGACGAAGGAGTCGTCGTGTTCGACGCTGTCCTCGGCCACCCCCGACCGTCCAGCCACTATTGGCTCGGGGTGTCGAGTCGTGGTCGCCCGTGGCCTGAACCGCAGCTGGCTGGGCACCAGCGAGCGGTCAAAGTTCAGTGAGATCGGTCAAGGTTCAGACCGGACAGTCACGTCCTCCGGAGCGTCCGAGTTTTACCGGGTAAAACTCACCCGCCCTGCTGGCGTGCAGCGCGGATCAGGACCCGCCCCGCGAGGTTCTCCCCAACTCTCGGCCACGTTATGGAGGAACGGAGCGCAGGACGGATGCTCGCCGGGGGCAGCCACCCTGCGCTGCCAGACACCGGCAGGGCACCGGATGGCAAGGCGAGTGAGGCCGGAATAACCATGGCCACAGTCACTCACCTCCTGGTGCCTGGATGGGCCGAGGACCTGGACCGCTATACCGCGGTCATGACTTCGAACCTCCCGTGACGGGGACTCTGCAGCCGGAGCCCGCCGCGAACGTGAGAGTGTGAAGCGTGCGCGTCAGCTGATCGAGACTCTTTCCCTGTCCCCCGCAGTCGGCCCGGCGGCACACCGGGTATTCATCGGAATCGTCGTTGCCGGTGCGGTGGTCATCGCCGCGATCGGTTTTCGCGGGCTCCTACGCGGCGGCTGGTAGGCCGGGTTCTGGGGCATCAGCCACACTCGCCAGGTCTTGCGATTCTGCTCTTTGACGTCGTGGCTGTTCCGCGACCGTTGGGGCTAGAGCGGCTGCGGTTTGCACATTCCGCAGCTCGGCCGTCGGCTCTTCTTCGTCCGTAGTTCCTGTGCGGTCAGGAGGGCCGGGAGAGGGGGCCAGTCGAGATGCCGAGCCTCGTTGTCGTTCTTGCTCTTACGTGCATGCCTGATCATGAAGTCAAGTTGGCTCAAGCAACTGTCCACACTGGGAAGGCTCTTGCAGTCCCACCGATGTAGCCGGTTCGAGGTCAGCACATAGATGTGCCCCTTTGCCATCTGGTCCTTGTAGCGAGCGATGTCCTCCTCGGCTCGCATCCGCACGAGCCTGATCTGCTGGCACATTTCGCAGACCCCCGGTCCTGCTGGAGTGCGGCAGGAGCATTTGCCGCACTCCACGCACGCGATGCAGATGTGCTGCTGCAGGACATCCCTGGAAGCCGCCAGCGGCGAGGGAGAAGGCTCGTCTGGTGACATCTCCTGCACTGCGCTGGGAGCCGAAGGTTCCATGGCGGATGCGGTGGCGACGTACCCTCCTGCCAGCCCGAGAATCGTTTGCGACCGCTTCAGTGTTGAGCCGGGAAGGTCCTTACCTCGCACTGCCTGCTGGATCAGCCACCGCGCCGCTGTCACCGCGTACAGAGCACCCTCTACCCGCACGCCTCCCGGCATGGAACCCTCAAGCGCGGAGGGCAGCCCGATGGCCTGCTGGTCGTAAGCTTCCAAGACTCCGGACTCGATGGAGCCCGCCAGCGTCCTCTCAGCGGCGTGCAGCATGTCGAGGACGCCTTGCCATTCACGCGGTGACGGTGGAACTGGTTGAGTCTGATTCACGTGCCTTCAACGTTTGGTCCTCAGCGTGGTTACGGAGCAAATAGCGGGCTGGGCGGCGAGGCACACACGGCCTGTCGGACCAGGACTGCCGGAGCGACGACATTCGCGTCCGGCCCGGGGCGCAGTATTCGCACGGCTCGTTCGGGGCGGCACGCCCACGTAAGGAGGACATGGCCAGTTGGCGATCGGTAGCGCTCTACGATTCGGGGTGGCATGACACGAGCGCCTACCGCCGCCGTCGCAGCGCCCACGCCGCTTGTGACCCAGCCCGGCCAAGGCTCCCCCGGCATCCGTCGGCAAGGGCCCGTGCAGACTTCCCGCCGCCGGACTCGTTCTGCTGACCTGGGAGGAGCGTGGGTTCCCTGGAGAAGCACATGACGAAGAACGGCTCCAACGCCCGCAAGGCCCGCATCCGCGCCCAGGCCGACAAAGCCGGCGCGACTTATCGCCAGGCCGCTCGGACTGTCGACGATGACCGCGCCGCGTGGATCGCAGCTTCGCGTGCCATCTGGCACAGCCCGGAGAGTCTCCGCGACGCACGCGACATCTACCTGATGAGGCTGTCCGAGGACGGAGCTGACCTCCCCGAGACGGTGAAGGTCTGCCTTTTTGCCCTCACGGATCGCCTCGGCACCGGCACCTTGATCGATCCCCGGGGCGTGAGCTGCACCGTAGAGGAGTTGGCAGCGGCCACCGGTCTGACGCTGTATGCAGCCGAGCACAACATTTACCTCGCGCGAGCCCACGGCTGGATCGCCGACGCTGGCAGCCAGGAGTACACCCTGACCGTGCCAGGCGAAGACGTCGACATCTACGAGTCCCTGCTGCAGAAAGTGAAGAATCCGGTTCGCGACGCAACCGTGTACCAGCAGGCAAGGGAGCGACTCGACGCCGCGACGATGTGTCGCTGAAAGACGCCCACCGGACTGCTGCTGGCGGCCCGCCTGGCGGGCGCCACGGTAAAAGACTTGGTGATGCCCTCCCGCGCGGCGGGAAGAACCCCGGATCGCTCTTTTCCGCAGGTCAACCCCGGCGTTCCATGGGCCGATGATCAGCAAAGCGGAGCTCCGCCCGGGTGACGGGGTGCGTTACCTCTTCCGCGGTGTGATGGTCGGCGACGGCCACCGCCCTGCGGGCATGGCGTTGGGCGACGCCCAGGATGAGGCCGGTGTCCCACCCGGCGTCTGGCGGGGCCGGGGCTTGGCCGCGGTCGGCTTGGTGGCTGGGGACGTGGTGGCGGAGCGGCAGGCCGAACTGCTCCTGGGGGAGGGCCGGCACCCGGACGCCGACCGGATCGAGCGCGAGCGCCTGGCGGCGGGACAAGGCCAAGGAGCGGAGGCCCTGGCTGGGCATGGACTTCACGTTCCGGCCGCCGCCGACGGCGCACATCGCGTTTGCGTTGATCGATGACGAGGTTCGTCGGGTGCTGGAGCTGTGCCAGGACATCTCCGTGGACAAGACGCTGGCGTGGGTGGGGAAGGCGGTCGCGCAGATCCGGTGGGGGAGCGGAGGCACGCGCCGCAAGCCGATCCGGGACGGCGGGCTGATCGTCGCAGTGTTCCGGCACTACGAGTCCCGAGCTGCGGAGTCGAGGCCGCTCCTCCACGATCATGCGGTGGTGTCGATCCGCGCCCGGCGGCCGGACGAGAAGGGCACGTGGGGGAACCTGTCGGCGGATTCGATGCTGGCCCACATCGTCGCGGCCGACACCCTCTACGTACTGACCTTCATGGAGGAGGTGTCCGCCCGGCTCGGGTGGGCGTGGGAGCCGCGCGAGGTGACGCCCGGCCGCCGGCCCGTCATGGAGATTTCAGGCATCGACCAGCGGCTCATCGGCTGGCAGTCGACCCGCCGCCAGCAGGTCGAGGACGCCATGTCCATCCTGACGGCCACGTACGAGAAGAAGCACGGGCACACGCCGGGGGAACGGGCCGCCCACGCGCTGGGCTGCCAGGCCGCCGACCGCACCCGCCCACCCAAGCGCACCGAGCTGCTGTCGCTCACCGAGCTGCGCAAGCGATGGCGGGACTCAGCGATCCGGGCTCAAGGCACCGACGTCGTCGACCAGCTGGCACAGCGGGCGCGGGCGGCGGCCACGGCGGTGTGGGCGCGGGTGCGGCCGGTCGTCGACATAACGCTCGCGGCCGTCGACGTTGTCGCCGTGGTCTACGTGATGCGCGGCGCGTTCAAACGCCACCACCTGCTCGCCGAAGCCCGCCGCCACCTCACTTACGTCCTGCGCGGCCTCCCCCACCAGGCGGGCCTGGACGAACAGATCGTGCAGACGGCCATCGACGACTACACCCGCCCTGCCAGCCGACGGATGATGACCGCCGACCTGTCCGCCCTGTACCCGCACGACACCGAGGACCAGGCCGTGCTGCGCCCGCTGACCCGCAACCGGTCCGCGCCCCCGTACGAGCGGGCCCGCCTCGCCGCCGACGCCCTGGCCGCCCGGGTCCACGCGGTGCGCCGGGCGGAGCGACTGGGCTCTCGCACCCGCCCGCGAACCGTCTCCGTGCCCGCCGCCTCGAGGTCGCACCTGCGGCCGTTCCGCACCGGCCCGAAGGACAGCCGCCTCCTGGAGCCGGAGACCGGCGTCGACACGGTGGAGCAGACCCGCCGGACCTTCGAAGCCGCCGCCCGGCTGGCCGCCAGACTCCAGGACGGCAAGCGGGAGCGCGCAGTCACCCACGGGCCCCGACCGCAGCGCGCCCCGGCGACGCCCCCGCACACCCAGCAGCCCGGCACCCAGCGCACACCGGGCCGGACCACAGGAGGAGTTGCATGAGTACCCCGGAAGAACGCCCAACCCCGACGACGCACTCGCACGCGCCCACGCGGCCCGCGCGAGGATGGCCGCCGCGCTCGACGAGGACCAGGAGCCCGAGCCTGATGGGCCCGTGGGGTGGCAGCCGGTCTGGAAGCGGCCCCGAGAGCCGAAGTTGAAGGCGGCGAAGAAGGCGGAGATGCGCAAGCAGCGGCGGCGGCTCCGGGATGCCGGGAAGCGCCGCCTCGCCGCCGGGCAGTCGCGCCGGCCCCGCTCCCGGCAGAACCGGATCGGCAACGCGACCGCGCACCGCGATGCCTGCGCCTTGGCCCGGGTGCGGCATTCCAATGCTTGGCTGTGGTGGACGATGCCGGGCATCGTCCACCGAGCGGAACCTGCCAAGCCACCTAGAAGAGAGAAAGTGGGGCCTGAGGCTTCTTCCTCCTTCGCCACGGCTTGTGCGAGGTCGAGAGCCGCTGCACCGAGAGCGGAGGGTTGCCAGGCATAGGCAGGCGGGATGGGCGGTCGGACGGCAATCCGAATGCCTCCCTCAACTCCTGGGCTTCTGGCACCACTGTGAACCAGGGAGACTCGTCCATGATCTTTCTTCCCATACCGAAAGATCCAATGGCATCCTGTTTCTCGTACCGCCACGCACGTGTCCAGGCCGTCTCCCAGCGGGGCCAGTCCGCCTCCGGTACCTCACAAGCCCGCAGGTACGCCAGAAACTGCGGCAGGTCGTGTGGTACCGCCTGCTTGTTCACGATGCGGCGTGCTGTGCTGCGAGGCAGGACGCCGTAGCTGCCCGCACGCTGTTCCATCGTGCGCTGTGCCGGAGAACCAGCCTTCTCGTACAGATCCACCAACGCGGCGCCCAGGTCAACGAAGTCACGAATGAACTCCGGACGAGGCGCGGGGTGGCCGCGACGACCCCGCGCCATGCGGCTTGCCTCATACCGGGCCTGTTTCCACAGGCGCCGCGCTTCGTCCGATGAGGCATCGCAGGCGCGGGCATACCCGAGCACCACTGACAGCTTTGGCACTGTCTCGCCGGAAGCAGCCCGCTGCAGTGTCGTGGCGTGACACCCCGCCCGTACTGATAGGGAACGGTAGCCCTGTCCAGTACGGGCCCGCTCGACGCGGAGCCACTCCTGGAGCTCGCGCAGTGCTTTGCTACTGGTAGTGATCGGCTTCTCAGGGCGACCCACGACCATCAACCTCACGCTGCGGGAGCCAGCAGAGCACGCAGCGCGGCTCGCAACCCTCGGACCGGCGCTCCGGTAACCAGGCCGACCACCAACACAGAAGTCAGCCCGGCCCCCAGAACTACCTGCAGTACGACCACTACGGTCATGCCCGCGCCTGCCGTCATGACCGCCGCCACAGTGACGATCACGATGATGACGATGGCCTCGGCACCGCTCAGGCCTCGGCGGGAGGGGGAACCGTTCTCCACACAGGAGACGGATTGGGACTTCGACACTGGTGTACTCCCTGTTTCTTGTCCGGCGACCCGCAGGGCGCCGGACACCAGCTGACTCCAACTCAACGGACCACGACAGCGGTTGCAGCCGCCCTCACCGTGGTGCGTGGAGTAGATGGTGGCAGCCTCCGGGAGCGAGGCTTCCCCCTGCACATCCAAACGGCTGTGATTGATGCATCTACGCCCTAACGCACTACGAAGTGCGTTGAGCTGAAAAAGGCGACACCGGGTCAGCAACTTGTCATGCGCGGCTTGCTGACCTGGGACGTCGTTATCCAGCTTCACGACGACAGAAGTGTCGGTCCCCCGTGATACGAGACGAATTGATGCGGGCGCGCGCCCATCGGGCTTGCAGGACATCGGAAGCCGCTGCTTACATCCAAACAACTAGGCTCGCCGAGCAGGGCGGGCCCTGCCCTGATTGCTGCTGACTCCAACATCAAGCCAACAGGGACTTCATGGCCTCGGGTTGCAGCCCGAGACCGCCAAGAGCCGTCGCTGCCCTGCAGCGCCAGCTCGTAAGAGCGGCCCTCGCCCCGGTACAGCCGGGGCGAGGGCCGGCCCAGCAACCAGCACGACCGCCCTGGCGGCCGGTATCTGAGGCAGTGTTGCGCGAAGCGAGGGCTCACATCTATGCCGAGCGCTAGCATCCGGGTCTTGCGCTAGGGGGAGGTTTGGGTGCCGGTGCTTGGGCAGTGGAAGGCTCGATGGGCATACCTGGGCGACTTTGTTGTGGCCGATTTGCTTGAGGTTTACACGCGTTGTCTGGAATCGACCCTGGCGGATCCGAGGATGGCACGGCTGCTGGGCAAGCGTGATGGCGTAACCGCCGCTTCGGTCCGACAGCACATGCTGATCGGGTCGAACGTTGCGCGAGTGCATGCGGCGTGTCAGGAGTCGCTGAGTACCGCTCGAGAGGCAGAAGACGCTCACTTTGAGATTCAGGACCGTCGTAACGCTGCCGCAGCGAACACAACATGGGCCACTTGGGCAGCCTGCCTGGCTGTGGCACTCGCAGCGCTTGCGGTGTCAGCCCTATGGGGATTCTTAGCACTGGTCGTCTTAGCGACAGTGACTGCGGGCCTGTTGCTTCTGCTTCACAGACGGGGTTCGGCAGCCTGGCGGAACACACGGCGCTGTCTTCGGTTCGGATGGCTGGCCCTGGGTTCGTTGGCCCTCCGTGTCCAGCTTGGGCTCATGGCAGCAGACTGGGGCCGGGACCTACGTACATACGGCATGGCCCCCGTCGTTGACAGGGCGATTCGTACCCTGCTGGGAGACGATCCAGATTCGCTATTGGCGCCGGAAAGCTACGACGGCCTGCGTTCTCCAAGAGAACGTGGCTACGTCGTCGAGAGCACGGCAGCCCTACTTCTGAAGCGGAAAATCGCGCAGATCGAAGCTGGAACCATTGCCGTCTGTGGTCCACGCGGAGCGGGCAAGACCACGCTCCTGGAGAGCTCTGTTGAAGACGCTGACTTCGCCCTGCTTGCGCAGGCTCCAGCCACCTACGCTCCACATGACTTCCTTCTCTCCCTGTCGGTCCAGCTGTGCGAGACCTACATCAAGCACGAAGGGTACGAGGTCCCCGAAGTCACACGCCTGTCCAATGTGCGCAGAGCCCTACGACGGGCCTGGACACGATGCAAGAGAGCGCTCAAGTGGGCGGCTTTTGCCGTTCCCGCACTGGCGCTTGTGGTGATGGGTTCTGCCGCGGCGACCCGCTCTGTATCGACAACGCGCACCGAAGAAATGGTTTCACGTGCCACGCAGCACGTGGAAGCGCTAGGCACGTTGGCTAGCGACACCTGGCATGGTCATGCGGCAGGAACGGCTGTGTCCCTGCTCCTTGTTGGCGCAGTCTGGTGGAGGCTACGGCGGGCGACCCGGTGGAACTACTTCGGGCGCATCATGCTGGTCGCTACTGCGACCGCTGGCCTTCTACTCCTGACAGGGAGTGCGGTCTGGGCACTCGTCGACAAGGACGTACAACAACGACTCTCGGGGCTGTCTCCAGGAGTCGTTGGAAACATGCTGTTCTACCTCGCGGTGTGGCGCCTGTGCAGGTGGGCGGTCGAGGAGAACTGGCGCATTCCGGCTGGCTTCCTACGAGACGCTGCCCGCAAGTACTGCCCAGCGATCGGCAGCTTGATGCTGTTCATTCTGCTGATCATCCTGCTACGTAACCCGCAGACGCAGGCCATTCTCGCCGAAGAGGAGAACCCGCTGCGCGTGGCACTGGGCCTACTGGGCCTTGCCCTGATGAGGGCGGGAGCCTGGGAACCGCGTCCTGCCGAGCCGGCGCTCGTGACGCAGTGCCGTAACCACCTGTACCGGCTGCAGACCACACAGATGTCCACCGCAGCCATGACTACGGGCGCCTCCCAGATGCTGACGTTGGGCACAACCCACAGCACCTCAATCTCCACAATCCCGCCGAACTTCCCGGAGCTGGTCTCCGACTTCCGAGAGGTGCTGGGAAGCATTGCGGGAACCCTCAAGAGGCGAGGCGGCAAGGTTGTCATCGCGATTGACGAGGTAGACCGCCTCGGGTCGGACACCCAAGCGCTGGCTTTCCTCAGCGAGGTCAAAGCCGTCCTCGGCGTTCCTCACGTGCACTACCTGATCTCGGTGGCCGAAGACGTCGGTGCAGCATTCGTGCGTCGCGGACTACCTCACCGAGACGTGACCGACAGCTCCCTCGACGACGTCGTCTACGTACAGCCCACCGTCCTGTTCGAATCCCGAGCCATGCTTGCCCGGCGGGCGCCCGGACTCTCCGATCCCTACGTGATGCTGGCCCACATCTTGTCCGGAGGGATCCCCCGTGACCTCCTGCGCTACGGCCGGCACATCATGGAGACTCGCGAAAAGACGCAGTCCGACGAACTCGTCGACATCTCCCGCGGCTTGGTGCTCCAGGAACTGGCCGAGACGCTGGCAGGGTTTCGCACCCTGCTCAGCAAACAGCAATGGACACCCGACACCCACGAAATCCTCAACGCGTTCCGAACCCTCGGAGCTCACCTCAGGGGCGCCTGCCCCTGCACCGAACGCGAGGTCCAGTTCGCACTCGAACACTTCGCTATTCACTCACCCGAAGAACTCCGCAGGGCCCCCCACCCCGCACTACCCGACACCGCCCGGCAACTCATCGACGAAGCGGCCGCCTACGCCTACTTCTCCCTCACCCTGCTAGACATCTTCGGCAGCGAAGGATTCGACCGTCGCAGACAGGCTGCGGAAGCACTGGGGACGAACGGCGACCCGGAGCTCCTCGCGGAAGCCAGACAGGAACTCGGCCTGTCCCCCTACAGCGCACGCCCACTGATCTCTGCGATCCGGGAGGCGTGGGCGCTGCCCCTCCTGCCGCACCCAACCACCAGGGTCATTCCGCCGCCGAGAGCCCATGGTTGCGCACACCGCGCTTCCCGCAGGACTGGATGAGGGACCGCCTCTGCGCGGGCGAGAGCCCTTCAGCGTCCCACTGGCATGATCTCTCTCGAATCGCCCCCGCGCGGCTGAAGCGACAGGACATACTGGCCTCTGGGTAAGCACAGCGCGGCTTTCAGTCCTCCTCGACCGGAGAGCCGCACCTCGCTGAGACCGTCCCCGCCGAAGAGACAGTCCCCGCTAGCGCACCCATGGGCCCGGGTGCACCTCGCTGACGCGCACTCAGAGGAGCACGGCACGCCAGGGCCCCCGCTGCGGCGTGCCTTGCCCCTGTATGTATGACGTTCTCCGTGCCGCTCTGCCTGAATTTCTTGGCAGTCTCGGCGCAGCCTTGGTGCTCACCGCCTCAGCCTGGAGCGCCGCGCATTTGCGCGGCCGCCGCACCCGGACTCGCCGGCCGGAGGTTGACGACCAGTCGTAGGCATCCACCATTCGACAGAGGCGTCTGGGTGATCCGTACCGCTGCTAGCAGGACAGATCACCCAGACGCCCGCCTGTGGCCTTCGGGACCGTACGTCATTCGGCATTTGGGGAACATTCATGCCAGATCGTGCGCTTAGGGGCCCTCGCCCCAGATGCCAGGGGGGCCACCGCGGTCCTGCACCCGCCCTCCGTGAATCCCGCGCGGCGCGTGCGGAGACGACCCCGCGCCACCAGCATGCCGTCCCGCAGCGCGCTCGTTGCCACAGCTCGTACCAACGCCGAACACGAGGCTCCCGGGTACCGGGCTCTACCGGCCGAGGGAACTCACCACTGGCCCGGCTCGCTGCCCCGGAACGCTGTACTGAGTTCGGAGCGAGGAACTCACCATTGGAGGTCAAAGGTGTTGCAGCGAGGGTGGTTGTCGTACCGGCGAGGAGTGATCTCCGGTACGACCCGTAAAGGATGCCAAAGGCTCTTCCCGCCCGTGGTGAGTGGGCCCGGCGGGGGTGTGCCTGTCGTGGTGAGTTTTTCGGATACTCGCCACGGCGGCGCTGAGATGCTGTGGCTTCCAGGGCTGGATGGGGGTGCCCCGGAAGCCACAGCTGGTCGGGCGCTCCCTGCCGGCCGGGCAGAGCGGAGTGTCCAGCCGCTGTCACCCTTGCCTCCTGGGGTCTGCCTCAGGCGCCGCCACGCGTGAGAGAGGCGCACGCATCACCGGTCCGGCCCTCGGCCGCCTTCGCTGCACACACCCAGGTGTGCACGTCTGGCATGGCCGCGGTGAGTTGAGTAAGTCCTGAGCGCGTTTACGTTTTCCCCTACAGCTGTCCCTACGGTTGCCCCTACACTCCTCCCTACAGTGATCATGGTCGGGCAGGTCGGTTCCGGTGCAGGCCAGACCCCGTTTCGGGGCGTGCCTGCTGTGCCGACAACCCTCTTTCCCTTTGTTGTTGTGTGGTGAAAGGGGTTGGGACCGGTGGTCGCGGCGGCGCAGGCCGCGGGCTGTCGCCCTGTCCCGCGAGGAGGAGCACCCGGGACCAGGAGGCGCCGGGTGAGCTGGAGAGAGGGAGTCGGCGTTATGGGTGGGGCGAGTGCGTGGCCGTACAAGTCGACGGCCAAGAACCGGGGCCTGGTGCTCCTCGCGCTGGGGATCGTGAAGGTCGCGACTGCGGAGCAGCTGCGCCAGCTGGTACTGCCGGGAACCTCGGACGTGCAGACGGTCCGTAACGCATGCAAGGACCTGCGGTCGGTCGGCTTGGTGGAGTCGGTGGGCCGGACCTCGTTCATGTCGGCGTCGGGTCGGCCGGTCTGGCGGGATCTGTGGAACCTGACGACGGTCGGCCTGGCGTCGGCGGCGACGGAGGTGGGGCGTCCGGTGCGGGAGATGGGCGGCACCGCACGCGAGGCGGCGAAGGCGGGCGCCCCGCACGCCCTGGCGGTCACGGACACGATCGACGCGTTCCGCCAGTCCCCGCCCCTGCCCACGAAACCCGTCACCCGCCGCACCGCTTCGGTGCCCGTGCAGGCCCGGGTGCTGCCGGCCCGCCCGCAGGGGCTGGGGCATCTGCGCGGGTGGGAGACCGAGGTGCCCCTGCCGGTCTCGGGCACGTTCACGACCCCGGCGCGGGGGAGTCTGCGTGCGGACGCGGTCCTGACGGCGCCGGAGGACGGGGTGCCGGTCATGTTCGTGGAGGTCGACAACCACACCGAACCCACCGCCGTCGTCGCCAGGAAAATCGAGAGCTACCGCCGGTTCTTCCAGCGCACAGTGAAGGACCATCAGGGCGTGGATGTGCCGTTTTGGTCGACGCTGTGGGACGACTCCCACCGGGCCGGCTACCCGCCGCTGGCCCTGGTCTTCGCGAAGAACGTCAGCCCTGAGACCGCCATGAACCGCATGAAAGCCATCGGCGACCTGTCCACCAGCTGCTGGAAAGGCACCTGGCACGGGGGCAGCATCTACGACCGCGCATCCAAGGACGGCTACCGCGACTACACCCGCACGATCCCCGTCCTCGCCACCACCCTGACCCGCCTCCAACAGCACGGCCCCCACGGACCCGTCTGGTGGCGCTACGGACACCCCGCCTTCGAAACCCTCGAGCACGCCCTCGACAACCCAGACGACTCCCGCGCCTACAACCTCCGCGAAGAGCAACACCGCACCGAGCACACCGCCCGGGAGGAACGCGAGCGCCAGGAGCGGGAGGAAGCCCAGCGCTGGCGGAAGGCAGCGGCGTGGCCGTGTCCGATCTGCGGTCGCGAGGTCTGGCCCGACGACGGCTGGGAGACCAGGCCCCTGGGCGGCGACTGCAGCATCTGTACCAGCGGCAAGAGGCGCGAACGGGAGGAAGTCGAGGCCCGCGCAGCCGAGGAGGCCGAAGGCCGGGAGGAAGCCAAGAGGAACGGCCTCTTCGGCTTCTTCCACTGACCCGTCAGTGGAAGAAGCCGGTGACAGAGGCGGCCCTAATTACGAGTAGATCGTGCTATGGCTACAGGGGCCGGCACGCCCGCGCGCTCGCGCCGACGTGCCCACTGCGCCGACAGCTAGGAAGAGCAGCAGGCTCTGAGCCCATCCACTGCCTACCCATACGTTTTTGCCAAAGCCGGTGCCACCGGGCTTCCGCAGCCCTCCGGTCGCTTACGAGGATGGCCTCTATGAGTACCTCGGTGTGGATCGGTGCGGTTGCAGGCATTGTCGGAACGGCCACAGGTGGCGCGCTGTCCATCTGGTCAGGACGGTGGACCCACAGGGCACAGGAGCGTTCCGCGCGCACCGCGCAGCAGAGGGCGCGCGCGGCTGCGGCCGCGGAGGCCGCGCTGACTGAACTGCTGGAAATCCATCGCGATTTCCGTAAGGCCAGGACGTCCGACGAAGACGAGTGGCAACAGCGCCTCCGCTTGCTACACGACCGTATTGCGAAGGTACAAGTCCTGCTTCACAGCATCCCAGACACCAAGCTGCGTACCCGCGTCAGGGAGGACACGTTCTACATGCCTCTGTCCCCGCCCGACGACACACGAACAGGAAGCGAGCGGCGGGTCGCCATCATCGATCTCTGCGCCGACGCCGTGGCCTGCCTCGGTGCCTTCCTCCGAGACGAGGGACTGCCCGCACGAAGTGCCGGGGTCGAGAACACACGCAATCTTTGGCCCGAGTGGAAGCACAAGGACGACAGTCACTTCTACATGTGGGAATCCGACGACGGTGACTCGTTCGATTGACACGTTCCGAGCCCGGGTCGGTGATGTCCCAGGTCATGTCCCCTGTCGTGGTGTAGGGGCCAGTCGTTCGGCGCAGCGGGTAGGACGGTTGGGGCGTCGGGGTAGAGGCGTCCACGCTCTCGTTGGAGGGGTAGCGGCGGGGGGAGGTGATCCATTCGTCATGGAGTTCGGCGAGGACCGCGGCGGAGAGCAGTGGGCGGGTTCGGGAAGACCTGGACAACGTCGGTGCGGTGCTCGTCCCACCCGACAACCCGTCCGGTCCGGGTCACGCACGCACCTGTTGCCCGCAGGACGCGCGCCCCCTGCAGCCGAGCGGTGGCAGCGGGCCGGTGGGTCAGGGACAACTCACCACCGCGCGGTGTACAGCGCGCGCAGGGCGTCGGCCTGCTAAGTAGAGGCTTCGCCGAACGGGCCCGCCTCGCCCCGGTCATGAGAGAGCGCGCCCGCCCAGTCCTCCCTGCTGCCGAGCTGGGGATACCCGTAGGCCGGGTATCGGCCTATCAGGGCACCGAGCGGACGACCAGCAGCCTTGATACCTGCGGAGGCCACACCAGAAGCGATCAGATCCATGCTCGGTTCTATCACCTATGCCGCACCGAACGCCGGTTGGCTCGGTCGATGACGAGGAGCAGCGTTTCTCTGGCAGTTCGGGAGGCGTTTCCCGCGTCGAATATCGATGGCTTCGGACAGCAGCTCGGTGTCGACCGGCAAGCCGCCGTCTGCCGCCCCTCCGAGGCCCGGGACAAAAGCGCTGGCTACGGGCGCAGGTGGCGGCCGTCGTCTCGCCGTTGCCGAGTGCCGGTGGGTGCCTCCCGTTCTCGGCGACGTCGAGATCCGGGCTCAGCGAGCGCCTCCCGAGGCCGTCGACAACTGCTGTCGTGTGACGTCGACAAAGCCACGCCGGTGGACTGCTTCGACCAATACTGGCGAGGCCCGGGGATTCCGGGCGCAGGCGCACGATGCTGAGCGGGTGCGCGGAGCAGGCTGCCGAGTGCGAAGAAAGCCTTCGCCTCCAGGCGTGCCAGCTCCCCGTGCCGGGTGGCCGGGAGGCTGCGGGGCGAGGGCCTGGGGCAATTCGTAGCGCTCCGCCTGGCCCGGCGTCAGCCCCGGCTGTGACACTGGTGGAACGGTGAGTGCACCCTCTACTACGGTCTGTTCGACCGGGCCGTGGCCTCCGGCGGGCGCGCGAGGGTCGGGTGCGGCTTTGCGTTCAGATAGGCCAGCGTGGTGCGGTGGGGGAAGTCCGGGGCCAGCGTCTTGCCGGGGCGAGGCCATGAAGTCGGCTGCGCAAAGATCGTCCGGGGCGGCCGTTCCGCCACCGGCCCATACGCCAGCCGTCTGCCCCGGACCAGCGCAGCTTCCCACGCCGACCGCGTCCGCTGCGGATTGGGCCGGAGCTCCTGGTGGTGGTCCGGCTGGCTGTCGGAGGCTGTGAATGGGCGCGGCGGTGGCGTTAGATGGGCGTCAGCCAGGATGGCCACGTCTGTCCCTGCTCACGCTGCCTGGCCGTCGTGCTCATGGCTGTCACGAGGTGACCAAGCTGCTGCCGTTAGGCGCCAGCCCGAAGTCCGCGGGCTGGCCTGGAGGTGCCCCTTCACACGGGATGCTCTCAGGGCCTGCCTTGAGTAAGTGGATGGCGCTGTTGCGCCGTTGCTCGTGCGCGCGGTGGGTGGGGTGCTTCATCGTCGTCGAGTTGCTCGACGTGGGTGAGGAGGAAGCGCGGCCCGTCGGCGGTGTCGGCGACTACCGAGTTGCGCAGGGAGACCCAAAGGTAGGTCCCGTCCCGCCGTGCGAGCCGCAGCTTGGCCCGGCCACCTTCGGCCGAGGTACGCAGCAGGGTACCGATGTCCTCGGGGTGGACCAGGTCAGCGAATGAGTAGCGGCGCAGGATGGAGGCGGGGCGGCCGAGCAGCCGGCAGAGAGCGTCGTTGCTGCGGAGTAGCCGGCCGTGCTGGTCGCCGCCCGTCTCGGCGATGGCCATCCCGCTGGGCGCGTACTCGAAGGCCTGGCGGAAGGACTCCTCGCTGGCCCGCAGCGCCTGCTGTTCGCGCTCCAGCCGGACCAGCGCGCGCTGCATGTTCGCTCGGAGGCGAGCGTTGCTGATCGCGATGGCGGCCTGAGAGGCGTACAGCTGAAGTGACTGCTGTTTCCAGGGCCCGGGACGGCGGCCGTTCCGCGGCCGGTCGACGGATATGACCCCGAGGAGATCCAGTCCGCCCCCGGAGGCGTACATCGGGGCGTAGAGCCTGTCAAGGGGGTGCCACTCGTCCTCGAACTGGGGCTCGGGGCCCTTGGTGTGCCACTGCGGTACGTCGTCGTCGAGCAGAGACCAGCCTTCTGTGTGCGGGATGAACCGCAGCTGGTCCCATGCCTCGCCCATGGAAAGGCGGCGCTCCCAGGAGGCGCGGGAGCCGACGCGGCCGGTGAGCCGGGCCTCGGCGTCAGCGTTGCCCGCGAAGGCGGCGACGACGAGGTCACCGTCTGGCCGCACGAGATTGACACAGGCCAGCTCGTATCCGAGGCCTGCCACGATGCCGTCGGCGGCGGTCTGTAGCGTGTTCGCGAGACTGCTCGCAGTGCTGAGCTCTGCGAGCAGATCAGTCACATGACGCAAGGATACGAGTCGGTTGGTGAGTTCTGCCGCGACAGTTGGATCATCGGAAACCTCTGAAATGTCGTCTACCGAGGTCCAGATCGTCAGCGAGGAGGGAGATGGCCGGTCGGTGTGAGCAATGTTCCGAAGAAAGGGAGCGCCGCCCAGCCCGTCACGGCATAGCCGGTGGGGTTCGGGCCGTCCTTTCAGCCCGAGCGTGATCTGGAGGCCGCGATAGATCGTGTCGAGGTCCAGAAATTCCCCTCCGTCCTGGACTCCGTTCTCGATGAGGGCGATCAGTTCGCCCGTAAAGGAGGTAAAGCTCTCGGTGGGAGGGGCGAGAGCGACAGCATTTTCAGCGGTCGCCGCGAGGAGATAGGTTCCCCCGACCTCCAGGTCGGCCTCGGCGGACTGGACGCCGAAGGCTCGAGCGCTATAACAGCAGTCGATGATGACGACGCGCCGTCGGGCTGGGCTTTGCTCGACGGCCCGGCGTATCCAGTCGTAGGGGGCGGCGGTGTCGTGGACCGAGTGGCCCAGGCTGTCGCTCACCGCTAGGTGGAGCAGGCCGGTTCTGGCCTCCAGCAGTCCGTGGCCCCCGTAGTAGACCAGCAGAGTATCGGTGGCCTCACTGGCTGCCTGCGCAACGGGCGCGGACAGCTCACGGGGAGTGCGAGGATCGGAGACGATGCGGCAGTTCTCCGAAGGCAGTCCCCAGAAGCGCTGTTGCGACAGCAGCTTCGCCAGTTCCTCGACGCTGGCCTTCACGGGCAGGAGATCTGTCAGTGTTTCGAAGCGGCTGGCTCCGATGAGAACCGCCCGCGATGTTGCCGGATCAGGAAGTTGCACCGGAAGCGTCACCAGGGTCGTTGTCGAGTAGGGATTCCACCGCCCGCTGAGCTTCCTGGGGCGAGGAAGCGGTCACGGTGACCGATCTGCCATCCGAGCGCTCCAACGTCACCGTGATCTGACGTGGACGCGTGCTACGCCATGTTGCGATGGACAGAGCGAGGGCTCCGGTGTTGAGACCCGTCCCGAGGACCAGCGACAGTACATCAATCATGTCGCCTTGAGCGCCGGGCTCAGGAGCACGTGAGCTGGTCAGTGACAGCCGAGCGTAGCGCCGGAACTCGGGATCGGAGAGGAGCCAGGCGTACAGGGATCGCAGCTCCTCTTCTGCCCGCTCAGGCTCGTCAAGCTGTACAACGAGTTCCACGCTCGCACCCTCTTCCCGGCGAACTGATGACAGCAGAGGCAGACAGCTTAGGAAACCCGCGGCGGAACGACACAATCCGGCTTCTAGCGCTCATCAGAGGCCCGCGCTCCGTTTTCGGGACAACCCCTCCTTCCAGGAGCCGTCCGGCCGATCATGTGACTGTCACCCGGTCTGCTCGCCATTCAAGTGTCGGCACGGAGAGCGCGGTGACCCGTCAGACGCATAGTAGGAGCGGATAAAGCCATTCCTGCCGATAAGCAACGGTCGGTACGGATACCCGGGTGAGTGACTGTGCGGGCAGCGGGTCCGGGTGCCGCCCCGGGGGGGTTGTGGTCCATCACTGGCACCGCCGTGCTGCTCAGGCCGGTGGGGTGGGTGTATCCCTCCCGTGACGGCGTCCGCTCCGATATCGCCCGCCGGCTGGTCAAGAAGCCTGGGGGCGCGTGGAAGTCGACGGGGGCTCGAAGCGCGCGTCCCGAGAGGGCAGCCACGTCGAGACATCCTGAGGCCGGGACGGGCATATCGGGCCCGAAGTGCCCGCCACGAGTACGTCACCGCCGTCGACGACAACGGCGAGCCGCGGTCCCTGCCCGTGGTCTCCGAGCGCGCCCGCGCCAAGCTGGAGCAAATCGCCGCCCGCAAGACCCGCCCGCCCAAGAAGGACAAGGCCCGCTCGCTCGCGCAGCTGCGCGAGCGGTGGAAGCAGAGCGCGATTCTCACCTCGGGTGTCCCTGCCGACGGCATCTCCCCCTCCTCGAGTACGCCCGTGCCGCGGCCGCCGTGATCCGGGCCCGGGTTTCGGGCCGTGTTCGACATAGCGCTGGAGGCCGTCGACGTCGCAGCGACCGGTGTTCGTGATGAACGAGGGCGGGCGCTTCCACCGCCGGCACCTGCTCGCCGAAGCCCGCCGCCACCTCGCCCTGGTCCTGCGCGGCCGCCGCCGTGACCCCGGCCTGGACAACCAGTTCGTGGCCGCCGCCATCTCCACCCACAACGTCCGCGCACGCCGCTCTGAGCGCTTTGTAGCCGTCCTCGGCCTCCCCAAAGGTCGGGGGCGGCTCTGTTCTCCCGGCAGATCGCCGTACAGGGCTTTCTCGGGGCGGGAGTGAGAGGCCGTCAGATCGCCACACAGGGCCCTCGCGTTCAGGGCGGCCCACCTGCCACCCGCTCCGCGCCGGGAATCCGCGGCGCCGAATCACCCCGCCCGGGGGCTGCCGGAGCTGGCGAACTTCCTTCCGCAGGGCCCTTCGGAGCGGCCCCACCGCGTGCCACGCGTGTCCCGTGCCGCCCGTGCCGCGCACACATACGCGAGGCGCCACCGTCCAGGACCGCCCTTGCGGACCTAGCTACTCGGTACCCCACCCTCGGGTCAGGGGGTGTCGCCGACCCAGTGCAGCCGGGCGGCGTCGCCGGGCTGCCCTTCGTACAGGGCCCGCCCGCCCGGCCCGAACTGACCGAGCTCGGTGATGAGTGCCGCGCCGTCCACCAGCTGCTGCGCGGACCACCCGGTGACGTCGAGGCGCTGCCCGTCCAGCGGGCCGCCGATCAGCGCCGCGTACCGGTGCCCCGGCACCTCGATGTCGGACTCGCCCGGCCCACTCCCGTAGATCCTCATCCCGGCATTCTCCCGGCGGCCGGCCCCGCCCGTGGGCACAACCGCAACCACCGGGCTCCCATACCTGTACAGGGCGTCGGATTCAAGAAAATCGCGCCCGGATACTCGTCGCCCGAATTTCTTGAATGGGCCCGCCCGGCGGCCAATGCTGTGCCTGCGATCAGGACTTGACCCGCTAACCCACGCCTCCTCGATCGTGCTGCCACCACCCCGAACCACCGGTACATCAAGCGCCCGCGAACCCGCCCTACGCCCCGTCAGAGACCCCTCTGCGGCGCCCCGGAACGGAAATTCGCGAGAACTCGATTCGCCGTTCGGGACTGCGGACTGTGGCCCCGCGCCCAACCCACCCATCGAAATGGAGATCCGCCGTGTCCACCCTCGACCTCGCCCTCGTTCTGTTCGTCGGGCTGCTCCTGGTCCTCGTGTCCGGCCTCGTCCTGGCCGGCCTGGCCTACGTCACCCACCGCCACCCCCGCCTGGAGAAGCCCCTCACCGTTGCGTTCGGGGGCGGCGGCGTCCTCGTCGCGGTCGTCGTGGGCCTGGTCGCCGTCGTCGCCCTCACCACGTAATGACCGGCCGTGCCCCCGGGGTTCGTTTGCTCGTTGCGTGGCTGAATTCATGTAACCGCCCATGGACAGGCGGTTACGGTGATCAGATTCTGATCGCGAACCCCCGGGGGACTCTGGTGACGGCTCGACAGACACGGCCCCGCACACGCGCACTGGCGCTGTGCGGCGCCGTGGGCCTCCTACTCGGCCTGACCGGCTGCGGTGGCAGCAGCGACGACACGAAGCCGCCCACGGCCCCCTCGACGGCGTCCTCGGCTGCGCCTGCCGTGTCGGCGTCCCCGGCGGATCCGGACGCGGCGGTGAAAGCCGCGGTGCTGGAGGTCTACTCCTCGATGTGGGTGGAGCAGATGAAGGCCTACCGGGTGGCATCGCCGGACGGCACGAAGCTCGACCACTACGCGACGCTCGACGCCCTGTCGACCTTCGAGCGGGACCTGGCCCACATGAAGAAGAGCGGCACGATCGGCACCGGCCAGCTCGGGCACGAGCCGGAGGTGACCGAGCTCGACCTGGAGGCCAAGATCCCGACCGCCACGGTCGAGGACTGCATCGACCTCTCGAAGTGGAAGGCGGAGCGCACCCCGTCGGGCGAGGTGATCCCCTTGCCCACCGCGCAGCCGCTGCGCTACATCGCCACCGCGACGGTGGAGCGGTGGGACGAGGGCCGGTGGATGGTGACCGCGTACAAGCCGGACGGAAGCCGCTCGTGCTGAGCCGTCCGGCGACGGCAGCAGCCGCGGTGGTCCTGGCCGTCGCCCTGGCCCCGGCCGCGCACGCCGACGGGCCCGGTGGCGGCGTCTGCGACAACTCCGGCGTCCTGGTCACCATCTGCGCCGCCGACGGCGGAGGCTCCTCCGGCTCGTCGGGCTCCTCGGGCTCCGGGCCGGCCGGGGCGGACCCGGCCTCGACCGGCAGCAGCAAGCCGACCGACAAGTGCTCGTACACCCTGGTCGACGACCCGCCGCCTCCAGCCGGGCATCAGGCGTGGAAGGGCCACACCCCGGACGACGGGGCGGTCTACAAAGTCCAGTGCGACAGCGGGCGCGGCGGCGTCGTCTTCGTCCCGACCGGTGAGGCCGGCCCGGCCGCCCCGACCATCGACCCCGAGACCGTCGCCCGGCGGGCCGCCGCCTCGATGCGCCTGGACGGCCCCCGGGTCGCCAGCCCCCGCGCCGCGGGGACCTACGTGATCGGCATGCCGATGTGGATGTGGGTGACCCCGTCCCCGTCGACGTCCGGGCCGGTGTCCGCTTCTGCCACGGCCGGAGGCGTCACGGTCACCGCCACCGCCCGTGTGACGTCGGTGCGGTGGGCGATGGGCGACGGCACCACCGTCACCTGCCGCGGTCCCGGTACCCCGTACAAGAAGTCGAGGGAGGTCACCGAGTCGCCGGACTGCGGCCACCTCTACGAGCAGCCCTCCTACGAGGAGCCAGGCAGCCGGTACAAGGGCACCGCCACCTCGACCTGGACCATCACCTGGACCGCCCCCGCCCTCGGCGACGGCGGGACGCTCACCGAGACCCGCGCGACCCCGTTCACCGCCGACATCCGCGAGGTCCAGGTCGTCAACACCAACTGATCCGGCACGACAGGCCGCTGACCTGCGGTGGTGAGTTTTCCTGGTGAGTCCGCACGGCCGTAGTGAGTTTTCCTGGTGAGTCCCCACGGCCGTAGTGAGTAGACGCCCGACCGGTGGTGAGTTTTCGGACCGAAAACTCACCACCGCAGGTCAGAGCAGGTGCGGCCACTCACCACGACGAATCCGCGGCGGCCTCACCGCCCGCACCCTCGCGGGCGTCCTCGCGGCTCCGGGACGGTCTCGCAAGGTCTGGGGCGGGTGTTCCGTAGCCGGTACCGGGCACCAGCCACCCGCCCCAGACCCACGGCACCCTGCCACACGACACCGCGAGCACTCCCCGGATCCGCTGCACGGACGGGCTCGGAGCAGCCGCGCCGGCTCGCCGGGCAGGCCCTGGCAGGGGCGCGCTATCCGTACCGCTATCCGTACCGCTATCCGGTCCACTATCCGTACCGGTATCCGGTCCACTATCCGGCGCGCATGATTTCGCCCGACCCTTGCATAAGTGCAGGTCAGGCACCGGTTTTCGTCTGGTGAGTGCTCAGACTTCCCCTTGTTCTCCTGGTCTGCCCTGCTGTGGTGGTGGGTGTGGTGGCTGGTGGTGGGGGCGGTCATGGGGAAGCGGGCGGCGCTGCGCTGGCCCTCTTCTTCGGCCCGACGCGGGGCGCCGGGCCGACCGTGGGAGGCACGACGGGGCGTAGCCGGTCCTACTCCGGGGCCGACCGCTGCGCCTGGTGCTCGTGCTCCTCGTCGTACGTGGTCCGGGCGGCGTTGACGGCCCGCTCCCACGTGCTCGCGCCGCCGCCGTGCGTACGGGCGAGCCGGGCGGCCAGGCCACGCTGGTAGCCACCGGCCCGCCGCAGCTCCGCCAGGGCCACCTCGACCGCCTGAGCGCGCTCTGCAGACACCGGGCGCCCTCCGCCGCGCTCTCCGTGCCCGGGACCGCTCCTGCGCCCGGAGACGCCCAACCGCGCCGTCCCTACGGCCTCCTGGTGCGCTGCCCAGAACCGCTGCACTTCCGCCTGGTCGTAGTAGTCGACCCGGTCGATGGTGACCACCCGCTCCGGGTGGCGGCGCTCCTCGGGCTGCTCGTGGCGCAGCGCGTACCACCGGGCCACGGTCGAGCGGCCCGCCCCGGTGAAGGCGACGATCCACGCACGACTCACGACCGCACGCCCCTCGACGACATGGCGCAGCCCGGCATCCATTTCGGTCGGCTCCATCAATTCCCCCTCTTTCCATGCGTAGAATAGAGACGCTCCGCTCGGGTGAGTGGGCGCAGCTGGCGGGGAATTAAATTGGAAATCGGGTTGCCTCCCATTCCAATTGCAGTAATTCCCCGCCAGCCTAAAAACAATTGTGCGCGCGTCCTCCTCCGGAGGAACGGCGCACGACCCTACGGGTCGTCAAGACGATGAAACCCTACGGGTTTTGGGACCTGATTCCTCCGGAATCCTCGCCCGCCCCGGGCGGGTGCTGCGGCAGGGACGGCGGCGCCGAGGCGCAGGTGGTGCGGCCCTCGCGGGCCGCACCACCACCCGTGGGCTACGCGCTCAGGGCCACGACGGGCAGCGGGGTGATCCGGCCCTCCCAGAGGTCCCAGGAGCGCGTCACGTGGCTGCTGGCCGGGGAGATCACCACGATCTGGCCCTCCCGCTCAGCGTCAGCCACGCCGACCGCCAGCAGGCACATGACGGCCTCCCAGTCCTCCCGGTCCACGGTGTGCCCGCCGCCCGTGGGCACCTCCACCTGCACGGTGAGGGTCATACGGTCCGGCAGGGTCAGGCTCTCGCCGTCGACCACCACGGTCATGGTGTGCGACCCCGGAGACAGCTCCGCGAGCAGCAGACGCATTGCGTCAGCAGCCACGGCCCAGCCCGAGTTGAATTCGGAGTAGTGCATGTACGCGGGAATGATCTCCATGATTTTGCTCCTCATTTTGGGTGAGTGACGCGGCAGAAGGAAAAGGTTGCCTCCCTTTCCTTCTGATCTAACTCTAGGGAAATGGTGACGGTAATTCAAGAACCACCGGGAGTGCATTTCTTGGCATCGAGTGACGCCCGATCAAGAGGGGAAGATGCGGGCCCACTCGAAGCACTCTCCTCAGGCGTCAGAGTTCCTGCCGGTGGTACCGCAAAATCCCAGTCTCTACCCAGCGATTCATCATGATGCACGGCAGCGAAGAGTGGCCTTGCGGGGGTGGTCGATATTCCCAGTCCCTACCCGGTGCCCGGTGGTGATGCACGGTCAGGAGGTTCACCCCACCGACCCGTTGGGTCACCCCCACCCGAACCGGCCCCCTCCTGTAGCCAGCTAGCCCGCGTAGCGGGCTCATCCTGTAGGAGTAGCCGGAAGGAGCGTCACGCGACGATCCGTCACCACCCGGCCCAGCGCGGAGCGCAGGGCCGTGCCCGACCACCACTCACTCATGAATTCCGGAGGAATTCATAAACAATTCCGGAGGAATTGTTTAAAAGCCCGTAGGGCTTTAGCGTCTTTACGACCCGTAGGGTCGTGCGTCGTTCCTCCGG